>DASRGU010000001.1:0-242536 GCA_035650875.1 Vulcanimicrobiaceae bacterium
TGCGGCCGTACTCCCCAGGCGGGATACTTATTGTGTTAACTGCGGCACAGATGGAGTCGATACCACCTACACCTAGTATCCATCGTTTACGGCTAGGACTACCGGGGTATCTAATCCCGTTTGCTCCCCTAGCTTTCGCTCATCAGCGTCAGAACAACCCCAGGTGATCGCCTTCGCCACTGGTGTTCCTCCCGATATCTACGCATTTCACCGCTACACCGGGAATTCCATCACCCTCTGATTGCCTCAAGACCAGCAGTATCGGTGCCGTTCCCTGAGTTGAGCCCAGGTCTTTCTTCACCGACTTGCTGATCCGCCTACGAGCGCTTTACGCCCAATGATTCCGAATAACGCTTGCCCCCTACGTCTTACCGCGGCTGCTGGCACGTAGTTAGCCGGGGCTTCCTCCAAGGGTACCGTCAGTATCTTCCCCTTCGACAGTGGTTTACGACCCGAGGGCCTTCTTCCCACACGCGGCGTCGCTCCGTCAGGCTTTCGCCCATTGCGGAAAATTCCTCACTGCTGCCTCCCGTAGGAGTCTGGGCCGTCTCTCAGTCCCAGTGTGGCTGGTCGCTCTCTCAAACCAGCTACCCATCGGAGCCATGGTAGGCCGTTACCCCACCATCTAGCTAATGGGACGCGGTCCCGTCATCGTGCGGATTGCTCCTTTTATCGTTCCGGGATGCCCCGGTTCGACGTATGCGGTATTAGCTAACCTTTCGGCTAGTTATCCCCCACACAACGGTAGGTTGACCACGCGTTACTCACCCGTCTGCCACTAGGTATTGCTACCTCGTTCGACTTGCATGTGTTAGGCACGCCGCCAGCGTTAATCCTGAGCCAGGATCAAACTCTCCGAAAACTTCTTTCGGAGCCTTTGAAGGCTCACTATCTTCGCCGATCGTTCCGCCGCCGTCGATCGCTCGACGCCGGCATGCGGCCCGGAGTGCGAGTCCGGACCCGTCGCACGCCCTCGCAGGCATGCGGCGCGATCATAAACTGTACGGGATCGTCGTCCTCGTGCGGAACCCGGTGGAGCCGGGAGAGCCGCAGACGCCGATCCTACTCATCTCAAACCCGGACAAACAAAAACGCGGCCTTTCGGTCGCGCGCTTGCCTGCTTCGAGGTCGGAGACCCACAGACTTATGCGCTACTGCACTGTTCAGTTTTCAAGGAACGGACGCTTTCGCCCAGCCCTTCTCGGACCGGATCACTGACCGCACCGTAGGAGCGAGGCGTCAGAGTCAACGAGAGATAGACTATCACCGCGCTGGTAGGGTGTCAACAGGAAGGCCCCGGTTTTTCTCCACCGTCTCGTCCACAGCGCTCCGTCCTCTTCTAATACGGCGCTTTTCGGGCGCGCCGGCTTCAGTCCATCCCCGCCGCGAGATCGTCGCTCGCGACCGCAGCGATCTTGCGCGAGATCGACTTGCCCTGCAGAAACAGCAGCAGGTAGTCGTAACCGCCCGCCTTCGAGTCGGTCCCGCTCATGTTGAAGCCGCCGAAGGGCTGTCCCCCGACGAGCGCGCCGGTGCACTTCCGGTTGAGGTAGAGGTTGCCGACGAAGAACTCGTCCTCGGCGCGCCGCAGCCGTTCCTCGCTCCGCGAGTAGACGGCCCCCGTCAGCCCGAACTCCGTGTCGTTGGCGATCCTGAGCGCGTCGTCGTAGTCGCGCGCGCGGATCACCGCGACGACCGGGCCGAAGATCTCTTCCTGGGCGATCCGTGCGTGCGGATCGACGTCGGCGAACACCGTCGGTTCGACGTAGAAGCCTTCGCCGGGCGCGCGCCGGCCGCCGACGAGAAGGCGGCCTTCGTCCTCGCCGATCTCGAGGTAGCGGCCGATCTTCTCCAGCGCCTTCGCGTTGATCACCGGGCCGACGTTCGTGTGCTGGTCCGCCGGGTCGCCGATCGCCAGCGCCCGCACCGCCGGCACGAGCTTGTCGAGGAACGCGTCGTAGACCGCCTGGTCGACGATTGCGCGCGAGCACGCCGAGCACTTCTGTCCCGAGAACCCGAACGCCGACGCGACGACGCCCTGGACCGCGGCGTCGACGTCGGCGTCGCCGGCGACCACGATCGCGTCCTTGCCCCCCATCTCGGCGATGACGCGCTTGATCCAGCGCTGGCCCGGCACGGTCTTCGCGGCCAGCTCGTTGATGTGCAGCCCGACCGCTTTCGAGCCCGTGAACGAGACGAAGCGCGTGCGCGCGTCGGTGACGAGCTGCTCACCGACGGTCGGCCCGTCGCCGGGGACGTAGTTCAGCACGCCGGGCGGGAGCCCCAGCTCGTGCATGAGGTCCACGAAGTGCGCCGCGATGACCGCCGCGTCGGGCGACGGCTTCAGGATCGCGGCGTTCCCGGTGACGATCGCCGCCGCCGACATCCCGGCCATGATCGCGAAGGCGAAGTTCCACGGCGGCAGCACGGCGCCGACCCCGAGCGGCAGGTACTCGAGCCGGTTCCGCTCGCCGGCGATCGGCGTGAGCGGCGGGGGATCCGCGAGCCGCAGCGCCTCGCGCGCGTAGAACTCGAGGAAGTCGATCGCCTCGGCGGTGTCCGCGTCGGCCTCGATCCAGGGCTTGCCGACCTCCAGCACCAGCAGCGCGTTCCAGTCGTCCTTCGTCGCACGGATGCGCTCCGCCGCGCGGAACAGGAAGTCCGCGCGCCGCTCCGCGCCCGTGCGCTTCCACGACGCGAAGGCTTCGGTGGCGACGTCGAGCGCGCGCGACACCTGCTCCGGGGTCGCCTCGTCGACGTCGCCGACGATTTCGCTGGGCCGCGCCGGGTTGAGCGAAGCGATCGTCCGCGCCCCGTGGAGCCGCTCGCCGCCGATGACGACGGGGTATCGGCGGCCGAGCCGGGTCCGCGCGCGGACGAGCGCCTCCTCGAGCGAAGCGCGATCGGCGGGATTCGAAAAATCGCGGATCGGTTCGTTGCGGAACGGCGCGATCGTGCGCGGGGCGGTCGTCGTCATGCCCGCAGGCTTCGGCCCGCGCGGTGCGCGCCCCCCGCGCAATGTCCTAGCGGGCGCGGCCGCGCGGTGCGAGAATGTTCGGCGCCATGGTTTACGACATCGCCGTCGTCGGCGGGGGCATCGTCGGGCTCGCGACGACCCGCGAGCTGCTGCAGCGGCATCCCAATCTTCGCGTCGCGAACGTCGAGAAAGAGGACGTCTGGAGCAAGCACCAGACGGGCCACAACAGCGGCGTCATCCATTCCGGGATCTACTACAAGCCCGGATCGCTGAAGGCGAAGCTGTGCGTCGAAGGCCGTAAGCTCGCGTGGGAGTACTGCGATGCGAAGGGCATCGAGTACAAGCCCGTCGGCAAGCTGATCGTCGCCACCGAAGAGTCCGAGCTCGGCCGGCTCGACGATCTGTGGGCGCGCGGTCACCAGAACGGCATCGAAGGGCTGCAGATGCTCGACGCGGCGCAGATCTCCGAACGCGAGCCGCACGCCCGCGGGATCAAGGCGATCTTCTCGCCGGTGACGGGGATCGTCGACTGGGGCCGGGTCGCGCGCAGCTACGGCGACGACGCGCGCGAGATGGGCGCCGACATGTTCCTCTCGCACGAGGTCACGAACATCTCGCGCCGTGACGGCGTGACGGTCCTCGAGACGCCGAAGGGCGAGATCCACGCGCGCTCGGTGATCACGTGCGGCGGCCTGCAGAGCGACAGGCTCGCGAAGATGACGGGCGGCGGACGCGATCCGAAGATCGTGCCGTTCCGCGGCGACTACCTGATCCTCAAGCCGGAGAAGTCGTACCTCGTCAAAGGCAACATCTATCCGGTGCCGGATCCAGAGTTCCCGTTTCTCGGCGTGCACTTCACGCCGCGCATGGACGGCTCGATCTGGCTCGGTCCCAACGCGGTCCTCGCGTTCGCCCGCGAAGGCTACTCGTTCTTCACGATCAACCCGCCCGAGCTGTGGGACGCGCTGACGTACCCGGGCTTCTTCAAGCTCGCGACCAAGTATTGGAAGACCGGCGCGGGCGAGATGTACCGCGACCTCGTGCGCTCCGCGTACGTGAAAGCGCTGCAGCGCTACATCCCCGAGCTGCAGCCCGAGGACTGCCTTCCCGGGCCTTCCGGCGTGCGCGCGCAGGCGATGGCCGCGGACGGCTCGCTGGTCGACGACTTCGTGTTCGAAGGCGCCGAAGGGGTCGTGCACGTGCGCAACGCTCCCTCACCCGCGGCGACGTCGTCGCTCGCGATCGGGAAGTACATCGCCGACGACGCGGAGACGCGCTTCGATCTGAGCAAGCCCGCGATCGGCGTGTAGCGTGTCGCGCGATTTCGTCGAGATCGATTGGCTTCTCGATCGGCTCGACGATCCGCGCGTCCGCATCGTCGATGCACGCAGCGTTCCGCACGGCGGCACCGTCGCGATGCCCTCGGGACGCGAGCAGTACGCGGCCGGCCACATCCCCGGCGCGGTCCATCTCGACTACGGCGACGATCTGAGCGATCCGGAGACGCCGTACGCGACGCGCGTCGCGCCGGCGATTCGCTTCGCGTGGACGATGGGAGCCGCGGGGATCGGCGACGAGCACGTCGTCGTCGCGTACGACGCGGGAACGGTTCCGTTCGCCGCGCGCATGGTGTGGATGCTGCGCTACTACGGCCATCCCGAAGCCTATGTCCTAGCCGGCGGTTTGCCGGCGTGGATCGCGTCGGGCCGCGCGCTGGAGACCGGCGCCGCTGCGGCGTCCGCATCGTCGCGCGCGACGTTCACGCCGCGCGTCGTCGAGCCGCTGCGCGCGTCGCGCGACGAGGTGCTCGCGATCGCCGACGGACGCTGCGACGAGCAGCTCGTCGAGACGCAGCGCGATCTCACGTACGCGCAGCGCGACCGTGACATCCGCAACGCGGTGCGGATCAGCGGCAACCTCCTGCTCGAAGACGAGCGCGGCGGACGCATCGCCGCGCACGAAACGCTGGAGCGGCTCGTGCGCGAGGCCGGACTCGATCCGCGCAAGCGCACGGTGGTGTCGTGCGGCAGCGGCGTCTCGGCCGCCGGAGCCTGGCTCGCGCTGCGTGAAGCCGGCTTCCGGGACGTCGCCGTCTACGACGGCTCGTGGATGGAGTGGTCGCACCTCGGCCTGCCGACGGTGCCGAAGCCGACCGCGTAGCGGGCGACTCCGGCTGCGGTCAGCCGTCCGGGTTCGCGAAGGCGACGATCTCGTTCGCCGCGCGATGATTGGTCCAAAAGCGCTCGCCGTCGAACGTGAGCGCACGCGCCGGAAAGCCGATCTCGGCGATGTCGTCGGCACGCGCCGCATCGCCGCGCGCGTCGACGCGGGTGAGCCAGTACGGGCCCGTTTCTTCGTCGTCGGTGGTGATCAGGTAGAATCTGCCGTGGACGACGACCTGGCCGCAGATGCCGTGCGGGACGTCGATCGCGCGCAGCGGCGTTCCGCGCCCGTCGACGCCGACGATCTTGCGGTTGTACCACTGGCTGACGTAGAGGACGTCGCCGTCCCAGCCGAGTTGCGAGCCCGTGCCGTCGGGAGCGACGAAGCTGCGGCTCTCGTCGAAGCCCCGGCCCGGGACGTACGGCGTGACGACGCGGTCGTTCTCGCCGAAGTCGCCGTGGATGACGAACAGCTCGTCGCCGGCGACCGCCATCCCCCACGGAACGTCGGCCATCTGCGCCTCGTCGCGGGCGCTCCAGGCGCGCGGGTCGATCGCGCAGATCCGCTGCGCGTCGCGCGACCCCATCCAGAGCGTCGCCCCGTCGAACGCGAGCGATTGAGGAGCGGGCGCGGGCGAGGGGAGCCGCAAGAGCTCGGTGACGCTGTGCATCGCCGGGACTTCTGACGCGAGGAATCGCCGACCCGCCTCGCGGAGGGAAGGCGTCCCTCGCTTCTCTCTCGTTCCGAAGGAGTCGACGTCGTGCGCGTGCGTGCTTTCCTCCTCCTTCTCGTCGCCGCGTGCGGGCTCACCGCGTGCGGCGGGTCGCACGGCTCGGGACCGGTTCCGCAGATCGGTGCCGGGCCCGAATCGTCGTCGGCGAAGGCGCGGGCCGCGGCGCTCCCGCGGATCGCCACGGCCGGGAAACGAGCGACCGATGCGATCGCCGTCTCACGGCGCCGCGCGCAGAGCGGCACGACGGCGCCGAACGTCACGATCGCCGACATGCCGGTCCCGCGGCCGGACACGGCGCCCTGCGTCGTGCCGCTGTTCACCGGGTTCACCTTCTCGGACTTCAGCCCGCACGCGTTCGCATACACGCCGCCGGCGGCGTGCCGACCGCCGTGGGCGAAGGTCGTGCTCGAAGCCGATCTCTCGATCACCGCCGGCGTGCAGTACGACCGCACCGCGACGATCGGTCTGGGCGGTGCGACGATCTTCTTCGGCACCACCTCGGAGCCGTCGTCGACGGCGGCGCGGAAATGGCACGTCGAGCGCGATCTCACGGAGCTCAGCGCACTCTTCACGGAGTCTCAAACCGGGCAGATCACGATCGGCAACATCGTCAACAGCACGTACACCGGCGTGCTGGGCGCGTCGGGCGAGCTCGAGTTCTATCCGCCGGACCGGCGTTACCCGGCGCCGCGCGTCGCCGACGTCGTCGTACCGCTCGCGGACTCGAACGGCAATCCGGTCGCGCTCGACACGACATCCAGTCAGCTGACGAAGTCGTTCGTGCCGCCGGCGAACGTCGAGGGCGCCGAGCTGCAGGTGATCTCCCAGAGCCAGATCGGCGACGAGTTCTGGTACACGTGCTTCCCGAACGATCTCGCGACGCTGCTCGACAACTGCGGCAACACGGCGTTCCGTGAGACCGAGATCGCCGTCGACGGGAAGCCCGCCGGTGCCGCGCCCGTGTACCCGTGGATCTACACCGGCGGGATCGATCCGTTCCTGTGGTTCCCGATCCCCGGCGTGCAGACGCTCGACTTCGTGCCGTATCGCGTCGATCTCTCGCCGTTCGCCGGGACGCTCGACGACGGCGCCACGCACGAAGTTGCGATCTCGGTCTACAACGCGGACGACTATTTCTCGGTGCAGGGCAATTTGCTGCTGTTCCTCGACCACGGCGCGCGCGGACGTCTCAGCGGCGCGCTCGACGAAGACTCGCTCGCGGCCGCGCCCGTGGAGAGCGTGCGCGAGGGCGGAGCCGGCTTCAACGCGTCGGGCATCGGGTCCGGAACGATCGACACGACGTCGAAGCGCGCGTACGTCATCACCGGCCACGTGCTGACTTCGCACGGACTCGTCGCGAACGTCGCACAGCAGACGCTGTCCTTCACCCAGCACCAGAACATCGTCAGCTCGGCGACCGGGTTCGCGCAAAGCATCACGCAGAACACGATCGCGCTGTCCACCTCGAGCGGGCACGGCGGCGGCGTCGCGTACACCCGCAGCGACCAGTTCGCGTGGCCGTTGAGCCTGAGCTACTCCTACGCGGTGAACGCCGACGGCACGTCGGCGCAGACGACGCAGGTTCGGCAGAGCTACGGCGTGCTTTCGGAAGGGAGCGGCGACGGGCGTCCCGCGCTGTGGGCGGAGACGAACACCGTGGCGCCGAGCGACACGCTGAAATTCGACGCGTCCGGGAACTTCACCGGAAACGCGAACAACGCGTCCTCGCAGCTGTTCACGTACTTCGACAGCAGCGGGACCTGCTACGGGAAGCTCGTCAAGGAAACGAACGGCAGCGTGACGGCGAACGCGCCGGTCGGCTGCCGCTAGACCGTCGGCCCGCCGGACGAGCGCGCGTCAGCCGGCGGGCGCGAGGACGGATGCGAGCGCCGGATCGGCCAGCCGCAGGAAGACGTGGCCGACTCCGGCGCTTCCCATGAGCAGACCGTCGATCTGCTCGCGGCTCGTCAGCCCGGACGGTAGCGGCGCTTCGGCCGCGTGGTGGCGTGCGGCGACGGTCTCGGCGCAGCGCGCGACGAGCGGCGCGTACGCCGTGCGTCCGGCCCGCGATGCCGCAAGCAGCGCGTCGACGGCGCCGAAGAGACCGTGGCAGAGCGTCACGTCGGCGCCCGGCATCGCGAGCAGCGTCTCCGCGAGGCGCGCGACCGCATCGAGCGCGGCGTCGGTCTCCGTGCCGGCGTCGACGCCGAGCCGCGCCGCGAGCAGCCGCGTTCGCACGATGCCGACCGCGCCGTGACACCACGCGTTCGTGTACCCGGCGACGCGCGGCCCGCCGAACCAGCGGAAATCCGGCCAATTCGCGTGCTCGGCCGAATAGCACGAGCGCTCGTAGGCGAAGATTCGGGCGAGGGCGTCGCGCCACGCGGCGTCCTGGTCGATCGCGTGGAGCGCGAGGAGCGCGTACGCGATCCCCGCGGTGCCGTGCGCGAATCCCGTCAAATCGCCGCTCGCGTCCGGCATCGTGTCCCACGAGAGCGCACCGTCCTCACGTTCGCGCGCGCACCCGAGCAGCGCTTCGGCGGCGCTGCGCGCCCGGCGCAGCAGCGCGTCGTCGGGCCGCACCCGATACGCGACCGCGAATGCGAGGAGCGACCCGGCGATCCCGTTCAGCAGGTCGCTCGCGCGCACGTCGGCGCTCCGCAGCGCGACGAAGCGCAGCAGCGTGAGTCCGCCGTCGATGAGCTCGTCGTCGCCGAGATCGGCTCCGGCGAGAACGGCCGCGGCTGCGACGCCGGCGCGGCCCGCGTAGAATCCGAGCGCAGGTGCGTCGGCGGCGCGCAGCAGCGCGTGGCGCAGCGCGCCGCGCGCCGTGCGGCGCAGCGTGCGGTCGTCGACGCGCGCGGCGAGCTGCGCGAGGAACAGCCCGATCCCGGCCGTGCCGCCGTAGACGTCGGGACCGCTCGCGGCGCTCGTGGCGGGATTGACGCCCGGCAGCGCGGGGATGCCGTCGAACCACGTGCAGCGGCCGTCGTGGCGGATCGCGCGCCGCGCGATCCCGAAGCCGATCGCCGTGGCGACGTCGAGCGCGGCCGCCGGCGCGGGCGCTTCCGCGACGCTCACGCCGCCGCCTCGGCGGCGAACCGCGGAAAGCGGTACGGATAGCGCGTGGCCGGGTTGAACGCGAGCCGCTCGACGTCGAGCCCGTACTCGACGAGCCGCTCGCGCACGGTCGCGACGCGGGCCGCGACGTCGCGCTCGCCGCGCTCGTGCGCGCGCACGAGCCCTTCGGCGACGAGATCGCAGCGGTGCATGCCGAAGCTCTCGCCGTTCGGGGGACTCTCCGCGAACGCGACGCCCGGCGCGAGCCCGAGCGCGAACAGCGGCACGTCGTCGCGCAAGAACGGCCGCACGCGCCCGTAGACGTCCTCGATCGCGTCGCACGCGACGTCGACGTCCTCGTCGGCGAGATAGAGCACGCCGCCGTCGGTGCGTGCGTAGCCGCCCGCGTGCGCCGGGACCTTCGCCTGGAACGGCATGCGGAAACGCTCGAACGCCGCGCCGACCGCACGGACGAACGGCGCGCCTCCCTGCGACGTGAGGTTCCAGTAGAAGCGCACTTGCCGTCCCGACTGCGCCATGACGACCGGCCGGCCGAAGATCACGTAATGCCCACCCGGTCCGGTGACGCCTTCCCGCTGCGCAGGGCCGGCGGCGGTGAAGCGCTGCGGGATGACGTTCGCACCGGCGAGCGCGGGGAGGAACGTCGCGTCCTCGAGCGCCGGCGATGCGTCTTCGCACGCGTTGTAGCGCGCGGCGTAGAGCGCCGCCGCGAGTCCCATGAACGGTCCGCGCTCGCCCGCGACCGCCGTCTCGCGCACGCCGCCGCGCACGTCGGTGACGCGCGCGAGACCCGGCGCGACGATCTCCACCGCCTCGGCGAGCGCGCGCAGCTGCGCCTCGTACGAACTCACGCCGCGCGCTCCCAGCGCTCGGACGAGCGCTCCGGCGCGGTCGCGAGCTCCAGTCCCATCCGCAGCGTGCCCTCGAGCAGCGGGTCGATGCGCTCGGTGTACGCCGTCGTCTCGAGACAGGTTTGGATGAGGCGGATCCCGGCCAGGCGCAGCATCGTGACGAGCGGATCGTCGCCGGGCGGCGCCTCGCGCGACGCCGCGACGTACGCGTCCCACAGCGCGTCGAGCGAGGGACGCGCGCGCTCTTGCGCGCGCTCCAGGTCGTCGACCGGCGCGGAGAGCGTCGGGATCAGCAGCGAGTGGACGAGTCCGGCGACGTCCCAGAGCCCGTCACCGATCGCCGCGATCTCCCAGTCGATCACGCTGATCGAACCGTCCGCACGGACGAGCACGTTGGTCGCCTTCGCATCGCCATGGATCACGTGCGCGTCGCGCCAGGCGGCGCGGGCCAGCTCGAGCGCGGCGGGAAGACCGGGCGTGCCGAGCACGCGCGCGAGGAGGACGCGTCCGGCCTCGGTCGACGCGGTGAAGGCTTGCTGCGGCGTTCCGAGCGTGAGCGCCCAAGCCGGACCGGTTCGGAAGATGCGGCGCACGCGCTCGCGCCGCAGCACGTGCGAGACGTCGCCGTGCAGCGCGCCGAAGACGCGGCCCAGCTCCCGAAACGTCTGCGCCGCCGGCGGCGTGCCCGCCGCCAGCAGCTCGTAGAGCGAGCGTGCCGGCGCGACGAGCTCCGTCGTGAGGATGCCGTTCGCTTCGTCGTAGTGGTGATAGCGCGGCAGCGCGCGCGCGAGCGGCGCGAACTCCGCGTCGTTCGCCGCCGACCAGAAGATCGCGGCCTCGATCCACATCGTCGCTGCATCCGGTACGCCGGCGACTTTCGGCTCTTTCACGACGAAGCCGTCGCGCCCGGCGACCTCGACGCGCACGAGATGATTGCGCCCCACGTATTCGCTCGCGCTCACCGAGCCGTCGACGAGGTCGGCCGGTGCGAGCAAGCCCAGGCGCAACAGATGATGGATCGCGTCGCGGCGCGTCAGCATGGAGTTCCGCTCCCGTACGAGGCCGTGCGTCGAGGACTGCGCCGCGCGGACGCCGCGGCGCGAAACGCCGCGGCGCCGCGAGGCCGCCGGTCAGCCGAGACCGGGGTTGAAGACGCCGGTCCGCGCCGCGCCGAACCCGCCGGTCGGAAACACGGTCGTGAACACCGTCGTCGTGGGGAGCGCGACGCCTTGCTGCGGCGTCGTCTGCTGCGGCGTCGTGATCGTCGGTGTCGGGCACACGAATCCGCCGCTCGCCGGCGGACACGCCGCGGGCGCGAACGTCGGGCAGATCGTTGCGACGGTGATGTGCTGGCACGCCACGATCGGGCAGGTCGCCGTGTGCACCGTCGGACACGCCGCGCACGAGAGCATGTGCGTCGGGCACGTGCCTACCGGACACGTCTGCACGTGCACGGTCGGGCACGGTGCGCACGAGAGCGCGTGCGTCGGACACGTCCCGATCGGACACGTCTGCATGACGACCGTCGGACACGGCATGCACGAGATCGCGTGCGTCGGACACGTGCCGACGGGACACGTCTGGATGTGCACCGTCGGACACGGATGACACGACAGCGCTTGCGTCGGACACGTTCCGATCGGGCAGGTCTCGATGTGCACCGTCGGACACGGGAACGTCGAGACCGGACAGAGCTCGGGCGCGTGCGTCGCCGGCGGCAGCGGCTCCGGACCGCCGCCTCCGCCGGGTCCGCCGCCCTCCGGCCCTTTGTCGTTCGCCAAGTGAGGAACCCCCTTTCCTCGCGCGACGGCGGGCGGCCGTCGCGTGAGAGCCACTCTCCGGTGGGCCGGCTGCGACCGCCCCCGCGACCGCCGGCCGGGGACCCTTCAACGCGCGGACGACAACTCATTTCGCTGGGCAGACCGAGCGTACCGCGACGGTCCGGCCGTGCGGCGCCGGGGATCAGACGCCGAGGTAGGCCTTCCGCACCTGCGGGTCGTCGAGGAGCTGCGCCGACGGTCCGCTCAGCGTGATGCGGCCGGTCTCGAGGACGTACGCGCGCGACGAGACCTCGAGCGCGGTCTGCACGTCTTGCTCGACGATCAGGATCGACACGCCGGTCGCATGGATTTGCCCGAGCAAACCGATCAGCGCATCGACGAGCACCGGCGCGAGCCCGAGCGACATCTCGTCGATCAGCAGCACGCGCGGGCGCGCCATGAGCGCGCGCGCGATTGCGACTTGCTGCTGCTCGCCGCCGGACAGCTTGCCGGCGAGAAAGTCGTAGCGCTCGCGCAGCCGGGGAAGCAGCTCCAGCATCCGCTCCAGATCGGCGTCGACTTCGCGGTCGCTGCGCAAGTACGCGCCCATGCGAAGGTTTTCTTCGACGGTGAGCCCGCCGAACAGCCGGCGGCCCTGCGGGACCTGCACGACCCCGGCGCGCACGATGCGGTCGGGCTCGAGCCCGGTGAGCACGACGTCGCCGTAGCGCGTGCGCCCGCTCCACGTGCGCACGACGCCGCTGATCGCGCCGAGGAGGGTCGACTTTCCGGCGCCGTTCGAGCCGATCAGCGCGACGATCTCGCCCGGCTCGAGCTGCAGCGAGACGTCCCAGAGCACTTGCGTCTCGCCGTAACCAGCCGACAGCGCTTCGATCGCGAGCGGTTCGGCGTGCGTGCTCGGCGATGCGGCGGAGCCCGCGGTCGCGGTCACGCGAGCGCCTCCGGCGGCTGGGTCTCCTCAGCCTCGCGCCGCTCCTCGCCGATCTGTCGCAGCTGCTCCTGGCGCTTGGCCCAGCGCGAGCCGAGATACGCTTCGATCACTTGCGGCGAGGCGAGAACTTCGCTGGGCGCGCCGGAGGCGATCTTCTTCCCTTCGGCGAGCACTACGATGCAGGTCGAGATCGAGACGATCGCCTTCATCAGGTGCTCGACGACGATCAGCGTCACGCCGCGCGCGTGCACGGCGCGGAGCAGCTCGAGCGCTTCGTCGACCTCGGTCGCGTTGAGCCCGGCCATCACCTCGTCGAGGAGCAGCACCTCGGGATCGAGCGCGAGCGCCTTCGCGACCTCCAGCCGCTTGCGGTCGGGGATCGTCAGCTCGCTGGCCGGACGCTGCGCGACGCGCGCCAGCCCCACGAAGGCGAGCAGATCTTCGGCTCGCGCGAACGACTCGCGCGTCGAGCGCGTGCGGCCGTCCCGCCCGTACATCGCGCCGACCGCCACGTTTTCGCGCACGGTGAGGTTCGCGAACGGTTTGACGACCTGGAACGTGCGCGCGATCCCGAGATGGCACACGTGATGCGTCGGAACGTCGGCGATCCGCTTTCCGCCGTACGTCACCGCGCCGGTGGTCGGCTTGTACACGCCGCTGATCACGTTCATCAGCGTCGTCTTGCCGGAGCCGTTCGGGCCGATCAGCCCGAGCACGGCGCCGCGCTCGACGTCGAACGTCACGCCGTCGAGCGCCCACAGGCCGCCGAAGCGCATCCCCACGTCGTCGATGCGCAGCGCGATCTCCGCCATCCCGATCAGGCCTTGTACGCCGTCAGGGTCGCGAGCCAGGCGCGTGCGCCGCCCCGCATCCCGAACAGCCACACGAGCCCGCGCGGCAGCAGCAGCACGACGAGCACGATCATCGCGCCGAAGAACAGCGTGTGCGCGTTGACGAAGTAACGCTGCAGCAGCTCGTTCACGCCGGCGAGGATCAACGCGCCGATGAACGGGCCGGCGACCGTCCCGATCCCGCCGAGGATCGTCATCACGATCGGGAACACGTTGCTGTCGGGCGCGAAGGTGATGGACGGATCGATGAAGCCGTTCGCGACCCCGAACACCGCGCCGGCGGCGCCGGCCATCGCCGCGCCGATCGCCCACGCAGTGATCTTGTAGCGGGTCGGCGAGATCCCGAGCACCGCGGCGGCGTCCTCGTTCTCGCGAATCGCCACGAACGCGTAGCCGAGCTTCGACCGCGCGATCGCGTACGTGCCCAGGATCGACGCCAGCGCGACGACCCACATCGCGTAGTAGTAGATCCAGAAGTGGGCGTTGTCCTGATGCAGCGCCAAGCCGCTCGTGCCGCCGAGCGCGTCGAGGTTCGCGACGACGTCCGCGACGGCGAGCCCCACCCCGAGCGTCGCGATCGCGAAGTAGTGGCCGCGCAGCCGCAGCAGCGGGAAGCCCAGAGCCACCGCGAAAGCGACGGCGACGACGACTGCCAGCGCGACGTCGGCCACGAGATTGTCGACGTGCGCCTGCGAGAGCACGGCCGAGCAGTAGGCGCCGAGCCCGAAGAACGTCACGTTGCCGAACGAGACGTAGCCGGTGTAGCCGCCGATGAGGTTCCAGCCGTACGCCATCGCCGCGTACATCAGGATGTTCCGAAAGACGATGTTCAGGTAGTCGTTGTGCGCGAACGGCAGCGCGAGGAGCAGCGCCATCACGACCAGCACGAAGGCCAGCGCAATGGGGCTGCCGGTGATCCCGCCGAGCCCGATGCGGCGCAGCGCGACGTGCGTCGAGGACGGCGTCACGCGACCGCGCGCCCGATGATCCCGGTCGGCCGGACGACGAGCACGACGAGCAGCACGACGAGCGCGATCGCGTCCTGCAGCCCGGAGCCGCTGATGTGCTGCGTCCCGATCGTCACGTCGAGCTGCGTCGCGAACGCCTCCACGATGCCGTAGACGAGTCCTCCGACGAGCGCCCCCTGCACGGAACCCAGACCGCCGAGGACGCACACGACGAACGCGGCGACGACGAAGGGATCGCCCATCGTCGGCGTGAGCGCGTAGGAAAGCGAGACGAGCGTCCCGGCGACGCCGGCGAGCCCGGCCCCGAGCCCGAACACGATCGCGTAGATGTGCGCGACGCGCACGCCGGAGAGCTGCGCGGCCCCGATGTCCATCGACGTCGCGCGGATCGCGCGGCCCGTCTTCGAGCGCGTCAGCCAGAGCTGCAGCACACCGGTGATGGCGAGCGCCGCGATCAGCGTCAGCAGCTTCGCCCACGGCACCGTGACGCCGGCGACCGTGAAGTTCGCGCCGGCGTACGACGTCGTGACGCCGCGCGTGTCGCCGGTCCAGACGATCAGCGCGATGTTGACGATGAGCAGCGCGAGACCGAAGGTCAGCAGGAACGTCGTGAGGATCGGCGCGCGCGCGACCCAGTTGATGACGTAGCGCTGCAGCAGATAGCCGAGCACGAACAGCGCCACGAACGTGATCGGCAGCGAGAGGAACGGGTCGACGTGGAGCTGCCTGAACAGCTCCCACGTCAGGTATGCCCCGAGCATCACGAACGCCCCGTGCGCGAGGTTGATGATGTTCATGATCCCCCAGACGAGGGAGAACCCGAGGGCGACCACGGCCAGGATCCCGCCGGCGAGAATCCCGTTGACGAGATCCTGGGCCCAGAGCTGCACGCTAGCGCTGACCCTTCTTCAGCGCTGACCCCACGGCTTCGCCGGCCAGATCACGGGCTTCTCGGCGAGGCCTTTCGGCCACACCGTGACGAGCTTGCCGTTCTGGATCTGGTTCGTGACCATCGGCTTGTACACGTTGAGTCCGCGGCTGTCGAACTTGATGATGCCGTAGAACGTCGTCACGTCGAGGCTCGCGAGCGCGTCGCGAACCTTCGCGGGATCGAGCGTGCCCGCTTTTTCGAGGGCGTACTGGAACGCGAGGCAGGCCGCCGTCGACTCCGCGTTGTGGTAGTCCGGGCGGTGGTGGTAGGCCGCTTCGAACGCCTTCGCGTACTGCTGCGCGGTCTGGTAGAAACCGGGCGCGCCTTTGTACTTCACCGCGTCCGACCACTGCGCCGCGCCGAAGACTTCGTTCGCGTCCTTGCCGAGCGCGTTCGCGAAGTCCGGGGTGTCGGGGCCGACCGTGTAGCCGTAGCCCATCGCCTGGACGTTCTGCTCCTTGAGGCCCTTCTGGACGAGGAGCGCGTCCTGCACGTGACCGGCGTTGAGGATCAGATCCGGCTTCGCTTCTTTCAGCGCCGAGATGACCGACGAGACGTCGGTCGCCGTGTCCGGATACTTATTGTTGTAGACCACCGTCATGTGATGCGAGGCCGCCGCGGCGGCGGCGCCCTGCGCAACCTCTTGCGAGAACGCGTCGCTCGCCGCGGTGATCGCGACGGTCTTCGCGGCCGGCTTCTGCTGCGAAGCCATGTCGATGATGCCTTCGAGGTAGCGCTTCGCGGGCGAGAGCACTCCGAACGTGTAGCGGAAGCCCTGGTTGAAGATCTTCTCGGCGGCGCCGTTGCCTTCGACCATCGGGATCTTCTTGCGCTCCACCATCTGCGCGACGGTGAAGCTCGTCCCCGAACCGTACGGCCCGAGGATGAAGTTGACGTGATCCTGATCGATGAGGCGTTCGGCGAGCTGCGCCGACGTGTCGTTCTTCGACTCGTCGTCGTAGTACTTGATGTCGACCTTATAGGTCTTGCCGCCGACCTTGAGACCGCCGTGCGCGTTGATGTAGTTCTTCCAGAACTCGTAGCCCTCTTGCGTGAGGTGGCCTTCTTTGGCGAGCGACCCGGTCAGCGAGACCGGCGAGCCGAAGAGGATCGTGTCGCCGGCGGCGGTGGCCGGCAGCGACGGGGCGGCGAGCGTCGCGCACATGGCGAGAGCGAGCAGCGCCGCCGTAGGACGAAGTTGCATGCGGGTGCATCCTCCGGCGAATGAAGACGAAATGAAGTTGCGAACCGATGCGCTTCGCGCGGTGCGATTCCTGCTACGTTCGTCGCGGAAGCGCGTCGCGCAGCGAGGCGGCGTAGGCCCCGGCGCGCCGCGCCGCCTCTTCGCCGGTGCTGCCGGCGTACGCGTCGATGAGCGCGCTTCCGACGATGACGCCGTCGGCGACCGCGCCGACCGCGGCGACGTGCGCGGGCGTCGAGATGCCGAAGCCGACGGCCAGCGGCAACGCCGTCGACGCACGCAGGCGCTCGACCGCTGCCGCGGCCCAAGCGACATCGGGCTCGCGCTTCGCGCCGGTCACGCCGAGCCGTGAGACGAGATAGAGGAAACCGCCGGAGGCGGCCGCGATCCGCGCCGCGCGCTCGGGCGGCGTCGTCGGCGCGACGAGCAACGGGATCGCGAGCCCGGCCTCGCGCAGCGGCGGGGCGAACGTCGCGAGCTCTTCGAGCGGAACGTCCGGGACGATCGTACCGACCGCGCCGGCCGCTTGGGCCTCCCGCGCGAAGCGCTCGGCGCCGTAGCGGTCGACGGGGTTGACGTACGTGAAGAACACGACGGGCGCGCAGCCCCGGCGGTGGGCCTCGGCCGCGAGTTGGATCGCGGCGCTCATCCGCATCCCGCCGCGCAGCGCGCGCTGCGCGGCGGCGGCGATCGTCGGGCCGTCGGCGAGCGGATCGCCGTACGGGATCCCCAGCTCGATCAGATCGACGCCGGCGCGCGTCAGCGCCTCGAGCACCGCGAGCGTCGTGGCTGCGTCGGGGTCGCCCGCGACGACGTAGCCGAGCAGCGCGGCGCGCGCCTCGGCGCGCGCGCGCGCGAAGACGTCCGCGATGGCGGGCGCGGCGATCACAGCTCCAGCTCGGCGCCTTCGAGCGCCGCAACCGTGCGGACGTCCTTGTCGCCGCGGCCGCTCAGGTTCACGAGCACGAGGCCGCCCGGCCCGCGCTCGACCGCGAGCCGCTGCGCGAATGCGATGGCGTGCGCCGACTCGAGGGCCGGAACGATCCCTTCGCGCCGCGCCGTGTGGTGAAAGGCGGCCAGCGCGTCGCGGTCGTCGACCGCGACGTAGCGCGCACGCCCGCTGTCCTTCAGGTACGAGTGCTCGGGGCCGACGCCCGGGTAGTCGAGGCCGGCGCTGATCGAATGCGTGTCGCGGACCTGCCCGTCGTCGTCCTGCAGCACGTAGCTGCGCGAGCCGTGCAGAATGCCGACCGTGCCCGCGTTCAGCGACGCCGCGGTGTCGATCGCGTGCACGCCGTGTCCGGCGGCTTCGACGCCCCAGAGACGGACGCCGGCGTCGTCGACGAACCCGCGAAAGATGCCCATCGCGTTCGAGCCTCCGCCGACGCACGCGACGACGTCGCTCGGCAGACGGCCGTAGCGCTCGAGCACCTGCGCGCGCGCTTCGACGCCGATCACCTGCTGAAACTCGCGCACGAGCCACGGATACGGGTGCGCGCCGACCACCGAGCCGATCACGTAGAACGTGTCGCCCACGCGCGCCGCCCACTCGCGAAACGCTTCGTTCGTCGCGTCCTTCAGCGTACGGGTCCCACTCTCGACGGGATGGACCTCGGCGCCGAGGAGCTTCATGAGATACACGTTGAGCGCCTGACGCTCGACGTCGACGGCGCCCATGTACACGTCGACGTGCATCCCCAGCTTCGCGCCGATCGTCGCCGTCGCGACGCCGTGCTGTCCGGCGCCGGTCTCGGCGATGAGCCGCGTCTTCCCCATCCGGCGCGCCAGCAGCGCTTGGCCGACGGTGTTGTTGATCTTGTGCGCGCCGGTGTGGTTCGTGTCTTCGCGCTTGAGCACGATCGGCGCGTGCGGCCCGTCGACGAGCCGGCCCGTCTCGTAGATCGGCGACGGGCGCCCGACGTAGTCGCGCAGCAGCCCCTCGTACTCGTTCCAGAACGCTGCGTCGGCGAACGCGGCGCGCGTCGCCTCCTCGAGCCGCGCGAGCGCTTCGACGAGGACTTCGGGGACGAACACGCCCCCGAACCTCCCGAAATACCCGCGCGCGTCGGGAGACGGTTCTCGATCGTGCGGTACGTCGGTCATGCTTCGCCCGAAGAGCGTAGCAGATCGGCGTTGACTTCGCGCACGGCACGCACGAACGCTCGCACCTTGCGCGGGTCCTTCCTGCCGTTCGTTTCCACCCCGCTGCGCACGTCGACCGCGTACGGCCGGATCGTGCGCACGCAAGCGCCGACGTTGTCGGGCGTCAAGCCGCCGCTGACGACGAACCGCCGCTCTCCGGCGAGCTCGCGCGCGGTTTCCCAACGGAACGTCTCGCCGCTGCCGCCGCTGCGGCCGTCGGACCGCGCAGTGTCGAACAGCCACGTCGCGTGATGGAACGGCCGGGCGAACGCATCGAACTCCGCCGCGTCGGGCGTGCGGTCGGCGCGCACGTGATAGGCCTTGAGGTACGGGCCGGCGGCGAAGGCTTCGCACGCTTCGGGCGGCTCGTAGCCGTGGAACTGCGGGATGGCACCCACCTTGAGCGCCTCGTCGACGAGCGACGCCGGCGGATCGACGAACACGGCGACGAGCGTGGCGAGCGCGGGAACGAACTCCGCGATCTCGTGGAACCGTTCGATGCCGACGCGCCGGTCGGAGCCTTCGGCGAGGATGACGCCGACGGCGTCGGCCCCCGCGTCGAGCGCGATCTCGACGTCGGCCACGCTGGTGCAGCCGCAGATCTTCACGCGCGTGCGAACCGCGCCCGTCGTGCCTGAGCTACGCAGGAACGCTCGCTCCCTTCAGCGCGCGAATCGCCTCGGTCTTGTCCGCGGCGCGCATGAGCGACTCGCCCACGAGAACCCCGCGCGCACCGCCCGCGAGGATGCGCCGCACGTCGTCCTGCGAGCGCACCCCGCTTTCGCTGATCACGAGCGTTCCGGGCGGAACGAGCGGCAGCAGGTCTTCCGTGACGGCGAGGTCGGTCTCGAAGCTGTGCAAGTTGCGGTTGTTGATCCCGAGCAGGCCGGCGCCGGCCGTCAGGGCGCGCAGCAGCTCCTCTTCGGTGTGGACTTCGACCAGGACGTCGAGCGCGTAGCGCCGCGCCTCGTCGAGCAGCATCCGCAGCGTCGCATCGTCCAGCCCGGCGACGATCGCGAGGAACGCGTCGGCGCCGTACGCCGCAGACTGCACGACGTCGTATCGCGTGCTGAGAAAGTCCTTGCGCAGGACCGGGAGCGCGCACGCCGCGCGCGCGACGTCGACGTACGCGAGATCGCCGAGAAAGTGGTCGCTTTCGGTCAGGACGCTGATCGCGTCGGCGCCGGCCTGCGCGTAGTCGCGCGCGATCGCAGCGGGATCGAGATGCGGCACGATGAGGCCCACCGACGGCGAAGCGCGCTTGATCTCGGCGACGATGGCGGGACCGCGCGCGCTCGCGAGCGCCGCGCGCAGCGAACGCCGCTCCGCGCGGCGCGCCTCCGCGCGCGGGCGCAGCACGTCGAGCGGCTCGCGCTCCTCGTCCGCGGCACGCGCGGCCGCCTTCGCCGCGTAGAGCTTCTCGAGCATGTCCGTCATACCAGCTCCGTCTCGCGCTCCCCCCGGAGCGCGTCCAAGGCCGCGCGCGCGCGGCCGGTCTCGATGGACGTGCGTGCGCGCGCCATCCCGTCGTCCAGGTCCACCGCCTCGCCCGCGACGACGAGCGCGAGCGCGGCGTTCAGCATCACGACGTCGGAGCGCGCGCTCCGCTCGCCGTCGAGGATCGCCGAGAGCGTGCGCGCGTTCGCGCGTGCGTCCCCGCCGCGAATCGCGTCGAGCGGCGCGCGGACGCCGTACCGCGCCGGCTCGAGCGTCCAGCGCCGAAAACCGCCGCGATCGAACTGCACGACCTCGGTGGGCGCGGAGCCGGAGACCTCGTCGAGGCCGTCGGCGCCGTGGATGACCGCGGCCGCCTCGCCGCCGAGCGCGCGCAGCGCGTGCGCCATCAGCTCGAGATGCTCCGGACGCGCGACCCCGACCATCTGGCGCGTCGCGCCGGCGGGATTCGTGAGCGGGCCCAGCACGTTGAAGACGGTCCGCACGCCGAGCTCGCGGCGAACCGGTCCGACCGCCCGCATCGCCGGATGGTGCCGCTGCGCGAACAGGAACGCGATCCCGTGCCGGCGCAGCGCGCGCCCCGACGCTTCGGGCGCGCGGTCGATCGGGACGCCCAGCGCCTCCAGGACGTCGGCCGACCCGCACGCGCTCGACGCCGCGCGGTTGCCGTGCTTGGCGACGGGAACGCCGCAGCCGGCGACGACGAACGCCGCGGCGGTCGAGATGTTGATCGTGCGCTGTCCGTCGCCGCCCGTCCCGACGATGTCGAGCACCATCGGGAAATCGTGCTCCACGCGCACGCTGCGCTCGCGCATCGCGCGCGCCGCGCCGACGACCTCTTCGACCGTTTCGCCCTTCGCGGCGAGCGCCGCGAGCAGCGCCGCCGCGCGCACCGGCGAGAGCGTCTCGTCCATGATCGCGCCGATCGTCGCGGCCATCTGCTCCGCGCTCAGATCGCGCTTGGCGAGAACGTCGCGCAGCAGTGCGGGATACTCGTCGGCGCTCATCGACGCATCCCGCGCACGACGTTCTCGGCGATCGCGCGCCCTTCCGGCGTGAGCACGGATTCGGGATGGAACTGCACGCCGGCGATGGGCAGCTCGCGGTGCGCGAGACCTTGGATCACACCGTCCTCGCTCGCGGCGTTCGCGCGCAGCGCCGCCGGGAACCCGTCGTGATCGACGCACAGCGAATGATACCGCGTCGCGCGCAGCGGCGAGGGGAGCCCGGCGAAGGCACCGCTCCCGTCGTGCGTGATCGCCGACGTCTTTCCGTGCATCTGCCGCGGCGCGTGCACGACGCGGCCGCCGAACGCTTCGCCGATCGCCTGCAGCCCGAGGCACACGCCGAAGAGCGGCCGTGCCTCGCGCGCCGCTTCACGCACGATCGCCGGCGTCCGTCCCGCCTCCGCCGGCCGGCCGGGCCCAGGGCCGACGATCACGCCGTCGTACCGCGCGGTCACGCCGTCCGCCAGCCGCGGATCGTCGTTCCGGACGACGTCGATCTCCACGCCGTCGAGGGCGCCGAACAGGTGCGCCAGATTCCACGTGAACGAGTCGTAGTTGTCGACGAGGAGCAGCTTCATCGTGGAGTGTCCGGGATGCCGAGCACGCTGCGGACGATCGCCGTCTTCGCGAAGACTTCGGCGTACTCGGCGTCGGGACGGCTGTCGGCGACGATCCCGGCCGAGGCTTGCCAGTAGGCGCGGCCGTTCGCGCACGCGACCGAGCGCAGGATGATGCACGAGTCCATGTCGCCGTCGAAGTCGATGTGCGCGACGCTGCCGGCGTAGAACCCGCGCGCCACCGGCTCCAGCCGGTCGATGAGCTGCATCGCGCGGATCTTCGGCGCGCCGGTCACGGTCCCGGCCGGGAACGAGGCGGCGAACAGGTCGAGCGCGTCGCGGTCGGCGCGCAGCTCGCCGACGACGTTCGAAACGATGTGCATGACGTGCGAGTAGCGCTCGATCACCATCAGCTCGTCGACGCGGACGCTGCCCGGCGTGCAGACCGCGCCCAAATCGTTCCGCGCGAGATCGACGAGCATGACGTGCTCGGCGCGCTCCTTGTCGTCGGCGAGCAGCTCGTCGGCGATGCGCTGGTCGGCGGCCGGCTCGGCGCCCCGCGGGCGCGTCCCGGCCAGCGGACGGATGCGGGCCGTCCGCCCGTCGAGCCGCACGAGGAACTCCGGCGACGCACCGAACACCGCCCGCCCGTCGTGCTCGACGAAGAACATGTACGGCGACGGATTCCGCGCTCGAATCTGCCGGTAGAAGTCGAACGCGTTTCCGGCGAGCGCGCACGAGAAGCGAATGCCGACCTGCAGCTGATACGCTTCGCCGTCGCGGATGAAGCGCTGCGCCTGCGCCACGCGCTCGAGGAACGCCGCCTCGTCGAGCGAGACGTGCACCGGCCCGTCGGCGCGCACGGCGCCGGGGATCGTCGGCGCCTGCGCGAGCAGCCGCGCCGCGTACGCATCGAGCCGCGCCTCGACCGCTCGCCGCTCCGCGTCGGTGCGGGCGAGTCCGATCAGCGTGAGCCGGTGCGTGAAGTGGTCGAAGACCAGCCAGGTGCCCGGCACGACCACCAGCGCATGGGCGAAGGCGACGTCGGCCGGCGGCGGCGCCCCGACCGGCTCGAGCGCGCGCGCCGCGTCGTAGCTGAAGACGCACACCGCCCCACCCGGGAACGGCAGGTCGGCCCGGTCGAGGCGGTAGCGGCGCAGCACGGCGCGGATCCGGTCGAGCATCGCGGGATCACCGTCGATCGCGAACGCGTCGAGATAGTCCAGCCCGACGAACGAGAAGCGGCTGATCCGCTCGGTGCCCTCGACCGACTCCAGCAAACACGAACGCCCCGGCTGGGCCAGGGCGAGATACGCGGAGATGGGCGTGATGCTGTCGGCGACGAACGTTCGCGCGATCGGGACCAAACTCAGAGGGTCGTCCGCAGCCGAGACAGCCATTGAAAGATACGGTCTACTGTAGCGGTTCTCTCGGCCGCTGGCTAGGAGCCGGCGGCCGAGAACAGCGCTATCGCTCTTTGACGAGCTCGAGGATCGACAGCTCCGCGGCGTCGCCGGGGCGCACGCGCGTCTTCGTGATGCGCGTGTAGCCGCCCGTCTTCTCCTTCAGCGCGGGCGCGATCTGGTCGAAGAGCTTCTTCGCGACGGCTTCCTCGGTGAGGTAGGACGCGACGAGACGACGCGAGTGCAGGTCGCCGCGGCGCGCCTGCGTGATGAGGCGCTCGACGACCTTGGTGATCTCTTTGGCCTTCGTCGACGTCGTCTCGATCTTCTCGTACTTGAAGAACGACGTCGCGAGGTTGCGGAGCAGCGCCTTGCGGTGACCGTCCGTGCGCGAGAGGCGCTTGTTGGCGAGTTGATGCGGCATTGCTGTCTGATCCTACTGTTCGAGGTCGAACGCGACGGGTTCGCCGGTAGGCGAACCCACTATGGCTGGCGGAGCGAGAGATCCCGCTCTTCGAGAACCTGCTTGATCTCGTCGAGCGACTTCTTCCCGAAGTTGCGCATCTTGATGATCTCGTCTTCCGTCATGTCGAGAAGCTCGGAGACCTTCGAGATGCCGGCGCGCTTCAGGCAGTTGAACGAGCGGACCGAGAGGTTCAGCGTCTCGACCGGGACGTCCCACTCGCTCGCCGGCGCCGTCGCGACCGGCTTCTCTTCCGTCGAGAAGCCGATGAACAGCCGCAGCTCCTCGGTGAGGATCTGCGCCGCTTCGGAGAGCGCGTCGTCCGGCGTGATCGATCCGTTCGTCTCGATCTCCAGCGTCAGGCGGTCGTAGTCGACCGACTGTCCGACGCGCGTGTCGTCGACGGTGAAGTTCACCTTGCGGATCGGCGAGAAGATCGAGTCCATCGGGATGAGCCCGATCATGTGCTCGATGTTGCGCTGGCGGTCCGAGGTGACGTAGCCGCGCGACTTCTCGACGCCGATCTCCATCGAGAGCTTCGAATCTTTCTTCGAGAGCGTCGCGATGTGGTAGTTGGGCTGGAGGATCTCCACGTCGGCGTCGGGAGCGATGTCGCCCGCGGTCACTTCCTTGGCGCCGCTCACGCTGAGCGCGAGCACCTTCGGGTCCTCGGTGTTCAGCTTGATCGGCAGCCCCTTGAGGTTCAGCAGCAGATCGACGGTGTCTTCGACGACGCCGGGGATCGTGGAGAACTCGTGCAGGACGCCGTCGATCTTGACGTACGTCACCGCGGCGCCCGGGATCGACGAGAGGAGCACGCGCCGCAGCGCGTTCCCCAGCGTGATCCCGAAGCCGCGCTCGAGCGGCTCGATCACGAACTTCGCGTAGTTCTCGCGACGCTCGCGAACTTCGATCTGCGCCCCGACGGGCGCTTCCAGAACGGTCATGATGTCGTGTTTCGAGTCCTTCTCCGCTTACGTTATCCGCAGTCCCGGCCCCGCCGGCCCCACGATCGCACGCCTAACGGTGATTGATGAAGTCTTTGGTGATCTCGTTGTCCGGCGGTTCCGTCCGCCCGCAGCGGCCCGAGCGTCTCGGCCCACCGCGCCGGCGAGAGCCTCTCGCCGTTCCTACGTCGTATCGCACCCCGCCCGACGCGACGCCCCATCTCGCTCGCAGCGATCAGCCGGCAAGCCCGCCCGAGCGGTGAGAGTGGCCCGATCGCGAGGCGCCGGAGGGTGAAGCGTACTACGGTACGCGAACCCTCCGGCAACGAAGCGAGCGGGCCGCTATCACCGCGAGTAATACTCCACGATGAGCTGTTCGTCGACTGGGGTATCGATCTGCTCGCGGCTCGGGAGCGCGAGAACGCGCGCGCTCGCGTCGGTCTCGTTGAACTCCAGCCAGTCGGGATGGCGGCGGTTCTTCGCGGTCTCGATGAGCGCGGCGAACACGTCCTTCGACTTCGAGCGGTCGGCGATCGAGATGACGTCGCCGGCCTTCACGATGTACGACGGGATGTTCACGAGCCGGCCGTTGACGCGGAAGTGACGGTGCGTCACGAGCTGGCGCGCCTGCGCGCGGCTGAGCCCGAGGTTCAAGCGATAGACGACGTTGTCCAAGCGGCGCTCGAGCAGCTGCAGGAACGTCGCGCCGGTCTGCCCCTTCACGCGCTGCGCGGCGCGGAAGTAGTTCTCGAACTGCGTCTCGAGCACGCCGTAGTAGCGGCGCATCTTCTGCTTCTCGCGCAGCTGGCGTCCGTACTCGGAGACCTTCTGACGCGTCTTCGTGTTCTGCGTCTTCTGCCCGGGCGCAGTGCCGCGGCGCTCGACGGCGCACTTTTTCGACAGGCAGCGGTCGCCCTTGAGGAAGAGCTTGATCTTTTCGCCGGTCTTCGACGTCGCGGTCTCGCGACGGCACAGACGGCACACGGCTTCGGTGTAACGGGCCATTGCTTTGCTAAACTACCTTACACGCGACGCCGCTTCGGCGGGCGGCAGCCGTTGTGCGGGATCGGCGTAACGTCCTTGATGAGCGTGATCTCCAAGCCGGCGGCCTGGAGCGAGCGGATCGCAGCCTCGCGTCCGGCGCCGGGTCCCTTGACGTAGACCTCGGCCGTCTTCATCCCGTGCTCCATCGCCTTGCGCGCGACCGTCTCGGCGGCCATCTGTGCGGCGAACGGCGTCGACTTCTTCGAGCCCTTGAACCCGAGGTTGCCGGCGCTGGCCCACGCGATCGTCGATCCCGTGTTGTCGGTGATCGTCACGATCGTGTTGTTGAACGACGAATGAATGTGCGCGACGCCCGAACCGACGTTCTTGAACTCGCGCTTCTTCCGGGACTTGGTCTGCTTCTTGGCGGCCAAACGAGAACTACTTTCTGACGTTTATCCTGCGGCTCCGGGATTGGAGCCGGTGTCGTCGCCTCGACCGGCGGGGCTCGCGGCGCGAGCCGCCCCGACCTTCGTCTGCCCCGCACGGCGAGAGCGGGAGCGCGCACGGATGCGCGTGCCTCTCCGGCGGAGAGGCAACGCCCTACTTTACCATGTGGGGACCGTCGCTGCAAGGCCGCGAACGCGCCCGCGGTGCGGCTCTCTCGTCCCCGTCCGCTCTGGATCGGCACGTTCGCGGCGTTCGCAGTGCTCGCCGTCCTTGCGGCCGTTCGTACCGCCGACTGGAGCTATGGGGCGGACACCGGGACGTTCGTGCAGATCGTGCTCGACGCGTTCCGCGGGATGCGCGACGGCATCGAGAACGGAACGCACTACCGCTTCCACTGGTCTCCGTCGCTGGCGCTCCTCTGGCCCTTCTTGGCTGCGACGCACAGCGTGTGGGTGCTGCAGGCCATCCTCGCCGCCGCCACGGTCGCCTGCGCGCCGCTGCTCGCCGCGATCGGGCGCGCGCACGGTCTTCCGGCCGCGATCGCCGACCGCGCCGGCGCGGTCGTGCTCGTCTACCCGCCGCTGGTCGCGGTGGGCTTCGGCGAGTTCCGTGACCTCGGGCTCTTCTCGCCGCTGCTGCTCGGCTGGTGGCTGGCGCTCGAGCGCCGCGCGTGGTGGTGGCTGGCCGCGTGCGCGATCGTGCTCGCGGGCCTGCGCGAAGACGTCTGCATCGAGCTGGCGATCGCCGGGGCGGTCCTCGCCGGCAGCGCGCTGCGCAGCGGCGACCGCCCGCGCGCCCTCGCCGCCGGCGCGACGGCCGGCCTCGCCGTCCTCTCCGACGCCGTCTACGCGCTCGTCGTCGTGCCGCGCGTCGGCCCCTGGCCGCCGTCGCACTTCTACGACTATCCCTTCGCGCACGGCCCGGGGGCGCTGCTCGCCGCGCCGGTGCTGCACCCTCTGGCGTTCGTCGCGGCGATCGCGACGGTCGGCCGCCTGACGTATCTGCTCGAAGCCTTCGTCCCGCTCGCTTTCGTGCCGCTGCGGTCGCGTCTCGCGTGGCTCGCGCTTCCGGGATTCGCGATCGTCCTGCTGGCGAACAGCGGACTCGTCTGGCGCATGGGGATGCACTACGCCGCGCTGTGGATCCCCTGGCTGCTGATCGCCTTCGCCGACGCGCTCCGCGGACTGCGCCGCCCGCGCGGCTGGACGACCGCCGCGTTCGTCCTCTCCGCGATCGTGCTCGTCTTCTTCAGCCCGCTGCACCCGGCGCACTATCTGCGCGCGTCGTACCACGATCTGTCGGCGGCGCGCGGCGCGCTCGACTGCGTGCCGAACGGTGCGACCCTGGCGACGCACGACGAATGGTACGCCGCGACGTCGCCCTTCCGCCCGCGCGTGACGGTGCTCGGCGACGACCCGGCGGCGAGCGAGCCGCACTACATCACCGTCGCGTCCGATTATCCGAGCGACGTCGTGCGGCGCGTCGTGCTTCCGAAACTCCGGCGGCTCGTCGCGCGCGGCGTCTACCGCCCGATCTGCCGGTACGGAGCGGTGACGACGTACCAGCGCGCCGGACCGCCGCGGCATTCCGGCCCGAGCACGCCGCCCCCACTCGCCGCGTCGCCGCGCCGGACGAAGCCGCCCGGCGGCGAACGTCATCCGCGATACGCACGAGCTCCGGCGGAGGACAACGATCGTGAGCACCGCGTCCCCGTTCGAGCGCGCCGCAGATGCCGTCGTCGACGGCGACCTCACGACCCTCCGAGCGCTGTTGCACGAGCATCCGGCGCTCGCGCGCGAGCGGTCGGCGCGCGAGCATCGGGCGACGCTGCTGCACTACGTCGCGGCGAACGGCGTCGAAGACGAACGGCAGCGCACGCCGGCCAACGCAGTGGACGTCCTCGAGACGCTGCTGCACGCCGGCGCGGACATCGAGGCGACGGCGGCCGCGTACGGCGGCGAAGCGACGACGCTGCAGCTCCTCGCGACGAGCGTCCATCCCGAGCGCGCCGGCGTGCAGGAAGCGCTGCTCCGCGGGCTGATCGCGGCCGGCGCCGATCCGACGCGCCGCGATCCTCAGGGCCGTTCGCCGATCGTCCTCGCGGTCGCGAACGGCCGCATCCGCGCGGCCGAGGTTCTCGGCGAATACGTCGCGCGGCCCACCCTGGTCGAGGCCGCGGCGGCCGGACGCGCGGAACACGTCGAAGCCGCACTTCGCGCGACGCCGCCTGCGGACGCGAGCGAGCTGGACGCCGCGCTGCTCGCGGCCGCCGCGACCGGCCGCGCGCCGATCGCCGTCGCGCTGATCGAGCGCGGCGCCGACGTTCGCGCCGCAGATGCGCACGGTCAGACCGCGCTGCACCTCTCCGCCGTCGCCGGCAGCGCGGAAACGGCCGAAGCGCTGGTGCGCCTCGGCGCTCCGCTCGACGCGCTGAACGACTACGGCGGGACGCCGCTCGGTCAAGCGCACTGGTCCGCCGCACACGGACTCGAGCCGGATGCCGCGGAGCGCGTGATCGCTGTCCTCGCCGCGGCCGAACGGCGCGCCGCGGCCCGACGCGATCCGGGACCGCGCTGAGCGCGTCCACGGGCTCCGGCGAGCGCATCCCTCCGCCATCGCACCGTTTTCGGGAACACGGTGGTGTGCGGCGCGCGGCGCCGCCCGAACGCAAGGAGCTTTCAGCGTTGATCGCATGGCTTGGAACCGGTCTGCTGGGCGGCAACTTCGTCCGCCGTCTGCGCGAGCGCGGAGAGGAGGTGCACGTCTGGAATCGCACGCCTGACAAAGCTCGCGCGCTGGAAAGCGACGGCGCGAAAGCATTCGACAGCGCAGCCGATGCGGTCCGCGGCGCCGGCGTCGTGCACGTCACGCTCGCGGACGATGCGTCGGTGGACGCCGTCCTCGAACCGCTCGCCGGCAGCCTCGCGCGCGAGACGCTGATCGTCGATCACACGACGACCGCGCCGACACCGACCGGCGAGCGCGTCGCGCGCTGGAAGCAGCGCGGCGTGACCTTCGTGCATGCTCCGGTGTTCATGGGCCCGCCCGCGGCACGCCAGGCGCAGGGGCTCATGCTGCTCTCGGGCGATGCCCAAACCCGCGCGCGCGTGAAACCGCTGCTGGAGCCGATGACCGGAAAAGTCCTCGAGCTGGGCGACGATCCCACCCGCGGCGCGTCGTTCAAGCTGTTCGGCAACATGATGCTGGTCTTCGTGATCAGCGGCCTCGCCGACGGCTACCGCTTCATGCGCGCGCAAGGGATCACGCCGCCCGAGGCGCACGCGCTCTTCGACGCGTTCACGCTGAACAACGCCATCGGCGGCCGCGGGAAGGCGATGGCGAACGGCGATTTCACGCCGCTCTGGGAGCTGTTCATGGCGCGCAAAGACATCCGCCTCATGACGGAAGAAGCGGAGCGCCGCGGCGCGCACCTCGACGTGCTGCCCGCGATCGCGCAGTTCTTCGATCGCTCCATCGCGCTCGGATACGGAAAGCAAGACGTGGGCGTCGTCGCCGCCGCAGACCGCGAGCCCGCGCTCGCCGGCAGCCCGTCGCGATGATCGCCTATCTCGGAACGGGTCTGCTCGGCGCGGGCTTCGTGCGCAAGCTCCTCGAGCGCGGCGAAGACGTGCACGTCTGGAACCGCACGCCGGAAAAAGCGCGCGCGCTGGAAGCGGACGGCGCGAAGGCGTTCGACAATGCCGCCGACGCCGTGCGCGGAGCGAACCGGATCCATCTGACGCTCAGCGACGACGCCGCCGTCGACGCGGTGCTCGAGCCGCTCGCCGGCGTCGTTCTGCCGACCGCGCTCATCATCGACCACACGACGACCGCTCCGACGCCGACCGTCGAGCGCATCGAGCGCTGGAAAGCCCGCGGCCGCACCTACGTGCACGCTCCCGTGTTCATGGGCCCGAAGAACGCGCGCGAAGCGACGGGCTTGATGCTGCTTTCCGGCGACCCGCAAGTCCGCGCTCGCGTGAAGCCGCTCGTGGAGCCGATGACCGGGAAAGTCGTCGACCTCGGCGACGATCCCGGCCGAGGCGCCGCGTTCAAGCTCTTCGGCAACCTCGTCATCCTCGTGATGAGCGGCGGCCTCGCCGACATGTTCGCGCTCGCGCGCTCGCTGAACATCGATCCCAACGACGCACGCGCGCTGTTCGACGAGTTCAACCCCGCCGGCGCGATCGGCGCACGCAGCAAAGCGATCGCCGAAGAACGCTTCCAGCCGCCCAACTTCGAGCTGACGATGGCGCGCAAAGACGCGCGCCTGATGATCGAAGAAGCCGCCCGCCACGGCACGAAGCTCGACGTCGTCCCCGCCGTCGCCGCGCTGATGGACCGTTACATCGAAGCGGGACACGGCAGCGACGACTCCGGCGTGATCGGCTCCGGACGGGCTCCGAGCCGCGTACCCGCCGCGCGATGACCCGGCCGTCCGCGAGCGCACGGCTCACGCGATGAACCCGCTCTATCTCACCGAGCGCGACGTCGCGGAGACGCTCTCGATGGACGACGCGCTCCGCCTGGTCGAACAAGCGGCGCGCGCGCTCGCAAGCGGCGAAGCGCAGAACAAGCCGCGCCAGCGCGCCTACACCCAGAAATCCGTGCTGCAAGTGCTCGCCGCGGCCTGGGGCGATCGCATGGGACACAAGACGTACACGGTCGGCCCGAAGCCGCGCGGCGCGCGCTTCTGGCATCTGCTGTTCGACGTGAGCGGCGAGCTGCTGGCGATCACCGAAGCCGACACGCTCGGGCAGATCCGCACCGGCGCCGCTTCCGGCATCGCGACGAAATACATGGCCCGCGAAGACGCGAGCACCGCGGCGATCATCGGAACCGGGTGGCAAGCCCGTTCGCAGATCGAAGCGGTGTGCGCCGTCCGCCCCATCGAACGCGTGAGAGCGTGGGGCCGCACGCGCGAGCGCCTGGAACGGTTCTGCACCGAGATGTCGCAGCGCCTCGGCGTCTCGGTCGAACCGGCGGACAGCGCGCGCGAAGCCGTCGCGGGCGCGCACGTCGTGTGCACGATGACGAGTGCGAACACGCCGGTCCTCGAGGGCGCCTGGCTCGGTCCAGGCACGCACGTCAACGCGGCGGGCTCGAACCGCGGCAACGCCGCCGAGATCGACGTCGAGACGGTCCGCCGCGCCGCCGTCGTCGCGGTCGAAGACGTCGCCCAGGCGCACGTCGAGGCCGGCGACCTGCTCCCCGCGATCGCCGAAGGCGCGTTCGCCTGGGAAGGCGCCGTCACGCTGGCCGACATCGTCGCCGGGAAGACTTCCGGACGTCCCGACCCCGAGGCCGTCACCCTCTTCGACTCGCTCGGCATCGGCCTCTGGGACCTCGCCGTGGCGAATCACGTCTATGCGAGAGCCCTCGACCAAGGCCGCGGCGCCCGCCTGCCCATCCCGAGCTGAGCCGCTTCGCGGTCGATTCGCGACGCCCGACCGCAAGGTGTGAAGCGGAGCACGTCAGGCCGTACGGTTTTCGGGCGACAACGCCGATAGACCATGAAACCGCACATGGATGTTCTCGGGGGACCCGCCGCATGACGTGGCAACTCGCCTGCTCCGCCGCCGCCGCCTGGACCGCGCTCGCCGCGGGCGGCCTCGCCTTCTTCCAAGGCGCGAAGCACCTGAACGCGGGACGCGGCCACGCCGTCCGGCGGCCGCAGCTGCGCACCGCGCGCGCCACGCAGTCCCCCAGGCACCTCAGCCTAGTCGGCTGACGCCGCTTCGCGCGAGAGGATTCCACCGAACCCGCACGCGTGCGCCCGCCGGCACCGTCAGCTCGCCCAGCTGAGCGCGTCGACACCGCGCCGAGTCGCGTGGGCGACGCGCCTCCGGCGGCGGCCGTGTGAACGAGCGTGCGCAGGATGCGCGGAAGCGATGTGAAGACAGAGGGGCCCCGGACAGGATGTCCGGGGCCCCGTGCCGCCGACGGAGGCGCGTCGCCCACGCGACCGCCACCCAGCCCCCCGCGTGCTGATCGCACGCCGAGGAAGCGCGCGTTACTTCTTGGTAGCGGCCTTCTTCTTGCCGGCCACGGTGCGCTTCGGCCCCTTCCGAGTCCGAGCATTGGTCTTCGTGCGCTGCCCCCGCACCGGGAGCCCGCGCCGATGCCGCAGCCCGCGATAGCACCCGATGTCGGTGAGGCGCTTGATGTTCGAGGCCACCTCACGCCGCAGATCGCCCTCGACCCGCAGCCCCTCGATGACTTCGCGCAGCTTCTGTTCGTCCTCCGTCGAGAGATCCTTGACCCGCACGTCGGGGTTGACCCCGGTCTGGGCGAGGATGCTCTTCGCGGTCGGCAGACCGATCCCGAAGATGTACGTGAGACCGATCTCGATGCGCTTGTCGCGCGGCAGATCGATGCCGGAGATGCGAGCCATTTATCCCTGAACCTGCTTGTGCTTGGGGTTGACGCTGCAGATCACGCGAACGCGTCCTTCGCGGCGGATGATCTTGCACGCATCGCAGATGCGCTTGACGGAGGGTCGAACTTTCATGATCGTGTGTTTCCGGGAGGGCGTGGTGCGGCCGAACGGTCCATTAGGCCGCGACCTCTTCGGCGGGGCGATACCGGGCGACGTCCGGATGCTCGGCGACGTCGTGCTCGCGCAGCGTCAGGATCTTGGGACCCTGGTCGGTGATCGCGATGGTATGCTCGAAGTGCGCCGCTAGTTTACCATCCTGCGTCACGACCGTCCAGCCGTCGTCCAGGGTTTCGACTTCCCAGGTCCCCTCGGTGATCATGGGCTCGATGGCCAGCACGAGGCCTTTGCGCAGGAGCGCACCGGTGCCGGGCTTGCCGTAGTTGGGAACCTGGGGCTCCTCGTGCATCGCACGGCCCACGCCGTGACCGACGAGGGCCCGAACGACGCCGTAGCCGGCCGCCTCGGCATGGGTCTGGACCGCGTGCCCGATGTCGCCGACCCGGTTGCCGGGCTGCATCTGCGCGATCCCGAGCATCAGACACTCCTGGGTCACGCGCATCAGCCGCTTTGCCTCGTCGCTCACCGTGCCGACCGCGATGGTCAGTGCGGAGTCGGAGACGTAGCCGTCGAGCGTGGTGCCGATGTCGATCGAAAGCAGATCGCCGTCGCGCAGCACGCGCTCGCCCGGCATTCCGTGGACGACCTCGTCGTTGACCGAGGCGCAGATCGCCGACGGATAGCCGTGATAGCCGACGAACGTCGGGACGCCGCCCATCTCGCGGATCGACGCGTCGGCGATCCGGTCCAGCTCGCCCGTCGAGACGCCGGGCTTTGCGGCCTCCATGAGGCGCACGAGCGTCTTCGAGGTGATCTTGCCGCTGCGCCGCATGATCTCGATCTCGCGCGGCGACTTGAGCGCGATCACGCCGTCGCCTTCTTCGCGAGAACGCCGCCGGCGATGAGGTTCTCGAGCTGCGCGCTGACGTCGGCGATCGGCGCGAGCGCGTCGATCCGCACGAGCCGCGGCGGCTCGGACTTCTCGTAGTAGGCGATGAGCGGAGCCGTGCTCGTTTCGTAGACCGCGAGGCGCGTGCGAATCGTCTCGTCGTTGTCGTCCGGACGCTGCACGAGCGGCTCGCCCGTGACGTCGTCGACGCCGGCGGCCTTCGGCGGGTTGTGCACGACGTGATACGCGCGGCCGGACGGCAGGTGCGTCCATCGCCCGGTGAGCCGCTCGCGCAGCACGCCCATGTCGACGTCGAACAACACCGCGACCGCGGACTTGCCGAGCCGCGCGAGCATCGCGTCGAGCGCCTCGGCCTGCGCGACCGTGCGCGGGAAGCCGTCGAGGATCGCGTCGCCGGCGTTCAGCAGCTCCGGCTCCATCATCGAGATGATGAGCGCGTCGGGGACCAGGTCGCCGCGGTCCATGTAGGCCTTGGCCTGCGCGCCCAAGTCGGTGCCTTCGCGGACGTTCGCGCGCAGGATGTCGCCCGTCGAGATCTGACGGAACCCACGCGCCTCGAGGACCTTCGCCTGCGTCCCCTTCCCGGCGCCCGGAGGCCCGAGAAAAATGAGAATCATCGGTTGATGAAGCCGCGGTAGTCGCGCATGGCGAGGCGGGCCTCGATCTGCGTGATCGAGTCGAGCGCGACGCCGACGACGATCAGCAGCGAGGTCGAGCCGATGTAGAGCGAGGTGACGCCGACGTTGCGCTGGAGCGAGGGGATCACGGCCAGCAGGCCGAGGTAGATCGCGGCGGCGGTGGTGATCCGGATCAGGATCTTGTTGATGTAGTCGACCGTCGGCTGGCCGGGGCGGATGCCCGGGATGAACGATCCCGACTTCTTCAGGTTGTCGGCGATGTCTTTGGTGTTCACGACGATCGCCGAGTAGAAGAACGTGAAGACGACGACGAGGATGAAGTAGACGAGATTGTACGCGAGCGAGGTCGGCCCGAAGTACGTCTGGACGAAGAACGACAGGTTGCCGGCCCACGTGTGCTGGTTCGTCTGGGCGTTGCCGCCGAACCACGAGAGCGCCTGCTGCGGAAGCAGCAGGATCGAGATCGCGAAGATGATCGAGATGACGCCCGCGTTGTTCAGCCGCAGCGGGATGTAGCTCGAGCGGCCCGCGTAGAGCTTGCGGCCGACGACCCGGCGCGCTTGCTGGACCGGAATGCGCCGCTGCCCCTGGTACATGAACACGATCGACACGATGGTGACGAGCGCGATGCCGATCCACAGCGCCAGCCCGAGCCAGTTGACGTTGCCCTTGCCGGCCAGCGAGAACGTCTGGCTGATCTGCGTGGGGAAGCGCAGCACGATCCCGACGAAGATGATGAGCGAGACGCCGTTGCCGATGCCTTTGTCGGTGATCTGTTCGCCGAGCCACATGAGGAACATCGTGCCGGCGACGAACGCGATCACCGCGTAGACGATGAACATCACCGAGTGGTCGTAGAACACGCCGCCGCGGCTCATCGCGATCGACATCGACGTCGCCTGGATGGCGGCGAGCACGATCGTCAACCAGCGCGTGTATCGGCTGATCGTCTTGCGCCCTTCCTCGCCGCCCTTCTTCGCCATCTCCTCGAGCTGCGGGATGACGACCGTCATCAGCTGCATGATGATCGACGCGTTGATGTACGGCGTGATCCCCATCGCGATGATCGAGAGGTGCTGCAGCGCGCCGCCCGAGAGGAAGCCCAGGAACTGGTAGAACGCGCCGGACGAGATGAGCTGGTTCCACGCCTGCTGATCCACGTTCGGGAGCTGGACGTGGATCATGAAGACGAAGACCGCGAACGCGAAGAACACGAACCCGATCCGCTTGCGGATGTCGGGGACGGTCAGCGCGTTGCGAAGCGTGTTGAGCACGAGGCCCGACTTACTCCGTCGCGGCGGCCGGGTCGGCCGCGGGCTGGTCGTCGCCGAAATCGGCGCCGACCGCGCCGAGCGCTTCGCGCGCCGACGCCGAGAAGAGCACGTCGCGGAAACGCAGACCCGCCGGGAGCGAGCCCGACGCGTTCTTCGCCGAGCCGCCGAGGATCTTCACGCCGTCCTTGACGTTCTTCAGCTTGCCGTGCTCGCGCAGCGACTGCGGGCTCACCTCGATCGAGGCGTCCCAGCCGGCGAGCGCGCCGACGTTGAGGACCGCATATTCCTTGCGGAAGTGCCCGATGTCGCGCGCCTTCTGCGAGAGACCGCGGCGCAGCGGGAGACGGCGCGACCACGGCGTCTGACCGCCTTCGAACGCGGGCCCCTTGCCGCCGCCGGAGCGCACGGTTTGACCCTTGCCGCCCTCGCCGCCGGTCTTGACCATGCCGGAGCCGTGCCCGCGCCCGATGCGCACGCGCTTCGGACGGGACTTCGGATTCGGCTTGAGCGTCGCGAGCGAGAGGCCCGCGGAGTTTGCGTTGTCAGCCATGAGTCGCGTTCCTTCGGGCCGCGGCGCAGAACGCGCGCCCGATCTCGATGAAGGGAGTCGCAGCCGCCCGGACGATCATGCGAAGATCTCCTGGACGGACTTCCCGCGCAGCGCCGCGACCTTCTCCGCGGTCTTCAGCGACTTGAGCGCTTCGAACGTGGCGAGCACGACGTTGATCGGGTTGTTCGTCCCGAGCGACTTGGTGACGATGTCGTGGATCCCGGCGAGCTCCAGCACGGCGCGCATCGCGCCGCCGGCGATCACGCCCGTTCCGGGCGACGCGGGCTTGAGCATCACGTGCCCCGAGCCGATCTGCACGTCGACTTGATGCGGGATGGTCTTCTCGACCATCGGCACCGTGATGAGGTCCTTGCGCGCCTGCTCGACGCCCTTGCGGATCGCCTCGGGAACTTCACCGGCCTTGCCGATCGCGAAGCCGACGCGGCCCTTCTTGTCGCCGACGACGACGAGCGCGCTGAACGAGAAGCGTTTCCCGCCCTTGACGACCTTCGCGACGCGGTTGATGCGGACGACGGCCTCTTCGAAGCCCTGGTTGTCGCGGTCGCGACCGCCACGAAACTGCATGGATTAAAACTCCAAACCGGCTTCGCGCGCCGCTTGAGCGAGCGCTGCGACGCGACCGTGGTACTTGTGCCCCGAGGTGTCGAAGACGACGGCGTCGATGCCCGCGGCTTTCGCGCGCTGCGCGATCGTCGCGCCGATCTTCTGCGCGGCCTCGAGGTTCGTGCGCGACTGCAGGCCTTCCGACACGGTGCCTTCGCGCGTCGACGCCGCGACGAGCGTGTGGCCCTTCGTGTCGTCGACGACGAACGCGTACGTGTGGTGCAGGCTGCGGAAGATCTGCAGCCGGGGCCGGGACGTCGTCCCGGCGACCTTCTTGCGCAGGCGGCCGTGCCGCTTGATGCGCTGCGCGTTGCGCGAGACCGGCATTACTTCTTCCCAGCCTTACCGGCTTTGCCGAGCTTCTTGCGGACCGTCTCGCCCGCGTAGCGGATCCCTTTGCCCTTGTACGGCTCGGGCGGACGGAGGTTACGAATCTCGGCGGCGACTTGCCCGACGCGCTGCTTGTCGATCCCCTCGACGTGCACGCGGTTCGTGCCTTCGACCGTGAACGCGATCCCCTCGGGCGCCGGGTACGTGACCGGGTGCGAGAAGCCGAGCGAGAAGTTCAGGTCGTTGCCGGCCTTGTTGACGCGAAAGCCGACGCCCTGGAGCTCCAGCGACTTGCGGAAGCCCTTCGTGACGCCTTCGATCATGTTCGAGACGAGGGTCCGCGTGAGGCCGTGCGCCGAGCGCCCCGACTTGTCGTCGTTCTTGCGCGCGACGAGCACCTGCGCGCCGGCGATGTTGACGTCGACGACCGGGAGGATGCGCTGCGAGAGCGTCCCCTTCGGACCCTTGACGACGACGGTCGAGTCGTTCAGCGTCACGTCGACGCCGGACGGAACCGCGAGCGGAAGTTTACCAATGCGACTCATGATCGATTACCAGACGTAGGCGAGCACTTCGCCGCCGAAGCCTTCGCGCTTCGCGCGCTTGCCCGACATGATGCCCTTCGAGGTCGACATGATGACGAGACCCAGCCCGCCCAGGACGCGCGGAATCTCCGTCTTCGAGGTGTAGACGCGCAGACCGGGCCGGCTGATGCGGCGAAGGCCGGTGATGACCTTCTCCTTCTCCGGGCCGTAGCGCAGCGTGATGCGGAGCGTCCCCTGCGGGCCTTCCTTGACCTCTTCCACGCCGTTGATGAAGCCCTCGTCGAGCAGGATCTGCGCGACGGCCTTCTTCATCTTCGACGCGGGGACGTCCACGGTCTGATGGTTCGCGGTGTTCGCGTTGCGGATCCGCGTGAGCAGATCGGCGATCGGATCGGTGACGACGCCCATGATTAGCCGCGTCCCTTCGGGCCGCAGCGCAGAGAGTGCGCCACACGTGGCGCCTCCGCAGCCGGCCTGATTCTGCTGTTCAACGTGCTGATCGCCATGATTACCAGCTCGCCTTCGTGATGCCGGGGATGAAGCCGCGGTGCGCGTTCTCACGCAGGCAAATCCGGCACATGCCGAACTTGCGGTAGAACGCGCGCGGACGGCCGCACACCTTGCAGCGGTTGTGCGCGCGCACCTTGAACTTCGGCGTGCGCTTCGATTTTTCGATCAGCGAAAGCTTGGCCATTATCGGGTCGCTCCGGCCGGCGTCTGCTTCTGCAGCGGCAGGCCCATCTGGGTGAGGAACTCGGTCGCCTCTTCGTCGTTCTTGGCCGTCGTCACGATGACGATGTCCATCCCGCGCGCCTTGTCGACCTTGTCGAAGTCGATCTCGGGGAACACGAGCTGCTCGCGAAGACCGAGATTGTAGTTGCCGCGCCCGTCGAACGAGCGGCGCGACAGGCCGCGGAAGTCGCGGATGCGCGGCAGCACGATGTTGAAGAGCTTGTCGAGGAACGTGTACATCCGCTCGCCGCGGAGCGTCACCTTCGCGCCGATGTTCATCCCCTCGCGGAGCTTGAACGCCGCGATCGACTTCTTCGCCTTCGTGACGACCGGCTTCTGTCCGCTGATCTGCCGCAGCTCGGCGACGGCCGCTTCCAGCGCTTTCGCGTTCTGGATCGCGTCGCCGACCGACATGTTGATGACGACCTTCTCGAGCTTGGGAACCTGCATCGGGTTCTTGTAGGAGAACCGTTCCTGCAGCTTCCCGCGGACTTCGTTCTGGTACTTCTCTTTGAGACGTGCGGCCATGACTAGGTGCCCTTCACCGGGACGAGGAGCGTCTCGCCGGAGCGCGCGACGCGGACGGTGGAACCGTCCGGCTGGCGCACGCGGCGGACGCGGGTCGGGCGATCGGTCTTCGGGTCGATCACCATCAGCGCGCTCAGCGGGATCGGGGCTTCCTTTTCGATGATGCCGCCGCCCTGAGCCTGACCGGCCTGGCCGGGCTTGGTGTGGCGCTTCACGACGTTGAGCCCTTCGACCGTCGCCATGCCGTCCTTCGGGAAGACGTGCTTGACGATGCCGCGCTTACCTTTTTCCTTGCCGCGCCGCAGAACGACGGTGTCGCCCTTGACGATCTTCGACTTGGAAACGGCCATCTTGTTCGTGACGGCGCCCATGCTAGAGCACCTCCGGCGCGAGCGACGCGATCTTCAGGAAGCCGCGCTCGCGAAGCTCGCGGCAGACGGGCCCGAACACGCGCGTGCCGCGCGGGTCGAGGTTGTCCTTGTCGCCCTTGATGATGACGCAGGCGTTCTCGTCGAACTTGATCACCGAGCCGTCGGGGCGGCGCATGGGCGCGCTCGTGCGCACGATGACCGCCTTGACGACTTGGCCTTTCTTGACCGCGGCGCCCGGGATCGCGCTCTTCACCGTGCCGACGATGATGTCGCCCACGTGCGCGTAGGGGTGGCGCGAGCCGCCCGACACGTGAATGCAGAGCAGCTCGCGCGCGCCGGAGTTGTCGGCCACCTTGAGCCGAGTCTCTTGCTGGATCATCGCGCACGCTCCACGATCTCGATCAGCCGCCAGCGCTTCTCGCGCGACATCGGGCGGCATTCCTGGATGCGCACGATGTCGCCGGTCTTCGCCTCGTTGTTCTCGTCGTGCGCTTTGAAGCGCGACGACTGGCGGACGACCTTCTTGTAGACGGGATGCGGCACGCGGGTCTCGCTCACGACGACGATGGTCTTGTCCATCTTGTCGCTCGCGACACGGCCCTGCTTGACGCGGCGGCGGTTGACCCGCGCCGTTTCGGTGGTGATGTTAGGCTGCTCCATGACGTGCCTCGGCGATCCGCTTCTCGGAGATCGCGGTCTGAATTTGGGCGTAGGTGCGGCGCACTTGCTTCACCCGCGAAAAATCGCTCAGGTGCCCGGTGCGCAGCGAGAAGCGGAGGTTGAAAAGCTCTTCCTTGGTTTCACGGGCGCGCTGCTCCAGCTCGCCGATGCTCAGCTCGCGCAGGGCGCGAAGATCGTTGCGCTTCATCCGACGGCAACCTCGGCTTCCTGTTCGGCGCGGGTGAGGATCTTGGTCGCGATCGGCAGCTTTTGCGCGGCGAGCCGCAGCGCTTCGCGCGCGACCGATTCCGGCACGCCGGCGAGCTCGAAGAGCACGCGTCCCGGGCGCACGACGGCGACCCAGAACTCGGGATTGCCCTTACCGGAGCCCATGCGGACCTCGGCCGGCTTCTTCGTCACCGACTTGTCGGGGAAGATCTTGATCCAGACCTTGCCGCCGCGCTTGATGTGACGGGTCATCGCGATACGCGCGGCCTCGATCTGCCGATTGGTCATCCACACCGGCTCGAGCGCCTGCAGCCCGTATTCGCCGAACGTCAGCGTATTGCCGACCAGCGCCTTGCCGCGCATGCGGCCGCGGTGCTGGCGGCGCCACTTCACTCGCTTCGGAGTCAGCATGTTCTAACGACCAACCTCTCCGGTGCCGGCATTGTCGTCTTCCGGTCCGGTCTTCAGCTCGGGACGGTTGTGCGTGCCGCCGCCCGGCGCCGGCTCGGTGTGATCCGCCGTCGGCGCCGACGATTGCGCGCCGGGATGCTCCGCCGCGTCGACCGTGCCTTGCGAATCGGGATTCGTCTGCGACGTCTCGCCCGTCACGCCGCGGTCCGCGTCGTGATGCGAACGATAGCCGGTGTCGGCGCCCGCGTGCGGCGCTGTCTGCTTCTCGCCGCCGGCGCCGGGTGCGCCGTCGATGACGGACTCGACCGACTGCGCGTCGGCCTGCGCCACGCGCAGCGCGTCGGCTTCGAGCGCCTGCACCGGGCGCGGAGGACGCGCGTCGCCGCGCGCGCCGTCGCCGCCGCGGCCGCGCCCGCCGCGCGTACCGCGGCGATTGTCGCGGAAGCGGGCCGGCTCGCCGGCGCGGCCGGGGCCGCCGTCACGGTCGCTGCGCGGCTGGTCGGGAAGCACTTCGCCCTTGTAGATCCACACCTTCACGCCGATGCGGCCGAAGGTCGTGAACGCCTCGACGTGCGCGTAGTCGATGTCGGCCCGCAGCGTGTGCAGCGGAACCTTGCCGTCGTGGTTGCGCTCGGTGCGCGCGATCTCCGCGCCGCCCAGACGCCCCGAGACCTGCACCTTCACGCCGCGCGCGCCGGCCTTCATCGTGCGCATGATCGCCTGCTTCATCGCCCGGCGGAACGCGATGCGCTTCTCGAGCTGGTCGACGATGTTCTGACCGACGAGGCGCGCGTCCAGCTCCGGCGTCTTGATCTCGACGACGTTGACTTGGACTTGCTTCCCCGTCAGCTTCTCGAGGTTGCGGCGGATCTCGTCGATGCCGACGCCGCGCTTCCCGATGATGATGCCCGGCTTGCCCGTGTTGATGATCACGCGCGCCTGGTTCGCACGCCGCTCGATCTCGACGCGCGAGATCGCGGCCGCACGCGTCATGCGTCCGAAGTACTTCCGGATCGCGACGTCCTCGTGCAGCCACGCGACGTAGTTCTTTTTCTCGAACCAGCGGCTGTCCCAGGTGCGGGTGATGCCGATGCGCAGCCCGACGGGATGGATCTTCTGTCCCATGTTACTCCGTGGCTCCCGCGGCGGCGGCGGCCGGTGCTTTCTTACGGCGCGACGCGGCCGGACGCGACGTCGCGGCCTGGGCCTGACGCTGCGTCAGGGTCTTGAGCGCGATCGAGGCGCCCGAACGACGCTTCGGCTGATGCTTGGGCGGCTGCGGGCCGACCGCGATCGTGACGTGCGAGAGCCGCTTGCGCTTGAACGCCGCGCGCCCTTGCGCGCGCGGATCGAGGCGCTTCGTGAACCCGCCGCCCGGACCGCCGTCCACGGTGATCCGCGTGACGTACAGCCCGTCCGAGCTCATGTCGTGGTTGTTCTCCGCGTTCGCGACCGCGCTCTTGAGCAGCTTCGCGATCGGATCCGCGGCGAAGACGCCCGAGAACTGCAGCAGCACGAGCGCCTCGCGGACCGACTTGCCGCGAATCGCGTCGGCGACGCGGCGCAGCTTGCGCGGGCCCATGCGGACGAACTTGAGATGCGCGAGCGCTTCGGTGCGCGGGGTGGCGGCGACGCTCATCCTACTTCACCGAGGCCTTGTCGCCGGCGTGCCCCTTGAAGGTGCGCGTCGGCGAGAACTCGCCCAGCTTGTGCCCGACCATGTTCTCGGTCACGAACACGGGGATGTGCGCCCGGCCGTTGTGCACCGAGATCGTGTGACCGACCATCGCCGGGACGATCGTCGACGCGCGCGACCACGTCTTGATGACGCGCTTCTCGCGGCTGGCGTTCATGCGCTCCACCTTCTCGATGAGGTGCTCCGCGACGAACGGGCCCTTTTTCAGTGAACGTCCCATGCTAGGCGCGTCCCTTCGGGCCGCGGCACAGGCCGTACGCCACGCGCGCCGGCTCCGCAGCGGGCACGATTTCGATGTTCAAAGTGCTGAACGCCATGTTACTTCGACTTCCGTTTCCGCACGATCATCTTGGTGGTGCGCTTGTTGCGGCGCGTCTTTTTGCCCATCGTCATCTGACCCCACGGCGTCGTGGGCGGACGGCCCGAGGTCGAGCGCGCCTCGCCGCCGCCGTGCGGGTGATCGACGGGGTTCATCGCGATGCCGCGCACCGCGGGGCGCTTGCCGAGATGGCGCTGGCGTCCGGCCTTGCCGATGATCTCGTTCTCGTGATCGAGATTGCCGAGCTGACCGATCGTCGCGCGGCAGACGACGAGGATGCGGCGCACTTCGCCGGACGGCATGCGCACCTGCGCGTACTGTCCTTCCTTCGCCATGAGCTGCGCGGCGCCGCCGGCCGAGCGCACGAGCTTGCCGCCTTCGCCGGGCGAGAGCTCGATGTTGTGCACGACCGTGCCGAGCGGGATCGCGCTCAGCGGAAGCGCGTTACCGGTCTTGATGTCGGCCGCGGGTCCGGACTCGACGAGGTCGCCGATCTTCAGCCCCGCGGGCGCGAGGATGTAGCGCTTCTCGCCGTCGCGGTAGTGCAGCAGCGCGATGCGCGCGGTGCGGTTCGGATCGTACTCGATCGCCGCGACCTTTGCGGGGATCGCGTCCTTCGTGCGCTTGAAGTCGACGATGCGGTACTGCTTGCGGTAGCCGCCGCCTTTGTGGCGCGTCGTGATGTGACCGTTGTTGTTGCGGCCCGAGTGCTTCTTGCGGACCTCGAGCAGCGACTTCTCCGGCGCCTTCTTCGAGATCTCGCTGAAGTCGGCGGTGGTGATGAAGCGGCGCGCAGCCGACGTAGGCTTGTATTTCTTGACGGCCATGTTATTGCTCGAAGTAATTCACGCCGCCGAGCGCGATCTTTTGCCCGGCCGCGATGGTGACGATCGCCTTCTTCCAGTCGCTCTGCACGCCGGACGAACGGCGGCCCCGACGGGCGAAGTTCTTCTTCTTGCCGCCGACGTTGACGGTGTTGACCTTCAGCACCGTCACGCCGAAGATCTCGGCGACGGCGTGCTTGATCTGCGTCTTCGTCGCCTGCGGGCTCACCTCGAAGGCGTACTGCTGCGACGCGGTCCCGGCCATCGACTTCTCGGTGATGAGCGGGGCGAGGATGACGTCACGCGCTTGCATGCGAGGCTCCGTACCGCGCGGCGAGCGCGTCGTGGGCGGCGGTGGTGAGGACGAGACGGCCCGAGCCGACGACGTCCTTGACGTCGAGCGCGCCGGTGTGGGTGACCGTGACGCTGCCGAGGTTGCGTCCGGTGCGCATCAGCGGCACGCCGACGGCCGCCTCTTCCGACGCGGCGTAGACGACCAGCGTGCGCGCACCGTTCTTCGCGGCCTTCGCCGAGCCGTAGAGCAGCGCCGCGAGCGCCTTGGTCTTCGTCAGGTCGAGCGAGGTCGTCTCGAGCACCGAGACCGCGCCGCTCGCGAACTTGTCGGAGAGCGCGGCGACGATGGCGGCGCGGCGCTCTTTCTTGTTGAGGCTGGTGACGTACGAGCGCGGCTGCGGGCCGAACACGACGCCGCCGTGCGTCCACTGCGGCGAGCGCGTCGAACCTTGCCGCGCGCGGCCGGTGCCCTTCTGGCGCCACGGCTTCTTGCCGCCGCCGCTGACTTCGTCGCGCTTCTTCGTCTTGTGCGTCCCCGAGCGGCGGTTCGCCAGCTCGCGGAAGACCGCGCGGAACACCGCGTTGGCTTTCGCGCCGACCTCGCCGGAGAACGCGGCGGGCGTCTCTTGCTCGCGCACGACCTTGCCCTGCGCGTCGATGACCTGGGCCATTACGCGCTCACCTTCGTCTTCACGGACTGCTGCACGACGACGAGCCCGTTCTTCGGACCCGGAACGGGGCCGCGGACCAGGAGCAGGTTGCGCTCCACGTCGGCACGGACGACTTCGAGATTCTGATGGGTCACGCGGTCGACGCCGTAGTGCCCCGGTCGCCGGCTCCCGCGGTGGGTGTGGCCGGAGTTCGTGTCACCGTTCGAGGCCGGCTGGCGATGGATCATCGAGCCGTGGCTCGCGCCGCCGCCGCTGAAGTTCCAGCGCTTGATGCCGCCGGCGAAGCCGTGGCCCTTCGAGATGCCCGCGACGTCGACGCGGTCGCCTTGCGCGAACCCGTCCACGGTGACCGTCGCGCCGAGCTCGACGCCGTCGATCCCGGTGCGGAACTCGCGGATGTGACGCTTCGGTCCGACGCCGGCCTTCTTGAAGTGGCCTTGCATCGCTTTGGTCAGCCGCGACGGCTTCACGTCGCCGAACGCCAGCGCGACGGCTTCGTAGCCGTCCGTCTCTTTCGTCTTCTTTTGCACCACGGTACACGGACCAGCTTGGATCACGGTGACCGGAACGCTCCGGCCGTCCTCCGTGAACACGCTGGTCATCCCGACCTTGCGGCCGATGATGTTCTTCACGTTGATCGATCCCTCTGGGATATCCACGGATCCTGGCGTATCATTTACACCTTCCGCCGCGCACGCCTCGACGGCGCCCGCGACGCGGACCACAACCGCCAGAGTATAGCGGACCCGCGCTAGAGCGTCAAGGCCGCGTCACGCCGGCAATGCCCCTCCGTTCCACGGTCCCCGGCGTTTCTCAGGGCGAGCCGGCGGGACCGCCGCCTCGAAACGCCCTGTAGAGGGCGTCGAAGAGTTCGCGCGATTCGGGGTAGCACGAGCAAGCGAGGGCTTCGAGGCGCAGCCGGTCGAGCACGCGGACCGAGCCCCGCGCCGTGTCGACCGCGCCCTCTTCCTCGAGGTGCGCGATCGCGCGAGTCACCGTCGGCCGCTGGACGCCGAGCATGCGCGCGATCGTCTCGTGGGTCAGCTCGAAGTCCGTCATCCCGACGCGGTCGCACATCCGCAGCAGCCAGCGCGCGAGCCGCGCACCGACCGGATGCCGTGCGTTGCACCCGATCGAGATGCCGGCCGCCCGCAGCCGCTCCGCGGCATACCGATGGGTCAGCTCGTGAACCGCCGGGAAGCGGTCGCGCACCGCCCGCACCGCGCCGACCGAAACCGCCAGCGCGACGGTCGGGACGTCGACCACGCGCGTGAACGGAGCGTCGTCCTTGTCGAGCAACGCTTCGATGCCGCTCACGCCCTCCGGTCCGACGACGGTGACCTCCACCGTTTCGCCGTCCAGGCCCTCTTCGATCTCCGCGATCGCGCCGCGCAGCGGAAAGTACGCGTGCTCGACGCGATCGCCGCGGTGCACGACGACGTCGCCCGCGGCGAGATCGCGTCGCGTCGCCGCGTCGATCAGCGCGCGCGTCTCGTCGTCGCGCAGCGCGGCGAGAAACCGATTGACGCGCGCGTCGCTCACGCGCACCGCGCCATCATGCACGCAACACGACATCATACGAGCGCGGCGCACGGTGTGTCGGTGCGTTTGGTACCATGCGTTCGATCGCCCCTTGACTATCGGACGTGCGAGCGGGTTTGCGCGTGTGAAAGCATGCGAACATGGCAGCGTGCTCCTTCGTACAGCGATTCGCCGACAGACCCTGCAAGGTGCGGCGCTGACGGGAGCTGCGGTGATCGGCGTCGGCTACATGGACCCGGGAAACTGGGCGACCGATCTCGACGCCACGCGCTTCGGCGACGCGCTGATCTGGTCGGTCATCGCTAGCGGAATCGCCGCGATTCTCCTGCAGACCCTCGCCGTCCGGTTCACGGCGCAGACGGGCGAGGATTTGATGCACGCGATCGCGAGGCGCTGGCCGCGCGCCGCTTCGCGCCTATGGGCGCTCTTCGCGCTCGCGATCGTCGCGACGGAGCTCGCGGAGTTCGTCGGTCTCGTCGTCGGCATCATGCTGCTCGCGCACGTCGACCGCGGACCCGCGCTCGCCGCCGCGTCGGCGATCTTCGCCGCGCTGCTCCTGGCGGGCGCGACGACGGCGCGGCGCCTCGAGCGGCTCGCGATCGCGACCACGGCGCTGCTCGCCGCGGCGTACGCGGTCGATCTCGCGCTCCTACACCCCGCGCCCGGGCCCATCGTTCACGGCGCGCTCGTCGCGTCGCTTCCGAGCGCGGGCGCGCTCCTCGCCGTCGTCGGCATCGCCGGCGCGACGATCATGCCGCACAATCTCTTCCTCCACGGCGCGCTCGTGCTCGAGCGCGCGCGCTCGGCGAACGCACCGCCGGCGCGCGTCGAGCGCGCGGCGGTGCGCGAGACCGCGATCGTCCTGGGCATCGCGACCCTGATCAACGCGGCGATCCTCGTGCTCGGCGGCGCCGTGCACGCAACGACGATCGAGGGCGCGTTCGCGACGCTCCGGCCGCTCGCCGGACCCGCTTCGGCGATGCTGTTCGGGATCGCGCTGTGCGCTTCGGCGCTCGCCGCCACCGCGGGCGGAGCGCGCGCCGCGGACGTCGTCTGCTGGGACGGCGCACCGGTTCGCCTGACGCCGCTGACCCGGCGCGCCGTCGCGCTCACGCCTGCCATCGCTCTGATCGCGGCGGGCTGCTCACCGACCGCGCTGATCGTCGCCTCGCAAGTCGTGCTCGGCATGATCCTGCCCGCGGTCGTCGTCCCACTGCTGCTTCTCGTCCGCGCGACGCCGCTGCACCGCACGCGAGCAGGCTTCGCGCTCGTCGCTTCTTCGTCGGCGGTCGCCGCGATCGCGCTCGCCTGCGACGGCGTTCTCCTCAGCTCACTGCTTCCCCACGGATAGAGGTCATGTTTCTACACAACAAACGCATGCAATACACCGTCCACGTCGACGAGCCGAACCCGCTGTTCGCAAAGCTGCTCCTCGAGCAGTTCGGCGGCGCCAACGGCGAGCTGGCCGCGGCGATGCGCTACTTCACGCAGGCGCTCGGTGAGAGCGACGTCCCCCGCCGCGACATGCTCTTCGACATCGCCACCGAAGAGCTGTCCCACCTCGAGATGGTCGGGCAGCTCCTCGTGCTGCTGCTGAAAGGCACGAAGTGCGCGATGATCGACGAGGTCGAAGGCTCGTACCTCGGCGACCTTCTCGACAAGAAGCACGCGAAGTACCAAGAAGAGGCGCTGACCGGCGGAATGCACCTGCTGAGCGGCGGCGCGCCGCGGCTCGTCAACGAGGACGGCGACCCGTGGACGGCCGCGTACATCGACTCGATGGGGCACCCGCTGGCCGACCTGCGTTCCGACATCGCCGCGGAAGCGCGCGCGAAAGTCACGTACGACCGGCTCATCAAGTCGACCGACGACAACGGCGTGCGCGACACGCTGACGTTCCTGATGACCCGCGAGGTCGCGCACCAGAAGATGTTCGAGTCGGCGCTCGCGGCGATCGAGAACAACTTCCCGTCCAGCAACGTGAAACCGGACGACCGTTTCACGCACGCCTATTTCAACGCGTCGACGAACGGCAAAGGCGACCGCGGGTTCGAGCTGGCGAACGGATCGGGACTGTGGAAGTTCACGAAGCACGCGATGGGCGAAGTCGGTGAAGAGGCGCCGCTTCCCACGCCGAAGCCGAGCGTGGCCAGCAAGATCGGTTCGGTTCGTTCCGACGACTTCAACCCGACGAGCCGCGCGAGTGCCGAGGTGATCGCCGGGAAAGCGCCCACGCCGGGCGGCGGAGACGGCCCCACCGCAAAGCCGTAACGGCCGCGTTCCGCTTCCCGGCCGCTCGGCCGAAGGAAGCCGCCTGCGAGGAGGCGGAGCCGTCGTCATGACGTTCCAGCGACGGCTCCTCCTCGCTGCCGGCGGCGGCTGGCTCTTCGACGCGATGGATCTGCTGCTCGTGGGCACCGTCGTCGGCGCCGTGGCGCGAGAGTGGGATCTCTCGAAGCCCGTCGTCGGGTGGATCATCACCGCGAACCTGGTCGGGATGTTCCTCGGCGCCGCGTCGAGCGGTGTGATCGCCGACCGCTTCGGACGGAAAGCGGTGTTCGCGTGGACGCTGCTGGCATACGCGCTGCTCAGCGGTGTTTCCGCGGCCGCCTGGTCGGCGCTGGCGCTCGGCGTCATCCGCTTCCTCGCCGGGCTGGGACTCGGAGGCGAATTGCCGGTCGCGAGCACGCTCGTCGCCGAGCTCGCGCCGGCGGAGCGCCGCGGGCGCACCGTCGTGCTGCTCGAGAGCTTTTGGGCCTACGGCACGGTGCTCGCCGCGCTCATCGGCGCGCTCGTCGTGCCGACCGCCGGATGGCGCGTCGCGCTCCTGATCGGGATGCTGCCCGCGCTGTACGTGTTCGTGATCCGCCGCGCCGTCCCCGAGTCGCCGCGCTATCTCCTCGCGCGGGGCCGCGTCGCGGAGGCGCGAGCCGCGGCGCGCGCGGCCGGGATCGACACGGAGACACCGCGCGAGACGATCCGCGCTTCGCTCGCCACGCTCTTCTCAGCGCGCTTCCGGCGGCGCACGGCGATGCTGTGGGCGCTGTGGATCGCCCTCGTCTTCTCGTACTACGGCATCTTCACGTGGCTCCCGACGCTGCTCGCCGCGAAGGGCTTCACGCTCGCCGAGTCGTTGTGGCTCAACTTCGCGATCGCGATCTTCCAGATCCCCGGCTACTACGCCGCGGCGGCGCTCGTCGATCGCATCGGCCGGAAGCCGACGCTCGTCGCGTTCCTCGCGCTCGCGGCGGTGGGATCGTTCTTCTTCGCCGGCGCCACGCTCGCGCCGCAGCCGTCGCCGGCCGCGGTGATCGGCTGGGGCGCCGTCATCGCGTTCTTCAACCTCGGTGCATGGGGCGTCACGTACACGTACACGCCCGAGCAGTATCCGACCGCCGTACGCGCAAGCGGCGCGGGCTTTGCGGCCGGAGCGGGGCGTTTGATCGGCGCTTTCGCGCCGACGCTCGTCGGCGCGATGCTCGTGCGCTTCGGATCGCCCTACGCGGTCTTCGTCGTGTTCGCCGCCGTCCTGCTCGCCGGCGCGCTCGTCGTGCTGCTCCTAGGCGAGGAGACGCGCGGAAAAAGCCTCGAGCAGATCGGCGAAGCGCGGCTCGCCGCCTGAGCGCACGTCCGTCAGCGAAGGCACCGCGCGCGGCGACGACGGTCCGCCGCGACGACGGCTGCTATGCCTGTGCAGCGGACGGGAGGCGAGCAAACACCTCGTCCCAGTCGAGCACGAGACCGTCGAACGGCTCCAGCTCCCACGAACCGCGCGTCACGCGCGTTTCGACACCGCCGGAGGCACGATGGATCGTCGCGACCCGCTTCTGCGGATCGACGACGAGCACGACGAGCGCTCCGAAGCGGAAGTACGTTTCGATCTTGCGCGCCGTGCGCGAGGGACGGTCGTCGGGCGACAGGATTTCGACGGCGATGTCGGGCGCGACGCGCGGACGGTCCCAGGCGTCTCCGTCTGCCGGGCGAGCTCGTTCATCCGAGATGAATGAGACATCGGGAAGGAGAGACGACCACCGGCCGGTCGGGAGAAGAAAGTAAAACCGGACCTCGGTGCCGGCGGTTCCGCGTCCCGCGGACCAGACGTCGATCTGATGACCGAGCCGGATCGCAACGATCCCGTGCACGGCATGCGGGCTCACGGGCCGAAGCTTCCGACCGTCGAGGACCTCGACGTAGGGCTTCCGCTCGTCGAGCGCGCTGAGCCAGCGCGGGATCGGCGGGACGAAGGCGAACACCTCACGCCACGCTATCACGCACCGGCCGAGAGCGACAAGATCCGAAACGGCCAACGCGGGGAGCGCCCGGAGCGCCTCACGAAAACGCCCCGCATGAGCACGACCGTCACTTCGGGCGCGCGCCACGCCTCCGCGCCGGCGCCCTCGCCGACCGACTTCCTCGGGATCGACGCGCTGCTCAGCGACGACGAGCGGCTGATCCGCGACACCGTCCGCGCGTTCGTGCGCGACCGCGTGCTGCCGAACATCGCGCAGTGGTTCGAAGACCACACGTTCCCGCGCGAGATGGCCAAGGAGATCGGCGACCTCGGCCTGCTCGGCATGCACCTGCAAGGCTACGGCTGCGCCGGCACGAGTGCCGTCGCCTACGGCCTCGCGTGCCTGGAGCTCGAAGCGGGCGACTCCGGATTTCGCTCGTTCGTCTCCGTGCAAGGCTCGCTCGCGATGTTCGCAATTTATGCGCACGGCTCCGAAGAGCAGAAGCAGATGTGGCTTCCGCGCATGGCCGCCGGCGAGGCGATCGGGTGCTTCGGCCTGACCGAATGGGACTTCGGCAGCGATCCGTCCGGAATGCGCACGGTCGCGCGCCGCGACGGCGCCGACTACGTCCTCAACGGCTCGAAGGCGTGGATCACCAACGGCGGGATCGCCGACGTCGCGGTCGTGTGGGCGCGCGTCGACGACGAGGACGGCGGGACGATTCGCGGGTTCCTCGTCCCGCGCGGGACGCGGGGCTTCTCGACGCGCGACATCGAGAAGAAGCTCTCCTTGCGCGCGTCGATCACCTCGGAGCTGATCCTCGAAGACTGCCGCTTGCCGGCCGACGCGATGCTGCCCAACGTGCGCGGGCTGCGCGGCCCGCTCTCGTGCCTGAACGAAGCGCGCTACGGCATCTTGTGGGGCGCGCTCGGCGCGGCCTGCGCCTGCTACGACACGGCGCTCGACTACGCGAACACGCGGATCCAGTTCGGGAAACCGATCGGCGCGTTCCAGCTCACCCAAGAGAAGCTCGTGAACATGATGCTCGAGCTGAACAAAGGGATGCTCGTCGCCCTGCACGTCGGTCGCCTCAAGGACGAAGGGCGCGCGCATCCGGCGCACGTCTCGTTCGGCAAGCTCAACAACGTACGGGAGGCGCTCGCGATCTGCCGCGAAGCGCGCACGATCCTCGGCGCGAGCGGAATAACCCTGGAATACCCGGTGATCCGCCACATCAACAACCTCGAAAGCGTCCTCACCTACGAAGGCACGAGCGAGGTCCACACGCTGATCCTCGGCCAAGCGCTCACGGGCCACAACGCCTTCGGTTAGCACGCCGCAACCGCGGCGGGCCGCTCAGCGCTTCAGCGCGCGGGCGAGCTTGTCGAAGACGCCGTTGATGGAGCGTTCGTGCATTTCTTCGATGCGGCGCCACAGCGCGCGACCATCGTCCGACAGCGTCGCCGCGAGACGGTGGCGCACCGTGACTCGCCGCCCTTCCGACGCGATCTCGAAGCCGTGCGTGCCGTCGAAGCCGTCGGTCAGCACGCGCCACACGATCGCGCGCTCGGGCTCGACGCGCTCGAGCACCGCATGGATCGGCCCGTGCCACTCCTCGGTACGTCCCGCTTCGAGCGGTCCGGCGGTGCGCATGAACGGCTGCGAGGCGAACGGCCAGAGGACGTCTTGCGAGGTGCCCATCTCGCTCAGGAGCTGATAGATCCGGCGCGGCGTGCCGCTGAACGTCCGCTCGTACACGACCTCGATCGGCTGGGGCATCGCCGCGCTGTTGCGCCCGGCGCAGCGGAGGCCCTTCAATCGCATCGAGCGTCCGGCACGCGACAACAAGAAAGGCCCTCCCGTACGGGAAGGCCTTTGTGCATCGTCGTGCGCGTCGCGGCTACGCTTTCAGCTCGATGTCCACGCCGGCCGGCAGGTCGAGGTGCATCAGCGCGTCCATCGTCTTCGGCGAAGCCTGGAGGATGTCGATGAGGCGCTTGTGCGTACGCATCTCGAAGTGCTCGCGCGACTTCTTGTCGACGTGCGGCGACCGGTTGACGCAGAACCGGTTGATCTCCGTGGGGAGCGGCACCGGACCGCTCACGAACGCGCCCGTGCGCTTCGCCGTATCGACGATGCGCTCGGCCGACTGATCGAGCACGCGGTGATCGTACGCCTTGAGGCGGATGCGAATCTTCTGCTTAGCCATGGTCGTTTGCTGATGCCTTAGTGAGAATGATGCTGAGCGGGCTGAATGTGCGGACAGATGCGAGGCGACGAGGACCGACGTGGTCTACGGACCACGAGGTCCTCGTCAACGAAGCAGATGGCCGTACAGTCAGTCCGCCACGGTCGTGACGACGCCGGCGCCGACGGTGCGGCCGCCCTCGCGGATCGCGAAGCGGAGGCCCTCTTCGCACGCGATCGGGGTGATCAGCTCGACGTCCATCTGGACGTTGTCGCCGGGCATCACCATCTCGACGCCTTCCGGCAGCTTGATCGTGCCGGTCACGTCGGTCGTGCGGAAGTAGAACTGCGGACGGTAGTTCGCGAAGAACGGCGTGTGGCGGCCGCCCTCTTCCTTCGAGAGGACGTACACCTCGGCTTTGAACTTCTTGTGCGGCTTGATCGAGCCCGGCTTCGCGAGGACTTGGCCGCGCTCGATGTCGTTGCGCTCCACGCCGCGCAGCAGCACGCCGACGTTGTCGCCGGCGATGCCGATGTCGAGCAGCTTGCGGAACATCTCGATGCCGGTGACGACGGTCTTGCGGCTCTCGTCCTTCAGACCGACGATCTCGACTTCCTCACCGACCTTGATCTGGCCGCGCTCGACGCGCCCCGTGCCCACCGTGCCGCGGCCGGTGATCGTGAAGACGTCTTCGACCGGCATCAGGAACGGCTTGTCGACCGGACGGTCCGGCGTCGGGATGTACTCGTCGACCGCGTCCATGAGCTTGAAGATCGGGTCCGCGTCCGCGTCGCCGCGCTTGCCGGAGCTGTTGAGCGCCTTGGTCGCCGAGCCGCGGATGATCGGGATCTCGTCGCCCGGGAACTCGTAGCTCGAGAGCAGCTCGCGCACTTCCATCTCGACGAGCTCGAGGAGCTCCTCGTCGTCGACGAGGTCGACCTTGTTGAGGAAGACGACGATCTTCTGCACGCCGACCTGGCGCATCAGCAGCACGTGCTCGCGCGTCTGCGGCATCGGACCGTCGGTCGCCGCGACCACGAGGATCGCGCCGTCCATCTGCGCCGCGCCGGTGATCATGTTCTTGATGTAGTCGGCGTGACCCGGGCAGTCGACGTGCGCGTAGTGGCGCTTCGCCGTCTCGTACTCTTGGTGCGAGATGGCGATCGTAATCCCGCGCTCCTTCTCCTCGGGCGCGTTGTCGATGTCGTCGACGTTGCGCTTCTGGATGTTCGCGTTCTCGGTCGCCAGGCAGTTGATGATCGCGGCCGTCAGCGTCGTCTTACCGTGATCGACGTGACCGGTCGTCCCGATGTTGACGTGCGGCTTCGACCGCTCGAACTTTGCCTTTGCCATGATGCCTTTCGCTGATGTGTTTCTGTGGTCGCGTAGTACTGGTGGAAGCTTCGATGCGCGCTAGTCGCCCGCTTTCGGGCTCTAGCGCTTCCGACGCGGCTCGTCGCCGTCGTCGTCGTCCCCTAAGCGGTCGCGAGTTTTTTTCCTTGAGCCTTCGCGATGATCTCTTCCTCGACCGATCGCGGCGCCTTCTCGTAGTGCGAGAACTCCATCGTGTACGTGGCGCGGCCTTGGGTCGCGCTGCGCAGATCGGTCGCGTAGCCGAACATCTCGCTCAGCGGCACGTTCGCCTTGACGACGATCGCGCCGCCGGGCGCCTCTTCCGTCGCCTGGATCATCCCGCGCCGGCGGTTCAAGTCGCCGTTGACGGCGCCCATGAAGTCACGCGGAGCGGTGACTTCGACGGCCATGATCGGCTCGAGCAGGATCGGACCCGCGGCGCGGTTCGCTTCCTTGAACGCCATCGAGCCGGCGATCTTGAACGCCATTTCGCTCGAATCGACGTCGTGGAACGAGCCGTCGAAGACCTCGGCCTTGAAGTCCATCACCGGGAAGCCGGCGAGCACGCCGCTCTGCGACGCCTCACGGATCCCTTCCATGACCGGCTTCTGGTACTCGCGCGGGATCACGCCGCCGACGATCTTCCACTCGAAGACGTAGCCGGTGCCCGGCTCGCCCGGCGAGAGGCGCACGTAGACGTCGCCGTACTGACCCTTGCCGCCGGTCTGCCGGACGAATTTGCCCTGCTTCTCGACGGTCTTCGTGATCGCTTCGCGGTACGAGACCTGCGGCTTGCCGACGTTCGCTTCGACCTTGAACTCGCGCTTGAGGCGGTCGAGGATGATCTCGAGGTGCAGCTCGCCCATCCCGGCGATGATCGTCTGCTGCGTCTCTTCGTCCGTGTACATCCGGAACGTCGGATCTTCCTGAGCCAGGCGCGCGAGCGCGGTGCCCATCTTGTCCTGGTCGCCCTTCGTCTTCGGCTCGACGGCCTGCGAGATGACGGGCTCCGGGAACGTGATGGACTCGAGCAGGATCGGGTTCTTCTCGTCGCACAGCGTGTCGCCGGTGCGCGTGTCGGTGAGCCCGACCGCGGCGGCGATGTCGCCGGCGCCGATCGCGTCGATGTCCTCGCGATGGTTCGCGTGCATCCGCAGGATGCGCCCGATGCGCTCCTTGCGGCCGCTGCGCGCGTTGTACACGTACGTGCCCTTCTCGAGCACGCCCGAGTAGACGCGGAAGTACGTGAGGTTGCCGTACGGATCGGTCGCGATCTTGAACGCCAGCGCCGAGAACTTCTCGTCGTCGACCGGCTTGCGATCGATCTCCTCGTCGGTGTTCGGGTCGCGTCCGATGATCGGCTTGGCGTCGAGCGGCGAGGGCAGAAAGTCCACGACCGCGTCGAGCAGCGGCTGCACGCCCTTGTTCTTGAACGCCGAGCCGCAGAGCATCGGCAGAACCTTGCCCTGGATCGTCGCCGCGCGCAGCGCCTTGTGCAGACGCTCGACCGGCAGCTCCTGGCCGTCGAAGAACATCTCGAGCAGCTCGTCGTCCTGCTCGGCGATCGCCTCGATCATCGCCTGGCGCCATTCCTGCGCCGTCGCGTACAGCTCGCCGTCCGCTTCGGTGACCGGCTCCGACTCCGTCGTCGAACCGAGATCGTCGGTGTAGACGATCTTCTTCATCGTGAAGAGGTCGACCACGCCCTGGAACTTGTCCTCGGCGCCGATCGGCACTTGAATCGGCGTCGCGGGCGCGCCGAGGCGCTCGCGAATCTTCGCGACGCAGTTGAAGAAGTCGGCGCCCATGCGGTCCATCTTGTTGACGAAGATGATCCGCGGGACGTTGTACTTGTTCGCCTGGCGCCAGACCGTCTCGGACTGCGGCTGCACCGCGGCGACCGAGTCGAAGAGCGCGACGAGGCCGTCGAGCACGCGGAGGCTGCGCTCGACCTCGACCGTGAAGTCCACGTGGCCTGGCGTATCAATGATGTTGATTCGCGTGTCGCGCCAGGTGCACGCCGTCGCGGCCGACGTGATCGTGATCCCGCGCTCCTGCTCCTGGACCATCCAGTCCATGGTCGCAGCGCCGTCGTGGACCTCGCCGATCTTGTGCGTGCGGCCGGTATAGAAAAGGATCCGCTCCGTCGCCGTCGTCTTGCCGGCGTCGATGTGGGCCGCGATCCCGATGTTCCGGGTTCGCTCGAGCGGATATTCGCGTTTGAGAGGCATGATGAAAGAGGGCTAGGATCTCCGGGCGCTCACCAGCGGTAGTGCGCGAACGCCTTGTTGGCTTCGGCCATTTTGTGGGTGTCGTCGCGCTTCTTGATCGACGCACCCTGGTTGTTGGCGGCGTCCATCAGCTCGTTCGCGAGCTTTTCGGTCATCGACTTGCCGGGGCGCTGCCGGGCGAAATTGATCAGCCAGCGCATCGCCATCGCCTGACGGCGATCGGGGCGAACCTCCATCGGCACCTGGTACGTCGCACCGCCGACGCGGCGCGGGCGCACCTCGACGAGCGGCATCGCGTTGCCGAGCGCCTGCGTGAAGATGTCCATCGGATCGCGCCCGCTGCGCGTCGCGACGATCTCGAGCGCGTCGTACGTGATGTTCTCGGCGACCGACTTCTTGCCGCGCAGCATCACCTTGTTGATGAAGCGCGCGAGCACTTTCGAGCCGAACTTCGGATCGGGGAGGATCGGTCGCTTGGGAACCGGGCCCTTACGCGGCATGACGTTCGTTGCTACTTCTTCTTGACGTTGCGCTTGGCGCCGTACTTCGAGCGCCCTTGCTTGCGGTTCGCGGTGCCGGAAGTGTCCAGCGTGCCGCGGATGATGTGATAGCGGACGCCCGGGAGATCCTTGACGCGGCCGCCGCGGATCAGCACGACCGAGTGCTCCTGGAGGTTGTGACCGATCCCGGGGATGTAGGCCGTGACTTCCTCACCGTTGGTGAGGCGCACGCGCGCGACTTTGCGCAGCGCCGAGTTCGGCTTCTTCGGCGTGATCGTCTTGACCTGAGTGCACACCCCGCGGCGCTGCGGGTTGCCCGGCACCGTGAAGGTGCGGCTGGGCAGGTCGGGATGACCCGGCTTGGGTCCGGTCGAGATGACGCGGAACGCCGGGGTCTTCACCTTTTTCTGCTGTTTCTCGCGGCCCTTACGGACCAGCTGCGAAATGGTCGGCACTCGGTTCTCCGGAACGCACACGAAAGCGGCCGAACCACGGCGGGTCGGCCGGAACCCTCGAAGCATACCATGCACGGGGTCGAAGGTCAACGCGCGCCGCGGCGGTACGCCCGCCTGCACCGGGCGGCGGCACGGCGTGCGAACGGCGTCATTCGGCGACGCGAGCGACGATCGCGGCCAGCTCGTCGGCCGCTTCGACGGGCAGGTTGTGCCCGACCCGGCGGAGCTTGACGAACAGCGCGCCGGGGATCGCGTCGGCGACGAAGCGCTTCACGCGCGCCGGCGGCGCCAGCGGATCGTTCTCGCCCGCGACGACGAGCGTCTTCGCCTCGATGCGGCTCAGACGGTCGGCGAAGTCGCTGGTGCGCCCGCGGTCGTACCAGCCGAACCAGGTCTCGCGCGGCCAGACGAGAGCGTCGGTCACGAGGCGCTCGACGACGTCCGGCGCGACCGAGCGGAGCATCGCGGCGCGCTGAAAGCGCTCGATGCGCTTGCGCGAGCCGTACGCTTCCTCGGCGAGCGCCCGGTGCCGCGGATCGAGCGGATACGCCGCGGCGGTGCCCGGCGCGACCAGGACGAGGCGCTCGAGTTCGGGCGGGCGCTCGGTCGCGACGTACTGGGCCACCTTTCCGCCCATCGAATGCGCGACGACGGTCGCCGGACCGACGTCGCGCAGCGCAGCGCGGAGGTCCCCCGCGTAGTCGTCGACGCCGTACGCGTCGGCCGGACGGTCGCTGAGCCCGGCGCCGCGGAAGTCGAGCAGATGCGAGGTGAAGCGCTCCGGATCCAGCCGGTCCGCGACGTCGTACCACATCCGCCGGCCGCTGATCCAGCCGTGCGCGAAGAGCAGCGTGCGCGGGCCGTTGCCGCGCCGCTCGACGGCGAGCTCGATGTCGCCGTTCGCGACGAACCGGATCACGGGCGCCGGCGAACCATCACCGGGCTGCGGCCTTCCTGGACGACCTCGTCGTGCTGGTTGAGGACGCGAAAGCGCCGTCCCACGACGCCGCGTTTGCCGTCCGAGGTCGGACGCACGTCCGTGACCGTGACGACGACGCGCAGCGTGTCGCCGATGAAGATCGGCTTCGGATACTTCCACTCCTCGATGCCGAGGTTGGCGATGACGCTGCCGCTGAACGCGCCGGTGCGGTCGAGCAGCCCGATCGCGAAGGAGAGCCCGACGAGCCCGTGCGCGAGCCGCTGCCCGTACGGCGTCGTCTTCGCGAACTCGGCGTCGGTGTGGATCGGGTTCCAATCGCCGGTGAGCTGCGCGAACTGCACGACGTCGCTTTCGGTGATCGTGCGCGCCGGCGTCGCGATCTCGTCGCCCGGCGCGAGGTCTTCGAGGAAACGCGGCATTCAGGCGAGCCCCAGACCGACGGTCCGTCCTCCGTCGATCAGCAGCGTCTGTCCCGTGACGTAGCTCGCCTCGTCGCTCGCGAGGAACAGCGCGACGGCGGCGATCTCCTCCGGCTGCCCGACGCGCCCGAGCGGGATCGACGCGAGGGCCTTCTCGCGGACGCGATCCGGAACCGCGTCGGTCATGGGCGTCTCGATGAAGCCGGGCGCCAATGCGTTCACGCGAATGCGGCGCTTGCCCAGTTCGAGCGCGAGCGTGCGCGTGAGCGAGACGACGCCGCCCTTCGACGCCGCGTAGTTCGACTGCCCGACGTTCCCGAGATACGAGCGCGAGGACGTTAGCACGATCGCGCCGCCGTCCTCCATCTCACGCAGCACCGCCTGCGCGACGACGAACGTCCCGGTCAGGTTGACGCGGATGACGTCGTTCCACTGCTCGAGCGTCATCTTGTGCGCGAGCGCGTCCTTCGTGATCCCCGCGTAGTGCGCGAGCACGTCGATGCGCCCGAAGCGTTCCTTCGTTTGCGCGACGGCGCGGGCGACGCTCGGCTCGTCGGCGACGTCGCACGCGAGGGCGAGCCCGTTCGGCGGCGTCTCGGGCTCGCGCAGATCGAGCGCGGCGACCTGCGCGCCCTCGTCGGCGAAGCGCCGCGCCGTCGCGCGGCCCAGACCGCTCGCCGCGCCCGTCACGATCGCGACGCGGCCTTCCAGTCGTCCTTTGTTCGTCACGTCGGGGCGGTGCGGCGCGCGGCGGCGCGGCTCCTGGGGATCGCGAGAGCGGCGACGAGCGCGGCGAGGAGACACAGCGCGACCGACGCGGCCATCACCCCGCGAAACCCGGCGAGGTATCCGTCTCGCACCGCCGCGGCGACGGCCGGGCGGTCGGCCTGCGGGACGTCGGGCGGAACGGTTCCGGCGTACAGCTTCGCCCGCTCGCCGTGGACGATGCCCGCCGTCGCGGCCGACACGTGACGGCGTGCGATGCGCGCGTCGAAGCCGCGGTCGAACACGCCCGCGAGCACGATCCCGAACGCGGCGATCGCGAGCAAGCCCGCGGTGCGCGCGACGGCGTTGTTGATGCCGGACGCGACGCCGCTGCGCTCGCTCTCGACCGCGTCGAACACCGTCGTGGTGAGCGGCGCGACGAAGCACGCGCCGGCCAGTCCGAGCAGCACCGCGGCGGGGAAGTACGTCGTCCAGTACGAGCCTCCGATCCCCGGGCGCGCGAACGCCGCGAAGGCCGCGGCCGCCACGAGCGCGCCGGCGACGAGCGGAAACCGCGCGCCGACGCGCGCGACGAGGCCGCCCGACCAGCGCGAGAGGACGGCGACCAGCACCACGAACGGCAGCATCGCCGCGCCGGCCGCCGCCGGCGGATAGCCTTGCACGTCGATCAGCACGTACGGCACGAAATACATGCTGCCGCCGAGCGCGGCGTACAGCACGAGCGTGTACAGGTTCGCGGCCGAGAACGCGCGCGAGCGGAACACGTCGAGCGGGATCATCGGCGCGCGCTCGCGACGCTCCACCGTAACGAAGGCGGCGGCGAGCGCAACGCCCGCGACGATCGAGGCGAGCGCGAACGCGTCCGGAACGCCGCCCTGCGCGCGGATCAGTGCGTAGGTGAACGCACCGAGCGCCGCGGTCGCGAGCGCGGCGCCGGCGAAATCGAGCCGCTTCGGCATCGCGTCGTCGCGGCTCTCCGGGACGCCGCGCAGCGCGATCGCGACGACCGCGAGCGCGATCGGCGCGTTGATGAGGAACACCCACCGCCACGACGCCTGCTGCGTGAGCCAGCCGCCGAGCACCGGGCCGATTGCGCTCGTCATGGCGCTGAACCCCGACCACGTGCCGATCGCGCGCCCGCGCTCCGCGCCCTCGAAGCTCGCGCTGATCAGGGCCAGCGACTCCGGCATCGCGAGCGCGGCGCCGGCGCCCTGGACGCAGCGCGCCGCGACCAGCACCGTCACGTTCGGCGCGCCGGCGCAGGCGCACGACGCGGCGGCGAACGCGACGATCCCGGCGAGGAACATTCGCCGGCGTCCGTAGAGATCGCCGAGCGACCCGCCGAGGAGCACCAGCGCCGACAAGAACAGCGCATAGCCTTCGACGACCCACTGCATCTGCGCGGCGTCGGCGCCCAGATCGCGCTGGATGACCGGGAGCGAGACGTTCACCGCGGTGCCGTCGATGAACGTCATCGCCGAGCCGAGAATCGCGGCGACGAGGACGGCGGTCTTCGCCACACCGCGAAGATGACGTTTCGGCGAACCGGGGTCCTGCGCTCCCGGGCCCGACCGATCGTCGACCGCGAGCCCGGCATGAGCTCTGCGCCGCGCCGTCGGAAAGGCGCCCATGGCCGAACGTGCCGCCTCGAAGAAGTCCGCCGCGAAAGCGAAGTCGGGCGTGAAGAACGCCGGCTCGAAAAAGCGCGTGCCGCCGCCGGTTCGCGTCCCGAAGAACCCGACGCCGACCGACCGCGTTCCGCGCGTCGTCGCGAACCCGACGCTGGACGATCACCTCGAGATCATCACGCGCGCCGTCATGCAGGCCGGGCTCTCGTGGGCGTTCATCGACGCCCGCTGGGAAGCATATCGGAAGGCGTTCGACGGCTTCGACGTGCGTGCGGTCGCCGCGTACGATGACGGCGACGTCGACCGCCTCATGCACGACGACGGCATCATCCACTCGCGCCCGAAGATCGAAGGGACGATCCGCAACGCGCGGACCCTCCTGGCCCTGGAGCGCGAGTTCGGCTCGATCCGCGCCTACCAGACGTCGTTCGGCGAGTACGACGCGATCCGCAAGGACACGAAAAAGCGCTTCGCGTTCCTCGGCGATCTCAGCACGTACTACTGGCTGTTCCGCACCGGCGCCCCCGTCCCCGACCTCGAAGACTGGATGAAAACGCAAGAGCGCGACCATCCCCGCATGCGGGAGATGGTCGCGCTCGCGTCCAGCGGCTCGTGACGCGCAGCGCGGTTACGGCTGCGTGACGTCGCTCTCGGCGCGCCAGATGGCATTCGTCTGCTGCCGGATCCGTTCCGCGGCGTCGACGGCGACCAGCTCGCCGTCGTCGCGCAGCTCCTGCAGCACGACGTCGGCGATCACCTGATTGATCCCCATGATCGCGCGCGCGTAGTCGGCGAGGTGCGTGCGCGCGAGGTCGGAGACGGCGGGCTCGCCGATGCCGACCGCGGTCGCGTGCAGCATCGTATAGCTCACCGCGGCGAGGTTCAACGCGGTGTAGTCATCGCGCAGCGACTTCGAGATCTTCGTCTTGCGCATGGCGTCGATCGCGGCGGCGCCCAAGCCCAGCAGCTCGCTCCAGGCGGACTTCACCGGGTCGGCTTCGTGGCCGCCGAGCGTCGCGAGCAGTTGTTCCAAGGCCGTCACGTGCGCGTCGGCGAGGTTCGCGATCTGCGCGATCGCCGCGTGCGCCTCGGGATACCGCGCCGCATCGGGCATCCCGAGCTGCCGGTGCAGCGGCTGCGCGATGTGGCGCTCGAGCGCCAGCATGTCGCTCACGTACGTTTGAATGGCGTGGCGCTCGTCGCCGCCGGCGGCGGCTTCGTCATCGGCGGTCGAATCGTAGCGGATCGACGCGCTCGTCGCGAGATCTTCGCCGTAGCCGGGGCTCTGTCCGATGTCGCTCATGCGGCGCTCGTCCCCGAAACGCGATTCTCCTACGCCGAGGGCTCGTCCGCTTTCATCGACGTCTCACCGCCGCCGCATCGCTCGCCGGCCGGCGAAGCACTTCGCCTACGGGACCGCCGCCGACACGGCGCGCCGCCGCACTTCGTCGGCGCGCAGCCGGAACGCGAACGTCGTCCCGCGCTTCGAGGTCGACTGCAGCACGAGCGTCCCGCCGGCGCGCTCGACGGCCCGCTTCGCGATCGCAAGCCCGAGGCCGGAACCCTCGACGTCCCCGCGCGTCACCCCGCGGTAGAAGCGGTCGAAGATTCCCTCGCGATCCTCGGGCAGAATCCCGGGACCTTCGTCGGCGACCGTCACGGCCACGCCGCCGTCGGCCGCGCTCGCGGCGATCCGGATCGGCGAGCCCGGCGCGTATTTGATCGCGTTGTCGACGACGTTGGCGATCGCCTCGTGGATCTCTTCGCGCGTCCCGATGACGCGTGCGTCGACCGCCAGATCGAGATCGAAGCGCACGCCGGGCGCGAGCAGCTTGCGCGCGTCGACGATCGCCTCGAGGAGCGGCCGCAGCTCGAACGGCTCGCAGGGACGCACCTCGTCGCTCTCCATGCGCGCCAGCAGCACGAGGTTGTCGATCAGCGTGCGCATGCGCACGCCCTCGATCTGGATCGAGCTGAAGATGCGGCGCGAGCGCTCGTCGCCGGCGTCGGCGCGACGCTGCAGCAAGTCGATGTAGCCGAGCACGATCGTCAGCGGCGTGCGCAGCTCGTGGCCGGCGTCGGCGACGAACTGGCGCATCTGCGTCTCGGCCTGCGCGCGCTCTTCGAACGCCGCCGCCACCTGCGCGGCGGCCGCGTTGTACGCCACCGCGATCGCGTCGAACTCGCTCTTGCCGGCGACGGCGATCGGCTGCGGGGTGAAGTCGCGCGTCGCGAACCGCTGCAGCGCGTGGGTGACCTCGATGAGCGGGCGCAGCACCTGCGAGGTGAGGTAGCGGCCGGTGAACCACGCCGCGAGCCCCGCGAGTCCGCCGACGCCGAGGACGCCCAGAAGGAGCCACAGCCCGACCCGGGCCGTCGCGTCGTAGTTCGGCGTGATGTTCAGCTCGCCGTCGAGAAAGTTCATGCGCACGAAGTGACCGCCCGCGGCCGCCGTGAGCGCGAACCCGATCCGGCTCTCGCCCTGCTTGATCTCGCGCGGCTCGGCGTGCGTGAGGCGCGCGTCGAAGATCGTCTCGGCTCGCCGTCCGCCGGGCAAGCGCAGGGGCAGGGGAGGCGGCGACGCGAGGATGCTTAGCGGGTGCGGCGGCGCTTCGCCGACGACGTTCACCGGGCCGGCCCGCGGCGCGTGACGCGGACCCGCGTGCGAGCCGAAGCCGCGCGCCGCGATGATGTCGAGTCCCGGACGGTCGAGCCGCGACTCGAGCTCGATCGCCGCGAACTCGAAGGGCTGGCGCCGGCCCGCGGCTCGGAACGAGAACCCGTCGGCGTCGCGCTGCGCCGCGTCGATCGCGTCGTTCACCACGTGGACGTACGCGACGAGCGCGGCCGCGGCGAACGCGCCGGCGACCACGACGACCAGGGTGGCCGCCGCGACGACGTACCAACCCGTCAGGCGCCGAGCGAGGCTCGCGAACATGCGTCTTCAGTGTGCCCGCAGGGCGTAGCCCGCACCGCGGATCGTGCGGATCAGCTTCGGCTCGAAGCCGGCGTCGATCTTCGCGCGCAGGTACGAGACGTACGTTTCGACGGCGCCCGGTCCGACGTCGCGGTCGGTTCCCCACACGAGATCGAGCAGCTGGTCGCGCGTGAAGACCCGTTCCGGATTTCGCACGAACGTCAGGAGCAGCGCGTACTCGCGCGCCGACAGCTCGATGCGCTTGTCCCCGCGTTTCACGTCGCGCCGGTCGAGATCGATGGAAAGGTCGGCGTACGAGACGATCGACGGCTGCTCGAGCCGCGGCCGCCGCAGCGCCGAGTGCAGCCGCGCGACCAGCTCGGACATCTCGAACGGCTTGGGGATGTAGTCGTCGGCGCCGCGCCGGAGCCCCGTGATCCGGTCGTCGGTGTCGGCCTTCGCGCTCAGCATGAGAATCGGCGCCTCGGTGACGCGGCGCAGCATCGGGAGCAGCTCGAGGCCGTCGACGAAGGGCAGCATCACGTCCAGCACGATGGCGTCGGGACGCCAGTCGCGGACGAGCTGCAGCCCCGCGCGGCCGTCCGGCGCGGTGCGGACCTCGAAGCCGTCCTCGCCCAGGCCGAGCTCGAGCAGCTCCCGGAGATGTCGTTCGTCGTCGATCACGACCACGCGCGGTGCCGTTGCCATCGTTATTGCTTGACGCTCCCACCGCCGGTGCCCAGCTCCGGCGCACGTACCACGAAGATCCCGATCTTCGGCGCGTAGTCGATGAAGTTTCCGCCGAAGCGACCCCTCCGCGGCGCCGGCGTCGCGCCCGGAGCGGGCGAGGGCGTCGGCGAGGGACGGACGCCCGGGGCCGGGACGTCGTACCCCTGGGCTTTCGCCTCGCCGGGCGTCAGTACCGTGCCGTACGAGCACGAGACGAGCGCCCGGAACGGCACGAGCGCGGCGACGAGCTGCGGGCTCGGGCTGAACTGTGGCCGCGGCTCGTTCGGGCGCGCCTCGGACTGGACGTTGATCTCCGGCTGGAAGCCGCCCGGCGGGCCGCCCGGACCTCCGGGTCCGCGCTCGCCGCGCGGGCCGCCGAAGCCGCCGCGCCGGCCGCCCGGACCCTGCTCGCCGGCGGGCCGCTGCGGCAGCGCGCTCTCCGGGATGTCGGGGCCGAGCCCGAAATACCAGCTCTCGGTCGCCGCGCCGTGCGGGGTGACGCTGATCCCCTTCACGGCGGGGAGCGGCTGCCCGGCCGCGTAGGCCTTCGCCGCCGCCCCGAGTTGCGCGAGGACCGTCTGCGCCTCGGTCATCAGGTCCGGCGTGCACTCGGGACGCGTCGACGCCACGGTGAGCGGATCGACCCCGGGAGGCGGCGCGATGAACTTGAGCTGCCCGAAGCCGAGGAAACCGCGCGGCGGCGGGCTCGCCGCCGCGGCGGCCGTCTGCGCCGCGCGCATGCCGCGCGCGAAGCCCGCGCCGGGGCGCGCACCGGTGTTGAACGAGTACGTGACCGTGTACGAGCGCGGCGGATTCGGGCGGGCCGCCTGCAGCAGCACGCCGCCGCCGCTGAGGGGGACCGGCACCGCGTACTGCTCGGTCGAGAAGGGCGCCGTCTCCGTGTCGAACAGGTTCGCCGCGAAGAGCGTGATCCGGCCCATCCCGAGCGGGTGCGAGATCCCCGCGTTCACCGTGACGTACGGCGCGATGTACTGGTTGTTGTTCGCGCCGACGTAGTGTGCGTTCGCGAGGAACTCGAGCTGGGCCGGCGCGTAGAGCGCGTCGATCGTCAGGTTTCCGGTGTGCACCGGACGCCCGGGAAGCTGGGCGCCGAGAATGAGCGTGCTGTCGTACCCGAGGTAGCGCGGGTCGGCGGCGATCACGCTCGCGCCGGTCGTCGAGTAGGACGGGATGACGACGACGTTCTTGCCGAGCCCGATGTTCGCGGTCGCGGTGAAGCCCTGGTACATCCGCGTCGTTCCGCCGATCGCCTCCGAGACGAACACGTTGGGCGGCGCCGAGCCGGGACACTCGTCGCCGTAGTATCCGACGATCGCCTGATAGTACGCGTTGTAGAACGGGTTGCTCGGATCGGTGAGCCCGAGGCTGTCCGCGGTCAGCGTCGCGTTGATGAGCTGGTCGCCCTGGATCTGGCGGTACGTGTCGAGCGAGAACTGACCGTGCGCCCATTGGTGCGTCCAGCCGAGATCGTAGCTGTCGGCAAACTGCTTCCCGGGCTGATCGCCCGGACCGCTGACCTGCGCGGTCTGTGCGATGCAGTTGACGCGCGCCGAGGTGGGATCGCTGAACGAACGGATGATCCCCGCCGCCGGCTGCGAGCTGCCCACGGACACGGAGCCGTTGTAGGTGTCGCTGTTCTCCGGCCGCCAGCTCGCGCTGAACCCGGCGAGCAGCGACTCGCCGGCGCCCGTGGTCCCCGCGTACGAGACGTTCGGCCCGAGCGAGAGCTTGTCGTTCGCCTTGATCGTGTCCGAGAGCTGGACCTGGCGCGAAGCCACGGCGTTGACACCGGGCGTGACGAAGCCGAGCCCGCCGACGAGCGGCGTGAAGGCGGTCGTCGACGCGTACGTCGAGCCGCTCAGCGTGATGGTGTGCTTGTCGCGCGTCGTCGTCGCGCTCGCGGCGATCCCGCGCGCGAGCGTCGACGTCTGCGTCGCGAACGGGTTGCTGATCGGAACCTCGCTGCTCGCGCCGCAGTCCGGCGGGCTTCCGAGCGCCTCGCCGGGACATCCGAGCTGATAGCGCGCGAGATCGTTCGTCATGTTTCGCGTCGAGTTCACGTACGTGGTCGCCGTGACCGCCGTGTCGCCGATCAGCGTCTGCACCGTGCCGTACGCGAACTGGAATCTCCCGGTGCTTCCGTTCCCGGGGCCGATCCCGCACGGGAACGGCGTCACGTCGGTCGTGCAGAGCGACGAAGTCGCCTGATTGTTCTGCAGCGCCGTGAACATCAGCGTGGTCCGGTCGGTGAGACTGTAGCGCAGCTTGACGTAGTCGCCGATGTTCGCGCTCTCGCCGCCGTGCGGATACGTCAGACCGCTTTCGTCTTCGAAGTCCTGGAAGGTGAGCGGACTGTTCCCGGCGCGCTTCGTGGCGAGCACCGCGATCCCGAGCTTGCCGATCGAGCCGGTCTCGCCGAGCTGGTAGTTGTACTTGTCGAACGTCCCGTACGAGCCGGAAAACATCGACTGCCAGGTCAGCGTCGGCTGCAGCGTGCGAAAGTTCACCGAGCCGCCGAGGGCGCCGGCCTGCGCGCCGAAGCTGACGCCCGCTCCGGTGAACAGATCGGTGTTGATGCCGCGCAGGTTGACCGCCGATCCGGGCGCGCCGAGCGGGATCCCGTCGAGCGTGATCGCCGTCTGCGACTCGTCGTGCCCGCGCAGCGAGATCGTCTGCGGCGCGTCGGGATCGTTCGAGCTCTGGGTGACGTCGACGCCGCCGATGGTCCCGAGCGCGTCGAGCAGCGAGTCGGAGATGCGCCGCACCGCGCTGTTCTGATCGACGTCGGTGGTCGTGACCGTCACGCGCGCCTTCACGGTGCCGATGATCTTGAGCCCGCTCGTGTTCGCGGCGGTGCTCGGCGGCGGCGTCCCCTGTCCGGCCACGGCTTGCCCGTTGCGCGGAGGGACGGTCGCCAGCGAGACGCGCACGTCGACCTGCTTCTCGCCCAGCACTTCGAACTGCGCCGACATCACGCCGGCGTAGCCGCTCTTGCCGACGCGCACGCGGTACAAGCCGCTCGGCACGTCGGTGTATTTGACGATCCCGCTCTTGTTCGTCAGCGCGCTCGCGACCGTCGGACCGAGAAGGAAGACGCGCGCGTCGGCGAGCGGCGCATCGCCGGACGCGGAGCGAACCGTGATCTGGATGATGCCGGTCGTATCGGAGCTTTGCGCGGCTGCGGGCACGACCGTGCCGAAGAGCAACGCGAAAACGAGCGCCGGCACGGACCAGCGGCTCGGTACCCTGGACATGTCGCGGGGAATCCTGCCATGCCGTTCTGGGCCTGGGCTGGGAAGGCCGTCAGCGGCCGCCGCCGTGCCCCGCGATCGCCTCGAGAAAGCGCGCACCGAAGTCGGCGAGCTTCTTCTCACCGACGCCGCTGATCGCACGCAGCTGCGCCGGGGTGCGCGGGATCGCGCGCGCCATCGCGCGCAGCACGGCGTCGCTGAAGACGACATACGGCGGCACGTCGCGCTCGCCCGCGATCTCGCGCCGCAGCGTCCGCAGCCGCGCGAACAGATCGCGGTCGTACGTTTCGTCGTCGCTCGCCGCGACGCTCCGCACGCGCCGGGCGCCGCCCGAAGCGACCGCTTCGCGCACCACGATCGGGCTGCGCTCCGCGAGCGCACGGCGGCCGAGGTCGGTCAGCGTGACCACGTTGTGCCGCGCCGGGTCCTGCGCGATCAGTCCGAGCCGCAGCAGCTCGTCGGCGAGGTGCCGCCACCACGCGCGCTCGCGGTCGCGCCCGATCCCGTAGGTGGAGAGGCGGTCGTGATACCAGCGCTCGACCTTCTCGGTCTTCGCGCCGACGAGGACGTCGATGACGTGCGTGACGCCGACGCCGTAGCCGTGCGCCTCGCGGATCCGGTAGACGCACGACAGCAGCTTCTGCGCCTCGGTCGTCGCGTCGAACGACGCGCGCGGCTGGAGGCAGTTGTCGCAGTTCCCGCAGTGCTCGCGCGGATACGTCTCGCCGAAGTACGCGAGCAGCTCGCGCCGCCGGCATGCGTTCGAGTACGCGTAGCGCTTCACGCGCTCGAGCTGCGCGCGCGCCGCCGCCTGCTCCGCTTCGGGCTTCTCGTCGACGAACCGCTCGACGCGCGCGACGTCGCCGTATGCGAAGAACCACACGCACTCGGCCGGCAGACCGTCGCGTCCCGCGCGCCCGGTCTCCTGATAATAGCCTTCGAGACTGCGCGGGACGTCCCAGTGCACGATGAAGCGCACGTTCGACTTGTCGATGCCCATCCCGAACGCGATCGTCGCGCAGATCACGCGCACGTCGTCGCGGATGAACGCTTCCTGCCGCCGCGAGCGCGTCGCGGCGTCGAGCCCGGCGTGGTAGGCGAGCGCCGGAATCCCGGCCGAGTCCAGCGCCTCGGCGAGCTTCTCCGCGTTCGCGCGGCTGCCCGCGTAGACGATCCCCGACTCGTCGTCGGGACGCGCGCGCAGCGCGCGAACGAGCGCGTCGACGCTGTGCGTACCGTGCACGATGCGGTACGTGAGATTCGGCCGGTCGAACGACGCGACGTGGACCGCCGGGCGGCGCAAATGCAGCTGCTCGACGACGTCGTCGCGCACGCGCGAGGTCGCTGTCGCGGTGAACGCGCAGAACGGAACGTCGGGGAAACGGTCGCGCAGCAGCGCGATGCGCCGGTACTCCGGGCGGAAGTCGTGGCCCCACTCGCTGATGCAGTGCGCCTCGTCGACGACGAACCGCGCCACGCCCCAGCGCGCGAGATCGTCGGCGAACCCGGGGAGCGTGAGCCGTTCGGGCGCGACGTACAGCAGCTTGTACGCCCCCCGCTCGAGTCCGTCGACACGCCGCCGCAGCTCGCCCCATTCGAGCGAGGAGTTCAGGGCCGTCGCGGCGATCCCGGCGGTCGTCAGCGCGTCGACCTGATCCTTCATCAGCGCGATCAGGGGCGAGACGACGACGGTCAGCCCGGCGGTGAGCACGGCGGGAAGCTGGTAGCACAGCGATTTCCCGCCGCCGGTCGGCAGGAGCGCGAAGACGTCCCTTCCTGCAAGGACGTCGCGCACGATGGGCTCTTGCGACGTTCGGAAGGAAGGAAAACCGAACCAACGCTCGAGCGCCGCGCGCAGCTCCACCGGCTCGACAGCCATCGGCGTCATCGTTCGCCGTCTGCGACGCGCGGACCGTTCGTCAAGAGCGTGCATGGACGCAAGGACCACCGGGCACCGCTCGTCGTACGACCCAGGCTTCCGACTGCCGTCAACGAGAGGGGTGTACTTCTTGCGGCAAGGGACCATCATGCGCACTCTCACGGAGTGGGCCGAAAAGCCGTGCGTCCTGACGATCGCGATCGCCGGGGCGGCGAGCACGCTGCGCGTGGCCGGGATTCTGCGCGCCTATTTCAGCCTCGCGTCGCTGCACGGCTGGGCGCTCGTGCCGCCGCAGCAGCACGGCGGCTTCGCATCGACGAAGCTGACGCTGCTCAACCTCGAGGAAGCGACGCATCGCGAGCTGGTCGAGGGCGACGGCCCGCGACGCATCCGCTTCACGCGCGCCGAGCACGGCGTGCTCGAACTGCAGCGCGACGACGGTATCTTCACCGCGCCGCCGCGCCAGGTGCGCGAAGGCCGGTACATGTACGTCGGCGGCCGGCGCCGCCCGGTGCCCGAGCCGTGGATGCTGCAATAGCGCGAGCAGGAACCGGCGCGCCGCCGCGGTGATGAAGCGACGTGCTCGGAGCGCTGCTCGGCATCGACGTCGTCGCCTGGCTGCGTGCGCCGCTCGTCCTCGAGCTCGTCGCCGGACTGCGCGCGCTCGCCCGGATGGTCGCGACCAGCGGCGGCAAGCCGCTCGACGGCACCGCAACGCTCCCAGCGCGAACGGTCGCCGTCATCGTCCCGGTGCTGAACGAAGAACGCCGCCTCGCGCCCGCGCTCGAAGCGCTGCGCGCATGCGGGGAGGAGATCGCGGAGATCGTCGTCGTCGACGGCGGTTCGGCCGACGCGACGCGCGCGGTCGCACGCGCAGCCGCCGAACGCGACCCCCGCATCCGCGTCCTCGACGCCCCGGCGGCGCCGCGGCACTGGAACGGCAAAGCGTGGAATCTCGAGACCGGCCTGCGCGCAACGGACGCCCCGTGGATCGCGACGATCGACGCCGACGTTCGCGTCGGTCCCGGCATCCTCGCCGCCGCGATCGCGCGCGCCGAACGGGAGGGCCTTGCCGCGCTGAGCGTGGCGACGCGACAACGCCTCGCCGACGCCGGCGGCGCGCTGCTGCATCCCGCGATGCTGGCCACGCTCGTCTACCGCTACGGTCTCCCGAACGTCGTCGCGACGAAACCCGCCGAGGTGCAAGCGAACGGACAGCTCTTCGTGGCCCGCCGCGACGCGCTTCTCGCCGCGGACGCGTTCGCGATCGCACGCGCGTCGCGCTGCGAAGACGTGACCGCGGCGCGCGCGCTCGCCGCGCACGGCGGCCGCATCGGCTTCTTCGAGGGCGACGCGACGGTGCGCATGCATGACTCCTGGCGCGACTGCGCGGCGAACTGGCCGCGCTCGCTCGCGCTCCACGACACCTTCACGTCGCCGGCCCGCACCTGGCTCTCGCTGATCGAAGCGTTCTTCGCGCAGGCGCTGCCGCTTCCGACGCTGATCGCGCTCGTCGTGCTGCGCCACCACATCTGGTTCGCGCACACGGCGATCGCCCTCGCCGCAGGCCTCGTCTGCATGCGTCTCGGCGTCCTCGTCGGAACGCGCCGCGCCTACGTCGATCCGCCCGCGTGGTACTGGCTTTCCCCGCTCGCCGATCTCCCCGCGTTCGCCTTGATCGCGGCCGCGATGCTGCGCCGCCGTCACGTCTGGCGCGGCCGCACGCTCGTGCTCGAACGGCGATGACGCGCACCGCCGCATGGACCCTCACCGTCCTTCATGCCCTCGCGCTGATCGGCGGCCTGTTCGGCATCCTGATCGCGATCCCGCACCCCGAGCTGTGGTCGGCCTCGCCGAGCGCACGCGCGTTCTACGCGTTCGCAATCGACAAGACCGGCGGGCTTTCGATGATCCTCGGCGCGCTCGCGATGATCGCCTACGGCGTGTGGTCGCTCGGCGCGCGCCGCACCGCGATCTTCTTCCTCGCTGCGACGATCGTTTCGGCCTGCGCGGAGCTGACGGGAACGAAAACCGGCTGGCCCTTCGGCGGATACGAGTACACGAGCTTCCTCGGCTGGAAGATCCTCGGGCGCGTCCCGTTCGCGATCCCGCTCTCGTGGTTCTACGTCAGCCTCGCCTCCTACGTGCTCGCCGACGCGATCGTCCGCCGCACCGGCATCCGAGCCCGCACGCCCGCGGCGATCCTGCTCGCAACGTGGTTCCTCGTCGCCTGGGACCTCGTCTTGGACCCGTCGATGGCGGCCCCCCAGCTGCAGTACATCCACTTCTGGATCTGGCACGAACGCGGCCCGTACTTCGGGATGCCGCTCCGAAACCTCGCCGGCTGGTTCGCGACCGGCGCGCTCTTCACGACGATCGCCCGCATCTGCTGGCGCAGCGACGTCCCCGACGACGCCGATACGACGATCCCGTTCACGATCTACGCGCTGAACGTCGTCTGGTCGATGATCCTCAGCGTCGCCGCCGGCATGTGGCCGACCGCGATCGCCGCGATCGCGTTCGCGCTGACGCCCGCCGCGCTCGCCCTCGGCAAACCGCGCCGGCGCCCCGCCGCCGCACCGTCCCGATGAACCGCGCCCGCACCGCGCGATGAATCGATCGCGCGAACCGTATCCGACGCCCGCGATGCGCGCGATGCGAATCCTCGCCGGCTTCGATCTGCGACGCCGCACCGCGAACGTCGCCGTCGAAGGAGCCGACAACGTCCCACGCGCCGGCGCGGCGCTCATCGTCGCGCGCCACTACCACCACCTCCTCGACGGCGAGCTGCTGCTCGACCGTTTCCCGCGCCCCATTCACATCGTCGTCGCGCTGGACTGGGCCGCCGGCGAAACGCAGCGCCGCCGCATGGAGACCGCGTGCCGCTGGGCGCAATGGCCCGTGATCCTGCGTCCAGGTTCGCTCGCGGCGAGCGCGTCCTACACGAAATCCGAGCTGCTGCGCTATCTCCGAACCGGCATCCGCCACGCCGCGACCCTCCTCGCCGCCGGCCGCGTGGTCGCGATCTTCCCCGAAGGCTACCCCGCCGTCGACGCCCCCGGCCGTACCGGCCAAAGCATCGCCGGCCCGAGTACGCCGCGGGACGCCGCCGGATTTCTCCGGTTCGCCGAAGGCTTCCGTACGATCGTCGCCGAGGCCCATCGCCTCGGCTCAGGACCGATCCCCATCGTACCGCTGGGCTTCAGCTACGAACGAACCGGCACGCGCTGGCACGTCACGATGCGCATCGGCCGCCGACATGCCGACACCGCGACGACAGAACGCATCGAAGAGGAGGTACGCCGCCTCTCCCGTCCCTAGCCGCCCCGCACCACCCGCCGGGGACACATCCCGCGCCGCCGTGAGGCATCCCGCGCCGCCCGCCGGCAGTAAACCCGCTCCCCGGTACCCCGCCCCCCTCGCGCCGGCCAGCGCCCAGCCGACCGTCGTGCGGCGGCGGGGAAGCGACGCCGTCGATCCGGGGCGTCGCGGAGGAGCGAAGCCCAGGATGGGCGAGAGCGACGGAGCGCCGAGCGACGCGCGCGCAGGAGCGCGCGCGCGTCGCGTCCCCGGATCGACGGTGTCGCTTCCCCGCCGAACCACCCAGCCAAAAAGCCCGGGTGTTAGTCGAAGCGCGGGTCCGTAAAGGTCCCCCGAGACCGAGCCGCCTTGAGGACGTCGGTCACCTCCCGAGGCCCGCTCCGCTTCGAGAGCACGCAGTTCGCCCCGGCGAACCGCAGCCGGTCCGCCCGAGCCCCGCCCTTGCCGTCGGTGTACGCGCAGATGAAGGCCTTCGGCAACGCCTCCCGCATCGCGCTCACGGCATCGGCCGGATCGATGTCGAGGAAGTCCGTATCGACGAAGAGCGCTTCGGGGCGCGTCGCGCGGATGTCGTCGACGTCGAGGTGCGGCGAGACGCGCACGACCCGCATCTCGGCGTTCGCGAGAACGTCGCTCAGGTAGGGGATGAAGAGCGACTGCGGCTCGACGACGTAGGAGTCCACGTCTGCCCGGTACCGCACGAAGCGTCCCGTTCACACGGGGGCTTGCGGCCTACGGAACCGGGCGACCTTAGGACTTATGCGAGACCGGTTTTGATCGCGTGGACGGCGGCTTGGGTCCGCGCCGTGATGTTGAGCTTCGCGAAAATCCGGCTGATGTGGTTCTTGACCGTCTTCTCCGAGAGATGCAGGTTCGAGCTGATCTCCTTGTTGCTCATGCCGCGGGCGATGAGGCGGATGATCTCGGTCTCGCGGACCGAAAGCTCGTTCTGCGCGCTGCGCCCGAGCCCGGCCGAACGCCGCTTCAGGACCCCGCCCGCGACGCGCGGATCGACGTAGGCGTGTCCGGCGGCGACGCTCTTCACCGCGCGGATCAGCTCTGCCGGAAGGATGTCCTTGACGATGTAGCCGTCGGCGCCCGCGCTCAGACAGCGCTGCATGACCTCCGGCTGGACGTGCGTCGAGAGCACGCAGACCTTCGCCTGCGGCGCCTGCTCGCGGCAGGTCCGCATCGCCTCGACGAAATCGACGTGATGCCCGTCGAGATCCAGCACGATGAGATCGGGCCGCAGCCGCCGCAAGGGGGCGTTCGGGATCGTGTCCGCGTCACCGACGACGTCGATGTCGACGTCGCTCGCAAGCACCTGACACAGCGCCTTGCCGAACAGCGCTTGACCTTCCACGACTAAGACGCGGACGGGCTTCGCGGGAGACGAGACCGGGGTCGGGATCGAGGCGATCATCGGCTGCTCTCTTCCTTGGGAGGCGGTGATCCGTTTTGCCGGGTAGGCCAAAAGAACCGGGCCTCCATAGTGTGCCTCGGATAGAGGTCCTACGCACCCCTCTAATTTGGGGGTTGTACGGCATGGGTCCTCGGCGCCGGGGTGAAACGGACCAGCCTTCGGGATAGGAATGAGGACGTGCGAACGCGACGACCCTCCGCCGCCGCAGCGGCGCTGACCGCGGTCCCCGAAGGCGATCGCACCCGGGCGTTCGTCGGTGAGCTGCGGACGCTGGTGAAAGCGGCGTACGTCGTCTTCGCCCGGTACGACCAGAGCGGCTCGCAGAGCGAGATCGTCCTCGCGGAAGAACACGCCAACCCGTCGCGCCAGACGGAGTGGCTCCAGGCCGAACGGCTGCTGCAGTCCCGTTCGGAGGCGCTGGTCCCGCGCGTCACCGACGCGATGATCGCGCTCGACGGGATGCGCGGGCTCGTCGCCGTCTACGGCGTCGACCGGACGATCTTCGGGATGGCGATCGTGGCCCGCACTCGCGCCTTCAGCCCCGAGGAACGCAAGACGCTCGAGGCGACGCTGCGCCCCGGCTCCGAGCTGATGCGCCGGCTCTCGACATTCGAAGGGGAGCAGAGCGCGCAGGAGCGGACCGCCGAGCGGGCCACGCCGGCGCAGTACGTGCTGGGCCGGGACTACACGGTCGAAGCGCATTGGATCCCCAACGACGACGCGTCCGACGTGCTCCAGAACATCCTCGAGATCTCCGACGGTGCGCTCCCGCCGGTGGTCGAGCACACGGTTCGCACGCTGACCGCGTCGTGGAGCGACGATCCCGCGACCTGGCGCGAGGGGAACGCCGTCCCGCTGCCGTTCATGGTCGTGCGCGTGGCGCCGCTCACCGCACCGGGGAAGCCGATGAAGATCGGCGTGCTGGTCGAGCGCTATCGCTCCCGGAACCCGCTGCGCCACGCCGCCGAAAAGTTCGGGATGAGCTCGCGCGAGCTCGAGGTCCTCTCGCTCGTTCTCAAAGGCTACGGCACCCCGCAGATCGCCACCGCGCTCGACATCGCCGAGTCGACCGCGCACGACCACGTCAAGCGCATGATGCTGAAGACGCGCGCCCGCAACCGCGTCGAGCTGGCCGCCAAAGCTTTGGGCTGGCGCGGCGCCTAAGAGGATTCAGCGCTCTGAACGAGCGCTGAATCCATCGCGGTGCTCGCTTCGCTGCGCTCCGCCGGGCGGCGTGGCGATAAGGGCCTATGCGGTGTTCGGGAGTTCTTTGAGCGGGCCGGAGGTCGTGGTCGCGAAGTAGTCGCTGTAGTCGTCGACGCGCGCGACGGAGCGGTTCACGACCGTGCCGACGAGGTCGTTGACGCCGACCGCTTCGAGGCGGGCCATCGCTTTGCGCGTCGAGCGGACGTCGGTGTGTCCGGCAGAGAGGATCATCACCGTGCCGTCGGTCTTCGCGGCGACGATCGCCGCGTCGAAGACGGGGACGAGCGCCGGCGCGTCGACGATCACGGTCACGTAGCGCTCGCGCGCCTCGCGCAGGAGCTGGTCGAAGCGATTCGACTGCAGCAGCTTGATCGGATTCGGCGAGTGCTGGCCGCTCGTCAGCAGGTCGACGCCGGGACGGTCGGTGCGCTTCACGCATTGCGCCAGCGTCGCGCGGCCGATCAGGATGTCGCTCAAACCCAGCTCGTTCGGCACCTCGAACTTGCGGTGGAGCGACGGGCGGCGCATGTCGGCGTCGATCACCAGGACGCGCGCCTCGCGCTCGATGCTGGAGACCGCGATCTCGCCGAAGGCACCGGCGACGTTCATCGCGATCGTCGATTTGCCGTCGCCTTTGAGCGGGCTGGTGATGGTCACGCTGCGGAGCGGACGGTCGGAGCTGTAGCGCATCGCGAGCACGAGCTGGAAGTACGACTCGAGCGCGGCGTTGCGGACGGTCGCGGGGACGGCGGCGGCGCCGTCTCCCGACGGCAGCTGCGGTACGGTCGCCAGGACCGGAAGCTGCAGCTCGCCCTCGACGTCGTGCTCGTCGCGGATGCGCCCGTCGAACCAGTCGACGAGGAAGATCACCGCCAGCCCGAGCATCAGGCCGAGGACCGTCGCGATCGTCAGGTTCAACCCCAGCCGCGGCGTCTTCTGTGCCAGCTCGGCGAGCGCGGGCTGCGTCACCGTGACGTCGCTGACGCCGCTCGTGCGCGAGACGGTCGCGTCGTTGTACTTCTGCTGCAGCGCGTTGTAGACGTCTTCGGCGAGCTTCGCCTGCCGCTTCAGCTCCGCGAGCCGCGCGGCGTTCTGCGGCAGCGAGGCGAGCTGCGGACCGATGCGCGCCTGCTGCTGCGCGAGCGTCGCGAGCTGCGCCGCGTCGCCGCTGGCCGTCGCCTTCGCGAGCTCGAGCTGCTGCGTGAGCTGCGAATAGACGGGGTTCGCGATCGTGTTGGTCGACGCGACGACGGTCGCCGGCGTCCTCGCGATCTGCCGCTGGAGCGCGGCGATCTTCTGCTTGAGCGCGATGACGGCGGGATGCTCGTCGGTGTACTGCTCCTGCGCCGAGCGCAGCTGCACTTGCAGGTCCGCGAGCTGCGCGTGCAGCTGCGGGAGCACCGGGTTCTCGGTCACGCTCTGGCCGTTGTTCGTCGCCGGCTTGATGGAGCGCAGCTGCGCGGTGAGCGTCGAGACCTGCGCGAGCGCCTGCTCGCGGTCCAGCTGCGTCGCGTTGATCTTCGCCTGGATCGCCGCGGCCGCGCTCACCTCGGACTGGGTCTCGGCGTCGAGGTCGGCGATGTGGTGCTGCGTCTGGAAGCGGCTCACCGCCATCTCGGCGTCGCGCATGCGGCGCTGGTAGACCGGAATCTGCTTCGAGAGGAAGTCCATCGCCCCGCTGGCCTGGCCCGCGACGAGCTCGGCTTCGCGCGTGACGAACACGGCCGCGACGTCGTTCGCGATCTTCGCCGCCGTCTGCGGATCGCTCCACGTCACGGCGATCGAGATGATGTTCGTGTTCGTGACGGGCTTGACTTTGATCGCGCCCTGCAGAGCCGGGATCGTCGTCTTGAGGTGCAGGTCGTCGATGACGCGCTGCAGGACGGGCGCCTCGCTGATCAGCTCGGCGTAGGTCTCCGCCGACTGCGCCGCGTTCGCGAGCAGGAGCGCGTTGAGAACGGGCAGCGCGGTCTGCGCCTGCGGGTTCTGCGCGACGCTGTTCGGGTTGCCGGCGATGAGCTTCGCGTCGGTCGTGTAGCGTTTCGGCGTCATCAGCGTGACGAGCGCGACGGCGACGATCACGCCGAGGAACACGCCGAAGAACAGCCTGCGCCGCCGCGTGAAGGTCGCGACGAAGCTGTACCACATCCCGATCGGGTCGAACTCCGGGGCGCGTCCGTGCGCGTGCGTAACCGGCATCGCCAGAGGGACCGCGGTCCCGGTGAGCCGCTGCGGTTCGTACATCGATACCTTCCTAGAAGCCCAATACGCGACCGATGATCGCCAGCGTCGTCAGCAGCACCGGGCTCGGCTGCCGCGTCTCGGGGACGTAGATCTTGTCGTCCTTCTGAAGGACCGGATCGAAGCGGTGATCGCTGTGCTGCACCGCCTCGTACACGTCGATCTGATACGACTGCGTCTTGCCGGTCGCCGGGTCGGTGCGCGTCAAGTACACGCGGTTGAGGTCCGGATGCGTTCCGGCTTCGAGGCCGGCCCGCGCGAGCGCGACCTCGAGCGTATCGCCTTCGTTCACTTCGACGTTTCCGGGGCGCGTCACCGCGCCGAACACCTGCACGCGGATCGTCTCGGCGCCCGTCACGTAGACCAGCGCGTCGTCGCTCAGCGGCACGTTTTGCGTCGCGTCGCCGTCGCGCAGAAGCTTCTGCAGGCTGACGGTGGCGATCGAGCCGTCGGGCTGGGAAACGCGCGCCGGCGGATAGTTGCCGTTCATGAAGTTCACGCCCGACGCGGCCGCGATGGCTTCCGTCAGGTGCGCGCCGCTGCGGAGCTGAAAGTGTCCGGGGCTCTTCACGTTGCCGAGCACGGTCACGCTGATCTGCCCCGGCTGCGTGACGGCCAGCGTGACGATCGGGTGGCGCACGTACTTCGTGAGGGCGGCGGTGACCGCATCACGGGCCTGCGTCGGCGTCTTTCCGGCGACGGCGACCTTGCCGACCAGCGGATACTGGATCGTGCCGTCGGCCTGCACCACCAGCGTTTGCGTCGGCGGCTGCTCCCCGTAGACGGAGATCGCGACCTGATCGCCCGGATGGATGATCCCGTCGGGGACCTCGATCGGATGCGGCGCATTCGGGTCGCTGACCGTCCGCTGCGGCAGCGGAATCGTCTGCGGCTGCGTCCCCGGCCCCGGCTGCCCCGTATCGTCGGCGCGCACGGCGAGCGGCGCGGCGGCGAGCAGGACGGCGGCGGCTGCGGCGGCGAGAGCAGACGACAGATGGCGGACGGTGATCATGAGACTTCCCCGAAGACGATGACGTCGCGGCGCGCGTGGAGCGCGCTCGCGCTGACGGTCGCGGCGGTGCTGTTCTGGGCCGCGATCAGCAACGAAGTGTACGACCTCACGTCGCCGCCCTCGCTCTCGTGGCACGTGGCGTTGCGCAAAGCGTACAGCATCGCGGCCTTCGCGGTCGTCGGATTCACCGCAGACAGGGCACTTCGACCCAGTCCCCGTGCGGTACTGCGCGCCGCGGCGCTCGTGGCGGCGTACTCCGCGGCGATCGAAGTCGCCCAAGCGCTCCACGGCTCGCACGAAGGGCTGATCTGGAACGGCATCGACGTTCTCTGCGGGGCGGCGGGCGGGGCGATCGGCGCGGCGGTGGGGCGCATCAAGCGGCCCCGCTGACGTACGCGACGCCGGTCGCGCTGAGCGCGATTCCGGCGTCGAGAACGTTCCGTCGAGTGATGCTCACCTCACGAGTCCTTTCGTGGCGCGCTTCGATCCTTCGAAGCCGGCGGGCTGGTCGGCTCCGCGTCTAGGGGCAGGGCGGGGGCGGCGGGCAGGTGCACATCGGCGGCGGCGGGCCGACGATCGTGCCGACGCCCGGGCGCAGCGGCGTGCTGGTGTTGCTCGTACCCACGAGAACCGGGATCAGCGCGGCTAACGGCCACAGTCCGAGGCCGTGGTGCGCGGCCGGCGGAACGATCGCGGCCGGCGGCGGGGCCGCGGCGACGACCGGCGTGGGGGCCGGCGGGACGACAGCGACCGGCGGGCGCGGCGGCGGAGAGATCGCGGCCACGTGCGGGACCGGGAAGTTGCGCACGACGTTCGCGACGTGATGGACCGGACGGCGGATCACGGACAAGTTGCCGCACTTCGCCGGGAGGAACAGCGCGATCGTCTTGTTGGGCGCCTGCAGGTCGACTTCGACGCCCTTCTGGTTGGCGGGGATGATCACGTCGTGGATGACGTGGATCTGGCCGTAGGCGGCCCACGTCATCGCATCGAGATGGCGCGGGATCGTCACCCACGCCGGACGCGCGACTTCGAGCTGCAGGCGGAACTGGTCGTACTGGTCGCGGGTCAGCCCGAGCGCCGCGGCGGCTTCCGCCATCTCACGCTGGTGGTGCTTGAAGTTGTACTTCAGCTCTTGGGGGTTCGTCGACTGGCCCATGAGCGGAGCGCGGCCGAGCGTCACGATCTCGACGGGATGCGCGACGGCCGGCAAGGTCGTCGCGGCGACGAGCAGCGCGGCAATGGCGGGGCGGGTGAGCCACATCGTCCTTGTCATCTCCTTATGGTTGAGAAGATGATGCCCCGCGATGGAAGCGGTCCCTCGTGGCCCCTGTCCCGTTTCACAAGGGCCAATGGTCCTATGGTCCTACGCTCAGTACATCGCGAGCGTGCCGTCGACCCGCGCTTTGTTCACCGCCCGGCCGAACAGCCACAGCGAGAACGGCATCAGGATCAGCGACGCGACCAGCAGCCAGATCGCGTCGGGGAGCATCTGCGTGATCGGGACGCCGTCGACCGCGGCGCGGAAACCGTTGAGCGCGTGGGTGATCGGCAGGCACCACCCGATGGCCTGCAGCCAGAACGGGAGCAGCGTGAGCGGCAGGTAGACGCCGCCGAACAGGCTCGCGCTCGAGGTCGAGATCCACTCGATCGGCCCGGGCTTCTTGATCACCATCGAGAGCGCCGCGGCCAGCACGCCCAGCGGCGAGACCGCCGCGATCGTGAGGACGAGGAACACGAGCGCCGTGACGAGATCGACGTGATCCAGCCGCAGCCCGAAGAGCATCGCGATCGCGAGGTAGACCGCGGTCTGCATCCCCGTGAAGACGAACGACCAGACCGCCGACGAGAGCACGACTTCCGGCATGGTCGTCGGCGTCGCGAGGACCACCTCGAGCGTTCCGGTGAGCTGGCCGTCGCGGATCGCCTCGGCGAAGCTGTTCAGCGCCGCAGTCTGGAAGCGCACGAAGGCCGAGTTGACCGCATAATATTGGAAGTACGTCGCCGTGTGCCCGCGCATGCCGAAGTGGGTCGAGGGCGGGACGACGTGACCGAGGTACCAGGCGATGACGACGTCGACGCCGATCGACAGCCACGAGAGCGCGAAGTTGCCCGGATACGAGACGGCGACGCGCGCGTCGCGGCGGAAGATGGCCCCGACCTTGGCGAGGCTGAACCCGGCGCGCAGGGGCTCAGCGGCGATCATCGCTCGTCACCTTCTTGAACACGTCGATGGCCTCGGGATCGACCGGGCGGAAATCGCGCGGCGAGGCGCCGCTCCACGAGACCGCACGCATCAGCGCTCCCAGCGCGGCGCCGCCCGGCTCCAGCTCCACATGGAGGTCGACGCCGCGCTCCGAGCGCACCACCCGCAGCTCGCGCAAGCCCGGGACCGTGCGCGTGCGGGCGAGCAGCTCGTCGTCGACGTCGTCCATCGTCACGCGATAGCGGACGACCGCGTCGAGCTCGGTGTCGAGCTCGCGCGGCGGGCCGAGCGCCACGATGCGGCCGCGGTTCACGATCGCCACCCGGTCGCACAGCTCCCAGGCCTCGTCGAGGAGGTTCGTCGCCAGCACGACCGTCTTTCCGCCGCGTTCGACGAGCCGGTGCCGGATGAGCGCCCGGATCTCCTCGGCGTGAACGGGGTCGACGGCGCGCGTCGGCTCGTCGAAGAACATGATCGCCGGATCGGAGAGCAGCGCCCGCGCGACGGTCAGCCGCACGCGCATCCCGGAAGAGAATCCGCCGAAGCCGAGGTCGAGGTACTCGCGCATGTCGACGAGCTCGGAGCACTCCTCGATGCGCCGGTGGAGATCGCGCCCGGCCAGTCCCATGAGGGCGCCGAAGAACTCGAGGTTCTGGCGGGCGGTGAGCCGGAAGTAGAACGAGCGCTCGTCGCTGGTGCACAGCGCGATCCGCCGCTTCGCCTCCAGCGGCCGCGATGCGACGTCGATCCCGTCGATCGTCATCCGCCCGCGGTCGGGGACGGTGAGCGTCGAGAGCAGCTTCAGCAGCGTCGACTTGCCGGCGCCGTTGGGCCCGAGCAGCCCGAACAGCTCGCCGCGTCCGACGTCGAGGCTGACGTCGAAGAGGACCTGCCGGCGCGGAACGCGGCGCCCGGTGAGGGAACGCATCAGCGCCCCGAAGCCGTGGGCGACCGGGAAGGACTTGTCGACGTGCTCCACCGTGAGCATCGCGTCCCTCATGGTGTCCCTGTCGTGTTCCCCCATGCAAGAGCGAGCTAACGCGTGCCTTCTTCAGCCGCTCCAAGCGCGCTCGGAGCATCATCTCGTACGGTGCGGAAGAGGACGGGGTAGCGCGAAGCGACGGAGGGTCCTAGGACGGAACGGAGTTCGGCGGCCGCGCCCCCGGGTAGATCACCGGCGACGATGCGAATTCTTCATGTCATCGCCGACCTCGGCACGTACGGGGCGGAGCGGCTCGTGGAGCTGCTCGTGGACGAGCTGCGCGGCCACGACGTCGACTTGGAGCTCGCGGTCGCGACGATCTTCTCGTCCTCAGAAGCCGCGACCCGGCTGCGCGTGCCGGTCCTCGACGCGGCGCGCCGGAACCGCTACGACCTCGGGTTTTTCGTGCGCCTCTGCGCCGCGATCGACCGCTGGCGGCCCGACGTCGTGCACACGCACATGCACATGGGGAAGTATTGGGGCCGGCTCGCCGCGCTGCTGTGCCGCGTCCCCGTGATCGTGCACACCGAGCACAACAGCGAGTTCGGCGTCTCGCGCTTCTACCGGCTTCCGAACCGCTTCCTGAGCGCGCGCACGAGCCGCGTGGTCACGTTCTCGCAGACGCAGCGGGCTGCGCTCGCGGCGGACGAGGGGATCCCGCTCGATCGCATCGTCGTGATCCCGAACGGGATCGCGCTCGCGCCGTTCGACCCGGCACAGCGCGAGCGCGCGCGCGCGGCGCTCGGGGCGGCGCCCGGCGAGCGCGTACTGCTGCACGTCGGCCGGCTCCACGCCGTGAAGAACCAGCGCCTCGCGATCGAAGCGATGCCGCTGCTGCCCGACGACGTCCGGCTGTACTTCGCCGGCGACGGCGCGGACCGCGCCGCGCTCGAAGAGCTGGCCCGCACGCGGGGCGTTGGCGAGCGCGTCACGTTCCTCGGCTTCCGCGACGACGCGACGGCGCTCGTCGCCGGCGCCGACGTCGCGCTCGTGACCTCGCACAACGAGGCGATGCCGCTCGCCGTCATCGAAGCGATGGCGGCGCAGGCGCCGCTGGCGTCGACCCCGTGGCACGGCGCGCGCGAGATGCTCGGCGGCGGTGCCTACGGCATCGTCGCGGACGGTTACGCCCCCCCGCAGCTCGCGGCCGCGGTACGCGCGGTGCTCGACGATCCCGCCGGCGCGCGGGAGCGCGCGGCGCGCGCGAGCGCGTTCTGCCGCGGCGAGTACGACATCACGGTGACCGCGCGCCGTCACGCGGCGCTCTACCGCGAGCTGATCGCCGAGATGCGGGCGGCGAACGCGCTCATCAGCGCCGCTCGGTCGTAGTTCGCGCGGACGAAGGCCGGACCGGCGGCGCGAAGGCGGACGCGGGCCGCGTCGTCCGCGAGCGCCTGGCCGATCGCTCGCGCCAGCGCGCCCGCATCGCCGGGCGCGACGGTGACGCCCGCGCCGGCGCGCTCGACCAGCGCCTTCGCTTCGCCGCCGGCGCTCAAGACGATCGGCGTCCCGAGCGCCATCGCATCGAAGAGCTTCGTCGGGATGCTGTCGACGATCGACGCGACGAGCGGTACGACAGTCAGCTCGGCGTCCGCGAGCGCGCGCAGCGCGCTCTCGCGCGGCAGCGGCCCGGTGAAGAGCACGTTGCGGACATCTTCGCGCTCCACGCGCGCGCGGAGCCGCGGCGCGTCCGCTCCGCCGCCGATCAGCACGAAGCGCACGTCGCTCCGCTCGCGCATCGACGCGGCCGCGTCGAGGACGACGTCGAGGCCGGTCGCGAGCCCCATGTTTCCGACGTACACCACGTCGCGCACGCCGGGGACCGGCAAGACGGGCGGCTCGGCGGCGGGCTCGACCGGATCGAAGCCGTTCGGGACGAGCACGATCTTCGCGGGGTCGACCCCGCGCGCGACGACTTCCCGGCGCGCCGTCTCGGTCACCACCGAGACGAGCGCCGCGCGCGCGTAGAGCGCGTCGGCCGCGCGGCCGACGATGCGCGCGATCGGGGAACCGGGCGGCCACGATCCCATCTTCACCGCGATCTCCGGCCACACGTCGCGGACGTCGACCACGAGCGGCGCGCGATGCGCGAACGCCGCCGCGAGCGCCGGCAGCGCGAGGGTGATCGGCGGCGAGGAGACGACGATGAGGTCGAAGCGCTCGCGGACCGCGACGATCCGCGCCGCGATCCCCGCCGAGACCGAGAGCCAGTTCGCGATCCGCTGCGCGGCGCGCCGGCTTCCGCGCGCGTACGTCGCCACGCGCTCGACCGTGACGCCGCCGTCGCGCTCGACGGCGTGGCGGCGGCCGCGATATGCCGGCGCGACGATGCCGTCGGGGAACGAAGGCATCCCCGTGTAGACGCGCACCTCGTGCCCCGCCGCGGCGAGCGCGTGCGCGAGGGCGGAGATGCGGTTCGCCGCGGCGCACGGCTCCGGGGGATAGAAATGCGCCGGCAAGGCGATCCTCACGGGCCGGTCGTACCCGCGCGCAGGGGACCGCCCGCGGCGAACCGGTAGAAAGCCGGCGCTCGGCGGTATACGGACCGGGACGGAACGCGCATGACCGAAGGAGCCGGACAGGGATGAACGTCGAGCGGATCGACGATCTTGCAGGATTCGAAGCGGAGCGCGAGCGGTGGGAACGGCTCGAGCGCCTCGATCCGAATGCGACCGTGTTCACGTCCTGGCGCTGGCTTCGCGCCTACTTCGGGCGCCCGCGCCATCGCTGGTTCGTCCTCGCGCTGCGCGACGGCGAAGAGACCGTCGCCTATCTGCCGCTGGCCCGCGGCGGCTCGTGGCTCGACCGCGAGCTGTATCTCGGCGGAAATCCGACCGCCGACTACACCGGATTGCTCGCGCTGCCGCAGCATGCCGAGCGGGCCGTGGCCGCGTTTGCCGACGCGATCCTGCGCGAGCCGTGGGACGCGTTCAACGTCGAGGACACGCTCGACCCGCGGATGGAGACGCTCGTGCAGCGGCTCGTCCAGCGCGGCGGCGTGCGGATCGAGCGCACCGACGAGACGCCGTGCCGCTCGGTCGCGCTCCCGCCGACGTGGGACCGGTACATCACGGAGACGATCAGCGCGAAGACGCGCGTCAACATGGTGCGCGTCGAACGGCGGCTCGCCGAGGCGCTCCCGAACTTCCGCGTGAGCGAGCCGAGGGCGGAGGACCTGGACGCGCACGTCGAGGCGATGATCGCCGTGAACCACGACCGCTGGGGCGGCAACATCGAGTCGGGACGGCGACGCTACGGCTCGCTGTTTCGGGCGGCGTTCGCCCAGGGCGTGCTGCGCATGTTCGTCTACTGGGACGGCGCGCGCCCGATCGCCGGCGCAACCGCGTTCGTCGACGAGCTGCGCTCGTCGTTCGGACTCTACATGCTCGGCTTCGACGCCGAGTACGAGAAGTTCTCGCCCGGGAAGGGGATCATCGGGCGCGCGGTGCGCACCGCGATCGAGGACGGCTACGCGCGCTTCGACTTTCTGCGCGGCGACGAGCCGTTCAAGGTCCGCTACGCGCCGGAGCTCCACGTCACGAAGCACTACCGTCTGCTGCGCCCGGGCTTGCGCGCGGCGGCGGTCGCCTACGCACGCCCGAAAGCGCTCGCGCTGAAGCTGATGCTCGCGAAGCTGCGGTACGGCGCGGACCGCTCGCTCTAGCCGTGCGCGTGCTGCACGCCGCCGACTTCGGCGGCGCGGCGGCCGGCAGCTTCGTGCCGATGATCGCCGCGCTCGCGCGCCGGCTGCGCGCGCGCGGCGACGCGTTCGCGTTCGTGGTCCCGCGCGTCGAGGGCGCGCGGTGGTATTCCGACGTCCGCGACGCCGGTGCCGAGCTGCACGTCGTCGACGGTCCTTCGGCAGCCGCGGCGTTCGCCCGCGCGTGGCGTCCCGACGTCGCGCACGTGCATTTCTTCGGCTGGGAGATCCCGCTCACGCTGCGCCTGTGGAGCTCGCGCGCGCGCGTGTTCTGGCACGCGCATTCGACGTCGCTGCGCGGCGGACGGCTGCACCCTTCGCCGCGCACGTTCGCGAAGTACCGGCTGATCGCGTCGCGCGCCGAGCGCATCGTCACGGTCAGCGATGCGGTCGCCGACGAGCTGACGGCGCTAGGTGCCCCGCGCGCGCGGCTGCTGACGATTCGTAACGCGATCGACACGGCGCGCTTCCGTCCGCCCGCGGGCGACGAGCGCGCGGCCGCGCGCGCGCGCCTCGGCCTCGACGAGCGTCCCGCGATTCTCTTCTTCGGCCGCGACCCGGTCCTGAAGGGCGCCGACGTGCTGCTCGCCGCGCTGGAAGCGCTTCCGGGGACGAGCGTCGTGAGCGTCGCGGGCACGCCGGAGACCGACGCCTCGCTCGCGCGGCACGCGCAGGTCGTCGCCGTCGCCTGGACCGACGACGTGCCTTCGCTGATGTGGGCCTGCGACGTGCTCGCGATGCCGAGCCGCGGCGAAGGCTTTCCGCTCACCCTGCTGGAGGCCGCGAGCGCGGGGCTGCCGATCGTCGCGAGCGATCTGCCGGCGCTGCGCGAAGCGGCGCGCGCCGGCGGCGCGGCGCAGCGCACGCGTTTCGTCGCGCCCGGCGACGGCGGCGCCCTGCGCGACGCGCTGCGCGCCGTGCTCGCCGCACCGTGGCACGCGCGCGAGGCCGTACGAAACGGCGCGCCGGACGAAAACGCGCTGGACGCGTGGGCGGCGGAGGTCTGCGCGCTCTACGACCGCAAGCGTTAGGCGCCGCGGAGCTTTTCGCGGACGCGGCGGAGCATCCAGCGCAGCTTGCGCGGATCCGCGTAGGCGCGCTTGCCGTCGACCACCGCGCGGCCGCGCGTGAACGCCAGCGTGTGGACGCCGTCGCGCCAGCGCCCGAACGAGGACGCGTCGATGCGCCGTACCACCGTCTCGCGGTAGCTCCAGGGCGTCAGCTCGTCGACGCGCGCGATCGTGAGCCCGGCGCCGTACGAGCGCGCGCAATCCTGTCCCGGACGGTACAGGACGCCCTCGACCGTGAACGGCGCGCCGGCGGGACGCCCGCACGTCACGTCGACGACGATCGGATTGAGGGCGTGCGGCAGCCAAGGTCCGCGCGGCGAGGAGGCGTGGAACGCGTGGAGCGCGAGCGTCGAACCGCCGGAATGCCGCGTGCACAGCGCCCACCAGCGATCGTCGTGCCGGAAGATCGTCGTGTCGACGCCGTCGAACGGCAGCACCACGGTCTCGCGCGCCCAGCGATCGGGGAACGCGACGCAGCGGTAGAGCGCGACCTCTTTCCCCGCGCAGTTCTCCGGAACGACGTACAGGTCGCCCTCGATCTCGAGCGGGTAGGGGTAGCTCAGGTGCGTCTCCGCCTCGATCGCGCGGCGGCGCGCGACGACCTCGTCGCGATCGTCGAGGATCAGCGCGTCGATCACCCCGCGTCCGACTTCGTAGTCGAAGTGCTCGACCAGCATTGCCCGGACGCCGTCGCGCTCGACCACGAACGGGTCGGCGATGAACGTTCCGCGCGGCGGACGAGGCAGCCAGCGCACCGCGAGCGGCGCGTCGGCGAGGATCGCGGCGGCGCCGCCGTCGACGATCCCGCAGTTCCACTCGACGACCTCGAACGATTGCTGCAGCGCTTCGTTCGCGAGCTTCGCCGCGAGCTTCGCGACGAACGCCGCGCGCTCTCGCGGGCGAGGCGGCGCAGCGTCCGGCGCTTCGTCGCCTTCGGCGGCGAGCGGGATGCCGTCGCGCAGCATCGCGAGCGCCGCGGCGGGCCACCCGGCGACGCTGCGCAGAGCGAGCCGCACCGTGCTCGGATACCAGCGTCCCAGCGCGAAGCGCGCCGTACGCATCCGCTCGCGGCGGCGGCCGCTGCGGCGCACGAGACCGATCTCGAACGTCGCACCCGCGGCGATCTCGCGCACGAACGGCAAGCCCCAATCGTCGGCCGCGCCGAGCCGGAGAGACCACACGCCGAGCGGCGCGTCGGCGGCGAGGGCGCCGCCGGTGAAGTCGAAGACCACGTCGGCGTCGGCGATCGTCCCGGGCTCGGAGGCGACCGGGGTGAGCTGCAGCGCCGAGCAGCGCGGTGCGGGCGGCGGCGTACGGCCACCGACGGCGACGACGCGGAGATCGATCCCCGCGACGCCGCGCAGCGCTTCGATGCAGTCGCGCTGCCATGCGGGCACCATCGGTCCCGCGACGGCGAGCGCGGCGCGCAGCAGCTGCGGCGCGGCCTCGCGGCGCCGCTCCGCCGCGTCGCTCAGCTCAGGATGCGGCCGCGACGCGACGTGCGCCACGTCGACCTCCGCCGAGCACGTGCACCTCGAAGCCGGCATCCTCCCAGCGATCGCGATCGAAGAAGCCGCGCGTGTCGACCAGCACGCGCCGGCGGCACAGCGCGCCGAGCGCGACCGGATCGATCTCGGCGAAGGCGTCGTGTCCGACCATCAGCACGACGGCGTCGCAGCCGCGCGCCGCGTCTTCGAGCGACGCGGCGAGCGGGACGTGCCAGCGGTCCGCGACCGGATCGAAGACGCGCGTCGCGTAACCGCGCTCGTGGAGCAATTCTTCGACGCGCTCGGTCGGCGACTCGCGCGTGTCGTCGACGTTCGCTTTGTACGCCGCGCCGAGAATCGCCACGCGCGATCCCTCGTGCGGCGGGGAGAGCTCGGCGATCCGGCGCGCGACGACGTGCGGCATCCGCTCGTTGATGCGCCGCGCCGTCTGGATCAGCTCGGTCACGAAGGGGTTCGCGTTCGAGAGGAAATGCGGATCGACCGGGATGCAATGCCCGCCGACGCCCGGACCGGGCGCGAGGATGTTCACGCGCGGGTGCTTGTTCGCGAGCGCGATCGCCTCGTGCGCGTCGACGCCGAGCTCCTCACTCAGCAGCGCCAGCTCGTTGGCGAACGCGATGTTGACGTCGCGGTAGGTGTTCTCGACGACTTTCACCAGCTCGGCGGTGACGTTGTCGGTGACGTGGATCTCGCCGTCGCAGAACGAGCGGTACAGATCCGCGGCGCGCTCCGCGTCGCCGGGCTTCCGCCCGCCGACGACACGCGCGTTCCCGCGCAGCTCGCGAACGATCGCGCCCGGGATGACGCGCTCCGGGCAGTGCGCGACCGCGATGGTGTCGGGATCGACGCCGGCCTCGCGCAGCGCCGGGACGACGACGCGGTCCATCGTTCCCGGCGGGACGGTCGACTCGAGAATCACGAGGTCGCCGGGGCGAAGGTGCGGCGCGGTCGCGCGCGCGGCGGCCCGCACGTACGAGAGGTCGGGCTTGTGATCGATCGTCGGCGTCGGGACGCAGATCACGTGCGCGTCGGCGTCGCCCGGAACCTCGGTGCTGAGCGTCAGCCGGCCGCCGTTCAGCGCGGCGAGGACGAGCGCGCGAACCGGCTCCTCCTTGACGTGGTGCGCGCCGTCGCGCAGCGCGTCGAGAACGCGCCGGTCGACGTCGTATCCCACCACGTCGTGCCCCCCGAGCGCCATCATCGCCGCCGTCGGCAGCCCGATGTAGCCCAGGCCCTGCACGCAGACTCTCATCCGTGATCCTCCGCGACGTCCCGGGCAGGCGCCTCGGCGCCGAGGGACGTCTCGCTTGCTATACCCACTCCGCCGTGGCTCTCCCGCATCGCGAGACGCGCGCGGACAATGGGGTACGAGCATCGTACCATGGATGGCCGCGTCCTCCTCGTCGAGTTCAACGAGCTCTCGCCGACGCTCTTGGAGCGTTTCATGCGCGAGGGAGCCCTGCCGAATTTCGCGCGGCTGTACGCGTCCTCGGACGTGTTCGTCACCGAGGCCGGCGAGGACGGCGGGACGCTCGTCCCGTGGATTCAGTGGCCGTCGGTGCACACGGGCGTCCCGTACGTCGAGCACGGCCTCTTTCATCTCGGCGAAGCCGACCGCGGCCGGCAGCCGACGATCGGCAGCGCGCTGGCGGCCGAGGGCATTCGGATCGGGCTGTTCGGCGCGATGAACGTCCCCGCGCCGGAACGCTTCGAAGGCTTCCGGCTTCCGGACCCCTGGGACAAAGCCGGCGTCGCCGTCCCGGCCTCGCTGCAGCCGTACTACGAGGCGACCGCGGAACAGGTCAAGGAGTCGTCGCACCACGGCCGGCTCACGGCGCGTGACGCGCTGCGGCTCGGGACGTACTACGCCGCTCACGCCTTCAACCCGCGGACGGCCTGGGCGATCCTCGCGCAGCTCGCCGCCGAACGGCTCGACCGCGGGGTGCGCTGGCGGCGCGCAGCGCTGTTCGATCACATCCAGTACGACGTCTTCCTCGCCTGCGTCAAAGCGCACGGCGTGCGCTTCGCGAGCTTCTTCTCCAACAGCACCGCGCACTACCAGCACCTGTACTGGCGCAACATGGAGCCGCAGGCGTTCCCCGACCCGCCGGACGCGAGCGCGCATCCCTCGCTGCGCGAAGCGGTCCTGCACGGCTATCGCACGATGGACGCGCTCGTCGGACGGATGCTGCGTGACTTCGCGGACGCGACGATCGTCTTCGCGACGGCCCTGAGCCAGGAGCCGTACACCGGCCCGGTGCTGCGCAACTATCGCCCGGTCGATTTTCAGCGGCTTCTGACGTTCCTCGGCATCGAGGGCGCGCGCGTCGCCCCGGTGATGACGCACGAGTTTCACGTCGACCTTTCCGATGCGGCGTCGGCGGAACGCGCGCAGATCGCGCTCGCGGCGCTCCACGTCGACGGCGAGCGCGTTCTCGAAGTGCGACGCGAAGGGAACGGCGTTTTCTGCGGGTGCCGCTATTTCGATCCGGCCGTGCTGGAGGCGATGGCGGTCGACGCGCGCACCGGCGCGCAGCGGCCCTTCTCCGAGCTGTTCTACCTGATCGACGGGTTCCGCAGCGGACACCACCATCCCGAGGGCGCGCTGTGGATCCGCACGAGCGGCGAAGGGCGCGTGCATCCCGAGCGCGTCTCGATCCTCGACATCGCGCCGACGATTCTCTCGCGTTTCGGCGTCGCCGCGCCGGCGACGATGCGCGGCCGCGTGCTGCCTCTCGGCGCGCAGCCCGCGCCCGAGCGGACGCTCACCCCGGCGTAGCGCCCGCGAACAGCGCGCGCCACGCGCTCACGGTGCGCCGGACGTCGTAGTCGGCGCGCACGCGCGCGCGACCGGCTTCACGCAGCCGTTCGGCCAGCGCGGGATCGCGCGCGACCGTCCCGAGCGCCTCCGCGAGCGCGCGCGGGTCCGAGTGCGGAACGAGCAGACCGGTCTCGCCGTCGACCAGCTCGCCGACGCTTCCGGAGCTCGTCGCGACGACCGCGCACCCGGCGGCCATCGCCTCGATCAGCGCGACCGGGACGCCTTCCATCAAGCCGCCGGCGTGCTCGGCGCTCGCGATGACCGAGACGTCGTAGCGGCCCGAGGCGAGCGCCGCGAGCAGCTCGTCGTGCGGGATGCGCCCCGCGGGTATCACCGCGTCGTCCAAGCCCAGCCGCGCAATCTCGCGCGCGATGTCGTCGCGCAGAGGCCCTTCGCCGGCCAGCGTGCACGCGAACGCGACGCCGTCCTCCCGCAGCAGCCGTAACGCTTCGAGCAGCGTGCGATGATCCTTCACGGGCACCAGCGCCGCGGCGCACAGGATGCGCAGCGGCGCGATCGCGTTCGGCTCCTGCGCGAGCGCATGCGAGCGCGCGGCGCGGCTCGCGCTGGCAGCGCCGCCCGCGACCGGCTCGTCCGGCAGCGCGACGCCGAGCCGCACGACGTGCACGTTCGCCGGGTCGCCGTCCGTGCGCGCGAGCAGGTCCCGGCGGCCGCGCTCGGAGATGGTTCGGACGAAGGCCGCTTCGCGCACTTTGCGTGCGGCCATGTTGTTCTCGTAGACGTCCCAGCGGTGCGCGGTCGCGCTGAACGGGATCCCGGCGATGCGGCCGGCGATCCACGCGACCGTGGCCGGCGTCGAGAGCCAGTACGCGTGCAGATGGTCGAGCCGCCGCGCGCGCGCGAGCGTCGCGAGCGCGAGCCCTTTCGGCACCACCGCGAGGTTCTTCAGCTTCACGCGCGGCGGATAGCGATCGGTCAGGAGCGCGTGCAGCACGCCGAGCACGCGCCGCGGATGCGACAGCGCCGCGCGCAACGCGAGCGCCAGCGTGCGCGGCGCGAACAGTCCGATGCCTGCGACGTCGCCCGGCACATCGTCGAAGCCGCGCCTGCGGCTCTGCGGGGCCGCGGGATAGACGAGCAGCGCGTCGAGCGCCGGCGCCAGCTCGCGCAGCTCCACGTCGAGATACGGCTCCTTGGCACCGAACGGGTACGTCGCGGAGACGAGCCCGAGCCGCACGTCAGGTCGCGTGCAGCGGCAGCAGCTCTTCCGTCGGCTCGGTGACGGCGGCGACGGTCTCGACGTCGCGCACGCGGCGCAGCGTCGAGGAGAGGAACGGACGCTCGAGGATCCGGTAGAAGCCGTACGCGAGCGCGACGATCGCGGCGAGCAGCACGGCCCACACGCCGGCGCTGAGCGCGACCGACGCGTGCGCCCGATGCAACAGCACGCCGACGAGATCGACGATCGGCGCGTGGATCAGGTACAGGCTGTACGAGAACGTGCCGAGGAACACGACCGGAGCCAACGCGAGCAGTCGCGCCGGAAGGATGCGCGGGTTGCGCGCCGCGGCGATGAAGAACGTGGCGACCGCCGCGCCGACGCACAGGTCCGCGGGCCACAGCATGCCGTCGGGCGTCCCGTCGTAATCGACGACCATCATGCCGAGCGCGACGACCGCGACGACGACCGCGAGAGCGTTCCACGGGAGCCGCACGGCGGGCGGACGCGCCGCGAACGACGCGGCGACCACACCCATCGCGAACAGCCCCAACAGCCACGGCCACGTCCAGTCGAGCGTGGACTTCGAGCCGAGCGCGTGCGAGACGAAGTGCGGCGCGAGGCCGATCGCGAGCGCGGCCGCGAGCTGCGCGGCGAGGCCGAAGCGCTTCCAGAGCGGGACGAGCAGCAGCGCGAAGACGACGTAGATCTGGCACTCGAGGCCGATGCTCCACAGCGGCCCGTTCAAGTACTCCGTCGTGACGTAGAAGAGATTATGGATGAGCACCACGTGCATCGCGGCGGCGATCGCGACGTGCAGCGGGTTGACGTGGTGTCCGATGAGCGTCGTCGTCGCGCAGAAGAACGGAATCGACAAGAAGACGACCGAGACGTACGCGGGCATCAGCCGGCGTGCACGCCGTTTGAAGAACCGCAGCGCGTCGAACCGCGCGTCGAAGCGCTGAGCGACCGGCAAGCCCAGACAGTAGCCCGAGATCACGATGAAGACGGCGACCGCGAAGTGTCCGTATTGCAGGAACGGCGTCCAGCGGAACCAGCTCGTGAGCGTCCCGGTTCCGGCGTGCTGCACGGCGGTCTGCCAGACGTGGAAGATCACGACGTACAGTGCGGCGACCCCGCGCAGTCCTTCGACGTACGGGTAGAACGTGCGCTCCTCGCGCGCGGTCGGAGCTTCCATGCCGTGTTCTCCTAGGCGGCTCTCCTCGAGCCTACGCGGCGCTCATGCCGCTTGGTGGAAGAGGACCTCGGCGGCCGTCTTCAGGCAGACCGCGACGTCCATGAACAGGGACCAGTTCTCCACGTAAAAGAGGTCGCCTTGGAGCTTCTCGGGGACGTCGTCGACGCCGAGGACGCGCTTGCCGTAGACCTGCGCCCAGCCGGTGATGCCCGGGCGGACGAGATGCCGCTCGGCGTAGCGCGCATGCTGTTGCTCGAACTGCTTCACGAAAACCGGCCGCTCGGGGCGCGGACCGACCACCGACATGTCGCCGCGCAGGACGTTGAAGAGCTGCGGCAGCTCGTCGAGCGAGGTGCGGCGGATGAATTTGCCGACCTTCGTCACGCGCGCGTCGCCGACCGTCGCGAGGCAAGCGCCGTTCTTCTCCGCGTCGGTGCGCATCGAGCGGAACTTGAAGATCTGGAACGGCTTGCCGCCGCGCCCGACCCGCTCCTGGCGGTAGAGCACGGGGCCGCGGTCCTCGAACGCGATCGCGAGCGCGACGACCGCCATCACCGGAAGGAACACCGCGAGCGCGAGCGAGGCGATCCCGAGATCGAAGGCGCGCTTCGCGAGCCGCGCGCCGGGTTGGCACGCGCGCAGCGGCTTGGCGACGATCAGCGCCTGCTTGCCGATCGTCTCGATGCTCAGATCGTAGGCGTGCACGCGGATGCGCGGCGGCGCGAAGGCGATCGTGATGCCGGCGGCCGAGGCGGCCGCGAGGACGTGCGGCATCAGCGACGGCGCGAGGATCTCGGTGAAGACCAGCGTCTCGCAGCCCCACTCGACCGCGTAGCGGAACCACGGCTGCGCGGCGATCGCGTCCGGGTTCACCGCGCCGATGCCGTCCAGGTTCGGGACCGCGAGCCGGAAGACGCGCGCGTTCGGAAGCTCGCGGATCGCGTCCTCGGCGAACTCGAGCCGCGAGGGGTGGCCGACGACCGCGATGCGGCGCGGGTGCGCGAGCGCGGTGATGTCGCGGACGCGGTGCGCGAAGGCCCGCATCCCGCCCACCAGCGCGATGGCGAAGACGAGCGCGAACAGCGCGACGACCCGCGAGGTCGAGATCGCCGGGAAGATCGAGAACGCGATCAGAACCGGCGCGGACGCCAGCGAGAGCGCGGCGATCGCGTGGTAGAACTCGTCGCGGACCGACATCGCGAACGAGCGGCGGTAGAGGCCGAGCTGGGAGAACACGAGCACCGAGAGCGCCGCGGTGAGCGTGGCCGGGATCGCCACGTGGCGGATCGGCAGCACCGGGTTCCAGTAGTGCTTGACGAAGAGCGCCGCGAGATACGTCGCCGCCAGGAACAGCAGGACATCGGACAGCAGCAGCACCGAAACCCACGCGCGCGAGAACGAATGCACGCCGGGCTTGGCGTTGGGATGGGGAAGCGCGGCGACTTCGTGTTCGAGAGCGACGGCCATGGGCGGGTGCGATCCTCGCGGTGTATGCGGCGCATCGGTGCGCTCGATATGCATTTCGCCCGCGAAGGGGATGCCTACGTCCTACGGACGTCCCGATGTCATGCGTACTTTGGCCCTGCCGGGAGCGCTTCCGGGGTCGTCGGTCCCGGAGGCGAACGTCCTACACCGGCACCCCGTTTTTGGGGGGCTCGCTAGACGGGCGCGCTCGAAGCGGTCCCACCGTATGCGAGCGGGATCTCGCGCTCCTCGCCGGGCGCGAAGAAGTACGTGCTCGCCGCGACGAGCGTGAACCGGAGGGCGACGGACGCGCTCGCGGGCCGGCCGGGGTGCGCGCGGTACGTCGCCGGCTCGAGGCGCGCCGCGTTGACCGGGGCCAGGACCCCGGCGCCGTGCACGGAGAGCGAGACCGCGGTCTGCGCGGGGACGGTGATCGCGTAGCGGCACGCGCCTTCGGCGTCCGAGCGCGGCCGCACGACCGCGATGAGGTGCGCGTCGAGCGCGTCGCGCGCCTCGACCACGACATCCGCGCAACGCGCACCGGCCGGTGTGGAAAAGGCGATCGCACCGCGGGCCGTCGCAAGCTCGGCCGCAGGCGCCCGAAGCGGCGTCGCGGTTGCGGCGAGCGCGAGAACGGCCAGAGCGGCAGGCGCGGCACGGCGCGTCATGGTGCGTGAGCGGTACCCGCGCGCGACGCGCAGCTCTCGCGGACGCGACGTTCCTCCCAATCGCGCGGGACGTCCGTCCCAACGCGAAGGAGACCGGCGGCGGGCGGACGAGCCTACGGCATGCCGTTCGCTCGTCCGTTCGCCGCGATTGCTACGCTGTGCGCGGTCGTCCCGTTCATCTGCGCCGCCGCGCCGCGAGGCGCGCCGACGTCCTCACACGGCGCCGCCACGGCGGTCGACACGCAGCGGCCGTCGTTCGAGTCGATCGCGGCGGCGCTGGAGTCCGTGCACGAGTTCACGCAGGTGGCGGTCTCGCCCGACGGCCGGCGCTTCGCGTACGTCGAGCAGACCGGCGGCCGCGGCCGGATCGCGCTCGCCGAAAGCGCGCATCCCGCGTCCGCCGTCCCGGTCACGGCGTGCCCGGGACGCGCGTGCGACGAAGGCGACCTCGCGTGGTCGCCCGACTCGCGCCGCATCGCGTTCGTCACCACCGGCGGAAAGGGGCAGGCCCAGATCGCGGTGTGGGACGTCGCCGCGCGCCGTGCGCGCGTGGTGACGCGGGCGAAAGGCCCGCTCTCCACCCCGCGCTGGTCGCCCGACGGGACGCGGCTCGCGTTTCTCTACTCGCCGGGCGCGCCGAAGACGCCCAGCCCGCTGAACCCGTCGACGCCCGATTCCGGCGTCGTCGGGTCGGTCGTCTACGAGCAGCGTCTCGCCGTCATGTCCGCCGGCGGCGGCGCGATCCGGCTCCTCGGCCCGGCGGACCTCAATGTGTACGAGTACGACTGGTCGCCCGACGCGACGCGCTTCGCCGTGACGGCGGCGCGGGGAAACGGCGATGCGAACTGGTGGATCGCGGACCTCGAGACGATCGACGCGCGCACCGGCGCGGCGCGCAGCATCCACCGGCCCGCGCTCCAGATCGCGTCACCGCGCTGGTCGGGCGACGGAAAGCGCATCGCGTACATCGGCGGGATCATGAGCGACGAAGCCGTGACCGGCGGCGACGTCTACGTGGTTCCCGCGAGCGGCGGCGCGGCGACCGACGTCACGCCGAACCTGCAGGCGTCGGTCTCGACGATCGCGTGGAACGGCTCGCCGGACCACGTCCTCGCGACCGAGCTGATGAGGGGCCGAACCGTGATCGCCTCGCTCGACGTGCGCGCCAAGACGCAGAAACAGCTCTGGAGCGGCGCGCAGACGATCTACGCGACCGGGTTCGCCGGGCTCGCACCGGGCGATACGGGCGTCTCGCTCTCGCGCGACGGCCGCGTCGCGGCCGCGATCCGCCAATCGATCACCGAGCCGCCGGAGGTGGTGCTCGGCACGATCGGCGCGATGCACGCCGTGACGGCGGCGAACGCGCACGTCGTTCATCTTACCGGTGCGGCGCGCAGCTTGACGTGGACGAGCGACGGCACGACCGTTCAGGGCTGGCTGATCTTCCCGCCGCGCGCGAAGCCGGGCGCGCGCTATCCGATCGTCACCGTGATCCACGGCGGGCCGGCATACGCGTTCTATCCGCTCTTCCCGAGCGGCGCGCAAGCGTTCGAAGCGCCGCTCGCCGCGCGCGGCTACATCGTCTTCGAGCCGAACCCGCGCGGCAGCTACGGCGAAGGCGAAGCGTTCGCGCGCGCCAACGTGAAGGACTTCGGCTACGGCGACCTGCGCGACGTCCTCTCGGGGCTCGACGCGGTGAGCCAAACGATACCGGTCGATCCGCATCGCATCGGAATCACCGGCTGGAGCTACGGCGGCTACATGACGATGTGGGCGATCACGCAGACGAATCGCTTCAAAGCCGCCGTGGCGGGCGCGGGGCTCTCCGACTGGCTCAGCTACTACGGGACCAACGACATCGACACGTGGATGATCCCGTACTTCGGTGCATCGGTGTACGACGATCCGCAAGTCTATGCGAAGAGCTCACCGATCAACTTCATCAAGCAGGTCCACACGCCGACGCTGATGCTGCACGGCGACCGCGACGCCGAAGTCCCCGTGACGCAGTCGTACGAGTACTGGCACGCGCTGCGCGACCTGCACGTCCCGGCCGAGCTCGTCATCTACCCCGGCGAAGGCCATCTCTTCTCCAAGCGCGCCGACCAGCTCGACGTGATGCGCCGGCTGGTCGGATGGTTCGACACCCGCATGCGCTGAGCGGGCCGAGCTACGCCGCCGTTGGCGCTCCGGCGCCCGTTTACGTGACCGCGTCGTAGCGGCTGACGGCGAGGTCGAGCCAGGCGTGCAGGTCGGCGCGCCAGGCGCTCTCGTTCAGCACCTCGATCTCGTAGTCGCCCCGGTAGCCCGCGGCTTCGGCATTGCGCACGAGTTCGGCGAGATCGATGCAGCCGTCGCCGATCATCGCGCGGTCGGCGGTGACGTCGCCGTGCGGAGTCGTCCAGTCGGAGAGGTGGACGCCGCAGATCGACGCGCCGGCGCGCTGCAGCTCCGTCTCGAGGTGCGCGTCCCAGAAGACGTGGTAGGCGTCGCAGACGACGCCGACGGCGGGCGAGCCGATGCGGGCGACGAGATCGTTCGCCTCGCGCAGGCTCGCGATCACCGAGCGTTCGGAGATCATCATCGGGTGCAGCGGCTCGATCCCGAGCTTCACGCCCGCCTTCACCGCGTGCTCGGCGACGGCCGCGATGCCTTCGGCGACCTGCTCGCGTGCGTCGCGCAGCGGCTGTCCTTCCGCAGGGCCGCATACGAGGACCAGCACCGGCGCGCCGAGCGCGGCAGCCTCGTCGACCGCGTGCCGCGTGTGCTCGATGCGCTTCATGCGCTCGCGCGCGCTCGGCGACGGAAAGAAGCCGCCGCGGCACACGCTCGAAACGCGCAGACCGGCGTCGCGCACGGTCCCGGCCGCCCGCGCGAGGCCGACGTCGGCGATCTTGTCGCGCCACACGGCGATCGAGGGGATCCCGCGCCGCGCGCACGCGTCTGCCGCCTCGCGCAGCGACCACGGCTTGACGGTGTACTGGTTGAGCGAGAGCCGCGCGCGATCCACTACACGATGCCGGCGGTCGCGAAGACCCGGGCGGCGCGCTCGGCGGCGCGCTCGCGATCGAGGATCAGCCCCGCAGCGTCGGCGAGCTCCAGCGCGCGCGCAAGGTGCACGACGGAGCGCGCGCTCTCGGCGCCGCCCAGCATCCGGAAGTGGCCCTGGAAGCCGTTCAGGTACGCCAGAAAGACCACGCCGGTCTTGTACGCGTACGTCGGCGCGGCGAAGAGATGCCGCGACAGCGTGACGGTGGGCGCGAGGATCGCGTCGTAGCGCGCGCGATCGCCTTCGTCGAGCGCCGTGAGCGCCGCGCGCGCGGCGGGCGCGATCGCGTCGAAGATGCCGAGGAGCGCGTCGCTGTGCCGCTCGCCGTCGCCCGCGATGAGCTCGGGGTAGTTGAAATCGTCGCCGGTGTAGACGCGCACGTGCGGCGGAAGCACCCGGCGCAGCGCGATCTCCCGCCCCGCGTCGAGCAGCGAGATCTTCACGCCGTCGACCTTCGCCGCGTTCTCGCGAACGATCGCGACGAACGTCTCGGTCGCGCGGTCGAGGTCGTCGCTGCCCCAGTAGCCGCGCAGCAGCGGATCGAACATGGGCCCCAGCCAGTGCAGGATCGCCGGCCGGCGCAGCGCCCCGAGCACCGTGCGGTAGACGCGGGCGTAGTCGTCGGCGCTCGTCGCCGCGCGCGGCAGCGCGCGCGAGCACATGACGATCGCGGCGCAGCCTTCGCCCTCGATGAGCTCGCACTGCGCAAGGTACGCGCGCTCGATCGCGGCGAGGTCGTACGTCTGCGTCTGATCCAGCTCGTCGGTCGCCGCGCCGAACGCGACGGTTCCGCCGGCCGCGCGCGCTTCGGCGGCGCTGCGGCGAATCAGCTCGCGTGCGTCGGCCGGCATGAGGCCCGACCCGCGCTGCGCGGTGTCCATCGCGTCGGCGACCGCGAACCCGAGCGACCAGAGATGCCGGCGGTACGCGAGCGTGGCCTCCCAATCGACCGCGCCGCCGAGGACGGGGTCGACCGGCGAGCGCGGATCGGCGACCACGTGCGCGGCGGCGAAGACGACGCGGGTGCGCGGCGGCGGCTGCGGCGCGATCGGATGGCGCGGTGCGTCGCTGGCGACGTACGGCGCGAGCGTGCCGTCGGCACGCGGCAGGCGCAGCTGCGCGGCGAGCATCAGACCGCGACCGGATCGACGCTGAGCGCGGGCAGCTCGACGACGCGCCTCTCGCGCCACGAGCGCAGCCCGGCTTCGGCGAGCTGCACGCCCTTCGCGCCGGCGAGGAAATCGTAGGGGAACGGCGCGTCGGCGACGACGTGGCGCAAGAACTCGCTCCACTGCGCGAGGAACCCGTTCTCGAACGGATCGTTGTCGGGAACCTCGATCCACGTCGCCGCGAAGTCGATCGGGTTCGGGATGTCCGGGTTCCACACCGGCCGCGGCGTGAGCGCCCGCGGCTGGATCTTGCAGCCGCGCAGCCCGACGACCGCGCTGCCCAGCGTTCCGTCGATCTGGAACTCCACCAGCTCCTCGCGGTTGACGCGCACCGCCCACGACGAGTTGATCGTCGCGACCACGCCGCCTTCCAGCTCGAAGATGCCGTAGGCGGCGTCGTCGGCCGTCGCCTCGTACACCTTGTCGCGCTCGTCGACGCGCTGCGGGATGTGGGTCGCCCCGAGCGCCGTCACGGCACGCACCGGCGCGATGAGGTTCTCCAGGACGTAGCTCCAATGCGAGAACATGTCGACCATGATCCCGCCGCCCTCGTCGAGCTTGTAGTTCCACGACGGGCGCTGCGGCGTGGGGCCCCAGTCGCCTTCGAAGACCCAGTAGCCGAACTCGCCGCGCACCGACAGAATGCGTCCGAAGAAGCCGCTGTCGACGAGCCTCCGCAGCTTCAGGAACCCGGGCAGGTACAGCTTGTCGTGCACGATGCCGTTCTTCACGCCGTGCGCGCGCGCGAGCCGCGCGATGTGCAGCGCCTCGTCGAGCGTCGGCGCGAGCGGCTTCTCGCAGTAGACGTGCTTCCCGGCGAGGATCGCCTTCTCCACGAGCGCCGGACGCGCGCCGGTCGTCGCGGCGTCGAAGAAGATCTCGACGGACGGATCGTGGATCGCCGAGTCGACGTCGGTGGTCCAGCGCTGCAGCCCGTGCTCGCGCGCGAGCCGTTCCAGCTTCGCGGCGTCGCGGCCGACCAGGATCGGCTCGGGCCACACCACGGTTCCGTCGGCGAGCGCGAGCCCGCCGCGACGGCGCAGCTCGACGATCGAGCGAATCAGGTGCTGGTTCATTCCCATGCGGCCGGTGACGCCGTTCATGGCGATGCCGACGGTGCGGCGAGACATTGCGAAGTTACTCCGTGTGGGCAGAGGCGCCGAGCAGCGAGCGCGCGCGGCCGCCGAGATCGGCGAGGACGGACGAGGTCATCGTGCGCGCGTAGTCGCGCTCGCGCGGAAGATCGACCGCGAAGATCTCGGCGATCGTGCCGGGACGCTTCGTCATGACCACGACGCGGTTGGCGAGGAAGAACGCTTCGGGGATCGAGTGGGTGACGAACACGACGCTCGTGCCGGCTTCGCGCCAGATGCGGTGCAGCTCGACGTTCATCTGCTCGCGCGTGAGGGCGTCGAGCGCGCCGAACGGCTCGTCCATGAGCAGCACCGGCGGGCGGTGCAGCAGCGCGCGGCACAGCGAGACGCGCTGCTGCATCCCGCCCGAAAGCTCGTGCGGGTACGCGTTCTCGAAGCCGCGCAATCCCGTCAGCTCCATCAGCTCGTCGGCGCGGCGCTCCGCGACGCGGCGGTCCATCTTGCGCAGCTCCGCCTGCAGCAGGATGTTTCCGCGCGTGCTGCGCCACTCGAGCAGCGCCGCGCGCTGAAACACGAACCCGATCTCGCGCTGCGGTCCGGTGACCGGGCGGCCAAGCAGCTCGGCGTGTCCGCGCCACGGACGCACGAGCCCGGCGGCGACCTTGAGGAGCGTCGACTTTCCGCAGCCCGACGGACCGAGGATGGAGACGAACTCGCCCGGCGCCACGTCGAGCGAGACGCCCGCAACGGCGTCCGTCGTCTTGCGGCGCGTCGCGAAACGCACCGCGACGTCGTCGAAGCGGACGGCGCTCGTCGCGGACGTTACGGAACGCGGCGCCGGAGCGGTCATCACTTCCCGGCGATCGACGCGTCCCAGTACGCGTCCGGCTTGCCGGGGTTCTTGAGGCCGAGGTACTTCGAGACGACTTGAATCGTCGTCTCCCAGTCGTGCGGGTCGTCGACGCCCGGCGGCAGCGATTTCGTGCGCGCCGTGTGCAGCAGACCGACGGTCTCGCCCCATTGCTTGCGCAGAACGGCGAGCGGCGGCGCCTGCTCGGCGAGCTTCGCCTCGGCCGCGGCGGCCTCGTCCTGATGCTTCGCGGCCTCTTCCCACGAGCGCTGCGCGGCGTGCACGAAGTCGCGCGCGAGCTGCGGGTTCTTCTTCAGCATGTCGTCGCTCGCGAGCAGGCCGGTCGAAAAGAAGTTCACGCCGTTGTCGGCGTACTTGAACACGTCGACCTTCTTGCCGGTGCGCGCCTCGATCGTCGGCGCCTGATCGTTGTAGAAGCCCACGAGCGAGTCGGCGCGCCCGCTGATGACCGCCGTCAGCTTCCCGGCCGGATCGACGTTGAGCCGCTGCACGGAGTCGTTCGGGATGTGGTTCGCTTCGAGCACCGCGGAGAGCGTCTCGTACGCCGCATCGCCCGGGCTTCCGGCCACGCTATGGCCTTTGAGGTCCTGGATCGAATGCCAGTGCTTGTCGTCGAAGAACTGCACCGCCGCGGGCGTCGTCTGCAGGAAGACGCCGATGCTCTTCACGTCGGCGCCGGACGCGATCGTGCGCAGCAGCGCCGGCGTGTCGGCGTAGCCGAAATCGACCTTGCCGGCCGCGACGGCCTGCACCGTCTGCGTCGAGCCGCCGCCGGGCTGGATGGTCAAGTCGATGCCGGCGTCGCGGAAGTAGCCCTTCTGCAGGCCGTAATAGAAGCCGGCGTGCTCGCCGTACGGGTACCAGTTCAGCATCAGCGTGACTTTGCGCAGCTGCTTCTGCTGCGCCCCGGCGGAGGCCGGGCCGAGCAGTCCGGCGCAGAGCGCGAGCGCCAGCAGCGCCCGAAGCGTACGAGTCATCGGGTTCCTTTCGTGCATTCAGGAAGTGACGAGGATTTCGCGTTCTTCGCGCGCCGCGCGCCACGGCACGGCGTACCGTTCCGCGATCTCGAGCACGGCGAAGAGGACGATGCCGATCAGCGACATCGCGATCAGCGCGGCGAAGAGCTGCGGCGTGTTGAGGTTGCCGTTCGAGCTCATCACGATGTAGCCCAGACCGGAGTTCGCGCCGACGAACTCACCGACGACGGCGCCGACGACGGCGAGCGTCACGGCGACCTTGAGGCCCGCGAAGATGTGCGGGATCGCGCCCGGGAAACGGATCTTGACGAACGACGACCACGGGTTCGCGCCCATCGTCGCGGCGAGATCGAGCAGCTCGGGATCGACCGAACGCAGCCCGGCGACCCCGGAGATGACGACCGGGAAGAACGCGATCAGGACAGCGACCAGGATCTTCGGCGTGATCCCGAAGCCGAGCCACACGACGAAGAGCGGCGCGATCGCGATCTTCGGGACGACCTGCGCCGCCAGCAGCAGCGGGTACAGCGTGCGCTCGACGCCGCGCGAGTAGACGATCAGCACCGCGCAGAGCAGCCCGACCGCGGCGGCGACGATGAACCCGACGATCGTCTCCGTGAGCGTGACCAGCGAATGATGCGCGAGCAGCCCGGCGTCCGTGCCGAACTCGTGGATCACCGCGCCCGGCGACGGGATGAGATAGGGCTTGACCCAGCCTTGCGCCGTGACCAGCCACCAGAGGAGGGTGATCGCGACGAGGAACGCCGCCGGACGCCACCAGGCGTCGACGGTATCCTGCAGCCGGGTCAGCCCGCCGGCGCGTCCTTGGGCGGGCGTCGTGAAAGCGTTTGCAGCCACGTCTCGGCCCAGGTATCGACGCCGGGACACAAACTTCCTACCGCGGAGGCCGCCCGCGCGGAGGAGAAATTGCAAGCGCTTTCAAACGCTGGGTCGCATGTCCGCGCGGCTTCGGGATGTGGCCCAGTCGGCAGGCGTCTCCGTGGCGACCGCCTCGCGCGTGCTTTCCGGGAACGCCGTGGGCGTCGCGGCCACGCGCCGGGAAGCGGTGCTCGCCGCGGCGCGCACGTTGCACTACGTCCCCAACGCGCACGCGCAGGCGCTCGCGCGCGCCGGCACGGCACACATCGGCGCGATCCTGCACGACGTCAGCGACCCGTACTTCTCGGAGATCGTACGCGGGCTGCAGCGCGCCGCCGCCGACGCCGACCGGCTCGTGACGGTATGCAACAGCTATCGCGATCCCGAGCGCGAGCTGGCGTACGTCGGGCTGCTGCGCTCGCAGCGCGTCGGCGCGCTGATCCTCACCGGCTCCGGCCTCGACGACCGCTCCTACAGCGAGCGGCTCGCCCCGCAGATCGGCGCGTTCGCCGCGACTGGCGGGCGCCCGGTGTTCATCGGGCGTCATCACGTCGCGGGCGACGCGGTCCTCCCCGACAACGTCGGCGGCGCACGCGCGCTCGCGCGCGCGCTCGTCGAGCTGGGCCACCGCCGCTTCGCCATCGTGAACGGACCGCCGCTGCTCACCACGACGCGCGACCGCATCGACGGCTTCGCATCGGGCCTCGCGGACTTCGGATTGAGCATCGATCCGGCCGACGTCGTCCCGGGCGACTTCTCGCGCGAAGGCGGGATCTCGGCGATGACGCGGCTTCTCGATGCGAACACGCGCGCGACGTGCGTGTTCGCGCTGAACGACGCGATGGCGCTCGGCGCGCTGCGCGTCCTCCGCGCCCGCGGCGTCGCCGTCCCGGAGGCGATCTCGCTCGCGGGCTTCGACGACATCCCGGCCGCGCTCGACTGCGATCCGACCCTCTCCACGGTGCGCATCCCGCTGGCGGAGATGGGCGCGATGGCCGTCGCTCTCGCGCTCGAACCGCCGAGCGCGGAGCTGCGCGTCCGCCACGTGCGCGCCGAAGTGCTGCTGCGCGGCAGCACCGCCCCGCCGGCGCGCTGATGCTCGATCTGCGCATCGAACGCGTCGAGACGCTCCCCGTCGCGCTGCCGACGCGGGCGACCTTCGCGGTGAGCGGCGGCAGCGTCGCGCGCGCCGGCGAGCCGTCGGTACGGGTGCTGGTGAAAGTCACCGCGTCGGACGGCACGTTCGGCTGGGGCGAAGCGACGCCGATTCCGTCGTGGACGTACGAGACGCTCGAGTCGATCGCGACGACGATCGACCGGTATCTTGCGCCGGTCGCGCGCGGGATCGCGGTGTGGGACACCGACGCGCTCGCGCGCGCGTTCGATCGTGCGATCAACCGCGGCTTCTCGATCGGCGCGCCGCTGGCGAAGGCCGCCGTCGACGTGGCCGTGCACGATGTCCTCGGCAAAGCGCTGAGCCTTCCGGTCTACGCGCTGCTCGGCGGGCTGCGCGCGGAACGCATTCCCCTCGGCTGGATCGTCTCGACGGAGGGCGCCGGCGGCGCCGAAGCGTCGGTGCGCGAAGGATGCGAGCGCGGCTACCGCGCGTTCAAGATCAAGGTCGGCTTGCACGGCGAGCTTGACGACGTGCGCACCGTCGAGCGCGTCCGCGCGGCCGCCGGCGACGGCGCCTTCTTGTGGGTCGATGCGAACCAAGGCTACACGGTCGACGTCGCGCTGCGCGTCGCGCACGCGATGCAGTCGCTGGGCGTCGCGGCGTTCGAGCAGCCGCTCCCGTCGAACGACGTCGAAGGGCTGCGCCGGCTGCGCGACCGCTCGCCGATCCCCGTCGCGCTCGACGAGTCGCTGCGCCATCCGACCGACCTCGCGACCTTCGTGAAGCTCGGCGCGGTGGACGTCGCGATCGCGAAGGTGCAGCGCAGCGGCGGGCTCACGCTCTCGCGCCGGCTGTGCCGGTACGCGCTCGACTCGGGCGTCCGGCTGATGGGCTCGGGGCTGACCGAATCCGACGTCGGCCTCGCCGCGTCGCTGCACCTCTTCGGCGCGTTCGGCATCGAGACGCCGGTCGACTTGAACGGACGTCAGTTCATCGACAGTCCGTACGCCGCGCGCACGGTCGAGATCGCCGACGGCGTCGCCCGCGTGCCGAACCGTCCGGGTCTGGGCGTCGACGTCGACGAGGAATGGGTGCGCGCGCATCGCGTCCCGGTGCGCGGCCTCTGATCAGCGCGCGCGCAGCGCGACGGCCGCGTCGGGATCGCACGCTTCGAGCGCGTCCAGCGCCGCGGCACGAAGTGCGGGATCGCGCTCTTCGCGATACGCTTCGCTGAGCAGCGGCACGCACCACGCCGCGCGCAGAAAGCCGAGATCGTTGATCAGCTTGAGCCGGGCTGCGTCGTCGAGCTCGCCGCGCGAAGCGAACTGCTGCGCCCAGCGGATCGTCGGCGCGACCGGGACGGGCTCGCCGACGACGCCGTCCGCTTCGGCCGGCGGCACGGCGACGACGTGCACGCTGCGGCGCGCGCGAGCCCACGCCGCGACCCCGGCGACGACGAGGATCGCAACGACGGCGACGACGATCCAGAGCATCGCTACGCCGTGACGGACCGCTCGAACGAGAGCGCCTGCAGCAGCACCGCGCGCTCCGCGGCGAGCTCGTCGCCGGCGGGGCTGCGCAGCGCCGCTGTCAGCGCGCCGCCACGCGCGGCGCGCAGCTCTTCGAACGTGTGCCGCAGCGCGTCGCGATAGGCGGTGAGATCGGCGAGGACGACGCCGTTGCGCTGCAGCGACGTGCCGAGCAGCGACGCGGTCACGGCCCAGGCGTCGGCCGCGACGAGCGGCTCGCGCTCGAGCATCGCCGCGGCGGCGTCGAGCGCATCGCGCTCGACGAACCCGACGAGACGCAGTCCCGCACCGGGCGGCGCTGCGCCGTCGTCCTGACTGCGCAGCACGTCGATCAGCGCGCGCAGCGAGACGCCGTAGGCGCGCGAGTCCACGTCGTCGGCGTCGGGAGACGCACCGGGCAAGCGCGCCTTCACGAAGATGCGATCCACGACTTCGCTGAGCAGCTCCGCGTGATCGCGCAGACCTTCCGTCGCGTCGGCGGTGCCGGCGCGCATCGGGAACAGCGCGCGCAGCACCATGAGGTCCGCCAGCAGTCCGTCGCCGCGCGCCTCGTCGAGGTAGCGCACGATCCAGTCGAGGCGGTCCGGCGGAAGGTCGAGGACGAGGGCGGCGGTCGCGGGCAGCTCGTCGTCGATGCCCGGGCCGAGCTGCGGGTGCTCGACGCCGGCGATCGCGGACGGCTGTGCGGCGTCGTGCAACGGGTTCGCGCCGTTCGCGCGGACCGGCACCGCGGGCGGCAGCTCGAGATACGTCTCGCCGGTGAGGCGTCGCTGCGCCCCGTTCGACGACGGCGCCGCCGCCGCGTCGAGCACCGAGAACGGCAGCATCGGATCGACGATCGGCAGCGCCGCCGACGAGCGCACGCGCAGCGGATGCGCGCGCACCACCATCTCCGGCGTGTCGTCCCACACGACGTACGCGCGCGTCTCGATCGTCGTGCCGCCGGGGAGCGGCGTGTTCACGATCGCGCGCAGCCGCACGAGCACTTCGACGCCCGCCGCGACGTCGCCCAACGTCAGCCCGCTCCCGGTCAGCAGCGGCGAGGTCCCGGCGAAGTCGAGCAGCGCGACGTCGTTCACCGTGGTGCTTCCGGGCGCGTACACCGCGTTGCTCGGCGCATCCATGCGCAGGTTCAGCCGCTTCGCGACGCCGTCGCCGGAGTTGCGCACGGCGAACACGTACGCGACGACGTCGCCGGCGTCGACGGTGTCGGCCGGCATCGACGTGAGCGTCGCGCCCTCGGCGAACGTCGGCTCGGCGTGCGTCTCGAGCTGCAAGGGCTCGAGCGAGAACGGAACCGCGTTCGTTCCGGTGAGCCGTGCGCCGACCTCGAGCTTGTCGCCGATGCCGATCGCGCCGAGCAGCCGGACGTGGATCGTCGCCTCCTGCGTGGCCTGCGCGGGGATCTCGCCGAAGACGACGCTGTCGCCGTCGCGCGAGGCGCCGTAGACGTTCTCGAGCCGCAGCTCTTCGGGCAGCTGCAGCCGCACGCGCACGTCGCGGCCGCGGTCGGTGCCTTCGTTGTGGACGACGACGCGGCAGGCCGTCGTGCGGTTCGGACGCAGCGCCTCGGTCTCTTCGACCACGAGCCGCGACGTCTCAGGCGTGAAGCGCGGGCGCGACGCGACGACGTGCGCGGCGGAGCCCAGCTCGATCTCCGGCAGCTGCGCGGTGCGCAGCACGGCACGCAGCCGCAGCTGCGTCTGATCTTCCATCGTCGGTGCGACGCGCGTCTCGATGCGGAGGGTGCGCTCGACGTTGGGCTCCAGCGTGTCGAGATGCACGGCGCCGTCGTCGCCGATCGGGAGCTGCGCGCCGTTCTCGCTCACCCGCAGGCCTTCGAGACCCGAATCCGCCTCGATCAGGAGCCGCGCGTCGGCAGCGACGTCGGCGCCCATGTTCTGCAGCCGCACCGTGAATGCGGCCGCGTCGCCCGGCGCGAGGCGGCGCGCTCCTTCGCGTTCGATCGTGTTGAACGCCGCCGGGAAGGCGGGCGCCGAACGCACCGTGAGCGTCCGCGCGAACGTGCGCTCGCCCTTCGACCATTCCACGCGCGCTTCGACGGGCAGCTCGAGCCCCGACGCGATCGGCGAACGGACGATCGCCGCGAGCGCGACTTCGACCGAGCGCCCCGGATCGATGTCGCCCAGCTCGAAGATCCCCGGATCGCCGCGGCCGTCGACTGCCGGCGCTCCGTCGACGCTGCGCGAGCCGGCGCTGTAGACCAGCCCGTCGGGCAGCTTCACCCGCACGCGCGCGGCGCGCGCCCGCGCCGTTCCGGCGTTGCGCGCGCGCACGACGATCTTCACGCGCTGGCCAGGGACGACGTCGTCTTCGGCCTCGACGCGCAGCGCCGTCTCGTCGCCGGCGAACGAGGCCGACGAGGGGATGCGCAGCGTCGTGGGCGACAGCGCGAACTCCGGAAGCTCGTGGGTGCAGACGGAGCCCTGCGCGACGATCGCGGTGCCGTCTTCGAGCGTCGGGTCGATGCGGACGCGATACCCGACGTCGATGGTCGCGCCGGGCCCGAGCGTCGGCGCCACGATCGCGGGTCGCGTGACGCCGAACGGCTCGTTCTCGCCGGCGACTTCGCGCAGGCGCCCGTCGACGCGCGCGCTCTGCGGAACGTACGACGTGTGCGCGGGCACGGGCAGCAGCACGATCACGTCGTGCGCGCTGCTCTGCCCGGAGTTGTGCACCTGCACGCGCAATGCGAGCTCGGCGCCCGGCGTCGCTTCGCGTACCGGGGTGAGCACGAGCCGCGTCCCCGCGTTCTTGAGCGTCGGCCGGCTGCGCACGACGAGCCGCACGACGTTCGAGCCGATGACCGGCACCTCGAACGACGAGATCGCCGCCTGCAGCGCGATCTGCGTTCCGTTCTCGATCGTCGGCGCGACGGTGTACGCCAGCGAGACGCGGCGCTCGCCGCCGGGCGGGACGTCGCCGAGCGGCGCGCCGGCGCCCTGCAGCAGCGAGGTGAGGCCGCCCTGCTCGTCGATCAGCACGTCGTCGATCTGCGCCGTGCCGACCAGGTACGTCAGCCCGTCGGGAAGCTTGAAGCGGATCCGAAAGCCGGTCGCGGTGCCGCCGCCCAAGTTGCGGAACGTGAAATTCGCATGCACCGTCGTCCCCGGCTCGACGATGCGTCCGGGCGAGACTTGAAGCGTACGCAGCCCTTCGGGCAGTGGCGGGGTGCCCGGGGCGAAAACGTCCGTCAACGTGCGCATGGCACCTCCGTGCGCGATGGTTACGCACGGGCGCGACGCGTTCCCGCGGCGTCGTGAAATGAAAAAAGACCCGCTCTCACGAGCGGGTCTTTTTCAGCCGAAGCTGGTTTCCGAATCAGCGACGATAGCCGCCCGACGACCCGCCGGAGCGAGTCGCGAAGCAATCGCGGCAGTACACGGGCTTGTCGCCCCGCGGCTGGAACGGAACTTCCGCGACGCCGCCGCACTGGCTGCACGTCGCCTGGTACATCTCGCGCTCGCGGCGCGGGCCGCCGCCGAAGCCGCCCGAGTAGCCGCCGCCGCCGCCGCTGCCGCCGACGGAGCCGGAACGCTGCGCCTTGCGGGCCGCGCGGCAGTCGGGGCAACGATTCGGCTTGTTCGTGAAGCCCTTCTGGGCGAAGAAGCTTTGCTCACCCGCCGTGAAGGTGAACGGCTGCGCGCAGTCCACGCAGCTCAGGGTCTCGTCTTGGTACATCTATACTCCAGGCGTCGAACGGTGCGAGGACGATGTACGCGGACGTGCCTGAGCCGATCACGGGACATTCGGACCTTTCGCGCGACCAAACGACGGACGCCGGCGCCGTTTGTCGCACCCACTATAACACACGCCGAGGCCGGTGGAGTGGCAGGCCGGAAAAAGTTCCTGTTCTTGCCGAAAACCTAACGTTCGGAGCCGACCGTCCCACGCGTTCCGAGGGAAACGTCAAGATGTGACGCCGGCCGCTCACGCTGCCGGCCCGAACGGCCGATATCTGGAGGTACGGCGGCTGGAGCCGCCGGGTCTCGCGGAAAGGAGTCCCACCATGCAGATGCGACTCGGCCGGTCGCGCGCCGACGCGCGGCCGACGATGGCCCGCCCATCGGGCTTCGAGATGTTCATGTACGCGCTGCTGTTCGTCGCCCTCGCCGATGCCGGCATGCTCAGCTGGCTCGTCCTGCACGGCATCGCCGACCGGTAGTGGATTCAGCGCTTCGCTGAAGCCGTCACGGTCCTCGCTCCGCTGGTGGCTTCAGCTTCGCTGAAGCCTTCGCGGTCCTCGCTTCGCTGCGGTCCGCACGGACTCGAACGCCAGGCGACTCGGCATGGCGGTTATCATGAAGAGAGCCCGCTCGTGAGAGCGGGCTCTTTCGTCGGCTGCGCGAGGATCAGAGGTCCTCGGGGTTGATGCCCTTCGGCTTGTACTGCGTGCGCGTCGGAGTGGCCGTGACGGTCGCGTCGGGCTCGTAGTCGCCCTCGTACTGCACCGCGTTCTCCGCCATCCGCTGGCGCTCGTACGGGCCGAGCACCTTCGGATTCAGCTCCTGACCGTTCGGCGCGATGACGTCGCCGTAGCTCGAGAGCCCGTCCTCGTTCGGGTTGAAGTCGAGGAAGACGTTGCGCGGACGGCCCTCTTCGTCGAGGTCCTGACCTTCCGGCTCGATCTGGAGATTGCGGTACCGCGACATCCCCGTTCCGGCCGGGATCAGCTTCCCGATGATGACGTTCTCCTTGAGACCGAGCAGCGGGTCGTGCTTGCCCTTGATCGCGGCGTCGGTGAGGACGCGCGTGGTCTCCTGGAACGACGCCGCGGAGAGGAACGATTCCGTCGCGAGCGACGCCTTCGTCACGCCGAGCAGCACCGGAGAACCCTCGGCCGCCTTTCCGCCCTCGTCCTTCATCCGCTCGTTCTCCTCGCCGAACACCGCCGACTCGACGAGCTGACCGGGGAGCATGCGGGTGTCGCCGCCGTCGACGATCTTGATCTTGCGCAGCATCGAGCGAACGATGACCTCGATGTGCTTGTCGTTGATGTCGACGCCCTGCGAGCGGTAGACCTTCTGCACTTCCTGCACGAGGTAGTTCTGCAGCGCGGTCTGTCCGCTGATGCGCAGGATCTCGTGCGGGTTGAGCGAGCCTTCCGCGATCGGCTGGCCGGCTTGGACGCGCTGTCCTTCGGTCACCGTGAGGTGCACGTTGGCCGGCACGTCGACTTCGTGGTCGTCGCCTTCGTCGTCGGTGACGAACACGACGCGCTTGCCCTTCTCCTCGCCGAACTTGATCGTCCCGGTGAACTCCGCCATCGGGGCTTCGCCCTTCGGCTTGCGCGCTTCGAAGATTTCTTCGACGCGCGGGAGACCGGTGATGATGTCTTCCTGAGCGACGCCGCCCGTGTGGAAGGTTCGCAGCGTGAGCTGGGTGCCCGGCTCGCCGATCGACTGCGCGGCGATGATGCCGACCGCTTCGCCGATGTCGACCTTGAGGCCGGTGGCGAGGTTGCGGCCGTAGCACATCGCGCAGACGCCGTGCTTCGCCTGGCAGGTGAGCACCGAGCGGATCTTCACCGTCTCGACGCCCGCGGCGATGATCGCCTTGGCCTTCTCCTCGTCGATCTCGTCGTCGCGCTTGACGAGCTTTTCTTTCGGGTGCTCCGGATGCTTGAGATCCTCGGCGGCGCGGCGGCCGACGATGCGGTCGACGAGCGGCTCGATCGTCTCCTTGCCGACGCGGATGTCGCCGACGGTGATCCCGTTCGCGGTGCCGCAATCTTCCTCGCGGATGATCACGTCCTGCGCGACGTCGACGAGACGGCGCGTGAGGTAGCCCGAGTCCGCCGTGCGGAGCGCGGTGTCGGCGAGACCCTTGCGCGCACCGTGCGTCGAGATGAAGTACTCGAGGACGGTGAGACCTTCTTTGAGCGAAGCCTTGACCGGGATCTCGAGGATGCGGCCCGACGGGTCGGACATGAGCCCGCGCATGCCGCCGAGCTGCTTCACCTGCGCGATCGAGCCGCGCGCACCCGACGTCGCCATCATGAAGACGGGGTTGATCGGGTTCTGCGCCTGCTGCATCGCGGTCGTGACGTCGTCACCGGCCTTCTGCCAGATGTCGATCGTCTTCGTGTAGCGCTCGTCCTCGGAGATGAAGCCTTGGTCGAACAAGCCGTGCAGCTCGTCGACCTCGGCCTGCGCCTTGTCGAGGATGTCGTGCTTCGTCTGCGGCACGACGATGTCGGTGATCGAGACGGTCGTCCCCGACTGCGTCGCGTAGCGGAAGCCGAGCGTCTTGATCGCGTCGAGGAACTCCGCGGTCGCGGCGTTGCCGTACTTGCGGTAGCACTCCGTGATCAGGCGCTTGAGCGTGTTCTTGTCGAGGATCTGGTTGAAGAACGGGTAGCCCCACTCGCGCGGGAACGCCTGGTTGAGGATCGCGCGGCCGACGGTCGTCTTGACGCGGGCGCCGCCGACGCGGATCTCGATCCACTCGTGCAGCCCGATCAGGCGATGGTTGTACGACGTGATCGCTTCGTCGGCGTCGCGGAACGCGAGCAGCGCGGGCGTGCCGTCCGGCGTCTTGCGCGCGCTGCCGTTGCGGTACGGCGCCGACGCGTAGAGCGTGTCGTCGGAGAGCGCGGCCTTCGCCGGCCCCTTGTACTCGTCGGGCTGGAACGTGAGCCAGTACAGACCGAGGACCATGTCCTGGGTCGGGATCGACACCGGGTTTCCGAAGCTCGGCTGCAGGATGTTGTTCGCCGAGAGCATCAGGATGCGCGCCTCCGCCTGCGCGCCGGCGCTCAGCGGAAGATGGACGGCCATCTGGTCGCCGTCGAAGTCCGCGTTGTACGGCGTGCACACGAGCGGATGCAGATGGATCGCCTTGCCCTCGACCAGCACCGGCTCGAAGGCCTGGATGCCGAGACGATGCAGCGTCGGCGCGCGGTTGAGCAGCACCGGGTGCTCGCGGATGACCTCGTCGAGGACGTCCCACACTTCCGGACGCACGCGCTCCACCATGCGCTTCGCCGACTTGATGTTGTGCGCCTGACCGCGGTCGACGAGCTTCTTCATCACGAACGGCTTGAAGAGCTCGAGCGCCATCTCTTTGGGCAGCCCGCACTGGTGCAGCTTCAGGTTCGGGCCGACGACGATGACCGAACGGCCCGAGTAGTCGACGCGCTTGCCGAGCAGGTTCTGCCGGAAACGGCCCTGCTTGCCCTTGAGGATGTCCGAGAGCGATTTGAGCGGACGATTGTTCGGACCCGTGACCGGACGCCCGCGGCGCCCGTTGTCGATCAGCGCGTCGACTGCTTCCTGCAGCATGCGCTTCTCGTTCTTGATGATGATCTCGGGCGCGCTCAGCTCCAGCAGCCGCTTGAGGCGGTTGTTGCGGTTGATCACGCGGCGGTAGAGATCGTTCAGATCGGACGTGGCGAAGCGGCCGCCGTCGAGCTGCACCATCGGACGCAGCTCCGGCGCGATGACCGGCACCGCGGAGAGGATCATCCACTCCGGCTTGTTGCCGCTCGCGAGGAACGCTTCGACGACCTCGAGACGCTTGATGGCCTTGATGCGCTTCTGACCCGTCGTCTCTTTGAATTCGCGACGCAGATCGTCCTGAAGCTTGCGAAGGTTCAAGTCCTTGAGCAGATCGCGGATCGCCTCCGCGCCCATCCCGGCCTTGAAGTTCGTGCCGTACTTCTCGCGGCTTTCGCGGTACTTCTGCTCGGTGAGGATCTCACGCTTCGTGAGCGGCGTCGTGCCCGGGTCGGTGACGACGTACGCCGCGAAGTAGATGACCTTCTCGAGCTGGCGCGGCGACATGTCGAGCAAGATGCCGATGCGCGACGGAACGCCCTTGAAGTACCAGATGTGCGTGACCGGCGTGGCGAGCTCGATGTGGCCCATGCGCTCGCGGCGAACTTTCGCGCGCGTGATCTCGACGCCGCAGCGATCGCAGATCATGCCCTTGAAGCGGATCCGCTTGTACTTGCCGCAGTGGCATTCCCAGTCTTTGGTCGGGCCGAAGATCTTCTCGCAGAAGAGGCCGTCGCGTTCCGGCTTCAGGGTCCGGTAGTTGATCGTCTCCGGCTTCTTCACTTCGCCGAAGGACCAAGCGCGAATTTGTTCGGGCGAGGCGAGCCCGATCCGCATCGCGTCGAAATTGTTGACGTCGAGGAGGTTCATCGATTCCTTTGCTCAGCGCGTCGGCGGGACAGAGGCGGCCGAGGTGACGTCGGGGAGCGGGGTGGCCTGGGGATCGCTAGGCACAGCGAAAAGACCCAGGAGACGCCGGTCCGACGTTCCTTGGGTCCGCGTTATCGGCCGAAGGGCATAGGCGGCTATCGTATCACGAAGGCGGCAAAACCTCAAGGCGGTAAAGGACGGCCCGATGACCGCCCGGTGGCCCGTCCGTCTCGCCCTGGCCGCCGCCGCCTGCCTCGTGGTGCTGGCGATCGTCGTTGCCGTTTACGTCGCCTCGGTGGCGGTCTCGACGCGGACGCAGGTCGCGTCCGAATCCGGTACGCGGGCCGGCTTGGCGGTAGATGCACCGGTGACGATCGCACGTGACGCGCGCGGCGTGGCGCACATCCGGGCGCGCACCGACCACGACTTGTTCTTCGCGGACGGCTATGCGATGGCGTCGGACCGGCTCTTTCAGATGGACATGGTCCGGCGATTCATCGACGGCCGCCTCGCCGAGCTGCTCGGCGCGAAGCTGATCCCGGTGGACCGCCGCATGCGCGTGTACGGCGTCCGGCAGCTCGCCGAACGCGTCTACGCAGGTTCCAGCGTCGAGGAACGGACGCTGCTCGCAGCGTTCGCCGACGGGGTCAACGCCGCCGCGCAGCGGGAGCCGGTTCCGCCGGAGTACCGCGCGCTGTTCGCGCGCTTCGAGCCGTGGCAGCCGCAGGACGCGCTGGCGGTGGGCTTCGCGACCCTGCTCGATCTCGACGATACGGCGCAGCAGGTGCTCGAGCGGGAAGCGATCTTCGCGCAGCTCGGCCCGGCGGGGATCGAGGCCTTTTTCCCGCTGAGCGACCCCCGCTACGACGTGCCGACCGACGGGCGTCCGCCGGGACTGCTGCCGCCGCTGCCGGCGCTGCACGGGCCGTATCACCACCACCGGCCCGCGTCGGACCAAGCGTTCGCGCCGTCCCCCGGCGACGAGCCGGCCGCGCTCGGGAGCAACGCCTGGGTGGCCGGCGCGGACCGCACGACGGCGGGTCGCGCCGTGCTCGCGAACGATCCGCACCTCTCGGTCGGCGTTCCGGCGATCTGGTGGCTCCTCGAAGGCCGCTCGCCCGGGTTCCACATCGCGGGCGCTGCGCTCGCCGGAACCCCCGGGGTGACGCTCGGGCACGACGACCACGTCGCCTGGGGCGTGACCGCGGGCTACGCTTCGGCGATGCGGCTGATCGCCGAGCCGATGGCGAACGGGCTGCTCTACGAAAACCGGCATTGGGTCACGCCGTCTCGGCGCGTCGAAACGATCCGCGTGCGCTTCGGCGGCGACGTGATCGACACCGAGCTCGAAACGCCGCACGGCGTCGTCATCGCGCAGTACCCGCATCACGCGTACCTGATGGATTGGGCGATCCAGCGGCACCCGGCATCGCCGCTCTCGCCGTTTCTCGCGCTCGACCGCGCGCGCAGCGCGGCCGACGCGATCGCCGCGCTGCGCAGCCTGCCCGAGCCCTCGCTCAACGTGCTGCTCGCCGACGATGCGGGGCGTGCGGCGTATCATTTCGCGGGGCAGGTCCGCGCCGACCGCGCATGGGGCCGGTGGGCGCTCCGCGGCGACGACATCCCGACGACCGTGCTGCCCTTCGACGCGCTCCCGCACATCGATCCGTCGCGTTCCACCTTCACCGTCAGCTCGAACAATCGTCCCGGCGGCGCCGGCTCGCCACGCCTGGGACCGTATTTCGCGCCGCCGTACCGCGCGTACGAGATTCGCCGCGCGCTGAACGCCGACGCGGCGCGTGCCGGCGGGAAACTCAGCGTCGACGCGCTCGCGGACGAGCAGCGGGACGACGACTCGCCGGCCGAAACGGAGCTCGCGCGCGACGCGCTGGACGCGGTGGCCCGCACGCACGCGGACCGTGACCCGGCGCTCGCGCCGATTCTCGGTGCGCTCCGTTCGTTCGACGGCCACATCGCGACGTCGTCCTCGGGTGCAACGGCGATCGTCGCGCTACGCCTCGACCTCGTGAACGCCATCGCGCGCGCGCAACTGCCGTACGACGTCGCGGACGCATACCTTTCGGACGGGCCGGCGTTCGAAGTGCTTCTGCGCGCGCTGCGCGAGCGCCCGCGCGGCTGGGTCGCGAACGACGACTACGACGGCTTCGTCGTCGACGCGATTCGCCGAACGCAGACGCAGCTCGGCAGCACCATCCCGAGCTTCGGCACCTGGGCGGCACAGCGGCTCGCACACCCACTCGCGGCGATGGGCTTCAGCGCGTGGAACGGCCCGACGCTGCCCGGGCGCGGCGGCAGCTACGCGCCCGCAGTGCAGTGGCACGGGCACGCGCAATCGTTCCGTGCCGTCTGGATCGCCGGCGACTGGGACGACGGCGCGATGGACATCGACGCCGGCGAATCGGGCGAACCCGGCTCGCCGCACTACACCGATGAAACCGCCGGCTGGATCCGCTTCGCCCGCACGCCACTTCCCTTCAGCGACGCCGCCGTCCAGCGCGCAACCCGCAACACGCTCACCCTGACGAAGTGAACGAAGCACCCTGACGAAGTGGACGAAGCACCGCGTCCGAACCGCGGGCGCGGAAGCGACGCGGCGACGGCGATCCATGCACCGGCGCTGAGCCGCGACCCCGCGGGGCACCGCAGGGCGGTAGGGTGCGGGACGAACGCGGGTTCAGCTTGGTGGAGACGCTCGTCGCGGTCGGTATCGTCGCGATCGTGGCGCTGGGCGCGGTCGGGACGACGATGGCGTCGCGCTCGCTCGCCGTCTCGACGGCGGCCGCGCGATTCGACGCCCTTCTCGACGCGGCCCGCACGACCGCGCGCGAGATCGACCAAGGCGCGACGATCACGTTCGTCCCCGATCCGTACGGCGACGGCTTCGTCGCGCAGCTCTATCGCAACCGTCCCAGCACCGGCGCCCTCGAAACGACGACGTTTCCCATACTCAACGCGCGCGTCTCGATCACCGAAGCGACGCTCGGTGCGCCAAACTTCGCGCTCGCGATCCACAGCAACGGCACGATCGCGGGGATCCCGTCATACGCCGTCGGCACCACGCCGGCCGCGGAAACTGCGTGCCCGGGTACCGGCGCCTACCATCTCGTCTTTTCGTATGCCGGGGCCCGCGCGGAGCGCTTCATTCCGTGCACCGTGCCCGTCGCCACGACGGGCACGGTCGCGTACACGTCCCCGACACCAGCCACAACGCCCGCGCCGCCGACGCCGTTTCCCTGCGCCGGCCCGTGCGTTCCGACCGCGCCGGCGTCGCCGAACCCCACCGTCACGTGCCCGCCTCGCTACCTTGCCGAAAACGCGTCGACATGCGTACCTTCGCAGCTAACGGTCAGCCCGACGTCGTTGTCGTTCGCAGCGCCGGGTGTGCCGCCGTCCCAAACGTTTGTCGCGACGGAACTCGGATACTCCGGGCCATTCACGACCACCGACACGTGCAGCGGCGGTACATCGTACAGCACGAGCGGCGGGGGTGGGCCAACGGCAACGTATACCGTGTCAGCTATTCGCGCCGAAACTTGCGGAATTACGGTTTATGACATCGCCGGGGACAGTGCAACGGTTCGCGTCTTGACGCAACAGTCGCTCGTCAAGATCTACGTATGCGATCCTAGAAACCCGGCGCGATCATATGGCACGGCTATCGGGCCTGATCCCGACGGAATCCATGAAGATTATTCCGACGGTACTACGTGCGCGTCAACGCCCGTTCCGACTTCTACTCCCGCTTCGTTGGGTACAGCGAGTCACGCAGTGGCGCCCGCATGTACTCAGATATTCGAGGACGACTGGCAGTGCACGTGGGACGATTCGTATTCCGTCACGTTCGACTCATCGCCAGGAGATCAGGTTCGCGTGACTGCAACGGTGACGCCGGCGGCAACCGTGGCATCCGTGACCATGACGCTGGAATATTGGACCGGGTCGACCGTTAGCTCAGTCCCGGTCATCGGCTCTCTCGATTCCGCGACCGGCACGTATACCGTTAACCGCAGCGTAGTACTTCCAGCATCGTCCAGCGCGCCATATACGATCACCGCAAGCGTCACGTGCCTCGACAACGGATACGCTCAGCCGCAAGGCACGCAGTGCCTCGCGGGAACCGACTTATTCCTCATAACGGTGGTGCAAACGTGATCTTCGTGTTCCAAGAAGATTCGTTCCACGGCCTTTGCCTCACGGCTCTGGATTAGCTGTCGAAGTAAAGAATTCTTCCGCATAGTAGCTTGCCACTGTGCCACTCAACCCCGGCGCGGGCTTTCCGTTTTGGGCTTCGCCGAATCCCACCCAGAGATCGGTTCTCGATACGATGTTCTGGTAATGTCCGTCCGTTGGTCCGAGCACAACATATCCGTCTTCCGACGCGGCCTGGCTAGGCGCGTCGGCCGCGATATTTTCCTGATCGTAGATCGGACTAGCACTGGGCGACGCGCAGAATGCACCGGTATCGATGGTGCAAAGGTAGACTTCGCTGGCGCCGCGGCTTTGTCCAGGTGCCGTGTGCCCGAAGTATCCGTTCGCCGCCATGTCGGCGACGCGATATCGCGCGAGCAGTTCGAGATCCGCGTCAAGCGAAAGTGGACGCGTGCCGTTACCACTGCCAAGTTTTTGGCGATGCATATTCAGCTCGGCCAAGCCCGCGGTATCTTCCGCTGTCGCCGTCGGGAGCGCCAGGGTTCCGAACCTCGTGGAATTGGTCGGAAGCGGGCGGTGCAGCGAAACGAGGCCGCTCGCGTCGACTTCGATGAAGAGCTGGCCCGGGATGCCGGCGACCGTGAAGCTGCCGTCGGCTGCGGTGCGTGCCATCGTCGTGAAGCCCGCGATCATGTACGCAGTGCCGGTGTACGCGATCGTCGTTCCGAGCGTCACCGTTGCGCCCACGACGGGCACCTTGCCATGGCCGGCGTCGACGACGCGGCCTGTATACGACAGGGGTGCAGCCGTCGGTGTGGCGGAGGGGGTCGGCGTCGCGCTCGCGGCCGCGGTCGGCGGCGCGCCGCCGTACGTTGACGGCCCGGACGACGACCCGCCGCCGCCGCACCCCGTGAGAACCGTCGTCGCGACGGCCGAAATTAGCGCCAGTACACCCTTGCTGCGCATGCCCACACCCTCGTTCGAACCACACCCGAGACGTCGAGCGCGCGATCGCGCGCCGCTGTCCCTGCGCGCTCAGTTCGATCCCTCCAGCGCGCTGCCCCCTTCTGCGGCGTCGCGCGGGCGTACCGTTCGCGTTAAGTTTCGGGCGCTTCGCGGCCCGTTTCCGACACCTTGCGGCCCGCGGCCCCGGCTCGGCGCCGCGGGCGGCTACACTGGCGTGCAACGGCCGCGCTCCAGTCGCCGCCGGCGCACGCCACCATACTGCTGTCTCATGCCAGAGGAGAACTCCGTGCCGGAACTGCCCACGTTGTCGTTCGACGGTCAGCGCGATCGCGGCCGGCCCTACTCGGACGAGGACGTCGCTCGCCTGCGCGGCAGCGTCCGCGTCGAGTACACGCTGGCGCGCCGCGGCGCGGAGCGCTTGCGCGCGATGCTCGCGCAGGATCGGCCCGTCGTCGCGCTCGGGTGTCTCACCGGCGGCCAGGCGGTGCAAGCCGTGAAGGCGGGGCTCGAGGCGATCTATCTGTCCGGCTGGCAGGTCGCGGCCGACGCGAACAGCGCGGGACAAACGTATCCCGATCAATCGCTGTATCCGTACGACTCGGTGCCCAACGTGGTGGAACGCATCAACAACGCGTTCCAGCGCGCGGATCAGATCGACAGCGTCGAGGGGCGCGGCGGCGAGCGCGACTGGTTCGCCCCGATCGTCGCCGACATGGAAGCTGGATTCGGCGGGCCGCTCAACGTGTTCGAGCTGACCAAGGCGATGATCGCCGCCGGCGCGGCGGGGGTGCACCTCGAAGACCAGTTGGCGTCGGAAAAGAAGTGCGGGCATCTCGGCGGCAAGGTGTTGATTCCGACGCAGCAGGCGGTTCGCAATCTCATCTCCGCGCGGCTCGCGGCGGACGTGCTCGACGTTCCGACCGTTCTCGTCGCACGCACGGACGCCGACGCGGCGAATCTGCTCCTCAGCGACATCGACGAGCGCGACAAGCCGTTCCTCACCGGCGAACGGACGCCCGAAGGTTTCTACCGTGTCCGCCCCGGCATCGAACAAGCCATTGCGCGCGGGCTCGCCTACGCACCGCACTGCGACATGATCTGGTGCGAGACCTCGCACCCGTCGCTCGAAGAGGCGAAGGCGTTCGCCGACGGCATCCACGCGGTCTATCCCGAGAAGATGCTCGCGTACAACTGCTCGCCGTCGTTCAACTGGAAGCTCAAGCTGGACGAGGCGACAATCGCGGAGTTTCGTCAGAAGCTCTTCGAGTACGGATACCGCTTCCAGTTCATTACGCTCGCCGGCTGGCACGCGCTCAATCATTCGATGTTCGCGTTGGCGCACGACTACGCGGCTCGCGGGATGTCCGCCTACGCGGACTTCCAGCAGCGGGAGTTCGCCAGCGAGCCGGACGGCTACACGGCGACGCGCCACCAGCGCGAAGTCGGCACCGGGTACTTCGACGAGGTCGCGAAGATCGTCGGCGGCGGCGCCTCATCGACGACCGCGCTCACCGGCTCGACCGAAGAAGCGCAGTTCACGCCCAGCCGAACGTCAGCAAAGGAAGCCATCCCCGCCTAACTGTCAGGCAACGGCAGACGAGGACGCACCACACGTGACGGCGACGAGACCCGTCAGTCGCGCGCGACGTGCTGGCGGAACGTCACGTTCAGGCGTTCGCCGGTGATGCGCGGGTCGCGCGGGACGCGGTGCTCCCAGTAGAGCTGCGTATCACCGGCCATCACGATCAGGTCGCCGTGCGCGACCTCCACGGTGATCGGGTCATAGCGCAGCCCGCTGTCCTTCTTCGGCCGAAGCTGAAATGCGCGCGTCGCGCCCAGCGAAAGCGAGGCGACGACCAGCCGCGCGTCCCGTTCGCCGTCGTGGTCGCCGTGCCAGGCGACGGCGTCGCGCCCGTCGCGATACCGGTTGAGGAAGCAGTAGTCGAACGTCGTCCCCGTCTGGCGCTCCGCCATCTCGCGAACGAGCTGCAGCGTCGGCGTCCACGGTTGGGGCATGCGCTCACCGCGCCCCGCCGTCTCGCGCGGCACGAGCACGCGCTTTCCGTACATCATGCGTGAGTCGGCCCGCCAGTGCGTGTCGGCATTCAGCTCCGACACGAGCCGGTCGGCGGTCTCGCGATCCAGAAACTCCGGGACGTAGGTGACGTCGCCGCGGTCGCCGACGAGTCGGGTCGGCAGCGCGGCGGTCGCGAACAGCGGGATCTGACGAACGGCGTACATGATGAGGGCCTCGAACGTATGTTCGAGGCCCTCATCCGATCTCCTCGCCGCTGCGCGTCGCGTCGCCTGAACCGCGGCGGACGCGAAGCGACGTCCTCCGGAGCTCTACGTCGAAGCGTGCTGCGCGACGTACTGGTCCGCCTCCGGTACCAGCCGGTTCTTTAGGGCGAGCGAGAAGCGCGCGCGCTCCATGCCGCGCTCGATCCACACGCCGGCGCTCGCCGGCGTATGGGCGACGACGTACGCGTGCAGCTCGTCGAGCGGAGCCGCGCGCCAGAAGATCGCCGGCACTTGCGTGAACGAGAGCGCGCGCTCGAACTGCGAGAGCGACGAGAGCAGCTCGGTGTTGTGCGCCTTGAAGAACGCCCACGCGACCTGCGGGTTCCACTGGGAGGTTTCCATCACGAGCCGCACGCGCATCCCGGCCGCCTGCGGCGGAATCTCCGGCGACATCGCGATTTGGAGCGCTTCCTGCGCCAGCTTGGGATCGCGCACGAGCATCAGCGCGCCGTAGAAGCGCCGCACTTCCGCTTCGTCTTTCGCCGACTTCGCAATCGCGTGGAGTTGATCGAACGTCGCCTGATCGGCATTGAGAGCGACGATCGCGAGCACCGTGTCCTGATCGTCGGGCGAGAGCGAGGAGCGATCGGTGATGAAGCGCTCGAAGCGGCGCTTCGCCTCGGCGATGATCTGCGGGTCGCCCGTATACGCGAGCGCGCCGATCACCTCGCGCCGCAGGTCCTGGATCTGCGGCGACTCATCCGGCTTCGCGTCCCAGCCGAGACGGTCGAACACCGGGCGTACGATGCCGTGCGCGAACGCGACGAACTTCGCGTATCCGGGGGTCCCGCGTTCATCTTGCTCGATCGTGCCGAGCGCGCCGATGATCTGCGTCCACGCGCGCGCGTCGAGGTCCTTGCCCATGGACGACGCGAGCGCGAAGTACGAGCTCAGCGGCGCCTGGTTCGCTTCCGCGAGCGCCCACTGGTCGTCGAGCAAGGCGATCTTGTCGGGATCGGGGATCGTGCCGAACGCCTTCACGTTCGTCGCGAACGTCTTGGGATCGTAGGCGACGCGGAAGAACCCGATGTCGCCGGCGTTCAAGCTCAGCGGCTGATCGCAGCGGCCCGCCGGCGCCGTTTGACCGTTGCTCGTGAAGAGCACCGTCTGCGGCGTCCCGTCGCCGGACCGCACGTTGAGCGGAACGTTCCAGTGCTCGTCGTTCGGATCGCTTCCTTCGAGCAGGAAACGCTTCTGCGTCAGCGTCACGGTGCGGTTGCCGGACGCATCGCACGACGTCGTCTCGCTCACGAGCGGGAATCCCGGTTGCTCGGTCCAGCCGGATGCGAGCGCCGCCACGTCCTTCCCGCTGGCCGCGCTCAATCCGTTCCACAGGTCCGCGCTGGTCGCGTTGGAGAACGCGCGCGCCTTGATATAGCGACGCACGCCGTCGCGGAACGTATCGGGGCCGAGATACGCCTCCAGCATGCGCAGGAACGCTTGCCCCTTGTCGTAGGTGATCGCGGGATCGAACGACGCCTCGGCCTGCAGCTCGTCGGTGACGTGCTGCTGGATCGCATGCGAGTTCGGCCGCGCGTCGGCGTTCATCGCCGACTCCTTGCTCTCGTCCTGGCCTTCCCACCAGTTCCAGCTCGGATTGCGGATCGCGGTCTCTTTGGCAGACATCCACGAGGCGAAGCTCTCGTTGAGCCAGATGTCGTCCCACCAGCCCATCGTCACGAGGTCGCCGTTCCACTGGTGCGCCATCTCGTGCGCCTGCACGCTGTACACGGCTTGGCGGCGTCCGAGCGTCGAGTCCGGCGGCAGCAGCAGAATCTGATCGTTGTACGTGATCGCGCCCCAGTTCTCCATCGCGCCGCTGAAGCCGCCGGGGACGGCGATCGAATCGAGCTTCGGCAGCGGGAACGTGTAGGCGAAGTACCGGTCGTAGTCCGCGAGGATCTGCTGCGCGTTGGCGAGCGCGTAGCGCCCGTTCTGCTGCTGGCCGCGCACGGCCCACACGCGGAACAGCTTTCCGCCCGACGTCGCGTCGATGTGCGCGAGATCGCCGGCCGAGAACTCCACGAGATACGTGGGCATCTTGGGCGTGCGCTCGAACGTCGTCGTCGCCGTCGCGCCGTGTACGACGTGCGTCGCGATCGGCATGTTGGACACGGTCGCCCATGCGGCGGGAACGGTAGCCGTCAGCTGGAACGTCGAGCGAAACGCCGGCTCGTCCCAGCACGGGAACATGCGGCGCGCATCCGTCGCTTCGAACTGCGTGGACAGCATCGTCCCGGTCGTCCCGTTGCCGAGCCGATAGGGCTGAACGAACAGTCCCTGCGGCGCCGTCTCGAGCTTTCCGTCGTACGAGAACGTCAGCGTGTGCCGCCCGACGGTCGCGGGGTGCGCGAGCGTCAGCGTCGTGAGCTGCTTCGCATCCGACGAATCGACGCCGGCGACGGCGACCCCGTCGAGACGCACGTCGTGCAGGCGCTCGTTGAGCGAGTTGAAGACGATCGTCGTGACCGGCTTGCGTACCTGCAGCACGACGCTCTCCGTTCCGGTGAGCGTCTTCGCCTCGGCGTTCGGCACGATCGCCACGCGATAGTCGAGCGGAACGACGGTTTTCGGCAGACGCCCCGGCGCCGCGTCGAAATTGAACGGAGCCTCTTTGAACGGCGCGGGCGCGGCCGCCGCGGTGAGCGCGGCGGCCAGCACGACGCCCGCCGCGACGAGCGACGTCCGTACGAATGCGTAAGTCATTGCGGCGCGTCCGTTCGGGACGCGGCCATCAAGCCCTACCGTGCGCCTTCGCGCGCTTTTCGGTCCGCGCGGGCGTTCGCCCGTTCGATCTCCTCCGCGACTTCGGCTTTCTTCATGTGCGTCGTAACGTGAGCGCCGAGCTCGCGCCCTTCGTCGAGCAGCTCGTCCTTCGTCTTCCCCTCGACGTCCACGCCGCGGTACGAGCGCCCGGCGGCGTCGGGACCGCCCTGCTCCGCGCGCGGGTCCGAGGGCCCGCGCTCGTCCTTGGGCTCCCAGTGGTCGCCGACTTTTTCGAACGAGTGCTTCACGGCCGACCAGGCGACGCGGTGCGCGCGCGCTTCGTCGCCGCCGTATTCGTCCTCGGCGTGCTCGAGGGTCTTTTCGTACGTGTCTTGAGCCTTCTTGGGCGAGCGTTCGAGCGTCGACGGCAGCGGCGCGAACTCGCCGTTCTTCCCTTTGTCCGGCATGCTTTCTCATTACCCATCCGGTGCGTCGGAACCGGCTCGGCGGGGCACAGTAACCCGCATGCAGGACGACGCAACGAACGAGTCGGTCGCCGACGACGACGGCGAGTTGGATGATGCCGTGATCGCCGCGGACGATACCGGGATGCTCGCCGGTGAACGATTGATCACCGTCGCGGAGATCGAGGAAGCCGAAGAGACTTCGCGAGAAACCGGCGAATCGTCCGCAGGTGACGTGTAACCCGTCACGTAAGCTGATGCCACGTGAACGGTACGCGCAGCGCGCGCGCCAGCCTCCTGGAGAAAGCGATGAGCCTCCCGCTGGCGCGCGACGAAGACTTTTTCGGTGCGAACCGACGGCCGTTGGGGGTGGATCCGAAGGAACTTCGCGTCATCAATGATACGGCACTGCGGTCACGATTGATCATGGCGGGAATCGCCGAAGGGTTACAATCGCCGAAAGGACCGCAGCGCATCAAGTCGATCATCCGGGTCTATCCCGGATTCGACGCACCACGGCCGGGGAATCGCCCCCGAGCCGTCCGGTCCGTGCCCAACCCCGGCACGCAGGCCGAGCCCTCCCGCGGCGCGTTCGGGCTGCCGTCCGTCGAGGAGCTGAACGCGTTGCTCAATCGCATCCACCAAGTGGAACGCGACGTGAGCCGCGAGATGCAGAGCCGGCTCAACGGTGACATCGACCGGCTCAAAAAGCAGATCGCGACTCTCGAAGGCGACGAGTTCGAGCGCGGCTTCCGAGAGCTGGAGACGGCGATGCGGCAGCGGCGCGAGCTGGCGGCACAGATCCGTGAGGAGTCGTTCCGCCGCATCGAAGCCGACAGCGCCTTCGAGCCGCGCCGCTACCTGCGGCTCGTCTCGCGCGAACGAAAAACGTAGCGTTACTGCATCGCCGGGATGCCCCGCGCGGCCGAGGCGTCGCACTGGGCGTGCCCGCACTCGCAGCCGTCGTCGCCCGGCGCCCCGGCTTGCTGCTCGGCGCAGCGCTTGCTGCAATACTCGCCGTTCGGGTCGATCGGCGAGGTCGAGAGCGCCTGCGCTTGTGCCGAGTACGGTTTCGTGCACAAGCAAGCGTGGTGCGCGCATCGGTCCGTCGCCATGGCCGCTTCGTACCTCGGGCTCTCCGGCCTGAAACGGACGCCTCGGGGGTGAGGCGGTCCGCCTCGGCGGGCAGGATTGCCGATACGGTAGAGGTGCGACGTACAGGGGCCCATTGCGCGAGGGGAGTAGCCACTAGACCGACGTGATCCGCAGCATCGCGCCAAACGGTCGACCCGATCTCGGCGGTGTTTTCCGTCCGATCGATCGCCCGCGCGTGCTCGACCGCATCGCGACCGCCGCCCAGTACCGTCTCGCGACGATCATCGCCCCCGCCGGCTTCGGCAAGTCGGTCGCCGTGCGCCAGTTCCTCACGACGGTGCCCTCGTCGATCGTCTACGACGTCCCGCCCGACGCGACGACGCTGATCCCGTTCGTGCGCGCGTTCGCCGATGCGTTCGAGCCGAGTCTGCCGGGCCTGCGGCGCTCGCTCGCCTCGGCGCTCGACGGAGCCCGCTCCTCCGAAACCCCCGGTCGCGAGCTGGCGGCCTGGGTCGCCACCCACATCCGGGCGCTCGACACGCTGATCGTGATCGACGACCTGCACAACGCCGAAGGCGACCCCGAGATCTCGCGCTTCATCACGACGCTCGTCGACCGCACGAAGGGCGGTCCGCGCTGGCTCTTCTCCTCCCGCAGCCCGCTGCAGCTTCCGATCGCGTCCTGGCTCGCCTACGGCGAGTCCGACCTGGTCGTCGACGCGGTCGACCTCCGGTTCACGATGGACGAGGCGAAGCAGAGCGCGCGCGCGACGCGCGTCGCCGTGCGCGACGACGAGTTGGAGCAGATCCTCTCGCTCGTCGACGGCTGGCCGGCCGCGCTGACGTTCGCGTTGCGCACGTCGACGCGTGCGAGCGACCTGCGCGCCGTCTCCGCCGGAACGCGGGAGATGGTCTACCGCTATCTCGCCGAGCAGGTATGGAACTCGCTCGACGACCGGATTCGTGCGTTCCTGCGCACGGCCGCCTTCCTGCCGCGGCTCGAAACGCGCCTCGCGGTCGCGGCGGGCTTCGACGACGCCGCCGCGATCATCGAAGCGCTCCGCGAACGCGTCGCCTTCATCACCGTGGTCGACGCCGGCACGTACAAGCTGCACGACCTCTTCCGCGACTTCGTCCAACGCCAGGTGCAGCTCGAAGGCGACGACGCGCTCACCGCCGCGCGCGTCGCCGCCGGCCAGGTGCTCCTGCGCATGGGCCTCCACGGCGACGCGCTCGAGCGCTTCGTCGACGCCCGCGCGCTGGACGAGATCGTCCACGTCGTCGAAACGTACAACTTCGCGTTGCTGGAGTCCGGGTGCTTCGACATCGTCGAGCGCGCGGTACGAATGCTGCCGGGCACGATCGCGAGCGGCAACCCCAAGATCCTCGCGCTGCGCGCCGCGCTCGAACACGCGCACGGCCGAACCGATCAAGCGGAGCGGTGGTACGTTGCGGTGCTGGATCGACTGGGCGAGGACACGCCGTTCCGCGTGCAAGTCGCCACGCGTTACGGCGTCATGTTGTACCAGCTCGGACGCGGCGACGCGCTGCCGGTCCTGCGAGCGCTCGCCGACCGCGACGATCTCGCCGACACCGAGCGCGCCGAAGTTCTCGGAGTCGTCGCCATGATCGACGGCGCGGCGGGCCGCGTCGAGCCCGCGCGGGAAGCCATGGAAGAAGCGATCTCCCTGGCCGAATTCGGCGACGAGCTCCTTCGCGCGCGCACCTTCGGGCGGGCGGCGACGACGGCGTTCTACGCGTCCGACCACGAGGCGGTGGAATCGTACGCGCGCGAGGCGACGCGCCTTGCAATCGACGCGGGCCAGTTCGGACTGGCGTCGCGCTTCTTCAGCAATCTCACCGCCACGCACGCGTTCGCCGGACGCCTGCCGGTCGCAGCCTGGTACGCCGCGCAGGTCGCGGCGAACGCGGAAAAAGCGGGCGACCCGATCTTGCGCGCCAACGGCCTCCGTACGCTCATGCAGCTCGAGGCCGAACGCGGAAACGCCGATCGCGTGGCGGAGATCGACCGCGACCTGGCGGCGCTGCCCTACCGGGGGCAGATCGCGATCATCGGGTACGCGTTCGCAAAGACGCTCCTGCACGTGTGGAACGGGAACGTCAACGAGGCGAGGCTCGTCCTCGACGGCATACCGGAACGCGACCTGGCCGCGTACCAGAACGCTCTGCGGCACGCGCTCCTCGCGATCATCCTGGCCAAACTCGGCTCGCGAAAGGAAGCGATCGAGTCGCTTTCGCGCTACACGGAGATCGCGCAGGCGATCGGCGAACCGTCGCCCCTGCTGCAGCGCTTCATGGGGTTCTGCGAGCGCTACGCCGTGTTCGCCAACGTGCTGCTCGAGCGAAACGCGCTCGCCCAGAAACGGCTTCGCGCGGCTCGCTCGGGCGACGACCTGCAAAGCTTCGACGCAACGCTCGTCGCGTTGCTGAACCGCACGCCGAACGACTTCGCCGCGGGCCTCCGCGCGATGCGGCTCGCCGGCATCGCCGGGATCGCTCGATTCGTCGAAGATCTCGGCTCGTCACTCCTCACGGTCCCCGAACCCTCCGGCGAGCCGCTGCTCACCCCGGTCGAGATCGGCGTGCTTCGGGCCATGGCGGAAGGGCTCGGCAACCAGGCGATCGCCGACAGCCAGCGCCGGACGATCAACACCGTGCGCACGCACGTCTCTTCGATCCTCCGCAAGCTCGGTTGCTCGAGCCGCGGCGAAGCCGTCGCGGCCGCACGCCGCACGGGAATCATCTAGCCGCGGAACGGGCTCGTCCTTTCGGACGAGTGTGCGCCTGTCCGACGCCTGCTAGGCTGAGAGCGTCCTCTTCGCCTAGACCAAGGAGTCACCCGTGAACGTCGCCCTCCTCGTCAGCCTCGCAGCCGCGGCCGCCGCCATCGTCACGATGGTGCCGCCGATCGGCAACTGACGACCCCCCGCAACGTCCTCGGAAACAGCACCATGGAAGGTCGCTTTGAGCTTGCCCGGCATTTGGGCGATGACCGAGCCGCCGTCGCGGACGCAATCCGCACGCGGCTGACCGGTCCGGCTGCGGACGTCTCCGCGCTGATCGTCCGCTCCCTCGTCTCCGCGGTGGGACAAGCGCTCGAAGCGGCCAGCGTCGACCCGGTCGTCTCGTGGGCCCGCATGGCCCATGGCGGCTACGCGGTCAGCACCATCCACGAGCTGGTCGCCGCCGCCACCGACGTGACGGCCCAACGCGCCGAGCCCCTCGAGGTCGACTTCTCCGGCGTCCTCGTCTTTCTCGAGATCGTGAAGACCCACGTCGCCGACGCCTTCCCGCTGACGCCGGGAGCGCGCCCCGACGACGGCACGCGCACGACGAACGGCATCATCGAGGGCGTCCTCGCGATGCTCAAAGCGCGAGACGAAGCGACCTGCGCCCACTCGCACGCGACCGGCGCCTGGTGCCGGCGCCTGTGCGAGGCGATGGGCCTCTCCGCCGGCATGACCGACGTCATCGTCAAGGCCGCCGTCCTGCACGACATCGGAAAGATCGCCACGCCGGACGAGATCCTCTTCAAAGCCGGCCCGCTTACGGCCGACGAGTGGACGATCATGCAGCGCCACGCGCAGTTCGGCGCCGACATCTTGAGCGAGCTTCCGGCGCTCGCCCCGTACGCCCACATCGTCCGCTCGCACCACGAGCGCTGGGACGGCAAGGGCTACCCCCACGGCCTCAAAGCCGAAGAAATCCCGTTCGAAGCCCGCGTGGTGGCCGTCGCCGACGCCTTCCACGCGATGATCAGCGACCGTCCCTACCGCCCCGCGATCGCGCAGCGTGAAGCGATCGAAATCCTCCGCGAAGGCCGCGGCACGCAATGGGACGCCGAAGTCGTCGACGCGATGATCGCGATGCTCGAAGCACCGCGCACCGCAGCAGCGAGGCGAGAAGCCGCCCGAGGCTGACTTTCATCGACGTCGCGTAAGCCTACTGGGTGTGGGCCGAAGATGGGCCGTGCAACGGGTGAAATGCACGGCCCTCTTCGTTTTGGTTCGCGCCCCAACGCGGCCATCTCGGTGCTGACCGTGCCAGGCGGCGGCGGTCCGACAGTGCTGCGGCCGGGCGTTGCGAAGTTCGCGAAGCCAGGATGGCGAGAGCGAACTTCGCACCGAGCGACCGAAGGCGCACGATGCGCCGCAGGGAGCGTCCCCGCCGCAGCACTGTCGGACCGCCGCCGCCAGCCACCCAGCCGAAAAAACACGAAGCCCCGAGCAAATCGCCCGGGGCTTCGTCTCATCAGGGCTTCAACGGCGATCAGTAGTCGTCGTCGGTCGAGTGCGCGATCGGACCTTCGTCCTCTTCCGCCTCGTCCGTGTACTCCTCGTCCTCGTCCTCGAGCTGATAGCCCTCGTCCTCGTCCTCCTCTTCGGCCGCGATCGGAACCTCTTCGTCCGCGACTTCGTCGACGACGATCTCGCCGTCGTCCGTCATCGTCGCACGAAGTCCGCCGAGCGGGCTCGCCGGAAGCAGATCGTCTTCGGCCGCGCGCCCGCGCGCAGGTGCAGCCTGCACGAGCGGCGCGGAGTCGTCGAGCTCTTCTTCCTCTTCGGGCTCCTCGGTCTCGACCGCGCCCGCGACCTCGCCTTCGACCTCTTCTTCGTCTTCCGCCGACGGCTCGACCGGGAGTCCGGCCGGGATCGCCTGCGAGAGACGCTCGCGCTCGGCTTCGCGCTCCGCGAGAGCCGTCTGCGAGAGACGCGGATCCTCGTCGCCCATCAGGAGACCGATCTCCTGAGCGCGCTCGGTCATGTCGTCGTCCTGAATGCGGATCTCGACCTCTTCGCGCTGCTCGGTGAGCACCTTGACGTCGAGCGCCAGCGACTGGAGCTCCTTGATGAGCACCTTGAACGACTCCGGAACGCCGGGCTCCAGCACGTTCTCGCCCTTGACGATCGCCTCGTACGTCTTGACGCGGCCGACGACGTCGTCGGATTTGACCGTGAGCAGCTCCTGCAGGGTGTAGGCGGCGCCGTACGCTTCGAGCGCCCAGACCTCCATCTCGCCGAACCGCTGACCGCCGAACTGCGCCTTTCCGCCGAGCGGCTGCTGGGTGATCATCGAGTACGGGCCGGTCGAGCGCGCGTGGATCTTGTCGTCGACGAGATGCGCGAGCTTCAGCATGTAGATGTAGCCGACGGTGATGGGACGGCCGAAACGCTCCCCCGAGCGCCCGTCACGCAGCCACGTCTTGCCGTCCGCGGGGAGACCCGCGTCCTGCAGCCACTCGCTGATGTCTTCCGCGTGCGCGCCGTCGAACACCGGCGTCGCGATGTGGAACCCGAGCATCGCGGCGGCCCATCCGAGATGGGTCTCCATGATCTGCCCGAGATTCATGCGCGACGGGACGCCGAGCGGGTTGAGCACGATGTCGACCGGCGTGCCGTCCTCGAGGTACGGCATGTCCTCTTCCGGCAGCACCTTGGCGATGACGCCCTTGTTGCCGTGACGGCCGGCCATCTTGTCGCCCTGCAGAATCTTGCGCTTCTGCGCGACGTAGACGCGGACGAGGTGGTTGACGCCCGGGCTCAGCTCGTCGCCGTTCTCACGCGAGAAGCGCTTGACGTCGATGATCTTGCCCTTCTCGCCGTGCGGAACTTTCAGCGAGGTGTCGCGCACTTCGCGCGACTTCTCGCCGAAGATCGCGCGCAGCAGGCGCTCTTCCGCGGTCAGCTCGGTCTCGCCCTTCGGCGTGACCTTGCCGACGAGGATGTCTTCCGGACGCACCTCGGCGCCGATGCGGACGATCCCGTTCTCGTCGAGGTCCTTCAGCGAGTCCTCGCCGACGTTCGGGATGTCGCGCGTGATCTCTTCAGGTCCGAGCTTCGTGTCGCGCGCTTCGCACTCGTACTCCTCGATGTGAATCGAGGTGAAGCGGTCGTCCTTGACCATCCGCTCGGAGATGAGGATGGCGTCCTCGTAGTTGTAGCCTTCCCACGGCATGAACGCGACGAGCACGTTCTGCCCGAGCGCGAGCTCGCCCTGATCGGACGACGGTCCGTCGGCCATGATCTGGCCGCGCACGACGCGATCGCCGACCGCGACCATCGGGCGCTGGTTGATGCACGTGCCCGCGTTGGAGCGCGTGAACTTGAGCAGGTCGTAGCTGTGCTCGAGGCCGTCGTCGTCGTGCTTGACGACGATCTGCTTCGCGTCGGCCTGCACGACCTCGCCGTCGGCGCGTGCGAGCACGCAGCCGCCCGAGTCCTTCGCGGCGCGGTACTCCATGCCGGTGCCGACGACCGGAGCCTGCGGACGGAGCAACGGCACGGCCTGACGCTGCATGTTCGCGCCCATGAGGGCGCGGTTCGCGTCGTCGTGCTCGAGGAACGGGATGAGCGCCGTCGCGACCGAGACGATCTGCTTCGGCGAGACGTCCATGAGCTGCACGCGCGCGGGCGGCTCCTCGACGTACTCCTCGGCGTAGCGCGCGACGACGGCCGGCGCGGTGATCTTGCCGGTCGCGTCGAGCTCGGTGTTCGCCTGCGCGATGATGTACTCGTCTTCGCGGTCCGCGGTGAAGTAGCGGATCTCGTCGGTGACCTGTCCGTCCTTCACGACGCGATACGGCGTCTCGATGAAGCCGTAGCGGTTGACGCGCGCGTACGTCGCGAGCGAGCCGATCAGACCGATGTTCGGACCTTCCGGCGTCTCGATCGGGCAGATGCGGCCGTAGTGCGAGTGGTGGACGTCGCGCACTTCGAAGCCGGCGCGCTCGCGCGAAAGACCGCCGGGCCCGAGCGCCGACAGACGCCGCTTGTGCGTCAGCTCGGCGAGCGAGTTCGTCTGGTCCATGAACTGCGAGAGCTGGCTGGAGCCGAAGAACTCCTTGATCGCCGCGACCACGGGGCGGATGTTGATCAGCGCCTGCGGCGTGACGGTCTCGATGTCCTGGACGGTCATGCGCTCGCGCACGACGCGCTCCAGGCGCAGCAGGCCGACGCGGAACTGGTTCTGCAGCAACTCGCCGACGGAGCGGATGCGGCGGTTGCCGAGATGGTCGATGTCGTCCTTGTTGACGATCCGCGCCTGCACCTTGATGAGGCGGCGGATGACCGCGATCATGTCCTCGCGCGTGAGGGCCTTGCGGTGGATGTCCGGCGGGGCCAGGTTGGCCGACGAGTACTCGCGCAGCTTCGGATCGCGCGCGCCCTCGAGCTTGCCGGAGAGCTTGTAGCGGCCGACGCCGGCGAGATCGTAGCGCTTCTCGTCGAAGAACAGCGACTCGAGGAGCTTCTCCGCGTTCTCCGCGTTCTCGGGCTCACCCGGGCGGAGCTTCTTGTAGATCTCCTTGAGAGCGTCTTCCTTGGTCTTGATGTCCTTGTCTTTTTCGAGGCAATTCCGGATCAGCGCGCTGTCGTCGAACAGCGCGAGGATCGCCTCGTCGTTCTCCCAGTCGAGCCCGAGATCGGGCCGCGAGAGCGCGCGCACGAACGTCGTCGCGTAGATCTTGCGATTCTTGTCGATGCGAACGCCGATCGTCCCCTCGGTCTCGTCGTTCTTCGTCCCGTTGTCGGTCTCGAACTCGATCCACGCGCCGCGGTTCGGAATGATCGTCGCATTGAACGTCGGACGGTTGTTCGTGTCGACGTCCTGCAAGAAGTAAACGCCCGGAGAGCGCACGAGCTGGCTCACGATCACGCGCTCCGCGCCGTTGATCATGAACGTGCCCTTGTCGGTCATGAGCGGGAAGTCGCCCATGAAGATCTCTTGGTCCGGGATGCCTTTGATCTCGCCGGACTCCGCGGTGATCAGACGCACGCGCACGCGCAGCGGCGCGCTGTAGGTCATGTCGCGCTCGCGGCACTCTTCGACCGAGTACTTCGGCTCGCCGAGGCTGTGCTCGCCGAACTCCAGCACGAGGTTGCCGGTGAAGTCCTTGATCGGCGAGATCGACTCGAACGCTTCTTTCAAGCCGTCGTTGATGAACCACTTGAACGAGGCTTTTTGCAGCTCGATGAGATCGGGGAGCTGCAGAACGTCGGCGATCTTCGCGAACGAGTGACGCGTGCGCTTCGGACCCGGATCCTCCGGGAGCTCGACCGTGAACGCTTCGTCGGGAACGTGAAACGCCGCACTCGCGATGTTCTCTTGCTTGACCGCGGTGCCGGCGCCGTTCGCCGCCGGAGCGGTGGCTTCGCTCTTCTTGCGGCTGCGCGTCGTCTTTGGCTTGTCCGTGGTCGTCTTCGTCGCCATGCTGTTTGTCGGGGGTCTTCCTGCGTGGTCGTCACGCGCGCTCGGGGCGGCAGGCATGCCAAAAAGGCAAGAACCGCCCCACCGGAGTGAGGGGTCCTCGCTCGCTCGTTATGCCGCTATCCGCCGAGGGGCATAGGGCCGTATCCTACACCACCCGGATAAACAACGTCAAGGACGTTTGAAGCGGCCCTCGCGGCGGGCCGGACTAGGCGGCGTCGTCCCTCCGTCCGGCGTACTGCGCGCGATACGGCGGCGCCGAGCGGGCGGTGTCGACCGCCGCCTCGAGCGCCTCGTGCCGGTCGCGCGGACAGGTGCAGCGTCGAAGGCGGTCGCCTGCACAGCCCGTGAAGTCATGCAAGGCAAGCGAATGGCCACACGGGCAGAGCACCAAGTTCTCCATTACCATCCTCGAACGCGAACGGGCGTCAATGCGTATGTGACGGACCCCCAGCTCGGTTTGTACCCGGCCCGAACGCACGAAAACCTGGCTGGTTACGCTGCTTTCGCGGCGCCGCGAAGCAGCTCGGCGGCGCGCGCGTAGCACGGGCACGCGACCGCGCGGAGCCGGTCGACGTCGGTGACGCGCACGCGCGCGTAGCCGTGCGCGACGAGACCTTCGTCGACGAAGCGCCCGAGCACCGTGACGACGCTGGCCCGCCGCACGCCGAGCATCATCGCGACGACGTCTTGCGTGATTTGAATCTCGTCGCCGACGCGATCGCGCGTGCCGAGCAGCCACTTCGCGAGCCTCTGCTCGATCGTGTGCCGGGCGTTGCAGGCGACCCACTGTCCGCGAATGGCCATCACCGCCGCGGTGTAGCGCCGCGCCGCCTCGCGCAGCAGCGGATCGCGCTCGCACATCTCGACGAAGAGCGCCGCGTCGAGCCGCGCGAAGCGCCCCGGGGATTGGACGAGCCACGTGTCGGCGGTCGAGCGCCCGCCGACGACGAGCTCGATCCCGAGGAAGCCTTCGGCACCCGCGGCGTCCACTTCGACGTTCGTGTCGTTCTCGAGCGGGCGCAGCGTCGAGACGATGCCCGAGAGCGGAAACCACACGGCTTCGATCGGCGCGTTCGCCGGCTGGAGCACGTCTCCGATCCCGCCGCCGTGCACGGTCATACGCGCTTCGACCTGCGCTCGGGTCGCGGGCGCGATGGCGCTGAGGAAGCGATTCTTCTCCGAGGTCCCGGCCAGCATGCTGGACACCTCTCTACCCACCTGGGGGGGCCCCTGGAGCAAGCAGGGACCGAAGGACCAGCCCCCGGGAACGTTCGCCCTGTTACCGGCGCGGCAGCGCGGGGACGCTGGAGAGGCGATGAGCGCGGTCCGCTTCCTTTATCTCCTGCACATCCACGACGTACGCTGCTCCCATTGCGGGGACGCGGTCGTCGACGCGAGCCCGGCGCGCCCGCAGCTGCGCGTCGTGGTCGGTCCGAACCGCCGTCCGATCCGCCTTCCCGCGATCGACTCGCTGCCGCATCCGCTCCTCGCCGCGGTGCGCTGCCGCTGCGGGCGCGACGTGTTCTACGGCGCCCCGGCCGACGCGGTCCCGCTGCTCTCCGAGCAGCCGCCCGAGCCCCGCACCGCCTCCACGAAATACGTCCTAGCGGGGGTGTGAACGCCGCCGCGCGCGCGGCGTGACCGCGTCCGCGAGCGCGAGCGTGAGCCGCACTTCGGTGCGGATCTGGTCGGTGCGGATCTCCACACCGTCCATCAGCGCGCGCATGAGCGGTAGCCCGCGACCGCGCTCGTCGCGGCGCTGCGCGGGCTTCCAGCGTCCTTCGTCCTCGACGGCGATGCAGATTTCGTCCGCGGTGACGTCGGCGCGCACGCGCATGATGCCCGGCGCTCGGTCGTAGGCGTGCTCCACCGCGTTCGCGAGCGCCTCGCCCGTGGCGGTGAGCAGCGCGAAGCGGCGCTCCTCGTCGAGCCCGAGACGCACCGCGAAGCGCTCGAGGCTGCGCCGCACGATCGGCACGGCCATGGGAAGCGCGGAGGCGGTGAACGTGAACCCGTCGCGCGCCGCGTCCTTCGCGGCGATCGTCAGCGTCGCGACGTCGTCGGTGTTCTCGTAGTCGTCGAAGATCCTCGAAAGCAGACCGCGGGCGGGCTGCGGGCTCGAGTCGACCGCTTCCGCGCGCAGGGCGTCGAGCAGGCGCCGTTCGCCCTCGATCGCGTTCCGGGTGTACTCGATGAGCCCGTCGGTGTACAGCGCCAGCGTCGCTCCCGGCGGGACGGTGATCGTCCAGTCGCTCGCCTCGACCGTCTCGCCGATCCCGAGCGGAACCCCGTCCTTCGGCAAGACGTGCGCGGTGCCGCCCGGCAGCGCGAGAACGGGCGCCGGATGACCCGCGGAGGCATAGGTGACCGTCCCGTCGTGCGGATCGACGATCCCGAAGATCGCGGTGACCATCACCGGGTTCGCGCGCATGTTGACGATCGTGTTCGCGCGCTCGAGGACGAGCGAGGGTGAATTGGGATTGAGCGCCGCCGCGCGGAACGCTTGACGGACCTCGCCCATCACGATCGCCGCGCGCAGCCCGTGTCCCGCGACGTCGCCGAGCGAGAACGCGATGCGTCCGTCGGGGAGCCGGAACGCGTCGTACCAGTCGCCGCCGACGATCGCTTCCTGCGCGCCGGGCAGATACGCGGCGTCGAACGTCAGCGCGTCGTCGGAAGGAAGACGTTCGGGCAGCAGCGCGCGCTGCAGCGTGTCGGCGACGTGGTGCTCGCGCGCGTAGACCTGCGCGGCGTCGACGGCGACCGCGATGCGGAGCGCGAGCTCTTCCCACAAGTCGAGGTCGTCGCCGGCGACGACGACGTCGCCCGTGCCCGCGTCGAGCGGCGTGTCGATCCGCATGTCGCCCAGCCGGCGGCCGCGCGCGATCAGCGGGAAGGTGCGCGCGTCCTCGGTGATCCGGCCGCTGCGCGCGAGCGTCGTGCGGATGTCGCCTTCGTCGACCTCGACGGAGAAGCCGGCCGCGAAGTGCGGGACGATCAACTGCCCCACCGACGCGAGCGTTTCGGCGTAGTCGAACGAATCCGCGAGCTCCCTGCTTGCCGCCATGAGCAACCGCAGCGAGGCAGCCAAACGTCGCTCCTCGATGGCGTTCACCGTCCCCGCGAGTACCCTTGCTTGCTCGGCACGAAACCTTCTTCCGCTGGGGAACCCGGTACCCCGAACGTACCGGAGCGCTCCGTGAGATCGGAATGAAATCGGAACGCTCGACCGGTGCATCGGCGCGCCGCGCATCGTACAATGCGCTGCATCGCAGATCGCTCGTCGCCGTTTCGCGAAGGCCGTCGACGGGTAGCTTGCTTGCAACAGCGATCGCCACGGGCGGCGCGGCATAGCCGTGCACGTCCCGCGGCGTTTCGGGTGTTCGTTCGCGTTCGGCTTCGCCTCAGGGAGATTCGTGCATGCCGGTTGCGCCCGTCGCGGGGAAAGCCAAGTCCAACGGCAACGGAAAACGTCACGCCGCCAAGAACGGCGCGACGAACGGCCACGCGGAGCGCAACGGCGCTTCGGCGGCCGTCTCGGCGGACAACGTCAAGCGCCAGCTCCTCGGCGCGCTGCGCGCCGTCGCGCGCGGCGACTTCACGGTGAAGCTGCCGGGCAACTGGGACGGCATCGACGGCGACATCGCCGAGGCGTTCAACGAGGTCGTCTCGATGGACGCCCGGATGCTGGTCGAGATCGACCGCATCTCGACGGTGGTCGGCCACGACGGCCGACTCGGTCAGCGCACCGAGCTGCAAGTGCCGGGATCGTGGGGCGCCAAGCTGATCGCGATCAACCGGCTCATCGACGACCTCACGCACCCGATCGCGGAGACGAACCGCGTGCTCGGCGCCGTGGCGCGCGGCGACCTTTCGCAGCAGATGGCGCTCGAGCACGACGGCCGCCCGCTCAAGGGCGAGTTCCTCCGCAGCGCGCGCACGATCAACGCGATGGTCGACCAGCTCAACGCGTTCGCGGGCGAAGTCACGCGCGTCGCGCGCGAGGTCGGTTCCGAAGGGATTCTCGGCGGCCAGGCGCACGTGCGCGGCGTCGCGGGCACGTGGAAGGACCTCACCGACTCGGTCAACTCGATGGCCGGGACGCTGACGAACCAGATCCGCAACATCGCCGACGTCACGACCGCCGTCGCGAACGGCAACCTCTCGAAGAAGATCACCGTCGAGGCGCGCGGCGAGATCCTCCAGCTCAAAGAGACCATCAACACGATGGTCGACCAGCTCAACACGTTCGCCGCCGAAGTGACGCGCGTCGCGCGCGAAGTGGGTTCCGAAGGACGGCTCGGCGGCCAGGCCGACGTGCGCGGCGTCGCCGGCACGTGGAAGGACCTCACCGACTCCGTCAACACGATGGCCGGCAACCTGACCTCGCAGGTCCGCAACATCGCCGAGGTGACGACCGCCGTCGCGAAGGGCGACCTCTCGAAGAAGATCACCGTCGACGTGCGCGGCGAGGTGCTCGAGCTGAAAGGCACCATCAACACGATGGTCGACCAGCTCAACGCCTTCGCGGGCGAAGTCACGCGCGTCGCGCGCGAGGTCGGCACCGACGGGCGTCTCGGCGGCCAGGCCGTCGTCGAAGGCGTCGCCGGGACGTGGAAAGACCTGACGGACTCGGTCAACACGATGGCGCGCAACCTGACCGCCCAGGTTCGCAACATCGCCGAGGTGACGACCGCCGTCGCGAAAGGCGACCTTTCGAAGAAGATCACCGTCGACGTGAAGGGCGAGGTCGCCGATCTCAAGGTCACCGTCAACACGATGGTCGACCAGCTCAACGCCTTCGCCGGCGAAGTCACGCGCGTCGCGCGCGAGGTCGGCACGGAAGGACGCCTCGGCGGCCAGGCGCAGGTCGAAGGCGTCGCCGGCACGTGGAAAGACCTCACCGACTCGGTCAACACGATGGCGGCGAACCTCACGGCGCAGGTCCGCAACATCGCCGAAGTCACGACCGCGGTCGCGAACGGCGACCTCTCGAAGAAGATCACCGTCTCGGTGCGCGGCGAGGTGCTCGAGCTGAAGACGACGATCAACACGATGGTCGACCAGCTCAACTCGTTCGCCGCCGAAGTCACGCGCGTCGCGCGCGAGGTCGGCACCGACGGACGGCTCGGCGGTCAGGCCGACGTGCGCGGCGTCGCCGGCACGTGGAAAGACCTCACCGACTCCGTCAACTCGATGGCGGGCAACCTGACGAACCAGGTGCGCAACATCGCGGCGGTCACGACGGCGGTCGCGCGCGGCGACCTCTCGAAAAAGATCACCGTCGACGTCAAGGGCGAGATGCTCGAGCTGAAGGCGACCGTCAACACGATGGTCGACCAGCTCAACGCGTTCGCCGGCGAAGTGACGCGCGTCGCGCGCGAGGTCGGCACCGACGGCAAGCTCGGCGGACAGGCGCAGGTCGAAGGCGTCGCCGGCACGTGGAAAGACCTCACCGACTCGGTCAACTCGATGGCGGCGAACCTGACGAACCAGGTCCGCAACATCGCCGACGTGACGACCGCCGTGGCGAACGGCGACCTCTCGAAGAAGATCACCGTCGACGTGCGCGGCGAGATGGCCGAGCTGAAGAACACCGTCAACACGATGGTCGACCAGCTCAACGCGTTCGCCTCCGAGGTGACGCGCGTCGCGCGCGAGGTCGGCTCCGAAGGGCGCCTCGGCGGACAAGCCTACGTGCAAGGCGTCGGTGGAACGTGGAAGGACCTCACCGACAACGTCAACTTCATGGCCTCGAACCTGACGTCGCAGGTGCGGAACATCGCCGACGTCACCACCGCGGTCGCGAAGGGCGATCTCTCGAAGAAGATCACCGTCGACGTCAAGGGCGAGATGCTCGAGCTGAAGGCGACGGTCAACACGATGGTCGACCAGCTCAACGCCTTCGCCGCCGAGGTGACGCGCGTCGCGCGCGAAGTCGGCACCGACGGAAAGCTCGGCGGCCAGGCCGTCGTCCCCGGCGTCGGCGGAACGTGGAAGGACCTCACCGACTCGGTGAACTCGATGGCGTCGTCGCTGACGGCGCAGGTCCGCAACATCGCGGACGTCACGACGGCCGTCGCGCGCGGCGATCTCTCGAAGAAGATCACCGTCGACGCGCGCGGCGAGATCCTCGAGCTGAAAGGGACCGTCAACACGATGGTCGACCAGCTCAACGCGTTCGCGGCGGAAGTCACGCGCGTCGCACGCGAGGTCGGCTCCGAAGGGATCCTCGGCGGTCAGGCGCAGGTGCAGGGCGTCAGCGGGACGTGGAAGGACCTCACCGACTCCGTCAACTCGATGGCGGCGAACCTCACCAACCAGGTCCGCAACATCGCGAAGGTGACGACCGCCGTGGCGAACGGCGACCTTTCGAAGAAGGTCACGGTCGACGTCCGCGGCGAGATGCTCGAGCTGAAAGACACCATCAACACGATGGTCGACCAGCTCAACGCGTTCGCGGGCGAAGTGACCCGCGTCGCGCGCGAGGTCGGCTCCGAAGGGATCCTCGGCGGTCAGGCGCAGGTGCCGGGCGTCGCCGGCACGTGGAAAGACCTCACCGATTCCGTCAACACGATGGCCGGCAACCTCACCAGCCAGGTGCGCGGGATCGCGAAGGTCGTCACGTCGGTCGCGAACGGCGACCTGCAGCGCAAGCTCATCCTCGATGCGAAGGGCGAGATCGCGCAGCTCGGCGACACCATCAACGGGATGATCGACACGCTCGCGATCTTCGCCGATCAGGTGACGTCGGTCGCGCGCGAAGTGGGCTTCGAAGGCAAGCTCGGCGGTCAGGCCGAGGTCCCCGGCGCCGCGGGCTTGTGGCGCGACCTCACCGACTCGGTGAACCAGCTCGCCGCGCAGCTCACCTCGCAGATCCGCGCGATCGGCGAAGTCGCGACCGCGGTCACCAAGGGCGATCTCTCGCGCACGATCGAGGTCGGCGCGCAGGGCGAGGTGGGTCAGCTCACCGAGAACGTCAACGAGATGATCCGCAACTTGCGCGACACGACGCGCAAGAACCAAGAGACGGACTGGCTCAAGACCAACCTGGCGCGCTTCTCCGGGATGCTGCAAGGCCAGAAAGACATCAAGCAGGTCGCGAAGCTGATCATGAGCGAGCTCGCGCCGCTGGTGAACGCGCAGGTCGGCATCTTCTACCTCAACGAGCCGGTCGACGAGAAGCCGCTTCTGCGCTACACCGCGGGATACGCCTCGCCGCGGCGTCGCGCCACCCTGCAGTGGTCGTCGGGCGAAGGGCTCGTCGGACAGTGCATCGCCGAGAAGGAGCGCATCCTCGTCTCGAACGTCCCGCCCGAGTACCTGCAGGTCTCCTCGGGGATCGGGCAGTCGCAGCCGCTGAACATCGTCGTGCTGCCGGTGCTCTTCGAAGACGACATCAAGGCCGTCATCGAGCTCGGCTCGTTCGAGCGCTTCAGCGACAACCATCTGCTCTTTCTCGACCAGCTCACGCAGTCGATCGGCATCGTGCTCAACACGATCGCCGCCAACATGCGCACGGAGGAGCTCCTCAAGCAGTCCACCGCGCTCACCACCGAGCTGCAGTCGCAGCAGGAAGAGCTGCAGCAGACCAACGAGGAGCTGGAAGAGAAAGCGCGTCTGCTCGCCGAGCAGAACGAAGAGGTCGAGAAGCGCACGCGCGAGATCGAGGAAGCGCGCCGCGCGCTCGAGCAGAAGGCCGAGCAGCTCGCCCTTACCTCGAAGTACAAGTCGCAGTTCCTCGCCAACATGTCGCACGAGCTGCGCACGCCGCTGAACTCGCTGCTCATCCTCTCGAAGCAGCTCAGCGACAACAAGGAGCAGAACCTCAGCGGCAAGCAGGTCGAGATGGCGCAGACGATCCGCCGCGCCGGCACCGACCTGCTGACCCTGATCAACGACATCCTCGATCTCTCGAAGATCGAGTCCGGCACCACGTCGGTCGACATCTCCGAGCAGCGCATCGCGGACATCTGCGACGACGTCGAGCGGACGTTCCGCGGCGTGGCGCAGGAGCGCGGGCTGCGCTTTGCGATCCACGTCGGCGACGACTTGCCCGACGCGATCGAGACCGACCAGACGCGCTTGATGCAGATCCTCAAGAACCTGCTCTCCAACGCGTTCAAGTTCACCGCGCACGGTTCGGTCGAGCTGTCGCTGCGCCACGTCGAGCGCGAGGTCGAGGGACGACCGGCGTCGTTCGTCGGGTTCTCGGTGCACGACACCGGGATCGGGATCCCGGCCGACAAGCACAACGTCATCTTCGAGGCGTTCCAGCAAGCCGACATGTCGACGGCCCGCAAATACGGCGGGACCGGCCTGGGCCTCGCGATCTCACGCGAGATCGCCGGCCTCCTCGGGGGCGACATGACGGTCGAGTCGGAGCCCGGCGCGGGATCGACGTTCACGTTCTACCACCCGCTCGAGCGCAGCGCGCGCGCCGTCGCCGGCGAAGCCGGCTACGTCCCGCCGCCGGCGAAGCCGATCGACGTCGAGGACGTGCCGCGCATCCTGCGCGTGCCCGTCGAGACGAGCGAGGTGCTCGACGACGACCGCGACGACATCAAGCCGCACGACCGCGTCGTGCTGATCATCGAGGACGACGCGACGTTCGCCCGCATCCTCCTCGGCCTCGCGCGCGACCGCGGTTTCAAGGGGCTGATGGCGCGCACGGGCGTCGACGGGATCTCGCTCGCGCGGCAGTTCGTTCCCGACGCGATCACGCTCGACATCGGGCTCCCCGACGTCGACGGCTGGGCGCTCCTCGACCGGCTCAAGAAAGATCCGGCCACGAAGGCGATCCCGGTCCACGTGATCTCCGGCGAGGAGCAGTGGCAGAAGGCCCTCGACTCCGGCGCGTTCGCGCACCTGAAGAAGCCGGCCAGCGAGGACGCGCTCACCGCCGCGTTCGACAACCTGCTGGGCTTCGCCGACGCGTCGTCGCGCAGCGTGCTCGTCGTCGAAGACGACGTCACGCAGCTCTCGGCGATGGCGAACCTCATCCAATCGGGCGAGGTCACCGTCACCGCCGTCTCGACCGGCGCGCAGGCGCTCGCCGCGCTCGACGAAGCGCGCTTCGACTGCGTGATCGTCGACCTCGGGCTCCCCGACATCGAGGGACTGGAGCTTATCGAGCGGATCAAACGCCATCCCGCGCACGTGCGCGTTCCGGTCATCGTCTACACCGGCCGTGAGCTCACCGAACAGGAGGACGCGGCGATCCGGCGGCTCTCCGAATCGGTGATCGTCAAGGACGCGATGTCGCCCGAACGGCTGATCGACGAGACGGCGTACTTCCTCAACCAGGTCGAGGCGCGTCTGCCCGAGGGCAAGCGCACGGCGCCGCCGGTGCGCACCGGCGGGACCTCGCTGAAGGGCCGCACGATCCTCATCACCGACGACGACACCCGGAACATCTACGCGCTGCGCAGCGCGCTCGAGGAGTTCGAGATGAACGTCCTCAGCGCCGAGTCGGGCGCCGAGGCGATCGGCCTGCTCCGCTCGCACGCGGAGATCGACGCCGTGCTGATGGACATCATGATGCCCGAGATGGACGGCTACGAGACGATCCGCCGCATCCGCGCGCGCGACGAATGGAAGGATCTTCCGATCATCGCGCTCACCGCGAAGGCGATGAAGGGCGACCGCGAGCAGTGTCTCGCGGCCGGCGCGTCGGAGTACATCTCGAAGCCGGTCGACATCGACCAGCTCGTCGCGCTCATCCGCGTCTGGCTGAACGTCGCCGCCTAGCGTGCTCGGTTTTCTCGGTCAAGGCGCGGACGCTGTGTCCGCTCAACCGGCGGAGCCTTCGGCCCCGCCGGGCTCGGGCGGAAACGGCGCCGCGCCGTCCTCCCCGGGGCTCGCCGACCTCGAGCTGCACCTGCTGCTCGAGGCGGTGCATCGTGTCTCCGGCTACGACTTCCGCGACTTCGCGCCGGCAACGGTGAAGCGCCGTGTCGCCGACCGCGTGCGCGCCGAAGGCGTCTCGACCATCACCGGGCTGTTGGAGCGCACGCTCCACGACTCGGAAGCGATGGCGCGCTTCGTCGACGCGCTCACGCACAACGCGTGCTCGCCGTTCCGCGAGCCGCAGTTCTTCGCCGCGTTCCGCGAGCACGTGCTGCCGCGGCTTCGCACCTTCCCGCACGCGCGCATCTGGGTCGTCGGCTCCGGCGACGACGCGTACGCGCTCGCGATCCTGCTGCGCGAGGCGCAGTTCTACCACCGCACGCGCATCTACGCCACCGACGCGACCGACGGCGCCGTGGAGCGCGCGAAGAGCGGCGCCTTTCCGATCGAGATGCTGGACGAGTTCTCGCACCGCTACGCCGAAGCCGGCGGCGTCCGGACGTTCTCGGATTACGTCGACATCGACCGCGGCACCGCGACGTACAAACCGGGGCTGCGCGAGCAGATCGTCTTCGCGCAGCACAACATCGCCTGCGACGGCTCGTTCAACGAGTTCCATCTCGTCGTCGCGCGCGGGGTGACGACGTGCTTCAACCGCGCGCTCGCGTACCGCGTCCATCAAGTGCTCTACGAGAGCCTGATCCGCCTCGGCTTCCTCGGGCTCTCTTCGAAAGAGACGCTGCGCTACACGCCCCACCAGGGCGCGTTCGAGCACCTGAGCGGCACCGAGACGTTCTACCGCCGCGTCCGCTAGCACCCGCACGCCCAGCGACGTAGCAAGAGTTCGCCAGCCCGGCGTCGCATTCTCCTCCAAACCGTCGCCGCCGGGGGAGTGACCGGGTTGGAACCGAGTTGGGTGTCCTCGTCGATGTCCGAGCGATCGCGCCGCAGTCCCGTCCTGTGTTCCGCATGCGGCCACCGCCGCTCGGCGCACGACGACGCCGGCTGCACGTTCTGGACCCCCGGAACCGTCGAAGAGCCGCCGAAGCGCTGCGGCTGCCGCCGCCCGTCCTTCGAAATCCGCGAAGACGAAGCCTAGCGGATGAAGCCGCGGCGGAGGGCGGTGACGGCGGCTTGCGCGCGGTCGGAGGCGGAGAGCTTCTCGAGGATGTCGGCGAGATGGCCTTTCACCGTGCCGAGGCCGATGTGCAGGCGAGCGGCGATCTCCGCGTTCCCGACGCCGTCGGCGACCAGACGCAGCACGTCGGTCTCGCGCGGGGTGAGCGGTGAGCGCGCCGTGGTCGCGTCGTGTCCGGTCGCGCGCGCCAGCACGATCGGCGCGATGCGCGGGTCGAAATAGGCGCCGCCCGCGGCGACGACGCGGACCGCATCCACGACGAGCGACGGATCGGATGATTTCACGCAGTAGCCTTGCGCCCCGGCGCCGAGCGCGGCGAAGATATGCTCCTCGTCGTCGCTCATCGTGAGGATGACGATGCGCGGCCGGTCGCCGAGCGCGCGCAGCTCGCGCGTGAGCGCGATCCCGTCGCGGCCGGGCAGGCCGAGATCGATCACGGCGACGTCGGGCGCGAGCGAAGCGACGACGTCGAGCCCCGCGACCCCGTCGGCCGCTTCACCGACGACCGCGATGCCCGCCTGCTGCAGCGCGGTGCGCAGACCGGCCCGAACCAGCGCGTGGTCTTCGACGAGCACCGTGCGGATCGCGCTCATCGCCGCCGCGTCCGGCGGCGCGCTCATCGGACGACCTTCGGGAGCGCGATCGTGAACACCGACCCGCGCGGCACGCGCGGCTCGTATCGGACCGTCCCACCGCTCTCTTCGGCGATGCGGCGCACGATGTACAAGCCGAGCCCGGTTCCGCCTCCGGCCCCGCCCGCGACCGAGGCGAAGCGCTGGAAAAGCGCCCGGCGAACGCGCTGGTCGACGCCGTACCCGTCGTCGGCGACGCGAATCTCGATGACGTTCCCGCCGAGGCCGTCGGCCAGCGAGACGGTGCCTCCCGCCGGGGTGTGCTGGAGCGCGTTCCCGACGAGGTTGGCGAGCGCGCGCCGCAAGTCGGCGCGGTTCGCGCGCGTCGTCGCGGGGCGCGTGTCGACCTCGAGCCGCACGCCGCGCGCTTCGGCGAGCGGCGCGAGCTGTGCGGCCACGTCGTGCAGCAGCGGCTCGACGTCGAGCTGCTCGCGCTGCGGCGCGCGCTCGCCGGTTTCGAAGCGCGCCACGATGAGGAGCGTCTCGGCCAGCGCCTGCAGGTCGTCGACCGAAACGCGGCTCTCCCGCAGCACCGTGGCGTACTTCTCGGGCAGCGCACCGTAGGCGCCGTCTTCCGCTTGCCGCAGCGTCATCGACAGCGCGGCGAGCGGCGTGCGCAGATCGTGCGTGATGGCGTCCACGAGGTCCCGGATCACCGCCTGCCGCTCCAGGAGCTGCTCGTTGCGCAGCGCGAGCTCGTCGAAGAGCCGCGCCTGCGCGAGCGCGTTCGCGGCGAGCGCGCCGTAGCCGCGCGCGAGCGCGAGCCGCGTGTCGCCCGCTTCCTCTTCGGCGAGCGCGACGAGCAGAACGCCGTCCGCGTGCGTGCGATCGGCGATCGGCAGCGCGATCGCGCTGCGCGCACGCAGCCGGTCGAGCACGAAACGCCCCAGCGGATCGCCGGCGCTCACCGCGTTCACCGTCCCGTCTTCCAGCGCACGCCGCACCAGCGACGCGATCTCCGGCGAAGGCCGGTCGACGACGCTGTCGACGTCGGCCGAACCGGCGCGCGCGCTCAACAGCTCGCCGTCCGCGGACGGGAACCACCACGCGGCGACCGCGTCCAGCGCGGCAGGCGCCTCGCGTACGACCGCGCGGACGACCACGTCGAACGAGAGCGACGCGCGAATGCGATCGGCGGCGCGCGCGAGCGTGGACTCACGCCGCGCGCGCGCTTCCTGCGCGGCGAGCCGTCCGACGCGCTCCGAGCGCTCCTGCACGGCAGTGCTCAGAAACCCGACGAGGACGATGGACAGCGCCGAGAGCAGACGGTTTGCCAGGCCGACGGCGTCCCAACGGAACGAGACGTTCGCCGCGTTCAGCACGCCCGCGGCCGCGTCCGCGACGAGCGCGGCGGCGGCCAGCCAGAGCGTGAGGCGCCGGCTGCGCGTGAGCGCCGCGAGCACGATCGGCACGCCGAACAGGATGGCGACGACGAGCTGCTGCGGCGTGAGCGCGTCGACGACGAAGAACACGCCGAGAAGGACGAACGCGGCCGCGCCGATCGTTCGCGAGCGCACGCGAAGCGCCTTCGGGGGGCTTCCGGCGCGCCCTGCGAAGCCGACCCGGTGGCGCAATTCGACGACCGTGCCGCGCGCGCGACCGCGATCCTCGTCGAGCTCGGCCTCACCCCGCGCCTGACGATCTATTTGGGCGGCGCGCCGGGCGCCGGCAAGACGCATCGGCTCCTGGCCGATGCGCTCGCTCACGCGGCCGCCGGCCGCCGCGTCGCGATCGGCCGCCTCGAGACGAAGAACCGCCCGCAGCTCGACGCGCTCGCGGCGTCGCTGCCCCGCATCCCGCCGCGGACGTTCACCGGCGCGAGCGGCGCGACGATCGACGATTTCGACGTCGAGGCGGCGCTCGCGAGCGACTTCGAGACCATCGTGCTCGACGAGCTGGCGCACGCGAACCCGCCCGGCGCGCCGCACGCGAAGCGCTGGCAGGACGCGCTCGCGCTGCGCGAGGCCGGAAAATCGGTGCTCGGCGCGTTCAACGTGATGCATCTCGACACCGTCGCACCGGTCGCCGAACGGATCCTCGGGTACCCCGTGCGCGAAATCGTCCCGATGGCGTTTCTGCGCCGCGCCGACCGCGTGATCGCGCTCGACGTCGCGCCGTCGATCCTCGAGTCGCGGCTGCGGACCGGCCGGATCGTGCGCGACGAGGACGTCGACCGCGCCGCCGCCGGGCTGTTCCAGCCGAAGAACCTCGAGATGATGCGCCAGCTGCTGTTGCGCACCGTGGACGACCTCACGGTCCCGGTCGTCGCGCCGAGCAAGGTCTCGACCGCCCTGGCGCTGCTCGCGCCCGGCGTCGATCCCGATCCGCTCGTGCGCCGCGCGGCCGCGCTCAGCGACGCGCTGGACCTCGCGCTCGAGATCGCGCCGCTCGGCGCGATCGACGAATCGCGGCTCGCCGAGGCGATGCTGCTCGCGGACGCCGGCCGCGTCCCGCTTCCGAAGGGCATCGAGCGCGGCGACCTGCGCGATGTCCGCGCGTCGCTCGCGATCGTGCCGCGCGGACCGCTCGCCGAGAAGATGCTCTTGCATCCGGTCGATCGCGACGTCCTCATCGCGGATCCCGCGCGCTCACCGCTCGTACGTGCCTACGACGAAGCGCGCACGCCGTACGCGTTCGCGCTCGCCGACCGGCTGCGGATCGGCTACGGCCGGCTCACGATCTATCTCGGCAGCGTCGCGGGCAGCGGGAAGACCTACGCGATGCTCGACCGCGCGCAGCAGCTCGTCGACGAAGGCGTCGACGTGGTGGGCGCGCTGATCGAGACGCACGGGCGCGCCGACACGCAAGAGAAAGCAGCCGGGATCGAGCGGCTCCCGCGCTTGCCGAACGGCGAGATGGACCTGGACGGGCTGCTCGAGCGGCACCCCGCCGTGGCGCTGATCGACGAGCTCGCGCACACCAACGAGCGCGCCGGGCCGCGAGCGAAGCGCTACGACGACGTCTTCACGGTCCTGCGCAACGGGATCGACGTGATCACGACGCTCAACGTGCAGCATCTCGAGGGCGTCGCCGACGCGGTCGAACGGCTGACCGGTACGCGCGTGCGGGAGACGCTCCCGGACAGCGTGCTCGAATCGGCCGACGAGGTGGTGTTCGTCGACGTGACGCCCGACGTGCTGCGCGAGCGGCTGCGTGAAGGGAAGGTCTATCCGCGCGAGCGCGTCGACGCCGCGCTCACGAACTTCTTTCGCACCGAGAACCTGGCGGCGTTGCGCGAGCTCGCGGTGCGCGAGCTGGTACGCGCGCGCTCCGAGGCGCGCCGCGAGAGTCCGTTCGCGCGGATCGTGCTCGGCGTGGCGATCCGCCGCCGCGAGAGCGGCCTGATCCGCCGCGCGGGTCGCCTCGCGCAGCGGCTCGACGCCGCGCTGCGCGTCGTCGCCGTCGCACCGCACGACGACGCCGGCACCCGCGCGATCACCGACGGCCTCGCACGCGACACCGCCGCCGCGAAGGGCGCGTTCGTCCTGGAGTTCGGGCGAGATCCCGCCGCCGCGATCGTCGCGCAGCTCGGCGACGGCGACGTGCTGATGGTCGAGTCGCCGCGCACGCCGAAGCGGCTCTTCGGGCCGCATTCGTTCGCCGCGCGCGCGTTCGCCGCCGGCGCGCCCGAGCTGTTCGTCCTCGCGCCGCGCGAGGAGTCCGCCGCGCCCAGCGTCGACTGAGCGCACCGTTCGGTCGAGCGGCGGCGGCGCGATCAGAAGTAGTATCCGAAGCCGAAGCCTACGTAGTGATACCGTCCGGTCGCGCTCGTGGGCGAAAACCCGGCTTCGAGATCGAGCTGCAGACGCTGACCGACATCGCGCGAGACGCCGTAGATGTATTGCGTTCGCGTCGGCGTCGCGGGTCCGAGGGCGTGCGTGAACTGCGCCGCTTCGGCGTACGCCGAGAACGACGCGGGGAGGCTCGCGCCGAGGACCAGCGAGGGCACGAACGAGCCGTACGACGCGCCGTTCGCGGCGAGGATCTGATCCTGCGCGCCCGCGGTGAGCGAGAAGACCGGGCCGAGCGTGTAGCCGGCCTGCACCGCGTAGATCGACTGGACCGCGTTCGCCGAGAAGGCCGCCGTGCCGGTCGGCGCCGTGTAGTTGACCTGTACGCCGTAGACGAGCTTCGGCGTCGCGCCGAGCGTGTATTTCAGACCGAATCCGGAGTCGCTCGTCCCCGCGATCGCCGGCCCGCCCGTCGACGTGCGCAGGAGATTCGGCGGCGACACCTGGACTTCGAGCCCCGCGAGCGCCGTGCCGACGCGGATCAGCGGCTGCGGGTACGCGACCGTGTTTCCTGTACCCGGGTAGGTCGTGTTCTGGTAGCCGCCTTCGATCTCGACGTGGTTGGGGCGGATCGTGCAGACGGCGTTCGTCACCGTCGGGCGCGTGACGACCGCCGACAGCGTCGTGCACGGGTCGTTCGGGAACAGCGCGGGGCCGATCGCCGAGGGCGTCGCCGACGCTGCCGGTGCGGGCACCGCCCCGGCCGAAGCGGGCGGCGACGGCGAGGGCGCGCTTTGCGCGGCGGCGATCGCAGGGAACGCGAGCAGCGCGGCTGCGATGAAGAAAAGCTTCACCGCGCGCCCTTCGTCCGCGCGTCGAGGGCGCGGTTCAGCGCGAGCACGTTGACGCGCGGCTCGCCGAGGATACCGAACGTGCGCGGCGTGACGTGCGCGGCGATCAGGGCGCGCACTACGTCGAGCGATACGCCGCGTGCCTTCGCCACGCGCGGCGCCTGGTAGTACGCGCCTTCCGGCGTGACGTCGGGGTCGATGCCGCTCGCGCTCGACGTCACGAGGTCCATCGGGATCGGTCCGGTCGCATCGGGGTTCTCCTTCTTCAGCGCCGCGATCGCGGCGCGCGTCGCATCGATCAGCTTCTTGTTGGTCGGTCCTTCGTTCGTTCCGCCGGTCTGCGTCGGGTCGTAGCCCTTTCCCGCCGCCGACGGACGGCCATGGAAGTAGCCCGGCTGCGCGAAGCTCTGTCCGACGAGGTCCGATCCCACCAGTCGTCCGTTCTCGAAGATCAGCGAGCCTTGGGCCTGATGGTGAAACAGCACCGTCGCCAGGAGCCAGATCGCGGCAGGATAGATCAGCCCCAGCGCGATGACGCTCACGACGGTGTAGACGAGCGCGGTACCGAGATGGCGCAGCGTGCCCTCGCGCGCCGGCGGCGTGGTCGTCGTGGATTCGGTGGTCATGACGGAGCTCCGGTCAGGTGCAGCGCGACGAGGATCAGATCGATCGCCTTGATGCCGGCGAACGGCACCACGATGCCGCCCAGGCCGTAGATCAGGACGTTCTCGCGGAGCACCGCGTCGGCGCCGCGCGGGCGGTACGCGACGCCGCGCAACGCGAGCGGGATCAGCGCGATGATGACGAGCGCGTTGAAGACGATCGCGGACATCACGGCGCTCTGCGGCGTGGCGAGGTGCATGACGTTGAGCGCACCCATCGCGGGGTACGCGGCGGCGAACATCGCGGGGAGGATCGCGAAGTACTTGGCGACGTCGTTCGCGATCGAGAACGTCGTGAGCGACCCGCGCGTCATCAGCAGCTGCTTGCCGATCTCGACGATCTCGATCAGCTTCGTGGGATCGGAGTCGAGGTCGACCATGTTGGCCGCCTCTTTCGCGGCCTGCGTCCCGCTGTTCATCGCGACGCCGACGTCGGCTTGCGCGAGCGCCGGCGCGTCGTTCGTGCCGTCGCCGGTCATCGCGACGAGCCGCCCTTCGCCTTGCTCGCGCCGGATCAGCGCCATCTTGGTCTCCGGCGTCGCCTCCGCGAGAAAGTCGTCGACGCCCGCCTCGCGCGCGATCGACGCAGCCGTGAGCGGATTGTCGCCGGTGATCATCACCGTGCGAATGCCCATCGCGCGCAGCCGGTCGAAGCGCTCCTTCATGTTCGGCTTCAGCACGTCGCGCAGCGCGATGACGCCCAGGATGCGCGACTCGTCGGCCAAGAGCAGCGGCGTCCCGCCGGCGCGCGCGATGCGCTCGACGTCGGGTGCGAGCGCGTACGTCGCCGTGCCGTGCGAGGCTTCCTGAACCCAGACGCGCACGGCGTCCGGCGCGCCCTTGCGCAGCTTCGTGCCGTCGGCGAAATCGACGCCCGAAATGCGCGTGTAGGCACTGAACGGCACGACGACGGCCCCCGCCGGCAGCGTCTCGTCCGGCCGGAGCTCGCCGTCGGCGTCCATCCCCGCCGCGACGGGCACGCCTGCGTAGGCGCGCGCGAGCACGACGATCGAACGGCCTTCGGGCGTCTCGTCGGCGAGCGAGGCGAAGTACGCCGCGCGATGCGCCGCCTGTACTTCGACGCCCGGCGCGACGACGATCTCGCTCGCCTGCCGCGCGCCGAGCGTGATCGTACCGGTCTTGTCGAGCAGCAGCGTGTCGACGTCGCCGGCGGCTTCGACGGCCCGTCCCGACATCGCGAGGACGTTGCGCTGCAGCACGCGGTCCATCCCCGCGATCCCGATCGCGCTGAGCAGCCCGCCGATCGTCGTCGGGATGAGGCACACGAGCAGCGCGATGAGCACCACGACGCTCGGCACGGCGCCCGCGTAGATCGAGAACGGCGCGAGCGTCGCGACCGCGACGACGAACACGATCGTCAAGCCCGCGAGCAGGATCGAGAGCGCGATCTCGTTCGGCGTCTTCTGGCGCTGCGCGCCTTCCACGAGCGAGATCATGCGGTCGAGGAACGACTCGCCCGGGTTCGCGCTCACCGCGACGACGATCCGGTCGGAGAGAACCCGGGTCCCGCCGGTCACGCCCGAGCGGTCGCCGCCCGCTTCGCGGATCACCGGCGCCGACTCGCCGGTGATCGCGGACTCGTCGACGGTCGCGGCGCCTTCGACGATGTCGCCGTCGGCGGCGATCAGCTCGTTCGCCTCGACGACGATCCGGTCGCCGCGGCGCAGCTGCGAGGAGGGGACGCGCTCTTCGCCGCTCCCCGTAAGACGGCGCGCGATCGTCTCGGACTTCGTGCGCCGAAGGTGCTCGGCTTGCGCCTTCCCGCGACCCTCGGCCATCGCTTCGGCGAAGTTCGCGAACAGGACGGTGAACCAGAGCCAGGCCGAGATCGCGAGATCGAAGGGCGCACCTCCGCTCGCCGCGTCGCGCAGCGCGTAGAACAGCGTCGCGACCGCTCCGACCTCGACCACGAACATGACGGGGTTGCGAAGCTGAACGCGCGGGTCCAGCTTGACGAACGCGCCGGCGATCGCTCCCACGACGAGATCGCGGTCCCAGAGCGAGCGGGAGCGCGGCCGTTTCACGGAGACCATCAGAACTGTTTCCCTTGCAGCGTGAGGAGATGCTCGACGATCGGGCCGAGCGCGTCGGCGGGGAAGAACGTCAACGCGCCGACGATGAGGATCACGCCGATCAGCAGGCCGACGAACACCGGCGAGGTCGTCTGGAACGTGCCGGCGGTCGTCGCGAGCGACTGCTTGCGCACGAGGGAGCCGGCGAGGGCGAGCACCGGGATCATGATCGCGATGCGCCCGAACAGCATGACGACGCCCGTGGACACGTTCCACCACAGGTTCGTTCCGAGTCCGGCGAACGCCGAGCCGTTGTTGTTCACCGTCGACGTGTAGGCGTACAGGATCTCACTGAAGCCGTGCGCCGACGCGTTGTTCAGCGTCGCGAGCCCGGCCGGCATGACGGACGCCATCGCGGCGGGGACGAGCGCGAACACCGGCACGACGAGCGCGGCCAGGATCGCGAGCTGCACTTCGCGCCGCTCGATCTTCTTTCCGAGATACTCCGGCGTGCGCCCGACCATCAGGCCGGCGATGAACACCGTGAGGATCGCGAAGTAGACGATGCCGTACAGCCCCGACCCGACTCCGCCGAACACGACCTCGCCGAGCTGCATGTCGAAGAGCGGAACGAGTCCGCCGAGCGCGGTGAACGAGTCGTGCATCGCGTTGACCGCACCGCACGACGTGTCGGTCGTCATCGTCGCGAACAGGGCGGAGGCGGCGATCCCGAAGCGCGTCTCTTTCCCTTCCATGTTGCCGCCGGCGACGCCGAGCGCGTGGACGATCGGATTGCCCGCCGCCTCGGCCCAGTACGCGACGACGAAACCGCCGGCGAACAGGACGCTCATCGCGGAGAAGAGCGCCCAGCCCTGGCGCTGGTTCTTCACGTAGCGCCCGAACGTGTACGTCAGCGACGCGCCGAGCAGGAAGATCGCGACCAGCTCGATCAGATCGGTGAGCCCGGTCGGGTTCTCTTGCGGCGACGCGGAGTTCGCGTTGAGGAAGCCGCCGCCGTTCGTCCCCAGCTCCTTGATGATCTCCTGCGAGGCGATCGGGCCCTGCGGCAACGACTGTTTCGCGCCTTCGAGCGTGACCGCGGTCGGATACGCGTCGAAGTTCATCGGCACGCCCTGCCAGCACAGCAGCAGCGCGCCGGCGACCGCGATCGGCACGAGGACGTAGAGCGTCGCGCGCGTCAGGTCGACCCAGAAGTTGCCGATCGTGCTCGCCTGGCGCCGGGCGAGCCCGCGCACGACCGCGATCGCGATCGCGATGCCCGCGCCGGCCGAGACGAAGTTGTGCCAGGCGAGGCCCGCCATCTGCGAGAGATAGCTCAGCGTCGACTCGCCGGAGTAGAACTGCCAGTTCGTGTTCGTCATGAACGAGATCGCGGTGTTCCAGGCGAGATCGGGCGCCATGTTGCCGAAGTGCTGCGGGTTGAGCGGCAGAAACGCTTGCAGCCGCAGCAGCGCGTACAGATAGACGAAGCTGACGAGGCTGAACGCGATCACGCAGAACGCGTACGTCTTCCAGCTCATCTCGCGCGACGCGTCGATGCGCGCGACGCGATAGAACGCACGCTCGACCGGCACGAGCGCCGGCGAAAGGAACACCCGTTCGCCTTCGAAGACGCGCGCCATGTAGGCGCCGATCGGCTTCACCAGCGCGCACACGATCCCGAACACGAGCGCGGCCTGCAGCCATCCGACAACGGACATCGCGATCTCCTCAGAAGCGCTCCGGCCGCAGCATCGCGTACGTCAGGTACGCGAGCGCCAGCACGGCGAGGACGAGACCGGCCAACAGATCGAGCGTCATAGCCGTTCGCAGCCGATCACGTAGCGGTCGAGAAGCCAGAACGAGATCGCCGTCAGCACGGCAAGGGCGATCTCAACGAGGGCGGGATTCACGACGTGCGGCCTCCACGGGGATGCGCCGCGCGAGCCGTTCCGTCACGAGCGAGAACGGCGGGCACGCGACGACGAGTGCGAGCACGAGCCAGAGCACGGCTCGATCCTAGCGTTGCGGGCGGGCGGGCGGGAGCCGCCGTTCGGCCGATCCGTTCGGCTGCCGTCATCGATAGCGCGGCGCCGTGAGCGCGATGCGAACGCGGCGTGAAGGATGCCGCCGTCGCGAGACGCTGTGTCTCGTCCTGGGGACGTTGCGTAAAGCTTCGACCAAGCCCGCCCGTGCCAGGGAGCAAGCCATGCTGGGGACGTCAAATGTACGGTTTCGCCGTTGGGAGACGTACCGTGGCGTACGAGGTCATCAAGCGCGTCAGCGGGCGCGCATATCGCTATCGGGTCGAAAGCTTTCGCGACCCGGACACCCGACGAGTGCGGGGACGCTGGACGTACCTCGGCCGCGTCGATCCCGTCGAAGCCGGGCTGCCCGACCGGGCGCCGAAGCCCAGCTCGCGCGACCGGCTGCTCGACGCCGTGGTGCGCCTGCTCGCCGAGCACGACATCGAGTCGCTCTCGGCCGGCGCGATCGCCCGCGAGGCCGGCGTCGCGTACGGAACCTTCTACCGCTATTTCACGGACCGCGCGCACGCGGTGCGCGAAGCGCTGCTGCGGCGCGGTCCCGCGCTCAGCGACTATCACGCACGGTTCTCCGGACCGACCGGAACGCGGGAGGAAGAGCGCGAGCGGCTCGCCGGCTGGGTGCGCGAGATCGCGAATGCGACGCTGCACGAGCGCGGGATCGTGCGCGCGTGGCACGTGTATTCGAACGCCGACGACGCCGTCGTGGAAGCGCGCCGAAAGGCGGTCGACGACGTGGTCGCAACGGTCGCGCACCATCTCGAGCGGCTCGACGCGTCGGGTGTCGCGAAGATCGCCTCGCCGCAGTTCGCGGCCTACGCGCTCGTGGCGCTGCTCATCGCGCTGGCTCGCGACGTCGCACTGCAAGGCGAGGAGCAGGCCTCGAAGGTCGACGACTTGATCGTGCTTTCCTACGAGCTCTGCGGCTTGAGCTGACGGGACGCGGCCCGTTCGATGGGTAACGAGCGGGCGTGGGTCTCGACGTGGCCGCGTTCGTGTTCGGCACGCTCGTCGGCGCGATCGGAACGATGGTCGGCGTCGGCGGCGGCTTCGTGATCGTGCCCGTCGTGGCGCTGCTCGAGCCGGCCTGGTCGACCCGCACGGTCACCGCGTTCTCGCTCGCCGTCGTGTGCGCGAACGCGTGCGGCGGGACGTCCGCGTACCTTCGCCAGCGCCGCGTCGACGTGCGCAGCGTCGCGTGGTTCGCGCTCGCCGCGATCCCGGGCGTCTTTCTCGGCGTCTTCGGTGCGAACCAATTCGAGCGCGGCTGGTTCGACAAGGTCTTCGGCGCGCTGCTCGGTGCGATGGCGATCGCACTGGCGTTCGCGCCGCATGCCGCGTCCGGACACGGCTTCGGCACGACGCGGCGCGAGCTGGTCGACGAGGACGGACACCGCTACGCGTGGTCGTTCTCGATGCGCATCGGGCTCGCGGGGAGCGTGCTGGTCGGAGTCGTCTCGGCGCTCTTCGGGATCGGCGGCGGACCGATCCAGGTGCCGTTCCTGATCTCGCTGCTCAACTTCCCGGAGCACGTCGCGACGGCGACCTCACACGGCGTTCTCGCGATCACCTCGCTGGTCGCGACGGTGATTCACGTCGCGCAGGGCGACTACGCGGGCGACTACGTGCAAGTGCTGTGCACGGCGGCGGGGGCGCTGATCGGCGCGCCGATCGGCGCGCGCGTGTCGAAGCTGATCTCCGGCCGCGTCCTCGTGCGGATCCTCGCCGGGATGCTGGCCTTCATCGCGCTGCGGCTCGAGCTGCCGCAGCGCCGCTGAGGTCAGGCCGCTCAGCCGGCGAGCGCGATGTGCGGCGGAACCGGATCGCGCTCCAGCAGCGTGCCGAACGCCTCGCCGCTCATCGGCGCGCCGAAGAGGTACCCCTGCGCCTCGTCGCAGCCCAACGTGCGAAGCGTGCGGAGCTGGCTCGCGTTCTCGACGCCGACGCCGACCACGGAGAGCCCGCGCCGCTGGGCCAGCTCGACCACCAGCCGCGCGACGTCGGCCTTGTAGGCGTCTTCCGCGATCGACTGCACGAAGGAGCGATCGATCTTCAGCACGTCGAGCGGCAGCGCTTCGAGGTAGCTCAGCGAGCTGAAGCCCGTCCCGAAGTCGTCGACCGCGACGCGGACGCCGAGGCGGCGCAGCGCGTGCAGGTTGCGCTGCGAAACGCCGTCGCGCCGCATCATCGAGGTCTCCGAGAGCTCCAGCTCGACGTCCGCGTGCGCGTGGCCCGTGATCCGGCAGACGGCGTCGACCGTCTTGACGAAATCGCGCTGCTCGATCTGGCGCGCCGAGACGTTCACGGCGATCCGCAGGTTCGGAAGGCCGGCGATCTGCCAGCGGCGATTCTGCGCGAGCGCTTCGCGCAGCATCCACTCGCCGAGCCGCAGGATGATCCCGCTTTCCTCGGCGATGGCGATGAACTCGCTCGGCGGGACGGGGCCCAGCCCCGGACAGTTCCAGCGCATCAGCGCCTCGGCGCCGACGATGACGCCCGTCTCGATCGAGACGATGGGCTGATACAGCGGGGTCAGACGCCGCTGCGCGATCGCGTGCCGCAGCTCGCGATCGATGATCGCGCGCCGGTCGCGCTGCAGCGCCAGCGCCGGCGTGAAGATCTCGATCCCCGCGCAGCCGGCCGGCGATGCGTCGAGCGCGGCTTGCGCGTCGCGTGCGATCGCCTGCGCTTCGTCTCCGCACGCGACGCCGACCCGCGGGATGACGACGACTTCCTCGTCGCCCGCCGCGAGCGGAACTTCGAACCCTTGGACGATGCGCTTCGCGAGCGCGCTCATCGTTCGCGACTTCGCGCCGGCCAGCCGCACCGCGAAGACGTCGTCGCCCCAGCGCGCGAGCATCGCCTCTTCGGGGACGATGCGGCGCAACTGGTCGGCGGCCACGCGCAGCGCGCCGTCACGCGCGTCGCGCGACCGCTGCGAGGCCGAGGTGACCCACGTGAGATGGACGAGGAGCATCCCCGCCGGCCCCGGATCGCGGTCGGCCTCGCGCTCCAGCGCGGCGCGGTTCGGGAGACCGGTCGCGGCGTCCCGATAGGCGAGACGGCCGAGCGCGCGCAGCGCCTCGTTGCGCTTCGAGACGTCGTGCACGATCGCGAGCGCGGGCGCCACGCCGTCGCGCTCGGGCGCCGACGAGTACGCGACCTCGACGTCGATGACGCGTCCGTCCTTCTTGACGTGCCGCCAGCCCTCGTCGCTCCATCCCGAATGGTCCGGCAGTTGGGCGAAACGCGCACGAACGCGCTCGCGATCCTCCTCGGGCCGGATGTCGAGCAGCGACATCGCGAGGAACTCCTCGCGCGAGTACCCGTACGTCGCGACGGCGGCGTCGTTCACATCGAGAAAGCGCAGCGTGCGGCGGTCGTAGACCCACATCGGGACGGGGCTGGACGCGAACAGCGCCGCTCCCTCCCCCAGCACGTGACGATGCTCCACCTGAATCCCCCGACGAGACGACCGCTATGAGACGGCCCGCTCGCGAGGGCCGTCGCTTGACCATCGGCGCGCCGCACGTGCCGGTGCAGCGTCGTTGCAGTTCCTTGACGGAACGCCGGCGCAAGCGTTACGCGATCAGCGCTCGTGAAGCGCGGTCAACGCGGCCTCCACGGCATCGTAGACGTCGAGCTTCTCACGCAGGCCCGCCAGCTCGAACACGTACGCGACGTTGCTTTTCGGCTCGACCACGACCGCGACGCCGAACTGATGCCGCCGCCGGAACAGGACCAGCTCGGAAAGGAAGATCGAGTCGACCCCGGTGACCTGCCGGAGGTCGACGAGCACGGCGTCGTCGCGCGGGGCGTCTTGAAAGGCTTCGCGGAACTCGGGATAGCGGCTGATGTCCAGGACGCCCTGGAAGTGGAGCGCGTGCAACGGCTATTCGGTACGCTGGCGCACAACAGTCTCCTAGGAATGCGAGCGCGCCGGCTGACGGCGCGCGCGTCCCCAGCTCGCGCGGGTCAGCGAGAAGAGCAGCACGTCGACGTGCCGTCCGCGGATCACCGCCCCGCTGCGGAGCAGGCGCTCCTCGCGAAAGCCGGCACGGTCGAGCACCGACCGCGACGCGACGTTCTCCGGGACGATGCAGGCCTGCACTTCCTCGAGGTCGCCTTCACGGAACGCCTCCTCGATGACGGCGCCGAGCGCCTCCGTGGCGTAGCCATGGCCGCGCCCCGCGGGCAGCAGGCTGTAGCCGACCTCGCCGATGCGCGGCGAGCGATCGTTGACGCGCAGCGAGATCCAGCCCAGGGCGATCTCCGGGCTGCCGGCGCGGAGCAGCCACTCGAAGCGGCCGATCGCGCCCGGACGGAGGTCCTTCGGGCGCGCGCGCACCTGCCGCTCGAACTCCTCGGCACGGATGCGCGGGATGTCCTGATAGCGCCGCAGGTCCGGACCGTTCAGCACGTCCCACAGCTCGCGGGCGTTGGTGGAGTCGACCGGCACCAGCTCGACCCGGTCGGTGCGCAGGGTCCTCATCGCGGACGCTCGCGGCGGGCGGCGGTCGGCACCGCAGTATTCTCCCCCGCCGTCGCGCCGATCATCGGGGTTGCGCTACGTCGCCCCCTCGCCGTCCGCCTCCCGCCGCGTGATCGTGGAGCGGAGGTGCAGCATGGAGGTCCGGTACACCGGAACGGTCACGACGCCGCCGCGGTTCTTCTTCGGGTCGCACTCGAAGATGGAGCACGAACAGTTCGACGTGCGGCGCGACGGCGGCGGCACGTTCCGCGTCATCGACAACGTCTCGATCGCACCACGCGTCCCGGTGCATCCGGGTGATCGCGTCACGGTGAAAGGCGAGCTGGTGCACGACCGCGGGCGGCCGCCGATCGTGCACTTCACGCACCACGATCCGTGGGGCTCGCACGAGGGCGGGTTCATCGAGACCGGCGGTCGGGTCTACGCCTGACTACGACTTCAGCAGCTTCGCGCGCGCGGCCGCTACGGTCGCCTTGAACTGCGGCGGTCCGAACGACGCGAAGTCGTCGACGACCTTCTGATAACGCGGATCGGCGCTCGAGGTCGAGTTGAGCGTCAGCAGGTTCGGGACGGGCTTGTTCTTGTCGAGCCGAATCTCGTACTGCCGTCCGGCGGTCGTCGCGAGATAGTGCGGATCGGTGAAGCGGAACGTATGGTGTCCGCTGCGATCGCCGGCGACTTGAGCGACGTAGATCGTGTACACCTCGCTCGTGTCGCCGCGGAACGGGCGCGTCTGCAGCTCCCAGATCCCGTCCTGCACGAGCCTCTCGAAAGCGAACGTCACGTCGTAACCGTGGATCGGCTCGGTGAACTTCGCGATCCGCGTGCCCTGGCGGTTTTCCGCCGAGTACGACGCGGCCGAGACGCCGTCGACGTTGTCCAAGCGCCACGTCTCGCGCGCGATCGGGCCTTTGGCGTGAGCGATCGTCTCGCTGAAGTGCAGCTCGGAGCGCTGACTGCCCACCTTCCGAACCGCCTGATACCGCGCCGACTCGCCCGGCCAGAACATGCGCCAGCCCGCGATCAGCCCGACGATCGCGATCGCGAGGACCACCACGGTGGTCGGGAAGCGCCGCATACCTTCCTACAACCCGCGTGGACGGCGCGGCGTGTCACCCACGCGCAAGCACCGCCGCGCGCGCCCGGCCGTTGCGGGCCGCATCTCGCCGCCTACGCCGAAGCGGGGGAGCCCGCCTCGCCGCGGTGGGCGTCGAGCACCTGGTTCACCACCGCATCGGCCGCGGCGTTCTCCTTGCGGCGCACGTGCCGAACGTCTGCGCCGTTGAACTTGCGGAGCAGCGCCTTCGCCTGGGCGTGGAGCGGGACGAGGCCGGGATGCTTCACCTTGTACTGCCCGGAGAGCTGCCGCACCACGAGCTCGCTGTCGAGACGCACCGCGATCTCGTCGACCCCGTGCGCGAGCGCGGCCTTGAGTCCTTCGATGAGCGCGGTCCACTCGGCGACGTTGTTCGTCGTCACGCCGAGGAACAGGCCGATCTCCTGGAGCACGTTCCCGGCCTCGTCGTACAGCACCGCCCCGGACGCCGCCGGCCCCGGATTGCCGCGCGAGCCGCCGTCGGCGAAAAGCGTCGCTCTCACAGGGAGAGGGGGAACAACAGAGGACGGCTTAATACCTTCAACGGCTCCCGTCGGGCAGTGGCGCAGCTTGGTAGCGCACCAGTCTGGGGGACTGGGGGTCGCAGGTTCAAATCCTGTCTGCCCGACCATATACGACAAGGGCTCGCACCATCCGAGTCCTTTTCGTTTTCCGACTACAACCGGCGACTACAACCGACAGAGTGCGACACTCAGTCCGCCGACGCGGCTCGGTCGAACAGGTCGGCGGCTTCGCGACCGAGGCTTGGGATCGCGTGCGAGTAGGTGTCGAGCGTCACCGTAATAGACGAATGACCGAGCCAGTCCTGGACTACCTTCGGATGAACGCCCTGGACGAGCAGTCGCGTCGCCGTGCTGTGCCGGAGGTCGTGGAACCGGATTGGCGGGAGCCCCGCCCGTTTGAGCAGCGGCCGGAACGAGCGACGGATGAAGTTCTCTTTCCGCAGCGGCTTGCCGGTCTGCGGCTCCGTGAAGACATACTCGCTCGCCATGTTCGCCTTGAAGTGAGACCGCAACGCGTTCGCGGAACGCAGGCTAATCGGGACCAAGCGGTCGCGGCCCGTCTTGGTCTCGGTGACCATGAGCCGACCGTCGTTCGCATAGCGTACCGACCGGCGGATCGCGATGGTCCGGTTCTTCAAGTCAACGTCCGACCGGCGCAGCGCGAAGAGTTCCCCTTGACGTGCGCGGTGTCGAGCGCGAGAACGTACAGCGCGTGCAGCGGGTCGTCCCGCGACACCGACAGGAAGTGTTCGCCCTGCTCCGGCGTCAAGGTCGCCTGCTCCGGCGCTTTGTACTTCGGGACGGCCGAAACGCGGAGCATTGGATTCTTGACGATGGCTTCCGTCTTGAACGCATGGGCAAGCGCCATGCCCAGGATGACGTGAACAAACTTGACCATTCGTTCGCTCGCGCCACCGCTGCGAAGTCGCGAGTACAGCGCGTCGATGTCCCGCGCCGTCAACTTGTCGAGCCGCTTGTCCCCAATCCACGGGGCGATATGCTTTCGCACGATACCTTGATAAAGCGCGAACGTCGACTCACGAAGGTCGTTTGACGCACGGCGCGCGACGAGCAGGTCGGCAAGAAACTTTCCGACGGTCATCGGGTCAGGGCGCTTGTACTCGCCGCGCTTGATTCCCGCAACCTTGCGCGAAAGACGCGCCTGCGCTTCCGCGGCCGTTTTGCCGTATGCAATGGGGCGCAAAGGTCGGCCATCGGCGTCGAGGCCCATACGACACGACGCCTGGTAGAGCCCATCCTTGCGCTTCACGCATGAGCCCTGGCCTCGTTTTACTGCCAATGCTTACCTCCGATTCCAGCCGCCTGTGCGGCGAGCGTCGATGAAGTCCTCCAAGTCCGTTGCCTTGACCATGCGATGCCGCGCGGTGACAAGCACAAACGGAAGTTCACCTGCGGCCATGAGTTCGTAAACCGCCGACTTACGAAGTCCGAGGATTGCGCCCACCTGGTCGACGCTGTAAAGCAGGGCCGCGTCCGCGCGCGGTTCATGTTGTGCCGCGTTCACGCTGCACTCGCTTTCGCTCGCAGCGTGCCTAGCGTCTCGCCAGCACCGATGATGTTAGGCTGTGCGGAGAACGTGGTCATGCAGACCTTCATGCCGCACGCTCCCCAATCAGCATGGGGTCGAACTTTTTCCACGCGCAGACTTTTTTGGCAATCCGCTTGAGGTCACTCTCCTCGAGCGGTTCGGGCATGGAATCGCTACGCGCCTTGAGCGCGGCTAGGATCGTCTCTTCATCGCCGCCCTCGTAGCGCAGTTGCTTCGCGACCTTGTGAAGACTCTTCGCCGGGTCCGCCTCTTCCCGATGCTGGGAAACCCTGCAGCGGTCAGCAGTTACGCCCTCTGCCGGCTGCGGCGGCGACCCAGCACCACCCGCCCCGGTGTGCTCACCGACGTCAGGCTTCTCCCAACGCAGGGTTTGCCGACGTCGGGTTACCTGGTCACGATTGGAAAGCGTTTTGGCACTATTCGAGGCGTAATGATCGGTACTCTTACTATCGTTCGTGTGCGGATGACCCGACGTCGGCTCACCCGACATCGGCTCTCCGACGACACGCTGCGGTATCTCCAGCAGCCTGTACTTCTTCGACGAGCGGCCGTCACCGCCCGAAGACGCCTCTTCGGCAATGTACTTGGCGACGACAAGCGCCTTCGTATGCTCGGCAATGGCGGTGCGATGCACACCGACGAGTTTGCCTAGCGTCGACTGACTGACGGTCGTCGTCTTTTGGCCGAAGCAATGGTGCGCGAGCCAATAGTATGTCAGCCGCGCGCCGGTCGAAAGAGCCGGATCGGAGAGGGCCGCATCCATGCCGGTGAGCGTACGCGCTTTCACAGTGCGCGCTCCACCGAAGGCGGCCCTTGCGGGCTTTTCAGTTGTTCCTGGTTGTTCATCTTCGCCTCGCGCGCGCCGATAAGCGTCGCGCCTTGGAGAAGTTCTTCGCCGTCTCAAGCGATTGCGGCCCCGTGAAGCGTCGGCGGCAGTTCGGGCGGTACGGATACCGTCCGCGCGTGCTTGGACGCGTTCACGGTGCCTCAGAAGAGTTGTTTGGGCCACTCCCGCTGCCCATGTCCGCGGACCCGCTTCGACTCGAGCCGCCAGCAAAAGTTAACTTAGCAGACGTCGGTCGCCCACGCAAACGTGCGAGGAATATGCCAATCCATTGCTGCGTCTAGTGAAACCGCGAACGGAATATGCCAAAGCCCGTCACACCGCGAAGGTGTCATGCTTTGTAAAGATTCGCTTGCCACCGCCCCACGCGAAGTCCTCGGTGTTACCTCATGACGTGGCCGTCGAGCAGTCAGGTTACGCGAGAAACGCTCGTGCGGTGTACACCCGAAATGCGACCGGCACCGATCCAGTATCGGGTGCTCGCCGGCTATCCATGGCTGAGCATGGAGTCGTCATCGCCGACACCCCGCTCGCCTACAAAGCCACGCTCATAGCAAACGCTGCAAGCGCGCGGCGTCACTTCCAGGTCATCGTGTGCCCGTCGTGTGCGTCACAACCCATATGAATGTCGCAAGGGCGATCAAAAATGCGCCGACCTCTGACCATTGTGCGACCGCCTGCAACCCGCCTCTCCACCGAGGAACGAAACGAATTGCCACCAGATAGGCGGCAACAAGCAGCGTGGTGAGAATCCAAAGCCACGGAGACCGCTCAATGATCGCAGTTGCCACCGTGAACCCCGTTGCAAACACGACGAGGTGAACAGCGAAGGGACGTAGGCGCTTTGCTAACGCGCTCGCCAAGCCTTCCTTCGAAGCGTCGGACTTGAACGTTGCCTCAACGGCTTGCAATAGCGCCCCGACCGTAGCATGGTCTCCATTGAAGATCATCACCGTGTCGAACCCGCTTTGTCCCCGAGGAACCTCAACATTTTCTACAATCCCGTGCGCTTGCAGCAACTGCGCGGTCGCATATCACTTCTCCATGTACTTGTATCGAGCGTCGACCCCGTCGATCGGGAACAACTCCGGGTACCGTATGACGTTTCGAAACAGCCGGATTGATGGCTTTCGCGGATTCAGTTGAAGTTCGTCGCGCATATCTTCGAGGACGTCGAGCAAGTACAGTCGGTTTTCCCGGCTCAGACTTATCGCCCACGACCAATCCGCGCTCATGCTTTTTCCGTCCATTATGGACCGAACGGGACGTGCGTAAAAACAGAGAACTTCAGCGGTCCGTTTTGCATGAAGCGCAGTTCTAAGTCGCGGATGTGCATATCGGCCCCCATGTCGATGTTATGGTGGTATTCCATAGCCTTCAGGAACAGAATTAGCGACATCGTCGTACGATAGAGCGAATCAAACTGCGAGAAATGATGCGACCGCTCGTGATATTCAATCGATCCGTTGGGCTGCTTTGCGATGACGTCTAGGATCGCGCCTTGGCTTCCGTGCGTGATCGCGCTCCCGACAGAATACTCGGATTCGAGGTATTGCTTTTTTTCTGCGAGCGCGGTACCGGAGTGGCCAAGATTCAAGAGCGTCGCTTCCATCATGTCGTCACTCGTCGGCTTGCTGAACTTATGCGTACCGGAAGTGATGAACTGATTGTACTGACGGAGTTGCTTTAGCGTCATATCGCCCTTGTAAGTCGCCGACGCTTTCATCACATGACGCGAGAAGTTATTGACTTGCCGAAAATGCCGCTCCGCGATGTCGGGATTTCTGATGTAGTAATTCAAGCGGAACGCATACTCGATGATGCTCCGATCTAATATACGGGCCGCGCGCAACTCCTCATCGCGTCCAAGCCGCAACGCCGATCCGCCGACATCCCAGCAGAGGGTCGCGAGGACAAGTTCCCATGTCTGAAGATACTCCTCGCCGTCGGGCGACTCCACCGAGGTCGTCATCCATTTAAGTCGATTCTTCAGGTTTTCACGAACACTCACCCCGACCGAAAGCAGTTCGTCTAGCGTCTCTGCCGGTACAGCACGCCCAGTATGTCCGTCGTACATCTTGCTCCCTGTGGGTCGATAATAACGCCAGCAGCCAACGCAACGGCGCCTATGGCACTCGCTAATCATGTCGGCCCGACGTGCCACCGGGGTGGCACGGACACAAACCGGCCGGCAAAGCGGGACACGATGGACCCGCCTTGCCCTGGCCTGCGAAACCGCCCGCGCACCGGACCGCCTAAGGACACGAACCCGCTCCGCGGTCCCAACCCTTGGGGCGGCCACTCCGAACTAGTCTGGACAGTCCTAAACCCGCTCCGCGAACGCAGCCCACGAGGATGCCCCTCGCCCGCAAGATACGACCGGACTGCTATGGACGAAGCGTCTGAACCCGAAACGCTGCCACGCAGACGGGGTGCACGGACGGCGCATAGTCGGGCCCGTAGCAAGACCAAGCCGCAATCGCTCATGCGGCGCGATCTAAGACGCGTTTGACCTGAACAGCGGTCCACGCCGCGCCGGTGCGCGTCGTCGAGCCCTCGGCGTTCATCGCGTCGGCGATCTCGCGCAGCGACTTGCCCGCGTCGCGGAGGGCCGTCATCTTCGGGAGCACCCCGGCGTACGAGGTACGCGCACCCTCCCGGTTCGTTTGCGCACCCCGGATGCGTGCTTCACCGGACAGGTTCCGACTCGATGCACGCGCGCCGCCGAGCACTCCGCCGCGCGCCTTGTACGCCGCTAGAGCGGCCTTTGTGCGCTCGCTGATACGACGCGCTTCGTCTTCGGCCACAGCAGCCAAAATGTGAACGGTAAGCGGGTTCGCGTTCGGGTTGTCGCACGCGACGAACGGCACGCCGCTCTCCATGAGCCCGCTCACGAAGTGTACGTTGCGGGCGAGCCTGTCGAGTTTCGCGATGACGAGCGTCGCCCGCGCGCGCTTCGCGTGCGCGATTGCCTTCGCGAGTTCCGGCCGATCCGCGCGCTTGCCCGACTCAACTTCAGTGTACACTCCAACCAACTCGCAGCCGGTCGACGCGACGTGAGCAGCGACGCCGGCTTCCTGCCCCTGAAGCCCGAGCCCGGAACGGCCCTGCTTGTCGGTCGACACGCGGTAGTAGGCGACGAGGCGACACTTCATGGCCCGACTGTAACATCCCTTCATCGTTCGTTCAAGGGGTGTTACGAAGGGTCGAGGTACCGGGGACCACTTGCAGCACGACGCTTCCCGGGTCCCCACCCCGGCGCACCACGACGTTCCCTCCCGCCTTCCCGAGCCCGATGCTGGGGTTACCCCTGTCCGAATCATGCCGGGGGGACCCCCGCCTTCGTCGCGGCGTTTGGGCCGGGAACTCGGTCGTTCGAGGGATCGCGCGGATTTCGGGGGTACCCCGACGGTCGAGTTTCGGACGAACCCGAGCGCGGGGTTCGGTCTACAAGAGGTCGGTGACGATCCCGGCGGCTTCGTCGGCAGCGAGTTCGCCTTGCATGACGTGCAGTTCGCGTATCGCCTCAGCGACGAGCGTGTCGCCGGTCTCGAATAACGAGCGCCGGAGCAGGTCCACGACGAGACCGGCGTGTTCTAAAAGGGTCCCGGCGTGACCGTCTTCATGGCATCGGTATGGGCGAGAATCCCGACGTCCCTTTCGCCGAAACGTGCCGCGCCGGATTTTCTGATGTTTCATTGAACCTACAGCACGACAATGTCATCGTTCGTCTGTTCCACGTGTCATTCGGTGCACACCGGGTTGCCGATGGGATATCGGGTCGCATTCCCGCTCACCGACTACTCCGATCGTGAGGTCACGTTCGAACGTGAGGGCGAACTAGTCAAGGCTGGCGAGGACCGGCTCATTCTCGCCAATATCGAACTGCCCGTGAAAGGGTCGGCCGATCAGTTTGTGTGGACTTGCTGGATTTCATTGAGTCATGCGTCGTACGACCGCATGCAACGGCTCTGGGATGAGCCGGGAAGACACGCACAAGAGTCGGCTTTCGGATATGTTTCCGTATCTCTCCCGACGTACGAGCCATCGACGTTTGCGTTGAAATCGCGCGTCCATACTCGTAGCATCGGTATACGGCCTTGGGTAGAACTAGAACCAACTTCGCACCCTTTGGCCGTGGAGCAGCGCGAAGGCATTGAACTTGAGCGCATCGTGGCCGTCTACCACCATTTCGCGGACGGCGTCCATTCCGGCGCTTCACTAGACAAAGAACTCTCCTAACGGGGCTCTTCCGGCGGTTCCGGCGGTTTCAACAACTGCTCTGCACGGTCGACCACCTTGTCCTGGACTGCGCTTTTCAGGCTTTCAACGTATTCTGACGGTGACATTAGATGACCGATGGCCGTCTCATACACTGACACGGCATTGTCGATTTGCGCCCGAAGGTGCCCGAGCGCAACCGGGCTCAGAGACAACTTGACGACTTCATTCCAAGCCCGGTTCTCTTGGTTCCATTCCGTTCCGCCGGTGGCTGGCTTTTGTTGACGGTCGTCGTAAAACGCAATGATAAATGCGCCTCCGTCGAGGCTTACGAGCACGTTGCTTGCCCGAAAAGTCGCGATGTTTGGGTTTGGAACCAATACCGGCGCCTGCTGAAGCACCGGATTCTCGTTCGGCTGTGTCATCCTTAAGCGCGCTCGATCTTGACAAAATCGGCAGTATAGATGTCTTCCATGAACCCGCCCTCGACGGTGTTTGGGCGCGAGGGGTCGGGCATGATGTGGTAGAGGCCTTCCTCCGGCGTTACGTGGAGTCGGCCGACTACTTGTGAGCCGTCCTGCAAAGTGGCTCGCACCAACACGTTTTCGTAGACCTTGATCTCTCGGTCAGTCATTCCGGTATCCTATCCTTCAGCGTTCGTGGCCACCCGTGGCACGGGTTCGTGTACCGTCCCGGCGTAACAGCGAGGGATGCCATATGCCTGGCACTCTTGGGCGGGCCTCGCGAAAGATACGGAGCGTGTTACAACCGTTTGCTACAACCGTTGACGCGGAAGACGGCGGAATCGGGCGGACTTCGACGGAATCGAAATGCGGCAAGCACAACGGTTCCCGCTTCACCGCACGCGGCCCGTTCGGTCTGGGGGACTGGGGGTCGCAGGTTCAAATCCTGTCTGCCCGACCAATAACGAGAAGGGTTCGTAGCAATACGAGCCCTTTCGTGTCGGCGGCGCGAACGTGGACGTCGCGGCAGCGATGCTGCGGACGCCGAAGCGCGCGTCGTGATCCGCTAGCGGCTCTTCTTCTTCGCTCCGGCGCGGCGCGTGGCGCCGACCGAGTCTTTCAAACCTTTGCCGGCGCTGAAGGCGGGAACGCGGCGAGCGGGGATCTTGATCAGCTCGCCGGTCTGCGGGTTGCGGCCCGTGCGTGCACGGCGCTCGCGCACCACGAAGCTGCCGAACGGGATCAGCTGGACCTTTTCGCCGTTCTTCAGCGCGCCGGTGATCTCGGAAAGAATGGATTCGAGGATCTCGCCCGCTTGGCGCTTCGACAGCTCGTGCTCGTTCGCGAGCGCGTCGACGATGTCGGCTTTGGTCACGGCTCCGCACCTCGAAAAAAGAAATGAATGCGGGGGAGGATACGCTTGCACGCAGCCCGCTCCTTCCGAGCCTCCCGCAGGTGTGCGCCGGCGCAACGTGCGCGTGCTGCGAACGGTTATTACCATGACATGGATCGCATCGTCACCGCCACGGCGGCCCGCGGAACCGTCTCCCTCGTCGCCGGCGTCACCACGGCGCTGGTGCGTGAGGCGCGCGAGCGGCACGACCTCGCGCCGACGTCGAGCGCCGCAGTCGGACGCCTGCTCACCGCGGCCTCGCTGCTCGGCGCGTCGCTCGGGCCGCGCGAGCGCCTGACGCTTCGCGTCACCGGCGACGGCCCGATCGGTACGATCACCGCCGACGCGTGGAGCTCCGGCGAGCACGCGATCGGCGCGCGGGCCTATGCGCGCAACGGCCGCGCCGACATCGCGCTGAACGCGCGCGGAAAATTCGACGTCGCGGGCGTCGTCGGGCGCGGGCAGCTGCACGTGACGAAGAGCTACGAGATCGGCCAGCCGTACAGCGGCGTCGTGCCGCTCGCGAGCGGCGAGATCGGCGACGACGTCGCGGCCTATCTCGCGAACTCCGAGCAGATCCCGAGCGTCGTCGCGCTGGGCGTCCTCGCCGATCCGAACGGCATTCGCGCGGCGGGCGGCGTCATCGCGCAGGTGCTTCCGGGCGCCGACGACGCGACCGTCGCGGCGCTCGAGCGCAACGCCGCCGAGATGGCCGCGGTGACGCAGCAGATCGTCGACGGCGCCGGCCCCGAAGCGCTGATCCGCCGCGTCGCGGACGGTCTCGATCCGCACGTGTTCGACGGCTACACGGTCGCCTTCGACTGCCGCTGCACGCGCGAAAAGGTGGAAACGGCGCTGCTCGGGCTCGGCAAGGACGAGCTCGCGAAGATCGCTCGCGAACAGGACAGCACCGAAGCGACCTGCGATTTCTGCGGCGAGCGCTACCTGCTGACCGCCGACGAAGTCGAAGCGCTCTCGGCCAGAATCTGAGCCCGCCGACGCGCCGTCGAACCCGCCGTTAGGTCATTTCGGATGCGGGGCCGGCGGCCGCTTCCGGGCCGGTCTGCTTCGCGCCGCCGATGCGCGGGCGGAACTCTTCGACGATGCGGCCGTGGCCCAGGTTCTCGTACCACCAGCCGCATTCGCAACGGATCGGCTTGCCGTGGTCCTGCGGGTACGGGTAGACGCGCCCGCAGCGCGGACAGGTGAACGTCGGGCCGTCGGCCTGGGGTGCCGGCGTGTAGGTGATCGCCGGGGCGGAGTGCGTGGTCGGATGCGCCATGCTGGTATGAATGTTTCCTCGTTGATCAGGGGACGACGCGGACGAACTTGCGGGACCCGACCTGCAGCACCGCTGGGCCGCCGGCCGTCCAGCGCGCGTTCGGGTCGCTGACGGGTCCGCCGTCGATCCGCACCGCGCCTTCGGCGATGAGCCGGTGCGCGGCCCGCTTCGACTCCGCGAATCCGGCCGCGAGCAGCACGTCGACCAGCTTCTCGCGGCCGCCGAGCGGCAGCTCCGGCACGTCGGCCGGAATCTCACGCCGCTGGATCGTGCGCTCGAACCACTCGCGCGCTGCCTTCGCCGCGTCCCGACCATGATACAGCGCCGTCAGGTCTTCGGCGATACGCTTTTTCTCGTCCATCGGCGACGCCGTGCCGGCGTCGAGCGCGTCCTCCAGCCGCCGCACCCGGTCGGCCGGCCACCATGCGGCGAGCCGCGCGTACTCGGGCATCGCGTCGTCCGGGATGCTCATCGTCTTGCCGAACATCTCGTTCGGCGGATCGGTGAGCCCGATGTGGTTGCCGAGCGACTTCGACATCTTCTTGCGTCCGTCGAGCCCGACGAGCAGCGGCACCGTGATGCAGATCTCCGGCAATTGTCCGGCGTGCGTCTGATACGGCCGGCTGATCAGCAAGTTGAAGAGCTGATCCGAGCCGCCCAGCTCGACGTCCACGTGCAGCGCGACCGAGTCGTACGCGACGGCCACCGGGTAGACGAACTCGTGCAGCGCGATCGGCGTTCCGGTCTCGTAGCGCTGCTTGAAGTCGTTGCGCTCCAGCATCTGCGCGACGGTGGATTGCGAGAGCAGCTTGTAGAGGTCGGTGAAGGTGAGCTTCGAGAGCCACTCGCTGTTGTAGCGGAGCGTCACGCGGCTCATGTCCAGCACCTTGCCGGCTTGCGCGGCGTACGTCTTCATGTTCGCGTCGATCTGCTCGTCGCTCAGCGGCGGCCGCAACGCGTTGCGTCCGCTCGGATCGCCGATCCGCGCCGTGAAGTCGCCGATGAGCAAGATGACGTCGTGGCCGTCGTCGACGAAGCGCTGCAGCAGGCGCAGCACGACCGCGTGCCCGAGGTGCAAGTCCGGCGAGGTCGGGTCGAGCCCGAGGTACACGCGCAGCGGGCGGCCCAGCGCGATGCGCTCGGCCAGCTCGTCGATCGTCTCGACGTGATCGCAGCCGTCGGTCAGGCGCAGCGCGCGGTCGCGCGGCGACGGCGAGGCCGTCATGCAGGTGGGCGAAGCGAGAGCGTCATGCGGTCGGCGAGCGCAATTCAAAGATCGTCACGCCGCCGCCTCCCTCGTCCGCGTTCCCGTAGCGCACGTTCTGCGCGAACGGATGCGACTTTAGGTATTCCTGCAGGCCTTTGCCCAGCAGTCCCGTGCCTTTGCCGTGGATGAGCCGCAGCGGCGAGTGTCCGAGCAGGATCGCGTCGTCGATCCAGCGCTCGACGAGCGGCTCGGCCTCCACGAACCGCTTCCCGCGCACGTCGAGCTGCGTCTGCGCGGTGCTCGCGGCTTCGAGCGTCGCTCCGCCGCCCTCGGCGCGCGGCTCGCGGCGCGGCGCGGCGCCGCCGCGCCGCCGCAAGTCGCTCTTCGGCACCGTGGCGCGCATCGGCCCGATCTGCACGAGCGCGTTCGCGCCGAGGTCCTCCAGCACGGTTCCGTCCTGATCCCACGAAGCGACGTGCACGCGGTCGCCGGCGCCGATCGGCTGCGACGCGTCGTCCGAGCGCGGCCGGCTGGGATGCGCTTCGAGACCCAGCTCGCGATGCATCTGGTCGAGCGTGCGCGCGAGCAAGTCGGCTTGGCCCGGCGTGACGCGCGGCGCGCGAGCGCCCCGCTCGCCGCGGGTCGCCGCGCGGCGCTCCAGCTCGGCGGTGAAGGCGCGCAGCGCGTCGGCGAGCTGCGCGTCGGCGCGCTTCGCCAGCTCCCGGCGCTCGCGCTCCAGGGCCTCGCTGCGCTTGCGCGCCTGGTCTTCCAGCGTCCGCAGATGAACGCGATCGCGTTGCAGCTGCTCGCGCTCGCGCGTCGCACGGATTCGCTCCTCGGCGACTTCCGCGAGGGCGCGCTCGTAGTCGCGCTCCTGCGCGGAAAGGACCTCCTCGGCGCGCGCCACGACGTGCGGGTCGAGCCGCATGCGGCGCGCGAGCGCGAACGCCAGCGATTGCCCGGGCGAGCCGACGTCGAGCTGGTACGTCGGCTCGTAGGTCTCGGGATCGAACCGCACGCTCGCGTTCGCGACGTGGGGATGATCGGCGCCGAACAGCTTCAGCTCGGTCGCGTGGGTCGTCGCGACGACGCGTGCGCCGCGCTGCAGAAACCGCTCGAGCACCGCGACGGCGAGCGCGGCGCCGGCGTTCGGCTCGGTGCCGCTTCCGATCTCGTCGATGAGGATCAGCGTGCGATCGTTCGCGGCGTCGACGATCTCCGCCAGGCGGCGCACATGCGCCGAGAACGTCGAGGCGTTCTGCGCGATGGACTGCTCGTCGCCGATGTCGGTGCAGACGCGCTCGAGGCGTCCGATCCGCGCTGCTTGCGCCGGGACGTGCAGCCCGCACGCGGCCATGACGACGGCGAGACCGACGAGCTTCAGCGTCACCGTCTTTCCGCCCATGTTCGGGCCCGAGACGATGAGGATCCGGACGCCGTCGTCGAGCCGGACGGATTGCGGGACGGCGCGTTCGTCGAGCAGCGGATGACGCGCCTCGTGCAGGTCCACGACGGCTTCGTCGACGAGCTCCGGCGCGACCGCCTGCATGCGGTGCGCCAGCACCGCTCGGGCCGCGGCAAGATCGAGATCGACGTAGATCGCCAGGTTCGTCGCGATCTGCGCCGCTTCGGCGGCGACCAGCGACGAGAGCTCGGCGAGAATGCGCGCGATCTCGGCCTGCTCCTGCGCCTGCAGCGCGCGCAGCCGGTTGTTGGCCTCCAGCGTTTCGAGCGGCTCGATGAACAGCGTCTGACCGGACGAGCTGGAGTCGTGCACGATCCCGGGGATCTGGCTTTGGAACTCGGCTTTCACCGGGACCACGTAGCGGCCGTCGCGGACGGTGACGATCGCGTCCTGGATCGCCTGCGCGTAGCGCGCCGCGCGCACGATCGCCGCGGCGCGGTCGCGCGCGTCGTCCTGGGCCTGTGCCATTCCGCGGCGGATGCGCGCCAGAGCAGCCGACGCACGATCGAGCACGGCGCCGCGCTCGTCGATCGCGTCGGTGACGCGGTGGACGATGCTCTGGAGAGGGCGGAACGCGCCGCTGCGTTCGCGCAGCAGCGGCAGCTCGGTCTCGGCTTCGCGCACCGTGCGCACGGCGGCCGCCGCGGCGGCGAGCGCGTCGGCGATCGCCCGCAGATCGCGTGCGCCGAGCGGGACGCCGCGCGCCGCGGTCGCGACCGCCTCGTCGACGTCGTCGACGCGCTGCATCGAGAAGCCGGCTTCGGTGATGAGCGTCCGCATCTCGGCCGTCTCGCCGACGAGCCGGCGGACGACCGCGAAGTCGGCCTCCGGTTCGCACGCGAGCGCGCGCGCCGCCGACTGCGGCGCATGCGTCTGCCCCGCGTAGCGCTCGCGAATCCGGTCGAAGTCCAGGACGTCCAGTCCTCGCGGGTCGATCAGCATCGGGTCAGGCGTCGAGCGTCGGGAAGTACGACTCCAGCGTACCCTCGCGGCGGACGTCCGTCGTGCAGCAGTGGAAGCCGCCTCCGAACGGATAGACGCGGTCGAACGGGCACGCGATCACCTCGCAGCCCAGCTCCTCCAGCAGCGCGATCATCGGCGCTTCGGAGGCCTCGACGACGGCGGTGTGCGGGTCGAGCATCAGCACGTTCATCGAGATCCACGAGCTGACGTCGCGCGACTTCGCGCCCGAGCGGACCGAGAGCGGCGCCGGAACGACGCGCCAGCCGTTCGCTTCGAACAGCGCGAGCGATTCGTCGACGCACGGACGATGCGGGTTGACGAGCACGATCCCGGGCCGGATCGGGACGAGCGTCGTGCCGATGTGGCTCGGCAAGCGTTCGCGGAAGCGGATCTCGTGCACGCGGAAACCGGCGCCGAGATGCCGCTGCAGCCATTCGGCGCCCATGCGGTTGCTCACGAGATCGGGCTGCCAGAAGATGTCGCGGCCGAAGCGCACGAACGACGCCGCATCGAAGGCGGGCTCGATCTCCGTCAGGAGCGGCGTCGCGGCATGGTCGTAGCCGTCGATCCCCCTGCGAACGCGTTCGTCGTACAGGTCGTCCGCCATCAGCGGCTTCGGCACGGCCGTCCAGCGTGCGCCGCCGCGAAAATACTCCGCGAGCAGCCGTCGATACGCCCGGTACTCGAAGAAGCGCGCACGCTGCGCCATCGGCGCTTCGATGATCTCCGCGCCGATCACCAGCAGCAGGTCGCGCGGACATGCGTTCGCGCGTCCCGTCGCCGCTTCCCAATCCGGCGTCTTCACCGGCACCGCGTGATCGACGGGATCCGGACGCCGCACGACGATCCCGCGTCCTTCGAGGATCGCCGCGAACGCGTCGAGCTGCCGTTCCGCCTCGTCGACGAGGAGCTGCGGAACGCGCCCGCCGCGCGAATCACGCCCGGGCATTCCGGGCGGATAGTACGGTGAAAGCGCCGGCTCGTAGCCGACGTCCGCCGCGCCGCGCGCCGTCCCGACGATCACCTCGACGAGCGGATCCCACTCGCTGCACGACCACACGCGGCACCCGGCCGCGACGTCGACACTCCTAACCGCGGAGCTTCTCCTCGAGCAGCTGGCGCGCGAGCTGCGGATTCGCCTTGCCGCGCGACTGCTTCATCACCTGACCGGTGAGGAAGCCGAGGACGTTCAGCTTCCCCGCTTTGTAGTCCGCGACGACCTTCGGGTTCGCGCCGAGCACCTCGTCGACGATGCCGGCGATCGCGCCGCGATCGCTGACCTGCGCGAGCCCTTCACGCTCGACGACGGCCTTCGCCGATCCGCCCTCGTTCCAGAGCGTCTCCAGCACCTGCTTGGCGGCCTTCGAGTTGATCGCGTTCGCCTGCGTCAGCGCGACCAGCTCGGCGAGCGCCTCGGGGGTCACGTTGCCGCCCGCGACGTGGGTTCCCGACTCGTTCGCGAGCCGCGAGAGATCGCCCAGCACGAAAGCCAGCGTCGCGAGCGGATTGCCGCTCTCGGCGACGGCGCGGTCGAACCAGAACGAGAGGCGCGCGTCGTCGACGAGCTGCGTCGCGCGCTTCGTATCGATCCCGTACTCGTCGACGTAGCGCACGTAGCGCTCGTACGGCGTCGGCGGCAGCGTCGCGCGAATCTCCGCGACTTCTTCGGCCGTGACGTCGACCGGCACGAGGTCCGGGTCCGGGAAGTAGCGGTAGTCGTGCGCCTCTTCCTTGGACCGCTGGCTGTGCGTCACGCCGGCGGCCTCGTCCCAACCGCGCGTTTCCTGCACGACCCGGCCGCCGCTCTCGAGCACCTGGATCTGACGCACGATCTCGCTCTCGATCGCGCGCCGCACGCTGCGGAACGAGTTCATGTTCTTGATCTCGGCCTTCGTGCCGTACTCCGTCGCGCCGCGCAGGCGGATCGACACGTTGGCGTCGCAGCGCAGCGAGCCTTCCTCCATCTTCACGTCGCTGATCCCGAGCTCGCGAAAGGTCCGCGCGAGCGTCTCGAGATATCCGACCGCTTCGTCGGCCGAACGGATGTCCGGCTCGGAGACGCACTCCATCAGCGGGACGCCGGCGCGGTTGAAGTCGATCAGCGAACCGGTCGAGCTCGCGAGCCGTCCGTCGGCGGAGCCGACGTGCGTCGACTTTCCGGTGTCCTCTTCCAGGTGGATGCGCGTGAGGCCGCACGCGCGGCGCGAGCCGTCCTCGAGCCAGTAGCGTACGGTGCCGCCCTGGGTGAGCGGCATGTCGTACTGCGAAATCTGATAGTTCTTCGGCATGTCCGGATAGAAGTAGTTCTTCCGGTCGAACTTCGAGTGCTCGGGGATCTCCGCCGCGAACGCGAGCCCCGCGCGCACCATGTGCGCGATCGCCTGCGCGTTCGGCACGGGCAACGCGCCGGGCAGCGCGAGACACACCGGGCAGACGTTCCTGTTCGGCGGCCCGCCGAAGCGGTTCGGGCAGCCGCAGAACATCTTGCTCTCGGTCTTCAACTCGACGTGGCACTCGATGCCGATCACCGGCTCGTACTTCGCGAGGAGCTCCGGCGTGACGACGACGTCTTCCGGCGAAACGGTGGTGCTCACGCGCCCGCCTCCGCCGGCGACATCGGTGCGAGCTTGCGGGCGTGCTGCGTCGCGGTCTCGTAGACGTGCGCGTACTGCAGCAGCTTGCGCTCTTCGAAGAGCGGCGTCGCCAGCTGCAGCCCGAGGGGCATCGGGCGCGTTCCGTCGTCGGGGACGACCGAACCGCACGGCACTGACAGCGACGGCAAGCCGGCCAGGGACATCGGGATCGTGTAGTAGTCCATCAGGTACATCGAGAGCGGATCGCTCTTCGCGTTGAAGCGGAACGCGGGCTGCGAGGCGGCGGGCGACGCGACGACGTCGCAGCGCTCGAACGCGCGCGCGAAGTCCTCCGCGAACCGCGTGCGCGCCTTCTGCGCCTTCAGATAGTACGCGTCGTAGTAGCCGCTCGAGAGCGCGTAGGTGCCGATGAGGATGCGGCGCTTCACCTCCGGACCGAAGCCCTGCGCGCGCGTGCGCTCGTACATCTCGCCGACGTCCGCGCCTTCGACGCGCAGCCCGTAGCGCACGCCGTCGAAGCGCGCGAGGTTCGACGAGCACTCCGCCGGGGCGATGAGATAGTACGTCGCCACACCGTAGTCCGCGGTCGGCAAATCCACTTCGACCAGCTCCCCGCCCACACGCTCCAAATCCGCGTACGCGGTCTCGTAGCAGGCGCGCGTGGCCGGCTCGAGCTTCGCGAGATCGAACTCGCGCACGATCCCGACCCGCACGCCGCGAAGGTCGCTCCGGCCGAGGTGCCCGTACACCGGCTCGACCGGACGGTCGACGCTCGTCGCGTCGAGCGGATCGTGCCCCGCCATGGCGTCGTAGCAGAGCGCCGCGTCCTCGACGCTGCGCGCGAACGGCCCGATCTGATCGAGCGACGAGGCGAACGCGATCAGCCCGTAGCGCGAGACGCGGCCGTACGTCGGCTTGAATCCCACGACGTTGCAGAAGGCCGCCGGCTCGCGAATGGAACCGCCAGTATCGCTTCCCAAGGACAGCGTAGCAAGGTACCCACCGACCGCGGCGGCGCTGCCGGCGGAGGAGCCGCCCGGGACGCGGTCGAGGTCGTACGGGTTCCGGGTCTTTTCGTAGGCCGAGTTCTCGCCCGACGATCCCATCGCGAACTCGTCGAGGTTGGTCTTGCCGACGGGCAGCGCGCCCGCGTCGAGCAGCCGCTGCACCGCCGTCGCCGTGTACGGCGCCACGAAGCTCTCCAGGATCTTCGAGCCCGCGGTGGTGTGCGTGCCGGTCAGGCACATGTTGTCCTTGATCGCGACCGGGACGCCCGCCAGCGGGAGCCGTTCGCCGGCCGCGACCCGGGCGTCGACGCGGCGCGCCTGCTCGCGCATCAACTCCGGGGTGGGCTCGCGAAAGGCGAGCACGTCACGGTCGGCGGCGGCGACGAACGGGATCATCGCCTCCGCGACCTCGACAGCGGACGTCCGGCGCTCGTTGACCGCGCGGGCGATCGCCGCGGCGGATTCGTGCCTGGGGTGCACCTCAGCCCTCCTCGGCGAGGATGCGGGGGACGCGGAAGAAGCCGTGCTCGGCCCGCGGGGCGTTCGCCAAAGCGGCTTCGTGCGTCAGCATCGTCTCCGGCCGCAGGGCGTCGGCGCGACGGACGTTTCGGGACGGAACGACTTGCGCCGTCGCGGGGACCTCGGCGGTGTCGAGCCGGCCGAGCGCGTCGACGTGCGCCATGAGGTCACCGAGCTGCGCGCCGTACAGCGAGACTTCGTCTTCCGTCAGCGCCAGCCGCGCGAGACGCGCGACGTGGCGAATGTCGATCCGATCCGCGGGCATGACCGGCGCTGATTCGCCTTCGGCCGGTCGCCCTCCGTCCGGACCGTCCCTACCGGACCGCGGCTCGAGCAGCGCTCGGTAAAGTTTCCTTACAAAACGCCTCGAGAGCTCGCCCTAGGTAGGGGCCTGGACCGTCCAAGCCAAATGCCAGCCACGTCGGCCTCACGATTCTTCGTGGGCCGGTTTCGGCTGGGGGATTTGGTGCCTGTCGATCGCTCCTCGTTTGCGAACGACCGCGTTTTTCAGACGCGTCGTTCGCGCATCTTCACGATCTCGGCCCTTCTTTTGGCGTCCTCGTTACGCAGCAGCGACGCGTTTTGTGCCCACCACACCACGGCCTCCGCGGGACGCGGGTGAAGCCGACCTCGCAAGGAGCGAAGTTCGAATGCGCAAGTATCTAGCTCTGGCTGCCGTGCTCGCTCTTGCGGCGTGCGGCGGCGGCGGTGGCGGTTCGGCGACGACGCCGACGACACCGTCGAACCCCGGCGGAGGCGGTCCGACCACGAGCAGCAAGCTGGTCACGCCGACGTTCATCCTCAAGATCCCGGCTCGCGGATCGAAGGCGAAGTGGGCGAAGTCGAAGAGCCGTTCGCCGAAATACATCTCGGCCAACACGCTGTCGGTCGTCATCACGCTCACCGCGACGTCGAACGCGGCCGGCACGAGCCTCAGCGGCAATCCCGCCGAGACCGACGTGAACGGGACGAGCGGCTTGAGCTGCACGGCGGGCTGCACGGTCAACGGACCGCCGTCGCCGCCCGGAACGAACTCGTACAAGATCCAGACGTTCGACACTGCAGGCGGTACGGGCAATGAGCTGAATGCGGGCCAGCTCAACAACGTGACGATCGCTGCGGGCCAGCAGAACTCCGAGACGGTGACGCTGGGCGCGATCCCGGCCTCGTTGCAGATCTCGACGCTTCCGACGACGTGGGACGCCGGCACGCAGAGCCAGACCACGACGCTGACGGTCGCGGCCGCGGATGCCAGCGGCCTCACGATTCCGACGGGCGCCTCGCCGAACGTCTTCTACGTCGACGGCAACGGCAATGCGGCCAGCGTCACGGTCACGGACCCCGACACGAACGCGCACGGTACGTGCGTGGCATCGAGCGGGACGTCCACGTGCACGGGCGGCGCCTCGACGTTGGTGACGTTCACGGGGCCGGACGGCAGCGCGGTCTTCGACTACGACGGCCTGGCGGAGAACCCGGTGACGCTGACGGCTTCGAACGGGACGGCGACGTCCGGTACCGCGTCGTTCCAGCCGAGCCTCAACGCGCCGGCGTTCAACGCGGGCGCACCGGGCGATCTGCCGAACGGCGTGGCGCTGACGAGCGGTCCCGAGATCGACCTCTTCGCGACCACCGGCACGGGGAGCACCGGCACGGAATACTTCACCGAGTCCGGCTGGACGAACTCGCCGTACAACCACGCGCTGACGCAGGCCGCCGGCACGTGTCTGAGCGGCACCGGCTACGTCGCCACTGCGCTCTCGCAGTTCGCGACGATGTCGGTCGGCACGAACGACACGTCGAACGGCACGCCGATCACCGCGACTGCGCTGGCGAGCAGCCCGGTCGCCGGATCGTGCGCGGACACCGTCAGCGACGGTCTGACGTCGAACAGCACCGACGGTAGCATCGCGCTGACCGTCACCTACACGACGTCGTCGATCGGCGCGAGCGCGAAGCACCGCGCGCACTGATAGCACGACCTCGAATACGACGCCGCCGCATCCCGTCCGCGGGTTGCGGCGGCTCTTCGCCGCTCGAGCCGGGGTCGGCGGCGACGGCTTCCGTCCCCGAACGTTTAGTCAGCCGCGGGCGGCTGAGGATTGGCCTGCATGAATCGGTTCCGGACTCCATCAGTTTTCGCGGTGTTCGCGTCTCTCGCGGCAAGCTCGCTTGCGGCGTGCAGCGGCTCGCACGGCTCGCTGCCGGCGCCCGTTCCGATCCAGACGCCGGTGTCACAGGCGAAGTACACCGGACCGATGGTCGCGGCGACGTTCACGATCACGATCCCGCCACCGAAGAAGAAAGGCACCTCGAACGCGACGGGGACGCGGCGCCCGCAATACGTCTCGCCGTCCACGAAGAAGCTCGTCTTCACGCTGAACAGCACCACGAACGGATTGACGGCGGCGCAGATCAGCTCGATCAATTCGACGGACCTCGGCGCGAAGGCCGTCACGGTTCCGAGCTCGACGTGCGTGGCGAGCGGCGCGAACTACGTCTGCACGCTCTCGATCTTGCTTCCGCCGGGCAGCGACAACCTGACGATCGCCGCCGAGGACGCTTCCAGCAACGTCCTCTCGGAGCAGACGCAGACCTTCCCCGTCACGGCGGGAAAGGCGAACAACCTGAGCGTCACGCTCGACGCCAACGTCTCGACGATGGCCGTGAATGTCAGCTCCGGATACTGTGCGGGCACGTTCTCGGTGGCCGCGAACCAGACGGTCGCGGGAGCCGGCACGACTGCGGTCACGTTCGACGTCGCCGTCACGGATCCGGACAGCAATACCATTCCCGGCTCGGTTCCGGGCGAGCCGGTCATCGAAGTCTCCGTCAACGGCAGCGCGAACATCACCACGGCCGGGACGTCGAACGGAGTCGCCGTCGCCGTCAACCAGTCACAGCAATCGTTCACGCTCGCCGCGACGAACGGGACGGTCACGACGACCGAGCCGATCACCCTCACCGTCACGCACAATTCCGGTGACGGTTTGAGCTTCACCGAGACGCTCGCGTTCACGTTCCAGTCGGGCCCGACGCCGGGCTCCGGCTTCCTCGCGCTCGTCGAGCAGACGAACTCGACGCCGGGGCATGCGGCCGGCCAGGTCGATTTGCTGACGCTCAACGGTTGGCCGGATCCGACCGGTTTCACCAACTACAGCCCCTCGACGCTCACGCCGACGGCGAGCGGCGACGTCGACAACCCGCAAGACATGGTGTTCGACACGAACGGCGACCTGATGATCGCCAACGGCGGCGCGGGGAGTCCCGACTTCGGGAACTTCGCCTGCATCCCGGCCGGCGCGATCACCGCCGGCGCGAGCGCGGACGCGACGGTGATCACGAGCACGCACCTGGACGACCCGGCATCGATCGCGTTCGGCACCGACAGCAGCGTCGGCATCGCCGACGACGCGCCGCCGAACGGCAGCGCCGATCTGCTCGACGAGTTCGTCCTTTCAGGGACGTACACCGAGGCGTCGTCCACCCGGCAGGTCACGGACAACAACTACAGCGGTCTGGGCGCGCTCGGCGTCATCACATTGCCCACGTCCGCGCAGAATCCCGCGGGCTCGTACGCGGTCTCGATCGGCAACGGCTCGAACCCGCCGACCAGCAATCCGCTCAACCAAAACCCCGGCGGTGAGCCGCCGAGCACGTCGGAGGTCGTGTTCAAGCATCCCGACGGCAGCACCGCGACGCTCAACGACTCGGACAACACGCTCGGCCTCGCCGACATCGCGTACGACTCGAGCACGGGGTACCTCATCACCGCGAGCGGCATCGCGAACAACAACAACAACACCGCGACCGGGACGACGGCGTACCTCGATGCCTGGCGCACCACGTCCGGCTCGCAGACCTCGCCGGTGTGGTCGTACGTCATGGTCAGCGCGGGGACCACCCCGGCGAGCAGCTGGTTCTCGCCGAACCACGTCGCCGTCTCGAGCACGGGCTACATCGCGGTCTCGGGTGAAGACCAGAACGGGGCGATGTTCGTCCAGGTCTACAACGACGGGGCGAGCGCCCCGACGCTGCAAGGCGCGCCGATCCCGTTCGACGGGACGACGACCTCCGGCGGCAGCACGTACGCGTTCGATCCCGGCGCCGGAGCGAACGGCTACGAGGTGTTCGTCAACTCGTTGAAGTTCCTCACGAGTCACAAGTTGCTGATCGGCGTGCAAACCTACGACGGCACGTATCAAGGGTTCTACATCTACGACGTGTCGAATCTGAACGTCCCGGGATCAGCGGGATATCCCACCGGCACGGGTCAGCCGTGCAGTCCATGTTACGACCAGTTCGGGAATGCGTTCGGTGCGGGGCCGACGTTCGTGGCGTTTCACAAGACTACGAACCACCCCCTGGCGTCGGCCTTCAAACCCTGATGGAGTACATGAACGTATGGGCCAACCCTTCGTCGGCGAGATCCGCATGTTCGCCGGCAACTTCGCACCCGTCGGATGGATGCTGTGCCAAGGGCAGATCCTGGCGATCTCGGAGTATGAGACGCTCTTCAACCTGATCGGCACCACGTACGGAGGCGACGGACAGAATACGTTCGGGCTCCCCGATCTGCAAGGGCGCGTCCCGGTCCATCAGGGCACGCTCAGCGGCGGCGGCACCTATACGGTCGGCAGCAACGGCGGCGTTGAGACGGTGACGCTGACGACGAATCAGATCCCCTCCCACACGCACCCGGCCGTCGCCGACAACAACCCCGTGACGACGACGGCGACCGACCCGACCAGCAATTTCTACGGCAACACCGGGACGACCGAGTTCTACTCGGTGCACACCGCGGCGCTCAAGACGCTCGAGAGCCCGCCGTCCCAAGGCGGCAGCCAGCCGCACGAAAACCACCAGCCGTTTCTGGCGCTGAACTTCATCATCTCGATGTTCGGCATCTATCCGAGCACGACCTGATCATGTCGAATCCATTCGTAGCGGAAATCCGCATCTTCGCCTTCAACTTCGCGCCGCGGGGCTGGGCGTTCTGCGACGGCCAGCTCCTGCCGATCTCGCAGAATACCGCGTTGTTTTCGCTGCTCGGAACGTACTACGGCGGCGACGGCAAGGCGACGTTCGCGCTCCCGAACTTACAGGGCTCCGCGCCCCTGCAGCAGGGCCAAGGTGCCGGGCTTACGCTGTACGACCTCGGCGAACAGGGTGGAAGCCAGTACGTCACCTTGTTGACGAGCGAGATGCCCGTCCACACCCACACGATCTCGGGCGATGCAACTCCGCTGAACGCGAAGCAGGTCAGTCCGAGCGGAAACGTTCCGGGCGCGCCGACGGGACAGTCGTTCTATGCGACCGCCGCGACGACGTCGATGAACCCGAGCATGCTGAGCATCGCCGGCGGCAGCCAGCCGCACAACAACATGATGCCGTATCTGACGCTGAACTTCTGCATCGCGTTGCAGGGCGTCTACCCTGCACGCAGCTAGCGGCACGGAGGCACGTTCATGTCCAACCCGTTTTTGGCCGAGATCAGGATCTGCAGCTTCAGCTTCGCACCGAAAGGCTGGGCCCTCTGCAACGGCCAGTTGCTGCCGATCAACCAGAATCAGGCGCTGTTCTCCCTCATGGGGACGACGTACGGCGGCAACGGCCAGACAACGTTCGCGCTTCCCAATTTGCAGGGCCGCGTTCCCATCCACATGGGCTCGGGGTTCACGCAGGGCGAGACCGGCGGCGCAGAGGCGCATACGTTGATCGCGTCCGAGATGCCCGCGCACACCCACTTCGTGACGTCGACGTCGAGCGCGGGAACGCAACCCAAGCCTCAATCGGCGTACCCCGCCAACGCGGCTCCGGCGCAAATCTACAGTTCGGGAGGCGCGGGCATGCAGGCCGTGGCGATGAGCTCCGCGATGGTTTCGAGCGTCGGCGGCTCGCAAGCGCACGAAAATCGCCAGCCCTACCTCGTCCTTTCGTTCTGCATCGCGCTGCAGGGTATCTTCCCATCTCAAAACTGACCGGAGGTCCGAACACGATGAAGCGCGGTCCCTTCCTGGGCGCCGCCGCGGCCGCAGTGCTCAGCGGATGCGGAGGACGCGGGATGGGGACGATCCCGGGTGTCGGGCGTCCTGTCCAATCCCAAGCCGCGCGCGGGCGCGCGCGCATGGTCCCGGCCTCCGCCGACGCGATACCCGCGAACGTCCTGAACTCGCCGATCGTCGGCGAAGCGCGGCGTTTCGACGGCGCCGTCGCGCCGCGCGGCTGGCTCCTCGCGAGCGGTCAGACGCTCACCGTGGCGCAGTATCCCAAGCTCGGCGCGATCTTGGACCACGCCGTCGCCGAAGGAAAGAAGCAGACGTTCGCGCTTCCGGCTCCCGGGTACGGCTTGCTCGTCGCGTGCAGCGGCTTCGCGCCCTCGAGCCCGCAGGCGCTCGCCGCGTCGCCGCGGCATCCGACGCTCGCCGCGTCGCTCGGACCCGGCGCGCGCCGTGGACCGACGCGCACGCTCTCCGCGAAAGCGCAAGCCGCCGAAACCGCGCGCGCCGCGCAGATCCGCGCGAGCCGCGCCCTGTTCGCATCGGCGCTCCGTCCGCGGACGAACGTCTCCGGTCAGATGAGCGCCGATGAGTCGTCCCGAATCGCAGCCTCGCGCGCCACGGCACGCGTGGCGGCGCTGCAGGCGCTTTCACCCTCCAACCGTACGCGCGTCGAAGCGCTCGTCGAGGCGATCGCTTCCGGCCGGACGACGACGTACGCCGCGCAGACCGAGCTCGCAAACGCGCTTTCGGCGCAGGAAGCCTCGGCTCTCCTGGAGGCGCACGACGCGCAACGGCGCGCGTCCGTCGCGGGCTGGGCCGGCATGGAGCACCCGAACCCGCAGCCGGAAGCGAGCCGCTACGCCATCGAGATCACGTTCACGCCCGAGCAGCGCCTGCGCTACGCACTGCTGCCGGAAAACCAGTAACGGAGAACCGTGGGAAAGATCGTCAACTTCCATCTGCCGGCCGACGACGTCGATCGGGCGGCGAAATTTTATCGCGACGTCTTCGGATGGGAGTTCGTCGCCTCGGTGCCTTCGGACGTTCCGTACCTCGTTCATTCGCCCGGTGAGGACGCGGGCGCGGGGATCCCCGCGGCGATCACTCGCCGTCAAGACGTCATCAAAGCGCCGACGCCCACGATCGAGGTTCCGCACATCGATCAGGCGATGCTGGACATCGCGATGAAAGGCGGCCAGCAGGGCCGCGTCATGGACATTCCCGGCATCGGGCGCTTCGGCTACGCGATCGATTCCGAAGGCAACATCATCGCGCTTCTTCAGCCTCAGCCCGCGGCGAGCTGAGCGCGTCGCCGGCTACGGCGCGGCGCGGGCGCAGAGGCGCGCGTAGACGTCGTCGAGCCGGCGCGCGGCGAGGCGGTCGAGCGCCTCGCTGACCGGATCGCGGTCGCGCGCCGCGTCGAAGGCTCCTTCGCGCTTCGTGTCGGCGCGCGCGATCGCACGCAGCCGCTCCCGTTCGGCGCCGTTGGGTGTGACGCCGAACCAGGGCAAGATCGTTCGCTCCACGCCGTCCGGGAGCGACTCGTAGGCGACGAAGCGCGCGCGCGGTGACGACGCGCGCGCCAACGCGGCCTCGCACAACGCCGCGAGGACCTGCGCTGCGTAGTCGTCCGCATCGAACGCGTCCCGCGCCGGTACGACGCCGCGCGGCGGCGGGTCGATCGTGCCGGGCAGCACCTCGGTCCCCGGCTGACGAGCCTGCGAACGCAGGACTGCGCGCGGCTCGCGAAACGCGAAGATCCACGGTGTCGCCGGGAACGCGCGCTCGAACATCTCCAGCTCGAGGACGTGCCGCGCGTGCAGCTTCAGGAACAGACGGCGTTCGTTGCGGTGGGGGCGGCCGAGCACCGCCGCGAGCGCGCGCAGCCGGCGCACCGTGAGGGCGCCGTCCGGATCGCCGCCCGTGAGGCGGTACGGTCGCAGCACCGCCTCGAACGGCTGCGCTTCCGAGAGCACAATCGTCGCATCGAGTCGCGCCAGCATCTGCGCGACGAGCGTCGAGCCGCAGCGCGACATGTGGAAGATCAGCCCGTCCGGTTCGAGCCCCGACTCTTCGTCGGCGAGCCGTTCGAGCGCCGCGAACGGCGTCCGGCGCGCGAACGCGAGATTGAACGGACGCTCCATCGCGGCGTGCGCGCTCTGCTCGAAGAACGGCTCCGCGAACGGCGCGCCGATCACGGCCCATTCGACGACCGGGTTCTGCGGCGGTCCCGAGATCCTGATCGGGGTCCACGGGCCGAGTCCGCCGGTCAACGGATCCATCGCATCAGCCAGTCGCCCCGGCCCGCCTTCAGCGCTGCGGCGACGTCGACCGGCTCAACCTCGAAGCCCAACTCACGAGCGCGCGAAACGAGCGCATCCGCGAAGCGCTCGTCCGGAATTCCGGCCAGCTCGGCCGCGAGCGCCGCGTCGTCCCACACGCGCGCGCGCAGCGCGTCGAAGCCCTGTTGCGACATCTCAGCCTCCCCGCGCCGAACCCGAGGGCTTCGAACAGGGGGCCGGTTCGGACCGGCGAATAGTCGCCCCGCAGCCCGGACCGGAAGCTTCTTCTCGTCGCCGGGCTGGCCGTTTCGGTGTGCACGCCGTGGGGAGGCGAGGTGGATGCGGTTTGGTCACGACGTCGCCGTTTGCACGCGCCTGCCGCGCCGTGCATCCCACGTTTTCACAGCGTGCCGTCATCCGCGAGCGACCGCGGTGAAAGGAACTCATGGCCGCATATATCGGTGAGGTTCGCACCTTCGCAGGCAACTTCGCGCCCGCCGGCTGGGCTTTCTGCAACGGCGCCTCGGTCGGGATCAGCGAGAACGACGCCTTGTTCACCTTGATCGGGACGACCTACGGCGGCGACGGTCAAAGCACGTTCAACCTTCCGAACCTCGGCGGCCGCGTGCCAGTCCACCAGGGGACGAGCAAGCACACGGGGACGACGTACGTGATCGGCCAGTCCGGCGGCGTCGAGTCCGTTACGCTGACCGGTCCGCAGACGCCGTCGCACACGCACGTGCCCATCGCCGAGAGCAGCACGTCGGCGACCACCAAGACGGACCCGACGAACGCGCTGTACGGCAGCACGTCGGGCGACAAGGTCTACTCGATCCACACGGGAGCGTTGAAACCGATGGTCGTGACGTCGAGCGCGGGAGGAAGCCAACCGCACGAAAACCGCCAACCCTCGTTGGCGATCACCTTCATCATCTGCCTGTACGGCATCTACCCGACGCAGTCGTAACGCCATGTCACAACCATATGTCGCGGAGATCCGCGCCTTTCCGTTCAACTTCGCGCCGCGCGGGTGGGCGACGTGCGACGGCCAGCTCCTGCCCATCTCGCAGAACACCGCGCTGTTCTCGCTGATCGGCACCTACTATGGGGGCGACGGCAAGGCGACGTTCGCGTTGCCGAACTTCCAGGGCTGCGTCGCGATCGCCGCCGGGCAAAGCCCCGGGACCTCGAACTACGCTGTCGGCGAGACGGTCGGGAGCGCGACCGTCACCCTCATCGAGCCCGAGATGCCCGCACACACGCACCAAGTCTCAGCGGACGACACCCCCCTGAACGCCACCCAGACGACTCCGGGCAACAACGTCCCGAGTGCGCCGAACGGCATCAACCTCTACGGAAACAGCAACGCGCAGCAGCAGATGAGCCCGTTCATGCTCATTCCGTCGGGCAGCAACTTCGCGCACAACAACATGATGCCAACGCTGACGCTGAACTTCTGCATCGCACTGCAGGGCGTCTACCCGCCGCGCAGCTAGCCCGGCATCCGCGAACGCACGAAAGGAAGCGATGTCGACACCGTTCTTGAGCGAGATCAAGCTCGTCGCCTTCAACTTCGCGCCGAAGGGATGGGCGATGTGCAACGGCCAGCTGCTCCCCATCAACCAGAACCAGGCGCTGTTCTCGCTGCTCGGCACGACGTACGGCGGCGACGGGCGGACCACCTTCGCGCTGCCCGATCTGCGCGGCGCGGTCGCGATGCATCAGGGCGCCGGATACATTTTGGGCCAATACACTGGCGAGGAGAACCATACGTTGACGCTCGGTGAGACGCCGACGCATACGCACTACGTCAAAGCGTCGTCGAACGCCGGTACCATCTCCAAGCCGGAGAACGCGTTCCCCGCGAACGCCGCGCCCGCGCAGATCTATTCCGGGGGCGCGTCGCCGCAGCAATCGACGACGATGAGCGCCGCGATGGTCGCCAGCTACGGCGGCAATCAGCCGCACCCGAACCAACAGCCGTATCTCGTGATGACCTACATCATCGCCCTCACCGGCATCTATCCCAGCCGAAACTAGCCTCTGCGAGCGTCTGCCCGTGGCGCGCAGCGCGCGCCGCGGGCTCAGCTCCGCAACGTTCGCACGGCGACGTTCTGCACGCGCATCAGCCGCTCGAATCCCGGGACGACCGGGGTGCGCATGACGACCGTGAAGCCCGCGCGTTCCAGCAGCCGCTCGCTCCGCGCGTTCGCCGGGTCGTAATACGCGCTGAGTCGCGCCACGCCGATCGCGTCCGCGGCGTACGCGATCGTCGCGGCGACCGCTTCGCTCGCGTAGCCTTTCCCTTCGTACGCGCCGTCGACGGAATACGCGATCATCGCGTCGCCGTCGCGCGTGAATCCGTGCAGATCGACGACGGCGACGAGTCCACCGCTCGCGCCGTCGAAGGCGAGAAACACGGTCGGTTTGCCGTCGTAACGCCTTCCGCGCACCTGATCGATCCATGCACGATGCCACGCCACGTCGTCGCCGCGCGGCGGATCCCACGGCATGAAGCGCTCCGCGTTCCGACGATAGTAGTCGCGTACGATCTCCGCGTCGGCGTCCTCGGGCTCGCGCAGCGTCAGCCGATCCGTGGTGAGGATCACGATCGAGCGTCTACTCCGCACGCCGCGCGCGTTACTGCGCGTGCGCCGACACCGGAGCCCTCGTGAGCCGGACGCCGTGAACGACCCCGGAGGCGCGGCGGCGGACCCGACGCCTGCGCACAGGCCAGATAGCCGGCCGCGACCGCTCGGGGGCCGACGGCCCGCACGGCGAGGTTCCGGGAGTGCGGCGGACCCACCCCGGTGCGGCCGCCCCGCCGCACCCGGCGATGACGGCGTCGCCAAAGTTTGCTTACAAAATACCTCGGGAGCTCGCCCGAGGTAGGGGCTTGGACCGTCCAAGCCAAATGCCAGCGCGATAATCGCCCTCGCGATCGTTCCCGGGTGTGTTTCGGCTGGGCGGCGTCCGTCGATCGCTCCTCGCTCGCGAACCGCGTTTTCAGACGCGGCGTTCGTCCATTTTCACGATCCCGGCCTCTTTTCGCGTCCTCGTTACGCAGCACCGGTATCGCGCTGACCGTCACCTACGCGACTTCGTCGATCGGCGCGAGCGCGAAGCACCGCCACAAGTAACGACGCGCATTCGACTTTCTTCACTTCGTTGTTCTCGTACGCCGGTCGGGTTCGGCGGCAGGATCGGTTCTTGTATGAAGCGGCTCAGTCTTAGAATTGTTCGTACGGTCGCGTCGGCGCTGCTCGCGGCGTCGGTAGCGGCGTGCGGCGCCGGATCTCACACGACGATCCCGCGCGCGGCGGACGGCGCGCAGCCGTCCTCGTCCACCGGACCGCTGGCGAACGCGACGTTCACCATCACGATCCCGAAGCCGACGAGCAATACAGCGACGAGCGGCGCGAAGAGGCGCACGCCGCAGTATGTCTCCGCAGCGACCAAGTCGGTCCGCATCGACCTGACCAAGGTCAACGGCAGCGCTCCCGCCGTGAGCGTCAACTCGGTCACGGCGGTGACGAACGGGTCGGGGAACTCACCGGGCTCGCCGTGCAGCGGCTCCGGCCCGTGGACGTGCCAGATCGCGGTGCAGGTGCCGCCCGGCAGCGATCAGTTCACCATCACGTCGTACGACAACAGCACCGGCACCGGCAACATCCTCTCGCAGCAAGTCTCGACCGAGCCCGTCGTCGCCGGCAAGGCGAACTCGTTCAACATCACGCTGGACGCGAACGCAAACGCGATCACCGTGACCGGCTCCGGAACCTGCGCGGTCGGCACGGTGGCGAGCGGCTCGACCTTCGGGTCGGTCGGAACGTCCCCCGTCGCGTTCACGGTGTCGTACACGGATCCGGCCGGAAAAACCATCGCCGGCCCGGGCCTTCCCTCGCTGCAGATCGAGGACAACACTTCGATCTACCAAACCAATTCGGGGACGATCAACGGCAACGGCGGTACCGTCAGCTTCACGATCAACCAGTCCGCGCAGACCTTCACGCTCACGCCGAGCAACAGCACCGTGACGAACGTGACCGTCAACGTGAAGGGCGTGCCGCCGAGCGGCAGCGACGGCTTGTCGTACTCGACGGCGATGAACTTCAAGTTCTCGACCGGCGTCGCGCCGCCGTCCCACAACTTCCTCGCCGTGATCGAAGAGGCGAATCCGGGACAGATCAATCTCTTCAACGTCAACGGGAGCCAGTCGTCGCTGAGCGCGTACTCCCCGGCGACCCTGGCGGTGACGAATTCGACCAACGAGGGCAATCCCGACATCAACGATCCGCTCGCGCTGACCTGGGACGGCGACGGCGATCTGCTCGTGGGCAACTCCAACACCGGCGGCCCGAACGCGGGCAACATGGCGTGCATCCCGGCGGGCGCGATCGCGACGGGGACCGCCTCCTCGACGACGGTCACCGGCGACGTGACCGTGCCGGACGGCATCGCGTACGATCCGACGACCAGGGCCGTCGCCGTCGCCGACGAGGCTCCCAGCGGAACCGACGCCCTCTCGGAGTTCGTCCTGAACGGCGACTACGTCGAGTCGAGCAATAACCTCGCGAAGGTCAGCGGCGCCGGCGCGACCGGTGTCGTCGACGTCTCGTCGGGGACCTCCCTCAGCGCGGGAACCTTCGCCGTCGCGATCACCGACGGGAACGAGCTCGACACGTCGCACGGGGGCACGGGCACGACGTCGGAGATCGTCATCTTCAGTCCGAACGGCAACAAGACGACGATCACGAGCGGATCGCCGAACTACTACATCGACTCCCCGCAAGCCATCGCGTGGGATCCGGCGCACCAGCAGCTGCTGATCGCCAACAGCTCGATCTGGCACAAGCAGATGAGCATCTGGAACATCGGCGGCTCGGGCAACAGCCCGACGTTCAGCTTCGCGAAGTCTGTCTCGCTGCCGGGCAAGCAGTTCTACATCGGCTCGTGGACCGACGGCCACTACGCCGTCGAGTACAACGCGACGGTCAGCGGCGCTCCGCTCGTGCAGGCATACTTGAACAACGCCGGTAACACCGCGCCGACCGCGATCGGCGGACCGATCCCGTTCAACAACGCCGACACGTCGGCGGACGCCTGCAACGGCGTCGGCTACATCTACGGCCCGAACGCAAACCTCGAGGCGATCACGTGGCTCTCCAGCACGAAGCTGCTGCTCGCACTCTCCGACAGCGGCTCCAACGCCTCACAAAACGGGCTCTACATCTACGACACCACGAACCTGACGGTGCCCACCGGCTATAGCGACGTGACGTGCGCCGCGTACGCAGCCGCGCCGACCCAGACCAGCTTCACCGAGCTTGCGGAGCCGCCGGCCGCCAACGGCGTGGCGTTTCTCCCGTAGCACGGTACTCCGCGCGCCGCAGGCGTTACTGCGCGCGCGACGCCCCAGGCCTCGTCAGCCGGACGTCGTGAACGACCCGAGAACGCGTGTCTGCGTCTCGACGCACGGCGGCGTCGCAGCGTACGCCTGATACGCGTACGAGACGACGTACGTCGTCGAAGCGGCGAGCTGCGGCGTCCCGGCGCCGTACAACGGCAGCGAGTCGCCGTCGGGCGGCGTGGCGAGCGGCGAGGGGAACGCCGACGGCAGCGGCGAGGGGACCGGATGCGGGGTCAGCACGACGGCCGGGCCTCCGGCGCTCGGCGCGAGATCGAGCACGGAGATCCCCTCCTCGCCGATGACGATGAGCGGCGACCGCGGCACCGCGGTCGCGCCGGGCTGCGGATAGGCGAGATACCCGAACGGGGCGGGCTCCGGAGGCGGCGGCCCGCACGGCGAGGTTTCGGAGTGCGGCGCACCGATCCCGGAGCCGCCGCAGCCGGCGATGACGGCGCCGCCGACGAGCGCCACGATCGCGATGAGTCGCTGCGACATGCCGTCATCCTAGGCCCGTGAACGGTGCACCGCTAGCAGTACGACGATACCGTCCGGGAAAGGGGGCTTCGTGGGACCGGTCTTCATCGGCACGAGCGGCTGGACGTACAAGGACTGGCGCGGGCGGTTCTACCCGCAGAAGCTGCCGCAGCGCGAATGGCTCGCGTACTACACGGAGCATTTCCCGACCGTCGAGCTGAACGTCACGACGTACCGGCTGCCCAAGGAGCACGATCTCGTGCGCTGGGCCAACGTCCCGCCCGGCTTCGTCTACACGGTGAAGCTGAGCCGGCTGATCACGCACCGCAAGCGTCCGGGCGAGCCGAAGCAGTTCGTCGACACGTACATGGCGCGGATCGCGCCGCTCGCGCCGAAGATCGCGAACGTGCTGGCCCAGTTTCCGCCGACCTGGGCGCGCGACGACGACGCACTGCGGAACTTCCTGAACACCCTGCCGCCGCACCACCGCTACGTCGTCGAGTTCCGGCACCAATCATGGTACGACGAGGCGGTCTACGCGCTGCTGCGCGAGCGCGGGATCTCGCTCTGCCTCCACGATCTCGCGGCGAGCGTCGCGCCTCACGTGGTGACGGGCCCGGTGCTCTACGTCCGCCTGCACGGCCCCGTGCGCGCGTACGTCGGGTCGTACCGGCGCGTGCGGCTCGAGCGCTGGTCCGCCGCGATTCGCGACCTGGGGTCGCAGGTCGAGGCGACGTACGTGTACTTCAACAACGACCAGCACGCGTACGCGCCCCGCAACGCGCTGACGCTCCAAGGCCTCGTCGGCGATGCCGTCGTGCCGTGGCGCGCCGCGTCGGCATCCTCCGTCGACGCAACGCGTCGCCTCGCATAACGACGGCCGCTCGCGTCCCGCCGGTGGACGAGCCGCCCGCAGTCGGCGACCGAGCGGGCGGGCGCTCTCGACGGCTTCGCAGGAACATCTCAGCCGATTGCTAGAGAGTGAGTCGGTGCTGCAGCGGACGCGGGCTTGGCTCGTCTACGCCGGCCTGACGCTTCCGCTCGGGCTGCTCGCGCACGTCCTCTTCGAAGCCGTGGGCGGTGTCATGCACCGCGCGGCAAGCATCGGCGCCGAGCACGCGCTGCTCGCGCTGGTCGCCGGCACGGCGTTCACCGTCGCGCTCGGCACGCTGCGCCGCGGCACGCGCGCCGAGCGCCGGCTGCGCGCCGCGCTGCTGCGGCGGGCGCTCCCGTCCGGGGCGCGGCTCGCGATCGCCGGCGGCCTGCTGCAGGCGCTCGTCGCGGCGACGACGCTCGCGGCCGAGGGCGTCAGCGTCGATCCGGCGCACCTCGCGGTCGCCGCGCTCGCGGGACTGCTCGCGCTGCTCGCCGGCGCGCTCGTGTTCTTCGTCGCGAAGGACTCGCTGCTCGCGTTCGCCGCGGCGCTGATCGCGCTCGAGCCCGACGCACCGTCCTCTCATCGTTTCGAGCTCGGCTCGCCCGCGCTCGCGCGCTACGCTTCGTGCACCGTCCGGCTCCGCGCCGGACGCGGGCCGCCGGCGGTCTTCGCGCTCTAGCTGAGCGCACCGCCGGGCGGGACGGGATCGTGGACGACGATCCGCTCCGCCGAACCGCGCGCCGATCGGATCGGCGCCGCTTTCGCTTTCATCCGCATTCGCACGAAGGATCTTTCTCGCATGTCGCATCGATGTGATGCCGTCCGGCGCGTCACCGCGTTGGCCGTCCTCCTCGCCCTCTTCTGCTGCACCGCACGCGCGGTGCTCGCCCAAGCTTCGACCAGCCTCAGCGGAACGGTGACCGCGAACGGCGCGCCGGTCGCCAAGGCCGCCGTTACCCTCACCGGCAGCAGCCTCACGCAACACACGACGACCAACGCGCAAGGCCGCTTCACGTTCAACGCGCTCGACGTCGGCTCGTACACCGTCACCGCCAGCGGTCCGGCGGGAACCGCGTCGATCAGCGTCGATCTCGGGACGGCCGGAACGTCGGTCACGCTCGACATCGCCGCGATCAAGAAGATCGGCGGCGTGGCCGTCACGTCGGCGCCGACCCTGCGCGCCTCCGGGACCGACGTGGTGCTGAACAGCACGGAGCTGTCGCACGCGCCGTCGGTCAATAGCCTCCCCGACATCCTCACGCAGATCCCGACCGCGGCACGCGGGAGCAACGGCCAGATTCACATCAACGGCGACCACAACGGCGTCAACTACGTGATCGACGGCGTGCAGATCCCCGAGGGTCTCAACCGCGTCCTCGGTAACGAGATCGACCCGTCGGACATCGGGTTCGCCGAGATTCTCGAAGGCGCGTATCCGGCGCAATACGGCGACAAGTTCGCCGCGGTCGTCGACATCTCGACGAAGTCGAAGACGGGACCGCCGGGCGCCGCTGTCGACCTGCGCGGCGGATCGTACGACCTGTTCGACGGCGTCGTGAGCGCGCATACGCCGGTGGGCACCGACGGTTCGTTGTACGTCGGCGCACGGATGGAACAAGACGGCCGCGCGCTCGATCCGCCGGTCCCCGATCCGGTGCACGACTTCGGAAGCATCGCCTCGCAGTTCTTGCGGCTGAGCCTCCCGCTCCAGGGTCAGGACACGCTCACGCTCGACCTCACGCACAGCCTGCAGACGTTCCAGATCCCGCCCGACACCTCGAGCGGAACGCCGGCGTTCACCGACGACAACGAGATCCAGGACGACACCTACGCCTCGCTGATCTATCGCCACGCCTTCGGCAACAATGCCGTGCTCACGCTGGGGCCGTCGTACAAGCGCTCGCGCATCCTCGACACCAACGATCCGCGCAACGACCTGATCGGGCAGGTGCAGGGCCCCGACGCGGCGCCGTGCACCGACTTCTCGAACTGCAGCTTCTTCTCGGTCTTCGCCGACCGCACCGACATCAACGCGCGGTTCAACGCCGACTACGACCTCCGCGTCGGAAAGCACGAGTTCCGCGCCGGCGGCATCTACGGCGCGGAAACTCTGCAGAAAGACTACGTCATGACCGTCCCGGCGACATCGCCCGACGGCTCGACGCTCGAGCCCTTCACGGTCACCGACACGGCGCCGAACGTCGCCCACACCGAGGAGTTCTTCGCACAGGACGGCTGGCAGATGAGCGACCTCTGGCGCCTCGACTACGGCGTGCGCGAGGACATGTTCCAAGTGTTCTCGACCGACTTCCACAACGGCTTCGCGCAGACGAGCCCGCGCGTCAAGCTGACGCGGAAGCTCGGCGCGAAGGCCGACGTCTACGCGTACTTCGGCCGGCTGTTCGTCCCGTTCTCGCTCGAGAGCGTTTCACCGGTCGCCTCCGCGGAGCTGTTCGGCACGAGCGTCACCCCGGGGACGACGAACGATCTGAAGCCCCAACGCGACTCGCTCTACGAGATCGGCGGGCACATGCCGCTCGGTCGCGGCGACCTCGGCGTGCGCATCTCGCACAAGGTCTCGACCGACTGGCTCGACGACACGCAGGTGGGCGCGACGAACCTGCATCAGGACATCAACTTCCCGCAAGGGCGCGTCGACTCGCAGAACTTTTACTACAATCAGCCGATGGCACGCAACAGCCGGTTCTACGCCAGCGTCTCCCACGCGATCGCGGTGAACAGTCTGAACTGCGAGACGCAGCTCTTGCAGAACTGCGCGGCGTTCGGGCCGCCCGGCGGGGACTTCGTCCAGGCCGACCACGACCAGCACTGGGACGTGACCTCGGGACTGCTGTGGAACGACCTGCGCGGCGGTTGGTTCTCGATCGACGGCGAGTACGGCAGCGGCCTCTCGCGCGGCGACACGACGCTGTGTCCGCCGTACCCCCTCGGCGACGCCATCAACTGCAAGGTGCCCCCGCACCTGACGTTCGACGCCGTCAAGGGCTGGGCGGTGGCGCCGCACATGACCCTCGCGCTCGCCGTGCGGAACATGTTCAACGACCGTTACGCGATCGTGCTCGACAACTCGCTGCAAGGGACGCATTACGCGCGCCCGCGCACGATCGAGCTGCGTCTCTCGGACGGCCGCTGAGCGAGGCCGTCTAGGGCTGCGGGCGCAGCGCGGCGACATCGCCGCGCAGCGCCCGCAGCTCGGCGAGGATCGCGTCGTCGCGCGCCTGCGCGCCGTCCGTCCGGTCCAGCGCGTCCAGCGCGCCGCCGACGCCGTGTGCGAGGTCGCTCAGCGCCGCGACCTCGTCCGGCGCGTACGCTTCGCCGCCGGCGCGCGCTCCGCACAGCAGCACGCCCAGAAGCCGCCCTCTGGCGAGCATCGGCAACGCCACGTCCGCATGCAGAGCCGTGGGATAGCGATGCGGATCGAGCGGCGCGTGGCGCGCTTTCAGCGCCAGAATCGCCGGATCGTTCTCGCCGGCCTCGACCGGAAGATCGCCGAACGATCGCACCACGCGGTACACCCCGTCGCCGTCGAGCAGGACGGCCGCGGAGCGCGCGTCGGTGTGCGCGCGAATCTTGTCGATCGCGTGGTCGAGGAGGTCGTCGCGACGCGTCACGAACGCCGCTTCTCTCGCGAAGTCCCGCAGCGCACGCTCGTTCTCGCGCCGTCGATGGAAGAACGCGAAGTCGACGAAGAGGTCGACCCGCTTGTGGATGTACGACATCGAGAGTCCGAGGCCGAGCGCGAGCGCGGCGTTCGCGACCAAGCCCGTCGCGTGGCTCACGTTCGCGAGAACCGTCCCCAACAGCCACTCCAGCAGCACGAACGACGCGACGACGACCGCCGAGACCCCTGCGACGACGAGCGTCCGGCCGATCACGAACTGAACGTCGAGGACGCGGCGTTTGAGCAGCGCGTAGGTGACCGCGGCAGCGCCGGCCAGCAGCATCGCGTTCGCTGCGAGCTCGAGCACCATGTACGATTCCCACGACGACGCGAACACCTCCAGCCGGTGCGCCACCGTGGCGAGGAGGAACGCGGCCGGGAGCGGCAGCAGCAGCCACGCCGCGCGCGCGCGGTCCGCGCGCGCGGTACCGGCGACCGCGAGAGCGACCGCGACGACCGCGGCCGCGTCGAGAGCGACTTTGACGATTCGCCCGAACGCGCCGAAGACGAACGGGAGCGGATCGATCGACGCGTTCAGCAGCCCGAGAGCCCCGGCCGCGAAGCCCGCGAACATCGCGGCGGCCAGGGCGGCGGTCGCGGCCTCCGCGACGACACGCCTGCGCGATCGCGCGCCGAACCGTCGCCCGAGCACGACCGGCAGCACGGCTGCGGCGCATGTCGTGCAGCCCCACGCCAAGTACGTGAACGCACCCGCCGTCCCGTCGGGAAGCGGGAACGTCGCCGGCGCGACGCTCTGCGCGTCGAGCGCGAGCAGAGCCAGACACAGATACCAGCCTTCGCGGCTCGCTCCGCGACGCAGCGCGATGAGCCACGCGCACCCGAGCGCCCACAGATACGCGAGGACCAGAAGCGCGACGTTCGTCATCTTGAACGCGGCGTTGCCGTCGAACTGCGTCGACGGGGTGAAGCGGATGGCCACCCGCTTCGTGCCGCGCTCGACCGCGAACGACAGCGGCAGCCCCGCGTACGGCTGAAACAACACGGAGACGCGCCCGCGTGCGTCGAGCGTCCGCAGATCGACGCGGTCGCCGTCGCGAATCCCGGCCCGCGCCGTCGCACCGCCGGCGGTCGACTGCACGAACTGCACGACGAACGGCTCGGCGGTCGTCGTCACGATCGAGTCCCAGTATCCGAGCGACGGGCGGCCGCCCGGGCCCCAGTAGGCGGAGAGGATCACGACGCCCGCCATGAGCGTGGTCAGCGCGCAGAGCACTGGCAAGAGCCGTCCAAAAATGCGCCCGCGAGCGCCGGCCGGTTCCATGGTCAAGCCTACGCTGCGCGGACGCCGATTCCTCGGATCGGTGTGCCGCCGAGCGAGGGCTACTGCTCGACGAACTCCGGGTATTCGTGCCGCGCGTACGGATCGTCGGTGGGCCACTCGGGGATGCGGTCGTCCCACGGTGTGGCCTCGCGGTCGGGGAGCGTCAGCTCGGGCTCGTGGCCGCGACGGTGCAGCGTGACGAGCGTCTCGACGTGTCCCGTCTGCGGAAACATGTCGAACGGCTGCACCACGCCGAGGTCGTAACCCCGGCGCGCGAGGTAGTGCAGATCGCGCGCGAGCGTCGCCGGATTGCACGACAGATACCACAGGTGCGGGACGCCCGCGTTCGCGAGCGCGTCGAGCGTCGCTTCGTCGGAGCCTTTGCGCGGCGGGTCGAGGAACACGATCTCCGCGTCCTGCAAGGCCTGCTTCCCCTCGCGGTTGGCGATCGCGCCTTCGACGCGCCCTTCCACGAACCGCACCCGGTCCTCGACGGCGTTGAGCTGCGCGTTCTCGCGCGCCTCGCGCACCGCGGCCGGATTCTCCTCCACGCCGACGACGCTCGCGCCGCGCGACGCGAAGAAGATCGCGAACGTGCCGGCGCCGCAGTACAGGTCGACGATGGCGCGGCCCGGCGCGATCCCGGGCGCGAGGAACCGAAAGATCCGTCCCACCATCTCGCTGTTCACCTGGAAGAACGACGCGGGCGAGACGCGGTACCGCACGCCCTCGATGGAGTCTTCCATCTCGCGCTGGCCCCAGACGTAGAGCATCTTGCGGCCGAGCACCGCGTTCGCCGTGCGCGGCTCGAACGAGTTCGAGACGCCGACGACGCCGCGGACGCGGCGCGCGATCGCGGGCGCGGCGTCCTTGATCGCGGGCGCCTGGCGCAGCGTCGTGATCGAGAGGACGGCTTGCTGGGACGCCGCGCCGGCGCGCACGATCGCGTGCTTCGCGTCGGCGAACGCCTCGCGCGACTCGGGCGCCGCCGCGGAGGCGATGAGCCCCCCGATCGCCGCATCCAGCTGCGGCAGCACGACGGGACACGAGTCGATGCGCACGAGCGCGTGCGAGCGCGCCCGGTAGAAACCGAACGCGGTCTCGCCGGCGCTGCGGTCCACGACCAGCGCCATCTTGTTGCGGTAGTTGCGCGGGTTCGCCATCCCGACCGCGCGCCGCACGTCGACGTCGTGGAATCCGCCGATGCGGCGCAGCGCGCTGCGCACGATCTGCTCTTTCCAGGCGAGCTGCGCGGGATAGCTCAGGTGCTGCACCTGACAGCCGCCGCAGGTTCCGAAGACCTTGCAGAACGGCTGCGCGCGCATCTCCGACTGGAACTCGTAGGCGACCACCTCGCCGACCGCATATTTCGGCTTGACCAGCGTCACGCGCACGCGCGCCCGCTCCCCGGGGAGCGGGCCGGTGACGAAGACGACGAGGCCGTCGATCCGCCCGACCGCCTGACCGTTGGCGAGCAGATCGGTGAAGCGAACCGTGGCGATCGTCCCGGGGACCGGACCGGGCTTCACCCAGCGGCCGGGAGCGGTCGACACTACGTGCTTTTCTTCTCGTCGAGCGCTTTGATCAGACGGTTCGCCTCGTCGATCAGCGCCTGGATGCGCTCCGTCGTCTCGTCGCCGGCCGGGTGGGCGCGCGTCATCGTCGCCCGCAGGACGAGCACGGTGAGCGCGGCGGAGGCGCCGGCGATCGAAAGCCACACGAGGGTCCGCCGAAGGGGGAACCCGCCCTGGTTCGGAAGGCCGTCCGCGGCATTGGCGGCGTTCGTCTGATCCGTCACGCCGCGACTGTTCGGCGCGACCCGGCTCACGTCCTCAGCGGCGGGGCGGCGCGAACGCGTGACGGGGCTGCCGGCGCCGGGTAGGAAGCGCATGGGCGACATCGGCGGAGGAGCACTGTGTTCACGGAGGGACTGATGCGCGCGCGGGCGCTGCCGCGCGTCGATCTCGGCGACCGCGGCACGCAGTACGCGCTCGGCGGCATCGCGATCGGCGGGATCGCGCTCGCGCTCGCGCTGGCGGTCGGAACCGGGCAGTTCGTCCTCGCCGCCGGCGTCGCGCTGCTCGCGCTCGCCCCGGCGCTGGTGGTCGCCGCGTTCCGGTGGCCGTACGTCTTTCCGTACGGGCTCTACATCCTGCTCGTCCCGTTCGACAATCTGCTCTCGATCGGCGCGGGGACGCTGACGCGCTATCTGTCGCTCGCCTCGGTGGCCGCCCTCGCGCTGCTCATCGTGACGCGCCGGCGCGGCTCGTCGCCGTCGCTCGCCCTGTACCTGTGGGGCGGCTTTCTCGCCTACGCGCTGCTCAGCATCCTCTGGACGCCGGCGACCGCGAACGCGATGATGACCGCACAGCAGCTCGTCTCGGTGATCCTGCTGCTCGCGATGGCGACGCTCGCCCCGGTCGAGGAGCGCGAGCTGCGCCTGGTGTGCGCGTTCATCGTGCTCTACGGCGTCGTCGCGTCGGCGTACGGGATGGTGCTGCTGCACAACAACCCCGCGCTCGCCGGCGACGAAGGCCGGCTGATGCTCAACGTCGACGGCCGGGACCTCGACCCGAACGCCTTGGCCGACTCGCTGCTCGCACCGTTCGCGTTCGCCTTCATCTCGCTGCTCCACGCGCGCAAGCCGTGGAAAGTCGCCGTCTCCGTAGGTGCGCTGGGGATCATCGCGGGCGGCATCGTGGTCGCGCTCTCGCGCGAGGCGTTCCTGGCGTGCCTCGCGATCGTCGTCGTGACGGCATGGTTCTCGCGCCGCCGTGTCCTCACGCTGCTCGCGATGATTCCGTTCGTCGCCGCCGTGCCGATGCTCGTCCCCGCGATCGGCGCGCGCATGTCGGACGCGCTCTCCACGGGCGGCGCCGGGCGCACGTCGATCTGGAGCGTCGATTTCCAAGCGTTCCTGCAGCACCCGTTCTTCGGCTGGGGCGCCGGCAGCGAGATCGACGCGTACAACGCGAACTATCTATCCGTCTTCGAGTTCTACAACGCGGGCTGGAGCCGTCCGCCGCACAATACCGTGCTGTTCGTCGCCGTCGAGCTCGGGATCATCGGCGTGCTGCTGTTCTACGGCGCGTGGCTCGCGGCGTTCCGGCCGCTGGCCGGCGTCCGGCGCGACAACTCGCTCTACGACCTCCGCGTGGCGATCACCGCGGCGCTGATCGCCTTGCTGATCGCGTCGGCGTTCCTCGACATGGTGGGGCAGAAGTTCTTTTGGCTCGCGCTCGCGGTGGCGGCGCAGTTCCGGGCAGTCGCGCTCTCGCAACGAACGCCGGCGGGCGAGCCCACGACGATCGTCTACGAGGCGGAGGCCGGCTCCGGGCGGGCGCGGCGCGGCATTCGGTCCCTGCGGCCCAGATTGAGAAACGGCAGCTCGACGTAGCGCCGCGAGAACGCGGCGAGGGCGTAAGCGACCACGAAGACGACGGCGCAGCGCAGCACGTTCGCTTGCAGCGCGCCGAGATGCGCGATTGCGGGCGCCACGCGCGACGCGTACGTGTCGTATGCGTCGGTCAGCGGGACGTGGATCAGGTAGAGGCAGTAGCTGAAGTCCGCCGTCACGATCAGGAACGGCAGCCGCAGCGCCGCGAAGGCCGGTGCGCCGCTGCGCGAGAGCGCGAGCGTCATCACGGCGGCACAGATGCACAGCACCTGCGGGATGCGCAGCGAGACGCCGGCCTCGTGCCCGGGGAGCACGTGCGCGAGCACGGCGTCGGCCGCGGTGACCACCACTGCGACGCCGACGAACGCGAGCGCGAGCCGCTTGTCGTTGCGCGGGTTGTGCAGCGCCGAGGTGAACCACAGCGCGAGAAGCGCGCCGAGCGCGAGGCCGTCGCAGCGCTCCCAGGTCGTCTCCAGCGTGCCGACGGGGAAGAGGCGGACGATTGGCTCGACGACCGCGATCGCGATCAGGATCGCGACCAGCACGCGGCGCTCGAGGAACAGCACGAGCACCGGCCAGATCAGATAGAACTGCTCTTCGACCGCCAGCGACCACAGCGGGCCGCCGCCGTTCGGGACCGGGACGTGAAGCGGCGCCGCCAGGTTCGCGACGAAGAAGACGGAGTAGATGAAGTACGTGACGCCGGTGTAGCGTGCGTAGGCGACCAGCATGATCGCCACCATGAGAAAATACAGAGGCCAGATGCGCAGCGCCCGCCGCAGATAGAAGCCGCCGAAGTAGCGCCGCGCGCCGAGGTGCTTCGTGCCCACCAGAATGCTGGTGATGAGGAACCCGGACAACAGGAAGAACAGGTCCACCCCGAGCCAGCCGTGGTTGATGACCGTGGCGAGCATCCGCGGCAGACCGTTCGGCTGGTGGCGGAGCAAGGGGGTGAATACGAGCAGATGCCCCAGCATCACGCCGAGGATCGCGATCGCGCGGAAGCCGTCCAGCTCCGGGATGCGGCGCGCGTGCGAGCGCGGCTTCACCTCGTCGACGACGATCGACGACTCCATCTCGTTCACCCGTTCAGGCGGCCGCTTCGGCGTTCCTCGCCGCGGCCGCGTGCCTCACGCCGCGACGTGCTCGACGGCGTCGAGCTCGCGCTTCTCCGCGCCCGAGATGATCCGCGCGAGGTCGAGCAGGATGATGAGGCGATCCTCCACCTTGCCCACGCCGCGGATGTACTCCGTGTCGACGCCGGTGATCATCTCCGGCGCGTCCTCGATCGCGTCGTTCGGCAGCCGCAGCACCTCGGAGACGGAGTCGACGACCATTCCGACCCGCTTCGTACCGACCTCGGTCACGACGATGCGCGTGTTCTTCGTATGCTCGGCGCGCGGCATCCCGAAGCGCGTGCGCAGATCGATGATCGGGATGAGCTGGCCGCGCAGGTTGATGACGCCTTCCATGAACTGCGGCGCGCGCGGGACGTGGGTGACCGCGACCATCCGGTTGATCTCCTGGACTTGCGCGATGTCGACGCCGTATTCTTCCGAGCCGAGCTTGAACGAGACGACCTGCATTGTCTCTACCATTGTCCTGAGTTCCCTTCTAGAGCGAGGCGGACCGCAGGGGAAGCGGCCGCCGTGACGGGTTCAGCCTCCGGCCGAACCCACGCCGGCGAATTCGGCGCGGGTGACGCGGCCGACGCCGTGCGCGGCCGCGACCAGCGAGTGGACGTCGATGATGAGCGAGATCGAGCCGTTGCCGAGGATCGTCGCGCCCGAGATCCCGGGGATCCGGCCGATCACGTCGGAGAGCGGCTTGATCACGATCTCCTGCTCGCCCTGGAACGAGTCGACGACGAGCCCGACCTGGCGTCCCTGCAGGCCGACGATGACGATCATCACCTTGTCGGGATCCCGCGGTGCGTCGAGCCGGAAGAACTCGGCGACGCGCACGAGCGGGACGACTTGTCCGCGCAGCGTGATCACCTCGGCGCCGTGCACGGTTCGCACCTCGGCGGCGGCGATGCGCTGCGACTCGATCACCGCGTCGAGCGGGATCGCGTACAGCTCCTGGGCCACGCGGACGAGAAGCGCCTGGATGATCGCGAGCGTCAGCGGGAGCTTCATCGTGAACGTCGTCCCTTCACCGGGGACGGAATCGACGTCGAAGACACCCTTGAGCCGCAGGATGTTCTTCTTCACCACGTCCATCCCGACGCCGCGCCCGGACACGTCGGTGACGTGCTCGGCCGTCGAGAAGCCGGGCGTAAAGATCAGCTCGACGATCTCGCGGTCGCTGAGGCGGTCGTGCTCGCTGATGATGCCCTTGCGGATCGCCTTCTCGCGCACGCGCGCGACGTCGATCCCGCCGCCGTCGTCGGAGATCTCGACGATGATCTGATTGCCTTCGTGGTAGGCGTTCAGCTTGATCGTGCCGTGGCGCGGCTTGCCGCGCGCGGCGCGCACGTCGGCCGGCTCGATGCCGTGATCGACGCAGTTGCGGATGAGGTGCATCAGCGGCTCGCCGACCTCGTCGACGATCGTCTTGTCGAGATCGGTGTCGGCGCCCGCGATCTCCAGACGGATCTCTTTGCCGCGCGCCTTCGCGAGATCGCGCACGACGCGCGGGAAGCGGTCGAAGACCTGTCCGATCGGCACCATGCGAACCTTCATGATGCTTTCCTGGATCTCGTTGGTCGTCCGTGCCAGCAGCGCGGACGACTCGGACAGCTCCTTCGCGAGCGTCGCCGCGACGCCGCTCGCGCGGGCGTCGGCGCCCAGCTCGCGCGAGAGCGTCGTCGCGATGTCGGAGATCCGCGTGCGATTGATCACGAGCTCGCCGACCAGGTTCAGCAGCAGGTCGAGCCGCTCGATGTCGACGCGGATCGTCTGATTGCGCGACCGCGCGGCGTCCGGCACGACGCCCGCACCGTTCGCGGGCGCCGTCGCGCTCGCCGCGGCCGCCCCGTTCGCCGCGGCCGCCGTCTCGCCGGCGGGCGCGGACGTTTCGCCGGCGGCGTGTGCCGCCGGACGCGTCTGCGCCTCCGAGAGCATCCTCGCCACCTCGGCTTCGAACGCCGCGAGCTTCTCCTCGTCGACCGGCGTCAGCTCGTCGTCGCTCTCGGGCTCGGCGCGCGGCCCTTCGATCGCCTGCGCGGTCTCGTCGTAGACCCCGGCGAACGCTTCGATGCGCTCGACGTACTCGTCCGCACCCGCCGGCGGCGGCGTCCCGTCGACCGCCGCGCGCACGAGCCCCGTGAGAACGTCCCGGCCCTCGAACAGCAGCTCGACGCCGTGCTCGGTGAGCGGCATGCGGTCCCGCCGCAGCAGATCGAACACGTTCTCGAGCGTGTGCGCGACGCGCTGCACGTCGGCGAACTGGAGCATCCCCGCGCTGCCCTTGATCGTGTGCAGGGCGCGGAACAGCGAGTTGACGATCTCCGGATCGGCCGTACCCGCGTCGACGAACTGCTCGAGGCGCAGCAAGTCGCCGTCGATGCCTTGGAGCAGCTCTTCCGACTCGTCGCGGAAGTACTGGACGAACTCGTCCCGATCGAAGAAATCGTCGCCGGACATGCGGTCCTAGTCGTTCACGCCGAAGACGGAGAGCAGCGGCTCGAGCGATCCCGTCTCGGGGATCAGGATGAACTGGCCGGACACGGAGCGCTCCTTGTCGAGGAACTGCGACTCGATGAGGAAGACGTCCTGATCGGGCAGGATCGACATGAGCGTGCGGAACGCCGCGTGCACGGTGCCGTACGAGAGCGTCGGCACGGACGGGAGCAGGTTGATTCCCGTCAGCGAGATGAGCGCGGTCAGATAGGAGCCGGCGATGATGTTCCCCAGCTCCTTGAGCGTCGAGTCGACGATGGAGTCGAAGATCTGGATGTCGCCGATGATCCGCTTGATGAAGACGTTGACGAACTCGAGCGCCTGGTCGCGGTCGAAGAGGACGATCATCTGCCCGGGCGCTTCGCCGCGCACGTACATGTGCAGTGCCGCGACCGACCGGTCCGCGTAGCCCACCCGCGTGGCGAGATCGCGGTACTTCAGCACGTCGATCGTCGGCTCGGACAGCTTCACCGTCGCGTTGAGGAGCTGGGACAGCGCCGTGGCCGCGTGCCCGGCGCCGATGTTCCCGACCTCCTTCAGCGCGTCGCGCTGCAGGTCGGTGAGCGTGAGCGTCTGTGTCATTGCAGCACCTTTTGGATCGTCTCGAGGATCTTGGGCGGCTGGAAGGGCTTTGTGATGAACGACTTCGCGCCGGCTTGGATGGCCTCGACCACCAGCGCCTGCTGACCCATCGACGTGCACATGATGATGCGCGCATCGGGGTGGTTCGCGACGATCTGCTTGACCGCGCTGATCCCGTCCATCTCGGGCATCACCATGTCCATGGTGACCAGGTCGGGCTCGAGCGCGGCGTACTTCTCGACCGCCTCCGCGCCGTTCTGCGCCTCGCCGACGACCTCGTAGCCGTTCTTGCTCAAGATCCCTTTGATCATCATCCGCATGACGACGGCATCGTCGACGATGAGAACTCGCTTACCGGACATCGTTTCCAACCGTGCTCCTTACGCCAGACCGCGACTGCGCCGTTCGGCCAGCCGCTTGTTGATGAACTCCACGATCGCGCGGTCCTGCTCCGGCGTCACGCCGTGAAAGCGCAGGCCGAGCGAATATTTCGCGGCCGTCTCGAGCTTCGCGCTTCGCATGACCTCGCCGAGGACGACCAGCGGCGCGGCGCCGCTGCTGATCGCGAAGCGAACTTCCAGCGACGTCCCGGTCTTCAGGTCGCGCTCGGAGATCAGCGAGGCGCCCGTCCGGCTGATGTCGGTGAGCGAGCTGCGCACGTACTCGCCCATCGCCTTGCCGTTGGGAGCGAAGCGCCACTGCGCCTGCACGGTCGCGTCGATCCGGACGGCGCTGCGCTGCGTCGCGCCGCCGACCGATTCGATCTTCGCCGGGATCGCGAAGCGCGCGGTGCGGTGCAGGCCGACGCACTTCGAGCTGAAGCGGAACGTGCCGGCGGCGTTGTGATAGTTGAAGATCCCGGTCGCGCCGGCGCGCAGTCCGGGGAGCGCGCTGACCGTGATCGCGCGCGCGTCCATCGCTTCCACGCACACCGAGCCGCGCGGCCCGCCGCCCGCGACCGTCAGGTCGACGAAGGCGTTGAGCTGCGGAAGCTTCGATTTCAGATGCAGCGGGACGGGCCGCGGGCCGAACAGCCTCAGCATCTCACGCCACCGCTCCGACCGCCGCCGCGTCGTCCGCGGTGGTGGAGATCTGGCCGATCGACTCGACGCGCAGGCCGGAAGCGATCTCGCTGTACGAGAGGACGACGAGCGACGGCGCGGCGCGCTCGGTGAGCCGCTTCAGCGCGAGACGCGTCGCCGGCGCCGTCAGCACGATCGGCTGCAGCCCCGCCGCCTGCGCGGTCTGGATCTGCTTGGTGAGCGACGCGTAGATCTTCGCGACGGTCGCGGGATCGAGCAGCGCGTAGGCGTCCTCGCCGCGCCGCACCGCTTCGCCCAGCAGCGTTTCCAGCCGTGGATCGACGGTGATCACGGAGAGCAGCCCGCTCTCGGCGTACTCGGCGCAGATGTGACGCGCCATCGCCGCGCGCACGCGCTCGGTGAGGTAATCGACGTCCTTCGACGCGCGCGCGCCGTCGGCGAGGTTCTCGAGGATCAGCAGCAGGTTGCGGATCGGGATCCGTTCGCGCAGCAGGTTCTGCAGCACGCGCTGGATCTCGCCCACGGTGAGCAGGTTCGGAACCAGCTCCTCGACCACGACCGGGTAGTGCTGCTTGACGTTGTCGAGCAGCGCGCTCGTCTCCTGACGCCCGAGCAGATCGGGCGCGTGCGTCTTGATGATCTCGGTGAGGTGCGTCGCGATGACCGAGGTCGGATCGATGACCGTGTAGCCGGCCATCTCCGCGTCGCCGCGGCCGCTCTCGGCGATCCACACGGCGGGCAGCCCGAACGCCGGCTCCGTCGTCGGGATCCCGTCGACCGTCGCGGTCGCGCTGCCCGGGTTCATCGCGAGCAGCCGCGACACCATGACCTCGGCACGCGCCACTTCGAGACCGTAGATCTTCGCGACGTACGTCGACGGCTTGAGCTGGAGATTGTCGCGGACGCGGATCGGCGGAACCACGATGCCCAGCTCGCGCGCGGCGTGACGGCGGATCATCGTGATGCGCTCGAGCAGGTCGCCGCCCTGCGAGACGTCGACGAGCGGGATCAGGCCGAAGCCGATCTCCAGCTCCATCGCATCGTACGAGAGCAGCGGCACGACCGACTCGGCCGGCTTCACCGCGGTCTGCCCGCCCGCCGCGCCGGCTTGCGCGCCGCCCGCGACGCTCTTCGCGCCCGGCGCCGCGCTCTTCGCCGTGCCGGCGCGCGCCTTCGAGCGGCCGCGGACGAACAGCGCCAGGACGATCGCGGCCATCAGGAACATCGCCCACGCCGGCAGGCCGAACATCCCGAAGAGCACGAGCAGCACGCCGGCGATCAGCAGCGCGCGCGGCTCCTGGACGAGCTGGCGCGAGAGGTCGTGGCCGAACGAGCCTTCGGAAGCGGCGCGCGTGACGATGATGCCGGTCGCGGTGGAGATCAGCAGCGCGGGGATCTGGGTGACGATCCCTTCACCGATCGTCAGCAGGGTGAAGCGCTGCAGCGCTTCGACGAGCGACATGCCCTGCTGGAAGATCCCGATGACGAAGCCGCCGATGATGTTGACGAAGACGATGATCACGGCCGCGATCGCGTCGCCGCGCACGAACTTCGACGCACCGTCCATCGCGCCGTAGAAGTCGGCCGCGCGCTGGATGTCCTTGCGGCGCTGGCGCGCCTCGGCCTCGGTGATCAGCCCCGCGTTGAGATCGGCGTCGACCGCCAGCTGCTTGCCGGGCATCGCGTCGAGCGTGAAGCGCGCCGCGACCTCCGCGACGCGGCCCGCGCCGTTCGTGATGACGACGAACTGGATCACGATGAGGATCGCGAAGATGACGAGCCCGACGGCGTAGTTGCCGCCGACGACGACGTTGCCGAACGCCTCGATCACCTGGCCGGCGTAACCGTGCAGCAGGATCGAGCGCGTCCCCGTGATGTTCAGCGAGAGCCGGAACAGCGTCACGATCAGCAGCAGCGTGGGGAAGACGCTGAAGGCCAGCGCGTTCTCCGTGTAGAGCGTGACGAGCAGGATCACGAGCGCGAGCGTGATGTTCGTCGAGAGCAGCAAGTCGAGGACCCACGGCGGGACCGGGACGATCATCAGGACGACCAGGATGACCGAAGCCGCGGCCACCCAGGCATGGGCGGTCGAAGCGAGGCGGTCGAGCAACCCAGGACGCGCCGAGGCGGCCGTTGCCACTAGCCCACGGTCTCCACGTTAGATGGTTCATCGGCGAAAACGGCAGCCGACGTAAGGCGCGAGCGCTCGCCTGCCGCGAGGAGTCCCCGCGCCGCGCCGCATAGGTCCGAAGCGAATGGCGACCACGAACGGGGCGATGCACGCGGTCCCGCTCCCACCGCGGGAGCGGCTGTACCGCGGGCGTTCCTCGACGGAGCGCCGCGCGGAGCGCCGCGGACGCCTGCTCGCCGTGGGACTCGACCTGTTCGGGACGCGCGGCTTCGCGAAGACCACGATCCCCATGATCTGCAGCACCGCCGGGGTGACCGCGCGCCACTTTTACGAAGAATTCGCGTCGCGCGAGGCGCTGCTGCGCGCCGTCTACGAGGCGATCGCCGACGCCGCGAACGAGCGCGCGATCGAGGCGCTGCGCCGGATGGACCTCACCGTCCGCGAGCGCATCGCGGGCAGCAACGCGGGCTTCTTCGGCTACCTCACCAGCGATCGCCGCATCGCGCGCATCTACGCGCTCGAGTCGTCAGGCGTGAGCCATGCGATGGAGCTGCTGCGGCTCGAGAAGCGCGAGGCGCTGGCCGAGAAGCTGACGCGCGCGATGAACTACCTGGAGCGGCGCGGCGTGCTGCACGGACTCGACAGCCGGCTCATCGCCGCCGCGATCGGCAGCGCCGCGCGCGACCTCGTCACCGAATGGGTCCTGGCCCAGAACCCGCCGACGATCGAGAAGATGGCCGACACCGTCGCGACGATCTGGATCCGCGTCCTCGAGCTGGACCGCTTCGAAGTCGAGCTCTCTTAACCCGGGTCGCCGACCCAGGCGAGCATTTCGTCCCAGGCTTCGATCAGCTCGCCGTACGAGGAGCGCATGTCGGGGTATTTCGGGTCGTCGCTCCACGCGTCGACGTGCTGCGCGCGCGGGACGACGCGGCCGCGGTAGCGCTCGGTCTTTCCGGCGGCCGCGACGAGACGGCCGTACGGCTCGTGATGGATCGCCGGCGGGAGCAGGTGATCGTACTCCGCGGACACCTCGATCAGCTTGCAGTTGATGCGCCCGGTGTTCGCGTATCGCGCGACGCGCTCGGCGATCGCCGGCGAACGGTCGAAACGCCACTCGGCGATCCGCGCCGCCCACGCTTCCGCCTGATGCGGATCGTCGACGTCGCCGTACGCGATCGAGGCCTCGGGGTCGAGGTTCATCGCGTGCAGCCACGCGGTGACGTGCCAGTACGTCAGGAAGTTCCGGCGGTACAGCGACGACGATCCGTCGTGCGCGACGACGTCGGGCGGGAAGCCGAGACCGGCGAGATCGTGCGGCCGTCCGGCCTGCATCGCGGCGACGGCGCCGATCAGCGCGCGCAGCGGGTTGTGCTCGACCGTCCACAGCGCCGGATTCCACGTCACCGCGCCGGCGAACACGTCGCTCAGCTCGATCGCGCGACGGACTTCGTAGCCGCCGTTCGAGAGCCCGATCGCGTAGACGGCTTCCGGCGCGCGTCCGCGCGCATCGGCGATCATCTGCTGCGCCGTCGCGGTGATCTGCAGCATCTCGTCGCCCCAGCGTTCGAGCCGGTGGTCGCGGCCGTGCTGCCAGAACACGACGCTCCGCCCGTCGGGCAGAAAGAAGCGCGGCAGCGGGATCCCCTCGGGCGCGAACGTCGCGCCGCGTTCGAGCACCGCGATCCCGTCGCCGTTCCCTTTGTTGCCGCACACGTACGCGTAGCCCCGCTCGAGCAGCGGATCGGCGAAGATGCGATCGGAGGCGAACTCGGTGCGCTGTCCGGGGCACCCGGCGACGACGAGACGGCCGTTCCACCGTTCGGGGATGCGGAGCTGAAATCGCTCCGACGTCCACAGCGAGCCGCTCACGAAGCGGCCGGGGATCGGCTCCGGCGGCGGCAGCGCCGCCCGCGGCGTGATCTCGGCCCGTTCGCCGTCGGCGAAGGCGGGCGAGCCGAACGGTGCTTGCGGCCCGAACGGGCTCGACACGCCGGGCGGCAGCACCGAAACCGCCGGTTCGAACGCGGGCGTCGCGGCGGAGCGGAGGTCGGGGACGTCGAGCGCGATCACGGAAGAACGATGGGCCTGAAAGAAAGGACGGGCGCCGCTCGCGCGACGCCCGTCCGGTCGTCCCGTCTTAGAACGGGTAGAGGTCGTGCGGCGTGAACTTGTAGCTCAGCGACATCACGATCTCGTCGAAGCGGACGTTGTCCGGCGGCGTGACCGTGTCGGCGCAGCGGCAGCCCTTGAAGTTCAGATCGACCGCGCTCACCGTGATCCGCGGCGAGAGCACCTTCACCACGCCGAACGACGTGACGTTGTACTGCTCGATCGAGGACTCGGCGCGGAACAGCGCGGTGGCGCGCTCGTAGCCGGCGATCCAGATCAGCGTGGGATCGTGGTGCGTCGGAAGCTTCATGTTGACCGAGTACGGGTACTCGAACTGGCTCCCGGTGTACGCGCCCAAACCGTTGAGCGAGTAGCCCGCCGGCGGCGGGAAGCCGCGCGGCACGTACTTCGCGTCGACGCCGACGCTGAAGATCGGGCCGATGAGGCTGCGCGGGCCGAACGCGTACGTCGCGCCGACCGCGTAGCCGTGCTCGTCGATCGCGGCGGGGTTGTGCACGCCGCCCGCGCAGATCGTCTGGTTGAGGCACAGCCCCGTGACGTCCTCGCGCTCGTGATCGAAATAGTAGAGGCGCGTGCTCAGGAACTTCGTCGCCGCGAAGCTCGCGCCGGCGGTGTCGGTGCGGTCCTGGATGTCGCCCGTCACGAGGCTGACCGGCGCGTTCAGGATGCGCCCGAGCGCGAAGTCGAAGTTGCTGTGGTTGTAGTACAGCGCCCACTGCTTGTCGAGGCCGACCGTCACGCCGTAGTTGAGGCGCAGGTCGTTCGCGATCGGGTGGTCGTTGGTGTATCCGACGGGGATGAACCCGGCCGGCGCCGCGGCTTCGGCGTCGCTCGTCCCGTTCGCGAAGAACGTGGGATCGACTTCGAACGTGGTGTGCTTGAAGATGTCGTCGGCGTATGCCGGCGCGCACGCGAGCGTTCCGATCGCCAGCGCGGCTGCCGCCGACGCCACGAACGCCCGGAGTGAGAATCGTCGCGTCATGGTTCTCCTTACCGTGAGCTGCGGCACGTCGTCGTGCCGCGTCGACTGAGCCCGGGACCGTACCGCTTTCCGAAAAGCTCGAGCACGGCCCTTGGGCCCCATTGCGAAGAAAGGTACCATGCGACAAACGATATTGTCAAAGATTTCGTTACCGCGCGCCGCCTCGCGTCCGTCGAACCGCGCCCGCGAGACCGCCCGGCACGAACAGGACCAGCACGACGAAGAGGGCCCCGAGGATGAACAGCGGCTGCGAGAGCGGCACGCGCAGCACCGGGGGAAGGGCCTGCAGCGCGGGCGCGTTCGCGAGCCCCACCAGGCGAAAGTCGAGGTATTCGTAGACGACGCCGCCCAGCACCGCGCCCCAGAGCGTCGCGACGCCGCCGAGCACCACCATGACGAGCAGCGAGAGCGTGAAGTCGGCCGTCGTGACCTGCGGGTTCGCACCGCCCTGCAGCAGGAGGTACACGACCCCGGCGGCCGACGCGAGGAATGCCGACAACACGAACGCTCCGAGCTTGTAGAGGTACGGATTCAGCCCCAGCACCCCGACGCGCCGCTCGTTCTCGCGAATCGCCTGCCATACGCGCCCGGGACGCGAGTTCACGGCCCACCACGCGATCGCGTACGTCACGACGAGAAACGCCAGCGCGATCCAATACAGGTGCGGCGTGTTGATCACGCCGACGAGCCCCGGGGGAAGCGCGTCGGCGCCGAGGGCGAGACCTTCTTCACCGCCGGTCAGACCGAAGGGGTTCTGGAGGACGAGGATCGATCCGGCTTGCGCGAAGGCGAGGGTGACCATCGCGAACGGGATGTCGCGCATGCGCAAGCAGATCGCGCCGAGAACGAGCGGAAGCACCAGCGCGACGACCGCCGTGACGAGCAGCGCCTGCCCCAGGCCGAGATGCCAGCGCGCGAGCGCGATCGCCGTGACGTACACGCCGGTCGCGAAGTACAGCGCGTGCCCGAACGAGAGCAGCCCCACGTATCCGAAGACGAGATCGTACGTCAGCGCGAGCGCCCCGAAGACGAAGCACAGTCCGAGCAGATTCAGCGTCCCCGGCGCCGAGAGCGGGCCGTCGAAGAGCCCGGGGATCGTGAGGCCCGCCAGCGGGAAGAGCGCGAGCACGACGGCCGCCGCGACGGCGACGAGCGGGCGGATCCGAGCCGTCACGCCGTCGCCCCGGAGAGCCCGCCCGGCCGCACCAGCAGCACCACCGCGAGGAGCAGCACCACGGAGAAATCGCCGACCCCCGCGGCCGCGTAGAAGTTCAAGAACTGCTGCAGGACGCCGACGACGACCGCGGCGACGGCGGAGCCCGTCACGGAGCCGAGCCCGCCGATGACGACGACGATGAAGGCGAAGATCAGCATCGTCGTGCCGCGCGCGGGATCGATCGTCCCGAAGTACGCGCCGGCGAGCACGCCGGCGAGCCCCGCGGCCATCCCGCCGATCGCGAACACCAGGGTGAACGCCCGCTGCACGTCGATCCCCAGCGCCTGCACCATCGCGCGGTTCTCGACGCCGGCGCGCACGATCAGCCCGAAGCGCGTGCGACGCAGGAAGAACAGCAGCACCGCGAGCACCAGCGCGGCCGCGACGATCGCCAGCAGCCGCGTGTTCGGCACGTTGGCACCGAGGATCGTCGTCGTGTCGCCCATCCACGCCGGGAGCACGAGCTGCACCGGGTCGGTGCCGAAGCCGCCTTCGACGAGCGCCAGCGTCGCGAGCGCGAGCCCGACCGTCACGAGCACCTGGCCCACGTGCCGCGCGTAGAGCGGGCGAATCAGCACGACCTCGGCGAGCGCGGCGAAGACGCCTCCCGTTACGATGCCGACGACGACGGAGAGCAGCCACTGGCCCCACGTCCCGGTTCCGATCGAGCGCGACGCGACCCAGCCCGCGTACGCGGCGACCGTGAAGAACGCGCCGTGCGCGAAGTTCAGGACGCGCATCAGCCCCCAGATCAGCGACAATCCCGCGGCGACGAGGAAGTAGAGCGCGCCGAGTCCGAGCCCGGTGACGAGCAGCAGGGCGACGGTGCTCACGGATCAGTGTCCTCCGGCGGCCGCGAGGCCGAGGTACCGGCGCGCGAGCGCCGGATCGTTCATCAGCTGGTCGACGTCGCCGGTGAACGCGACGCGTCCTTGGTCGAGCACGATTGCGTCGCGGACCAGCCGGTGCGCCACGCTGAGATTCTGCTCGACGAGCACGATGGTCGCGACGTCGGCGGCACGGCGCAGCGCGTCCACGACTTGCCGCACCACCAGCGGCGCGAGGCCTTTCGTCGGCTCGTCGACGAGCAGCACGCGATTGCCGGCGTTCAGCAGCGCGCGCGCGAGCGCGACCATCTGCTGCTGGCCGCCCGACAGCGTTCCGGCCTTCTGCCGCGCACGCGTCTGCAGCTCGGGAAAGAGCTCGTACACCAGGTCGTAGCGCGGCTCGACGCCGCGCTCGGCGAGCCGCAGGTTCTCCTCGACGGTCAGCCCGGCGAACACGTCGCGATCTTCGGGGACGTACGCGACGCCGCGGCGCACGATCGCGTGCACGGGAAGCCGCACCGTCTCCTCGCCGCCGAGCCGGATCGACCCGGTCCGCGGGACGAGCCCCAGGATCGCACGCAGCGTCGTGGTCTTGCCCACGCCGTTGCGGCCCAGCAGTCCGGTGATCCCGCCCTCCCGCACGCTGAAGCCGACGCTCTGCAGAATGTGCGAGCCGCCCAGGCGCACGTCGACGTTCTCCAGCGCGAGCAGCGGCGCCGCGAGCGGGACCGGCTCGGCGCTCACAGCGGGTCTCCGAGATACGCGGACTGCACCGTCTCGTCGGCGATCACGCGCTCCGGCACGTCGATCGCGAGAAGGCGCCCGTGGTGCATCACCGCCATCCGGTCCGCGAGCTGCAGCACGAGGTCCATGCGGTGCTCGACCATCAGCACCGTGACGCGCTGCTCGCGCTGGATGCGGCGGATCAGGTCCATCATCTCGGGGACGTCTTCGACCGCCATCCCGGCCGTCGGCTCGTCGAGGAGCGCGACGCGCGGCTCGCCGCAGAGCAGGATCGCGAGGTCGAGCTTCCGTTTTTCGCCGTGCGAGAGCGAGGCGGCGATCGCGTGCGCGCGCGGCTCGAGGCCCACCGACGCGAGCGCGCGATGCGCGCGGGCGAAGGCGTCCGGATCGCGATCGGCGGATTTCCAGATCGCACCCGAGCCGCCGTGGAACGCGCGCGCGGCGAGCCGTACGTTCTCCAGCACGGAGAGCGCCGGAAAGATGCTCGACGTCTGAAAGGTTCGTCCGAGCCCGAGCCGCGCCCGCACGTAGGGTGCGGCGCGGGTGACGTCGTGCTCGCCGAGCGCGATGGTGCCCGACGTCGGCTTCGCGACGCCGGAGAGGAGGTTGAACAGCGTCGTCTTCCCGGCGCCGTTCGGGCCGATGATGACGAGGAACTCTTCGGCGAGGACGTCGAGCGAGACGTCCTCGACGATCGTCACGCCGCCGATGCGCAGTCCGAGCCCCGCCGTGCGGAGCGCGTAGCGGGGCTCGGGCGCGGTCACGGCGCTACTTGAACGGGCGTACCGGCGGCGCGACGGCCTGACGCGGCACGGTGCGCAGCAGCTTCGGCTCGGCCGACTGCCCCGAACCGACGAGCTTCGCGACGAACATCGGCTGCAGCATCGCGTGGTCCGCCGCGCGGATCTGCTGCTGCCCCTTCGGCGCGTCGAACGTCCAGTTCTCGAGCGCGGAGATCATCTTGCCGACGTCGTCGCCGTCGGCTTTCTCGACCGCGTGCACGATCATCTGCGCCGCGACGAAGCCGTCGGGATCGAAGAGGTCCGGAACCTTCCCCTGCTTCTTCAGCGCGCCGATGAGGTAGTCGTTCACCTTGTTGTGCGGCGCCTCGTAGAAGTAGTGCGAGAGGAACGTGATCTTCGTTCCGGCCGTGCCGAGCAGCGGATACGACGCGCGCTGGTCGAGCCCGGTGACGACCTTCGTCGAATCGAGCACGCCCGCGTCCTCGAGCGACTTGTACATCGCACCCGCGGTGGTGCCGGCGAACGCGAGGAACAGCAGGTCGGGATGCGCGTCCTTGATCTTCTGCGAGAACGGCGTGAAGTCGTTCGCGGTGAACGGCGCGAGGACCGAGTCCACCGTCGCGCCCTCGCCGCCGAGGACGGCACGAACGGCCGCGACGTTGGCCTGTCCGAACGCGGTGTCTTGCGCGTACACGATGACGTGCTTGCCGCGCACGTTGTTCCCGATGATCGTGCCCGCCGTCAGGACGTCCTGATACGTCTGACGTCCCGAACGGAACGTGTTGCGGTTGTTCCCGGTCACGCCGTCGGCCGCGGCCGGACCGGAGATGAATAGGACGTTGTTCTCCTTGGCGACCGGCGCCATCTGGAGCGCGACCCCCGATGCGGTCGAGCCGGCGAGGATCTTGTAGCCTTGGCCGATCAGGTCTTTCGCGGCGGCCACCGCCTTGGCGGGATCGCCGGCGTCGTCGCGCTCGGTGATCTCGATCTTGTGGCCCGCCGCCATCCCGGTTCCGTGCGTGGCGTAGGCGAGCCCGACGTTGAAGCCTTCGATGTACTGCGCCCCGTACGAGCCCAGCAGACCGGTCTTCGAATAGATGAGTGCGACCTTGACCGGTGCCTTGTCGGCGGCCGGGGCCGGAGCGACCGTCCCGAGCGCCGCGACGGCGAACGCGAGCGACGATGCGGTCGCGAACCGCACGAAAACTCCTCGACTGTGCAAAGCTCCCTCCAAACGACGTGAGCGAACGCGGCAGCAATGTCCGACAAACGCGCTTTCCTCACCGGCGCGGACCGTTCCCTGCGCTCATCGGCTTCTCATCGGCGTACAAGGCGCGCACGCCCGCACACCCCGTAAGATGGTGGGGATAACGCCATCAGGAGGTACCGGTCGACGATGAGTCTTCGCTCCCGCATCCCCGCGGTCGCCGCGGCCCTGGCCGCCGCCGCGCTGCTGACCGCCCCGCTCGCCGCATCGGCGCAGCGGATGCCGTCGTACGCGCACGCGTACGCTCGCGACCCGTTCCCGTATGCGCGCCCCGTGGCGGTGCGGCCCGTCCGGCGCCATCCGGTTCGCCGTTGGCGCTACCCCGCGTACGGCTATTATCCGGGCTACTACGCCTACGGCTATCCGTATCCGGTCTACGGCTATCCGGCATACCCGGTCTACTACGGCTATCCGGGCTGGTACGGCGGCCCGTACTTCAGCCTCGGGATCGGCTTCCGCTTCGGCGGCGGCTGGGGCCACGTCGGAGGCCGCCGGCGCTGACCCGGCGACCCGTCCCGAATCAGGAGAGAGGCTCGCCGGACCGGCGGGCCTCTCTTGTTGGACGCCGCGCCCCGCCGCTGCCTGCGGTCGACCGCGCTCGGCCCGCGGCAGGATGCGCCGCCCGACCGCCTCCAATCGCACTGACGGCGCCGGCCCGCGAGCCTCGCGCGCGCCGTATCCGGAGAAGTTCGCATGGCAACTCAGCTCGTGCCCTATCTGTTCCTCTACGGGCGCTGCGAAGAAGCGCTCGAGTTCTACAAGTCCGTCTTCGGCGGAAGCTACGAAGCGATGCGCGTGAGCGACTCGCCGATGGCGGACCACATGCCGCCCGAAGCGCGCAACGGCATCATGCACGCATCCTTCACGGCGGATGCGGTTCGCTTCTACGCCTCGGACGGCCGCGAAGTGAAAGCCGTCGATCCGGACGCCGGAAACATCTCCCTCGCGCTCACCGCGGAAGACGGCGCGGAAGGCGAGCGCATCTTCAACGCGCTCGCACAAGGCGGCAAGGTGACGATGGCGATCGACGCCGCGTTCTGGGGCGGGCGCTTCGGCTCGCTCGTCGACAAGTTCGGCACCGAATGGATGATCACGCTGCCGTGAGCAACCGCAGAGCTTCCCGAACGATGTCCGACATCGGCGATTTTCGATCGTAGAGCGACGACTGAGTTCCTCGTAAAGTTCGCGATCGAGCCGGAGCGGCATCTGCTTGACGTCCGCGCCCGTCGACTGACGCTGCACCATGCGAGCGTGGGTCCTTTCGAGACGAGTCCAACAGCTCTGACGCCTCGCCCCGGAACCTGCCGGCAACGAGAGGACTCGGCGCTCAACCTCCTTGGTCGAGTGCGATTCCATGATCACGATACCAACCCCGTTGGTCAAGCCGCGAGACCGGGGCGTGACGAAGAATCTCCGACGATCGGTCAAGCCGTTCTTCAGACGGCCGCAACCGTCGTTTCTGTGCGCGGCTCGCGAGCGGCTCACCCGACGCCGGTCGGCAACGCTCGGTTACGCGATCGTCTTCTGCCTCAGCTTGTAGACGAAGGCGATGACCTGCGCGACCGCGGCGTAGAGGTCGGGCGGGACCGGGGAGTCGAGCTCGACCTTCGCGTACAGCGTCCGCGCCAGCGGCGCGTTCTCCATGATCGGAACGTCGTGCTCTTTCGCGAGCTCGCGGATGCGCTTCGCGATGAGGTCGGCGCCCTTCGCGGTGAGGACCGGCGCGTCCATCTTGAGCTCGTCCCACTCCAGCGCGACCGCGTAGTGGGTCGGGTTCGTGACGACGACGGTCGCCTTCGGAACCGCGGCCATCATGCGCTTGCGCGCCATCGCGCGCTGCCGTTGCTTGAGCGCCTGACGCGCTTCGGGGTTCCCGTCCGACTGCCGGTGCTCGTCCTTCACCTCGGTCTTCGTCATCTTCAGCGAGTCTTCGAGACGGCGGCGCTCCCAGACGTAGTCCGCGATCCCGACGACGAGCAGCAGCATCCCGACCCGCAAGCCGATGCCGAAGACCACGCCTTCGACCGACGTGACGATGTCGTGCGGCGAGGCATGCGCCAGCGCGTACAGCATCGTCAGGTTGTCCTTGATGCCGAGCCAGCAGATGAACAGCACGACGGCGAGCTTGAGGACCTGCTTCCCGAGGTGCACGAGCGTCTGCTTCGAGAAGAACAGCCGCTGGAGCCCCGCAAGCGGATTCAGCTTCGCGAACGACGGCACGAGCAGCCGCGGCGCGAACAGGAACCCGAACTGCAGCACGTTCGCGAGCACCGCGAGGGAGAGCGCCGCCAAGAACGCCGCCCCCAGCAGCGGCGCGTACGGAAGCGCCGCCTGCACGAACAGTCCGCCGACGGACCGGATCGTGAAGTCGTCGTGCGTCCCCAGGTGCGTGAGGCTCACCGCGAACGCCTGGGTCGCCGACCCGATCGTCGCCATGAACCCCGTGTGCAGGACGATGATCAGCGCGAGAAAGATCGTCGCGCCGCCGATGTCCTGCGAGCGCGGGACCTGCCCGCGCTCGCGCGCCTCGCGTTTGCGTTTGGCTGTGGGTTTCTCTGTCGCGTCGGGACGTGCCATCGCGTTACGGCGTCGGTCTCGGCGACGGCGAAGCGGCCGGCTGCATCGCGCGCAGCACCGTGTCGGCCTGGCGGAACGAGTTGTCGAGGAGCGCCGGGAACACCGCCCCGACGAGCGGCATCGTGACGATGAGCATCAGCAGCCCGACCGCGATCTGGAGCGGGAACCCCACGACGAACACGTTCATCTGCGGAGCGACCTTCGCCATCAGCCCGAGCGCGACGTTGACGAGGAACAGCGCGATCGCCACCGGCGCGGCGATCTGGAACACGATGAACAGCGCCTGCGTGAAGAACCGCACGAGATCGCCGGCGAGCACGTCGGGCGCCGCGGCGAACGGCAGCTGGACGAGCTTGAACGAGCCCGCCATCCCCGCGATGAGGGCATGGTGCCCGTCCGCGGCGAGGTACAACAACGTCGCGAGCGCGAGCTGGAACTCGCCGATCACGGTGACGCTCTGCGACGTCTGCGGATTGATGATGTTGACGATCGCGAAGCCGATCTGCGTGTCGATGATCGCGCCCGCGAACTGGATCCCCATGAACAGCAGAAAGGTTACGAACCCGAACACGAGCCCCACGAACACCTGCGCCAAGATCGCCACGGTGAGCGCGCCGAGCCCGAGCGGCGCGACCGCCGGGATCGTGCGCATCACCACGAACGCGAGCAGGAGGCTCAGCCCGAACTTGAGCAGCCGCGGAATCTGCGTCTGCGAGAAGATCGGCACGACCATGAGCATGGCGCCGATCCGCACGAGCACGAGGATCAGCGTCTCGAGCTGCGCCTGCGTGTACCCGAAGGCGTCGATCATTGGATGAAGGCCGGGATCCCCGCGAACACTCGGGACGTGAAGTCCGTCAGGAGCGCCAGCATGAACGGCCCGAACAGCAAGATCGCCACCGCGACGACGACGATCTTCGGAATGAACGCGAGCGTAGGCTCCTGGATCTGCGTGACCGCCTGAAACACCGAGATCAGCAGCCCCGTAATCAGCCCCAGCAGCAAAGCCGGCGCACAAACGAGCAAAGCCACCACAATGGCCTCGCGCCCAAGCGAAAGCGCCGCCGCATACGTCACCAGCCGCAACCCCGCCCGTGAGCGCCGAGGAACGATGGTGCCGGGCGGCGGGGAGCCGACGGTGTCGCGCGGGGGCCTCGCGCAGTCGCGGGAGCGCAGGATGCGCGGAGCGATCTGCGCGCGGAGCGACCGGAGCGCAGGAAGCGCGCAGGGAGCGTCCCCCGCGCGACACCGTCGGCTCCCCGCCGCCCCCCCCCAGCCGTCATTTGAAGCTCGCAAACAAAGAAGCCACGGTAAGATTCCACCCATCGACCAAAAGGAAGATGAGGATCTTGAACGGCAGCGAGATGGTGACCGGCGGCAGCATCATCATCCCCATCGACAACAGCACCGAAGCCACCACCATGTCGATGACGATGAACGGAATGTAGATCGCGAACCCGATCTGAAACGCCGTCTTCAGCTCGGAGATGACGAACGCCGGAACGAGCAGGTACGTCGGAACGTCCGCCTGCTTCGCCGGCCGCGGCTCCTTCGAGAGCGAGTAGAACAGCGCGATGTCCTTCTCGCGCGTCTGCCGGAACATGAACCCGCGCAACGGCTGCTCGGCGCGGTGGAGCGCCACGGGCTGCGAGATCTTGTTCGAGAGGTACGGCTGCAGCGCGTTCTTGTTGATGTCCTGGATGACCGGGTTCATCACGAAGAACGTCAGTAGGAGCGCCAGCCCGACGAGCACCTGCGTCGGCGGAACGGTGTTCGTCCCGAGCGCCGTGCGCACGAACGACAGGACCACGACGATCCGGGTGAACGACGTCATCAGGACCAGGAGCGTCGGCGCGAGCGTCAGCACGGTCAGCAGCAGCAGGATCTGCAGCGACATCGCCACGTCCGACGGCTTCGTCGCAGGCGTGACGCCGATGTTCACGTGCGGGATCGGGACGGTGGGGGCGGTCGGCCCCGGGACGCCCTGCGCGAGCGCAGGCACGGCGAACCCCGCGACGGCCACGACGACGGCAGACGCGAAGAGGACGGTGAGGAGACGGCGATTCACGAGCGTTTGCGGATCGTTTGCAGCAGACGGAGCACCGCATCGCGCTGCTCCCCGAGTGCCTTCCGTTGCGTCTCGATGTACGGCTCGACGACGTCCGAGGGGACGTCGGCGATGTGCGTGACTCCGGCGGATCCTCCGCCTATCAGGAAGTATCGGTCGCCGACCTTGACGACGTGAATCGCGCTGTGCTGCGAGACGGCGGTCGACTCGACGACGGTGACGAGGCGGCGGGCCGTGCCGGCGACGATGCGCCCGCGATTGAGCGTGCGGACCGCGTACGTGAGCCCGAGCAGCACCAGGGCGACGACGGCCAGCGCCCAGATCGCCTGGAGCAGAAACCCGAGGTTCGTCACACCTTGTCGACGACCGGGTTCAGCTCGCTGATCTTGACCGCGAACTTGTCGTCGACGACGACGACCTCGCCGCGCGCGATGAGGATGTTGTTGACGTAGAGGTCGATCGGGTCGGTGGAGAGCTTGTCGAGCTCGAACACGCTGCCGGCCCCCATCGAGACGACCTCGCGCAGCGACAGCTCGGTCTGACCCAGCACCGCGGAGATCTCGAGCGGAACGTCGTGGACGAGATCGAGGTTGGCGTGCCCCGGCGCGGCCGGACGGACGGGCGTGGGCTGCATCGGCTGGAACGAGACGGGACGGCCTTCCTCGACCGCCGCCGGCCGCGAAGAGGAGGCGGCCGACGGAGCGGACGCGGCGACGCGGACCGGCTGCGGCTCGAGCGCCGGCGTCGCGTGCGAGGCCGGATCGAGGCGGTGCTGCGCGAGGACGTCGAAGTCGATCGCGAGCGTCGTCGTGAAGCCGTCGCCGAGATCGAGGCGCGCGGTGTACGTCGCGAACGGTGGCGCGGGGAACGCGGACGCGTCGCTCGCGACGAGCGACTCGATGCCGTTCGGGGAGTGCGCCGACTCGCTCGCGAGCTGCTCCGCCATCGTGCTCGAGATCTGGGCGACGGTCTCCGAGACGATGGAGAGCTGCATGGCGTCGAGCTCGCCGCCGTCCCCCGGGGTGCCCAGCATCAGCTCGACGAGACGCGCGAGGTCGCGCTTCGGGTAGCGCGTGACGAACGCGAGATCGGCCGAGGGCAGCCGCGTCACCGTCGCGACCGAATCGGCGTCGACGCGGATCGACGCGTCGCTCTGCGTGCGGACCGACGGCTCCGCGCTGACGGAACGCCCGGCCAGCGGCCCGAGCACGCTGGCGGCGGCGGCGAACATCGCGTCCGCGTACGGACGCAGGGTGTCTGACACGTTAGTCCTCGCTCTCGACGACGCGGCTCACTCGCACGGCGAGCTTGTCGCGGTTGACTCCGGGAAACACTTTGAACTTCTCGCGCTCGTTGACCGTCGCGCTGAGCGGCTCGGAGACTTCCTTGTCGAACACGATGAGATCGCCCGGCTGCAGCGCGATGAGGTCGCGCAGCGAGACGATGGTGCGGCCGAGCTCGACGCGCACGTCCACGGGCGCGCGCTCGACGTTGCGGGCCAGCTGCACGATGTCGTGCTCGGTCATCCCGCGCCCCGCGACGATGCTCGGCGACCACTGGAAATCGGAGAGCTGCGGCCCGATCTGCTGGAGCACGAGGTACGGCAGGCAGAAGTTCATGACGCCCGTCATGTCGCCGACCTTCAGCTCGCACGTGACGAAGGCGACGATCTGGTCGAGCGGGATGATGCGCGGGATGAACTGCGGGTTGGAGTCGAGCGCCTCGATCTTCAGCGAGAGCGTCAGCAGGTAGTTCCACGACTCGCGGTAGCTGTTGAGCATGCGCGCCATGAACCGCTGCATCAGCGTCCGCTCGATGTCGGTGAGGTCGCGGAGCTTCTGCGGGAACCAGCCGGGACCGCCGAGGAGCCGGTCGATGATCGAGAAGACGAGGTTGAGGTCGACCTGCACGATCCCCGAGCCCGGCAGCGGGTCCATCGAGAAGATCGAGAGGATCGACTGGCTTCCGATCGAGGCGATGAAGTCGCCGTAGCTGATCTGGTCGATGGAGACGATCGTCGCCTCGACCCGCGTGCGCAGGTAGACCGAGAGCGAGTTGTTCAGCAGGCGCGTGAAGTTGTCGTGCAGCGTGCGCATCGTCTGCAGCTGGTTGCTGCTGAACTTGTCGAGCCGCTTGTTGAAGCGGAAGTCGAACGACTTGATCTTCCGGACCTCGGGCGCCGCCTCCGGCTCGGGCGCCGCGAGCTGGCTGACCAGCGCGTCGATCTCTTCCTGCGACAGAATGCTCATGAGCGTTCCTCGGGCGTCGACTTGCCGCTGAGGATCACGATGTCGACGCGGCGGTTTTGCTGGCGGTGCTCGGGCGTGTCGTTGGCGACGCGCGGGCGGTACTCGCCGAAGCCGGCGAACGAGATGCGCGTGGGGCGAATCTTGTCGCGCTCCACGAGATAGCGCGTGACGCCGGTCGCGCGCGCGGCGGACAGCTCCCAGTTCGTCGGATACGAGGCCGTCGCGATCGGCACGTCGTCGGTGTTGCCTTCCACCCGCACGTCGTTGGAGAGCCCCGCGATCTGCGCGCCGACGACGTCGAGCAGCTTCTTCGTCTCGGGGCGGAGCTGCGCCGAGCCGGAGTCGTAGTACGTCTTGTCGCTCAGGAGGGTGATGACGAGTCCCTGCTTGTCGATGCGAGTCTGCACTTTGGACTGCAGCTTCTGGGCTTGGATGTAGCGGTCGAGCCGCGCCTTCACCGCCGCGAGGTTCACCTGGTTGGCGAGCTTCGCCACGTCGTCGAGCTGGGCGTCGTCGAGCGAGGCGCGCGAGTCGGCGTCGTGCAGCTTGCCCGGACGGCCCGTTCCGGGCGGCGCGTTGAGCGCGTCGGTTCCGCTGAAACCGCCGGAGATCGCGGTCGCGAGGCGCTGGAACTTCACCCGCGAGATGTTGGAGATCGCGAACAAGATGATGAACAGCGCGAGCAGGAGCGTGATCATGTCGGCGTAGGTCAGCAGCCAGCGCATCATGCCGGCGCTTTCCAGCGCTTCGCGGCTCTGCAGCCGCCGCAGACGCGACCGCCCTTCGCCGCCCGTCACCGACACGTGCTACGCGCCCACGAACTCGGGTTCGGGCTCCACGACCGCACCGCCGGCCTCGACGTCCGTCTCGCGTTCGGCCGGATCGAGGAATGCGTGGAGCTTCTCCTCCAGCAGACGCGGATTGTCGCCGGCTTGGATCGACAGAATGCCTTCGATCATGATCTCGCGCAGCAGCAGCTGCTGGCCCGCGCGCTCCTTGATCTTGGTCGCGAGCGGGATCCACAGCAAGTTCGCGAGCGCGATGCCGAAGAACGTCGCCACGAACGCCTGCGCGGTCGCGACGCCGAGCTGTCCGGCGATGTTGCTCGAGCCGGAGAGCGTCCCGAGGGCCTTGAGCATCGCGATCAGCCCCAGGACGGTGCCGATGATGCCGAGCGTCGGCGAGAAGCCGCCCATGGTCATGAAGATCGCCTCGGCCTTCGCGTTGCGATCCTGATCGAACGCCGCTTCGGTCTCGAGGATCTTGCGGATGATGTCGGTGTCCCGGCCGTCGATGACGAGCTGGATCCCTTTCCGCATGAAGTCGTCTTCGAGGTCGTTGGCCTCGTTCTCGAGCGCGAGGAGGCCTTCGCGCCGCGCCTTCTCGGCGAACGACACGAGCGTGGCGATGATCTCCCGCTCGTGGTAGACCGGCTCGACGAACGCCGTGCGCAGTCCGAGGACGATCCCGTTCAGGAACGTGCGCATCGGGAACGACACCATCGTCGCGCCCAGCGTCCCGAGGAACACGAGAATGAACGCTTCGTAGCGAGCGAAGATGATGCGCGCGTCGACGTTGCCGATCCACGCGGCGAGCCCCAGCGCCCCGACGGCGAGGACGAGGCCGAGTATCGTGGCAAAATCCAAAGGTGCGGCCTTTCCGAAAGGGACCGTGGCGGATGCCTTGTCCAGACTATCGGCGCCGCGCGAGGTGTCCTTGAGAGCCGGACGCCCAGGCCATGCTCGGCCGCTAAGGAAGGCTGGCGTCCGGACCGTGGATCCGGCGCTTGAACTCGATGACCTTCTCGCGCACCTCGTCCATCGTGTCGCGCACGATCAGCTTGTTGCCGGACGTCAGCGTGACGACGGTGTCCGGCGTCGCTTCGAGCGTCTCGATGAGATCCGGGTTCACCATGATGTGCTCGTTGTTGAGCCGCCGCAAGGCGATCATCGTTCGTCCCCTCCAGGCTCTCCGCGCCGAGGAACGGTCGTCCGTGACCGTCCCCGGCGCTGCGCCCCGATCCGCTAGGAGCTAGCGGATCAAGCTGTCGACGGTCTGCAGATCCTCGTCCGCCACCGTAATGCTCTTCGAGTTCGCCGTGTAGGCGTTCTGCGCGGCGATCATCTTCGTGAACTCGTCGGCGATCGAGACGTTCGACTGCTCGAGCGATCCCGACACGATGTCGCCGTAGCGTCCCGTCCCGGCGACCCCGAGCTCGGCGAGACCCGAGTTCGCGCTCGCTCCGAAGTCGCTGCCGCCGAGGCGCGTCAGCCCGCCTTCGTTCTGGAACGTCGCGACCGCGACGCGCCCGAGCGTGAGCGTCTGCCCGTTCGTGAACGAGCCCGTGATCGTCCCGTCCTCGCCGACCGTGATGTTCGAGAGGATGCCGGCCGCGTAGCCGTTCTGGCCGATCACCGTCGCCGACGACGCGTTCGTGGCCGAGGTCGTCCCCGAGCCGAGCGACGTCATGCTGCTGAAGTCGATTCCGATCGGGCCGGTCGTCGGCGCGGGTCCGGACGCCGTCGGCGCCGAGGCGCTGTCGGTCGAGCCGGTGCCCCACGACTGGATGTTGAGCTGGTTGCCGTCGGCGGTCGACGCCAGCTTCCCGGCCGCGTGCACGTCGCCGGTCGTCAGCGCGCCGCCCGGCGGGACGCCGACCGCGCCGATCGTCGAGGCGGTATTGATGTACTGGCCGTTCTGATCGAAGTACGCGTAGCCGATCACGCCCGAGCTGCCCGTCGCGTACGTGGCCGCGGCGACGTCGCCGCCCGCGGTGAGCGCGTCGGGATTCGAGATCGTGCTGAACGTCGTGCCGTCGGCGAACGAGACCGAGACCTTCCAGCGCGTCGCCGGCGTCTCGAGCGTGCCGTCGGCGTTCGCGACCTGCGAGGGCAGGCCGTTGGCGCCCGCCGTGTCGGTGATCGTCGCCGTCTTGCCGGCGTCGGCCGCGGCGAAATTGCCGAGCACGACGGTCGTTCCGTCGATCGTCGCGGTTCCGCCCGGCGAGGCGGTCACGCTGTTCGTGCCGTCGCTGATCGTGACTTGCGTGCCGGTCGCGTTCACCGAGACGGCGAGGTTCGCGGCGGTCGCGGCGCCCGTCGCCGATGCGATCAGGTTGCCGCCGCCGGCGAGCGCGGCGTTCGTGCCGATCGCCGCGGTGCCCGGCGTCGCGCCGGTCGCGTCCGGCGTGTAGGTGATGTTGGCGAGATGCGGGTTCCCGAGCGAGTCGTAGATGGTGGTCGAGACGGTGAACGGCTGCCCCGTCCCCGGATTGCCCGCCTGCACGCCTTCGGCCTCGGTCGTCCACTGCGTCTGATCCAGATTGCCGCCCATCGAGACGTCGAAGACCTGGTCGTTGCTCGGCCCGAACTTCTCGGCGGTGTTCAGCCCCGTCCCCATCGCCTGCTCGGAGAGACCGATCGGGATGGTGATGTCGCCGGGCGTCCCCGTCTGCGCGATGTTGCCGGTCTTGTCGGCCATGTAGCCCTGGACGGCGAGACCGCTCGACGGATCGTAGAGCAGCCCGTTCTCGTTCAGCGAGAAGTCGCCGTTGCGCGTGTAGACCGGCGCGCTGCTCGCGTTCGGCCCGGCGAGGATGAAGAACCCGTCACCGTTGAGCGCGAGGTTCGTGTTGACGCCCGTCGTCTCGAGCGAGCCCTGCGCGAAGTCGGTGTCGATCGATCCGACCTTCACGCCGAGACCGACCTGCTCGCCGTCGACGCCGCCCGTCGTCTGCGTGGGGCCGGTCGCGTAGCTCTGCGCTTGGTACAGCAGATCCTGGAAGTTGACGTCTTGGCCCTTGTAGCCCGTCGTCCCGACGTTGGCGATGTTGTTCGAGATGACGTCGATCTGGTTCTGATACGCCTCCAGACCGGTGACGCCGATGAACATGGAGTCCACACTCATTGCGGTGACCTTTCGTTCGAGCGGGCGCGAGGCGTCGTTCGATCCGCCTCGCACGGGAGCCCCACGAAGTGGTCCGCTCCCAGGGTGTTGGTGAGTTTCGCGATCATCGGCTCCGGTTCACTCATCCGATGATCGCCGCGGAGTCGATGTTGGTGAAGACGTTGTTCTTCATCGAGCTCTGGTCGACGGCGGTGATGACGGTCCGGTTTTGAATCGAGACCACCATCGCGACGTCGCGCATCATGAACAGCGACTGTTTCGCGCCTTTCGCCGCGGCTTGGTCGGCCATCGCGTTCATCTTCGCGACGTCGTCCGAGCTGAGGGTGATGTTGCGCGAGGCGAGCCGCTGCTGCGCGTGCGCGGAGAACTTGAGCGGCTGGCCGGCGGTCGACGTCGTCGAACGGAGGACGTCGCGGAACGAGGAGCCGCCGGCGGGCGGCACCTGCACCGGAACGCCCTGCGGGCGAACGGGGCTGACTGCCGGAGGGACGTTGAGCCCCTCGATCCGCGGATCGGCCATCTAACCGATGCTGAGGATCGAGGACGTCGGAAGCATCAGCGGCTGGCCGTTGCTGCCGGTGACGAGGTTCCCGCTCGAGTCGGTCAGGGTGAACTCCGGCGTTCCGTTCACGACGGAGATCGTCTTGATCGTCCCCGTCACGGTCGTCGTGTTCCCGCTCGCGTCGGTGCTCTGCGCGGAAACGGTCTTCCCGATCAGACTGGCCGACTGCATCACGGCGAAGTTCGACTGGAACGAGCTGAACGACGACGCGAGGTTCGACGTCGCCTGCAGCGCCGAGAACTGCGCGAGCTCGGCGACCGACTGCGTGTCGTCCATCGGGTTCATGGGGTCTTGGTTCTGCAGCTGCGTCGTGAGCAGCTGGAGAAACTGCGTCTCGCCGAGCTGGTTGCTCGAGGACGACGCCGCGGCCGCGGCGGCCGAGGTCGTCGTCCCGTTGTTGACCAGCTCGCTGATCGGCAAGGTCGAAGTTGATGTGGACATCTGCGTTCCTCCCCGGGACGCTAGGCGAGGTAGTCGAGGGCGCCCGGCGCCGCCGCGTAGATCGGCGGGCCGAAGCTGGGTGAGGCCAGGAGCGACGCGTCGCTCTGGTCGTCGTCGGAGGACGCGGCGCCGACGGCGCCGATGCGCCGCGCAGCCGAACGCCGGGCGTCGGACTGCGCGTGCGATTGCTCGCGCGCGTCGGACGAGTTTCCGCCGGCGAGCGCGACGCTGAAGCTCTGCAGCTTCAGCCCCGCGTCCGCCAGCGTCTTCGCGAGCTGCGGCTGCGCGCCGGCGAGCGCGCTCTGCGCCTCGGCGCTGTGCGCGGTGATCGTCGCGTTCACTGCGCCGCCGGAGACGACGAGCTTCACGCTGACGTCGCCGAGCTGTTCGGGGACGAGCCGCAGCCGGACTTCCGATGAGCTGTCGCCGACGTGCACCGCGACGCCGCGCAGCACCTGATCGACGATCGCGTTGGGGTCGCTCTGCGTCGAGGGCGCCGGCGACGCGCTTGCCGCAGGCGTCTGCGCCTGGGACGTCGCGACCGCGTGCTGCGGCGCGAGCGCCGCGGCGAAGGAGCCGGCGTTCTGCGCGCCCGGCGCCGTCGCGGTCGCGTTGATCGCGCTCGCAGCGGCAGCCGGCGCGCCGTCTTTTCCGCCGGGCGCGTCGGCGTCGGAGCGCGCGAGCGCCGTCGCGAACGCGTGCAGGAAGGCGTCCAGCGCTTGCGATCCCGGCTGCGCCGTCGCCGACGCGGTCGTGGAGGGCGCCGGCGGCGCCGCATCGCTCGTTTTCGCGGCGTCCGGTGCCGTTTCGACGGCGCTGGTGCGCTGCGTGTCGGCCTGCATCGCGCGTGCGAGGATGCGGCCGATCAGCGTGTCGCCGTTCGCGGCGATCGCCGGCGACGACGACGCGACGACGCGGCCGTCGCCCTGCGCGGACGCGGAAGCGTTCGATGCCGCCGGGGCGACGGGTGTGAGTCCGGACGAGACCGCCGAAGCGGAGGAGGACGCGGTCGCCGCGAGCGCGTTCTGCGCGTCGCGGACGAGGTCATCGGTCGTGGCCGGGGTCGGATTCGCTTTCGCCGTGTCGGCGTCCAAGCTGGTTCCTGCGATCGATCGGATCGGTTGCCCCGGGTCGTCCTTCGTCACCCTCGTCGCGAGATCGGCGATCTGCCGGAATCTCGAGGCGAGGGCCGCGGCCCTCTCGGCGTTGGTCTGCGGTGGTCCCGTTCCGCCGGAGCCGAGCGCCGTTCTGAACGTTGCTTCGAGCTTCTGCAGCGCCGCGGCGTCGGAGATGCCGAGCTGTGCGGCCATGCCGCTCGCGAGCGAGCCGGCCAGTTGCGCGATGACGTCGTCGAGGGACGTCCCGTCGTCGAGCTGTTGCCGGATCGCCGGCGCAAGGTCGTCCGGCGACGTCTGCACCACGGCGCGGATCGGCGTGGCGGAGACCGGCGTGCTCCCGGACGTGCCGGCGAGCGCGGCGATCGAGGCCTCGAGGCTGCCTTTGAAGAGCGCGCCTTCCGACGCATTCGCAGTCGGAGCGGTCGCGGACGTCCCCGGCGTGCCCGAGGGCGCTGCCGCCGTGGCCGGGGCGATGGTACTTGCGGTCAGGATCTCACCTCCTTTCGTGAGGTTCGAGACGACGTCCGACGGACGCCGCCTACAACGCTTATCGGTCCGAAACCGTGCGATACTGAGCGGCGGCTCGGCTGATTCGCGCCGCCGCCGCCGGCGGCAGCGCGTCCATGATCGCGCCGGCGGCGTCGGGGTCCATCTGCGCGAACACGCGCTGCACCTCGTCGTCGGGCAGCCGCTGCACGAGCGCCGCGGCGCGCTCCGGCTCCATCGCAGCCCACGTCGCCGCGAGCCGCTTGTCGTCCGCCGCGCTCGTCGCCGGCGCAGCCGCGCCGGACGTCGACGTCCCGCCGAACGGCGCGGGTGGGGGCGTCGCGACGAGCGCCGGCGCCGGGGTGGGGCGCGGCTCGTTCTGCACGTCCGCGAGGCGGCGCTGCAGCTGCTTCACGCGCGCGTCCGCCGCGGCGGTGGTCTGACGCTCGGACTCCAGCTCGGCGTCGAGGCTGCGGATCTGCCGGTTCCGGTCGGTGATCGTCTGCTGCTGCGCCGCGAAGGTGAGCGGCCGCGCGACGATGGAACCGGCGCCGCTCACCGACATCCACACGGGCTCGAGCGGGCCCGACGAGAGCGCTTGGCGCACCGGCGGCAGCGCGAGCACGCCGCAGAGCGCGAAGACGAACAGCAGCGGGACGACGACGCGGCCGGGATGCGAACGGCGGCGGCGTTGACGGGTCACGATCACGGCATCAGTCCTTCGACGGGATTCGCGCGCTCGAACGCGCGCGCGTTCTGGTCGTCCAGCTCGCGCTGATCGGCGAGCGCGACGTCCAGGTCGAACGCCTCGCGGCGGCGCTCTTTCAGCGTTTCCAGGACCTTCCGGTCCTTGGCGGCGTCGACGAGGCGCAGCCGCGTGCGCTCGGCGGCGGCGACGCACTGCGCCACGCGCTGGTGCGCCGGGACGAGCGCGCGGTCCAAGTAGTCGAGATGCGTGTAGGTCGCCTTCAGCGTCTCGACGTCGAACGAGGCGTGCTCGCGCACGAGCCGCTCGCGCAGCGTCTCGCGCTTCGCGAGCAGGTCGTCGCGCTGCTTCTCGGCCGCCCGCAGGTCCTTCACCGCGCGCGCGTGATCGGCGGCGCGCTCGCGCTCGACGCGGCTGCGCTGCTCGAGCACCGGATCGAGCCGGAAGCGAAACTTCGTGCTCATCTGAGCGCCGCGGTCACGTGCGCTTCGCGCCCGCGACTCCGAGCGTCCGCGCTCCCGCGCGGCTGACGTGACGGGCGCGACGGTCTCGACAGCGGTCTCATCCGAGCGCCGTCAATGCCTTTTCGGCTTCGGCGTAGTTGGACGGCTCGTGGATCCCTTGGCGGAGGAACTTGCGGACGTGGTCGATCCGCGCGAGCGCGTGGTCGACGCGCGGGTTCGAGCCGGCGACATAGGCGCCGATGTTGATGAGGTCTTCGGCGTCCCGGTACGTCGCGAGCATGTCGCGCACCGACGAGGCGGACGCGAGGTGTGAGGGCGGCACGACGTCGGGCATCACGCGGCTGACCGAGCCGAGCACGTCGATCGCCGGATAGTGGTTCGCCGCCGCGAGCTTGCGCGAAAGGACGATGTGGCCGTCGAGGATCGAACGCACCGCGTCGGCGACCGGCTCGTTCATGTCGTCGCCGTCGACGAGCACCGCGTACAGCGCGGTGATCGTCCCGTGCTCGGAGGTTCCCGTGCGCTCGAGCAGCTTCGGCAGCAGCGCGAACACCGAGGGGGTGTAGCCGCGCGTCGTCGTCGGCTCGCCGATGGCAAGGCCGACCTCGCGCTGCGCCATCGCGAAGCGCGTGACGCTGTCCATCATCAGCATCACGTCGAGCCCCTGATCGCGGAAGAACTCGGCGATGCGGGTGGCCACGAACGCCGCCTTGATGCGCACGAGCGCCGGCTGGTCGGACGTCGCGACGACGACGATCGAGCGCCGCAGCCCGGCTTCGCCGAGGTCGCGCTCGAGGAAGTCGCGCACCTCTTTCCCGCGTTCGCCGACGAGCGCGATCACGTTGACGTCGGCCGCGGTGTTGCGCGCGATCATCCCGAGCACGGTCGACTTTCCGACGCCGGAGCCGGCGAAGATGCCGACGCGCTGTCCTTTGCCGACCGTGAGCAACCCGTCGATCGCGCGAACGCCGACGCCGAGCGGATCGGTCACGCGCCGCCGGTGGAGCGCGTTCGGCGGGCCGCCGGCGATGTCGCTGCGGCGTGCGCCGGCGATCGGGCCGCGGCCGTCGATCGGCCGTCCGAGCCCGTCGAGGACGCGGCCGAGCAGCGCGTCGCTCAGCCCGATCTGCAGCGGCTTGCCGAGCGCGACGACGTCGGAGCCGGCGGCGATCCCGCCCAGCTCGCCGAGCGGCATCAGCAGCACCTTCGCGTCGCGGAAGCTCACCGCTTCGGCGAGCACCGGCGTGCTCGTGCGGCGGTAGGTGATCGACGCCGTCTCGCCGATCGCCATGGGCGGTCCGTTCGACTCGATGACGGTGCCGACGACCTGGCTGACCTTTCCGTTGGTGCGGATGAGGTCGGCGTCGTGCAGCTCGTCGAGGTAGCGCGTCGCGTCGAACGGCGCGAGGAGATCGTTGCTCACCGCTGCGTCACGACTCCGTCAGGACGCGCGCGCGGCCGGGAGATCGCTCTTCCCGCGCGGCTCGGCCGGCGCCGGCTCGACGACGACGTCGTCCTCGATGTGCAGCACCTTGCGCGCCTCGTCGAGCTGCGTGGAGATGCGGGCGTCGATCGTCCCGGCGGCGGTGTCGACGACGACGCCGCCGCGGCCGACCCGCTGATCCTCGATGACGCGCAGGTTGCGGATGTCGCCCATCGCGATCAGCTCGTCGCGGTGCTCGCGCATCCGCTCCAGATCCGCGGGATTCACCCGCACCGTGACGGTGTCGCGCTCGATGAGGCGCGCGATCGCCGTCTTCGCCATCTCGACGACGACGCCGCGGTCGAGCGCGATCTGCTGGTGCAGCACCCGCTCGGCGATCCCCAGCGCGAGCCGGACGACTTCGGGCTCGGCGTCGCGAACGAGCTTTTGGCGCTCGGCGCGCGCCATCTCGAGCAGCCCGCGCATCGTGGTGAGCATCGCGTTCATCTCGGCGTCGGCGGCGGCGCGTCCGGCGGCGAACCCGTCGTCGTGGCCGCGCTTGCGCGCTTCGGCGGTGACCGCGTCGGCGCGCGCGGCGGCCTCTTCGACGAGCGCGCGCGCGCGGTCGTGCGCGTCGCCGAGCAGCTCCTCGGCGTTGCGCGTCGCCTCGTCGAGGATCCGCTGCGCCTCGGCGCGCAGCGCGTCGACGTCGACGGCCGGCGGCGCCGGCTCGAGCGGAACGTCGCCGAGGAGCGGCTGTACGTCGCCGAACGGATGCACGTCCGACGATCCGAGATCGTCGGCGTCGGTGACCTCGGGCGGCGGCGGCGGAATGTCCGGCACGTGGAGCTGATAGCGCTCCACGCGGAACCGGACGTTCTTCGCGATACGACCCATCGACTAGCCGGTGCGCTGCGCGCGGAGGCTCCCGCGCCGCGTCCTCCGCCGGATCATACGATCCGGTCGTCCTTTCCGCCGCGCGCGATGACGATCTGCCCGTTCTCTTCGAGCGTGCGGATCACGTCGACGATGTTCTGCTGCGCCTTCCCGACTTCGCGCACGCGAACGGGGCCGAGCACCTCGATGTCTTCCTTGAGGGTCGTCGCCGCGCGCGTCGACATGTTCTTGAAGATGCGCGCGAGCAGGTCGTCGTTCGCCGTCTTGAGCGCGAGCGCGAGGTCCTTGCCGTCGACCTCCTTGAGCACGCGCTGGATGGCGCGGTCGTCGAGCTGGATGATGTCCTCGAAGACGAACAGCAGCTTCTTGACTTCGTCCGCGACGCCCGGATCGCGCTTGCTGAGGCCGTCGAGGATGTTCTTCTCGGTCTCGCGGTCGACGAACCCCATGACCGCGGCGAGCGACTGGACGCCGCCGGCTTTGGTGAAGTCGCTTCCGCTCACGAGCAGTCTCCGTCCCAGCAGCTCGTCGAGCTGTTCGAGGATCTCCGGCGCCGTCTTCTGCAGGATCGCGATGCGCATCGCGACCTCGCCCTGCAGCTCCGGCTCGAGCTGCGAGAGCACGCCGCCGGCCTGATCGGGCGACATGTAGACGAGGATCAGCGCGATCGTCTGCGGGTGCTCTTCCTTGATGAACTCGAGCAGCTGCGCCGGCTCGGTCTTCTTCACCAGCTCGAGCGGGTTGCCGTGCTTGAGCGCCGCGAAGAGCCGGTTCGTCATGTCGTCGGCCTGACCGGCGCCGAACGACCGCTCGAGGATCTCCTTTGCGTACTCGATCCCGCCCTCGTTGATGTACTTGAGGGCGATCGCGCGCTGGTACGCTTCCTGCACGACCGCGTCGCGCTTGTCGATCGGAACGGTCGAGAGCTTCGCGATCTCGAGGACCACCCGCTCGACTTCGTCCTGCCGGAGGAACTTGAAGATGCTCGCGGAGAGGTCGAGCCCGATCGAGATCATCAGGATCGCGGCCTTCTCCGGCCCGGTCATCGCCGGAATCGCGGGCGCCGGGTACGCGTCGTACGACGGCGCGGCGCCGAAGTCCAGCGGATCTTCGTCGCCGAGCAGGATCGGTTTGTCGGTCAGCATCGGGCGTTCACTCCGCGAGCCACAGCTTCACGAGCTTGGCGATGTTCTCGGGGTTCTCTTGGGCGACCGAGGTCACGTATTCGATCATCTGCTCGCGCGTCAGATCGGCGGCCGAGCGGATCGGCGCGGCGATCGCCGGCGTGCCGTCGAGCATCGGATGCTCTTCGAACGAGGGCAGCTCTTCGGCCAGCGTCGAGTCGAACGTCGGCAGCTCGCCGCTCGGGCGGAATCCGCCGCGGCGCATCGCGCCGAACGCCAGTCCGGCCGCCGCGAGACCGAGGATCGCAAGGATCGCGACGAACGGCGCGAGCGGGATGCCGAGGACCGTCGTGACGGTGCGCGTCGCGGCGAGGGTCTCGGCCGACGGCGCGAACGGCATCGCTTCGACCGAAATCTGATCGCCGCGCGCGGCGTCGATGCCGGCTGCGGCGGCGACGACGTTCCGAATCTTCTGCACGTCGGCCGGTGCGACGGCGTACGGAACGTTCGCGTTCGAACCGGCGCCCGGCACGTTGACGAGCACCGCGACGGAAAGCCGCGTGACCTTCCCCGGCGCGTCGACGTGCTTCGCCGTCTGCTCGCCGACGTCGTAGTTCGTCGTCTTCTTCGTGTTCGCGTAGCGTCCGTCGGACTGCTGGTTCTGCGCGCCCTGATACGTCGGGACGACGTTCGTCGTCGTCCCGGGGACGCCGATCGCGCGGTTCCGGTTCGCGCCCGTGCCGTTGTACGTCTCGCGCTCCGACTGCTCGGAGAGCACGGTCCCGGCCGGCGCGTACGTCTTCGTCTCCGAGGAGTTCGCGTCGAAGTTCATCTGGCTCGCGACGCGCACGGCGGAGCGGTGGGCTCCGATCGTCTGGTCGAGCAGGCCCTGCAGCGACTGCTGCAGGTCGGACTCGAACTTTTCTTTCGCGATGAGCTGGTCTTGCGTGAGCTTGAGCGCGCTCGCCGTCGCATCGCCGGCGCCGGTGCCGTCGAGCGCCGACGGGCGCAGCACGGTCCCGTTCTGATCGACGATCGTGACGTTCTCGGGCTTCAGGCCCTCGACCGCGCCGGCGACGAGCTGCGTGATCCCGCGAACCTCGGCGGAGTTGAGCTGCATCCCCGGCTTCGTCTGGATCGCGATGGAGGCCGTCGTCGGCTGCTGCGTCGAGGAATAGAGCGACGCCTCCGGCGAGGCGATGTGCACCCGCGCCGACTGCACCGGCGTCAGCCCGGCGATCGTGCGCTGCAGCTCGCCCTCGGTGGCGCGCGTCTTGGCGATCTTCTCCTGGAAGTCGGTCATCCCGAGGTTCGTGCGATCGAACAGCTCGTAGCCGACGCCGCCGCCGTGGACGATGCCGTCGCCCGCGAGCGCGACGCGCTCGTCGGCGACGTTCTGCTGCGGGATGAAGATCGTCGTCCCGTCGTCGCTGGTGCGATGCGGGATCTTCTGCGAGTCGAGCTTCGCGATCACCGCGCTCGCGTCGTCGGGCTGCAGGTTCGAGAACAGCACCGCGTAGCTGGGGCCGCGCATCCGGATCGCTCCGAAGAACACGACGCCGAGGAGCAGCGCAGCCGCGACGGTGCCCGCGACGAGACGATTCTGCGCGGACTGCGCGGACCACCAAACACGAAACCGAGCCGGAAACGACGCGATCGACGAGGGCAGACGATCCAAATGCCACCTAAACGGCGAGCGTCCGTCGCGCGCCGCGGGTAGGCCGACCGTGGCCGAATTTCCGAGCGTCCATGCCCGGTCTGTGGATACTATCGGCCCGAGGCCCCTCGTTGTTTACTCAGGCGACCGGCACGCGACGAGCATCCGAACCGCCGGTCCCCGCGCCGAACCACGACGTCGCGCGACTCGACGGTCTCTTAGCGCCGCCCTTACGCGCTCTTGGCGAAACGTCTGCGCTTCTCGCGCGAGAGCCGAGCGGCGGTCTACCGTTATATGGGCGCGGCTCGTATATGGGAGCGGCTCGTGCTACGTCGCGAGCGCGGTTCGTTCGGGACCGACCGAGACGGCGCCGATGGCGACGCCGGTCAGCTCGGCGAGGCGGTCCAGATACGTGCGCGCCGCGTGCGGAAGATCGGCGATGCGGCGCACCCCGCGGATGTTTTGGCTCCAGCCGGCGTGCTCTTCGACCTCGACCTGCAGGTCCGCATCGCCGATCGCGGCGACCGTCGCCGGCGCGCCGTCGGCGTGCCGATAGCCGGTGACGATCCCGATCCGCTCGAACCCGGAGAGGACGTCGAGCTTGGTGATGACGAGCGAGTCGAGCCCGTTGAGCTGCGCGGCGTAGCGGGCGGCGACGGCGTCGTACCACCCGCAGCGGCGCGGACGCCCGGTCGTCACGCCGACTTCACGCCCCTGCGTGCGGAGCCGCTCGCCCCGCTCGTCGAGCAGCTCGGACGGGAACGGGCCGCCGCCGACGCGCGTGCAGTAGGCCTTCGCGACACCGATCACGCGCCCGACCGCGGTCGGCCCGACGCCGAGGCCGATGCAGGCCCCGCCCGCGACGGTGTGCGAGCTCGTCACGTACGGATAGGTGCCGAAGGTGACGTCGAGCATCGTCCCCTGCGCGCCTTCGGCGAGGATCCGCTCCCCGCGCGCGATCGCGTCGTGAACGAACGCGGTTCCGTCGACCACGTGCGGCCGGACGCGCTCGGCGAGCTCCAGCGTCTGGGCGATGAGGTCTTCTTCGCGCGGAACGTTCTCGGCGCCGGCCAGCAGCGGAGAGCGCACCGTGAGCGACTGGCGAATCTTCGATGCGAGCGCCTCGGGCTTCGCCAGGTCACCGAACGTGATGCCGAGCCGCGCTGCCCGATCGACGTACGCCGGGCCGATTCCCCGGCCGGTCGTCCCGATCGCGCCGCCGCCGCGCTGCCGCTCCGACAACTGATCGAGCGCCGCATGATACGGAAAGACGATGTGCGCGCGGTCCGCGATCGAGATCCGCGACGTGTCGACGCCCAGCCGCTCGAGCGTGTCGAGCTCGTTCACCAGCCCGCGCAGCGAGACGACGGTTCCCGCGCCGACGAGCAGCTTCGTGCCCTCGACCAGCACGCCCGACGGGACGACGTGCAGGGCGAGCTTCGTCTCGCCGACCTCGATCGAGTGGCCGGCGTTGTCGCCGCCGCCGAAACGCGCGATGACGCCGTAGTCGTGCGCGAGGAGGTCGACGACGCGGCCCTTCCCCTCGTCGCCCCACTGCACGCCGACGCAAATGTCGAGCGCCGCGCCGGCGCCGTGGCGCGCCATCTCAGTCGCCGCGGAAGTCGAGGTCGGCGGTCGACGGCGTCGGGAGCGCCGGGATGCCTTCCAGCGTCGTCATCACGTACTCGCTGAAGAGCGCGTTCGGCCAGCCGAAATCGACCCGCGAGAACTTCGAGGGATCGTCGGGATTGAACGACTCGTGCAGCAGATGGTCGCCGGGATCGGAGGCGAGCAGCTCGCTCAACACGTCCTTGCGCTCCGTCTCGCTCGTGGCGGTGAAGCCTTCCATCAGCAGCGCGATCGGCCAGACGTACCCGTCGGTGGTGTGCTGCGATCCGATCCCGCGCGCCACCTTGCCGACGTAATACGTCGGATTGTCCTTGGAGAGCAAGAACCGCCGCGTGTTGCGGTAGATGAACGAGCTGTCGCTCGTATAGCCGATGTACGGCGCGGAGAGCAGCGACGGGACGTTGGCGTCGTCCATGAGCAGCGAATTGCCCAGTCCGTCCACTTCGTATGCGTAGACGTAGCCGTAGTTCGGCGTGAACACCACCCCGTAGGTCTGGATCCCGGTCTGGACCTCGTCGCGCAGCGCCTTGGCGCGCTGCGCTTTGAGCAAGTTGTGGTAGACGTCGCGTTCGATCTCTTGGAGATCGCCGAGCGCGACGACCGCCATCATCTCCGAAGGGATGAGGTACGGATACGTGCAGGCGTCGTCGGAGGGGCGGAAACCGCTCCAGATCATCCCCGTGTAGGCGACCGGTGCGCCCTTTCCGCCGTTGGGGAGCTCGCGCTCGGTGTACTTCGAGTTGCGCGGATGGTCTTGCTCGCGCTCCATCGTGTCGAGCGCCTTGTCGAATCCGAGCGACAGATCGCCGGTGAAGATGGACGCATCGCCGGTCTGCTTCCAGTACGTCCACGCCAGCGTGATCGGATACGCCAGCGAGTCGAGCTCGTACTTCTCCTCCCACACCCGGTAGTCGAGCGTGAAGGCGTTTGCGTACGGGTCGATCTGCAGGTACTTGCCCATCCGCGCGATGACCGCGCGGAGCAGCGCCTGCACCTGCGGATCGTCCTTCGCGAAGTAGAGGTAGGGACGCACTTGCACGCTGGCGTCGCGCAGCCACTCCGCGGGGATGTCGCCGGTCTTCACGTAGGCGGTCCCGTCCGACGCCATCGTCACCTGCTTCGTCGTGTCGAGCAGCGCGTTCCGGTACATCGCCTCCAGCTTCGGATCGGAGACGGTGTAGCCGGCGGCGGCTTTCGAGACGGCGGTCAGCTCGACCATCGCGGACGTCGGGAGAGGAGCGAGCAACGCGAGAGCAGCGAGCGTGCACAACAGCGCGCGTCCGATCGGGGATCGCATCGTCAACGGCGACCTTACCATAGCAGCCTGTGCCTTTCCTAGAAGGATCGGCACGAGGGCGCCGGTGTGTGAGGAAACGTTTACGCGGGATCGGCGAGCGCGTCGCCGAGATCGGCGCCGGCGCGCTCGCGCAGCACGCGGTAGATGAGGGACGCCGGGAAGCCCAGACGCTCCAGCTTCCGCGCCGCCGACTGATAGGAGAGCGCCGGGTTCGCCCGGCGCATCCGCGCGTACGCGGTGGCCGCACGCTCCGTCTCGGGGACGTCCGAGGCCGCGACGCGCTCGCGCGCCGCGTCTCGGTCGATCCCGCGCTTCACCAGCTCGCCGACCAGGCGCGCATCGCCGACCGGCGCGCGCTTCCCCTCGACGTACAGCGTCGCGAAGAGCGCGTCGTCGAGCAGCCCGTCACGCTTGCACGAAACGACCGCCGCCGAGGCGGCGTCGTCGTCGAAGCCTTTGCGGACGAGCCGCGCGTGGAGCTGCGCTTCGGTGAGGCGGCGCTGCGCGAGCATGCGCAGCGCCGTCACCCTGGCCGATCCGGCCACGCCGCGCCTAGTCTTCGCTCGCCGCGGCGCCGACCGGCTTCGTGACGCCGTTCGTCGAGTTGGCAGCCTTGAGCGCTTCGCGAATCTGCGCTTCGATCGCCTCGGCGATGTCGGAGTGCTCCTCGAGGAACGCCTTCGCGTTCTCGCGGCCTTGGCCGATCCGCTGCTCGCCGTACGTGTACCACGAGCCCGACTTCCCGATGATGTTGCGGTCGAGCGCGACGTCGATGATCGAGCCCATCTTCGAGATCCCCTTGCCGTAGGTGATGTCGAACTCGGCTTGGCGGAACGGCGGCGCGACCTTGTTCTTGACGACCTTCACGCGGGTGCGCGAGCCGACGACCTCCTGGCCGACCTTGATCTGCTCGAGCTTGCGGACGTCGAGGCGAACGGAGGCGTAGAACTTCAGCGCGCGGCCGCCCGACGTCGTCTCGGGGTTGCCGAACATGACGCCGACTTTCTCGCGCAGCTGGTTGATGAAGATCATCACGCACTTCGAGCGCGAGATCGCGGAGGTCAGCTTGCGCAGCGCCTGCGACATCAGGCGGGCCTGCAGCCCGACGTGCGTGTCGCCCATGTCGCCTTCGAGCTCGGCTTTCGTGACGAGCGCGGCGACGGAGTCGACCACGACGACGTCGACGGCGTTCGAGCGCACGAGCATCTCGGCGATGTCGAGGGCCTGCTCGCCGGCGTCCGGCTGCGAGACGAGGAGCTGATCGAGGTCGACCCCGAGCCCCTGCGCGTAGGTCGGGTCGAGCGCGTGCTCGACGTCGACGAACGCCGCCGTCCCGCCGGACTTTTGCGCCTCGGCGATGACGTGCAGCGCGAGCGTCGTCTTACCGGACGACTCCGGCCCGTAGACCTCGACGATGCGCCCGCGCGGCAAACCGCCGACGCCGAGGGCGAGATCGAGGGCGATCGATCCGGTCGAGATGACGTCGAACGCCATCTTGTCGGCGAACTCGCCCATTTTCATGATCGAGCCTTTGCCGAACTGACGCTCGATCTGCGCGAGCGCGTTCGAAAGGGCTACCTGTTTTTCGTCGGCCATGGTGCTCCATGCGGCGTGATGCGGTCGGTGTGATCCGACGGTACCGTGCCTGCGTGCCAACTGCGTGGCAGCCTGCGCGAACGGCGGTCGCCCGTCGTTCCCGCCCTGCACCGCGCCGGCAAGAGGCGCGTCGTTACGATCATCCTTCTGAGCGGGCAAGCATCGAACCTCTGTTCGATTCGATTCTTCCGAAAGACTTTACTTATTTAAGCGCGCCCTTTATGATGGCAACCATGGAGGCCTTCGCCGCGCTGGCCGATCCGACGCGCCGCCGCATCGTCGAGATGCTCGGCACGCGGGAGCACGCCGCCGGCGAGATCGCGCGCCGCTTCGACATGACCGCGCCGGCCGTCTCGCAGCACCTCAAGCTGCTGCGCGACGCCCGCCTGGTCCGCGTCCGCCGCGACGCGCAGCGCCGCATCTACTCGCTCGAGCCGTCCGGCTTCGCGGAGCTCGACGCGTGGCTCTCCCAGTACCGCCGCTTCTGGCACGACCGCCTCGCTTCGCTCGAGCACGAGCTCGGAGGTTCACGATGACCGACGCGACCCGTCCCTCGACGTCCGACGACGCCGACTTCGGCACGCTCCTCGACGCGCACACGATCCGGTTCGTGCGCGACCTCCCCGGCCCGATCGAGCGCGTCTGGGCCTATCTGACCGAGTCCGACCTCAAAGCGAAGTGGATTGGGCCGGGCGACGTCCCGGCCGAGATCGGCGGCGAACGAACGATGACGTGGAACGACGAGAACGGCGAGATCGCCGGCGGACTCACCCTCCGCACGCGCGTGTTCGATCCGCCGCACGTCCTCGAGTACGATTGGGTCGAGCTGCAGCCGCAAGGCCGCCCCAGCCGCGACTCCGTCGTTCGCGTCGAGCTGGCCGCGCACGGCGACGGCGTCCGCCTGACGCTCACGCACCGCGCTCTGCCCGTCGACTCGTACGAGACGATCGGCGCCGGCTGGCACGCGCACCTCGACACGCTGCGCGCCGCGATGAACGGCATCGAAGGCCCGGATGCCGAGGCCCGCTACGAGGCCGTCCGCGAACGCTACGCCGCCCTCGCGCCGAACCCGTAGGCCGAGACACTTCGGCGAACGACGGCGCGCGGAACGAAGCGCTTCGAAGGACTGCGCTACGCGGCGGCGCCGACCTCGAACAGCGCCTTCGTGAACTGCGCGGGGTCGAACGGCGCGAGCGCGTCCTGCGCTTCACCGATCCCGATGTACTTCACCGGCACCGCGAGCTGATCGACGACGCCGACGAGCACCCCGCCTTTCGCGGTCGAGTCGAGCTTCGTCACGATCACGCCCGTGAGCTGCGTCGCTTCGTTGAAGAGCTTCGCCTGCGAGAGCGCGTTCTGACCGGTCGTGCCGTCGACGACGAGGAGCGTCTCGGCCGGCGGCGCACCGGTCTCGCGCTCGATGATGCGCCGCATCTTCTTCAGCTCTTCCATGAGGTTGGTCTTCGTCTGCAGCCGGCCGGCCGTGTCGACGAGCACGACGTCGGCGTTGCGCGCCTTGGCCGCGTTCATGCCGTCGAACACGACCGACGCCGGATCCGAGCCCTCATTCCCGCGCACGTAGTCCGCGCCCGCGCGCTCCGCCCACACCGCGAGCTGCTCCGCCGCCGCCGCGCGAAACGTATCCGCCGCGACGACGAGAACCCGCTTGCGCTGCGCGCGCAGGAGCGCCGCCAGCTTGCCGATGGTCGTGGTCTTGCCGCTCCCGTTCACGCCGACGATGAGCATCACCGCCGGCTTCCGCGACAGATCGAGCTGCATCGTCGGCA
>DASRGU010000002.1:0-6483 GCA_035650875.1 Vulcanimicrobiaceae bacterium
TTCAACGCGCAGCTGGCCGCCGGCGAAAGCCGCGAAGTGTTCCTGCCGTTCGGCGACGAGCTCGTCGCCTCGAGCGGGACCGGCTGCCGGCTCTACGGCGAGTATCGGCGGCCGTGACGAACGGCGACGCTTTCGAGCTGACCCCGCCCTCGATCGAAGATCTCGAAGGGATGACGGCCGCGGCGCGCCAGCGCATCTCGTTCGTGTTCATCCGGCGGCTGTGGGACGTCGTGATCGGCACCGTCGACGCGGACGGCGAGACGATCGGCTTGGCGCGGCGCGTGCGCGTGCTGGAGCAGCGGATCACGGTCGGCGGCGCGATCGCGCTCGCCCTGCAGACGGTCAGCGTCACCGTGTCGATCCTCGCCCTAATGCACCGATGACCCGTGCCGAGCGTCACCCGGATCTACAGCGTCAGCGCGGTTCTCAACCCGGGGCTCGCGCTGCCCGCGGAGCAGATCCCCTCGCCGTCAATCGAGACGCCCTTCGGCGCGCTCACCGCGGACAACGTCTCGAACTGCTCGATCGCGGTGTGGCTCGACAGCCCGCCGCTCGGGCCGCCGGCGTTCGCGATCGCGCCGTACAGCTTCAAGACGCTGCCGCTCGAGGCGCGTACGGTTTCGCTCGTCGTGATGGCGCCGAACGCGCAATCCGCGCAAGGAACGATCTATGTCCACCTGTCGCTTGAAAAGCTGGCTGCGGCCGGCGGCAGCTCTGTCCCTGTTAGCTCTGTCGCTGTGTGGGATGAGAGCCGGTTCGACGGGGACGACGTCATGGGGACCTAGCGCCGCGCTCGCCGCGCCGCTCGCGACGCCGACCCCGTATCCCGCGAACGTCCCGCTGCCGACGCCGCCCGGCAATTTCATCCCGTACATCGCGCAGCCGAACTCGACGATCAGCTCGTCACTGTGGAACTCGAACTTTTTCGCGCTCGAGCAGCAGCTGCTCACCCTCTGGGGCGCGTACAACACCGACGTCGTCTTCCCGGTCCTGCTGTACGGCGCGAAGTGCAACACCGTCACCGGCTCGGGAGGCTACGTCAGCGGAGCGGACGACACGCTGGCGATTCAGGCGGCCGTCAACGCCGCGGCCACCGCGGGAGGCGGCACGGTGCAGCTCCCCGGCGCGGGCGCGAACGGCGTGACCGGCAAGTGCGCGATCTCTTCGCAAGTGTTTCTCGGGAACGGTGCACACCGCATGGTCCTCGCCGGCGCGGGCAAATTCGCGAGCGCGCTCGTCGCCATGCCGAACTACAGCATGAACACGGCGTTGACCCCGGTCGGCGGCAACGGGCAGCTCGATCCGATGATCGACCTCGACGCGGCGCAAGCGCCGCCGACGAGCGGCTACACGCCCCCGCAGACGCCCTTCACCGACTCGGAGATCCGCGACCTGACGATCGACCCGCGCGCGTGGACCAACACGCAGACCGCGATCGAAGCGACCGTCATCGGCGTCTCGGTGCGCGCGGTGCAACGCATCACCGTCCGAAACGTCAACTGCGACCTCGGCGCGCCGATCACGTTCACCGACCAGACCAAGGGCTTCACGTGCATGGCCTGGGATCAGCTGAGCTTCGATCCGGCGAACCCCTCGCACGACCTGCAGGCGATCAACGTGACGTGCCACAACGGCGTGGGCTGCGTGCAATGGCGGACCGGCGCGGGCTGCACGACGACCGAATCGAGCGTGACCGACCAAGTCTGGAACCTGCGGATTCAGAACGAGACCGACGTCATCGACTTGGGGAACATCGAGGACGATCGCGACGTCGTCTCGGCGTCATCGTGCGGCACACCGTCCACCGGGCCGACCGCGCCCGGAATCCGAAGTCTGATCGACGACGGCCAGCAGGTCTACATCGCGCCGACCGTCACGAGCGGCGGCGTCAACGGCCTTAAAGTTGAGCCGACGAGCGGCAACAAGATCATCGGCGTCTCGTTCACGAACTGGGATTTCGTCGGATCGCCGAACGGCGGGTACACGCAGACGACCGGGGGCGTCCCGTGGGCCACCGGCTCGCCGTTCGCCGGGCTCGACGCGAGCGGGAACGGGACCGGGATCCTCCGCGACATCACGATCGCGCACGGACACGCCGAGTACGCCGCCAACATCCCGGTCGGGCCGGACGCCGAAAGCGGCGCGAGCCGCAGCGTCACGGTCGAAGACGTGACGATGCAAAACGCCCTGTTCCAGAGCTGCATCACGCTCGCCGCGACGCAGCCCCCGACCGGGTACGAGCGCGTGACCATCCGAGATTCAACCTGCATGGCCGCGCCCGCGGCGATCGCGCATTACGGCGCGTCGACGATGCTCGGGTTCCAGATCGCTGGGGCCGGGTCGCCCTCGAACGGTTTCCAGGGCGCCGTCACGCTGAGCAACGACGTCGCGATCGGCTACGGCATCCCCTGGGAAGTCGCGAATTGCACGTGCGCCGGCGCAATCGTCTCGAACGTACGCTACGACGCGGGAACCCCGCAAACGGGCGGACTCGCGCTGCTCGTGCGCGATTCGGGCGCGATCGGCTCGACGCCCAGCTTCGGCGTCTTCGCCGGCGCGTGCAGCGGCGGGGTCGCGTTCACGAACGGCGTCGCGTTCTACTCGAACGCCGGCGCGCCAGCGTGCACCGCGCCGAAGGGATCGCTCTACCTGCGTTCGGACGGCGCCGTCGGCTCGACGCTGTACGTCTCGCAGGGCGGCGGGACGTGGAACGCCAGCGCCGGCGTGTGACCTAGCTGGCCGCGAACGCCGCGGCGAGATCCGGCCAAAAGCCAAGGAGCCCTCATGGATCCGTTTCTCAAGACGCTGCTCACGCAAGTCGGCGGCCTCGTCGCCGGCGCCGTCGTGACGGCGTTCGATCACCCCACGGGCGGGCTGGCGCAGACGCTCTCGACGAACCCGACGATCGCGATCGCGTACGTCGGCGTGTCGCAGCTGCTGCACAACCTGCTCAGCAAGTACGCGCCGCCGGCGACGCCGGCGAGCTCGGATGCCGCGCCGGCGACGAAGTAACACAGCGCCGTGCGGAGCACGAAGGCCCGTGACGCGGGACGTCACGGGCCTTCGGCTTTCCCCGGCGCGGCGAAAAGGGGGCGGCTCGCCGCGTCGGGTTCAACGTCGCAGCGCGTACGATCCGATCCAGCCGGCGGCGGCGAAGCACACGAACGACACCGCCTTGAACGGCCACGGAACGGAGAACAGGTCGATTGCGCCGACCGCGAACGTTAGGACGGCGAGCGCAACCATTCTGGCGATGTGCGCGGCGCCGGCGTTCTCGGCGCGCTCGGTGCGCGCGCGGCGGCGAAGCGGATCCATAGGCACCCCTTTCAGCATGGCAGGTAGAGCGCGCTCGAGGTGAACTTCGGAGGCGTGCGGCGCCGCGCGAACGCGCGCCGGCGGCCGAGCGTCGCGGCGACGACGTCTTCCGGAGCGCCGCGCTCGATCGCGTGCAGCTCGTGCGCCCAGCGAAGCTCGCGCAGCGAGAGCTCGCCGGCGCCGAGCTCGAGCGCGGCACGTGCGATCGCGCGCTCGATCGTGCGCGCCGTCGCGCGCTCGCCGTTCCGGCCGCTCCAGACCCACAGATCCGCCGGCCGGCCGTCGCGATCGCGCAGCAGCGCCGCGTACGTCGACGCCGAGATCTCGACGTCGCGATCGCCGACCCGGACGCGGCCGCGCCCGTCGACGGCGCGAATGTCCGACCACCGGATCCCGGCGAGCTCGTTCGGACCGGCACCCGTGACGTAGGCCAACCGGAAGAGGGCGCCGCGCGGCCCGCGTGCGCGGCTCAACGCCCGCACGATGACCCGAACGTCGGGAGTCCGGCTCGGCGCGCTCCTAGGCCTCTGGAGGGGCGTTTTCGTGCGAATCGCCGGGTTACGCGACAAAATGCCCTCACGGACGGCCCACGCGAAGAACGATTTGACCGTGCCGATCTTCCGGCGCACGCTCGCCGCGGCGAGCTCGCTCTCGCGCAGCGTCGCCACAAGGCGGCGCAGGTCGTCGCTCGAGATCTCGTACGCCGAGCTCGCGCCGACGATCGCGATCACGTCGGCGAGGTCCCGCAGGTAGGCCGCGCGCGTCGCCGGCGCGCGCCCCTCCAGCCAGGCCGCGACCGGCTGACGCATCGGCCGCGGTAGATCCTCGAGCTGCACGCCGGGGCGCCGCAGCTCGTCGCGCTCGTCGGGCGTCACGAGAGGTCGGGAAGAGCGCGTGTGTCGACCCGCACGTCGGCGGTCGCGTAGCGGTACCGCGCCGACGCTTCCGGCCCCCTGTTCGCGATCTCGCGTCCCGTGACCAGGTCGCAGAAGAGCTCCGCCTCGCGGCGGTGCCGGAACGCCGCGATCGGATAGCAGCCGTTCGCGTAAACGACGTGCGGGAACCGGACGTCAGACACGACCGCAGATCCACGTCGCGATCGCGCGGCGACCGTCTTCGGGGAGCCACGGGAACGCGTCGGCGAGCTCGCGTTCGACGCCGTCGATCGACGTCGCCGGCGGTTTGGTCCCACCCCCCGATTCGCGCAGACGCGGTGTCGCGGAGATTTCTCTCCGCGACAGAACCGCCTCGTCAGCCGTCAGCGGCCAGGGGCCGATCGGCTCGACGTTCACGGCGGGTCGCCTACGGCGCCGCGCAGCAGCCACGCGAAGTGCGTGAGCGCGCGCACCCCGTAGTGGTCGGTGTCGAACGCGTCGACGTCGCCGCGCTCGACGTGCCCTTGCCACGCGCCCCCTTCGCCGGCGTTGTACGCCGCCGCGGCGCACCGGATCAGGTCGGAGCCGACGAGCGTTGGGATCTGATCGCGAAAGAACGCGATCGCCGGCAGCAGGTAGTGCCGCAGCGCGTAGTCTGCGTTCGCGCGCGGGTCGGCCCAATTCGACGGCCAGCTCGAGGTGAGCTGGAAGATGCCGTGGCCGGCGTTCGAGCCGTCCGCAAGATGGTCCGTGCCGGGCACGGTCCCGATCTGCATTTCGGCCGCGTCGTCCGAGAGCGACGTCTCGTTGAGCTTGATCGCGTACAAGAAGCACGGCGGGAAGCCGCCCGGCAGCGCCGCGCACGCCGCGGTGATCTCCGCCGCGAACGGCAGCTGCGGCGGGATCGGCGCCGCGCTGATCCCCCACCTCACGACGTCGCGCCCGCGGACGGTCCCGCCGTCACCGCCGCGTCGGTCGGATTGCTCGTCACCGGCGGCTCGGGGACGATGCGCTGGGCGGCGAGCAGCGCGTCGGGGCCTTCGGTGCCGGTCTGCGTGGCGGCGATCGCGCGCGCCGTCGCGCCGTCGACGTCGCGCACCGCGGGATACTTGTTGTCGCGGAACTCGCGCACGAAGTCGAGCGCGGCGTTGACGCGGTCGCTCGAGATGATCTCGCCGTGCCGGAAGAGCGCGCCGAGGAACGCCTCGCCGATCGTCGACGTCGGCGGCAGATCTTCGCCCGGCTCGACACGGAAGTCGTTCGCGCTGCGCAGCAGCGGCTCGAACGAATCGGCGGGATCCTGGTCGGCCGGTGCGTCGATCGCGTCGACGAGCAGCTCCATGCCGCGCAGCACGGGTTCGGGGACGCCGGCGCCGTACAGCCGCATGCCCTGGATATGCGATCGCGCTTTCTCGATCGCGGTGGGTTCGCTCACGATGGTCCTCCTGACGTCGAGCGCGTCGCGGCGAGCTCGAGCTCGTGTTGCGGGACACGGATCCGGCGCACCGTCCGCGAACGGAGCAGCCGGAACGGCTTGTTGAGCTCGACGTCCACCAGGACGCGCAGCTCGCGGCGGTCGACGTAATCGACGCGGCCTTCGCAGCCGGTGAAGATGCCGCGCACGACGCGCACCTCGTCGTTCACGAAGACGATCTGCGGGACGGCGTTCATCGCACCGCCTCGACCGCGGCGGCACGGCTGGCGGCTTCCCACCACGCGAAGAACATGCTCACCGCGTCGTGACCAGCGATTCGCGCGCCAGCCTCACGATGCGGGCTCGGATCGCCGCATCGCGCGCTGGGCCCCGGCTGGCGCGCATCACGAAATTTTCGTCGACCTCGGCCGCGGCTTTCGCGCTGAGCTCCGCAAGCTGGCGCGGCGGCAGCGTGCCGATCACGTCGCGGATCTGCTGCTCGTCGAGCTCCTCGGCGACGCGCTGCGTCTCGAGCTCGACGGCGCTGCGCCGCGGCGGCGGAACGGCAACGAGCTCCGCGCGGAGCGCATCGGGCAGCTCGTAGTTTTGCTCGATCGCCCGGCGCAAGAAGCGCCCCGGATGCCGGATCGGGTCGCCGGCGGCGTGGTGCTGCTCGAGCCGCAGCCGCATCGCGCGGACTTGCGGCCAGCAGCGATCGGCGCCGTGCAACGCGATCAGCCGCGCCGCACCGGCGTCGTCGATCCCGAAATTTTTCAAAGCGCCCAGCAGCAGCAGCTCGCCGGTGTCGCGCGCGCGCACGGCTGATGCTGCTGCTTGAGATATATCTACGCGAGCGGGGGTGGGGGGTTTGGGGGGAGG
>DASRGU010000003.1:0-104782 GCA_035650875.1 Vulcanimicrobiaceae bacterium
AGGCGCCGGCGTCGTGCTCGCGCAGGATCGCGACGATCTGCGTCTCGGTGAAGCGGGTCTTCCGCATGGGCGGGCTCCTTCGGCCCTTCGGCCGGCGGAACCCACAGTCTCAGCTGGCCCGGATTACCGGGGCGACGTCACGTCGTTCCGCCGCGGGATCCGCAAGACGCGACGGGGACGGCAGGTTTGCGTCTCGGTGCATGGTAACGGACGGCGTGTCAGCTTTGCCGGGGGTGCCTTCATGGGCTTTCGCGTCTTCGCGTGTGTCGTTGCCGGTTCGCTCGTCACGATCGCGCTTTCAGGCTGCGGCGGCGATGCCGCGGCGGCGACTCACGCCGGCGGCGCCGGCGGCGCCGTTCCCGCCGTATCGAAGACTCTCGCACCGCCTTCGACCGGGGCGCTGCGGCGAACGCTCGACCTTCCGTCGTGCGCCGGCGCGGGGAGCTCCTCGTTCGTCGGGGCGAACAATTCGAACGTCGCGGCCGGAGAATGGTCGGTCGTCGTCGGCGGTCGCACGAACAGGGCATGCGATCAGGACGCGGCGGTTCTCGGCGGTTTCGACAACGCGATCGACGGCGGCGGGTCGGCGTCCGACAGCATCATCGGCGGCGGCGAATTGAACGTCATCGCGGAGCAAGCGTCCAACGCTGCGATCCTCGGCGGCGGATCAAACGTGCTCGACAACGCCCCGTTCACGTTCATCGGCGGCGGATCCAACAATCAGATCGCGGGGCTTGCCAGTCAATACTCGGTGATCGCGGGCGGCGCCGGCAACAAAGTGTTCGCCGGGTACGGTTTCGTCGGTTCCGGAGAGTACAACCAAGTCACCGGTGAAGGCGGATTCATCGGCGCAGGCGGCTACGACGTCGCCTCGGGAGAGGGTGCGGTCGTCGGCGGCGGCTACGAGAACGTCGCCTCCGCGAACTTCGCCGCCGTTCCGGGGGGCTACCGGGACACCGCGACCGGAACGTATAGCTTGGCTGCCGGCGCGTTCGCCACCGCCGCGCAGACGGGCACCTTCGTGTGGAGCGATGGTTCCGACGGAAGCACGGCGTTGCGCTCTTCGCGGGCGTATCAGTTCCTGGCGCGCGCGGCCGGCGGCTTCACGCTCTACACCAACGCCGGTGCGACGGTGGGTGCCGAGCTCGCGGCCGGATCGGGAACGTGGGCGTCGCTCAGCGATCGCGGCGCGAAGACGAACATCGTGCCGCTCGACGACGCGTCCGTCCTCGAAAAGATCGCGTCGTTGCCGATCAGTCGCTGGAGCTATCGGACCGAGCGCGGGGTGCGGCACGTCGGGCCGATGGCGCAAGATTTCTACGCGGCGTTCGCGGTGGGCGAGGACGACAAACACATCACGTCCGTGGACGAAGACGGCGTCGCGCTCGCCGGCATCAAAGCGCTGCACGCTCGGCTCGGCGCGTTGGAATCGGCGCACGGTGCGCTGCGCAGCGACGAACTCGGGCTGCATGCGCGCGTGGCGGCGCTCGGTACGGAGAACGCCCGGCTGCGTTCCGAGGTCCGGCAGTCGGCCTCGGCGCAGCTGCGCGAGATCGGCCGGCTGCGGGAAGAGATCCGCTCGCTGCGCGCTGCGCTGGTGACTCGGCCCCGCGCGAGCACGCGGTCGGTGGAATGAAACGGCGCCGCTCGTGGCGGCGCCGTCGCATGCCGTGCAAGAGGTTTCGGGTCGTCCGTGATCCGGGCGACCCGAACCTCACGCGGGTAGCGGTTAGATCAGGAAGCCGAGCGGGTTGGGGGTCGACTTCGGCGGCGGGGCGTTCGACGTCGTCGGGGATTCGTCGTCCCAGCTGCGCGAATCCGTGTACTGGTCCTTCAGCCAGGTCACGAGCGGCAGGTTTTCCGAGAAGAGGGTCGGGTCCGGCAGCATCATGTGCGTCGTCCCCGGGACGAAGAAGAAGCGCGCGTTGTACGAGCCGGCCATGACGTCGCTCGCGGTCTTGTTGAGCTCGGTCTGGAACTGCGCGCCGCTGAGCTGGAAGTACGCGCGCATCGTCCCGTCCTGCTCGCTTTCGAGCAGCGACATACGGTCGTTCGGGTAGCGCTTCACGAGCGTCGCGAGCGCGGGCTCGAAGCCCTTCGTGCAGTCGCAGATCGGGTTCGTGACGTCGGCGAGCTTCCAGTTCTTGAACAGATCCGCCTCGATCGACGCCGCCAGCGCGCCGTTCGGCAGGGGCGGTCCGCTGTCGTCGATCAGATCGTACTGGAGCGCCACGATCTTCTGACGGTACGTCTCGTAGTTCAGCAGCGCGCCGAAGCCGCCCGCGCTCGAGCCCGCGATGACGAGACGGTTGACGACCGGCCACGTCGCGGCGATGCGCTGCAGGAACGCGAGCGAGTTCAGGTAGCCGGTGTGATGGTACGCGTGCGCGACGCCCTTCGGATCCACGTACGTCGCGATGTTCGAGCCGGCGTGCAGGTCGCCCGTGCAGTACGGAATCTCCACGAGCGTCGCCGTCGCGAACGGATTGTTCGGAAGCGAGCGATCGAGGATCGTGTTCTTGAGATTCGGAAGCGAGTTCTCGAACTGCGTCGCACCGACCGGACCGTGCAGCGCGGTGTTCTCGACGAGACAGGTCGTCGCGTCCCAGCACGCGCCGCCGGCGTCGAAGAAGACGACGAGGTCGGGACCCGTTCCGGGATTGACGCCGATGCCCGTCGTCGAGCCGTCGTCACAATTCGATTGCGGGACGTTGATCCACGTCCACTTGTCGACCGGCGCGACGATCTTGAGGGCCGTCGGCGGCGTTCCGATCTGCTTGACTGCGTTCGCCGAGCGAATCTGCCCGGCCGGATCGATCGGTGCGGGGAGCGCCGAGCCGGTTCCGGCGCGGCTCGCGCATCCTTGCGTGATGACGGCGGCAGAGGCCACGAGGACGGCGAGAGGTCGAAGAGGAGTGCGCATTGCGAAGACCATCCTTGGTGAATGCGGCGTTTCAGTGTTGCATCAGTGTGATGCATCTCATGTTATCGGCATCGTAAAGACAATCTTCATCCCTGCAGGAGTGTTTTTTCGCGCCTCGCCTCGCCGTTGCGATGCCCGCGCCGTCGGTATTTGCGGCGCAGCGAATAACGTTAATGCGTGTAAACGCATCAACGCTCGCGCGTTGGATCGCGGTGCGAAACGAACGTCGGGTGCACCGCGCGCGAGCCGCGCCGCGGTGCGCGTGGATCAGTACTCGGCGGGCGGAGACGACGTCGCCGCGGTGAGGTGCGGCGACACCGCGGCTTTCGTGCTGTGCGCGACGTCGCCGGGCCGCGCGTTCGCGGTCTCCTCGTCCCGCGCTTCGACGCCGGATTCGTCCGGGCGCGCCGCGTCGGCGGTACTGCGGGCTTCAGCCGCCGGCGGGGGCGCCGCGTCGACGACCGCCTCGGAGGCGATCCGGCCGGCGATCCAGCGGTACGTCGCGACGGCGCCGAGGAGGAACCCCGCGAAAGCGAGCGGGCGCAGCGGTCCGCCGCGCTTCTCCGTCTCGGGCGTCTCGAGGTGGCCTTCGTCGTCGATCTCGTCGGCCGCGTTGCCGGCCACCGCGAAGGTGTGCGGGTCGTAGGCGTTCAGCTTCACGTTCACGTGCCAGCGCTCCGAGGCCGGGATGCCGAGCGCTTCGACCAGCACGTCGGTCAGGCGGTTCCGCAGGGCGAACCAGCGCTTCTCGTCGACGCCGACGCCCGGGGCGCTCAGCTCCAGGTGCGTGTCGGCGATCCCGCCGTCGGCGACGAGCCGGCCCGCGACGGCGAAGTCCTCGGGCAGGAAGGGCGTGAAGTGCACGCTCGTCCACTCGGGCTTCTGGTCCGGGAGAATGTCGAGCACCGTCGCCGTCAGCTCGTCGGCGAGATGACGTTTCGTCTCGTCGTCGAGCGGCAGCGAGGAGAGACGCAAATACGGCATACGCGTTGCTCGTACCCGAACGGCCGGCGTCCGCTTCGTTCCCGGCGCGGCCGGCGCGCGGCGAGGGCCGCGCGGGCGCCCGGGGAAGATTCCGCCATGGCGTTCTACGTGCGTCAGGGACGCGTCCCCGAGAAGCGGCATACGCAGTTTCGCTCGCCCGGCGGCGGGCTGTACGCCGAAGAGCTCATGTCGACGAAGGGCTTCGAGAGCGTGTACGCGCTCGCGTACCATCTGCGGCCGCCCACGGCGACGCTCGACGTGCGCCCGTGGGAGCGCCCGCTCGTCCGCTTTCTGCCGAACGATCCGGTCCGCAACCGGCATTGGTTCACCGGCCGGGACGCGGTTCGCGGCGACGCCGTCGATGCGCGCGTCCCGCTCGTCGGCAACGACGACATCCTCTTGTCGACGGCGCTCGTGGACGCTCCGATGACGTATTTCTTCCGGAACGCCACCGGCGACGAGATGCTGTTCGTGCAGCGGGGCGAGGGGATTCTCGAATCGCCGTTCGGCGAGGTCGCGTATCGCGAGCACGACTATCTCTACGTGCCGATGGGGATGACGTATCGTCTGCAGCCGGCGTCGGAGACGGTGCTGCTCGTCGCCGAGTCGTCGGGGCAAATCACGATCCCGCGCAAGTTCCGCAACGAGTTCGGGCAGCTCGCGGAGTGGGCGCCGTACTACGAGCGTGATTTCCGCCCGCCGCTGCTGCGCGATCCCGTCGACGAGGTCGGCGAGTTCGAGGTTCGCGTGAGCGCGAAGGGCCGGCACGCGACGTACGTGGTCGCGCACCATCCGTTCGACGTCGTGGGCTGGGACGGCTACTGCTATCCCTACGCGTTCAACGCGCACGACTACATGCCGATCACTGGCAAGATCCACCAGCCGCCGTCGTCGCATCAGATCTTCGATGCGCCGGGCGCGGCGTTCATCTTGTTCGCGCCGCGGCTGTTCGACTACCACCCGCTCGCGGTGCCCGCGCCCTACAACCACTCGTCGGTCGACTGCGACGAGATCATCTACTACGCGTCGGGAAACTTCATGTCGCGCCGCGGGATCGAAGAACGGTCGGTGACGCTGCACGCCGCGGGCGCGCCCCACGGGCCTCAGCCCGGCGCGGTCGAGGCGTCGCTGGGGAAGGCGGCGACCGACGAGCTGGCGGTCGCGATCGACGCCTTCGGGCCGCTGCGGATCGCGGAGACGGCCGCGCCGGTCGAGGACGCGCAGTACTTCCGGAGCTGGATCGCGCAGCCGGCGGCACGCTGATCCGCCGTAAGCGCTTCGTAAGCGCCAGGGACTAGACTGGTCGCAGATCGGGCCCCGGGGTGCTCGATGCTGGTCGAGAGACCGGGGTGCTCGATCGCGTCGAAGAGGCGGGACCGCTGCCGGCGGCTCCGCCTCTTCGCATGCGGCCCGGGTCTTACTGCGCCGCTTGGGCGCCGCGGAGGAAGCGCGCGAGGTCCCGGGCCGCTTCGCGAGCCCCCACGTCGCTGCGCACGTAGGTCTTCTCGTGCGAGCGCTCCTCGTCGGCGAGCGCGGTGTCGGCCGGGTCGCGCGGAACGAAGAACATCCGCAAGGTGGCGTCGTCTTCGGCGACGCGTACCCAGGCGCCGCGCCCGCCGGCGCTCCAGTCCGGATAGCCGCGCTCGTTGGTCCCGTGGGCGGGGATCGCGAGCTGCTCGGCGCGGGCCAGGGCGTCGAGCCGGCCGGCCCATTGTTCCAAGGTCATCGCGTTGAGCGTTCCCGGCCCGGGGCTTCGCTCGCCGCGCCCGCGCCGAACCCGAAACGCGCGAGCGCGACATACCGCGGGCCGGCGCGCTCGGTGAACGATTCGAAGAGCGTGAGCGCGTCGACGCGCTGCAGGGCGCGGGGCGGCGCGATCGGCGGGAGCGCGGCAGCGCCGTCGGCACGCGCGAGCGTGACGTGCGCGTCGTCGTGCGGATCGAAGCTGAACCCGAGCCGCGCGAGCGGCGCGCGCACCGCCGCGCACAGCGCGCGAAATCCGGCGACGGCACGCGAAGGACCGGCCCACACGACGCGCGGTCGCCGCGCGTTGGGGAAGCCGCCGACCGCGTCGAGCGGGACGTCGAACGGAGCGAGCGCCGGCGCCGCGGCACGCAAGACGTCTTCGACCAAGACGACGCGCTCGGCATCGATGCCGCCGAGGAACGCCACGGTGAGATGGTAGTTCTCCGGCACCGTCCAGCGCGCCACGAACGGCGTGTCGCGGAGCCGCGCGGCGAGGGTCGCGCATGCGCTGCGCGCGCGCTCTCCCAGCGCGACGGCGACGAAGAGCCGCCGTCTCACGCGAGCAGCTTGTCGAGCCGAATGGGCAGGTCGCGAACGCGGATCCCGGTCGCGTGATGCACCGCGTTCGCGATCGCCGCCGCCGTGCCGGTCATGCCGATCTCGCCGATCCCTTTCGCGCCCATCGGGTTCACGTACGGATCGTCCTCGTCGATCCAGATCGCGTCGATGTCGCACGCGTCCGCGTTCACCGCGACGTGATACTCGGCCAGATCGTGGTTCGCGAAGTGTCCGTAGTGCGGATCGAGCGCGGTCTCCTCGTGCAGCGCCATCGAGAGGCCCATCGTCATCCCGCCGATGAGCTGCGAGCGGCCCGTCTTCGCGTTCACGATCTTGCCGACCGCGAACACGCCGAGCAGCCGCGGTACGCGGACCTCGCCGGTCGCCGCGTCGACGCGCACTTCGGCGAACTGCGCGCCGAAGGCGTGCATCGCGTACTTCTCCGCGAGCGGGTTCTTGCCGGTCGAGCCGTCTACCGAGAGGCCGTCGGGCGGGATGCGCCCTCCGTAGTCGTCGCGCAACCGCGCTTTCATCTTCTCCGCGGCATCGCAGATCGCGCTCCCCCACGAGACGATCCCCATCGAACCGCCCGCGCCGGGCGCCTTCGGCAGCGCGCTGTCGCCGATCCGCAATTCGATCCGCTCGGTCCCGACGCCCAGGGCGTCCGCGGCGATCTGCGTCAGCGCGGTCCACGTGCCGGTCCCGATGTCGGAGGCGTCGATCAGCACGCGATAGCGGCCGTCCGCTTCGACGCGGATCTGCGCCTGCGAGGGACGGCGCCGCGTCGGATACGTCGACGATGCGACGCCCATCCCGACGTACCAGCGGCCGCGCCGATGGGGGCCCGGCGCCGGATCGCGGCCGTCCCAGCCGAATCGCCGGGCGCCCTCGCGCAGGCACTGCACGAGACCGCGGCTGCTCCACGGGCGCTTCGACTCGGGATCCACCTCGGGTTCGTTGCGGATCCGGAACTCGACCGGATCGATCAGACAGCGCTGCGCCATCTCGTCCATCGCACATTCGAGCGCGTAGACGCCCGGCGTCTCGCCTGGCGCGCGGAAGATCGTCGGCGTCGGAACGTCGAGCTTCGCGAGGCGGTGCGTGGTGTGCCGGTTCTCGCCGCGATACATGATGCGCGTCGCCGTCGCGGTCTGCTCGGCGTACTCTTCGATCGTCGACGTCTGCTCCACGACGTCGTGCGCGACGGCGATCAGCTTGCCGTCGCCGTCGGCCCCGAGGCGAAAGCGCTGGATCGTGGGCGTGCGGTACCCGACCAGCGAGAACATCTGATGGCGCGTGAGACAGCACTTCACCGGACGGCCGGCGATCTTCGCGGCCATCGCGGTGAGGATGACGTGCGGGTGCGTGAACGCCTTCGACCCGAAGCCGCCGCCCACGTACGGGGCGATGATGCGCACGCGCTGCTCCGGCAGTCCGAACGCCTTCGCGACGTCGCTCAGGATCCCGTGCGGGCCTTGATTGCTGTCGTACAGCGTCAGCCCGTCGTCGCTCCACGTCGCGACGGTCGCGTGCATCTCCATGGGGTTGTTGTGATAGTACGGTGTGGTGTAGACCGCCTCGTGCGTGACGTGCGCGCGCCGCAGCGCGGTCTCGACGTCGCCCTCTTCGGTGTCGGTCGGGAAGCCGGCGTTGACCTTCTCGGGCTTGTAGAGATCGGTCCGGTCCGCGCTCAAGACGACGTCGTGCGGCTCCTGCGCGTAGCGGACGACGATGTGCGCGGCGGCCTCGTGCGCGATCTCGAGCGTCTCGGCGACGACGGCGGCGACGACCTGGCCGTAGTACGCGACGCGATCCGTCTGCAGGACGCGCAGCGCTTCGTCCTCCGGCGCGTCGATGCGCACGGCGTTCTCGTGCGTGACGACGGCCACGACGCCGGGCATCGCGCGGACGGCGTCGGTTTCGATGCCGGCGATCCGGCCTTTGGCGATCGTGCTCTGCGTGATTCCGAGATAGCTGCCGTCGCGGACGGGATACTCGAACGCGTATTTCGCAGCGCCCGTGACCTTCAGCGGACCGTCGATCCGGTCCAGCGGCGCGCCGATCGTGCGCGTCGCGATCATTGCGCGCGCTCCGCGAGGTCGGTGAGCGCGCGGGCGATGACGCGTTTCGCGAGCGTCACCTTGAAGGCGTTGTCGCGCAGCGGCTGCGCGGCCGCGAGCTCGGCGTCGGCGGCGTGCGCGAAGGTTTCCGCGTTCGCCGGCGCGCCGCGCAGCACGTCCTCGGCCCGCGTCGCGCGCCATGGGCGGTGCGCGACCCCGCCGAGCGCGAGCCGGACGTCCCTGACCGTGCCGCCCTCGACGTCCAACGCCGCGGCGACCGACACGAGGGCGAACGCGTACGACGCACGGTCGCGCACCTTCTCGTACGTCGAGCGTGTCGCGAAGGGCAGCGCGGGCACGTCGACTGCCGTGATCAGCTCGCCGTGCTCGAGCACCGTGTCGCGCTGCGGCGTATCGCCGGGCAGCCGGTAGAACTCGGTCAGCGGGATCGTGCGCTCTCCGGACGGACCTTCGACGCGCACGAGCGCGTCGAGCGCGATCATCGCGACCGCCATGTCGGACGGGTGCGTCGCGATGCAGTGCTCCGAGGCGCCGAGGATCGCGAGGTTGCGGTGGTAGCCTTCGCGCGCCGGACATCCCGAGCCGGGGCGGCGCTTGTTGCACGGCTTCGTCACGTCCTGAAAGTACAGGCAGCGCGTGCGCTGCAGCAGGTTCCCGCCCGTCGTCGCGAGATTGCGGAGCTGCCCCGACGCCCCCGAGAGCAGCGCCCTCGAGAGCAGCGGGTAGCGCTTCCGAATCAGCGGGTTCGCGGCGAGCACGCTGTTCTTCACCGCGGCGCCGATCCGCACGCCGCCGCCGGGCAGCTCCTCGATGTCGTCGTACGGAAGGCGGGCGACGTCGACGAGCAGCTCCGGCGTCGCCACGCCGAGCTTCATCAAGTCGACGAGGTTGGTGCCGCCGCCCAGGAAGGCGCCGTTCGTCTCGCGCGCCAGCGTCGCCACCGCGCCCTGCGCGTCGTTCGCGCGCTCGTACCGGAACGGGTTCACGTGGCCGCGACCTGTGCGATCGCGGGGACGATGTTCGCGTACGCGGCGCAGCGGCACAGATTGCCGCTCATCCGCTCGCGGATCTCGTCGTCGTCGAGCGTGACCCGGTCCGCGGCGACGTCGTCCGTCACCCAGCTCGGCCACCCTTGTTCGACCTCGCGCAGCATCGCGACGGCCGAGCAGATCTGGCCGGGCGTGCAGTAGCCGCACTGGAACGCGTCGTGCTCGATGAACGACGCCTGCATGGGGTGAAGCCGCTCGCCGTCGGCGAGGCCCTCGATCGTCGTGATCTCGGCGTCCTGGTGCGCGATCGCGAGCGCGAGACAGCTGTTCGCGCGACGACCGTCGATCAGCACGGTGCACGCGCCGCACTGGCCGTGGTCGCAGCCTTTCTTCGATCCGGTCAGGTCCAGCCGTTCGCGCAACGCGTCGAGCAGCGTCGTGCGCGTATCGACGGAAAGCGTGCGCGCGGACCCGTTGATCCGCAATGTGATCTCGACGTCCATCGGAGGGACGGTACCCGAAGCTTTCCGCGATAAACGAGCGTCCGCGAGCGGGCGGGCGCACACCCGTACGGAGGACAAGGGACAGCCCGCGGGAGCGCGCGAATGCGGATGGGAAAGGAGGGCGTGTGCCCGATTACGTCCTGATCCCGATCCTGCTCGTCATCCTCTCGCTCGCGCTCACCGCGCTGCTCTATTGGGGCGGCTTCGTGGAGGAACGCCGCAACGGGAGGAGCGCCGTCCGCTGACGCGGGCGCGTCGACGCCAAACGAAAGGGGCGTCCCGTGACGGGGCGCCCCTTCGGCTTTCCGAGAGACGCGCGATCAGGCGACGTGCGCCGGCGCGAGCTGGTGCGCCTGCAGCACGAGGCCCGGCGAGACGATGTGCTTCTGCATCCCGAGCAGCGAGGGATCGACGCCGAGCGCCAGCGCGACGAGCTGCGGGAGGTGGAAGATCGGCAGGTCGGTGCGTCCCCAGCGCGCCGCCGAATCGGCCTGATAGCCGTCGAGCGCGAGGTGGCAGAGCGGGCACGGCGTGAGCACCGCTTCGGCGCCCTGGTCCTTCGCCATCCGCATGTTCTGGCCGACCATGTTCGGGGCGATTCCCTTTTTCTCGAGCTGCACGTGGAAGCCGCAGCAGCGGGTCTTCCCCGCGTAGTCGACCGCTTCTCCGCCGAGCGCGACGATCAGATCTTCGAGCGAGTGCGGGTTGCGCGCCGACTCCCAGCCGTTGACGGACTCGGGACGGATGATGTGGCAGCCGTAGAACGCGGCGACCTTGAGGCCGTTGAGCGGACGCACCACCATCGCCTTGAGCGCGTCGAGCCCGATGTCGTCGATCAGCAGCCACAGCAGATGGCGGACCATCACCGTGCCGTCGTACTTCGCGCCGAACTTGCCCAGGATCGCGTTGGCCTGGCCCATGTGGCCTTCGTTCTCGAGCAGCTCCTTGTTGGCCGCGCGCATGTGGCCGGTGCAGGTGGAGCAGATCGTGATCACGTCGTCGAGCCCGAGCGCCTCGGCTTGCGCGTAGGTGCGGGCGTTGAGGACGCGCGCGACGTCGCGGTTCGTGTCGTTCAGCACCGACGCGCCGCAGCACGACGCGGCAGTCAGCTCGACGAGCTCGATCCCGAGCTTGTCGGCCAGGAGCATCGTCGAGTTGAACAGCTCCTTGCACGACTCTTTCGCGACGCAGCCCGGGAAGAACCCGTACTTGCGCATCTGCGCCGATTTCGACTTGCCGCGGATCTGCGGCTTCTCGATCGTAGCGGTCATCAGCTTACCGGGGCCTCCAGGGTGTCGAAGATGGTCCGGATCTCGTCGATCTTCGGGACGGGCTTGAGGAACATCGGCGGCAGCTTGCCGCGCATGGCGAGCCGCATCCCGAGCGGCGCGACCTCGATCAGCCCGCGGATGTTGAAGCGGCCGACCGTGCCTTGGATGACCTCGGTCTCGTGCAGCATGCCGGTGTTCTTCACCGTCTTCGCGACGATCAGCGCGTGGCGCGGACCGGGGAAGTCCTTGAGGCCTTCCTCGATCGTCGCGCGCTTGACGGCGATGATGTCGTCGTGCGGGTCGACGTGCTTGGGGCAGTACGAGCACGCGTAGCAGTGCGCGCACAGCCAGAGGTAGTCGTCGCTGATCTGCGCTGCGCGCTCTTTGCGCTTCGCGTCGCGCACGTCTTCGATGAACCGGTAGGCGTACGCGATCGCGGCCGGACCGGCGAACGACGGGTCGACCGAGACCACCGGGCAGAGCGCGTAGCACGTCGCGCACATCACGCAGTTCGCGACGGCGACGAGCTTGTGCATGTCTTCCGGCGAGACGCGCCGCTCGCGCTCGTGGTCCTCGTCGCGGTCCGCGGGCTGCAGGTACGGCTTGAGCCGCGTGTACTTGTCCCAGAACGGATCCATGTGGACCACGAGGTCCTTCATGGGCTGGAAGTTCGGCATCGGGTCGAGCGCGACGGTGCGGTCCGATTTCAGAACGCTCTTAACCGGCGTCTTGCACGCCAGGCCCGTCGTGCCGTTGATGTTCATCGAGCACGAGCCGCAGATCGCCGAACGGCAGGAACGGCGGAACGTGATCGATCCGTCGATCTCCGCCTTCGCGTGCTCGAGCGCGTCGAGCACCGTGACCGTCTCCGGAAGGTCGGTGATCTCGACCCGGTCGCGGTGCGGAACTTCGTCCGTCGCCTGATCGAACCGGAAGATATCTAAGGTGTAGGCCATGTTAATACGTGCGCACCGCCGGCTGCCATTTGGTGATGACGACCTTGCGTGAGTAGTCGGGCTCCGGGTCGGTCGTCGGACCGCGGTACCGCATCAGCGTGTGGACCATCCACTTCTCGTCGTCGCGCTCGGGAAAGTCGGTGCGCGCCTGCGCACCGCGCGACTCTTGCCGGTTCAGCGCGCCCAGCATCATCGTCGGAGCGATGTCGGCGAGGAACTCCGTTTCGAGCAGCCCGATCAGATCGGTGTTGAACGTCTTCGACTTGTCCTGGACGGTCATCGTGGTCGCCGCTTCGCGCGCGGCGCGGATCTCGCTCATCCCCGCGTTCAGCTCGTCGGCGTTGCGGAAGATGAAGGCGTGATCGCTCATCGCGTCGTTGACGGCTTTGCGCACGTGGCTGTGGCGCTCGCCGCCGCTGCGCGCGAGGATGCCGTCGATGCGCTCGCGCTCCGACTGCAGCGTCTTCTCGCTGGGCCGCACGTCGCCGGACGACTTGATGTAGTCGACGGCGTGCTGCGCCGAGCGCGCGCCGAACACAATCGTCTCGAGCAGCGAGTTCCCGCCCAGCCGGTTCGCCCCGTGCACCGAGACGCAGGCGCATTCGCCGGCGGCGTAGACCCCGGGGATGCGCGTCGCGCCCCACTTGTCGGTCTCGATGCCGCCCATCGTGTAGTGCATGCCGGGGAGGATCGGGATCGGCGTGTCGATGGCGTCCTTGCCGGTCGCGTCGAGCGCGAGCTCGCGGATCTGCGGCAGGCGCTCGAGGATCTTCTCGCGGCCGAGATGGCGCAGGTCGAGGAAGACGCAGCCGTCGACGCCGCGGCCCTCCAGGATCTCCGTCCATTCGGCGCGGCTGACGACGTCGCGCGAGGCCAGCTCGCCTTTCGTCGGCGCGTACTTGAACATGAAGCGCTCGCCCTCGGAGTTCAGCAGGTACGCGCCTTCGCCGCGCGCCGCTTCCGAGAGCAGCACGCCGTTCTCTTTGAGCGAGGTCGGGTGGAACTGGACGAACTCGAGGTCCATCAGCGGGATCCCGGCGCGATAGGCGATCGCCATCCCGTCGCCGGTCGAGGCGTAGCCGTTCGTCGTCTTCCGGTAGATGCGCCCGGCGCCGCCGGTCGCGAAGATCGTCGCCTTCGCGGTGACCAGCTCCAGGTCGCCGGTGCGCATGTTGTAGGCCACGATGCCGCTGCCGACGCCGTCCTCGACGCAGAGCGCGGTCGCGAAGTATTCCTCGTAGACCTTGACCTTGAAGCGCTCGAGCTGCTCCCAGAGCGTGTGCAGGATGACGAGGCCGGTGACGTCGGCGGAGTAGCAGGTGCGCGGCGAGCCGGCCCCGCCGAAGGGCCGCTGCGCGATGCGGCCGTCGGGCATGCGCGAGAAGATGCAGCCGCGGTGCTCGAGCCAGATGATCTGGCGCGGCGCGTCCTCGGCCATCGCCTCGATGGCGTCCTGATCGCCCAGGTAGTCCGAGCCCTTGGCGCAGTCGAACGCGTGGTTCTCCGGCGAGTCGTCCTCGCGATTGCCCAGCGCGGCGTTGATGCCGCCTTGCGCCGCGCCGGAATGGCTGCGCACGGGATGCATCTTCGAGACGATCGCGACGTCCGCGCCTCGCTCCGCCGCCTCGACGGCGGCGCGCATCCCCGCCAACCCGCCGCCGATGACGACGATGTCGTGCTTGATCACCTTGTCAGTTCCGGCCTCTCTAAGAAGAGGTGTGCTCCCTTGACTCTATCGGGAAACGGTTTCCGCGACGCACCACCTTCGTCGCACGCCGCTTCACCGACTCCTTACGCGCCGTCGCCGGCGAAGCGGAACGCGCGCTTTCCGGCTTGCTTGACCGCGTACAGGGCGCGGTCGGCGGCGCTGAACAGCGCGTCGGCCGACCGGCCGTCGCGAGGATAGAACGCGACGCCGGCCGAGCAGCCCAGCCCCAGCCGCTCCACCATGCGGAACAGCCGGGCGAGGACCGCTTCCGCGCCGGCCCGCGAGCAGCGCAGCAGGACGAGGACGAACTCGTCGCCGCCGTAGCGCGAGACGATGTCGCCGCAGCGCGCGCACTCGCTGAGGGTCGAGGCGAACCGGCGCAGCGCCTCGTCCCCGGCGCGATGGCCTTGGGTGTCGTTGAGGAGCTTGAGCCCGTCGAGGTCGAGGACCAGGAAGGCGAGCGGGCTGTCGTAACGCTCGCCGTTGCACAGCTCGCGGTCCAGCAGCTCGCCGAGCGCGCGGCGGTTCAGCAGTCCGGTGAGCGGGTCGGTCTGCGCCATTCGGCTCGTCTCGTCGAGCAAGCGTTTCGTCTCGCCGTACAGCCGCGCGTTCTCGAGCGCGATCGCGGCCTGCGAGGCGAAGTCGAGCAGCATCCGGACCTGGCTCTCCGAGATCTCCGGGTCGGCGGAGCGGTCCGCGTAGAGGATGCCGCGCACGGTGTTCCGGCTCACGAGCGGCAGCATGCACCATGCGCCGTCGGCGGGGCCGAGCGGGCCCGGATCGGCGGCGGCGCCGATGCCGACTTCGAGGTCGCCGCGCACCATCGCGCCGAGCTGCCCTTCGTCGCGCCACGCGCCGGGGTCGGGACTCGGGACGATCGCGCCGTCCTCGCCCGTCTCGAGGCGCCGCGCGACCCGGCCGTCGCCGACGTCGAAGAGCACGACGCGCCCGAAGCGCAGCACCTGATGGATCCCGCGCAGGACCGTCGCCAGGATGTCGTCGATCTCGAGCGTGGAGCTCATCGTCGAGAACACCTGCTGCAGGACGAACAGCTCGTCGTTCAGGTGTGCGTACTCGTCGCGCTCGGCCTCGAGCTCCGCGATCCGGCGGCGCAGGGCAGCGACTTCCTCGTCGTGCGGCACGGGAAGGGGAACTGCGGGACCGGAAGATGAGGTTGAGGCTTGCAGGGTACCGATCCGGGTCTCAGACGTCGGGCGTGCTTGCCCGCCGTTCTTCCTTTTCCCCGTAGGTTGGCTTTTCGTTGAGTTCGTTCGTCCATCTCCACGTCCACAGCGAATACTCGCTGCTGGACGGCGCGTGCCGAGTCGACGCGTTGTGCGAGAAGGCGTATACCGACGGAGCGCCCGGCGTCGCGCTCACCGACCACGGCGTGATGTTCGGGGCCGTCGAGTTCCACGACACCGCCAAGAAGAAGGGGCTCGTCCCGATCATCGGGTGCGAGGCGTACATCGCGCCGCGCGGGCGGTTCGACCGCACGGTGCGCGACGAGGCGCACGTGACGCTGCTCGCCGCGAGCGACGCCGGCTACAAGAATCTGACCGCCCTGATCTCCGCGGGCTTCCTGGAGGGCTATTACTACAAGCCGCGGATCGACATGGATCTGCTCGCGAAGCACAACGAAGGGCTCATCGTCCTTTCGGGGTGCATGTCGTCGATGGTCTCGGCGCCGCTGCTCAAGAACGACTACGAGACCGCGAAGAAGAACGCGCTGATGTTCCACGACATCTTCGGCGACCGCTTCTACGTCGAGATCATGCGGCACGGGATGCCGGAGGAAGAGGTCGTCAATCAGGGCCTCATCAGGCTCGCGCGCGAGCTGAACTACCCGCTCGTCGCGACGAACGACTCGCACTACCTGCAGCAGACCGACGCGCAGGCGCACGACGTGCTGCTCTGCATCGGCACCGGCAAGACCGTGCAGGACACGAGCCGGATGAAGTTCTTCTCGGACGAGTTCTACGTGAAGTCGCCCGAAGAGATGCGCGAGCTGTTCGCCGACATCCCGGAAGCCTGCGACAACACGCTCGAGATCGTCAAACGCATCGACATCACGATCCCCGAGAAAGTCTTCTACCTGCCGGACTATCCGGTGCCGAAGACCCCCGCGGAAGACGTCGCCGGCGTGCTCGTCGGGGCGGGCGCGGGCCGCGAGGACGGAGTGGCGGCCGCAGACGGAACACCGCATGGCGAGCTCGTCTCGGCAATGGATCCCACGCGCGGCGCCGCGATGTCGGCCGAGGACTATCTGCGGCTGGTCTGCGAGCGCGGACTCGTCGAACGTTACGGCGAGCGCGCGACGACCGATTCCTCGCTGCGCGAGCGGCTGGACTACGAGCTGAGCGTCATCAACAAGATGGGCTTCGCCTCGTATTTTCTGATCGTCTGGGACTTCATCAAGTACGCGCGCGACCGTGACATCCCGGTCGGTCCCGGCCGCGGATCGGCGGTCGGCTCGATCGTCTCGTACTGCCTCAAGATCACCGACCTGGACCCGCTGAAGTTCGGTCTGATCTTCGAGCGCTTTCTGAACCCCGAGCGTATCTCGATGCCGGATATCGACACCGATTTCTGCGTCGAGCGCCGCGACGAAGTGATCCGATACGTCAGCGAGAAGTACGGCAAAGAACGAGTCGCGCAGATCGTCACGTTCGGGACGATGGCGGCGAGGGCAGCGGTGCGCGACGCCGGCCGCGCGCTCGGCGTGCCGCTTCCGGACGTCGACCGTGTCGCGAAGCTGATTCCGTCGGGACCCGGCGGGCTGACGATCCCGCAAGCCTTGGAACAGATTCCGGAACTCGGGCTGCTGTACCGGAACGATCCGCAGTTGCGCAAGCTGCTCGATACGGCGAAGTCCATCGAGGGGCTCGCGCGAAATGCCTCGACGCACGCGGCCGGCGTCGTGATCTCGAAGAATCCGCTGACGCACCACGTGCCGCTGGTAAAGATCGGCGACGACGGCATCAACACGCAGTACGACATGTCGATGGTCGAACGCGTCGGGCTGTTGAAGATGGACTTCCTCGGCCTGCGCAATCTCACGGTGATGAAGGCCGCGTCCGACGAGATTCGCCGCACAGTCAACCCCGAGTTCGACATCGCGACGATCCCCGACGACGACAAGAAGACCTACGACCTGATCTCGCGCGGCGAGACGCTCGGGATGTTTCAGCTCGAGTCCGACGGCATGAAGCGCATCTGCGTGGAGATGAAGCCGACGACGCTCGAAGACGTGGTCGCTCTCGTCGCTCTGTACCGCCCGGGCCCGATGGAATGGATCCCCGACTACATCGCGGGCAAGCACGGCCGCAAAACGCCGAGCTACATCCATCCGAAGCTCGAGCCGATCCTCGCCGAAACGTACGGAATCGCGTGTTACCAGGAACAGGTGCTCCGGATCGCGCGTGATCTCGCCGGGTTCTCGATGGGACAGGCCGACGAACTTCGTAAGGTCGTCGGGAAGAAGCAGAAAGACAAGATCCCGCTCTACAAACAGAAGTTCGTCGACGGCTGCGGCGCCAACGGCATCTCGAGCGATGTCGCGGAGCGGGTGTTCTCGTTCATCGAGCCGTTCGCCGGATACGGGTTCAACAAAGCGCACGCCGTCGCGTACGGCTGGATCTCGTACCAGACGGCGTATCTGAAGGCGAACTATCCGCTGCAGTACTTCTGCGCGCTGATGTCGTCGGTGCGCGACAAGACCGACAAGCTCGTCGAGTACATCGACGAGGCGAAGAAGCTCGGGATCCCGGTGCTGCCGCCGGACGTCAACGCGTCGCTCGTGGACTTCGCGGTCGTCGGCGAGCAGATTCGGTTCGGGCTCGCGGCGGTGAAGGGTGTCGGCGAGAGCGCGGTGCGCGCCATTCTGGATGCGCGCGACGCGGGCGGGCCGTTCACCGACCTGTTCGATCTCGTCCAGCGCGTCGACGTGAAGGCGGCGAACCGCAAGGTGTACGAGGCGCTGATCAAGTGCGGCGCACTCGACCCGCTTCCGGGGAACCGCGCGCAGCTGCTGGACGCGCTCGACACGGCGCTCGAGGTCGCGTCGCGCGAGGCGCGCGACAAGGCGATGGGGCAGGCGTCGCTCTTCGGGATGATCGAGGAGCCGCATCCCTCGCTCAAGCCGTCGCTGCGGCCGCTGCCTGCGCCGTCGACGATGGAGCAGCTCGGGTGGGAGAAGGAGACGCTGGGGATCTTCGTCTCCGGACACCCGCTCGCCGACGTCGCCGATGCGCTGGCGCGCACCGGCGCGATCCCCGTTCGCGACCTGCGCGCCGTCGAGGACGACGCGCAGGTGAAGATCGCCGGACTCGTCACCGCGGTGCGGCGCACGCTGACCAAAGCGCAGACGCAGATGCTGATCGCGACCGTCGAGGACACGACCGGGGCGGTGGAAGTCGTCGTCTTCCCGAAGCAGTACGCCGACCTGCAGGCGCGCTTCGTCGAAGATCAGATCGTCATCGTCACCGGTCGGCTGCGCCTGCGCGAGCGTCGCGGCGGCGCGGTTCCGGGCGAGGACGCGCCGGTCGACGTGAACGTGTCCGTCAACGACGTGCAGCCGTTCGACCGCTCCGCGGTGCGCGTCGCGCCGCCCGCACCCTCCGGCTGGCACGTCACGGTGCGCTCGCGCGCGCAGGTCGATCAGCTCGCAGTGCTGGTGCAGGAGTGGGCGGGAACGACGCCGCTCGTCGTTCACATCAACGGCTCGACGGTGCAGCGCGCCGTGTCGGCGGACCGCCGCGTCCGCGAGCGGCTCGTCGCGATCGTCGGCGAGGACGACGTCCGCGAAGGCGCGCCGTGAGACTGCCCGCCGGCGTTCGTGATTGGCTGCCGCACGAGCTGGCGCGCAAGCGCGAGATCGAACAGCAGCTGCGCGCGGTCTTCGGCCGCTGGGCCTACGAAGAAGTCGAGACGCCGATGATCGAGCGGTTCGACGTGCTCGAGCGCGGCCTCGGCGAAGAGACGACCGAGCTGCTGTTCCAGTTCAACGACCGCCGCTCGACGGCGCTCGCGCTGCGCCCGGAGATGACGACGCCGGTCGCGCGGCTCGTCTCCACCCGGATGCGCGAGCAGCCGCTGCCGCTGCGACTCGCCTACGTCGCGCCCGTGTTCCGGTACTACGAGCAGCCGCAGGAAGGACGGATGCGCGAGCTGACGCAGGCGGGCGCCGAGCTGATCGGCGCGCCGGGGATCGACGCGGACGCGGAGACGCTGTTCATGGCGATCGAAGCGCTCGACGAGATCGGCTTGCGTGACGCGCGGTTCGACGTCAACGACGCGCGCGTCGTCGACGGCATCCTCGCCGGCGTCGGGCTCGACGGCGGCGACGCGCGCGCCGCGAAGGAGCACATCAAGCGCCGCAACGTCGTCGCGCTGGGCGCGTACGAGAAGCCCGTGCTCACGGAGTTCGCGTTGCGCCGCGGCGGGCACGGCACGATCGCGGCGGCGCGCCGCATCTGCAAAACGGAGGAGTCGCTCGCGGCGCTCGACGGGCTCGACACGCTGCTGCGGCGCGCGGCGGCGCTGGGATACGGCGAGCGCGTCACCGTCGATTTCGCGCTGCTCCGCGATCTCGAATATTACACCGGCTTCCTCTTCGAGGGCTACGTCGGCGAGATCGGGATGTCGCTCTGCGGCGGCGGGCGTTACGATTCGCTGCTGCCGCGTTTCGGGTATCCGGTCGCGGCGGTCGGGTGGACCGCGGGCGTCGAGCGGCTCCTGATCGCGCTGGAGCGGCGCGGCAAGCACGTGCGCCGCCGGCGCCACCGCATCGACGTGCTGGTCGCCGGCTCCGACGTCGTCGCCTCGCGCGAGCGCGCGGCCGGGAACGTCGTGCGCTACGCCGGCAGCGCGCCCGGCGACGACGAAGGACTCATCGAAGAAGCTCGCGCGCACGAGATCCCGCGCGTCGTGATCGCGGTCGACGGCACGGTGCGCGAGCTGCGCGTCGGCCCCCGCGCGAAAGGCGTTCCCGCACCGCGCCTCCCGTCGAACTGGGACGCGCGGTGAGCGACGCGCTCACGATCGCCGTCCCGAAGGGGGCGCTGTTCCGCGACGCGGCGGCGCGGCTGCGCGAGGCCGGGATCGACGTGCCGGACGATCCCGGTCGCCGTCTGACCGTCACGACCGCGGACGGCACGACGCTGCTGTTCCTCCGTCCGACCGACGTGCCGGCCTACGTCGAGTTCGGATCGGCGGACTGCGGCATCGTCGGCGAAGACGTCCTGTGGGAGACGGACCGCAACGTCGCGGAGCTCGCCGATCTGGGCTTCGGGTATTGCAAGCTCGTCGTCGCCGGCCGCCGCATCGACCGCTATCACGAAGGCGCGCCGCTCCCGACCTTCCTGCGCGTCGCCACGAAGTTCACGCGCTCGGCGGAGTCGTTCTTCGCCGAGCGGGACATCCCGGTCGAGCTGATCCCGCTGCACGGTTCGGTCGAGCTGTCGCCGCTCGTCGGCCTCGCCGACTTGATCGTCGATCTCGTCGCGACCGGGACGACGCTGCGCGAGCACGATCTGGTCGTGGTCGAGGAGATCGCCGAGAGCACGGCGCGCTTCGTCGTCAACCCGGTTCGGTTCCGCGCCAAGTACGACGCGATCACCGCGCTGCTGGAACGGCTGACGGGGGTCGCGGCATGACGCTCGCCATCGTCGAGGCCTCGGACCGCGACGCGCTCCGCGGACTGTACGCCGGAGGCTGGGACCCGCCGCAGCAGATCGTGGACGGCGTGCGCGCGATCATCGCCGACGTGCGCGGCCGCGGCGACGCGGCGCTGCTCGACTACACGCGCCGTTGGGATTTCGCCCACGCGTCGGCGGGAACGCTGCGCGTCGCGATCCCGTCGCTCGAGGAGGCGCGCGCGCTCGTCCCGGTCGCGATCGCGCGCGGGCTCGAGCTGGCTCGCGAGCGCATCGCCGATTTCCACGCGCGGCAGCTTCACGCGCCGATCGACTACCGGGCCGCCGACGGCACGCGATATCAATTCCTTTCGCGCCCGCTCGCCGCGGTCGGCGCGTACGTCCCCGGCGGCACCGCTCCGCTGCCGTCCACGGTGCTCATGACGGTCGTGCCGGCGAAGGTCGCCGGCGTCCCGCGCATCGTGGTGGTGACGCCGCCGCAGCGCCACGGAGAGGTGGATCCCGCGGTGCTGTTCGCCTGCGCGCTCACCGGCGTCGACGAGCTGTACGCGGTCGGCGGAGCGCAGGCGGTCGCCGCGCTCGCGTACGGCACGGAGACGATCCTGCCGGTCGACAAGATCGTCGGCCCCGGCAACGTATGGGTCACCGAGGCGAAGCGCCAGGTCTTCGGCGCCTGCGGCATCGACGGACTCGCGGGACCGTCCGAGGTTCTGGTCGTCGCGGACGAGCGCGCCGACGCGGAGCTCGTCGCGGGCGAGATGGTGGCGCAAGCCGAGCACGATCCGCTCGCGCGCGTCGCCGCCGTGTCGCGCGACCGCGCGCTGCTCGAGCGCGTCGGCGCGCTCCTCGAAGGACCGTTCGGGCGGGCGAGCGGTCGTGACGACATCGTCGGCGCAGTGCTTGCGGAGCGCGCTTGGCTCGTGCACGCGGCGAGCGACGACGACGTGCTCGACGTCGTCGAGCGCTTCGCGCCCGAGCATCTGTCGCTGATGCTGACCGATCCGTACGCGCTCGTCGAGAAGATTCGCCGCGCGGGTGCGATCTTCGTGGGCGACCGCACGCCCGTCGCGGCCGGCGACTACGTCGCCGGAACGAATCACACGCTCCCGACGTCGGGCGCCGCACGGTTCTCCTCGGGGCTGCACACCGCGGACTACCTGCGCACGATGACGCTCGTCGAGAACAGCGCCGCTCGCATGGCGGGCGACGCGGACGTGCTTGCCGCGCTCGCGGACTTCGAAGGATTGCCGGCGCACGCGCGCACCGCACGCATGCGGCGAACGCGCTAGCGGCTCAATCGCGGCGCGGCGATTCGGGTACGCTGTACCCGTGGTCGCCGTCGACACCAGGATCTCGCCCGAACCGACGACGTTCCGGCGGCGTCACCACGCGACCGTCAACGCGCTCTGGATCGGCATCCAGTTCCAAGAGGCGGCGCTGATGGCGATCATCGTCCCGGCGATCGTGCTGGTGATGGCTCCGCGCGATCACACGCCGGTTCTCGCCATGCTCGCGACCGTCTCCTCGTCCTGCTCGACGCTCATCCCGCCGGTCGTCGGCGCGCTCTCCGACCGGGGGCGGCGTCACGGCGTGAGCGACCGGCGCGTCGAGACCGCGGTGATGCTCGCCGTCGACGCGCTCGCGCTCTTCGCGATCGCCTTCGCGCCGAACACCCTGATGCTGGCGATCGCGATCGGCATCTCGGCGACCGCGATTTCGGCCGCGTCGACGGTCTATCAAGCGCTGCTTCCGGAAGTCGTCCCGCGTCACGCGTGGGGCATCTCATCGGGCTTTCGCGGCGCGCTGACGCTGCTGGGAACCGTCATCGGCCTGCTCGTCGCGGCGCTGCTGGCGCCGAAGTGGGCGCTCTACACCACCGCGACGATCGTCGCGCTCGGCGCCGTCACGCTGGCGCTCATCCCGAACGCGAAAGGCGACGAGAAGCCGGACGCCCCGGCCTGCATCGCCGATCGCCACGATCTCATCGTCACGCTGTTCGCGCGGGCGTTCATGGTGCTCGGGATGGGGCTGCTCAACACCTACATCCTGTACTTCTTCCACGACGTGCTGCACGTCGCGAACGCGCCCATGCGCACCGGGATCACCGCGAGCGGCGCGCTCGGCGGCGCGATCGTCGCGAGCATCATCGCGGGGATCGTCTCCGATCGCGTCGACCGCCGCATGGTGTTCGTCCTGTCCGGCGTGCCGATGGTGATCGCCGGCTTCGGCTTCGCGTTCGCGCCGACGCCCGGCGCGCTGATCGGCTACGCCGCGCTGTTCGGGATCGGGTTCGGGGGCATCTTCTCGGTCGGGTGGGCGCTCGCGCTCGACGCCATCCCCGAGATGGGCGACGTCGGCCGCGATCTCGGCGTGTGGTCGACGCTCTCGGGGCTGCCGTCCATCATTGCGCCGGCGTTCGGGGCGTGGATGATCGCGCTCGGCGGGACCCCGCGCGACGGCTATCGCATCATGTTCGCCGTCGCGACCGCCTGCTTCGCCTTGGGCGCGCTCACCGTGCTGTTCGTCCGAAAGCGTCCACCGGCGGTGAGCTTGGCCGCCGGGCGCGGGAACGCAGCGCGATGATGAACATGTCCGCGGACACGAGGAAGATGGTCGGCGCGCTGATCCCGATCTACGGCATCACGCTAATCGACTGCTTCGGCTACATGATCATGGTCCCGCTGCTGCCGTACCTCGCGCAGAAGTTCGGCGCCAGCGGCGTGGAAGTGGGTGCGCTGCTCGCCACGATGGCCATCGCGTCGACGGTCGCCGCACCGTTCTGGGGTGCGATCAGCGACCGCGTCGGGCGCAAACCGATCGTTCTGGTCTCGCAGGTCATCTCGCTGATCGGGTACCTCGCGCTCGCCTGGGCGCCGACGCTGCCGATGCTGTTCGTCTCGCGCGGCGTCGCCGGGATCGGCGGCGGCAACCTCGGCGTCACGCAATCCTACATCGCCGACGTGACGAAGCCCGAGTACCGCGACCGTGCGTACGCGGTGTTCGGCGCGATGTTCGGCACCGGGATCGTGCTCGGTCCGGTCACCGGCGGCTTTCTCGTGCGGTTCGGCTACTGGGTGCCGTTCGTCGTCGCCGCGATCATCGAGGTGCTCAACATCGGGCTGACGATCCGCTTCCTCCCGAAGACGAAGCGCAAGCGCGACGAGGGCCGCTTCAACCTCGCGCAAGCGGCGAAGGTGGTCGTCTCGCAGCCCGGGATCCGCAGCCTGATCCTGCGTCACTTCCTGTTCATCTTCGCGGTGACGTACTTCTTCTCGGTGTTCGCGCTCTACGTGAAGCGCGCGTTGGACTTCGGACCGCAGGAGGCGAGCTGGCTGATGGCGGGCACGGGCGTCGTCGGCGGCGTGATGCTCGTGATCGCGGTCGGGCCGCTCGCGAAGCGGATCGGCGACGCGGCGGTCGCGCAGATCGGGCTCGCGCTCAACGCGATCGCCTACGGCGCGCTCGGATTCGCGCACAATCTCTGGTTCTTCGTCGCGGTGCTCGTCGTGTGGGGGATCGGCGCGGCGTGCATCGAGCCGACCATCGCGGCTCTGCTCTCGAAGGGCTCTCCGGCGGACAAGCGCGGCGCGACGCTCGGGTTCAACGACTCGATGAGCAACCTGGCGCTCATGTCCGCGCCGGCGCTCGGCGGCTGGGTGATCGACCGCAACGTCGGGCTGATCGGCGTCATACCGGGAGCGGCCATCGCGATCGCGTTCGCGCTCGGGTGGTGGCGCCGCGCCGACGACGCGCGAACCGACCGAAGCCCGCGCACGCAAGCCGCGCCGGCGCGCTGACGCTCGGGAGCGGAACGGAATCGGGCGCGCGGCCGCCGAACGCGTCGGCCGATGATCTCGACGCCCGCGATCCGTCTCGTCGCGCTCGATCTCGACGGGACGCTGATCGGCGAAGATCTCGTCGTGCGCCCGCGCGTGCGCGAAGCCGTCGAGGCGGCTCGCAGTCGCGGCGTCGCCTTCACGATCGTCACCGGCCGCATGTTCGCCGCGGCGCGTCCGTTCGTGCAGGTGCTGCACCTCGACGGCGCGGTGGTCTGCTATCAGGGCGCCGCGATCTTCGACGCCGCGACCGGCCGGACGCTCCGCGAGACGACGGTCGCGCAGGACGTCACGCGCGAGGTGCTGCAGTGGGCGCACGACAACGGCGTTCACGCGCAGTGCTACGCGGACGACCTGCTGTACGTCGAGGAGATCAACCGCTTCTCGCGCCGCTACACCGAGCTCGCGCGCGTCGAGCCGCATCTCGTCGTCTCACTGCGCGACGCGTTCGCCAAGCGGCCGACGATCAAGATCGTCCTCGTCGACGATCCCGAGCGCTCGGAGAAGCATCTCGCTGCGATGCAAGAGCTCCTCGGCGAGCGCGCGTACATCACGCGCTCGCACCGTGACTTCGTCGAGATCATCGATCCGAAGGTGAACAAGGGCGAAGCCCTGGCCTTCGTCGCGCGGCGCGCCGGCGTCTCGCTCGACGCGACGCTCGCGATCGGCGATGCGTGGAACGACGTGCCGCTGCTCGACGCGGCGGCGGTCGGCGTCGCGATGGGGTCCGGGCCGCCCGAGCTGCTGAACGCCGCCGACCACGTCGTCGGCGACGTCGCGCACGACGGCGTCGCCGAGGCGATCGAGCGGTACGTGCTCGGGTGAACGCGCGCTCGCGCGCCGGCCGCAAGCGACCGCCGGGCGCGTCGCGCTCGCCGGCACGCGCCGCTGCGCGGCGCCGCCGTCCGGGCGTGTTCTCACGGATCCGCCCGTTCTGGATCCTCGTCGTGGTCGCGGCCGGGCTGGCGGCGTGGGGCGCCGTCGCCCTGGCGCGTGCGCCGTGGTTCAGGCCCGTCGCCGTCCGCATGCAGGTCCCGCTGGGCTCGCCCGTTTCCGCGGCGCAGGTCCGCGCTGCCGCGGCGATCCCGCGCGACGCCAACATGTGGCTGCTCAGCGCCGCAGCGATCCGCCGCCGCGTCGAGGCGATTCCGTACGTCGACCGCGCCGAGGTCCGCCGCACGCAGTTCCCCAAGCCCGTCATGGACGTGGCGATCACGGTCCGCCGCCCGTCCGGCTGCGTGCGCGCCGGAGCGCGCGAGGTGACGATCGACGCGACGGCGCGTGTGCTTCAGGACGGCTGCGCGCTGCCCACCGTCCCGCGCCTCGACGCCGGCGGCGCGACGCTCCCCCTTCCTGGGCGAATCATCGACGATCCCGACATCGGCCGGCTGCTCGCGGACCAGAAGACGCTCGCCGACGCGGGGCTCAGCCTGCGCAGCCTCGGACGCGACCGCTGGGGCGGGCTCGACGCCGTGGACACGAGCGGGGTCACGCTGCGCTTCGGCAGCGACGCCGACCTCGCGAAAAAAGCGGCGCTCGTCGGGCCGGTACGCGCGGGCATCGGGTCGAAGCGCCCGGTGCGCGCGATCGATCTGCGCGCGCCCGGGACGCCGATCGTCGAGTTCCGGTAAAGCTCGTCCACCGTCCCTGTGGAGCGTTTCTGTGGGGCGCTTGTGGACTATTTCGTAGGTATCGAGTGGGCGAGGCACAATATATCGTGGTGCGAGTGAAAGCGACGACGGATGGCTAGGGGCGAGACGATCGCCGGCCTGGACATCGGCACGACGAAGACGTGTGCCGTCGTCGCCGCGTCCGGCCCGGACGGGCTCGAGATCATCGGCATCGGCGAGGCGCCCTCCACGGGCATGCGCAAGGGCGTCGTGACCGATCTCGAGGCGACCGTCCACGCCATCGAGGCCGCGACCGAGAAGGCCGAGCGCATGGCGGGCGTGCACGTCTCGTCGGTCTACGTCGGCGTGACGGGCGAGCACATCAGCTCGACCAACAACCGCGGCGTCGTCGCGGTCACCGGCGAAGACCGCGAGGTCGTCGCGACCGACGTCCGCCGCGTCGTCGACGCCTCGAAGATCATCAACCTCGCCGCGGAACGGCAGATCATCCATGCGCTGCCGCGGCATTTCACCATCGACGGCCAGGACGGCGTTCACGACCCGGTCGGGATGAGCGGCGGACGGCTCGAGGTCGACACGCACATCGTCACCGGCGGATCGTCGTTCATCTCGAACGTGCTGAAGTGCGTGCACCGCGCCGGACTCGAGCCGGCGGGGATCGTGTTCGAGCCGCTCGCGTCCGGCGCCGCGACGCTGCTCCCCGAAGAACGGCAGGTCGGCGTCGTGCTGCTCGACATCGGCGGCGGAACGACCGACATCGCGGTGTTCGCCGACGGCGGGATCGTGCACAGCGCGACGATCCCGGTCGGCGGCAACATCATCACCAACGACATCGCGCTCGGCCTGAAGACGACGTTCGCCGAGGCCGAGAACGTCAAGCGCACCTACGGCTCCGGTCTGGTGCGTCCCGACGACGCCGAAACGTCGTTCCAGGTGAAGACGCTCGACGGCCGCAGCACGCGCGAGGTGACGTCGTCTCAGCTTCGCGCGATCGTGCTGCCGCGCGTGCTCGAGCTCTTCCGCATGGCGAAGACGAACATCGTCGAGCACATCGCGCGCGATCAGGTGCTGAGCGAGATCGTCCTCACCGGCGGCGGCGCGCAGCTGCGCGGCATCGACACGACCGCGGGCGAGGTGTTCGGGCTTCCCGTGCGAATCGGCGTCCCGACGACGGTCGCGGGGCTGACCGACGCGGTGAAGCAGCCGCAGTACGCCACTGCGGTCGGCCTGGTCTTGTTCGGTCCCCGCGGCGAGGCGGTGCCGCATCTCAACGGCCAGAGCTCGGGCGTGCTGGCGAAACTCTGGACCTGGTGGTCCTCCCTGTGGAACTGATCGGGTTCGCGTGGCGCGAATCGAACAAACTGCGCTCTTCTCGGACGAGGAACTTGCACTGATGGCTGATGCGAAACGGTTCGTGCCCGAGCACGCGGCGACGATCAAGGTGATCGGGCTCGGCGGCGGCGGCTGCAACGCGGTGAACCGCATGGTCGACGCCGGTCTGTCGGGCGTCGACTTCTACGCGATCAACACCGACGTTCAGGCGCTGCGGAACAGCAAGACGAACAATACCGTGCAGATCGGGAACGGCCTGACGCGCGGACTCGGCGCCGGCGCCAACCCGAACATCGGGCGCGAAGCCGCCGACGAGTCGCGCGAGGACCTCGCGATGATCCTCGACGGCGCGGATCTCGTCTTCATCACCGCGGGCATGGGCGGCGGCACCGGCACCGGCGCGGCGCCCGTCGTCGCCGAGCTGGCGCGCGAGTCGGGCGCGCTGACCGTCGCGGTCGTCACGAAGCCGTTCGCCTTCGAGGGCCGCAAGCGCATGCAGGCGGCGGAGCGCGGCATCGCCGATCTCGAGTCGAAGGTCGACACGCTCATCACGATCCCGAACGAGCGCATCCTCCAGATCATCGAGAAGCGCACGCCGCTCAACGAGGCGTTCACCTACGCCGACGACGTGCTGCGCCAGGGCATCCAGGGCATCAGCGACCTGATCACGCAACCGGGGCTGATCAACCTCGACTTCGCCGACGTGAAGACGATCATGACCGATGCGGGCTCGGCGATGATGGGGATCGGCGAAGGCTCGGGCGAGCACCGCGCCGCCGACGCCGCGCAGAAGGCCATCGCCTCGCCCCTGCTCGAGACGACGATCGAAGGCGCGCGCGGCGTGATCTTCAACATCACCGGCGGGCTCGATCTCTCGATGTACGAGGTGAACGAAGCGGCCGAGATGATCTCCCGCGCGGTCGACAGCGAAGCGCAGATCATCTTCGGCGCGTCGATCGATCCGGAGCTGCAGGGCAAGGTCCGCGTGACCGTCCTCGCCGCGGGCTTCGGCACGCGCCCGAACCGCCTGATGTCGGGCACCGAGTCGCTCGGCAAGACGCTCGAGTTCGACAAGGTCGCGCCCGTCAACATGGACGACATCGAAGTCCCGGCGTTCCTGCGCTACCGCAGCTGAGCGCGCTCGACCCGACGCCGAGGAGAAGCGAAGAAGGGCCGTCCCGCTCGGGGCGGCCCTTCCTCGTTTAGCCCCAGCCCGCTTCGCGGATGAACGCCTCGACCTCGTCGCTGTAGGGCTTCGGAAAACCCTCGGGCAGCGTAGCGTAGACGTTTCGAACCTCGCGCTCTTTCACGGCGTCGCCGCCGGTGAACGCGTCGATCAGCGCGCGCCAGCGGCGCGCGAGATCGCGCCCGCGCTCGCTGTTCGGCGCGCTGCCGTCCGCGAGCGCGGCTTCGACGTCGGCGATCAGCTCGGCCCAGCGCCGCGATCCGTCCGCCGCTTCGGGCGTCGCGCTGCGGAGCGCCGCGTCGGCCTCTTCGGCGCTCGCGCCGCGAACCTCGGTCATGTAGCGGTGCGCCCATCGTTCCATTGCAATGCTCTCCATCACGTGTTCGAGTTGTACGCGCGTGAGGTCGCCCGCACCGTTCGCGGACCGTTGCTCCAACGCGTCGATGCGTTCGATCGCGGTCTGCAGCGCGTCGCGTTTCCGCGCCAGCAGCTGCCGCTGAGCGCGAAGCGCGTCGCGAAGAGCGGCCGGCGAGCCGTCCAGCATCGTCGCGATCTCCTGGAGCGGAAGCCCGAGAGCCGCCAACGTGACGATGTGCCGGAGGCGTACGATCTCACGCGGCCCGTACCGCCGGTGGCCGGCTTCGCTCCGTTCGCTTGCGCAGAGCAGACCGATGCGCTCGTAGTGGTGCAGCGTCCGAACCGTCACGCCGGAACGCCGGGCGACCTCGCCCACGGTGAACGTGTTCATCTCGGATCCGATCGAACGAAGTATAGACCCTAACGTAACGTCAGAGGCAAGCCCTCCCCGACGTCGTTCGCGAACACACGATGTCGCGGCTGGGTCGGGCTTCGTCGTCGAGCGCGAGCTTGGTGTCCCCGCGCAGGACCACGATGCGAAGCAGGACGGCGAGGTCGTTGCCGATCGGGACCGCGACGTGCGGCACGACCGACGTTCCCCGGGTGCCGCGGTCCAACGGCCGCGGCGTGAAGGTGAAGTCATCGTCTTCCGAATCGCCGCCCGCGCGCATCTTCACGCGGACGCTCGCGAGCGCGGGTGTACCGCGCGGCCGCGCGGCTTGGTACGCCGGTGCGATCCAGGTCGTGATCGTCTCCGTGCCTTTGCGTTCCGTCACGACGACGGCCGCCCGTTCGCGCGTCCACGCGCCGGCGAAGAGCGGCAGCGGCGGAACGGGCAGCTTCGTCACGGCGATGCGGATTCGAGCTCCGAAGGCGACGACGTCGACGATGCGCTCACGGTGCACGGCCGCCGGTGCGGCGACGTGAGCCTGCGCGGCCGCCGCAGCGGTGCCTGCGATGCGGGTCGAGGCGGAAACGGCGCACGCGGCCGCTGCGGCGAGCGTGAAGACGGTCGCCCGTGAGCCGATGAGCCTGAAGCGCGATGTCGACATGTGGGGTTCCTCGGTTTCTTGGGAGCTGCTACGGCGCGACGCGCTTCGCTTGCTGCGCGGCCGCCGCTCCCACGGTGGCCGGCGGCCGCCGGAGGGAACGCGCTTCGGCGCCGTGCGGCAGGACCGGCCGATCCGGGTCGGGCAAGGCGGGGCGGTCATGACGGTGATGCGGGAGACCGCCGAGCGGGCGGTCGAGATTCGGCGCGAGATCCACCGGCGTCCGGAGCTGGGGTTCGAAGAGTTCAACACGCAGGCGATCGTCGAGCGCGAGCTCGACGCGCTCGGGATCGAACATCGCCGGATCGCGGGCACCGGCGTCGTGGCGATCGTGCGCGGCGCGCTGCCGGGTCACGTGACCGGGCTGCGCGCCGACATGGACGCGCTGCCGATCACCGAGGACTCCGGCGAGCCGTGCATCTCCGAAGTGCCGGGGAAGATGCACGCGTGCGGACACGACGCGCACACCGCGATGCTGCTCGGCGCGGCCCGCACGCTGCAGGAGACGCGTGAGTTTCTGCACGGCACGGCGGTGCTGCTCTTCCAGCCGGCGGAAGAAGGGCCGGGCGGCGCGATGCCGATGATCGAGCAGGGCGCACTCGACGATCCGCAGGTCGAGGCGGTGACGATGCTGCACGTCGACCCGCGCTTGCGCACGGGCACGATCGGTGTGACGCCCGGGCCGGTGAACGCGGCCGCCGACGAGTTCCGCATCACGATTCGCGGCAAAGGCGGACACGGCGCGTGGCCGCACAAGGCGGTGGACGCGATTCCGTGCGCGGCCGCGACGGTGCTCGCGCTGCAGAACGTCGCCGCGCGCGAGACCGACCCGCTGGCCAGCATCGTCGTCACGGTCGGCACGATCGAGGGCGGCTACCGCAACAACGTCATCGCCGACCGCGTCGCGATGACGGGCACGATCCGGACGCACGACATGACGATCCGCGAGAACGCCGAGCAAAAAGTGCGGCGCATCGTCGACGGCGTCGCCGAGGCGTACGGCGCGCGCGCCGAGCTCGAGATGATCTACGGCTACCCGCCGGTGATCAACGACCCGGATCTCGCCGCGTCGTTCAAGACGTACGTGCGAGACGTCGCCGGGATCCCGGTGGAGTCGCCGCCGCCGACGATGGGCGGCGAGGACTTCGCGTACTTCGCGCAGCGCGTCCCCGGCGTCATGGTCCGGCTGGGGATCTACAACGAGAGCGTCGGGTCCGTCCACTCCGGCCACAGCCCGCAGTTCCGCCTCGACGAGGACGCGATCCCGACGGGGATCCGGGCGCTCGTGGCGTTCGCGCGCGGCGTCGGCGACGGGTCCGTCCCGATTCCCGCCCGGGCGTAGCATCCACAGCGTCCCCGCACTTCTCCACAACGTGTAGTGCGATTTGTGGAGCGGGTGCACAAGATATTGTGGTTCGCTGCAGGGTTCGGCACAAGACGCCGAAAACCGGAGCATATGGCTCTGTCCGTTTCTCTGGACCGGCCGTCGCCCCGGGCGCTTCATCGCAGCGAGGATCTCGCCGCGCCGGGGCAGACCGCCTTCGGCCTTCTCTGCGAGGTCGAGAAGTGGCCGGTGTGGTTCTCCATCCTTCGGAGCGCCCGCCGCGTCGATCCGTCGCGTCCGCTCGCGCTGGGCGCCGAGGTCGCGATCCGCGCGAACATCCCCGGCGACGACGAGGAGCTCTACGAGGTCGACCGGTTCATCCCGGGCCACCAGCTCTCGCTGGTCGGTGCGTACTCGTGCCGGCGCCGGATCGACGTTCGCATCGAGCAGAAATCCGAGCGCTCGAAGGTCGTCCTGCGCGTCGACTACCCGACGTACGGCGGCTTGCTGGGGCACCTTTTCGACCGGCTGACCCGCCGCAGGAAGCTCGAGGTCGCGCTCGGCGACTCGCTGATCCACTTCAAGGGCCTGTGCGAGTTCGATCGGGACCCGGATGCCGTGCTCGTCGACTTCTGATTAGCAGTCGTTGACGAATTCTGCTAAGACCGGGTAGACTAGGACCGTGCCGCTCTACGACTATCAGTGCCGCGATTGTCAGCAGGTCACCGAGATTCGCCACGGCTTCCGTGAGACGTACGACGGCTCGTGCCCCGCGTGCGGCGGCGAGATGGCGCGCGTCTTCAATCCCGCCGGCATCGTCTTCAAGGGCTCCGGCTTCTACGTGACGGACTCGCGCAAATCGTCCGGGTCGTCCGATTCCTCGAACGGTTCGCCGGCCGGTTCTTCGGCGAGCGGTTCGTCCTCGAGCGAGTCGTCGTCGGGCGGGTCGGCTTCGAAGAAGAGCGAGACGGCGGCCTGAGCGGTGAGCGCGACCGCGCTCGTCTGGTGGATCGTGCTCGCGGGCGCCGTGGTCCTCACCGCGGCGATCGGCACGACGCTTCTTCGCGCGTTCGGCACGCTGAAAACGATCGCGCGGCGGGTCGACGCCTACGTCGAGCTGCCGGTCGTCGCCGCCCTGGGACGCGCCGACCGTGACGCCGCGCGCCTGACGGCGGCCGCGGCGAGCGCCGAAGCGCTGATCCCGCGCGCGAAGGCCGCGCTCGAGACGATCCGCCGTGGTCCGGTTTCACCGGAGCTCGTGGCCGCGTACCGCGGCGTCCGCACGGCGGTGATGGCCGCACGCGCCGCGTTCCGGCTGATCCGCGCCGTCCTCTAGCGGCGGCGCTTCTTTTCGGGCGGCTGCGGCGGCTCGGGCGGCGGCGGCGGCTCGGGCAGCTCCGGCGGCTCCCACGACCATCCGAAGCCGGGCGCGCCGCTCGCCTCGCTGCCGCCGAACGGCGCATCGACGTCGTCGTCCTCCGGGACCGCGAACGGCGCGCCGAACGGCGCCCCGGCCGGCGTCGCGGGCGGCGGCGGCACCGCGGGTGCGGGCCGCGGCGGGGGCGGCTTCGCCGCCGGCGGCGGCGGGACGGGCGGAAACTCGGGTTCTTCGGGCTCCGGCGGCCCGAAGGCGGGCGCCGGCCACGCGCCGGTCGTGAGGTTGTGCGTCTGGGCGGGCGCCGGCGGCACCGCCGCCGGGGCCGTTCGCGGCGCGGGCTGCTTCGATGCGGCGCGCTCCGCCGCGGGCGGTGCGGCCGGCGCGGGCGCGGCGAGCGCGTGCGGGCGGAACGGCTGTCCGCTGCCGGCGGGCAGGTCCACGCCGGCCGACGTGCCCACGAGGACGATGCGCGAGAGCGGCAGCAGCTGCGCGTCGGGACGTGCGGCGAGCTCACGCAGCTCGTCGAGGTACTCCTTCGGAAGATCCTCGATCGCCATCGCGTCGAGGATCAGCGAGACGGTCTCCGCGACCGCGTGCTTCGGCGGGACGCGCGTGAACGTGAAGAGCGACTGATAGACGTCGGCCTTCACCATCATCAGCAGCTTGCGCCAGTACTCCAGCGGCTGATAGCTTTCGAACTGTCCCGCTTCGCGCTTCGCGCGTGCGTACAGCGCGGCGATGCGCTTCCCGAGCCGGTCGGCGGGCGGTGACGGCTCGACGATCGCGACGCGGCGGCCCACGCGCGCGAGCTCGCCGACGACCTGCGCGTGAAAGCCCGGATCGATCTCGTGCAGGTAATGCATCGCGACGGCGACGTCGTACGCGTTCTCCGGCGCCGGGATGAGCGTCGCGCTGCCGCGCAGCGCCGTGGCGCCGAGCGCCTCCACCTGCGCGATGTGCGCGGATTCCGAGCACACGACGTCCACCTGCGCGCCGATCTCCTTCGCTCGCGCGATCCAGGCGCCGTCGTTCGCGACGCCCGCGAACAGCAGCTTGTCGCTCGGGCGAAACGCGAGCGCGTCCCAGATCTGTTCGTCGATGCGATACGATTCGCGCTGAAAGTCGGAAGGCGTGGTCATTGGGGAAGGTGGGACTCGAACCCACATGAGCTCACACTCGGTCGCTTTTGAGGCGACTGCGTATACCGTTTCGCCACTTCCCCCCGCACTTCGGCCGAAGGGCCCGGATTCGCGGCCGCCCAGGCCCGCTCCGCTTCCATGAACGCGCGTGCGGCCGCGACGTCGCCGACCCAGGCGAACGAGTAGACCGTTCGGCGCCAGCCGGGAGCGAGCGTCAGCGCCAGCGTCCCGGTGCTCCGGTAGGGCGTCCACACGGCACGCTCGACCGCGCGCGGCGGCCAGGACACGACGAAGGCGAAGCCGCCGCGAAACGTGCCGAGCGCGGTACGGCCGGCGGCGAGCGCGCCGGCGCGGTCGCGGGCGACGTCGTCGAGCGCGACGGGATCGTCCGTGCGCCCGTCCGGCCGGATCCGCGGCCGGCGCGCCAGGAAGGGAAGCGACGAGCGGACGACGGCGCGTCGTGCCGGTCCGCCGGGCGGTGAGACGACGCGCTCGTCGACGACGACCCGCGACGACGCCGGCTCCACGGTGACGATCCGCTCGAACGTCACGCCGGGCGGGTTCGCATCCGGCATCGTGTAGCGAAAGCGCACGACCGCGCGCGGCCCCGACTGCACCACGCGCACCTCGTACGGACGGTTGAACGTGCCGGCCGGATACGTGTGGGTGTAGCGCGCGATGAAGTCGCGCGGCGAGGGCGGCAACGGCACGTCGACGTCGTCGCGCCACGCGCCGGTCGCATCGAACGCGTTCGGCGACCAGCCCAGGCCGAAGCGCTGGATCTCGTACGGTGACGGATCGCGCGGCCCGGCGTGCAACGCTTGCAGCGAGAACGCGCGTGCGCCGGCGGCCGGGTCGACGATGAGCCGCAGTCGATCGTTGCGCAGCGTGATCGTGCGCGCTCCCAGCTCGGGCAAGACGACGCCGTCGCGAACCACGGCCGATTCGTGCGGAACGTCACCGTCGTGGCTCACCGCGAGGTGGGCCGACGGCGCGAGCGCGGTCCGGTCGCCGCCGGGCGGAGCGGCGACGTCCGCGCCGTCGTTCATCGCGGCGGCGACGTCGAGCGACGGCAGAACGAGCTCGTTCGTTGCGGCGACGACGATCGTGCGCGGCGCGCGGGCGCCCTCGACGCGCACGCTACACCGCTGCACCGCACCGGTCTGCCCTTCGGGCGGAGGGGCGGCGCGCGGCGGCGCGAGCGCGAGCGCGCTCGGTCGCAGACGCGCGCCGTCCGCCGAAAACGCGGGCGCGAGAAGGCGCAGCACGCAATCCTGCGACGACACGCGTCGCGGATCGGACGGTGCGCCGAGCGCGGCGAGCGCGAGACGCGAAACGCGCAGCGAGGCCGAGTGCGCCGCGATCACGGCCGTGACGGTGCCGAACCGGGCGTGCGCCGGAGCGTCCGACCAGTTCGTCGCGATCGAGAGCGTTCCGAAGGGCGAGACCAGTTGCGTCGCCGCGTCTCCGCGTCGCGCCGGGACGGACGACGCCACGCGAGCCGTCGTGTTCCGCAGCGCCGCGCGCAGCGCGGCGGCCGCGCGAGGATCCGCGCGCGCCAGCTCGGGGCCGATGACCACGTCGGCGTACTGCGTCGCGATGTCGCGCGGCGGATGGTGCAGGTCGACGAGGCTGCAGACCAGACCGCGCTCGGCGCACCGCCGAAGCTCGTCCCGGACGCGCTGAACGATCGCGGCGCTCCCGGACGGCGGCGACGAATCAGCGCGAGGCGGCGGCTCGCCGTACGCGATCGCCACGTCGGCACGCCGGTGCGCCGTGGCGAGGAGCGCACCGAGCCGCTGCGCGAGCACGCCGAACGCCGCCGTCGGCGCGTAACGCGCGGGAAGCGGCGGTGGATACGGCGCGAAGTGCGTCGCCGACTCGCCGGTGAGATCGTCGAACGACAGCGCGGCGTCCCACCCGTAGAAGGCGTTCGAGAACGGCGCTTCCCAGCCGGGCTCGGCGAGCGTGTCCTGCATCGGAAAGTCGATGACGCCTTGCGTTCCGAGCGCGACCAGCTCGTCGAGCGCGAGCGTCGTATTGCGCGGGTCGGCGGGACGCGGCGCGGGGTCTTCCGGCCCCGCGAGCCAGCCGGCTTGGAACTCGCTTTGCGCGAGCGGGCCGCGGCGATTCGTGCGCAGGAGCAGCGTCGAGAAGTCGAGGTCGACGCGATCGTGCATCCCGACGGTATACGCATCGCTCTGGTACCAGTTGCCCATCGTCCACGCCGGTGAGGACCACGGCTCGCGCATCTGATACGTGTTGATGAACGTCGGCGTGAGCGGCCCGACGACGTCGCGCACCTGGGCGTCGAGCCAGCGCAGGTACCGTTGCAGATGAGGTGCGGGATACGTCTGGTTGTCGATGTACGCGCCCTGGTCGTCGTCGAGCTGCACCGCGAGAACGCGGTCGGCGACGGGCCGGAACTCGTCGAGCACGCGATGCAGCCAGCGCGACGCGTAGCGCAGGTGCGTACGGTTGCGCAGCCATTCGCCGGCTGCGTCGTCGCTGTGCGCGTTCTGCAGCGTCGCCGTCGCGGGATACCGGCCTTCGAGCACGTCGTGCAGCGGCATGTCGTACTCGGGCCGCGTCAGCAGCCAGGCGGGATAGCCTCCGTTGCGCCACTCGTTGCGGATCACGGGCCCGGGCCGCACGATGAAGCGGAAGCCCAGCTCTTTGCCCAGCCGCAGCACTTCGCGCAGATTCCGGCGCGGATCCGTACGCCCGTCGAAGTCGAATTCGCCGTCGGCGATCTCGTGCCAGCTCCACGGGACGTACAGGTCGAGCGTGTTCGCACCGAGCCGGCGCATCGCCAGCATCGACGCGCGCCAGCGCTCCGGCGCGATGCGATCGTAGAAGAACGCGCCGCCCCAGAAGAAGAAGGGCCGCCCGTCGACGACGAGCCGCGGCGCGCCGAAGCGCTCCTGCACGATCGCGTGGCCGAAGCTCGGCGCGGCGTGCGCCGCGGCGCGGGTCGCGAAGAGCGCGCCGAGCAGCGCGACGCACGCGGCGCTCGTCGCTCGCAGGCGCGGCACGACGCACGCGAGCGGACGTCCTGCGAGACGAACGAGCCTTGCGATTTTCAATCTCGTTACGGCGTATGACGGGACGGACGCGCGGCGCTCGGTCGCGGCGAGGCGCTTCGTTCGAGCGCTCGCAGCTCGTCGCCGCACGCCTCGCGGAACCGCTGCTCGAGCGTGCGATACCGGCGCACGAGCTCCGTCCCGAACGGCGTGAGCTGCGCACCGCCGCGCTCGTTCCCGCCGCTGCGCCCTGCGACGACGGGCTCGCCGAAGGTCCGGTTCAGGGAGTCGACGAGCGTCCACGCGTGGCTGTAGGCCATCTCCATCTCGCGTCCGGCCGCGGAGATCGAGCCGTGCTCGTGGATCAGCTCGAGGAGGCGGATCTTCCCCGGACCGACCGCACGGTGTCCCGGGATCTTCAGCCGCAGCGCGACGTCGATCACGGCCGAATCTTTGTCCTCGCGCCGTCCCGGCCCTGGACGGCGCCGCGACGCCGCAGGCGCCCGGCGCGTCGCGTCAGAACGCGATTTGCGCTCCATGAACGACCTCTCGCGACTTCTCGGCCTGCGCGGGACGCTGCACGTCGATCACCTCGACAGCGCCGCGCTGCGCGACAACGCGCTCGGCGATCCGTCGCTGCGTCCCCTGGCGGTGTACACGCCTCCCGGCTACGACGCCGAAGGCTCGCGGCGCTATCCGGTGCTGTACTGCCTGCACGGTTACACCGGGGACGTGGCCGCGCTCGTGTCCGCACGGCCGTGGGAGACGAACGTCGTGCAGTGGATCGACCGGCTCGTCGCGGAGAGACGAATGCCGGCTGCGATCCTCGCGGTCGTCGACGGCTTCACGCGGCTCGGCGGATCGCAGTACGTGAACTCGATCCACAACGGCGACTACGCGACGTACGTGCTGCGCGACGTGGTCGGCCGCGTGGACGCGCGCTATCGCACGCTGGCGCGCGAAGGGGCTCGCGGGGTACTCGGCAAGTCTTCGGGCGGCTTCGGTTCGCTGCATCTCTGCATGGCCTATCCGGGGACGTTCGCCGCGTTCGCGTCGCACAGCGGCGACGCATACTTCCGCTACGCGCAGCTGCACAGCTTTCCCGTCGCGCAGCGAGCGCTCGAGCAGTTCGACAACTCCGTCGAAGCGTTCGTGGCCGATTTCGAACGTCGGCCGAAGCGGCCGTCGCATCTGTACTCGGCGATGGAGATGATCGCGTACGCGTCGGCGTACTCGCCGCGGGCAGACGAACGGTGGGCGATCGATTTGCCGTGGGACGAGCGGACCGGCGCGCTGCGCGAGGACGTCTTCGCCCGCTGGCTGGCGTACGACCCGTGCGAGCGCGTCGACGCGTCCCGCGAGGCGCTCGCGCGGCTGCGGCTGCGCTATTTGGACTGCGGACGGAAGGACGAGTACGCGCTCGACGTCGGTGCCCGCGTCTTCGCGCAGAGCTGTCGCGACGCCGGGCTCGACGTGCGGCACGAAGAGTTCGACGACGACCACCGCAACGTCGGCTACCGTTACGAGATCTCGCTCCCCGCGCTCGCCGAGGCCCTCGACCGGGCGGAGTGAGCGCGGTCGTGCGCCTTAGCGGCCGCCCCGGTGCGGCGCGTTTTCCGTGTCGGGCGGCGTCATCCGCTGGTGCAGCGCGCGCATTCGTTCCGGAGTGACCGCGAGCATCAACAGCACCGCGCCGGGATCGTTCATCATCGCGCGGTGCGGGCCGCCTTCCATCCCGTGCGCTGCAGCGGGCCCTCCCATCGCACCGGGACCGGCCTGCGGCGGCATGCCGTTCGGCGGCGGAGCGCCCGCGGGCGGCGCGCCGGCGGGCGGCGCGTTCGGGGCGGCGTAGCTCGGCGGCGGACCACCGTTCGGCGGGCCCGCGCCGGGTCCCGCGCCGTCGCGGCGACGGAAGCGCGCGCGCATCGCCTCGTACGCTTTGCGATGCTCCGCGAGAACCGCTTTCGCTTCGTCGGGCGTCAGGATCGCGTCGATCTGCTGCGCCGCCGCCTGCAGATCGGTGAGGCTGCCGGCGTTGACGCGGTCGACGATCGACTGCACTTGGGCGCGGTGCGCCGGACCGATGTCGTTGAACGCTGCGGCGCGCGCGTCGTCGCGCGCCTTCTGCATCTCCGACCAGCGTTCGCCGCCCGCTCCGCCGGACTGCGCGGGGCCGGGCGGCGGCGCCCCTTGGGCGAGGACGGCGAACGGGATCGCCGCTGCGAGCGCGGCGGCGAGCGCCGAGGCGAGCACTCTCATGCCGATACGGTAACGCGGGGCGGCTGGGAAGGCGATGGGACGGCGCTCGGACCGCACATGCCGGCCGCCACGCCGCTTTTGTTTGGACAGCAAGGCTTTCCGAACAGGCGGACGTACTAGTAGGCGAGGGTGACGATGAACCGTCCGCTCTCTCTTGCGAAAGCCAGTCCGCATGCTGCAGCAGCCGCCTCGTTCGATGACCCCGTTCGCCGTCGTGTCCTCCGCGGCACTCGCGGCCGGCGCGCTGCTCGTCGGGCTGGCCGGCTGCAGCGGTTCGGGCGGGACGGCGTCGGTCGCCCGTCCGGTCGCCACGCCGACCGCCTCCGCGACGCCGACACACGCGGCGAGCCCGTCGCCGAGCGCGACGCCGACGCACTCGCCCACCCCGAGCCCGACCCCGACGCACTCGCCGTCACCGACACCGTCTCCGTCAGCGACCGCGTCTCCGTCCGGGACGCTGTACGTGCTCGATACGCGCGCCGGAATGCTGCTGAAGTACACCTTGCCGGTGACGAGCGCATCGACGCCGGTCGCGCAGGCCGCCGCCCCCGGTCCGGCGGCGTTCGGCGTCGCCGCGAACGCGAGCTTCGTCGCCACGCTGAGCCGCAACGGCTTGGTCGGTCTCTTCCCGGCCCCGTTCACCTCGAGCAGCACCGCGACGGTGCAATTCACCATCCCCGAGCGTACCGGCGCGTTCCCGGCGTTCGACGCCTCGGGCGATTTGTGGACGGCGACCGCCGACGATACCTTCGACGAGTACAAGCCGCCGTTCTCGAACGGCATGTCGCCGTCGCTCAATCCCGACGACATCGACGCAGGCTGGGGCATCGCGTTCGACGGCGCGAACAACCTCTACATGGCCGACGCCGGAGCACCGGGCGTGGATGTGTTCGCAGCGCCGTACACCGCCTCGTCGGCCGTCGTGCCGATGCCGGCCGGCGCAACACCGGCGGAGGTCGCGCTCACCGGCTCGCAGATGTTCGTCTCGAACACGTCGGGCAACGCGATCGTCGTGTTCACGTTGCCGGTGAGCGCGAGCAGCACGCCGGCGTTCAGCTTCGCGGCCACCGACCCGCTCCAGATCGCGGTCGATCGATCCGGAAAGCTGTACGTCGTCGAGTCGGCCGCCGGCGCGATCGCCGTGTTCGCGCCGCCGTTCTCGGCGTCCAGCGTGCCGTCCGTCACGCTCACGAAGGGGCTCCTCACGCCGACCGGAGTCGCGGTCGGGCCGTAAGGGCGCGTCCTCGCCCGGCGCGCCGCGGCTCAGGCGGTCGGCGCGCCCTCGGCTTGCAGCGCGGGGATACGATCCGGATCGGGCGGGTCGCCGGCGCGCGGTGCGTCGGCGCTCGCGCGCGGCAGGCCGGCGAGATCGAGCGTCGCGTCCAGCGCTTGGCGCAGGTCCGCGATCAGATCGGAAGCGCTTTCGAGGCCGACGGAGAGGCGCAGCAGCCCGTCCGTCACGCCGCGCCGGTCGCGGTCCTCTTTCGGGATCGACCCGTGCGTCATGCGCGCGGGATGCGTGATCAGGGACTCCACGCCGCCGAGGCTTTCGGCGAGCGAGAAGAGCTTCGTGCGCTTCGCGACTTCGAGCGCGCGCGACTCCGGGCCGTGGAGCGTGAACGAGACCATCCCGCCGAAGCCGCGCATCTGCGCGCGCGCCAGCTCGTGCTGCGGATGCGACGGCAACCCGGGGTAGTACACGCGGTCGACGTCTGCGCGCTCGTCGAGAAAGGTGGCGACCGCATGCGCGTTCCGCTCGTGCTCGCGCATCCGCACCGCGAGCGTCTTGGCGCCCCGCATCGTGAGAAACGCGTCGAACGGGCCGGGCACGCCCCCGACCGCGTTCTGGTGAAACTTGACGGCTTCCGCGATCGACGGATCGTTGCTGATCGCGACGCCGCCGACGACGTCGCTGTGTCCGCCAATGTACTTGGTCGTGGAGTGCACCACGACGTCGGCACCGAGCGCGAGCGGCGACTGGAAGTACGGCGTGGCGAACGTGTTGTCCACGGCGACGACCTGACCGGGCTTGCGCAGCGCGCACACCGCGGCGATGTCGACGAGCCGCAGCAGCGGATTCGTGGGCGTCTCGATCCAGAACAGCTTCGTGTTCGGGCGCATCGCCGCGCGCACCGCGTCGAGGTCGGTCATGTTCGCGTACGTGAACTCGAGCCCGTACCGCGTGAGCACGCGCGAGAACAGCCGGTAGGTTCCGCCGTACAGATCGTCGGTGACGACGGCGTGGTCGCCGGCCGAGAGCAGGTTCATCACCGCCGACGTCGCCGCCATCCCCGAGCCGAAGGCGGACGCGAAGCGCGCGTCTTCGAGGGCGGCGAGCTGGGTCTCGAGCGCGATGCGCGTCGGGTTCACCGTGCGCGAGTAGTCGAAGCCCTTGTGCTCGCCGACCGCCGTCTGCGTGTAGGTCGACGTCGCGTAGATCGGAACGATCGTCGCGCCGGTCGTCGGATCGGCGTCCTGGCCGGCGTGGATGGCCCGGGTCGCGAAGTCCACCGTCAGCCGCTCTGCGCGGAGAGGAAGGAGATCACGTCCTGGCGCGTGACGACGCCGACCGGCTTCCCGCCGTCGGTGACGACGATCGCCGAGTTCGCCATCGTGAGCAGCTTGAAGGCGCGTTCCACTTCCGCGTTGTGATCGAGCATCGGGAAGGGCCGTCCCATCACGTCTCCGACCGGCTGGTGCACGATGTCGGCGTGATCGAACACCGCCTGCATCACCGCGACGTCGTTGATCGAGCCGACGACCTCCTTGCCGCGCATGACGGGAAGCTGCGAGATCTCGTAGCGCCGGAGCAGCTCGAGCGCTTCTTTCACGGCCTGCTGCTCGCGCACGGTGATCATCGGCGGCAGAGGCTGTTTCGTGCGGAGCACGTCGCCGACGGTTTCCTTGCGGCGCTCGTCCTCGAGGAATCCGTTGGTGCGCATCCACTCGTCGTTGAAGATCTTCGACATGTAGCCGCGGCCCGAGTCGGGCATCACGACGACGAGCACCGCTTCGGGCGGAAGGTCCTGCGCGACGCGCACCGCCGCGGCGACCGCGGTCCCCGACGAGCCGCCGACGAGAAGGCCTTCCTCGCGCGTGATGCGCCGTGCCATGAGGAAGCTGTCCTTGTCGGTGACGCGCAGGATCTTGTCGATCACGCGCATGTCGACGGTCTGCGGGAGATAGCTCATCCCGATCCCCTCGACCTTGTACGACTTCGGCGTGTCGCCGCTGTAGATGGAGCCTTCCGGATCGGCGCCGACGACGACGATCTGCGGGTTCTTTTCCTTCAGGAAGCGCGCCGTTCCGGAGATCGTTCCGCCCGTTCCCATACCGCTGACGAAGTGCGTGATCCGTCCGGCGGTCTGCTCCCAGATCTCGGGGCCGGTCGTGACGTAGTGGGCGCCCGGGTTCTGCGCGTTGTGCCATTGGTCGGGCTGCACCGCGCCGGGGATCTCCGCCGTGAGGCGGTTCGCGACGCCGTAGTACGACTCGGGGGAGTCGTTCGGCACGTTCGTCGGCGTGACCACGACTTCGGCGCCGTACGCGCGCAGCAGCGCGATCTTCTCGTTCGACATCTTGTCGGGCATCACGAGGATGCAGCGGTAACCGCGGATCGCCGCCGCCATCGCAAGCCCGGTCCCGGTGTTCCCCGACGTCGCTTCGATGATCGTCGAGCCCGGTTTCAAGATGCCGCGCCGCTCGGCGTCTTCGATCATCGCGACCGCGGGGCGGTCCTTCACCGAGCCGCCGGGGTTCATGTACTCGACCTTCGCCAGCACGAGACAACGTGCGTCGCCGACCACGCGGTTCAGCCGCACGAGCGGCGTGTGCCCGACGGCGCCCAGCGCGTTCTCGTAGTAGCTCATCCCGGCGGCGGGACGGGGTTCGGTGAGGGCCATGTCCGTGCGCGCTTCCGCAACCTCCGGAGGCCCGCCTGCGTCTAGCAGAGTGCTAGGAAAGACGGCGTTCAGGGAAAGGTTGGACCATGGCCACGGATTTTCGCAACGGTGGGTTTCCTCGCCGCGGGCGCGACCCGCTCGACGGCTTTCTGTGGCTGGCCCGCGTCTTCGACAAGGCTCGCGCGGCGCGCAACGGCACGATCTTCGACTACATCTATCCCTGCCCGATGGACCGCGGCGTGTTCGACCGCTGGGGCATCACCTCGCGGATGTTCGACGCCGCGCTCGAGACCTGTCAGACCGACGACGAGATCGTCGCGTGGCTCAAGGCGCGCGTGCCGGAAGCGCGGCGCGACGACGCGAACCGCTGGCTGCTCGACGAGAAGCGCGGCAACCTCGACCGGCAGGACGAAGAAGAGGGCGTCGTCGCGGCCTAGCGCGAACCGCGACTGCGTGACACGCGCGCGCCTCGCCGCCCTTGCGCTCTCGCTCGCCGCGCTCGCCGGCTGCAACGGGAACGGCGTGCCGCCGGCGCAAAACTACGCCACCATCACCGGACGCGCGTACGACGCCGCGTCGAACCAGCCGGTGGCCGGCGTCACCGTGACCGTCGACACGATCCTCAGCGCGACGACGGGCAGCGACGGAACGTACCGGATCGTCAACGTGCCGATCGGCTCCTATCACGTCGGCGTGACGCCGCCGGCCGGCTACACGGCGGCCGCGAACGCGCTCGACGACGGCAGCGTCACCGCCGGCCAAACCATCGAAGTCGACGTACCGCTGAACAAGTCGTAGTGCGCGTCGTCGTCGCGCCGGACAAGTTCAAGGGCAGCGCGAGCGCCGCGACCGTCGCCGATGCGCTCGCGCGCGGGGTTCGCGACGTCGTCGCGTCGGCGGAGTGCGTGTGCGTTCCGATGGCCGACGGCGGCGACGGCACGGTGGAAGCGTTCGTAGACGGCGGGGCGACCGCGCGCACCGTGCGGGTTGCCGGACCGCTGGGCGACCCGGTCGAGGCGACGTACGCGTGCGACGGCGCGACGGCGATCGTCGAGATGGCCGCCGCGTCGGGGCTCGTGCTGTTGGGCGGGCGGCGCGCGCCCCGGCGGGCGACGACGCGCGGGACGGGCGAGCTGCTCCGTGACGCGCTCGACGGCGGCGCCGGCAAGATCGTTCTCGGGATCGGCGGCAGCGCGACGACCGACGGCGGCGCCGGCGCGCTCGCCGCGCTCGGCGCGCGTTTCCTCGACGAGCGCGGCGAGCCGCTCGAGCCCCTTCCCGAAGCGCTCGCCGCGGTGCGCAGCATCGACCTCGCGAAGCTCGATCCGCGGCTCGCGAACACGGACATCGCCGTCGCGTGCGACGTCGACAATCCGCTGCTGGGTCCGAACGGCGCGGCGGCGGTCTACGGTCCGCAGAAGGGCGCGAGCGCCGACGACGTGCGCTTCTTGGACGACGTGCTGGGCAAGCTTGCCAACGCAATGTCGGCCGCGACCGGTCGCGATCTGCGCGGGACTGCGGGCGCCGGCGCCGCAGGCGGCCTGGGGTGGGCGCTGGCGAGCGCGTGCGGCGCGCGCCTCGAGCGCGGCGTCACGCTGGTCGCCGAAGTGCGCGGGCTCGCTGAGAAGCTGCGCGGCGCGGACCTGTGCTTCACGGGCGAAGGGAAGATCGACGAGCAGACCCTCCACGGCAAGGTCGTCGACGGCGTCGCCGCGCTCGCCCGCGAGGCCGGCGTTCCGGCGACCGTGGCGTTCGGCGGCTCCGTCGAGCCGCAGGCCGAAGCCGCGCTGCGCGAGCGCGGCGTGACCTGCATGCCGATTCTGCGGGCGCCGGCGACGGTGGAGGACGCGATGAAGGGCGCACCCGCGAACCTCCGGGCCGCGGCGGCGCGCGTCGCTCAGCTCGTCGCGGGCGACACCGCGCTCTTGGCGAAGCGCACGTAGCTCGCGCGCTGCGCGACCGCGTCGTCGACGATCGAGACGACGACGGCGGCGAGCCGGTCGGAGTCGTGGCGCACCGTCTCGGTTTCGCTGATGACGTTGGCGCGCACGATGCGCACGCCGAGCGCGGCGAGCTGGTCTTCGTCGACGGTGACCGGAAGCTGGCCTTCCTCGGCGTACGCTTCGCGCAACTTGCGGGGCAGCTCATCGTTGACGACGGCGACCTCGCAGACCGGCGCGCCGGCGCTGCGCAGCAGCGCACGGATGTGATCCGAGGCGGTATAGCCGTCGGTCTCGCCGGGCTGCGTCATCACGTTGCAGACGTAGATCTTCACGCCGCTCGCGGCCGCTATCTCCGCGCCGATGCGGTCGACGAGCAGGTTCGGCATGATCGAGGTGTACAGCGAGCCGGGTCCGAGCACGATCGCGTCGGCTTCGCGGATCGCGGCGATCACCTCGTCGAGCGGCGCGGCGTACGGCGGGTCCAGGTACACCTCTTCGATCGTGCCGCGCGCCTCGGTGATGCTCGACTCGCCTTCGACGACGCGCCCGTCGCGCATGCGCGCGCACAATCGTGCGACCGCGAGCGTCGAGGGGAGCACGCGCCCCTTCACGTTGAGCACGCGGCTCGACACCTTGATCGCCTCGTCGAAGTTTCCGGTGATCCCGGTCATCGCGGCGAGGAAGAGGTTCCCGAACGAGTGGCCGCTCAGCCCCTGGCCTTCGGAGAACCGAAAGCGAAACAGCTCGGTGACGAGCGCCTCGTCGTCGGCGAGCGCGACCAGACAGTTGCGAATGTCGCCCGGCGGAAGCACGCCGAGCTCGCTGCGCAGCCGTCCGGACGAGCCGCCGTCGTCGCTCACGGTGACGACGGCCGTGAGGTTCGTCGTGATCTTCTTGAGCCCGCGCAGCATGGTCGCGAGCCCGGTGCCGCCGCCGACGACGACGATGCGATAACCGCTGCCGAGCCGGCGGCGGCGAATCGCTTCGAGCGCGTCGGTACCCTGCGGCGCGACGGCGCTGAGGATCGCGTTCAGCCAGCGCCAGATCCCGAGCGCGACGAGGAGCGCGCCGAGCGCCATGAAGATCCACGACAGCCAGCCGGGCGGCAAGAACTCGTTCACGACCGAGTCGACGAGCTCGTTGATGCGCAGCGTGTAGCCTTCGTCGGTGAGATAACGCGACAGACCGTTGACGAACAGCGCGGCGCCGACGATCGCGAGCAGCAGCCAGCGCTTCACCCCCAGGCCCGGGGTGAGCCAGCGCGCCCGCGCCAGCGAACGGCCGATCGTGCTCGTCTTCATCGGTTCACGTCCCGCGCATCGAACGTCGCAAGGACGTTCGTCGTCGCCCCGAGATGCTGCTGCACGCGCCGGCCCAGGTACACGCTGCGATGCCGCCCGCCGGTGCACCCGATCGCGACCGTCAGCTGCGACTTGCCTTCGCGCTCGAAGCGCGGCACCAAGAAGTCGAGCAGCGGGAAGAGCCGTTCCAGAAAGGCTTCCGTGTCGGGGATCGCTTCGAGGTACGCGGCGACCGGGCCGTCGGCGCCGGTCAGGTCGCGCAGTCCTTCGACGTAGTTGGGATTCGGAAGGAAGCGCACGTCGAAGAGCAGATCCGCGTCGAGCGGGACGCCGTATTTGAAACCGAACGCGACGACCGAGACGCGCAGCCGGCGCGCGTCGGTTCCGGCGAACGTGGTTCCGATCCGGTCCTTGAGCTGCCCGAGCGTCATCCGGGAGGTGTCCCACACCGCGGTCGCGCGATCGCGCAGCGCGGCGAGCGAGGCACGTTCGCTCGCGATCGCATCGGCGAGCCCGACGCCGTCGTCGCCGAAGGGATGCCGTCGCCGCGTCTCGCTGTAGCGCCGGATCAGCGTCTCGTCGTCGGCGTCGAGGAACAGCACCTCCGGACGCGTCCCGCTCGCCTCGAGCGCATCCAGCGCGTCGATCGCGTCACCGTAGGGTCCGACGGTGCGCACGTCCATCGCGAGCGCCGCGCCCGGAAAGCCCGCCTCGCCGGCGAGCGCGACGAACTCGCGCGCGAGGACGGGCGGCGCGCTGTCGAGACACGCGAACCCGAAGTCCTCGAACGATTTCATGGCCTGGCTCTTGCCCGCGCCCGAGAGGCCCGTTACGATGACGAGACGGCGCATTGATGAAGCTCTTTTCGGCTGAGAAGGCCAACGCCCTCATCCCGGTCCTCGAACCGCTGCTGCAGGAGCTGTGGACGAAGCGTCGCGACCTCGCGATCCGGCTTCTCGAAACCGATCCGGCCCTGCGCGCAGGCCGTCAAGACGTCCGTCACGATCGCGGGCGCGCGCGCGCGCTCACCGAGCTCAAAGCCGAGGTCGTGCGGCTCATCAACCGCATCGAGGCGCACGGGTGCGTGGTGAAGGACCTCGATCTCGGGCTGCTCGACTTTCCGTCGATGCGCGACGGAAGGCCCGTCTACTTGTGCTGGAAAGCGGGCGAGACCGAGCTCGCCCATTGGCACGGCACCGACGAGTCGTTCGTCGACCGCAAGCCGCTCTGACGAGCGGCCGGTCTCAGGCCGAGACGGCCGCCGACGCAGCCTGCTCGCCGGCGTCGACCTTGACGAAGTCCTCGGCGAGCCCTTGGAGCCGAACCTCACCGAACTCGACGGTGTACGCGCCGGCGGCGAGGTCGGTGACCTTGCCGAACTCGGGGACCGTCGCGAGCTGCGGGATCTTCGCGCGGATCTCGTCGGGAAGACGAACCGTGTCGCCGACCTCCAGCGCCTGCTGATCGAACAGCTTCTCGAGGTCGTTCATCAGCAGCGCGAGCGGGATGCCGTATCCTTCGCTGACCTGTTCGATCGTCTCGGTCTCGCTGATCGAGCAATGCGAGCAGCCGCCGAGATGGAAGCGTGCGAACACGCGGCGGGCGCCCGCATGCGTCTTGAACGCCTGCTCGACGGTCATGTCCTTGCTGAAATGGGCCACGGTCGCCATCATTCGCCGGAACCGGCGCGCGGCCCCATCGGGTTGCGTGCGCGGAGAGACGCCTGTACGCCGGATTCTGTCCAAGCCTCCGAAGAAGCCGTGGCCGTCATCTCTCTGGGGCTCGCGTCACCGCGAGCCTCGGTGCGACATTGCTCGTCTTCCGCCGGGCCGGCGGCTTCCACGAGGGAAGGAACGAGCGGTCTTGCTCCGGGTGGGGTTTACCCGCGCCCGCGTCACCGCAAAGCGCCGTGCGCTCTTACCGCACGATTTCACCCTTGCCGTACGACGCCGAAGCCTCGCGCGGCGGTATGTTTCTGTGGCACTTTCCTTCGAGTCGCCCCGACAGGACGTTATCCTGCACCCTGCCCGATGGAGCCCGGACGTTCCTCGACGCTTGCGCGCCGCGACGGCCCGGCGTCCTCCGCGGCTCGCATGCTAGCAGAAAAGCGAAGGCGCCGCAATTTCTCGCGGCGCCTCGGTCCGTGGTGGAGGCAAGGAGACTCGAACTCCTGACCCTTACGCTGCCAGCGTAATGCTCTACCAACTGAGCTATGCCCCCCGGTCGACCGACGTTGATTCACGGCTCGCGGGGCGCGGTCCTGGCGCCGAACGCTCCGTGTCGTTCGTGAGCCGCGCGACCGCACGATCGAGGTGTTCGAGCAGGTGCGAGGCGGCCTCGAGCACGCTCGCCGTTTCGCCGTCCTGCGCGCGCTCGGCGCGGCGCAGCGCTTCGAGCAGCGGCGTCGTGTCGCGGATCGGCGCGTCGCCGAACTCGGCCGGATGTTCCGCCGCGGCGTCGATGTTCGCGGCGATCGCGGCGTCGAGCCGGCGCAGCGGAACGCTCGCGAGCTGCGTCGGCGCTTCGCGGGAGCGGTCGGCGACGCGCGCCAGCGTGCGCGCGTAGTATCCGGCCGACGTCAGCGCGACCATCCAGCGCCGCAGCTCGTCGCTGCCGCGCACGAACCGGTTGCCCGAGACGAGCGGCTTCGCGCGCAGCACGAAATCGTGCACTCGGTCGTCGAGCTCGCGCGCGGCGTCCAACGGCTCGCGCTCGCTGGCAGGATCGAGCAGCCGCGCGATCCCCGCATGCACCGCTTCGCGCGCGGCGTCGAGCGCCGCGCGAGCGCGCTCGCGCACGACGTCGCGCGTGCGCGTCGGGAACAGCAGCGTCGCCGAGAGCCCGCCGAAGAACGCGCCGACGATCGTCTCTGCGAGCCGGATGAACATCAATCCGTCGCTCAGCCGTCCGAGCAGCGCGTAGAGCATCGCGAGCATCGCGGTGATGAAGAAGATCATCAGGCCGTACGAGACGCGCAGCGAGTAGACGCCGAGGAAGAGGCAGACGAACGCGGCCGCGACGTCGGCCGCCGGCGCGTTGCGCGCGAAATGTCCGGCGACGATCCCGAGGACGACGCCGAGCGCCGTGCCGACGACCCGGGCCCAGGCGCGGGCCGCCGTCTCGCCGGACGACGCCGTGCCGCTGAAGACGAAGAAGGCGGCGAGCACGGCCCAGAACCAGCGCGACGGCGAGAGCGCTTCGCCGACGGTGATCGACGCGGCCGCGGCGAGGGTCACCTGCACGGCCTGACGGAGCGCCGGCTGCTGCTGCCACGCCGCTCCGCCGCCGCCGCCGCCCAGCTGCAGCGCGCCGCCGATGGCGCGCAGCCGCACGATGGCGTCCGCGACGTCGTCGATCGCCGAGGCCAGCTCGGCCGCGTGCGCGCTCGCGTTCGGATCGTCTCGCAGCCGCTGCGCGACCCGCTTCGCTCGCGCGAGCGAGCCGTGCAGCAAGGCGCTGATGGCGACCTGCGCCGCGCGCGGGCGCTCGCCGCTGTCGCGGCGCATCCGAAGCCCGGCCGCGGCGAGCGCCTCGGCGGCGAGCTCGGCGTCGAAGATGATCCGCATCTGCTCCGTCGCGTCGTCGCTGAGGCGGCCTTCGATGGCGAGCGCGGTCTCGTTGACGCGCCGCACGGCGGCTTCGAGGCGGCGCTCGGTCGCCGTGTCGCTCTCTCGCGCGCTCAGCATCCCGCGCACGATCTCCGCGACGAGCCGGATGCGCGCGCGCAGCGCGCCGACCATCCCGCGCGCGATGCCTTCGGGACGGTCCGGAAGCAGGACGAACCGCACGAGGAACGACGCCGCGGCCCCGGCCACGGCGGCGAAGACGAGGACCGGAAGCTGCTGCGTCGTCGCGCCGAAGAACAGGGCGAGGAAGTACGCCATCATCGCGACGACGCCGAACGCGTTCCAGCGCTGACCGTAGTGCCGGATCGCGACCGCGACGAACAGCACGACGAGGAACATCACGTCGGCCAGCAGCCCGCGCGCCGAGACCAGCGCACCGAGGAGGATCCCGATCGCCGCGGGGATCGGCGTGAGCAGCGTCGTGTTCCGCGCCGACGGATCGTTGACGGCGAGCGAGACCTGCATCGCGACGATCGCGCCCATCAGCACCACGTTGATCGAGTAGTGCATCGCGCCCGCGGCCTGCCCCAGGATCACGCTGGCGAGCATGACGGCGAGCGTCGTGCGCAGCGCCTGATACAGGCGCAGCAAGCCCGGATCAGAGGCGATGAGTCGGTCGACGGCTGCGCGGAGTGCCGGCTGCACGGGTCCGAGATTCCCCGCCGCGCCCCACAGGACTTCAGCCTCCGGGAAGCGGCCGCATCGATCTTTGCCGCGCAGAGCGAATCACGTGTCGTAGGTGGACGTCTCGACGACGATCTCACCGCGCTCGTCGATCGTCCAGCGCCGTACGAGGTGATGCCGGCTGCACGCGACGACGACCGTCCGCAGCGCGCCCGTCGCGTCGGAGGCGTCGAAATAGCGCACCGCGGCACCGCAGCGAATGTGACGCAGCCGAAAGGCGATCAGAGCCAACGCCAGGCGAGCGAGCGTCAACGGCGGCCCTCTCGAACGAGAGTATCAGAGGAGGCCCGGTCTTGACAGTCCCTTAACCGCGCGATACATTGCAACTCCGGGTAGTCCTGCCGTACCCTCGCGAGGCCTTTTCTCTGCAGCTTTCTGTCGTTGTCCCGGCCTACAATGAGGCTCCGACGATCGCGCTCGCGCTTTCCGAGATCGTCGCTGCGGTGCGCGAGATGGTCGACGAGTACGAGATCATCGTGGTCGACGACGGCAGCGCCGACGCAACGGCGGAAGCGGCGCGCTTGTGCGCCGAAGCGCACCCCGGCCGCATCTTCGTTTTTCGCCTTCCGGTGAACAGCGGAAAAGGCGCCGCGCTGATCCTCGGCGCGAACCACGCGCGCGGTGATCGCATCGCCTTCCTGGACGCGGATCTCGACCTGCATCCGCGCCAGCTCGCGACGCTGTACGCGCGGATGGACGCGAGCGGCGCAGACGCCGTGATCGGCTCGAAACGCCACCCCGACTCGCAGGTGATCTATCCGTTCTGGCGGCGGGTGCTCAGCGCCGGCTACTTCCTGCTGGTGAAACTGTTGTTCGCGATGCCGTTGCGCGACACGCAAACCGGAATCAAGCTGTTCCGCCGCCGCGCGCTGCTCGACGCGATCCCGCGGGTGCGCGTGCAGCGCTTCGCGTTCGACCTCGAGCTGTTGGTGTCGATGCATGACGCGAGCGCGCGCATCGTCGATGCGCCGGTCGTGCTCACGACGCAGCGTCTCACCGGACGGATCAAGCTGCGCGACGTGCGAACGGTGTTCCGCGACACCTGCGCGGTGTTCGCGCGCCGGCGCCTGCACCGCCGCGACACGCGCCGCGTGCAGCCCGCGCCGCCGCCGCCGGCGCCTGCTCCCGCACCGGCGTCCGCCGCGGCCGAGACGATGACCGAAACCGCGGTGCTCGACGCCGCCGCCGTCGCCGAATCGCTCGCGCAGGCCCAGCACGCCGGGCGCGAAGCGCCGCCGCGCATCATCGCGACGGTGCGCGGCGACGACGACGACGTCGAGGCGGCCGCCCCCTAGATCAGCGCCGCTCGCCCACTCCGGCGGACGCTCGCGCAGCGCGGCTCACCGCGCGCGGTGCGCAGCCAGCCAGCTCGCCGACTCGGTTCCGACGAGGTCGACGAGATTTCCGAGCGCGATGTTGACGTCGAACGCATGCAGTCCGAAGGCGGGGTGCCGTGCGGCGAGCGCTTCGAGCGCTGCGGCGAGCAGCGGCGCGCTCGGATCGACGCGGACGGCGAGATACGCACGTCCGCCGTTCGTCTCGCACGCCGCGGTGAGCTTGCCGGGGTTCTCGACGAGCGTCGTGCCGAGCGCGCGCGCGACCGCACCGAACGTCGGCAAAGCCGGCTCGAGCGCGGCCGTGCCGTCGAGCGCCTGCGGATTGACGCACGCGTCGACGTCGCCGGGACGTTCGGACGCGCCGAACGACGCGTCGCGCCCCGGCGGCTCGTTCGCGAGATACGTCGAGTACGCGATGACGCATGCCGTCTGCGGCGCCGAGCGGCACAGCGGGACGTGCGCGAACGTACCGCCGACGTCGCCGCCGGCCGGCACGTCGACTTCGGAGCCCGGGACGATGGCGGAGATGAGGCGATCCTCTTCGGGCTTGCCGTCGATCTGCGAGGCGATCAGCTTGACGAGGATGTTCGAACCCTGGCTGTGTCCGATCAGCACGACGCCGCGGCCGTGGTTGTAGCGTTTCAGATAGAGGTTCCACGCGTCGAGCACGTCGTCGTAGGGCGTGACCTCGTCGTAACTCGTCGCCCGCCCGCGCAGCACCGCGAGCGTGACCTGGCGATAGATCGGGGCGTACAGCCGGCACTTCGTGCCGAAGCGCGCGAACTGCTCGAGCGCCGTGCGCTGCAGCTCCGGGCTCGCCGTCATGTCGGCGTTCCCGGTCGGTTCGAGCGACGCGGTCGGATAGACGTAGAAGCAATCCACCGGGGCGTTCCGGTCCGGAACGTACGTGCCTCGCCGTCGCGTGCCGTCGGGCTCGATCACCGTCGACGTCAGCGGCGCGGAGCACGCATCGTTGCGTCCGGGCAGGCAGAGCCAGCTCTTCGGGTCTCCATAGTCGACCGGCGTCGCGGCGGCCGTCGCTGCGGCGAGCTGCGTCACCGCTGCCTGCGACGCGGCGAACGGCGCTGCTCGGGCGTTGCGAGGAAGCATCGTCAGCGTTCCGACGCTGCAGCACGCGACGAGCGCTGCGATCGCCGCGGCGACGTTTGACGTGCGGATCGTCGAACGGTGAGGTGAGTTCACTGCGAACCTCGCGCGAGATCGGCCGGAGTGCGGAAAAACGTCGCGCGAGGACGGTTCAGTAGACGTTCAGCGAGACGTCCGCTTTGCTGACCGCGGCCGGCGGCAGACCGACCTGCGCCGCCGCCCTTCGCACGAGCCCCTCATACGGCGCAACATTCCGCAAAGCCTCGGCAAGATTGTTTCCCCGCGCGCTGACGGCCACGGTGAGGCGTGTCGTGACGCGGCTGCTTCCGCTCGTGCGACGCGAACCGGACGAATATCCGAGTACGGAGATCGTTCGTTGCGCATCGCCGTTCGCGAGCCGATACGACACGCCGAGCACGAGCGGGCCGTTCGCCGCCGTGGGCCTCACGACCGTGACCGGGCTACCCTTCAGCGGTACGCCGTTCGGGAACGAGGAGGGCGGCTGACCTCCGTAGCCCTCGTCGACTCCGATGATCGGCCCTAACGCGACGCCGGCATGCTGCGCCAGCAGCTTCGCTTTCCGCGCCGCATCGTCGAGCGCGGAGACGTACGAGTCGTCGGAAAGAGCGACGGCGGCATTCGATTCGAGGAAGTCGGGCCGAATTTGCACGCCGACGCCCTTGTTCGCCTGTTTCGCGAGCACGTTCTCGAGCGCGGAGGCGAACGCGGTCTTCGAGACGGTCGTTCCGGCAAACTCGACCGAGATCGATTCGTCGATGTTCGCGTTTCCCGATGGCGTGACGTACGAGCGCGGCAGCGCCTGGCAGAAACGAAGCGCCGACACGGCGCCGACAAAAGCGACGACCACGCCCAAGAGGGCGATCCCGAGCACGCGCCCCGTCGCGCCGAGCGAGAACCTGGATCCCAACGCCATCGAACCACCTCCGCACAGGTGAGACGGTGACCAGGCCGGCAAGGTTCAACTACCCGGTCCGGAAAGCAGTTCGCGTCGCGCGGGCCGCTTTCCCGGACGTGATGCCGCGTATAGCGCGCTTCACCGGCGAATTGCGTCAGCGGCGGGGCACGAACGCGGTTCGTCGAACCTCGTGACGGCGAATGGCGGACAGCGGCCTCGATCACGCTCGCGACTGGCACGCGAGGCGCGGACTCATTGCCTTTGCGTTGTGCGCGACGAGCGTCGAAGGCGTCGCAGCAGGCGCGTCGCGATCGTGCATGCCGTCGTTCAATCTCACGATGGTCGTGCAGTTCGTCGAAATGATGAATGTGTTCTTGGTCGCGCCCATCCTCACGGTCGTCGCCGGGATACCGGCGTTCCTCGTGGCTGCGTCTCCGGCGCCGAGCCGTCGGCCGAGCAATCTCGCGATGGGCTGCAGCGCCGGCGTACTCCTCGCGATCGGGCTGTTCGCCCGCGGGCTCGATGTCCGAGCGATCGTCGTCGCGATCGCATGCGGGGTGCTCGTCGGCGCCGCAACGCGGCGCGTTCGCGTCGTTCGACGCTATTGGCCGCTATTCGGTATCGCCGGCACCGTTTCGATCGCCGTCGTGACGTTCGCGCTCGGACACTACAACGCACGATACTACACGTGCTGGCCGTAGCGTGCCGATACGAAGCCATCGCAAGATGCAAAAGCACGCATCGTCGCGCTGCGGCACTCTGGAGCCGCGTCGCATCTGCATCGTGAGTCAGCTACGGACATGTAGCGATGCGGCGATGAGCTCGAGCCGGTCTGAGGCGGACGGATCGCGAGGCGCGCCCGCGTTTCCGACGCGCGGGCGTCATGATTCGGCGGCGCCGCTCGGCGGGTCGTCGGGGAGCGCGTCGGCTTTGCCGGTCGCGAGAAACGTCACAACGTCCCAGGCGTTGTGGATCCCGATGAAGGCTAAGAGCAGCACGACCACGCCCGGCGCGAAGAGCGCTCCACGAAGCGTTGCGTGCATCGCGAACGCGGCGAACACGAGCGCGGCATACGTGATCGCCGGCAGAGCAACGTTCCACGCCCAATCCTCGGCGTCGGGCCGATACGTCGACAGCGCCGACGCTCGCCGGGCGACGCCCAGGACGTACGCAAGCCCGGCCAACCCCGTCAGGCCGAGAACGATCTCGACCGGCGTGAGCGACGGAAACGGCATCGTCATGACGGCACAGGTCAAGAGCGCAGCGGAGAAATGCACGACCGTCGGGGTGGTGAAAACGGTCAGCCCCGCTTCCGAGGTGCTGCGCCGTTGCTCGTTGACGAGCGTGATGACGATGAAGACCAAGCCGGTCAGCGCGGCGGCCGACGTCCCCATCATGACGTAGAAGCTGTTCCATGCGCCGAGCATGCCGCTCGGATTCGCGACACGGCGGCGCTCTCTTTGCGTATCAACGCGAAACGGCTTCCGCGCCTGTCGAAGCCGGCAAGGAACGACCACTGACGGGGCGAGGCTCAGAAGTCCGGCGACGAACGCCAGCGGTCTTCGAGCCGTTCAAAGCCGTGCCGTACCGCCACACCGGCTGTTGCCTGTCGCAACGTCGTCCGAACGCCGCCGATACGGCATCGCCGCTCGCGGCGATACGGGCGTGCGGACCCTCATGGATCGGCGCACGAGACGGAACGACCGGCGAGTCGCGGCGGACCGCTTTCGGACACCCGCTTGACGCACCGATGGCACAGAAAAAGCCCGCTGCTACGGGCTTTTCCGAAGAATGGAGACGAGGGGACTCGAACCCCTGACATCCTGCTTGCAAAGCAGGCGCTCTACCAGCTGAGCTACGTCCCCGTGTAGGGCGATTCTTGGCGGGAAGGGGCTCAAGGGCCTCGCGCCGAGCATAACGGCTGGGATGCCTCCGACCGCAACCAGCCGATTCCCGTATCCCGACACGCCGCGTGTCGAGCAGATCGACGACTATTTCGGCACGCGCGTCGCCGATCCGTACCGCTGGCTCGAAGACGTCGACTCCGAGCAGACGCGGCGCTGGATCGAGGAGGAGAACCGCCTCACCGAGTCCGTGCTCGAGACCGTCCCGCAGCGGGAGGCGCTGCGCTCGCGGCTCACGGGCGTCTGGAACTACGAGCGGTGGTCGGTTCCCGAGCGCGCCGGCAACCTCTACGCGTACTTCCGGAACACCGGGCTGCAGAATCAAGCGGTCCTCTACGTGACGCGGGATCTCGCCGAGCCGGGGCGGGTGCTCCTCGATCCGAACACGCTCTCGCCGGACGGGACGGTCGCGCTGTCGGGCGCCGCGTTCAGCGACGACGGGACGCTGCTGGCGTACAGCGTCTCCTCGTCGGGTTCGGATTGGCAGGAGTGGCACGTTCGCGACGTCGCGAGCGGGAAGGACCGTTCGGACATCGTGCGCTGGTCGAAGTTTTCCGGTGCGGCGTGGCGGCGTGACGGCAGCGGATTCTACTACAGCCGCTACGACGAACCGCAGTCGGGCGCGACCTTCAAGCAGGCGAACTTCTTTCACAAGGTGTTCTTTCATCGGCTCGGCACGCCGCAGTCGACCGACGTGCTCGTCTACGAGCGGCCCGACCACAAAGACTGGAACTTCAACGCGCAGACCACCGAAGACGGCCGGTACGTCGTCGTCGAAGTGAGCCGCGGAACGGCGCCCGAGAACGGCATCGTCGTCCTCGATCTGCAAGGTGCGGGCGGAGCCGTCGAGCTGCTGCCCGGCGGTGACGCGCGGTACCTCTACCTCGCCAACGACGCGGACGCGTTCTACTTTCTGACGACGAAGGACGCTCCGCGCGGACGTATCGTCGCGATCGGGCTGGGCGATCGCACCCCGCGCGAGATCATCGCGCAGACCGACGACCCGCTCGACGGCGCACGCATCTTCGGGGATCGCATCGTCGCCCTGTACCTTCGCGACGCGCACGCTTCCGTCGTGCTGCGATCGCTCGACGGTCGCGGCGACGGAGAGATCGCGCTGCCCGGACTCGGAAGCGTCGCCGGCTTCACCGGCAAGCGCACCGACACCGAGACGTTCTACAGCTACACGAGCTACACCGAGCCGGTCGCGATCTATCGCTACGATGTCGTGCACGGTCGCTCGTCCCGCGTGTTCGCTCCGCGCATCGCATTCGATCCGACGGCGTTCGCGAGCGAGCAGCTGTTCTATCGTTCGAAAGACGGGACGCGCGTCCCGATGATGGTCACCTACAAAAAAGGCGTCTCGCGCGACGGCAGCGCGCCGGCGATGCTGTACGGGTACGGCGGCTTCGACATCTCGCTGACCCCGATGTTCTCATCGGCCGTTCTCGTCTGGCTCGAGATGGGCGGCATCTACGCGGTGGCGAACGTGCGCGGCGGAGGCGAGTACGGCGAGACGTGGCACGAAGCCGGCGTGCGCCAGCACAAGCAGAACGTCTTCGACGACTTCGTCGCCGCGGCGGAGTATCTCATCGCCGAGCGATGGACCTCGTCGCCGAAGCTCGCCATCCACGGCGGCTCGAACGGCGGTCTGCTGGTCGGCGCGTGCATGGTGCAGCGCCCGGAACTCTTCGGCGCCGCGCTTCCGGCCGTCGGTGTTCTCGACATGATGCGCTTTCAGCGCTTCACGATCGGCTGGGCGTGGACGTCCGACTACGGCTCTTCGGACGACCCGGCCGACGTGCGTACGCTGCTCGCGTACTCGCCGTATCACAACGTGCGCAACGGCGAGCGATACCCCGCGACGTTCATCACGACGGGCGACCACGACGATCGCGTCTTCCCGGCGCATTCCTTCAAGTTCGCCGCCGCGCTGCAGCACGCGCAAGCCGGCGACGCCCCGATCCTCCTGCGCGTCGAAACGAAGGCCGGCCACGGCGCAGGCAAGCCGACCACGAAGATGATCGACGAAGCCGTCGACCGCTATGCATTCCTCGTCTTGGCGCTCGGGATCGACGCGCAACCGCCCGCGCAATGAAAAACCCCGCTTTCGCGGGGTGTTCTGGTGGGCCAACATGGATTCGAACCATGGACCTCATGCTTATCAAGCATGCGCTCTAACCAACTGAGCTATTGGCCCGGGGGAACGACGCCTTAGTCTAGGAGACGCCGCTCCCCTTGTCAACGGCCCGTCCGCGGCCGCCCGCTAGATGAGCTTGATCCAGGCCTGCATCGCCTGGTCGTCCTTTTTCACTTGGGCGAGCGCGAGATCGCGCAGGGCGTTCGCTTCCCGCTCCAGCTCGGCGCGGATCCGCACCATGTCGTCGAAGCCGCGCTGCTTCAGAAGCAGCGCCAAGTCGTCGGCATCGGCGTCGTGCGGCGGCGCTTTCATCTCGGGGTTCGGCGTCGTCGCGCCGGACGCCGACGCGTGGGGCCCAGCTTTTCCCGCGTGCGCCGACGGGTGGTGCACGGTCGCGGAATGCCCGTGGGCGGAGTGCCCCGCGGCGCTCGGAGCGGGGCCGGCGCCGGCGGCTGGGCGGCTGCCGCCCGCCGGCGCGTGACGCGCCGGCGGGCGGGCGGCGGGGCGAGAGGCGGGCGGCTGCGGGCGGACGGGGAGCGTCTCCATCAGCCGATCGACCGGATGAACTCTTTGGTGATCTCGTTGTCGGCCTTGCGCTGCTGCATTGCGACGTCGCGCAGCGTGTTCTGCTCGCGCAGGAGCTCCGAGCGCTCCGACGTCATCTCGTCGAACTGCTGCGACTGCGCCTGCAGCTGGAGCTGGAAGACCATCTGCTGCGCGTCGAGCGCTTCGGTGGCGCCGAGGTAGCCGCCGTTCACGAGGTCCTGGTAGTTGTTCGAGAGACCGCCGGCGGCGGTCGCGCCGTTGCCGGTGAGTCCGCCGGTGACGGCGCCGAGCCCGGCGCCGATCGGGTTGCCGGTGGCGAGCCCCATGGCGGCGCCGCCGAGGGCGCCCAGAATGTTGAAGCCCATCGCTGGTGTCCTTTCTGCGCTACTCGTCGTCGGTGGAGAGGATCTCGCTCGGCGCCACGTCGCGCTCGCGGCCGTCGGGCTGCTGGATCGGCTTGTACTGCGGAAGCTGGGGCATGCCGATCGACGGCGCGCCGAGCCCGGAGCCGAGCGCCGCGGCGGAGGAAGACGCGCTCGTCGTGCCGAGCGCGCTTGCGGCGCCGTAGCCGCCCGCGCCGAGCGTGGCCACCAGCGAGCGCAGCGCGTCGACCGGCTGACTTTCGCCGCCGGCGGCGGCCGCCTCGGTGCTCACGGCGGCGGCGACGGGAGTCCCGCTCACGTCGCCGCCCAAGCGGGCGTAGTGCCGCAAGACCGAGTCGGCATAGCCGAGCGTCGTTCCGTCGCCCCAGGTCGTCGTCGTCCCGGTCGCGTTCGGCGCACCCGCGTTGTACGCGGAGAGCGCGGCGCGGACGTTGCCGCCGTACTGCGCCAGGTTGCTCTGCAGCATGCCCGCGGCGTAGTCCGCGTTCTGCGAGGGGTCCATCGCCGCGGGCGTGCGGGCGAAGGCATGCCAACGGTCGTCGATCTGGAAAAGCCCGTGGCCGTGGCCGCCGTCGCCGACGACGTTCCGGCCGGAGTCGCTGCCGGGCCCGCCCGTTTCCTGGGCGGCCACGGCGGCGAGCAGCCGCGGGTCGAGGTGGTGTCGGGTCGCCGCGGCGGTGATCTGCGTGCCGTAGGCGACGTTCAGCGTCGTATCCATGCGCCCTGGAGTCCCACCCCTACTCGCGTTGACAAGGGCCCCGGGGTGGTCTACCATGGTTCGGTTGCATGGGGTCCCTCGCGGGGGGCCTCGTTCTATGGTATGGGTTCTTCACTGATCGACGTCGGGACCGTCCTGTTCGCGGGACGCCCGATGGTCCTCGACGAGCGGGTCGAGGTGCCGCCGTTCTCCTCGTTCACGTTTCCGCAGCCCGCGCACGTCCGGCTCGAGCTGCGCCGCGTCGGCCGGGGCCTCGAGATCGGCGGAACCATCGACGTCAATGTCGCAGGAGCATGCGACCGGTGCCTGGAGGACGTGAGCCTCCCGGCCACGGTGGACGTCGAGGAGCGTTTCGATCCGCCCGGCGGAGCGAACGATCCCTTTGGAGAGAACAACGTACTGAACGGCACCGATCTGGACCTCGGCGATCTCGTCCGGCAGCTCGTCGACAGCGCGCTCCCGATGGTCCTGACGTGCAGCGAAACGTGTCGCGGACTCTGCGACACGTGCGGACGGAGCAAGAACCCGGGCGGCGGATGCACCTGCCTGCCGGAGTCGACGGAAGGCAATCATGGCGAATCTCAAGTGGAAGACCCCCCGATCCAAGACGCGTAGCCGCCGCGCTGCGAACTGGAAGCTCAACCCCGTGACGACGGTCGAGTGCCCGCAGTGCCACCAGCCGAAGCGGCCGCACTTCGTGTGCGACTTCTGCGGCACGTACGACGGACGCCAGGTCGTCGCCAAGGACGAGCACGCCGGGCACGCGCACGGCTAGTTCGCGCCGTTGAACGCCACCGGGGTCCGCATCGCGGGCGTCGGGCACTACGTGCCCGAGCGGGTTCTCACCAACGCCGACTTCGAGCGGATGCTCGACACGTCGGACGAGTGGATCACCACGCGCACCGGCATGAAGGAGCGTCACATCGCGACGCTCGCCGAGCCGACCAGCGAGCTCGCCGTGGGCGCCGCGAAGAACGCCCTGGCGAACGCGGGCCTCGAGGCCTCGCAGATCGACTGCATCGTCGTCGCGACGGTCACCCCGGATTACTACTTTCCCGCGACGGCGTGCATCGTCGGCGCGAAGCTCGGCATCAGCGGGAAGCCGGCGTTCGACATCCAGATCGCCTGCAGCGGGTTCATCTACGGACTGACCGTCGCGGCGAACATGGTGCGCACCGGAACGTTCAAGCGCGTCCTGCTGGTCGGCGCGGAAGAGCTTTCGCGCATCACGAACTACGAGGACCGCACGACGGCCGTACTGTTCGGCGACGGCGCCGGCGCGGTGGTGCTCGAACAAGCCGCGGAAGACTCGTTTCTTTCGGCGGAGCTCGGCGCGGACGGCTCGCATCCCGAGCACCTGAACATCGCGGTCGGCGGAACCGCCGCGCCGGAGCTCACGGCGGACGACATCGAGCGCAAGCGCACGAAGATCTACATGAACGGGCGTGAGGTCTTCCGGTTCGCGGTCACCAAGATGATCGAAGCGACGAACGTCGCGCTCGACAAGGCCGGCATCGCGCCGCGCGAGGTCGCGTGGCTCATTCCGCACCAGGCGAATCGGCGCATCATCGACGCCGCCGCGAAGCATCTCGATCTGCCGAACGATCGCGTCGTCATCAACATCCAGAACTACGGGAACACGAGCGCCGCGTCGATCCCGATCGCGCTCTCCGAGACCGCGGCGGCCGGCAAGCTGCACGACGGCGACGTCATCCTGTTCGTCGGCTTCGGCGGCGGGCTCAGCTGGGGCGCCGTCGCGTGGCGCTGGTCGGCGAACGGCGCGATCTCGTCCAACGGCAAAGCGGGACACGCCTAGGCCGATGCGCGTCGCGGTGGTTTTTCCCGGACAGGGCTCGCAGGTCGTCGGCATGGGCGTCGACGCCGCGCGCGCGTATCCCGCCGCGGCCGAGTGCTTCGCGACCGCGAAGACGCTCCTCGGCTACGACCTGCTCGCGCTGTGCGAGCACGGCCCCGAAGAGCGTCTGCGCGAGACGCGCTACTCGCAGCCGGCGATCTTCGTCACCAACGTCGCGCTCGCGCTCGCGCTGGCCGACGTTCTCGATCCCGTCGCCGGCGCCGGGCACTCGTTCGGCGAGTACTGCGCGCTCACGCTCGCCGGGGCGCTGACGTTCGAGACGGCGCTCATGCTCGTCAACGAGCGCGGGCTCGCGATGCATCGGGCGGCGAGCGTCGCCGAAGGCGCGATGGCGGCGGTGCTCGGGCTCGATCCGGAGACGCTGCGCGGCGCGGTCGCGCAGGCGATCGAGCGCGGCGCCGGACGCGTCCAGCTCGCGAACTTCAACGCGCCCGGACAGATCGTCATCAGCGGCGACGCCGCCGCGGTGCGGGTCGCTGGCGAGCTGGCGCTGGAGGCGGGCGCGAAGCGCGTCGTCCCGCTGAACGTCGCGGGCGCCTGGCACAGCACGCTGATGGACCCTGCGCGCGAGGAGTTCGCGCCGCACGTGCGCGCCGCCGTCGTCATGCCGCCGCGCTTCGCAGTCATCTCGAACGTCGACGCGCAGGTGTACGACGACGTCGAGACGATCAAGACGAATCTCATCCGCTCGGTGAGCGACGAAGTGCGCTGGCACGACGTCGCGCTCGCGCTCGCCGGGATGTCGCTCGACCTCATCGTCGAGTTCGGCGCCTCTCCCGTGCTCGCGCCGATGTTCAAGCGCGTCGCCGGCGCGCCGAAGGCGATCACCGTCTCCGACGCGGCGTCGATCGACAAGGCGCGCGCGCAGCTCGTCGCGCTGCCCGCATGACGGGCAAGGTGGCGATCGTGACCGGGGCGAGCCGTGGGATCGGGCGTGCGATCGCGGTCGACCTCGCGCGCGCGGGCGCCGACGTCGCACTGTTCGGCCGCGACACCGCGGCGCTCGACGAGTCGGCCGCGGCGTGCCGTGAGGCGCGCGCTGACGCGGCCGTGAGCACGCACGCCGTCGACGTCGCGAACGAAGCCGCGGTCTCCGAAGCGGTCGCGGCGGTCGCGCGCGATCGCGGGCGCGTCGACGTGGCGGTCGCGAACGCCGGCCAGGCGAAGGACGGGTTGATCCTGCGCTTCAAGCACGAGGATCTCGACACGCTGCTCGACGTCAACCTGAAGTCGGCGTTCTACTTGAGCGCCGCGGTCGCGAAGCCGATGATGCGGCAGCGCGGCGGCTCGATCGTGCTCATCTCCTCGATCGTGGGCCTCGCCGGCAATCCCGGGCAAAGCGCGTACGCCGCCTCGAAAGCGGGGCTGATCGGTCTCGGGAAGTCGCTGGCGAAAGAGCTCGGCTCGCGCAACATTCGCGTCAACGTCGTCGCGCCGGGACTCATCGAGACTTCGATGACGTCCGACATGCCGGAGGCGGCCCGCAAGCACTACCTCGACACGATCGCGCTCGGACGCGCCGGCGCGCCGGACGACGTCGCGCCCGTCGTCACGTTCCTCGCTTCAGACGCCAGCCGGTACGTCAGCGGCCAGACCCTGGTCGTCGACGGCGGCTTTCTGATCTAACCACCCAGCTCGGCTCTTTCAGGAGAAACGACACAAGCATGGCTTCCGACACCTTCGATCGCGTCAAGAAGATCATCGTCGAGCAGCTCGGCGTCGAGGAGAACGAGGTCACGCCCGAGGCGTCGATCACGGACGACCTCGGCGCGGACTCGCTCGATCAAGTCGAGCTCGTCATGGCGTTCGAGACCGAGTTCGGCATCGACATCCCCGACGAGGAAGCGGAAAAGATCAAGACCGTGGGTGACGCGGTTCAGAAGATCGACTCGGTGACGGCGTCCAAGGGAGCCGAGTAGCAGCCCCTTCATGCTCGAGGCACTCGGCGAGCGCTTAGGCGCGATCTTCGACAAGCTGGCGAACCGCGGCCGACTCACCGAGTCGGACGTCAACGACGTCTTGCGCGAAGTTCGCGTGGCGCTTCTCGAGGCCGACGTCGCGCTTCCGGTCGCGCGCGAGTTCGTCGCGCGGATCAAGGAGAAGGCCGTCGGCTCCGACGTCTTCACCTCGCTCACGCCCGCGCAGACCGTCGTCAAGCTCGTCCACGACGAGCTCGTCGAGATCATGGGCGGCGCCGCAGCGCGGCTGACGTACAGCGACGCGCCGCCGACCGTCTATCTCATGGTCGGTCTGCAGGGCTCGGGGAAGACCACGCATGCGGGCAAGCTCGCGTTGCGGCTGAAGGAGCAGGGCCGCCGCACGCTGCTCGTCGCCGCCGACGTCTACCGGCCCGCCGCGATCGACCAGCTCAAGACGCTCGGGAAGCAGATCGATCTTCCCGTGTTCGATCGCGGGCAAGGCGATCCGGTGGCGATCGCGCGCGAAGGCGTCGCGGAGGCGCGGCGGCTCGGCATCTCGACGGTGATCGTCGACACCGCCGGGCGGCTGCAGATCGACGAGCGGCTCATGGAGGAGCTGCAGAACATCAAGGCCGCCGTCAAGCCGGCCGAGATCCTGTTCGTCGCCGACGCGATGACGGGTCAGGAAGCGGTGAACGTCGCGAAGGCGTTCGACGAAAAGCTCGGGATCACGGGCGTGATCCTCACGAAGATGGACGGCGACGCGCGCGGCGGCGCGGCCCTTTCGATCCACCGGATCACCGGCGCGCCGATCAAGTTCGTGGGCGTCGGCGAGAAGGTCACGGCGCTCGAGCCGTTCCATCCCGACCGGCTCGCCTCGCGCATCCTCGGGATGGGCGACGTGCTCACGCTGATCGAGAAGACGCAGAGCGTCTACTCGGAGCAGCAGGCCGAAGAGCTGGCGAAGAAGCTGCGCAAGTCGCAGTTCACGCTGGACGACTTCCTGGCGCAGTTGCGCCAAGTGCGCAAGATGGGCTCGATGACGGACATCATGAAGATGATCCCTGGGCTCTCGAAGGCGCTTCCGAACGTCGAGATCGACGAGCGCGACGTGAGCAAGATCGAAGCGATCATCTGCTCCATGACGCGGCGCGAGCGCGAGCGTCCGGAGATCCTCAACGGCTCGCGGCGCAAGCGCATCGCGATGGGCTCGGGGACGCAGGTCTCCGACGTGAACCGCTTGGTGAAGCAGTTCGAGGCGTCGCGCCAGATGATGAAACAGTTGGGCGGCATGAAGAAAGGCCGGTTCCCCAAGCTCCCGCTCGCGCTCGGGCGGTAACCCTCACTCGTAGAAGGCAGCATGGTCAAGATCAGACTCCGGCGCATGGGCGCCAAGAAGCAACCCACCTACCGATTCGTCGTCGCCGACGCGCGCTCGCCGCGCGACGGGCGCTTCATCGAGATCCTCGGACACTACAACCCGCGCACCGAGCCGAAGACGCTCGTCGTCAACCAGGAGAAGGCGCGCGAATGGCTCGCCAAGGGCGCGCAGACGTCCGATCCGGTGCGGCGGCTGTTCGCGGAGCTCGGGCTCGTGGACCGCGGCCCGATCCCCGAGACGAAGCGCGCTCCCAAGCAGCCGAAGTCCTGAGCGTCGTGATCGAACCGTGAGCGCGTTCGACGACGAATTCGGACTCTTCGGCGACGAAGCGGAGTCGACGGAAGAAGAACGCACGTCGACGCTCGGCGCGCGGCGCATCGCGTCGGACGAAGCCGCGCACGACGACATCGAGCCCGAAGACGAGCGCCCGCGGCGCGGGCGCGGCGAACGGCGCGGCGGCGGCTCCGAAGGCGGACGCCGCGAAGGCGGCCGTCGCGAATGGGCCGACCGGGGACCGCGCAAGTCGGCCGACCCGGCGCAAGCCGAGCAGCGCGCGGTCGCGCTGCTCGACTTCCTCGCGCGCAAGCTGGTCGCGTTTCCCGACGAGGTCGTGGTCGAAGCGGTCGAATCGGATCGCGGGCGCATCATCGAGCTGATCGTCGAGCACGAAGACCTCGGCAAGGTCATCGGCCGCAACGGCCGCGTCGCGCAGGCGCTGCGCACGCTCGTGCGCGCGAGCGCCGAAGGCCGCGTCAGCATCGACATCGTTTCGTTCGAGGACGATACGATCGAAGCGGAGGCCGAGCACGCCGGCGACGCGCTCGTCGCGAACGGCCGAGACCCAGAAGCGGACGACGCGAAGCAGGAAGACGAGGGCGCGGAGAGCGCCGAGGACGACGACGCCGAGTGATGCCAACGCCGGCCGCATCGCCGGCGTCTTCGGCCTGCGCGGCGAGCTGAAGCTCGACCCGAGCCGCATCGGCGCCGACGCGCTCGCGCCCGGCCTCGCGCTGCGGGCGACGCTGCGCGACGGCACGACGCGCGCGCTGCGCGTGCGCAGCCTGCGACTGCACAAGGGCCGCCCGCTGGTCGCGTTCGACGGCATCGGCGACGCCGCCGCGGCGGAGCCGCTCGTCGGCGCGACGCTCGCGCTGGACCGCGCCGACGTCGCGCTGGCGGCGGACGAGTTCTTCGACGACGATCTGATCGGCTGCGCGCTCGTCGACGCGCGCGGCGCCGTCCTGGGCGAGGTGCGCGCGGTGGAGCACTATCCGGCGCAGGACGTGCTGCTGGTCGGCGCGGCGCGCGCGATGGTGCCGCTGGTGCGCGAGTTCGTCCGCGCGGTCGACGTCCGCGCGAAGCGCATCGCCGTCGAGCTGCCGCCCGGGCTGCTCGACGCGCGCGAGGCGGAAGAAGCCTAGAGCGCCCGGCGGCGGGCCGGGCTCAGGTAGGCCGACGCCGCGGCGTCGACGGCCCGCTGCGCGGCTTGCGTCGCGCTCGCGGCCGTACGCGTCGCGCTCTGCCGCCAGAGCGTCTTGCCGGCGCAGTCGCGTGCGTCGAGCTCGAACGTCGCGGTGCGGTTCGTTCCGGGGCCGTCTTTGAGGGCGAGGATGCCGGACAGCACCGCGCGCGGCGAGTGGCCGCTGCACGCGGCCGCGGCGCTCGCCGCGTGCTCGCCGTGCGCGTCTTGCGCCAGCCGCGCGATCGCGGCCTCGCGCACGGAGCTCTCGGCCGGTCCTTCGACGGCGACGACGGCGAACGGTCCGGTGCCCGTCGCCGCGACGCGCGCCGGCTCCTCGCTCGACTCGGCCGCCTTCCCGCCGCCGCGGTGGAAGAGCCCGCGCAGGCTCCCGAGGTTCGCCTGCGCGCCGCCGGCCGGCTGCGGGGTCGGGCTCGGCGCCGGCGGCGGCGTCCCGATCGACGAGAGCTGCCGGTTCGCGTCGATCGACAGGAACTGCGCGAGCTGGTCGCCCTGGCCGTTCACGTCCGCGTACGTGCTGAGCTGCGCGCTCTGACTGTAGACCACGATCCCGCTCGTCGCGCCCACGACCTGCTCGACGATGGAGACGCCGTCGCCGAGCGGCGTGACGTAGCCGGTGATGTAGTAGTCGGCGTCGGCGGCGCGCGCGGTCGTGAGGAAGTCTTTCCGTTCGGTCCCGGGCGGCGGCGGGATGACCGTCACCTTTCCGGTGTTCGCCATCTCGGTCGCGATCATCGTCGCCAGCCGCGAGGTGGCCTCGCGGTCGATCGAGCCGTTCCCCGCTTGGAACGGATAGACGATCACCTTCGGCTTGATCAGCAGCGAGGACGGCGCTGCGGCCAGCATGGGGACGCCGAACAGCATGACGAGACAGACGACGAGGGCGCGACGCACGCTCGTCGCGTTCGTTCGCCGTGCCGCCGAGTCCTTATGACGCGAGCGGCAGGGGCGTGCGCGCCTCCTCCGACTCCCACGCGGCGCTGACGTGCGCGCCGAAAAGGAACACGACCCCCACGAGGTCGAGCCAGAGCAGGAGCACGACGAGCGCCGAGAGCGCGCCGTAGATCTGAAACGCGTAGGCCGCGTAGCTCGTGTAGACCGCGAACGCGATCTGGCCCAGCGAGTAGAGGATCGTGCACACGAGCGCGCCGGGCAGCACCACGCGCCAGCGCGAGCGCCGGTTCGGCAGATAGTAATAGAGCAGCGCCGCGACCACGAACACGAGCGCGGCCGAGCCCGCGTACGAGGCGATCTGCGGCGCCCAGCGCAACGACTCGAGTCCGGTGAACGAGGCGACCAGCGTAACGGCGACGGGGAGCACGGTCGCGACGATCAGCACCACGCCCGCGAACGGGACGAAGACGAGCGCGAGCAAAACGTCCCACACGTAGTGCCGGTACTGCGTAATCCCGAGCGAGCGGTTGAGTCCGAAGGTGAGCGCCTGGAACAGGTTCTTCCCCGACCAGATCAAGCCGACGATGCCGATCGCCCCGCTCACGCCGCGGTAACGCACGATCGCATCGAGGTTCCCCGAGACGAGATCGCCGATCGCCGGTACGTAGGTCTGGATGACGGTGTGCGCGCGCGCGATGCCGTCGTCGGTTCCGTACACGAACGCGAGCATCGCGACCGCGATCAGCGTCAGCGGAACGAGCGCGAAGAGCGCGGTGAACGCGATCGCCTGCGAGGTGAACGCCGAGCCCGCGGCCGAGAAGCGGCGCGCGGCGTCGCGGAACACGCGCACGTACCGTGACGCCATCTCAGCTGATCGCCGCGACGGCGGCCGCGGTGACCGTCGTGGTGAACGGAGCGCTCGTCCCGGCCGTCCCGGGCGCGACGCTGCGCGGCGGACGGGTCGTCGCACCGCTCGACATCGTCGCGCGGATCGCGGAGCGCGTCGACCGCGAGCCGGGCGGCGGCGTCGTCGCCCGGCGCGGTGAGCGTGTCTGCGTCGCGACGCCGCTTCCCGGGAGCGATCCCGTGCTCGTCCCGCTGGCGGGTCTCGCGCGCTGCCTCGGCGCGCACGTGGCGTGGGACGGCGCAACGCGAACGCTCGCGCTCGCCTTCGCGCCTGCGCTCGTGCGTACGATGCCGCCGTTCGACCCGAGCGCGCCGCAGGCGCCGCCGACCACCGTCTTCACGCCGCAGCCGGCCCCGCCGACGCCGCGCGCGATCGCCACCGGGGAGCCGCTTCCGCGCCGCACACCGATCCCGGCGGTTCCGTCGTGGCCGCTCGCAACCCCGCCTACAAGCCCGCGTCCGTGATCGCTTTGATCCAGCGCTGTGTCTCGGGCGAGTCCCACCAGTTCGCGATCCGCGCCTCGAGCACCGGGATCCCGCGCAGCCGGTTCGCGTGCGCGGTGACGGCGGCGCGGTCGGGCTCGGGCGCGTTCATCTCCGCGTGGAGCGCCTCGACGTCGCGGTTCGCCTGCGCGTCCGCGCCGAGCGCCGCGCGCAGCTCGTCGTACGGCGGGTGCGGAACAGCCGGCCGGCCCTTGTCGTCCATGCCCCTGTCGTTCCCCGCGCAGCGGCTCGGCTAGCGCGCGCCCCCGCTCTTCGGGGCGCCGCCGTGGGCAGCGCCATCCCTCTCGACGGAAGAGGTCGACGACGTACCGATTCCGCGGCGCGCAGTCGGTCCGCGACCCCCGAGCCGGTTCGCAAGCGAGAGCCGAGGACGTACGCTCCGATCTCGCTCCGCCGGGATGCCCGGACCACCGAACTACGGATCACCCTCGGTCGTGAAGACGAAGCCTACCTCGTACGTCCACACGTGCTCCTCGTTGCCGAGCTTCAAGACATCGATCACGGCACCGAGCGGACATCCGGGTGGAGCGTCGACCGCGATGACGCCGCCGACATCGTGCTCCGTCCCGCAGCCGACGTCACACAGCGTCTTCATCAGATCCCGAACGAACGGCAGGTCTTCTTCCGGGGACGCAGCGGTGAGCCGCATCCTGAACGTCGAGTGGCCGTTGTGCCGAAGCACTCGCCGATAGCTCAAGTAGCCGTCCGCGTCCGCGTCATCGGCGTACACTTCGTCGCCGAGGCTTACCCCGTAGACGTAGAACGGAATGTTGTCCAGGACATACGCGTGATCTCCGGAGCGTCGAGCCCAAAGCGCTTCGAACCGGACCGGCGGCCACGCGTCGGACGGGGCTCTTTCGAGATCGAAGCGGATTTTCCGAAGTTCGTACCGTTCGCAACTCGCCTCATCGGCCATCGCTGAGTCGACGAGCGCGGTGCTAGCGCGTGCCGAGCAGCGTCCGTGCCCGCGCCTCGAGCGTGCGCGCGTCCTCGCGCTGCACGGCGGTCGGGGCGGCGTCGGCCGACTCGATCGCGAGCAGCAGTCCGGCCGCCGCACCGTTGAGCCGCCGCAAGTCGATCGCCGCCGGCGCCTTCGTCGCCGCGGCGCGCGTGGCCGCGTCGTACGCGGCGTCGGCGATGCGCTCGAGCGTCGACGCGAGGGCATACTGCTCGCGCAGCGCGTCGGCGCTGACGTCGACGCGCGGATCCTCGCGCACGACGAAACGCTGCGTCGCGCGCGCGCCGTCGGCGTCGAGCGTGACCGTGTACGTGCCCGGAACGACGAGCGGGCCTTGCGGCTCGAGCGGCGTGTCGTGCGGGATCGCCGCGATCGTCGGACCGTGGAAGAACGAGCGCGGCGGCGCCGTGCGCAGATCCCAGACGGCGCGGTGCAGCCCCGCCGAGGCGTCGAGGCGCAGCGGCGGAGCGATCCACCACGGCGGGACGTCGAGCGAGGCGAGGCTCGTCGGCTCCTCCGCCGGATCGCTCGTCAGCGTGCGCACGACGTTTCCGCGTGCGTCGGCGATGGTGAGCACGACGCGCTTCGCCGTGCCGGGAAGCACGTAGTCGAGGAACGCGCCGGTCGGGCCGTTGGCGAAGAACGGTTCGTCGGGCGGGAGGGGCGTGTCGGTGTTGGTGTCGCGGCGCACGCGCCACGCGAGCGGCGGCGCGAGGAGCGCGGCGCGCCGCGAGGTGAGCGTCGCCGCGTCGCGCAGCGGCGTGACGTCGTCGAGGATCCAGAAGCCGCGCCCGTGCGTCGCGATCGCGACGTCGTCGCCGTGCACGACGAGATCGCGAACCGACGTGGCGGGCAGGTTCAGGCGCAGCGACGCCCACGATGCGCCGTCGTCGAGCGAGTACCACACGCCGCGCTCCGTGCCGGCATAGAGCAGGCCGGGGCGCTTCGGATCGGCGCGCACGACGTTCGTCGGCGCCGCTTCGATCCCGCGGTCGATCTCGGTCCAGGTCTTCCCGCCGTCGTGCGTGCGGAAGAGCTGCGGGCGCTGCTCGTCGAGACGGAAGCGGTTCACCGCGACGTACGCGCTGCGCGCGTCGAAGGGCGAGGCGTCGATGATGCTGATCTTCGCCCACGCATCGAGCCCGGGCGGCGTGACGTTGCTCCAATGCGCGCCGCCGTCCGAGGTACGCCACACGAGGCCGTCGTCGGTGCCCGCCCAGATCGTCTTCGCGTCGCGCGGCGAGAGGCCGAGCGCGTAGATCACGCCGCGATGCGGGCGCTTCGCCGCCGCGGTCGCCGCGAACGCGCCGAGGTTCTTCGGCGTCGCGGGGTCGGGCCGCGTCAGATCGGGGCTGACGATGCGCCAACGCTCGCCGCCGTCGGTCGTGGCGAAGAGCACGTTGGCGCCGAGATACAGCGTGCGTTCGTCGGCCGGCGAGAACGCGAGCGGCGCGGTGCGGCGGAAGCGGTACTGCGGGTTCCCGCGCCAGCTCACGACCGGACCGACCTCGCGCACCTGTCCGCTGCGCTCGTCGTAGCGCGTCACCTTTCCGCCGTAGATCAGCCACGGGTGCAGCGGATCGGGCGCGACGTAGCCGTACTCTTCTTCGCCGACGGGATGCCAGTCGCGGAAGGTGATCGCGCCGTCGTTACCGCGCGAGAGCACTTCCGCGCTGCCGCTCTCCTGCTGACCGCCGTAGAGACGGTACGGAAAGCGGTCGTCGGCGATGACGTGGTAGAACTGCGCCGTCGGCTGGTTGTACCACGAGCTCCACGTCGCGCCGCCGTCGACCGAGATGACCGCGCCCTGATCGCTGCCCAGCACGATCGTGCGCGGATCGTCCGGCGCGATCCACACGCTGTGATAGTCGTCGCCGCCCGGCGCGCCGCGCAGCGCCTGAAACGTCTTCGCGCCGTCGCTCGAACGGTACGTCGTCGTATTGGTCTCGTAGACGACGTCGGGATTCTTCGGGTCGACGCCGACGCTGGCGAGATCGTCGCCGCGTTCCGCGACCCGCTCGGTGTCGTTGCCGAGACGCCACGTCGCGCCGGCGTCGTCGGACCGGTAGACGCCGCCGTTCTTCGTCGCGTCGACGGCGGCGTAGAGCCGGCGCGGATCGCTCGGCGCGACGGCGATCGCGCAGCGGCCGATGCCGTCGGCGACGGTCGGAAGCCCGCCTTCGAGGCGCTTCCACGTGTCGCCGCCGTCCGTCGACTTGTAGATCCCGCTCCCGGCCTGCGGCAGCTCGAACGAGTCGCCGGCCGTCGTCTCCCACGGCGACTGGCGCGCCGCCCACAGCGTCGCGTACACGACCCGCGAATCGCTCGGATCGAGCGCGACGTCGAACGCGCCGGCGTCGACGTCGGTGAACAGCACGCGCTGGAACGTCGCGCCGCCGTCGTTCGAGCGGTACACGCCGCGCTCTGCGTTCGGCCCGTACGGATGGCCGAGCACCGCCACGAACAGCCGGTTCGCGTCGTGCGGATCGACGACGATCTTCGCGATCTGCTGCCCGTCTCGCAGGCCGAGGTGCGTCCAGTGCGCGCCGCCGTCGGTCGTCTTGTAGATGCCGTCGCCGACGGAGAGGTCGGGCCGCTGCAGCCCTTCGCCGCTGCCCGCGTACACCGTGTCGGGCGCCGACGGCGCCACGGCCAGGGCGCCGATCGACGCGTTCGGCTGATCGTCGAAGATCGGCGTCCACGTGCGTCCGGTGTCCTCGGTCTTGAAGATGCCGCCGTCGACCGCGGCGACGTAGTACTCGTGCGGGCGGCCCGGAACGCCGCTGACGGCGACGGTTCGGCCGCCGCGGAACGGTCCGATCGGACGCCAGCGCAGCGCGCCGCCCAGCGCGGTCGCGGGCGGCGGCGACGCCGCCGGCGCGGCCAGCGGCGCGAGCGCGACGACGAGAGCGAGCGTGAGAAGCGGACGGCGACGCATACCGGCCGGTTGCGCGGCCCGGCGCGCGGGCGCCTGCTCAGTGCACGAGATCGGAGGCGAGGACGAAGGTGATGCCGTCGGCCTGCAGTCGCGGGACCATCGCGCGCACCGCGGCGAGCGTCGTCGGACGCGGATGGCCGATCGCGATCGCGCTGCCGTTCTTCGCGGCGAGCGCGGCCGCGGCGCGCAGCTGCGCCTCGGTCGCTGCGACATCGGCGCGATTGTCGAGGAAGACGTCGCGAGATGCCGTCGCGACGCCGGCTTCCTTCGCGTCGCGTTCCGCGACGCTCGCGCCGCTCGTGCGCGAGTCGATGAAGAACAGATGGTCGCGCGCGAGCACGGCGGCGACGTCGCGCATCACGCGGTCGTCCTCGGTCGCGCGGCTGCCTTCGTGGTTGTTCACGCCGCGCGCGAGCGGGACGTCGCCGAGATCGTCGCGCACTTGGGCGGCGATCGCCGCGTCGTCCATCTTCGTCGTGATCTCGCCCGGACCGGGATCGATGCCGGAGAGCGGCTCCATCGGTAGATGCAGCATGACGCCTTTGCCCGCCGCGTCCGCGTCGCGCGCGATCTCGCTGCCGTAGCGCACGTGCGGCAGCACCGAGAGCGTCAGCGGGACCGGCAGCGCGATGAAGCCGCGCTCGGTCGACGGCCACTGTCCGCAGTCGTCGATGATGATCGCGAGCCGCGGTCCCCTCGACGGCGTGCTCGACGACGGCTCGGGCGACGCCGGCGAAGACGACGGCTCCGCGGACGATTCCGACACCGCCGCGCCATGCTGATCGGCCGCGCCTTTGACGGCGCCGGTCGTCGCACCGTCCTCGCGTGCCGATCCGGACGTGCCGTCAGGTGCGGAAGAGCCCGACGCGGAACGATCCACGCTCCCCGGTGTCGTGGCGGCAAGCGTCGTCGCGAGCGCGCCGCGATGCGCCGGGTGATGCGCGTGCTGGAGGACCGGCGTCGTCCTCATCATGCGCGAGGCGACGAGCGCCACGAGCCCGACGAAGACGAGGACGAGAGCGAGCGCCGGGACACGCGAACGACGGCGACGTTTCCGGCGGCGCTTCATTGCCGGCATGTACCGCCGGAGCGCGCGTCGGACCTGCGCCGGGCGGGCCTGCCACCGGCGCCGAGGAATCCTCGCGCATGGCGCTCGATCTGCGGATTCGGCTGCTGCAGTGGCTCGCGACGCGCAGCGGCCGGGTGTTTCGTCCGGCGCTGACGACGGCGCAATATCGCGCCGGTTACGCGGCCGCGATGCGCGACGCCGGTCCGCGAACACGAGCGTGCGTCGACGCTCGCGACGTGCGCATTCCGACCGACGCCGGCGAGATCGGTGCGCGGCTGTATCGTCCGGCGGCGCTGCCGGATCGCCAGGCGCCGCTCCTGGTGTTCTTCCACGGCGGCGGCTTCGTGATCGGCGACGTGGCGAGCTACGACGGCTGCGCGCGCTTCCTTGCGGCGGAGGGAGCGCTGCTCGTGCTCTCCGTCGACTACCGTCTCGGGCCCGAGCATCCGTTTCCGCGCGGCTACGAGGACGGCTTCGCCGCGTACGCGTGGTCGTGCGCGAACGCCGAGGAGCTCGGTGCCGACGCGCGCGCGATCGCACTCGGCGGCGACAGCGCCGGCGGCGGGATCGCGGCATCGGTCGGCGCGTACGCCGTCGCCCGCGGGCTGCCGCGTCCGGCGTATCAGTATCTGATCTATCCGTCGGTCGACGCGCGCGGCGAGCAGCCGTCGCGGCACGATCCCTCGCTCGGCGTGTTCTTGAACGAGGCGATGATGCGCTGGTTCGGGGAGCGGTATCTGCTTCCGAACGACGATCCCGCCGATCCGCTGCGCTCACCGCTGCTCGCTCCGACGCTCGCGCAGTCGCCGCCGACGTATCTGCTCGCCGCCGCGTACGATCCGCTGGTCGACGAAGGGCGGCAGTACGCCGATCGGTTACGGGCCGAACGCGTGCCGGTCACGTACGATCTGCGGCCGACGCTGCCGCACGGACTGCTCAACGTCGCGGGCGTCGTGCCCGCGGCGCGGCGCGCGCTCCGCGACGGCATCCGGGCGACGGGAGACGCGCTGCGGGCTCAGCTCGCCGGCGTGCCGAGCGTCTCGCGGTCGTAGCCGGCGACGCGCTTGTAGCTGTCGGTCAGCGCGACCAGCTCCTCGCGGGAGACGACCTCGTCGATCCGCTCGAACGGCCGATCGCCCGTGCGTTCGTGCACGATGCGCAGGATCGCGTCCGGCGGGTTGCGGCGATTCGTGAGCACGACGTTCGCCGTCGCGGGCAGCCGGATCGCTTCGTACCCGCGCAGCGCTTCCGGAACGTCGTCCCCGTGCCGCTTCAGCTCCGCGGCGAGGACGTGCGCGTCGACGGTCGCCTGGCCCGCGCCGTTCGAGCCGCGCGGCACCATCGGATGCGCGGCGTCGCCGAGCAGCGTGATGCGGCCCCGGGTCCACCACGGCAGCGGGTCCTGATCGACCATCGGGTATTCGAGAATCGTCTCCGACGCGCGCATCAGCGCCGGGACGTCGCACCAGTCGAAGTGCCAGTCGGCGAACGCGCCGATGAAGTCGTCGAGCGAGCCGCGGCGGTTCCAATCGCGTACGGTGTGATGCGGGGTCTCGATCTCGGCGACCCAGTTCAGGAGCTGCCGGCCCTGCGCGTCGACGCGATCGCGGATCGGATAGAGGACGAGCTTGCCGTGCGCGAGCCATCCCGCGCGCACGAACGTCGCGCCGGAAAGCACGGGTTCCCACACCGTCACGCCGCGCCACATGTTGACACCGGAATAGCGCGGCTCGCCCTCGTCCGGGTGCAGCTGCTTGCGCACGGCGGAACGGATCCCGTCGCAGCCGATCGCCGCCGCGCCGCGGACGGCCGATTCGGCGCCCGTCGCCGCGTCGGCGAACGTCACCGTGACGCCGCGCTCGTCCTGGTCGACGCGCACGCACTGCCGCCCGGCGTGCACGTTCTCCGCGCCGATCCGCTCGCGCACCGCCGCGAGCAGCACCATCTGCAAGTCGCCGCGGTGAATCGAGAGCTGCGGCCACGGATACCCGGCGTAGCGCCCGAGCGGCTCGGTGTAGATGTGCTGGCCGAAACGGTTGTAGAAGGCCGCCTCTTCGGTTTCGATGGCCACGGCGGCGAGCGCGTCCATCACGCCGAGCGCGTCGAGCTCGCGCATCGCGTGCGGCAGCAGGTTGATCCCGACGCCGATGCCTTTGATCTCGGGGACCGCCTCGTAGACCGCGCACGGCACTCCGGCGCGATGCAGCGCGAGCGCAAGCGTCAGTCCGCCCACGCCGCCGCCGATCACGATCACCGGTTCCATGCTACGACGCGACGGCGTCCTGCGGCATCGTGGGCGCACTCGCGATGTCGCCTTGCACGGGCCGCGAGAACGAGATCGCCGCCGCGCTGAGCAGCGCCGCCGCCGCCATCGCGGCGAAGAACGAGCCGGCGCCATGGAAATGCTCTTGCAGCACGCCGCCGATGAACGGTCCGAGGATCGCGCCGAGCCGTCCGACGCCCAGCTCCATCCCGACGCCGGTCGCGCGCAGCTCCGTGGCGTACGCGACCGCGGTGAAGTTGTTCAGGATGAACTGCCCGCCGATCACGAAGAACCCGGCCGCGGCGATCAGCACGAAATTCGTCACGTGCGTGTTCAGGAGCGCGAGCAGCAGCACGGCGATGCCGCCCACGACCCACCAGGTGAGGAGCGGGCCTTTGCGGCTGCCGCGACGGTCGGCGATCGCACCGCACGCGAACGCGCCGAGCAGCGACATGAACTGGAGCAGCGCGCCGTAGCCGAAGCTCGTCGCGAAGCCTTCGCCGCGTGCCGCCATGATCGTCGGCAGCCATCCGCTCAAGCCGTAGATGTCGAACAGGATCAGGAACGCGCAGACCCAGATCACGATCGTGTTGCGCCGGTATTCCGGCGCGAGGAGCGCGAGCGGCGAACCGGCGTGCGCCGGCGCGTGCGGTATCGCGAACGTCGCCTCGCGATACGCGGCGGCGCGGTCGGGACGGATCCGCCCGAGGAGGACCGCCAGCTCGGTGAAGCGTGCGCGCAGCGCGAGATACCGCGGCGACTCCGGCAGGACGAACTGCGCCGCGACCGTCACCAGCAGCGAGAGCGACGCGAACCAGAACAGCGCGTGCCAGCCGAATCGCGGCGTCAGGAAGATGCCGACGAGCGCCGCGACGACCGCGCCTGTCGCCCAGCCGACCGCGGCGCCCCACACGACGAACGCGTTGCGGTTGCGCGCGGGCGCGAACTCGGTCACGTAGGTCGTCGCGAGCGGGAGCAGCGTTCCGAGCCCGAGACCCGTGAGGAAGCGCAGCGCGAGAAACGTGCCGTCGTCGCGGGCGAAGATCGCCGTGGCGAGGGAGAAGATCCCGGAGATCCACATGCCGCCGAGGAACGTCGCGCGCCGGCCGATGCGGTCGGCGACGCTGCCGTGGACGAGGGAGCCGATCATGAACCCGATGAGCCCCGACGACACCAGCAGCCCGGCTTGCGAGGGGAGCAGGTGCCACGGCTTCACGACGTACTTGATGACGTAGGCCGGAACGAACGTGTCGTAACCGTCGAAGACGACGGTCAGCCCGACCAGCACGATGACCAGCCGGTGAAAGGCGCCGAAGCGCGAGCTCTCGATCTCGGACGCCGCCGCGTACGTCATGCCGGTCCCTCCTCGCCGACCGGATCGACGGCACGGACGCGGCCTCCTTCGGAAAACCTGGGGAGCGGGGAGGCACGGAGGCGGCGCGAAGCCGCGGCGATGCGGCAACTGCGTGGAAAAGTCGGCGTCGTGACCGGCGCCGCCTCCGGCATCGGCCGGGCCCTCGCCCAGGCGCTGGCGCGCGAAGGGATGACCCTCGCCCTCGCGGACCGCGACGAACGCGGCGTGCACGAGACGGTCGCGATGCTGGGCGCCGGCACGCGCGCGAGCGCGCACGTCCTCGACGTCGCCGACGAGGCGGCCGTGCGCGCGTTCGCGGCGGACGTCGTGCGCGAGCACGGCGGTGTCGCGCTGCTCGTGAACAACGCCGGCGTCGCCCTGTTCGGCAGCTTCGCACAGGTCGAGACCGACGAGATCGCGTGGCTCATGAACGTGAACTTCTGGGGCGTCGTCCACGGCTGCAAAGCGTTCCTCGAGACGCTGGTCGCGCAGCCGGAGGCGTGCATCGTCAACGTGTCGAGCCTCTTCGGACTGTGGGGCCCGCCCGGGCAATCGGCGTATGCAGCGAGCAAGTTCGCGGTGCGCGGGTTGAGCGAGTCCCTGCGCGCCGAGCTGGCGGCGAGCAGCAGCGTGCACGTGGTGACGGTGCACCCGGGCGGGGTGAAGACGGCGATCGCGCGCACCGCGCGCGTCGCCCGCGCCGTCGATCCCGCGGCCGCCGCAACGATGACGAAACGCTTCGACGAACGCTTCCTCACCACGCCGCCCGAGGTCTTGGCGAATGCGATCGTCGATGCGGTGAAGCGGAACCGCGATCGCGTCGTCGCCGGAAAGGACGCGGCGCGCGTCGACCTGCTGATGCGGCTCTTCCCTTCGGCCGCTCCGCGATGGTTCAACCGGCGCGCGACGAACCGTGTGCAGCGCGCTCGCCGGCCGGACCCGCGCTAACGTCCAACGTGGCGCGCCGAACGATCGCCGTTACGGCAACAGCACGTTGGCTCGGCGGACGTCGACGAACGGCGGGCCTTCCTTGGCGTTGGTCTCCGTGGTGACGAAACGGATCACGTGCACGCCGGCGCGCGGCCAGCGCCATGCGAACAGCACCGTGTCGAACGGCGGGACGTAGTTCAGCCCCTGCCAGATCCCCGTCTGGTCGACGGTCGGGCGGCCGTCGATCAGGATCTGCGCGTGGCCGGGACGCGCGCCGAGCGTGCCGGTGAACGCGACCCCCGAGCCGACGAAGCGATACGTCGATCCCACGCCGAGATGCACGCTCGCGGTGCGCGGCGCGCGCCAGGCGCCCGCGACGACCGGCGTCGCGGGTTCGAGCGCGGCGGCTGCGATCGCGAGCGCCAGACCGCCGTTGGTCTCCCACATCGTCACCTCGCCGCCCGGCGGCGGACCGTCGAAGAACCGCCCGTAGGAACCGTCGGACGTGCGCGCGCCGATGGCCGCTTCGGCGTTGCGCACGATCCATGCACGCGCGTGCGCGTCGGCGATCGCCCGCACCCACATCATGCTGATGAGCGGCGAGACGATGTCGTTTTCAGCCTGCAGGTCGGCGAAGACGCCGCGCGCGTCGTTCAGGTTCTGCTCGATCGCGGTTTCCGTCTGCTGCGCGTCGCGTCCGTAGCGGTCGTCCATCGTCGCGTCGGCGAGCATCCGTCCGGCGTCGACCATCGCGGCGTTGACCGAGGCGAAGAACCGGTGCGGCACGCTGCGGCACGTCTTCCCGTCGTCGAAGACGTAGACCGTGTACAGGTGTGCCGCACGGTCGAAAAAGTGCGCGCGCACGGCGTCGTAGTGCGCTCGCGCGTCGGCGAGATACCGCCGGTCGTGCGTGTTTCGGAACAGCAGCACGCCGACCAGGATGCGGTTCGCGTCGGTCTCGAGCGTCTTGAGACCTGTCTCGCCGTTCGGCCGCTGGTAGTCGATCTCCGGGCAGCGGCCGCGCGCGTAGAGATCCGAGCTGGTGACGCTCGTGTAGTCCTCGACCGCCTTCGCCAGCGCGCCGCGGTCGCGCGTGACGATGTACGCGTCCAGCGCGGCGCGCGCGTCCCACAGCGGAACGTCGCTCCACTCGCGACACCCGCCGCGGCACGGGCCATAGCCCGGATTGACGTCGGCGATTTCCTGAAAGACCGGCGTGACCGACGCATCTCCGGTCGTGAGCCAGTACAGGAACAGCGCTTCCGTCAGGCTGTACGCACCCCAGTCCCGCGACGCCGTGCCGCAATGCCCCGCGGGCAAGCAACGGTGCCAGGCGCCTTTGCCGGCGTACCAGCGCTCGCGCAATGCGGCGGCCGCTTCGCGGCCCATGTCGCCGAACGTCGTCGGCGCCGGTGACGGCGGCGCGCTTTGCGCGACGAGCGCGGAGGGCGCCGCGAGCAGCAGTGCCGCCGCGAGGAGCAGGACGCTCGCGAACCGCTTCGTCATCGTCCTCCGCGTGCCGGTGAGTCCGCCACGCGTTACCGCGGCCCGCCCGCGGTTCCTCCCGGCGACGCGCTCGCCGGACGATCTGCGAGCAAGCGCGGCGTGATGAAGAAGACGACCTCGTCCTTGTTGCGGTTGCGCTGCCGGTTGCGAAAGACGGCGCCGAGGATCGGCAGGTCCCCGAGCAGCGGGAACTTCGTGACCGTTTCGGAGTCGACGTCCTCGAACAGCCCGCCGAGGACGATCGTCTCGCCGTCGTGGACCCGCAGCGCCGAATCGAGCTTGCGGTTCGCGATGATCGGAAAGCTGTCGTTGAAGCCGATGATCTGGCTGTACTCGGGATGAAGCTCGGCGGTGATCTCGCCGTCCTCGCCGATCGTCGGCGTCACGCGCAGCCGCACCCCGACGTCGATCGTCTGCACGGTGGGAAAACCGGTCTGCTGGTTCACGGTCACCACGGGATACTGTTCGCCGACGAGGAGGGACGCTTCGCGGTTGTTCAGCGTTGCGATTCGTGGCTGCGCGAGGATCGAGGCGTGACCGTGTTGGATCAGCGTATCGAGCTGCGCGTTCACGGTCACCGAGCGCGCCGTCAGCGTGTACGGAAACTGCCCCAGCGCCCCGGTGCCGAAGCCGGCGCCGCCGAGCTGAAGCCCGACGTTCGTCGAATCGTCGATCGGCTGCACGTCGGCGACGCGCACCTCGAACATCACCTGGCGTCCGGGCGCGTCGACGCTCGCGAGCAGCCGCCGCGCGGACGCACGCATTTCGGCACTTCCGGTGATCGCCACGGCGTTCCGGCGGTCGTCCGCGACGAGCGCGCCTTCCGGCACGGCGCCTTTGAGCAAACGGAGCGCCTCGCTCGCGCGGACGTTCCGCAGCGCGAACGTGTCGGTGGCCGACGCATCGCCGGCGGGCGCGTCGAGCGCCGCGACGAGCGCACGTGCCCGCGCCAGCGCAGCGTCGTTCGCCGTCACCACGAGCGAGGCGGTGCGCTTGTCGCCCACGATGACGGTTCCCGCCGGAAGCGCGGTCTGCAGCGACGGAAGGAGATCGTCCGGGCGCGCGTGCCGCAGCGCGAACACCGCCGTGCGCGTACCGCCCGCCGCGCGGTCGTCGCCGAAGCGCCGGCTCATCGACGCCGCATCGCCGACGATGACGACGCGCCCGTCGGCGTGCGTCTGCAGTCCGTAGGCCGCCGCGACGGTGGCCAGCGCCTCGTCGAACGTCACGCCGCGCAGCCGCAGCGAGACGCGCTGCTCCTTGACCGAGCCGTCGGGCACGACGTTGCGGCCCGATTGCGCGCCGATCAGCCGTATGACGTCGGCGAGCTCGACATCGCGCGCCTCGATGCTGAAGCGCGCGTCGCGCGCGACGGCCGGGACGCTGCACAGCAGCAGCAGCGCGAGCGCCGAGGCCGATCGCCGCATCTCAGCGCTCCTCGTTCGGCGCGGGATCGCGCTTCGGAGCCACGTCGAGCGAAAGGACGCGTCCGTCTGCGAGCCGCACGCCGCGCTCCGCGATCGCGGTGATGCGCGTGCCGTCGACCCGCTCGCCGACGCCGACCAGGCGCGTTCCGGACCCGTCGGTGACGAGCGCGGCCGGATGTTCGCCCGTGACGATCGCGGCGACCCGTACGCCCGCCGGCGGCGCGAAGCCCGACGGCGTGCCGAAGCTGCGCGAGGCGGCGTCGCGCGGCACGAACGGAAGCGGCATCGGCAGCGCGCGCGCGGACAAATCCGCTTCGACCGCGATCCCCCGAGCGGGCGCGTCGAGCGCCGCGGGCCAGGCGAACGGATCGCGTCCGGCGCCGCCACGCGCCCGACTCGCCGAAGGTCCCCTCGGGCCCGCTTTCGGCAAGGGCGAAGGAGCGCGTCGCGGGCCGGCTGCCGGCGACATCGCGATGACGTCCGCCGAGTTCAACGTCGGGACCGCGCCGGGGATCGCGCCGCGTGCGGCGCGCGTGGCCACGGCGGGCGCCGCGAAGACGAAGGCGAGCGCGGCACAGGCGAACATCGTGTTGCGTGCTCGGCGAGAGAGGACGGTCATCGTGGTTCCTCGCTTCTGAACGGGAGGGCAGGACGCGGAAGCGCCCGCAGCGCCGTCGTCGCCGCGGGCGCGAACGCACGTCGCGGGTTGGGCGGCATGGTCAGCAGGGTGACGCGCAGCGCCGCTTCGAGCATCGCATCGTCCGGCGCGGAGTCCTTACGCGCGAGCGTCTCCAGCTCGACGCGCGCCGGCACGGCCCCACGCGACAGCGCGCTGAGCGTGTGCAGCACGTCCGTGTATCGGCCCTGCAGCGTCACGTCGAGCGGTGTCGCGACGAGGGCGCTCGGTTCGGGATCCCGCGGCGGTGCGGGGTCGATCTGCTCGACGGTGACGCGGTGCGCGCGCGCGTTCGCCGCGGCATCGGAGAGGAAACGCACCATCGCGCCGGAATCGCCCGCGCGCGGCCGGGCACCCAGCTCGCGCAGCAGCTCCGCACGCTCCGCTCGAACGCGTGCGCTCCGCGCGACGATCCGATCGTCGTCCGCGACGCGCTGCGCGAGCGCGCCGGCGTGCGCGCGAGCCGCGGTCACTCGTTCGTGCACCACGGTGCCGAACACGAGCGCAGAGGTGAGCGTGACGCCGCCCGCGGCGTACCAGAGCGCGCGCGCGGCATCGATCACCGCGCCGGGTCCAGCGCGAGGCCGTAGATCACGCTCGCACGGCGCGCCTCGGAACGCGCGCTCGTGAGACGGACGCCCGCGTACTCGTCGAGACGTCCGAGCGCGTCGAGCGCGTTCGCGACGCCTTCCAGGTGCAGGGCGCGGCCTTCGAGCGAGACCGTGCCTTTGTCGGTGCGGATCGCGCTCAGCCACACGTCGTCGGGAAGCGCGCCGGTGATGCGGGCGATTCGGCCCGCGCTGCGCGCGCCCGAGCCCTCGGCGTCGCGGATCGTGCGCGCGACCGTTCGCAGCCGGGCGACGTCGGCCGCGGCGGCTCGCGCGCGATCCGCCGCCGGGTCCAGCGCCGCCGCGCGGGCCGCGTACGCTTCCGCGCTGCGAAGCGCGGCATCGATGCGCGCCTCTTCGACGCCCCAGCAAAAGCCGGTCGCGACCATCGTGATGCCGAACGCCGCAAGCGGGAGCCGAACGTTCAGCGGCAGCGCGGTGAGCGAGATACCGGTCAGGTGCTCGAACGCGCTCCCCGCGTAGTTCATGCGCTTCATGCCGCGCTCTCCCAGAGCGCGAGGCCGTATGCGAGCGCCCAGTCCGGCGCCGCCGCGCGCAGCACGTCGGAGGGAAGCGCGCTCGACACGCCGGGCGGAAACGTCGCCACGCGGACGGGCAGCGCGGCGACACGCTCGAGCGCTTCGGCCAAACCGCCGAGCCGCGCGCCGTTCCCGCACAACGCCAGGGTTGCGACGTCGGGACCCGAGGACGCACGATGCTCGATCAGCGCGGCGGCGACGCGTTCGACGAGATCGTCGCGTGCGGCCTCGCCGGCGCCCGCGAGACCGACGCCGCACTTCCGGCGCTCGGCGGCGATCGCATCGACGCCGAGCGCGACGCGGACCGCGTCGGTGAACGCGCGTCCGCCGATGCGAAACACGCGCACCGCCGGCACCGCTCCGCCCCGAACGACGAGCACGCTTTGGCGTTCGCCGACGTCGAGGATGGCATCGGCCGACGGGACGGCGCGCAGCAGCGCGAACGCCATGTCGTCGACGGCAACCGCGCGCAGACCGGCGCGCTTCGCCGCGTTCACGCGTTGCGCGAGCCGCTCCCGGCGGGCGATCGCGACGACGCAGCGGCGTTCGTCCAGCGGCGCGACGCGAACGGCCGCTTCCGCGATGGGATACGCCACGTGGCGCATCGCTTCGAATCGCGCGGCGCGGTCGCGCTCGGCGCGCCCCATCGCCGGAAACGCGGCGGTGCGCACGACGGCGTCGCCCGGGCCGAGCGCAAGGACACAGCGGCGCTCGCGGCTTCGCAGCTCCGCGCGCGCATCGGCGATCGCCGTGGCCGGGTCGTCGCCGGTCGCGCGCGACGCGACGGCGACCAGCCGTGGCACGCCGCGCTCGTCGCGCTCGAGCAGTGCGACGCGCGTGCGCGTCGTGCCGACGTCGATGCCGAGCGGAAGCGTCGCCGGACGGCTCACGGCGCGGCCCCGGCGGACGCCACCGCGATCGCCACCGTGCCGGCCGCCAGGAACGGCGCGAACGGCAGCGACGACTTCGGTTCGGCGGAACGGCGTGCCAACCGCCAGAGCGCGTATGCGGCGCCGGCGACGAACGCGGCTCCGAGCGCCTCGATCCCGCGCAGCGGGCCGAGGCCGGCGCCGATCGCGAGCGCCAGCTTCACGTCGCCGAGCCCGATCCCGCGCCCACGCGTGACGACATGGAGCGCGAGCAAGGCACCCGCCGCGAGCGCCGCGCCGGAGCACGACGCCGCCGCTTCGTGCTGAGCGGCGGCCAGAGCGAAAACGCACGCGGCCGTCGGCAAGCTGAGGACGTCGGGAACCAGCCCGGTTCGGACGTCGACGATCCCGGCCGCGACGGTCCCGAGCGAAGCGGCGATGGGCGCGATCGGCATCATCGTTGCGGCCGCCGCGCGGCTCGGAGCGCCCCGAGGCGACGCAAAAGCACACGCGCGGGCGAATATCTGCCGTCGAGCGCGAGCGCGGCGAGGAGGTGATTTCGCATCGCGGCTCGGTCGCCGCGACGCTGCGCCATCCGCGCCGCCAGATGTGCGTAGCGCGGGTCGCCGCTTCTCCGCGCGGCGCGTGCGAAGCAGAGCTCCGCATCGCGCCAGCGCGCGAGGCGCTGAGCGGCGAAGCCGCGATCGACGAGCAGTGCGGCATCGTCCGGTGCGATCCGCAACGCGCTGCCGGTGAGCGCGTACGCGCGAGCCGCGTCGCCGGGCTGCCGCCGCATCAGCAGGTAGAACGCCAGCCGATCGTACGCCGCGACGGAGCGTGAGTCGAGACGCACCGAGCGCGCGTAGTAGCGGACGGCCGACCCGACGTCACCCGCGCGCAAGGCGTCGTCGCCGCGCGTCACGAGCGCGCTGGCGACGCTGCCGTGGAACAGCGCGCCCGCGATCGCCAGGCTCGCAGCGGCGAGGGACGCGCGCCGCGCCGGCCCCGCTAGCGATGCACGCTGCGCCGCCGGCGGCGCATCGACGCGTTGCGCCGGCGGCTTCATGCGACCGCTCCGTAATAGGCGCCGAGCGCGAGCATCAACGTCCCGGAGATCGTCGAGCGCGCATCGGACGGCAGCACGCCGATGGCGCGCGAAACGGGGGCCGGCAGCCGCGCGCGGGCGCGGGCGAAGAGTGCGCCGACGCATCGGCCGGACGAACCGACGGCGAACAGCGGAAGCGCGTGTCCGCAGCCATACGCGGTGACGAGCAGCACGCCGTCGAGCGGCCGGGTCCCCGCGACGGTGACTCCGGCGATCGCGGCGATCATCGGCGTGCAGCATGGGGACACGACGAGCGCGGACGATGCGCCGAGGAGAAACGCGCCGCCCAGCGGCGCGCGCGCCCGGCGTTCGGGCGCGGCGTGCCGGCACGGGTGCTCCGGGCACGAGCGCTCGCCGCGAAGCAGGGTCACCGCGCCGGCGACCACGAGAACGGCCGAGAGCGCGCCGTACGTCCAAGCCGACTGCAGCCGCAACGCGCCGGCCGCGCCGGCGGCGAGCGCGAGCGCGGCGTACGCGGCCACCAGCCCGCCGACGAACAGCGCGGTCGGGAGCATCGGACGGCGTGAGCCGTTCGCGAGCGCGGCGACCGCGACGTAGCGCGGCGCGACGCACGGCCCGGCGCTCGTCGCGACGCCCGCGGCGAAGACGAGCGGAACGGCGAGCGGCGAGCGCGTCGCGACGGCACGCAGTCCTTCGGCGACGGCGTCGATCACGGTGCGGCCTCGAGTCCCTGACCGGCCACGTACTGGATCTTCGTCGCCGTGCAGTTCGTGCCGCACACGGTGCCGCTCGCGCCGCCTTTGAGCGGCATCTTCGCCAGGGTGGAGCCGACGTGCACGCCCGGACACACGATCGTGTACGAGGCCGGGCTGCCGCCCGCGGCCTGCGTCGTCGTGAGCTGATACGTCGCGGTCGACGTCTGCGCCGCCGGATCCTTCGGAGTGTTGTTGAGGTATGCGACGCCGTTCGCCGTGAGCAGCGAGGGCTGCACGTCGGCGGACGAGGCGGTCGGATACACCTGGTTGTCGGTGTAGTACAGCTCGAGCGCCGTGGCGATCGAGCGCAGATTCGACTCGCACGCCGCGGTTTGCGCTTGGGCGCGCGCGTTCACGAAGTTCGGGATCAGGATCCCGGCCAGGATCGCGATGATCGCGACGACGATCATCAGCTCGATCAGCGTGAAGCCGCGCTCGGCCTCCCGCGTCGCGGTTCGGTGCAACGCCTCGTCCTCCGTCGGGTGGTACGAAGCCTCCGGTGCCCGGCGCCGGCCCGGCGGATTCCGGTCGTCAGGCGGGCGGCGTCGCGCGGCGCTGCGCGAAGGAGCGCGCTCGGGCGAGCGGCAGCAGCGCGATCGCGGCCGCGAGCAGCGCCGCCGCGCAGAGCAGGAACGCGGCAGAATAGCCTGAGCGCGACGCGAGGTTCGCCGTGACGATCGGCGCCGCCGCCGACGCGACCGCGACGCCGATGCCTTGCGCGCCGAAGATCGCACCGTACGCGCGGCGTCCGAAGTAGTGGCCGGCGATCGCGCCGCGCAGCGGCGACATGGCGCCGTACGCGGCGCCGAACGCAAACACGTAGACGAGCACGCCGGCGAGCGAGGGATGCAGCGCGAGCGCCGCGATCCCGAAAGCTTCGAGAACGAACGAGCCCCCGAGCGCGGCGGCGAAGGAGATGCGCGCGCCGAGCAACGCGACGGCGATTCTGCCCGGAATGTACGCGAGCCCGATCAGTCCGACGAGCGACGCCGCAGCCGGCGGAGCATACCCGCGCGAGACGAGATACGCGACGTGCTGCAGCAGAATGGCCGTCGAGGCGAAATACGCGAGCGAGAGGGCCACGGTCAGCGACCAGAACGCCGGCATTCGGAGAGCGTCGCGTAACGTCGCACCGTCCGACGCGATCGCATGCTCATCGGTCGACGTTCCTTCGGCGTCCGCGCTGAAGTCGTCACGAGCCGATTCACCGGTGCCGGCGAGCGCGTCGTGTGGCTGGAGCGGTTCGCCGTCGGGCGCGAGGTGGAAGTCTTCGGGGCGGCGCCGCACGATGAGCGCGTGGAGCGGCAGCGCGACGAGCAGGTGGGCGAGGGCGAGGACGACGAGGGCCTCGCGCCAGCCGAAGCGCGCGATGAGAAGTCCCGCGCTCGGATAGGTGATGGTCGAGGAGAACGCGCCCATCAGCGTCAGCAGCCCGAGCGCGCTGGTCCGGCGGCGCGCGAACCAGTTCGCGACGACCGTCATCGTGATCGGGTAGTAGGTGAGTGCGGAGCCCACGCCGATCCCAACAGTCCACAGCGCGTCCCACGCCGCCAATGAGGACGTGCGCGAAAGCGCCAACAGCACGAGGCCGCTCACCACCGATCCGGCCGAGAGCGGCAGCCGCGCGCCGTAGCGGTCGACGATCGGCCCCGCCGCCATCCCGGCGAACCCCGAGACCAGCACGACGCCGGAGAAGCCGGCGGCGAGCGCGGCGCGACTCCAGCCCAGCTCGTGCGCGACCGGATCCAGGAGCAGCGCGTACAGGTATTGGTTCGTGCCGTACGCGAGGATCGTCGTCACGCCGAGCGCGACGACGATCGTCCAGCCGTAGAAGAACCGTGGGCGCGCGAGCGCGGGTCGAGCGTCGATGCCGCTGCGTTCGCACGGCGGCGCCGTTTTCATGCCATGGCCGCGAGGAAGGCCCCGCCGTCTCTCGACACCAAGCAGGGCGCGATGGACGAGACGCTGCACCCCGCGGTCGGCGCGCGCGCCGGCGAGAACGAGCGCCGCATCGAGCTGACCTATCGCGGGCTGCTGCTCGGCGCGCTCATCACGCTCGTTTTCACCGCGGCGAACGTGTATCTCGGCCTGAAGGTCGGGCTGACGTTCGCGTCGTCCATCCCGGCCGCGGTCATCTCGATGGCCGTCCTTCGCGCGGTCCGCAACGCGACGATTTGGGAGAACAACATCGTGCAGACGGTGGCGTCCGCCGCCGGCACGCTCTCGTCGGTGATCTTCGTGCTGCCGGGGCTGGTGATGGTCGGCTGGTGGACCGGATTCCCGTTCTGGGAGTCCTTCGGCATCTGCGTGGTCGGCGGCATCCTCGGCGTGATGTACAGCGTCCCGCTGCGGCGCGCGATGGTGACCGGCAGCGATCTTCCGTATCCGGAAGGCGTCGCAGCGGCCGAAGTGCTGCGCGTCGGCGCCGGTGCGGTCGCGGGCGACGATCCCGCCGCGGCGGCGGAGAACAAGGCCGGGCTGGTCACCGTCGTGTGGGGCTCGATCGTGAGCGCGGGTTTTGCCGCCGTCGTGGCGACGAACGTCTTCATCGGCGAGATCGCGCGCTATTTCCGCGCCGGCGCGGCCTCTGTCACCGGTTTCGACATCGGGCTGTCGATGGCGCTCGTCGGCGTCGGGCATCTCGTCGGACTGACGGTCGGCATCGCGATGCTCGGCGGCATCGTGCTCGCGTGGGGCGTGCTGGTTCCGATCTGGAGCGCGATGCACGCGGCGAATCCCGACGTCGCCGCGCTCGCCGGCGACGTCTTCCGGCATCAGGTGCGGTTTCTCGGGGCCGGCGCGATCGGCGTCGCCGCGATCTGGTCGCTGGGACGTCTCGCCGGCCCGGTCGTGTCCGGCGTTCTCTCGTCGCTCGCGTCGACGCGCGCGCGGCGCGGCGGGCAAGGCGCGACGCTCGACATCACCGAGCGCGACATCCCGTTCAACATCGTCGTGCTCGTCAGCGTCGCGTGCTTGATCCCGCTCGCCGTGCTGCTCGGCGCATTTCTCAACGGCAGCGCGCTCGGTTCGGGAGCCGTGCCGCTCGTCATCGGCGCGCTCGTGTACATCGTCGTCGCGGGGATCATCGTCGCCGCGGTCTGCGGCTACATGGCAGGTCTGATCGGTTCGTCGAACTCGCCGGTCTCCGGGCTCGCGATCCTCACGGTGCTTGGTGCTTCGCTGCTGCTCGTCGGCGTTGCGCACCCGAACGATCCGACGGTGTCGAAAGCGCTGATCGCCTACGCGCTCTTCGTCACCGCGACGGTGATCAACGTCGCGACGATCTCGAACGACAACCTCCAGGACCTCAAGACCGGTCAGCTCGTCGGCGCGACACCGTGGCGGCAGCAGGTGGCGCTGGTCGTCGGCGTGGTCTTCGGCGCGATCGTGATTCCGCCGATCCTGGATCTGCTGAACCACGCATATGGATTCATGGGCTCGCCGATCCACGGGATCACCGCGCAGCCGCTCGCCGCGCCGCAGGCGACGCTGATCTCGGCGCTCGCGAACGGCGTGATCGCGGGTCAGCTCGACTGGCGCCTGATCGGGATCGGCGCGCTGATCGGGGTCGGCGTCGTCGCGATCGACGAAGCCGGCCGCGCGATGCGCACGTTCCGCTTCCCGCCGCTCGCCGTCGCGCTCGGGATCTACCTGCCGATGTCGGTGACGGCGATGGTCGTGGTCGGCGCGATCCTCGGACACGTCTACAATCGGCGTGTGGCGAAGGCCCCGAACGGCGCCGTCGCGCAGCGGCTCGGCGTGCTGCTCGCCTCGGGTCTGATCGTCGGCGAGAGCCTGTTCGGCGTCATCCTCTCGGGCATCATCGTCGCGACGAGCAAGGACGCGCCGCTCGCGCTCGTCGGCGACGCGTTCCAAGGAGCCGCGACCTGGCTGGGCTGCATCGCGTTCGCGGTGCTGCTCGCAGCGATGTACGGCTGGATCGGCCGCACGGCGCGGCGGATCGCATAGGGACTCGACCCGACCGCGCACGCAGGCCCGAACCGCACTGAGGGCGGACCCGCTGCGGGGTGCTCGCGCGGGCGCCCGCGAATCCTGACGCAATGTTCCGGCGGATCGTTCGTCCCACGTGCCTCGACGACGCCCTCGAAGCGCTGCGCGCGAACGGCGCGCGGGCGCGCGTCGTCGCGGGAGGCACCGACGTGCTCGTCGAGCTGCAGCGGAAGGCCGATCCGTCGGAGATCCTCGTCGACGTCAGCGCGCTCGACGAGCTGCGCTACGTACGACTGGAGAACGGCCGCGTCGCGCTCGGTGGGCTCGCGACGCACAACGACGTGCTGGCCGCGCCGTTCGCCCGCGAGACGATGCTGCCGCTGGCGCAGGCGGCGCTCGAGGTCGGCGCGCCGCAGATCCGCACCCGCGCGACGGTCGCGGGGAACATCGTCACCGCGTCGCCGGCGAACGACACCATCGCGCCGCTGCTCGCGCTCGGTGCGAGCGTCACGCTGGTCGCGGCGGGCGGCCGCGAGCGCACGGTGCCCATCGACGAGTTCTTCACCGGCTTTCGTCGTACGGTGGTGCGCCCGGACGAGCTGATCCGCGAGATCGGCTTCCCGGCGCTCGACGCAACGCGTCGCGGAATCTTCGTGAAGCTCGGGTTGCGCCGCGCGCAGGCGATCTCGGTGCTCGCGCTCGCGATCGTGATCGAGCACGATGCGCGCGGGACGGTCCGCGACGCGCGGATCGGGCTGGGCTGCATCGCGCCGACCGTGGTCCGCGCGCGGGTCGCCGAGGAGGCGCTGACCGGCGCGACGCTCGACGCCGAGACGTGCGCGCTGATCGGCGCGCTGGCGCGCGAGAGCGCCGTGCCGATCGACGACGTGCGCGGCTCGGCGGCGTATCGCAGCGACGTCGTCGGCGGTCTCGTCGCCGACGCGCTGCAGCGGCTCGCCGCCGGGACGGAAGCGGACGGTTTCCCCGAGCGCCCGGTGCTGCTCGAGACGCCGGCGCCGCGCGCGACGCACGCGGGCGGTTCGGACGGAGCGCTCGGCGCGGCGCACGCGATGCCGTTCGACGGAACGCTCTGCGCGACGATCAACGGCGTGCCGTACACGCTGCCGGACGTCGGCGATCGGACGCTGCTGGCCGTGCTGCGCGACGACGCGGCACTGTGCGGCACGAAGGAAGGCTGCGCGGAGGGCGAGTGCGGCGCGTGCACCGTGTGGCTCGACGGCAAGGCGGTCATGTCGTGCCTCGTGCTGGCCTCGCAAGCGCACGGCGCGACGATCACGACGATCGAAGGACTCGCCGACGGCGACGCGCTGCACCCGCTGCAGGCGGCATACGTCGCAGCCGGTGCGGTGCAGTGCGGCTTCTGCATCCCCGGGATGCTGATGGCCGGCGCGAAGCTTCTCGAAGAGCGGGCGGCGCCGACGCCGGACGACGACCTGGTCGCGATCAGCGGGAACATCTGCCGCTGCACCGGCTATCGCAAGATTCTCGACGCGATGCGCGACGCGGCGGCGGGCCGAGCCGCGGAGCACGCGCCGCGCGAAGCGCCGGTGCCGCGATGAGCACGATCGGCACGTCGTATCCGCGCCCGGACGCGCGCGACAAGGTGCTCGGCGCGGCGCGCTATCCCGCCGACACGATCGAGCGCGGGATGCTGCGGTTGGCGACGGTCTTCGCCGGCCGCCCCCACGCACGCATTCTCGCGATCGACACGTCGCGCGCGCTCGCGCTGCCCGGCGTCGTCGCGGTGCTCACCGCAGCCGACGTTCCGTTCAACCGCTACGGTCTCATCGACGCCGATCAGGAGGTTCTCTGCTCCGAGATCGTGCGCCACGCCGGCGACCGCGTCGCGCTCGTCGTCGCCGAAAGCGAAGCGCTCGCGCGGCGCGCCGCGGCGCTCGTCGAGGTGCGGTACGACGATCTTCCCGCCGTGCTCGACGCCGAGTCGGCCCTGCGCGACGACGCGCCGCAGGTGCACGCCGGTCGCTCGAACGTGCTGCTGCACCAGAAGATTCGCAAGGGCGACGTCGACGCCGCGTTCGCGGAAGCCGACGTCGTGCTGAGCGGCCGCTTCACGACGACATGGCAGGAGCACGCGTACCTGCAGCCGGACGCCGCGACCGCGTACTTCGAAGGCGACGCGCTCGTCGTCGAGACGGCGGGGCAGTGGCTGCACGAAGATCGCCGCCAGCTCGCCGCCGTCCTGGAGCTGCCCGAAGAGCGCGTCATCGTCCGCTACGCGAAGATCGGCGGTGCGTTCGGCGGCCGCGAGGACCTCTCGGTCCAGGCGCTCGTCGCCGTCGCCGCGTGGAAGCTGCGCCGTCCCGTCGCGATCGTCTGGAACCGCGAAGAGTCGATCGTCGGCCACCACAAGCGGCACCCGTTCACGATCGAGACAACGTGGGGCGCGAAGCGCGACGGAACGATCGTCGCGGTGAAGACCCGCACGCTCGCCGACGGCGGCGCCTATGCCTCCACGAGCGTCGAAGTGCTGAAGTGCGCGACGATCTTCGCGCAGGGGCCGTACCGCGTGCCGAACGTCTGGACCGACGGCATCGTCGTCTTCACGAACAACGTCCCGAGCGGCGCGTTCCGCGGCTTCGGCTCGCCGCAGGCCCACTTCGCCGCGGAGCAGATGATCGCGCGCGTCGCCGAGGCGCTGCAGCTGGATCCGATCGACATCCGGCGGAAGAACCTCTATCGCGAAGGCGACTGTGAAGCGACCGGCCATCCGCTGCCGGCCGGCGTCTCCGCGCTCGCGGTCCTGGATCGCTGTGTCGACGAAGCCGCCGGCCGCACCGGGACGCGGTTTAGCGGCTCACATACGAGCGCCGCAGCCGCCTGCGATACCTATGCGAACGGCGCGACGCCGCACGACACGCGCGCGGACGGCGCGACCGCGCAAGGCGCGCACGCGAACGGCACGACCGCGCACGGTGCGCTCGCGCATGGTGTTCAGCCGAACGGCGCGACAGCGAACGGTGACAGTACCGCGGGACGCTATCGGAGGGGTGTCGGCTTCGCGAGCGGGATCAAGAACGTCGGTTACTCGTTCGGCTATCCGGAAAACGCGACGGCGACGGTGCAGCTCATCGGCACCGAACGCGTCGAGTACGCGGTCGTACGGTGCGGCGCTGCCGACGTCGGACAGGGCGCGCACCTTGCGCTCCGGCAGATCGCCGCTGAGGCGTTGGATCTCCGTCTCGACGCCGTCGCGCTCGTCGCCGAAAGCAGCGCCGAATCACCGAACGCGGGATCGGCGTCGGCCTCCCGCATGACGCTGATGGGCGGCCGCGCGGTCTACGACGCAGCGGTAGCGGCCCTCGACGCGTTCGCGCGGGGCGAGCGGCCCGCGGAAGCGACGCGCACGTATCGTCCGCCGGTCACGACACCGCTCGATCCCGAAACGGGCGACGGTGTCCCGAACTACTGCTACGGCTATGCCGCGCAGATGGTGGAGATCACGGTCGACACGCTGACCGGCCTCGTGCGCATCGATCGCGTGATCAGCGTCCACGACGTCGGCCGCGCGGTGAACCGTCGGCAGGTCGAAGGACAGATCGAAGGCTGCCTGGCGCAGGCGATCGGCTACGCCCTCACGGAGAACTTCGTCGTGCGCGACGGCGAGATCCTCACCCGCCACTTCAGCTCGTACCTGCTCCCCACCGCGCTCGACGTCCCGACCGAGCTGATTCCGGTCATCGTGGAGCTCGGCGATCCGAACGGTCCGTACGGCGCGCGAGGCGTCGCGGAGATGCCCCTGGTGCCCTTCGGCGCCGCCGTCGCCGCGGCGATCCACGACGCGACCGGCGCATGGGTCAGCGACCAGCCGTTCACGCCGGAACGTGTCCTGCGCGCGATCGAATCGACACGCGAGCGCCGCGAAGTGGTGCCGATGAGCCTGCGGGGGATCAGCACCGCGGCGCGATAGACGAGTTCGCGCATCGGAGAACGTCGACAGGTTGCGAGCGCGCGTCGTGGCCGGCACGGTACGTCGTCGCGACGCTCAGCCGACGAGGGCGCGCGCAAGCCGACCATGGCGTCGCAAGCGCTCGCCGAGCTCGATGCACGCCAAATCCCCGCCTTTGACCAGTACTCGCCCCGCCACGACGGTTAGCGCTACGTTCGCGGGCTGCGTGAAGAGAAGTGCCGCGAGCGGATCGTGTACCGCCGCCCCGGCCATCGGGAGCGTGTCGATCCGCACGCCGATCAGGTCTGCCGCCATGCCCGGCGCAAGATATCCGATGTCGTCGCGGCCGAGGACCTTTGCGCCGCCGCGCGTCGCGAGCCGCAGGATTTCCCGTGCGCCGAAGGCGGACGGCGCTTCTTGGACGCGCGCCAGCAGCATCGCTTGACGCGCTTCCGCGAGGAGATGCGAGCCGTCATTCGAGGCCGAGCCGTCGACGCCCAGGCCCACGCGCGCGCCTGCGTCGACGAGCGCGCGGAGGGGTGCGATGCCGGAGCCGAGCCGCATGTTCGAGGTCGCGCAGTGCGCGATGCCGGTGCGTGTTCGCCCGAGGCGCGCGATCTCGTCCGGCGAGGGATGCACCATGTGCGCGTGCCAGACGTCATCGCCCATCCACTCGAGCGATTCGGCCAGCTCCACCGGGCGCAGGCCGAAGCGTTCGAGGCAGTAGCGCTCTTCGTCGCGCGTCTCGGCGAGGTGCGTGTGCACGTGCACGCCGCGCGCGCGTGCGAGGGAGATCGTCTCGCGCATGAGGCGCGGTGACACGCTGAACGGCGAGCACGGCGCGAGGACGATGCGGGTCATTGCGTAGCGCGAGGGGTCGTGGTGGGCGTCGATCGCGCGCGCCGAGTCGGCCAGGATTGCGTCCTCGTCTTCGACGAGGTCGTCGGGCGGCAGTCCGCCTTGCGATCGCCCGATCGACATCGAGCCGCGCGAGGCGTGGAAGCGCAGCCCCATCTCCCGCGCGACCTCGATCTGGTCGTCGATCCGCGCGCCGTTCGGCCAGAGGTAGGTATGGTCGCTCGCCGTGGTGCAACCCGAGAGCAGCAGCTCGGCGATCGCGACCGCCGTCGCCGAGCGCAGCGCCTCGGCGTCGATCCGGCCCCAGATCGGGTAGAGCGTCGTAAGCCAGTCGAACAGCTTCGCGTCTTGAGCCGCCGGAATGTTGCGCGTGAGCGTTTGGAAAAAGTGGTGATGCGTGTTGACCAATCCAGGGAGCACCACCATCGCGCTCGCGTCGACGACGTGGTCGGCCGTCCGCGGCAGCGCCTCGCGGGGACCGACGGCTTCGATCACGCCGTCGCGCGCGAACACCGAACTGCCGGCGATCTCGCGGTCGTCGTCGTCGAACGTCGCGAGCAGCGCCGCGTCGCGCACGAGAAGGGTCGGAATCGCCGGCCTCCGATGAAGAAGAAGATGACCATCGCGGATCTCAACGCCGCGGACGAGGCGACGTTCGTCGGGCTGCTCGGGAATATCTTCGAGGACTCGCCGTGGATCGCCGCCGCGGCCTGGAAACGGCGGCCGTTCGGCGACCGCGACGCGCTGCTTCGCGCGATGACGGCGATCGTGGACGAAGCGTCGCCCGAACGGCGGACCGCGCTGATCGCCGCGCACCCCGACCTCGTGGGGAAGGCCGCGCGCGAGGGACGGCTGAGCGCGGCTTCTCGCGACGAGCAGGCCTCGGCGGGGCTCGACCGCCTCGAGCCGGATGAAGTGGAAGAGTTCGGGACGCTGAACGCGGCCTATCGCGAGCGCTTCGGCTTGCCGTTCGTGATCTGCGTGCGCGAGAACCGCAAAGCCGCGATCCTGGCCGGGATGCGCGAGCGGCTGCGCAACGGGCGCGAGGCGGAGATCGGCGCGGCGCTGCGCGAGATCGTCGCGATCGCGCGGCTGCGGCTCGCCGACATGGTGTCGCCGTGAACGGCTACGCGCTCGACTGGCTCGGTTTCATCGTGCGCTGGGCGCACGTGATCGCGGGGATCAGTTGGATCGGCGCGTCGTTCTACTTCGTGTGGCTCGACGATCAGCTCGAGCGGCCGCCGGACGACGAGACGCAACGCGGCGCCAGCGGCCATCTCTGGGCCGTGCACGGCGGCGGCTTCTACCACAATCTCAAGTATCCGACGGGACCGCGCGGCGAGCCGCTCGCGCGCGATCTGCACTGGTTCTACTGGGAAGCGTATTCGACGTGGCTGTCCGGGCTGGCGATGCTGGCGATCGTCTACTGGGCCGACGCCGGTGCGGTGCTCGTCGACCGCAACGTTCTCGCGCTGTCCGCCGGCGCGGCGATCGCCATCAGCGCTGCGACGCTCGTCGCCGGCTGGTTCGTCTACGACGCGCTGTGCCGGCTGTTCGCCGATCGTCCCGCGGTGCTGTGGAGCGCGGTGATCGTCGCGGTCGTCGCGGCGACGTACGGGCTGTTCCATCTGTTCTCGGCACGCGCGGCGACGCTGCACGTCGGCGCGATCCTGGGGACGATCATGGTCGCGAACGTCTTCTTCGTGATCATCCCCGGGCAGCGGCGCGTCGTCGCCGCGCTGCGCCGCGGCGAGACGCCCGATCCGCGACCCGGCGCGCGCGGGAAGATGCGCTCCGTCCACAACACGTACTTCACGCTGCCGGTGCTGTTCGCGATGATCGGCGCGCACTACCCGTTCGCGTACGCGGGACCGTACGGGTGGCTCGTGCTGCTCGCGCTGTGCGCCGCCGGCGTGCTCGTGCGGCGCTTCTTCGTGCTGACGCACAAGCGGCGGTTCGTCTTCGCGTTGCCGATCTCGGCGGCAGTCATCGTCGGCGTCGCCGCATTCGCCGTCGCGCCGCGCCCGCAGCGCGGCGCAAGCGCGGTGAGCTATGCGCAGGCCGGGCCCATCGTCGCTCGACGCTGCGCCGTCTGCCACGCCGCGACGCCGACCGAACCCGGCTTCACCGCCCCGCCGATGGGCGTGCTGCTCGACACACCGCAACACGTCGCCGCGAACGCCCGCAGAATCGAGGAACAAGCCGTGAACTCGCACGCGATGCCGCTGGGCAACGTCACCCACATGACCGATGCGGAGCGCGCGACGCTCGGCGCGTGGATCGCGGCGGGAGCGCCGCTGCGATGAGCGCGACGATCTCCACGCACGTCCTCGACGTCGCGCGCGGGACGCCGGCCGCCGGCGTCCCCGTCGCGCTCTACGCGATCGACGGCGAGGAACGCAAGCTGATCGCGAGCGCGGTGACGAACGACGACGGCCGCACCGACGATTCGCTCGCGCGCGTCGAGCGCGCCGGGACGTACGAGCTGGTCTTCGCGGCCGGCGCATACCTGCGCGCCCTCGGCGGCGCGCCCTTCTTGGACGACGTTCCGGTGCGTTTCGTCGTCGCCGCGCCGGAAGGCAAGTACCACGTCCCGCTGTTGCTCTCCGGCGCCGGCTACACGACGTATCGAGGCAGCTAGCGCCGACGTGGCCGCAGAGCGCTAGCCGCAGCGCTGCCGCACGCGGCTAACCGGGGCGCGCGGCTGTCCGCAGGGCGACTACCCGCGTGAGGCCTTGTACGCCGCCCACCCGCCGTACGACGAGATGTCGGGATAGCCGCGTTCCTCGATCAGCGCGCGCGGATAGATCATCGCGTTGGCGGTGCTGCCGTCGTCGAGCTGGATCGGCGCTTCGTAGAGGTCCGGCGGCTCGGTGGAGAGCAGGTGCGCGTGCTCCTCCGGCGTCAGGTCGTACACCTCGCCGGCGATCGCGACGCCGCCTTCGCCCACCTCGTAGATGCCGGGATGCTGGTCGCGCACGGAGTGCAGGCGGTAGATCGGCTTCGTCTTCGCCTCGCGGACGAAGCGTGCCGAACCGATGTTGTCGTGATCGGGCTGCCCGCGCAGCACCGAACCGCAGATGAAGAAGAGCATCGCCGCGTTCGTTCGCGCAGCGCGCGGTCAGCTCTTCGTGAGATGCCGGTCGAAGGCGAGAACCGTCGCCGCGAGCGCCCGGACGCCCAGCGCCAGATCCGCCGGATCGGTGTGCTCCTCGGCGACGTGGCTGCGGCCGCCGGCGCTGGGGACGAAGATCATCGCCGCCGGCGCGATCCGGGCGATGCACATCGCGTCGTGCCCGGCGCCGCTGACGATCGGCAGCGCACGCGAATCGAGCTCGCGGCACACGTCGCCGACGATGGCCGTGAGCGCCGGGTCCATCGCGACCGCGTCGCGGCGTTCGGTCTCCTCGAGCGTCACGCGAACTCCGCGGCGTGCGCCGATCTCCGCGCATGCCGCGCGCAGCTCGCCGGAAACTGTCTCCAACGTCGCGTCTCGCGGAGCCCGGATCTCAGCGCGCAGCGTCGCGCTTCCGGGGATCACGTTCGCCTGGTTCGGTTCGACCACGATCGCGCCGACCGTCGCGACGCATTCGCCCGCCCCGAACGCGAGCCGCTCGAGGCGCAGAACGACCTCAGCTGCCGCAGCGAGTGCGTCCGACCGCTCGTCCATCGGCACCGTTCCGGCGTGGCCGGCGACGCCGTGCAGCTGCACGATGAAGCGCCGCTGTCCGGCGATCGCGCTCACGATCCCGAGCCGTGCGCCGGCGGCCTCGAGAACCGGACCTTGCTCGACGTGCAGCTCGACGTACGCGGCGGGAGGCTGCGTGCTTTCGCGCACGGGCACGTCGCCGAGCGCGCCGTACGGCCCTTCGAACGCATCGGCGAAGCGTTCTCCGTCGTCGGCGGAACGCAGCTCCGCGGCGCGTTCGTACGGCGTGATCCCGGCGTACACCGAGCTTCCGAGCGTCCCGACCGGAAAGCGGCTTCCCTCTTCGCCGGCCCACGCGACGACCTCGATCGGCGACTCGGTCGGCGTACCTTCGCGCGCGAGCTGCGCGAGCACCGCGAGCCCCGCGACGACGCCGTACGCGCCGTCGTACGCACCGCCGCCTTTCACCGTGTCGAGATGCGAGCCGCATTGGATCGGCGCGCGCGCGGCGTCGCGTCCGCCTCGGCGCGCGAACAGATTGCCGGCGCGGTCCTGTTCCACGCGTGCGCCGCACGCGCGAGCCCAGGCGGCGAAGCGCTCGCGCGCCGCGTGCTCGGCCGGCGTGAACAGCGCGCGGTCGATGCCTGCGTCCGTCGCGCCGAGCACCGCCAGCTCGGCGAGCGCGGCGGAGACGTCGTCGACGCGCGCGATCACGGCGTCACCGGAAACGTCGCGATCCAGTGCCGCGCGATGTCGATCCGCCGTGCGATCCACACGTCCGGGAAACTCAGCACGTAATCGAGGAAACGCTCCAGCGCCGCCGCCCGCCCCGGACGTCCCGCGAGGCGCGTGTGCAGCCCGACCGACATCATCTTCGGAGACGCCGCCCCTTCGCGATAGAGCACGCCGAACGCGTCCTTGAGATATTGGAAGAAGTCCTCGCCCGACGTGAATCCCGGCGGCACCGAGAACTTCATGTCGTTGTTGTCCAGCGTGTACGGGATGACCAAGTGCGGCTTGCCGCCGACTCGCGTCCAGTACGGAAGGTCGTCGTTGTACGCGTCGGAGTCGTACAGGAACCCGCCTTCCTCGACGACGAGACGGCGCGTGTTCACGCTCGGTGCGTACCGACAATACCATCCGTACGGCCGTTCACCGATCGTACGCGTCAGCGACTCGATCGCACGCCGCATCTGCGCGCGCTCTTCGTCGACGTCCATCCCGGAGAAGCCAATCCACCGCCAGCCGTGGCAGCACACCTCGTATCCCGCGTCGCGAATCGCCGCGGCGGCCGCGGGATTCCGCTCGAGCGCGAGCGCCGCACCGAAGACCGTGATGGGAATCCTGCGCTCGCCGAACATGCGCATCAGCCGCCAGAAGCCCGCGCGGCTGCCGTACTCGTAGATCGACTCGACGATCAGGTCGCGATTCCCGGACCCGAGCGTGGCCCCCGGGACTTCCGTGAGATAGGTCTCCGATACGCCGTCTCCGTCGCCGATGGAGAGCTCGGAACCTTCCTCGTAGTTCATCACGATCTGAAGCGCAAGACGCGCGCCACCGGGCCATCGCGGATCCGGCGGACGCGCGCCGTATCCGACGAAATCCCGATCGTTGTCCGGCTTCCTGTTCGCGTCCATCACGGGACAAGCCGCGCGACGCGCTCATCACCGGCTGCGATACGTTCAACGAATGACGGCAAACTCACGGTGGAAGCTTCGAGATCGATCGAGGGCAACCTCGCCGGCGCTCATGCGGCACTCACCGTGCACAACGCCAACGATGCGCGCGGCCGGAGCCGAAGTACGATGACGAATCGCACATCAGAGTCCATCGGCCGTGTCAGCGTTTCCGCGCATGTATCTGCCGTACAGGTACTTCGGACCGGTGCATCGTCCACGCGACTTATCAATCAATCTGAAATCGATGAAGTGTCGTAAAGTCCGGCGCCCAAATCAAGCATTGCGGATCGCGTTCAACGATCTCAAGAGCCACGTAGCGAGGATTCGATCGTCGACGCCTCAAACGTCGCATACACTACCGGGTGTGGGCTTCTTGCTACGATGTGCGTTTCTGCCACGTTGACACTCGCTCGTACCGTAGAACAAACCATCAGAAGTTAGGGACAGGGTGTCTATGAAATCCGTGGTTCAACGCGCTGCGGCGCTTGCAGTCGCGCTGGCTTCACTTGCCGGCTGCGCCGCTTCCGGCACAACGCCGCCGGGAGCGACGCAATCGCGAACACCGTCGTGTGGTCCGATAACTCAAGCAGTCACGCGAAATCCACAGTCGTGCGTCGGCGGCAGCAGCGGCTACATGCTGGAGGGTCAGCTGCTTGGCGATCGTGTTTACGGCGAACAGGACAGCACGACTCAGGTCAGCGGCTATGCCGCCAATGCATCAGGAAGTACAGTAACGACGACCACCAGCGTGCTGTCCGGCGATCCGAACGACGGCACGGTCAGCGTGGTGGGGTACGACTCGCTCATCACTCCGGGACCGATCTCCGGTACGTATACGAGCGGGCCGTACCTCTCCGATGGCACGAACGTTCTTCCGAGCGGCGGTACGGTCGTCGTCAATACGGCGGCGAATCAGGCAACCGGAACGATCACCGTCAACGGCGTCCAATGGAACGTCGGCGGCACCGCCGACGCCGACGGCGTGAACATCGACTTTACGGTTACGAACAGCGTCGGAGGTTCGTACGCCTTCAAGCAGCCGTTATCGCTGTACACGCCGACCGCAGGTTCGACGACGTCAAGCGTTGTCCGGGGGGCGGCGGCCGAACGCCAGCCCAAGGATGCGGCTCGTGTGGCCATCGTAGCGGGCGGCGTTGCGGCGACAATGGGTATGATCGCCGCAGTAGCCGCTGTCATTCCAGGCGGGCAGGTCGCGGCTGCGACGGCCGGAATTTGCGCCGCGGCGGCGACGGTCGTTGCCGCAGGCGCGGCAATCGTCGCGTACAACGAAGACCAGGAAAAGAAACAACAGAAGCAGTGACGCCAGGCGGGATGTCGATGAGAAGAGCGCCTTTCCGGCAACGGTCCTTCCGCGGACTTCTGGTTCTCGGGGCGTTGGCCGGGTTTGCAAGCGCAGGAGCGCTCGCGTCTGTGCTGCCGCAGACATGGCGACACACATGGTCCTTCTGGCTGAGCGTCGCGGACGGTGTGATCTTCTGCGTACTGCTCGCGCTCAACGTGTTCGTGCGATCGCAGCCGAACGGCCCACCACCCCCGAGCGTGTAGCGGCGCGACCACAACTCGCGAGGCCCTGCATAGCCCGACGGGCGCCGAGAGACTCGGCTCCCGTCGGCGCTATGCGTCCAACCGCTTGCCGCTCTATACGAGTGCCGTCTCCTTGTGGCGGCCGTACACCTCGACCATCGCCTCGACGAGCTCGCCTTCGGTGCAGAGCGCGCGGACGCAGTCGATCAGGTACGGCATCACGTTGGCCGTGCCGGCGCAGGCGCGCTTCAGCGCGGCGAGCGACGAGTCCACCGCCGCAGCGTCGCGCTCGGCACGCAGCGCGCGCACGGAGGAGGCCTGTTCGCGCTCGATCTCGGTTCCGATCTTCAGCAGCTCGAGCTCGATCTTCTCGTCAGGCTTCTCGAAGGCGTTGATGCCGACGATCGCGCGCTCGCCCGACTCGATCGAGCGCTGGTACCGGTACGACGCGTCGTGCATTTCGCGTTGCGGATAGCCCGCTTCGACCGCCGCGACCATCCCGCCGAGCTCTTCGATGCGGTCGAAGTACCCCAGCACTTGCCGTTCGATCTCGTCGGTGAGCGCCTCGACGAGGTACGACCCTCCGAGCGGGTCCGCGACGTTCGTCACGTTGGTCTCGTAGGCGAGGATCTGCTGCGTGCGCAGGGCGACCTCCACGGCCTTCTCGGTCGGAAGCGCGAGCACTTCGTCCATCGAGTTGGTGTGCAGCGACTGCGTCCCGCCGAGCACGGCGGCCAAGGCCTCGTAGGCGACGCGCACGATGTTGTTCTCGGGCTGCTGACGCGTCGCGCTGCAGCCGGCGGTCTGCGTGTGGAAGCGCAGCTGCCACGAGCGCGGGTCCTTCGCGCCGTACACTTCGCGCATGCGGCGCGCGTAGATGCGGCGCCCGGCGCGGAACTTCGCGATCTCTTCGAAGAAGTCGAGATGGCTGTTGAAGAAGAACGACAAGCGCGGCGCGAACGCGTCGACGTCGAGCCCGCGCTCGATGCCCAGCTCGACGTACGCGAAGGCGTCGGCCAGCGTGAACGCAAGCTCCTGCACGGCCGTCGATCCGGCTTCACGGATGTGATAACCGGAGATTGAGATCGTGTTCCACTTCGGCATCTCGCGCGTGCAGAACTCCATCATGTCCCCGATGATCCGCATGTGCGGACGCGGCGGAAAGATCCATTCTTTCTGCGCGATGTACTCTTTGAGGATGTCGGCCTGCATCGTGCCGCCCAGCGCCGCGCGCGGAATCCCTTTGTTCTCCGCCGCGACGATGTACTGCGCGAGGATGACGCACGCCGGCCCGTTCATCGTCATCGACGTCGTGATCTTCGCGAGGTCGATCCCTTCGAAGAGCGTCTCCATGTCGCGCACGCTGTCGACCGCGACGCCGCACCGCCCCACTTCGCCGCGGGCGTGCGGGCTGTCGGAGTCGTAGCCCATGAGCGTCGGCATGTCGTAGGCGACCGAGAGCCCCGTCTGGCCTTGCTCGAGCAGGAAATGGTACCGCCGGTTCGTCTCGCGCGCGGTCGCGAAGCCGGAGACTTGCCGAGTCGTCCAGAGCCGCGAGCGGTACATCGTCGGGTGCAGCCCGCGGGTGTACGGGTATTCGCCGGGCAGCCCAAGGTCGCGCACGGGGTCGAGGTGCGCGACGTGCTCCGGCCCGTACACGACGTTCAGCGGGATGTCGGACATCGTGCGGTCGATCGCGCCCGAACCGACGCCCTTGCGCATCGGCGCGGCGGCGGCTTTGGCCTCCCAGCGCTCGACGAGCTCGACGTACTCAGGCGTCACCTCCCCGCCGGCGGGACGGGTGCGTTCCAAGCTCTGCGTCATTGGGCCCGGGCCTTCGGTCTGTCCGCGTTCCATACCCGCGCGCGGGGCCGATGCGGATGGTCGCACGCCTTCTCGCCGTACAGAGCGATCGTTCTTCGCGGCCCCGGGCGGTGGGCCGGGTCGGCGGCCTCGTCGCAGAATAGCGCATTGCATGCTGCGGGTCGTCGCAGTCAACGGCTACCGTTCACTGCGCGATCTGGTGCTGCCGCTCGCGCCGCTGACGCTCGTCACCGGCGCGAATGGCAGCGGAAAGACGAGCCTGTATCGCGCACTGCGCCTGCTCGCCGACGCCGCCGCGAACTCCGTCGTCGCGTCGCTCGCGCGCGAGGGCGGCCTGCGCTCGACGCTCTGGGCCGGCTCGCAGAAGGGCGTCACGCTCGGCGAACCGGTCGCCCTGCGGCTCGGCTTCGCCGGCGACGTCTACGGCTACGCGATCGACCTCGGTCACCCGATCCCCTCGAACTCGGCGTTCGTGTTCGATCCCCGCGTGAAGCGCGAAAGCATCTGGCACGGGCCGGTCTACCGTCCGCGCGGTGCGATGGTCGAGCGCCGCAACAACCTCGTCCAGACGATGTCCGCCGACGACGACGGACCTGTCGTGCTGACCGAAGACCTCGCCGACACCGACAGCATGCTCGGTAGCATCGCGGACCCGATGCGGGCGCCGGAGATGCTGGAGATCCGCGAAGCCGTGCGGCGCTGGCGCTTCTACGATCAGTTCCGGACCGATTCCGACGCCCCGGCGCGGCGTCCGCAGATCGGCACGTACTCGCCCGTCCTCGCGGACGACGGCGGGAATCTCGCCGCCGTGCTCCAGACGATCGTCGAGATCGGCGACCGCGACGCCCTCGCCGCAACCATCACGGATGCGTTCCCGGGAAGCCGGCTCACCGTCGACACCGACGGCCCGTTCGACGTCCGCTTCGCCCAGCGGGGATTGACGCGTCCGCTGCGCGGCGCCGAGCTCTCCGACGGAACGCTGCGCTATCTGCTCTGGAGCGCGGCGCTGCTGACGCCCCGGCCGCCGCAGCTCATGGTGCTGAACGAACCGGAGAACAGCCTGCACCCGGACCTGCTCGAAGCCCTCGCGCGGCTCATTCTGGTCGCGGCGGAGCGCACGCAGGTGGTCGTCGTCTCGCACGCGCCGCCGTTGATCGCCGCGCTCGCCGCGTCTCCGGCGTGCTCGCACGTGCGGCTGCGCAAAGAGGACGGCGAAACGCTGGTCGACGGCCTGACGCGGCTGGACGCACCGCGCTGGCAGTGGCCGAGCCGCTGATACGAGCCCTTCGTGCATGGAAAATGCAAGGCCGGTTGAATTACTTGTCTCAAGTAGTGGCATTTGCGACGCCGAGCTCGGCGATGGAACGGTCGACGTCGCGATCGCCAACGCGCCGGCGAAGGCGAGCAGCACATACTTCAGCGGCCGATGCGGCCCCTGACGTCGTGTTTCGATGACCCCGGCGGCGCGCAGCTCGTTGACCAGTGTGTTCACCTGCGACTCCGTTACGCCGATCCACGCGGCGAGATCGCGGCGATGAACCTGCACCGCGCCTGTGTCGAGCGCGCCGGGCGTCCCTATCAGCAGCTGATATAGCAGGCGCGCTGACGACGAGAGCGTCGGATCTTTCATCACGGCCTGCGGTGCCGTAATTTTGGCACGGCGAACAGGCGTTTGATTCGCAGGCGTGGAAGACGACAAGTGACGCTCCTCGTGATGGTGGGGCGTCGGGTCGGTCGCGCGAACGCTCCCGGTCCTCGGCCCCGAGGGTGATCCCTTGGGGTCGAGCCATTTCTACGTCAGCGAGGGCGCTCCTTTGTAACGAACACTTTACTCGACGTCAAAGGGGGCGGCCGCCATGACGTCGCAGCGCCCGCCCCTCGGGATCAGGATGAACCCGGGAAGCTCGTCGAGGCCAAGGAGGGCACGATGTTCGAGCAGATCGCGGCGCGTCTGATGGGGCGCCTCGGTGGCGTTTTCGGCGACGACGCTTTGAGCGACGCCGCGTTCGACGTTCTCGACGAGCGGGTGGCGCC
>DASRGU010000004.1:0-508487 GCA_035650875.1 Vulcanimicrobiaceae bacterium
AGGCGCCGGCGTCGTGCTCGCGCAGGATCGCGACGATCTGCGTCTCGGTGAAGCGGGTCTTCCGCATGGGCGGGCTCCTTCGGCCCTTCGGCCGGCGGAACCCACAGTCTCAGCTGGCCCGGATTACCGGGGCGACGTCACCGCAAGAACTGCACCGAGAGCCCAGCCGCCTCCGCAATCTGTTCCTGCGTGCGATCCGAGGTGATACGCCGCCGTACGACCACGTCGCCCAGACGACGCAGTGCCACCAAATCGGTTCGCTGCCTTGGCACGGCGACATCGTCGCGTCCCGGCTGCCTGAAGGAACAGAACTTATAGTAGCGGTATGATCGCGGGCATCGCCTGGTCCCGGCTCTCGAGGAGGTGTCCCGTGTCCCAGCGCCCCGTCCGTCGCGCGTTCGTCGCTGCGGCGGTCCTTCTCGCCCTCGCGAGTCCGATGAGCGCTCTCGCTCAGAGCGATGGAATCCCCATCGCCGTGGTGCCGGTCCCGAACGCGCCTGTGGCCATCACGTCATGCAGGAAGAACGCCTGGCTCTACACCGTCGTCAATAACCGCACCACGCACGGCCTGCTCTCGATCGCCGTTGACATACGCTATTTCGACCAAGACAACACGCTCGTCGGTGAAGCGAAACCAAGCAATGCCATCAGCCCTCCGGTCGACGGCGGCGAAAACACCATCGTGCAACTCGACCCTAGCGCTGGGTTCAGCGAACCAGCAAGCGCCATCGTACGAGCAACATGCCGCATTCAATCTGCCACCTTCACGTCCAATAAGAAGTGGACGTACGGGCAGCGATGGACCGATAAACTGCTCCCGCCACGGCATGCGTCAGCCAACGATGTCGGGCAAGAGCCACAAAGCGGGCTCGCTCCCTCGCGAAGTGCCCCCGCGCCAACACAACGGCCGCGCGTGCACATCGCGATAACGAGCGCGTGGACCGACAACGTGAACGGCGTACTGTACGTCCACGACGCGCTCGCCATCACCGGCGGTGATACGCCTGCAACGCTGCAACCTTCCGATGTCGTCTTGACGCTCACGCTTGCGAACGGCGCGAGCAAGACGTACGCGGCGATGGACCAGCCGGCCCCGACGTACGCGAAGTTGAATCCGCTCGGCGACACGCCAACGATAGCGTACGAGGTCGATCCGGCGGCGGACTTCGGACGCATCGGGCCGATGACCATTCCGCCGCACGCCACCGTGACGACCACCGCGACGTTTATGGTGCCGGACCTCGTCAGCGCTAATGCCACCTATCGTGACGTGGCCGTCCAGTGAAACCGCGTCTTCTTTGCGCCTTCGCGCTTCTGTGGATGCTCTCGGCATGCGGTGGAGGGGGCGGAGGCGGCTCCGCCGTGGCACCGCCCGTCTCGAGTCCCACGTCCACTCCGACGGTGGCTCCCACAGCGACGACGGTCAGCGGGACCGTCGTGGACTACGCAACCGGCGCTGGCCTCTCGGGCGCGACGGTCACCGTGGGAAGCCTTCCCAACGCCTCGACCTGCAACGAAGCGCAGACGCAGAGCCTCAACGTCTGCGGAACGCCGGCAGCGCCCGCGCAGACGGCGATGACCGCGAGCAACGGGACTTTCACGATCAACAACGTTACGGCTGGAGCGCACATGCTGACCGTCGCGAACGGTGCAGGCTACGCTACGCTGCATGCCCAGATCGCGGTCGCAAGCGGCGCGAATGCGCTCGGCACCTTCAAGATCACGGCGCTCTCAAGTGATGAGCAGCACTGGCTCGCTGACGTGAACGCTCAGCGCGCGACCGTTTCGTCGCCGACCTCGTTCGCCAATCTCGCGGTCGATGAGTACGCCGAAGAGCAGGCGCGCAAGTGGGCGGCGGATGTCGTCTCCGGCGCTACGACTTACGGTGATGCGGGCTACGCGCCGTATCAGACGGCCTACGGGCAGCAGCCGGGCGCCATGTATGGCGCGAGCGGTGTCCTCGCTCTCGTGGGCAACGCGGGTGCATACCTCCAGGCCGACACGAACTGGATGTCCGAGAAGGCGAACTGCCCGAACGGCGATTGGCAGACCTGCACGTTTGCGGACAACACCGGCCACTACATGAACCTCTCCAACACCGTCGACGTGTGGGTGGGACTCGGTGAGTCGGCCAACGCGTTCAACTACAGTACGTATGGTGCGGAGTGGGCCTATAACGTCATGATCATCATGAACGTGAACGGACCGGCACCAGCGGGATACGTACGGGCGACGGCGGGGCCGATTCGCAGGGGCATATGACACTCGAATCATCGTGGCCACATCGCATTGATGACGCGCACCGGGCCGGCGACCTCGGCTTGCCGGACCGACTCTCGCCGGTCACACCCAATGGCCACACGCGCGGGAGACGAAGTGAACCCCGCTGAGGACCAGCGCATGAAAAGCGCGCTTACATGGGCCATGCACGGAACGGGCGGCTTCACTGAGCCGTCCGACCGCGTCGCGCTTCTCGCTGCTCAAGTCATCGCGCGAGCGGTGGTGTTCGGCGCGTTCGTCATCGCGGATGCGATACTCGAGGAACGTTCGTCGCGCGACGTTCCCGAGCGCACGTAACCGACCGTTGGCGCGATTGTGCCAACCTCTGTCGGCCTTGGTATTGCATTCGCTCCGCGCGACGTCCGCAATCCGTCCAAGAATACGCGCCATACCCGTCGGTGCTCCAGGCGCTCAACCGCGCGACGTTCCTTGCCACGGTGGAACGCGGTGCTGGGCTACACACCGAAGTGCAACTACGGCGTGCAAGTCGACGCGACGGCCCCGACCGGGACGAGCGCATTCTCGGCCGGCGGCACGCAGACCATCTACGCGCTGCAGGCGGGATACACGCTGAGTCCCGTGTTCTCGCTCACCGGCGGCGTCCAAGATCAGGTACTGGTCACCAGAGGGCGCTATTACGGCTCCAGCAGGATGCGCCGGCCGTGTTCGCCCGCCTCGGCTCGCTTGGGCTTGAGGATTGCGTTCGGCTTGCGAGCCTCGCGCCGAAGGAGCAGGCCAGCGCGCTGCACGCCATCGAGCAGGGTGCAGATCCGGTCGCGGCTTGGCGCAAAGAGCGCGACACGCGCGTACTGGCCAACGTGCGGGACGCGGCCGCGCTCGCGCAACGTTACGGCGTCCTCATGGTTGACCCGCCGTGGGCGTACGACGACTCGGGAATCGGCCGTCGTGGGGCTGCCGCCACGTACTATCCCACCATGACGATGGAGCAACTGCTCGCGACGAAGTCCACGATCGAGGCGCTCGCGGCCGACGACGCGGTCCTCTTGCTATGGGCCACGAGCTCCTTCCTCGAGGAGGCGTTCACGCTCGTCCGATCGTGGGGATTCACGTACAAGCAGGAAGTCATTTGGTACAAGGACGGCGCGTTCGGGAACGGTTCCGCCTTCCGGCTAGTGCACGAGTCATTACTGGTGTCCAGCCGTGGAGCGTGGCTGCCCGTCGCGGACCACGGGATTCCGTCCGTAATCCAGGCGCCGCGCACTGAGCACTCCGCCAAGCCAGACGCCATGTATGAGGCGGTCGAGAAGTTGTGGCCGCGGGTGCCGCGGATAGAATTGTTCGCGCGACGCGCGCGCAAGGGCTGGGATGCCTCGGGCGCCGAGGCACCGCGGGCTGCGGAATCGGGTTCGTCGAATGCTGGCAGCGCATCGGGCCCCGTCGCAAGAAAAGCGCCGGCTCGTACCGATAGATCTGCCGACGATACCGAGCCGTCGGAGACCTCGGGCGAACGAACATGAAAGCCGAGGTGTACCTGCTTTTTTCGAGTCCGGCCGACCGGCACCGTCTCGGTGGTGACTTCGGCGCGATCTCGCTGTACGAAATACTGACGGCGGGGCACAGCGCGTCGCTTTGGGAGAAGCAGCGCATCTAGACAGGGCAGCGGACCATCGGCCGGAAATATGGTGCGTAAACGGGGGACAAGTATGGCCGATATCGCGACCGTCGTCGCAGCCGCCGTCTCCGCTGCGGGCGCGGCGGTTTCCGCCGCCGTCGCGGCGTCGACGGCATCGCGTGTCGCCGCCATCAATCGCGCGGCGAGCCTCGAACAGGCGGAGGCGGCCGCGCGACGATCGTACGAGTTCGACGCGCGGAAGCGTCTGTACGAAGCGGCCGAACCGGTCCTGTTTCAACTGACGGAGCGCGCGAACGACGCTCTGACCGCTATTCTGTCGCTCGCGGAAGAAGCGCGTTCCGGTAACCTCTCGCCCTGGGTCGACCCGAAGGCGGACTCCTACTATCCCCGTTCCATCGCCTATGCGCTGCTGTTGCCGTCGGTTCTGTTCACGCTGCTGCGTCGTAACCTGACGGCGGTCGATCTGCGGCTCAGCGCGCGTCTCACACGATACTACGTCATCGCGAAAATTCTCTACGAGAGTTGGATGCAAGACTACGACTTGGCGAAAGCCGAGCCGCCGATTCGGTATATCCCCGACCCATCGCGCGAGCATGACGCGGCCCGGAAGAGGTCCGACCCTGCCGCGGACCGCCAGGGAATCGTGCTCGGGTTCTTGGAGCGGGCGGTCGACGCAATGATAGCGCTCGACTCCCGCGGCCAACTGTACTGCCGCTCGTTCAGCGACTTTGACGCGGGCTGCTCCGAGGAGGAAAATCCACTCGGTGACGTCGAGGGACTCGTTCGCGGCTTTCATCCCGAAAGGCATCGGGTGCTCTGGCGGGTCCTGGTCTTGCAGGCGATTCTCTGCACCGCTCTGCTCGATGCGGGGCCCACGAAAGGATCCGATGTCACTCCGGTTCTGAGGCCGTTCTCACAAAGGGCGTGCGCTGCTCTTTCGTGGAGCTACGTCGATGAAGACGGCGCGGTCGCGACGGCGGAAATCGAAGCCGTCGAGAGATATGTGCGCTCGCGGTACGGCGAATTGTACATGGCGATCGCCGACGCCGAGACGACCGTAGCAGCGATCGGGGCGCGAGCTACGGAAGGCGGCTCGCGAAGTTAAGAACACCGTCTTGCCGCTTTCCCGGCGACGCCGATCATTCGCGCCCTGCGAGCGAGTCAGCGGCAGGAGGTGATCGACGGCCTGTCGCTTTAGGCTACGGCGTTGTCGGTGTCGCCGTGCCATACTTACGGAGCGCCTGCAGCACCACGGGAAGGAACTCGTCCCGGTCGGGCTCGCCGTAGATGTTGTTGACTTCCTTCCACCCGGCGTTGCACTTGCCGATGCGGCACATGTCGATCATGTAGGCCAGCAGCGAGGACTTTCCCAAGGGCCGATCGCCGGCGCCCTCGTGGAGGTAATCCGCGAGATGGCGCCGCGCGTCCGCTCCGACGATGTCCGGGTACTCCTTCGCCGCATCGACGAGCTCACCGTTCTTGTACCGGACGACCTTCACCACGAACGCCGTCCCGGAGAAGGCGCCGAACGCGTACGGTGCCGCCGGCTCGCTTCCGACCAGGATGGGATCCCGCGTCGGCGTGCCGCGGCGGACTTCGAAGTCGCCGTCGCCCCAATCGTCCCGACGAACGTGCACGTCCGTGTCGTTCTCGGCCTCCACCACCACGCTCCCGATGCAACAGTGCATGCCACCGCTCGTGGTCTTCACGACCACCAACGGATTGCGGGTCGTGTGCGTCGCGACGAGCGCCACGCTCAACGGGGCATCAGGCGACACGGAACGGTCGAAGAGCGTCTTGCCGGCGTGCGAGTAGGACACCCGGGTCTGCGTGTTTTCATAGTCGGGGCTCGGCACGTATACGACCGTGACGCTCGAGGACCCGAACGCCACACTCGTGCGCCCGGATAGCGGTTGAAAGTTCTCGTCGTGAACGGGCGGAAACGTTCGCTGCGCGATCGGTGGAGGCGTCGGGCGGGAAGCCACCCGGATGCGATGCCCACCGTTCGGTGCGCATGCCGTCATCAGCCCGAGGAGCAATGCGCCAGTGCCGCGGAGGGGCGCGGAGCTTCGACTTCGCACGCGTCCCGCGACACAACGACGCTTCATTCGAGCGCGCATCGACACGATCACGATCCCCCGGCGCCCATGGCGAGAAACTTCTACTACGCTTCGACCGAGGCACGGTCCTCGTCGACCGCGGCGGCCATTCGCTTCTCGGCGCCGTGGCAGTATTTGCAGCCCGGAGGGACGTCCACTGCGGTGCAGAAGTCGCGGCCTCATGCGCCATGGTGTCGGATGGTGTGGTTTCATCGCGCTCTGCGTTATCGCAGCCGGTAATACCGTCGGCGCGGCCGCAACACCCGGTGCGGCGTCCACTCAATCGATCGACGTGGTGGGGTGCAATCCGGTGCCGGCGGGCATCGGTCTCGCAAGCCTGCTGGCGAACACCGTGCGAGTCAGCTACGTCACCCACTCCGGGAAGGCGATCCGCTTCGTCCAGTTCGAAATCAACAGCGGTGGCGTCTTGAGGCACGCCAGCGACGCTGGCTTACGCCGCAAGGGCGACGTCGTCGAGCACGAACTCGTCGTCGAGGACGGCGCCCTGCGGGCCCGGGTCCTGCCCACGTGCACCGTCGACTACGTGCTCTTCAACGACGGCACGACGTACGGCGAGCGCGTCGTAGCGAATGCCCCGGAGCCGCAAACGACACCCGTACCGCTCCCCCCGCCGCCTGTGATGCGTCCGAGCTCTGTGCCGATGGCAGCACCGATCGTCGTGACCGCCTGTGAGGGCCGATTCGACGACCCGAGCAACAACGACTACGACATCACCGTCGGAGTGACGTTCGAAAATGCGTCCGCCAAGACGGCCGACGTGGTCAAGTTCGGATTCCAGCTCGTGGACCCGTTCGGGAAGGTTTTGCAGACGGAGTCCGGCACGATGTACGGCTTGTTCTCGCCCAGGGTAACGATCGAGCCGCGGAAAGCCGCGCTCGCGGACCGCTTCCTGACCCAGCCGACGTTTCCGAACTCTCCGGCATGGAGTTTCTCCAACTTCAACGGTCACGACGTGAACCGGATCTTGTGCATCCCGCTCGCCGCGCACTTCACCGACGGCTCGACTTGGAATCGATAGCGCCGATAAACACGCGATCGGGGGCTGAACCAATCGGGGGCTTCGAGGGCGCCTTTGGACGCACGGACGTGCGCTGCTAGATCTGACCGGACGGCTAGGCTGTCCCGCGTGGTCGAGGTCGCTCGCGATTGAGGTAGGAGCCGTGCCGTCGGCGTCGCTTTGCACGCTCTGGGCGCCGGTGCTATACTGAGGGCAAGTAGAGGATCTCGTTCGACCACGCGGTCGGCGGGGACTTTTGCTCGGCGGAACGTTCGGTGTAGGGTTCCTGCGGAGCCCGAGTCGAGTCGGACGGGTCGACGAGAAGTGGTGGCAAACCGGCGCTCAATGGAGCGTGGCGCGGTGTCGCGGCGACCACAAACCGGTCCTTCCTCGGACGCGGGCACTCTCGGTTCTCGGCCGCGCGGGCCGGGCCGGCATTGCCCTACGAGGTTCTTCATGGCGAAGGCCAAGCCGCAACTACCGCCCCCGCAAGACGATACGCTCCTCACTGTCGCCGACGTCGCCCGTCGCTATCGGACGGGCCGGGAGCAGGTCCACCGCTGGATCCGCCGCGGCCAGCTCTCCGGCGTCATCCGCATCGGAAAACTCGTCCGCATCCCGCAGACGAGTCTCGCGGAATTCGAAGCACGCCACACGTCCGCGCAATCGCGTTGACCAGGGGTCCTTCCAGCGGCGACGTCAGCGCACGCGCCCAAAGCAGGAGGGATCTGCGGCGTTCTTCGTACACCCGGCATGCTACGTGAAAAAAAGGCGGGAAGCCTTACTTGAAACAGACACGTGGGTCGGCTCGTAATCGCATGGCGATCACGAGCGGGCCGCCGCAGCTAACAGCCGTACATCTTTCGGTGCACTCGTCGGCCCGGGCAGAAGTGAACTACCCGAGGTCGAAACGCGACGTCCGCCGCGATGTCGCCGAGTGCAACCTGATCAAAGTCGTCGGCCAACCTCGTAAGCGACTCCCGGATGAAGGTGATCGGAACGCGAATCGCGTGCACGTCCGCGAGCACGTCATATCCGATCAACGCCCGCATCGTGCTGTTGCGCATGGCCGGCGCGAGCCCGCGCGCTTTGCTCGGGCTCGCGATGTCCGGTTCGCATACGCGGTAGATGAGCGTCCGCACGGCACCCGGCGGGATCAAGATGCCGGGCACCAGCGAGTCGCGGGCAACAGCGCCGGCAAGCCCGCGCACCGCGAAGGTACAACTTCCGGCAACCACTCCGGCGATGGAATCTGCGAGTTGCGCTGCGGCAGCCAAGGCCTAGACCTGGTCGGCAATGTCTTCGCCATCGGACGGCGGGGCGAGATCGCGGCCTTGAAGGTCGATAGCGATACGACGCTTGCTCGGCGGTCGCGGAGCCTACGCTGAGTCGCATGCCGCACGTGACCGTCGCGTTCGCGGCGGTGACGCGCGGCGGCGCGTTAGGCCACAAGGAGCGGTTGCGCGGGCCGCTAAGTACAAGGCGAGCGAGCGATTCCAGAAACTGCTCGCGGGTGCCCGGGGGAGAGCGCATGCCGCGGTTTTGTGACATCGTGATGAAGGGCGGTATCACGAGTGGGATAGTGTATCCCGCGGCCGTAGTCGAGATCGCGAAGGACTTCGTTTTCAAGAACGTCGGCGGCACGTCGGCGGGTGCAATTGCTGCCGCGCTCACGGCTGCCGCCGAGCGCCGGCGGTACATCGACGGCTCGTACGAGAGTTTCGATCGGGTCGGACAGATCCCGACGTACCTCATGACGGACTCGCGCCTGTTCAAATTGTTCGCGCCGAACAGCAGGACAACATCGCTGTTTCGCACCCTGATCAGCCTGGCGGGACGGCCGCGATTTCGGCCCGCCCTCCTCGCGAAGTGGTGTGGCCTTCTGTGGGCGTATCCGCTCGCGTCCGTTATTGGTGCCGCTCCCGGTGTCGTGTCCTTGGTCGCGGTCGCGCGCACGCGCGATGAGACGGCCGCGTGGTTGTGGTGGTTCGCGATCGTTATTGCGGCCGCGACCATCGCGGGCGGTGTGACGATTGCAGCGGCGATCGCGCTCGCACGCGACCTTCTCGGCCGGCTGCCGGCGAACGGCTACGGGTTAGTTACCGGCATGAACGATGCCGACCGTACGAGCGAGGTCGCGCTGTCAACTTGGCTCGCGGCGGAGATGCAACGGACGGCTGGGCTTCCGGGCAATGTGCCCCTCACCTTTGGGATGCTGTGGGACGCGCGCCGCGATCCGGCGCTGCCGGGGCTCGAGGAACAGCCCGAAACGCCCGACGTGAACCTGGAGATGATCACAACCAACGTGACCTACGGCCGCCCGTATAGTTTTCCGATCACGACGCACGAATTCTTCTTTGATCCCGACGAGCTGAAGCGGTACGTTCCCGATTACGTCGTCGGATGGATGATCGCACGGTCGCGGGCACCGCGCGATGCAGACGAAGCGGCGCGGTTCCAGCGGCTGCTCCCGAAGCGCGCATTGCCGCTAATGGGCGATATGCCGGTCATCGTCGCTACGCGCATGAGTCTGGCCTTTCCGGTCCTGCTAAGCGCGGTTCCGTTGTACGCAGCGGATCGCTCCGCGGCTCCGCAGCCCGACGGGTTTTTCCCGTTGGAACGAGTGTGGTTTTCGGACGGGGGCCTCTCGAGCAACTTCCCCATCACGCTATTCGACGCGCCGCTTCCACGCTGGCCGACGTTTGCGATGAATCTCGCCGCATTCCCTCCGGGCAAGCACCGCGTCGCCGACGAGGCCCAGAACGTCTACATGATCACTCGGAACGAAGACGGACGTCTCCCGGCGTTCAATCGTATCCACGGCCTGACCGGCTTCGTCAGCGCCATCGTAAATGCCATGCAGAACTGGAACGACAACACGCAAGCGACTCTGCCGGGGTACCGAGACCGCATCGTGACGGTATTCCTCGACACCGACGAAGGCGGGCTCAATCTCGACATGCCACCAGAAGTTCTCTCGCGCCTGCAGAAGCGTGGGGCCGCTGCCGGTGCGCTGTTAGCCAGCCGTTTTCGCGACCCGAGCACGCTCGATCCGGTCAAGCCGCCGCAACTGGGCTGGGAAAATCATCGCTGGTTGCGCTTCCGCACGACTATGAGCTCCCTACGCGCATTTCTCGGCATGTTCGGAGGCGATGTCCGCAATCCTGAGGCTCCGGACGTTTCGTACTCGGCGCTCATTGAAGCCCGAAACGGAACGCCGGCGCGCAGCTATCCGCTGAAGACCAGCGACCGGACAGGTGTCGACGCGCTCGTGCGCGACACGGTTTCGTTAGCCGATTCGTACGACAATCTCGGGGCGCTCGACGATCACCAGCCGAACCCGCCACCGCATCTCGTCCCGCGCGGCTCGCTCAAGAGTTAATCGGAGTTGCAGCGCGCCGCCATAGCTCTCGAGACGCGCATCCGGAAAAGCATGGTCGCATGGACCAGTAAGCCCTGACCAAAGATCCTCAAGCACGAGGTCACCGAGTTCGCGTAGTAAGTCGCAAGCGAAAATCGGCGACCATCGTCGAGCGAGTTGTATCCCGAGCGCTCATACTAAACTTTGCGAGGCGGCGTCATGCAGGCGGAACCCCTAGAGAAGTCGGACACGCTCAAGAGCCTTTCGCTTGGCGGCTGGCGCCAGTTCGACGACATCACGATTGCCTTTCATGAGCGGTTGACGATCATCACCGGCGAGAACGCGACTGGCAAGAACACGCTCATGCATCTACTCGGCAACGCCGTAGGATGGGACATACCTCTTGCCTCGGCGCCGAATTTGCTGCGCTCGGTCGCAAGATTCTTTGGAGACGTCTGGCGTAGTTTCCGTTCTACACCACAAGACACGCCCAACGTCGACGTAACGCAAATCGGCGAGATTGTCCTTGCGCGGCTCGGAACGCTCCAGGTTCGTCTATACGAAGGCAAGGATGATACGCTACGTACGCGGCTGGAACCGATCACACGCCTTCCTGGGATCTACATCCCCTCGCACCGTCCGCTTTTCGCCCCCGCGACACCGGTCGCCGTGCGACGGCGAGGTCTCTCATTGCCAGAGATGTTCGACGAATATCAAATGCGCGTGCGTCCTGCCTGGACTGGTGAGCGCGTCGAGCGTCAAGGCGGCGCGGTGAGTTTCCTGAGGGTCGCACTGAACCTAATGGATGCAAAGGACGCGCAAAGCTTCGAAGAAATCCTGCGCGGCGTGCTACCGCAGTCGCTGGGATTCGACAAACTGCGCATGGATCACGCCGGCAATCGCGTATTGTTGGAGACTACAACCGGCTCGTTCGACATCGATACGGTCTCCGGAGGCGTCGCGGCGCTAATCGATATCGCTTTTCAATTGTTCACCTATTCGGCTCGGTATTCACGTTTCGTTGCGCTCATCGACGAACCCGAGAACCACCTCCATCCCGCGCTCTAGCGCAGCGTCCTGCCGCGTATGATCACGGAGTTTCCTGCCGTTCAGTTCATCGTTACGACGCATTCGCCACTTGTCGTGACTTCCGTCAAGGATTCGATGGTTTACGCGCTGAGCAGGCAGCCCTCGACTTCGCAGCTTACCGACGGCTCCGCCGAATACGCGCCGCCTAAGATCCAGGGCGAACTGCTTGAGGACGACGAGCCCTCCGAGGATCCGCAGCAGGCGGTGCAGACGCGTGTCGTCAGCAGGGCCATTCCTGTGTTCGAACGAGCCGGGACGGCGAACGATGTGCTCGCCGAGATTCTCGGCGTTGACTATACGATGCCCGAATGGGCGGCTTCTGATTTGAAGCGGCTCCTCGATAGAGCGGAGGCTGGCGGAATGGATGATGCGGCGCTCGACGACCTAGAGGATGGGCTGCGCCCCGCTCAGCTCGAGCAGTATCTCCCTACGGCATTGATCGAAGCGAGTAGGCGAATGGAGCGAGGCGGCCCGGATTGGTCTGCGCCGGCATGATTGTTGTCAAAAGGTTGCAGCGGATGACCCAAGATTTGCAAAGCTCATTATGGACCTGGCTAAGTTCGAGGAGCGGCTGAAAGCGGACCCGTCGAATACGTACCTTCTGTCGCAATATAAGGTCGCCAAGGAAGCGCTGTTGGCGGAAACCCACAAGAAGTGCGCCTACTGCGAAGCCTTCTTTCTTCACGTCTATTTCGGCGATGTGGAGCACATTCTCGCGAAGGGTTTCGATCCCGTAAGTCGGACGCTAGACTACATGAACTTAACCATAGCCTGCGCATGCTGCAACAACAACAAATCGGACTATGAGGCGCCGCAAGATGACGACGACGAGAGGCTGATCGATCCTACGCGAGACGATCCCTCGGTACATCTGCACGCTCTCGGGCCCCGCCTGTTTCACCGCACGCGCCGAGGCGAGGTCACAATCGAGGTCATCGAGCTCAATCGCGATGATCTCGAACGACGCAGGGCGGAAGCGCTCAAGGCGCTCGAAGCCGAGCGTTCGAGATATGTCGCTGAGCGTAACCCAAGTATAAAGAGTCGTTTAAAGCGCGAACTGCAACGCAAAGCGAATCCGGATCAGGAGTTTTCTTTCGTAAAATCGATCGCGATGGAGGTTCTCTTGCATGCCGAAGGTTAGCGATAAACGTACCTCTGCATTCCTCCCTTGCGAGACCATCAGCACGTTGGTATTGCACAGCGTCATCTCTGACTCAAGCCCACGCCGCCTTGGGGGATGTGACGCCACGTCGGCCGCTACGCCAGGGCGCAGGCAAAAGAAATCCCGCCTAACGTCCCTTCCCGGGTGCCACGTTTCACGGACGTGGGAGCCTGCAGACACCAACTGAGCGCTAGCTTTCTGGTCGTCGCTGGGCAGGGCTAGCGACGAACGCCGCCGAAGTCGCATTGCAGCGTTTTCCGGAGGGTGTCCGATGCGTTCGTGCCTTCGTGCTACCTACTATGAGATGCGGTCTGCGTTCGTGGCGTCCGTCTGCTGCGTTCTTCTCCTTGTCCAAACAGCATATGCAAGCCCGGTAACGCCCGCGCAAAGTGCGTCATCCGCCACCGGGCAGAACTCGTGCACGTCAAACTTCGATTCGTCCCAAGCGAGCAACGCGACGTACCAAACGCTCATGCTTCCCGAACTGCAAGTACAAGCAGCTTTGTGTGCCACCGCGTTCGTCGGGCTTGCCAATGCGGGATTCGTACACGCAACCGCGCCGGAGAAGGCTCGTTGCTATACGGCTTCTGCTATCCTTTACGGCGGGCCTCCGAAGTCTCCCATCGCGAAGATTCCGCCGGCGAAGGCGACCGCAGCGGAACGAAAAGCGATCGATACCCAAAACGATCAAGCAGCGAATGCACATGTCGCCGCTATGGCAACGTACCTGGGCGTCGTTGCGCTTCGTCTTGACCGGTACTGCTCGCCATTGCTCGCGACAGCGCTTGCACTTCAGAATTCGCCGCAACCTGTGCTGTACACAGCAAGTCGCCCGACGCTTTATGTGCTCATGGCTTCGGGAGGGGCTGCGCCTGCGGCGTCGTCACAGAGTGGCAATTCGTCCGGCTCAAAGAGTTCCGGCGGTGCTACGGCCGGGTCAGCGATGTCGGCGGCCGTCGACAATCCGGATGCGCTCCTTCTCTACATGATAGCGCAGCGTCTTCAAAGCTCGGTGTGCACCATTGCCGCGACGACGCCCCATAAACCAGGTACCATCCCTGCGCCTTACGACAACGACAACGTCCCGGGCATTGTCGCTCAGACGAGCAGTCCATGCGCGTATAAAGAGGACAACGGTAAGCCGACGGCAACGGACGCCGTGCCCGCGCTCGCCGTCGTTCCCGAGTCAGAGTGGACCATCGAAGACTTTCGCGCGCAGTGCGCTGAAGATCCGTACGTTGCTGTCCCGGGAGCCGGGCACGGTACCGTAGCAGGTATCATTTTGAATGGTGCAATTACGTCCCGCGATGGCGCATTCCGGTTGTTCACAATTGCCGGCGGAACGGAAGCGGATTTCGGCGCCGAACTGGTAACGTGCGAAGCGCCGCAAAATTCCCAAAGTCCGCCGAACAACGTGGCTGAGTGGAGCGATCTCATATCCAGCGGCACGACCACTCATCGATTGTCGATGTTTCCGATCGCCGCTGCTGGGGCCATCATGGCCGCAAACTTAACGGCGAAATCCAGTTACAACGTGAGTCCCACAGTTTCGGGAACCGCGGCCAGTAATGCGCTGACTGCATTTGAAAAGACGAACACAAGCCTTGCCGTGGGCCAAGGACTGGGGCAGTTCGCAGCCGGCTTCTCGACTCTTACATTCGGAAATCCCGGCTCCGCATTGACACTTCGGCCGACGTTTGAGAAGTGGGCAAGCGAGTTCAATCAGCATTTCGTCGCCTTTTGTCTAGCCCAAGGCAAAGTGGCGCCGAATGTGTGCGCGTACATCAAGTGAGTCAAATCTGTTAGCGGCGTTGCCCATCGCTACCGAGCGTGCGACATTGCCGAGCGACAACGGCAGAGGCGTACGGTTTCGAAGCGGGAGTGCAACGCGGCTCGTCGTTCCGCCCGGCTCGATAGTACGGAAGGTCTTCGAGCTGACACCCGTGCCGGCAACGATCGGTATGGTGCGCGCGACCAAACGCGTCGCTACAGGCTCGCCGAGCGACAGCTTTGTGTTCCCGATCACGCGGGCCGCGCGGCGTGAACGAGGTTCACGAGAAGGGCCGCAGATGCAGAGTCGCTTTGATCCACGCGAACCATCCTTGAGCGTTTGATGCGAACGAGCCGAAGTAAATTCTACCAAGGCTGTCTACGACGAAGACCGCCCGCACGCCCTCGCTGTTTAAGAGAGCCTCCTCGATGGGAAAGTCCCTGCTCTTCCCTTCTTTCAGCTTCAGCGGGAGCCACTCGGGGTCGCCCATGTACCCGCCCGGAACATTGAAGTGTCCTTCATTCGGAACCCACCCAATCTTCTCCACATGGACCGGGCGACGGCCGATGTTAGCAACTGTAATCAGGGCCCAGTCCTTATCCGGGTCACGGACATAGAGGGACATCGGCGGATCTACGTTAGATGCTCGGTACTGCGCGAGCATTTGGCGGACTGCATCGTCATCCGGTCCATTTCGCATCTTGAAGCCTCGCCGCAGGCGAACGCGGACGCGCACGGCGTCCCGGCGATACGTCAGAAACGCGACCAATAAGCCTAGCGGTCCCGTAAGGCCACCGACAATCGCGAAGACAGCCGTCGTGACTTCCGAGGCGGTCATAGAGCGCGCTCGTTCGTCGCGAACGGCTCTCTGACTGCTCTTAGCGTCGGCTTTCCCCCGGTCAGGCGTCCGGCCGCGCGAACCGCGGATCGAAGCTCCCCGCGATAGGCTTCGCGGCGATTCGGGCGGTCCGCTCCGTGTGGTCTTCGCCGGCCAGAAAGGTGCGCCGATTCCCGCCTTCCTCGACGAAGACCCAGAACGTCGCGCCAGCGTCTTCGAGCGTGATCGTGCGGCTGCCGTAACGCAGCGTCACCGTCTTGTCGCATCGCGAAGCAACGAGGTCCGGGAGCCGCATCCGAACAACGTCGACGACCATCCGCGCCCAACGCTCGAAGGTCAACGCCCCGAGCGCTGTCATCGGCAGCGGTTCCGGGGACGGATCGGCATCCACGAGCAGCGGAGCCGCGCGATGCGCTCGAGCCGGCGCACCCTGCGCTGGAGGTCGGTCGCCGCCAGCGCGTCGGCGATCAGCTCGGCGGCGTAGTCGGCGTCGATCAGGCCGCCCGCGCGGTCGACGCGCGCCGGGTCGACTTTCGTGAGATCCACCCGCAGAGTATAGCGCCGCCGCTGCGAAGTGTGCTGTCCCAGCGCGCTGTCCCCTACAGACCATCGTCCTCGGCGCTGTAGAATCGGCGTGCGCGTGTCCCACTCGTCGGTTCCGTGCAGGGGGGAGGGCTTGCCTGGCTAGGGAAGGGAAGGCGTACGCCGAAACACGCCTGGCCGGGTCGCTGCAGGTCTGAGGGGAGGACTTAACCGTGAAGCGTGCATTCTTGGCGCCGCTGGCCGCCGTGATTCCGGCGCTCTTGGCATCGCCGTCCGAGGCGGGCGTTCCGCGAAATGCTGACGGCGTTGCGTCGACCTCCGAGCGAGGAGCCCGGGATGGAGCGGTGTCGGCGGCGCGGACGTCCGCGCGCTTCATCCTGTCGAATGCGGGCCAAGTGTACGACGACCAGCTGGCGCACGTCAGTCACAGCTCGCACTCAAGTCACGCCTCGCATGCGAGCCACGCCTCGTCGAGCCACAGTTCACATAAGCCGCGGCCACACGCAACGCCTGCGCCGAGCTATCCGCAGTATCCAAGCTACCCGTCCTCGCATAGCTCGCACGCGTCCCACGCTTCGCACGCGTCCCACGCCTCGCACTCTTCCGGCTCGTGACCGATTCGGCGATCGACGAAGGGGGAGGGCGCATGTCGGCCGTCCTGTCCTTCCCGACGGCCGTGTACAGCGTTGAGGCCGTCAAGCGCGCCGCGTACCGCTTCACCGACCGACTCAGTTTCGAGATATCGCTTAATGGCGAGGAGATTCGCTGCTCCGTCACCGCGCTCGCGGACATGACGTCGGAGGACCTCGCGTCGGTCACCGCTCGCGTGCGCAACGAGGTGCTGGACCAGGATCTTCGCGAGCGCATTGCGGCCGAGACGGCCGTCGTCCGCAATGTCGTGCTTGCCTACGCGTTTTCGGCGGCCGGGCTGCAGGACTTGTGAGTCGCTTCGGCGCGCTCGCCGACTACGCGCCCGCGCTCGAGACGCGCTATCAACTGCTTCCGTTTCGGTTCGCGAACCTCGATGACGGCCGCTGCCTCGTGACGAACCTGGTCGGCGAGTACGTGCTCCTCGCGCGCGCTGACCTGGAGGATTTTGTACACCACCGGCTGGTGCCGTCGAGCCCTGTGTACGATGACCTCAAGGCCAAGCACTTCCTCGTCGATGGGGATCATTCGGTCGCTATCGACCTGTTGGTGCTAAAAGCCCGCACCAAGGCGAGCCGTCTCGCGCACTTCACCGGGCTGCACATGTTCGTCACGACGCTGCGATGCGAGCACGCCTGCCCATACTGCCAAGTCTCGCGGCAGAGCGAGGATCGGGCGGCGTTCGATATGTCCGAGGCGACCGCGGACCGTGCCCTGGCGATGGTGTTCCGCTCACCCTCTCCGACAATAAAGATCGAGTTCCAAGGTGGCGAATCAGCGCTGAACTTCGGCCTCGTCCGATACATCGTCGAGCGTGCCGAGGACATCAACCGGCACGAGAGACGTGACCTCGCGTTCGTGATCGCGACGAACCTCGCAATCGTCACGGACGAGATGCTCCACTACTGCCGCGAGCACGATATCCTGGTCTCGACCTCACTCGACGGCCCGGCGGATCTTCACAACAAGAACCGTCCGCGCGCAGGCCGCGATTCGCACGAGCGAGCCGTCGACGGGATCCGCCGCGCGCGGGCGATCGTCGGCCGTGACCGCGTGAGCGCCTTGATGACAACCACCCGGGACAGCCTCGGGCGCGCCGAAGAAATCGTCGACGAATACCTCCGCCAAGGGTTCGCCGGCATCTTCCTGCGCCCGCTTTCGCCCTATGGGTTCGCGGTCAAGACCAAGTCGTACGCCGCCTACGATGCGGACGCATGGCTCGACTTCTACTTTCGGGGACTGCGGTACATCCTTGAGCTAAACCGGGCGGGTTACCGCTTCATCGAGCACTACGCGAGCTTGGTCCTTGGAAAGATGCTCACGCCGTTTGACACGGGCTACGTCGATTTGCGTAGCCCGGCCGGCATCGGCATCGGCGCGCTCATCTACAACTACGATGGGGAAGTCTACGCCTCGGATGAGAGCCGGATGCTCGCGGAGATGGGCGACAAATCGTTCCGCCTGGGCAACGTCCACCGCGATACCTGGGAAGACATCATGACCTCGGAGGCGTTGCTCGGGCCACTCGAGGCCTCTTTTACAGGTAGCGCGCCCATGTGCTCCGAGTGCGCCTTCGAACCATATTGTGGGGCCGATCCTGTGTTCCACCATGCGACCCAAGGCGATGCGGTCGGGCACAAGCCGACCTCGGCATTCTGTCGACGGAACATGGCGATCTTCAAGCACCTCATCGGGTTGCTCGAGGAGCCCGAGACCCGACGCATTCTGCTCGGGTGGATCTGAACGATGCTGACGCTCGCGACGCGCGCACTCGAACTGCGCGGATTCCCCGCCGATGAAATCTCCCGGCACCTCTTACTGTCCGAGGACCGCGCCCTGCCCGAGGCGCTACGGCGCGGCCGGGCCTTTCTCACGAGGGAGGCTGACCCGCCCAGAGGTTTTGGCGCATACGTTGGCTTTCAAGACCGCCGCGATATCCTCGACGGCATCGACGCCGAGACACCGTCGGTGCTTTTGCCGGCGTCCGACTTCGAGTACCTCTCGGACGGCGACGTACTGCGCGTCATGCCGAAGGGCAAGGCGGCCCGGGCTGTCTACCGGCGCCGCTCGCGCCAGAACTTCATTCTGACGACGGAGCGCTGCAACAACTTCTGCCTCATGTGCTCGCAGCCGCCGAAGCGCGAGGATGACTCCTGGCTCGTGGAGGACATCCTACGGCTCCTCCCCCTCATCGATCGCGCAACCCCGGAAATTACGATTACCGGGGGCGAGCCAACGCTGCTCGGGTCTGATTTCCTCCGGATTCTGTCGGCTTGCGAGAGCTGGTTGCCGGAAACGGCCATCCACATCCTCTCCAATGGCCGTACGTTCGCGGACATGGAGTTTGCGCGCGGCTACGCGGCAATCGGTCACCATGACGTCATGGTGGGCATCCCGCTGTACTCCGATGTCTCACATCTGCACGACTTCGTGGTCCAGGCGAGAGGCGCGTTCGACGAAACGGTTCGTGGCATCCTAAATCTCAAGAGCCTGGGACAGCGTGTCGAGATCCGGGTGGTGCTGCACCAACAGACGTACCGTCGGCTGCCGCAGCTCGCGCAGTTCATCGCGCGCAATCTCCGCTTCGTCGATCAGGTCGCGCTGATGGGACTCGAGATGACCGGGTTCACCCGTGCGAATCTGCCGCAGCTCTGGATCGACCCGATCGACTATCAGAACGAACTTGAGCAGGCCGTGGACGAGCTTGTCGCTCATGGCGTCCGCACCTCAATCTACAACCACCAACTATGCGTCCTGTCGGAGCGTCTCTGGCCCTTCGCCCGCAAGTCGATCTCGGACTGGAAGAATGAGTACATGCCGGAATGCGGCGGCTGTACCAAGATGGACCAGTGCGGCGGATTCTTTTCCTCGGCGCACATCCGATACAGCGACCACATTCGCCCCTTCCTGGCCGCTGGCTCCGGCACACCTTCCGGGACGCCCTCGCGTCAAACCGCGATGGCCTTAGCGGCCGAATAGCGCGCCGCGCGCCGCAGTCTCGCAAAGGCTGTAGCGAGGGCGCTGTCCCAGAGAAACCGCTCAACCGAACCACGGCCCGAACGTCGTTCCGTATCGAGTAGATCGGCGTCGATGCCGACGATCAGCCGCAGTCAGTAACGTCGCGCAAGACAACGTACGACCGCGGAGTCTTGAAGCTGGGCCGGCCTCTCTTCGTAGATCAGCAAATCGCACGAGGCCTCCAGCGCGGCGGCCACCTCGCCGCGCTTTGGTAGGTCAATCGCGTTGCCTCCGCGCGCGCCGAACGTCGCATGGATCAGATGGCCCTGTGGCCGCAGATTCTCTGTGAGGGCCAACAGCAGCGGAGTCGAGACAAAGTCGGTCACGACTGCGACATCAAACGGACCCAGTTTCCCGAAGTCAAAGGCGTCGACGTCGCCTACGATGGTACGGCACTGTGCTGCATCTCTGCGAGCGCGGACCGCGCCTTCGAGATGTGCGATTCGCTCCGCGCTTATGTCAATGGCGATGACGGAAAAGCCACCGTCGAGTGCGAGTAGTGTATGCCGGCCGAAGCCGCACGGCACGTCGACGAGCACGCCGCGCCCCGCGGGGATCCGCTCCATGCAGCAAACGACGAAAGGGTGTGCTTTAGCGAGCACTACGCTCTAGAGTACGTCGCCCTCACGACGTGATCCCTGCCATGCGTGCCGTGACTGGAAGCATGCGCGACGCTTGCTGAAGCGCGTCTGAACCGACGATCTAGCGAGTGGGGGAGCACTATGGACACACATGCGCCTTCGGCGAATGGCTTGCAGTCGGCAGCAATGCAACGAGGTCGGCTACGCTTTAATGCGCTACTGCGCATATTCGGAGAAATACCGTGTCTCTTCGCCAAGACAATCGCATGCCCAGAGTGGGACCGCGCTAAGGAGAATCGGAAACGCGAGGCTCATTCGCGTCGCGACGATGACCGGCAGGTCGCCGGCAATCGGTAGGGCTAAGCGCGGCGAATACGCTTTGAATCGCTCCGCTTCCTCCGCATCCCGCGGTCGGCGATGTCGCGCAATCATCCAGTCGACGACGTGATCGGGGAAGAACTTTCGCATCTCGCCGGGATCGAAGAAAAACGAGTGCAGAGTCGTCGGGAAGTTGTACGGGCGACCCCAGCTCGCATTCGTCGTGATCATCTCAAGGTTCACATCGGGCTCGGCGGGGGGCTCCGGCAGCCCATCAAAGGTCGGATCGCGATGAGCGTCCCAGAGCATGCCGAACGTGAGCGGAATTCGACCGTCTGGAAGTCCCGCGGTGAGCTCGAGCTCCTTCGCGAGCCATGTCGAGAGCGCGATCGGGTTCTCGCGATTGCAATCGTCGACGCCCGTCACCATGCCGAACCCGTTTTCGGGTAAGCGGGCCAGGGCGTTGCGGGCGACGGTGATCAGAACTGCGAGAAGCATCCCCGCAGCGATCGTGAAAAGACTCAAGAGGAAGTCAACCGTCGAGAGCCACCAGGCCGTCGCCGAGAGTGTGCGAGCGACCGCGACCGCAAATGCGATGCCTGGAACGGCACCCATCAGCGATGCGAATGGTAACGCCGCGAAGAGTCGCAAGGGTTTGACAAACCATGCCGGTAGCCGAGATCGACCGGCCAAGCCCGTGGCGGTTCGAAAAAGCCCTCGCGTGCGGGCATTCGGAACAAACAGTCGGGCGAGCCGCCTGTCGTTCGCCAGCCACTCGGGGATCTCCGCGAGCCGCTCAAAGCCTGCGTTCGTCGACTCCGCGACGCGTCGCCTTTTTGCCGCTGCCGTGAGCGCGGCGGCGATCGCACCCGCGGACGTACCGCCGACATTTTTGAACCGGAACGTGCGCGCGATTTCGACGACCGCCGCAGGATAGACGATTCCGCTCGTGACCCCACCCTTCATCACGATGTCGCAGTTGCGTTCCACCTGGCCCTCCCCCCGTATCGCATGAGTAGCCTGTACGGACATTCGATGCCGACCGAACGGAGCCTCGCCTCGCCCTGCGATAGGGACGGCGAACCGGGCAGCGAAATCCAGGGTGGGAGGTGGGTGAAGTGCGATGTTTTGCAGTGATGGGCGCAATTGTGCTGGTCGACGCGCCCCTTGCGGCGCCGAGCCAATTGCCGCAGCAGCAAAGCAAGGGCACGGCGAATTCGAAGCCGCTGCCAACACCATCACCAACACCAACACAAATTCCCCACACCGCCTCCGTGTTGCAGTCCGCGTACGCCCCATCGCTACTAGAATGGACCCTGGGGGCAGTGGCGGTCTCACTCTTCATTTTCCTCGTGGCGGCGCTGATCGTCGCATACCAGCGACAGAGAACACTCTTGGAAGAGGTTCGAGACCAGGCGCGACGTTCGGACGAGAACCGCACGCAGCCGTCAGATGCGGCGGCAGGGCCTCCGCCGCAGAGAGTGCAGCGCGGTCCGGAGCCGAGAGTGGCGGAGATGCCCGACGATCTCAGTACCGCGATCGCCAGCGGGAAAGCGGTCCTGTTCGCAGGCGCTGGACTAGCGCCTCACGCCGGACTTCCCTCATGGGCGGATGTCCTCTTCACGCTCTCTCGTCGGGTCATTGAGCGGGACGCGCGGAATGCTGAACTCTATGAGACGTCTCTTGCTCGGGGCGACCTCGAGGCGCTTGAAGGTCTGCTGGCGCAAGACCTGAGCGTCCAGGATCGTAATGCTGCGCTGATCGCAGCATTCGCGCAACCACGCGGAACGCCGCAGCTGTACCGCGATCTCGGCAGCATGCCGTTCGCCTACATCATCACGTCGATGTTCGACGATGGGTTGGAGCGTGCACTCCGCTATCCCGCGATCACTGTCAGCGGCGACGGTGATCGACTCGACGAGGCGTTGCGCTACGGCGAGACGACGGTGGTAAAGCTCAACGGCGAGCTACGCGATCCTTCGACGATACGCTTCACGACTGATGAATACCGTAACGCACTCGTTGAGAATCCGACGTTCGCGAAGACGATTGCATCGATCGTACTCTCAAGGCCGGTCTTTTATGTCGGCGCAACCGTCGCGGAAATCCAGCGCTTCCTCTCAGAGTCCACGCCGCGTCAGCGTGCCGATCAACCACATTTCGCGCTAATCCGTGAGAGCGCCGACTGGAAGGTTTCCGCGCATCTTCTCGGCTCACGCTACGGGGTCACGGTGATTTCGTATGTACCAGGCCCGAACGACAACGAGCTCGGGCAGTTTGTCGCACGTCTCGCACGAGAAGTCGAAACGAAGCGACGGGCATTGCCCGAACCGCCGAGGCGTGGGGCGTCGAATCCAGAGGAAGCTTGCATCACGCATGTTTCGCTCCTTAACATTGGACCATTCGAGAGCGCCGAGTTCGACCTCAATCCCAAGCTAAACGTCATCCTTGGAATCAACGGCGCTGGGAAATCTACGGTCCTGAAGGCCATCGCGTTGTGCTTGTGCGGCGACGATCCAGCGGCTAGCTCCGCGGGAGAGCAGCTGCTCAACCGGAACGCCGATCGCGGCTCGATAGTGCTCACCATCGCTGGCGCTGCCTGTCGCACGGACCTCGTGCGAGAGCGCGGACGCGTGCGAGTGACCGCGAATCGTCTCACACCGCTGCAACGGGGTGTCGCGCTTGCGTTGGGGTTCCCGGCGTTGCGTGCCGCTTTCCCTGGAAATCCCACGGGGCCGGCGGCGAATGAGCGGCAGTGGCCGGAGGCAGCAGACGTTGTGCCGTTGCTGAATGTCGCGGCCGACCGAAGACTCGGCTCGTTCAAGCAGTGGATCGTCAATTTGGACGCACGATCCTCCACCGAGATCGACGCGGCGAAGCGGAATCGGTACGATCATCAGCTCCACGTGGCGTTTCGACCCCTTCGCTCGTTGAGCGGAAATGCGAGCGTGCGCTTCGCACGCGTGGACCGTCAAACGTGGAGCGTATTGGTCGCGACGCCCGACGTCCCCGAATTGCCGCTTGAACTGGTCAGCCAGGGAATGACTTCGCTTCTTGCTTGGATCGGCGTCACGCTCGAGCGGTGCTCCGAGATAAACCCGGATCTCGACGCGCCCGAACGTGCCCCCGCCTTGATTCTCATCGACGAGATCGATGCCCACCTGCATCCGTCGTGGCAACGCGAACTCATTGGTGTGCTCAGGGACATCTTTCCGAACATTCAGCTCATCGCGACGACGCATTCGCCGCTCATCGTCGGAGGGATGGAGGCAAATGAGGTTTTCCTGGCACGCCGAGAACGCGACGATCCGAAACATGTAGAGTTTTTTCCGCTCGGGATGCGCTTCAAAGGCCTCCGAGTGGACCAGATCCTCGCGACTATTGCGTTCGACATGCCAACGACGCGTGAGCCAGAATCGACTGAGCTGGTTCGCAAGTACGAAGCCTTGAATTACAAGACCGATCGCAGTCCGGACGAGGATCGCCAGCGCCAAGAGTTGGCACGCAACCTCGACCCGTTCTTTTTCGCCGGGGTCACGCAAGAAGAAATTGCCGCCGAACGTCGTCAGGCCGAGCAGCTCGATGATCCGGACTCGCTTATTAATCGACACTTGAGCGGAGCTCTGACGCCCGATGAACGCGCAGCGATCTTAGCTGCATTGAATGACTCACAATCCGGGCCGGAGGTTTCAATGTAATGCGGCGCGTTCGCTTTTCGGTGCCGAACGGGGATCCTGAATGGGACGAATGGCAAAAGAAAGTGCGGCGACAGCGCGAAATGCTGCTGAAAGTTTTCAGGGCATTCAGGGAGTCGGGGTTCCGCGACAAATTTTCGGCACCGATCAGCGACACGACGTACAAAGGTTCGCGCAACTTTATCTTCGCCGCATTTCACCGAAAATGCGCATACTGTGAGTCCCCGCTTGAGCCAACGGTCAAGTTCGGCGACGTCGAACACTTTCGGCCGAAGGCCGCGGTACGGGCCTGGAAGTACGAATCCCAACAGGCGCCGGGAGACGACCCGTTGACCCGCATTCTTGAGCCATTCACGGACCTGCCGGGCGAGCGGCACGGCGGATATTTCTGGCTTGCGTACAACATCGAAAATCTGTTGCCGTCATGCCCGCAGTGCAACTCCTACGAGAAGCAAAATTACTTCCCTGCAGCAGGGACGCGGCTGACATGCGATGAGCAGCCGGAATGCGGTGTCGAAGAGGCGATGCTCGTCAATCCCTACGTGGACGATCCGAACCAGCACCTCGCGTTCGACGACGAGAAGGGTTTCGTTCGCCCTCTATCGCTCAAGGGGGCTGTGTCCATAGCCGTGTATGGACTGAACCGCACCGGCTTGCCGGAAGCGCGCAGACGCGAGATCATGACGGCGAAGCTCGCGTTCGACGATTGGTATCGGGCCTTGTTCGACCGGGATGAGGCGACCGTCGCGGAAAAAGAAGCCGTCCTTAATGAGTATGAGACGGGAGTGCGGCCGTATTCCGCAGCCGCGCTTACGCACATCGGCGCCCTTCAGGAGGCGCTGTTGGCGCGCGGTGTCGCGTTCTCGCTGTGTCGCGGGATTTGGCCTTCGACGCTGCGCAGCAATATCCGCGTCGCATAGCTGCATTCTGACCGAAGCCGCGCGAGTTCGGAGAGCTCGATGAGGAGTTCGTACCCCGTCGTCGGAACCGTCGCGGCCTATGAGCGATCGCCGTTCGTTCCTCGGCGCGTCACCATCTGTCCGCGACCTCGTGGCGCCGACCGCCGACGCTTCCAGGGCGATCGTCGCGCGCCTACGTCTTGAGGCTCGGCTTCACGCCCAGGCGGGCTGGCGGCTTCGGCATGCGGTATTCGATGCGGAGGATCGCATCGAGCGATTGGCCGAGTGCGGCGAGCTTCGCGCTGGCTTCAGCAACCGCCTCGCGGTCTGCGGTCGGCAGCGGATAGCTCTTCGTCGGCAGTCCGATGCTGCTTTGAATAAGCTGATCATAGGTTACGTCCGGCGGTTGCGGTAATGTCGCGGCGGTCCGATAATGGGCGAGGTAGTCACGCAGCGCTTGAATCGCGCTCCGGAAACGAAGCCATCGATGATTCTCCCAGTTCATCGCGGTGGGCCCGATCGTGCTCGGCGCTGCAAACCGCGACGCGATTAGAGCTCCGGCGGCGGCACCTCTGGCCCGCAGTCGCCGCAGGATCTCTGGAGGCATGTCAAGGTTTAGCCCACCTTCGTCACGGTCGAGGAATACCGTCACGATCCGGTCGCGGTATCCGGGGAGCGCAGCTTGTGTGTTGTCGTTCCAATTCTGCATCGAGTTCACGATGGCCGACAAAAACTCTGCAAGCTCACCGAGGGTGTCGAACGCCGGAAGCCGCCCCGCACCGTTAGTCGCTGGCATGTAGACGTTCTTGTGCTCGTCGGCGTCGCGTTTGCGGCATGCTGGAAATGGCGCGAGGTTGATCGCAAGTGTTGGCCAGCGGGGGAGCGCCGAGTCGAAGAGCGTCAGCGGAAAGTTGCTGGATATGCCGCCGTCTGAGAACCAGCACCGTTGCAGCGGAGGAACTTGTCCCGCAGGCACCGGCGTCGCAAAGTCCGATGTCGCGACGAATCGCGCTAGCGCTTGGTCTCCTCTTTGTTGCACAATCGGGTGTGACGGCCGGACACCCTAGTGCGGCCGCCACGCGGGGCACCCAGGGGCGCAGAATCGCCGCGAGTTCGGCCTGGAGTGCGGCGTGCTCGTACGTGCCGCTCACTTTTTGCACCGGCCTTCCGCGGACCCATTCGCTCTGTGGCTTGGTCTCCGGCAGCCGAATCTCGTGGATGGACATCCGCGTTCCCCCATGCATTGGTCTTGCATGGGCGCGATCAGTACGCAGGTCGGACCGCTCGATCATGCTTCTCGCACGTAGGTTAGCTAAATCAGATCAAAGCGCGGACAGAGAAACTCCAGAGGAAGACCAAGCCGGGCTCGCCGGCCAGGGCCGCTTCTCATCGTGTCGCCTTACCGATCCACGACCGTGCTTCGTTTCGATAACCAGCCGCGGCGAGATAGCAAACACAAGCGAACTCCAGTCGGGAGGCCGCCTCTGGATTCCGCGCGAGTAACGCTATGGCGTCCCCGCGCTCCTCGACTTGGACATCGACACCTGCACCGCGAAGAAATTGCGCAAGGGTTTCGGCACTGCCGTCGCGCGTGCGGATTGGTCCATAGTTGATGTGCTCTCGAGCAGCGGCGACGATGTCGGCTATCGGGAAGACGTAGCGTTTCATGGACCTACAATAGTGCAAGCCTCGCGCACAGTGATGTCGCGGCGCCCGCAATAGCGCCCTACTCGGAAGCCGCAGGCTGCCCAGCCCGGTGGCAAAGCGCGGCCGTCCGGCGCCGCGGCGACAACGGGCGAGGAGGACTAGCAGTCGAGCTAAACCAAGCCTCTCGCGACCCCACGGGGTGGAAGGAGGTCCTGATGTTCCGTCGTGTCCTGACGGCCGTTCTGGTCGCCGCGCTCTTCTTTGCGCCGGCTACCGCATCAGCGACTCACAAGACCACGGCCAGCGCGCCGGTCACCAGCGGCTCGCTCCAACTGTTCTCGACCGAGGCGGCGGCGCAGAAGCATTGCCCGCACGACCAAGTCGTCTGGTTGAACACGAATTCGGGCATCTATCACGAGAAGGGCATGCGCTGGTACGGCAACACAAAGGCCGGTGCGTACGTCTGTCGCAAAGAGGCGGATGCTGCCGGCGATCGTGATACGCGGAACGGGCAGTGAAACACCGCCATGCATCGTGCGCGGCTTTCCGGCATCCCGACAGATTCGATGGCGCGTCGTTCCCAGCGCTCGCTATTCCAGGGTGACGGCGTGGCCGCGCCGCTTCGACCGTGACGGTGAGTTCGTTACAGCAACATTCGCAACGCACTGAGGAGAGCCAGACCCTTGCAGGACGACGCGCCTATCCAGACCCCGTATGTCGACAATGCTCCGGCCGTCACAGGCGGGTTCGGCGCAATTGAGTTCGCCGAGAACCCCGAACCTCGTGTAGCGTGCCTGCTGCTGCTCGACACGTCGGGCTCGATGGCTGGCACGCCGATCGCCGCCCTAAACAGCGGCATTCAGCAGTTTAAAGAGGAACTCATGACCGACTCGCTCGCCGCCAAGCGAGTCGAAGTCGCAATCGTGACCTTCGGCTCGACCCCATACCTCGCCATGGACTTCGTCAGTGCATCTTCGTTCCAGCCGCCGCGGTTAGAAGCCGAGGGCGGAACGGCGATGGGCGCCGCGATCGAGGAGGGGTTACGCCGGTTGGACGCGCGCAAACAGATGTACAAGGAAAACGGTATCGCGTACTTCCGCCCGTGGGTCTTCCTCATCACGGACGGTAGCCCGACGGACTCCGTCACACAAGCCGCGGTGAAGGTCCGTAACGGCGAAGCCAACCACGCGTTCCTGTTCTACGGAGTCGGAGCCGGACCACACGTCGATTTCAATCGGCTCAACGAGATTTGCCCCCCGGGTCGCCCGGCCGCGAAACTCGAGGGAATGCGTTTTCGCGAACTTTTCTCCTGGCTCTCGAAGTCGATGGGGACCGTTTCGCGCAGCACGCCGGGGACCGCAGTGTCTCTACCGGCGCCGACAGGCTGGATCAGCGCCCCGACCTGATGTGTGGCAGGTCATCAGCGCTCGCGCGACCGGCACCTCGCATGCGGCGACCGGGGCGCCTTGTCAAGACCGGGAGGCATTCCGCATTGTCGAGGATTGCGATGGCGGCGAGGCGGTCGTCGCCGTGGTCTGCGATGGCGCGGGAAGCGCCCCACTCGCCGACTCAGGGGCCGAACTCGTCTGCGAGGCGATTCGTTCGCTTGCGGCGGGGTTCGTTGCGGATCGCGGCAGTTCGGCGCTCCAAGATTCTGACGTGCACGCATGGATCGCCGATATCCGGCGACGGATCGAAGAAACGGCGGCGGCTGAAAGCGCCGAGCCCAGGGACTATGCCTGCACGCTCGTCTTCATCATCGCGGCCGAGCGACGGACCTTCTGCGGCCAAGTTGGTGATGGCGCTGTGGTGCTGAACGATGAGGACGGGCTGCATGTGGCGTTGTGGCCGGAAAACGGAGAATACGCGAACCAGACGTTCTTCGTGAGCCAAGAGGACGCCGCAGCTCATCTCCGGATTACGCGTTGCGGGCCAATACGCGACTTCGTGCTGTTCTCGGACGGCCTTCAGCGGCTGGCGCTCGATGAAGCGCAGCGCGCGCCGCATGGTGCGTTCTTTCAGCCACTCTTAGATACAGTGCGGGGCGCGGACGCGCTGGACGCGACGAAAGATCAGCTTGCCGCGTTTCTCAGCTCCGACCGTGTAAACGCCAAGACCGACGACGACAAATCCATCGTCATCGGATGTCGAATCGACTAGCATCATGGTCGTGCTCGATGCGTCCGGCAAAGCGCTGGACCTGAAGAAGAAGCTCGGGGAAGGGGGCGAGGGGGCGGTCTGGGCGTCGCCGGAGCGGAGCGACCGCGCCGTGAAGACGTATCTGCGCCCCATCAGCACCGAGAAGAGCGAGAAACTCGCGACGATGGTCGGGATCGCGGACCCGCCGCTGTTACAGATCGCGGCATGGCCAAGCGGGCTCGTGTACGACGCGACGCGCAAGCCGGTCGGCTTCGAGATGCCGAAGCTGGGAACCCAGCGCGCGCTCCACGAGATCTTCGGCACGAAAAGCCGAATGCAGATCTTCCCGGAAGCGGACTGGAGGCTTCTCGTCCACGCCGCCGTGAACGTCGCCGGCGCTTTCGAGTTCATGCACCGACGTGCAATCGTGATTGGCGACGTTAATCCGAATAATGTCGTCATTCAGAATGACGCACAGATCCGCTTCATCGACTGCGATAGCTTCCAAATAACGGTAGGGTCCCGAACGTTCCGGTGCGAGGTCGGGATGGCCGAGTATCAGCCGCCCGAATTGCAAGGCGTTGCGCTCGGAAGCGTAACGCGCACCGCGCAACACGATGCGTTCGGTATGGCAGTGCTCATTTTCCAATTGTTATTCCTCGGTAAGCACCCGTTTATGGGCCGGCTCCCGAATCCGGGCGCCAACCCTCCGACGATTGACCAGAACATCAAGCTGGGCAATTACTTCTACGACGAACGGGCGCGACAAAGGGGCCTGGAGCCGCCGCCGGCGTCGTTGACCCTCGCAGCCGTGACCCCGGAACTCGCCCGACTCTTTGAACGTGCGTTCCGCGGTGCGCCGGACGATCGGCCGTTGGCCCACGAGTGGAAACCTGCGCTGCAACGCCTCGAGGCCAGCGTCGTGCAGTGTTCCGTGAACAAGGCACACCGGTATCGGCAAGGGATCAATTGCCCTTGGTGCACGATAGAAGTGCAGCAGCAGATCGTGTACTTCGCCGCACCGAGCCTCATGGCCGGCGGCCTGGTCGACGAGTCGATCTGGGCGACGTTCCCGCAAGCCGAAGTCGATCGCCTGTGGGCCGAGATCGCCAAAGTGGCCCCGCCAAACATTGCTTACGCGGCCACACCCGCCAGCTTCCCGGACGGTAAACCGATCGACGCGGATCTCCGGGTCAAGGGCAAGCAGTTCTTGTTATGCATGTGCGGGCTGGCGGTCGTGGCCATCGCACTCGCCGCGCTGCCGCGTACGCGGGTGTACGACTGGGTCGACCTTGCCGTTGCGCTCATCGTGTGGCTGCTTCGACCGCGCGGAGGGGCGGAACTCATGGCCCGCCGCGTGCGCTTCAACGAAACGAAAACAGCGTACGAACAAGCAGAAGACGAGTGGAGGAGATGCGCCGAGGCCCAGGGGTATGCGACGATGCGCCAACAGTTAGCCCAGGTGAAGACGCTACTGTCGGCGCAGCGGGCGACGTACGAAGCGGAAATTCGTCGCGTGCGCGAGACCGGGGAAGCGGAAGCGAAGAAGCACTATCTCGATTCGCAATTTATCCGGGCCGCGAAGATTAAGGGCATCGGTCCCGCGTTAACGGCGCGGCTCGCATACTGGAACATCGAAACCGCGCTCGACATTACCGACGCCGTTTACCGTGTGCAGGGAATCGGACCAGCGAAGGCCGCGGCGCTGAAGACTTGGCGGAGCCAGGTTGAGCAACGGTTCCGGTTCGATCGGAAGATGATCGAGCCGATGTTGCTCGACGTGAAACGGCGGCATGTTCGGCAGCGCCTCCAAGGGCGTACCGAGCTGCTGACCGGGCCGCAGATGCTGCGCGGCGTCGTGGACGCGCAGGAAAAGCGCGCTTATGCGGCTCGCGCGACGGCGTTGCAAACGCGGGCGCTGTTTGACCAAGCCCGCGCCGATATGCGGAAAATGAGTCCGCTAGTCTACCGGTAGCAAGGCGTGCTGCAACTGGTCGGGTTCCCTGCGGCGGGGTTCAGCGGCGGCATGGCGCCGCTCGAACCGGAGCTCGACGCCATGTTGCGTTCCGCGCTGATCGCCGCCGAGGCGGTCTATCTTCGGGTTCAATCGGCCCCGGGCGAAGCGATCGTGCTGACGCAGTTTCGGGTCATCGTCTTGAAGGCAGCGCGTCGTTCAAGCACCGGAAAGGCCTTCGGGCGCTTCTTCGCGCTGGACGAAATTGTACGCTTCGATTGCCGCGGCTGGCTGGGCGTCGACTTTATCGCGGTGATCACACGCGTGACCCAGCGGGACCAGATCCCCGCATGGAACCGCTGGAAATGCACGTTCGGGGTCACCTTTTCTTCGGGCCTCGGTGCTGCGACCGCCGGATACTTACGCTCGCTCGAAGCCTGGTTGGCGGGAGAGCGCCGTGCTGCCCTGTTGAACGGGCCGCTCCCTACCGTTACACCGGTCGGCGTAGCGGTTCATGGAGGCGAGGCGTTTCACATCCAGGTTCCGGCCGTGTACTATGAAGAGAAGGCGATTCGCGAGTATTCTGGCGGCTACTCGGGTGTTTCGGTTCCGGTGATGCGCGGGGTCCGCGTCCGTGTGGGCGGGTCGCGTGGCACCTCGTGGACAACGCAGGTGCTGCAACAGGACGACGCGGGTTCGCTACTCATCGGCAGCCGTCGCGTCGTGTTCGTCGGCGCGCGGCGGACGATATCGGTCTCGCTCGACACGATCGCCACGGTGGAAGCCTTCATTGACGGCGTCGGCATCGGCGTCGCAAACAAGCCGATAATGCGATTCAAGACCGAAGACGATCTGCCGGGTCTCCTCTTGAAGCGGGTTCTCAACATCCCGTGACAACGCGTAAAGCCGGCCTAGGTCGAGGTGGAAAACGTCGGGGTGTACCGAGCCGCCCCGGAAAGCGGTGGTGCTCTGGTTGAACGAGGAATGGTTGTGCGACTACGACGTGTTCACCGGAGGAGAAGGCATTCCACAACACGGGAGCGAGCGAAATGAAGGTTCAATGCGCAGCGCCCCGCGCAATTCGGTTCGCGCATGGTTCAAAGCTTAAGGTACCGGAAGAGGACAGCGACTGATGATACGCCGTTTTCTGCCCCTCGTTCAAGCCGTGTTCGTCGTTTGTGGCGCGTTCGTCGCGATGCCGGCCCGCGCTTCGGACGTCCAGTGCACTGCCGTCGCAGAGGCTACGAGCAAGATGCAGTCGGAATTGGCCTCGGCATGGGAGTCGAAGCAGGCTGGTGATAAAGACGCGGCGTTCCAGAAGGCGCGCGACGTTGTCGCGGCCTTAAGCGCCGGCTATGCAAACGGGTGGCGACGATGCATGAGCGCCGAGGGGAGGCTGCGCGCCATCGCGCTGCTTTCAAAAGCGATCCTGCTCCTCGCGGACTTAGAGGACACGACCCGGACACTTAAAGGGTCGCTTTCGGCTTCCCGGGTCGCCATCGACGACGCCCGGCCCATCCGCAGCGCGAACCTCGCATACTGGCGGTCGATCAATGCCGACTATGGGAAAGTTCAGGCGCGGTACAACGCGGTGGCACGTGATGAGGCGCGAGCCGCACAAGCGCGACGGGAGGCGGTCCTACGCGTAACGCATCCTCACGAGTCCGAGGCGGACGTGAACAGTATCATCAACATGGATGCAGCTCGCGCTCGCCCACAGCGCCGTGCGACGCCGATCCCCGTACCGAAGCCCGGCGCTTGCGCACGGCCCAATGTACCGGCGACCACGATTCATGCGGCCGAACCTATCACGCCGCCTGTGGGGCAGGAGCAGGGTATTGCAGGCGACGTTCAGGTCGCCGTTTCGCTGAACGAAAACAGCCAAGTAACCGCCGTTAGAATTCTGTCGAGCCCCAGTGTTGTACTGAACGAAGCGGCGCTCAATGCTGCGCGAGCATCGACGTTCCAGACGGAAATTCGCAATTGCATCCCCATCCCCGCCGACTACATCTTTACGGCGTCCTTCACGAGTCAGTGAGGCATTCCGCCGGCCCGAGCCGGGAAACTGGCCATCGCTAGGGGACCCGCGAAGTAGCACGATACTGGGCTCAGCTGTTCCGTCCGGTCACGCTGTGGCGCTTCTCGAAGTCTTCGAGCGAGGTCGCCAAGACGCGCACGAGTCGGCCGATGCGCACGACGGAGACCTCGCGCTTGCAAATCCAGCGATGGATCTGCTGTCGACCGGTGAGATAGCGCGCGGCGACCTCGCCGACGGTCGCCGCTTATGCAGGTCTGACGCAGCGACGTCCGACCTTGTTGCATCGCGACCACCGGCCTGGCCTTCGGAACGCGCATCTACGTGAGCAGCGGTTCGGAAGTTTATGCCCGGCCGGGCGATGCTTCGTATGCAAGTCGCGTTCCCGATATCGTTGTGGTCGGCCCGTAATGAAGCCGTCTCGTGTGTTGAGAGGCGGCGGAAGACAGAGGGGATCACGGGATCTTGAGCGGCACAACGCCACGCTCGCCACCATGCCCTCGCCGTCGGCAGCAGCCAGGGTCCCGCGTTCGCATCGCAGCCAGAGGGGCGGCGGCAGCCTTTAGCCGCGATCATCGCGGCGGTCGTGAGTTCCAGGGGAGAGCTTGCTGGACGTCTGGTCGAATCCATCGCCTCGAACATGACGACCAAGGGGGGATTCATGGGGGGATACGCGAGCGCCATCAGCGCCGCCAGGGACGTAGGTGACGCGATTTTCGTGCTCAGGCGCCATCCCGTGCGGGCCTGGACGCGCGTTCGTAATCAGCAGGTCAGCGGTTCAAGTCCGCTCGTCGGCTCCATGCGAAAGCCCCGCAACCACGGGGCTTTTTCGTTCGCCTTCGCCGTCGCGACGCACGGTCTCGCGACGGTCGCTGTGCCAACCTTGCCGCCTATCGCGCGAGGTATCGCTGCATCGCCGCAGCAGCGTCGGCTCGCATGCTCGGGAGCCGTGCGCGTACGTTGGCGCGGTAAAGGGCGGTCGAGGTGTGCCCGAGCTGCCGCGAGATGACGTGCAGCGGGGACGCCGGCCGCCGGCGCGAGCGTCGCGCATCTGCATCCGTCATGACGCCCACCGACCGACGGCGGCGCACATACGCCCGGACAACGCTCTGCGGAAATGCGCGCGGCTTCGTTTCACCGCCTCGACCGGTCTGTGGCGGAGCGTCCGTTTAGCAGGCGGACGTTCCGCGACGTGTACGGCCGCCTCGCCCTCACATCTCGATCGCGAAGATCGCGCCGGGACCCGACTCGTCCTCGATGCCTCCGGAGACGTACAGCGTGCGGTTGTCGGGCGAGAAGGCCGCGTGGCTCGTGGTCGTATTCCCGGACGGAATCCGCCGCTCGAGTGCGCCGTCCGAGGTGTACTCGAGCACTTCGCGGGCGCCGTAATGGGCGACGTAGAGCCGGCCCCCGGGGCCGACCACGAAGCCGTCGGGAACGGTCGTTTCACCCTCGACGTGAGAGACCTCGGCGAAGAGCCGGCGCGGACCCAGCGAGCCGTCGCCGCGCACCGCGTAGGACCAAATCTTGCTCGTGACGCTCTCGCCGACATAGAGCACTGAACCGTCGTGCGACATTGCGATGCCGTTGGCGTACGCGAGGCCGCCGGCGACCTCGCGAATGCGCCCTCCCGGATCGACGCGATACACCCGGCCTTGCGGGTCGGCGGGCACCGTCTTCGGCGTTTCCTTGTAGCCGGAGTCGGTGACGTAGTAGCCGCCGCGCACCGTATCGAGTGCGAGGTCGTTCGGGTAGGTCAACCAGCGGCCATCGACCTTACACGCGACGACGCGGACGATGCATCCGCTCGCATCCAGCCGCAAAATTGAGCCCGCGCTCGACATGACGACGTGCGTCCCGTCCACGTCGATTGCGTGGCCGTTCGCCGCCGGGACGTGCGCCCAGACTTCCGACCCGGCACCGTCGGATCGCATGCGCACGATCTCGCCCGGCGCCGTCATCGAGTAGTAGAGGGTCCCGTCCGGCGCGACGACGACCCCTTCCGTGTAGTGGTCGGAGCGCGCGACGAGCCGGGGCTGGCTCATTACGGTGCCTGCAGCTCGCCGGTGGCGCTCGTGGATCGCGCGGTCATTCGCGTCGCCATGCGGCTGCGCCGCGAAGGAGCTGCTCGACCGCCTTCGTGATGATCGCGCCGCTCGTGACCGAACGGCAATCGAATCGAAATGAGCAGCAACGAGAACCTCGGGACGATGGCCGGCAAGCGCGTCGACGTGCCTCCGAACGACGGACGAACGGAAACGGCGCACGGCGTTCGACACCGGCAACGCTTATCTCTCTTGTATCCCCTCGCGCCTGCCGGCGTCGCGGCGAGCGGCTGTTCGACGGCAGCGAACGGCACGATCGGCGAATACCGACGAGGCCAGTTCAGCGAGCGTCGCGCGGTCGGCACGCGATCGCGCCCGGGTACGAAAGCGCTATGCGATTCTCGGTCGGCGTGAACTACTGGCCGCGGCGCAGCGAACTCGCGATGTGGCGCCGGTTCGATGCGGGCGAGATCGGCGAGGAATTGGCCCGGATCGCCGGGTTCGGTCTCGACACGATTCGCTTCTTTCTGCCGTGGGACGACTTCCAGCCGCGCCCGGATGAGGTCGCTCCGGAGATGCTGGACCGGCTCGAGCGGTTCGTCGGCATCGCGCACGAGGCCGGGCTGCGCACCGTCCCGGTGCTGTTCTGCGGCCGCCTTGCCGGCCGCGACCGGCTGCCGTCGTGGGCGCGCTCGCCGCGCGGCGTCCGCGACCTGTACGCGGGGCCGATGCTCGACGCGCAGCTCGTTTTCGCGCGCGCCGCCGGGGAGCGTCTCCGCGCGCATCCGGCAGTGCACGCGTGGGATCTGGGCCATGCGTTCACGCAGCTCTCCCAACCGTCGCGCGCCCGCGCGCGCACCGGCGACCACACGCCGCAGCTCGTCTCCGAGGCCACGGTCGCGCAGTGGAGCGCGCGCCTGACCTCGGCGCTGCGAGAGACGTCGTCGATCGGCACGACGGCGGGCGCGTACGCCGGCGATCTCACGTCGGACCGCGGCGTCCGACTCGGATCGCTTGCGATGCCGTTCGCGTTCGCGTCCCTCGAGGCGCTCGGTCCGGACCTCGGCTTCGCACGCGACCGTCTCGATGCGGAAGCGGTGCCGTTTCTCGCGATGTTGACGTCGGTCTTCACGCACAAGCCGGTCGCGGTGACCGCGTTCGGTCACGTCGAATGCCGCGCCGACACGTTCTCGCTCGACTATCCGTGCCTCGGAGAGGAGGAGAACGCCGCATACTGCAGCGCGGTGTTGCAGAGGCTGCACGCGGACGGCCGCCTCGGCGCGTTCTGGTGGTGCTGGGCCGACGCGCTTCCCGGCGACGGCGCGATCGCGCCGCCGGAGAGCGCGTTCGGCATCGTTCGCGCGGACGGCTCGGAGAAGCCGGTCGGCGCGGCGCTCGCCGCATTCGCTCGCGAACGCCGGGACGTCGTCGCGGCCGACGACATGCCGGCGATCTCGGCGGACTACTACTATCGGACGCTGCCGTCGAGCACGGCGACGCTCTACCAGGCGTACCTCGCGTTCGTCGAAGCGCGCCGGGCAGAAGGCTAGGGCTTTCCGTAGGTCGCTGTGAGGTAGCTCGCGATCGGTGCGATTTGATCGTCGGGGATGGGGGCGCCGTACACGCCGCGCATCTTCGTCACTTCCGCGGTCCACTGCGCGTTCGTCAGCGCGGGCTGCGTCGAGACGTATGCCGAGGAATGACACGTCAGACAATAGCGCTGCGCCGCCTCGACTCCGGGGCCGGGCTTGAAGGCGAATCCCGCGTCGCCCGGGAGCGAGATCGACACCGTTCCTTGCGGCGGGGGAGGTCCTGACGCAAGCGCGATTCCGCCGGTGAGGGCGAGCAGCGTCAGCACGACAAACGACTTCGTCACGACACGGTCACCCTGTAGGTCTCGATCGTGTTGAGCATGTAGCCGCTCGGGTTCCAGATCGGGGTTTTGGTTTGCGTGGACCCGTCGTTCGAGGTGGCGCGGACGGCGAGCGTCGCGGAGCCCGGCTTCGCATCCCAGGTGGCGTTCCAGCGCCGGAAGCTGTAGCGGCCGTAGTCGCGCTCGAGCTCCGCGTCGCGCCACGTCGACCCGCCGTCGCTCGAGAGCTCGACGCGCCGGATCCCGTGTCCGCCGTCGAACGCGATACCGCGAATCGCCGTCGGCCCGGCCTTCACCGTCGCGCCGTCGCTGACGTTCGTGATGAACGACCGAACGTCCATCCGGCTGATCGGAACGGTCAGGAAACCGGTGGATCCGGGCGCGACGTTCGCGTTCGGCGTATCCGGGATGCGGTACGCGGTCTTCATCCAGAATTGATCGTCGACATGGTCGAGAACCGTGATGTCGGAGAGCATCTTGACCCAATAGGTCGCGTACCATCCGGGAACGACGAGCCGCACCGGATATCCGTTCAGCAGCGGCATCGGCGCGCCGTTCATCAGGTAGGCGACGATGACGTCGTCGCCGCGCGCCACGTCGACGTCGAGCGACTTCTTGAAGTCGGGCGTCGTCGGCAGCACCGGCGTTTCGAGCCCGTTGAACTGCACCTGTTTCGCGTTCGCGGTCAGGCCGGCGCGATCGAGGATGTCGCGCAGACGCACGCCGGTCCAGCGCGCGTTGCCCATCGCGCCGTTCGCCCACTGACCGCCGGCGACGCGCGGCGAGAACAGACCGCGGCTGTTGCCGGAGCACTGGTTCACCGCAGCCACTTCGACGGTCGGCATCGCGGCGAGGTCGTCGAGCGACAACGAGAGCGGACGCTGCACGGCGCCGGTGACGGCGATCCGGTGCTTCGTCGCGTCGACCGACTGCGGAATGTTCGCCAGATGCCAGCGGACGAAGAACGCGTCGTTCGGCGTGAACACGCCGTCGTCGAACACCGCCATCGGCGTCTCGAGCTGCGGCGGGCGCGGCGTCAGCAGAATCAGCGGGCGTTTCTGCGGGAAGGCGACCAGCGGCCGCATCCCGTTCTGCATCGGAAGCGTCACCGTCTGAGCCGCCACGGTGCGCGGCAGCGCGGCCGCGCCGATCGCGGCACCGGCGGACGCGAGAAAGCGTGCGCGACTCGCTGCCATCGAAGCTCCTCCGAGTGTCTGACCGCTTGCTATGCGGTTCGACGACGGCATCCCTGCCCGCCCCGAGAACGCCGCGAGACGCCGGCCGTGGGGTTCGGAGCAGCGCAAACCCGCGAAAGCCGCATAGCCGTCCGACGAGTGCGCCGGCTGCGACGGATTCGATGAAAACGGCGCGCCGGCGTTCAGCGGGAGTCCGGCTCCGCGGCGAGCGCGTTCGCGCGGTGGTGCGTGTCGAGGAGTTCGCGCTCGCGCGCCGGATCCAGACCGGCTTTCCGCTCGCGATCGGGCGGAAGCGACTGCAGCCACGACGCGATCGCGATGAACGTCTCGCGCGGATCGCGAAGCGTCAGCCCGGCCGCGACCGCGCGGCCGATGTCGATGCGCAAGAATCCGGCGAGCTCCGGCGTTTCGGGAAGCCACAGCGGCAGATCCGTCCATGGCGCCACGCCCGACGCGAGCAGCTCCGCTTCGCCGATCCAGATCAGCTCGGCCGGTGACGCCGGCGCGATCGCTTCCAGACCCGCGCGCAGCACAGCGCTCATCGCCATCTCGCGACCGGTCGCGTGGAACGCTCCGCCGCGCTCGTCCTCGAGAAGCCGGACGAACCAATCGGCAAGGTCGCGCGCGTCGACGAACTGCACCGGGCGCTCCGGACGTCCCGGTGCCAGAATCTCCCCGCCGCGGCGCAGACGTTCCGCCCAGTACGTGAAGCGATCGGTGGGGTCGTACGGCCCGACGATCAGTCCCGGCCGGACGATCGTCGCCCGTTCGCCGAAAGCCTCGGACACGATCGCTTCGCACGCCGCTTTGCCCGCCCCGTAACGTTCCACCGCGTCCGTCGTTTCGGCCGACGGCGGCGGGCGCAGCGGCGCGTCTTCGGTCAGCCCGACGGTCGAAATGTCGGCGTAGACGTTCACCGTCGAGACGAACAGATAGCGGGACGCGGCGTCTCGCAGCGCGGAGGTCGAGCGCCGCACGACGTCGGGTTGGAACGTCGACGTGTCGATCACGGCGTCCCAGCGTCGCGCCGCGAGCGCGTCGACGTCGGCGCTCGTCCGGTCGCCGAGGATCTCGGCGACGCCGTCGTCGCCGAATGCGAACGGCGTGCGCCCGCGATGAAACACCGTCGCGCGATGGCCGCGGGCGCGCAGCGCGGCGACGGTGTGCGGGCCGAGAAACTCCGTCCCGCCGAGGATCAGGACGTCCATCCGCGTCCGGCTTCGCACGCTCCCGGACGATCCCCGTCCGGCTGCCGCCTCACCGGTACCACCGGAGCTTGCGCGCCGCCGCGCGGCACAGGCCCGTGCAGCGATTCCGCAGCATCAAGCGCTCATGGAGCTGCCGCGGTTCGACGTCCCGATCGTGCTGGCGCCGATGGGCGGGGTCGCGACCGTCGAACTGGTCGTCGCGGTGTGCGAAGCGGGCGGTTTCGCCGTGCTGCCGGGCGCGTATCTGACCCCGGAGCAGATCGTCGCGCAAGCCGCAGCGGTTCGCGCCGCGACGCGCAAGCCGTTCGGCATCAACCTGTTCGTCGAAGAGCCGCCGTATCGCGCCGACCAGCGGGCGGTCAGGCACGCGCAGGAGCGCCTCAACGCCTTTCGCGACGAGCTCGGAATCCCGCATCCGGCAACGCCCGCCGTGCCGGCGGACCGCTATGACGCGCAGATCGACGCGGTCATCGACGCGCGTCCCGACGCGTTCACGTTCACCTTCGGCATCCCCGATCGCGCGACGCTCGATCGCTTCCGTGGCGCGGGGATCGCCGCGTGGGGCACCGCGACCACGGTCGCGGAGGCGCGCGCGCTGCGCGAGGCGGGCGTCGACGGAATCTTTGCGCAGGGCGCCGAGGCCGGCGCGCATCGCGGGACGTTTCTGGCACCCGCGGCGGAGTCGCTCGTCGGCACGCTCGCGCTCGTCCCGCAAGTCGTCGACGCGACGCGCCTGCCCGTCATCGCGGCCGGCGGGATCGGCGACGGCCGCGGCGTCGCCGCCGTGCTCGCGCTCGGCGCCCGAGCGGCCGCGCTCGGAACGTCGTTCCTGCTCGCGAACGAGTCGGACATCTCGCGTGCGTACCGCGACGCGCTGAAAACCGAGCGCGTGCACGACAGCGTGCTGACGCGGGCGTTCTCCGGGCGAACCGCGCGCGGTATCCCGAATCGCGTCACGCGCGCGCTGCGCGATCCCGACGACATCGCGCCGTATCCGTTCCAAAACGCGATGACGCGCGACATCCGCAATGCCGCGGCGGCCGCCGGCAACCCGGAGTACCTCTCGCTGTGGGCCGGGCAGGCGGCGTCTCTCGCGCGTGAGTTGCCCGCCGGGGAGATCGTGAAGCTCCTCATGGCCGAGGCGCGCGCGTCGCTCGACGCGGCGCGCGAGGCGCTCCGCGTGCGGTAGTCGCGTCCCCGCCGCCTTGCATGTACTGCTAGGCGGTGGTACCATGAGCGCCCCAAGGTGCCGGCGCACCTGGGGCGAGGAGGGGTGTTGCCGGCCGAGTGTGGACCCTCATGACGCGCTCTCCCGTCATTTCGTCGGCGGTCGTTTTCGCGTGGGGCGGGCTCGCGTGGTACGGCGCCGCCGGCCTCGGCGACGCCGGCGGGCACGACGCCGGCGCGTGCGGATTGCCGGGCGCGACGGCGGTCGTCGTGTGCGAGCTTCACTGGCTCGCGATGTGCTTCGCCATGATGCTGCCCTCCGATGCGCGCCGGCTCATCGGATCGTGCGGCGCACGCTGCACGACCGCGCGAACGGCCGCGGCGCTCGTGGGCTATGCCCTCGTGTGGGCATTCCTCGGGGTCTCGCTGCGCGCGCTCGACGCGAACGTCCTGCATCTCGCGGAGCCGGCTCGCTTCTTGCCGGCTTCGACGACGCTCGTCCTCGACGCGTGCGTCGTGGGGCTGTGGATGGGCGTCGTCCTCGCGGCGGCGCGCCGCGAGCCGCATCGCCGGCGGGCGTCGGTGCCGCTGCTCGCCGGGATGCAGATCGCGAGCGGTTCGGCGGCACGCTGCTGGCCCATCATGGTGCTCTGCTCCTACCAAGACGGGTTGCCGTCGATGATCGCTTTCGCGTTCGTCATCGTCCTCACCGACCGCCTCGCCGGGCACGGCACGCGCGCCTTCCTCATACGTCCCGTTCGCGGCGCTCGATCGCGCACCGGCGTCCCGAGCGCATCGACTCCCGGTATCAATTCGCTTCCCGCATGACAGGAGAACACGTGCATGTCGACGCCGCCCGGCGATAACGATCCCATCGTCAAGGACCCGACGTGGATGGGGTACGTTCGCGGTATCTTCACGGAGCTCGACAAAGAGCACATGAAAGCCGTCGCGAACATCGACCTCGCGACGTACGACGGCGTCCGCACCCATGCGACCGACATCTACGTGCAGACGTCGAGCGGAAACATGCCGCCGGGCGGGCCGGCGTGGAGCGCCAACCGCGAGAAGAACTTCCTGACGTGGATCCTCGACAAGTTTCCGATCGGGACCGCGCTTCCGCAGACCGCGCCGCCGCAGGCGAAGGCGCTCGCGCCGAACGTGCGCCTGCGGAAGAACGTGACAGCGCTCGGCTCCGACGAGATCGCGCTGTTGAGCAAGGCGTTCCAAGGCGTGATGGCACGTGCTCCGGCCGACCCGAACGGCTATTACAAGCTCGCCGCGATCCACGGTCTGCCGTATGCGTACTGCATGCATCACGTGCAGCCGTACAACCCGTGGCACCGCTACTACGTCACGCTGTTCGAGAACGCGCTGCGCAGCGTCCCCGGCTGCGAAAGCGTCACGCTGCCGTACTGGGACATCACCAGCACGTCGGTTCCCGCCGTGCTCTCGCAACCTCCGTTCAACACGTACACCGTCCCGGCCGGCGCGCCCGACTTCCCGCCCGGCTTTTATCCGCTGCCGTACGCGACGCAGCGCAGCAGCGACGCGGACATCCTGCAGAACCTCCAGCAGTACGGCGTGACGAGTCTGGTCCAAGAAGCGCTCGGGGCATCGCGCTTCGGATCGTACGACGCGGATCCCACGCCCGGATTTCAGCAGCCGATCATCTACGCGCACGACTCCGCGCACGATTCGGTCGGGCCGACGATGTCCGACCAGAACGTCGCGGCGTTCGACCCGATCTTCTGGTTCTTCCATTGCAACTGGGAGCGCCTGTTCCTGAGCTGGCAGACGCTGGTCGGAGGAACGACGCTCTCGGGGTTCAAGTCGACGCTGGACGGCGACGTCGAGTGGCTCGATTTGGCGCTCGACCCGTGGCAAGCGACGTCGGCGGGCGTCGTCGCCGAGCCCGACATCGCGTACGATCAGCTCGCGACGGGAGGCGTCGAAGCGTTGCACGACAAGCGCGGCAGCATCGAGAGCGTCCGGTCCTTCACGATCGCCCCGTCCTCGCGCGTCTCGGTGCGCGTGAAGAACATCAACCGCATGAACATTCCGGGCACGTTCATCGTGAAGCTGCTGGCCGACGGACACGAGATCGCGCGGCAAGCGTTCTTCCAGCCGCGCACCCCGCAGACGTGCGCGACGTGCATGAAGGTCCCGCTCGTCCCGATCGATTTCCGGGTCGACCTGAGCCAAGTCCAAGGGCACAAGCTCTCGGTCGCCATCGAAGTGCCGCAGCTCGCGGAGCTCGGCAAGACCTTCCCGCTCAAGCAGGCCGGCTCGCCCACGATCAACGCGAGGCTGCTGCTCGAAGAAGCGTAGCGGAAGGTGGCTTGGAAAGGAAGGCGAATCGAGCTATCCCGATTCTCGCCCGAGCGGGACGGTGTGGGGGTTGAACCATGATGTGTCCGATGAGTTCGGCGAGCGAAGCGTTCGTGCGCGAGGTGCGTTGAGATGGCCGTCCTGACCGCGGTCGCGCCCGATCGCTCGGCGTTCATCGCGCCGGTCCAGCGAAGCGGGACGATCACCATTCGCAAGAGCGTCTACGCGCTCAGCGACGACGAAGTCAAGCAATTTCGTCTCGCGATCTACCGCATGGCGCAGGTCTCGGCGAAGGTCGTGAGCGACCAGCGCGGCTATCAGTGGATCGCCGGCGTCCACGGTCTCCCGCAGCAGTACTGCCACCGCAACCAGCCGGCATTCGCGATCTGGCACCGCCCGTTCGTGCAGCAGTTCGAACAGCGCATGCAGGACGTCGTCGAAGGCGTCGCCCTGCCCTACTGGGACTGGACGACGAAGCGCGCGCAGCAGGAGGGCATTCCGCAGATCTTCCTCGACCCGACGTGGACGAACCCCGACACCGGAAACGTCGAGCCGAATCCGTTGCTGACGCAGCCGCAAACGCTCATCAACCGCCCGAACACCGCGCGCGATCCCGGCGATCCCTCGGAGCTGGAGACGCTGCGCGATCTCGTGCATCAGGCGCTCCTCGCACCCGACTACATGACGTTCTCGCCCGACCTCGAGAACCCGCACAACTCGCTGCACGGATGGGTCGGCGGTGACATGGGGGTCGTCGCCTACGCGGCGTACGACCCGCTGTTCTGGGCGCATCATTCCTTCGTCGAGTACGCGTTCTGCCAGTGGCAGGACGCGCATCCCGCCGCGGTGCCGCCGGCGCTCGACCCCCGAGACCTCGCACCGTTCAGCGTCACGGTCCAGGACGTCTGGAGCTATCAGGATCTCGGCTACTCGTACGAACCGGACAACGCGAGCGATCTGCGGATCAGCGGGATTCCGGCCGGACCCGGCGCCGCGGTCGGAAACACGCTGCGCTCGCGTGCGACCGTCGCGCACTTCCCGCTCTACACCATCGACCCGGAAGACGTGACGCGGGCCGAAGTCGTGTTCGACGGGCTCCGCCCGCCGGAGGACTCGTTCGCGGTGCGGATCTTCGCCGATCAGGACGACGCCGACGCGACCACGCCCACGATCGACAACCCGCATTATCTCGGCACGCGCTATTTCTTCGGTCACGGCGTCTGCGGCGGCGCCGAAGGTCACTGCGATCCGATACCGCGCGACATCTACGACCTGCGCCAGCAGCACCACTACGGCCCACGGCGGATTCGCGTCAACGTGACGAAGCGGCTCAAGGCGCTCGTCGGCGGACGGCACGGCCGCAACGCGCAGGAAGCGCGGGTCACGCTCGTCGCCGTCGATCCGCACGGCCGCCCGCTCGACGACGCCGGCTTGTACTTCGAGGGGCTTTCGGTCGTCATCCGGTAGATGCGCGCGTGCGCATCAGGTCGGGACAAACCGTGGCGGACGTCGAGGTCGGCGCGCTCGGCCTCGACTTCGGCCGCGCCGAGCTGCGCTTCGAAGCCTTGCGCCCGCCGATGGAAAGCTACGAGCTGCGCGTGTTCCTCGACGAGCCGCGCCCCGACGCGCGCACGCCGACCGCGAACAACCCGCATTACCTCGGCTCGCAATGGTTTTACGGCGTCGGCGCGCCCGCGCCCGAGCCGCCCCTCGATTCGGCGAGCGCCGGACCGACGCAGACGTCGCGACGTACGATCGTTCTGAACGTCACGCCGCGGCTGCGGGCGTATCTTCGTGACGCCGCGCCGCACCGCGCGGCGCTCGCCGTCGTCGCGATCGGCAAAGACGGCCGCGAGATCCCCGACCCGGACCTCGACGTCGAAGGCGTGTCGCTCGTCACGAGCTGAGCCCCGGACGCCGCATCCCGGGCCGGGCTCGTTCAAGGCTGCGTCCGCGAACGCCCTGAACGAGCCGAACCGCGTGCTAGTGGTGGCGCTCGCCGCCGCGAGCGTGGGACACGGGCGCGCGCCCGTGCGGAACGTAGCCGCCGCGCGCGCGCGGGGCGACGTAGTTGCGGCCGTGGAACGCCCCGCCGTGATACGTGCCGCGAATCGTCCCGGGATGGTAGACGCGCGCTCCGCCGACCCAGCGGTACGGTGCGCCGAACTCGCGCCCGTGCCACCAGCCGGCGTTGCCGAAGAAGAACGACAGCCCGACCGACGGCCCGTAGTAGTACCACGGGTGTCCCGCGTACCAGGGCACGCCGCCGTAGTACGTGTACGGCGTGTCGACCTCGTTCGCCGCGAAGTACGGACCGGCGTTGTAGCCGAGGATGCTCACGATCATCCCGGGCTCGAGCGTGAGACCGGTCGGGTTGATGATCGTGCCTTGGTGGAGCTGCACGTTGTCGACGAAACCGCGTTCGTCGCGCACCTGCAAGTTGTAGGCGCCGTCGAAGGCGATGATGCGGCCGTGGATGTTCTCCTCGCCCTCCTGTGAGGGCTGGGCGTACGTAGGAACGTCCTGTGCTTGCGCTGCCGAAACGGCGCCGAGCGCCGCCGGGAGGCCGATGACGAGGGCGGCCGCCGCCGCCCGGAGAGCTGTTGCGTTCATGGCAATTCTCAGTAACGAAACTCGCCGCGAAAACGATGCGCCGGGCGCCCGCCGGCCGTCCCCGGGGAGTCTTGCACGAACTACGATATCGTACTAGTATGCGCGCATGACGAAGCTCGTTCCGGCTGCCCTGATGACGCTGGCGTTGCTCTGGCGCGGCGTTCCGGCCGGGGCGGAACGGCCGCCGGTCACGAAGTCGGCCTCGATCACGCTCCATCTTCACGCCGGCGCAGACGCAGCGTTCCCGCTCTTCGATCCCGTGAACGAAACGAAGTGGGACCCCGACTGGAAGCCGCGCTTTCTCGGCGACGCGATCGGCGAGGGCTTGGCATTCGTGGTCGCGGACGGGGACCGCAGAAGCACGTGGCTGATCGATCGCTACGATGCGCGCGCTCGAACGATCGCATACGTCGTCTTCGCGCCGTCCACGCTGACCCGCATCCACATCGACGTGCTTCCCGACGGCGATCGTTCGATCGCCACCGTCACCTATACGCGAACCGCGCTCGACGACGCCGGGGTCGAAGCGGTCGAGCATTTCGTCGCGCAATTCCCTGCGCAAGCACCGCATTGGGAAAGCGCCATCAACGGCTACCTCGATTCGACTCGGCGCTGAGGCGATGAGCGGGAAGTCCGGCGCGCGGCATCGGAGCGGGCTGCGGCTCGTGCCGGCGGTCGAGCGCGCGACCCATGCCGTCGGCGTCTATCTGCAGACGGATGCGCGCTTCGGCTGCACGCAGGCCGAGGCCAACGTGCTCGCGTTTCTCTACGCACGCGACGGCTCTCCGCTTTCCGAGCTTCACGCGTCGTTCGGGCACCGGCGCTCGACCCTGACGAGCGTGATCGATCGTCTCGAGCAGCGATCGCTCGTCGTCCGCGAACGAGACCCGCAGGACGGCCGCGCGTTCAACCTCGCGCTGACCCGCGCCGGCGCCGCGACCGCCCGTGCGGTGACGTCGCATCTGCGGGCGCTCGAGCAGCGCGCCGCTTCGCGCGTCACGGAAGGCGACATCGAAGGCTTCCTCGAGGTCGCTCGCGCGCTCGCGGATGCGGCGCAGCGCTAGGGTCGTCGCGGCGGCCTCGACGGCTCAATAATCGACACCCTTCAGCAGCTCGCTCGGCGGAACGACGTGGAACAGCGAGCCGGGATACACGAACGGTCCGCCGCCGGGCGCGGTCACCATGATGTGCCGGCCGGTGTTCTCGTCGACGATCACCGAACGATCCAGGGCGATGTTCTGCATTCCGACGGCTTGTTTGTGCATCTCTTCCTCGGTCGCCGCCTGATTCGCCAGGAACCTGTCGGTGGAAGCGCGCAGCTGCGCGTTGAACGCCACGCTGCTCGCCATCATCTGCTCGAACTTGCGCTGGAACATCGCCCGGATCGCGGCGGTCTGGGCGTTCAGATTCGCGTAGTTGATGCGCACGCTGTCGAGGACGGCGGCGGCCGTCGCACCCTGCGCCGCGAGCTGCCGCGTCGGAACGAACACGAAGGTGAAGTACATCATCCACTGGCCCATCGTGTTCGGCGGCGTGACCTGCGCGAACGCGACGTAGCTGCCGGGCTCATCGTCCGCTTTCCCGGGGATTCCGGGGATCGTCCCCGTCCCGGTGATCTCGGTGAGCCGGAGGCTCGTCGACATCGGTTCGCTGCTCTGCACGTGCAGCACCGGCGGCGTACGCCCGTTGCTCCGCGCGCGGGCCGAGAACGCGGTGGTCCACGCGCGCACCGGATCTCCGGTGTACGGCAACAGGACCGTTTGCGCGAGCGCCGTGCGCGCATACCCTTGCGGCAGCCCGCCGTAGTATCGTCGTGCGTTCGCGTTCGACGGGTCGGTCGCGCCGAGCGCCACGTTGTACGCGACGATCTCGCCGGTCGGCCCCTCGACGCTCGCGCTGCCGCCGCTCGCGTTCGTGACGTTCCAGCCGGCCGGTACGCCGATGCTTCCCGTGCCGTCGCTGAACGGATGCGGGCTCAGCCGCTGAGCGGGCGCGATGCGCTGCGGCGTGCCGGCCCGCGTGCCGGCGCCGCTCGTCATCGCTCCGAGCCGTCGCAGCATCGCACGAACGGTCGTGCGGAATCGCGAGGACTCGTCGTACAGTGCCGCGCCGCCGGCTTGCGATCCGGGCGCGGCGGTGATCAGCGACAGCCCGGTGTACGACGTGCCGCTGCGTGCGGCGGTGAAGAGCAGCGCGACGGTGTGCGCGCTCGGGTTCTGCGCGATCTGCACGACGCGCGGCCGCACGCCGAGCGAGGTGTGGACGTACCGCAGCATCAGCGCCGTCGCGGCCGGGGGCGACGCATCGCCGAGCGTCGCCGTCAGGATCCGGCCGCCGCCCGGATCGGCGACGGTTCGGAACGTCGTCGCTGCGCCCGACGCGCCGTCGGCGCCGAGCGCGGCCACGGCGACGACGAACGCCGCGGCGAGCGCAGTCGCGCGGTGAAACGTCAGGCGGCTGAGCATGATCGCCTCCATCTCGAACGAGGACGCACTCAGCCTAGCCGCCCGCAATCGGCTCGGGCATGGGGGGGCCGCCCTACCCGCCGCGGACCTTCGCGCAGGCGGGCCCGTACGCCGGCCGGCAACGCCGGCCGGAGAGCGGCGACGACGCGCCGGAACGGGCAGCCGAGCGTCGCTCCCGCTAAGGCGCCGCCCCGCAAACGACGACCACCGGGGAAGATGCACTCGCGCAGATGCTCCCCTCGCCGCGGAGTACGGCCATGCTGATCGCGCCGTCCGCCGAGCGCCTCGCGCTGCGCGAGGCGCCGCCCGGAGGCGAGCTGGCTGCGCTGCTCGCGCCCGTTGCGCCGGCGACGTTCGCGCGCGACCTGTTCGGCCGCGCGCCGCTCTTCGTCAAAGGCTTTTCCGCGAAGTATCGCGGGTTCTTCGACGCCGAGACGTTCGCGACGGCGCTGCAAGCGCCGGGACCGTATCCGCCGGACTTCGTGCGTGCGAGCTTCGACAAGAAGAACTCGTCGGGGCGGTCGGCGATGCCGGACGATCGCACGGCGCCGCGCTCGGCGGTGTTTCGGGCGAGTCCCGATCAGGCGACGGCGCTGTTCGATGCCGGCGCGACGCTGTGCGTTTCGCAGCTCGAGACGCGCGTGGCGACGCTCGCGGCGTTCGCCGCGGCGGTGAAGCGTCAGCTCGGATTTCCCGGCAAGGCGTCGTTCAACGCCTACCTGTCGCCGCCGGGATCGGGATTCAACTGGCACTTCGACGCCCGCATCGCGAGCACGCTGCAGATCGCAGGAACGAAACGGTGGCGCTGGTCGCGCACGCCGTCGGTCGCGTGGCCGCGCGCAAACGGCACGCTGCTCGCCGACGGCACGCCGCGCTACGCCGACCCGGGCGTCGTCGCGCGCGCCGGCGAGCTGGCGGCGCTCGACGAGAACGACGTCGACGAGGTGATGCTCGAGCCGGGAGATTTGCTCGTGCTGCCGGCCGGCGTCTGGCACGAGGCGTGCGGCGGCGACGGCGGTTCGCTCGCGCTCAACCTCTCGTTCACACCGCTCTCCTACACCGCGGTCGCGCACGCGCTGCTCGACGGGCTGCTCGCCGGCGATCCGGCGTGGCGCGCCGCGGGGTGTTTGCCGTATGCCGGCGACGGAGCGCCGGACGCCGACGCCTTCGCCGAGGTCCGCGCCCAGCTGCGGCGCGCGGGCGAGGTTCTGCACGAGGTGGCCGGCGACGACGCTGCGATCGCAACCGTCTGGGAGCGGCTCGTTCAGGACCCACGCTCGCGTCCGTCCTGAGCGACCCGCCCGGTTTCAGCCGGGGACCTGCAGGCGCACGACGGCCATGCGCCGGCCGTATCCTTCGCCGTGCGCGCGATGGGCGCGCAGCGCGCGCTCGTCGTGTTCGATCGGCGCGGGCAGCGTCGTGACCCCGTGTGCCGAGAGATGGCGGCTGATCGTCGCGCCGAGCGCCGCCGCCGTGCGTTCCGGCTTGTCGGCCGTTGCGACGAGACCCGGAAACTCATCGGTCCAGCCGACGAACTCGAGCGGCGTTCCCGGCGGGCTGGCGCGCAAGAAGACGTCGTAGCGCTGCTCGATCTGTTTCACCGCTGACTCCATGCCGGTGCGCGAGTCGCGCGACCGGCGAACGAAACGAATGCGCGCGAACGGCGCGCGGCGTTCGGTCAGACGCGGAGCGTGGGCGGTGCGCGGCCCGGTGCGGCCGCGCGTGCGGGCGCCTGCGAGCCGACGGGCGGAACGAAGCGAGCGAGAAGCGCCGGAAGCGGCGAAAGCGAGTCCCACGCGAGAACGAGCCGGCGCAGCGAGACGATGACGTCGACGATGCCGCGCGCGATCCAGTCGAGAAGCCGCGCGAGCACGACGACGACTGCCAGGCCGACCGTCGCGTGAATCGATAGGCTGGCGAACGCCGGGCCGCCGAGCCAGACCGTGCCCCCGAGCAGGTGCCCGGCGACCGCGAGCTGCTCGACGCTCTCCGCGACGAACAGCGTCGCGATCTGAAGCGCGAACGTCGCCGGCAGCAGCCGAATCGCCGCGCGAACCGGCAGCGCGGCGTGCGAGGCGTGCAGCCACGCGGGCGTGCGGCGCAGCGGTGCGGCGACGAAGGTCCGGCGGACCAGGCCGAAGACGAACAGCGTGGCGAGCAGCAGCCCCGCGCCGAGCGCCGGCAGCACGTCGCCGTTGCTGTGGTCCGTGAAGCGGCCCGGTCCGAACGCACCCGAGTTCGAAAGCGACTCGACCAGCGGGTCGGCGAGCGCGGCCGACACGATGCTCGCCGCCAGGCAGAACAGCAGACGTGCGTTTCCGGCACGCATCGGGGCGTCGGTTCCCTCGGCTGCGCCCCGATCCCTCGAAGCACGCCGGCGTATGACGTCCGGTTCGCGGCGGAGAAAGGCGGCGGCATGATCGAGCTCGCGTATTCCGTGGTCGACGTCTTCACGCGGCAGGCGCTCGAAGGCAATGCCCTTGCGGTGTTCCACGACGGCCGTGCTCTCGACGGCGCGACGATGCAGCGGATCGCGCGCGAGATGAACCTTTCCGAAACGACCTTCGTGCTGCCGCCCGCCGCCGGCGACGCCGTCGACGTGCGCATCTTTACGCCGGCCGCGGAGCTGCCGTTCGCCGGACACCCGACGATCGGGACGGCGTTCGTGCTGCGCGAGCGCGGGATCGTCGCGCGCGACGCCCGGGCCGTCGTGCTGCGCGAGCCGATCGGCCCGGTCCCGGTACACGTCGACGAAGGCGACGATCCGATGATCTGGCTCCGTACGCCCGAGATCCGCTTCGGCGAAACGGTCGAGCTGGACGCGGCGACCGCGGCGGTCGGTCTCGACGTCGCCGACGCGCTTGCCGACGCGACGCCGCAGCTGGTGAGTGCCGGCAACCCGAGCGTCTTCCTCGCCGTCCGCGATCCGCAGACCGTCGATCGCGCCGCGGTCGATCTCGCCGCCTATCGCCGGCTCGTCCTCCGCCAAGCGCGGCCGACCTGCGTCTTCGTATTCGCTCCGGTCGCGAGCGGCGCGTACTCACGGATGTTCGCGCCCGACCTCGGCATCACGGAAGACCCGGCGACCGGAAGCGCGACGGGGCCGCTCGCGGCGTACATGATGCGCAACGGCCTCGTCTCCGCGGCCGGCGGGACGCGTTTCGTCAGCGAGCAAGGCACGAAGATGGGCCGGCGCAGCCTCCTGCACGTGCACGTCCGCGGCGAGCACGGTGCGGACGGCATCGACGTCGGCGGCCACGTCGTGCGGGTGGCGTCCGGCGTCGTGACGTTGTGAGCGCGCGTTAGGACGACGACCGCTTCGCGTACTCCGCCGCGAGCTTCGCCGGCGCACGCGCGAGCCACGCGTCGAGGATGACGTCGCGCAGGGCCGCGACGCGAATCTTTCCGAGCCGCACGAGCACCGCCGGATAGCCGTCGAAGTGCGGCGTGGTGAAGAAGACCGCGGGATCGCTCGCGAGCAGCGCTTCCTTCATCTCGAGATCGGCGGTGCGCACGCCGAGGATCGCGCCGGTCGGCGCCTTCGCGCCGAGCGCCGCGAGGTCGCTCTTCCGCAGCGGCCGTTCCCACACGAAGCCCTTCTTCGCGACCTTCCACGCCTTCGTGCCCAGCTGCCCCCACGGCTCTTCCACGACGCCCGGTAGCGCCAGTGCGATCTTCGAAACGTCGTTCCACGTTGCCATGCGCTCGCGGCGCTTCCCCGCGGCCACCGGAACGCCTTGCAACGCCGTCTTAGAGGGACGAGGCAACCGAAAAGCGAAGCGAAGCCGCGACGGTTTCTCACCGCGCGAGCCGCTTTCGGAGGGGTCACATGAGCATGCTTCGCCGTGCAGTCGCGGCATGTGCCGCGACGCTCACCGTGTTCGCAGTCGCCGTTGCCGCGCCGGCATCCGCCACCATCACGATGACGCTCAACGACGATTTCATCGACCACTACGCCAATCGCGCGACGATCGACGCTCGCGTTACGATCGATGCAGCGGCACAACGGCCGCACACGGCGGCGGAAGACGGTGACATGCACGCGGCCGGACGTTCCGACGACATCGGTCTCGCGACGGTCGTCGAGATCATGAACGCGAGAGAATCCGACGAATCGAACGCGGTGAGCACGCTCCGAGGTGCGGAGGGCAAGCAAATTCGCATCGTCGGCTATTGGCGGTTATGGCCCGAGCACGGCGGGTCGGATACCGTCTTCGTCCAGGGCGCGCCTCTGAGCCCGTTCGATACGACGAACCCGAACCATGCGTTCGAGATCCACCCGATCCTGGCAATCGGCGGAATCGACCTCGGGGAATCCCTTCACGAGATCTCGGGATACGAGACGAAGGACGCGACGACGGCTTTTCAGGCGTACGAGAACGAGCAGTGCCGGATCACTTCGAGTAACGGTACGATCACCATCGTGACCGGGATGATCGGATACAATTACGTGAACTTCGGGATGAAGCTGCTGGAGGCTCCGACCGCGCATCCGCTGGACGACGGAGGGTATTCGTTCTATGCCGATGTGTATGACCCAGCGACCGCGGAGCTCGTCGCACACCGAGTCCGCATGGTAGTGGCTCCGAAGACGCATGAAGCGGCCGTGATCGCGGCCCACCGTCCCGGCGACGTGTTGACGGTGCTCGGGTTACCGCGCGTCGATCTCAGCCTCGCCCGTTATCGCGCGACGCACCCCGACGCTTCACAGTGGACGCTTCCCTATGAGATGATCCTCGCAGGGACCGACGACACGCACCCGGTGACGGATATCTGAGTCGCGCGTATCCGAGGTCGACCGAGACGTGACCTGAGCCGGGAGTGCTCCTGCGCCGGCGACGCCGTGACCAGGAGAAGACCCCGCTCCCGCTAAGGTGGCGACACCATGCCTGCGCTCGGAGAGGAGTTCCGAAGCGCGCGTGAAGCGCGCGGGCTTTCGCTCTCGGAAGTCTCGGAACAGATCCACATCCGATCGGTCTACCTGAACGCCATCGAGAACGACGACTGGCCTTCGATCGGCGCGCCCGTCTATGTCCGGGGATTCTTGCGGACCTACGCGCGCTTTCTCGGTCTGGATGCCGAGGGGGCCGTCGAGCGCTTCAACCGGACGATCCCTCCGGAGCGGCATGCCCCAGCTGCCGCGGCCGTGACGTCGGTCGGAGGCGTCGAGGACGAGCGGGCCGGCGTCTCCCCGTGGGCGATCGTGTCGGTCCTCGTCGCCGCGATCCTCGTCGGATTCGTCGGCTTCGAGTGGTGGACGTACGCGCACGGAACGTCGGAGAACGCGGTCGCGACGGCGCCGCAGGCAACCGCTGCGGCGACGGCGCCGGCGGGGCCGGTGCAACCCGGCTCGGTCGCCGGCGGGTCTGGGACCGCGGCTCCCGACGCCGCGTCGTCGGCGTCGCCGCCCCCCTCGCCGCTCGCGAGCGCCGCTGCCTCTCTCCACCACCAGCTCGCGATCCGGCTCACCGAGCGCTCCTGGCTCCGCGTCACCGTCGACGGGAAGACGCAGCTCGAAGGCATCTATCCGGTCGGAACGGCGCGCACGTTCCACGGATCGGTCGCCGACGTGCGAGCCGGGAACGCGGGCGGGGTGCAGGTGGTCGTCGACGGTCGCCCGGCCCCGCCGCTCGGCGCGTCCGGCGACGTCGTCGAGCACCGCTACAAGCTGTGAGTTGCCCGAATGCCCGCTGATTCATCGTTCGACGTCGTCTCGAAAGTCGATCCGCAAGAGCTCGACAACGCCCTCAACCAAGCGCGCAAGGAGATCTCCGGCCGCTTCGATTTCAAGAACTCCGTCGCGTCGATCGAGTCGGACGGCAAGGCGCTCACCGTCCTCGCCGACGACGAGCTCAAGCTGAAGAACGTGCTCGACATCATTCAGTCGAAGGCGGTCAAGCGCGGGATCGATCTGAAGGCGTTCGACTTTTCGGTGAAGCCCGAGCAGGCGTCCGGCGGCGCGGTGCGCCAGCGCGTTCCCATCCACGCCGGGATCCCGAAGGACAAGTCGCGCGCCCTCATCGACGCCATCAAAGGCACCAAGCTCAAGGTGCAGGCCCAGTTCCAAGACGAGCAGATTCGCGTCTCAGCGAAGTCCAAGGACGACCTGCAAAAAGTCATCCAGGTGCTGAAAGGGTTGGAGTTCGAGCTGCCGCTCCAGTTCGTGAACTACCGGTGACCGCCGTCGCCGGCGGCGAGCGCACGGTGTCGTTCGTCTCGCTCGGCTGCGCCAAGAACCTCGTCGACTCGGAAGTGATGATCGCGAAGCTCGGTGCCGCGGGATGGGCGCTCGTGCCCGACGCCGATCGGGCCGACGCGGTCGTCATCAACACGTGCGCCTTCATCGATCCGGCGAAGGCGGAATCCACGGAGACGATCCTCGCGCACGCCGAGCGCAAGCGCGACGGCCAGCAGCTCATCGTCGCCGGGTGCCTCTCGCAGCGGTTCGGCGAAGAGCTGCGCTCGCTGATCCCCGAGATCGACGGCGTGATCGGCACCGGCGCGTACGCTTCGATCGTGGAGCTGCTCGACGACGCGCGCGCGGGACAGCGCCCCGTGCGCCTCGGCTTCGAGGCGGAGCCCGAGCACGATTTCCTCCCGCGGCTGGTCACGACGCCGTCGGCGACCGCATACTTGAAGATCGCCGAAGGCTGCGATCACCCGTGCACCTTCTGCATCATCCCGCAGCTGCGCGGCGGCTTCCGCTCGCGCAGCGAGGAGTCGATCCTGGCGGAGGCGCGAGCGCTCGCGGCGGGCGGCGTGCGCGAGCTGATCCTCATCGCGCAGGACACCTCGATGTGGGGCCGTGACCGCGGCTTCCGGCGCGGCGGGCTCGCGCATCTGCTGCACCGGCTGCACGACGTCGACGGCATCGCGTGGATCCGTCTGCTCTACCTCTATCCGGCGACCGTGGACTCCGAGCTCGTCGACGCCATGGCGACGCTGCCCAACGTGTGCGCCTACATGGACATGCCGCTGCAGCACGTCAGCGTGCCGGTGCTGCGCGCGATGCTGCGGCCGTCGAACGGCGAGCGCTACCTCGAGATCGTCGAAGACTTCCGGCGGCGCGTCCCCGGGATCACGATGCGCTCGACCTTCATCGTCGGCTTCCCCGGCGAGACCGACGAGGACGTCGCCGAGCTGGAGCGCTGGATCGAACGCGCCGAATTGGATCGTGTGGGCTTTTTCGTGTACTCGCGTGAGGACGGCACGCCGGGCGCAGCGCTGCCGAACCAGGTGTCCGAGCGGGAGAAGCGCCGCCGGCTGCTGCGGCTCCGCGACGCGCAGCGGCGCGCCTCCGAGCGTGCGCGCGCGAAGCGGCTCGGAGAGACGGTGCGGGTGCTCGTCGAAGAGCGGCGCAGCCTGCGGCGGACCGATCCGCTCGCGGTGGGCTTGCGGTCGCGTACGGTGACCGTCGGCCGTTCGATGGGCGAGGCGCCCGGAGTCGACGGCGTCGTCGCGTTCGCGGGCGACGCCGAGCCCGGAACGTTCGTCGACGTCCGGCTCGACGGCAACACGGCGTTCGACTTCTACGGCACGCTCGTCAGCACGGAGGCAACGGTTCGTTGAGCAAGTCCCTGGTCGCCGATCCGCCGCCGCCCGCGCCCCCGTCGCGCACCGGCCCGCGGCGCTCGGGTCCGCCGCCCGGCGGGCGCGCGGGATCGCGCCTCGGCGCGATCCTCTCCTACGTCGCCGGTGCGCTGCTCATCGTCGTCGGCGTCGGCTTCGGCTTCGTCGCCTATCGGATGATCGCGCAGCACGAGACGTTCAGCAACGCGCTCAGCCACACGTTCCCGCCGTACGTTCCTTCGCCGTCCACGGTGTTCGGCAAGGACCGCATCTACGTGCTCGTCCTCGGGATCGACTTCAATTACGACGCGAAGGACCAGCTCTACACGAAGGACGCGCGCAGCGACACCATCCTCGTCGCCGGCATCGACTTTCCGTCGAAGTCGATGAAAATCGTGCAAGTGCTGCGCGACACCGAGGCGACGATCAACGGCCACGACACGAAGATCAACGAAGCGTATTCCGACGGCGGCGTGAAACTTGCGGATCAGACGATCGGGCAATTTCTCGGGATGCCGAAGAACGAGAACGGGACGTATTTCGACCGCTACGTCGTGATCAACCCGAACGGGTTGAGGGATTTCGTCGACGCGGTCGGCGGCATCGACGTTCCGGTCACCGAGCAGATGGACTACGACGACACCTGGGGCCACCTGCACATCCATTTCAAGCCGGGGCTCGTGCACATGAACGGCGAGCAGGCGATGGGGTACACGCGCTTCCGCCACGACGCGTGCAGCGACCCGTGCCGGACGAAGCGCCAGCAGCAAGTCATGCGCATCCTCATGGCCAAGCTCAAGGCCGACAAGATCAACGACCTGCTGCACGTCGGTGCGCTGCTCGGCGCGCTCAACAGGAACGTGCGAACGAACCTCACCTTCGACGAGGAGAAGTCGATCGCGTGGAGCTTCCGGGACGCGAACCTCGCGGATCTCAGCCGCATGGAAACGATCGGCTACGTCGACACCAAGGAGACGCCGTGGGCCGGCGAGGTGCTGATCCCCGACGAAGCGCAGAAAGAGCGCCTCGTCGCCGGCCTGCTCGGCGCCTACGGCACGACGACGCCGGCGCCGGCCGGTGCGGTCGCCGCGGTGAAGCCGGCGACGATCCACGTGGTCGTCGAGAACGGCAGCGGCATCGCCGGCCTGGCCGGCACCGTGGCCCAGAAGCTGCAGGCCCAGGGCTACCTCGTCGACTCGATCCGTAACGCCGACTCGTTCACGTACGACACGACCCAGATCCGGCCGGCGTCGAACGCGCCGCTCGTCGGCGAGCGCGTGCGCTCGGATCTCGGCGTCGCCGATGCGCTGGTGACGCCGGCGACCGACGCGACCCCCGGAGCCCACCCGATCGTCACCGTGATCGTCGGCCGCGACTACGCCTCGGCGCAGGCGGCGGCCTCGCAGGCGAGCGCCGCGCCGACGTCGTCGGCGGCGCCGCACTGATCGCGAGCTGAGGATGCGGCCGTCGCGCCCGCGCCGGGCCGCCGGCCGCGACCGGGTGGCCGGCAGCGTTGCTGCCGCGGCGCTGCTCCTCGCCGTGCTCGCGTACGGCGGCTACCGCCTGTGGCACGGGGCCGGCGAGCGGCTGCGCGCCGCGGTGGTCGTTCGCGACGCGAACGCCGCGCCGCTGCTGGACCCGCCCCTGGGCGAGCGCCTCTCCGCGATCCTGAACCGGCGGCCGCCCGGGCCGCGCGCCAAGCTCGTCGCCCTGACGTTCGACGACGGCCCCTATCCGGTCACGACGCCGATCCTGCTGCAGACGCTGCGCGAGCTGCGCGTCCCCGCGACGTTCTTCCTCATCGGTCGCGACGCCGAGCAGTTCCCCGACCTGGCGCGCGCGATCTCCGCGGACGGCGACGAGATCGGGGACCACACCGAGACGCACCCGAACCTCGATCAGCTCGCGCCGTCCGCGGTGACCGCCGAGCTGCGCGACGGCGCCGCGAGCCTCGAGCGGATCGCGCCGCAGCGGTCCGAATCGGAAATGTTCCGGCCGCCGCACGGTCGCTTCACGCTCGCGACCATCCGCGCCGCGCAGGCGGCCGGCTTCGACACGATCCTCTGGAACGACGACCCGGGCGACTGGCGCGCCGTGCGGCCGGCGGAGCTGGTCGCGCACGTGCGCGCGCACGCCACCGCGCCGGAGATCGTGCTGCTGCACGACGGGCGGATGCCGACCGTCGTCGCGCTGCCGGCGATCGTGGCGAGCTTTCGCGCGGCGGGGTACACCTTCGTCACGGTGGGCGAGCTGCTGCGCCGGAGCACGCCCGCCGAGATCAACCGGCCGGAGCGGCTGACGCTGCGGTAACCGCGGGGCCTCGCGCGGGTACCGACGTTAACGCGCTCCTCACCCGGATGCGCCGCTCGGGAGGAACCGCCCCGCGCGGCGAATGGTTGTATCTCCAGATGGCCTTTCTCAAGACCCTGTTCGACGGCAACGAACGTGAGATCGCGCGGCTTCGCCGCACGGTCGAACGGGTCAACGCGCTCGAACCCTCGGTCGCGTCGCTCTCCGACGACGACCTCCGCGGCAAGACCGCCGAGTTCAAAGCGCGCCTCGAGCGAGGCGAGGCGCTCGACCAGCTGCTCCCCGAAGCGTTCGCGGTCGTCCGCGAGGCCGGCAAGCGGACCATGGGGATGCGCCACTTCGACGTCCAGATCATGGGCGGCCAAGCGCTGCACGAAGGCAACGTCGCCGAGATGCGCACCGGCGAAGGCAAGACGCTCGTCGCGACCCTGCCGGTCTATCTCAACGCGCTGACCGGCAAAGGCGTCCACGTCGTCACCGTCAACGACTACCTCGCGAAGCGCGACGCCGAGTGGATGTCGCCCATCTACACGTCGCTCGGCCTCACCGTCGGCGTGATCCAGCACGACCTCGACCACGCGGCGCGCAAGGCCGCCTACGACTGCGACGTCACCTACGTCACGAACAACGAGGTCGGCTTCGACTACCTGCGCGACAACATGGCCTGGGCGCTCGACCAGATGGTCCAACGCCACCTGCACTTCGCGATCGTCGACGAGGTCGACTCGATCCTGATCGACGAGGCGCGCACGCCGCTCATCATCAGCGGCCAAGGCCACGACGCGACCGAGCTGTACGCGCAGTTCGCGAAGATCATCCCGCGTCTGGTGAAAGACGAAGACTTCACCGTCGACCAGAAGTCGCACGCCGTTCCGATCACGGAGAAGGGCGTCGCGAAGGTCGAGAAGATGCTGGGCGTCACGAACCTGTACGATCAGCGCAACCTCGAGCTGACGCACCAGCTCAACGCGGCGCTCAAGGCGTGGCACCTGTTCCACAAGGACCAGCAGTACATCGTCAAGGACGGCGAGGTCGTCATCGTCGACGAGTTCACCGGCCGTCTGATGTACGGCCGGCGCTACTCCGACGGCATCCACCAGGCGATCGAGGCGAAGGAGGGGCTGAACGTCCGCAGCGAGGACCAGACGCTCGCCACGATCACGTTCCAGAACTATTTCCGGCTCTACGACAAGCTCGCTGGGATGACGGGTACCGCGAAGACGGAAGAGCGCGAGTTCCGCGAGATCTACGGGCTGTCGGTCGTCGTGCTGCCGACGAACAAGCCGGTCCGGCGCATCGACAACAAGGACATCGTCTACCGCAGCGAAGAGGCGAAGTTCCACGCCGTCATCGACGACATCATCGCCGAGCACGAGAAGGGCCGTCCGGTGCTCGTCGGCACGCGCTCGATCGAGAAGTCGGAGCGGCTGGCGATGATGCTGCGCCGGCGGGGCGTCGAATGCAACGTCCTGAACGCGAAGTACCACGAGCAGGAAGCGCAGATCATCAAGGACGCCGGACAATACGGCGCCGTGACGATCGCGACGAACATGGCCGGCCGCGGCGTCGACATCAAGCTCGGCGAAGGCGTGCCCGAGCTGGGCGGGCTGCACATCATCGGCACCGAGCGCCACGAGTCGCGGCGCATCGACAACCAGCTCCGCGGGCGCTCCGGACGCCAAGGCGATCCGGGCTCGACGCGCTTCTACATCGCGCTCGAAGACGAGCTGATGCGGCTGTTCGGTCAGGAGCGGCTGCAGAAGATGATGGACTTCGTCAAGTTCACCGACGAGACGCCGATCGAGGCGGGCATCCTCTCGCGCTCCATCGAGAACGCGCAGTCGAAGGTCGAGAACCACAACTACGAGATCCGCAAGTCGGTCCTCGAGTACGACGACGTCATGAACAAGCAGCGCGAGATCATCTACGGCGAGCGCCGCAGAGTTCTCGAAGGGCAGCCGCTGCGCGACTTCTTCATCGACACGCTGCGCCGGAAGACGTCGTACGCGGTCGACGCCGGCGCGCCCGAAGAAGAGCATCCGTCGGAGTGGGATCTCGGGCTCGTGCTCGACGAGGTCGAACAGCTCTTCCCCATCAAGCAGTACGTCAGCGTCGAAGATCTCGAGAAGCTCGACCGTGAGGGGATGAAGGATCTTCTCTACAAGCACGCCGTCGCGGCGTACGAGGAGAAGGAAGCGGAGATCGGCCCCGACCTCATGCGCATGATCGAGTCGCAGTACATCATGTTGCCGATCATCGACCGCTTGTGGGTCGACCATCTCTACATCATGGACGCGCTCAAGAGCGGGATCGGGCTGCGCGGCTACGGTCAGAAAGACCCCCGCGTCGAGTACGAAAAAGAGGCCTACGAGATCTTCGAGGACCTCAAGAACAACATCGCCGACGAAGCGATCAAAGCCGCGTTCGCCGTACGCGTGGAAGTCGCGCCGCCCGAGGCCGCTCCCCCGCCGGGCTTCGCGCCGCTCCCCGACGGCGCACTGCACGAGCCGGGCGCGCTGCCCGCCGCACCGCTCACCCCGGGCGACGGCTTCGCGCAGCCGCAGTTCGAGCCGCTTCCGCACGGGGCGCTCGCGCCGCAGCCGGCGACGGTGCCCTCCGCGCCGCGCATGGATCAGGCGACGGCGGAACGCCTTCTCGGGCCGGCGCCGAAGTACGAGGCGACGCAGCTCCACACGAATCGCGACGACGGCGGCCCGGCGAAGCCGAAGCAAACCGCCGCCGAGGCGAAGGTCGGGCGCAACGATCAGTGTCCGTGCGGCAGCGGCAAGAAGTACAAGAAGTGCCACGGAGCGGCCGCGTAGTCTGAGCACCCCCGAGCTTCGCACGGAAGCGCTCCGGGTTCGGCGGACCAACCGGCGGTATCGCGTTCAGGACGCGATCGCGCGGGTCGTCGCCGAGTTCACCGGAACGTTCGCGGTGACGCTCGGGACGGTCGCGCCGGCCGCGCTCGCGGCCGCGTTTCCGGGAACGATCGGGTACGCCGTCGAGTACGGCTGCACCGGGATCGCGACGATGATCGTCATCTACGCGCTCGGCGAAGTCTCGGGAGCGCACACGAACCCGATCACGACGCTGGCGTTCGCGCTCCGCGGCGACGTCCCGTGGGCGCGCGTTCCCGAATACGTCGTCACGCAGTTCGCCGGCGCGGTGGCGGCCGGCGGCTTCGTCGTGGCCGTCTTTCACCCGGCGCGAAAAGCGCTGCTGCCCGAGCTTTCGTTCGGACCGTGGGCCGCGTTCGGACTCGAGATCGTCCTCACGACGATCCTGATCGCCGTCGCGATCGCGACCGCGAACCAAGGGAAGATCATCGGCGCGCAATCCGCGGTCGCGAACGGTGCGACCACGGTCTTCGACCGCTGGATCAGCGGCCCGGTCTCCGGCGGCTCGATGAACCCGGCGCGTACCCTGGGGCCCGCCGTCGTCGCCGGCGGCTTCGGCGCGTGGTGGGTCTATCTCGCCGCGCCGCTGCTCGGCGGACTGCTCGGCGTCGTGCTCGTCGGAGTGCTCTACGGTCAGCGAACCGACGCCGAAGAACGGAAAAGCGGCGGCTGACACGACCGCGGTGCGCGGCGGAACTCGTCGCATCCGGCGGCGGTTCTTGGACGAGAGTCCGGCCGTGGACGGCGGCGGGATCGAGCGGCCGTCGTATCCCCGGACATGGAGTCGGAACAGCGATGGACGACAGGTCTCGGCACGGCGCGCGGCAGCCGCATCGCTTCGATCCGCGGCGCGCGGGCGTGCTGGACGATGCCGAGCGGTTCGCGTACCTGCCGCCGGCCGAGATCGTCGCGCTGCTCGATCTTCCGCGGAACGCCGCGCTCGTCGATTTCGGCACGGGAACCGCGACGTACGCGCTGGAGATCGCTCGCGCGCGGAACGACGTGCGCGTGTACGCGCTCGACGAGCAGGAAGCGATGCTCGAAAGAGCGCGCGCGAAGATCGCGGCATCGGGGCTCGCGAACGTCGAAGCCGTCGGGCCGGGCGCCATGGAGCGCCTGCGCGGAACGGTCGACCGCGTCCTTGCGCTGAACGTGCTGCACGAGCTGGGCGACGACGCGCTGCGCGAGTTGCGTGCGTTGCTTTCCGCCGGCGGCGCGGCGCTCTTCGTCGACTGGGACGCCGCCGCGGACCGGCCGGTGGGGCCGCCGCGCGACCACGTCTACGACGCGGCGGCGGCGAGCGAGCGCCTCAACGTCGGCGGCTTCTCCGTCAGCGCCGCGGACGCGCGCTTCCGCTATCATTACGCGTTGATCGCGCGGACGGCGCCGCCTGCGCACGCCGGCGACGTCGCCGCTCGCCGATAGAGCGCGTTCTCGCGCGGTGTCCGCCGCGCCGCGGCTCAGATCTTCGCCGGCACGCCGCTCTTCGCGACGAAGCGCACGCGTCGCAGCGCGCCGATTTGCGATGCCGGATCGCCGTCGACGGCAACCAGGTCCGCGGTCGCTCCCGCCTGGACGGCGCCGAGGTCGTCCCGGCGCAACACGCGCGCGGCCGTCGACGTCGCCGCGCGCAGCGCGTCGATCGCCGGCATGCCGTGCTGCACCAGCAACTCCAGCTCCAGCGCATTCTCGCCGTGCGGGAAGACGCCGATGTCGCTGCCGTTCGCGATCGTCACGCCGCTCGCGAGCGCGGCGGCGAACGACTCGCGCTTCTGCGCGTATGCCGGATCGTCGGGCACGAGGCCGCGGTAGCGCCAAATCGCCTGGTACGCCGCCAGCGTCGGCACGTACGCCACGCCCTGCTCCGCCATCAGGGCGAAGATCTCCGGCGTCCCTTCGTTGCCGTGCTCGATCGTGTCGACGCCGGCCAGCGCGGCGCGGCGCATTCCTTCCGCGGTGTTCGCGTGCGCGGCGACGGGGCAGCCCGAGTCGTGCGCGATCCGCGCGATCAGCCGAAGATCGTCTTCCGAGAACGACGGCCGCGAGATGCCGCCCGGCCCGTGGCGCGAGTCGGCGTAGACCTTGATCCAATCCGCGCCGCGCGAGATCTGCCGCCGCACCGTGCGGTAGATCGACTCGGGGCCGTCCACCTCGTCGGCGCCTTGCGGCACGCAGCAGTCCGGCGTGAAGCCGGCCGGGCCGTAGAACCCGTGCGCGACGATCGCGCGCGTGACAACCACCATCCGCGGGCCTTCGATGACGCTCTCTTCGAGCGCGCGCCGCAGGCCCACGTCCGCCTCGCCCGCGCCTTCGGTGCCGAGATCGCGGATCGTCGTGAAGCCCGCGGCGAGCGTCCGTTTCAGCGCGCCGACCGCCCGGGCCACGCGCAGGGCTTCGTGGTCCCGCAGCACCTGATCGTCCCACGAGCGCTGGTCGTAGGGCATCAGCAGCAGGTGCGTGTGCAGATCGATCAGCCCGGGAAGGAGCGTCGCTCCCGGAAGGTCGAGCGTCTCGGCGCCGTCGCGGGCGCCCACGTCCGGGCCGGCGGCGGCGATGCGCGCCCCGTCGACGAGCACGTTCCAACCCGCATGGACGTCCTGCCCGTCGAATACGCGCGCCGGGCGCAGCAGCAGCGTCATCGCGCGGCTCTTCCGGTAGGGCGGTGCCGACTCCCGGAGAACCCCGCTCTCCCGTGTCCGACGCCCAGACCGCCGCCATCGAACGCGCCCGCGAGCGCCTGAACGCGCTCCAGGTGCGCCTTTGACGACGCAACCAAGCGCCGCAGCGTAGCCGAGCTCGAGGCGCGCTCGCGCGCCGACGACTTCTGGAGCGATCCGGAGCGTGCGCGCGGCGTGATGAAGCGGATCGCCGACCTGCGCTCCGACCTCGAGGCGATCGACGCGGTCGACGCCGCGCTCACCGACGCGGCGGAGATCTTGGAGGTCCTCGGCGACGAGGAAGGCGCGGAAGCGGAGGCCGACGCGGCGATCGCGCGAGCGACCTCGGCGCTCGACGCGCTGGAGATGGCGGCGAACTTCGACCGGCCGTACGACTCGCACGGCGCGATCGTGACGATCCGCGCCGGCGCCGGCGGAACCGACGCCGCCGACTGGACGCAGATGCTCGGCCGCATGTACCTGCGCTGGGCGGAGAACCACGGCTTCGAGACGCACGTCGTCGAGGAGATGCCGGGCGACGAAGCGGGGCTGCGCTCGATCACGTTCATCGTCCGCGGCAAGAACGCGTACGGGATGTTGGAGAGCGAGCGCGGCGTGCACCGTCTCGTGCGCATCTCGCCGTTCGACAACCAGGGCCGGCGGCAGACCTCGTTCGCCGAAGTCGACGTCGTTCCGGAATCGGAAGAAGGCGACGTGGAGGACGTCGAGATCAAGCCCGAAGACCTGCGCGTCGAGACGTTCAAGGCGTCCGGCGCCGGCGGGCAGTACGTCAACAAGACGGAATCGGCGATCCGCGTGTACCACATCCCGACCGGCATCGTCGTCGCTTCGCAGCAGGAGCGCTCGCAGATGCAGAACCGCGACGTCGCGCTGAACATCCTGCGCGCGAAGCTCGTCCAGCGCGCGCGCGAAGAGCAGGAGGCGAAGCTGGCCGAGATTCGCGGCGAGCGGCGCGCGAACGAGTGGGGCTCGCAGATCCGCTCGTACGTGCTGCACCCCTACCAGATGGTCAAGGACTTGCGCACGAACGTCGAGACCGGCAGCGCGCAGGCGGTGCTCGAAGGCGACATCGATTCGTTCATCTGGCCGTACCTGCAGAACCGGAACAAGTTCGCGCCGGCCGGCGGCGACGCGGCGTAGCGCATGAGCCGCGTCGACGTCGTGGTCGTCTGCTGGAACGACAAGGACAAGATCGCGACCGCCCTCGACTCCGTCTTCGCGCTGAGCGAGGTGCGGGACGATCCGTCGTTCGCCCGCGTCGTCGTCTCCGACAACGGATCGTCCGACGGGTCGCGGGACTTCATCCGGGAGCGTTACGGCGGGCGCGTCACGATCGTCGAGAACGGGGCGAACCTCGGCTTCGCGGCGGCGTGCAACCGCGCGTTTCTCGCGACGTCGTCGGAATACGTCTTTCTGCTCAACCCCGACGCGGAGCTGAAGGATCGCGCGCTGGCCGAGATCGTCGCCTTCATGGACGCGCACCCGCGCTGCGGGATCGCCGGTTCGCGGATCTACAACTACGACGGCACGATCCAGGAGTCGCTGGGCGAGTTCGACACGTGGACCGGCGCGTTTCTCCGCTCCAGCGCGTGGGGCGAGCTTCCGCCGTTGCGGCGTTTCGCGAACGGGGCGGCGTTGCGAGGATTCGCATACGATGCGCCGCGGCGCGTCGATCTGGCCATCGGCGCCGCTCTCGCGATCCGGCGCACGCTGCTCGAGGCGATCGGGCCGTTCGACGAGCGGTTCTTCCTCTACCACGAAGAGGTCGACTACGCGAAGCGCGCCGCCGAGGCGGACTGGGAGACGTGGTTCGTTCCGTCGAGCGAAGCGGTTCACGAGGGCATGGGCTCGGCGCGCGGCAGCTACAACGTCGAGAAGCGGAAGCAGACGTCGCGCCGGAAGTACTGGATCAAACACCACGGACGCGCGTGGTATTACAGCCTCGTCGGCGCGCTCGTCGGGCGCTATGCGCTCTACGCCGGCGCGCTCGCCGGCGCGTTCGCGCTGGGCCGCAGGCTGCTGCGCTGATGGCGCTCGCGCCCGAGGCGGTCACGACCTTCGAGCGCGTCGAAGGCTACCGCGTCGTACGCTCCTTCGGGTTCGCGTACGGTCACGCGAGCCGCCCGCGCAACGTGCTGAAGCAAACGTTCCGCAGCATCGGCGTGTTGATCGGACTCGCGCCGATCGAGTACCTCACGGAGGCCGAACGCGCGCGCGCCGAATCGCTCGACGTGCTGCTGCGCAAGGCCGAGGCGATGGGCGCGAACGGCGTGCTCGGATTGCAGTTTCAGGCGTCGGAAGCGCCCGACGGCGCAACCCGCGTGACGGCCTTCGGCGAAGCGGTGCTCCTCGATCCCGCGCCCCGCACGCCGGCGCACGCGGGTCCGCCGGAGGTCGCATGACGCTCGCGGAGCGGACGCACCGGCAGACGCAGCTCGACGCGCTGGCCCGGCGCATCGACGGCTGCCGTCGCTGCACGATCGGCGCGACACGCCGCAACAGCGTCCCGGGCGAAGGCGATCCGTGCGCGGCGCTCATGGTCGTCGGCGAAGGGCCGGGCGAGACGGAAGACAAGCTGGGCCGCCCGTTCGTGGGACGCGCCGGCGAGCTGCTGGACAAGATGCTGCTCGCCATCGGCCTGCCGCGCGAAGACGTGTACATCTGCAACACGGTGAAGTGCAGACCGACGCTCGACACGGGCCACCGGCTCGCGAATCGCGCGCCGATGCCCGACGAGATGGCGAACTGCCGCCCGTACCTCGACGAGCAGATCGAGATCATCCGCCCGCGCGCGATCCTCGCGCTCGGGGCGCCGGCCGCGAAATCGTTCATGGGCGAGCGCTTCTCGATCACCAAGCAGCGCGGCACCTGGCACGACGGGCCGCTCGGGATCCCCGTGATCGCGACGTTCCACCCCGCGTACATCCTGCGCCAAACCGGCGGCTCGATGAACGAGGTCAAACGCCTCGTCTGGGACGACCTGAAGAAGCTGCGTGCCCGGCTGGACGAACCGCCTCCGCCGTCCGAGGAGGTCGCGTTTCAGCGCTCGCTGTTCCACGAGAGCTGACCGCGCCGGCGCCGTCCGCGCGCGCCTGGTCAGGAGGATAGAGGGAACGTTCGCCGAACCGCCTTCCGCGTACGAGTTGCTACAAGCGGAGGGGTTCGCATGCTTGTGCTCGACGTGATGATCGTCTACGTGATGGCTGGTCTGATCTTGGCCGGCGCAATGTTCTGGACGAGCGGCGCCGTCCAAAACGCCGCAAAGGCGACAGGCACGGTGCTCACGATCCGTGTGGGATCGTATTCCGTCGGCACGACAAACGTTCTCGTCGCCCTCGGCATCCTGTCGATCATTACAATGGTCGGGGTTCCGACGTTTACGCTGTGGCTCAGTGCGAAGAACGACGGGCCAATCAAGTTACTCGTCAAGTTCGACCCGCCGGCGACAGGACAGCAAGTCCGCGTGACGACCGATCAAGACGCGAACTTCACCGAAGAGGCCACTATTCGTGTTTATCGCTCGCGGGAGCGAGAGCGGTTCGACTTGACCGTCGGTTCCGGTCCGCCATTGCCGATCGACGTATGGTACGATCCGGATCACGATCGGCCGGTTTACAGCGTCGGCTCTATCAACGATCAATTGGTCAAGGATTTCGCGGGCGAGTCGGGGTCCATCTCCGTGCCATTGATCACCAGCAACGCGGCGCTCCCGAAGGAAGCCGCCAAGGCGCGCGGCACCCTCGTGTCCGTCGGATTGCACGCATTGCCGGATCCGCGACCAGTGGAGAACGCCAACGACGCCCAGGCGATGCAAGGTGCCTCGAAATGAAAGCCCTTCGAATCGCGCTCGGCACGGTTCTTCTTATCCAAGCGCTAGGCGGGTTCACGATTGCGTATGCCGATACGGCGTCGTCACTCCACGTCGCGCTGACGGGGTCGTTGATGAAGACGTTGCCCGGACAACCCGTTGTGCCCGTGGTCGCTGCAGACGTCTATCTGCATCCCGTTCAGTCGACCGACGCGAACAAGTGGATCGGACCGGACCTCACCGACGGCGCCGGGAAGTTCACCTTTTTGAATATTCCGGCAGGCTCGTATCTGATGCGTGTGTACTCGGGCTCGATTCGCGTATGGGAGCAAACGGTGTCGGTGCCTGGGGCGCTTCCGCCAATCGTTGTGACCGATGTTCGCGTCGTCTACTATCCGAAGAAGAGCGACGGCGCTCTGGTCGACTCGACGTTGCAAAAGCTCCAGCTCCCGTACAGTACGGCTGAAACCTCGGTCGCGGTGGCGACGAATACCGTGTGGTTCGGTGATCGAGTGCCTGTCGCGGTCGTGAAGAGCCTGTGCAAGTCACTGATCGCCGCGGGCGTCCCGCTCCGTGCGATCCGTCGCTTTGCGGTCGGAAATGATTGGCGTGCGAAGGTCATCGAGGTCGGCGGGTCGCCGCAGCATACGACCGGCCGGACCCTGACCGCGGCGGACGTCGACCACGCGTCCGACTTCCCACGCGCGCGGTGATCGATTTCGCCGAAGTCCTAAAAATTTAATCTTCGGGTCGGAACCTTTCTCCTACGGAAATAGTAGGATGGAGCGGCGACCGGTCGCGTTCCCCTCCACTCCGTCACGGGAAGGTTTCCATGCGCCTCTCCATCGTAGCGGCTCGGCGCGCGCTCGCCGGCTGCCTGCTTTCGCTCACCCTCGCGGTGCCCACGGTCGCCTCGGCGCACCTGACGACCGTCCTCGACCTCGCCGCGCAGCAGAAGAACCTGAGCACGTTCGTCGCGGCGATCCACACGGCCGGGCTCGACGACACGCTCAAGGCCGACGGCCCGTTCACCCTCTTCGCGCCCACCGACGAGGCGTTCGCGAAGATGCCGGCGGCGGACCGCGCGGCGCTTCTCGCGAGCCCCGACCGGTGCAAACAGCTCGTCCTCGGACTGCTCGTGAAGGACGCGATCGTGATGCACGACGGCGACACCACGGTCACCAGCGGCTCGGCGCAGAGCGCCGACGGCCGCGACGTGAAGTTCGGGACGGACGCCGACGGCTGGCAGACGGTCGACGGCGCTCACGTCGTTCGCACCGACATGAAGGCGGACAACGGCCGCATCACGACCCTCGCGGCGGTCCCGCTTTCGTAGCCGACGCGGCCGACGGGCCGTGGTACAATGGCTCGTCATGCTGCCCGCGCGGGACTTGTGGATCGACGACAAAGCGCGCCGCGCCGGTTACGAGAACGGCGCGGCGCTCGCCGGCGCGCACGGGCTGAAGAGCTATCGTCTCGACCAGATCTACCGTGCGGCGACGAAAGAGCTCGCCGAGGATCTCCACGCGATCACCACGCTTCCGAAGGAGCTGCGCGCCGATCTCGCGGCGCGCGGCTTCGCACTCGACGCCGTCGAGCCGGTCGTGGTCCAAAGCTCGCGCGACGGACAGACGACGAAAGCGCTGTTCCGGCTGCACGACGGCGCCGAAGTCGAAGCGGTGCTGATGGAGCATCACGGCGAGCGCAACACGGTCTGCTTTTCCTCGCAGGCGGGCTGCGCGTACGCGTGTGCGTTCTGCGCGACGGGTCAGGCGGGCTTCACACGGAACCTCGGCGTCACCGAGATCTTCGATCAAGTCCGGTGGTTCGCGAAGCGGCTCGCGCGCGAAGGACGCAAGGTGACGAACCTCGTCGCGATGGGGATGGGTGAGCCGTTCGCCAACTACGACGCCGTGATGGGCGCCGTCGCACTCTTCAACGACCCCAAAGGCTTCGGACTCGGTCACCGGCACATCACGATCTCGACCGTCGGGCTGGTCGATCGCATCGACCGCTTCGCGAGCGAGGGGACGCAGGTCAATCTCGCGATCTCCCTGCACGCGCCGACCGACGCGACGCGCTCGCGCATCATGCCGGTCAACCGCAAGTGGTCCACCGAAGAGCTGATGGCCGCCGTCGAGCGCTACGTGCGCGCGACGAAGCGCAAGGTGTTCTTCGAGTACGTCATGCTCGCCGGCGTGAACGACCGCGACGAAGACGCCGAGGCGCTCGCGCGGCTCATGAAAGGTCCCCTCTACCACGTGAATCTGATCCCGTACAACAGCACGCCGGATGCGCTGCTGCGCGGGACGGATGAGCGGCGGATCTGGGAGTTCGCGAAGCTGCTCGAGCGCGCCGGAGCCGCCGTCACGGTCCGCACGCCGATGGGCCGCGACATCGCCGCCGCGTGCGGACAACTGCGCGCCGAGACCCAGCCGCGCGCGAACACCGCCGCCCCGCGCGTCGTGCCGGTCGCGTCCGCCGCCGGCTAGGGAACATTCCGGCTCCGGTCGCGCCTCTCTACGACGTCATGGCGCGATTGGGAACCACGATCTGATGGGCCGCTGGGCGGAGCCGCAGCTCGTCACCGCCGCGATCGGGGGCGACGATGCGGGCGTGGAAGCTCTGCTGGTCGCGATCTGGCCGGGATGCTTTCGGCTTGCCGCGTCGCTTCTCGGCGACTGGAATCTCGCCCAGGACGCGGCGCAGGACGTTTGCGTGCTCGTCCATCGCAAAGTGCGCCGGCTGCGCAGCGTCGGGGCATTCGACGCATGGCTGTATCGGATCGTCGTGCGTGAGTGTTCGCGGGTTCGGCGCGCCAGCCGCCGGCGTGAAATCGAGCTTTACGACGAGCACTTCCCGGTGGACGCAGCGGTGACGCTCGACGTTTGGCGCGCGCTCGCGCAACTCGCGCCCGAACTACGCGAGGTGACCGTGCTGTTTTATTTCGACGATCTTTCCGGCGAGCAGATCGCCGCGGCGCTGCGGGTGCGGCACGCGACCGTGCGCACGCGGCTGGCTCGCGCGCGCCACCGCCTGCGCGAATTGCTCGGCGACTACGACGACCATCGCCGCTTCGATGCTTTGGAGGCCAGCCCTCATGCAGTCTGATTTCGCGCCGAACGCGCGGGGCGCACGCGCGGCAATCCCCGTACCGGCGTTTCCCGCGCAGCGCATCCGTAGCCGTGCGCAGAGGGCGACGGCACGATCGCGCGCCCGTATCCTTGCGCTTGCCGGCGCGCTCGTCCTCGCAGGCGCCGGCGTTCGGGCCGGCGTCGCTGCGAAGGTCTTTGACGGCGTGCGCGTGTGGCTGTCCGGCGGAGAGGCCGCCGTCGCGGTCGACTCGTTCACGATCGCAAGTTTTCCGACCGCGTCGCAGCTTCGCGCCACGGTCGCGCGCGCGACGTTTCGCGTCGTGCTTCCGACCGGGCTTCCGAGCGGTGCGCGAATTCTGCGCATCGCGTATGCGCCTTCGAATCGCCCCACCGTCATGATGGTGCAGTATGCTGACGAAGTGTCCGGTCTCGCCGCGGGATTCGTGCTCGTCGCGACCTCCACGCTCGGACACGGAACGCCGTCGATCCCGGGAGCGGCTCCGGAATGGTTACCGACCCGGCGCTGGACGGTCGGCGACGAGACGGTCCTCGCCCCGCCCGCCTTCGCCGCGCGCGGCGCGGCGCGTATCGAGGCAGCGATGCATGCGACGACGCCGGCGCAAAGTCTCGCGGAGAACGACAGGCGCACATGGCGCCTGACGGTTCTCGGCGGGCGCGTCGACGTCGCCTCGCGCGCCGAGCGTCTCGCCGCGAATGACCACGCGGTGCTGCTGGATCGTGCGCATCTGCGCTGGATTCCCGACCTCTTGAAGCAGGGGCGCCCCATGCCCGACGGACGCGACGTCGAGCTGACGCACATCCCGTCGCTCCACGGCGAGCCCGATTACGCGCATGCCACGCTGAAGTTCACGCATACGACCGCGCTTTCGCTGCCCGGGCTGAAAGCAGTCCAGGCCGTGATGCGCGCGTCGCACACGACCTCCGCCTGCCGGTGCGAGATCCTCGTCGAGCGCCCGAGCGGCGCCCGATACCGCGTCATCACGATCCCGTTCTCGCCGCGCCGGCCCGTCGCGACGTCCGACGTCAGCGTCCCAAGCTTTGTGGTTCGAACCGTACGCTGAGCGCTTGCGGGTCAACGTCGACGCATCCGGGAAAGCGGGCCGCGATGAGCGAGGTTCGAGCGGACGCGGTCGCCGTCGTCGTGCTGCGCGGCGACGGTGACGCGGCCGAGGTGCTCCTCGTGCGCCGCGGCGGCGGTGCGTTCGCGGGCGCATGGACGCTGGTGATGGGCGGCGTCGAACCCGGCGAGCGCGCGACCGAGACGGCGCGGCGCGAGCTGCTCGAGGAGACCGGCATCGCCGCTGGCGAGCTGTACACGCTCGGCTTCCTGGACGCGTTCTACGATCCGGTACGTGACCGGGTCGTGCACGTGCCGTTCTTCGTGACGCGCATCGCCGCCGACGCGGCGGACGTCGTCCTCGAACAAGAGGTGCACGACGCGTATCGCTGGGCGAGCCTCGCCGAGGCGCGTGCGCTGCTCGCGTTCTCCGCGCAGCGCCGCGCGCTGGACGAGGTGCAGCACGCGTTCGTGCGCGACGCGCCCGCGGCGTGGCGGCTGATTCGCTGAGCGAGCGCGTCCTCGACGCGCTCGCGCACGTCTGCGCGCTCGCGGCCGTCGGTTACGCCGCGCGCGCCGCGACGCTGACCGAAGGCTGGGAGCGCGTCCCCGAGGCTGCGCGGCTCGACGACGCGCCGTCGCTCACGGCGATCGTCCCGGCGCGCAACGAAGAGCGCGCGATCGAGCGCTGCGTGCGCTCGCTGCTCGCGCAGACGCTGGACGACGTCGAGGTCGTCGTCGTCGACGACGGTTCCGAGGATCGCACCCCGGAGATCCTGGCGCGTATCGCGCGCGAGGATCGGCGGCTGCGCGTCGTGCCCGGCGAGCCGCTGCCCGACGGCTGGATCGGAAAGCCGTGGGCGCTGGCGCAGGGTGCACGCGCCGCGCGGGGCGAGTGGCTGCTCTTCACCGACGCCGATACCGTTCACGCCCCGGCCGCGTGCGGGTCGGCGCTCGCGTTCGTGCGCGGGCGGCGCGCCGATGCGCTCTCGCTCAACACGTATCAAGAGCTCGGCACGTGGGGCGAGCGCGCGATCCTCCCGACGATCCTCGGCTTCATCCTGTTCGTCGTCGGTCCGATCTCGCGGCTCAACGATCCCGCCGCGCCGGACAACGCGCTCGCGAACGGCCAGTACATCCTGATCGCGCGCGCGGCGTACGACGCGCTCGGCGGGCACGAGGCGCTGCGCGACAGGATCGCCGAAGACGTCGCGTTCGCCGAGCGGCTGAAGCGCGACGGCCGGTTCCGGCTCGTGCTCGCCGACGGCGAGACGCTCGTGCGCGTGCGGATGTACCGCTCGCTGGGCGAGCTGTGGAACGGCTTCGCGAAGAACATGTATGCGGGCGCGCGCGGCGATCTGGGCGCGCTGTTCGGGGGCGCGGCGTTTCTCGGGCTTCTTTCGGCCGTCCCGGCGGCTCTGGCGCTCGACGCGCTCGCGCGTCGCCGCCCCGCGCGCGGAATCGAAGCGGTTCTCGTGCTCGCATGCGGGACCGCCGTGACGCGCACGGCATTGAGCCGCACGCTGCTTCCGCGCTCGCTGTGTTGGTATGCACCGATCGGCTACGCGGCATGCGCGGCGATCGCGCTCGATTCGACGCTGCGCGTGCTCACCGGCCGCGGGGTCACGTGGCGCGGCCGGCGGTACACCGGGCGCGAAGGCCCCGCGCGCCGCCGACGCCTGGGCTGAGCCCCCGACGGGTACGACGCCCGGCATGAACCCCGAGCAGCTCACCGACGAGGAGACGGAGGAGGCCGAGCGACGCGCCCGTCCGCGCTCGGCGGTGATCTACGAGACGATCCGCAAGGAAGGTTCGGTCGAGCTGGAACGCGCGCCGGCGTCGCTGTTCTGGTCGGCGCTCGCATCCGGTCTGTCGATGGTGTTCTCCCTGGTGACGATGGGCGTGCTGCGCGCCGCGCTCCCCGACACGAAGTGGGCGCAAATGGTCACCGCGCTCGGATACTCGATGGGCTTCCTGATCGTCATCCTCGGCCGCCAGCAGCTGTTCACCGAAAACACGCTCACGCCGCTGCTCCCGCTGTTCAGCGATCGGAAAGTCTGGGTCTTGCGGCGCGTCGCGCGGCTGTGGCTGGTCGTGTTCGTCGGAAATCTCGCGGGCACCGCGATCGCCTCGGCGTGGGTCGCGTTCTCGGGCGCCTTCACGCCGGAGCAGCAGCACGCGTTCGCGCAGATCGCCAAGGACGCCGTCGCTCCGTCGACGGTGCACGTCTTCACGAAAGCCATCTTCGCCGGATGGGTCATCGCGCTGATGGTGTGGCTGCTTCCGCTCACGGAGGTGTTCGCGCCGGTGATCGTGATCATTCTGACGTGGCTCATCTCGGCCGCGAAGCTGGAGCACGTGATCGCCGGCTCGGCCGACACGCTCTACGGTCTCTGGACGGGCGCGATTGGCTGGGGCGACTTCGCGCACTTCCTGTTGCCGACGCTCTTCGGAAACATCGTCGGCGGGGTCGCCTTCGTCGCCGCGGTCGCGACGGCCGAGATCGCCACCGAGCACGGCGGCCCGAAGCAGAAGAAAGAGCGCGTCCGCGCGGCGCGGGGCGGCTAGCTCACCAGTCGTCCTTGAGCGCTGCGGCGTGCGGCGCGGGCGACGCGGAGGGCGGCGCGGCCGGCTCGCTCGTGAACGTCTTCACCGTCGGCGCGGGCGGTTTCCCGGCCCAGAACTTCCGCACGAACGAAAAGATGAAGCCGTTCGAGCCTTGCGGAGGGACGAGCGCTTCCAGCTCCAGGTTCGACGGCTGGCTGAGCGCGAACGGCGGGATCGCGCCGAGCGGCCGCACCGTCTGCCCGCCGCCGTACAGCGTCAGCTGCACCGACGTGTCGTCGGAGAAGTTTCCGGAGATCCCGACGCTCTGACGCTGTCCGTCCTGCGTCTGCTCGTCGGCGAACGACGCCGTCACGTGCTCGCCGAGCCGGCGCGTCGCGCTGGCCGTGAAACCGCCGGTGAGATCCGGCGAGAACGCGAACGTCTGGAATCCGAGCGCGTTCCCGATCGAGCTGTTGAACGGCTTGAAGATCGTGCTCGTGAACTGGCTGCTCGCGAAGCCGAGCGCCGCGTTCTGCAGGCCGCCGCCGCTCGACGGCGACGTCTGCGCGACGCCGCTCACGGCGCCGAGCGCCTGCGCGTTGACGAGCAGACCGACGATCTGCGACTTGTCGTATTCCGGACGCGAGGCGAGATCCAGCGTCAGCCCGGTCGCCGGACCGTAGGCGTGCAGCAGCACGTCCGTCGACGGGTCGGGGACGTGCGTCGTCGCGGTCGCATCGACGAAGGGGATGATTCCGTCCGACGGATCGAACGCCACCGACGCGCTCTGCAGCACGAACGTGCGATAGAAGCTCAGCGAGCCGTCGGTCGAGCGGAAGTGCCCGGCCAGCGTCGGCGCGGCCAGCGTTCCGCCCAGCACGGCGCGTCCGGTCGCACCGACGTCGATGTTCGGGCCCTGCAGGCGGTCGTCGCTCGGCGCGGCGACCGTGAGGTCGAACGCGATCGGGAACGGCGGCGCGCCGCCCTTCGCGCCGCCTTTCGGGACGAGCGCGAGCACCGACAGGCGCGCGTGCGTGAACGCGAGGTCGCCGCCGATCCGCATCGGCGCGCCGTTCGCGCGGCTCAGGCGGACGGCGCCGTCCATCTTCGCGCGCAGGAGCTTCGGAACGTCGAGACCGACGTTCTTCGCGCGCGCGTCGAGGTCGAACGCGAGCGAGCGTTCCGGCGCGCGCAGATCGCCGACGGTCGCCGTTCCGCTGCCGTCGATCGCGCCGCCGCCCATGTCGGCGTGCAGCGCGGTCACCGTCGCGGTGCGGTCCGCGAGCTCCACCGAAAGAGCCGCGTTCTGCACCGGCGAGGCCAGCAGCGGCGAGGAGTAGCTGCCTTTCGCGAGTGCGAGGCTTCCGCCGAGCGACGGCGAGGCGAGGGTTCCGCCGACGCGCACGTCGCCGTCGACCACGCCGCCGAGCTTCGTCCCGTTCGGGAAGGCGCCCGAGAAGTCGCCGAGGTCGAGATGCTGCGCGACGATGCGCGCCTGCAGCGCCGCGTCGCGGCGATCGACGAACGGCGGCCTCATGGTCGCGGGGACGCTCGCCGACATCGCGACGCGCCCCGCCGGTTCGTCGAGCGAAGCGTCGCGCAGCGTCAGACGCTCGCCCGCGAACGCGAGGTCGAGATGGGCGCGGGTCGCGACGAGCTTCGCATACCGCGGCCGGTCGACCGTCGCGATCGCTTCGACGCTGGGCGCGACGCGCGTGCCGCCGACGTGCAGCGATCCGTCGAAGGCGCCCCCGAGCGCATACGTCTTTCCGGTGACGCCGAGCGCGAGCGCGCCGATGTCCGGCGTCTGCGCGAGGAGCGTGAGGTCGATCGGATCGCGCGCGCCGAATCCGGCCGTCCCGGATGCGGTCGCGTGCAGGTTCAGCAGGTCCAGCTCGGCGGACGTCACGCGCGCGCGTCCGTGCTCGGCGCTCGCAGCGAGCGCGAGCCGGCGGATCGGCACGCGGCCGACTTGCGCGCCGGTCGCCGTCGCCGTCGCGGCGAGGGTGAGATCCGGCGCGACGCCGTGGACGCGCGCGCTCGCGTCGACGCGTCCCACGACGGGCACGTCGTGGACGCCGAGCGCAGGCAGCCACGTGGAGAGGTCGAGCGATACGACCGTCGCATCGACGTCGACGTCGCTCGCGGCGAGACGATGCAGCGGATCGCGGGCCGGCAGCGTCGCGCTGCCGTGGGCGCGCAGCGTCCCGTGCGTGCCGCCGACGGTCGTTTGCGCGACGATCGTCCGCCCGCGGGTCGACCAGGTCGCGGCGACGTCGCCGATCGGAAGCCGCCGCACCTCGGTGTCGCGCAGCGCGACGGCGCCGTTCGTGCTCACGCCGTGCGATCCGAGCGTGAGGGCGACCGCGGCGCGGCCGCGGCCGTGCAGCGTGTCGGCCGCGTCGAAATAGTCGTTGAAGTTGGCGAGATCGAGGTGCGGCGCGCGGACGCTGACGCGTGCACCGGCGCGGCTCGCGCGCGCGTCGAACGCGAGCGTCGTCGTGCCGACGGTCGCGCGACCGCCGGTCACGGCGAGCGCATCGAGGCCGCCGTGGATCGGGACGACCACGTCGTGAAAGGCCAGTCCGTTGACGGAGCCGGCGGCGATCCGTGCGGTTCCGTCGACGCGCGGCGCGCCGGGCGTCCCGGTGATGCGCACGTCGCCGTCGGCGCCGGCGTCGGGATAGCGCAGCGGGACGTGCGCGGCCGCGGCGAGCGTCCCGACGTCGAGGCCGCGGAGGTGCGCGGCGAGATCGAGACGCGGCGCGATCGCGCCCGGGCGCAAGCCGCCGACGCTGCCGTCGAGCGTCGCGACCGCACCGCCGTAGGCGGCGCCCGCCTCGTCGATCGCGGCCCGCTCTCCGTCATAGTGCGCGAAGAGCCGCACATCGAGCGGCGCCGCGCGCAGCGTCCCGCCGGACAGCGTCGCGGCGAGCGTGGCGCGCGGCGTGGCCGGCGTTCCGGACGCGGCGACGAGCGCGGTCAACGTCCCGCCGCGCAGCGGGACGGCGCCCGTGCCGAGCGCCGACGGGTCGATCCCGCCCGCGCTCGCGACGAGCACGCCGTGCTCGCCCAGCGTGCCGCGCGCGACGACCGTTCCGCCCGCGACGCCCACCCGCAGCGCCGCGACCTCGAGCGCGTCGCCGCGCCGCACGATCGTGGCGGACGCATCGCGCAGCGCCACGCCGCGCAGGCGCGCGCCGTCGAAGCGCCCTCCGTCGACCTGCACGCGCTGCGCGCTCGCATCGAGCACCGCGCGGAACGGCGCGTCGATCGCGCCGTTCGCCGGGACCCCGCGCAGCAGCCCGCGCAGCCGCGCGAACGTCGTGCGCGCGCGTCCTTCGATCGCCAGCGTTCCGTCCGCGTACGCGCCGTCGCCGTCGACGTCGGCGAGTGGGCCGCGCACGCGCAGGTCCTGCAGCGTCGCACGCTCGCCCGCGCCGCCGATGCGCGCGTCGACGTCGCCGAGCGCGAGGGCTCCGAGCGACGCATCGCGCACGTGCAGCGCGCCCGCCGCGCCGTCGAGCCGCGCGTTCGCCACGTCGAGGGCGACGGCCGCGTCGAGCGCGCCGCGAAGCGCGGGAAGCGCGCGCGCGTCGATCCCGGGAAGCATCGGCGGGCGCGCTCGGAGGAGGGCCAGCCGATTCGCCGCGACGATCCCGGTCACCGCGCCGCGCGGGCGGTCGATGTCGAGCCGTGCATACGCCGTCGCGCCGTCGCGCCGCGCGAACGCAACGGGACCCACCGTCCCGATGCCGTCGGCCGCGACTGCGAACGGTGCGTCGAGCGTGCCCCCGGGTCCGCGCGCGGTGAGCGATCCGCTCGCGCCGAGATGCGCGTCGACGCCGTCGAGCACGACGACGCCGCGCATCGCCGTTGCGGGAAGGAGCTGGTTCGCGTACGGCAGCGCGTCGCTCGGTCCGGCGACGGTCGTGACGAGGTGCGCCGCGACGTGCTTGGCGAGAACGAGCGTCCCCGCGCCGCGCAGCGCGAGCGGCCCGTATCGCGCGTGGGCCTCGACGAGCTGCAGCGTTTGGCCCTGCACGACGAGCGTGCCGCCCGCGCGGTCGAATGCGAAGCGGGCGTACCGGAACCGCTGTGAGTCGAACGTCGCTTCGACGCGCGGCGCGCTCAGCGCGCCGTCGACGTGCATGGTCAGCGCGACGTCGCCCGCGAGGGGACGCTTCGCGGCGGCGGCGGCGATCGTCTTGAGCCGATCGAGCGGTCCGCGCGCGGTGACGACGAAACGCAGCGTCGGATGCGCGAGGTCGTACGCACCGCCCGCGACGTGGAGCGGCGCGCCGGCCAGCGTCGCGTCGATGCCCGTCGTCTGGAATCCGTCCGAGGTGAGGTACAGCGGACCGTGCGCGTCGCGAACCGGGAGCGCGAGCTGGCGCGCGTACACCGTCCCGTCGGCGAGCTGCGCGTGCACGCCGACATGGGTGTCGGTCGAGCCGTCGTTCTGCACGAAACCGTAGACGCGCGCGTCGAGTCCCAGCAGCCGTCCCGAGACGACGTTGACCGTGTGGGTCGAGAGCGCGAAGTTCGCGAGCGGGCCGATCGGCAGCTCCGGCGCCCACCAATGCTGCGCTGCGAAGCGGCGCGCGTGATCGAAGCGTGCGCGGCCCGCGATCGGGTAGCGTCGTCCCGCGTCGACGAGCGTCGCGTCGACGCGATAGTACGACGGATCGGTCGGTGCGAGGATCGCATCGACCGAGACGCCCTCGAGCGACTCGCGCCGCTCGCGTCCCGGGACCACGAAGCGGTCGACGAAGGCGATCGTCCCGTCGCGGACGCGGATTCGCACGTCGAACGGCGTCTCGTCGGGGCGCTGAGCCGCGCCGCTCGACGGTCCGCCGACGTTGTACGAGCCGTCCGCTTCGTGGATCAGCGTCACGCGCGGGCGCTCGACGTCGACCGCCTGCAGGCCGAAGCGCCGGCGGCCGCCGGGCAGCAGATCGCGCAGGACGTACCGCACGTCGATCCGGTCGGCGGCGAACAGCGGCTCGCCGCGCGCGGTCGTGACGACGGGATCGATCAGCGAAGCCGACGACAAGCCGACGGTGAGCCGAGCCTCACGCAGCTGGTAGCCCATCCCGCGCGCGACGGCGTGCACCACGAGCGTCGCGACGGCGTCGTGCGCGAGCGCGATCCCGGCCAGCAGCGCGACCGCCAGGCCCACGATCGCCAGCGGGAGCCGCCGTCGCTTCACCCCTTCGTCATTCCCCGGATCGGCCCGACCCGCGGCCGGGCCCCGGATCGGACCAGGCAAGCGTGAAACCGGACGAAGGTTTTTCGTACGGGCGCAGGGGACCGAGACCGCCGCCCCTGATAGACGTTTCAGCGTGCATCACCACCCGCCGCGTTTCCGCCCCGGGTCCGCACCGCGTCCGGCACCTGCCGAACTGGCCGAACGCTGGTCGCGCGCCTTCTCGCACATCGCCGACCGCGGCGAGCGGCTGCGCGCGATGCTGCGCGTCGCGACGACGCTCACCGGCGCGGCGGCCGCCGTGGCCTTCGACGCACAACGCTTGCTCGCCGCGATCCCCGGCGACACCGCGGCGCTTCGTCTGTACGAGCGCGCGCGCACGGTGCTCGAGGACGAGGCGATCACCCCGGAGATGTACGTCGCGCGTCTCGCGCCGGGACGCGCCGAGCGTTTCGCGCTGCTGTGGCGCGAAGGACTGCCGGCCGCGATCGACGGCGCGCGGGCGCTGGCGAGCAGCTTCGCGTGCGTCCTCGAAGGCGAGCGCGGCCGCACGTCACCGGCGATCCCGGGACCGCCCGCGACCTACGAGCAGCTGGAGCGGTTCGTCCACGGTGCGCGCCGGCTGCGGCGCCCGTTCGCGGTCGTGTACCTCGACGTGGACTGGTTCGACCAAGGCCGCGAGCCGCGCCCGCACGAGCGCCTCGCCGACGCGCACGGCGTCGTCGCGCAGCGCATCCGCAACGTCATCCGCGGCGGCGACCATCTCGGCTACGCGAACGCGAACGCGTTCCTCGCGCTGCTCGCCCTGCAGTCGCACGAGCGCGAGGCGTTCGAGGCGGCGCACCGTCTGCGCCGCGCCGTCGGCGAAGGGATCTCGGCCAGCGTCGGCGTCGCGGTCTGTCCGGACGACGGTGAGTCGCCCGCGGACTTGGTGGAGAAGGCCAGCGCCGCCGCGTCGGCGGCCGCCTCCGACGGCAGCGCGACGCCGTACTGGTTCCGGCGCGACGCGGGCGCGGCGCTGTCCGCCGACGCCGCGCTTCGCCGGAGCCTCTCCGACCCGGCCGGGATCGATGCGATCGTCGAGCCGCGCTTCCGCCCGATCGTCGCCCCCGACGGCGCGGTCCTGGGGGTGGCGCTCGAGCCGCGCTGGCGCGGCGCCGCACCGTCACCCGAAGAGCCGTGCGACTACGTCGCGGCCGACGCCGACGGCCTCACCCGCGAGCGCTTCGACCGGTGGTCCCTGCGGCGCGCCGCCGACGCGTTGGCGGCGTGGCCCGCTCCGGCACGGCCGCCGCTGCATCTGCGTTTGGCGGGCGTGTCGCCGGCGGTCGCGGATGCGGTACGGGAGTCGTTCGGCGGACGCGAGGGCGGCCGGATCGCCGTCGAGCTGCGGCTCTCGAGCGCTCCGGATGCGGCCGAGCTGGCCCGCTTCGTGCGTGCGCTGCGCGCCGCCGGGGCCGAGATCGGGGTCTGGTCCGATCCGCGCGACCCCCTCGCGGTCGACGCGCTCATGGACTTGGGGATCGGGTTCGTCGTCGTCGACGCCGGCGCGGGCACGCGCACGCTGGCCGGGATCGCGCTGGGCTCCATCCTGGCGCCGCGGGTGCTGGCGGCGCGGGTCGACGACGGCGACCGCAGCGCCTGGCTGGCGCGCCAGGGCGTCGCCGGAATGCGCGGCGAGGCGATCGCGCCGGCGCTCGACGCCGCCGAGCTGCCCGCGTGGCGGGCGGCGCGCCCGGGACCTTCGCCCCGATGAGGCTCGGGACGGCCCGCCTCTCCGACCGGATAGTCCTCGCGGGCAGCCCCGAGCTTGCGAGCGGAAGATGTGCCGGTCGTGGTAATTCAACCGGTGTGGAGGGTTCGTTTTCGTCGACGCCCGGTTCGACGATGCCGAGAGGCGCGCTGAGGTGAACGGAATCGGGGTCGAACCGTCGGTGCACGACGACGACGTCGAGCGGCTCACCGAGCTCTTCACCGTCGCGACCGAGTCGCGGCGCCCGGTGGAGGAGCTGCTGCGCGTCTTCCTCTCCGCCGCGCTCGCGGTCGTGGGCGCCGACGTGGCGCTCGTCGCCGATCCCATCGGAACGCTGGTCGCCTACGCCGCCGCGGGCGTCGACGAGAAGACCGTGCGGGCTCTCGCCGCCGAGACGATGCGCGCGCGCGTCCCCGAAAGCTTCAGCAACGAGAAGTACGTCGCGCGGCTTCCGGGCGAGTCCGGGCACGTCTTCGCGCTGCGCTGGCCCGAGCACGCCACGATCCCGCACCGCAGCGCGCGCGCGCTCGCCGGCGCCGTCGCGCGCCTCCTCGCGCGCGGCCCCGAGGCGCAGCACGTCGAGGTTCGCGAGACGGCGAACGACCCGCTGACCGATCTCCCCGGCCGCAGCGCGACGATCCGCTTCATCGACGACGCGCTCGCCGCGGCGCGCCGGACCGGCTCGTCGGTCGGGATCCTGTTCATCGATCTGGACGGCTTCAAGGCGGTGAACGACACGTTCGGCCACGCGGTCGGCGATCAGACGCTGATCGAGGCGGCGCGGCGGATGAAGGAGAGCACGCGCCGGGGCGACTTCGTGGGGCGGATCGGCGGCGACGAGTTCGTCGCCGTCCTCGGCGTCGCGGGCGACGAGCTCGAGATGGTCGAGGCCGCCGAACGGTTTCTGGAGCGCATCCGCGTCGAAGTGCAGGACGGCGCGTACGTGCGCGTCGTGCAGGCCAGCATCGGCGTCGCGGTCTCCCCCACCGACGGCAACACGCCCGAGGAGCTGCTGCAGCACGCCGACGAGGCGCTCTACGCCGCGAAGGAGTCCGGCGGACAGCGCGTGCGCTGGTACCGCGACGCGGTCAGCCAGGACGTTCGCGCGCGGCGCGAGTTCCGCGCCGGCCTGCGCGACGCCGACTTCGAGCGCGATTTCATGTTCTGCTTCCAGCCGATCGTGTCGACCGCGACGATGCGCGTCGTGGGCGCCGAGACGCTCGTGCGCTGGCGGCATCCGACGCGCGGCTGGCTCACGCCGCGCACCTTTCTCGAGACGCGCGGCGGCGTGCTGGGCTCGTCGGCGCTCGACCTCAAGGTGATCCACGCCGTCGCCGAGACGCTGCGGCACACGACCGTGAACGGGCACGCCGGCGACTCGATCGACGTGCGCATCCACGTGAACGTCTCGAACGCCAGCGACAGCGTGTGGCAAGAGCTCGAGTCGGCGCTCGCCGACATCGACGACGTCGCGGCGCGCGTCGCGATCGAGATTCGCGACGTCGCGACGCTCGCCGAGTCGAACGCCGCCGCGTTCCTGCGCCGTCTGCGGCGGCTCGGGATCCCGATCGGGCTCGACGGCTTCGGCGCGTCGGCGACCTCGCTGCAGAACCTCGCCGCGGTGCCGCTCGACTTCCTCAAGATCGATCCGAAGGTGACCCGGCCCGCGGCGCACGACCCGCAGGCCCGGCGCGTCGCGCGCGCCGCGATCGGGGTCGCGCAGTCCCTCCAGATCCCCGCGATCGCGGACGGTGTCGAGGATCGGGAGCAGGCGCAGTGGGCGGTCTCGAACGGCGTCGAGCAGCTCCAGGGCTATCTGATCGCCCAGCCGATGACCGCGCCCGACTTCGCGGACTGGCTCCGGCACACGAAGGCCGGGATCCGAAACGTCTGGCAATAGGCAGCCGACCCGTTAGTCGCCGCGAAACCCGGCAATAAGGTCCAGGCCGGGTTTTCTTCCTTCACGCGACGCGACAGCACGGAGGCCGTCATGACGCTCGACACCGCCCTTCCGCACGTCGGAGAGGCTCTGGCGACGATCGCCGGAGCCGGCCGGTACTCGGTGCGCTCGTTTCCGGCCGGCGTCCCGCAGCGCGCCGCCCGCGACGAGCACGAGTCGGAATGGGTCCAGGTCGCGCGCGACGCGCAGCTGCGCGACGAGATCCTCCCCACGCTTTCGGTCCGCCGGGGCCAGCGCGGCGTCGCGTACATGGTGTTCGGGCGCTTCGAGGGGCCGCTCGCGATCGTGCGGCTGGAGGCCGCTGACGGCGTGTTCCGCCCGGCCCAGCTCGCGCGCACGCGGCGCTTCTTGAGCGAGCACGGCGCCTCGTTCACCCACCGCGTGATCGACGACATCAGCCCCGCGCTGCGGCGCGTTCCGCCGGTGACGTTCGTCGTCGACGAGACCCTACGCACGATCTTGAGCGAGGACGTCGGCGGCGAAGAGGCGCCGCTCCACGCCCTCTACCGGCCGCGCGACGGCGTCGTCTCGCCGCTGCTCGCCGACCCGCTCGCCGAGATGATCGACGACCTGGCGCGCGGCCGCGACGCGTCGCTGACGCGCGCGCTTCCGCTCGCGATGCTGCGCGTGGCGCGCATGGTCGGCTCCAGCGCGCCGTACTATCTCGTGACGGTCGAGCCGGCGCGCCGGCGCGCGACGATGGTCCGCGCGATGTCCGACTACGGGTTGAGCCGTCGCGAGACGCAGGTGCTCGGCGAAGTGCTGCGCGGCGCGTCCAGCAGCGAGATCGGCGAGACGCTCTCGATCGCCAGCTCCACCGCGACGTTCCATCTCAAGCGGCTGCTGCGCAAGACCAACTCGCGCAACCGCACCGAGCTCGCCGCGCGCGTCCTCGCGTACGAGGAAGCCGGAGCCTAACCCGAGGTCGTCCCGGGCGCGGCGCGGAACCGCCGCCGGATGCCTCAGCCCGTCGCCGTCCCGTCCACCACCGCGCTCGGCGACGGCATCGTGCAGATCCGGCTGCCGATGACCGGCAATCCGCTGCGCCACGTCAACGCCTACGCGATCTCGGACGACGACGGCCTGACCCTCGTCGACTGCGGCTGGAAGGCCGGCGACGTCGAGGAGGCGCTCGACGAAGGGCTGGCGGAGCACGGCTTCGCGCTGCAGGACGTGCGGCGCATCGCGATCACCCACGTGCACCACGACCACTACGGTCTCGCCGGCACGCTGCGCGCGCGGGGCGTCCCGGAGCTGCTCGTGCACGAGCGCGATTGGGAGTTCGCGCAAGCGCTGCGCGACGTGCGTGCCGCCGATCGCGCCGCGGACGCGTGGCTCGGGCGCAACGGGTACGCGGTGGAGCCGAGCGACGAGGACCCGGAGTGGCACGTGAAGAGCGACTTCGCGCCGCCGACGCGCACGCTGCGCGACGGCGACTTCGTCGGAACGCGGCTGCGCGCGCTGTGGACGCCGGGCCACAGTCCGGGGCACTGCTGCTTCGTCGACGTGCGCACGAACCGGCTGCTCACGGGCGATCACATCCTCGAGCCGATCACCCCGCACGTGGGCCGCTGGCGCGACGGGGACCGCGATCAGATGGGCGAGTACGTCGCATCGCTGCGCACGGCGGGCGCGGCGGGCGCGAGCGCCGCGCTTCCCGCGCACGGCGAGCCCTTCCCCCACCTCGCGCGGCGCATCGACGAGCTGCTCGCGCACAGCGCGGCGCGCGAGCACGAGGTCCTGGCCGCGCTCGACGGCGAGCGCGCGAGCGCCGGCACGATCGCGCGGCGGCTGCGGTGGACGCGCCGCGAGCGGCCGTTCGACGAGCTTTCGCCCGACCACCAGCAATTCGCCGTCGCGGAGACGATCGCACATCTGCATCACCTCGCGGTGCGCCGAGTGGTCGGCGCGGACGAGAGCGGGGCGACGATCCTGTACTTCGTGCGCTGAAACTTCGCCGCGCACGCGGCGTACCTCAGCCGTGAAGGCGATCTTCGTGGGTTCGCGCGGCTTGCGCGCGGGATGGCGCGTCGCGATCTTCGCGCTCGTCGTGGCGCTCGTCGTGACCGCCGCCGGTTTCGCGCTGAGCGGCGTCGCGCACGCGCTGCACGCGGCGTCGCCGAAGCTCGGTGGAACCCTCGTCGCGCTGCTCGCCGAGCTGATCTTCGCGCTCGCCGCGTTCGCCGCGACGGCGGTGATGGCGCGCATCGAAGGACGCACGGCGTATTGGTACGGCCTGCTCGATGCGGAAGCGCTGCGCCGCTTCGCGATCGGAGCCGCTTGCGGGTGCGCGCTGATGAGCGTGGAGATGCTGCTGCTGCGGGCGACCGGCTTCGCGACGATCGCGTTCTCCGGCGCCGCGTTCGCGAGCGCGCTCGGCTTCGCGCTGTTCTGGGGCGCGGTGTTTCTGCTGACCGGGTTCGCGGAAGAGACGGTCTTCCGCGGCTACCCGCTCTTCGCGCTCGCGCGCGGCATGGGATTTTGGCCCGCCGCGATCCTGCTCTCGGTCGTGTTCGGAGCGCTGCACGGGGTGAACGGCGGCGAGGCGCTCGTCGGCGAGGCGGGCGCCGGGCTCATCGGGCTCGTGCTCTGCTTCTCCCTCGCGCGCACCGGTTCGTTGTGGTGGGCGATTGGTTTCCACGCGGCGTGGGATTGGACCGAGTCCTATCTCTGGGGCGCGCGCGACAGCGGCACGGTGAGCACCGGCGCGCTGTTCGTCTCGACGCCGCACGGCGCGAGCGCGTTCAGCGGCGGAAGCGTCGGGCCCGAAGGCAGCGTGCTCGTCCTGATCCCAATCGCGCTCGCCGCGCTCGCCGTCGTGCTCACGACGCGCGCCGCGATCCCGGCCCTCGCGCCGCCGCTCGCCGAGGCGACGTAGCGGTTATGCCGTGGCGATGAAGGCCGCGATGCGCGGCGCGATCTCGGTGCGCCAGCGCGTGCCGCTGAAGATGCCGTAGTGTCCGGCGCCGGGCTGCACGTAGTGCGCGCGGCGCGCCTCGGGGATCGCGCTGCAGAGCGCGTGCGCGGCGTACGTCTGTCCGGGCGCGGAGATGTCGTCCAGCTCGCCTTCGACGGTCATGAGCGCGGTCGCGCGGATCGCCGAGGGATCGACGGCCGTCCCGCGCCAGCGCAGCGTGCCGTTCGCGAGCGCGTTGCGGCGGAAGACCACGTCGACCGTCTGCAGGTAGAACTCCGCCGTCATGTCCATCACCGAGAGGTACTCGTCGTAGAACGCGCGCCGCGCGTTCGCCGAGTCGCCGTCGCCGCGGACGAGGTCTTCGAAGATCTTCCAATGCGCGTTGACGTGCCGGTCCGGGTTCATCGCCATAAACGCGCCGAGCTGCAGAAATCCCGGATAGACGTCACGCCCCGCGCCGCCGTACCAGCTCGGGACGCGCGCGATCACCTCGCGTCGGAACCAGTCCGCCTCGTGCGCTTCGGCGAAGCGCGTCACCGCGGTCGGCGCGACGCGCACGTCGATCGGCCCGCCCATGAGCGTCATCGAACGCGGCTGCGCCGCCTCGCCGCCCGCCGCGAGGAGCGCGATCGCCGCGAGGACGAGCGGCGCCGGCTGGCAGACCGCGAGCACGTGCAGATCGGGCGCGAGCGCGCGCATCCAGTCCAGCAGGTATGCGACGTAGTCGTCGAGATCGAACCGGCCGTCGGCGAGCGGCACGTCGCGCGCGTCGGCCCAGTCGGTGACGTAGACCTCGTGCGTGTCGACGAAGCTGCGGATCGTTTGCCGCAGCAGCGTCGCGTAGTGCCCGGAGAGCGGTGCGACGATGAGCAGCTTCGGCGCGCCGGCCGGAGCGCCGCCGGCGAATCGCACCAGGGTTCCGAACGGACGGACGTCGACCGGGCGCGGGCTCGCGCCGACGTTCCAGGCCGGCTTCCCGCGCCGTCGCGCGAGACCCGAGAAAACCTCGGCCGATGCGTTCATCACCCGGCCGGCGAGCGTGTGGGCGAAAGGATTGAAAGGGTTGCCGAAGATCAGCTGCGCCGTGGCGGCCGTCAAGCGCGCGGGGGTCAGCGCGAGGTACGTGGCGTCGTACAGTTCGTAGGTGATGAGGGCCTCCGACGACCGTTGTTCCCCGCCAGTTCACAGACCGAACCTGAAAGCCCTTGCTCGCTAGGAGACGTGCAGGCCGACTCGTCAATGGCCGTCCGGAGGACCGGGCGCGGCGCCCGCGCTCCGAACAGCCGAAAAACGGAGGACTCGCATGTTCGACGGACAGGTCGCCCTCGTCACCGGCGGGACGCGCGGGATCGGTGCCGCGATCGCCACGACGCTCGCGCGCGACGGCGTGCGCGTCGCCGCCGGCTACAGCCGCGGCAAGGACCAAGCCGATGCGCTGCGCGCGAAGCTCGAAGCGGACGGCGGCCAGGTCTCCGTGCACCAAGGACGCGTCGACGACCCGGCGGACTGCGAGCGCGTCGTGCGCGAGGTGATGGAGCGCTTCGGACGCATCGACTTTCTCGTGAACAACGCCGGGATCACGGTCGACAAGACGGTGCGCAAGATGTCCTTCGACGACTGGCACAACGTCCTCAACGTCAACCTGTTCGGCGCGTTCGCGATGACGAAAGCCGTGCTCGAACACATGCTGGAGCGCGGCTCGGGGCGCATCGTCAACATCAGCTCGGTGATCGGCGAGACGGGCAACGTCGGGCAGGCGAACTACGCCGCCTCGAAAGCCGGCTTGTTCGGGTTCACGAAAAGCCTGGCGCTCGAGACCGCGCGCAAGGGGATCACCGTCAACGTCGTCGCCCCGGGCTTCATCGCGACGGAGATGGTGAGCGCGATGCCGCAGACCGCGCTCGACTCGGTGATCGAGAAGATCCCGCAGCGACGGCTCGGAAAGCCCGAAGAAGTGGCGCGCGTCGTGAAGTTCCTGCTCGAGGACGAGTCCAGCTACATCACCGGCGCGGTCTACACGATCAACGGCGGCCTCGACATGTGATGGCGAACGACGGCAACGATCCTTGGCGCAGCGTCGGCGAGTTCATCCGCGCGCAGCGCGAGCTGGCGAACCTCTCGCTCCGCCAGCTCGCCGACGTCGCGAAGATCTCGAACCCGTACCTGAGTCAGATCGAGCGCGGGATCCACAAGCCGTCGGCCGACGTGCTGAAGAACATCGCCGCCGCGCTGCAGATCTCGGCCGAGACGATGTACGCGCAGGCCGGTCTGCTCGATCCCCGCGAGCCGGGCGCGGAAGGAGGCGGCGAGCGCTCGGTCGAGAGCGCGATCCGCGCCGACGCGCGCTTGAGCGCCGAGCAGAAGGAGACGCTGCTGCGGGTCTACCGGGGGTTCGTCGAGCGCGCTTGACGCACCAAGCATCGCTTGGTATACTTAGCGGGAATCCACGTCAAGGAGAAACCGCCGTGCCCGCCACCTACGCCGAAACGCTCGAGAAGCTGCAGACCCAGGGCCTCGAGACCCTCAAGCAGGCCCAGAGCATTCAGCTCGCCGCGCTGAGCACCGTCCGCGACGCCGTCGCGAACCTGCCCGCCGTCCCGGCTGTCCCGAGCGCCGAGAGCATCCCGACGTTCAGCGAGCTCGCCCAGCTCAACGTGACCTTTGCGCAGAAGGTCCTCGAGCAACAGAGCGTCTTCGCCCTTCAGCTCGCCGACCTGTTCGGCGCCGCGCACAAGGACGCCGCCGCAACTGCGGATCGCTTCGTGAAGTCCAGCGCGCAGACCGCGCAGACCGTCCAGAAGTAAACCGCGCGGCGCGCACGCGCCAAACACGAACGACGAGAGCCTCGGACCGCGTCCGGGGCTCTTTGCGTCTTACGGCGTTCGGCCGACGGATCCGCGTAACAGAGAGATCATCAGTGCCGCGACGTTCCGCGCCGCTGCAGCCTTCGCATCGGCTTTGCTCAGCGGATCGTGAAGCCGACGCGGCGCTCGTGCGCCGGCGGATCGACGACCGAGATCGTCACCGTGTCGCTCCGGGCGCCTTCGCTCGCGCGCACGGTCCAGGTGCCGCGCGCCAGCGCGAGCGTCCAGCGCGCGCCGCGGGCGTGCACGGCGGCGCCGTTGAGCGCCCAGCGTGCGCCGTCCGCTCCGCGCGCGATGACGGCGATGCGCGCGCCCGCGGCGGCGACGAACACGTCGCCGTCGCGGGGCGCGACGATGCGCAGGGGCTCGCCGCGCCGCGGCGGCTGCTCCGCCAGCCACGCGTCGTAGACGCGCGGAAGCGGTGTCGGCGGGCGCGACCAGGTGCGCAGATCGCCGGCGTCCAGCAGCTCGGAGACCACGCTCTCGCACGACGGCGTCGGACGCCGTCCGGTCGTCGCGCACATCGGCGTGCGCGCGTATCCGGGCGGCGGCGCGAACGCGCGGTCGGGCTGGTCGCGCATCGCGCGGCGGATCACGTGATTCCACAGCGGCGCGGCGCCCGTGACGCCGCTGACGCGCTCCATCGGCGTTCCGTCGAAGTTCCCGACCCACGTCGCGACGGTGAAGCGCGGCGTGAACCCGACCGTCCACGTGTCGCGGAAGTCGGACGACGTTCCCGTCTTCACCGCGCTCGGAAAGGACGTGCGCAGCAGCGAGGCGACGCCGAAGGCGCGCGCTCGCGCGTGCGCGTCGGCGAGCATGTCGGTGACGAGCGCCCACTCCCGCGCCGAACCGACGGTGCGCGATTCGCCCGGCGTTTCGGCGAGCAGCGCGTGCGCGCGCACCACCCGGCCGCCGTTCGCGATCGTCGCGTACGCCGACGCGAGTTCTTCGAGCGACACCTCGCCGTCGCCGAGCGCGAGGCCGAGACCGTAATGATCGGCGTCCTGGGTGAGGTGCGCGAAGCCGAGCGCGCGCAGTCGCCGGAGAAACGCGTTCACCCCGACGGCGCTCAGCACGCGCACCGCGGGGATGTTGAGCGAGTCGGCGAGCGCGATCCGCGCGCGAACCGGGCCCGCGAAACGCGTGCTGTAGTCGCTCGGCGCGTACGCGCGCATCCCCGGGATCGCGTACGTCGTCGGGACGTCGGGGAGGATCGTCGTCGGGCGCACGACGCGCCGTTCGAAAGCGAGCTCGTAGAGAAACGGCTTGAGCGCCGAGCCCGGCTGGCGCAGCGCGACGACGCCGTCGTTCTTCCCGGCGCCGCGGCGCGCGAAGTAGTTCGCCGACCCTGCGTAGGCGAGGATCGCGCCGTCGCGGTTGTCGAGCACGATCGCCGCGGCGTCGCGGACGCCTCGCTCGCCGAGCGCGCCCACCACGTGCGCGGTCTCGTTCTCCACCGCGCGCTGCAGCGCCGCGTCGAGCGTCGTGCGCACGCGCGTCGCGGATGCCGGAACGCGCGCCGCCAGACGAAACAGCAGCTGCGGCGCCGCGGATATCCCGTCGCGCGGCGAAAGGACGCCGACGCGCTCGGCCGCAGCCCGCCGCACCTCGCCGGGCGTCGCGACGCCGAGCTGCGCCATCCGGTGCAGCACGGCGAGACGCCGCCGCTCGAGCGCGCCGCGATGCTCGTAGGGGTCGAGGCCGCCCGGATCGTTCGGGAGCGCGGCGAGCAGCGCCGCCTGCGCCAAGTCGAGATCGGACGCCGGCACGCCGAAGTACGTCCGTGCGCCGGCCTCGACGCCGACCCGGTCGCCGCCCATCGGAAGCCGGTTCACGTACGCTTCGAGGATCGTGGCGGGCGGCGTCCCCGCGGCGATGCGCTCGGCGAGCACGATCTCGCGCAGCTTGCCGAGCAGCGTCCGCGGTGCGCCGAAGCGCAGCCGCGCGAGCTGCATCGCGATCGTCGACCCGCCGCTCACGGGGTGGCGGGCAAGGACGAGCTGCCACGCGGCGCGCGCCAGCGCGAGCGGGTCGACCGCACCGTGCCGGCCGAACCGCGCGTCCTCGGTCGCGACGATCGCGGCGAGGAAGCGCGGGGAGATGCGCGCGAGCGGCACGCGCACCGCGTGCTCGTCGTCGCGGGCGAGGACCGTGCCGAGCGCGACGCCGTCGCGGTCCTCGAACGTCACGGCGTTCGCCCCGTCGTCGAACGCGCTCGGCCCGATCGGCCGAAATGCGTAGGCCGCGCACGCCAGCGCGAGCGCGACCAACGCGAGAATCGCGTGCTCGCGGAGAACGCGGAGCCGGACGGGCGCGCGGCGCACGAAGGGCCGGTTCGCCGCGGGGATCGGCGTTCCCGACGCGAACGCTCTCGCCGGCGTGGATCGGCGTTCGTTTTCGGCCCTCGTCGTCTTCGTGCTTGCGGCCTGCGCCGCGGCGGGCTGCAATCCGCGCGGGCGCGCGACGCCGGCGGCGCACGAGCCGCTCGCGGCCGTCGCGCCGCTTCCGGCGCCCTCGCTCGAGCCGATCGTCGCTTCGATCGCGCCGCTGGGCGCGGCCGGAACGCTTTCGCAGGTGCGGATCGTCTTTCGCGACGATGTGATCCCGCTCGAGCGGCTCGAATCCCCGGCCGAGAACGCGATCCTCGCGCATCTCGCGCTCGCGCCCGCGCTGCCGGGACGGTTCCGCTTCCTCACGCCGCGGATGATCGGCTTCGAAGCGGACCACGCCTGGCCCGCCGCGTCGCGGATCCGCGTGACGCTCACGCGCGGCGTGCGCGACGTTCGCGGCCGCACGCTGCAGCGCGATCTCGCGTGGACGTTCGACACGCCGGCGCTCGCGCTCGGCGATCTCCCGGGGAAGGACGACGCGCAGACGCGCTGGGAGCTGACGCCGAAGATCCAGTTCACCTCGAACGTCGCGCTCGACCGCGCATCCCTCGAGGCGCACGCGTTCGTCGCGCCGCGCGGCCGGCCGGACGAGCGCATCGCGCTCGTCGTGCCCCCCGACACCGCCTCGCCGAGCCCGCAGCCGGCCGAGACGCCCGCGCCGGAAGAAGAGTTCGACCCCTCGCAGCGCGAGTTCGCGTACCTTCTCGTGCCGAGCGCGCCGCTCGCGAAGGCGACGACCTACGACGTGGCGATCGCGCCGGGCGTGCGTCCGCGGGACGGGAACGTCCCGAGCGCGACGGCGTTCCGCGGTTTCCTTACGACGCACGACGACTTGCGCTTCACCGGCGTCACGTCGCGCGGGAGCGGACGCTTCGCCCGCGGCGATCCCGCGCTGTCGTTCACGACGCCCGTCGATCCCGCCTCGATCGGCGCGCTGCACCTGTCGCCCTCGCCGCCGTCCGTCTCCACGCCGTTCTCCGTCGCCGACGACGGTACGGTCGGGATCAACGCTTCGCTGCTCGCGCCGGAGACGACGTACGCGGTCTCGGTCGATCCGTCGCTGCGCGACACGTTCGGACAGCGGCTCGGCGTCGCGGTGCACGCGACGTTCCGCACGGGCCACCTGGCGCCGGACGTCTGGGCGCCCGACGGCGAACGGGTCTTCCCCGCGACGCGTGACGTCCGGCTCGACGTCGTCGCGGTCAACGCGCCCGACGGCGTGCAGGCGATCTTCCGCGCGCTGACGCCCGCCGACGTGGTGCAGTGGGGGCCGCCGTCCGGCGCCGAGGATCGCGCCGACGTGCTGCCCGCGGCGCCGGAGTGGCCCGCGTTCGACGCGCGCGCACCGCGCGACGTCGAGCGGACGTTCGAGATTCCGCTGCGCGCGAAGCTGGGCGCGCCGCGCGGCGCGCTCGCCTACGGCGTGCGTGCGCCGCTGCAGCGCGAAGAGCCGTTCGTCGCCACGGGGATCGTCCAGCTCACCGATCTGGGCGCGTTCGCGCAGTACTTCCCCGACACGGCGCGCGTCGTCGTGGACCGTATCGCGGACGGCACGCCGGTCGGCGGCGCGCGGGTCGAGATCTACCACTCGCAAGCCGACGCCGACACGAAGAGCGCGCCCACCGCGTGCGCGGTCGCGACGACCGGTGCCGACGGCGTCGCGACGTTCTCGCGCCCGGCGTACGCCGCGTGCGCACGCCTCGACGGCGGACAGAACGATGCGCCGGCGTTCGTCGCGATCGTCCGGCGCGGTGACGACTGGGCGTACGTGCGCACCGACTCGTACAGCGGCGCGTTCGGCTCGTTCTTCAACGGCTGGTCGTCGGCGACGCCGATCGCGCGCGGGACGATCTATTCCGATCGCGAGCTGTACCAGCCGGGCGAGACGGTGCAGCTCACGGCCGCGGGCTGGTTCCTGATCGACGGCGTGCTGAAGCGTGGGGTCGCGCCGTCCTACGCGCTGACCCTCGAGTTGCCCGACGGCAGCAAACGCGACCTCGGGCGCCGGGCGCTCGACGCGTTCGGGATGGCGTCGTTCGCCCTGCGGCTGCGGGCCGGCGATCCGCTCGGCACGTACGTCGTCCGCGCCTCCGCCGGCGACGGTGAAGAGCTGACCGGAGACTTCCGCGTCGCCGAGTTCAAGCCGCCCCACTTCAAGGTCGACCTGCGGCTCGACCGCGACGTCGCGCTCGCCGGGACGCCGGTCGCCGCGACGGCGACGAATGCGTACCTGTTCGGAGCGCCGCTCGCCGGGACGTCGACGCGTTACACCGTCACCCGCAGCGTGACGGACTTCACGCCGAAGGGCTACGATGCGTACACGTTCGGAAGGCACTGGTTCTGGCCGGAGCAGATGCCGGATGCACAGACCGACGTGCTCGACACGACGGCGTCGAACGGCGCCGACGGCACGAGCCGCGTCGCGATTCCGGTCGCGGCCGTGCTTCCGTATCCGATGACGTACGAGGTCGACGCCGAGACGACCGACGCATCCAACGTGGCCGTCTCCGACAGCAAGACGTTCACCGCGCTCCCGTCATCGACGCAGATCGGGCTGAAGGCCGACGACGTGGGCACCGCGGGCCGCCCGCTCGGCGTCGGCGTCGTGGCGACGGACGCCGCGGGTCGCGCGCGCGCGGGGACGCGCGTGCGCGTCGAATTGCAGCGCGCGATCTATGCGAGCGCGACGCAGATCGTCGAAGGCGCGGAACAGGCGGTGCAATCGGTGACGTACCGAACGGTCGACGCGCGCGAGGCGACGACCGCAGCGAAGCCCGTGCACGTCGAGGTGACGGCGCCGGAGCCGGGCGACTACCGGCTGCGCGCGAGGCTCGCGGGCGGGAACGACGCCGCCGAGACGGACGTGGAGACGTGGATCGGCGGCTCGGGCGAGACGGCGTGGTACGCGCAAGATCCGAACGCGCTCACCGTCAAGCTCGACAAGAGCACGTACCGGCCCGGCGACACGGCCACCGCGCTGGTGCAGTCTCCGTTCCGCGGCGCGACGATCCGGCTCGCCGTCGTCCGCCACGGGGTGCTGTGGCAGACGACGCGCGAGACGACTTCCGCTGCGCCGTCGTTCCGCTTCACCGTGACGCCCGGCATGCTTCCGAACGCCGTCGTGCAGGCGTTCGCGGTGCGGCGCCGCGCGCCGCCGTCGCGGCCGCCGGCCGACGGCGGCAACGCGCTCGCGCGCGGCGGTTTCGCGCCGTTCGACGTCGCGCTCGACGCGAAGTATCTGCGCGCGACCGCGCGCGTCGAGCGCGCATCGCTCGCCCCCGGCGCGACGCAGACGGTGCGCATTCACGTCGCGGGGGCGGCGCGCGCGCCGGCTCGGGCGGAGGTGACGCTGATCGTCGCCAACGACGCGGTGCTGCAGCTCACCGGCTACCGGCCTCCCGATCTCGTGAAGACCGTCTACGAGGAGCAGCCGATCTCGACGCGCTTCTCCGACGGACGTTCTTCGATCGTCATCAACACCGAGAGACGGCCGGTGGAGAAGGGCTGGGGCTTCGGCGGCGGGCTTTCCGGCGAAGAAGCGGATCCGCGCGTGCGGCGGCGCTTCCAGCCGCTCGCGTACTTCGCGGGCGCCTTGCGCACCGACGCCGACGGCGACGCAAGCGCGACGTTCGCGCTGCCGGACGACTTGACGACCTGGCGCGTCATGGCGGTCGCGGCGACCGCCGACGGCCGGTTCGGCAACGCCGAGACCACGTTCCGCACGACCCAGCCGGTGGTCGCGAATCCGGTGTTTCCGCAGTTCGCGCGGCCGGGCGATGCGTTCGACGCAGGCCTCGCGGTCACCAACGGCACGGGCGCCGGAGGCACGATGCACGTGGACGCGCGACTCACTCCGCCGCTCGCCTTCGTGGAAAACGGCCGCGACGTCGCGGAGACCGCCTTCGACGCACCGCTCGAACGCGTCACGCGCGCGTACCGCGTCCGTGTCGTCGCGCGCGCCGCCGGCACGTCGACCGCGACCGTTCGCGTGCGCGCGGGAACGGCGGGCGATGCGTTCGCGATCCCCGTCCCGGTTCGCGACGCCGACGCGACGGAAGCGGTCGCGCAGACGGGGACGACGACCGGCACGGCAAGCGTCGGCATCGACACCGGCGGCGCACGTGCGAAGGGCGGCGGGCTCGACGTCGCGCTGGCATCGTCGCCGATCCCGGAGATCGTAGTCGCCGCGCAGAGCGCGCTCGCCGGCGACGAGAGGCTCACGTTCCTCGCGGCGGCGCGCCTCTCGATCGCCGCGGACCTGGTCGTGCTCGGTTCGCGGACCGGCGGCGACGTCGTGGCGATGAAAGCGCGCGCCGCGCGCGAGATCGCGACGCTCCGCGCGCTCCAGCGCGCCGACGGCGGATTCGCTTCGTATGCGCGTGCGTCGGGTTCCGACCCCTGGGACTCGCTGCCCGCGCTCGCCGCGCTCGCGCGGGCGCGCGACGCGCACGCGGGCGACGATGCGCTGCTCGCCGCGGCGCGGGCGTACGCGGCGAAAGTCCTCGCCGATCCGGCGCACGCTTCACGCTGGTGCACGAGCGATCTCTGCAAGGCGCAGCTCCGGCTCGAGGCGCTCGGTGCGCTCGCCGCAGCCGGGGATGTGCGCACGACGTTCCTCGGTGAGATCGACGCGCTCGGCGACCGCCTCTCGTTCGCCGACCGCGCGCGGCTGGCACGGCTCGAATTGTCGGCGCCCGCGTATCGCGCACGCGGTGCGGCGCTCGCCGCGACGCTCGAAAACGCGTACGCGGTGACCGCGCGCGGTGCGGCGGTGAACCTTCCGCAGCGCTACGCGTGGTTCGACGAACCGGTCGTCGCGCAGGCCGAGGCGCTGCGCCTGGAGATCGCGCGGGGTGCGGCGGCGGAGACGCTCGATCGTCTCACGCGCACGCTGCTCGACCTGCGCCGGAACGGCTCGTTCGGCTGCGCGTGCGCGAACGCCGCGGCGCTCGGTGCGCTCGTCGAGCTCGCAGCCCGCGAGACGCCGGCCGACTTCACCGCGACCGCGACGCTCGGCACGCGAACGATCGCGCGCGAGCGGTTCACCGGCGGACGCGCGCCGCAGCGCGGCGCGACGCTGGCGGCGTCCGCGCTGCCGCCCGGGCGCGCGACCGTCACGCTGGCGAAAGCGGGGAGCGGAACGCTGCACTACGCCGTGACGTATCGTTACGTGCTCGGTGCCGGCGCGCCCGGACGGCTCAACGGCTTGCGCGTGACGCGCGTCGTGCGGCCGGCGAACGCTCCGGACGTCCTCGCGACGCTCGGGCTCACGCCGCCCGCGGCCGCGCTGCAGCTGGAGCCCGCGCGCGTCTACGACGTCGAGCTGCAGATCGTCGCCGATCATCCGGTCGACCGCGTGGCGATCGACGATGCGCTCCCGGCCGGGCTCGAAGCGGTCGACACGTCGTTCGCCACGAACGCCGCGCAGCACGCGCCGAGCGGCTCGTGGGAGATCGGCGACCAGCAGATCCGCGCGGATCGCATCGAAGCGTACGCCGACCACCTCGAGGCCGGGATCTACCGCCTGCGTTACCTCGTGCGAACCGTCACGCCGGGGACGTTCCTGTGGCCCGGAGCGGAGGCGCACCTCGCCGGGCGGCCCGACGAGTTCGGCCGCACCGCCGCGACGACCGTGGTCGTCAGCGCGGCTCCACGATGAGCGCCTGGGTTCCGGCGCCCAGATAGCCGCGCGCGTCGGCGTAGCGCGCCCGCGTGATCCCGAGACCGTCGTCGCTCAGCTCGGTGATCGCGTTCATGAAGGTCCACTCGCCCTCCGGGTCGCGGTAGAACGCGAGCGAGAGCGACGGCGGCACGAACAAGAAGTCCCGCTGCGGCAGCTCGCCGCTCACGCCGTTCGCCGAGTCGACGACGAGGAGGAGACGGTCGAGCGCGTGGAGCGGCTCCCCGGCGATCAGCGGGACGCGGACGTGCGTCCACGCTTCGGCGGGTCCGAGCTGTGCGAACCCGCCGCGCGTGAAGCGCCACTCGATCGCCTCGCCGTAGCCCCAATCGCGGATCCCCGGGAAGTGATCCTGCGCCTGCGCCGGCGGAAGCGGCGGCGGTACGTCGGGCGCGTGCGCCGCCGGCGGGATGGCGCCGTGCGGTTTCGTCGCGATGCGCCACACGCGCGCGCTCACCGCTTCGCGGCCGTCGATCTCCAGAACGCCTTCCAGCATCTCGATGCGTTTGCCGGGCCGCACGACGCGCGTGCGGACGCGCGTCGTGGCAAGCGGGATCCCGCCCAGAAACTCGGATGCGATGCGCGCGACGCGCATGTCGGGACGCGGATGGCTCTCGCACATCGCGCGCACGAGCAGCGCGGTCGGCGGGCTCCCGTGCTGCAGCCGCTCGCCCCACGGACTGCTGGCCGCGTCGGTCGGCTCGAACGCGTCCGCGCCGGCGCGATGGTAGAACGCTTCGAAGCTCGCCATGATTCGGAAAGCGCACGTTCGCACGGACGCCGGTCGCGCCTCCCGCCGCTCGCCCGTCCTCCCGGCGACACGGCGCATGCAACGTGTGATCTCGGTACGCTGGGGTACACCGAAGCCACTCCGCGAGTGCGGAGCGAGAAGCACCCCCGACTGAGAGGACCCCGAGCCGAGCGCCGGGGTCCTCGGCCGTTCAGCGCCCTTGCGAGCGCGACTGCGTGCGGATCGGATCGACGACGAGGTCGCGGGGCCGCAGCTCGTGGCGGGCGTCGATCGTGCGCACCGAGCGCGAGTAGGTCGAGATGATGATCGACTGCGTGTACGCCGAGCCGCGCCGGTAGCGCACGCCGTCGAGAAACTCGCCGTCGGTGACGCCGGTCGCCGCGAAGATCGCGTCCTGCGAAGCGCACAGATCGTCGAGCGTGAGCTTCTTCCCGATCGCGAGACCTTCGGAGAGCGCGATCGACTCGTCCCGCTCGTCGCGCGCCCACAGCCGCCCTTGCATCTCGCCGCCGAGCGCGCGGACCGCGCAGGAGGCGATCACGCCTTCCGGCGAGCCGCCGATGCCGGCCAGCATGTCGACGCGCGCGCGATCCTCCAGCACGGCGTACACCGCGTTCGCGACGTCGCCGTCCCCGAACACGCGCACGCGGGCGCCGGCCGCGCGGACCGCTTTCATCAGGTGCTCGTTGCGCGGGCGCTCGAGCAGCGCGACGATGAGGTCGGACACTTCCCGGCCTTTCGCCCGCGCGAGCGCGCGCAGGTTCTCCTCGAGCGGCGCCTCGATGTCGACGACGCCGCGGCCCGCCGGCCCGGTTACGAGCTTCTCCATGTACGGCACGCGCGTGCGGAACAGCGCGCCGCGCGGCGCGGCGGTGATGACCGAGATCGCGCCCGGGCCCCCGCGCGAGGCGAGGGTCGTTCCGTCGATCGGGTCGACGGCGACGTCCAGCGAGGGACCGTAACCGTTCCCGACTTCCTCGCCGTGATACAGCATCGGCGCTTCGTCTTTTTCGCCTTCGCCGATCACGACGATCCCCGCGAGCGCGGCGTCGCTCAGCGCGGTGCGCATGGCTTCGACGGCGGCGCCGTCGACGGCGTTCTTGTCGCCGAGCCCGACGAGCCGCCCGGCGGCGATCGCCGCGGCCTCCGTTCCCCGTACGAAGGCGTATTCCAGCGCGTGCGTGTTCATGTCGCGCCTATATCCGGCTGCCCGCTTGCTCAAAACCTTCCGAGCGTGCCGCGCGCGGGGCGCGAGGATGTTGGGACCAAAGGGCATGCGGTCGCGGGACCATCGTCGCGGCGCCGGGTTCGACGCTGCGGGTAATCCATCGGCAAAGCACCGATCTGTACAGGGGTGTACGTCTTCATGCGATTGCCCGTCCTCGGCGGCACCGTTCTTTTCGCCGTCTCGCTCGCCGCGTGCGGAGGCGGCGCGATGCGACCCGCCGTGCCGCCCGGCGCGCCGTCGCTCGCATCGACGATCCGTCACGCGCGCAGCACGAACACGAACCTCGAGTCCGGCATGCTGTGGGCGGCCGCGGGTGCGGGCGGTTCCGCCGTCGGCGTCCCGCTCTCGGGCAACGGCTTCGCCGTCGCGCGCCCGGTGGCGAAGAACGCCGCGCTTCCGAATGCGGTCGTACAAAGCCTGACCGCCGCACCGGACGGCACGTTCTACTTCTTGCTGCAGTCGAATCGGACGTTCGCGCTGCAGATCTTCGCGCCGAACGCGAGCGCGACGGCCGCGCCGGAACAGACGATCCGGTGCACCTGCGGCTTCGCCGACCAAGTGGCGCTCGTCGCGGACGGGATCGACGTGCTGTTCAACGCCGCCGGGCAGGGCAGCGGCGCGTCGCGGATCTTCACCTATCCGTATGCGGGCGGCAACAGTCCCGCGGTGAAGCGCGACCTCATCCTTCCGGACAACGTCGTCGACTTCGCTTCAGACGGCGACGACCGGCTCTACGTCGCGGAGAGCACGGACACGATCCTGGTCTACGCCGCCGGGGCGAACGGCGGTTCCAAGCCGATTCGTACGATTCGCACGCCGTCCGCCGGTTTGCGGAGCGTCGCCGTCGCAGGCGACGGGACGGTCTACGCGCTGGTCTATGCCGTTCCGCAGATGCTGATCTATGCGTTCGCGCCGGGCAACGACGGCCCGGCGGCATCGCGCACGATCCAGGCGCAGGTGAGCCCGTCCGTGTTTTCGGCCTTGACCGTCGATTCGGCGGGAGATCTCTACGTGTCCGAGGGAACCGGTGCCGTCGAGATCTATGCGCCGAATGCGGGCGGAGCCGCGACGCCGTTGCGCTACGCCACGGTAGGCTTCGTCGGACCGGTCGCGATCGGTCCGGCTCCGCGGCCCGCGGCGACGCCGACTCCGCCGAAAGCACCGGCACAAGAGCTCTTCGTCGGCAACGCTGCGTACGCGCTCAGCGCCACCGGCAACGCCGCGCCGACGCGCACGTTTGCCGTCCCTCAGACCGGCGGCATCGTCTGGAACGCGGCGCAGCCCGACGGAACGTATTCGGTCTACGACGAGGCGACCTCGCAGAAGCCGATGACGTACAGCTCGTCGGTGTTCACGTACGGACCGCACGCGACGACCGCGACGCAGCCGACGCAGATCACAGGCTTCGATTTCCCGGCCGGGATGGGGACCGACGGTCACGGAAACCTCGACGTCGCGAGCGCGTTGTGGCCGGGCACGACGACGCCGATGACCGTTTCGACGTACGCGACGAGCGGTTCCACGACGCCGCTGCGAACGTTCACGACCGCATACGGGACGTTCCTCACGGACGCGACGGGACGCGAGTACGTCGTCGCCGGCGGCGACGTCAGGGTCTACGCTCCGCTCGCCACGGGAACGCCGAGTCCGGCCCGCTCGTTCAACATGGTCTTTTCCGCCCCGCCGAACGGCGGAAGCGTGACGACGTATGGACCGTATGCGGCGGCGTCCGACGGGACGTTCTATGCCGTGATCAGCGGTTACGGCGATCCGACGGCGTGGCACGTCGCGGCGTTCTCGCCGCAGGCTTCGGGGATCGCGAGCCCGGCCCGAATCATCGACGGTCCGCCGCTCTCGGGCACCGACGGGGCGGGGCTGGCGACCGATTCGGCGGGCGATCTGCTGGTCGAGTTCCGGCCGACCACGCTTGCGACCGCATGGAGCGTCGCGACCTACGCGCCGAACGCCTCCGGGAGCGCGGTGCCGCTGCGGGTGCTGGACGTCCCGAACATTCTGCCGATGACGGTCGGCGGCTGACCGGCAAACCGTGCGAACACGAAGGAGGCCGCGGGCGTGCCCGCGGCCTCCTTCGCTCGTCAGACCCTGGCGCCGCGGCCCGTGAGCAGGTTGTAGATCAGCAGAATGACCGCGATGACGATGAGGATGTGGATCAGGCCGCCGCCGACGTGGACCAAGAAGCCGATCAGCCAGAGGATGAACAGGATGACGATGATCGTCCAGATGAGTCCGGCCATGCCGTACCGCCTTTCGTAACTGTCGCGAGGGAGGTCGTTCGGAAGGCAGCTTCCCCGGCGGGGAAGCGATCCAATCGCTCCCCCGCGGGGTTCGGGGGGCCGACACGGCGAGCCGTGGCGCGGCTCACATCCGGTACCGCAGCCGCAGCTCGACCGTCCGCGCCAGCGGGTAGCTTTGCGGGATGTACCCGGACGTGCCGTACGTCCACGGTACCGCTTGCGTCACGCCGTCGTTCGTGGGGACGCCGTTGCCGAGAAGGTAGCCGCCCGGGGCGCCCGTGCACGGCGCGCCGACACCGCCGGCCAGCACCTGCGCGTACGCGCATTGGTAGTAGGGATTGCCGCCCTTGTAGCCCGGCGGTCCGACGAGATACGGGTTCACCTGATACGCCGTCGCGCTCGACACGCCGAACAGGTTGACGACGTCGAGCATGACCGTCAGCCGCGGCGTCAGATCGCCTTCGACGTGCAGGTCGATCAGCGTCTGGGGCGGCGTGCGCAGCGTGTTCGGATCGTTGCCTTGCGGCGTCCCGAGGCTGCCGATGTACGGGTTGCCGGCCGCGTTGTACGGCAGCGACGGGTTGGCCAGAAAGTAGTAGTTCGCGCCGGGATTCCAGTAATTGTCGTTCGGCACTTGCTCGGGCTTCCCGGTCGCCGGATCGAAGATCCACACCATCTTTCCGTTGCCGTACGGATAGCCGCTCTCGTACGACAGCGAGGGCGTGATGCGCACGTGATGCCGTAGGGCGGCGAACTCGTACGAAAGCGTCGCGGTGAACGGCGGCTCGTAGCCGACCGGAAACAGATGTCCGGCGGCGATCGCGGGCGCGTTCAGGTCGTTGTACGCGAACTGCGAGGCGCTCGACGAGAACGCCCGATCGAGGTTTGCGTCGAGCGTGAAGCCGGCGTTCTTCAGCCAGAGCTCGAAGCCGCTCGCGCGGAGCTGTCCGATGTTCGTCGGAACCCCGAGGCCGTTCGGGTTCAAGCCCGCGCCGATCGCCGAGCGGAAGTTGAACGGCAGCACGTCGATGACGTTCTGCTGCAGCTTGCGATAGTACGTCAGGCGAAACTGCGTCCGCCCCGATCCTTCGACGGAGTAGGTCATGTCGTTTCCGACTTCGGGCGCGAGCGGCACGAACGGCGCGGGATTGCCGTTGTCGTCGACGTTGGCCGAGTCTGTGCGGTCGACTTCGAGCGGCAGCGGAGCGACGGTCGTGTGGTCGTAGTTCACGCGCAGCGCGTAGCGGTCGCCGACGCGGTACGAGAGCCCGGCGTGCGGATCGAGGGCGCCGACGCCGTACGCGAACCCGTCGCTCGGCTTGAAGCGGGCGTGCATCGCGCGCGCCGTCCCCATCACGTCGAGGCGGCTTCCGATGCTCCACGTGTCGCCCAGATAGAGCAGCGTCGAATCGATCGTCGGGCGCGAGGTGATGCGCTCGTCCGCCGTCGGCACGAGCTGATCCAGGAACGACGTCGTCACGCGGTATTCCGCGCCGAACCGCAGATGGTGCGCGCCGAAGAGGCCGTCGCCGTCGTAGTTGACGCCGTTCTGGCGTCCGCCTTGCGATTCGACGAGTGAGATCGAGCCGTCGGGAAAGCCGTTCTCGTCCCAGAACGGTCCCCCGGCTTGCGACGAGTACTGCGACTGATAGACCTGCACGCGGGACAGGACGTGCGCGCCGGTATGCAGCCACGCCGCCTTGAGGATGTCGTACTGACCGCGAATGCCGGAGGCGAAGTCCGCGGGCGCATTCTGGTTCGCGTATCCCGGGTACGGGACGACATTGCCGTTCCTGTCGGTGCCGTCGAACGCGCCGATCGTCTCGCCCGGATACGGCGATCCGTACTGGTCGTACGTCGCCTGCCCGACCAGCGCGAGGAACGACACGTCGTCGTTCGCCCCGGCGCGGTAGTGGGCGTTGCTCTCGATCGAAAACTCGCCGCGGTCCTGCAGCGCCAAGCCGTACGTCGCGGCCTCGCTCGGATAGAACGTGGAGCCGTCGCCGTACCGGAAGTATTCGCTGCCGCTCGTCGCGGCGAGCGCGTAGCGCCAGCGCAGGTCGGGCGTCGCGCCCAGCAGCTGCAGGTTGGCGAAATGGTAGTCGGATCCGATCCCGTTGCCCAGCTCCAGCGTCGTGCGCGCGGGATAGGTCCCGACTGCAGCGATCTCGTTGACGACGCCGCCGAGCGCGTTGTCGCTTTCGCTCTGGTAACCGGCGAGCGCGACGGTCGTCGAGGCGATCCCCGTGGTCGGCATCTGCGCCCCGATCACGTTCCCGCCCGGCTCGGCGATGAGCCCCTGCGGAATCGGCACCGAGTCGTAGTCGAACACCGCGTCGGAGACTTTCGTGCCGCGCAGGATCGCATTCGCGAACGGGTCGAGATCGATGCCGGGAACGTTCGCGATCGCGCCTTGGACGGTGCCGGCCGTGTAGTTCGCGAGCCCCGAGGGGTTCGCCGGTGCAGGATAGGCGCGCGCCGCCGCTCCGCTGACCGTGAACACGTCGGACGGCGTTCCGACGGTGAACGCGTTCGTGACTGCGCTGACCCGGCCGATGGTCTGCAGCGCCGGCGCGAGCTCGAACGTCGCGCGCGCGGTCTGTCCGGGCAGGACGGTGATCCCGCTGCGGACGACCGTTCGATAGCCGGTGCGCTGCACCGACACCGTATACGTGTCGGGGCTGACGCCGAGCAGCGCGAAGGCGCCGTGCGCGTCGGTCGTCTCCTCGTAGCGTCCGGACGGCGATGCCGCGGTGACGCGAGCACCCGCGAGCGGCGCCCCCTTTGCATCGACGACGCTGCCGGCAATGATGCCCGTGGTCGCCTCCGCGGCGCGCGCGGGTGCGATCGCGCTCGTCAATGCGACGAGGATCGCCGGCACGAGTGCGCCGCGCGCGCGATGCCATGCGTTCATGAACGTTTGAACCCCCTGGGACGCGAAGCGTCCCGACGCGTGCTGGCTAGGCGGACGCGAGGAGGACGGGCGGTGCGCGTTCCCCGGTTTCCCGGACGCGAACGCGCAAGCGCCGCGCGAGCAACGCGGCGTCGCCAAGGTCGCGCAGCGCCGGACGCTCGCGCAGCGGCGGAACGGCGATGAACCGCAACGCGACGCGGACGAGCGAGGCGAGCGTCGCGACGAGCGCGCGCGCGACGCGCGCGAGCGCGACGGTGATTCCGAACGCGAGCGCGCCGTGCACTGCCAAGCTGAACGCGGGCGGCGCGCCGAGCCATGACGTCGCATCGACGGTCTTTCCACCGGCGGCGAACGCTTCGAACGACTCGATCGCGAAGACCGCCGCGAGCTGCAGCGCGAAGACGAACGGAACGTCGGCGCGTGCGCGATGCGTGCCGATGCGGCGCGCGAGCGAACGGAGCCGTTCGCCTCCGTGCCTCGCACCGGCTGAGAACGCGCGCAGGCCGTACAGCACCGCCATCTCGAGCGCGACGCCGAGCGCGCAGATCAGCGCGGGCAGCACGCCGAGGTGGTTCGTGTCGTGATAGCCCGCGCCGAACGCTCCCGTGTCGGCGATCGTCTCCACCAGCGGATCGCCGATCCCGGCAGCGATCAACGCCGCGGTCACGACGAACGCCAGCCGCGCCGGGCTGGGCGACCGGAAGGTAGCCACTTCGCCGTCGTTCGCCCGCGAACGCGGGCGCCCTACACCTCGTTCAGCGCTGCGGCGGCGGGGTCGGAGGCGCGACCGGACTCTGCGTCGGCGTCGCGGCCGGCTGGATCGCGGGCCCGGTTTGCGGCGGCGCGGCCGTCTGCGCCGAGGGAGCCCGCGGCGGAGCGGCCGGGGTGACGACGGGCGCCGGCGCAGGGGTGGGCGCGGGCGCCGCCGCGGCCGGCGGCGGCGATTCGCCCGGCGCGGGCAGACGGCATTTCCCGAGGGCGGCGTCGTCGCCGATCACGACCGAGACGCGGGTCCCGCGCGGGATCGCCGCGTCGCGGCCGTGATGGAGCGCGTCGTAGCCGCCGGCGGCGTAGCCGACGAACGGGATGAGCCCGAGGGCCCACGGCGCGTTCGCGGTCGCGCCGGTCGCCGCCGAGCTGTCGTCGTTGTGGCGATCGATCAGGACCGGGATGTGGCGGCCGTCGGCGAGGAGCAGAAAGCGCGTCTCGAGCGCGAGATAGCCGGGCTGCCCGCCCTTGTTCGCGTGCGTGGCGTTCGCGATCACGCCGTAGCCCAGCTGTCCGGCCGGAAGCGGGGTTCCGTCCGGAGCGACCGCCGGCTCGACGAGGCGAAACTCGAAGACGTCGCCGGGGTGCGCCGTCGCCGAGTCGATCGTATCGAGGAGCGCGATCAGATCGTGGACGCACGGCGGTCGCGTGTCCGGCTGGGAGATCGCCGCCGGCGAACCTGCCGCGGCGAGAGCGAACGCGCCGGCCACCCCGGCGACCCGCGTGAAGAGCCTCATCGATCACCCTCGTTCCCCGAACGCGTTACGGCTGCTCGCCGGGGGGAACGATAGGCCGCGACAGCTCTGCCAGGAGGGCACGGGGGCGTGACGATCGGGCCGAACCGGCGACCGGAACGGCGGAAGACCAAGCAGATCTCGAACCACCGCGAGCAGCTCTCGGAGCTGGGCCTGGCGGCGGGGATCCTCGCCGTCGTCGCCGCGGTGATGTTGGCGTTCTGAGCGGTCATCCGTCAGCGGACGCGTCGCCGTGCCGTGACGATGCCGGTGTTCAACCCTCCGAGCGCGAGGCCGCCGTCGAAGCGCGCGCTCTCGACCTTCAGGCAGCGGTCGACCACGACGTCGAGCCCCGCTTCGTCGGCGAGGCGAATCGCCTCGTCGTTGATGACGCCGTACTGGAACCAGATCGCCTTCGCGCCCGCGGCGATCGCGTCGCGCGCGACTTGGGGCGCCTCTTCTGAGCGGCGGAACACGTCGACGATGTCCGGCGCGCCGCGCTCGGCGGCGTACGCCGCGAGCGACGGATACGAACGCACGCCGTCGATCGCCGCGACCGTCGGGTTGATCGGCGCGACGTCGAACCTCCCGCGCGTCCGCAGGAACGAGAAGACGAAGTAGCTCGGCCGGGCGGGGTTCGGCGAAGCGCCCACCATCGCGACCGTCCGCGAGCGGTCGAGCAGCGCCCTGCGCGCGCTCGCAGTCTCGAGGATCATGCCGGCACCCGCGCGGCGCGCGCCGCCGCGGCGAGACCGCGCTCGAGGTCCCAGACCAGATCGGCGACGTCCTCGAGGCCGACGGAAAGCCGCACCATCTCCGGACCGACACCGGCGGCGATGAGCTGCTCGTCGTCGAGCTGCTGGTGCGTCGTCGAGGCGGGGTGGATCACCAAGCTCTTCGCGTCGCCGACGTTCGCGAGATGGCTCCAGAGCTCGAGCGCTTCGATGAACGCGCGCCCGGCCTCGCGCCCGCCGCGCAGCCCGAAGGTGAAGACCGAACCGGCTCCGAGCGGAAGATAGCGGGCCGCGCGCTCGCGCTCCGGACTGTCCGGCAGGTCGGGATGCGCGACCCACGCCACTTCTGCGCGGCCGCGCAGGAACTCCGCGACCGCGCGTGCGTTCGCGACGTGCTGCGGCATGCGCAGCGCGAGCGTCTCCAGTCCCTGCACGAGAAGCCACGCGTTCATCGGCGAGATCGACGCGCCGACGTCACGCAGCACCTCGGCGCGCGCGCGCGTCAGAAAGGCGTACTCGCCGAACGTCTCGACGAAGTTCAAGCCGTGATAGCCGGGGCTCGGGGTGTTCAGCAGCGGATGCCGTCCCGCGCCCCACGGGAAGCGACCCGATTCGACGAGCGCCCCGCCGAGCACGGTGCCGTGCCCGCCGATGAACTTCGTCGCCGAGTGAACCACGACGTCGGCGCCGTGCTCGATCGGGCGGCAGAGATACGGCGTCGCGAACGTGTTGTCGACGACGAGCGGGATGCCGCCCGCGTGCGCGATCTCCGCGAGCGCGGCGAGATCGGCGACGTTGCCGCTCGGGTTCCCGATCGTCTCCACGAAGAGCGCCCGCGTGTTCTCGCGCAGCGCGCCGCGCACCGCGCCGAAATCGCCCGGCGCGACGAACGTCGTCTCGATGCCCATCCGCTTCAGCGTCACCGAGAACTGCGTCACCGTTCCGCCGTAGAGGTTCGACGAAGCGACGAGATGGTCGCCGGTCTGCGCAAGGCTCAGGACGGCGATCAGTTGCGCGGAGAGCCCGCTCGCCGTCGCCACGGCGCCGAGCCCGCCTTCGAGGCTCGCGAGCTTCTCCTCGAACGCGGCGACGGTCGGGTTTCCGATTCGCGTGTAGATGTTGCCGTACGTTCGCAGCGCGAACAGCTCGGCCGCGTGCTCCGCCGAGTCGAAGACGAAGCTCGTCGAGAGATGGAGCGGGAGCGCGCGCGCCCCGGTGCTTTCGTCGGGCGGCGTCCCCGCATGCAGCGCGCGCGTGCGGAACCCGAAGCTACGATCGGTCATTTCCGCTCGTTTTCTCGGTGTCTTTCGGACGCCCCGCCGCGAGACTTTGGTCCCAGGACGCTTGCCTTTCATGCTGCGCGAGCATACAATTCCCGGACCGTGCACAGACGCTCGGCTCTTCGACGTCGGAAAGCGCATGTTCTCTTTGCCGCCGCGACACTATGTGCGGCGGCGTTGGCCGCGTGCGGCGGTGGCGGCTCGCAATCGGTGACCGTCGGGACGCCGCAACTCGTCCCGACCGCGGCCCCGACGTCCGCACCGCAGGCGACGGGAACGCTGAGCATCACGTTCACCATCCCGCTTCCCGGCGGCGCCGGAACCGGAGCGTCGTCGCGCGCGCCGGCGTACATCTCGCCGAACACGCGGTCGGTCTCGTTCTACGACGGAAAGTCGCTGGTCTACGTCGCGAACATCAACCTGACCGCGAAACCTCCGACCGTCACGACGGTCTACTCGAGCGGCAACGAGGTCCGCGACCTGAGCTGCCAGATGGAGAGCGACGGCTACCAAGCCGTGTGCACCGAGGTGCTCGATGCGACGTGCAGCAGCCACACCTTCGACATGATCGCCTATCCGAACGCGCAGACGAAGTCGCGCAGCGGCGTGGTGAGCGGCGGCGGGATCATCCTCTCCGAAGGCGAGCTCGGACCGTATACCGTGAAGAAGGGGGACAACGGGTCGCACGAGATCATCCTGCTCGGCGTCGCCGCCATCGCGCACTTCGCGCCGATCACGACGCCGTACTCGTACAGCGACGGAACGAACACGTATACGAACGTCGGCGTCGTCGGCGTCGGAACCTACACGGTGAGCGCCGCGATCGACGACGCGTCGGGCGCGACGATCGTGCTGCCCGGCGACTACGACAACGGGCCCGTGACGTTCTCGGAGACCGACGGCTCCAAGATCCTCTCGTTCGCGCCGGCGTCGTACACGACGCCGCCGGCGAGCCCGGCGCCGGTCAGCTTCAGCGTGCAATGCGTCAACCCGGGGGTTGCGACGATCTCCGCGCTCGCGAAGACGAAGCCCGATACGTCGTACGCCTCGAAGCTGACCTATACCAGCGCGAACTACGCCAGCTCACCGATCGGCTCGCAGACGTTCCGCTGCGTGGCCGACGCAGCGAGCCTGCCGGTCACGGGCCAGTAGGAGAACAGCGGTGATCTCCGCGGGTCTTCGACGTTCGGCCGCGGCTGCGGGTGTCGTCGCGTTGCTGACGGGTTGCGGCGGCTCCAGCTCGGCTCCGGTCGCGGCCCTTCCGCACGGCGTCGCGACGACGACTCCGGGTCTGTCCACGAGCTCGTCGGGCCGCGCAACCGTCACGGTGAGCTTTCGCATCCCGCTGAAAAAGCGCGCGAGCAGTTCGGCGTCACGGCGGCCGGACTACATCTCGTCGGGCACGCAAGCGGTCGCGTTCTTCGACGGCACGACGGTTGCCGGGGTCGTGAACGTCGATCTGTCGTCGGACCCGCAGACGTCCACCGTCGTGTACGCGGGCGGGCCGAACGACGGCATCGCGAACGCGAGCTGCAGCGGGGCCGACATCGTCTACACCTGCACGGCGACGCTCGCCACCACGGTCGGCGCGCACACGTTCTTCATGGTCACGTACGACGAACCGGTCTCGACGTCGTCGCCGTCACCGACGCCTTCGTCGTCTCCGAAGCCCACCGCCGAACGGCGGCTGCCCGACGCTCTGTACGAGAACGGCATCATCTTGGCGGAGGGACAGAGCGTACCGCTCTCGCTGCAGCCGGGGACGAATCCCGGCGCCACCATCACGCTGAACGGGGTCGCCGCGACGACCGAATTCGCGGAATTCGAAGAACCGGACGGCGTCGTCGTACGGCCGGCGTTGCGAGCTCCGAACCAGGGCGTGGTCGGCGACGGCCAATACGACATCGAGATGGTCATCGAGGACGCCTCGGGGAACGTCATCACCACGCCGGGCACGTTCGACAACGGTCCGGTCATCGTCAGCGAGCAGGACGCGAACGGCATCCTCACGATCACCGCCGGCACGTTCACCACGCCGCCCGATACGTCGGTGAACGTCGACTTCTTCGTCTCGTGCAACAAGCCGGGAACCGCGACGATCCAAGCGACGGCGAACACGAAGCCCGATACGGCGTACGTCGCGCGTCTCCCGTACAACAGCTCGGACTATGCGAGCTCGCCGATCGGGACGACCACGTTCCAATGCACCAGCGGCGAGCTGCCGCCCTGATTCTCACGCGCATCGCATCACGGGTGTGAACCAACCCCCCGGGCGGAACGCCCGGCATCACTTCGGAGGAGGCCCTACTCGTGGCATATCGACGTCTCGCAACTGCGGCAGCGCTCATCGCGCTGCTCGCCGGATGCGGCGGTGGCGGCGGCGGATCGACGTCGATCCCCGGGTCCGCCGTCCCGCAAAATCTCTCGCAGGCGACGCCGACGCCGCCGACGACCACGTCGTCGTCGTCGCGCGCGACGGTCACCGTCGCAGTCAGCATCCCGCACCGCAAGGCCGGAGGCGGCCTCGTCCGCCGTCCCGACTACATCTCGTCCGGAACGCAAGCGATTCTGTTCTACGACGGCAACACGATCGCCGGCGTGATCAACGTCAACACGTCGATTCCGTCGCCGACGGCAACGATCGTGTGGGCCGGGAGCGGCAGTGACACGATCAGCAACGCGTCGTGCAGCGCAGGAGCGACGGCCGACACCTGCATGGCGACCGTCACCACGACGATCGGCGCGCACACCTTCGGGATGGTGGCCTACGATCAGCCGGTGAGCACGTCGTCGCCCTCGCCCTCGCCGACGGCGAAACCCACGTCCGAGCGGCGCGTCCCCGACGCCCTGTACGGCGGCGGCGTGATCCTCTCCGAAGGCCAGTCCTCGGCCGTGACGCTCCAGCCCGGGAGCAATCCCGGCGCGACGATCACGTTGAACGGCGTCGCCGCGGCGGCGAGCATGCCCGCGATCACGACGCCCTATACGTACAACGAGCAGTCGAACGTCGGCGTCGTCGGCGTCGGCACGTACACCGGCTCGATCACGATCGAGGACGCGAGCTTCGCGACGATCACGACGCCGGGTACGTTCGACAACGGCCCGGTCGCGGTGACCGAACAGGACGCGAACGGGATCGTCAGCATCACGAACGGTTCGTGGTCGAACCCGCCGTCGACGGCCGGCGCGGAGTCCTACACCGTGAGCTGCCTCAAGGCCGGTACGGCGACGCTTCAGGCGACGGCGAAGACGTCGCCCAACACGTCGTACGTCTTCCACATCACGTACTCCAGCGCGAACTACGCGACGTCCCCGATCGCGACGCTGAACTTCACCTGCGTGGCGAACTCGGCGAGTCTGCCGATCACCGGCCAATAGCGCCGCGCCGAATCGCAGGCTAGGAAACGGGCGGCCCGCCTCGGCGGACCGCCCATTTCGCATCAGGCCGACGCTCCGCGCGCCTCGCGCGCGTGCGCTCCGCCGCCGCCGACGCCGAGCGCGCGCAGAACGTCGGAGCGATTCGCGCCGTCGGCGCGCGCGGCATAGACGACCTCGGCCGGCGAGCCGCCCAGCACGACGATGCGGTCCGCGAGCGCGAAGGCGTCTTCGACGTCGTGGGTCACCAGGATCGCGGAGGCGCGCGTGAGCGCCAGGATCTCGCGCACGGCCGCGCGCAGCTCGATGCGGCGCAGCGCGTCGAGTGCGGCGAACGGCTCGTCGAGCAGCAGCAGCTCCGGCTCGCGGACGAGCGCGCGCGCCAGTGCCGCGCGCTGCGCCATCCCGCCCGAGAGCTGCTTCGGCAGCCGCTTCGCCGCGTGCGCAAGGCCGACGAGGGCGAGGACGCTCGCGACGCGCGCGCGCTCCGCGCCGGTGCGCGCGGGAAACGCGACGTTGCGTTCGACGTCGAGCCACGGAAACAGCCGCGGCTCCTGAAAGACGAGGCCGATCTCGCCGGCCGTGGAGACGGTCCCCGCGTCCGCGCGCTCCAAGCCGGCGATGCAGCGCAGGACCGTCGACTTCCCGCAGCCGCTCGCGCCCAGGATCGCGACGCGTTCGCCGCGCGCGACGTCGAGGTCGAGGCCGTCGAAGACGAGGTGCGTTCCGTAGGCTTTGCGGAGCCCGCGGATGCGTGCCGCGCGGGTCACGCCGGCGCCGTGTCGGTCCATCCGACCAGCCTCCGCTCCAGGAGCCGCATCGCGCTTTCGCTCAGCTTTCCGCACAACGCGAACAGGACGATCGCGACGAGGATCTCGTCGGTGCGCGACGTCTGCTGGCCGTCCGTGAGCAAGAACCCGAGCCCGTTCGTCGCCGCCAGCAGCTCGGCGGCCACCAGGAAGAGCCACGCTTGCGTGAGCCCGATGCGTGCGCCGACGAGCAGCTGCGGCAGCGTCGCCGGCACGAGCACCCGGGCGACGAGCGCGAAGCGGGACAGGCCGAAGATGCGCGCGACCTCCACCAGCTTGCGGTCAACGCCGCGGATGCCGCTGACGAGCGCCACGTAGATGGGGAAAAAGGCGCCGATCGCGACGAGCGCGATCTTTGCGGTCTCGCCGATCCCCAGCCACAGCAGGATCAGCGGGACCCACGCGAGCGACGGCACGGCGCGGATCGCCTGCAGCGTCGGGTCGAGCGCGCGCTCCGCCGCACGCGAGCCGCCGACGAGCGCTCCGAGAATCAGCGCGACGGCGAGCGCGATCGCGAATCCGGCCGCGACGCGCTCCGTGCTGGCACCGAGATCGCGCCACAGCAGCCCGCTCCGCGCGAGGTCGAGCAGCTCGCGCAGGACGTCGTGCGGCGAGGCGAGCTGGTACGATTTCACGATGCCGCTCGCGGTCGCCGCCCACCACGCGGCGAACAGCGCGAGCGGGACCGCCAGCCTAGCCACGCAATGCGGTCCGCGCGGGCTGCGGGTTGACGAGCGCGGCGAGCGCGCCGTCGAGGTCGGCGTCCGGCCGCGCGAGCGCGTCGGCGCGCACGAGCGGGATCACGCCGGCGACCGCGTCGCGATACTCGCGCCCGGGGACGCCGTTGCCCGGATACGTCGTGCGCTCGCGCAGCTGCAGCAGCGCGACGCGCCGGTCGAGATGCGACGCTTCCGAAAGGATCGTCGCGACTTCGTCGACGTGCGTGGCGGCGTAGGCGCGCGCGCGCTCGTACGCCGCGATCACGATGCGCGCGATCTCCGGCTGCTCGGCGAGGAAGTCCGTGCGGGCGTTCAGCGCGCCGAACGTGTTGAACGCGAGGTTCCGGTAGAGGAGCCGCGACCCGGCGTCGAGCTGCGATGCCGCCATGTGCGGATCGAGACCCGCCCAGGCGTCGACCTGGCCGCGTTCGAGCGCGGTCCGTCCGTCGGGATGCTGCAGATCGACGAGCTCCACGTCGCCGGGACGCAAGCCGTTCGCGTCGAGCGAGCGCAGGAGGAAGAACCACGGATCCGTCCCGCGGGTCGCCGCGACGCGCTTCCCGCGCAGCTCGCGCACGTTGCGCAGCGGCGAGCCTTTCGCGACGACGAGCGCCGTCCACTCGGGCCGCGAGTAGAGGAACACCGTTTGTATCGGCGAGCCGTTCGCGCGCGCCAGCAGCGCCGCGCTGCCCGCCGTCGAGCCGAACTGCACGACCCCCGCCTGCAAAAACTGGTTCGCCTTGTTCGAGCCGAGCGAGAGCACCCAGTCGACGGCCACGCCGTGCGGGCGCAGCGCCTCCTCGAGCCAGCCGTTCCGCTTCAGCACGAGGCTGGGCGGGTTGTAGTACGCGTAGTCGATCGCGAGCCGATCGAGGCGCGCGGCGCGTGCGAGTCGCGGCGCGGCGGCGACGGCCGCGGCGGCGCCGGCTGTCCTGAGAAACGCGGAACGGGTGAACGACATGAAACGCCTCCTGGTGCGAGGGGAAAGCGAGTGAAACGAAGAGCCCTCGCCGAGCGGATCGGCGAGGGCTTTCGACATGGTGCTCGTGCGCTGCGCGCTACGTCATGCGATCCCCGGCCGACCTCCGCGAAGGAGGCAGCACATGGACATCGCGGCGAGACAGCGGGTCGCGTACACGGTTCGGCGACTGTAGCACGCCCGCGGACGTGCCGTCAACCCGGTCCTCTCACGTCCCGGTGCAGCGCGACGGCTGCGGGTTGCGTCGCGAACCGCGTGCGCCGGAACCGTTGTTCGTGCGGTGGTTCCTACGCGCCCGCGAGCGTCGTCTCGATCGCTGCTCGGAGGCGTTTCGCGCCTTCGTGCACCTCGTCGGCCGTCATGATGAGCGGCGGCACGAAGCGGAGCGTGTTGCGGCCGGCGGAGTTGAGGAAGACGCCGTGATCCAGTCCGGCGGCGACGAAGTCGGCCGCCTTCCGGCCCTCGCGCACGGGAAGGCCGAGCATGAGTCCGAGCCCGCGCGGCGCGTCGAACACCTCGGAAAACTCGCGCGCGATCGCCGCGAGCTCGTCGTACAGCAGCGCGCCGCTCGCGGCGACGTTCGCGTCGATGTCGACCACTTCGCGGATCCGCAGATGCTCGAGCGCCGCGGCGGCGGGGACCGGCGAGCCGCCGAAGGTCGTCCCGTGATCGCCGGGCTGCAGCGCTGCGGCGGCGTCGCCGCGGACGAGCAGCGCGCCGATCGGGAGACCGTTCGCGAGCGACTTCGCGAGCGTGAACGCGTCCGGCCGCACACCGTAGAGCTGGTGCGCGAAGAGACGCCCGAGCCGGCCCATTCCGCACTGCACCTCGTCGAAGATCAGGAGCGCGCCGCGCTCGTCGCAGAGCCGCCGCGCCGCTTCGAGATACTCCTTCGTCGCCGGGACGACGCCGCTCTCGCCCTGCACGGGCTCGACCAGGAAGCACGCCGTCGTCTCGTCGATCGCGCGCTCAAGCGCGTCGACGTCGTTGAACGGGACGTGCGCGAAGCCGCCCGGGAGCGGCTCGAAGCCCTCGTGGTACGCCGGGTTGTCGGTCGCGGCGAGCGCGCCGAACGTGCGCCCGTGAAACGACCCTTTCGCGGCGAGGATCACGTTGCGATCCTTCTCGCCCTTGCGCCAGGCGCGTTTGCGCGCCAGCTTGATCGCCGCTTCGTTCGCCTCCGCGCCGCTGTTGCAGAAGAAGACCGCGTCGAATCCCGACAGCTCGGCGAGCCGGTCGGCGAGCGTTCCGGCCGGCTCGTGATGGACCAGGTTGCTCACGTGCACGAGCGTCGCCGCCTGCTCGGCGATCGCGCGCGCGATCCGGGGATGCGCGTGCCCGAGCGCGCACACCGCGATTCCCGCCACGAAGTCCAGATACGCGTTCCCGCCTTCGTCGTACAGCCAGCACCCGTGTCCGCGCACGACGTTGATCTCGAGCCGCTTGTAGTTCGCCATGACGTGCGGATGCTGCGTGAGCAGCCCGGGATTACGCGAAGCAGAAATCGACATCTTCAACCGTCTCCTTTATGCGGACCGGAGCGTAGCGAGGACCGCGAAGGGTTCGCGAAGCGAACCCACCAGCGTAGCGAGGACCGCGACGGGTTCGCGAAGCGAACCCGCCAGCGAGGACCGCCAAGGACTTGAGGACGTCAAGTCCGTCCGACTTGGCGTCCTCAAGTCCGGTAGTGCGCGTTGATGCGGACGTAGTCGCCGGTGAGGTCGCAGCCCCACGCCGTCGCCGATGCCTCGCCGATCCCCAGGTCTAGCCGCGCGTGGACGCTGTGCTCCTCGAGGATCGCGTGCGCTTCCGCTTCGCTCATCGCCTCGATCGCGCCGCGCTCGACCCACACTTTCTCGGCGAGGTACAACGACCACGCTTCCGGGTCGATCGCCGTTCCCGCCGATCCCGCCGCGGCGACGATACGGCCCCAGTTCGGGTCCTCACCGTAGAGCGCGGTCTTCACGAGGCTCGAGTTGATCACCGCGCGCGCCACGGAGCGCGCCTGCTTCTCGTCGCGGGCGCCCGAGACGGTGAACGTCAGCGTCTTCGTCGCCCCTTCGCCGTCCTTCACCATCGCGACCGCGAGGTCGCGGCAGACGGCGTTCAGCGCGGCGCGAAAGCCCTCGGACGCTTCGCCCGCGCCGGGCTTCGCGCAGCAGTACACCGAGTCGTTCGTCGACATGTCGCCGTCGACGGAGATCATGTTGAAGGTGCCGTCGGTCGCGGCGCGCAGCGCCTCGCCGAGCGCGTCGCGCGAGAGCGCGTAGTCCGTCACCACGAACGCGAGCATCGTCGCCATGTTGGGGGCGATCATCCCCGAGCCTTTCGCGATCCCGCCGACGACGTGACGCGTGCCGTTCTCGCTCCACGCGTACGCCGCGAGCTTCGGGACGTGGTCGGTCGTCATGATGGCCTCGGCCGCGTCGTACGCCGCTTCCGGCCCTTCCGAGAGCGACTTCGCGGCGCGGTCGAGCCCCTTCGCCAGCCGATCCATCGGCATCGTCACGCCGATCACCCCGGTCGACGCGACGACGACCTGCGTCGGGCGCAAACCGAGCAGGTGCGCGGCATGACGCGTGGTGTTCTCGGCGTCGCGGAGTCCGCGCTCGCCGGTGCACGCGTTCGCGCAGCCGGAGTTGCAGACGATCGCTTCGACCGCTTCGCCGTCCGCCTCGAGGTGGGCGCTCGTGACGAGCAGCGGCGCCGCCTTGATCTCGTTCGTCGTAATGACTTGCGCGCAGACGTGCGGGCCCGGCAGGACGATCAGCGCGAGATCGCTCTTGCGCTTCTTGATGCCGGCGTGGACGCCGGCCATCCGCACGCCGGGGACGGCGCCGAGCCCGCCGCGCGTTTCGATGAGGCGGATGGCGTCAGCCGACGGCGGTGCGAGCATCGAGACCTTGTTCCTCCGGTAGACCGAGCATGAGGTTCATGTTCTGGATCGCCTGTCCCGCGGCGCCCTTTCCGAGATTGTCGAGCGCGGAGAGCACGTGCACGACGCCGTCACGTTCGGCGACCGACAGGTGCGCGTCGTTCGTGCCTTCGAGCGCGGGGAGATGCGGCGGCCGCACGTCGCCGAACACCGTGACGAACGGGCTCGCCGCGTAGAACCGCCGGTACGCGGCGAGCACCTCGTCGCGCGAGAGCGGCGCTCGCGGGACCAGATAGACGTCGGCGAGGATCCCGCGCTTGAGCGGAACGACGTGCGGCGAGAAGACGATCGGCGCCGCGACGCCCGCGGCACGCGCTTCCTGCACGATCTCCGCGCCGTGACGATGGCCGGTGAGGCCGTACGCGCGCACGTCGCCGTCGACCTCGGCGAAGAGCGAGGGCACCGCCGGCGTGCGCCCCGCGCCGGTGATCCCGCTCTTCGCGTCGATGACGATCTGCGCGATGCGATCGGCAAGATGCTCGAGCGGGACGAGCGCGAGCAGCGACGCCGTGACGTAGCAGCCCGGGTTCGCGACGAGGCGCGCGTCACCGATCCGTGCGCGATAGCGCTCGGGGAAGCCGTAGACCGCGTCGCCCGCGTTCGCCGTCAGCCGGAACGCGTCGGAGAGGTCGATCACGCGCGCACCCTTGCCGAGGAACTCCGGCGCTTGCTCGCGCGCGAGCTCGTGCCCGCCGGCGAGGAAGACGACGTCGTCGGCGCGGACGCGCCGCAGCGCGGTGCCGCTCTCGTCGAGCGCGACGTGCACGTGCGGCAGCCACGGAAAGACGTCGGCGACCGCCGTTCCGGCTTGCGAACGGCTCTCGAGGACGCCGAGCGCGACCGACGGATGGCGGTCGATGAGACGGATCAGCTCGGCGGCGGCGTATCCGCCGGCGCCGACGACGTGGGCGGTGATCACGGCAGAGACTCCGACAACCCGCGAATCGCCTCGCGCGTTGCGGCGATCGAGGCTTCGACGGCGTCCGGATGCGTCGACCCGGCCGTCCGCTTCGCGGCGACCGACTCGGCGGCGTCGACGGGCGCGTCCGGGACGCCGAGCGCGACCGCGTCCCGCCGGTCGAGCGGGCGGCCTTCGGTCTCGGCCTCCAGCACGCGCTCGCCGACGAGGCGGTGCGCCTCGCGGGCGCTGCGCCCGGATGCGATGACGGCGTCGGCGAGATCGGTCGCCACGGTGTACCCGTCGCCGGCGCGCGCGCTCGACGCGCCGGTGAACTGGACGTGCGCGAACGCGCGCCGGAACGCTTCGAGCGCCGCGAGCGCGGCCTCGGTGCCGGCGACGATCTGCGCCTTCGCTTCTTGCAAGTCGCGATGGTAGGAGAGCGCGACGCCGTTGACCGACGCGAGCGCGCCCGCGTAGATGCCGATCGCGCGGGCCCCGGCGGCGCGGACCAGCTCGAACGGGTCGGGATTGCGCTTCTGCGGCATCAGGCTCGAACCGGTCGAGGCCGCGTCGTCGAGGCGAACGTATCCGAACGCCGGCGTCGCCCAGATCACCAGCTCCTCGCTCGGGCGCGATGCGGCGACCGCGGCGCGCGCGGCGGCGTGCAGCAGATCGAGCGCCACGTCGCGGTCGCCGACGCTGTCGAGCGCGTTGCGCGACGGCGCGCCGAAACCGAGCTCGCGCGCCGCCGCGGCGCGGTCGAGCGGCAGCGACGAGCCCGCGAGCGCCGCGCTTCCGAGCGGGCAGAAGCGTGCCGCATCCGAAGCGACGCGCGCGAAGCGTTCGGCCGCACGTACGAAGGGCTGCGCGGCCGCGTCGAGCCAGAATGCGAGCAGCACGGGCTGCGCGGGCTGCCAGTGCGTGGTCGCGGCGAGCAGCGTGCGCCGCTCCAGCGCTTCGGCGGCGCGGTCTTCGAGCAGCGCCGCGACGTCGAGCGCGAGCGTCGCGCCACGCAGCGCGCGGTCGCGCGCGTAGAGCAGCAGCGTGGTCGCGACCTGGTCGTTCCGGCTGCGCCCGGCGTGCAGACGTTCGCCCGCACTCCCGGCGTAGCCGCGCACGCGGGCGTCGATCGCGCCGTGCACGTCTTCGAACGAGCCGGCGAGCGCCCACGCGGCGAAGGAGCCGTCGTCGATCTCGCCTGCCACGCGTTCCAGCGCGGCGCGCAGCGCGTCCGCGTCGTGTGCGCGGAGCACGCGCCCGGACGCCAGCGCTGCGACGTGCGCCATCGAGCAGCGCACGTCGAACGGGGCGAGCACCAGGTCGTCTTCGAGCGACGAGCCGAACGCGAGCAGCGCCGCATCCGGAGCGGATGCGAAGCGCCCGCCCCACTGCAGCGAGCTCACGGTCAGACCGTCGCGGGCTGTGCGCGCTCCGCGGCTTCGGCGGCTTTCGCCGCGCCCGCGGCGATCGGCAGGCCGTGAAGCTCGATGAAGCCCGTCGCGGCGTCGTGGCGGAAGCGATCGCCGGCGGCGTACGTCGCGAGCGACTCGTCGTAGAGCGCGAACGGCGAGCGCGATCCCGTCACCACGGCGCGCCCGCGGACGAGCTTCACGCGCACCTCGCCCGTCATCCGCTCGGCGAGCTTCGCGTTGAACGCGTCCAGCGCAGCGCGCAGCGGCGACGACCATTGCGCGTCGTAGATCAGCTCGGCGTACTTCTGGTCGAGCTGCGCCTTGAGGCGCAGCTCGTCGCGCGTGAGGACGAGCCGTTCCAGCGCCTTGTGCGCCTCGATCAGCGTGATGCTCCCCGGGCATTCGTACACTTCGCGCGACTTGAGCCCGACGACGCGATCTTCGATCATGTCGAGCCGGCCGACGCCGTTCGCGCCGGCGATCTTGTTCAGCTCGAACACCATGTCGGCGCCCGTCTTTCCGTCCCAGGACGGAACGCCGAGGCGGAACGCGATCACCACGTCGGTGCCGCTCGCGGGCGCGGATTCCGGTGCGACGCTCCACGCGTACGCGTCTTCCGGCGGCGCGTTCCAGGGGTTTTCGAGCACGCCCGCCTCGATCGAGCGCCCCCAGAGGTTCGCGTCGACGGAGTACGGTTTGGCCGTCGTGTGCGCGATCGGGACGCCGTGCGCTTGCGCGAATGCGATCGCGTCCGGACGCGAGAGCGGCTTGTCGCGCAGCGGCGCGAGCGTCTTGAGATGCGGCGCGCGGGCGCGCACGCCGACCTCGATGCGCACCTGATCGTTGCCTTTGCCGGTACACCCGTGCGCAACCGCGTCGGCGCCGTACTCTTCGGCCGTCTCGACCAGCAGATCGGCGATGAGCGGGCGCGAGAGCGCCGCGCTGAGCGGATACTCGCCTTCGTAGAGCGCGTTCGCCGCGAGCGCCTTGTAGGCGTAGTCGTCGACGAAGCGTTCGCGCGCGTCGACCAGCACCGCCTCGACCGCGCCGAGCTTCAGCGCCTTCCGGCGCACCGCTTCGAGCGCGTCCTGCGCGCCTTCGCCGGAGACCATGTCGGACTCGCCGAGGTTCGCGGTCATCGCGATCACCTCGTGGCCCTGCTCGACGAATTGCTTCAGCAGCACCGAGGTGTCGAGTCCCCCGGAATACGCCAGCACGATCCGCATGACTACTGTTGTTCTCCGCGCATGTCTTCGAAGCGCTGCTTGATCATCAAGGTCTTGTCGGGCTGCTCGCAGATGACGAGCACCGTGTCGTCGCCGCCGATCGTCCCGATGATCTCGGGCCAATCCGCGCCGTCGATCGCCGCCGCCAGCATCATCGCGGTGCCGGGATGCGTGCGCAGCACGATCTGGTTCATCGCCGAGCGCACCTGGATGACGACCTCGGAGACGACCCGGTGCAGCCGCGAGGTGAACGCCGGACCGAGCGTCGGCTCGACGTACTTGAACGCGCCGCCGATGCCGCCTTTGAGCGGCACCTTCAGCAAGCCCAGCTCCTTGATGTCACGCGAGACCGTGGCCTGCGTCACCTCGTAGCCTTGCTGCTCGAGGAGCGCGGCAAGCTCGTCCTGCGAGCGGACGGGCCGCGCGGCGATGAGCGAGAGGATGGCGCGCTGGCGCTTCGTTTTCGGTTGCTGAATCGTCTCCATCATCTATTCCGTGAGGCCGCGCAGGTCGGTGAGCAGGGAGAGGAGCAGCGCCTTCTGGGCGTGCAGCCGGTTCTCGGCTTGGTCGAAGACGACGCTGTGCGGTCCGTCGATGACCTCGGCGGTGACCTCTTCGCCGCGGTGCGCCGGCAGGCAGTGCAGGAACAGCGCGTGCGGCGCGGCGGCGGCCATGAGCTCGGCGTTGACTTGATAGGGCCGCAGCGCCGCCATGTTGCGCTCGACGAACTGCTCTTCGCCCATCGACGTCCACACGTCGGTGTAGACCACGTCGACGTCGCGCACCGCGCGGATCGGCGAGGTGAACGCGCGCGCCGTGACGTTGTGCGGCGCGCCCAGCTTCACGAGCTTGGCGAGGAACGCGTCCGACGGACGATGCGTCGGCGGCGCGGCGAAGGTCACCGACATCCCCGACATCGCCGCCGCCTCGGCCAGCGAGATCGCGACGTTGTTGCGCGCGTCACCCACGAACGCGAGCCGCAGTCCCTGCAGGGTGCCGAAGCGCTCGCGAATCGTCAGCAGATCCGCGAAGGCCTGGCACGGATGGCCCGCTTCGGAGAGCGCGTTGATCGTCGGCACCGTCGCCGCGTGCGCGAACCGCACCAGCGGCTCGTGCGCATGCGTCCGATACACGATCGCGTCGGCGTACCGCGACAGCACGCGCGCCGCGTCTTCGGGCGTCTCGCGCGTCCCGATCCCGAAATCTCCGCCGGTCGCCGCGATCGCGTGCCCGCCCAGCTGCGTCATCCCGGTCTCGAACGAGACGCGCGTGCGCAGCGAGGGCTTTTCGAAGAGCATCACGAGCGTCTTGCCGCGCAGCAGCGTGAGCTGCTCGCGGCCGCGCGCCTTCAGCGTGGTCGCGACGCCCAGCAAGCTGGCGAGCTCGTCGGCCCCGAGGTCCGTCACCGAGAGAACGTTCCGCCCACGCAGCCGCGCCGCAGCCGGCAAAGTCACCATCGCTGCATAATTATACACAAGATGGATATTTATGCAACAAGCCGACCAGGCTTTGTCCGCAAAGCCGATTTCTCTGGGCGGCCGGTTTTCGCGAAGCAATGCCGGAGTGCCGTCGCTAGGCCTTGCATGAGGCGCCGGCATTACCGACGCAACGAAAAAAGGCGAAGCCGTTCCCGGCCCCGCCCTTCCGAATCTTCCGGAGAAGACCGCCTGCGAAGTGCCTTCACTATAGCACGCCCGCAGAAACAACGGAAGGCCCGCCGCCTGCGATGGGCGAGCCTCGGTGTCGGGAGTGGAGGTGACGGGAATCGAACCCGCTCAAGCCACTTCGCAGGCGGCCTTCCCCACCAGGGGCACCCCCAACCGTTTGATTATCGTACAAGCAGGCGAAATGTGCGACGTCCTTTCCGGCCAACTCTGCTTGCACCGCAGTGCGCCGCCTGCAGGAAGCAGCGGGGCGCCCGGACGAGGCTTTCTGCGTGACGATCGTGCTGAAGTACGGCGGGAACGCGATGGCCGCCGGCGGCTCCGATGACCCGGTCGTGGACGAGGTCGCGGCGCTCGCGGCGCGCGGCGAGAAGGTCGTCATGGTGCACGGCGGCGGGCCGCAGATCGACGCCGAGCTTCATCTCAAGGCGATCGACGAAGTGCGCGTCCGAGGGCTGCGGGTCACCGGGGCGGCGACCCGGGACGTCGTCGAGTACGTGCTGTGCGGAACGGTCAACAAGGCGCTGGTGCGCGCGCTTCTCGCGCGGGGAGCGCGCGCGATCGGGATCTCCGGGCAGGACGGTCCGCTGCTGTACGCACGCCGGGTCGGCTCGGTCAACGGCGTCGACCTCGGCTTCGTCGGCGAGATCGTGCGCGTCGAGCCCGGGCCGGTCGCGGCGCTCGTCGACGCGGGATACGTCGCGGTCGTCGCGCCGCTGGGCCTCGACGAGGGCGGGCGCGGCGCGCTGAACTGCAACGCCGACGTCGCGGCGGGCGCGATCGCCGGCGCGCTGCGCGCGGACGCCTACGTCGTCCTCACCAACGTGGCGGGCGTGCGCCGCGACCTCGCCGACCCCGACTCCGTGATCCCCCGGCTCACCGTCGCCGAGGCCGAGGCGTTTCTCGCCGACGGCACGTTCACCGACGGGATGATCCCGAAGATCCAAGCCGCGATCGCGGCCGTGCGGGGCGGCGCCCGACGAGCGGTCGTCGCCGGCGCAGGTCAGGGCGCGATCGCGGCCGCGCTCGAGGGCGCCGGAACCGAGCTCGTCGCTTTCCGCTGAGAGCCGCGGTCCGGTGGCTGCGACGGGACGCGCGATCCCCCGTCATGGTATGGTGTAGCGACGATGGGGTTTCGGTACAGTCGTACCGAAGCCGCCGCCAACGCCGGCGCCCCGGGGTCGCGGCAAACCCGATAAATCGGAAAGAGCAGGCTGCGCGTGAACCTAGCTGCCCTCATCATCGCTTTGCTCGTCGCCCTCGCGCCGATGGCGGCGTCCCTCGCGCCCGGCGGGACTGCGCCGCCGGTGGTGCAGCCGCAAGACGTGACGTTGGGCGGATCACCGTCCTAAGCGGATTCGCGGGGCGTGCGCCGAAGCTCGTCCTCGACCGCGGAACCGGCAGCCGCGGCCACCGTTTGAGGCGAGTGGGGTGTGATTTCCGAACGAGCTCGTAAGCCGAATGTCCCCGCCGGCCGTGTCGCGTTCTCGGAAGCGATGCGGGCTTGGTTCGCGGGCGACTTCGAGGACTGCCTGGCGCTGTGCGAGCGCGTTCGTCCCGACGGGATCGAGATGCGCTCGGAGATCGCGCTGCTGCGGGCCCGCGCGCTGCTGCGCGTCGCCCGTCCGCAAGAGGCGATCGACGTCGTGCGCTCGGTCTTCGTCGCGCACGGCACCCTGGACGCGTCGCTCACCGCGCGCATGCTGCTCGGTCAAGCGTACGTCCGGCTCGGTGACGCCGAACGGGGACTCGCGATCCTCGAAGAGGCGCGCGGCGCGTCCGCTGCCGCGCACCCGACCATTCGTTCGGAGATCGCACTCGGGATCGCGCTCGCGCACTACGGCGTGCGCCGGCTCGACGAAGCGGAGCGCGCGCTGGACGAAGTATCGCCGGACGCCGACATCGTGCACGCCCGCGCGCTCGAATACCGCGCGTGGATCGCCGCGGCGCGCAGCGACTACGCGCAGGCGACGGAGCACTTCCGTGCGGTGCTGCAGCGGCTCGACGCGTGCCGCCACCGCGACCGCTTCCTCGAGGCGAACGCGACGTTCGGGCTGGCGGCCTTCACGGCGGAGCGGCTCGACCGGCAGGGCTGGCTGATCGTCGAGCACCGCCGTGCGCGCATCGAATGGAGCGGCAGCGCGCTGAACGGGCTGCAGAGCGTGATCGCGCTCGCGGCGTCGAAGATGTACGACATCGACGGCCGCGTCCGCGAAGCGCTGCAAGCCGCTCGCGAGGCCGAGGCCGTCGCGCCGAACGCGGGCTACGCCCTGCTCGCGCAATGCCGGCGCGCCGCGGTCTTCCGGCTCGCCGGAGAGCGGTTCGCGCACGCGGACGCGGCGGCGCGCTTGCGCGACGCGCTCGACGCGCTGGATCCGGCGGCGTGGCGCGACACCGCGCAGCACAACCTTCTCCTCGCCGTCGCGGAAGAGGTCGCGTACGCGGGCGACGTGCTGTCGGCGCGCGCGCTGCTCAAGCGCTACGCCGAGCTTCCCGCCTCGCCGCTCTTCTCGCTGTCCGGCAACACGATCGAAACGGCGCTGCGCGCGTTCGTCGAAGCCGTGATCGCCGACGTCGAAGGCGCGTACGGCGTCGCGCACCGCCATTATCGCGATGCGTTCCGGCTCTTCGCGAAGGTCGGCTACGAGCGGCGCGCACTTCTCACGGCGCTGCGGCTCGGCGAGCTGACCGGGCATGCGTACCTCTTCGAGTACGTCGACCACGCGCTGCGCAAGCTGGCCCACGGGTCGCCGCTGCGCGAGCGCGGGCGCCGGATGAATCCCGAGCTCAACGATCCCGTGCTGACGGCACTCTCGCTCCCGGAGCGCTCCGTGCTGAAGCTGCTCTGCGACGGCAAGACGACGCGCGAGATCGCCTCGGCGCGGCGGCGTTCGGCGCAGACGATCCGGAACACGGTTTCGCGCATCCTGCGCGCGTTCGCCGTGCCGGATCGTGCCGCGCTCGTCCGCGAGTGCGTCCGGCGCGGCATCGCGCAGCTCTAGCGGCTACAGGTCGTCGTCGGCGCGGCGAGCGTGCTCGTCGGCGTTCGGGTCCGGTTTCGTTTTCGGCGGCAGCGCACGGAGGTCGATCGGTGAGAGGCCGGCCGCGCGCAGCGCATCGTCGAGCGAGCGCACTCGCGTCGCGACGTACGTGCGGTACGCGGCCAGCGCGCTCTCGCCGCCGGTGCGCAGCGCGCGCGCCTCGGTAAGCTGCGCCTGCGTGGGCGTCCCGGGGCCGATGTCCGACAAGAACGTCAGCACCCGCTCGCGCAGCAGGTCTTCCAGAAAGTCGTCGTCCTGGTCGTTGAGCGGCTGCGAGCTGATCGTCGACTGGATCTTCTGCGCTTGGGCGGCGACGTCGCGCGCGCGCGCCGCGAGCGTCGCGTCGTGGATCGAGCGAACGCGGTCGGCGAGCTGGAGGCGAACGTTGTCGAGACCGTTCAGCGCGTCGTCGAGCGCGCTCAGCTCGGCATTCATCGCGCGCGCGAACCGCGAGCCGGCTCGAGCCGCAGCGGCCGTCACGGCGGGGCGCGGCAGCACGCGCAGCGTGCGCGCGTAAACGCGGCCGTCGCGCAGCAGCCGCACGGTGTAGGTCCCGGGGAGAACCGGCGGACCCGCGTCGGGCCCGCGGTCCCAGGCGGGCGCGCGGCGCCACGGGGTCGGCGCATCTTCGTTCAAGTCCCACGCGACGCGATTGAAGCCTGCGAGGTTCGAGACGTTCGGGACGTCGCGGCCGTCTTCGTCGTGCGTCCCCGCGATGCGGCGGACGATGCGGCCGTGGGCGTCGGCGATCTCGAGGGCGAGCGGCCCGCGTGCGGCGGTCGCCTGCCAGAAGGTGAAGATCGCCGGCGCGGGGTTTGCGGCGCCCGCGGCGTTGACCGTCGGCATCAGTCCGTCGCGCGGCCGGGCGTCGCGCGGCGCGAACAGCCGCACGCCCTCGCGGCGCGCGAGCGCCAGCTCGCGCAGCGGACGCAGGTCGTCGAAGATCAGGATCCCGCGCCCGTGCGTCGCCGCGACGAGATCGCCGGCGTCGGGCTGCACGACGAGGTCGTGCACATCGACCGGCGGATACGGCGCGGGGAACGCCGACCACGACGCGCCCCGGTCGGCGCTCCACCAGACGCCCTTCGCCGTCCCGGCGTACAGCACGGACGGGTCCGCCGGATCTTCGCGCACCGCGTACACCTCCGCGTGCGGCAACCCGTTCGTGATGCGGCGCCACGTGCGTCCGAAATCCGTCGTCACGTACACGTACGGCGCACGGTCGCCGACGAAATGCCGGTCGACGGCCGCGTACAGCGTGCCGGCGTCGCGGTGCGAGGCGTCGAGCGCCGGGACGCGCGCGTCGGCGTCGAGCCCCGGGATCGACACGTTGCTCCAGTGCTTCCCGCCGTCGCGCGTGAGCTGCACGAGCCCGTCGTCCGTGGAGACCCAGATCTGGCCTGCGACGAGCGGCGAAGGCGCGATCGCGAGCAGCGTGTCGAACGTCTCGGCGCCGGTGACGTCGAGCGTCAACCCCCCGGAAAGCGTCTGACGCGAGCGCATGTCGCGCGTGAGATCGCCGCTGATCGGCGTCCAGCGCATCCCGCCGTCGGTCGTGCGGAAGAGCACGTTGCCGCCCGCGTACATGACGCGCGCGTCGTGCGGATCGAACGCCAGCGGCGTCTCCCAGTTGAACCGATAGCGCAGGCGGCTCGGCGCGACGACGTTCTGATCGCGCAGATACGGTGAGACGTCGCGCGCCGACTGCGTGCGCGTGTCGACGCGCCAGATCTCGCCGGCGTTGTCGCCGCCGCCCGAGCTGGATACGATCGTCCACGGCGCGCGCGGATCGGCGACGCTGAACGTGCCGTCGCCGCCGCCGGCGCGCAGCCAGTCCTGGGGGAGGATGCCGCGCGACTCGCCGGTGCGCGAGGGCGCGCACCACACGCCGTTGTCCTGCAGCCCGCCGCAGACGCGATACGGCGTTTCGCGGTCCGCGGAGACGTGGTAGAACTGCGCGACCGGGATGACGTTGCGCCACTGCCACGTCGCGCCGCCGTCACGCGAGAGCGCGACGCCGCCGTCGTTCGCTTCGACGATCGTCCGTCCGTTGGCGGAGATCCACGCGTCGTGATGATCGCCGTGCAGACGCTTTCCGCTGACGTGCCAGGTCGCGCCGCCGTTCGTGCTCTCGGCGAGCAGCACCGAGACGGAGAAAAGGTGATTGGCGTCGTGCGGGTCGACGATCAGCCGCGTGTAGTAGAACGGCCGCTCGTCGATCAGCGTGTTCGACGACGTGCGGGTCCACGTCGCGCCGCCGTCGTCCGAACGCCACAGCAGACCCTCTTTCGACTCGATCAGCGCGTAGACGCGCTTCGGATCGCTCGGCGCGATCGCGAGACCGATCCGGCCCGTCGTTCCGGGCGGCAAGCCGGCGCCGGTCAGACGGTGCCACGTCGCGCCGCCGTCGGTCGACTTGTACAGCCCGTCCTGCGGGCCGCCGCTGCTGAAGTGCCACGCGGAGCGCCGGAACGTCCACATCCCCGCATAGACGACCTGCGGATCGTTCGGGTCGACGGCGAGATCCGACGCCCCGGTCGACGCGTCGACGTACAAGGTCTTCGTCCACGTCTTTCCGCCGTCGGTGCTGCGGAAGACGCCGCGCTCCGGCGTGTCCTTGAAGGGATCGCCGAGCGCAGCGACCAGCAGGCGATTCGGATCGCGGGGATCGATCGCGATCCGCGCGATCTGCGAGGTGGCCTCGAGGCCCATCCGCGTCCAATGCCGGCCGCCGTCGGTCGTGTGGTAGATGCCGTCGCCGGCGATGACGTCGTTGCGCGGCCACGCTTCGCCGGTCCCGACCCACACGTCGGCGGCATCCTTCGGCGAAACGGCGATCGCGCCGATCGAAAGCGACCCGGCGTGATCGAACACCGGGCTCCAGTCGATCCCGCCGTTCGTCGACTTCCACACACCGCCGCCTGCCGCGCCGGCATAGAACAGCGCCGGATCCAGGTCGGTCCCGGCGACGGTGGCGACGCGCCCGCCGGAGACCGCCGGCCCGATCGCGCGCCATTGCAGCGGCGGCGCGGGCGTCGGGGCCGCGCTGGGCTCAGCGCTCGGGGATGCGCTGGGCGACACACTCGGGGCGGGTGACGGCGGACGGCTCGGCTCGTCGGCGCGGGCGGCGGTCGCGACCGCGAGCAGCAGCGCGGCCGCGAGCGGCGCGACACGGACGAACGACACGTTGCGGAACCGGGCGAAAGGCGGCATCTCGCCTGACCTACGCGACAAGCGACGCCGGTCCCGTCCGCGGACGCGCGCGGAAAGATCGCGCTCGTCCGGAATCGTTCCGCACAGCGGCGCGGCGCCGATCGGAACCCGGGGTGTAGGCGAGCTCGGAGGCTCGCGGGCCCGATCGGCGACGCACCCGGCAGGGCTCTCCGCGAATGCGGATCGCCGAGCCGGCGACGCGGGTTTGCGGTGCGGTGACGTGCCCCGGTTTCGGTGTGGAGAGAACCGGTTGGTGCGGCACGGCCGCGGTACGAAAACCGCGCGTCGCTGCATCGGTAGCATATTGTCGCGGCGCACGCAATACCACACTTTCCGGCCACGTTCGTATACTTCCGGTCGTGTCCGAGCGCTTCGGCGAACGGCTGCGCACGTTGCGCACGCGACGGCATCTGACCCCGGGCGAGCTCGCGCAGCGCGTCGGCGTGAGCGAAGGGGCGATCCGGCAGATGGAATCCGGCCAAACGAAGAGTGCGAGCTTCGTGGTCGGGTTGAAGCTGGCGCGCGAGCTGGGCGTCACGGCGTGGTATCTCGCGACGGGGCGCGACGCTCCGCCGGGAACGGAATCACCCGCCCCGGAGCGCGAGCGCTGGACTCCGTTGCCCGCCTTCGAGCGCGCGCTTCTGCAAATAAGCGCACTAGATCGGCGCGTGAAATCATTGGAAGCTTGGCGGCGCGGCGGTAGGCGGCGAAAAGGTCAAGAATGATCTCCGGCGGAGCGTCGAGGGGGTCGGGCATCGCCGAAACGCCGCCGGGCAGCACGAACAGCATGGCATCGTTGTACGACGGGCTGGTGCCACGTGCGTGGCACCGCGCCCGCAGCCGCACGGTGCGCAGGCTCGAAATGGTTTCCTAGCCGAGCGAACGAACGACCGGCATCCGGCGCGGCGCCGGGCGGGAGATCGTGATGGCGACGTACAGCTACGATGTCGTGATCGCAGGGGCCAGCTTCGGCGGGTGCGCGGCCGCGCTCGCGGCGGCGGCGGATGCGAAGGTCAAGGTCGTGCTGCTCGAGGGCGGCGACTGGGTCGGCGGGCAGGCCACCTCGCAAGGCATCACGCGCTGGGACGAGACCTCGGCGGCACTGACCGAGACCACGGGCAGCCCGAAATCCTATCGCGATCTCCGCCACGCGATCCGCGCGACGTACGCGGGCCGGCGCTCGCAACTCGGGAACGAGCAACAGTACTTCAATCCGGGATTCGCCGGCGTCGGTCCGCCGTTCGCGCTCAAAGGCCATCCGTTCGCCGCCGACCCGCAGGTCGTGCGCCAGGTTCTGCTCGACATGCTCCGCGGCGCCGGCGTCGATCTCCGGCTGCGCACGGGCGTCACCGGCGTCGCGGTGGCGGGCGGTGCGGTGGAGGGCTTTCATGCCGGCTTCGGCGACCTCTACACCGGCAAGGTCTACCTCGACGCGACGGATCTCGGCGACCTGCTCCCGATGGCGGGCGTTCGCTGGGTGATCGGCGCCGAAGCGCGCTCCGACACCGGAGAAAACCAAGCCGAGGGCGAGGCGCATCCCGAGTGGATCCAGCCCATCACGGTTCCGATCGCGGTGCAATGGAGCGCGCCGAATGCGGCGCACAAGATCGCGCGGCCGCCGAACTACGACGACATCCGGCGCCGCCAAGGCTTCTCGGTGAAGGGCCAGGGTGACATCAACGTGATGTACGAGCCGGGCCACGACTCGGACACGATGTTCAACTACCGGCAGTTCATCGACCCGCGCAACTTTTCCGACGGTCCGAACCCGCGCACGACCCTGAACGTCGGCGCCAACGACTACCTCGCCGCCGCGATCCCGACGAACCCGCACACCGCGGAGGGCGACGCCGCGATCGTCGAGGAGGCGCGCCAAGTCTCGATCGCGTTCCTGTACTACCTGCAGAACGACGCGCCGCGCGACGACGGAAACGGCAACGGCTACACCGAGCTGTCGGTCGATACCGCGGCGTTCGGCAGCGTCGACGGAACCGCGCCGGCGGCGTACGTCCGCGAATCGCGGCGCCTCGCCGATCCGTACGTTCGCATCGTGCAGAACGACATCGACCAGAGCGTGTACGCACAGGGCCGCACGCTGCCGGCGCTCGCGCCCGGCGCCCCGGGCGTGCGCGCAAAGAACTTCCCCGACAGCTGCGGGATCGGCCAGTACGCCGCCGACGTCCACCAAGGCTTCTACGCGCCGCCCGGCGGGCCACCGGAGACGCCGAACATCGGCACGCCGTGGCACGGGATCCCGACCGCGCCCTTCCAAGTCCCCCTCGGCGCGCTGCTTCCGAAAGAACTGAGCAACTTCGTCGCCGCGTGCAAGAACATCGGCGCGACGCACATCACGTCGGGCGCGTATCGCGTCCATCCGGTCGAATGGGCGATCGGCGAAGCCGCCGGCGTGCTCGCGGCGTTCTGCACGACGCAGAACGTCACGCCCGCGACGGTATGGAACGACGCCGGGCGCGTCCGCTCCTACCAATGGCGGCTGCTGATGCGCGGAACGCCCATCTTCTGGTGGGACGACGTCGCGTTCGAAGCGGACGCGCAGGCGTTCGCTGCGGTCCAGCTCCTCGGCGTCGAGGGGATCTTCGAAGGCGACGGGCAGACGCGCAACTTCGATCCGGGCGGCGACTTCCCACCGGCGGCGCGCGAGGCGCTCGACGAGCGCTGCAACCACACCTTCGCCTGGCCGGCGGGCGCGATGACGCGCGCGCAGGCGGCGAAGCAGATCTGCAGCGAGCTCTACGGCCTCGCGTGAGCGCTCGCGTGCGGCTGCCTCACGTGCCTTTCGGTGCGCCGATGTAGCGAATCCACTTCACGAACAGCGCCGGCGTCGTGGCGAGGCTGTTCGGATCGCCGTACACGACGTAGAACTCGTTCCGCAGCGTCAGCACGTGGAAGGCCAGGCTGACGTTGCCCGCGTTGAGGTAGCCGAACGTCGGGATCTGGAACGAGTTCGGAATTTGGCTCCCGAGAATCCGCCGCGCGCCCACGTCGAACGACGCTTCGCGGCTGATCTGCCAGTCGAGGCTCGCGCGCTCCAGCCACTCCCGCGCGTGCGGCTCGCCGTATCCGACCGAGACGTAGTCGTCCTCGTCCGTCTCCAGCGTCAGATGGACGCGGCGCTTCACCGGCAGCGTCGTCAGATACGTGCGGGCGAGCAGCCGTCCGTGGTAGTACGGCCCTTCGGTGAACTGCGCGTACGTCGGCGTGACGGTGTTGGTGCGGTAGCCGAGGTAGAGCCCTTCGCTGTCGTACGGGAGAAACTCGCTCGTCGCACCGCGCACCTTCGTCGAGTTGCCGAACAGCTCGAACGTGACGAGGTTGCGGAAGTCGAAGTTCACTTGGCCCGTCGTCTCGTATTGATCCGGACGGCCGAAGCGGTCGCGGTAGCGTGAGACGAAGCTGTTCCAGGTGATGTCGTGGAAGATCGCCTTCGGCGAGAAATTCAGAGCGTGCCGGTAGTAGAACTCCCAGCCGGTCAGATCGTTCTGCGCGACGTACGCGTCGACGGGCGCGAACTGCGAGCCGAGGTTCTCGAACGCTCCGGTCACGACCGTCGTCGAGGTGACGTACCCGCCGCCGGCCTGCACGTAGTTCGCCTGCGAGGGCGAGGTCACGAGGCTGCCGCGCTCGACGCCGCCGTTCGCGTAGACGAAGAGGTGGTTCGTCTGGTCGGCGTACCCGCTGGTGAACGACGTCGTCTCGTCGTGGATGCCGTCCGCCGTGTCGACGCCGATGTGCTGGACGTTGAAGCTCTCGACCTTCTCGGGCGTCTCGACGTTCCAGTCGACGGTTTGTCCTTGGTCGACGCGCCCGTAGCCGACCGCGTCGAAAGCGCTGAACGTGAAGGGCCCTTGTGTCCCTTCGACGGCGTAGCCGTCGCGGAACGTCGGGATCGCGGGCGTGTAGAGAAGCTGCGGGCAGTTCGTGCACGAGAACGTGTAGTTGAACGGCTGCCCCACCTGCGTGAAGAACGGGCGGACCTCGGCGTACTGGTACGGAAACGCGGTCGGCGCGATCGTCTGCTGATCCAGCTCCACGTTGGAGTAGTCGGGATGCAGGCTCGCCACGAACGAGGCGGTCGGTGTGATCGGCAGCGACAGATCGGCGCCCATGCGCGAGGTGTCGCCGCCGTTCGCGCGCGTCGTCGCCTCGCCCAGCGCGTAGATCTGCGCGCGCGCCTTCGGGCGAATCGAGCCGCTCGCGATCCCGACGTGCGTCAACGTTCCGGCGAAGGCGGGATCGTTGGCGTTCTGCTGCCGCGGCGAGTAGGTCCATACGGACAAGCTGCCCGTCGCGATCGTCTCGCGGACGAACTGCGCGCGCCAGGTCGTCGAGCCGCCGCTCCGGATCGCCGAGAACGGGATGCGCATCGTCACGACGTAGCCGTTTCGCGTGGTGTGGCCGACCGCCGCCCAGTCGGGCGAGTACGCGCTGTTCTCGCTCGACGTCTGATAGCGCGTGCCGTGCGGGTTGGCGAAAAATGCGTACGAGAAGCCTTGCGCGCCCTGCGGCCAGAGGTACACGCCGACGTAGTCGTCGCTCGTCACGCTGGAGCCGTTCGTCTGCTGCGACGCGATCAGCGTCTCGCGCTGGGTCACGACGAAGGCGACGTCGATCGCCCCGGAGTCCTGCGCGACGTACACCTCGACGGGTTCGCCGGACGGGCGCTTGTAGATGAAGTCGTAGGCGAGATCGAGCTTCGCCGCCTTCGCCCAGGTGTCGTCGTAGCTGCCCTGCATCGCGGGCGCCTGCGGAAGCGTGGGCAGATCGACGACGGTTCCCGGGGCCGCCGCGCGGGCCGCGAACGGGATGCACGAGACGATCAGCGCCGCGCAAACGGCGAGCGTACGACGAACGAAGGCGGGCACGCCCCCGATACTATCCGGGCGCCCGCATTGTGTCAACTAATATGTTAGTATTTAATGCGCCGCCCCGGCGGCCTCGGCCCAGCGCTGGAGGTCGGCGAGGATCGGGAACAGCGTCCGCGTCCTCGCGGTCGGACGATACTCCACGCGCGGAGGCACCTCGGCGTACGCGGTCCGCGTCACCAGCCCGTCGCGTTCCAGCTCGCGCAGGGCCGCGGTGAGGACCTTCTGCGAGACGCCGTCGAGCCGGCGCTGCAGCTCGCGAAACCGCACGACGTCCCCGCGCATCAGCTCGAGGAGGATGCGGAGCTTCCACTTGTCGGCGATCGCGTCGATCGCGCGCTCGACCGGACAGCCGCCGGACGGCGGCGCCCCGAAAAAGGTCGCCGCGACGGTATCGGGGACGATGGTGTCCACGCGCGCCACGACCCGCCGCCGCGACGCGCGAGTTGCGGCTACTTCGGCCGGACGGCCTGGACGGTCAGGGCGATGACGACCTCCTCGCCGACGAGGACTCCGCCCGTCTCGAGCGCCTGATTCCACGTGAGCCCGAAGTCCTTGCGGTTGATCTTGCCTTGCGCTTCGAAGGCGATCCGGTCGTTGCCCCACGGATCGGTCATGCGGCCCTCGACGCTCGCGTCGAGGCGAACCGGCTTCGTGACGCCGTGGATCGTCAGGTCACCGTCGATCCGGAACGCGCTGTCGTCGCCGGCGAACGCCGTGCCGCGGAACGCGATCGTCGGATACGTCGCGGCGTCGAGGAAGTCGGCCGACTTCAGATGTGCGTCGCGCTGCGGCTCGCGCGTGTCGATCGACGTCGCGTCGATCTCGACGTCGACCGCCACGGGGACGTTCGAGCCTTCGACCAAGGTCACCGTGCCGTGGAACGTGCCGAAGCGCCCGCGTACCTTGGAGATCACCATGTGCCGAACGGTGAACTCGATGCCGGTGTGGGCGGGGTCGATCGTGAAGGTCTGCTGTGCTTGTCGGGTGGCGGTCATGACGTGCGCATCGTACCGCCGCGCGCGCCGCGGCGGAAGTACGTACGTTTCGGTGCCGCGGTTACCGCGAGGAAACCACGGCGCCGGAAATGCCGGGGCACGTTCGCTTGCCCTGGGTATACGCCGCTCATGAGCCGGGCTTTCACCAAGGAGCGGGACGACGTTCCGGAGCGTCCCCTGGCTGCGCGCGTCGAGCCGCATCGGATCACGGCGCGCGGGCTCGAGACGTTGCGCGGAGAGCTCGCCGCGACCAGCGACGATCAGCGCCGGGCGCTGCTGCAGCGCCGGATCGAGGCCGCGATCCCGACCGGCGCCCCCGCCGACCGCGACGTCGTCGACTTCGGGGCGCGGGTGACGGTCGAAGGCACGCCGCGCGGCCGGCAGACCTTCCTGATCGTCGGCGAGGACGAGATCGACGTTCCCGCCGGACTCATCGGTGAAGGCTCGCCGCTCGCCCGGGCATTGCTCGGCGCGCGCGCCGGGGACAAGGTGATCTGGCACCGCCCCGCGGGGGACCTGACGCTGACGATCCAGGCCGTGGAGTACGACTGAGGGCGCCTATCTCGGGGGCCCCGCCGCCGCGAATAGCCCTCGCCGGCGCTAGCTTCGCCAAGTAGAACGCTGCATGCGCCAAGCGTTTACCATGTGGTGAAAAGGGGTGCGCCCCCCCGCTTGAACACGCCCCGCGCGGGGAATCTTTCGGGGGCATGGACTCGATGGAAAAAGTCTCCACCGTTCGAACGCGGCGCTACAACGATTTTCCACGCACGTCCGTTCGGGAAGGCGAGGGGCCGCCGAGCGCCGTGACGGAGGTGCCGGCGCGCGTCAGCACCGACCGCATCTGGTTCTTCGAAGACGGCTCCGGCGACATGAAGGAGCTGCTGGGCGGAAAGGGCGCCGGCCTGGCCGAGATGACGCGCGCGGGGCTGCCCGTCCCGCCCGGCTTCACGATCACGACCGACACGTGCCTCGCCTACTATCGCGCCGGGCGCCGGTTCCCCGAGGGGCTCGCCGACGAGGTCCGCGCGGCGATGCGCGAGCTCGAGCGCCGCACGGGCAAAGGATTCGGCCGCGCCGACGACCCGCTGCTGGTCTCCGTGCGCAGCGGCGCGCGCGTCTCGATGCCCGGGATGATGGACACGATCCTGAACCTCGGCCTCAACGACCGGACCGTTCAGGGGCTCGCGCGCCTCACCGGCAACGAGCGCTTCGCCTACGACGCCTACCGCCGGTTCATGGGCATGTTCGGCACGATCGTGCTCGGCATCCCAAAGGACGAGTTCGACCACGTCGTCGAGGAGGCGAAGCAGAAGGCGGGCGTCGCCACCGATCCCGAGCTGGACGCCGTCAAGTGGAAAGAAGTCATCGCGCAGTTCCGCGAGATCGTCCGCGTCCACACGAACGAGCCGTTCCCGCAAGACGTCCACGAGCAGCTCGACCTCGCGATCAAAGCGGTCTTCGACTCCTGGCATTCCAAGCGCGCACAGGACTACCGGAAGTTCAACAAGATCCCCGACGATTGGGGGACCGCGGTCAGCGTCGTGTCGATGGTGTTCGGCAACCTCGGCGACGACTCGGGGACGGGCGTCGCGTTCACGCGCGATCCGAACACCGGCGAGAAGGAGATCTTCGGCGAGTACCTGCGCAACGCGCAAGGCGAAGACGTCGTCGCCGGCATCCGCACGCCGATGAAGCTCGCCGATCTGCAGAAGACGCAGCCCGACATCTACGCGCAGTTCGTCACGATCGCGGGCCAGCTCGAGCTGCACTACCGCGACATGCAGGACCTCGAGTTCACGGTCGAGCGCGGCAAGCTCTGGATGCTGCAGACGCGCAGCGGGAAGCGCAGCGCCGAGGCGGCGGTGAAGATCGCGCTCGACCTCGTGCACGAAGGGATCATCACGAAGGACGAGGCGCTGCGGCGGGTCGAGCCCGAGTCGCTCGATCAGCTCTTCCACGCGCGCATCGATCCGCACGAGACGTTCGAGATCGCCGGCAAAGGGCTGAACGCCTCGCCCGGCGCGGCGACGGGCGAGATCGTCTTCGACGCGGACACCGCGGCCGAGCGCGGTGCGCGCGGCGACGCCGTCATCCTCGTTCGCGTCGAGACGGCGCCGGACGACGTGCACGGCATGATCGCGGCCCGCGGCGTGCTGACCTCGCGCGGCGGCGCGACCTCGCACGCGGCGGTCGTCGCGCGCGGGATGGGCAAGCCCTGCGTCGCGGGGTTCGACGCGATGACGGTCGACGCGCGGGCGAAGACGGCGCGCATCGGCGAGCGCGTGCTGCACGAAGGTGACTGGGTCACCATCGACGGCACCACCGGCACGGTCGTGGTCGGCAAGCTCACGCTGATCCCGCCGCCCTCGAAGCTGCCGGATTGGCTGAGCGAGTTCTTGGGCTGGGCCGACGAGAAAAAGCGGCTCGGCGTGTGGGCCAACGCCGACACCCCGGAAGACGCGCGGAAGGCGCGCGAGCTGGGCGCGACCGGCATCGGTCTCACCCGCACCGAGCACATGTTCATGCAGCAGGACCGGCTCCCGGTCGTGCAGCGCATGATCATCAGCGACACGCCGGAGGCGCGTGCCGAGGCGCTCGCCGAGCTGCTGCCGTTCCAGCGTGAGGACTTCGCCGGGATCCTCGAAGCGATGGCGGGGCACGCGGTGACGATCCGGCTGCTCGATCCGCCGCTGCACGAGTTCCTTCCGTCGCTGGAGCAGCTGCTCGTCGAGACGACGGAGCTGCGCGTGACGAAGGGCGAAAGCGATCCCGCGTACGCCGAGAAGATGAAGGTGCTCGCGCGCGTGCGCCAGCTGCACGAGCAGAATCCCATGCTCGGGCTGCGCGTGTGCCGGCTCGGCATCCTCTACCCGGAGATCTACGCGATGCAGGTGCGCGCGATCTTCGAAGCGGCGTGCGAGCTGCGCGCTCGCGGCGTGGACGCGCTGCCGGACGTGATGATCCCGGGCGTCGGAACCATCGAAGAGATGCGCGTCACCCACGACGCCGCGCAGGCGGTCGCCGAAGAGGTGATGCGCGAGACGGGCGTGCGGGTGCCGTACCACATCGGCACGATGGTCGAGCTGCCGCGCGCGTGCGTGGTCGCCGGCGAGCTCGCGTCGCTCGCGGAGTTCTTCAGCTTCGGCACCAACGACCTGACGCAGACCGTGTACGGCTACTCGCGCGACGACGCGGAGGCGTCGTTCATCCCGCGGTATCTCGAGCAGAAGATCTTGCGCGAGGATCCGTTCCAGGTGCTCGATCGCGTCGGCGTCGGGGCGCTCATGAGGATGGGCGTGGAGCGCGGGCGGGCGCAGCGGCCGGACCTGAAGATCGGCATCTGCGGCGAGCATGGCGGCGAGCCGTCCTCGGTGGAGTTCTGCGACGAGATCGGGCTCGACTACGTGAGCTGCTCGCCGTACCGGGTGCCGATTGCGCGGCTTGCGGCGGCGCATGCGGCTTTGGGCCCGTAAATGGCCATCTTGTATTGTGCGTTGGTAACCGGCCTGGCCGAACACCGATCTGAGGCCACGCCCGCGTCCAGGAACGCGACCTGTTGTACGGCGGGATAGCGGGAGCAAGATTCAGGCGCCGACCAGCGGAACAATGAACCGATGGTCGCTAGGCGCGGAACCGAACTCAGGCCAATCGACGAAGCGTTGTTGCGCCCCTCTGGTGCGCACTTCTTTCGTTGTGCGCTCCAGGTCAATCCGTATGCTTACCTGCTTGAAAATGCCAAACGTGACGACTGGGGCTCTGAGGAAGCGTACAATGCCGCGCTGATCGAATCTCTCAGGGCGCATAATGTTTCGGTGATCGCGGTTACCGATCATCACCGAATCGCGAGTGCAGCGCCACTATTGCAAGCGGCAGAATCTGCCGGAATAGCGGCCTTCCCGGGCTTTGAGGCGGAGACCAAAGAAGGTGTCCACCTGCTCTGCTTGTTTTCGCGTGAGACTTCCCTCGACATAATCGAACGGTATCTCGGCGACTGTGGCGTATACGAGTCGACGGTTTCCGCCCCATGCCGATACGACTTAGCCGAGCTTCTCGAACGATTAGAGAATTGGTCCGCAGTCGGCATTGCAGCGCACTCGACCGGTGAGAAGGGCTTGCTCGTAGCGCTGAAGGGAACCGCGCGTGCGAAGGCATGGAAGGACGCGCGCCTCATGGCCGTAGGCATCCCGACTGCTCCGGAAAGCGTGCAGCAACAATTCCGAAAGATTTTGCTCAACGCTGAGCCTGCATATTTCCGTGAACAGCGCTTGGCACTCTTGAATTGCAACGACATTTCGTCGCCCTCTGACGTGCAGCAAACTAATGCAACGACATACATCAAGATGACTGCACCATCAATCGAGGGGCTACGGCAAGCGTTCCTCGACCCGGAGTCCCGTATACGGCTGAACTCATCCGTTCCGCCGGAAGAACGAAGCGAAATCGTCGCTATTGCCTGGGAGGGCGGCTTTCTGGATGGTCTGAGGCTGCATTTCAATGAGGACCTGAACGTGTTGATCGGTGGGCGAGGCACCGGCAAGTCGACAATAATTGAAAGTATACGCTACGCCTTGAATGCGAAAGCACTGGGCGCGGACGCTCAAGACGCTCACGAAAAAGTGATCCGAAATGTCGTCGGCGCGGGCACTCGAATCTCAGTCTCGATCGACTCACATCGACCCGCCCGTAAGCGCTACTTCATTGAGCGAACAGTTCCAAACGCTCCAGTAGTACGCGACGAAGCGGGTAGCATTGTAAATGTCGCGCCATTACAACTCATCTCGGGCCTAGAAATCTTCGGACAGCATGAAATTACTGAGGTTACGCGGACTCCGCCCGCTCTCACTGAACTGCTGAGTCGCTTTGCGGAACCGGACGCCGCCTTAGCCGCTGAACGTGCCGGACTATTCGGCCGCTTAGACCAGTCCCGTTCAAATTTGCTTAATGCGCAGCGCGAAGCGCAACGCATCGCGGATCGGGTTGCGGTGCTGCCGTCGTTACGCGAGACGCAAAAGCGCTACCAGGAAGCCGGCGTCGAAGAGCGACTGCAAGATCAAGCGCTTATTGTGCGTGAAGAGCAAGTATTTCGCACATTCGGAGATCGTATCGCTCGCGTAGAGGCTGCTTTGAGGGCGGTCGAAGACGTGTCCCCGATCGACGGTGCGTTCCTTTCCGAAACCGCGTTGCAAGAACTTCCAGGGCGCGAAACTCTATTGCAGTTGACGTCGGCTATCTCGGTGCTCCAGTCAGCGCTAACGGACAGCGCCCGTATCTTGCGCGATGGGTTAGTCGCGGCAAGATCCGAAGAACGACGCGTTTACGCGCTATGGAGCGCGCGGAAGGAAGCCGTTCAATCGCGATATGAAAAGATACTTCGCGACCTGCATAAGTCAAAAATCGATGGTGAGGAGTTCATTCGGCTGCGGCGCCAAATCGAAGAACTCGTTCCTCTGCTCGCACAGCAAGAACGTCTGCTCGGCGCTGTGAGTCGGCTGCTTACCGATAGGCAGAAGCTCCTTGCTGAGTGGGATGATCTGGTTTTTCGTGAGTTCCGGCGACTTGACGCCGCGGCCAAGCGCATTAGCCGGCGTCTGGGGAATCGGCTGCGCGTCTCCGTCCAGTTCATGGCTGACCACGAGCCGCTATATGCGCACTTGAAGAAGGCAAAATTTCGCGATCCGGAGACGCCACAACCGCGCGACACGTCCGCGTTCTCTCTGCGCGATTTCGCCGACGCTGTTGCAAAAGGGGCTGAAGCGGTGCTTGCGAGATATCGCTACACGGCAGCACAAGCGGATAGGCTCGTAGACGCGGGAACGGAATGGAGAATGAAGCTTGAGGAACTGTACTTGCCCCCAAGTACAACGATCGAACTGAATATCGGATCGGAGCGCACGCCGAACTGGCGGCGGCTCTCCGATCTCAGTACAGGTCAAAAGGCTACCGCCGTACTTTTGTTGCTTCTTATCGATCCGCGCGCCCCTTTGGTTGTTGATCAACCCGAAGATGATCTCGATAACCGCTTTATTAGTGATAGCGTCGTACCGAGAATTCGCGACGCTAAACATAAGCGTCAATTCATATTCGCTACGCACAATGCGAATATCCCCGTTCTGGGAGACGCGGAACTCATAGCCGGCCTCACGGCTGTCGGAGAGGCTGGCGAGAACGGGCAAGCGGAGCTTGCAGACTCCAGGGTCGGTTCCATCGATACGCCGAGCGTGGCGATGTTTGCTGAGGAAGTACTCGAAGGTGGCAAGGAAGCGTTCAACATGCGGAAACAAAAGTACGGATTCTAATGTACACGCGTGCTGACATCGTTGAAATGCTTCTCAACGGCGAGAATTCGCAGGTCGAGTTCAAGGAGGATACTGTAACGAGCGAAGGTTTCGCCAGGGAACTCGTAGCGTTCTCGAACGGCGCTGGCGGGACGATTCTATTGGGTGTACGCGACGACGGCTCGATCGCGGGGCTCGCACGCTTTTCGGCTACGCATGAGCTTGAGGAATGGGTCATGAATGTCGCGCGCGACGCGGTGAGGCCTCCTATTATTCCTCTATTCCAGGTTGTACGAGGCGTCGAAGGACGCGACATTGCGGCTGTTTCTGTTACGCGCGGATATGATGTTTACGCGATGCTGCGGAATAACAGTCTCCGTTACTACATTCGCGTTGGATCAACATGCCGAGAGGCTAGCACTGAGGAGCTTCAACGTCTCTTTCAGCGACGAAATCGAATTCATGTGGAGTTGAGTCCGGTGGCGAGCGCCCAGTTTTCTGCGCTTGACCAGCGTCGCCTCGCCGAGTACTTCGTCGATGTTCGGGGACAGCAGTACCCTGCAGGATACGACGACGCTGAGCGGCAGGTAGTCTTAGCCGAGTTCATGACGGATGACGACGTAGTCGGGCGGGCCTGCACAATCGCTGGGCTAGTTCTATTTGGAGAAAGTCCGCGGCGGTTTCTTCTTGGAGCAAGCGTCGAGGCCACGGCGTTCGCTGGAACTGAAGAATCTGTGGGAGAGGTTCTTGATCGCGCTGAGTTTGCGGGGCCTTTGGTCAGGCTTGGTAATGTAGGTGATCGAGCACTTCGAGAAGATGGCGTTGTGGAGTCAGTAAGTTCGTTCATCGAGCATCACACCTCACGGTGGACTGGTGTCGCAGGCGCGGTACGGACAGAGGATCGCGGCCTGCCTAGAACCGTGGTTCGGGAAGCGATCGTCAACGCGATCGTGCATCGAGACTACTCGCTCTCTGCACGGCCGGTTCAGGTTCGGATCTTCTCAGATCGTGTAGTGATCCTAAGCCCGGGGCGATTCCCGAACGGCATCACTCCCGCTAGCATGGCAATCGGCACTCGCGCCGCACGAAACCCACTTATCGTTGACACAATGCGCGATTACGGCTATGTCGAAAAATTAGGTCTAGGCGTCCCAATGATGATCCGCGCGATGCGGAGATTCAATGACACGGAACCAGAATTTACGGAGCGCGATGAGACGGTCGTGGCGACATTCTATCGGTGACGCGCGTCAGTCTGGGCTTCGCAGACGTGGTCGTGGGGCAATGCGTTCGAAGGAGGCGAGCGGGTGCCGTCATTGTGTCGGGAGGCGGAAGCGTGACGGTGGGGGTGAGTCATGGTGGCGCGATTCTCGTCCTCTTCGCAATGGATCCGTTGGGGCGAACGGTGGTCTCCCTCCCCCTGCGGGGTATGGGACGGGGCTGGAGATAATTCTCAGGGTGATTTGCGATACTGCTCCGGCTGCCGCGCGGTAGGCTGCGGCGTGCGCATGTCACGTTTTCATCGGAGTCACGTCTCATGAACCTCTCACTCGCGCGGCGGGTCGCCGCGTTTCTCACCGCCCTCGCGGCGACGGCGTCCCTGTACGCCGGCGTGTCGGTCGCGGCTTCGTCCGTCGGGCTCGCGCCCGCGGCGTCCGCGCAGGAGCAGGGCCGGCCGGGCGGCGGCAATCACTTCATGGCCAAGATCCTGATGGGTCTCGGCCTCTCCGACGATCAGAAGAATCGCATCCGCGAGCTTCGGAAGCAGGCGGAGGAGAAGAACCAGAACGTCACCGATCGCGACCAGCGCCGGGCCAACATGAAAGAGTTCTTCACCAAGATGCGCGACGTGCTCACGCCGCAGCAGCGCGCGAAGTTCGATGCGCAGATCGCGGCGTGGCGCAAGAGCCACCCGATGCCCCAGGGCCAGGGTCAGCACTGAGTGAGTCGAGCTCGTAACGCCGCGCTGCTCGCGCTGCTGATGGCCGCCGCCGTGTGCACGGCGTGCGGTCATGGCGGTGCGGCGCGCGGGCGGCGCGGCGGCGCGCGGATGATGGGGTCGCCGGCCCCGATCCCGACCACCGCGGCGCGCGTCACGACGGTGCGCGCGAGCTCGTCCATCTCCGGCGTGATCGCGCCGCTGCTGAACGTCGCGATCACCAGCTCGCTCTCCGAGCCGACGGACGTCGTGAACGTGAACGAGGGCGACCACGTTCACGCCGGGCAGGTTCTCGCCGTGCTCGACACCGCGGACCTGCGCGCGCAGCTCGCGCAGGCGCAGGCGACGGTCGTCGCGGACGAGCGCACGGCGCAGTCGGACGACGCGAAAGTTTCCCAGACGCGGTACACCGCTACGCTCAACATCGGGCAGAGCGGCAATTCCGTGCTGTCGCAGCGTGCCGCCGTGGCGCAGGCGCAGCAGACGCTCGCGCTCGATCAGGCGAATCTCCAGCGTGATGCCGAGCTGCTGCGTTCCGGATACCTTCCGCAGCAGACGTACGATCAGCAGCAGACCGCCGTGCTGAACGATCGCGCGGCGCTGCGCAACGCGCAGGCGAACTTGCGTTCCGCCGTGCTGAATCAGAACGTGAACGGTACGCAGAACCAGGGTCTGCAGGCGGCCGACGTGCAGTCGGCGCTCGCCGACGCGCGCGCCGCGCATGCGGCGGTGGCGCAGGCGCAGGCGACCGTGCAGCAGTACCAGGCGCAGATCGCGCGCGCGACGATCGTCTCGCCGGTCGACGGCGTCGTCGTGAACCGGAATTTGAACCCGGGCGAGTATCCCGGCTCGCGCACGGTGTTCACCGTCCAGCGGCTCGACGACGTCTACGCGATGCTGAACGCGTCGAGCTCCGATACGTTCGCGATCCCGGTCGGGGCGCCGGTGACGCTCACCGTGGCCGGCACGAACAGCCGCACGTACAGCGGACACGTCGTCGCGGTGCTCGGGCAGGTCACGCCGGGCTCGACGAACTTCACCGTGAAAGTGCTCGTCGCGAACGCCGACGGGCGGCTGCAGTCGGGGCTTCCCGTCACGGCCTCCGCGCTGCTGCCGCCGGTGCACGGCGTCGGGATCCCGACGACCGCGTTCCTCGACGACACGCACACGACGGTCATGGTCGCGGACGACGAGCTCGTCGACGTCGTCGCGAAGGAGGTCCACGTGCGCGAGCTCGGCTCCGACGGAACGACCTCGATCGTCAGCGGGCTGAAGCCGGGCCAAGTCGTGATCGCGAACGGGCAGCTCGGCATCTCCGACGGGCAATCGATCGCCTCCGACTGACGTCTCGATGCAGCGCGTCACGCGGCTCTTCGTCAATCGGCCTCCGCTCGTCTTCGTGCTGGTGGCGCTCATCGCGCTCGTCGGCGCGTTCTCGCTCGCGACGCTCGTCCAGCAGCAGTTCCCGAACATCGACTTCCCGACGGTCAACGTCAGCGTGTCGTACCCGGGCGCCTCGCCGTCGGAGCTGCGCGACTCCGTGGTGATCCCGATCGAGGACGCGATCGCGGGCGCGCCCGATCTCGATCACCTCACGACGTCGATCCAGCAGAATCAGGCGTCGATCTCCGCGACCTTCAACCTCGAGTCGAATCAGACGACCGATCTGACCGAGATTCAGGACCGCATCCAGACCGCGAAGGCGGCGTTGCCGCAGGATCTGCCGGCGCCCTCGGTGCGGACGTTCGATCCCGCGCAGATCACCGTCGTGACGCTCGCCGTCAGCTCGCGCTCGCTGAGCCTCGCCGGGCTGTCCGGTGTGGTGACGAACGAGATCGTTCCGGCCCTCGAGCAGGTCGACGGCATCTCGAACGTCGGCGCGAACGGCACCGTGACGCCCGCGCTCGAGGTGCAAGTCGATCCCAACCGGCTTTCGGCGTGGGGCTTCACGACGACCGACGTCGTCAGCTCGATCCAGGCGAACAACGTGCGCGCGCCGGGCGGAATCGCGTATCTCGGCAATCGCGAGACGACGATCGACGTCCGCGGCGACATCCAGACGCCGGCCTCGATCGAGAACCTGCTGCTGACCGGTTCGACGTCCGTGCTGCTCGGGGCGACCTCGCCGTCGGGCTCGGTGAATCAGAAGTACACGAACACCAGCGGTGCGACGAACCAGGCGCTCTCGCTCTCGAACGCGGCCGGATCGGCGACGGCGACGAGCGCACCGGCTTCCGGCGCGGGCGGCGGGGCGATTGTCGCGAGCGGGTCCTCGAACTCCGCGGCGGCGGCAGCGGCGGCTGCGGCGGGGGGCGGGACGCAGAGCACGACCGGGACGACGCCGTCGGCGTTCGCGCCGTCGTCGTCGGTGACGCCGTTGCCGTCGCCGGCGGTGCCGACGATCGCGCCGACGTCGACGATGGCCATCGCGCAGAACGGCGCGTCGGGCACCGCGGCGACCGGCGCGGCCGGCACCCTTGCGGCAACGAGCGCGAACGGCGGTACGGCGGGCGCCGCCACCGCGGCGGGGACGACGTCCGGCGCGACGGCCGGCGGGGCGAACGGAGCCGCCGCGAACGGGACGGCGATCGCGGTGATCACGCCGGCGCCGGCGACGCAGCTCGTGAACGGCACGGAGCCGGCCGCGGCGGCGGCGACGCCGGCGGCGGTCGCATCGACGCAGCCGGCGACGCGGCAGGCGTTCACGCCGGCGAACCCGGCGAACGTCGCCGCGCCTGCGATCCCGCCGACCGTGCCGGCGCCGATCGTCTCGCTGGCGTCGGGGAGCGGGGCGGCGTCCTCCGGGCTCGGCGCGCAGACGGTGAACGCGTTTTCGTCCGGGCCGGTGCGGCCGCGCATCTCGGACGTGGCGACGGTGACCGATTCGTTCGAGCCGAAGCGCGTCGCCTCGTACGTCGACGCAAAAGCCGCGATCACGCTGATGGCGCAGAAGGCGACCGGCGCCAGCGAGGTCGCCGCGGCGAAGAACGTGCTGGCCGCGCTCCCGGGGATCGAGGCCGAGTTCCCCGCGGTGCAGTTCAAGGTGCTGAACGACGAGGCGCGGTTCACGCAGCAGCAGCTCACCGGCGTGCTGCAGACGCTGATCGAAGGCATCTGCTTCACCGGCGTCGCGATGCTCTTCTTCCTCCGCTCGTGGCGCAACGCGATCGTCGTGCTGATCGCGATCCCGACCTCGCTGTGCGTGACGCTGTTCGTGATGAAGCTCGTCAACTTCACGATCGACACCGTCTCGCTGCTCGCCATGACGCTGATCATCGGGATCCTCGTCGACGACTCCATCGTCGTGCTCGAGAACGTCGAGCGCCATTTCGAGGACGGGGAGGCGCCGCGCACCGCCGCGATTCTCGGACGCAGCGAGATCGGTCCGGCGGCGATCGTCATCACGCTGGTCGACGTCGTCGTCTTTCTGCCGATCGCGTTTCTGCCGGGGCAGACGGGCCGCTTCCTCGCCGAGTTCGGGCTCGTCGTCACGATCGCGACGCTGACCTCGCTGGCCGTCTCGTTCACCGTCACGCCGTCGCTCGCCGGAAACTGGTCGCTGCTCTCGAAGTGGCGTGCGCCGGCGCCGATCCGCGGGTTCACGCACGGCTTCGAGCGCGTGCGCGCGTTCTACAGCGAGCGGATCCTGCCCGGCGCGCTGCGGTTCTCCGTCCCGGTGTTCATCCTTTCCATCGTCCTGACCGCCGGTGCGGTCGCGCTGATCCCGCTCGGCTTCGTGGGCTTCGAGTTCATCCCGGCCGTCGATCGCGGACAGATCTTCTGCACGGTGCAGTTTCCGACCGGGACGCCGCTGACGACGACCGACGCGGCGATCCGGCTGCTCTCGGCGCGCTTCTTGCAGCTCCCCGGAGTGCAGACCATCACGTCTACGTCGGGCACCGCGCAAGCCGGGTTCGGCGGCGGGGTCAACCTCGGCTCGACCGGACAGATTCGCGTGATCCTCGCCGACGATCACAAGGTCCCGACGGACCGCGTCGCCATGATGATGAACGGGATCGGCCACCGGCTCGTCCCCGACGCGCGCGTCTTTGCGGTGCCGGCGACCGGCACGCGAGGCGGAAATCAGCAGCCGATCGACGCGACCGTCGCCGCCACGCGCAGCGAGCCCGACGCGTATGCGCCGAAGGTGCTGCAGGCGCTGCAGGAGACGCCCGGCACCGAGAACGTCAACAGCTCGGCCCTGCGGCTGTCGCCGCAGATCGACATCACCTTCGACCGCGAGCGGGCGCGCGCGCTCGACGTGCAGATCGGCTCCGCGGCGCAGGCGATTCGTGCGGCGTTCGGCGGGACGCTCGCCACGCAGTTCGACTCGTCGAACGGCACCGGCACGAAATACGTGCAGGTGCTCTATCCGATGGCGGACCAGACGAAGCTTTCGACGCTGACGAACCTGCCGGTGCGCGCGCTGAACGGGCAGATCGTCCACTTGGGCGATTTCGCGACGTTCAAGAACAATCCCGAGGAGGCGCTGATCACCCGCATCAACCGGCAGACCGTCATTCACATCCAGTCGAACCTGCAGCCGGGCTACGCGCTGACGAAGGTGCAGCGCGCCTTCATGCAGCGCGTCGCGGCGCTGCATCTGCCCTCGTCGATCGTCGTCGGCGCCGCAGCCGGCGGCAACCAGCAGAACACGATGCAGACGGTGAAGGGACTGGGGACGTCGCTGATCCTTTCGCTCGGGCTCGTCTATCTGCTGATGGTCGCGCTCTACAACGCGTACCGCGTCCCGCTGGTGATCATGTTCGCGATCCCGGTCGCGTCGGTCGGCGCGCTCGGCGCGCTCGCGCTCACGAATCAGACCCTCAACCTCTATTCGCTGATCGGAACCGTCATGCTGGTCGGGCTCGTCAGCAAGAACGGGATCCTGCTCGTCGACTTCGCGATCTTGAAAGTCGAAGCGGGGCTCGACAAAGTCTCCGCCATCAAGCAGGCGGCGCGCGAACGCTTCCGCCCCATCCTCATGACGACGCTCTCGATGATCGCCGGCATGCTGCCGCTCGCGCTCGCGCTCGATCCGGGCTCGGCGGCGAAGCGTTCGCTCGGGACCGTCGTGATCGGCGGGCTCACCAGCTCGCTGATCCTCACGCTCGTCCTCGTCCCCGTCGTCTACGTCTGGCTCGCGCCGGGTCCGCCGCAGAAGATCTCGCTCGAACGTCTGGCGGCCGACGCGCACGCCGCCGAGCTGCCCGTGGAGACCCGTTCGTAGCATGTCGCTGACCCGGCTGTTCGTGCGGCGCCCGACGCTCGTCACGGTGTTCCTCGCGCTGGTGCTGCTCGCCGGAACGATCGCCTCCACGATGCTCGTGCAGCAGCAGTTTCCCAGCACCGACACGCCGTCGATCCAAGTCCTCGTCAACTATCCGGGCGCGTCCACGACGGAGATGCGCGACGCGGTCGTGCGTCCGCTCGAAGATCAGATCGCCGGCGCGCCGCAGCTCGACTATCTCGAGACGTCGATCCAGCCCGGGCAGGCGTCGATCGTCGCCGTCTTCCAGCTGAACTCGGACCAGAACAACGATCTCGTCCAGGTGCAAGGACGCGTGCAGAACGCGCAGCATTCGATCCCGAGCGACGTTCAGGCGCCGCAGATCTCGCTCTACAATCCCAGCGAAGCCGTCGTCGTCTCGCTCGTTCTGCGCTCGCGCGCGCTCGCCGCGGGCGATCTCTCGTCGCTGACGATCAACAAGATCGTTCCGCAGATCGAGCAGGTGCCGGGCGTGTCGTACGTCCAGGCGAACGGGACCGTGACCCCGTCGATCCAGGTCGACGTGGACCCGCGCCGCCTCAGCTCGTCGGGGCTCACGCTGACCGACATCGTCAGCAGCATCACCAACAACAACATCCGCGCGCCGGGCGGGATCCTCTACTCGCCGAACCGCGAGACGAACCTCGACGTGCGCGGCGACATCCAGGACGTTCCGACCGTGGCGAACCTGCTCGTGAGCGGCGGGTCGTCCGGGACGGCGTCGTCCTCGACGACGAACGTCTTTTCGACCGCGCCGCGCCTGCTGCACATCAAGGACGTCGCGAACGTGACGGACTCGTTCGAGACGCAGCGCGTGTTCGCGTACTCCCAAGGCGTACCGTGCGTCGAGCTCGACGTCCAAAAGTCGGCGGGCACGAGCGAGGTGGAGACGTCGCGGCGCGTGCTGCGCGAGCTGCCCCTGCTCCGCCGGACCTACCCGGACGTGCAGTTCTCCGTGCTGAACGTGCAGTCGACGTACACCGAGCAGCAGCTGCAAGGCGTCGTGCGCACGCTCGTCGAGGCGATCCTCTTCACCGGGATCGTGATGCTGTTCTTCCTGCGCTCGTGGCGCAACGCGATCGTGGTGATGATCGCGATCCCGTCCTCGCTGCTCGTTACGCTGGCGGCGATGCAGCTCGCGCACTTCACGCTGGACACGGTGTCGCTGCTCGCGATGACCCTGATCATCGGAATCCTGGTCGACGACTCGATCGTCGTGCTGGAGAACGTCGAGCGGCACTTCGAGCACGGCGAGGCGCCGACCGAAGCGGCGGTGACGGGGCGCAACGAGATCGGCGTCGCCGCGATCGTCATCACGCTCGTCGACGTCGTGGTCTTTCTTCCGATCTCGTTCCTCCCCGGCGCGATCGGGCTGTTCTTGCGCGAGTTCGGGCTCGTCGTCACGGTCGCGACGCTGACGTCGCTGTTCGTTTCGTTCACGGTGACGCCTACGCTGGCCGGACGCTGGGCGCTGCTCTCGCGCTGGCGGCCGTGGCGCATCATCGAGGGGTTCACGACGCGCTTCGAGCGCGCGCGCGCCTGGTACGCCGACCGCGCGCTCGTGTGGGGGCTGCGCAACGGCCGAACCGTCGCCCTCATCTCGGGCGTCTCGCTGGTCCTCGCGCTGGCGCTGATCCCGCTCGGCGTCGTCGGCTTCGAGTACATCCCGCCCGTCGACCGCGGCGAGCTGTACCTCACGATCTCGTATCCGGCGGGAACGCCCCTGCAGACGACGCGCCGAGGGATGCTCTCGGTCGAGCAGGCCGTCGACCAGATCCCGGACCTGCAGACCGAAGCGTCGATGGCCGGCGCGTACATGGGGCAGCTGTCGGGCTACATCAGCAACGGCGCGGTCGCGCAGATCAACGTCTTCCTGAAGAACGGGCGCGCGCATTCGACAGCGTACTGGGCCGCGCAGCTCGAGCAGCGCGCGCGCAGGCTGATTCCGTCGGCGACGATCAGCGCCGTCCCGGCGACGAGCACCACGGGCGGCAACACGCAGCCGATCGACGAAGTCGTCTCGAGCCTCGACGGCAACCCCGTGCCCTGGGCGAAGAAGGTGTACGCGGCGCTGCAGCAGACGCCGGGCGCGATCGACGTGACGAGCTCGGACCCGGGCGACGCGCCGCAGGTCGAGGTGCAGTTCAATCGCGACCGTGCGCGTGCGCTCGACGCCAGCGTCGGCACGGCGTCGACCGCGATCGAGGCGGCGTTCGGCGGCGATCTCGCCACGCAGTTCACCGGGCCGGACGGGCTCAAGGACGTCCTCGTGACGTATCCCGTCTCGGCGCAGACGTCGCTCGGCGCGATCGAGTCGATCCCGATCCGCGCGTCCGACGGTTCCATCGTGCACGTCGGCGACATCGCGCACCTCGTGCAAGCGCCGGCGCCGCCGATGATCATGCGCATCAACCGGCAGAACGTCGTCTACGTCGGCGCGAACCTGGCGCCCGGCGCGGTGCTCTCGAACGTGCAGCGCGACTTCTCGCACCGGCTGGCCGATCTGCACCTGCCGGCGAGCGTGACCGTCGGCGCGTCGGCGGGCGGCAACGAGGAGCAGGTGAGCCAGACCGTCACCGGGATGGGCGTCGCTCTCATGCTGTCGATCCTGCTCGTGTACTTGCTGATGGTCGCGCTGTACAACAGCTACCGCACGCCGTTCATCATCATGTTCGCCGTCCCGGTCGCGGTCGTCGGCGCGATCGGCTCCCTGGCGCTCACGCACCAGACGCTCAACCTCTTCTCGCTGATCGGCTCGGTGCTCCTGATCGGCCTCGTGACGAAGAACGGCATCCTCCTCGTCGACTTCGCGAACCAGCGCCGGCGCGAGGGCCTCGGCCGCGTCGCCGCGATGCGTGAAGCCGCGCGTCAGCGCTTCCGCCCCATCATGATGACGACCATCGCGATGATTGCCGGCATGATCCCGCTCGCGCTCGTGCTCGATCCGGGAGCCCAGGCGGCGCGCTCCCTCGGCACGGTCGTCATCGGCGGCCTCGCCAGCTCGCTGCTGCTGACGCTGCTCCTCGTCCCGGTGGTCTACGTCGCGATCGCGGGCGGCCGCGAGCGCATCCCGGCCGCGCCGGACGCGGCGGAACGCCGCACGGCCGTCGAGCCGACCCTCTTCGACGCACCCACGCGCTGATCGTCACCGCCCCGCCGGCGCACCGAGCGCATCGAGCCGGCCCCGACGGGCGGGTTCGGATTCTCGCCGCCTTGCAGCGTGTCGTTAAAGCGCGCCGTTGCTGGAGCGGCTGGATCGCATCGCCGAGCGCGAACACCGCAAGCGCGGGAACTTGATCCAGCACATCTTGTGGGAATACGTCCGGCGGCACGATGCACCGTAACGGCTGCGCGCGCCGCGCGTTCGCGCGCGCTTACGCGCAGCAGCTGCCGTGGCGGGGACGGCGGCCGCGGAAGGCGGTGCGGTGCGCGGCGATCGGTGCTTCGTAGACCGGCGTTCCGGACGAGTACGTCGCGAGGATGCGCGTCGCCATGATCTCTTCGGGCGCGGCGCGCATCCAGTCGCGATCCATGATCACGAAGTCCGCGTGCTTTCCCGGCGCGATCGAGCCGATGCGCGTCTCCGCGAAGTTTGCGTGGGCGGCCCAGATCGTCATCGAGTTCAGCGCTTCCCCGCGGGTCATGCGTTGCGCGGGGTACCAGCCGCCGGGAGGCTGATTCGCCTCGTTCTGCCGCGCGATCGCCGCGTGGAACGTGCGGCGCGTGTCGACGGCCTCGACCGGTGCGTCGGTGCCGTTCGCGATCGGAATTCCGGTGTCGAGCAGCGCGCGCCAGGCGTAGGCGCCTCGGATGCGCTCCGGTCCGAGCCGCGCTTCGGCCCAGCCCATGTCGCTGATCTGGTGCGTCGTCTGCATCGATGCCAAGACGCCGAGCCGTGCGAAGCGCGGGATGTCGGGGGGCGCCAGCACTTGGCAGTGCTCGATGCGGAAGCGGTGGTCGCGCGCGGGCGTCGCACGCAGCGCGGCCTCGTAGCCGTCGAGGACCATGCGGTTGGCGCGATCGCCGATCGCGTGCGTGCAGACCTGGAATCCGGCCCGCAGCGCGCGCGCGCACACGTCGGCCAGGCGTTCCGGCGTGGTGCGGACGAGCCCGGTGTTCCCGGGATCGTCGCTGTACGGCGCGAGGAGCGCGGCGCCGCGCGAGCCGAGCGCACCGTCGGCGTAGAGCTTGACGGCGCGCACGACGAGGCGTCCGTCCGCATCCACAGCGCGCGGTCCCTGCGGAAGCCGGCGCGCCAGCAACGCGTCGTCGCTGCCGGCGAGCATCGCGTGATTGCGGATCGTGTAGCGCCCGGCGGCGAGGAGCGTCTCGTAGGCGGCGAGTCCGCCGTCGTCCACGCCCGGCTCGGCGATCGCGGTGAGTCCCCAGCGATGGCACTCCTGCAGCGCCGCCTGCGCCGCGCGAACGCGCTGCTCGTGCGTCGGCGGCGGGATCGCGCGCGTCACGAGGTCCATCGCGTCGTCGAGAAAGACCCCGGTCGGCGCGCCGTTCGCGTCGCGCAGAATGCGTCCGCCCGGCGGGTCGGCCGACGCGGCGGAGACGCCCGCCAGCGCCATCGCTTTCGCGTTGGCGAGCAGGGCGTGGCCGTCGACCCGGAACAGCACGACCGCGCGGTCGGGGAACGCCGCGCTGAGCGTCTCGTGCGTCGGGAACGCTTTCCCGGGCCACAGATTCTGGTCCCAGCCGTCGCCGACGATCCACGCGTCGGGCAGCGTTCGCGCGAACGTCGCCGTGCGTCGCACGACGTCGTCGTAGCTCGGCGCGTGATAGAGGTCCACTTCGTGGAGTGCGAGGCCGACGCTCAAGAAGTGCAGGTGCGCGTCGATGAGTCCCGGGAGCACGACGGCGTCGCGCACGTCGAGGACGCGCGTGCTCGGGCCGCGGAAGCGTTCGACGCTCGCGCGCGAGCCGGCGTGGAGAAAGCGTCCGTCGCGGATCGCGAGCGCCTGCGCCTCCGGCGTGCGCGGATCGGCGGTGTGGATCGTCGCGGCGAGCACGATCGTATCGGCCTCGTCGCCGCGCATCGCGGCGCGCGCGGCGGACGGCGCTCCGGCGGCGGCGGCGAGCCCGGCGAGGACGGTCCTGCGGCGCATTCGAGCCGCCTTCGCGGGCAGGGCCGGCGCGCGCCTGCACGAACGGCCGCCGAACGCATGATCGCACGTCCGATCGTCAACGAGACGTTCGTGGGACGTCGCGAGCCGCTCGCGTTCCTCGAGAACGAGTTCCGGCTCGCGCGCGAAGGTGCCGCGCGCGTCGTCATGCTCGAAGGCGACGCGGGGATCGGAAAGACGCGCCTCGTCGACGAGCTGGCCGCGCGTCTCGCGCCGCGCGCCGCGGTCGTACGCGGGCGCTGCGAAGCCGAGATCGTGCGCGCCTACGATCCGTTCGTCGCGATCCTGCGGCAGCTCGAGACGCGCGGCCGTAATCGCGTGACGCACCTCGATCGCGCCAGCGGGACGATTCGGGACGACGCCGGATTCCGCGACGCGGTGCTGGCGACGCTGGCGCGCGAGGGGGCGCGCAAACCGCTGCTGTGCGTCGTCGACGACGTCCACGCCGCCGACGCCGGCACCCTGGCGCTGCTCGCGTACGCGCTGCGCGAGCTGCGCTCCGCGCGCGTGCTGCTCGTCGTCGCGTACCGTCTCGAAGACGACGCGACGGAGCGCCGGCTGGCTGCGCTGCGCAGCGCCGCGACACGAGCGGGCGGAGCGACGCTGCGCCTCGAGCGGCTCGCTCGCAACGAGATGCGCGATCTGTTGCAGCGCTGCGCTGCGGCGCGAGACGTGCGCGTTCCGCCGGAGACATTCGTCCAGATCGAAGAGCTCGCGGACGGGAACCCGCTGTTCGCGGAGGAGCTCCTCGGCGCGGCGCTGCGCGATCCGGCGCTGCGGCTCGACCGCGACGTGCCGCTGAGCGCGCGCGCGATCGCGGCCGCGCGGCTCGCGGGATTCGACGACGAGGAGCGCGACGTTCTCGTTCATGCGGCGGTCGCCGGACGGTGGGTCGATGCACCGCTCGTCGCCGCCCTCGTGGAGCGGCCGCCCGCGCGCATCGCGGGGATCCTGCGGCGCGCCGTCGCGTGCGGGCTGCTCGACGCCGACGACGATCGTTTCCGTTTCCGCCACGAGATCGTCCGTCGCGTGCTCGGCGCGGAGCTCGTCTTCGCGCTCGCGGCGCCGCTGCACGTGCGGATCGCGACCGCGTTGGAGAACGACCCGTCCGCAAGCGCCGCCGAGCTCGCGCAGCATTGGGCCGCGGCGCGCGTTCCGGATCGGGCGCGCCGCTGGTTCGAGACGGCGGCCGGCGAAGCGCAGCGGGCCGGCGCGTATCGCGACGCCATCCGCTATTACAGCGAGGCGCTGCGCTGCAACTATCCGCCGGGTGAGGCGCGCGCCGCCGTCTACGAACGGCTGGGCACCGTGCTCTATCGCGACGGCTGCCGCGACGAGCCGCTGCCGCGATTCACCCGCTGCCGCGACGAGCGGACCGCGCTGCGCGACGCGCTCGGCGCGGCGCGCGCGCTGCTGCTGATCGCCGATCAGCACTGGGTCGACGGCCGCACGACGGAGAGTCTCGCGAGCGCGAGCGAAGCCGCGAGGGCGCTGGAGCGGCTGGACCGTCCGGAGCTCGCCGCGCAGGCGGCGCTCGCGGCGGCGCGTTTTGAGATCACCCTCGGCCGACCGGTGCGCGCCGAAGCCGAGCTGCGCGCGGCGGAAATCCATGCCGGCGCGCTCACGGCCGAGCTGCGCGCGAACCTTCACGAGATTCGTGCCGAGGTGCGCGCAGCGTACGGCGAGACGCGCGGCGCGCTGCGCGACTGCGCCGCCGCGTCGCGGATCGCGAGGCGCACGGGCGACGGCGAGCTCGTCGCGATGACGGAGAACAACGTCGCGCTCGTCGCCTGCGATCTCGGGCACGTCGAGCTGGCGCTGCGCCATCACCGGCGCGCGCTCGACGCCGCAGTACGCAGCGCGATCCCCTGGCGGATCGCGTACTGCGCGCTGAACTTCGCCCGGAGCCTCACGCTGGCCGGCGATCTGACGCAGGCGCGGACGCTGCTCGATACGGCGCTCGAGACCGGCGTCGACACGCCGACGTTCCGCACGAAAGCCGCCAGCGTCGGGATCCCGCTGGCGCTGCTCGTCGGCGACCGGCGCCTCGCGGACGCGAGCGCGGACCCGCGCGCGCTGGAGATCGCCTGGGGCTCCGGCGAGATCCAGCGCATCGGCTCGGTCTCGGCCTCGATGGCGGAGCTGCGCGCGGCGGGCGGCGATGCCGACGGCGCGCGCGCCATCGTGCGGCGCGCGCTCGACGCGGTGCCGCACGTGCATCGCTGCTGGCCGCTCGTCCTCGCCGCGGCGCGCTTCGGCGACGCCGCCGATCTGACGCGCGCGCGCGACCTCGTGGCGCGCTCACGCGGGCGGGCGCGGGTCAGGCGCGCGCATCGCATCCTGCTTCAGGCGTTCGCCGGCGAGCCGGGCAGCGCGGCGCGAGTCGCACGCGGACGGCTCGCCGCGCGGCAGTTCGCCGCGATCGGCTGGCTCCCGTCGCGGATCGTGGCCCTCGAATGCGCCGGCGACCGCGAGGAGGCCGACGCGCTCCGCGCACAGATCGGCGCGGCACGTCCCGACCGCGCGTCTTCCGACGCGGCGCCGGAGGACCCCGTGCGGGCGCTTTCGCATCGCCAGCGCCAGATCGCCGAGCTGATCGCGCTCGGCGCGACGAATCGCGAGATCGCCGCCCGCCTGCACATCAGCGAGCACACGGTCGAGCACCACGTCTCCCACGTCTTCACCCGCCTCGGCGTGCGTTCGCGCGCGCGCCTCGCCGCGCTCGTGAGCGGCCGCGCGGCTTCGGCGTAGCGGAAATCCGGGATACCGTCCCAGCGAACCCCCAGGTAGAATGCTCCCAAAGGGAGGTCCGACATGGCCGCTGCGCTTCGCCGTTGCCTGGTGGTGCTGTTCGCCGTTGCGTTGACGCAGGTCGGCGGTTTGCGTGCGGTGATCGCCGGGACGACGGGTTCGCTGGTCGGGATCGTCGTCGACGCGAAGACGCATCAGCCGCTCGCGGGGGCGACGGTCACCGTCGCGAGCCCGTCGCAGACGGCGACGACGACGACCGACGCGAAAGGGTCGTTCGCGTTCGTTTCGCTCGCCCCGGACACGTACGCGCTGACGATCGCCAAGGCCGGGTACGAGCGCATCGTCTCCGCGGGCATCACGGTACAGGCCGACCAGGAGCTGTCGCAGCGTTTCGCGGTCGCGCCGTCGCTGACGCAGATCGGCAGCGTCGTCTCGCGCTCGCCGCAGGACGCCGTCAGGCCGGGCGTCACCAGCGACGTCTACTCGATCGGTACCGCGGTCACCGCGGCGGCCGCGCCGCTGGGCGGCGGCGGGGCGCTGAACACGGCGTACTCCGCGATCGCGTCGCTTCCGGGCGTCTTCGTGCCGCCCGGGCAGCAGGGCGTCAATCAGAGCGTCTTCATCCGCGGCGGCTACTACGACCAGGTCGGCTACGAGTACGACGGTGTCCCGATGAACCGGTCGTTCGACAACTATCCGGCGCACGCGGCGACGACGCTCGGCCAGCAGGAGCTGCAGGTGTACACCGGCGGCGGCGGCGCCGGCGCCTCGGCGACGGGGCTGTCCGGCTTCATCAACCAGGTCGTGCGGACCGGCACGAATCCCGGCTTCATCGAGGCGAGCGCGCAGTCGGGCACGCCGACGTTCGACCACGACCTCAAGTTCGAGGCGGGCGGCGCGACGCCGAGCCGCAGCTTCAGCTGGTACGTCGGCGCGCTGGGCTCCGATCAGGACTTTCGCTACTTCGATCAGTTCAACGGCGCCGGCCAGACGGCGCTCTTCCCGAACCCGATCGGGCCGTCGAATCAGACGACGTACCTGCCGTTCTATCCCGCGGTGTACCCGACGTGCATCCCGTACGATTCCGTCGACCAGTCGTACCTGATCTCGCCGTTCGACGCGTCGTCCGGCGCGCCGGGCGCGCGTCCGGCGCCCGCGTACACGAACGACCCGGGCTGCTTCTCGGGCATGAACCCGGCCTACGGAAACATCAGCCGCATCGAGGACCGCGAGGAGGTCGGGAACTTCCACTTCGCCGTCCCGCACCGCGACGGGGACGGCAAGGACGACGTCCAGCTGCTCTACACGAACTCGGCGCAGTTCCGCCAATACTACAGCGGTCTGAGCGCGCTGAGCCCCGCGATCCAGGGCTTTCTCGCGCCGGTGACGTGGCCCGACCGGCTCACGTATCCCGCCGGGACGCCGTTCCTGGCGCTCGCGAACGTGCAGCCCGTCTCGTACACCTTTCCCGGCTCGCCGAACGCGCGCTGCTCCGACACGGGATGGAACACTGGCGTGTACACGCCCGACTCGTGCCCCGACGACGCGCTCTCGCTGCTCCCAGGCGGCTATCAGGACGCGCGCTGGGACACCGAGAGCATGCTGAAGCTGCAGTATCAGAAGAACATCGGGACCTCGGCGTACGTGCGGGTGTTCGGGTACTCGGAATACGCGAACACGAACCGCAGCGGCGCGTCGCGTCGCGCGCTCGGAAGCGGGTTCGGCGTCTCGAACTACGACTACGAGGTCGATACGCATGCGACGGGCGCCGAGCTGCAGTTCGGCGACCAGATCAACGACCGCCACCTGCTGACGGGCTGGCTGCAGTATCACACCGAGAACGAGCTGCGGCTCAACAACTACAACTACCTGAACACCGGCGGGCAGCAGGTGAGCAACCTGACGAACGGCACGCAGTGCTTCGCCGCCGGGCCCGGCACGGGGATGGACGGGACCACGTATACCGGCGGCGAGATCGCGCCGTGCAACGACCCGATCACGCAAGGCACGTTCGCGCAGCCCACGTTTCAGCCGACGGACGCGAACGGCGATCCGATCGGCTCCGCCCAGCCGGTGACGTGCGGCGGCAACGTCGCCGGCGCAGGCGCGAGCAACATCCCCGCCGCGGCGTGCGCGGCGAACGCCGCATGGCGCCTGACGTACACCGGCAATCAGGGAGCGCTGAACCTCGTGCAGCCGCACGTGCTCTCCGCCGGACTCGCGGACGACTGGAAGCCGACGGACCGGCTCGACGTGAGCCTGGGGCTGCGCTTCGAGCGCGATCAGTACGATCTCTCGAGCACGAACACCCCGGGAAAGAACTTCTGGTTCGCCGCGGCGCAGCAGGAGTATTGCTACAATCCCGTGACCCTGCAGCCGGTCTTCCAGCCCGAGCCGCCGCAGCTCGAGGCGCTCGCGCAGCCGCTCGTCACGTTCAATTGCCCGGTCGACTCTTCGAGCGGGACGCCGGTCCAAACCGTGCATCCCGACGGCAAGAACGGCCACGTCCTGCTCTCCAACGTGTACAATCCGGTGATGGTGCAGCAGTACGCGATGCCGCGTCTCGGTGCGACGTACACGGTCGATCCGAACACCGTGCTGCGCTTCTCGGCGGGCCGCTACGCGCAGCCGCCGCAGGGCTACGAAGTGCAGTACAACAGCTTGGAGGAGAACCTCGCCAACGAGCTGATCGGCTTCCTTCCGTACGGGTTCTTCACGCCGCGTCACGACGCGCAGCCGCAGTACTCCAACAACTTCGACTTCTCGTACGAGCACCGCTTCGCGCACACCGACGCGTCGATCACGGTCACCCCGTATTTCCGCTGGGCCACGAACCAGCTCTACACGGTCTCGGTCTACGGCCAGAGTCCGGCGCTGAACGCCGGGATCGAGCGCAGTCAGGGCGTGGAGCTGCGCCTGGTCAAGGGCGACTTCAACCGCAACGGCTTCGCGATGCAGTTCTCCTACACGTACTTGGACTCGAAGGAGAAATGGGCGAACTTCGCCGGCACGAACAACAACCCGGTCGACATCTTCAACCAGGAGATCCAGCAGTACAACGCGCTGACGAAGGCCGGCGGCGGCGCGCCGTGCTACGCGAACAGCGGTGACGCGACGCCCGCGTCGTGCGGCGATCCGACGGCGATCCTCAACCCGTACTACGACAAGGCGCCGCAGGCGCTCTTCGACAAGAACGGGTGGTACGACACCGGTCTGGACGAGCCGTATCTCTCGCCGAACGTCTTCGCCCTGATCGTGAACTACCGTCACGACCGGTTGTCGATCGCGCCCGCGTTGACGCTCAACGAAGGCACGACGTACGGCTCGCCCGGCGACGTCCAAGGGCTGGACCCGCGGACCTGCACGGCGAACAGCGCGGCCTTTCCGACCGCGCCGAACCCGTTGCAGGCGGACTACACGTCGTGCGGATCCGCTGCGACCCCGTCCGGCACGCTGTACGTTCCGAATCCCGAGACCGGGCGCTTCGACGGGTTCGGGCAGTTCCGCCAGCCGTGGCAGCTGAACCTCGGCCTGCAGGCGTCGTACGAGCTCAGCAAGCGCGTGACGCTGAAGCTCGTCGCCATCAACCTGCTGAACCGCTGCTTCGGCGGCTCGAGCACGCCGTGGACCAGGCAGTACGCGCCGAGCAGCGTGGTGTGCGGCTATCAGGCCAATCCGTTCTACGTCAACAACTTCTACAACGGTGCCGGCCCGAACGACGTGGCGGCGAACGGCGTACCGCTCAACCCCTACTTCGCACAGCCCTTCGCGCCGTCGTACGCCGACGTCACGTCCTACGGCTCCGCTAACCCGCTGAACGTCTTCGTGCAAGTGCAAGTGAAGCTGTGACCCGCTCTCGCGCGACCGCGCTGGCGGTCGCGCCGGCGCTGGCGTTCGTGCTGGCGACCGCGGGCGCTGCGCCGCGCGCGGCCGGTGCTCCGCCCGCGCGCGCCGGCGCGCGATGTCTCCCGCACGCGTTTCGCCCCGCGGGGCGCGTGGCGCCGCGGCCGTTCGGCGTGCGCGGGCCGCTGCTCGTGCTGTCCGGCGCCGGGCTCAGCTCGCTCTCCGACGCGACGCTTCGGTGGATCCGCTCGCACGTTCGCCGCTCGCTCGACGCGCGCGCCGGGAACGTCGTCGTGCTCAAAGCGTCGGGCGGAGAGCGCGACTACAGCGGCGGCTTCTACCGACGAGCGCGCTTCGCGTCGGTGCAGGAGGTGCTGATCCCGCCGTGCGCGCCGCGCGCAGCCGTCGACGCAGCGGCGGCGTACGTCGACCGCGCCGATGTGGTGCTCTTCGCCGGCGGCGATCAGTCGCACTACGCCGCGTGGAAAGGCAGCCGTCTGATCGCCGCGGTGCGCCGGCTGTACGCGCGCGGCGGCGTCGTCGGCGGAGGGAGCGCCGGGCTCGCGATCCAAGGCGCGGTCGTGTACGACTCCGCGGCGGCCGACCGTGTCCTGCCGGACGACGAGGATCTCGCAACGCCGCTCGCGGTGCACGACCCGCGTACGCCGGCGATCAGCTTCACGACCGGGCTCTTCGATTGGCCGCCGCTGCGCGACACGATCACCGACACGCACTTTGCGAAGCGCGACCGGTTCGGGCGGCTCGTGGCTTTTCTCGCTCGCATCGAGCGACAGGGGCTTGGCCCGGCGCCCTTCTACGGCCTCGGGGTCGACGAAGGGAGCGTCCTGCTCGTCGAATCCGACGGGACCGCGACGCTGCGCAGGCGCGCGCGCTCGCGTGGAGCGTACGTCGTGCGCATGGATGCGCCGCCCCGCCTCGCGCCCGGCATCCCGCTCGACGCGGACGTTCGGGTCGCGCACGTCGCGCGCGACGGCGAGCGCTTCGATCTCGCGCACCATCGGGTGCGGGAGCCGTGGCGCCGCATCGAGGTCGACGGAGCGCGGCAGCCGTTCTACCGCCCCGACCCGTACCGGTGAAGGCGGTCGCGCGCCGGCCGCTGCGGCGCGCGGCCGCGTCGGCGCTTGCGCTCGCACTGACGAGCGCCGCGCTCGCCGGCTGCACGCGCGGCGAACGCGCCGCGCCGCCGGTGCTGCGGATCGGGATGACCACCGAGCCCGGCTCGCTCTCGCCGCTCTTCGCGCTCGACGACTATACGAACGTCGTCGACCGGCTCGTCTTCGACCCGCTCGTCACGGCCGATGCCTCGGGAAACCGGCTCGTTCCGCGTCTCGCGCGCGAGGTGCCGTCGCTCGCCAACGGCGGGATCAGCAAGGACGGGCGCACGATCACGTACCGGCTGCGCCGCGACGTGCGATGGCACGACGGCGTGCCGTTCACCAGCCGGGACGTCGCCTTCTCGTACGCCGCGATCATGAACCCGGCGAACAACGTCCCGAACCGCCACGGTTACGACCAGATCGCTGCGGTCACCACGCCCGATCGGTACACGGTCGTCGTGCATTTGAAGCGGCCGTACGCGCCGGCGCTCACGACGCTGTTCGGTGACGAGGAGCCGAGCCCGATCCTCCCCGCCCACCTGCTGGCACGCTATCACGACCTCAACCGCGTCGCGTTCAACGAGCATCCGGTCGGGACCGGACCGTACGAAGTGGTGCGGTGGGATCGCGGCCAGTCGGTGGAGCTGGTCGCGAACGACGCCTACTATCTCGGCAAGCCGAAGATCGCGCGCGTCAGCATCCGGTTCGTCCCCGACGAGAACACGCTCGTGAATCAGATGCGCACGCACGAGCTGGATGTCGCGGCCGAGCTGTCGGTCAACGCGTACGGCGAGATCAAAGACGTTTCCGGCGTGCGCGAGACGCTCACGCCGACGCACGGCGCTTCGAACGTGCTGTTGAACGTGACGCGTCCGGCGCTGCGCGACGTGCGCGTGCGCCGCGCGATCGCCGCGGCGATCGACAAGGCGGCGATCGTGCGCAACTTCACGTTCGGTGCCGGAACCGTCGCGACCGCCGACCTGCCGTCGTTCATGTGGGCGTACGATCCGGCGGCGCGTCCGCCGCGGTACGATCCCGCGGCAGCCCGCGCGCTGCTGCGCGACGCCGGTTGGACGCCCTCGCCGCGCGGGATCGTCGAGAAGCACGGGCGGCCGCTCGCCCTGACGCTGGCGTACGCGCAGAACAACGTCGCAGCGCGGCTGATCGCGCTTCAGATCCAGTCGTACCTCGACGCGATCGGGATCGATCTGCAGCTGAAGGGCTACACGACGCAAATGATGTTCGGCGCGTACTCGGCGGGTGGGATCTATCAGTCCGGGCGGTTCGACCTTGCCTGGTACACGATGACGCTCGGGATCGACCCGGACGCGTCGGGGCGCTTCACGTGCGCCGCGATCCCGCCCAACGGGCAGAATTACTCGCGCTACTGCAGCGCGGCGATGGACGCGGCGCAGGACGCCGGCCTGAGCACGTTCGACCGTGCCGAGCGCCGGCGCGCGTACGCGCGCAGTCAGGAGCTGCTCGCGCGCGACGTCCCGATCGTGTTCGTCTACTGGCCGAAGAACGTCGACGCGTACGACGCGCGGCTGCACGGCTTCGCGCCGAATCCGGTCGTTTCGACGTGGAACGCGCAGGAGTGGTCGTTCTGACGGGCTGAACACGCGCCGACGGGATGACGGCTTCGGCGCTCGCGCTGATCCTCGCGGCGGCGGTCGTGCATGCGACCTGGAACGTGCTCGCGAAGCGCGCGCATCCGGAGAGCAGCGTCGCCTTCGTCTGGCTCTGCTCGGCGATCTCCGCGCTCGCCTACGTCCCCGTGGTGGCGGTGCTGTTCGTCGTCGCACCGCCGCGCCCGTTCGGGGCGCTCGGGATCGCGTTCGCGGCCGGCACGGCGCTGATCCACCTCGTCTACTTCGTGCTGCTCCAGCGCGGCTATCGTGAGGGCGATCTGTCGCTGGTCTACCCGCTGGCACGTGGGACGGGCCCGCTGCTCGCGTCGGCGGTCGCGGTGGCGTTCTTCGGCGAGCGTCCCTCGCACCTCGCCGCCGCCGGGATCGCGTGCGTGGTCGCCGGCATCTTTCTGTCGGCCGGCTCGGCACGCGGCGAGCGGCGCGCGATCGTCTCGGCGGCATACGGTATCGGAGCCGGCGCTTCGATCGCGGCGTTCACGCTGTGGGACAAACACGCGGTCAGCGCGCTCGCCTTCTCGCCGATCCTCTACGACTTCTCGCGGATCGTGCTGCAGACGCTGTGCATGGCTCCGCTCGCGTTCGCGCGCGACCGCACCGCCATCGCGCGCACGTGGCGGAGCTGTGCGCGCGAGGCGATCGGCGTCGCGGTGCTCTCGCCGCTGGCGTACGTCCTCATTCTGTTCGCGCTGGTCCACGCACCGGTCAGCCTCGTCGCGCCGGCGCGCGAGATCAGCATCGTCTTCGGGACGCTGCTCGGCGCACGGCTGTTCGGGGAAGCGGCGCTGCGCCGCCGCATCGTGGCGGCGGTCCTGATGCTTGCCGGGATCGCCGCGATCGCGCACGGGTGAAGCGCTGCGCGCGGACGTGGCGCGGCGGGCCGCGCTAGCGCACGACGGTCGCGAGCCGGTCCGCGATGCGGCGAACGTCCGAAGCGTCGCGTAGCGCGTCGAGGATCGTCACGAACGGCAGCGCGGTCCGCATGCCGCCCGCGGACGGAGTGAAGCCGCGCTCGGCGGCATGCGGATTGAGCCACACGACGGCCGCGCTCGCCGCGGCGATCGCTCGCATCGTTCGCCCGAGGACCTCCAGAGCGCCGACGTCGAGCCCGTCGCTCGCGATCACGACGATCGTCTCGCGCGACAGCAGACGCGCGCCGTCCCGTTCGACGAACGTGCGGAGAGCCTCGCCGATTCGCGTACCGCCTCCCCACGCGTCCTCGAGGTCACGCAGGGTGCGGCCGGCCGCGCGCGCGTCGCGCAGCTCGTGCGTCACGTCGGCGAGCGACGTGCTGAACGCGAAGGCGCTCGCGCGCCGCGTGCGCCGGCAAAGCGCGTGCGCGAACTGGAGCACGGGTGCGGCGTGTGCGGCCATCGAGCGGCTGCCGTCGATCAGCACGACGAAGCGCGCACCGCGCCGCACCGGACCGGTGCGGTGCAGCACGAACGGCTCGCCCGCGGTCGCGACGCTGGCCCGCAGCGTGCGGCGCACATCGAGGAACGGTCCGCGCCGCTGCGCCGTGCGCCGCCGGGAGCGCGCGACGCTGAGCCGGTCGACGAGCCGCCCCGCCGCGACGCGCATCGCGGCGAGCCCGGCCGTTTCGACGCGCGGCGGACGCGCCGGTCTCGCCTCGGGACTGTACCGTGCGCGAAGCATCTCCCAGCGCGTCGCGGCCTCGCCCGGCGGCTCGCGCGCGGGCCGCTCGCGAGCAGCCCCGTCGTCCTCGAGGTCGCCCGCCGCGCGCCGCGGCGCGGGGGCCGCGGGCTGCGGAGCGGCGCGCCGCGACGACGGGAGACCCGGCTGCGCGATGCCGCGCGGCCCCCGAAAGAACGCCTCGAACGCCGCATCGAAGCGGCGCACCTCGGCCGGATCGCTGCAGTAGACGATGCGCAGGGCCGCACGGAACCGGCGCGCGCTGGCGATCCCGACCGTCTCCGCCGCTCGCAGCGCGTCGTGCGTCTCGCGTTGCGCGACGTCGAAGCCGTGCCGCAGCCGCAGCTCCGCCGTGAACGCGCTCAGCGCGTGCTCGAGCGTCCGCGCCGTCACGCCCGGTTCGCGCGCACGACGCCGATTCCGTAATCGGGCTCGACGGGTCGCTCGGCGTCCGGCTTCGCGGAAGCGAGCAGGGGCTCCCAGCGCGCGCGCTGCGCCTGCATCAGCTCCCAGTCGTCGCGCACTTTGAGGATGACGCCGGCGGTGCGCTCGATCGTCGCCTCGTCGAGCGCGTCGCGGTGCAGGCGCACGAGCGCCAGCGCCCAGTCCAAGCTTTCCGCGATCCCCGGGACTTTGCGGAACGGCTGCGCGCGCAGCCATTCCATGAACCGAGCGATCTGCTCCGCGAGCCGCGCGGAGATGCCCGGGAGACGCGCGCGCAGGATCGCGACCTCCTCGGCGGGGGAGGGGTAATCGATCCAGAGGTAGAGGCAGCGCCGCCGCAGCGCGTCCGACAGCTCGCGCGTCCGATTCGACGTCAGCACGACGGCCGGCCGCTCGCGCGCGCGAATCGTGCCCAGCTCGGGGATCGTCACCTGGAACTCGCCGAGGAGCTCCAGCAGGAACGCTTCGAACGCTTCGTCGGCGCGATCGATCTCGTCGATGAGCAACACCGGCGCGCGCTCCTGGACGATCGCTTCGAGCAGCGGACGGCGCAGCAGGAATCGCTCGCCGAAGATCTCGGCTTCGCGCGCGTCGAGCGAAGCGCCGCCGTGCTCCGTCATGCGGATGTGCAGCAGCTGCTTCGGATAGTTCCATTCGTACAGCGCGTTCGCCGCATCGAGCCCTTCGTAGCATTGCAGCCGGATCAGGCACGTGCCGAGGGTCGACGCGAGCACTTTGGCGCTTTCGGTCTTGCCGACGCCGGCCGGGCCTTCGACGAGCAGCGGCTTCTCGAGCGCCAGCATCAGCTCGAAGGCCGTCACCGTGTCGTCGGCGGCGACGTATCCGTGCGCCGCGAAACGCTCGCGCAGCTCCTCGGCGGTCACGACAGCGCGACGTTCAGCCGCGCGGCGTACGACGCGCGGCAGCCCGCGCAGCAGAAGAAGACGGTACGCCCGTCGTGCTCGAGCGTGTGGCGCGCCCCCGCCGTGTCCACCTCCATGCCGCACACGGGATCGATCGCGCCGTCCGCGGCGCGGGACGCCGCTTCGGCCGCGCGCTCGATGCGCGGCGCGCACCCGATGATCTCGGCGAGGATCGCGATCGCGACGTCGCCCGCCGTGCGCGCGCCGACGTCGAGACCGACCGGACTGCGGACGGTCGCGAGCGCTTCGCGCGCGACGCCCTGCGCTTCGAGCGCGGCGAACACCGCGGCGGCGCGGCGGCGGCTCGCGAGCAGGCCGACGAACGCGGGCTTCGCGCGCAGCAGCGGCGCGAGCGCCTCTTCGTCGTAGTGGCCCTGCGAGGCGACGACGGCGACGAGCGCCGCACGCGCCTCGCTGCCCGTTTCGTCGAGGTACGCGCCGAGGCGCTCGAGCGGAACGCAGCGCACGCCCGGCGGCGCCGCCAGCGTCACAAGCTCCGCGTCCACGACGACGCGCACGACGTCGTAGTCGACCTGCGAAGCCACGCGCACGAGCGCGCCGGCGACGGGCGTGTCACCGACGACGACGAGCAGCGGGTGCGGAACGCGCGGCTCGACGTAGACGTCCACGGCTCCCTCCGACGCGCAGCCCATCGCGACGACGATGCACCCGTCCTCGCCGGCAGCCGTCTCGTCGCCGCCGGGGCGGATCTGCACGAGATGCGGCTGACCGCTGCGGATGGCGCGCAGCGCTTCGCGGCGCACGATGTCGCGGGAGCACGACCCGCCGACGAAACCTTCCATCGTCCCGTTCGCGAGCACGATCGCGCGGTCGCCGAGATGCGAGCTGACGGGCGCGCGCCGCGCGACGACCGTCGCGACCGCGAAGCTGCGGCGCTCGCGCTCGAGCTCGGCGAGCCGCTCGAAGACGCTCACTCGCATCACTCCGCGTCAGCCGCCGGGCGCCGTGGCGACGACGCGCCTCTTGACGTTCGCGAACGTCGTCTCGATGACGCGCTTCGCCTGCGCGTCGATGACGCGCCCGCCGATCGAGGCGACCGGCCCGCGCATCGCCGCGGTGCCCTTCCACGCGAGCGTCGTCACGCCGTTGCTTTCCGCGACGTCGGCGTTCGCGACGAGGTCGACCACGCTGCCCAGCCCGCCGCCCGAGATGCGCATGCCCATGCGCGAGCGATCGGGGCTCGGATCGAGGACGACGTGGAACGTGAACTTGCCGCGCACCGGGCCGACCGCAACGCCGACGACCGCGTCGAACGTGCGGTCGTCGACGACGGTCGACGATTGGACCTCGGGCATGCAGGACGCGATCGCCGCCGGACTCGTGATGAACGACCAGACCGCGTCCTTGCTCGCCGGGATCGTCTCGGTCCCGGAGTACTCAAGGTTCATCCGCCGGCCGTCGCGATCGCGCGCCACAGCTTGTCGCGCGTGAGCGGCATGTCGACGTGCTCGATCCCCAGCGGCGCGAGCGCGTCCATCACGGCGTTGACGAACGCGGCGGGCGAGCCGACGTTCGGGCTCTCACCGACGCCCTTCGCGCCGATCGGATGGTGCGGGCTCGGCGTGCACGTGCTCGACGTCTCCCATTTCGGCGTCTCGAGCGACGTCGGCACGAGGTATTCGGTGAAGTTCGGCTGCAGGTGGTTGCCGTTCTCGTCGTAGCGAATCTCCTGCATGAAGGCGATCGCGAAGCCTTCGGTCAGCCCGCCGTGGATCTGTCCTTCGACGACCATCGGGTTGATCACGGTGCCGCAGTCGTCGATGGCGAGGAACCGCCGCACGGCGACCTCCCCGGTCTCGCGGTCGACGTCGACGACGGCGAGGTACGCGCCGTAGGGGAACGTCAGGTTCGGCGGATCGTAATAATACGTCGCTTCGAGACCGGGCTCGGTGCCGGGCGCCGGGTTCGTGTAGGCGGCGAAGGCGATCTCCTGCATCGTCACCGCGTTGTCCGGCATCCCCTTGACGCGGAACTTGTAGCCGCTCCACTCGAGATCGTCCTCGGCGGTCTCGAGCAGGTGCGCGGCGATCTTCTTCGCTTTGTCGCGAATCTTGCGCGACGCCATCGCGATCGCCGCGCCGGCGACCGGCGTGCTGCGGCTGGCGTACGTGCCGAGCCCGTACGGCGCGGTGTCGGTATCGCCTTCCTCGACGATGATGTTCTGCGGATCGAGCCCGAGCTCTTCGGCGGCGATCTGCGCCCACGTCGTCTCGTGCCCTTGGCCTTGGCTCTTCGTTCCCGCGCGCAGGATCGCGGCGCCGGTCGGATGGACGCGAATCTCCGCACTATCGAACATCTTGATCCCCATGATGTCGAAGTGCTTGCTCGGCCCCGCGCCGACCGCTTCGGTGAAGGTCGAGATCCCGATGCCCATCAGCTCTCCGCGCGCGCGCTTTTCCGCCTGCTCCTTGCGCAGCGCGTCGTAGCCGATCAGGTCGAGCGCCTTGCGCAGCGTCGCATGGTAGTCGCCGCTGTCGTAGACGAAGCCCAGCGGCGACGGATACGGGAACTGGTCGGGCCTGACGAAGTTCTTCAACCGCAGCTCGGCGGGGTCCATCCGCAGGCGCGAGGCGAGGATGTCCATCCCGCGCTCGATCGCGTACGACGCCTCGGTGACGCGGAACGAGCAACGGTACGCGATCCCGCCCGGCGCCTTGTTGGTGAAGTAGGCGTCCAGCTCGGTGAACGCGGTCGGAAAATCGTACGACCCGGTGACGATGCCGAACAGTCCGGCCGGGTATTTCGTCGGATCGGCGGCCGCGTCGAACGCGCCGTGGTCCGCGACGGTGGTGACCTTGAGCGCCGTGACCCGGCCTTCGCGCGTCGCACCGATCTGCACGTCCATGTGGTAGTCGCGCGCGAAGCCCGTCGTCGTGAGATTTTCGGTGCGCGTCTCGACCCATTTCACCGGCATCCCGAGCACGACCGACGCCGCCGCCGCGACGACGTAGCCGGCGTACACCGGAACCTTGTTGCCGAAGCCGCCGCCGATGTCGGGCGAGACGAGATGGATCTTGTCCTCGGGGATCCCGGTCACGAGCGAGACGACGGTGCGGTGCGCGTGCGGCGCCTGCGAGGTCAGATAGATCGTGAGCCGGCCCGTCGCCGGATCCATGTCGGCGAGCGCGCCGCACGGTTCCAGCGGCGCGGGATGGCAGCGCTGGAAGTACAGCCGCTCGTCGATGCGCACCTCGGACGCCGCGAGCGCGGCATCGGTCTCCTCGCGCTTTCCGACCTCCCAGTGGTAGATGTGATTCGTCTTGCTCTCGCGGTCGTCGCGCAGGATCACCTCGTCGGTCTTCGCGACGAACGGATCGACGACGAAGGGCAGCGGCTCGTACTCCACGTCGACCAGCTCGGCGCCGTCGTGTGCCGCCTCGCGCGAGGTCGCGACGACGCCGGCGACTTCCTGATATTGGTAGAGCGCCTTCCCGACCGCGAGCACCATCTGCTTGTCGTAGCCGTGGAACGTCGGGATCCACGCCAGCCCGTGCGCGGCGAGGTCTTCGCCGGTCAGCACCGCGATCACGCCGGGCGCAGCGAGCGCCGCGGTCTTGTCGATCTTGACGATCTTCGCGTGCGGATACGGGCTGTGCACGAGCGCCAGATGCAGCGTCGGGCGATTGAGCGTGATGTCGTCGAGGTAGGTGCCTCGGCCGCGGATGAAGCGCGGATCCTCCTTGCGCTTCATCCGCACGCCGATCGCGTGCCGCTCGGGGGCCGGTTCGATCGTCGTGCTCATGGCCGTCTCCTAGGTCGCGACCGGCTCGCGCTCGGCCACGGCGGCGTTCGTGCGCTGCATGTCCTGGGCCGCTTGGCGCACCGCTTTGACGATGTTGTTGTAGCCGGTGCAGCGGCACAAGTTGCCGGAGAGCGCTTCGCGAATCTCCGCCTCGCTCGGGTCGGCGTTGCGCCGGAGCAGCACGTACGACGTCATCAGCATCCCAGGCGTGCAGTAGCCGCACTGCAGCCCGTGCTGATCCCAAAACGCCTGCTGCAGCGGGTGCAGCGCGGCCCCGCTCGCGAGGCCCTCGACCGTGGTGACCTCGTGTCCGTCGGCGCTCGCCGCGAACATCGTGCACGACTTCACCGCGCGCTCGCCGTCCAGCACGACGACGCAGACGCCGCAGCTCGACGTGTCGCAGCCGACGTGCGTTCCGCTGAGGCCGCATTGCTCGCGCAGGAAGTAGGCGAGCAGCGTACGCGGCTCGACGTCACGCTCGTAGACCGTGCCGTTCACGGTGACGCTGATCTTCATCGCAGTCCCTCCACGCCGAGGCGCCCGAGCGCGGTCTCGAGCGCGCGGCGCACCAGCACGCCGGCCATGGCTTTCTTGTAGTCCGCCGAGCCCCGCGTGTCGGCGACCGGGTCGGCGCGATGTGCGGCCGCATCGGCGGCCGCACGCAGCAGCTCGCGTGAGGGCGTCGCGCCGCGCAGCAGCGCCTCCGCTTCGCCGGCGCGGATCGCGGTCGGGCCGACCGCGCCGAGCGCGACTTGCGCGTCGGCGATCGTGCCGTCGGCGGCGAGCGTCACCCGTGCCGCCGCCGAGACCGTCGCAAAGTCGCCCACCTTGCGCTCGATCTTCTCGAACGCGCCGGCGGTGCGCGCGGGCGGGGTCGGAAAACGTGCCTCGAGCGCCATCTCGCCTTCGCCCACCGCGGTCGTGAACGAGTCGACGAGGAAGTCGTCGATCGGGACGACGCGCGCGCCGCCGCCGCCGCGAACGACGATCTCGGCGCGACCGGCGAGCGCGGTGACCGCCCAGTCGCCGGCCGGATCGTTGTGGCAAAGGCTGCCGACCACGGTCCCCGTCTGGCGTACGACCGGGTCGGCGACGGCGAAGGACGTGTCGGCGATCATCTTGTACCGCGCGCGAATCGTAGGATCGTGCTCGACCTCCGCGTCGCGCGCGAGTGCTCCGAAGGTGAGCCGGCCGTCGCTCTCGCGAACGTACGCGAGATCCGCAAGCGCGTTGATGTCGACCAGCACCGCGGGACGCGCGAGACGAAAGCGCATCGCCGGGATGAGGCTCTGCCCCCCGGCGAGCACACGCGCGTCGCCGCCGTAGCGGCCCAGCAGGCTCAGCGCTTCGTCGACCGTCTCCGCCCGGAAATACTCGAAAGGTGCAGGGAACATGGGTTCTCCCTACTCCACGGGATGGGGGTCGTGGGAGCCGGTGCTACCCCGCCGTCGAGCGCGCCTCCTTCGGAACAAGCACAAACGGCGGCCGGCTCGAGGAGCCGCCGCAGTCGCGAGCGCCGGAAGGATCCGGCCTGAGGAGCTGGAGCGGTTCTAGCCGGTCGGCTTGACGGAGCGCAGCGCGGTCGAAAGATCGCAGGCGTGGCGGGCGCTGTATTCGACGACGGCGCCGGCCGAGCGAACCGCTTCGGTGACCGAGCCGGCCACGACGCGGAGCGTCTTCTCGCCGGGCGACGCGATCTCGACTTCGTACGTCCCCGGCGCGCCGGTGCTGGCGCGCGGCGAGGTGACGCGAACCATCTTGAGCAGCATGGGTGAACTCCATCCGCATGAGAGCGAATCGGTCGAGTACACCCCCGCCTCGTGTCCGTTGCCATAACAATACATCACGTGCGCAAGGAAATGCAAATCGCAAGGAATTCGCCGTGCGCCGACGACTGTTGCGGGGATGACGGAAGGCGGTCCGCTCGCCGGCGTACGCGTTCTCGACTGCTCGACCATGATCGCCGGGCCCACGACGTGCGCGATGCTCGCCGACTTCGGCGCCGCCGTGGTGAAGATCGAGCGCCCCGGTTCGGGAGACCACGCGCGGCGGTACGGCGCACGGAAGAACGGGATCGGCCTGTACTGGAAATCGCTCGGCCGCAACAAGAAAAGCGTCGCGCTCGACCTGCACGATCCGGCCGTCCAAGAGTTGCTGCTGCGCTGGCTGCCGTCGTTCGACGTGTTCGTCGAGAACTTCCGGCCGGGGACGCTCGAGCGGTGGAACCTCGGACCCGAGCGTTTGCTCGCGGCGGCGCCGCATCTCGTCGTGCTGCGCATGACGGCGTTCGGACAGGACGGTCCGTACCGCGACCGCGCCGGTTTCGGCACGCTTGCCGAAGCGATGACCGGCGTCGCGGCGGTGTCGGGATACGACGATCGCCCGCCGCTGCTGCCCGCCTTCCCGCTCGCCGACATCATGGCGGGACAGGCGGCGACGGGCGCGGTCTGCGCGGCGTACGCGCGGCGGCTGCGCTGCGGCGACGGCGAGGTGATCGACTTCGCGATCTACGAAGCGATCATGAAGCTGACCGAGTCGCAGCTGACCGAGTACGCGGCGAACGGCACGTTGCATCGCCGACTGGGCAACCGTATGGAAGACACGGCGCCGCGCGGCGCGTATCGCTGCGCCGACGGCCACTGGGTCGCGCTTTCCGGGAGCACGCAAGAAGTCGCCGAGCGCGTGCTGCGCACCATCGGCGGGGAGGCGCTCGTTCGCGATCCGCGCTTCCGCACGAACGTGGAGCGGCTCGTGCACGGCGAAGAGCTCGACGCGCTGATCGAGCGCTTCTGCGAAGCGCGCCCGCGCGACGAGATCGTCGCGACGTTCACCGCGGCCGGCTGCGCGGTCGGGCCGCTGGAGACGATCGATTCGGTCTTCGAGAACCCGCAGATCGCCGCGCGCGGCTCCCTCGTGACGCTGCCCGATCCGGACCTGGGCGAGGTCACCGTCAGCAACAGCTTCCCGCGCTTCGCGCACGCGGGCGCGCCGGCGCTCGCCCCCGGCCCGTCGTCGGTCGGCGCCGACACAGCGGAGGTGCTGCGCCGCGAGCTGGGTCTCGGCGAGGAGGAGCTGAAGAACTTTCTCTGACGCCGGCGGCGCATCGACGGCGACCGGGACCCGCGAGACCGGAGGACGTATGGGGACGGTCACATCCGTCCATGGCCACGGAGGACCTGCAGTTGTCTCTCACCCGGCACGGCTTCATTCTCGGCGGCGGCGCGCTGGCGTCGGTCGCGATCGTCACGCCCGCGCGCGCGGCGGACTTCAACCTGAAGTACGGGCACGATCTGCCGGCCGACCATCCGGTCAACGTGCGGTCGGTCGAAGCGTTCGCGCGGATCGCGAAGGCCACCAACGGCCGCGTCCAGATCAAGTCGTTCCCGACGAGCCAGCTCGGCAGCGACCCGGCGATGATCTCGCAGCTGCGCAGCGGCGCCACCGAGATGCTCGCGATGCCCGGCGCGTTCCTCAACTCGGTCGTCCCCGTCGCGTCGATCGAGAACGTCGCCTATGCGTTCCCGAACCGCGAGGCCGTGTTCCGCGCGATGGACGGCGATCTCGGCGCGGTGATCCGCGACGAGATCCGGGCGCGCGGGATGATGGTGCTCGACAAGATCTGGGAGAACGGCTTCCGCGACATCACGACGTCGACGAAGCCGATCCACAACGTCGCCGATCTCGCCGGCCTGAAGATCCGGGTCTCGCCCGGACAGATCCGCGTCGACACGTTCAAGTCGCTCGGCGCCGCGCCGACCCCGATCGCGCTGAGCGAGCTGTACACGGCGCTGCAGACGCACGTGGTCGACGCGCAGGAGAACCCGCTGCTGCTCATCGAGCAGCAGAAGTTCTACGAAGTGCAGAAGTACGTCTCGATGTCCGACCACATCTGGTCGGGCTACTGGACGCTCGTCAATCAGGACGTCTGGAACAAGCTCGGGAAGCAGTACCAGGACGTGATCTCGCGCGAGATGGCGCGCGCGACGCTCGCCGCCCGCAACGACACGGTGCTGCTCAGCAAGTCCGTGCGCGACAAGCTGAGCCGCCGCGGGATGGCGTTCAACGAGTGCGACAAGAACAGCTTCCGGCAGAAGCTGATCGACGCGAAGTACTACGAGCGCTGGAAAGAGACGTTCGGGCCGAAGGCCTGGTCGGCGCTCGAGAAGTACGCCAACAAGCTCGCATAGGACCGTTCACCGGATGACAGCAGCCGACTCGCTCGACAACGTCGAGCTCGCGTCGCAGGCCGACGTGTTCGTCCTGCGGCGGCCCTGGACGCGGGCGATCGACCGCATCATCGGCGCGGTCGTCGAACCGCTCGCCGCGCTCCTCGTGTGCGTCGAAGTCTGCATCCTGGCCGCCGGCGTCTTCACGCGCTACGTCCTCGGCAATCCGCTCGTCTGGAGCGACGAGCTCGGGACGATCCTCTTCCTGTGGCTCGCGATGCTGGGCTCGGTGGTCGCCTACCGGCGCGGCGAGCACATCCGGCTCTCGGTCATCCTGCGGCGGGCCTCGCCGCGCGTGCGCGAGGTGCTCGAAGCGATCTCGTCGGTGGTGACCGCGATCTTCGTCATCGAGCTGATGCCGGGGACGCTGGCGTTCTTCCAGCAGGAGCAGATCGACGTCACGCCCGCGCTCGGGATACCGCAGTCGTACGTCGTCCTGGCGATCATCGTCGCGCTCGCGCTGATCCTGGTCCTCGCGCTGATCCGTCTCGCCGAGATGAATCTCCGCGTCGTCGCGACGGTCACGCTCGTCACCATCGTGATCAGCGCCGCGGCGTGGTTCGGGCGCGGCGCCTTCGCCGGGCTCGGCAACCTGAACCTGATCCTGTTCTTCGTCGTGTTCGTCGGCGCGTGCGTGGCGATCGGGATCCCGATCGCGTTCTCGTTCGCCGTCGGGACGCTGAGCTATCTCGCGCTGACGACGACCGTTCCGGTCGCGACCGTCGTCGGCCGCATGAACGAAGGCGTCTCCAACCTCGTCCTGCTCGCGGTCCCGCTGTTCATCTTCCTCGGCTTGCTGATGGAGATGACCGGAATCGCGCGGCGGCTCGTCGAGGCGCTGGCGAGCCTCGTCGGCCACTTGCGCGGCGGCCTCTCGATCGTGCTGGTCGCGGCGATGTACCTCGTCTCCGGGATCTCCGGCTCGAAGATCGCCGACATGGCGGCGGTCGCGCCCGTGCTCTTCCCCGACATGGAGCGGCGGGGCCAGAAGCGGAGCGACATGATCGCGCTGCTCGCGACGTCGGGCGCGATGGCGGAGACGATCCCGCCGAGCCTCGTGCTGATCATCATCGGCTCGGTGACCGGCGTGTCGATCGCCGGACTGTTCACCGCGGGCCTGCTGCCCGCGGTCGTGTGCGCGATCCTGCTGGTCGTCGTCGCCCTGTGGAACGCGAAGCGCCAGGGCGCGACGCTCTCGCAGCGCGCGCCGATGCGGGCGGTCGCGAAAGCGATCCTCGTCGCGCTTCCCGGGCTGCTGCTGCCGCTGCTGATCCGCTACTTCGTCGTCGCGGGCATCGCGACGGCCACCGAGGTGAGCACGGTCGGGATCTTCTACACGATCCTGGTCGGGCTGCTGATCTATCGCGAGTTCGACTGGCGCAGGTTCTATCCGATCCTCGTCGACACGGTCGCGCTGGCGGGCGCGATCCTGTTGATCATCGCGACCGCCACCGCGATGGGCTGGGCGCTCACGCAGTCCGGCTTCGCCCAGCAGCTCGCCGACATTCTCGGGCATGCGCCGGGCGGCAAGATCGGCATCATGCTGCTCTCGATCGTGCTCTTCATCATCCTGGGCTCGGTGCTCGAAGGGATCCCGGCGATGGTGCTCTTCGGGCCGCTGCTGTTCCCGGTCGCGAAGGCGGCGGGGATCAGCGAGATCCACTACGCGATCGTCGCGGTGCTCGCCATGGGGGTCGGCTTGTTCTCGCCTCCGGTGGGGATCGGGTTCTTCGGCGCCGCGGCGATCGGAAAATCGGAGCCCGAGACGATCGTCAAGCCGCTGATCCCGTACATGATCGCGCTGCTGATCGGCCTCCTGATCGTCGCGTTCGTGCCGTGGATCTCGCTGGGCTTCCTGCCCGCGAACCAGCGCTGATGCGAAGCGACCGTGCCGTGCCAAGCCGCCGCGGCGTCCGCGCGATCGCGGCGCAACCACCGCGATGCAGCATCGGATAGCCGTCGTCCCCGGCGACGGCATCGGCAAGGAAGTCGTCCCGGAGGGGATCCGCGTGCTCGAAGCGGCCGCTGCGAAGCACGGGCTGCGCTTCACCTGGGATCATTTCGACTGGAGCTGCGAGCGATATCTCGAGACCGGCGCGATGATGCCGCACGACGGGCTCGCGCAGATCCGCTCGCACGATGCGATCTTTCTCGGCGCGGTCGGCTTTCCGACGGTGCCGGATCACGTCTCGCTGTGGGGGCTGCTGATCCCGATCCGGCGGCAGTTCCGCCAGTACGTCAACCTGCGCCCCGTGCGCCTCATGCCGGGGATCGTCTCGCCGCTCGCATCCCGGACCGTCGGCGACATCGACTTCTGGATCGTCCGGGAGAACAACGAAGGCGAGTACTCCTCGGTCGGCGGCCGGTTCAACGAGGGTACCGACGACGAGCTGGCGATGCAGGAGTCGATCTTCACCCGCAAAGGCTGCGACCGCATCCTCACGTACGCGTTCGAGCTGGCGCGCAGCCGCCCGAAGAGGCACCTGACCGCGGCGACGAAGTCGAACGGCATCGCGATCACGATGCCGTATTGGGACGAGCGCGTCGACGCGGTCGGCGCGCGCTATCCGGACGTTCGTCACGACCGCTATCACATCGACATCCTCAGCGCGCACTTCGTGCTGCACCCCGACTGGTTCGACGTCGTCGTCGGCACGAATCTCTTCGGCGACATCCTCTCCGACCTCGGGCCGGCGGTGACCGGGACGATCGGCATCGCCCCGTCCGCGAATCTCAACCCCGAGCGCGAGTTCCCCTCGATGTTCGAGCCCGTCCACGGCTCCGCACCCGACATCGCCGGCAAGGGCGTCGCGAACCCGATCGGCCAGATCTGGTCGGGCGCGATGATGCTCGACCATCTCGGTCACCCCGAAGCCGCGGCGGACGTCGTACGCGCGATCGAACGCGTCCTGGCCGACGGGCCCCGCACGCGGGACATCGGCGGAACCGCGAGCACCGAAGAGGTCGGCAAGGCGATCGCAGCGGCACTCTAGGCGCACGGAACGGTTCGCCGCTCCCGCGCTCGCACCGTCGAAGGCGTTCGCGACGCGGCGCCGTAGACGGCGCGGATGCATTCGCCTCATTTCGTCGTGACCACGGCCGTTGCGCCGCGCGCCGTCGAGCATCTGCGCGCGCACGCGCGCGTGACCGACGTCTCGGCGCTGCCGCGCGACGAGTGGGACGACGCGCTCGCGACGGCGGACGGCGTTCTGATCGGCTCGGGAACGCCGGTCGACGCACGGTTCGTTGCGGCGGCGCCGAAGCTGCGCATCGTCGCGTCGTACTCGGTCGGTTACGACAACGTCGATCTCGGCGCGCTCGCGGCGCGCGGGATCGTTCTGACCAACTCGCGCGGATCGCTCGACGAAGCCGTCGCCGATCTCACCTACGCGCTGGTCATCGTAGGGCTGCGCCGGCTCGGGCTCGGCATCCGATGGGTGCGTGACGGGCGCTGGACGCAGGCGGACATGCCGTACGGCCACGATCTCGCCGGCGCCACGTTGGGACTCGTCGGATACGGCGCGATCGCGCAGGCGGTCGCGCGGCGCGCGCGCGTGAGCGGGATGCGCGTGATCTACTTCAACCGCACCGCCGTCGCGGCGGCCGATCCGCAGACGGGCGCGCAGTACCGTGACTTCGACGCGCTGCTCGCCGAGTCGGACGCCGTCGTCGCGCTCGTGCCGTTGACGCCGCAGACGCGCGGGATGTTCGACGACGACGCGTTCGCGCTGATGAAGCCGACCGCGATCTTCGTGAATGCGGCGCGCGGCGCCGTCGCCGACACCGCCGCGCTCCTGCGCGCGCTCGACAACGGGAAGATCGCCGGCGCCGCGCTCGACGTGACCGATCCCGAGCCGCTGCCGCCCGGGCATCCGCTGGCCGACCGCGACGACGTGGTCGTCCTTCCGCACATCGGGAGCGCGACCGTCGAGACGCGCACGCGCATGGCGATGGTCGCCGCGGAGAACCTGGTCGCCTTCGCCGCCGGGAAGCCGCTCCTCACACCGGTCAACGTCTGAGCCGGGGCGCCCGCGCGGCGGCGAGGCGCCTGCGCCGGAAACCGTTCACGATCAGCGCGCCGAGCCAGCCGCCGAGCGCGCCGCAGCCGACGTCGAAGAGATTCGATCCGAAGCCTTCGCGCGCGTGATGGAGCTTCTGCGCGACCTCGATGCACGCGGAGAACGCGGCGACCGCGAGGACCGTCCACAGCGTGCGCCGGCGGGACGGCGGCAGCGAAAGGTTCATCGCGACGCCGACGACGGTGAAGGCGACGACGCTGTAGAGCTTGCGGATCACCGTCGCCGCGAAATTTTCCTGGTCCTCGCCGAAGATCGCCGCGATGACGCGGTACGGCAGCGTGTGGCGGTAGACGCGATGACTGAGCGCCGCGTAGAAGAAGAAGGCGAGAACGAAGAGCGCGAGAGCGATTCGCGCGAGGCGCGTGCCGCTCAGGGCCGCGCGTACGCGAGGAGCGTGGCGATTCGCCGCGCGGCGGAGACCATCGGAGCGAGCGCCGCCCGTGCGGAAGCGGCGGCGAGCGAGCGTCGCATGGACCAAGGATACCCAAGTCCCGGCGCGAAGGCGCGACGACCATTTTGGATACCGGAATCCAAAGCATCCCGCGGTTCGTCGACGAGGCGGCACGGCGGTACGGCGATCGGCCCTTCCTCGTCTCGTCCGGCGTGCAGCGGACGTTCGCCGAGGCCGCGGCGAACGCCGCGCGTGGCGCCGGGAAGCTGCGGGCGTGCGGCGTGCGGCCCGGCGATCGCGTGCTGCTCTCGGCGACGAACGGCGTCCCGCTCATCGAGGCCTGGCTGGCGGCGATCCACGCCGGCGCGATCCCGGCCGCCGTCAACCCCGCGCTCACGCCGTCCGAGCTGGACTACGTCGTCTCGGACCTGGAACCGCGGATCGCGCTCGGCGACGCGGATTCGCTGGCCGCGCTCGAGGCTGCGGCCGGTGCGCGGGGCGTCGCCGTCGCGGCGGCCGGAGCCCTTGCCGACGCGGAACCGGCGCCCGTCCCCGATCCCGACCCCGCCGACGCCGCCGCGATCGTCTACACCTCGGGGACGACGAGCCGCCCGAAGGGCGCGCTCGTCCGGCATCTCGCGTACGTCGCCGCCGGGCAGTCGATGCGCACGTGGATCGGGCTCGGCGAGCGCGAGCGGCTGTGGTGCCTGCTGCCGTTCTTTCACATCAACGCGCAGGCGTACTCGCTGATGACGGCGCTCGCGAACGGCTACCGGCTGACCGTCTCGCCGAAGTTCCGCGCATCGACCTTCTGGCGTGACGCGGCGGCGCTCGACGTGACCGAGGTGAATCTCATCGGCGCGATGGTGGCGATCCTCGAGGGGCAGCCGCCCGAGTCGTACGTGCCCGGTCCGCTGCGGACGATCTACGCCGCGCCCGCGCTCGAGCCCGAGCGGAACCGCGCGTTCGAGCGCCGCTTCGACGTGCGGATCGTGACCGGCTTCGGGATGTCGGAGAACACGTTCGGCTGCGTCGAGTCACCGACGTCACGCGCGAAGCGCTCCAGCATCGGCAGACCGCGCGTCCATCCGGACGGTCTCGTCCCGAACGAGCTGCGCATCGTCAAGACCGACGGCACGCCGGCCGCGCGCGGCGAGGCGGGGGAGCTGCAATTCCGCAACGCGGCGGTGACGCCCGGGTACTGGAACGCGCCCGAGGTCACGGCGCGGACGCTCGAGGACGGCTGGCTGCATACCGGCGACGCCGGCTACGTCGATGATGACGGTGACGTCGTGCTGGTCGGACGCTACAAGGAGATGATCCGCCGGCGGGGTGAGAACATCGCCCCCCGTGAGGTGGAGGACGCGCTCGCGCTGCATCCCGACGTGCGGGAGGCGGCCGTGATCGGCGTACCGTCCGCGCTCTCCGAAGAAGACGTCGTCGCGTGCGTGATCCGCGTCCCCGGCGCAAGCGCCGACGAGGACGCGCTGCGCGCGTGGTGCCGCGAGCGTCTCGCGCCGTACAAGGTTCCGATGCGCGTCCTCTTCCGCGACGAGTTTCCGCTGACGCCGACGATGCGCGTGGCGAAGGCCGAGCTGAAAGCGCAAGTGCTGCCGATCCTCGGAGAAGCTCGGCGATGAACCGCCCCGCGCGCGCCGCCGCGGCCACGACCACCGAGATCGTGCCGGTCGCGCTCGCGCGGCGGCCGCGGATGAAGGAGAGCATCGTCGATCAGCTGCGCCGGCTGATCCTCGAAGGGAAGCTCGCGCCGGGGACGGTCCTGCGCCAGGAGCAGCTCGCGAAGCAGCTGCAGGTGAGCCGCACGCCGCTCCGCGAGGCGCTGATCTCGCTCGAGCGCGAAGGGTTCATCGTCGTCTCGCCGAGCGGCGCCGCCTCGGTCGTCGCGCTCGACGCGCGCGATGCCCGCGAGATCCTCGACGTGCGCGAGGTGATCGACGGTCTCGCGGCGCGGCTGCTCGCGCGCCGCGGTCTCGACGCGCAGACGGAGCGCCGCCTCGCCGAGCTGGAGGGTGAGATGGAGTCGACGGCGCCGAGCGACAAGCACCGCTATCTGGTTGCGAACGGCGACTTTCACGTCACGATCGTCGAGGCGACGGGCCACGAGCGCCTGCGCCAGTTCGTCGCGCTCGTGCGGATGTCGTCGGAAGTCGTCTACATGCGCCTCCAGAATCAGGGCCGCCGGCTCTCCCGCTCGGCGGGCGAGCACGGCGCGATCCTCGACGCGATCCGCGCGCGCGACGAAGAACGCGCGGAGCGGCTGGCGCGCGAGCACGTCCGCAACGCCGCGAAGCACTGGCTGCGGGAGGAGACGTAGATGCCGTTCGTTCGGGCCGCCGACCTCGTCGTGCAGTACGATCTGAGCGGTGCCGCCGGCGCGCCGGTGCTGATGCTCGCGAACTCGCTCGGCACGAGCTTCCACATGTGGGATCCGGCCGTTCCCGCGCTGGCCGCCTCGTATCGTGTGCTGCGCTACGACATGCGCGGCCACGGACTGACGAGCTGCACCCTCGGCGAGGACGCCGCCGCCGCAACCGTGGCGCGCCGCGCCGACGACGCCGTCGCGCTGCTCGACGCGCTCGGGATCGCGCGCGTTCGCTTCGCGGGCGTGTCGATCGGCGGGATGGTCGGTCAGCGCTTCGCCGCCGAGCATCCGGAGCGGGTCGAATCGGTCGCGCTCTGCGCGACGGGAAACGTCATCGGCCCGCCGTCGCGCTGGGACGCGCGCATGGAGACGATTCGCGCCGGCGGGCTCGCCGCGATCGCCGACGGCGTGATGAGCGGCTGGTTCACCGAGCGGATGCGGCGCGAGGAGCCCGACGTCGTGCAGGGCTTCAGCACGATGCTGCAGCGCACGCCGGTGGACGGGTATCTGGAAGGCTGCCGTGCCGTGCGCGATGCCGACCTGCGCGCCGACGACGCGCGCATCCGTGCGCGGACGCTCGTCGTCTCGGGCGCCGAGGACCCTTCGACCACGCCGGCGGCCGGCGAGGCGCTCGCCGCAGCCGTTCCCGGCGCGCGGTTCGTGACGATCGACGGCGCCGCCCACATCATCCCCGCGGAGCAGCCGGACGCGCTCGCGCGCACGCTGCTCGCATTTTTCGAGGAGGCGCGATGAGCGACGAGCGTTACGAGCGCGGGATGGAGGTCCGGCGCGCGGTCCTCGGCGAGGAGCACGTGGCGCGCGCGACCGCGTCGGCGACCGAGCTGACGCGCGACTTCCAGCAGTTCATCACGCGCTACGCCTGGGGCGAGATCTGGACGAGGCCGGGGCTCGACCGCAAGACCCGCAGCATGCTGACCATCGCGATGACCGCCGCGCTCGGCCGGATCGACGAGCTGCGGCTGCACCTGCGCGCCTCGCGCAACGCCGGCGTGACGCGCGACGAGGTGAAGGAAGTCCTCATGCACGTCGCCGTCTACGCCGGCGTACCCGCCGCGAACACCGCCTTCCATCACGCCGCCGACGTCTACCGCGAGATCGACGAAGAGAGCACATCATGATCCCTCGACCGCTCCCCGTTCCGTACGCGCGCCATCGCGAAGGCACGCAGCCGCCCCACGACTTTCCCGCGTACACGAGCACGATCAAGCGCCATCCGAAGCGCGCACCGATCGAGCTGGCGCAATCGCTCTCGGAGATCACCGGCCCGACGTTCGAAGACCTGTGGTGCGGTCCGAACGCGACCGACCTCACGCGCGTGAACGGCCGTGAGGCGATGGGGCAACGGATCATCGTGAGCGGGCGCGTGCTCGACGAGGACGGCCGCCCGATGCGCAACACGCTCGTCGAGGTGTGGCAGGCCAACGCGGCGGGCCGGTACCATCACGACGGCGATCAGCACGACGCGCCGCTCGATCCGAACTTCACCGGCGCGGGTCAAGTCGTCACCGACGACGAGGGCCGCTGGCGGTTTCTGACGATCCGCCCCGGCGCGTATCCGTGGCGCAACACGTACAACGCGTGGCGTCCGGCGCACATCCACTTCTCGGTGTTCGGACCCAGCTTCGCGACGCGGATCATCACGCAGATGTACTTTCCGGGCGACCCGCTGCTCGAGACCGACCCCGTCTTTCACAGCATCCCGGACGCCGAGGCGCGCGAGCGGCTGGTCTCGTCGTACGACGCGAACCTGAGCGAGGCGGAGTACGCCCTCGGCTACACCTGGGACATCGTGCTGCGCGGGCGCGCCGAGACGCCGGCGGAGAGCCGCTGATGAAGCTCATCCCGACCGGCTCGCAGACGATCGGTCCGTTCTTCCGCGAAGCGCTGAAGCGCCCGGCGTGGAGCGATCTGACGCGCGAGGGCGCCGAAGGCGAGATTGTCCGCATCGACGGCGCCGTCTTCGACGGCGACGGCAGCCCCGTGCCCGACGCGCTCATCGAGATCTGGCAGGCCGGTCCGGACGGTCGCTACGCGCATCCCGAAGACCTCGCTCCGGTGCCGAGCGACCGGCTCTTCCGCGGCTTCGGCCGCGCCTGCACGGACGTGGAAGGACGGTTTTGGTTTCGCACCGTCGTCCCCGGTGCGGTCGAACGCCCCGACGGCGCGCGCCAGGCGCCGCACGTCAACGTCAACGTCTTCGCGCGCGGGCTGCTGCGCCAGCTCGTCACGCGCATCTACTTTTCGGATCGCGAGGAGGAGAACCGTCGCGATCCGGTGCTCTCGGCGATCGCCGACGAAGCCGTGCGCCGCACGCTGGTCGCGGAGCAGATCGCGCCGCAGGGCGGCTTCACGTCGTACCGTTTCGACATCGTGCTGCAAGGCCCGAACGAGACGGCGTTCTTCGCGATCTGATGGAGCTGTTCGGCGCGCTCTACGGGACGGCCGCGATGCGCGAGGCGTTCGGAGCGCGCCGCCGCGTCGCCGCCATGCTGCGCTTCGAGTCGGCGCTCGCGCGGGCCGAGGCGCGTGCGGGCGTCATTCCCGAAGACGCCGCCGCGGCGATCGAGGCCGCGGCTGCCGATCCCGAGCGGATCGACCTCGCCGCGATCGCGGCGTCGGCCGACACGGTGGGCTATCCGGTCGTCGCGCTGACGAAGCAGCTCGCGCGGCTCGCCGGTGACGACGCGGGCCGCTACGTGCACTGGGGCGCGACGACGCAGGACGTGCTCGACAGCGCGACCGTGCTGCAGTTGCGCGATGCGTGGGCGCTGCTCGCGCCCGACCTCGACGCGACGATCGAAGCGCTCGCCGCGCTCGCGAAGCTGCACCGCGACGACACGATGCCCGGACGCACGCATCTGCAGCACGCGCTGCCGATCACGTTCGGGTACGCCTGCGCCGTGTGGCTGGCGCCGCTGCTCGAGCATCGCCGCCGGCTGCGGGACGTCTTCGCGCGCTCGCGCGTGCTGCAGTTCGGCGGCGCGGTCGGAACCCTGGCCTCGCTCGGCGCGCGCGGTCGCGAGGTCGCGCTGGCGCTCGCGTGCGAGCTGGACCTGCATGCGGCGGACGCGCCGTGGCACGTGGACCGCAGCGCGTTCGCCGAGGTCGCCTGCGCGCTCGGCATCGCGTGCGGGAGCCTCGCGAAGATCGCGACCGACGTGATCCTGCTGATGCAGACCGAGGTCGCGGAGGCCGCCGAGCCGCACGCGCCGGGCCGCGGCGGTTCGAGCACGATGCCGCAGAAGCGCAATCCGATCGCGAGCGAGTACGTGATCGCCGCGACGCGCGGCGTGCACGCGCTCGTCCCGCTGATGCTGCAGGCGATGCCGGGCGATCACCAGCGCTCGACCGGGCCGTGGCAGAGCGAAGAGATCGCGCTGCCGCAGATCTGCGTCCTCGCGTCGGCGGCGTTCGCGCACGCGCGCACGATCGTCGAAGGGCTCAGCGTCGATGCGGCGCGCATGCGGGCGAACCTCGACGAGACGCACGGGCTCATCGTCGCGGAGGCCGTGTCGATGGCGCTGGCCGAGCGCGTGGGCCACGCGCGCGCGCACGCGATCGTGGAGTCGGCATCGTCCGAAGCGATCGCCGCGCGGCGTCCGCTGCTGGACGTCCTCGCGGTACGCCCCGACGTCGCGGCGCACGTGGACCGCGCACAGCTCGCGGAGCTGCTGGATCCCGCCCGCTACGTCGGCGAAGCCGGCGCGGTCGTCGACCGGGTGCTCGCGTCGATCGCCGCCGAACCAAACGGCTTGTAATCGTCTGAGAACGACGGAGGCGACCGTGCATTCCGGCCGCGCCGGCGCGCGCCGGCATGGCACCATTCGGCGTGCCCGACCGGTTGTAGAGGGTGCAATGATGCACCATTCCTTGAAGGCTGCCGCGGCGGCAGCCGTTCTCGCCCTCGCGCCGTTGGCGGTCCCGCTCGGCGCGGCGGCTCAGCCCGCTCCGCCTCCGCCGCCGGCGGGGCCGGCCGCGCAGGCGCCCGCGCCGTCCTACGCGCGGGCGAGCCGCGATCAGCGCATCGACGGCACGGTCGTCAACTTCGACGGCAAGTATTCGGTGACGCTGCGCGACCGGCGCGGCTACCTCGACAACGTCGAGCTGCACCAGGGCACGGTGATCAATCCCACCGGCCTGACCCTGCAAAACGGGATGCCCGTGACGATCTACGGCTACAACGCCGGCCGCACGTTCGCGGCGAACGAGATCGACGCGCACATCCCCGCGGTCGTCGTGGCGCCGCGTCCGGCGATCGACGTCGGCTTGGGCTTCGGGTGGGGCTGGGGCTGGGGCCGCCGCTGGCGCTGATCCCGACCGATCGGGAGCCGCGGCGCGATCGCGCCGCGCGCTCGTCGATGAACGAAGCCGGTGCTCGTCACGGACGACGCCGGCTTCGTCGTTTCAGCGATGCTGCGAATCGGTCGCCGGCGGCGACGGCCCGGCGCGCGGCGACGAGCACGCCGGGCGAGGAGCGGCGTCACGGCGCCAGCCCGGCGATGAGCGATGCGAACGTTTCGAGGCGCGGGACGCTGCGCGGGCGCGACGGCCATGCCTCGGCGCGTCGCGTGCCTTCGCCCCCGACCCAAAGCTCGGTCTTCGGCGGAAGCGTCGCGGAAAGCTCGCCGAGATAGCGCGCGAGCATCGCCGGATCCACGCACAGCGTCGTGCCGATCACGACGGCACGCGGACGCAGCGAGCGCGTCGCCGCTGCGACGTCCGATGCGGGAAGCGAGGCGCCCAGGACGCACGGGCGCAAGCCGTGCGCGGCCGTGAGAGCCGCCGCCAAATCGATGCCCAGCTCGTGCAGCTCGCCGGGAGGCGTGCAGAACAGCATGGTGCACGCGTCGCGAACCGTGCGCGCCCCGACGAGGCGCGCGACCAGATCGCGGACGAGCTGCGAGGCGAGATGCTCCTGCGCCACCGACAGCTCCGCGCGCTCCCACAGTGCGCCGACCGTCCGCATCAGCGGCGCGAGCACGCGCAGCACGAAGTCGTCCGGCGCGAGCAGCAGCGCGGCCGTGTTGAGCGCGCGTTCCGCCTCGACGATCTCGTAGCGTCCCAAGTGTCCGAGCACCGCGCGTACCGTCGGATCCAGGGCGACCCCGTCCGCGGCGGCGTGCGGCGCACCGACCATCGCGCGCAGCTCGTCGTCGCTGTGCTTCGCCACCCAGCGGATCGGATGGCCCAGCGCCGTCGCCGCGCGGGCGAGCTCGAGTCGCGCGACGTCGCGGTCGTCATAGCGACGCACTCCCGTCGCGTCGCGCTGCGGTGTGACGAGCTCGTAACGCCGCTCCCAGGCGCGGAGGGTCTCGATGGAGATCCCCGTCATGCGCGCGACGGTCGCGATGGAGTACGCCGGCATCGCACCATCCTAGCCGCAACCGCCGGGGTCCCGTCAAGGCTTTGTCCAGGACACGATTTGACGCCCGCATGCGGCGCCGGTACGGTGCTGACAATCGCCCGCGCGTCATGGATGGGCGCCCGGGGCTGCGGGTTCACGGAGGTCCTTCGGTATGTTTGCGGCCGTCGTTTCGGTTGCCGTCCTCTGTGCGCTGTGCGTGCCGGCCGCGTTTCGCGCCGTCGGCCGGGCGCGCGCGCGCGAACGCGCGGCTGCCGGCGCTTCGATCGAAAACCTTCGCGACGCCGCCGCGATCTCGTCGCGTACGATCGCCCGACTGTCGTCCGGAATCGGACGGCTCTTCTCGGATGCGCTGTCGGTCACCAGCATCGCGGAGGCGCTCGCCGCGTCGAGCGACGCCTCGCATGCGTCGGTCGCCGCGATCGCCGATGCGATGCGTGAGCTGCGCGACGGAACCTCGGCACAGGCGGCGCGCATCACCGAAGGCTTGATCGGCGCCGAAGAGTTCGCGCGCGCGGCACGGCAGATCGCCGACGGTGCACGCCACCAGAGCAACTCGCTCGTGGACGCGGCGGGCGCGATCGCGAGCCTCGACGGCCGGATCACGGGGATCGCCGCCGCCGGTTCGCACGTAGCCGAGTCGGCGCGCGCCGCCGCCGAGCGCGCCGCCTCCGGGGCGGGCGCGGTGGACGCGACGGCCGCGATGATGGCGCGTCTTCGTGCCGCGTCGCAGGACGCGACGCAGGTGATGCGCCGCCTCGTCGAACGCACCGAGGCCGTCGGGACGATCGTCGCCACGATCGAAAGCATCGCCGATCAAACGAATCTTCTCGCCCTGAACGCGGCTATCGAAGCGGCGCGCGCGGGACAGCACGGGCGCGGCTTCGCCGTCGTCGCCGACGAAGTACGGAAATTGGCGGAGCAGTCGAATCGCTCCACCCGCGAGATCGGTACGATTCTCGCCGACATCACCGCCGGTGCGCGGGCGACGTCCGAGTCCTTCGAGGTCGCGGCGCGCCTCATCGACGACGGGATCGAGCGCTCACGCGACGCCGGCGACGCGCTGGGCGCGCTCGCCGAGACGGTCGGGACGACGCAGATCGTCGCGGACCAGCTCGCGGAATTCGTCGCCGACATGACGAGGGATTCGCGCGGCGTGCACGACGCCATGCAAGGCATCGCGTCCGTCTCCGAGCAGAACGCCGCCGCGGCCGAGCAGATGGAGCGCGCGTGCGAAAGCACGTTGCTGCGCTTCATCGAGATCAACGAAGAGTCGCGCGAGACGCTGGAGCGCGCCGAGCGGATCGAACGCGCGGAAGGCGAGCTGCAGCGCACGATCGGCGCCTCTGCCCGCGACGTCGAGGCGTTGGAGCACCGTGCATCCGCGCTCGCCCGTGTGCTCGCGGAGCTGGCCCCCACCGAAGAACCGTCGCCGCAGGCGCCGACGCCCGATCCCTACCCCGTGCCTGCCTGATCGAAAGGATGCGTCACGATGGAAACGACGATCGACGAAGGAATCTTCTCAATGGACCGCGCGCAGTTGGACGCGTACCCCAACGGCGTCATCACGATGGACCGCACGGGCCGGATCCTGCGCTACAACCTCGCGGAGGCGCGGCTCGCACGCCGCGATCAGGCCGGAACGATCGGCTTGAACTTCTTCCGTGACGTCGCACCGTGCACCGCCGTGAAAGACTTCATGGGGCGGTTCGAGAGCTTCGCGCGGCAGACGGACTCCGGCGTCGAGCGGTTCGACTTCACGTTCAAGTTCGCATGGGGTCACCAGGCCGTCGGCATCACGTTGATTCGCAAGTCGGGCGTCGACGACATCAACGTGGTCGTTTCGGTCAAGTCGCGAGAGGGCTGAGCCGGAAGCCTCCATACGGGACGACGGCTTTTCGATGCGGCCGAGCTGGGGCTCGTCGGCTGCGCGTGCCGGCTCGTGAACCGCGACGACGGTCCTGCCCCGAAACGGCGGCGGAGCCGGAGCGGCGCGCGGAATGCCGGAGCGCTGGGGATGCGCGTCGTACCCGTCATTCCGGCCGTGGTGTAGGCTGAGCCGCGGCCCGGCGGGGCGGGTCGCAGGAGCAGCGGTCCACCGGGCTCCGCTACGTCGATCTTGGAGGGGACCTTGATTCGTCGTCACATCGCGGCCCTTGCTGCCTCCGCCCCGTTCTTCGCCGCGCCGGCGCCTTCAATGGCCGCGACGCACCACGCGGAACGCTCGTCGCTCGCGACGTTCGCCACGGAAGCGGCGCGCGCGCACGGTCCGCACGACGCCGTCGTCCGCTCGAGCGGAAACCGCGGCATCGGTCGCGAGCGCGTGCGCTGGTACGGACGCACCGAGCACGCGTACGTCGATCGGCGCGAGGCCGACGCGGCCGGCGATCGCGATACGCGGAACGGGCGGTGAAGCGTGGCGCACCAAAGAGAGCCCGAGAAGAACGCAACGATCCAAAACCCGTCCGCTGCTTTCGGGAACAGCGAAACGTGCAGCGCCGACGCATTGCCTCGAGTTCGTCGGCTGCCTCCAACGAAGACCCGCCTCGTCACGCGAGGCATGTTGTGCAAGCGCATGGCGGCCGCTGTAGCGCTCGTCTTCATACCGACGCTCGCAATCGCAGCGGCTCCGGGCGAGCGCCCGGCGGTGACGACGCTCTCCGGTTCCGGCGACCTCGGAACCCGGGACGGTAGGAATGCCAGTTACACCCTTCCGGTCGGTGTCGCGTACGGCCGTAACGGTACGATCTACGTGGCTGACGCTGCCGCGCAGCGTATCCGCGCGGTGGAACCGGACGGCACGGTACGCACGCTCGCAGGTCCCGACACACCGATCGAGGGTAAGCTCTTCATCGCCGGCGGCTACGCGGACGGTTCAGGGCGCGCGGCGCGCTTCAACTGGCCGATGGGGATGACGATCGGAACCGACGGCGACGTCTACGTCGCCGATTCCGAGAACCATTGCATCCGGCGCATCACCCCTGCCGGCGCAGTGTCCACGTTCAGCGGGAAGCCCGGCGTGCCGGGGCATGCCGACGGCCCGCGCGAAAGCGCGACGTTCATGCTTCCGACCGGTATCGCGACGGACGAGAAGGGCGACCTGTACGTCGCGGATCACTACGCGATTCGAAAGATCAGCAGGTTCGGCTACGTGTCGACCATCACCGGGCTCGGCCATCAGCCATGGGCGGTGGCGGTCCGCGATCGCCCGCAGGGGCCGGTGATCTTCGCCGCCGACCTGATGGGGATCACCGCGCGCTTCTACATCGGTCAGAACTTCGCCGACCGGCGATTCGCCTCGCCGCAAGCCGGAACGTTGTCGTCCACGCTCGGACTGCTGGGCGATCGTTTGAACGGAAACGCGTTCGCGCTGCTCGCGCTCGACGACGATACGGTGGTGTACACGGACCCGCGCACGGACAGCGTTCGGCTGCTCGAAACGATCTCCGGCGAAACGAAGGTCCTCGCGGGATCGACCACGATGGACGGTGCCGCCGACGACGCCGCCTTCGCGGACGGCGTCGGTACCGCCGCGCGCTTCGATGCGCCGGCGGGTCTCGCGCGAGAGCCGGACGGCCGCATCGTCGTCGCTGACGCGGGGAACCGCAGGCTCCGGATGCTGTCCGCGTTCGTTCGTCCCTTCGACCCGTGGAAGTCCATCGACGATTCGCTGGTGGCGGCCAACGCGGCCGGCGGCGGGAAGCCGGCGTATCGCATCGCTTTCGTCGGCAACTCGCAGGTCTACAGCGATACGGATTGGTCCGACTCCATCGAAGGCGTCCTTCAGACGCGTTTGCAAAGCGATTTCCCGAGCGCCGGGCCGATTCGTGTCCTCCCCGCGTTGGCGCCCGGCGTCGACGTCACCGCGCTCGCGCAGTTCGCGAACGAGTACAGCGACGCAAACCTGTTCGACGCGATGATCTTTCAGCTGAATACCGGCTCGATTCCGCCGGCCGCCGGCCGGTCTGCCGCGGCTCGAACGGCCGCGCTCGCTGCGGCGCTGCGCGCGCTGGCAGATCGCTTGCGAGCCGCGCACATTCCGTTGCTCGTCGTCACCGAGCCGGTCTCGGTGCAGTTCGCGCCCGCCGAGGAGTTCTGGTCGTATACGGTCAGCGGCAACGCACCGTGGCGCGAGCATGACGAGGAGTACGCGATGCTCGTGGACGCTGCGCGCCGCTCCGGCGTGCCGCTGCTGGATCTGACGGCCGCGTACGAAACGGCCGAAGCGCAGCCAACGCATCGGGCCCTCTTCGGCAGCACGGAAGCTCATTTCAGCGCGTACGGCAGGGCCGTCACGGGAAACGCGATCGCCGCGTTCGTCGCCGGTGACGGGCGTTGGCTCGTCGAGGGCGCTGCCGGCGTGAAGCCGGCTCTTCCTCGCAGCGAGACGGCACCGGCCGCGTCGCCGCCCTCGTCGGCGAAGGAACAGCCGCACCCGCCGGCGCCTGCCGAAAGCCGTCACGGCGCGCCGGCGCGGAGCGTCAGCGCGCAGGAGTCTTCGCGTGCCGAACGAGCTCGCTACGAGTCGGCGTGGAAGAGCCTCGTCGACGCGCTATGGATGCTGACCCACACGGACGCCGTGCACGCCGACGACCCCAATTACAAGCGCGCGACGCAGTCGATCTACGAAGCGATCGGAGCGCTCGACGACGGCATCATCGACTCGAAGCGGCGTGCGGAGGCGCCGGCGGGCGTCGAAAGCGGCGGCGAGCGGCTTCAGGCTGCGCTGAGCTTCCTCGGCGATGCGGAACGTGCGCTCGCGCCGAAGACGCGCAATAGGAACTTCGAGCGCCCGCGAGCCCGCGCGCTGCTCCATACGCGAGCGGCCGCCGCCGCGACGAAGACCCTGCTCGCGAAATGCGGATGCGCGACACCGTAGAGCCCTCGCGTCGCGCTCACGCTTCCCCGGCGAGTCGCTCGCGGCCGTGCGGTTCGCTCAGGTCCTGCGCCGGGCCGATGGGCACGATGCGCGTCGGGTTGATCTCGTCGTGCGTCATGTAGTAGTGCCGCTTGATGTGGTCGAAGCTCACCGTGCCGGCCACGCCGTCGGTCTGGTAGAGGTCGCGCAGGTACGCTGACAGGTTCGGATAGTCGGCGATCCGGCGCAGGTTGCATTTGAAGTGCCCGACGTAGACCGGATCGAACCGGATCAGCGTCACGAACGTGCGCCAGTCGCTTTCGGTCTGCCGCGAGCCGAACAGGAACCGTCGCGTCGCGAGACGTGCATCGAGCTCGTCGAGGATCGCGAAGACGCCGCGCGCCGCGTGCTCGTAGGCTCGCTGGCTCGTCGCGAAGCCCGCCTTGTAGACGCCGTTGTTGAGCCGGTCGTAGATCCGCGCGTTCAGCGCGTCGATCTCGCCGCGCAGCGGATCGGGATACAGGTTCAGCTGCGGACGTTCGGCGAGCGCGTTGAGCTCCGTCTCGAACATACGCATGATGTCGTCGTCCGAATTGCTGACGATGCGCTTCGTTCGCGTGTCCCACAGCACCGGTACGGTGACGCGTCCGTGATAGTGCGGATCGCTCGCCCGATACGCTTCGGCCAGGTAGGCGAACCCGTTGACCGGGTCGCGCGGCGAGGCGCCCGGGACGTCGCGAAACGCCCAGCCCAGCTCGTCGCGGAGCGGGTCGACGATCGTCATCCCGATCGCGTCCTCGAGTCCTTTCAGCGTGCGGACGATGATCGTGCGGTGCGCCCACGGGCAGGCGAGCGAGACGTAGAGGTGATAGCGGCCCGCCTCCACCGGGTAGTCGCCGCTGCCGTCGGCGCGAATCCAGCCCCGGAACGCATCGTCCTGGCGGACGAACTCGCCGGCTTCCGACTGCTCGTCCGGGAACTGCGCGGCGGCGCTCATCGCGCTAAGTCTTGTAGTCGGGCTGCTCGCGGTCGAGCTTGCGGATCAGCCCCTGCCACGCGAGCCGCGCGACCGAATCCATCCCCGCCTGCGCCTGGCGCGTCACGAGCCGCTGAACGGCCTCGCTCGGATGATGCAGCGGCGTGCCGCCCGCGAGCGCCGCGACCTGCATCGCGCACGCACGCTCCAAGTAGTACATCGAGTGGAACGCTTCGCCCACGGTCCGCCCGGTCGTGAGCGTGCCGTGGTTGCGCAGCAGCATCATCGATTTCGTGCCCAAGTCGGCGATCAGCCGCGGGCGCTCGTCGAGGTTGAACGCCACCCCCTCGTACTCGTGATACGCGACTTCCTCGCGCACGAGCATCGCGGTCTGGTTGAGCGGCAGCAGACCGGCTTCGTGGCACGACACGGCGACGCCGTTCACGGTGTGCAGGTGCAGCACGGAGCCGACGTCTTCGCGCGCGGAGTGCACCGCGCTGTGGATCGTGAAGCCCGCCGGGTTGACCGGATACGGCGTCTCTTCCAGCACGTTGCCCTCGAGGTCGACCTTCACCAGATCCGACGCGCGGATCTCTTCGAACAGCATCCCGTACGGATTGATGAGGAAATCCTCGGTGCCCGGGACGCGCGCCGAGATGTGCGTGTAGATCAGATCGTCCCACCCGTACAGCGCGACGAGGCGGTACGCGGCCGCCAACTCCACGCGCGTCGCCCATTCGGCATCGCCGATGCGCGAGCGAAGATCGGGACGGGCTGCGGTAGCGGTCATGGCGCCTCCTGGGAGCGGCTGCGGCTGCGCTACTTCACGACGTGCGCCGAAAGCTCCCAGCGGTACCCGTCCGGGTCGTGAAACCAGAGGCCGAGATAGTCGTCCTGGCCCGGCGCCATCGGCCCGATCTCATGCCCCGGGTCTTCCAGCGCGACGCCTTCCCGTTCGAGGTGCGCCAGGGCGCGCTCGAGCTCGGCGCGATCGCCGAGCTGAAACGAGATGTGCCCGACCGTCTCGGGCGACGGTTCGCCGCGATGGAACCAGATCGTCACGCTGTCGTTGCCGACCGACGCGCTCTCGTCGTCGGGGTCCATGAACGGCTCGAGCCGCAGGCAGCGGGTGAACCACGCGGCGTGCGCGCGCGGATCGCGGACGGCGAGGCTGAAATGCCCGACGGGGCCGACGGTGAACGGTTCCATGTCCGCCGCGTACCCATCGTCGCGATGTGTGGGGGTGCCCGCTTCAGCCGCGATCGTGCACGAGCGGGACGTCGCGCAGCTCGTCCATGATGCGGCGGAAGTCGCCGAAGGTGAGCGCCTGCTCGGCGTCGCTCAGGGCTTCGACGGGGTTGGGGTGCACCTCCACGAGCAGCCCGTGCGCGCCGACCGCTTTCGCCGCGCGGCACAGCGGCGCGATCCAGCGCCGCACGCCGACGCCGTGCGACGGATCGACCATCACGGGAAGATGCGTGCGCTCCCGCAGCACCGGTACCGCGGACAGATCGAGCGTGTTGCGCGTCGCCGTTTCGAAGGTGCGGATCCCGCGCTCGCAGAGGATCACGTTCGGGTTGCCTTCGGCGAGGATGTACTCTGCCGCCGCGAGCAGGTCTTCGATCGAGGCGGCCATCCCGCGCTTCAGCAGCACCGGGCGTTCGGCGCGCCCCACCGCTTTGAGCAAGTCGAAGTTCTGCATGTTGCGCGCGCCGATCTGCAGCAGATCGACGCACTGCGCCATGCGCTCGACCTGCTGCACGCTCATGACTTCGCTGACGATCGGAAGACCGACGGCGCGTCCCGCTTCGGCGAGCAGCGCTACGCCGTCCCAGCCGAGACCTTGGAACGCGTACGGCGAGGTGCGCGGCTTGAACGCGCCGCCGCGCAGCATGACGGCGCCGGCCGAGGCGACCGCTTCCGCGGTGGCGAGGATCTGCTCGCGCGACTCGACGCTGCACGGACCGCCGACGACGACGAACGTGCCGTCGCCGACGACGACGTCGCCCACGACGACGCGTGCACGGACGCCGTCGTGCGCGCGCGCGACCTTCGGGAACGAAACCTTCCCGGGCTTCGGTGCGGCCGGCGGCGCCTCGTCGACCACGACGGGCGGCGCGACCGCCACGCGCGGCGGCGCGGTCGACGCGTCGTACGATCCGATCACGTGCAGCGACGCGGTGACGCCGCGCAGTTCGCGCAGCGCGGTGGCGAAGCGCTCTTCGCGCGCGTCGCCGTCGACGTCGGCGTAGAATGCATACTGCTTGCTCGCGCCGAGCCGCGTCTTCGAGTCGAGCTTCGAGACGCTCAGCCCGTGCGCGCCGAGGATCGAGAGGCAGCGTCCGAGCGCGCCCGGTGCGTCCTGTACGGAGAAGAGCAGCGAGGTCTTGCGGTCGGTGAAGTCCTCGGCCGGCTCGAACTCCGCCGCCGGACCGCGCGCGTTCGGCGCGCGGAACAGGATGAAGCGGGTGAAATTGTCGGGATGATCGGCGATGGTCGTCGCGAGCTCGACGAGCCCGTAGCGCGCGCCCGCGGCGGCCGAGGCGATCGCCCCGCGCGCCGGATCGCCGGCGGCCGCCACGTCGCGCGCGGCGAGCCCGGTGTCGGGGACGGGGACGCGGCGCACGTCGGCGAGCGTGCCGAGGAGTCGCCCGCACTCCGCGAGGACGATCGGGTGTGAGTCGATCTCGCGCAGCCCCTCGAGCGTCGCGCCCGGGACGCCGAGGAGCCGGTGCTCCATGCGCCACGTGATCTCGGCCAGCAGATCGAGCTCGTATTCCGCGAGGACGTCGTAGCCTTCGCGGATCGTTCCGGCGATCGCGTTGTCGATGGGGAGCAGCCCGACGTCGGCGCGTCCCGACAGGACGGCGTGCGCGACCGCACGGTACGACGCGCAGCCCTGCGGCACGAACGAGACGCCGCGGCGCCCGGCGTACGCCTCGAGGACGCCGTGAGAGTAGGAGCCCTCGATCCCTTCGAAGGCGGCTGTCATCGTGAGGGGCGGTGCGGCGGCGGCGTCCGGCGCGGTCTCGCGGCTGATCATGTGCTCTCCCGGGAAGAACGAGAGCCCCTCGCTCGGCGAGGGGCTCTTGCTGTTCGGTCCGTGGACTCGTTACGGCAAAGGCCTATCCCGCCGGGCGCGGCGCGTGCGCGGCGTAGAAGTACCAGGACGACCACTGCGTAACGGTCATGTCCGTGCTTCTTACCACGCCGGGACCGGCTGCGTCAACCGTAAGGCCGCTTACCGCCGGCGCCGCGTCCGCGGTGCGATTCTCGACGTTGTCATGACGATGCTCCGCCGTCTCTTCGTCCTGGTCCTCGCTTCCGCGCTCTGGCCCGCCTGCGCGGCGCCCGTCGACGCCGCCCCGCCGCGGACGGAGCAAGCGGTCCTCGCCGGCGGCTGCTTCTGGGGGATAGAGGCCGTGTTCGAGCAGCTGCGCGGCGTGAGCGCGGTCGTAGCGGGTTTCTCGGGCGGTGACGCGTCGACGGCGCACTACGACGTGGTCGAGAACGGGACGACCGGACATGCCGAGTCGGTCCGGATCACCTTCGATCCCGCGGTGATCTCGTACCGGCAGCTCCTCCGAGTGTACTTCACGGTCGCGCACGACCCGACCGAGCTCGACCGACAGGGTCCGGACCAAGGGACGCAATATCGTTCGGCGATCTTCTACGCGAACGACGCGCAGCGCCGGGACGCCGAGGAGAGCATCCGCGAGCTTACCGCGGCGCACGCGTTCGCGGCGCCGATCGTGACGCAAGTCGTTCCCCTGCGCGGCTTCTATCCCGCCGAAGCCTACCACCAGCATTTCGTCGAGCGGCATCCGGATTATCCCTACGTCGTGATCAACGATGTGCCGAAGTTGGACGCGCTCAGAAAGAAATTTCCGGCGCTCGTCAAAAGCAACGGCTGAACCCGCGGCAGCCACAGTTCTTTCGCCGCGGGCGAGCGAAAGGATGCGTTCAGGGTGTGGGCCTACGTCATGGCCGGACTGCTTGCGATCGTGCAACCCGCATCGGTCCATCGAACGGCCGCCTGCGCGCGACCGCCGTTGCCGCTCGGCACGGTGATCCCGACCGGAACGCTGCAGGGCAGTGCGACCATCATCGCGATCGACGCGCTGCTGAACCGGGCGGGGGCCGCGATCGCGTGGATCTATCTCGGCGACGACGGCGCGCATTACGTGCAGCCGAGCGCGGCGATCTCGCCGGACGACGCGGCGCGCCTGAAGGTTCGCAAGCCGTCGCCGCACGAGCGCGCGAAGGTCTACCCCCTTCAGCCGGTCCCCGACCTTCCCGGAACGGTCCGCCGCAACTGCGCGGTGGAGGTCTCCGGATAACGCCGCGCGGCGGTGGACGATGTGGAGAAATCGGTGGGCCCGCGATGTTTGAGATCGATGCGGTGCGGTAGCTCGCAGCCGAGCATTCGCTCTCCGCGGCCGAGGCGGCGAGAATCGTTTCGGCCACGGGTACGGTACCGTTCATGAGCGCATCGATCGAGCCGCCGCCGGGCCCCGCCCATCAGTGCATCAACGTCGCGTGCGGCTGCAACGACATGGTGAGCGCCGGGCCCTGCAGCGAATGGTGCTCGGCGAACACCGTCGAGGCGGCCGACGTCGAGCGCGGCAAAGCCCCCTTGACGGCCGGCTGCGAGTGCGCCCACGAGACGTGCCGCGCCAACGCCGCATCGCGCGGAACGCCGGAGCGCGGCGTCTCGTAAGGCTCAGAACAGCTGCGGCTGGCCGCCGGTCGCGGTGAGCTCGGCGCAGATCGCCCGCGCTTCCGCTACCGACACGACGTCGGTGCGCACGAAGAGCTTGCGCCAGTAGGCTTTCCCCGACATCTTCGCGATCAGGTCGGACGCGCTGCGCGCGTCGACGATGCGGCCCATCAGGCGGACGCGCACGGTGGGCGTCCCGCCCGCCGTCCCGAGCGGCAGGCGGTGCAGGAGCTGCTCCTGCGAATCCGCCCAGACGGCGTCGCCCCAGCGCTCGCGCAGCGCGCGCTCGCACAGCTCGAAGGTGTGGAGGTCGCGCTCCGCGTTGAACTCGGCCGCGAGCCCGTAGACCGTGCGGCGCTCGCGCAGCGCGCGCACGTTCTCGCCGTCCAGCGTGCGGATCGCGTCGATGACGCGGAAGTCGTCCCAAGCGAGGAACTCGTGGATGTCGTCGAGCGCGCGCGGCTCCGGCCAGAGCACTTGGAGCACATCGCGCAGGACGCGCTCGAACGCGCGCGTCGTGTGGTGGAAGTAGACCGTCGCGAACATCATGTAGCGCGCGAGGACGAAGGACTCGAGCGCGACGACGCCGCGTCCGTCGACGCCGAGCTGCGGTCGTCCGCCCATCTCCAGGACGCGCAGCGAGGCGAGGAGCTGTTCGTGGTCGTACGTGCCGCCCGCCACACCGGTGAAGTACGCGTCGCGCAGCAGGTAGTCCATGCGGTCGGCGTCGAGGTTCGGTCCGCTCACCAGCTCGCGCAGGATCGGATCGGCCTCGGGCACGCCGAGCACCAGCGCGAGCACCGCACCCGGATCGACGTCGATCGCGGCGAGCCGTTCGCGCAGCTCGGGGAGCGCCAGGATCGCCTGCGTGCGCAGCTCGTGGCGCACGCCGAGCACCGCTTCGCAGGCGTGCGAGAAGGGGCCGTGGCCGAGATCGTGCAGCAGCAGGCTCGCGCGCAGCAGCCGCCGGCGCTCCGTGCGCTCCCGCTCCGAGCCGAGCGCGCCGTGGTCGTGCGCGTGCAGCGCATCGAACGCCCGCGTGCCCATCGCCAGCGCGCCGAGCGCGTGCGAGAAGCGCGAGTGCTCCGCCGAAGGAAACGCGAGGTACGCGAGACCGAGCTGCCGCAGTCGCCGCATCCGCTGCACCACCGGCGCGGAGAGCAGCTCCACCTCGCCCGCCTCCAGCTCGATGAAGCCGTGGATCGGATCGTAGATCCGCTTCGGTCTCGACACGTCCATCGCGTCTGCACCATCACGCGCGGCGGGCCCTCCGGCAACGGGGTTCGGCGCTCTCGACGGCCCCCGTGAGGCGACGCACGGCGGGGCGGGCAGCCGGCGCGTCGAACATGCGTTCCGTGCGTGTCGACGACGGCGTCAAGCGCGAGATCCTGGCCCGCACCGACATCGGCGAGGTGATCGGGTCGTACGTCACGCTGCGCAAGCGCGGCAACGATCTCGTCGGGCTGTGCCCGTTCCACGGCGAGAAGTCTCCGTCGTTTCACGTCCACCCCGACCGCGGCTTCTTCAAGTGCTTCGGCTGCGGCGCGGGCGGCGACGCGCTCAGCTTCCTGCAGAAGCACGAGAACGTCGGGTTCGTCGACGCCATGCGCATCCTCGCGAAGCGCGCCGGCGTCGAGCTCGAGTCGGAAGATCCGCGCGCGGCGCGCGCGCGCAACGAGCGGGAGTCGATCTATCACGCGAACGACGTCGCACGCGCGTGGTTCCATCGCATGCTGCTCGACGCGCGCACCGGCGCGCAGGCGCGCGCGTACTGCGAAGGGCGGGGGATCAGCCGCGAGACGATCGAGGCGTTCTCGCTCGGCTACGCGCCGGAGAGCTGGGACGGGCTCGTCGACGAGCTGCGGCGCAACGACGTCGACCTCGCGCTCGCGGCGAAGGCCGGGCTCGTCAAGCCGAGCCAGCGCGGCGGCTTCTACGATTTCTACCGCGACCGGCTGATGATCCCGACCCTCGCGATCACCGGCGAGACGGTCGCGTTCGGCGGCCGCGCGCTCGGCGACGCCGAGCCCAAATACCTCAACACCTCGACGACGCCGGTCTACACGAAGGGCCGGCATCTGTTCGCGCTCAACGTCGCGCGCCGCGCCGCGGCGAAGGAAGACGCCGCGATCGTGGTCGAGGGATATCTCGACTGCATCGCGCTGCACCAAGCGGGCTTCGCGAACGCCGTCGCCGCGCTGGGCACCGCGTTCACGCCCGAGCAGGCGCGCGAGCTGCGAAAGTCCGCCTCACGCGCGCTGTTGTGCTTCGACGCCGACGCGGCCGGGATCGACGCCGCGCTCAAGTCGATCGACGTCCTCGCCGCCGAAGGCGTCGACGCATGGTCGATCCGCGTCCCCGACGGCAAGGACCCGGACGAGTTCGTCCGCCGCAACGGCGCCGCCGCCTTCGCGGCGCTGCTCGACAAGCCGGTCCCCGCGACGCAGGTGAAGATCGACGCCGAGATCGCCCGGCGGAGGGGGAAGGTCGAGGACGGCCGGCTCGCCCGCTGGGCGGAAGAGACGATCCACCGCCTTGCGCCGCGGGAGGAGTGGGACCGCTGGCGCGTCTACGTGGCCGGGCGGCTCGGGCTGGCGGTCGACGATCTTCGCAAGAGCCGGCTGCTCGTCACGTCGGCGCCCGTCGCGCACGCGCCGCCGTCCGCGCTCGCGAACGCCTCGCGGCACTTCGTCCCGGCGACGGCGGAGCGCCCCTCGTTCGAGCGCGAAGTACTGTCACTGGCGATCGACGAGCCGGCGCTCGTCGGCGAGTTCGGAACGCGCATCGCCCCGGACGCGTTCGAGAACAGGCGGCTGCGCGACGTGTGGGCGCGCATGCTGGAGCATGCTTCCTCGCTGACGCAACCTTCGGACGTCTGGGCGTTGTTCTCGGAAGATGAAGAGGCAAGGAGTGTCCTCGTCGGCGTTTCCGGACTCGTCCGGCTCGCCGATCCCGACGCCCGCCGTGCGAAGCTCGAACGCGTCGTCGATCACCTCGATCGCGACGCGGCACAGCGCCGGCGAAAGACCATCGACGCCGAGATGGTTCGGCTCAGCGATGCCGGTCTCGAGATTCCGGCAGCGCTGCGCGCCGAGCACAATGCCCTTGCCGCACGATTGAAAAAAGGATGACCCCGACGCGCCGGAGAGAGATAGGACCTCCTCCGGCTCGACTCGACCGAGGAAGGGGGTGAAGAGAGCATGGCCCGCACGAAGAAACCCGCAACCGCCACCGCCGACGCCCCCGCACCGTCGCTCGACGAGCAGATCAAAAAGCTGCTCGAGCGCGGGAAGAAGCGCGGGTCGCTCACGTACGAAGAGATCAACGCCGTCTTCGACAACGTCGACGACGTCGCGCCGGAGCGCATGGACGACCTCCTCGAGGAGATCGCCTCGCTCGGGATCGAGATCGTCGAGGAGCAGTCGAAGGACGACAAGCCCGCCGATCGCGAGGAGCCCGAAGAAGAAGTCATCCCGGCCGGGCTCGCTCTCGACGACCCGGTCCGGATGTATCTCAAGGAGATCGGGCGCGTCCCGCTCCTTTCGATGGACGACGAGCGGCGTCTCGCGATGGCGATCGAAGCCGGCGAGAAAGAGGCGCTGAAGAACGGCACCGCCGACAATCGCGTCGTCCTCGACGGCGAAGAGGCGAAGCGCAAGCTGACCGAGGCCAACCTGCGTCTCGTCGTCTCGATCGCGAAGAAATACGTCGGGCGCGGGATGCTCTTCCTCGACCTGATCCAGGAAGGGAATCTCGGCCTGATCCGCGCGGTCGAGAAGTTCGACTACCGCAAAGGCTACAAGTTCTCGACGTACGCGACGTGGTGGATCCGCCAGGCGATCACCCGCGCGCTCGCCGATCAGGCGCGCACGATCCGGATCCCCGTCCACATGGTCGAGACGATCAACCGTCTGATCAAGATCAGCCGCCAGCTCCTCCAAGAGCTTGGGCGCGATCCGACGGTCGAAGAGATCGCGACCGAGATGGGGCTCACGCCGGAGAAAGTGCGCGAGGTCATCAAGATCTCGCAGGAGCCGATCTCGCTCGAGACCCCGATCGGCGAAGAAGAAGACTCGCATCTCGGCGACTTCATCGAAGATCAGGAAGCGGTCGCGCCGGCGGAAGCCGCGTCCGTCATGCTGCTCAAAGAGAAGATGCAGGACGTCCTCAAGAACCTCACCGAGCGCGAGCGCAAGGTGCTGGTGCTGCGCTTCGGCCTCGAGGACGGCCACCAGCGCACGCTGGAAGAAGTCGGTCAGGAGTTCGGCGTCACCCGCGAGCGCATCCGTCAGATCGAGGCGAAGGCGCTGCGCAAGCTGCGCCATCCGAGCCGCGGCAAAGCGCTCAAAGACTACTGGTCGAACGAGTAGCCGAACCGCGCGCGGAGCGGCGCGCGAGCCCGCAGAACGAGCGCGGATGAAGAAGATCGCGATCGTCACCGGCGCGGGCTCCGGGATCGGGCGCGCCGTCGCGCGCGCGCTCGGTCACGCGGGCTATTCGGTGGTGCTCGCGGGACGGCGTCGCGAGCCGCTGGAGCAGACCGTGGCGCTGCTGCACGGCGACGGTGCCGACGCGCTCGTCGTCCCGGCCGACGTCGCGCAGCCGGAGTCCGTCGCCGCGCTGTTCGCACGCACGGCCGCCGCGTACGGACGACTCGACCTGCTCTTCAACAACGCGGGATCCAATCCGCCGGCGGCGCCGCTCGAAGACCTCGCGCTGGAGCATTGGCGCACCGCGGTCGACACGAATCTGACCGGGGCGTTCCTGTGCACGCAGCACGCGGTCCGCATGATGAAGGCACAGACGCCGAGGGGCGGGCGCATCATCAACAACGGTTCGCTCGCCGCGCACGTGCCGCGGCCGAACAGCGTCGCGTACACCTCGACGAAGCACGCCATCACCGGTCTCACCAAAGCGACGTCGCTCGAAGGGCGCGGGCACGACATCGCGTGCGGTCAGATCGACGTCGGCAACGCGGCGACCGACATGACCGACCGGCTCGCGCAGGGCGCGCTGCAGCCCGACGGCAGCGTCGCGCCGGAACCGCGCATGGACGTCGCGCACGTCGCGAGCGCGGTCGTCTACATGGCGAGCCTTCCGCTCGAGGCGAACGTCCAGTTCATGACCGTCATGGCGACGGCCATGCCCTTCATCGGCCGCGGTTGACGGCTACCGTTGCGGCGCGGGCGCGGGCGCGGGCGTGCTCGCGCCTTGGCATCCCGTCGCGGCCGCCACGACGGTCGGACTCAACACCTGCTCCGCGTGCGCGATGTGCGCCTGATCGACTTCGATCACCGCATCGAGCTGATCCCAGATCGTGTGCCCGGACGTCGTCATGAGCTGCGCGCGGTCGCGGGGGTCGGGGATCGGTCCGGGCGCGCCGAGCGCCGCCTCCCCCATGAATCCCGTCGTCGGCAGCGGCGTCGCGCCGTCGATCGGCCCGGTCGCGTGGTTGATCGGCTGATTCAGCACCTCGCTCTTGGCGTCGCTCAGCGACATCGTCTCGAGGACCCCGTTGAGGTGGTTCAGCGCCTCGTTCTGCTGCGCGCGCGCGTCGCGCAGCTGCTGCTGCAGCTCCTGCGCGAGACGATCGTCGTCGGTCCGCGCGACCTTCGGAAAGCGGTTCGGGTCGGAGATCAGCTTGTCGAGCAGCTTCAGATTGCGCGCCATCGCCGCGACGACGCTCTCGAGGTAGACGCGATCCATCTGCATCATCCGCGGCGAGCCCGTAATCTGGTCGTGCGCCATCTTCGCCGTCCCGCGGTGGCCGGCGCCGACGAGCTCGTCGGTTTTCATCAGTCCCAGCACCGACGGCGCGACGTTGTCGCGCACCATGTCGCAGAAGCCCTTCGCATGCGTGCGCCCGATGGTCGGCAGCGGCGCGGCTGCAACGCTCTGCGCGTTCGCGAAGCGCGGCGCGACGAGCAGCGCGCACGCGCACGCGGCAACGAGCGCGCTCGCCGCCGCACGGACCCGCAGGCTCCGGCAGCCGGACACCGGCGGCATCACATCTCCTCGCCTTTGCCGGCGTGCGGGCTCGGCTTGACGTTGGGATTCGCGTCGGCGAACTGGCCGAGCGGGTTCGGGACGACCCATACCGCGACGTCGTAGATCGCCGGATACAGGAAGACGAACGCGACCTGAGAGGCGTCGGGCACCGCGCCGGCGCTCACGAGGCCGGCGGCCGTCGGGCTCGCGAAGCTCCCGCCGTTGGCCGCGGCGTAGCGCTTCGCGCCGACCGCCTTCCCGTACACCATCCCGTTCGGCGTGCGCAGCACGTAGTGCACGTGCGCGCCGATCGTGATCCAGCGCGAAGGCGCGATCCCGAAGCGCGACGGGGCTCCGCCGGCCGACTCGGCTTGCGGAACGCTGAAGTCGGCGCCGAGCAGCCGGCCGTGGACGTCGTACCAGAGCTGGGCCGGATGGTCCGGATCGGTCGTGTCCCAGTAGGCCGTGTCGACGTAGCTGATCGCGCCGGTGCGGTCCTCGTTGCTGTAGCGGACGTAGCCGGCGGACTCGGCGGCCTGCGGGGTGGGATAGCGCTTCGGCAGATCCGTCATGATGCGCGCGAGAAAGGCGCTTTCGGCGGCGCTCGGCGCCGGGGCCGCGGTCGGCGCTGCGGTCTGGGCGCCGGCCGCGAACGGGACGGTCGCGAGCGCGCAGACGAGCGCGGCGGCGAGGACGGACGAACGGCGTGCCATGCCAATGGGTTCGCGGCGGACGCGGGCTTTCTTCGTCGCGCGCGCGGGCGGCGCGAACGGGACGATCATCGCGACGGCGGGGGCGTCTGCGGTCCGGTCGGAGGCTGCGGTCCGCCCGGGATGCCGCCGGGCTCCGGCGTCGACCGCGGCTCGAACGGCGTCGCTCGCGGCAGCGTCGTCGGCGTCTGGTCGGGCCGGCCGCGGGCCGGCTTCGGGTTCGCGGTGCGCGCGGGGGTCGGCGTGTACGCCGAGGCCGGCATGTCGTTGCCGAGCCGGAACGGGAACGGCGTCTCGATCGAGAGCCGGTCGCCGACGCGCATCACCGTGGCGCTGGTCTTGCCGTCGATGGTCGTGCCGGCGTCGAGCGCGCGCGCTTGCGGGGCGTCGAGGCTGACCGGCAGCAGGCCGGGGTTCGTGCGGAACTGCTCGAGGACGAGCACCTTCGCCGGCTTCCCCGTGCGCGGGTCGACGTCACCGACGACGAGCCGCGCCTTCGCGCCGGCCGGTGCGACGACGAGGCCGTCCAGGGTGAGCGGATCGCGCAGATGAACGCCGACGGACGAGCCGGCGCGAGCGCCGGCGTCCAGATGCCCGTCGGAAACGAAGACCAGCGCGGTCCCGCTCGGGAGCACGTGGTCTTGGGCCTGCGGGGCTTCGGCCGTCGCCCAAACCGCGCTGCACAGGAGGAAGGCCGCCGTGAGGGCGGCCGTCCGGCCTAAGCCGGGCATCCCCCTATGAGGCCTTCTTCTCCGCTTCGGCGGCTTCGGCCGCGGCCTTCTTGCCTTGCTCGATCAGAGCTTTGACCTTCTGGCCGCCCTTCTGACCGATCGTCTCGTAGAACTCCGGGCCGTAGCGGTCGCGGGTGGCTTCGCCGCCCTTCTTGCCGCCCTTCTTCCCGATCGCTTCGTAGAAGGCGTGCCCGTGCGCTTTCTTGGTCGCCTGACCGCCCTTGCGCCCGATCATCTCGTAGAATTCCGGGCCGTACTTTTTCTTGACGGTCTCGCCGCCTTTTTGGCCGGCTTCGCGGACGCTCATGCCGCTGCCGCTTTTCCGTTCTGGGGTGGACATTTCGCTGGAATGAACCTCGTGGATGAGAATCGACCTGTCTCGGTAACGTAAGCGAACCCATGGAAGTTGTCGGTCGTCGCATCGCTTACGTGTACGGTCGTGCGCTCACCGTCCTCGCGGGGGTCGTGGCCGCGAGCGGCGTTGTCCTCTTTCCTTGCCCAGCGGCTCCGGCAGTGGAACCCGGGTATCGGCGATTGGTTGAGCTGGAGAGTACCCGGACCTTTTCCGCCGGGCTTACCGCGGCGCTCGCGTCCGCGGACGCTCGCTTGGCGGCGAGGGCGGCGCTGGCGCTCGGTCGGACCGAGGACGCCCGCGCGGCCGGGCCCCTAGAGAACGCGACCGATGCCCAGGACGTTTCGGTTCGCGCGCTTGCAGTGTACGGATATGGGCTCCTCGCTGCTCAATACCCTATCCAAGGCGAGATCATCGTGCGCCGGCTGGCAGATCGGGCTTCGGCCGTTCGGGCGGCCGCGGTCGACGCCGCGTGGAGGATGAAGGCGGCCGGCCGTCCCGGCGCCGACGCAACCCTCGCGCCGCTGCTCGCGATGCTCGAACGAGACCGCGACCCGCTCGTGCGCGCACGGGCGGCGACGGCGCTCTCGGGTTGGCACGACGGGCCCTTGGGCGTCACGGTCGCCCGGCGAGTCCAGCACGCGCTTTCCCGTGAACAGAATCTCACCGTTCGCTGGCATCTGGCATGGACGCTTCGTCGGGCCTATCCCAAGCGTACGGCGGCGTACACGATCCGGGCCGGGTTGCGAGGCCCGGACGAGCTCGTGCGGATCCAGTTCGCCGACCTCGTCGGCCGGCGCGAAAACCGTGCCGGGCTCGCACTGTTGCGGCCGCTGCTCGCCGACCCGTCCTGGCGAGTGCGCGAGCAGGCGCTGGAGTCGATCCGCGTCCTGCGCGGCCTGCCCCGCACCGAGCACCTGAAAGCGATCCCGGCCGGGGTCGTCACCCCGCCGCCGGTCCCGCCGAGCCGCGCGGTCGCGCTCGCCGCGCCGTCCGGGCTCGGAACGCCGCGCCGTCCGACCGCCGCCGACGCGCGGCTCGACCTTCCGCTTCGGCCGGTGACCGCCGCGCTGATGGACGGTCCGATGCCCGGGCCGCACCCGCGGGTCCGGATCGGGACCACGGAGGGCCCGATCGTCGTGCGGCTCTATCCGGAATGGGCGCCGCTCACCGTCGCGAACTTCCTCGGCCTCGTCGAGCGCCGCTACTACGACGGGCTGCGCTGGTTCCGGATCGTCCCGGACTTCGTCGTCCAGACGGGCGACCCGACGAACACCGGCGACGGCGACGCGGGCTACACGATCCCGGCCGAGGAGAACCCGCTCGAGCAAACCTCGGGGGTCATCTCGATGGGACTCAACTACACGAACGGCAAGAAGCCCGCGCCGATCCGCGATTCGGCGGGCACGCAGTTCTACATCACGATCTCCCCGCAGCTCCACCTCGATCGCGACTTCACGGTGTTCGGCCGGATCGAGAGCGGCTTTCCCGTCCTCGGCCGGCTCACCGAACGCGACCGGATGACGCGGGTCGTCCGGATCGCCGACGACTGAGCCGTCGCTAACGCCGCTTCTCGCCGCTGCCGATGATCTAGGAACCGGTTGCGAGACGTCGGGTGCTGCTCTGACCGCGCGCCCCGCATTTCACGGAGGAAATCTCGATGACCGGATATTCCATCACCAAGCTCTATCGCGAGCAGCACGCGCGGCTCCGCGAGCACGCCGCGAAGATGGCTGCGGCGGCCGACCCGGCCGAGCAGCGCACGCTGCTCGCGCAGTTCGCCGGTCAGGTCAAGATGCATCTGAAGGCCGAGGACGACAGCCTGTATCCGCGCCTGCTCGCGCACGCGGACGGCGAAGTGCGGAACAAGGCGGCGGAGCTGCAGCGCACGATGGGCCTGCTGGCCGCGACGTTCCAGGCGTTCTACGAGAAGTGGATCAAGCCGGGCGCGATCACCGCGAACGTCGCGGCGTACGGCGCCGAGCTGCGCGCGGTCGTCGATGCGCTCGCGAAGCGCATGGACATGGAAGACCGCGAGCTGTACGATCTCGCGGAGCGCGCGCTCACCGCGGCCTAGGAGGATTGGGCGCTCTGAACGAGCGCCCAATCCATCGCGTTTGCGGCCTGCGGCCGCAAGCCGCACGCGCACCGGCGCTCGGCTATCGAGACGCGCGTTGGTCGCGAGGGGCCGTTGTGGCGGCGGTTCAGCGCGAGAAGATGGAGCGGAGCGCGAAGAGCGCGTTCTCGGGGCGTTCGGTGATGCGGCGGTAGAAATAGCCGGCCCAGTGCGTCCCGTAGGGGACGTACACGCGCAAGCGATAGCCGTCGGCGACGAGCTTGCGCTGCAGCTCCGGGCGCACCCCGTACAGCATCTGAAACTCGAAGCGCTCGGCGGCGATCCCGCGCTCGCCCGCGAACGTGCGGACCGCATCGATCAGGAGCGGGTCGTGCGTCGCGATGCCGGGATAGTTTCCGCGCTCGAGGAGCATCTCCGCGCAACGCAGGTACTGCCGGCGTATCGTCGGCATGTCCTTGTACGCGACGTCGGGCGGCTCCGCGTACGCGCCCTTGCAGAGGCGGACGCGCGCGCCCAGCGCGATCACGCGCTCGACGTCTTCGGGCGTTCGCTTCAGATACGCTTGCAGGACGGGTCCGACGTGCTTGGTCTCGGCGTACGCCTCCTCGAAGAGGCGCAGCGTCGCCGCGGTGACGGCGGAGCCTTCCATGTCGATGCGCACGAACGGATCGGCGTTCTTCGCGGCCTCGGCGAGGACGCGCCGCAGGTTGGCGAGGGCGAGCTTCTCGTCGATCAGCAGACCCATCGCCGTGAGCTTCACGGAGACGTTCGCGTCGACGCCGCGGCGCCGCATCTCGGCGAGGAGCTCGGCGTAGGCGTCGACCGTGCGCTGCGCCTCCGCTTCCACGGTGACGTCCTCGCCCAGGAAGTCGCACGTCGCGGTCATCCCCTGCGCGTTCAGCGCGCTCACCGCGTCGACGGCCTGTCCGACGCTCTCCCCGGCGATGAAGCGCCGGGCGAGAAAAAAGAACCGCCGCTGAAACGCGGGGGTCTGGATGACGTCGAGCACGGCCACGAACGGCGGCCTTCGGCATGATCGGCCGCGGCCCTCGGGGTAAACCTGTTCGGTGGTTGACGCGGCCTTAGCACGTTCTTATCGCTCGAATCGTTGGCGGCCGGCCGATCCCGGGGAAACTCGACCTCATGACGTGGCGCGTCCTCGTGGCGGACGACGATCCGGAGATCGGCATGCTCATCACGAAGCTCCTCGACAAGGGGAGCTTCGACGTCACGCTGTGCGACGACGCCGAGAGCGCGCTGGTCCGCATCCAGCGCGACGCGCCGTACGATCTGCTGATCAGCGACTACATGCTGCCCGGGATCTCGGGCCTCGAGCTCATCGAGCAAGTGCGGCGAAACCGTGCCACCGCGCGGCTTCCGATCGTGATGATCAGCGCACACACCAACTACGCGATGGACGCGCGCGCCAAAGAGGCCGGAGCGAACGCCTTCCTCAACAAGCCGTTCGTGCTCGCGCACTTCCGCTCGACGGTCCACCGTCTGCTGAACGACGGCGGCTCGCTGCTGCAGCGCTTGGCCTGACGCGCGAGCCCGCGGCGTGACCCTCGCCGCGGTCGCGAAGATCGTCGTGGTCGCGCTCTCGCTCGGGCTCGACGTCTTCGCGGTCAGCATCGGCGTCGGGATGCGCGGCAGCCCGCGCGCGGTGAAGGTGCGCATCGGCGCGGCGTTCGCCGTCGCCGAGGTCGGGATGACGCTGCTCGGCGTCGCGATCGGGCGGCTCGCGGGCGAGCTGCTCGGCGAGCCGGCCGGGTACGTGGGGTTCGCCGCGCTCGTCGGCGTCGGCGGCTACATGATCTACGAAGCGCTGCACGGAACCGACGAAAGCGGTGGCTTCGATCTCTCTCGCGGCTGGGGGCTCGTGCTCGGCGCGCTCTCGATCAGCCTCGACTCGCTCGGCATCGGGTTCTCGATCCTCTACATCGGCGTGCCGCTCGCGTTCAGCATCGTGTGCATCGCGTGCGCCTCGGTATTCGCATCCACGGTCGGGCTCGCGCTGGGAAAGCGGCTGGGGATCGTCGCCGAAGAGGCGGCCGCGATCTGGGCCGGCGTCGTGCTCGTCGCGACGGGACTGAGCTTTGCGGGCCTCAAGCTCTTCCATGTCGGCGGCTGAGGCGCTGTACGCGCTCGCGACCGCGGCCGCGCGCAGCGTCGTCGTCGTCGGAACGGCGAAGAACGCCGGAAAGACCACCACGTTCAACGCGCTCGCCGCCGTCGCGCGGCGGCACGGCGAGCGCATCGCGGTGACGTCGATCGGCCGCGACGGCGAGCCCGCCGACGCGCTCGACGCGCAGCCGAAGCCACGCGTTCGCATCGCGCCGGGAACCGTCGTCGCGCTCGCCGCCGCGACGCTTCCGCGCACTCCGGCGCTCGCGATCCTCGGAACCGGGGAAGGCGGCGCGCTCGGAGCGACCGTCTACGCCCGCGCCGTGCTGCCGACGGCGTGCGAGATCGCCGGGCCGCCGACGGCGCGCGCGATGCGGGCGACGATCGAACGGCTGCGCGTGCTCTGCGAGGGGACGGTCCTCGTCGACGGCGCGATCGATCGCGTCGCCCCGCTCGCCGGCGGCGACGACGCGGTGATCGTCGCGACCGGCGCCGCCGGCGGGGCGACGATCGAACGCGTCGCCGCGGTCGCGGCCGGCGCGGTGGCGCGGCTCGCGTTGCCGGGACGCGATCCCGAACGCGAGCGCGCGCGGATCGTGCACGTCGCCGGCGCGCTGGACGCGCGCGATGCCGACGAGCTCATCGCGTCGGCGCGCGGCGCGACGGTCGTCGTGCGCGATCCGACGCGCGTCGCGGTGCGCGGCGCGCTGTTCGACGCGCTCCGCGAGGCGGTCGATCTGCGCTGCGAGCGGACGCTGCGCGTCGTCGCGTGCACCACCTCGCCGGTCGGGCGCGGCGCGTCGCTCTCGCCGCGCGATCTCGTGAACGCCGTGGCGCGTGCGACCGGCGTTCCGACCTTCGACGTGGTCGCGGACATCGCCGCGTGATCGCCGACGCGCTGACGGCGGAACGGATCGGGCTGACGTGGCTGCGTGCCGCGCTCGCGCCGAGCGGGGCGTTCGGCCGGGCGCACCAGGACCGGGTCGCGCCGTACGAAGCCGGCGACGAGCCGCGCGCGCGCGACGAGATCGCGGGGGTGCTGACGCTGGCTGCGACGCTCGACCGCGACGGCGTCGCGCGCGTGCGCGCCGCGCTGCGCGCGATCCCGGATCCGTCCCCGATCGCCGCGCGCGCACGCGCGGGCGACGTGCTCGACGACGTCGATTTCCACGAGCTGGCGCGCTTCGCCGATGCGCTCGGCGCGCTGCGTGCCGCGTGGGACGCCGCCGGCGGGCCGCACGACGGCGCGCCGCCGCTCGCGAACGCGCTGCATGAGGTTCTCGCGCCGGGTCGCGACGGCGGCGAATTCTATCTCGCCGACGCGTTCGGCGCCGGCCTCGCCGGCGCGCGCGCGACGCTCGTCGCCGCCGAATCGGCGCTCGACGCGCGGCGCGAGGAGATCGCCGCCCGCGTGCGCGACGCCGTCGGGGTCGATCCCGCCGGCGACGAGTTCGTCGTGCTGCGCGACGGATACGACGGGGCGCCGCCCGACGGCGTGCGCCTGGTGCGCGAGACGGCCACGTATCGCGTGATGACGATCGCCGTCCCGTCGCCGGAGCGCGACCGCGCGTTCGCGCGCCTGGCCGAAGAAGAAGAGCGCGCACGCCGCGCGCTCAGCGAGCGGGTCGCCGCGTGCGCCGGCGAGATCCGCTCGGCCACCGAGGCGCTCGGCGCGCTGGACCGCGCGCTCGCGCGCGTCGCGCTCGTGCAGCGCTGGGGCGGCTGTCTTCCCGACCTCGACGACGACGCCGTCGCGTTCGACGACGCGACCTTCGCGCCGCTCGCCGAAGCGGTTGCGGCCCGCGGGCGCCGCTACACGCCGCTCTCGCTCGACCTGCGCGGCGTCGCAGTCGTCACGGGTCCGAACATGGGCGGAAAGAGCGCCGCCCTCGCGACGACGGGCTTTCTGTGCGCGTGCGTCGCGCTCGGCGTCCCGCCGCCCGCGCGCCGCGCCGCGCTGCTGCTTCCGCGCAGCATCGCCTGGATCGGCGACGGCGAACGCGATCCGCGCGAACGGCTGCTCTCGTCGTACGCGGCCGAGGTGGTGCGGGCGCGCGACGTGCTCGCGTCCGCCTCGCGGCGGACGCTCGTCCTCGTCGACGAGTTCGCGCGCACGACCGGGCCGCGCGAGGGGCGCGCGCTGCTCATCGCGCTGTGCGAGGCGCTCGCCGCGCGCGGCGCACCGGCGCTGGTCGCGACGCACGTCGACGGCGTCGCCGAAGCGGCGGGCGTCCGCCACGTGCGGATCGCCGGCTTGCGCGGTCGCACGCTCCCCGCGGCGCCGCACGGCGACGTCGACGACGCGCTCGACGCGATCAGCGCAGCGATGGACTACCGGATCGTGGACGCGCAGAACGAATCGCCGGAGTCCGACGCGCTCGCGCTCGCGCGCCTGCTGCGCCTGCAGACCGACGTGGTGGACCGCGCCGCTGCGCTGTTCGCCGAGCTCTAGAGGCCGAGCGCGAGCGAGTCGGCGCGCGGATCCGCGCCGCCGGCGAGCGTCCCCCGGACCGGGTCGACGACGATGGCATGGCCGTGTCCCATCGCGTTCTCGTACGGGCCGAGGGCGATCACTTCGTGCCCGCGGCGTTCCAGCGCGTCGACGACGTCGCGCGGCGTGCGCGACTCCACGAGGACGGCGTCGCTGCGCAGCTCGGGACGTCCGGCGACGAGCGGCCGGCCGTACACCCACCGCGGCGCATCGATCGCGCGCTGGACATCGAGCCCGCGGTCGACGAGCTGGTGCAGGACCTGCGCCTGGATCTGCGGCTGCGCGTCGCCGCCCATCGTGCCGAACACGATCTCCGGCTCGCCGTCGCGCAGGAACATCGCCGGCGACAACGTGCTGACCGGGCGCTTTCCGCCGTCGTACGCGTTCGGATGCCCCGGCCGCAGCGAGAAGCAGGCGCCGCGATTGTGCAGCACCACCCCGGTTCCGCCGGCGACGATGCCGCTGCCGAAGTTCATGTACAAACTCTCGATGAGCGTCACGGCCATCCCGTCTTCGTCGACGACGCAGATCGCGATCGTGTCGCCGCCGTCGGTGCGCCCGGTCCGCGCGACGGCGCGCTCGGGGTCGATGCGCGCGCGCTGCGTCAGGAGCCGCTCGCGATCGAGCTCGCCGTCGAGCACCGGTCCGCCGTACGCCGGATCGGCGATGCGCTCGTCGCGGATCGTCAGCGCGCGCTTCATCGCTTCGATCGCGACGTGCGCCCACGCCGGCTCGTCGAGCTCCGCGTCGCCGGCGAGCATCCCCTCGGCGAGGAGCAGCACGGCGCCTTGCGAGTTCGGCGGATGCGCGAGCAGCTCGCCGCCGTTCCACGCGAGCGCGAGCGGCGCGGCCCGTTCGGTGCGATGCGTGGCGAGATCGTCGAGCGTCATCGCGTTGCCGTGCGGGCGCAGCGTCGCGACGATCGCTTCCGCCGTGCTTCCCGCGTAGAACGCGTCGGCGCCGCCGCGCCGGATCGCCTGCAGCGTCGCCGCGAGGTCGGGGTTGCGCAGCACGTCGCCCGCGCGCGGAACGCCGTCGCGAAAGAAGATCCGAGTCGCCTCGGCGTCTTCGCGCAGCAGCGCTTCGTTGAGCGCGAAGTACGCCGCGACGACGTCGGTGACCGCGAAGCCGTTGTGCGCGAGCTGCTCGGCGGGCAGCAGCAGCTCGTCGAGCCCGCGGGTCCCGTGCGCGCGTGCCACGTCTTCCCACGAGCGCACCGCGCCGGGGACGGTCACCGTCAGCGCGCCGCGCGCGGGCAATTCGCCGCCCAGGCGATCCAGCGACGCCGCGCGCGGGGTCCGTCCCGTCCCGTTGTAGCAGGTCGTGCGGCGCTCGAGCGTCGGGCGCGGCACCGGATCGTGGACCATCCACAGCGCGTCGCCGCCGAGGCCGCAGCTCGCGGGGTACACGACGGCCAGCACCGCGTTCGCCGCGATGGCCGCGTCGACGGCGTTTCCGCCCCGCGCCAGCACGGCGACGCCGGCCGCCGTGGCGAGCGGGTGCGGGCTGACGACCATCGCGCGCGTGGAGCGGGCGACGGCGCGCGACGGCCAGGGCAGGGGCGTGCTCATGATCCCTGGCATGCCCGTTCGGCCTCGCAGCGAAGTCCCTTTTTCGTGGACCCGCTGATCGTCACCGTCGCCCCGGTCGGCGCCGAAGTGATGCCCGACCAGACACCCTACCTGCCCGTGACGCCCTCCCAGCTCGGGGAGACGGCGCGGGCGATCCGCGCCGCGGGCGCGAGCGTCGTCCACGTCCACTGCCGGAACGACGACGGCTCGAACACGCACGACGTCGCGCGCTTCGCCGATGCGTACGCCGCGATCCGGGCGGCGAGCGATCTCGTCGTGCAGTTCTCGACCGGCGGCGCGATCGGGATGACGCCGGAGGAACGCGCGGCGCCCCTTGCGCTTCGCCCGGAGATGGCGACGCTGACCTGCGGCAGCGTGAACTTCGGCGACGACGTCTTTGAGAACAGCTTCCCGATCATGCGCGGGATCGCTGCGCAGATCGCCGAGCACGGCGTCGTCCCCGAGCTCGAGGTCTTCGACCTCGGCCACCTCTCGAACGCGCGCCGGCTCGCGGCCGAAGGCGCGATCCGGCTCCCGGCTCACGTCGACTTCGTCCTCGGGGTGCCCGGCGGGCTCGACGCTTCCGTGGAGCACCTCGTCGACTGCGTGCGCGCGCTCCCGCCCGGCTGCACCTGGTCGGTGGCCGGGATCGGGCGGATGCAGCTCCCGCTCGCGACGGCGGCGATCGCGATGGGCGGGCACGTCCGTGTCGGGCTGGAGGACAATCTCTACTACAGCAAGGGCCGGCTGGCGCGGAACGACGAGCTCGTCGCGCGCGTGGTGCGCATCGCCGGCGAGCTGGGCCGCCCCGTCGCGACCCCGGACCAGGCGCGCGCGATCCTCGGCGTGCGCGCGCGCGCCGCCGCATAGCGAGGAACGTGCGCGAGCGGGCCGAAAGCCGCGCGGGCTCGCGCTTCACGAGGTAGCCCCGTCTGCTCACGTACGTCGTCCGCCGCACTCTGCAGAACATCCCCCTGCTGCTGCTCGTCTCGGTCGTGCTCTTCACGATCCTGAACCAAGCGCCTGGGGGACCGCTCACACCGTACCTGCAGAACCCGCACATCACCGCCGCCGACATCGCGCGGCTCCGGCACAACCTCGGGCTCGACCAGCCTCCGTACATTCAATACTTCCACTGGCTCGGCCGCGTGATCACCGGCGATTTCGGCTGGTCGATGTCGAATTCCGAACCGGTCACGACGGCCATCACCGACCGCATGCCGGCGACGTTCGAGCTGATGGGCGCCTCGTTCGTGTTCTCGATCGTGCTGGGCGTCGTCTTCGGCATCGTGAGCGCCGTGAAGCAGTACTCCTGGATCGACTACCTCATCACGACGTTCGCGTTCTTCGGGCAGTCGATGCCGGTCTTCTGGTTCGCGCTGATGCTGCAGCTGCTGCTCGCCGTGACCGGGATCCCGCTGCCGGGCGGCTACAAGATCGCGCTGCCGTCGGCCGGGATCTCGAGCCTCGACACGTTCGACTTCGGCGACCGCCTCGAGCACCTCATCATGCCGACGATCGTGCTGTCGCTCGCCTTCATCGCGCAGTACAGCCGTTTCATGCGCTCCTCGATGCTCGAGGTCATCCGCACCGACTACATGCGCACCGCCGCCGCGAAGGGCGTCTCGCGGCTCGGGATCATCTTCAAGCACGGCTTCAAGAACGCGCTGATCCCGCTGGTCACGATCGTCGCGCTGACGCTGCCGACGATCTTCGCCGGCGCCGTGATCACGGAGACGATCTTCGCCTGGCCCGGGATGGGGCGGCTGTTCATCACCGCGCTGCAGCAGTTCGACTTCGCGCTGCTGATGGGCTACATGATGATCGTCTCGTTCCTCGTCATCTTCTGCAATCTGCTCGCCGACGTCTGTTACGCGTGGCTCGATCCGCGCGTGAAGTACAGCTAGCCGCATGATGCAATCCGCGCCGTTCGGGCTCGCTCCGAACGCCGGCGCCGACGTCGCGGCCGACGAGGCGCCCCGCTCGCGCAACACCGTCTGGCGCCGTTTCCGGCGCCATCGGATCGCGCTCGTCGGCGGGGTGGTGATCATCCTCATGGCGCTGGTCGCCGTCTTCGCGAACCTTCTCGCGCCGGCCGATCCGAACTTCATCGATCAGACGAACTGGCAGGGTTACGCGCTGGCGCCGGGCGTCGCGCACCACATCCTCGGAACCGACGAGGTCGGACGCGATCTCCTTTCGCGGCTGATGTTCGGCGCGCGCATCTCGCTGACGGTGGCGCTGTTCGCGGTGTTCATGGAGATCACGATCGGAACGGTCCTCGGCGCAATCTCCGGGTACTACGGCGGCTGGGTGGACTTCGTGATCATGCGCGTCACGGACGTCGTCCTCTCCATCCCGCTGCTCCCGCTGCTCCTCGTCATCACCGCGATCGTCGCCGGAACCTCGAACAAGGCCGCGCTGAACTTCCTCACGATCGTGCTCATCATCGGCGGGCTCTCGTGGCCCGCGGTGGCGCGGCTCGTGCGGGCGTCGTTTCTTTCGCTGCGCGAGCGCGAGTTCGCGGAGGCGGCGCGGGCGCTCGGGAATCGCGACGGGCGGATCATCTTCCGGCATCTGCTGCCGAACGCGATGGCGCCAATCATCGTGCAGGCGACGCTCGAAGTCGCGAACGTCATCATCCTCGAGTCCACGCTCTCGTTTCTCGGGTTCGGGATTCAGCCGCCGACGGCTTCGTGGGGAAACATGCTCGCCAACGCGCAGAGCAACATCACGTCGGCGCCGTGGGCGGCGATCTTTCCGGGGCTTTGCATCCTTGTTACGGTGTTGTCCATCAACTATTTGGGCGATGGACTTCGGGATGCGCTCGATCCGAATCTCGCGGAATAAGCTGCTGTTGCTGTTCTGAGGTTGGGGTTGGCGGCGGGGGCGGCGGTGCTTTCAGGGGGACGCGGGCCGCGGCGCATCCGGCGCCGCGACCCGCTCGGCGCTCCGCGGGCTCTCGCGCATCCTGCGCTTCGCCCGCTGCGCGACGCCCCCTGAAAGCACCGCCGCCCCCGCCGCCCGGCACCGCCGTCTCGCTGCGCGTGCCGAGGGCGTCGCGGCTGTTCGTGGTTTGCGGTTGGGATGCGATCGAGCGGGATGGGACTGGCGGGAGTGGGCTGGCGGGGTGCGCGCGGGTGTGCTCAACGGTTTGACGTTGTCGTCGGCGGTTCGTTTTCGACGGTCACGGTTACGGTGGCGGCGGCGACGCGGTGCAGGTCGCTGCGCGTGCGTGCTTCGAGCACGGCGATCTCGCGGCGGACGGCGGCGAGCTCGTGTGCGAGGCCCGCGCGGTCGTCGGCGGCCGCGTTGCGGGCGATACGAACGCGCAAGGCGGTTTCGTGGGCGCGAAGGGCGAGAAGCGTTGCCTGCTCGTCGTCGATGACCGATTCGAGCTCGTCGGCGGTGACGGCACGGTATTCGACCGTGCCCAGTCGTGCCAGCTCGTCGAGCGTCGTATGCAGCCGGGACGCCGGGACTTCGGCGCGCATGGTCAGGGCCTCGGAAGACGGCGTCGGTTCGGCGTGCGCCGTCTGCGCTTCGGAAGACGGCGGCGCTTGCGGCGCTTCGGACGTGGGCCGCGCCGGCATCGTCGTCGTCATCGGGGTGAACGTGCCGCCTTCGGCGCGGATCGTCACGCGTGCGGCGTTCAGCGTGCGCTGAGCGTCGGCGGCGCGGACTCGAACGATCGCGTGCTGCGCGACGCGTGTGCGCACGGTCGTCAAGGTGAGCGTGCGCCGGGCTGCGGCGGCGCGGCCCGACGTAGCGGCGGCCTCGGCGCTGCGGGCGGGGTTGGGCGTGTAGCGGAAGACCGTGTCCGGGCCGCTCGCGGCGCGGCCGGTTCCGAACGGGCTGCTGCCGACGAACGCGGACTCGTAGGCTTCGAACGCCGCGGCCGCCGCCGCGCCGAAGGTGACGACGATCAGCGATGCGGCGGCATAGCGCGCCGGAATCGTCCACCAGGACGGAAGTCGCGGACGGGAGCGCGGCGGTCGCGGGCCGGACGCAGCCGACACTTGTGCGTCGACCGCGCGCGGCGCCGTGTCGGCGGCGTCGATGCGGGCAAGTGCGGAGGCGAAGATGTCGGGCGGGGGCGGCGGTGCGGATTCGGCTCGCGCGCGCAGCGTGGCGGCGAGGCGTCGCAGCTCGTCGAGCTCGGCGGAACATTGCGCGCACATTGCGAGCTCCGCTTCGACGCGGGTGCGGTCCGGCTCGTCCAGCGTGCCGTTCGCGTAGAACGGGAGCAGCTCGCGGATCTCGTGCTTCATCGGCAGGTGTCCGCCGCGGTGAGGGCGTCGCGCAGGCGCTGTTTCGCGTAGAACGCGCGCGTTTTGACGGTGGCGACGGGACAGCCGACGATCTCCGCGATCTCCGTTTGCGCGAAGCCTTCGACGTAGGTCAGCTCGAGGACGGCGCGGTGCTCGGCGCTGAGCGTGCCGAGCGCCGCGTCGAGGCGGGCCCGCTCGTCGGCGCGCAGCGCCGCGTCGACGGGGTCGCCGCTCGCGCTCGCGAGATCGAGCAGGTCGTCGAGCGGAACGGTGTTCGCGCGGCGTTTGCGGACCGCGTCGATCGCTTTGTGGTGCGCGATGCCGAACAGCCAGGTTCGGGCGCGCGAGCGTCCGCCGAACGTTCCCGCCTTTCGCCAGACCTCCACCATCACGTCGCTCGTCACTTCCTCCGCCAGCATCTCGTCGCGCACGATGTCGCGCACGAAGCGGTGGACGCCCGCACCGTGCGCGCGGAAGAACGCCTCGAACGCGACGCGGTCGCGCGCGGCGATGCGCTCCAGCAGCCGTCGGTCGTCGGCGTCGCTCATCGGCTTACGGGCGTGTGTCGCGGCGCGACCGGCCCAGGTTCATCCGCCCGGCCCGGTGCGGCGCACGCGGCGCGCGTCCTTCGTTGCTGCGCGGCGGGTCGCCGCGGCGTGCGGCGCAGGCTCGGCCCGTGGGCCGGTGGGATCGAAGCGTTCGCTCAGCCGCGGCACGCGGCGCAGCGGCCGGTGAACGTGACGGCTTCGGCGTCGATGACGACGGCGTAGCGCGCGGCGAGCGCGGCGCGCGTTTCGGCTGCGACCGCGAAGTCGAGGTCGGCGAGCTTCCCGCAGGAGGAGCAGACGAAGTGCGCGTGCGGCGAGGCGGTGGGCTCGTAGACGGCCGACGCTTCCCCGGGGACGTCCAGCTTCATGACCGCTCCGGCCGTCTGGAGGCGGGCGAGGGCTCGGTGCACCGTCGCGAACCCGATCCGCGGCTGCAGGCCGCGTGCCCGCATCCAAATCTCCTGCGCCGTCAGGTGCGAGCCGGGCGTGGCGGCTTCCAGCACGTCGAGGACGGTGCGGTAGTTGGGCGGGAGTACGAGTTCGGTCGTAGGCATCAGAGGCGGATTTCGGTAGACTGAGTGAGATCGGTTCTCAGTCTCAGCATCATCAAGTCTACTCGGAACCGCCAGTCAACGCAACAGTTCGGAGGAATGTTTCAGTGCTAGCGAAGGTCGGCCAGCCCGCGCCGGATTTCACCCTCAAGTCGACCAAGGGGGCGTCGAGCCCCAAGGAGCTCGGGAAGGAGATCAGCCTTTCCGACTACCGCGGGAAGTGGTTGATTTTCTTCTTCTATCCGCTCGACTTCACGTTCGTCTGCCCCACCGAGATCACGGCGCTCTCGGACCGGTACGACGACCTGAAGGACCTCGACGCCGACGTGCTCGGCTGCTCGTGCGACAGCGTCGACTCGCATTTCGCGTGGCTCAACACGCCGCGGAGCAAGAACGGGATCGAGGGGACGCAGTTCCCGCTCGTCTCCGACTACACGAAGGAGACGGCGCGCGCGTACGGCGTGCTCGACGAAACGACGGGCGTCGCGCAGCGCGGGCTCTTCATCATCGACCCGGACGGCATCCTGAAGTACGCCGTCGTGACCGACGACAACGTCGGCCGTTCGGTCGAGGAGACCATGCGCGTCCTGCAGGCGCTGCAGACCGGCGGACTCTGCCCCGCGGAGTGGAAGCCGGGCAAGCAGCTCCTCGCGAAGCCGTAAGATGCCTCTGCGTACCGGCAGCGCCCTCCCGTCTCTGGAGGGCGTCGCGGACTGGGTGAACGGCGCGCCGAACCCGGCGAATCTCGCCGGGAAACCGCTGCTCGTGCACTTCTGGTCGATCAGCTGCTCCATCTGCCACAACGTCGCCGACGACGTCGCGCGGTGGCAGGCGGAGTACGGCCCGCGCGGGCTCGCCGTCGTCGGCGTGCACCAGCCGCGCGGCCCGGAAGAGCTGGACACCGCGAAGGTCGCGCAGGACGCGAAGGGACCCATGAAGATCGCGTGGCCCTGCGCGATCGACAGCGAGCACACGATCGTGGAGCGTTTCGAGAACCAGTTCGTCCCGGCGTACTACGTCTTCGACGCGGACGGCAAGCTGGTCCATCGCCAAGCGGGCGACCGCGGCTTCGAGCGGCTCCACGCGAAGATCGGCGAGCTGCTCGCGCGGGATACCGCGGCGGCCTGAGCCCCGCGCCGACGGGATGCTCTTGCGCCTGCGCCGCGAATGCCCTAGACTCACGTGGTTGCCCCGGCCGCATCCCGGCCGGGGCGCATGCGCGAGTGGCGGAATTGGTAGACGCACTAGCTTGAGGGGTTAGCGGGCGCGAGCCCGTGCTGGTTCAAATCCAGTCTCGCGCACCACCGTTACGAGACGCCCGGTTCTTCGGACCGGGCGTCTCGCTTCGGACGGCACGTCGAGCGCGCATCCGGACCTCCGCGAGGGCGCATCGATCGCTCCGTCTGGCGGAAGCGGCTTAGTGTTCCTCTTGCGGCGCCTCTTGCTGAAGCGCTTGTTTCGTAGGCGAGAACGTGGTCCACAGCGATCCGTCGAGCCGCTCGTCGACCGTCATGTGAACCAGCCCGTGGTCCATCGTCATCTGCGTCGCGTGCGAGTTGCCGCAACGCGTCCCAATCATTCCGGGCTTGAGCACGTCATGATTGACCATTCGCGAAAATTCGTAGACCGTGCGCTCGCCGTGCGTCAGCACGAAGTGAAGGAAGTACGGCTGGCAATACGCGGCGCCTTCGGAATAGATGGTGAGCAGGTCGCCGTTCGGATACGCGATGGTTGCGCAAACGTCGCCGTCGCCGCAATGGTCCGAAGGCGTTGCGACGGCTCCATCGCTGAACGTGATCGGCTTCGGTGCCGGGACGTTGTCGGGCACCACCGCCGACGCGCGCTGCTGAGAGCAGATGATGAATGCCGACGCGAGCACGAACGGCAGCACCGAGTTCGTCACGATCCTCGACATGGGAACCCCTTCCACGGCACTATGACTTGGCGGCTCGTTCTTCCAGGCGTGGCGTGCAGCCTCTCGTCCGTGCAGCCGAACGTCGCGGAGAACGACGACGAGACCGGTCGCATGCGATCCGGGCTCGTCCGCGGCCGTACACTCCGGACCGAACCGCGCAGAGTTTCGCGTGACGTGAACATCGGGCGACTGCGCTGGGACGCAGTTCGGACGGTGCGCCGCGTTACCTCACGGCGATCGACCAGCTCGAGACGTTCGTGAACGGGAGGTTCGCGACGGTGACGGTGCGCGTCTCGGTGATCGCGATGCGGGTGACGCGTTTGTCGCTGAGGTGGCCGTCGATCTGGACCGACGTCGCTACGGCGGCGGCTTCCGCGCGCTCGCCACTCTGATCGCCTCCGCGTGCGCCGTAGCGACCGCGTCCGCCGCCTCCGAAACCTCCTCCGCCGAAACCGCCGCGCCCGCCGCCACGACGGCGTTCGGGCGCAGGGCTGGCGCCGGCGGCCGGATTTCCGGGCACGGCCTGGCCGGTGCCGTAGAAGTCCATCTCCGCGCCGGCGACGTTGGCGGGGACGAACGTGATACCGGCGGTCGGCGCACCTTTCGCGCCCGAGATCGGAACGTAGGCGTTCCACGAGTCGTGCGGCGATCCGGTCGCCTCCCTCATCGCCACGATCGCGGCGTCCAGTGCGTAGACGACGTCGCCCAGAGCCGGTTCGGCGACCGCCGCGGCCGCGTCGGCAAGGGCGACGGTTCCGTCCGGACCGACGTGCAGCACGTACGTCGTCGGGACGGAGTGCGGGTCCACGCGCTGGATCGTCAGAGCCGTCGGGCTTTTCCGCACGAGCTGGTAGGTCTGCGTCGTGACCTCCGGGCCGCTGAAGCCCTGGATGGTCCGGGCGACCCGGATCTGCATCGCCGGCCGGCTCGCTTGCGGCAGGACGGCGACCTCGGAATCGGCGGAGACCGGCGGGGGACCGATCGCGAGCGCCGTGAGGACGAGCAGAATCGGCGCGACGAAAGCTCTCCGCATCACACGAGCAGTGTCGGATGCGTGGCTCCGGCGCCCCTGGTAAACGCAGTCGCTCGCCCGGCTATCCCGCGGTCGAGCATGCGGGCGGCGCCGCGGCAACTGTAAAATTAAGAGCAAGCCGCGAAACCTCTGCATGCCGGGCGTCGTAGGTGTCGGCGACCGGCGATAGGGAGCGGTCCAACTCGTATGTGGCTGACGCGGTTCTCCATTTCACGGCCGATCATCGTCGCGATGCTGTTCATCGCCGTGGCGGTGTACGGCGCGTTCTCGTACTTCGCGCTCGGCAAGAACTCGCAGCCGAACGTCAACTTTCCGGTCGTGGCCGTGATCGCGAGCTACCCCGGCGCGTCGCCCGCCGAGATGGAACGCCTCATCATCAAGCCGATCGAGGATCAGCTCGACGGGATCGAGCACCTCGACGAGATGACGGCAACCGCGCAGGAAGGCTCGGCCGTCGTCGTCGTGCAGTTCCAGCTCGGGACGAACCTCGACTTCGCCGCGATCGACGTGCAGCGGCGGGTGGACACCGCGCGCGTGTACATGCCGACCGACCTCGATCCGCCGGTGGTGCAGAAGAACGGCGCCGAGGCGCCGGTGCTCACGTACGCGGTCGACTCGAAGACCCTGACGGCGTCGGCGCTGGCCGACGTGATGAACGACCGCGTCATCTCCGACATCCGCCACATCCCGAACGTCGCGACCGTCGACCTGGAAGGCGCGGCCGTGCGCGAGTTCGACGTCGACGCCGACCCGCTGCGGCTGGCCGGCGCGGGCGCGACGCTGCAAGACGTCTTCAGCGCGATCCAGCAGAACAACAGCAACCTCCCCGGCGGACGCATCGACGCGCCCACGCAGGAGACGACCGTCTCGGTGCACGCCGAAGTCAACTCCGCGCAGGACATCGCCGCGCTGCCGCTCCCGGTGATCCTGACGTCGGTCAATCCGCTCGTGCCGGTCACGTCCGCGACGGGAAGTCTGCGCATCGGCGACGTCGCCACGGTCGCGGACACGCATCAGGAGCAGCGCCTGATCTCGAAGATGAACGGCGCGCCGGGCCTGATCCTCGACATCAACCGCACGATCACCTCGGACGAGGTCGGCTCGACGAAGATCGTGCGCGCGCAGATGGCGCAGATCATGAAGAAGTACCCGCAGATCGAGTTCCACGAGCTGTTCGCGCCGGCCGACTACACGCAGGCGTCGCTCAACGGCGTCCTGCAGTCGCTCTTCGAGGGCGTGCTGCTGACGGCGATGGTGCTGATGCTCTTCCTGCATGCCTGGCGCAACGCGGCCGTCGTGATGATCGCGATCCCGAGCTCGCTGCTGGCGACGTTCATCGTCATGCGCGTGATGGGTCTCACGCTCGACAACATCTCGCTGATGGGCCTCTCGCTCATCATCGGGATCCTGGTCGACGACTCGATCGTCGTGTTGGAGAACATCACCAGACACCGGGACATGGGGCAAGCGCCGGCCGAGGCGGCGATCAGCGGGCGCTCGGAGATCGGCGGCGCCGCGATCGCGATCACGCTGGTCGACGTGGTCGTATTCCTGCCGCTGGCGTTCCTGAGCGGCTTCGTCGGCGAGTACATGAAGGAGTTCGGGATCGTCGTCACCGTGGCGACCCTGTTCTCCCTGTTCGTGTCGTTCACGCTCACGCCGGTGCTCGCGGCGAAGTGGTCGGTGCTGAAGCGCTCCGCCGCGCCGCCGAAATGGCTGGTGTGGTTCCAGTCGGGCTTCGACGAGACGACGACCTGGTACAAGACGCGGGCGCTGCCGCTCGCGCTCCGCCACCGCTGGATGACGTTCTGGTTCAGCGTGCTGCTCGTGATCAACGCCGTCTCGGTCGTCGGCGGCACGCAAGCGATGTTCGTGCTCGCCGCGATCGACGTCGCGATCGCGGTCGTCCTGGTTCCGTGGCTGCTCGCGGGCCGCGCGCTGCACGGCCGAGGCTTCGCCGGGGTGCGGGTGGCGATGCACCGAGGAGCCACCGTCGCGTGCATCGCCGGATGCATCGCGACCGCGGCCGTCATGGCGCTGCTGGCGGTGGGGCATTTCAACCTGCAGACCGAGTTCGTGCCCGACCAGTCGAACGGGCAGATCCACGGCGACATCACCTTCCCGGTCGGCACGCCGCTGGCGGTCTCCGAGGCGGCGCTCGACCGCATCTCCGCCGCCGTCATGACGCTGCCGCACATCGACACCGTGCGCACGTACGCCGGCAGCAAACCCGACGGCTGGGGCTCGACCGACGGCGGCTTCGTCGGCAACTTCAACATCACGCTCCAGAAGAGCCACCGGCGCGATCAGAACGACGTCATCGCGAAGCTGCGCACGATGCTGCCGCCGCTGGTGAAGGGCGGCGAGCTGACCGTGACCGGGCGCGGCGGCGGGGGCAGCGGGCTGCCGATCTCGTTCACCCTTTCCGGGCCCGGCGACGTGATCGAAGGTGCCGCCGACAAGCTCGCCGCGTACATCCGCTCGATCCCCGGAACGGTGAACGTGCAGACCGGCGCGGAGAACGCGGCGCCGCACCTGACGGTCCGGATCGACCCGGCCCGCGCGGCCGTGCTCGGCGTCTCGCCGGGCGCGGCGGCAATGGTCGCGCGCACCGCCGTCGGCGGCGCCATCGCCACGAAGGTGCGCACGTGGAACGGGCTGGTGAACGTGCTGATCCAGTATCCGGTGAAGGACCGCAACTCGGTCGACGAGATCGAGCGCATCCCCGTGCGCAGCAACGACGGCTCGACCCTCGTCCCGCTCGGACGCGTGGCGACCTTCACGTGGGATCGCGCGCCGACGAAGATCGAGCACGTCGACAAGCAAGTCATCGTGCGCGTCAACGGCGACATCGAGCGCTCCAAGACGACGCTGGGCGAAGTGATGGGCCGCGTCAACAAGCAGCTGCACACGCCCGGATTCCTCCCCGCCGGCGTGACCCTCGGCGAGGAGGGCGACTCCAAGTTCTTCATGGAGTTCCTCAGCTCGATGGCGTTCGCGCTGCTGACGTCCGTCGCGCTGATCTACTGTCTCATGGTCGTGCTGTACGGCTCGTTCCTGACGCCGTTCGTGATCATGTTCTCGATCCCGGTCGCCGTGATCGGCGCGCTGCTCGCGCTCGCGATCACCCATCAGACGATCAACATCTTCTCGGCGATCGGCTTGATCATGCTCTTCGGGCTCGTCGCGAAGAACGGGATCCTGCTCGTCGACTACGCGAACACGCTGCGCAAGCGCGGGCTGACCTATGCGGAAGCGATCGTGACCGCCGGCGGGACGCGGCTTCGGCCGATCGTCATGACGACGGCGGCGATGGTCTTCGGGATGCTGCCGCTCGCTACCGGGCACACCGAGGGCGGCGAGATCCGCATGTCGATGGGCGTGGTGCTGATCGGCGGCCTGCTGAGCTCGCTCTTCCTGACGTTGTTCCTCGTGCCGGCCACGTACGTGACGACGAACCGCATCGTCGACTGGTTCGCGGAGTACGGCTTCGCGGGGCTGTTCGTCCCCCGGCGCGAGCGAGTCCGGATCGTTCCGCGCGACGACGGGGCGTTGTTCCCGCCGCCCGTCGCGGCCGGCGGGAGCGACTGAACGACGGATGAGAACCGTACTCGGCGAACCGCCGAGCGGGTAAGGAGACCTTCGGGCAATCATCCCGGAGGTCTCTTCATCTCGATGCATCTATCCGCGAACACACGGCTGCCCGCGCTGCTCGCCGCGACGCTTCTGCTCGGAGCGCAGCTCGGCGGCACGGCCGGCGCGCAGCAACGCACCATCACGGTGCAGCTGAACGGCCAGCCGCTCAACCTCACCCCTCCGCCGGTGGAGCGCGCGGGACGCGTCTTCGTGCCGTTGCGCGGCGTCTTCGAGAACATGGGCGCGACGGTCGTCTACGCCAACGGCGAGATCAACGCGACGCGCGGCCGGCGCACGATCCAGCTCCACATCGGCTCGCAGCAGGCGACGGTCGGCGGCCAGCCGCAAACCGTCGACGTCGCGCCGTTCATCATCGGCGCGTCGACGTTCGTTCCGCTGCGGTTCATCTCGCAGGCGCTGGGCGCGCGTGTCGACTGGAACGGGCAGGACGACGTCGTCTCGATCACGTTCGACCGCGGCGAGGGCGCCGCGCCGCCGCAGATGGTGACGCCGCCGCCGACGCAGCCGCCCGCGCCGCCCCCGCCGCCCGCCGAGAGCTCGGTGCGCGTGACCGACGTCGTGCCGCGTCCGGATGCGACGGTGCCCGGCAACCATCCGACGATCCAAGCGTCGTTCACGGGCGGCGAGGCCGATCCGAACGCCGTGCACGTCACCTTCGACGGGCGCGACGTGACCGCGCAGAGCTACGTCTCGCCGCGCGGGATGACGTACACGCCGCCGTCCGACATCCCGCCGGGGTCGCACGAGGTGCAGATCGTCGGACGCGACCGGCAGGGCGCTCGCTTCCGGATGCGCTGGTCGTTCACGAGCGGCGCGGGAGAGCCGAACCGGCACCCCGTCTCCTACACGATCCACGACGTCCGGCCGCCGCAGGGCGCGCCGGTCAGCCACGACTTCGAGGTGAGCGGCTTCACGGCGCCCGGCGCGGCCGTGACCGTCCAGGTCGGCGTGGTGCGCGAGCCCGAGTCGTTCGGGCGGATCGTCGGCGGGCTCTTCGGGCTGAACGGGACCAGCAGCGTCCAGGTCACCGTGACGGCGCACGAGGACGGTGCGTTCCGGGCGCCCGTCTCGGTCGACGCACCGGGCGGCAGCACGCTCGGGATCGTCATCACGGCGAGCGACCCGGTGGCCGGACTCTCCGCGGAGCCGATGCGCTACACGGTGCACCTGCGGTAAGCCGCCAAGCAGGTCACGGGGGATCGGCTGTCTCACCGATTCGCCGTGTCCGCGCAGAACGACGGCCGCGTCGCGTTGGTGACCGGCGCGGCCGCCGGTTTGGCGAAAGGGATCGCGCTCGCGCTCGCGCGTGACGGCTACCGCATCGCCGTCAGCGTTCGGCCGGGCGGAACGCCGCCCGACGCCGTCCTCGCGCTTCTGCGGCCGTTCGATCCCGGCGCGGTGGCGCTCGCCGCCGACCTGGCCGATTTCGAGACGGCGGGCGCGCTCGTGCGCGAGGCGGAGGCTGCGCGCGGGCCGGTCGACGTGCTGGTTCATGCGGTCGGGCCGATCGTCGTGAAGCGCTTTGCACGCTGCACGCCGGCCGACTACCGCGCGATGGTCGACGCCAACCTCGGGTCGGCGGTGGCGCTGGCGTTCGCCGTGCTCCCCGGGATGCGCGAGCGGCGCTTCGGGCGCATCGTCTTCTTCGGGATGAACGGCTCGTCGGTCACGCATCCCGCGCGCGGGATGGCGCTCTACGGCGCCGCGAAGGCCGGGGTCGTCGCGTTCGCGCGTGGGCTCGCGCTCGAGGAGGCCGCGCACGGCATCTCCGTCAACGTGGTGGAGCCGGGGGACGTACGCGACAAGGACGCCGATCGCGAAGCGGCGCGTTCGATCGCGGCGCGAAATCCGCGCGGCCACGCGGGCTCGTGGGAAGACGTCGCGGCGGCCGTGCGTTTCGCGGTCGCGGATGGGAACGGCTTCTTGAACGGGATGGTGCTGGGCGTGAACGGCGGTCTGCCGGAGCCGCACGAGTGAGGTACGCGACCTGGGGGATCATCGCGTTCGTCACGGCGCTGCGGCTCGTGGCCGCGCACGACGTGCCGCTCACCGGCGACGAAGCGTACTACTGGGAGTGGGCGAAGCACCTCGCGCTCGGTTACGCCGACCACCCGCCGATGGTCGCGTATCTCATCCTGCCGTTCGTGTGGTCGACGGCGAACCCGCTGTGGGTCCGTCTGCCGTTCATCCTCTGCGGCGTCGTGGCGACGCTCGCGGCCGCGGCGACGGCGAAGCGCATCACCGGCGACGAGCGCGCGGGGATGATCACCGCGCTCGCGATGACGCTCACGCCGATGCTCTCCGTCGGTTTCGTCCTCGCTACGCCCGACGGACCGTTGATGGCCGGCTGGGCGTGCTGTCTGTACTTCGCGGTCCGCGCCGTCGAGACGCGCTCGCGCCGCGATTTCGTCTTCCTCGGGATCGCGATCGCGTTCGCGCTGCTCTCGAAGATGTTCGCCTACGCGCTCGTCGCCGGCATCGTCGCGTGGTCGCTCGCGCCCGCCCGTCGCTCGCTGTGGCGCGGCGGCTTCGCCGTTTCGTTCGTGGTGGCGGCCGTGCTGTGCGCGCCGTTCGTGATCTGGAACGCCGGACACCACTGGATCACGTTCGCGTTCGCCTTCGAGCAGCGTCACGTGCCGCAGCCGTCGCTGATCCGGCCGCTCACGTATCTCGTCGCGAACGCGGGCGCGTACTCGCCCGGCCTGTGGATCGCCGCGCTGCTGGTTCTGGTTCGCCCGCGCAACGCGCTCGTCGGCTGGACCGCCATCCCGCTGAGCGTGCTGCTGATCGTGCTGAACTTCCACGAGCGGATCGAGCTGCACTGGATCTTCGGGCCCTACGTCTCGCTCTGCGTCGGAATGGGGCTCGCCTTCGAGACGCTCTCGCATCGCGCGCGCGTGCTGTGGGCGACGGCGGGCGCCGTCCCGGCCGCGGTGCTGATCCCGTTCCTCTTCCTCGCGGCGGTCTTTCCGGGGCCGCTCTACCAGCAGTTTCTCGCCACCGGCTCGACGCTGCGCAACGACGGGCCGTTCGAGATCTTCACGTACTGGCCGCTCGCGCAGGACGTGCGCCGCATGGCCGACGCGAACGACGCCGTCGTCGTCACCGACGGGTACGGCTTCTCCTCGCAGATGGACTACGAGGCCGGGATCCCGCCGGTGTTCATCGGCTACAACAAGCAAGGGCAGGAAGCGAAAGGGTGGTACGACCCCGACATGCACCCGAAGCGCATCCTGTTCGTCGACAAGGAAGCGCTCGTGGCCGTTCCCGGGCATCCCGAGACCTATCCAGGCCGGCCCGACTTCGCGAAGCGGCTCGACGCCGCGTGCGGGAAGGTCGTCGCGGGACCGACGCTGGGTTACATGTACACCGATCCGAGCGGACACACCGTGCCGGCGCGGCGGTATTTCCTCACCTGGTGCGACGATCCGCGGCCGAACGCGCTGCGGATCCTGCGCTGGGACGTGAACCTTCCCAAGACGTCACGGAGCGATCGTTGAGCGAGCATCGTCCCTTCGCGCTGCCCGGCGCACGCCCGCAGTACGGACCCGACCGCGTCGTGGACGTGCTGCACATCGATCTGCGGCTGCGTCCCGATCTCGACCGCAGGCGGCTCGACGGGACGTGCACGACCACGGTGCGCGCGATCGACGACGCGGTGGGCCGCCTCGTGCTCGACGCGGTCGACCTGTCCGTCGGCGCGGTTCGCGACGACGCGGGGCGCGCGCTGGCGTTTCGCTCGACCAGCGACGCGCTCGAGATCTCGCTCGACCCGCCGCTGCGCGCGGGGAGCGAGCTGACCTTCGCGGTCGACTACGCGGCGGAGAATCCGCGGCGTGGGCTCTACTTCATCGACCAGCCGTGGAAGCACGCCTGGACGCAGAGCCAGGATTCCGACGCCCGCTTCTGGTTTCCGTGCTTCGACTATCCGGCGGAGAAGCAGACGACGTCGGCGACGATCGTCGTGCCGAACGGGATGTTCGCGCTCGCGAACGGCGCGCTCGTCGAGCGCGTCGAGGGCCCGGCCGAGACCGTGTTCCGCTACGAGCAGCGCGTCCCGCACGCGACCTACCTCGTGACGATGGTCGCGGGGACGTTCGCGGAGACGCGCCAGCCGCACGACCGGCTTCCGCTCTACGTGTACGTGCAGCCGGGACGCGAAGCCGACGGCGAGCGCGCGTTCGGCAACACGCCGCGCATGATCGACGTCTTCGAGCGCACGATCGGCGTTCCGTACGCCTACGCCCGTTACTCGCAGATCGCGGTGGCCGACTTCATCTTCGGCGGGATGGAGAACACGAGCGCGACGACGCAGACCGATCGGGTTTTGCACGACGAGCGCGCGCACCTCGACTACTCCGCGGACTATCTGGCCTCGCACGAGCTGGCCCACCAGTGGTTCGGCGATCTCGTCACGTGCCGCGACTGGTCCCAGGCGTGGCTGAACGAAGGCTTCGCAACGTACTTCGAAGCGGTCTGGCGCGAGGCCGACAAGGGCTGGGACGAGTACCTCTACGACATCTATCAGGTCGTGCAGCGCTACCTCGACGAGGACGACGAGCGCTATCGGCGGCCGATCGTGTGCAACACGTTCCGCGATCCGATCGAGCTGTTCGACCGGCATCTCTACGAGAAGGGCGGCGCGGTGCTGCACATGCTGCGCGGCGAGCTCGGCTGGCAGCGCATGCAGCGCTCGCTGCGCCGGTACGTCACGGACAACGCGCGCCGCAACGTCGAGACGATCGACCTCGTGCGCGCGATCGAAGCGGAGACCGGGCGCAACACGCGACGCTTCTTCGCGCAGTGGGTCGAGCGCGGCGGGCACCCGGAGATCGAGGCCTCGTACCGCTGGGACGCGGAGCGCCGCATGGCGGAGCTGACGATCGCGCAGAAGCAGACGATCGACGACGACCACCCGCCGTACCGCTTCACGCTCGACGCGGGCTTCGCGTTCGACGTTTCCGGCGCCCCGAAAGCGGATTTCGGCGACGCGCCGCTTCCGGGCGAGATCCGCGTGCGCTTCGACGTCGACGCGGCGACGCGCACGTTCGCGGTGCCGCTCGATCGCGAGCCCTCGCTCGTGCGGCTCGATCCGGGTGCGTACGTCCTCTGCACGTGGACGTCGACGTTCGGCGCCGACGTGCACGCGGCGCAGCTGCGCGGCGAGCCGTCGCCGGTCGGGCGGATCCGCGCGGCGAAGGTGCTGGTGAAGGACGGCAGCCGCGTGGCGCGCGAGGCGCTCGACGCGGCGCTCGAGCGCGACCCGTTCTGGGGCGTCGCCGCCGAGGTGGCCGCGGCGCTCGGCCGCTCGAAAGCGCCGTCGGCGCGCGCGACGCTGCTGCGCTGCGCGAGCCATCCGCATCCGAAGGTCCGGCGCGCGATCGCCGACGCGCTCGGAAACTGGCGGGACGCCGAGGTCGCGAGCGCCCTTCTCGGCATGCGTGAGGACGCGTCGTATTTCGTCGTCGCGAGCGCGCTGCACGCGCTCGGCCGCACGCGCGACGCGCGCGCGTTCGACGCGCTTTCCGCCGGGATCGTGACGCCGTCGTGGAACGAGACGATCGCATCCGGCGCGCTGCGCGGTCTCGGCGCGCTCGCCGACGCGCGCGCTCTCCCGCTGCTGCTCGACGCGCAGCAAGCGCAGCGTGCGGAGCCGTTGCGCCGCGCCGCGGTGGGCGCCGTCGCGGAGCTGGGCACGCTCGTCGACACCGTGCGGACGCAGGCCGTCGAAGCGGTCGAGTCCGCGCTGCGCGATCGCGCCTATCTCGTGCGTCTCTCCGCGTACGCGGCGGCCGAGAAGCTCGGCGACGCGCGGCTGCTTCCGGCCCTCGACCGGCTCGCGGAGACCGAGAGCGACGGACGGCTCCGGCGTGACGCCGCCGAGGCGGCGATTCGCGTGCGCGAGGAGCAGACGAAGCCGGCCGAGCTGGCGCGGCTGCGCGAGGAGGTCGACAAGCTGCGCGAGGAGTCGCGCAGCCTGCGCGAACGCCTGGAGCTGCTCGGGGCGAAATGAGCGCGACGAAACGCCTTGCCGCGGCGCTCGCGCTCGCGGCGGTCGCGGCGTGCGGACACGGCCGCGCGCCGCTCGAGCGCGGCGCGGTGACCACGCCGCTCGCCGCTGCGCCCGGCGCGCCGGCGTGGACCGCGTCGGACGTGCAAGCGCTGCGACGGCAGCTCGCCGCGGTGCTCGGCGCGTCGGCGCTCGCCACGAGCGGGATCGCGATCGTCGACGCCGACGGCCGCCCGCTGTTCGAGCGGCGCGACCTCGCGCCGATGACGCCCGCGTCGACGTTCAAGCTGCTCGTCGGGACGACCGCGCTCGACGTGCTCGGGCCGGCGCACCGGTTCGTGACCACGTTCGAGTCCGACGAGGATCCGTCGGACGGCCGCATCGACGGCGACCTCTATCTGGTGGGCGGCGGCGATCCGACGCTGACCTCCGACGATCTGCGCGGCGGCGCGGGCGCGGTGAAGCGAGACGGCGTCCGGATCGTCACCGGCAACCTCGTGGCCGACGCGACGATGTTCTCCGGTCCGGAGGTGAACAAAGCCTGGGATCCGGACGACTTGCAGTACGGCTACGCCGCGGGCACGAGCGCGCTCTCGCTCGATCAGGGCACCGTCGAATTCCACCTCGTCCCCGAGTCGGTCGGCGCGCCGGCGCGGGTCGACGTGCGTCCGCGCTCGGACGCGGTGCAGGTCGCGGGCTCGCCGATCACCGGCTACGCGACGCTGCTCTCGATCACGCGGGACGCCGAGCGCAACCGCTTCGTGTTCGACGGGCGCATCGCCGCGGGCGCCGAGCAGTCGTTCTGGCGGCCCGTCACGGAGATGCCGCTCTACGCCGCCGAGGTCGCGCGCTCGATGCTCGCGCGCCGCGGGGTGATCGTCGAGGGAGCGGCGCGGACGGGCGTCGCGCCGGTCGTGCCGCACGTGCTGTGGCGGCACGACTCGCCCTCGCTCGCGGCGATCGTGCATCAGATGTGGCTCGAGTCGAACAACCATTTCGCGGAGCAGCTGCTGCGCGCGCTCGGTGCGCTGCGCGGGGCCGGGACGGAAGCGAACGGCGCCGTCGTCGAGCGCGCCGAGCTCAAGCGCGACGGCGTCCCGGAGAACGGGCTGCGCGTGGTCGACGGCAGCGGGCTCGCCCCCACCGATCGGGTCGCGCCGCTGACGCTCGCGACGCTGCTCGCGCGCGCCGCGCTCGGGCCGGACGGCTCGGTGGTGGTGAACGCGCTCCCGCGGGTCGGGATCGAAGGCACCGTGCGGTACCGGCAGCTCACCGACGCGCTCGGCCGCGTTCGCGCGAAGAGCGGTCACATCGAAGACGTGAACTCGCTCGCGGGCTACGTGCAGACGCGCCGGCACGGACGCATCGCGTTCGCGTTCATCGTCAACGACCGTCGCGCCGACGACGGGCCCGTCGACGACGGCATCGACAAGGCGCTCGACGTCCTCGCCCGCTTCTGAGGGCGAGCGCCGAAGGGAGACCGCGGCGGCGAACGAACGGCGCCTCGTTCGGTCGCCTGGAAGGAAGGTCGCTGTGGGACGGTCGCTCGTTCGTGCTTTCGCCGCCGCCTGGTTCGCCGCGCTGCTCTTCGGCGCGCGCGCGTCGGCCGCCGGCGATCCGCCGCTCCTGCTGCGCGACCCCACGATCAGCAAGACGCACATCGCGTTCACGTACGGCGGTGCGCTGTGGATCGTTCCGCGCGCCGGGGGCGAGGCGCGCCGGCTCGTCAGCGAGCTCAGCCCCAGCCAGTTGATCTTCTCGCCGGACGGCTCGAAGATCGCGTTCGCCGGAAGCTTCGGCGGAAACGTCGACGTCTACGTCGTCGCCGCGAACGGCGGCGATCCGAAGCGTCTGACGTACCATCCCGGCGCGGACGTCCCGGTCGCGTGGACGCGCGACGGCGAGCGCGTTCTCTTCCGGTCGTCGCGCTACAGCTACTCCGATCCCGACCAGCTCTACACGATTCCGGCGAGCGGCGGATGGCCGACGGAGCTTCCGCTCACCATGGCGGAGACGGGCTCGTACTCGCCCGACGGCACGCATCTCGCGTACGTTCCGAACTTCCAGTGGGAGCCGTTCTGGAAAGGCTACCGCGGGGGTCAGACGACGCCCGTGTACATCGCGAACCTCGCCGATTCGAGCATCGTACAGATCCCGCGCGACAACTCGAACGACAACGACCCGATGTGGGTCGGGGACAAGATCTACTTCCTGTCGGATCGCGAGGGCGTGACGACGCTGTTCTCGTACGATACGCGGACGCGCCGCGTCGAGCGCGTCGTGAAGAACGACGGCTTCGAGATCACCTCGGCGTCGGCGGGCCCCGACGCGATCGTGTACTCGCAGTTCGGGACGCTGCACGTCTACGATCTCGCGAGCGGCCGGGACGAGCCGGTGCACGTGACGGTCGCGGCCGATCTCGCGAGCGCGCGCCCGCACTGGCAGCACGTCGGCACGGCGCTCGTCTCGGGCGGGATCTCGCCCAACGGGGTGCGCGCCGCGTTCGAGGCGCACGGCGACATCTTCACCGTTCCCGTGGAGCACGGCGACGTTCGGAACATCACGAACACGCCGGGCGTCGCAGAGCGCGGACCGGCGTGGTCGCCCGACGGCCGGTGGATCGCGTACTTCTCCGATGCGACGGGCGAGTACACGCTGCAGATTCGCGATCAGCGCGGCCTCGAGCCGGCGCGCACGATCCCGATCGCTACGCCCGGCTCCTACTACTACGGCATCGCGTGGTCGCCGGACAGCAAGAAGGTCGCGTTCGGCGACGAGCGTTTGAACCTCTGGGAGGTCACGCTCGACCATCCGACGCCGGTGAAAGTCGCGACGGCGCCGTACGGCGGCTTCAGCGCGACCGACTTCACGCCCGCGTGGTCGCCGGACAGCCGCTGGATCGCGTACACGAACCAGCTCCCGAGCTTCCTGCACGCGGTGTTCGTGTACTCGCTGGACGATCGCCGCTCGCGGCAGATCACCGACGGCATGAGCGACGCCTTCGGCGGCGTCTTCGACAAGAACGGAAAGTATCTCTATTTCATGGCGAGCACGACGACCGGGCTGACCGGCAACGGGCTCGACATGGAGGCGGACCAGCGCGTCACGTCGAGCTCGGTCTACGCCGCCGTCCTGCGCCGCGACGTCCCCTCGCCGCTGGAGCCGCAGAGCGGCGACGAGCAGACGAAGGGCGGCGAGAACCCGGCCCTGACGGCGACCGATGAAGCGCCCGCGGCGTCGCCCGCGCCGGCGGCGTCCGCGGCACCCGCAGCGCACCCGTCGGCGGCTCCCCGCGCCGGTGCGCGCGCCGGCGCCGCCGCGACGGAACGCGTGCGCATCGACTTCGACGGCATCCTCCAGCGCATCGTCGCGATGCCGCTCGAACCGGCGAACTACGCCGCCCTCGCGCAGGCGAAGCCCGGGGAGTTCTTCGCGATCAAAGCGCCGATCGCGCAAGCCGATCCCGAAGAACCGCCGTCGTTCGACATCGACAAGTACGATCCGAAGACGCGCAAGGCGACGCCGGTGATCTCCGGCGTCAGCGGCTACGACGTCGCCGCGGACGGCGATCACCTGCTGTACGCGCAGGCGCACCGGTTCTTCATCGTCTCGACCGCGGGGGCGGTGCACCCGGGAACCGGCGCGCTCGCGACGCAGAACATGGAAGTCCACGTCGACCCGCGCGCGGAATGGGCGCAGGAGTACCGCGAGACGTGGCGGATCGAGCGTGAGTTCTTCTACGACCCGCACTTCCACGGGCTGAGCCTCGAAGCCGCGGAGAAGCGCTTCCAGCCCTACGTCGCCGGCCTTTCGTCGCGCGACGATCTCACGTTCCTCATGCGCGAGATGCTCAGCTACATGTCGGTCGGACACATGTTCGTCTCGCCGCCGCCGCCGGCGACGATGCCGGTGACGGTGGGATTGCTCGGTGCGGACTACGCGATCGAGAACGACCGGTATCGCTTCACGAAGATCTACGACGGCGAGAACTGGAACCCCGAGGTGCAGGCGCCGCTGACGCAGCCCGGGACGGACGTGAAGGCCGGCGAGTATCTGCTTGCGGTGAACGGGCGTCCGCTCACCGGGCACGACAACCTCTACAGCTTCTTCGAAGAAACCGCCGGGAAGCAGACGACGATCCGCGTCGGGCCGCGCGCCGACGGTGCGGGCGCGCGCGACGTCGTCGTGGTGCCGGTGCGCAGCGAGGCGCGCTTGCGCAACCTCGCCTGGATCGAGAACAACCGGCGCGAAGTCGACCGTCTCAGCGGCGGGAAGCTCGCCTACGTCTACATGCCGGACACCGAGTACGGCGGCTTCGCGAGCTTCAACCGCTATTTCTTCTCGCAGGTCGGCAAGCAAGGTCTCGTCCTGGACGAACGATTCAACCACGGCGGACAGATCGCCGACTACGTGATCGACTTGCTCTCCCGCAAGCCGAAAGGGATCGTCGAAGCGCGCTACGGCCGGCCGTCGCTCGACCCGCCCCTTGCGATCTACGGGCCGAAGGTGATGGTGACGAATCAGTTCTCGGGGTCGGGCGGTGACGCGCTTCCCTGGTACTTCCGCAAGGCCGGGCTCGGCCCGCTCGTCGGCGTTCGCACGTGGGGCGGCCTCGTCGGGATCGGCGGGTATCCCCAGCTCATGGACGGCGGACGCGTGACCGCGCCGCGGGCCGCGATCGGCGGCTTGCGCGGACAATGGGAGGTCGAAGGCCACGGCGTGTCGCCCGACATCGTCGTGCAGCAGGACCCGAAGCTGGTGCGCGAAGGCCACGATCCGCAGCTCGAAGCGGCGGTGCGCGAGGCGCTGAAGCTGCTCGCCGAGCACCCCGTCCCGGCGTACAAGCCGCCGGCGTATCCCAACCACCATCCGGAGCTTCCCGCGCCCTGACTCAAACCGGTCTCGATTCCGACGTCCTGGCGCGCGTGCTCTCACGCGCGCTGCGGCGCGGCGGCGACTTCGCCGACGTCTTCTTCGAACATCGCCTCGTGCAGTCGTTCCGCTTGCAGGACGGGCGGATCCGCGAAGCGTCGACGTCGCTCGTGCGCGGCGCCGGCGTGCGCGTCGTCGCCGGCGAGCGCGCCGGCTACGCGCACTCCGACGATCTCGAGGAAACGGCGCTGCTGCGTGCGGCCGACGCCGCCTCGCTGATCGCGAACGACGGCCGCACGAGCGTCGCGACGATCGCGCTCGCTTCGACGCAGGCGCCGGCGCTGTACGATGCGCATCCGGACGAGCCTGCCGACTCGGCGCGCTACGTCGACCTGCTCGCCCGGGCGGACGTCGCGGCGCGCGCGTCCGATGCGCGGGTCGTCGCGGTCAACGCGTTCGTCGTCGACGAGCTGCAGTACGTGCAGATCGCCGACAGCGACGGACGCGTGGTCAGCGATCGGCGCCCGCTCGTCGCCCTCGGCGTGCAAGTCGTCGCGAAGGACGGCGCGCAGCGCGAGAACGGATACGTCGGTGACGGCGGGCGAACGGCGATCGACGTCTACGCGACGCGCACGCCCGAGTCGATCGCGCTCGAGTCCGCGGCGATCGCGACCACGAAGCTCGGCGCGCGCGGCGCGCCGGCGGGCGAGATGCCGGTCGTGATCGGCCCCGGCGGCGGCGGCGTGCTGCTGCACGAAGCGGTGGGGCACGGCCTCGAAGCGGACTTCAACCGCAAGGGCACGTCGCTCTACAGCGGGCGCGTCGGCGAGCGCGTCGCGAGCGACATCGTGACGATCTACGACGACGGCGATCTTCCGGGCGAGCGCGGCACCGTCGCCGTCGACGACGAGGGGACGCCGGGGCAGCACAAGGTGCTCGTCGAGAACGGCATCTTGTGCGGCTACATGCAGGACCGGCTCAACGCCCGCCTGATGGGCGTCGCGTCGACGGGAAGCGGGCGCCGCGAGTCCTTCCGCATGCTGCCGCAGCCGCGGATGTGCAACACCCACATGCCGCCCGGGACGTCGAGCCCCGAAGAGATCGTGGGGTCGATCGAACGGGGCCTCTACGCGGCGTCGTTCAGCGGCGGGCAGGTGGAGATCAGCAAGGGCGACTTCGTGTTCATGATCGCCGAGGGCTACCTGATCGAAAACGGCCGGATCACCGCGCCGGTGCGCGGCGCGACGCTCATCGGGAACGGCCCGGACGCGATGACGAAGGTGACGATGGTAGGCGCCGACGCGCGCCTCGCGAACCGCTCGTACACCTGCGGAAAAGCCGGGCAGCGCGTTCCGGTGGGCGTCGGCATCCCGACCGTGAAGCTCTCGTCCTGCACCGTGGGCGGCACCGGTGGCTGATCCGCGCGACGAGGCGCTCGCGATCGCGTCCGACGCGATCGCCGCGGTGACCGCCGCCGGCGCGAGCGACGCCGACGCGACCGTGACGATCGCCGACCGCTTCGCGTGCGAGGCGCGCGAGCGCGACATCACCAAGCTCGAACGCTCGCGCGGGCGCTCGCTTTCGCTGCGCGCGTTCGCCGGGACGCGTCGCGCCACGCTCACGACGACCGATCTGACACCCGCCGGCATCGCGGCGCTCGCGAAGCGCGCGGTCGCGGCGGCGGCGTACGTCGGCGAGGATCCCGACGCGGTCCTTCCGGACACGTTCGCGAGCGACGGCGTCTGCGATCACGATCTGCTCACCAGCGCGCCCGACGTGGCCGAGCGCGACGATGCGGAGAAGCTGGAGGACGCGCTCGCGATGGAGCGCGCGATTCGGGAAGCGGACGTGCGCATCGAGAACTCCGACGGCTCCCGCGTGCGCGACGCCGTCGCTTCGTGGGCGCTCGTCAACACGCGCGGTTTCCGGGGCGTCACGCAAGGCACGTCGGTCACGCGGATGGCCGCACCGATCGCGCGCGACGGCGAGGACCGGCGCATCGGGCACTACGGCACCGCGGCGCGCTCGTGGACGACGGCAGAGAGCGCGCAGGCCGTCGCGCTGCACGCCGTCCATCGTGCGCTCGCGCTGATCGGCGCCCGGAAGCCGCCGACCATGCGCGTCCCCGTCATCTTCGAGCGCGACGCCGCGGCGGCGGTCCTCGACGACGTCTTCGCGGCCCTCAGCGCGGCCAACGTCGCGAGCGCGAACTCCTGGCTCGTCGACCGCGTCGGCGAGCGGATCGGCTCGGAGCGCGTGACGCTGATCGACGACGGCCGCCTGCGCGGCGGTCTCGGCAGCTCGCCGTTCGACGGCGAAGGCACACCGACGCGGGAAACGGCGGTCGTCGACCGAGGCGTGCTCCGAACGTTCCTGGCCGACGTCTACTGGGGCCGCCGCATCGGCATCGCGAGCACGGGCAACGCCGCGAACGGCGCGGTCGGCCCGAACAACTTCTATCTCGTCCCCGGCACCGGAACGCTGGACGATCTCGTCGGCTCCACGCGACGCGGGATCCTCGTGCTCGACACGATCGGCTTCGCCACGGAGCACGCGAGCGGCGTGTACAGCCGCGGCGCGCGCGGGATCTTCATCGAGGACGGCGTCCCCGCGTACGCGGTCGACCAGTTCACGATCGCCTCGACGTTCGGTGAGATGCTCTCCGGCATCGAAGCCGTGGCCGGCGATCTTCGCTTCGACGGCACGGTGGTGTCGCCGTCGTTCCGGGTCGCCGAGATGCAGATCAGCGGAACGTGAGCATGGTGAGGCGCGTCGTCACCCTCGTCCTTCTGACGGTTTGCTGTGCCGCGACGGCGCTCGCCCGCGGCGGCGCGACGCGGGTCGTGCTGGTCATGCCGACCGATCCGCAGTCCGGTTCGGTGCGCCCGGGGTATTCCGTGACCGCACGGGAGCGAGGCTCGTGCTGGACGGCGTCGATCAGCAGCAGCCGTTCCGACGCGTGGCGCTGCATGAGCGGAAACGAGATCCACGATCCGTGCTATGCGGCGAAGGCGAACGCGAACGTCGTCTACTGCCCGGAGCCCACGAACGGCAAGCATCTCGTGGCGATCGCGCTCGCCAAGCCGCTTCCCGTCGCGCGCGGGAACCGCGTCGCCGGCACGCCCCAGGGACCGCCGTCCCGGATCATCCTTTCCGGCGGCGTCACGTGCACGTTCATGACGGGCGCGACGGGCCTCGTGGCGGGGATGCGCATCAATTACGGATGCTCGGACGGCCGCATGCTGATCGGCGACGTGGACCGTCATGCGCCGCGCTGGCGCATCTTCGCCGTCGCCGCGAACGGTCGCGGTGAGCCCACGTACGTCGACATCGACACCGCGATGTACTGACGCACCGGCGACGCGGCGCCGTTTCCGCGGTCTACGGGGTGCGGGCGGGCCGCGGGGGCGGCGACGGATCGACGGTGCCGGTGATCGTGCGGAGGCGGCGTTCTTGGAGCACGGGGCGCGCTGCGATCGAGAACACTTCGATCGGTTCGCTCTTGCCCCGGACGTGCTGCGGACCGAGCTGCGAGACGACGTATCGCGTGCGGTCGCGGACGGCGTGCATCACGTCGCCGGTCGCCACGACCGGAGCGCGCAGGCGCTTCGAGAGCCCTTCGACCCGCTTCGCGGTGTTCGCCGTGTCGGAGACGATGGTCGTGTCGAGATGCCGTGCGTCGCCGACGGTGCCGAACGTCACCGGACCGGTGTGCAGGCCGAGACCGACTTCGATGCGCGGCCAGTGCTCCTCGGCGTTGAGCGACGCGACTTCGCTTTGGATGGCGAGGGCGGCGTCCAGTGCGTCTTCGACGCGGCGCGGGAAGAGCGCCATGTAGCCGTCGCCCAGGTAGCGGTCGACGCTTCCGTGGTGATCGCGCACGATGCGCGCGGAGCGCGCGAAGAACTCGGCGATCAGCTCGAAGGCCTTCTCCGACGAGAGCCGTTCCGTCAGCGCGGTCGAGTCGCGGATGTCCGCGAAGAGGACCGTCATCGGTTCGGTCGCGCGATCGCCGAGCACCACCTCCGCGAGCGAACCGCGTCCGAGGCGGTCCACCAGCGTCCGCGGCAGGAAGCGCGACTTCGCGGCGTTCTCTTTTTCGAGAAGCGCGAAGAGGCGGCTCGACGCATCGCGGCTCGCGTCGATCACGCTCTGCGCGAAGCGCGCCGCCGCCGCGATGCCGAGCACGAGCGCGACGCCGGTCAGAACACCTTCGTAGCCGTTGACCTTCTCGAGCACGAGCGCGATGAGCGCGACCGTCGCGCCGACCGCGGCTTCGAGCGTCTCGCGCGGGCGGCGCAAGGCGCGTCCCGAGCCGGCGGCGGCGAGCGCGAGGACGGCCAAAGCTCCCGCTGCTGCGGCCGTGGCGAGGGTCATCGTGCGTGAAATACCCAAGAAGCCGCCCGTCTCGCCGGTTTATCGTACGATCTCACGGGCGGCGGCCGACCCGTCGGCCGACCAGGTACGGAAACGAGCAGTCCGTGGCCGTTTGGGCGAGGACACCCGAGCGAGAATACCGTACGTCGCCTGCTGATGCCCAGCGCACCCTCGATCGGGACCCAGCTCGTGATGCGGCTGGAGACCCCGAACACACCCGGCTCGTTCGGGATGCTGGCTTCCGCGATCGGCGACGCGGGCGGGATGGTGGGGGCCGTCGACACGCGGTCGGTCGGCAAGAGCACGATCGTCCGCGACGTCACCGTTCAGGTCTCGAGCGAGGCCGTCGGCGAGGACGTGCGCCGCGCCATCGAGGCGCTCGAAGGCGTGCGCATCGTGAGCGTCTCGGACTCGACGTTCCTCGCCCACCTCGGCGGGAAGATCCGCACCGGGATCACGCGGCCGGTGAAGACCCGTCAGGACTTGTCGACGGTGTACACGCCGGGCGTCGCGCGCGTCTCGAGCGCGATCGCCAACGACCCCGCGAAGGCGTACGCGCTCACGATCAAGCGCAACACCGTCGCGGTCGTGACCGACGGAACGGCGGTTCTCGGTTTGGGCGACATCGGCCCGTACGGCGCGGCGCCGGTGATGGAGGGCAAGTGCATGCTCTTCAAGCAGTTCGCCGACATCGACGCGTTTCCGATCTGCCTCGACACGAAGAACGTCGACGAGATTGTCGAGACCGTGCGGCGGATCGCGCCGATCTTCGGCGGCATCAACCTCGAGGACATCAGCGCGCCGCGCTGCTTCGAGGTCGAGCGCCGGCTCGTCGAGCTGCTCGACATCCCCGTGATGCACGACGACCAGCACGGCACCGCCGTCGTCATCCTCGCGGCGCTGCTCAACGCCGCGGCCGTCGTCGGCAAAGAACTCGGCGACATGACCGTCGTGCTGACCGGGAGCGGAGCGGCCGGAACGGCGACGATCAAGATGCTCCTCGCCGCCGGCGTGCGCGACGTGATCGCGGTCGACCGCGAAGGCGCGCTGAGCGGCGATCGGACGTACGCGAACCCGCATTGGACGTGGCTCGCCGAGCACACCAACCACGCGCGCCGGCACGGCGCCTTGCGCGACGTGCTGCAGGGCGCCGACGCGTTCGTGGGCGTCAGCGCTCCCGGGATCCTGCAGCCCGAATGGATCGGCACGATGGCGCGCGACCCGATCGTCTTCGCGATGGCGAACCCGACGCCCGAGATCATGCCCGATCTCGCGGCGCCGTACGCCGCGGTCGTCGGAACCGGGCGCAGCGACTTCCCGAACCAGATCAACAATCTGCTCGCGTTCCCCGGCATATTTCGCGGCGCGCTGGACTGCCGCGCGCGGCGGATCACCGAAGGCATGAAGCTCGCCGCGGCGCGCGCGATCGCCGGGATCGTCGGCGCGGAACGCAGCGCGGAGTACATCATTCCGAGCGTCTTCGACACGCGCGTCGTCGAGGCTGTCGCGCAGGCGGTCACGCAGGCGGCGCTCGAAGACGGCGTCGCGCGCCGCGAACTCCTTGCGCACGAGGACGACGCGGCGGCGCAGCCGGCGCGAGCGAAATCGTGATGCGAGACCACCGCCCGGAGGGATGGTAGATGGCCGATCGCGTCCTCGTCATCGAAGATGACGCCGACGTCGCGACGTTCGAGCAGATGATCCTGGAGCGCGCGGGCTACGAGGTTCGCGTCGCGAACACGGGCGCCGCGGGGCTGGAGACCGAGCCGCTCTTCAAACCGGCGGTCGTCCTGCTCGACGTGGAGCTGCCCGACATCTCGGGGCTCGACGTGTGCACGTCGCTCGCGAATTCGTCGGACGCGTTCATCCTGATGGTCAGCGCGCACTCCAGCGAGAACGACGTGCTCAAGGGGCTCGGTCTCGGCGCCGACGACTACATCCGCAAGCCGTTCAGCGGGAACGAGCTCGTCGCGCGCGTGCAGTCGTTCCTGCGGCGTCGCGAGCGCTCGCGCAAGACCGATCAGGAAGGCCGTTTGCAGATCGGCACGGCGGCGCTCGTGCGCGACTTCCACACCCTGGAGAACGGCGGCAAGAGCGTCACGCTGACCGCGCTCGAGTTCCGGCTGCTGTGGTATCTCGCGGAGAACGTCGGCAAGCTGCTGACGCGCGCGCAGATCCTCGAGCGCGTGTGGAACGACGTTTCGGGCGTGCCCACCCGCGTCGTCGACGTGCACGTCGCTGCCCTGCGCAAGAAGCTCAACGAAGTCCTCGCGAGCCTCGCCATCTCGTCGGTCCGCGGGATCGGATATCGCCTCGACGAGCGCTGACGCGCTCGCGGCGCTCCGGCTCGCGCCATGACGATCTCCTCGCTCGTCCGCCTCGACCCGCGCGATCAGCGCCCGCTCTACGTGCAGATCGCCGACGCGCTGACGGCCGCGATCGAGCGCGGCGAGCTGGCGCCCGACGAACGGCTGCCGCCGATGCGCGCGCTCGCGCGCGAGCTGGACGTCGCGCTCGTCACCGTCTCGCAGGCGTACGAGACGCTCGCCGCGCGCGGGCGGGCCGTTTCGCGCGTCGGGCGCGGAACCTTCGTCGCGCCGCCGCGCGCCGCCGAGCCGGCGGAGAGGCCGTTCGCACGCGCGTGGGAGCCGTCGCTGGGGCGCTTCGCGCGCGGCGAACGGATGGAAGGCGTGATGGATCGCCTCGCCGAGGCGAACGTTCCCGGCGCGATCTCGCTCGCCGCGGCGCATCCGGCGCCCGAGACGTTCCCGATGGCGGAGTTCGCACGCGCGATGGCGCGCACGCTCGCGGACGATCCGCCCGAGCTGATGCAGTATCGCGCGAACACCGGAGACCCCGATCTGTGCGCGACGCTCGCGGACGGCTTGCGCGCGCGCGGCTGCGAGGCGGCGGCGAACGAGATCGTCGTCACGTCGGGTGCGCAGCAGGCCGCCGACCTCATCGCGTCCGTGCTGCTCGAGGACCGTGCGGTCGTCGCTTCGGAGTCGCCGACGTATCCGGGGACGCTCGGCGTGTTCGACGCGCGCGGCGTCTCGTACGTCGAGGTGCGCGGCGATGCCGACGGCGTCCGCATCGACGACGTCGAGCGCGTGTTCGCCGAATATCGCCCGCGCGTGTTCTCGATCTGCCCGATCGCCGAGAATCCCGCGGGGACGGTGCTGCCGGCCCGGCGCGGGAAGGCCATCGTCGAGCTGGCGCGCCGCTACGACGTCGTGATCCTCGAAGACCAGACCGGCTGGACGTTCGTGTACGACGGCGCGCCGCCGCCGCCGCTTGCCGCGTACGACACCGACGGGCGGGTCGTGATGATGGAGTCGCTCTCGAAGTCGATCTTCCCGGCGCTGCGCATCGGCGTGCTGCGCGTGAAGGGCGCGATGCGCGACTCGCTCGAGGCGGCGAAAGTTCGCACCGACTCGTTCACGTCGACGCTGACGCAGCGCGCGCTGTGGCGCTTCATGAGCTCGCCCGCGTACGCGCGCCATCTGAAATCGGCGCGCGCGCTGTATCGCCGGCGGCGCGACCTGTTCGTGGAGGCGCTCAGCGCGGCGCTACCCTGGGCCGACGTCCGTCCCCCGCAGGCCGGAACGAACGTCTGGCTCCGGCTCCCGCCTCGGCTGTCGACGCAGGCGGCATTCGCGGCCTGTGCCCGCGAAGGGGTACTGGTCATGCCCGCAGACCCGTTCTATCCGTCGCGCAGCGGCCCGGCCGCGCTTCGCCTCTCGTTCGGCGATCACGACGACGAGACGCTGCTCCTCGCCGTGGCGCGCCTCGGGCGCGCGCTGGCCTGAGTCGGTGCCGATGAGAACCGCTCGGGCCGCGCTCGCGGCCGCGCTGCTCGTCTTCGCCCCAGAAGCGGCGCATGCGGCGGTCGTCTCCTACGCCGCACCGGCCGGCAATCTTCCGGCAGAGCACTGGCGCGGCGGTGCGTACGACGCGATCCTGCCGTCGGGCCGCATCGTGACACCGGCCGGGACCAGCGTCGTGACCGGCATGGACGGGCTCGGGCTCGCGCTCACGCCGGACGGGCGCTTCGCGATCGTCTCCAACGACGACGCCGGGAACAGCGACGTGCGTTCGCTGCTCGACGCGGAGGCGACCGGAGGTTCGTCGCTCGCCGTCGTCGACACGGCGACGATGTCGGTCGTCGACCGCTTCCACGCGCCGAACGAGACGTTCTGGATCGGCGCGCTGGCCGCCGCCGACCCGGCGAATCCCGCGCAGACGCTCGTTCTGGCCTCGGGCGGCGCATCGGGCGTGGTCGACGTCTTCACGCTGGACGAGGCCGGGCACCTCACGCCCGACGCGGTGCACGCGTCGATCGCGCTGCCCGGCGCCGTCGCGGGCACGCTCGTGCTTTCCGCCGACGGACGGCGCGCGTACGTCGTCGACACCGCCGGGACGGCGGTCGACACGATCGATCTCGCGACGCGGAGCGCCGTGGGAACGCCGCAGCTCGTCGGCTACGCGCCGTTCGGCGCCGCGCTCGCCGGCGATCGTCTCCTCGTGACCGACGAAGGCCTGATGCGCTACGCGAAGCTGGCGCAGCCCGCGGCGGCTCCGGCGTTTCGCACGCCGCCGCCCGACCCGGCTCGCGCGTCGGCGCTCTCGCTGCTCGCGCTCGATGCCGAGGGGATGCCGTCGTCGACGCCGCAAGCGCAGCCGTTCGCGGGCGCGATCCCGCTCGATCGTGCGCCGGACGGACTGCGCATCGTCGGCGGCGCGCATCCGACCGCGATCGTCACCACGGCGAGCGGCGCGTACGCGTACGTCGCGATGACGAACGTCGACCGCGTCGCGACGGTCGCGCTGCGCGGAGCGCCGCGCGTGGTCGGCGGAACCGAGCTGCGCTTGTTCGACCGCGGTCCGTACGGGACGCAGCCCGCGGCGCTGGCGCTCTCGCGCGACGGCAAACGGCTGTACGTCGCGCTCGCCGGGCTCGACGCGGTCGCGGTGATCGACGCCCACGACCCGCTGCACCTGCACCGGCTCGGGCTCATCCCGACCGGCTGGTATCCGACCGCGCTCGCGCTCTCCAACGACGGACGCACGCTGTACGTCGAGAACACGAAAGGCTTCGGCCACGACGCGGGCGCGAACGTCGCGTCGAGCCGCGACAGCGCCGGCGCGGTGTGGTCCACGCTGCAGAAGATCGATCTCGCGACGGTGAAGCTGTCGTCGGCCACGCTCGGGACGCTCGGAAACACGCGCGAAGTGCTCGCGCGGCCGCCCGTGTATCCGAAGCAGATCACGCACGTCGTGGTCGTGCTCGAAGGCGGACGGACGTTCGATTCGGTGCTCGGGGATCTCGGCGCACCGCACGGCGATCCGGCGCTCGCGCTCGCGGGCGAGAACGTCACGCCGAACCTGCATGCGCTCGCGCGACGCTACGGTTTCGCGGCGAACCTGTACGCCGACGCGCCCGACGCGCACGCCGGCGAAGAAGCCGCGACCGCCGGCATCGCGACCCTCTTCGCGCAGCGTCGCGTGCTCGCGGGCGTCGGGGCCGATGCGCGCGGCGAGTGCCCCGACGACTATCCGCGACTGGGCTCGATCTTCAACGAGCTCGCACGCCATCGCCTCGCCTACCGCGACTACGGCACGCTGCTCGACGTCGACGGATTCGATGCGGGCGGCGGCGCGACGACCGATCCACCGAACGCGGCGGGGCTCGGCGGCTGGTACACCGAGGACGTTCCGGCGCCGGCGGTTCTCGCGGACCACGTCGACGCGAGCTATCCGGCCTGGAACGCGACCGTCTCCGACGACCAGCGCGCGGGCGAGTTCGTGCGCGACTACGGTCATCTCGCGAGCATCGGCCGTCAGCCGCGGTACACCGAGATCGCATTGCCGGACGCGGGGACGGCCCAAGGCGCCGCGGACGCGGATGCCGCGCTCGGGACGATCGTCCAATATCTCTCGCGCCTGCCGTCATGGCGCGAGACGGCGCTGTTCGTCGTCCCGGTCGACGCGACGATCGGCCGCGACCACGTCGACGCCGACCGTTCCTACGCCGTGGTCGTGTCGCCGTATGCGAAGCCGCACTACGTCTCGGTACGCCACCTCTCGACGGCGAGCGTGCTGAAGACCAGCGAAGAGCTGCTGCACGTCGGGACGCTCTCGCTCGGCGATCTGCTCGCGAGCGACATGAGCGACTTCTTCGTGCCGCGGCTCGTCGACGCGGCGCCGTACGCGACGGTCCCGGTTCCGCCTCAGACGCCCGGCGTCTGAGCTTCCGGCTGGAACGCAGCGGCGTCCCAGGGCGCCGCGGGTACGATGCGTCCATGCGGGCGACGGACTGGGCTCTGCTGGTGCTGCGGGTGACGCTGGCGGTCGTGCTGTGGCCGCACGGCGCGCAGAAGGCGCTCGGTCTGTTCGGCGGCGGCGGAATCGCCGGCACCGTCGCGGGTCTCTCCCAGCATGCGGGCATTCCGGTCGCCCTCGCCTATCTCGTCATCGCGGTCGAATTTCTCGGCCCGATCGCGCTGGTGCTCGGCGTGCTGACGCGGCTCGCCGCGCTCGGGATCTTCGTCGACATGTTCATGGCCGCGTATCTCGTCCACGCGCGGAACGGCTTCTTCATGAACTTCAGCGGGCGTCAGCAAGGCGAAGGGGTCGAATACTTCATCTACGCCTGCGGCGTCGCGCTCGCGCTCGTCATCGCCGGCGCGGGCGCCTACTCGATCGACGGCGCCGTCGCGCGCGGCCGTTCGGGCCGCCGGCGATAGCGATCGCTACGCGATCTCCCCGGACGTCGCGCGACGCGGGACCGCGACGCTTGCGATCGCGAGCACGACGACGTTCGCGATCAGCGCGATCAGCCCGGTGTTCACGCCGTCGATCTGGCCGACGCCGCGGACGGTGCAGACGATCAAGACGACGAGACCGGCGACGATTCCGGCGCCCACGGCGGCCGCGGACGGACGCCGGTCGGCGACGCCGAGCACGACGCCGGGGAAGAACTGCGTGACGCCGTTGTAGCCGATCAGCAGCAGGCCGACGAGCGTGGTCTTCGCGACCGCCCAGAAGCCGAACGCGAGGATCGCGACGACGAGGACGAGGACGCGCGTGACGAGGGTCTGCGAGCGCTCGTCGCGCGCGAAGCCGTAGTCGGCGCAGACGTTCTTGCCGATGATGCTCGCCGCGGCGAGCATCTGTCCGGCGGCCGGGACGAGGCCCGCGAGCACGCCGGCGGCGGCGATGATCCCGAGCACCCAGGCGGGATAGTATTTCTGCACGATCAGCATGAACGACTGGTCCGCCGCCGGCCCTTTGAGGCCGGGGACGACCTCGAGCGCGGTGAAGCCGGCGAAGAACACCAGCAGCAGCATCACCTGATAGAAGGGCAGGAAGATCGCGTTGCGGCGCAGCGTCTCCTCGTCGCGCGCGCTGTAGATCGCGGCCATCGACTGCGGCCACATGAAGAAGCCGCAGCCCGTCAGGACGACGGTGGTGACCACCCAGGTGATCGAATTCGCGCCGGCCGACGGAGGCCCGATCACGAGCCAATTCGGATGCGTCGGGTCGCGCAGCACCGCATCCATCGCGCCGGCCGGCGAGCCGAAGAAATGCGCCGGCAGCACGAGCCCGGCGAAGATCACGCCGATCAGCACGAGCCCGTCCTTCGCCACCGCCGCCCACGCCGCGCCGCGCAGTCCCGCGACGAACGTGAACAGCGCGATCATGAAGAACGCGATCGCCACCGCGACGAGCGGATCGATCCGGCCGAAGCCCGCGATCTGCACCAAGATCTGAATGCCGGTGAGCTGCAGCGTCACGTACGGCACCAGCATCACGAACCCGACGAGCGCGACCAGCGCGCCGAGCAGACGGCTTTCGTAGCGGTCGCGGAAGAAGTCCGGGCCGGTGAGATAGCCGCGCTCGCGCGCGATGCGGTGCACCGCGGGCGCGAGGAAGAAGGAGATGATGTACGCCAGCGTGCCGTAGCAGAGGATGTAGTACGCGGGCGCGCCCTTGCCGTACGCCCATCCCGCCGCGCCGAGGAACGTGAACGTCGTGTAGATCTCGCCCGCGAGGAGCAGCCAGAGCAGCAGCGCGCCGATCCGCCGCCCGCCGACGATGTATTCCTGCGCGTCCATCTTCACGCCGCGGACGCCGTAGAGCCCGAGCGCGATCGTCGCCACGACGACGAGCGCGATGATGCCGAGCGCGACCGCGGCGCTCATCCGCGCATGCTCCGGTGCGCCGCGGACAGGAACGCCGGGGTGAGCAGCACCCACAGCACGATCCACGCGAGCACGAAGGGCATCCCGAAGATGCGCGGCTCGAGGCGGTCGGCGGGGATCACGCCGACGGTGAGCGCCAGCACGGGTATCGCCGCGCAGACCAGCGCGGTCGCGTTCGGACGGCCTGCCATCGCTTGCCCTGTTCCCACGTCAGGAGCGCGTGCCTTCTCCGGCGAACCCCGGTCGGTCGTGACCGTGAAGCCCTACGCAGCCCCGTACGTCTCTTCCGACGCCGGCGCCCTCGCCGGCGCCGTCGTTCTGCGCCCGAGCGCCGCGGTCGACGCGCTTCCGCCGATCCCGGGCGAGCCGTCACCGATCTCCGACCGCGCCGCGGAGCAGCACGACATCCTCGTCCGCACCCTGCGCGACCGCGGAGTGACCGTGCACGAGATGCAGCCGCACGGCGAAAGCGCGACCGAGTCGCTCGTCGCCGACTGCGCCGTCGTGCTGCCGCAGGGCGCGGTCATCGCGCGGCCGTCGCAGCTCGAGCGGCGTCCCGAGGTCGTCGCGCTCGAGAAGCGGCTGGGCGAGCTCGGCGTCCCGATCGCCGGCCGCATCCAGGCGCCCGGGCTGCTCGACGCCACCGACGTCGCGCTCGGACCCGGCGTGCTCTATCTCGGGGTTCCGAAGGCGGGCGGCGGGCTGCGGCCGCGTTCCAACGAGCTGGGGCGCCGGCAGCTCGCGGCGATCGCCGCGGATCAGGGCTTCCGCACCGTCGAGCTGCCGATGGCGAACGACGTGCTCCGGCTGCGAAACGTCTTTTCGGTCGTCGCACCCGATCTGATCGTCGCGTCGCCCGACAAGGTCGATCTCGGGGGCGTCTCGGGCGCGCGGATCGTGGAGGTCCCGCGCGGCGAGGAGTACGCCGCGGGCGTCCTCGCGCTGGGACCGCGGCTCGCGCTCGCGAACCTGCGCTTCCGCGAATCGATCCGGCTGATGCGCGCGGCGAAGATCGTCGTCGAGGCGATCGACGTCTGGGAGTTCGGCAAGGCCGGGTACGGTCCGTTCTCGCTCGTGCTCGGCGCGAAGCGGAGCTGATCCCCGCCGGCCGTGCGCATCGCCATCCTTTCCGACATCCACGGGAACGCGCACGCGCTCGCCCGCTGTCTCGACGATCTCGCCTCCCGCGGCGGCGCCGACGTCATCGTCGCGGCCGGGGACCTCTGCCTGGACGGCCCGCGCCCGGCGCGCGTGCTGGAGCGTCTGGACGCCGCCGGAGCGCGGCTGCTGCGCGGGAACACCGACCGCATGATCGGCGAAGGCGCCGCCGCGCAGGAGGACCCCGAGGACGCCCGCGCGGTCGCGTGGGCGCGCGAGCAGATCGGCGAGCAGCATGCGGAGCGGCTGCGCGACTTGCCGTTCTCGCTGACGTTCGGCGACGCCGAAGACGGGCTGCTGATCTGCCACGCCAACCCGAAGAACGACCACGAGCACGTCTGGCCCGACGCGTACGACGACACGCTGGAGCGGCTCTTCGGCGACGTGCCGCAGCGCACGGTCGCGTTCGGCCACCTGCACCTGAGCTACGTGCGGGTGTGGCGCGGCCGGACGCTGGTGAACGTCGCGTCGGCGGGACTGCCGAAGGACGGCGACGCGCGCGCCCACTATGCGATCCTCACGCAGCGCTCCGGCGGCTGGGAGATCGCTTCGCGCCGCGTCGGCTTCGGCGTCGACAAGGTCGTGCGGCAGCTGCGCGAGAGCGGGATCCCCGATGTCGAGAAGCGCATCGAGACGCTGCGGCGGCATCGCTACAAGCAGCTCGGCGAGCGCGGCGCGACCATCCCGTGATCGATCCGGCGCTGAAGATCGACCGGCTCGTCAAACGCTACGGCGACTTCACGGCCGTCGACGGCATCTCGTTCGAGGTGGCGCGCGGCGCCTTCTTCGGCTTGCTCGGCCCGAACGGCGCCGGCAAGACGACGACGATCAACGCCATCGTCGGGCTCGCGCACATCACGTCGGGCGCGATCTCGCTGTTCGGGCACGACGTCGTTCGCGATTGGCGCGCGGCGCGCCGGCGCGTCGGCTTGGCGCCGCAGGAGTACAACTTCGACCGGTATCTCAACATCCGCGACGTCCTGATCTATCAGGCCGGCTACTACGGGCTGCGCGGCGCGGAGGTCGCCCGGCGCGCCGACGCGCTCCTCGAGCGCTTCGACCTTTCCTCGAAGGCGAAGCAGCCGTATACGCGTCTGTCGGGCGGGATGAAGCGCCGGCTGTCGCTCGCGCGCGCGCTGATCCACGAGCCGCCGCTGGTGATCCTCGACGAGCCGACCGCGGGCGTCGACGTCGAGCTGCGGCTCGAGCTGTGGGCGCTGCTCCGCGAGTTGAACCGCAGCGGGACGACGATCATCCTCACCACGCACTACCTCGAAGAAGCCGAAGAGCTGTGCGACCGCATCGGGATCATCCAGCACGGACGGCTCGTGGCGCTCGAAGAGACGAAGCAGCTCGTCGGGCAGCGCTCGCTGCAGGACGTCTTCCTGGAGCTGACCGCGCGATGACGAACAATCTCGTCGGCTTCGAGACGCTCGTCAAGCGCGAGATGGTGCGGACCTTCTCGATCATCAACCAGGTGATCTGGCCGCCGGTCATCCAGACGCTGCTCTACGTCTTCATCTTCGGGCTCGCGCTCGGAAGCCGGATCAAGAACGTGCAGGGCGTCTCCTACGCGCAGTTCCTGATCCCGGGGCTCATCGTGATGCAGGTCATCGACCAGACGTACAGCGAGGGCTCGTCGTCGGTGTTTCAGGGCCGTTTCATGAACTCGATCCAGGAGCTGCTCATCGCGCCGATGTCGGCGCTGGAGATCGTGCTCGGCTACGTGGTGGCCGGCGCGGTGCGCGCGGTGTTCATCGCGCTGCTCATCACGATCCTCGGCGTCGTGTTCGTCCACATCGCCCCCGCGAGCTGGGCGCTCTACGTGCTGACGATCGGGCTCATCGCGGTGCTGTTCTCGGCGCTCGGGATCATCGTCGGGCTGCTGGCGGAGAAGTTCGACCACATCGCGGTGCTCACGACCTTCTTCATCACCCCGCTGGTGTTCGTGGGCGGCGTCTTCACGTCGGCCTCGCTGCTCCCGCCGATCGCGCGGAAGATCTCGTTCTTCAACCCGATGTACCACATGGTCGCGGCGTTCCGCTTCAGCTACACCGGGCAGAGCGACGTGCCGCTGGGGATCTCGCTCGCGGTCGTGGCGATTCTCGCCGCCGTCGCGTTCGGCGTCGCGCTGCGCATGACGGCCGCGGGCGTGAAGCTGCGGACGTGAGCGCAACCGGCGCGGCGCGCGCGGCGTCACTACTCTCCATGAAGCGACTCGCGCCGCTGCTGCTGGCGTTCACGATCCTGCCGCTCCCGTGCGCGGCCGCGCCTGCGGCGGCGCCGCTCCCCGGCCCGGTCGTCGGGCGCCCCGCGCCCGCCTTCGCGCTGACGACGCTCGACGGCAAGCGCGTCACGCTCGCCGGCTACCGCGGCAAGACGCTGGTGATCAACGTGTGGGGCTCGTGGTGCCCGCCCTGCCGGCTGGAGACGCCCGATCTCGTCGCCGAGGCGAACGCCGACCGCGGCCGCGTCGCCTTTCTCGGCGTCGACACGACGGAGCCGGCGAGCGTGGTGCGCGCGTTCGTCGTCGCGAAGGACGTCCCGTACCCGCAGGTCGTCACGACCGGGACGAGCGCGTTCGCGCGCGACTACGACATCCGCAACTACCCCACGACGTTCGTGATCGGGCCCGACGGCGTGCTGCGCGCGCGCCACGCCGACAACCTGCTGCCGCGCGCGCAATTGCAGGCCTACATCGCGGCCGCGGAGCACGGCCGCAGCGCGCCGCTCGCGAGCGCGTTCCAGGCGCAGCTCGACGCGATGCTCGATCCCGCCAAGTATCCGTTCGGGGGTGATGCGGCGGCGACGCGCGCGAGCGTGATCGCGGCGGCGGCGGCGATCGCGAAGGTGAACGACTTGCTCGACGACGCGATGGAAGACCCGTCGCGCGACCACGACCTCGTCGCGACGCAAGCCGAAGAGGAGACGCTGCGCGCCGCCGCGATCGCGGCCTTCGCGCCGATCGCGACGAGCGACGCCGACCGCGCGCTGCTCGCGCGGCTGCGCGGCGACGAGGACGTCGCGCTCGGCAAATGGGCCGACGCCGATACGCAGTACGCGGACGCCCTGCGCCTCGCCCCGGACGATACCGACGCGCTCGACGGCGACGCGTACGCGCTCTCCGAGCTGCACGAGGAGAAGCGCGTCGTCGCGATCGACGAGCGCCTCGCGCAGCTCGATCCGACGTATCAGCGGTTCGTCGGTCTCGGTCGCGCGCAGGCCGCGGCCGGCGACGTGCCCGCCGCCGAAGCGTCGTTCGAGCGCGCGCAGCAGCTCGCCGCGACGAAGCCCGCCGGGCTCGCGTGGACGAACCTGTACGACGGCCGCATGGAGACCGCGGCCGGAAACGCCGGGAAGGCGCGCGCCGCGTTCGAGCGCGCCGCGCACGCCGCGGCGATGATCCCGCGCCGCGATCCGCGCGCCGACTGGTACGTCGAAGAGGCGCAGGAAGGCATCGTCGCGCTGGGCGTCGCCCACGGCGCGGTTCCGACGCTGTCGCTCGCGCCGTGGACCGGCCCCGATCTTCCCGGCTCCGTCGCTAGCACGTACAAGTACCGCCTCGTCGTCACCGGAGCGCCGGGAACGCACGTCGCGCTGGTCGAGCACGGCCTGCCGGCGCATTGGATCGGATCGTTCTGCTCCGATCGCGTGTGCCAGCCGTTCCGGACCGACGTCGACGTCCCGGCGGAGGGCGCGAAGATCGTCGAGTTCCAGGTCGTCCCGCTCACGCCGCACAAGGGCAGCGTCGACGTGACGATCGACGCGACGCAGGGGGGCAAACACGTCGCCAGCGTCGGCGCTCACGTCATCCGATGAGCCCCCCGGGATTCCAGCAGCTCATCCTGACGCTGCAGCAATACTGGGCCGAGCAAGGCTGTGCGATCCTCCAGCCGTACGACGCGCCGGTGGGCGCGGGCACGTTTCACCCCGCCACGAGCCTGCGCAGTCTCGGCCCGAAGCCGTGGCGCGCGGCGTACGTGCAGCCGTCGCGCCGTCCGACCGACGGCCGCTACGGCGAGAATCCGAACCGCCTGCAGCACTACTATCAGTTTCAAGTCATCCTGAAGCCGTCGCCGCCGGCGGCGCAGGAGCTGTACCTGGAGAGTCTTCGCCGGCTCGGCATCGACGTGCGGCGGCACGACATCCGCTTCGTCGAAGACGACTGGGAGAGCCCGACGCTCGGCGCGTGGGGACTCGGCTGGGAAGTGTGGTGCGACGGCATGGAAGTCAGCCAGTACACCTACTTCCAGCAGGTCGGCGGCATCTCGTGCGATCCGGTCTCGGTGGAGTACACGTACGGGCTGGAGCGGCTGGCCATGTACGTGCAGGGCGTCGAGAACGTCTACGATCTCGATTTCAACGGTGCGGCGCCGCCCCACCGGATCAGCTACGGCGACGTGTTCCTCGAGAACGAGATCGAGTTCTCCGAGTACAACTTCGAGCGCGCCGACACCGACATGCTCCTGCGCCACTTCCGCGACGCGGAGACCGAGTGCCGCGCCCTGCTCGCGGCGCGCCTGCCGCTTCCGGCGTACGACGAGTGCCTGAAGGCGAGCCATCTGTTCAACCTGCTCGACGCGCGCGGCGTGATCAGCGTCGTCGAGCGCCAGAGCTTCATCGGGCGCGTGCGTGCGCTCGCGACGGCGTGCTGCGAGGCGTGGCTCGAGCGCACCGGCGGCGCGAACGGCGGCCGGATCGCGCATGCCTGAGCTTCTGCTCGAGCTGTTCTCGGAGGAGATCCCGGCGCGCATGCAGCCCGCTGCGGCGGCGAATCTCGAACGGCTCGTGCTCGCGCAGCTCGGCGAGAGCGGCCTCACGTGGTCGCGTGCGCGCAGCTTCGTCACGCCGCGGCGTCTCACGCTCGTCGTAGACGAGCTTCCGGCGCAGACGCCCGAGCGCACCGAGGAGCGGCGCGGCCCGTTCGTCGGCGCGCCGGAGAACGCGATCGCCGGCTTCCTGAAATCGGCCGGGCTCGCATCGGTCGACGCGTGCGAAGTGCGCACCGTCGGCAAGACCGACTATTACTACGCGGTGCGCCGCATCGCCGGGCGTCCGACGCCCGATGTCGTGGCGGCCGCCGTCCCGGCGATCGTGCGCGCGTTCCCCTGGCCGAAGTCGATGCGCTGGGGTTCCGGTGCGCTCGCATGGGTCCGCCCGCTCGAAAGCATCCTGTGCCTGTTCGACGGCGAGGTCGTGCCGGTCGATCTCGACGCGCACGGTTTGCGCGCCGGCGCCACGACGCGCGGCCATCGCTTCATGGCGCCGCAGCCGTTCGCGGTGAGCGGTTTCGAAGACTATCGCGCGAAGCTGCGCGAGGCGTACGTCGTGCTCGACCGCGACGAGCGCAAGGAGCGCATCACGAGCGGGATCGCGCGGCTCGCCGCCGCCGAAGGGCTGCGTCCCGTCGAAGCGCCCGCCATCGTCGAGGAGATCTGCGGACTCGTCGAATGGCCGGTTCCGCTGATCGGCACGATCGACGAGCGCTTCATGACGCTTCCGCGCGAAGTGCTCACGACGACGATGCGCGCGAACCAGAAGTACGTCACGATGGAGCGCGGCGACGGGGCGTTCGCGCCGCGCTTCGCGGTCGTCGCGAACCTCGAGCCGTCCGACGCCGGCGCGCAGATCGTGGCGGGCAACGAGCGCGTCCTGCGTTCGCGGCTCTCCGACGCGGAGTTCTTCTGGAATCAGGACCGCCGCACGCGGCTCGAAGATCGGCTCCCGCATCTGTCCGAGCTGGTCTTTCAGGAACGCCTCGGCACGATGCTCGACAAGGCGCGCCGGCTCGAATCGCTCGCGCCGGAGCTGTCGCCGTTCACGGGTGCGCCCGCGAGCGAGGCGCGGCGCGCCGCGCTGCTGTGCAAAGCGGATCTCGTCTCCGGCATGGTGCGCGAGTTTCCGGAGCTGCAGGGCGTGATGGGCCGGTACTACGCCCTGCACGACGGCGAGCCGGTCGCGGTCGCGGTCGCGATCGGCGAGCATTACTCGCCGCAAGGCCCGTCGGATCGCTGTCCGGCGGCGCCCGTCTCGGTGACCACCGCGCTCGCCGACAAGCTCGATACGCTCGTCGGATTCTTCCTGATCGACGAGAAGCCGACCGGATCGCGCGATCCGTACGCGCTGCGTCGCGCCGCGTTGGGCGTCATCCGGCTCGTCGTGGAGAACGCTCTGCGGGTTCCGCTGCTGCGCGCGTTCGCGGCCGCCGCCGGGCGGTACGCCGAATCGCAGCCGGCCGTCCGCGCCGAGGCGGCAGCGTTCGACGGCACGGAGCTCCTCGCGTTCTTTCTCGAACGTCTGCGAGCGGATCTTCGCGACCGGGGCGTGCCGCACGACGTCGCCGCGGCCGTACTGGCCGCGAAGCGGGGAGACGATCTCGTCTCGCTGCTGGAACGGCTGCAGGCGCTGCGCGACTTCTTGGACACCGAAGAAGGCGCGACGATGCTCGCCGCGTACCGCCGTGCGTCGAACATCGTCACGCGCGAAGAGAAGCGCGACGGCGTCGGCTACGACGGCGACGCCGATCCCGCACTGCTCGTTCAAGAAGAAGAGCGAACGCTCTTCGAAGGCTTGCGCTCGGCCCGCGAACGGATCGGAGAAGCTCTCGGCGAGGCGGCGGCCGATTCGAGGGGCCGCGAACGCTTCACCGACGCGATGCGCGAGATCGGCGCGCTGCGCCCGGCGATCGACGCGTTCTTCGACCGCGTCACCGTGAACGCCGAGGAGCCCGCGTTGCGCGCGAATCGTCTGCGCATCGTCGCGGGCGTGCGTTCAGCGCTCGAGCTCGTCGCCGACTTCTCGAAGATCGAGCGCTAGGACGGCGCGCGCCGTGGGGCGTTCCGCGGGCGTCGTGCTCGCCCTCTACCTCGTCACGGTCGCGGTCTTCGCCGACATGTACATCACGCAGCCTCTGCTGCCGCAGCTCGCGCGCGACTTCGGCGTCGACGCGGCGACGGCCGGGCTCACGTTGTCCGCGGTCGTGCTGACGACCGCGCTGGCGTCGAGCGCGTACGGACCGCTCTCCGACGTGCTGGGACGGCGCCCGATCATGGTCGGCGGCGCGTTCGCACTCGCGCTCGCGACGCTCGCGTGCGGGTTCGCGCCGTCGCTCGGCGCGCTCGTCGGGCTGCGCGCGGCGCAGGGCGTGCTCGTGCCGGCCGTCTCGGCGCTCGCCGTCGCGTACATCGCCGACGAGCTGTCCGGCGACGCCGGTCTGGTGATTGGCGGCTACATGGCGTCCTCGATCGTCGGCGGGCTCGTGGGCCGGATCGGCTCGGGCGTTCTCGCCGGCGCGTACGACTGGCGGGCGCCGTTCGTCGCGCTCGCCGCGTTTACCGCGCTGGGCGCGGCGGTCCTCGCCGCGGCGCTGCCGCGCGCGACGCGAGCGCGCCGTCCGCCGCACGCGCGCTTCCTGCCCGACCTCGCGCTCTCGTACGCAGCGATGCTGCGCCACGTGCGCGACGTCCGTCTCGCGGGCGCGTTCGCGATCGGCGCCGCGCTCTTCTTCGGCTTCATCGGCATCTTCACGTACCTGCCGTTCGCGCTGACGGGACCGCCGTTCGGTCTGTCGACCGCGGCCGTCGCCTGGATCTATCTCGCCTACCTCGCGGGCGTCGTGGTTTCGCCGATCGCCGGGCGGCTCACGGGCTTCGTCCCGCGCCGGCTGCTGATCGCGCTCGGCATCGTCGTCGCGATCGCGGGAATGCTGATGACGCTCTCGGCGCAGCTCTGGGTCGTCGTCGCCGGTGCGGTCGTGATGTGCGCCGGCATGTTCGTCGCGCAGCCCGTCGTTCCGACGTTCGTGGCGGTGAACGCCGGCGACGCGAAGGGGAGCGCGGTCGCGCTGTACCAGTCGTTCTACTATCTGGGCGCGATGTTCGGCTCGGCGGTCCCGGGGCTTGCGCTGGAGCGCGGGGGCTGGAACGGCGTCGTCGCCGCGTGCGCGTCCGCGCTCGTGCTCGCGCTGCTCGCGGACTGGCTGCTCTGCGGCGGAACGTCCGGTTCCGCACGGAACCGGGGACTTCCGCGCAGCGCGACGTAACTCCGCATTCGACGCTCGGTAGCACCGGGCGGCATCGGCGGAACGGAGGACGATCACGGACGAGGTCGTTGGCAAAGTCGGGCGCGTGACGGGCGCGATCGCTCCCGGACGGGTCGGTGAGGTCATGCTCGCCGTCCGGGGTGGGAGCGAACACTTTCACGCGCACGGCTGCGACGCCAAAGCGATCCCCGTCGGCACGCGCGTGGTCGTCGTCGAGTACTATCCGCCGAGGACCGTGATCGTCGCCGAAGCCTGAGTCTCGGCGCGGAAGGGAACGTCGTGGCAAGCACAGTGGGTGTCTCGGTTTTCGTGGTCGTCGCAATCGTGGTGGTCGCCGCCCTCGCCGCGATCGCGCTGTTTCGCGCGATGTGGCGGGTCGCCGAGCCGAACGAGGCGCTGATCATCTCCGGTCTGCACCATCGCCCGCCGGAGTCGGCCGGCGAGTCGCTGGGCTTCAAGATCGTCACCGGGCGCGGAACGCTCGTGATCCCCGGCGTCCAGGTGGTGCGCCGGCTGTCGCTGGATCTCCGCGAGTCCGAGCTGCAGATTCAATGCGTGACGCAGCAGGGGATTCCGGTCCACATCAAAGGCGTCGTCATCTACAAGGTGGGCGACGACTTCGCGTCGATCGCGAACGCCGCGCGCCGGTTTCTCGACCAGCAGGACCGCATGGACGCGCGGATCCAGCAGGTGTTCGCGGGACATCTGCGCGCGATCTGCGGCTCGCTGACCGTCGAAGATCTCATCCGCGAGCGCGACAAGCTCACCGAGGCGACGCGCAGCGCGTCCGGCACCGAGATGGAGAAGCTGGGTCTCATCGTCGACTCGCTGCAGATCCAAGAGATCGACGATCCGACCGGCTACATCGACAACCTCGCGAAGCCGCACGCGGCCGCGGTGCTGCGCGACGCGCGCATCGCGCAGGCGCAAGCCGACCGCGAGGCGACCGAACGCGAGCAGGAGGCGAACGCGCTCAAGGCGCTCGCCGAGCGCGACAGCAAGATCAAACAGGCCGGGTATCAGGCCGAAGTCGACAAGGCGGCCGCGCAGGCGAAGCAGGCGGGACCGCTCGCGGACGCCACGGCGCGCCAGCAGGTCGTCGTCGAAGAGACGAAGATCGTCGAGCTCGACGCGCACAAGAAAGAGCAGGAGCTGCTCGTCACCGTACGGCGTCCGGCCGACGCGGCCGCGTACGAGAAGACCACGATCGCGACGGCGCAGCGCGACGCCGACATCGCCGCCGCCGAAGCGCGTGCGAAGCAGATCGAGCTCCAGGCGCAAGCCGACGCCACCCGCGTGAAGCTCGCCGCCGACGCCGAGTCACAGAAGACCAAGATGCTCGGTGAAGCGGAGGGCGCCGCGATACGCGCGCGTGGTGCGGCGGAGGGCGATGCGATCAACGCGCGCGGTCTCGCCGAAGCGGCCGCCATCAAGGCGCGGGCGGAAGCGCTCGCCCAGAATCAGGAAGCGGTCATCGGGCAGCAGCTCGCCGAGAAGTGGCCCGCGATCGTCGATGCGTCTTCGAAGGCGTTCGCTGGGATCGACCAGATGATCGTGATGAACGGCGCCGACGGCGTCTCGGAGATTATGGGCAAGGTGCTCACGCAAGGCGTGGCCGGCCTGCAGCTCGCGCGCAACCTGCTCGCACGCACGCGCTCGGGCAGCGCCGCGAACGCCGAACCGCCCGCCGCGACGCTGAACGGCGAGGCGGCGCGCCGCAGCGAGACGGTATGAGCCTGTGGACGCGCCTCGTCCGGCTGTTCGCCGGCGAGGCGCGCTCGCAGCTGCGACGCCTCGACGACCCTGCCGCGTCGGTCGACGCGGCGTATCGCGCGCAGCTCGAGATCGTCGACGAGGTCCGTCGCGCGCTCGTCGAGCTGCTCACCGCGCGCAAGCGTCTCGAGATGGAGCTTGCCGCGCTCGAACGTACCGCATCCGGCCGCGCCGACGTGGAAGTGTTTCGCGCCGAGATCGACGAGCTGCGCGCGCGCGAGGACGCGCTCCAGGCGGCCGCCGCCGAGCTGCGCCGGCGCGCGGACGCGCTGCGCGCCGAGCGCGAGATCACGCGCGCCCGCGTCGCCGCGGCGAAAGCCGGAATCGCGGCGCACGGCGCGATCGCCGGGCTCACCCCCGAGCAGACGGAGATCCGCGAGCTGCTCGACGAGGCGCGCGACCGCAGCATGGCGCTGCAGGCGCGCGCCGCGGCGCTCGCCGAGCTGGTCGCGCGCGACGCGGCGGCGGCACGGGCGACGGTGAGCGAAGCGACGGTGAGCGACGTGGGGGCCGCGCAGGCCGACGGACCGCCCGAGCTGCCGCGCTGAGCCGCCTCAGCGCCGCGCGATCACCAGAGCGCGCCCTCGCCGACGAGGATGTAGAGGATGGGCCCGATCCCCCAGATCACGCCGACGAGGGCCCACACGATCTTCTGAGCCGTGCCGAGGTCCGAACGGCCCGCGAGATTGAGCCACATCAGCACCACCGCGATCGGGTGCAGGATGACGGCGACGAGGATCTGCAGGATCAGTTTCACGCGGGCGCCTCCGCCCGAAGCTTACGCGGCGACGGCCTGCCGCGCCTCGTCCAACGTCTCCGCGAGCCGGAAGATCTGGTCGAAGTGCGCCATTTGCAGGATGCGGCGCACGGTCGGTACGGGAGTGACGAGGACGGTCGCCCGCACGCCCGTGCGGCGCGCGACGCCGATCAGCGCGCCGAGCATCGTCGCGTCGATCGCCTTCACGCCGGTGAGGTCGATGATGCAGGGCGATGCGATGTCGCTGAGCCGTTGCAGGGCACGGCTCGAGCCCGAGGCGAGCTCCGCGGACAGGGGGACGACGGCCATGCCGTTACCGGTGCTCTCCATAGCCCTAGCCTTGTTCCCTCCGGGCGACCGCCTACACGCTTTTCGTCGCAGGCGTCTGTTCGTTAGCGGAAGGTCAGCCGTTCGGGTGGCACGTCGGGCAACGTGAGCCCTGGAGGTACGTCCCGGTGTTCTCGTACTTCAGCCCGCACGCGCGGCACACCAGCGTCGGCTTCGGACGCGCGGCGTCGCCGTCGCTCAGCTCGCGAAAGACGGAGTCCAGGGACTTGTCGCGGCCGCCCGGCTTTCCGCCGAGGCGGCTCAGAAACGACCACATTGCACCTTCAGTATCGTCCTCCGGACCATTCCGCTGAAGCGCTGCGGCCGTGACGGTCCGCACGATCGGCGACGCCGTGAGCGGCGCGCCGAGAATGCGCGCTAGTCGCTCGCGACGGCCGCGTAGTCCGACTGCGGGTACGTCTCGACGAGCCAGTCGAGCGTCGCGGCGCGGCGAGCCTGGGCGTCGGCCCGCTTGAGCTTCCCGTACAACTCGGCGAGCGTGTAGGCGCACGTCGGGATCCACGGATCGCTCGGATAGAGCGCCTGCCAGTCCCGCATCGCCGCCTCGACGGCCCGGGCACCAGCGAAGATCGCCGGCGCGTCGGCCGGAGCCGCCTCGGCGCGCGACGACAGGTCGGCCAGCCGCTCGCGCATCTGGAGAACCGTCAGCTTCGCCGAGCCGAAGCGCTGCGTCGCGGGCGCGACGGGCGACGGCGCGGCGCTTGCCGCGAGCGGCGAAGCGACGGAGACGGCGAACGCGAGCGCGAGACCTGCGATCAGGTGCCGCATGGGGTGGACCTCCGGGCAAACGAGCGACAGCGAGAGGCGCGCGGCACGAACCGGACGTACGCACCGCGCGCATCTTCGTGAATCGGCACGTCTGCACGCGAGTTCACCCGCATCGTCCGCTCGCGAACACAACTGTGCGCCGGATCATGCGCGGTCCGGCGCACGCTTCTCTCAGCGGCAAAGAGAGCGTGGTCTTCGCTCTGCCGGTGTGACCGTCTGGGACCGCGCCACGGCGCCTTCGACGCGCGCAGTGCGTTCAACGCTCGCCTGTGGGTGTGCCGCGATCCTGCGTGCCGGCTGTTCGGCTTCCACCCGTCGGCGTTGCCTTCGGTCGCGGAAGCGTCGTCGGACGGAGCGTCTCGCGCGCGCAATTCGCCACAAGTGGATCGCCTGCGCCATACACGCTGTACGCGTGGGACGCGTGTGGAAACGAAGCCATCGAATCGTTTCCCGCAAGTGCAGGCGGCAATGCTGCACCGAGTAGCACAATGAGTGGCTCCGAGACGATGTTACGACGACCGCAATGGCTGTACGACTCGACGGGCAACTCTCTTTGGGCCGGGAACGATCGAGGAAACGACGTTGCGGCACCGCATATCGATACCGATGCCGATGCCGCAACGGATGTCAAGATTGCGGGCCCGAACGTCCGTTGCTGCTGCTCGATCATCTGGGTACGTGCGCGTCGCGCGGTTCCGGGCGCCGATCTTTGTGCTCCTCGCGACGCGGGGCTGCGCGCTCGTCGCCGAGACGCCGCGGCCCGCTCCGCCGGCGTCGTCGCGCTGAAACTCCGCGCATCAGGCGCGGGTTGCGCTGCAGCGAGAAAGGGGATACCTTGAGCGAAACGATCACGCGCGAGCGGCGCATCACGTGGACCGATCCGGCGGCGCTCGCGGCAGAGGCTCCCGGCTCGGCAGGTCTCGATTTCATCGGCAAAATCGTGCGCGGCGAGCTTCCGCCGCCGCCGATCGCCGATCTGATGGAGATGCGCATCGTGAGCGCCGAGCCCGGCAGCGTCGTCTTCACGATGGCGCCGGCCGAGTACATGTTCAATCCCATCGGCAGCGTCCACGGTGGCGCGATCACGACGATCCTCGATTCGGCGATCGGCTGCGCTGTTCAGACGACGCTGCCGCGAGGGACCGTTTACACCACGATCGACATTCAGGTGCGCTTCGTGCGGGCGGTCACGCTCGCGTCGGGAACGCTCACCGCGATCGGAACGGTCACCCACAGCGGACGGCGCCTCGCCGTCGGCGAGGCCGTGCTGCGCGATGCCGACGGCCGCATCTGCGCGACCGCGACGTCGAGCTGCATGGTCGTCGGGGCGGCGTAACGCCCGAGGACCAAGCATCTCGAGAACGGCGGCTGCGTGCTGAGAACGCGCACATTCGTGCAAACAACGCGGCGCAGCTCGCGCAGTGCGTCGTCGCCTCGCTGCGGACGAGGCGCACGAGCGCCGCGTCGACGCGCAGCTCGCGACCCTGACGGCGCGGCCACAGCGTTAGCCGCCGGACAACACGAGTCTCGTCTCGTACGGAGGCGCAAGCGAGGGACCGCACGAACAGCCGTCGCGGGTGGTTTGCCCAGGAGGTTCGCGTGCGCACTGCGGTCGCCGGCGTCATCGTCTTCGCGAGTGTCGGCATGTCGCTCGCCGCGTGTTCGACCGGAGGTTCGAGCGGCCCGAATCCCGCGCGCGCGGTTCCGGCCGCGGTGCACCCGGCGGCTGTCCCACCCGCGCGCGGCGGCGTCCGCCGAACGGCGAGCGTACCGTCCTGCAGCGGGCTCGGCACCGGGGCCTTCGTCGGCGGCGGCTTCGACAACGTCGCCGACGGCGCGTATTCCGGCGTGCTCGAAGGCAACTCGAACCAAGTCTGCGACGAAAGCAGCTCGATCGGCGGCGGCTATTCCAACTTCATCTCGAGCGGACAGAATTCGTCGTACTACTCGTTCATCGGCGCAGGCTACGGCAACTCGATCAGCGAGTACGGCGATCAGTCGTTCATCGGCGGCGGAAACGACAACGCGCTCACGGCGGCGAACTCGGTGATCGGCGGAGGCAACAAGAACACTCTGACGGCAACGGAGTCCGTGATCGTCGGCGGCTCCGGCAACGCGATCTACTCGGGAGCGCTGTACGGCTTCATCGGCGCCGGGACGAACAACAGCGTGTCGGGCGAGGGCGCCTACATCGCGGCGGGCGGCTACAACACCGCGTCGGGAGAAGGTGCGGTCGTGGACGGCGGCTTCAACAGCTCGGCGTCGGGAAATTTCGCGACGATCCCCGGCGGATACCGGAACTCCGCGGCCGGGATCTACAGCTTCGCAGCCGGCGCGTACGCAACCGCCGCGCAGACCGGGACGTTCGTGTGGAGCGACGGTTCGCACGGGAGCACCGCACTGAGCTCCACGCGGGCGTACGAGTTCCTCGCGCGCGCTTCAGGCGGCTTCACGTTCTACACGAATGCCGCGAGCACGGTCGGCGCGCAGCTCTCGTCAGGCTCCGGATCGTGGGCGTCGCTCAGCGACCGCAACGCGAAGACGAACGTCGCTCCGCTGAACGTCAGCGGGATTCTCGCGAAGCTCGACGCGCTGCCGATCAGCCGCTGGAGCTACAAGACGGAGCACGGTGTGCGGCACGTTGGCCCGATGGCACAGGATTTCTACGCGGCGTTCGGCGTGGGCGAGGATGACCGGCACATCACGTCGATTGACGAGGACGGCGTTGCGCTCGCGGCCATCAAGGCGCTGCACGCGGAGAACGCCGCGCTACGTCGCCGGCTTGCGTCGGACGAGGCGCACGAGCGCCGAGTGGAAGCCGAACTGTCAGCAGTCGTCCGGGCAACGCGGCGCTGAACGTTGAGCTCGGCCGTTGCGCGACTGCGAAGGCGACCACGGACCCGAACGTCGTTGCGCTCGGTTGCCAAATGGTTGCCGTCGAGGGAAACCGCCCGCGACCGTTGGCGACCACCCGAGTCTTGGAAAGCCGCGCCGCTGGGCGGCTTGCGACCATCAGCGGCCACCGGCGACCCTAGAAAAACGGGTTGTGCGCTTTCTCTTCGCCGATCGTCGACGGCGGGCCGTGGCCGGGCATGACGACCGTGTCGTCGTCGAGCGAGAAGAGCTTGAAGCGCACGCTGTTCAGAAGATCTTCGTACGTCGAGACGTCGGCAAAGATGCCGCCGACCGAGCCCGCGAACAGCGTGTCGCCGGTGAAGATCGTCGAGCGGAAGAGGAAGCACGACGAGCCGTCGGTGTGGCCGGGCGTGTGCAGCATGCGGATCGCCGCGCCCTCGCCGAAGGGCAGCTCGTCGCCGTCGACGACCGGAAGCGCGCGATGGGCCAGCGAGCCGATCGCCTTGACGTCCGCTTTGTGCATCACGATCTGCGCGTCGGGAAAGGCGCGCGCGACGTCGGCCGTCGCGTCGCAATGGTCGGCGTGCTTGTGCGTGATCAGGATGTAGCGCAGCGCGTACGGGCCGTCGTTCACCGCCCGCAGCAGCGTCTTGGGATACCCGGCCGGATCGATCAGCGCCGCCGTGCGTCCGTCGTCGAGGAAGAAGAGGTAGCCGTTCGAGGGATGCGGGTCGTGCGGATGGTGGCGCACGTCGGGCGGCAGCTCCGCGCCGGGATGCCAGCGGCGCGCGGTCGCGTCGGCGAACTTTCCCGGGTCGAGCCGTAAGAGCCGGGCGACGGCGCGCGACTGATCCTCGTTCGGAACGCCGTCGCCGCCGAGCCACGCTTCGATCGCCGCGCTCTGGAGGCCGAGCCGGCGCGCCAACTCGTTCGGCGTCAGCGCGTTCCCGCGCATCGCCTTCCGCAAGACGTCCGAGGGATCGTCTTCGAGCGGGATCCGAGGCCAGTCCATCGCCCGGCCTGCGGCGCGGCGGTGGCGGCCTCCTCGTTCGAAGCGCGGTGGGGATGCTCCCCATACCGCCCGCTCGTCGGGCTTGCTACGGTGCCGTCACGTTCATCGGCGCGCGTCGGAGGCTTGCCATGCGGTTGCGGTTTTCGGTTCGGTACGTCGTTCGCGCCTGGGCGGCGCCGGTGGCCGCCGTCGCCCTCGCGAGCTGCGGCGGGGGCTCGTCGCCGGCAGTCGCAACCGCGCCCGGTGCGACGCCGAGCCCCACGCCGCCGCCGACCACCGCGTCGGCGACGCTGGCGATCCAAAGCGACGGCGCCGCCGCGCTGCCGACGCTCGACGGACTCGCCGCGACGCTCGCGTTCGGAACGCCGATCCCGGCCGGAACGACGCTCAGCGCGACCGAGTCCCTTTCAGCGCCCGCGGGGGCAGCGCAGCCGACGGCGTCGAGGCGCGCGCGCTCCGTCCCCGGGGCGGTGCCGTTCTTCTTCGTCCGCTTCACGCTCTCGACGAGCTTTCCGGTCTCGGCGTTCACCGGCGAGGCGGTCACGCTCACCAGCGCGCAGCCCGGCAATGCCGCGTACTTCGCCGAGCTGGACGATGTGACGAGCGCGAGCGTCCCCGTGCTCTCGCGGTGCGGCCCGGCGACCGTGACGTCCTCGGTGGCGACGATCGACAACGCCACCTGCGTGCCGCACGCAACGACGACGCTGCTCAGCACTCACACGTACCTGCTGCAGTTCTACGACGTGCTCGCCGGTTCGCCGAGCCCCTCGCCGACGCCGCACCCGACCGCAACGCCGAGCGCAATCCCGAGCGCGTCGCCGAGCGCAACCCCGACGGCGTCCGCCTCGCCGGCGATCGCGGAGTACGCGCTCGCGCCGTCCGACGGCTTGCCGACCGGGATCACCTCCGGGGCGGACGGCAACCTGTGGATCGCGATGAGCAACGCGCCGGCGATCGATCGCGTGACGACGTCCGGCGGCGTCACGACGTATCCGCAGCCCACGCTGGCGATCCCGGCGGGAATCGTCCTCGGGCCCGACGGCAACGTCTACTTCACCGCGACCGGCGGCAGATTCATCGGCCAGATCACGCCGGCCGGGGTCACCACGGAGTTCGCCATCCCGAACGGCGCCACGCCGTACGCGATCGCCGCCGGCGACGGCGATACGCTGTGGTTCACCGAGTCGCAGCAATCGGGTGCGGCGACCGTCCCCGGGGTCGAAACCGTCACGACGGCCGGTGCGTTCGAGTCGACGTTCGCCCTGCCCACGTCGTCGGCCACGTTCCGAACGGGCCAGGGAATCGTGAAGGGCCCCGACGGCGCGATGTGGTTCACGGAGCCGACTCCCGGCAAGATCGGGCGCATCACCGCGTCCGGCGAGATCACCGAGTTCACCGCGGGCTTGAGCGGCGGCGCCTATCCGTGCGGGATCGCGGTCGGGCCGGACGGAGCGCTGTGGTTCACCGAAACCAACCTCGGAAAGATCGGCCGCATCACGACGAGCGGCACGATCTCGGAGTACCCTCTCCCGGCCGCGACCGGCGCCCCGTTCGGGATCGTCGCCGGGCGCGACGGAGCGCTCTGGTTCACGGAGAACGCGGCGAACAAGATCGGCCGCATCACGATCGGCGGGGCGGTGACCGAGCTGGCGGTCCCGACCGCGGGCAGTCACCCGTGGGGGATCACGGTCGGCCCGGACCAGCACATCTGGTTCACGGAGCAGTCGGCGGGCAAGGTCGGGCGCGTGCGCTGAGCACGGACCACCGGGCGAACCGGACGCGGCCCCGCGCGGGTTGAAGACCGCGGTATGCCCGCGCCAACGCACAGCAAGGTCGCCATCATCGGCTCCGGCCCGGCCGGCCTCACAGCCGCCGTCTACGCGGCGCGGGCGAACTTGGCCCCGCTCGTCTTCGCCGGCCACATGTACGGCGGGCAGCTCATGCTCACCACCGAGGTCGAAAACTACCCGGGCTTTCCGCAAGGCATCATGGGCCCCGAGCTCATGGAGGCCTTCCGGCAGCAGGCCGAGCGCTTCGGCGCCGCGATCCACAACGTCGACGTCACCGCCGTGGACTTCTCCGTGCGGCCGTTCCGGCTGAGCGCGTACGACGACCAGTACACGGCCGACGCGGTGATCGTCGCGACCGGCGCGAGCGCGCGCTGGCTCGACATTCCCGGCGAGGCCCGTCTGCGCGGGCGGGGCGTCTCGACGTGCGCGACGTGCGACGGTGCGTTCTTCCGCGAGAAGCACATCGTCGTGGTCGGCGGCGGCGACTCGGCGATGGAGGAGGCGATCTTTCTCACGCGCTTCGGCAGCAAGGTGACGGTGATCCATCGCCGCGAGACGCTGCGCGCATCGAAGATCATGGCCGAGCGCGCGCTGGCGCACGAGAAGATCGGCTTCATCTGGAATACGGCGGTCGCGGAGGTGCTCGGCGAGGACGCGACCAGCGCGCTGCGCCTGCAGAATCTCGTCACCGGCGAAGAGTCGATCCTCGAGGCCGACGCGCTCTTCATCGCCATCGGGCACGACCCGAACACCGGCATCTTCCGCGGTCAGCTGACGCTCGACGCGGCGGGTTACATCGTGAGCGACGACGGCGTGCGCACCAACGTCGAGGGCGTCTTCGTCGCCGGCGACGTGTACGACGTCCGCTACAAACAGGCGATCACGGCGGCGGGCTCGGGCTGCAAGGCCGCGATCGACGCCGAGAAGTACATCGAGTCGCTCGAAGCGCTGCACGAGACCGCCGCGGCGCGATGACCCCGTCCGAAGACGCGCACGCCGGCGACGGCGCCGTCGCGATCAAGAACTATCCGCACGCGATCGACATCTTCCGGCGGATGGACGGGCTCGACGCGCTAAGGATGATGAAGCGCGGCGAGGTGCCGGTCACGAACGTGACGCGCTGGATGCACTTTTCGCTGGAGAGCGTCGAGCGCGGACGCGTCGTCTTCGGGATGACGCCCCACGAGGATCTCTACAATCTGATCGGCTCGGTGCACGGCGGGATCATCACGACGCTCATGGACAACGCGCTCGGGTGCTCGGTCCAGTCGCTGCTGCCGGCCGGGCAGGTCGCCACGACGATGGACCTGCACACGCGTTTCCATCGCCCCGTCACCGCGGCGGTCGGCAAGGTCTTCGCCGACGCACGGGTCGTGCACGCCGGGCGCCGGACCGCGACGTCCGAAGCGCACCTGGTCGACGAGAAAGGGACGGTCTACGCGACCGGCACGTCGACCCTGATGATCCTCGTCGACGAATAGGCGGACGAGAAACGACGAACGGCCGGCGCTTTCGCCGGCCGTTCTCGCATGCAGATCGTCGCGAACGGCAGGATCAGCCCGGGCCGCCCTGCTGCTGACCCTTCAGCGCGTGCTTACGGTAGAACACGGTGACGTACGGGTTCTGCGGGTCGCGCGTCGTGTTGACGTCCACGGCGACGACGCCGTGCGGATCGATGCCGAGGTGCTTGATGTAGCCGAGGAGCGACTCCTGATCTTCGCTCTCGCCGTTCGGGCGATCTTCCGTCGCGACCGTCACCTTCGCGAGCGCCGCCATCAGCGCGCTGCGGCGTCCGTCGGTCATCGCGTTGCGCAGCGCCCGGTGCTGCGCGGGGCTCAGCGCGAACGCGTCGACCGGCACGGCGACGACGTTCTTCTGCGGCACTTGGTTCGTCAGGGACGTCAGGTGCTGCGTCTCCATGTCCAGGTGCGCGCTCGAACGCACGTACAACGTCGCCGCGTCCGTGTCCGTCATTTGCGTTTGCGCGAGCGCCAGCGCCGGCGCCGCGGCGAGCCCCGCGGCGAGCAGCACGCTCGCGATCGTCTTCGGTTGCTTCACGAAAGTCTCTCCGGTTCGGTAGTGCGACCTGCAACGTTCCCGCCGCCCGATGAGACCACGCGTGCGCGGCGGCCGCCCGTCCGGAGAGCGCGCGAGTGAACCGTCGCTTGCGCTACGCTCGCGGCGCGCGCGCGTGGAGATCTTCGGCGTACGCCTCCGCGATCAGGCTCGCGTAGCGCTGCTCGACGACGCGCCGCTTCACCTTCAGGGTCGGCGACAGCTCGCCGTCCTCGATCGTGAGATCGCGCGGCAGGATCGCGACCCGGCGCACCCGCTCGAACGCGGCGAGATCCGCCGTGTTCAGCTCGACCTCGCACGTGACGTGCTCGCGGACGCGCGCATCGCGCGCCATCGCCGCGGTCGTCATCGTCTCCGGGAGGCCGAGTGCGGCGCGCACGTAGCCCCAGTTCGGCGCGACCAGCACGCCCGGGTGCGGCATATTGGCGCCGAAGGCCATCACCTGCGCGATCGAGACCGAGCGTTTGATCGCGGTCTCGATGCGCGACGGAGAGATCCATTTGCCGCCGCTCGTCTTGAAGACTTCGCGCTTGCGGTCGGTGATCTTCAAATGGCCGCGCGAGTCGAGCTCGCCGATGTCGCCGGTGCAGAACCAGCCGTCGGCGTCGAACGGCTGCTCCTCGCGCGGAAGCTTGTAGTAGCCGAGCATCACGTTCGACCCCTTGACGAGGACCTCGCCGTCGTCGGCGATGCGGACCTGCACGCCGCGCACCGGCGGGCCGACCGTGCCGAGGACGTTGTCGGCCGGACGGTTCACCGTCACGACCGGTGCGGTCTCCGTGAGGCCGTAGCCTTCGCACACGACGAGTCCCATCGCGGCGAGGGTCAGCGCGGTGTCGCGGTGCAGCGGCGCGCTGCCGCTGACGAAGAACTTCAGCCGGTCGAGGCCGAGCGCGGCGGGGATGCGGCGCAGCACGAGCGTGCGCGCGAGGGCGTAGCGTGCGCGCAGCGCGAGCGACGGCGAACCGTCGCGTATCGCGCGCTGGTAGGCCGCGCCCGTCTCGAGCGCCCACGGAACGAGCCTCGCCTTCAGACCGCCGGCCTGCTGCGCGTTGCCGACGATCCCGGCGATCAGCCGCTCGAAGATACGCGGAACGAACGCGACGTACGCCGGCCGCACCTCGCGCATGTCGTCGAGCAGACGCTCCGGCGTGGTGACGTAGTGCTGCAATCCGTTGTGGAGGTATCCCAGCGCGTCCGTGTGCTCGAAGATGTGCGCGAGGGGCAGGACGGACAGCGCGATCTCCCCGTGACGCAGCGTGCTGTCCTGCGGATCGAACGCGCTCTCGACGTCCGCGACGAGGTTACCGTGCGAGAGCATCACGCCTTTGGGCGTCCCGGTCGTGCCCGAGGTGTAGATGAGGACGGCCAGCTCGTCGGCCGCGATCCCGCCGGTGTACGAGCGCAGCAGCGCGTCGTCGCCGGCACGCCGTTCGCCCTCGGCCAGAAAGGCGTCGAACGCGTCGTTCGCGTCGCCCTCAAAGACGACGACCGGCGGCGCACCTTCACCGAGCGCCGAGCGCAGCGCCGCGCCGCGATCCGGCGTGTCGACGAACACGAGCTTCGTCTCGCTGTCGGTGAGGATGTAGCGCAGCTGGTCGGGTGCGACGGTCGCGAAGACCGGGACGACCACGGCCCCCGCGTACAGGATCCCGAAGTCGGCGAGGAGCCACTCGACGCTGTTCTCGGCGACGATCGCGACCCGGTCGCCGCGCGCCACTCCACGGGCGCGCAGCGCGTGCGCGACCGCGGCGGCCTGGCGGTGGACCTGCGCGGAGCTGAGCGCCCGGGTGCGCCCGTCGCGCCGCTCCGCCAGCGCGACGGCGCGCGGCGCGGCAAGCCGCTCCGCGACGAAGGCGGCGAGGGTCGAAGAGGTCGAGAGCACCTGCTCTGCGTCGGCTCGGATCATGCGCGGAACGTGGCCCTCGCGTCGCCTGGGGCGCCGGCTTGACGCCTTACTGTTAACCTATTATAAATAACACATGGCGACACGGTCAAGGGCGGCGGCCCTCGCCGCGGCGGACACCGGCGCGAAGCCGTCCGCGTTCCCGGCCGAGCTGTGGGGCGACCGTGTGTTCACCGGCGAGGTCAAGACGAAAACCGTCTTTCCGGCGCTCGTCCTGCAGCTGCTCCACGCCCACCCCGACAGCGGCTACGGATTGATGCAGCGGATCGCAAACCTGGGCGGCATCTTCCCGGTCAACCCGAACACGATCTACCCGCTGCTTCGCCGCCTCGAAGAGCGCGGTTTCATCCGCGGCGAGCTGGAAGGCAGCACGAAGCGCGGCACCACGCTGTACCGCATCACTGCGGCCGGCGAAGAGCGGCTCGAGTCCATCAAGCACAACTTCAAGCCCTACCTGACCAAACTCATCGCGGCGCTGCAGCAGCTCCGCCGCGACCTGTACGGAGAGACGTCATGAGCACCTACCGCGCACCGCTGCGCGACATGCAGTTCGTCCTGCGCGAGCTGGCCGGCGTCGACGAGATCGCGAAGCTCCCGGGCTACGAGGACACGGCCGACGTCCTCGACGCGATCCTCGACGAAGCCTCGACGTTCGCGAGCGAAGTTCTCGACCCGATCAATCGCTCGGGCGACGAGGAAGGCTGCACCTGGAACGACGGCGTCGTGACGACGCCGAAGGGCTTCAAGGAAGCGTACAAGCAGTTCGCGCAGGCGGGCTGGATCGGTCTGCCGGTGTCGGCCGAGTTCGGCGGTCAGGGGCTGCCTTCGATCGTGCTCGGGCCGACGCTCGAGATGTGGAACGCCGCGAACGTCGGCTTCGCCAACGGGCCGCTGCTGAACCAAGGCGCGATCGAGGCGATCGAGCAGTTCGGCGACGAGCACCAGAAGCAGACGTTCGTCACGAAGCTCGTCAGCGGCGAGTGGACCGGGACGATGTGTCTCACCGAACCTCAGGCCGGGTCGGATCTCGCCGCGGTGCGCACGCAGGCGATCCCCGAGGGCGACCACTACCGGATCAAGGGCCAGAAGATCTTCATCACGTTCGGCGAGCACGACATGGCGCCGAACATCGTGCACCTCGTCCTCGCGCGTCTGCCCGACGCTCCGCAGGGGACGAAGGGCATCTCGATGTTCATCGTCCCCAAGGTGCTGGTCAACGCCGACGGTTCGCTCGGCGAGCGCAACGACGTCAAGTGCGCCGGCATCGAGCACAAGCTCGGAATCAACGCGAACCCGACCTGCACGCTGAACTACGGCGAGAACGGCGCGGGCGCGATCGGCTATCTCGTCGGCGAGCCGAATCGCGGGCTCGAGTACATGTTCGTCATGATGAACGCGGCGCGCTTCAGCGTCGGCGTGCAGGGACTGGCGATCGCCGATCGCGCCTACCAGCATGCCGTCGAATACGCGAAGGAGCGGATCCAGTTCCGCGACGCGGCGTCGCGCTCGCCCGAGCCGGTGGCGATCATCAAGCATCCCGACGTGCGGCGGATGCTGCTGTGGTGCAAAGCCAACGTCGAAGCGATGCGCGCGCTCGCCTACGTGACGGCCGCGTCGCTCGACTACGCGCACAAGGCCGACGATCCGGCCGTGCGCAAGGAGCACCAGTCGTTCGTCGACCTGATGATCCCGGTCGTCAAGGGCTGGTGCACCGAGACCGCGATCGACGTCTGCTCCACCGCGCTGCAGGTCTTCGGCGGCATGGGCTACGTCGAGGAGACCGGGATCGCGCAGCAGTACCGCGACGTCCGCATCGCCGCGATCTACGAAGGGACGACCGGGATCCAGGCGCTCGACCTCGTCGGCCGCAAGCTGATTCGCGACATGGGCGCGTCGGCGACGAAGGTGCTCAAGACGATCGGCGCGTTCGCGAAGGAGCTGAGCGAGTCGGACGACGCCCGGCTGAAGGCGCTCGGCGCGTCGCTCGCCGAGGCGACGAAGGCGCTGGGCGAGAGCGCGCAGTGGATCGGCATGAGCGCGATGGGCGACCTGCGCACCGCGTTCGCCGCGAGCGTTCCGTTCCTGAAGTTCGTCGGGATCGTCGCGGGCGGGTGGCAGCTGTTCCGCGGCGCGAAGGTCGCGGCGGAGAAGCTCGCCGCGGGCGAGACCGATCCGTTCTACACGGCGAAGCTGCAGACGGCGGTGTTCTACGCGCACCACGTCCTCTCGCAGCACGCCTACCTGCGGAAGCAGATCGCCGAAGGCTCCGCCGACGTGATGGCGGGCAGCGACGAGATGTTCGACGTCGAGCGCCGCGCGCTCGTCACCGCGTGAAGGACACGATGGGACAGTATCATTCGGTCGCGGACGCCGGCGACGGCGTGCGCGTCATCACCCTCGACAATCCGCCGGTCAACGCGCTCGGCTACAAGGCCTCGGCGGAGCTGTTCGCCGCGGTGGGCGAGGCCGACGCCGACCCGAGCGTCACGACGGTGATCTTCACCGGCGCGAACGGCATCTTCAGCGGCGGTGCCGACGTCAACGACTTCAACGTCGAGCCGACGGCGGAGACGAAGACGGTCCGCGACGTGATCGCGGCGGTCGAGAAGAGCGACAAGACGTTCGTCGCCGCGATCGACGGCAACGCGCTCGGCGGCGGCTTCGAGCTGGCGCTCGCGTGCGACTACCGCGTCGCGACGCCGCGCTCGCGCGTCGGCCTGCCGGAGATCAAGCTCGGGCTGCTGCCGGGCGCCGGCGGGACGCAGCGCCTTCCGCGCCTGATCGGGGCGAACGACGCGCTGCAGATGATGCTCAAGGGCGAGATGGTCAAAGCGCCCGACGCGCTGGCGAAGAAGATCCTCGACGAGGTGGCCGGCGGCGACGTCGTCGAGACCGCGAAGCGTTTCGCGGGCAAGCCGAAGCGCCGCATCTCGGCGCTGAAGACCGAGCTCGGCGTCGCGAGCCTCTCGCTCTTCGCGACGCCGTTCGTCGTCGCGCAAGCGCACAAGATGGTGCCGCCCGAAGAGAACGGCGGGTTCGCCGCGCACAAGCTGATCGACGCGGTTCAGGCGTCGATCGAGCTGCCGTTCGAGCGCGGGCTCGCGCGCGAAGCGCGGCTGTTCATGGAGCTCGTTCGCTCGGCGCCCTCGGCGGCGCTGCGCCACGTGTTCTTCGCCGAGCGCGAGCTGGCGAAGATCCCCGGGCTGCCGCCGGCCCAGCCGCTCGAGATCGCGAAGGCCGCGGTGATCGGCGGCGGGACGATGGGCACGGGGATCGCGATCACGTTCGCCGAGGCCGGTATCCCGGTGACGGTGGTCGAGACGAAGAGCGAGGCGGTCGACAAGGCGCGCGAGACGGTCTTCGGCATGTTCAAGTATCAGGTCGACAAGGGCCGGCTCACGCAAGAAGAGGCGTGGAAGCGCGCCAACTCGATCACGTTCGAGGAGACCTACGACGAGCTGGGCGACGTCGACGTCGTCGTCGAGGCCGTCTTCGAATCGATGCCCGTGAAGAAGGAGGTCTTCGCCAAGCTCGACACGCTGACGAAGCCGTCGTGCATCCTGGCCTCCAACACGTCGACGCTCGACATCGACGAGATCGCCTCGGCGACGAAGCGCCCGGACAAGGTGCTGGGACTGCACTTCTTCGCGCCGGCGAACATCATGAAGCTGCTCGAGATCGTTCGCGGCAAGGCGACGTCGCCGGAGACGCTCGTCACCGGGCTCGCGCTCGGCAAGAACCTGCGGAAGGTCGCGGTCGTCTCGGGCAACGCGTTCGGCTTCATCGGCAACCGGATGCTGTTCGCGTACGAGCGCGTCGCCGTCGAGCTGGCGGAACAGGGCGTGAGCCCGGCGCGAATCGACGACGTGATGAAGAACCGCTTCGGCTTCGCGATGGGGCCGTTCGCCGTGGCCGACCTCTCCGGTCTCGACGTCTACCACTTCATCTCGCAGGCGCAGGGCGGTCAGGCGCTCGGGCGCACGCCGATCGTCGCGAAGCTGGTGGAGCAAGGCCGGCTGGGCCAGAAGAGCGGCGCCGGGTTCTTCCGCTACGACAAGGCGGTCGGCAAAGGACGTCAGGCGATCCCGGACCCGGCGGTCGAGCAGCTCATCGCGCAGCTCGCGCAAGAGGCGGGGATCCCGCAGAGCGCCGGCGTCTCCGACGACGAGATCATCGCGCGCTGCACGCGCGCGCTGGCCGATTCCGGCGCGGAGCTGGTCGAGAAGGGCATCGCGCTGCGTCCCGGCGACGTCGACATCGTCTGGATCTACGGCTACGGCTTCCCGCCGCACCACGGCGGACCGATGTGGCACGCGCGCGAGACCGGCTACACGCCCGGCTCGGCGAGCACCGAAACGAAGGAGTTGACCCATGCGTGAGGCGGCGATCGTCTCCGTCGCGCGGACGCCGATCGGACGCGCGTTCCGCGGCGCGTTCAATCAGACGCACGGCGCGACGATGGCGGGACACGTCATCGAGCACGCCGTGCAGCGCGCCGGCGTCGATCCGGCCGAAGTCGAGGACGTCGTTCTGGGCAGCGGGCTGCCCGAAGGCGCGACCGGCCACAACGTCGGCCGCGTCGCCGCGTTGCGCGCCGGACTTCCGCTGCGGGTGCCGGGGACGACGATCAACCGCTACTGCGCGTCCGGTCTGCAGGCGATCTCCACCGCGTCCGGCCGGGTGATCGCCGACGGCGCGAACGTCGTCGTCGCCGGCGGCGTCGAGTCGATCTCGCTCGTGCAGAACATCATGAACACGCACGACTTCACCGAAGAGTGGATCCTGCGGCACGAGCCGGACATGTACATGCCGATGCTGCAGACGGCCGACGCGGTGGCGAAGAAGTACGACGTCTCGCGCGAGCGCCAGGACGCGTACGCGCTGCAGTCGCAGCAGCGCGTCGCGCAGGCCCAGGCCGAGGGCCGTTTCGACGCCGAGATCGTGCCGCTGCCGAGCTGGAAGTACGTCGAAGACAAAGAGAGCGGGCGCGTGACCGAGCAGCTCGTCACGCTGAAGAAGGACGAAGGAAATCGTCCGGACACGACGCTCGAAGGGCTCTCGTCGCTGAAGGGCGTGCTCGACAAGAACAGCTCGATCACCGCGGGGAACAGCTCGCAGCTCAGCGACGGTGCCGCGGCGGTCGTGATCATGGAAGCCGAAGCGGCGCGCTCGCGCGGGATCGATCCACTGGGATTCTACCGCGGGATGGTCGTCGTCGGCTGCGATCCGGGCGAGATGGGGATCGGGCCCGTCTTCGCGATCCCCGAGCTGCTCAAACGGCACGGTCTCACGATCGACGACATCGGGATCTGGGAGCTGAACGAGGCGTTCGCGGTGCAGACCGTCTATTGCCGCGATCACCTCGGAATCCCGAACGAGCGTTTCAACGTCGACGGCGGGGCGATCTCGGTCGGCCACCCGTACGGCGTGAGCGGCGCGCGGATGACGATGCACGCGCTGCTCGAAGGCCGCCGGCGCAAGGCGAAGTACGCCGTCGTCACGATGTGCATCGGCGGCGGGATGGGCGCCGCCGGGCTCTTCGAGGTGAACCTGAACTAAGCGCGCGGAGCTTGCGCGTGCGCCCGGACGCCGCGACGCGAGTCGCGGCGTTTGCATACCGGCAGGTTGACGGCGATGCGCGTGCCCTGACCGGGCGTGCAGTCGAAGCGGACGTTCCGCGCGAACGCGTCGATCAGCAGCAGCCCGCGGCCGTGCGTCGCGTGCGGATCGGGAAGCGGCCGCACCGGCGGCAGCCCGGGCCCGCGGTCGGCGACGAGCAGGATGGCGCCGTCACCCTCCCACCAGCAATGCATGCCGATCGGTCCCGGCGCGTGCTGGATCACGTTCGAGACGAGCTCGCCGACGATCAGCTCGACCGCGTCGAGATCGCAGCGCTCGCACGCCTCCTGCGCCAGGAAGTCTCGAACCGATCTTCGTGTCGAGGTCCCAGCCTCGCGAGCGTCGGCCGCGACGAAGGACCATTCGCGGCTGCCCACGACCATTCGCCATCCACCAGAGGGAGGAACGGTACGTTCGCGTACCGATCTCAGGATCGCCCCAGGTATACCCAGCGGCTCGACGTTCAAGCCCGCGGCACGCGCAAGACTGCGCGCAGAAGTACAATGACGCAGTCGTCGTGCGAGCGCCCTCGCGCTCAGCGCGCGTCGGCGAGCAAGCCGGCGTACTGTTCCCGCAGCGCGCGCTTGAGGAACTTGCCGACGCCCGTGCGCGGAATCGCTTCGACGAAGACGACGCGATCGGGCGTCTGCCACTTCGCGAGCTTGTCGGTCAACCAAGCGATCACCGCTGCTTCGTCGATCTCGTGGCCTTCACGAGCGACGACCGCGGCGACCGGGCGCTCTTGCCATCGCGCGTGCGGCACGCCGAAGACGCACGCCTCTTTCAGCGCGGGATGGCCCATCAGGACGTTCTCGACCTCGACCGACGAGATCCACTCGCCGCCCGACTTGATGAAGTCCTTGACGCGGTCGACGATCTCGATGTAGCCGTACTCGTCCATCGTCACGACGTCGCCGGTGTGGAACCAGCCGTCCGGCTCGAACGCGAGCGCGCTCGCCGCCTCGTTGTCGTAGTACTGCTTCGCGACCGCGAAGCCGCGCACGAGCAGCTCGCCGCGCGACACGCCGTCTTCGGGGACGTCGGCGCCGTGCTCGTCCACGATCTTCCACTGCACGATCGGCGAGAAGCGGCCTTGCTTGTAGCGCTCGCGGCGCTGCTTGTCGGGATCGCCGGCGAGCAAAGAGCTGTCGCGCGAGACCGTGCCGATCGGCGACATCTCCGTCATCCCCCAGGCGTGGATCGCGTCGATGCCCAGCGCGCGCAAATCGTCCATCAGCGAGGGCGGCATCGCGCTGCCGCCGATGACGATGCGCTTCAGGTCGGGCAGCGTCTTGTTCTGCGCGCGCAGCATGTCGCGCACCGCCAGCCAGACGGTCGGGACACCGGCCGAGCAGGTGACGCGCTCGCGCTCGCACAGCTCGATGACGCCCGCGGGATCGAGCCGCTCCATCGGCATGATGAAGTCGGCGCCGACCATCAGCGAGAGGAACGGCGTCCCCCACGCGTTGACGTGGAACATCGGGACGATCGGCAGGACGCGGTCGCGCTCGCAGATCGCGATCGCGTCGGCGAGTCCGGCGGCGAGCGCGTGCAGATGGGTCGAGCGGTGCGAGAACAGCACGCCCTTCGGGTCGCCGGTCGTCGCCGACGTGTAGCACAGCAGCGCCGCCGCGCGCTCGTCGACCTCCGGCCAGTCGTACGTCTCCGGCTGATCCGCCAGCAGCGACTCGTAGTCGAGCGCGCCGTCGAACGGCACCGCGCTGGGACCCATCTGCACGAAGATTCTTCCGGCGTCCGGGTCGAGCGCGGCTGCGGCGCCGATCTGCTTCACGAGCGAGCCGTCGTAGAAGACGACGTGGTCGCCGGCGTGGTCCAGCACGAACGCGGTCTGATCGGGGAAGAGCCGGATGTTCACCGTGTGGAGAACGGCCCCGATCATCGGCACCGCGTAGTAGAGCTCGAGATGCCGGTGGCCGTTCCAGGCGAACGACGCCACGCGATCGCCCGGCTGCACGCCGAGCGCGTCCAGCGCGTGCGCGAGCTTCGCGACGCGCGCACCGAACTCGGCGTACGTGAAGTGCCGGATCTCCCCGCCGTCGCGCGTGACGACGTGCTTGCGCGGGTGCGCGCGCATCGCGTGCTCGAAGATCGCGCGCACGCCGAGCTGCCGGTCGCACATCGTCGACGGGAGCGTCCCGCCGAGCACGGGCGAGGGAATCGTCGTCATCGTGGGAGCCCGATTCGCGCTTCCGCGGCCCCGCCCCGCCGTCAGCCCGCGACCGCGCGCAGCGCCGCGCCGACCTCCGGATAGCGAAAAGCGTAGCCGCTCGCGAGCGTCCGCTCCGGGACGACGCGCTGGCCGTCGACGACGATCGTCGCGCCCTCGCCGAGGATCGCCCGCACCGCGAGCGCCGGGACCGGAAGGAACGCGGGACGCCGCACCGCCGCCGCGAGCGCGCGCGTGAACTCGCGGTTCGTCACGGGATTCGGCGCGGTCGCGTTGTACGGGCCGCGCGCGTCGCCGTCCAGCAGGTGCAGGTAGATGCCGACGACGTCGTCGACGTGGACCCAGGAGTACCACTGTGCGCCGCTCGCGACGACGCCGCCGAGGCGGGCGCGGAAGAGCGGCAGCAGCCGCGCGAGCGCCCCGCCCTCCGCGCCGAGCGCGAGCCCCGTGCGGACGAGGGCGACGCGCATCCCGAGCGCCTCGGCACGCCGCGCCTCGGTCTCCCACGCGACGCAGGAGCGACCCAAGAAGTCGTCGCCGGGCGGGCTGCTCTCGGTGAACGTCGCCGTCAGGCTGGTGCCGTAGTACCCGACCGCCGAGGCGCTGACGTACGTTCGCGGCGGCTGGGGCAGCGCGGCGAGCGCGTCGAGGAAGCGCCGCGGCAGCTCGGTGCGGGAGCGGACGATCGCTTCTTTTTGCCGCTCGCTCCAGCGGCGCGCCACCGGCGCGCCCGCGAGGTTCACGACGGCGTCCGCGCGGTCCGCGGTGCGCGCGGCCGCGAGCGGATCGCGCAAGCTCGCCCCCACGACGTCGTCGCCGCGCGCGGCGAGCGCCGCCGTGAGCCGCCGGCCGATGAACCCCGAGGCGCCGAGGACGACGACGCGCACGTCAGCGCGCCGACGCGGGCGCGCCGCGGCGCGCGTCGAACCGCGCGAGGTGCTCGGGAACGTTCAGGCGCTGCGCGCGATCGCCGCCCTGATGGTCGTCGTCGTCCATGTCTACGCGGTCGAATCGACGTATCTGCCGGGACGTCCTTGGACGACGCCGTTCCACGTCGCCGGCACCTACGGCGTCGACCTGTTCTTCGTGATCAGCGGAACCGTGATGGTCGCCTCGACCGGCGCGTGGTTCGGGACGCGCGGCGCCGCGCGCCGTTTCCTCGAGCGCCGGTTCTGGCGGATCTATCCGCCGTACTGGATCGTCACCGCGATCGTCCTGGCCGTGTATCTGGTCGCGCCCGGCGCGACGGGCGCGCACCGCAGCGCGCCGCCCGGCGTCGTCGCGTCGTTTCTCTGTCTGCCGCAGCGCGGCGAGCCGCTGCTGGTGGTCGGTTGGACGCTCACCTACGAGCTGGCCTTCTACCTCGTGTTCGCGCTCGCGCTGTGCGCGCGAATTCGCTTTCTGCCGTTCTTCGTGGCGGCGTGGATGCTCGCCGTGGCGGCGATCGGCGCTTTCGGTCCGCACGGCGCGCCGTGGGTGCGCGTGCTGGGCAGCCCGATCAACGTCGAGTTCGTCTTCGGGATCCTCATCGGCGCGGCCGCGCTGCGCGGCGCGTTCGTCGCCCCGCGCACGCTGCTCGCGATCGCGCTGGCGGCGATCGCGATCGTCTGTGTGGCGACCGCGTACTCCGGGCGCGAGTACCTGGAGATCGCATGGTGGCGGCCGTGGGCGGTCGGGCTGCCGATGGCGGTGCTCGTGTACGCGTCGCTCGGCCTCGAGCGGCACGGCATCCTCGCGCCCGCGTGGCTGCGCGCGCAAGGCGACGCGAGCTACGCGCTCTACCTCTGGCACGTGCTCGTGATCGGCGCGCTGGGCTTCGTCGTCGGACGCCTGCACGCGCACGGCGCCCCGGGACGCGCGCTGATCCTCGTCGGCGGCTATGCGCTCTCGATCGCCGTGTCGTTCGTCGCGTACCGCCGGATCGAACGGCCGCTGCTGCGGTTCGGCGGCCGCTACTTTCCGAGCAGCTCGCGCAGCGCCGGCGCGAGCGCCGCGGCCCAGACCTCGTAGCCGGCCTCCGACGGATGCAGTCCGTCGGGCATCAGCGCGCTCGGGATCGTGCCGTCGGGCGCGACGAATCCCGCCCCGGCATCGACGTAGCGCACGCGGTCGCCGTCGGCGAGCGCCGCGATCCGCGCGTTCACCGCATCGGCTTTCGCACGCCGGGGGTCGTCCGGCGCGCCGCGCGGCAGGATGCCGCTGACGAGCACGCACGCGTCGGGAAGGCGCTCGCGGATCGCGGCGACGATCGCCGCGATGCCGCGGGCGATCGCGTCGGGCGTCGCGACGGCGAGATTGTTCGTTCCGACCATGAGGACGACGGCGCGCGCGCCGCTTCCGTCGAGCTCGCCGTGCAGCACTCGCCACAGCACGAACTGCGTGCGGTCGCCTTCGATCCCGAAGTCGACGATGTTGCCGAGCGGCGCGATCTCGCGCGACCAAACGCCGGCGCCGCGCACCGGAAAGAACGCCGCGATCGAGTCGCCGAGGAAGATCGCGTCGATCCCGCCCTCGTGCGCGCACGCGGAGAATCGCTCGTGCTGCGCGAGCCATGCCGCGGTGCCCCAGGGCCGAATGGCCGGGATCGCCGGGCCGCGGGCCGGCGCGGGAGAGGGCGCGGCGGACGACGGCAACGGCGACGACGGGGCGGGCGACGCGATCGGCGTGGCGCTCGGCGAGCCGAACGGACGCGCGGGCGCGGGAGACGCGCTGCCGTTCGGCGCGCAAGCTCGCGAGACGATCGCCGGAGGCGGCGCCGGCTGCAGCACCCGTAACGCCTCAGCGCAGATCGGCGCTCGCCGCGGCGAGCGCCGAGCGGGTCGTCGCGATCGCCTCGCGCAGCGCCGTGTCGTCGTGCGCATCGTACGCGCGCCGGATCGCCGGCAGCGGAACGCTCGCGTAGCCGACCGTTCCCGACACGAGGGCATCCAGCCGTTGCGCGGCGCGCAGCGCGCGCACCGGCGCGACGCCGCTCGCCGCCGCCGCATCGCGGTCGGCCTTGCGGGCGTCGACCGCGAACGCCGCGACGCCCGCGCGCAGTCCGGCGAGATCGACGCTGCGCCCGTCGTGCTGCGCGCGCGCTTCGATCTCGCGAATCCCGCTTTCGAGACGCGGCACGTACGCTTCGAACGTGTACGGAAGCGCGTCGGCGTTCGCGAGGCGCAGCGCGACGAGGCCGTAGAGCTGCGCGGCGGCGCGGTGGCGCACGAACTCCGGATCGCTGAACGTCGTCGCGTAACGCAGGGTGTCGTAGCTGGAGTGATACGGGCCGAACGGGCCGTGAAAGCCCGCTTCGGCGACCGGCGTTCCGAATGCGTCGGCGAACGAGACCTGGTCGGAACCGCCGCCCGGTTCGCGGATCGTGATTCCGCCGGGCTGTGCCGTCCAGCGTGCGTACAGCGACTGCGTCGGCTTTTCGGGATCGGGCACGTCGCGCGCCGCATCGAGGATCGCGCCTTCGAGCGCGCCGCTCGCGACCGCGCCGAGGCGCGCGCCGGTGACGTTCTCGTCGGCGTTCAGGTAGGCGATCGCGCCGCGCCGCAGCTCGTCGGCATGCGCGTGCACGTAGTCGGCCGAGCCGCGCAGCCCGATCTCCTCGCCGTCCCAGAGCGCGACGACGATGGTGCGGCGCGCGCGGCGCCCCGTTCGCGCGAGATACCCGAGGCCGCGCGCCGCTTCGAGGACGACGGAGGTTCCCGCTCCGTTGTCGCCGACGCCGTAGACCCATGCGTCGCGGTGCGCGCCGAGCACCACCGTTTCGCCGGGCTCGGTCCCCGGCAGGACGCCGATCGTGTTCCACAGCGTCCGCGGGCTGCGATCGAGCTCCACCGCCAGGTGTACGAAGGCAGGGCCTCTGCCGACCGGGTACGGCGCGTCGAGTCCGCCCGCCCAGCCCGCGGGCCCGCGCGCTCCGTGCAGCGCCCGCAGCAGCGTGCGCGCGTTGTTGGCGCTGACCGGCAGCACGGGAATCCGGACCCCGTCGCCCAGCGCGCCGCGCTGGACCGAGACCGCGGGGCGCCACGGTCCGTCGGGGATCGCCGGGCCGCGGGCCGCGCCGTCGTCGGCCGGGTCGTCGTAGAGGATCGCGCCGCGCGCGCCGGCCGCCTGGGCGTTGCGCACGAGCTCGCCGCGAAACGCGGCGCCGTAGCGGATCAGCGCGACCGCGCCGCGGACGTCGACGCCCGAGCGCCGCAGCAACGCGAAGTCCTCCGCGCGCCCGCGGTTCGCGTAGACGAGCGGCGCGACGACGTCGCCGTCGGCGGCATCCGCGTTGAACGGCAGCCCCACGGCGGGGTCGAGGGTGGGCGGATCGTTCGGATCGCCCTGCTCGCGCAGATCGAGCCCGAGGGGCGGAGCCCCGCGCGCGCGCCGGAAGGGCGTCGCGGGGACGTAGAGCTCGCCCTTCGGATACAGCTCGAGCACGAGCCGGCGCGGCGTGTCGACGCGGCTCGTGAACTGCTCGATCCGCGCCTCGAAGCCCGCTTCGCGGAGCCGTTCCAGCGCGAAGAGCGCGAGCTCGTGGTCTGCCCGCGTCCCGGCGTAGTGCGGCTGCTCGTTCAGCTCGCTGGCGACGGCGAGCGCGCCGGCCGCGCTGGGAACGTCGAGGAAGGCCGCTTCGTCGGCGCGCTCGCGCTCGGCCGCCGAGGCGGTGAAGCCGGCGAGCGGCTGCGGCGCCGGGGCGAGCGCGAGCAGGGCCGAGGCCGCCAGAATCGCTCCGAGCGCGCGCGGCGCCTGCGTCAAAGGCATGACGGTATATCTTTCGTCAAATGCGGCGGCTCGTCTAAGGCGGGCTCCGGGGCATGCCGAACGACCGAGTATGATCGGCGCAGAGAGTTTCGCTCCGTACGTCTTTCTGTTGGCCTTCGCGTCGTCGTTCTTGCTGTGGAGCAAACGGCCCGTGCTCGCCGCCTCGACGCGCGTGCTCCTCGTCGTGCTGCTGACGCTCGCGGTCGCGTACGGTGCCTCGAACGGCGCGTGGTACCGCGGGTACGTCGGCGTCGCTGCCCTGATCGCGAACGCGCTGTTCGTCGCCTTCGCCGGAATCGATTTCCTCGCGTGGCAGAAGCGCCGGCTCGCCGGCGACGAGCGCTAGGACAGCGCGCTGAGCAGCGCGGCGCTTTCGTCGTCGAGGCGCTGCTCGAACACCTTGTCGTGCGTCAGGTAGAAGACGCACATCGCCTGCACGAGAAAGCGATGCCGCGTCGCGCCGGCGAGACCGCGCACGCGCGCGAGCGCTAATTCGACGAAGCGTCGCAGCCGCTCGACCGCGTCGACGCTCGTGGGATAGCATGCTACGAAGTTCAGCTCGTCGTGTTCGCGGTCTTCGGCCTGGTCGATGAAGTAGTCGAGCAGAATGTGCAGCGCCGAAACGCCCGGGAAATAGGCGGCGAGCGTCGCGTCGGCTTCGCGCTCGTCGAGCCGCGCGCGCGCGGCCAGCTCGATCAGCGCGAACACCGGTAACGACGAGCCGCACGCGGCGGCGAACTCCCACCACGACAGACCCGGAAAACGCTCGCGGTTCCGCGCGTACCACGCGTCGCATGCGCGCTCGCGGGCGCCCGGCGGTCCATGCTTGAGCACCTGCAGCTCGGCGTAGAAGCCGGCGACGTCGACGAGCCGGCCGCGCACGGCCGCGTAGTTCGGCAGCGTCCGCAGACCGTCGCGCACGTCCTCCACGAGCCCGCGCAGGTAGCCGGCGTCGTCGCCGCCGGGGCCGTCGCGGTAGTAGTCGCCGATGGGGCGGCGGTCGTCGAGCGCGTCGATCAGCGCGCCGTGCAGGGTCGCGTACGCGCCCTGCGGCACGCCGGGAAGCCGGTCGCAGAGGTTGTCGAGATAGTCGTAGATCGTCTCGAGCGCCGCGACGATCGCGACGTAGCGCCGGGAGGTGGCGCCGCGCAGAAACGTCGCGAGGATCGCGCCGCCCTGCACGTGATACGCCTTGCCGTCGATCGACGCGAGCGCCTGCTCGCGCAGCGCGCCGTCGGGGATGCGCGCCGCGCGCGCGCGGATCGCGGCGAGCTCGCGCGACGCTTGCGGGATCACCGCGAGCAGGTAGCGCGCGGTCGCGAGCCACGCGCGCGGTCCGAGCGCGATCAGCTTGCGCACGCGCGTCGGGCGCCGGAAGACGCGCGCGACGGTGCGCCGCACGTCGCGGTTCAGCACGTCGGGGATCGCGATCGGCATCAGATGCCGCCCACGAAGCGGCCGGGCGCGAGGACCTGCTTCGGATCGAAGCGCTCTTTGAGGGCGCGCATGATCGGCAGCGTCGACGGCGCGTCGCCCCAGGCGTCGACGAGCGCCGCGACCGACGGGTGCGCGGCGATGCGCCGCGCGCCGCCCAGCGCGTCGCGCAGCGTCGTCGCCGCTTCGGTGAATTCGGCTGCGCGCGTCGCGTCGTAGCCGCTCGCCCCGAAGCGCGCGACGACGTCCCCGGTGCGCAGGTCGGCGATCGCGTCGACGCCGTACCCGGCGCCCGCGTGCGTCGCGCGAAACATCGCGCCGAGCGCGATCGCGCCGTCGACGCGCTCGGCGGCGGTCGACGGCAGTCCGCGCGCGAGGAACGTGACCGACGCCTTCGACGACGACTCGACGTACGCGTCGAGCACGTCCTGAAAGACGCGATCCGCCGAGGCGTCGTCGAGGACTCGCGTCGCACCGACGCCCGCCGCGCCGAGCGCCGAGCGATACTCGCGCATCGCGCGCTCGACCCAGCTCTCCGAGCCCTCGAACAGCGCGACGACGCGCGGACGCCGGTCGCGCGGCGCGTCGGCCGCGGTCCCGGCGAAGCCGTCGATGACCAGCAGCGCGCTCGGCTCGAGAAGCCGCGAGCGCGCGTGCGCGACGACGCGCGCGCGATGGTCGGCATCGAACGGCGAGATCGCGAGCCGGCGCGCCGCCGGCGCGGGCAGCACTTTGAGGTTCGCACGAACGAGCACGCCGAGCGTGCCGTGCGAGCCGACGTACAGCTTGCCCATGTCGTAGCCGGTGACGTTCTTGACGACCATCCCGCCGCTGCTGGCCAGGGTGCCGTCGGGAAGCGCGATCGTCGCGCCGATCAGCAGATCGCGCGGACGCCCGTACGCGAGCCTTCGCGGACCCGCCCATCCGGCCGCGAGCGTGCCGCCGATCGTCGCGTCGTCGGCACGCGGCGCGTCGAACGGCACGAACTGCCGGTGCTCGGCCAGCGTGCGGCGCAGGCTCTCGAGCGTCATCCCCGCGCCGGCGCCCGCGGTCAGCTCGCGTGGATCGTACGCGTGCAGCGCGTCGAGCCGGCGCGTGAGCAGCGCGACGTCGTATCGTGCGGGCGCGTTCGCGGCGTGCTGCAGCGTTCCGCCGCCGTACGCGACGACCGTTTCGCCGGCACGCGCAGCGTCGCTCAGCGCCAGCGCCGCGCCGGCGCCGTCCTCGGGCTCGACCGTCCGCTGCGGTTCCTGCGCGCCGAGCGCGTACGACGCCTTCTTGCGCTTGCGCGCGATCATGCGCTCCGCACGGCGGACCGCACGCCGACCTCGCCGCAGACGGCGCCGCTCGGAAAGATCTTGTCCGGATTGAACCGCCGCGCGGGATCGAAGACCTCGCGCACGCGTCCCATCGCGGCGAGATCGTCGGCGCCGAAGACGAGCGAGAGCGTCTCGCGCTTCTCGTGCCCGATCCCGTGCTCGCCGCTGATCGTGCCGCCCATCGCGATGCACGTTTCGAGGATCGCGGTTCCCGCGTCGACGACCGCCTGAACTTGGCGCTTGTCGCGCCGGTCGAAGATCAGCAGCGGGTGCAGGTTGCCGTCGCCGGCGTGGAACACGTTGCCGACGGGCAGGCGGTGATCGCGCGCGATCGCGTCGATCGCGTGCATCACTTCGGGCAAGCGCGTGCGCGGCACGCACGCGTCCTGGATGTAGTAGTTCGGGGCGATGCGGCCGATCGCGCCGGCGGCGCCTTTGCGCGCGGCCCACAGCGCGTCGCGTTCGGCCGCGTCGCGCGCGGCGCGCCACGACAGCGCGCCGTGATCGCGCGCGATCGTCACGAGCGCCGCTTCGCCGGCGGCCACGTCCTCCGGCGCGCCGGCCAGCTCGACGAGCAGCACCGCGCCCGCGTTCTCGGGGTAGCCGGCATGGTAATGCGCTTCGACCGCGCGCGTGATGAGGGCGTCCATGATCTCCAGCGCCGTCGGGACGATCCCCGCGCCGATGATCGCCGAGACCGCCTCCGATGCCGCCTCGACGTCGGCGAACGCGGCCACGCACACGCGCACCGCTTCGGGGACGCGCAGCAGCCGAACGTCGACCGCGGTGATGACGCCGAGCGTCCCTTCCGAGCCGACGAGCACGCCGGTGAGATCGTAGCCCGCGTCGTCGATCGAGGTGCGGCGGACCTCGCCCTCGCCGTCGACGAACTCGACGCCGAGGACGTGATTCGTCGTCGTCCCGTAGCTCAGACAATGCGGGCCGCCGGCGTTCGTGCCGACGTTGCCCCCGATCGTGGAGATCTTCTGGCTCGACGGATCCGGCGCGTAGAACACGCCGTGCGACGCGATCGCGCGTGACAGCTCCAGGTTCACGAGCCCGGGCTGGACGCGCGCCCGCCGGTTGGGCACGTCGAGCTCGAGGATCCGGTTCATGCGCGCGAACGACACGACGACCCCTCCGCGGGTCGGGACGGCGCCGCCGCACAATCCGGTCCCCGCGCCGCGCGGGATCACCGGCTCGCCGCATTCGCCCGCGATCCGGACCGCGATCCCGACCTCGCGCGCGTCGCGCGGAACGATCGCGGCGGTCGGGAGCCTGCTCTCCGAGTAGGCATCGAAGCCGTAGACCGCCAGGTCCTCCGGTTCGACGCGGACGACGTCGGGCCCGAGAGCCTCGAGCAGCCGCGGCGCCAGCGTGGATGCCATCGGCGAACCGCTACGGAGGTCGGCGCGGGAGTTCCTGGAATCCCGCTCGCTCGGTGTTCTTCTGGAAGAAGCGGCGCAAGCCGAAGCGGCGTTCCGCACCGCCGCGCCGGGCGCGCGTGACGGAGACGCAGCGCCAGAGCTATCGCGCCTCGTTCGAGTTCGACCTCGCGTACGCGCTCGACGGCCGCGACGGCACGCGCGGCGCGACGGCGACGGATCTCTCAGCCGGCGGGCTGCGTCTGATCGGCGACGAGGACCTCGCCGACGGAACGACGCTCGCGCTGCGGTTCACGCTGCCGAACGACTTGGTCCGCGGCGTCCACGTCGAAAAGGAGACGCTCGAGACCACGCCGCGCGGCAAGGTGAAGAAGAAGATCATCGTCCCGCCCGACCCGTTCAAGGAGATGACGGTCCGCGCCGAAGTCGTGATCCCGTATTTTCTGATGCGCCGCAAGAAGTTCGCGCACGGGCTGCGCTTCCTCGACGTCGATGCGCGCACCGAAGACGAGATCCAGCGCTTCATCCACGTCTGGCAGATCCGCCAGCTTCGCGAGCGGGCTCACCAGCGCGGCGAGTAGCCGCGCGCGATCGGCTTATCGGCCCCGCATCGCCGCGACGGCGGCCGTCAGCGTGCGAATCTGCTCGCGCATCTGGTCGATCTGCCGAGCCTGCGCCGCGACGCGTGCCGTGACGCGTGCGTCGTCGGCGTGCAGCGCCGCGTTTTCGCGATGCAGCGCTTTGATGGCGGCCAGCGCGACGCCGTCTTCGTCGATCGATGCGATGTGCCGTTCGTCTTCGCCGACGTTGAACGCCGCGTAGAAATCCTGCGCCATCGGCCCGACGTGGCGCACCCCGCGTTCGCTGCGGTAGCTCCAGCGGCTGATCGGGAGCTGCGTGACCTTCTCGAGCACCGCCGCGTCGTCGAGCGGGACGATGTCCGTCTTGGCGTTGCGGTCGCTGAGCGACGCCCATGCCCCGGCACCCGGCGCGAGCGTCGCGCCGACCGTCGCGGCGGCGTTGGTGTAAAACGTCACGCCGCCGGACGCCCGCGCCAAGAACTGGTACGCGCGCGACGAGCTGAGCGGCGTGTCGCCGTTCGAGCCGTCGCTCCACACGAAGGTGCCGGTCTGCTGCGCTTGCGCGCGGACGCCGGCGGCGAAGCTGTACGTGCCGGACGCGGTGGTGACGTAGCCGCCGGGGATGACGGCCCACGTGCCGCTCGCCGTGTTCTGATAACCGCCGCCGACGACGGCGCCCTGCCCCGACGCCGTGTTGTAGCCGCCGCTGCCGACGTACGAACCGTGACCCGACGCGGTATTGTGCGTTCCGCCCACCACGACGCTGCTGTCCGCCGTCACGGTGTTGTTGTCGCCGCCGCCGACGACGCTGTTCCCTCCCGAGACGGTATTCGACGCTCCGCCGGAAGCCACGCTTTGATTCCCTGTGACGCTATTGTACGAGCCGCCGACGATCGCGCTCGAGCCCGACGAAACCGAGTTGTACTCGCCGCCTCCGATGAAGCCGTATGCACTCGAAACGAAGTTGCTCTCGCCGGCGGCGATGGCGGCGTTGTACGCAGTAGCGCCGACGATTTCGTCGTTGTTGCCGCCGAGGATCCCACCGCCGTCGGAACAGACGTAGTTGTAGTAGCCGCCCACGGCCGCCGTGGCTGCGCCCCCCGCGACCAGTCCTTCGCCTCCGCCCACGAACGCACCGGAACCGGTTCCGGTGCACGGATTCGACACGTACTTCGGCGAGCGACGCGAAACGGTCGCCGCCGGACCGCCGCCGCCTTTCGCGGCCGCAGCGGGCACCGCGTCCGCAAGATGCGTGGAGCCGCCGCCTCCGCCGCACGCCGTCATGGCCGATCCGCACAGAACCGCGGCGAGGACGAGCGACGCATGACGCAACGGCACGAGCAACCTCCGGGTACGGTGCAGAACGGAAGATTGCGGAGGTTACCTCGACGGCCGAGGAAAGCCCTGCACGACGTCGGCGAAGCACCTCAAGCCGGCCGTCAGTAGAGAAGACAGGTTTCGCGCAGCGTCGCGAACGCCCGCAGGCCCGGCTGCCACGTCTCGAGGATCGCATCGGGCGGCGCGCCGTCGAGCAGCATCGTGCGAACGCGGGCGGTGCCCCAGTCGCGGTCCATGATCGCCTCGTGCGCGACGTGGAACTTGCCTTGCGCGCGCGCCGCGCACAAGATCTCGAGCGCGGTGCGCACGCTCGGGAACGCATGCGGGTCGACGACGTTCAGCGCGACGCCGCGCAGCGTCTTGCCCGCCCAGAAGCCGCGCACGGGCGACCAATCGGCGGGCTCGAACTCGACGCCCGGGATCGAGCGGGCCGTCAACGCCGCGCGCAACGCCGCGGCGTCGAAGCCGTAACCTCCCGCGTACTCGAAGGGACGATCGGTGCCGACGCCGTTGTTCACGCCCGCTTCGTCGACGAGCCCGGTCGCGAGGTACACGAGGGTCGTGCGCGCGTACGGCATGTTCGGCGAGGTGGGGACCCAGTGCAGCCCGGTATCGGCCCACACCATGTCGCGGCTCCAACCTTGCATCGGGACGACGTGCAACGCGCACCCGATCCCGAAGCGCTCGTTGAACAAGCGCGCCAGCTCGGCGACGGTCATCCCGTGCCGTTCGGGGATCGGATAGAGGCCGACGAACGACTTGTACTTCGGCTCCAGGACCGGCCCGTCGATCAGCACACCGCCGACCGGGTTGGGACGGTCGAGCACCCACATCTCCTTGCCGTACTGCGCGCACGCCTCCATGACGTATGCCATCGTCGAGACGTAGGTGTACGGGCGCGCGCCGACGTCCTGGATGTCGAACACCATCACGTCGATGCCGTCGAGCATCGCTTCGGTCGGCTTGCGCGTCGCACCGTAGAGACTGTGCACCGGCAGTCCCGTGCGGTCGTCGGTTCCCGATGCGACCGTTTGCCCTGCGCCCGCGACGCCGCGGATCCCGTGCTCCGGACCGAACAGCGCCTTGACCGCGACGCGCGGATTCCTGTGCACCGCGTCGACCACCGACTCGCCCGTCGAGAGCACGCCCGACGGGTTGGTGACGATGCCGATCGCGCGCCCGCGCAGCTCGCGCCATTCGCTCTTCACGAACGCGTCGTCGCCGAGCGTGACGCGCGGCGCCGCGGCGCGAGCGGGTCGTCCGGCGCCGGCGAAGACCGCCGAAACGGCCGCAACGCTCCGAAGGAAACCACCGCGCGTCCTCATCGTGGCACGCTTCGGCGCGCTCGGCCGCGCCGCTCCCAACACAACCGGACTGGGCCGTCCGTCAGGCGTCTTCGATTCGCACCACGCGGCTGCGCGACCGTTCTTGCACGAGAGGAGCAAGGTCGTGGGGATCTGCCGTGAGGACCACCTGCCCGGCAGGGCGTCGGCCGTCGCAACGACCAGCGCGTCGACGGCCCAGCGCGTGAAAGGCGGCGGCGAAAGCGCAAGTCAGCGGCGCTACGGGCGATCTCTTCGTCGATGTCGCGAACGCCTGCTGCGCGAAGCTGTACGTTCACGGCGTGATCGCGGCGCACGTCGCCGGTCGTGGACTGCGTGATGACGACCGGAACGGCGAGCTCGCCTCGAGTTCCCGCAAGTCGTACAAACGCAAGGCTTCGTGCCCCCGGCCAAAGCCGAAAGCGCACCCGAATCGAGGACTATCCGCGAGCCACCCGCCACATCCGCTCTGCCGCCGCGCGGTCGGCGTCGGTGCTCGGATCGGCCCATTCCATGTCGCGCAGAAGCTTGATGACGCGCAGCCGAGAGCGGGTCGTGTGCAGCGCCTCGTCCATGATCGCCGACAGGCTCACTTTTCCGCCGCCGATCTCTCCCGCGAGCGCTTTCACCTCGCCCAGCACGTCCTTGTCGACCGTGACCGACACCTTCGCCATGTGCGCCATACGACGATCCTCCCATAGTAGGACGAACGATAGAGGCGAGTGCCGTGACCGTGGCCGGCCGCGCGGCGCGGCGTTCGTCCTCCGCTGCGGGGGAAGCAGCGGCGCTTCGCACCGGACGCACGCTACACGAATGCCGGCGCGGTGCCGCTCGGGACGAGGCCCGCGGCGGCGGCGCGGGCGAAGAGATCTTCGACGGCGGCGATGCCGGCCGGGCCGACGTCGTCGCTGTACTCGTTCACGTAGAGGCCGATGTGCGCGCGCATCACGTCGTCATCCATCTCGAAGGCATGCGCGCGCACGTAGTCGATGACGGCGTCCTCCCGCTCGCGCGCGAAGCGCAAGCTGCGGCGAATCGCGTCGTCGACCGCGCGCGCGTCGTCGTCCGAGACGTCGCGGCGGACGAGGATCGCGCCGAGCGGGATGGCGTTGCCGGTCGTCGACTCCCACCAGTCGCCGAGGTCGATCGCTTTCGCGAGGCCGGCGTTCTGGTACGTGAAGCGCGACTCGTGGATGATCAGCCCGGCATCGACGGTGCCGTCCGCGACGGCGTCGACGATGCGGTCGAAGCGCATCTCGACCGTCCGCGGCTCGCGGCCGAGCGCGAGCCGCAGCAGCACGTACGCCGTCGTGAAGCGCCCGGGGATCGCGAACGTCGCCTCCTCGCCGAAGTCCGCCAGGCTCGGAGCCGTTCCGCCGGCGCGCGGGCGCGCGACGACGAGCGGGCCGCAGCCGCGGCCGAGGGCGCCGCCGGAGCGGAGGATGCGATACCGGTCGAGCAGGTACGGAATCGCGCCGTAGCTCACTTTCGTCAGCTCGAAGCGCCCTTCGCGCGCCGCCGTGTTGAGCGCCTCGACGTCGTCGAGCACCACGTCCACACGGGGCGCGCCCTCGAGCAGCCCGTTCGTCAGCGCGGCGAAGATGTAGGTGTCGTTCGGGCAGGGCGAATAGGCGAGCGAATACGTCATTCCGAGAGCAGAACATCGAGCAGCGCTTCGGTCGTTGCGACGGCGGCGGCCGCGCCCGCGCCGAAGTTCCACTCGTTGGTCTCGCGGTCGCCGACGTAGTTCGACACGCCGCGGATCTGCACCGCGGGAACGCCGGCGAGCTGCGCGGCCCGCATCACGGCGAAGCCTTCCATCGTTTCGACGTCCGCGCGAAAGCGGTGCGCGAGAACCAGCGCACGAGCGGTGGTGCTGGTCACCGTCGCGGACGTGACGCCGCGTCCGGCGATCGCCGGGATCAGACCGTCGAGAAACGGCTGCAGGAGCCGCGGATGCGCCTCCACCGTGCGCACGAGCTCCGATCCGGGCGGCAACGCAAAGGCACGCCCGTCCTCGAGGCCGAGCTCGGCGTAGTCGTCGCGCGTGACGACGACCGCGTCGCCGATCGTGCAGCGGTCGCGAAACCCGCCCGCGATCCCGGCGTTGATGAGCACGTCGCAGCGATGCTGCGCGAGCGCGCGCGCCGCGCCGATCGCCGCTTCGACGGGACCCACGCCGATCGGGACGACGCGCACGTGCTCGCGCGCCCGCAGCGCGCCCAGCTCCTGCGCTACCGCGCAGACGACCAGGATTTCGACGACGGCACCGCCGGGCTCGCGACCCACGGCGGGCGGGCGAGCAGATGAACGAGGTTGGTGAGGACGCTCACGTCACCGCACGCCGATGAACTTGTGCGTCTGCAGCGAGAGGCGGAAGCGCGCCGGGTCGCGTTTCGCGGCGTCCACGGCGAGCGCCACGTTGACCGGCTTGTTGCCCTCCGGCTGCAAGAACAGCTTGGTGGACGGCGGAAACGCGCCCAGCCATTCGTCCGGAACGCGGCCGTCGACGATCAGCTTCGCCTCGTTCGCCCGGCGCGCCATCTCCGGGGTGAGACGCTCCTTCGGCGAGACGGTGAGCCAGACGTCGTCGGGAAGGTCGACCGGCATCGTGCCGTTCGACTCGATGTGGACGCGCCGTCCGTCGGCGCGCAGGGCGTCGATGAGCGCCCGGGCCTCGCGCTGCGCGAGCGGCTCGCCGCCGGTGAGGATCACCATCGGGCAGTCGCCGCCCTCGGCCCGCACGCGCGCGACGACGTCGTCGACGGACGCGAAGAACTTCAGCGCGTAGTCGGTGTCGCAGAAGCTGCAGCTCAAGTTGCAGCCGGCGAGGCGGACGAAGACCGCGGGCGTGCCGGTCCACGTCCCCTCACCCTGTACGCTGTAAAAGATCTCCGCGAGCTGCAGCACGCCGTTCCGATTCGTCAGAGAAGGCCGATCGCCGCGTCAGCCTTGGCGGCGCGCGGAGACGATCTGCACCTCGACGACGGAGTTCGCCGGGATCGTCACGTTCTGCCTGTTGTTCTTCGCCGCGAGATAGCCGCCGCCGGCGCCGATCAGTCCGCCCATGTTCGTGCCGACCGCTTTGCCGAGGATGTTGCCGAGGATCATCCCGGCCACCGCACCGCCCGCTTCCTTTGCAGCGTTGCTCTTCGTGACGACCTGCGCGCGCACGGTGCGCCCTTCGATCGCGTAGCGGCGTCCCGACGCGGTGCGAACCGACGTCCACGTGAGGTAGACGCGGCCGGGAGTGCCCTGACCGGCGCGCTGCACGTGCGCGACGTGCCCGTACATGCGCGCCCCGGAGATCCCGTCGCCGTGGACCTGCGAGGCGCTCACCGGCTCGCCGACGTAGGCGCTGCCGGAGTCCACGGTCTGGTTGAGATAGCCGTACAGCTCCGATCCGGGCGCGACTTGCGCCGACGCCGCGAGCGGCGTGAGGGCGAGCGCGACGGCCGCGAGCGAGCTTGCGAGGTGACGATTCATACTGGACTGCTCCTGTCGTTCGGGGTGCCGCCGACCCGTTACCCGACGACGGTCAGAGGATCACCCTTTCGAAGAACGACGCACGCGCGCCGAGTCTCCCACACCACGATCTCCGCGAGCGCGGGGAGCTCGGATGCTAATCGCTTCCAAATCCAGACCGCGATCAGCTCGGCGGTCGGGTTCCCGATGACGTCGTTCAGCGAGCGATGGTCCAGCTCGGCGACGACGGCGTCCTTGACCACGCGCGTGAGCACGTCGAAGTCCTCGATCATCCCGGCGGCCGGTCCCTCGCTCTGCAGCGGACCCTCGAGCGCGACGTCGAGCCGATACGAATGACCGTGCAGCCGCGCGCATTTCCCGGGATGGTGCGGCAGCACGTGCGCGGCTTCGAACGTGAAGGACTTGCGGATTTGCACGGCCCAGGGTCTTCGCCGTGGAGACCAACCGGCACCGCCTCGTTTCGCAGATCCTCGCCGCGCAGGTCGCGCCCCCGCTCGTGATGACGAATCTCTACGAGGTCGGCGCCGACGGCACGCCGCGGATTCTGCCCAGCGTGGGCGGAATCACGCTCAGCGTGCGGGTCGGCGACTCGTGTTTCGGACACGAGGGCGATCACGTCGAGCCGGCCGTGAGCGCACGCCATTCCGACGACAAGCTCAACGCCGCGCTGAACGTCTTCGCGTGCATCGGCAACGTCGCGACGGTGACCAGCGGCGAGGCCAAGGGGGCGCGCGGGACGGTGACCGGCAAGCACGGCGGCGTCGAGCACGTCATCGTCGACTTCGCGGCGGACACGATGGCGCAGATGCAGATCGGCGATACGCTCTCGATTCGCGCCGTCGGCGTCGGCCTGGCGATCGTCGACGCCGGAGACGTGCGGGTCTTCAACTGCGATCCGGACCTGCTCGAGCGCATCGGGATCGAGCGGGATGGCGCGCGCTTTCGCGTGCCGGTGGCGCGAATCGTGCCGGCGCGCGTGATGGGCTCGGGGCTCGGCCGCTCGACGGTCGTGCGCGGCGATTACGACATCCAGTGCTTCGACGAGCCGACGGTCCGCGAGTTCGGGCTCGACCGGCTGCGTCTGGGTGACCTCGTCGCGATCGTCGACGCCGACAACACGTTCGGGCGAATCTATCGCGGCGGCGCCGTGACGATCGCCGGCGTCTCGCACGGCCGGTCGTTCCTCGCCGGGCACGGCCCCGGCGTCACGACGCTGTTGACGAGCGCGAGCGGCGCGATCGAGCCCGTCGTGGACGAGCGCGCGAACCTCGCTACGCTCCTCGACTTGCGGTGACGCGGCGATGAACGGAGCGCCGCACGACGCGATCTCGCCGGAGGAACGCGCCGAGCCGGTCGTCGTCGTGCCGTACGATCCGGCGTGGGAGGGGACGTTCCGGCGCGTGCGCGAGCGGGTCGCCGGCGCGCTCGGCGACCTCGCCGTCGGCGTCGAGCACGTCGGGAGCACCGCGGTCCCCGGGCTGGCCGCCAAGCCGATCGTGGACGTCGACGCGATCGTGCGCCGCGCGGAGGACGTCCCCGAGGCGATCCGCGCTCTCGCCGCGATCGGATACGCGCATCTCGGCGACCTCGGGATCGCAGGCCGCGAAGCGTTTCGGGCGCCGAGCGATCTGCCGCGCCATCATCTCTACGTCTGCGCCGTCGCGACGCCCGAGCTGCGCGCCCACCTCGCGTTCCGCGACGCGCTGCGCGCCGATCGCGCGCTGGCCGAACGCTACGCCGCGCTCAAGCGCGACCTCGCCGAACGCTACCGCGACGACCGCGACGCCTACACCGAGGGCAAGAGCGCCTTCGTCCGCTCGGTTCTCCGCGGCGAGCAAAAGGACCGCCGCCGCCGGCGCTGACGCTCAGCGCTTCGCGCGGCGCACGTAGACCGTGTTCGCGCGGTAGTCGAACCACAGGTCGTACGAGCGCAGCAGATCGGTGCCGAGGACGCCGTCGAGGTCGTCGGTGCCGAGGTCGAGGTTGGAGACGTCGGCGAGCGCGTCGCGCGTCGCGAGGCCGCCGAGCTCGATCGCCGGGATGCGCGCCGACTGCGCGTCGGCGAATCCGCCCATCCCGCGCACGAACGTCTTGCTCGCGACGCGCTCCGGGGCGAAATCGCCGCGCTCCGCGAACGCCGTCTCGAAGATCGTTCGGTTCGCTCCGGTGTCGAGCACGACGCGGCCGACGGTGTTGTCGACGCGCGCGCGCACCGCGGGCGTCTTGTCGTCCAGGCTGAGCGTCACGGCGACGGCGTCGGCGGGCGGGCGAAACGACGCCGGCGGGAGCGCTTCGGCGAAGCCTTTCTCGACGTCGACGTGAACCACCGCGTCGGCGAAGAAGTCGAATCCGAGCAGCCCGGCGACGCGCGTGTGCTCGTCGAGGTGGAACGGCACGGCGACGACGCGCGTGACGATGTTGCGCATGCGCAGCGGCCCGATCGTCATCTGCGGGACGATCGTCGTCGACTCCGGGAACGAGCCGAGCGTCGTCGCGACGTGCTGGCCGAAGCGCTCGAGATGCTGCTGATCGACGACGCTCGGGTCGACGACGATCCCCGCCGACCCGGAGTCCAGCAGAAAGTCGTAGCCCGTGCGGCCGACGATCACGCGCACGACGGCGAGCCCGTTCACGAAGCGCACCGGCAGCCGCACGGCGCCCGGCGTCGGCGGAAACTCGACCACGCGGCGCGACGGCGGCATGTCGACGTCGCGCAGATCGGGCGTCGTGTCGAGGCTGCGGCTCACGAGCGTTTGCTCGCGCTCGTTCCCGACCGAGTCCACGGTCCGGATCCGTGACGGTTCGGGGACGCCTTCGACGAGATGATAGTCGTCGTAGCTGGTGGTGAACCGCCGCCGCCGCTCGACGTACTCGCGGCGCACGACGTTGCCCGTGCGCTTGTCGATGTAGAGCCACTCGTGCCGTCCGCCCGGCGGATTCACCTCGACCACGTACGCGCTGTACGGAACCGACTCGCCGGCGAGGCGCACGTCGCGGTCGTCGTTGGCGTCGCGGAACGCGTGCTCGCTGATCGCGTCGCGCTGCTCGTGGACGCCGGGATACGTGAACACGATCCCGTTGCGGTTCTCTTCCCAGTGCACGCCGCGCAGCACGCCCTTCTCGTACGTGAGCGGGCCGAGCTGGGTCGTCTCGCGGACGTCGGGACCGAGCCGGTTGACGCGATACGAGCCGACGGTGCCGTCCTGGAACAGCCGCCAGTCCTCGAGCACCGTCGCCGCACGCGTGAAGTCGTGCAGGTGCGCGCGATCGTAGAGCGCGCGCACGCGCGCCAGCGTGGCGGTCGTGCCGATGAGCCCGCTGGGCTCGTCGTCGGCCGCCGCGGCCGCGACGGCCGTCGTGACGGCGACGGCGGCGATCGCAGCGATCAGCGTGCGCGACGTCACGCGTCGTCCGGTCGACCGCGATCGGCGGATCGGCCGAAGGCCGAACGCGAAGGCTTCGCGGAACGCGAAGCCACTAGAGGGAGCCGGTCGGGCCCATCGCTTCGAGGCGCTTCTTCAGATCGAAGAGGAACCCGCTCGCGACGGCGCCGTCGACGACGCGATGGTCGAGCGAGAGGCAGACGTTCATCATCGAACGGACGGCGATCGAGTCGTCGTCGCGCACGACGGGCCGCTTCACGATCGCTTCGGTCGTCACGATCCCCGTCTGTCCGGGCACCAGGATCGGCGCCGAGAGGATCGAGCCGTTCGCGCCGGTGTTGTTCACGGTGAACGTTCCGCCGGCGAGCTCGTCGGCGCCGAGGCGTCCGCGCCGCGCCTTGTCGATCAGCTCGCCGGCGGCGAGCGCGAGTCCCTTGATCGAGAGCGTGTCGGCGCCTCGGATGACCGGAACGATGAGGTTTCCGTCGGCGGCGATCGCGAGCCCCACGTTCACCTCGCGGTGGACGCGGATCCCTTCGTCGGTGAAGCTCGCGTTCATGAGCGGGAACTTCGCCAGCGACTCGACCGCCGCGCGGACGAAGAAGGGCAGCAGCGTCAGCTTCACGCCGTAGGCCTGCTCGAACGCGTCCTTCTCGCGCGTCCGCCACTTCCAGACGTTGGTCACGTCGACTTCGACCATCGTCCACGCGTGCGGCGCGGTGTGCTTCGACTCGACCATGCGCTGCGCGATGATCTTGCGCGCTTGGGTGAGCGGGATCAGCTCGCCCGGCCGCGCGTTCGCATACGACGGTCGTCCGCCCGACGGCCCGGCCGGCGCGGGAACGGAAGGCGCGCGGGCGGGCGCGGGTTCGCGCGGCGGCGCGCTCGTCGCGGCCGCGGGTGCGGGCGCGACGTACTCCGCGTTGTCGGCGCTGATCGTCGCCGCAACGCTCGCGCTCGGGCCCGCTTTCGCGGCCGCGAGGATGTCGTTCGCCGTGATCCGGCCGTGATCGCCGCTGCCGCGCACGCGCGAGAGGTCGATCTGGTGCTCGCGCGCGAGACGGCGGACCGCGGGCGAGACGCGGGCGCCGCCGGGGGCCGTGCTCGTGCCGTTCGCCGACGTCCCGTTCGCCGGGGCGCCGTTCGCGCTCGTCGTCGCGCGCGCGCCGGACGGCGCCGAGTACGTCGGCCCGCTCAGACCGACGTTACCGCCCGGCACCGGCTCGTCGCTCGCCTGGCGGTTCGCTTCGTCGCCGGCCGGCGGGCCGGCCGCTGCGGCGACTTGCTCGGACGGCGACGTGCTGCCGTTCGGCGCCGGCGTTTCGGCGCCCACCTCGTCGATGATCGCGATCGGCGCGCCGGTCGGCACCGTCTCGCCTTCCTTGACGATCAGCTCGCGGATCACGCCGGTGACCGGCGCGGGCACCTCGGCGTTGACCTTGTCGGTCGACACCTCGACGAACGCCTCGTACTTCTCGACGCTGTCGCCGGGCTTCTTGAGCCACTGGGCGACGGTCCCTTCGGTGACCGTCTCGCCCAGCTGCGGCATCGTAATCGTGGTCGGCATGATCAGAACTTCGCCAGCTCGCGCATCGCGTCGACCATCTCGTCGGTCGACACCATGAACTCTTCCTCGAGCGGGAGCGCGTAGCCCATCGCCGGGACGTCGGGGCCACACAAACGCCGGATCGGCGCGTCCAGCTCGAAGAGCGCCTCCTCGGCGACCATCGCGCTGATCTCGGCGCCGATCCCGCCGAACTTGTTGTCCTCGTGGACGATCAGGAGCTTGCGCGTCTTGCGCACGCTCTCGAGGATCGTCGTCTTGTCCATCGGCCGGATCGACCGCAGATCGATCACCTCGACCGACACGCCTTCGCCTTCGAGCCGGTTCGCCGCGTCGAGCGCCTGATGCAGGTTGTAACCGTAGCTCACCACGCTCACGTCGGTGCCCGCCTTCTTCACGTCGGCCTTCCCGATGGGAATCGTGTAGTAGCCGCCGGGGACGTCACCCTTCACGCTGCGGTACGTCTTCTTGTGCTCGAGGAACAGGACGGGATCGGGGCACTCGATCGCCGCGTTCAGCAAGCCCTTGATGTCGGCCGGCGTCGACGGGGCGAGGATCGTCAGGCCGGGGACGTGATAGAAGAGCGCCTCGATCGACACCGAGTGCGAGAGCGCGCCGCGCACGCCGCCGCCGTACGGCGTGCGGATCACGAGCGGACACGTGTAGTCGCCGTTGGACCGATAGCGCGTCTTCGCCGCCTCGCCCACGATCTGGTTGAACGCGGGATAGATGAAGTCGGCGAACTGAATCTCGGCGATCGGCCGCAGCCCTTCCATCGCCATGCCGATCGCGACCCCGACGATGGACGCCTCGGCGAGCGGCGTGTCGACGACGCGCTGCGGCCCGAACTCTTCGAGGAAGCCTTTCGTGATGAGGAAGACGTTGCCGCGCGCGCCCACGTCCTCGCCCATGATCAGCACGCGATCGTCGCGCACCATCGCGTCGTGGAGGGTCGAGCGCACGGCCTCGACGTTGGTCATCACCGTCGAGCCGGTCTGCTGCGCCGTGGCGGTCATCGGGTCTCTCCTGCGGTGGGGCGGGTGAAGGGGTGAGCGGTCACGCGCGCCACGGCTCGTACGGTCCGTCGACCACGTTCTCGTAGAGCGATTCGGGCGTCGGGTACGGCTGCGCTTCGGCGGTGTCGGTCGCCTCGTTCGTCTCTCGGAGCACGTCGGCACGCAGCGCCTTGACGCGCTCGGCGTCCACGACACCGGCTTCGAGCAGCACCTGCTCGAAGCGCGGAACGGGGTCCAGCTTGCGGCGCTCCTCGATGATCTCGCGCGAGCGGTAGGTGCGATCGTCGTCGTCGGTGGAGTGCGACAAGAAGCGATAGCACTTGGCTTCGACGATCGAGGGCCCGCCGCCGGTACGCGCGCGCTCCATCGCCTCGTGCATCGCCTTGTACGTGGCGATCGGGTCGAAGCCGTCGCACACCACGCCGGGGATGCCGTACCCGGGCGCCTTGTCGGCGACGTTGGCGACGCGCATCTGCATCGTCTGGGGCGTGGAGATCGCCCACTCGTTGTTCTCGCAGAGAAACACGATCGGCAGGGCGTGGACGGCGGCGAAGTTGACCGACTCGTGCCACTCGCCTTGCGAGGTGGAGCCTTCGCCGGTCGTGCACAGCACGGCGCGTCCGGTCTCGTTGCGATATTTGAAGGCCGCCGCGATCCCGACCGCGTGCGTGCAATGTCCGGCGATGATCGACGAGATCGACGCGACGCCGAGATCGTGGTTCGTGTAGTGGTTCGGGAACTGGCGCCCGGCCGAGCGGTCGCTGGCGCGCGCGAACATCGAGGAAAGGATCTCCAACGCCGACATCCCCACGCCCAGCGCGAGACCGAGGTCGCGGTAGTACGGAACGAGCACGTCGCGGCCGCGGACGAACGCCGCCGCCGCGCCGGCCTGCACGGCTTCATGTCCTTCGGACCCGAGCGCGAACGGGATCTTCCCCTGACGGTTGAGTTGGAAGCCGCGGTTGTCGAGCTGCCGCTGGAGCAGCATGTTCCGCAGCATCGCGACGAGCTGTTCGTCGCTCAGACCGGCACGGTCGAGCTCGCGCCCGCGCGCGGTCGAAGTTTTCGCCATCGAGTCGATCCCCAGGAAGTGGAAACCCTCGATGGTCGGCGACGGGCGTCCCCGAATCCTGCGGGACCGATGTCCCCCCTCTCCGAGGCCGCCCTCCATTCGCGCGCCGTCGCGGCGTTCGCGCGCCGCGACTACGCCGAGGCCGAAGCGCTTCTCCGGCGCATCCTCGTCGCGCAGCCCGGCGACCGCGCGGCACGCTTCAACCTCGCCAAGGTGTACGAGGTGACGGAGCGGTACGACGCGGCCGCGGAACTGTACGGTTCCATCGTCGCCGGCGCGCCGGACGACGCGCCGGCGTTGCTGCGCCTCGGAACGGTGCGTTACGTACAAGGGCGGCTCGAAGACGCGGCGGACGCGTTCGCGGCCGCGCTGCGCGCCGCGCCCGACGATCCGACCGCCGCACTGAACCTCGGGATCGTGCTGAACGCGGTCGGCCGGTTCGAATCGGCGGCGCACGTCCTGCGGACCGCCGCCGGCGCGCACCCCGCGATCGCGGACATCCGATGCGCGTTGGCGGAGGCGCTGCGCGAGCTCCACCGTGACGGCGAGGCCGCGGCCGAGGCGAACGCGGCGCTGGCGATCGAGCCCGGGCACGTCAGCGCGCGCGTCGTGCTCGGACAAGTCGCCTACGACCGCGGTGACTTCGATGAAGCGGAGCGCTGCTTCGCCGCCGCGGCGGACGATGCGCCGCAGCGCGCCGAGCCGCGCCTCAATCTCGGGGTGCTGTATCACGGCCTCGGGCGGTATGGCGACGCGCTCGCGAACGCCGAAGCGGCGGTCGCGCTCGCGCCCGGCGACCCGCTCGCGCACTTCGACCTCGGTCTGACGCTGCTGCTCGGCGGTCACTACGAGCGCGGTTTCGCCGAAGCGGAGTGGCGGCTGCGCGATCCGCGAGCGCGCGCGCAATTCGCCAGAGTCGACGCGATCCCGCGCTGGAACGGCGAACGACTCGACGGAAAGCGCCTGCTCGTCGCGCGCGAGCAGGGTCTCGGCGATTTCGTGCTCTGGTCGCGCCTGTTCGGCGAAGCGGCGCGGCGCAGCAACGCGCGCGTCGCGGTGGAGATGCCGCCCGGGCTCGGCGACCTGTACGACGGCTTCCCCGGGATCGACGACGCGTTCGAAGAGGCGTGTCCCGAAGACGAGCTCGCGCGCGCCGACGCGCACGTGCCGCTCTGCAGCCTGCCGTACGTGCTGCGCGTCGGCGATCCCGAACGCGCCGGCGTCGCCGACGGCGGTCGCTTCGGAGCCGGCGCCGTACCGTATCTGCTCGCCGACCGGGTTCGAGTGCAGGCGTTCCGGGAGCGCTTCGCGCGCGAGCGCGGCGCCGTGAAGGTCGGCGTCGCATGGCGCGGCGATCCCGCACACCTGCTCGATCGCTTCCGCTCGTGCTCGCTCGATGCGTTCGCCTCGCTGCGCGACGTCGCGGACGTGGCGTGGATCAGCCTCCAAAAAGGCGCGCACGAGGCGGAGGCGCTGGAACCGCCGCCCGACTTCGAGGTCCTCGCGCTCGGGCCCGAGCTGCGCACGTTCGCCGACACCGCGGCCGCGATCGCGGCGCTCGATCTCGTCGTCGCCGTCGACACGTCGGTCGTGCATCTCGCCGGCGCGCTCGGGACACCGGTCTGGATGCTCCACGGCTTCGGCAATTACTGGCTGTGGGGTCTCGAGGGCGGCGGCTCGCCGTGGTATCCGACGCTGCGCGTGTTCCGGCAGCACCGTCCGAACGACTGGACCGGCGTCTTCGCCGACGTGCGCGCGGAGTTGAGATCGTTCGTCGCGGCGCGCGAACGCGATTGAATCAACCCGGCGCGGGGAACGTCGTTTGTACACGCTCGGTTCGCTTAGCGACCAGGAGGGTTCACGAAACGATGGCAGCAGCCAAGAAGTCCGGCGCGAAGAAAAGCGCCGCAAAGAAGTCGGGCGCCAAGAAAACCGGCGCACGCAAAGCGACGGCACGCAAGAGCACGGCGCGCGCGACGACCGCGCGCAAGACGACGGCTCGCAAGAGCTCGGGCGGCCGGAAGAAGGCCGGCGTCGCGCGCAAAGCCGCCGGCGCGGTGAAGAAGGTCGCGTCGACCGCGAAGAAGGCCGCGTCGAACGCGACGAAGGCGACGCGCGCCGCCCGGAACGTGGGTTCGATGCTCGAAAAGGCCGGTGAGGCCCTCGTCGCAGGCGCCGAGATCGTCGAGTCGGTCGCCCGCCGCGGGCGCGGCCGCAAGACGTCCGAGAGCGGCGAAGCGGCCCCGAAGCGCCGCACGCGCCGCGCGGCATCCACGAGCGCCTGAGCCGCGGAGCTGCGCTTACCGTGAAGATCGCGGCCGCTCTTACGCGGTCACGATCTTCGCCGCGGCTTCGAGGCCGAGCTCGCGGATCGACTCTTCGCGCATCTTGTACTTCTGGACTTTGCCGCTCACGGTCATCGGCCAGCCGTCCACGAACCGGATGTAGCGCGGGATCTTGTAGTGCGCGATCTTGCCGCGGCAGTACTCGCGCAGCTCGTCGGCGTCGGCGCTCGCGCCGTCGTTGAGGATCACCCAGGCGTACAGCTCCTCGCCGTAGCGCTCGTCGGGGACGCCGATGACCTGGACGTCCTTCACCGCCGGGTGCGTGTACAAGAACTCCTCGATCTCGCGCGGATAGACGTTCTCGCCGCCCCGGATCACCATATCCTTGATGCGGCCGCTGACGTTCAGGTAGCCGTCCTCGTCCATCGTCGCGATGTCGCCGGTGTGCATGTAGCGTCCGGCGTCGATCGCGCCGGCGGTCGCCTCGGCGTTGTTCCAGTAGCCGAGCATCACGCAGTACCCGCGCGTGCACAGCTCGCCCGGCGTGTTGCGCGGCACCACGCGACCTTCCGCATCGACGATCTTCACCTCGACGTGCGGGTGGACGCGGCCCACGGTCGCCGTGCGCTTCTCGATCGGATCGTCCGTCGAGGTCTGCGTCGAGACCGGCGAGGTCTCCGTCATCCCGTAGCAGATCGTCACTTCCGGCATGTGCATCTCGCTCTGCACGCGCTTCATGACTTCGACCGGACACGGCGAGCCGGCCATGATCCCCGTGCGCAGCGACGAGAGATCGTACGACGCGAAGTCGGGCAGGGACAGCTCGGCGATGAACATCGTCGGAACGCCGTAGAGCGAGGTGCAGCGCTCCTGCTGCACGGCGGCCAGCGTGAGCGCGGGGTCGAACGTCCAGTTGGGGATCACGATCGTCGCGCCGTGCGTCGTGCAGGCGAGATTCCCCAGCACCATCCCGAAGCAATGGTAGAACGGGACCGGGATGCAAACGCGGTCGCCGTCGGTGTAGCGGCAGCCCTCGCCGATGAAGAAGCCGTTGTTGACGATGTTGTGGTGCGAGAGCGTCGCGCCCTTCGGGAAACCCGTCGTCCCCGAGGTGTACTGGATGTTGATCGCTTCGTCGAATTGACAGCGCGCGCGCCGCTCGGCGTACGTCGCCTCGTCGCACGCGCCGGCGCGCGCGAGATATGCGTGCCACGCCGTCTCTGCGCTCAGCGGGATGCTGTCGCCGATGACGACGACCTCGCGCAGGGCGGAGAGCGCGGGACGCACGTCGCGGACCATGGCGAGGTATTCGCTGCTCTTGTACCGGTCGAGCGCGATCAACGTGGACACCCCGCTCTGCCTCAGCGCGTACTCGAGCTCCGAGAGCCGGTATGCGGGGTTCACGTTGACGAGGATCGCGCCGATCTTCGCGGTCGCGTACTGCACGAGCACCCACTCCAAGCAGTTGGGCGCCCAGATGCCGACGCGTTCGCCGTGCCCGACACCGGAGGCGACGAAGGCCCGCGCGAGCCGGTCGGTCTCGCGCGCCAGCTCGGCGTAGGAAAGCCGCAGCCCCTGATGGACCGCGACGACGGCATCGTTGCCGGGATACCGTGCGGCGATGCGATCGAGGTTGTCGCCGATGGTCTCGCCCACCAAGGGTACGCTGCTCGCGCCGTGCGTGTAGCTCGCGTGCGTCATCGGTCGTCCCTCCGGATGCGACGGTTGCCGCCAGCATGCGACGCCGGCGCCGCTCCTACCTCGGCCCCGGTGGGGTGGGACGAGACTTCGCGCTCCGGTGGTCACGTCGCGTAGAGCGCCCTCGCTCGCGGAACTGCGGCCCTTATGGCTGCGGGCTGGCACTACGCTGTGCGGCGGTCCCGAGCACGACGGTCGCTCGGTTCGAAGTCAGCGTAACGACGTGCTCGACGCTTGAACGGTCGAACGGCACACGCCATTTCGCGACGACGGTATAGGTCCGCGGCGGCATGTCGCGCGCGGCGGCGAAAACGTCTTGGCTCCGGACTGCTGGTATGCCGGCTGAGCCGTGGCGTCGGCCAACATGCCTAGATTGAGAACGCTGCTGAACATCGTGACGCCACCGATTCGAGCTCGCACTGCCGGTGGTTGAGATGACGGCCTGTCGACTTCGCGCGAATCGCACCGGGTCAGCGCGTCAGCCGCGTGCGCGGCAGCCCGACGCTCGCGCGCCGACGCGCGGACACACGGCCCTTTGTTAGGTTCGTGCAAAGTCCGGGACTTCATCGGCAAAACGCAGGCTGGTAGAGACGGTCAAGAGAACCACCTAGCGGACTGCTTCTCGTGGGGCTGACACGGGCGAGCGTCTCCCGTTCCCCGAGGAGGACTGAATGACATTCCTTCCAGGACGGCTGAACGCGGCCGTCGCGCGAGCCTATCGGCTCGCGGCGTTTGCGGCGTGTGCGGTTCTCGCCGCCGGCTGCGGAGGCGGCGCGGGCAGCGTACCGACCGCGCCCGGCCGGGCGCAAAGCGCGTCGACGGCGCAGGTGACGTTCACCATGCACTGGGCCTCTTCGAGCACGTCGGCCGCGCTCCGCACGCCGAAGTATGTCGGCGCGGCGCAGAGCATCAGCGTGACGGTGAACGGCGGCTCCCCGCAGTTCCTCAACGCGCCGCTGACGACGCTGGTGATCGACGCACCCGTCGGCACCGACACGTTCGTCTTCACGACGTACGACCAGCTCAACGGCGGCGGAAACGTCATCAGCACCGCGTCGGTCACCAAGCAGATCGTGCTCGGCGCGGCGAATACCGTCTCCGCGGTGCTGAACGGCGTCGTCGCATCGTTCACGGTCACGCTGCAGAATGCGAGCCCCAACGCCGGCGTACCGGCGAGCGAGCAAATCAGCATCAACGCGTTCGACGCGGACGGCAACGTGATCGCCGGCTCGGCGTCGAACTACGAGCAGCCGTTCACGCTTTCGGTGAGCGATCCGTCGAACTCCGGTCAAGTGACGCTCTCGACCACCGTCGTGAAGTCTCGCTCCGTCGTTTCGACGATGCATTACGCGGGCGGGACGTTGTGGTCGGCGTCGATCGTCGTGTCGGCGCCCGGACTCGGTTCCCACAGCGTCACGTTCGCGCCCAAGCCGACGTTCTACCAGTTCTCGATCCCGGTTTCGACGAACCGGCCGCAGTTCATCGCGGCCGGATCGGACGGCAACATGTGGTTCACCGAATCGCCGAACGACGTCGCTCGGATCACTCCGGCCGGGGTCGTGACCGAATTCACGGTTCCCACCGCGAGCTCGAACCCGCAGCAGATCATCGGCGCCTCGGACGGTAATCTCTGGTTCACCGAGTTCGGCGCGAACAAGATCGCGAAGGTTACGACGACCGGCACCTTCACCGAATTCGCGACGCTGTTCGCACCGCCGCCGAGCGACAACCCGTTCGGTCTCGTCGACCGTCTCGACGGCAACGTCTGGTACGTGGCGAACGGCAGCAGCCGCGTTGGATTCCAGAGCGTCAGCGGCGGCACGGCGGGCGAGACCTCCGTCCCGACCGCCAACTCCGCACCGTGGGGAATCGCGACCGCACCCGACAACAATCTCTACTATACGGAGAGTGCCGTCGACAAGATCGGCCGCATCACGAACCTCTTCACGGCGCAGAGCGAGATCTCGCTCACGACGGGCAGCACTCCCGAGGCCATCGTTCGTGGGCCGGACGGCAACCTGTGGTTCACCGAGAACGGAACCTCCAAGATCGGGCGGCTGTCGCCCAACTCGTTCTCCGTGACCGGCGAGTTCCCGACGTCGACGCCGAACGCCGCGCCGATCGGGATCGCGGTCGGACAAGACGGCGCCCTGTGGTTCACCGAGAACGGACTCGATCGGATCGGCCGGATCACGACCGGCGGCACGGTGAGCGAGTACGCGTCGCCCGTGACCGGACTTGCCCTCAAAGGGATCGCCGTCGCGCCCGACGGCTCGCTGTGGTTCTGCGAGCCGGGCAGCGGCGCCAATCCGGGCCGCATCGGAAAGCTGGTGTACTGATGCGCGCCGCGCATGGAGGAGCATCGAAGATGGTTCGACACGGTGTTGCGCTCGCGACGGTCGCGTGCGCATGCGTCATCGTCGGATGCGGCGGCGGAGGCGGCGGGAGCGTCCCGGGGAATCCGCGTCCGCAGAGCGGCGAAGGGAATGCGATCGCCCCGGCGGTCGCGACTCCGACGCCGACGCCGACCGCGACGCCGAAGCCGACGGCGACGCCGACGCCCACGCCGACGCCGAAGCCGACCGCGACGCCGGGCCCGCTCGGCGTGTCCACGAGCACGGTGCAGTTCACGGCCGCCGGGCAAACGCAGTTCTTCACCGCGACCGAGCCCGGCTTTCAAGGAAACTTCGGGGCGAGCTCGCTGAGCGGTCACTCCTGCACCGGGATCGCGACGTTCAGCCCGACGTCGATGCCCGGTCCCGACGCGACGTTCACGGTGACGTCGGTCGCAGCCGGAACGTGCGTCATCGTGATCACGGACGCCTCGGGTCAGAAGGCCGAGGTGACCGTGTTCGTCACGACGACGACCGGCTCGATCACCTGAGAGCCGGCGGAAGCGGCTTCGCGAGGAGCCGCTTCCGCAAAGGACGGCGAAACGGCGTGCCATGACCACGACCGCCGTCCCGCATGAAGAGCTCGTCGCCGTTCGTCGCCGGCTCCACGCCGCGCCCGAGCTTTCCATGGTCGAGCATGATACGGCGGCGTTCGTCGCGGCCGAGCTCGGGAAGCTGCGGCTGGACGACGTGCGTACCGGCGTCGGAGAGACCGGCGTGCTGGGCACGCTGCGGGGCGGGAAGCCCGGGCCCGTGACGCTGCTCCGCGCCGACATGGACGCGCTCCCGATCGCGGAGCTGAACGACGTGCCGTACCGCTCGCACCGCCAAGGCGTGATGCACGCGTGCGGTCACGACGGCCACGTGTCGATCCTGCTCCACGCGGCGCAGACGCTGGCGGCCCGGCGCGACGAGGTCCCCGGAACCCTGGTGTTCTGCTTTCAGCCGGGCGAAGAGGGCTACGCCGGTGCGAAGAAGATGATCGCCGACGGCGCGCTCGAGAACCCGCACGTGGATCGCACGTTTGCGTTGCACCTGTACAGCGGGCTCGACGTCGGCAAGATCGGTGTGCGGGACGGCGCGTTCTTCGCCTCGGCCGACGAGTACGACCTCACCATTCGCGGGAAGGGCGGCCACGGCGCGATGCCGCAGCTCGCCGTCGATCCGATCGTCGCCGGCTCGTACGTCGTCGCCGCGCTGCAGACGATCGTCGCGCGCGAGGTCGCGCCGAAGGACCCCGCTGTCGTCACCGTGGGCCAGTTCACGAGCGGAACGACGTTCAACGTGATCCCCGACGAGGCGAAGATGAAGGGGACCGTGCGGGCGTTCGACGCCGCGGTCCGCACGTCGATGCCGGAGCGGATGGAGCGGATTCTGCGCGGCCTCGCCGAGGCGATGCGCTTCGAGTACGACTTCGACTATCACTGGTCGTATCCGCCGACCGTGAACTCGCGCGAGATCAACGACGTCGTGCGCGAGGTGGGGCGCGCGGAGCTCGGCGCCGAGAACGTCGTCGAGCACGACATCGTCATGTGGGCCGAGGACATGTCGTTCATGCAGGAAGAGCGCCCGGGTGCGTACTTCATCGTGGGCTCGCGCGGCGGCGACGCGACCGGTTTCCCGCACCACAATGCCCGCTTCGACATCGACGAGCGCGCGCTGGACGTCGGGTACCGCATGATGGTCGCGCTCGGGCTGCGCGGCTGAAGCTCCCAGCGCGATCCCAAGCGAGGCCCGAACCGTTCTCAGCGGGCGGCCGTACATTCGGTAGCGTCTGAGCAAGGAGTCACCGTGTACGCACCGCGCCCGCAGCCCGTTCCTTCTCCGGTCGTCGTTCGGCTCATCGGCGTCCTCGACGCGGACCTCGTCGACGCGTTCGTCGCGCTCGAGCGCGGCCTCGTCGGCCGCGACGGCGCGACGGTGTTCGTCGAGTCGCGGGACCTTCAGGTGCTCGGCGAGGCGGATCTCCGTGCGTTGGTGCGCGCGGTGGCGGCGGCGCGGCTGGCCGGGCGGGACGTGCGTCTGCAAGGCCGCGGACTGACCTGGCGACGGTTGATGCGGGAATATCGTTGCGCGCAGCCGGCGTCCGACGCGCAACTGCGCTCCACGGCCGCCCGCACCGTCATCCTGGCCCACAGCGGAAAGCACAAGCGCGGCTGACCCGGCGGCGCTCCGGTTCGCCGTTTGTCGAATGACAGGCGGTCCGTGCCGGACGTATGGTGTACGTTCCGATGCGCCACGACGTAGAGCACGACGCATGCGGGGTGGGATTCCTCGCCGACCTCTCCAACCGTGCAAGCCATGAGATCGTCCGCCTCGCGCTGAGCGCGGTCGGCGCCATGGAGCACCGCGGCGCACGCGCCGCCGACGGGCGCACGGGCGACGGCGCCGGCATCCTGCTCGAGACGCCGCGCGCACTGTTCCAGCGCGAGCTGGCGGCGGCGCACGTGCGCGTCCCCGAGCAGCATCTCACGGCGGTCTGCGCGTTCTTGCCGCGCCAAGAAGAGCTTGCCGCCGCGATGCGGGCGAAGATCGAGCACGCGATTCGCGGCGAGGGCGTCGCGCCGATGCGCTGGCGCGTTCCGCCGGTCGACGCGGGCGTGCTCGGCGCGCAGTCGGCGGCCGGCGCGCCGTCGTACGAGCAGCTCCTCGTCGACGTCGGGCCCGGAAACTCCCGCGAGCGGATGCGCGCGGTGCGGCGGGCCGTCATTCGCACGCTGCGCGCCGAAGGCGACATCGCGACGCTGGTCAGCGCTTCGCCGCAAACCGTCGTCTACAAAGGGCTGCTGAGCTCGAGCGAGCTGGGCGCGTACTTCGCCGACCTCGTCGACGAGGCGTGCGCCTCGCGCTTCGCGGTGTTCCACCAGCGCTTCAGCACCAACACCGCGCCGAGCTGGCGGCTCGTGCAGCCGTTCGGGCTGATCGCCCACAACGGCGAGATCGACACGATCACGGGGAACCGCGCGTGGATGCAGGCGCGCGGCGTCGTCTCGCCGCGTGGCGCGAGCGACTCGCTGGAGTTCAACGTCGCGCTCGACGCGATGATCGGCGCGGGCTACCGCGTCGACGAGGCCGTGGACCTGATGCTCTCGCCCGCGGTCGACGACGACGACCGGCTGCGCGCGTACTACGACGCGCACATCCCGACCGTCGAACCGTGGGACGGGCCCGCGGCGATCGTCTTCGCCGACGGCGACCGCGTCGGCGCGGCGCTCGACCGCAGCGGCTTTCGTCCGTTGCGCTGGTGCCGCACCGAGTCGGGCAAGGTGCTCGCCGCCTCGGAGACCGGCGTCGTCGGCTTCGGCGACGATCCGATCGTGGAGCGCGGACGGCTCGGCCCCGGGCAGCGGCTCGTGGTGCGCTTCGCGACCGGCGAGCTGATTCGTCCGGACGCCTTCCGCGCGCTGCGCCGGGAGAACGCGGACTTCCGCGGTACCGTCGCGTCGTGGCGGTTCGACGCCCCGGCCGACGCGGCACCGCGAGCCATGGACGGCGACGCGCTCCGCCGCGATCTCGTCCGGTTCGGCTACACCAAGGACGAGCTGGCCGGCGTCGTGCAGCCGCTCGCCGCGGGCAGCGAGCCGGTCTGGTCGATGGGCGACGACGCGGCGCTGCCGTTCCTGGAGCGCCGCATGCCGGTGACCGAGTATCTGCGCCAGCGTTTCGCGCAGGTGACGAATCCGCCGATCGACGCGCTGCGCGAAGGCTTCGTCTTCGACGTGCGCGCGTGGGTCGGAAGCGGCGCGACGAACGGTGACGTCCCGGCCCACGGCTCGATCGTCACGGTCGACACCGCGCTGCTCGACGAGCTGACGTTCGACGCGCTCTCGTTCGACGCGCGGCTCGTGATGGAGCGCATCTCGCTCGACTGCGCGGACGCCGCGCTCGCGACGCGCATCGCGCAAATCGCCGATGCGGCGGAGCGGCGCGTGCGCGAAGGCGCGACCTACCTCGTCCTCGACGACCGCGGCGCGGGGGTTCCGGTACCTGCGGTGCTCGCGGTCGGCGCGGTGCATCAGCGCCTGACCGCGAGCGGCCTGCGGATGCAGGCGTCGATCGCGGCCTGCGACGGCTTCGCGCGCGACGCGCACGGCTGCGCGGCGCTCATCGCCGCAGGCGCGAACGTCGTGACGCCGTGGCTCGCCGCGCGCGCCGCCGTCGCCGAATGCGGCTCCGACGCGGCGTTCTTCGACGCGCTGCGGAGCGGCTTGGTGAAGATCCTCGCCAAGCTCGGCATTTGCACGCTGCGCTCGTACGTCGGCGCGCAGACGTTCGAGACGCTCGGGCTCAAGCACGAGATCGTCGACGCGTGCTTCCCGGGGATGGGCGCGCACGTGCCGGCGCTCGGCTTCGCCGAGATCGAGGAGGACTTGCGCGCGTGGCAGGCGCTGGCGGCGAGCGGCGCCGAGCCGCCGCAGCGCGGGATGTTCCGGTTCCGCCGCGACGGCGTGCGGCATTCGTTCGATCCGCCGCTGCTCAAAGGGCTGCGCAAGACGATCGTCGCGCGCGACGAGGCGGCGTTCTTCGCGCTCTCCGACGCGCTGGAGGCGCGCGACTCGATCTCGCTGCGCGATCTCGTCGAGCCGGTCGCGATCGGCGATCCGATCGCGCTCGAGGAGGTCGAGCCGGAAGACGCGATCCTCGCCCGGTTCGTCACCGCCGCGATGTCGCTCGGCGCGCTCGGACCCGAGGCGCACGAAGCGGTCGCGCTCGGCGCGAAGCTGGCCGGCGCGCGCAGCAACGGCGGCGAAGGCGGCGAGGACCCGGCCCGCACGCTGAACGCGATCAAGCAGGTTGCGTCGGCGCGCTTCGGCGTCTCGGAATCGTATCTCGCGACCGCCGAAGAGCTCGAGATCAAGATCGCGCAGGGCGCGAAGCCCGGCGAAGGCGGGCAGATTCCGGGATTCAAGGTGACCGCGGAGATCGCCGCGCTGCGCGGCGCGGCCCCGGGGCAGCAGCTCGTCTCGCCGCCGCCGCACCACGACATCTACTCGATCGAAGATCTCGCGCAGCTCATCTACGATCTGCGGCGCGCGAATCCCAAGGCGAAGATCGCGGTGAAGCTCGTCGCGCAGTCGGGGATCGGATACGTCGCGAGCGGCGTCGCGAAGGCGCGCGCCGACGTCGTGCACATCGCCGGTCACGACGGCGGGACGGGGGCTTCGCCGCTCGGCTCGATCAAACACGCGGGGCTCCCGTGGGAGCTCGGCCTCATCGAAACGCACCACACGCTGATCGCGAACGGTCTGCGCGGCCGCGTGAAGCTGCGCGTCGACGGCGGCTTCAAGACCGGCCGCGACGTCGTGCTCGCCGCGATGCTGGGCGGCGACATGTTCGGCTTCGGCAGCGCGCTGCTCGTCGCGCTGGGCTGCATCTACGCGCGGCAATGCCACCAGAACACCTGTCCGGTCGGCATCGCGACGCAGGACGCCGCGCTGCGCGGCAAGTTTCCGGGGACGGCCGAAGATGCGGAAGCGTTTCTGCGCTTCGTCGCGCGCGACGTTCGACGGCGGCTCGCAGCCCTGGGCGCGCGCTCGCTCGAAGAGATTCAGGGCCGCGGCGACCTGGTGCGGCCGCGCTACGAGCGCGCCGCCGGAATCGATCTCGACGAAGTGCTCCGTCTTCCGGAGACGCGCGCTCCGTTCGACCTCGCGCGCGCGGACGACGCGCACCTCGACGACGAAGCGGTCGCGGGCGGAACGCAGCGGATCGCGCCGGCAGACCGCGCCGTGGGGGCGCGCCTCGCGTACCACGCGGTGACCCGCGCGGCGCGCGGCGAGATCGTCGCGCCCGCGACGTATCGCTACGCCGGCAGCGCCGGACAGAGCTTCGGCGCGTTTCTCGCGGCGCCGCTCACGCTGGTTCTCGACGGCGATGCGAACGACGGCGTCGGCAAGGGGATGAGCGGCGGAACGCTGATCGTCCGCGGGCCGGGCCGCGACGGTGAGCCCGCGATCGGCAACGCGTGCTTCTACGGCGCGCGCGGCGGCGACGCGTTCGTGCGCGGGGCGGCCGGCGAACGGCTCGCGGTCCGCAACAGCGGCGCGACCGTCGTGGTCGAAGGCGCCGGAGACCACGCCTGCGAGTACATGACGAAAGGAACCGTCGTGATCCTCGGCGCGACCGGCCGCAATCTCGCAAGCGGCATGACGGGCGGCGAGCTCTTCCTCGCCGGCGAGCTCGCGAAGCGGCTCGGCCCGACACCGCTCGTCGCGCACGAGCTGGACGCAACGGATCGCGAACGCCTCCGCACGCTCCTGGAGCGGCACGCCGCCGCGACCGGCTCGGACATCGCCCGCCGGATCCTGGCCGGCGACGGAGCCGCACTCGGCGGCTTCGTCCGTCTCGGCGTTCCGGTCGCCGAGCCCGCTACGCTCGCCGCAACGCGCGGCTAAGCATCGAGGTACTCCAAGCCGTCCGCCATCGTCGGCGTCCAGTCCCGCAGAATCTCGAGGTCTTCGTCGGCGTGCTCGGCGAGAATCCGCCCGACTTCGGCGTCAAAGGGAGCCGCTGCCGGAACCGGGGCCTTGGGGCGGCTTCTGCTGGTTGGCGGCGTTCACGGCGCTCATCGCGGCGTCGGCCGCCTTGCGCGCTTGCTCGGCGAAGACGGAGATGTGCTGGGTCGCCTGGGCGCTGCCGGCTTCGAGGACGGCCTTGCCGGTCTGGATCATCGTGCCGGCGTGCTGCATGGCGGCGTTGTACTGCGCCTGGGCGGCGGCGGTCACCGCGGGCGTCTGCTCGACGAGGGTCTTCTGGAGCTCCTGCGCCTTCGCGACGGCGTCCGCGACGAGGGGCTGGGCCTGCTCCGCGCCCTTCTGCATCGCGTCGGTCGCGATCTGCTGGAGCTGCTTCGCCTGCTCCATCGCCCGGTTGAAGAAGTCCATCGCCTCGATTCTCTCCTAGCGCGGGTCGCCGCCGTGAACGGTCAACACCCAGCGCAGCGCGCGTGCGTACTGGTCCAGCTCGCGGACGGTCCGGCGGAGGCGCCGGAACGCCGGGGCGGTCCGCTCTTCCGTATCCGCGGAAGCTTCCGCCTGTTTCACGTACCGCACGATCGCCGAGAGCTGCGTCTCGGCGCGATCCCACCGCTCGCGCAACGTCGTCTCCGAGGCGTCCGGCAGGCGGTCGAGGACCGGCGGCGGGGGGCGGTCGGCGTAGACCACGCTGAACTCCAGGCGCGCGAGCGCGTACTCGCTGGTCGCGCCGATGAAGCTTGCGAGCAGGTTGACCAGCCGCGGATTCACGCCGTCCCGGCCCCGGTCCGAGCGGGATCGGGCCTTCTCGCGCTAATCTGAGGAATCGTGGCTGAGCGTCGATACGTCATCGTGGGCAACGGCTTCGCCGGAACGACTTGCGCCGAGCAGTTGCGCAAGGCCGATCCGGCGTGTTCCATCGTGCTCTTCGCCGACGAGCCGTATTGTCTCTACAACCGCATCGCGCTGCCGCCGCTGCTGCGCAAGCAAGTGGCCGAGCAGAAGGTCATCATGCGCGACGTCGCCTGGCACGAGAAGAACCGCATCGATCTGCGGCTCTCCACGCGCGTCGACGCGCTCGACGCTGAAGGCAAGACCGTCACCGCGAACGGGCGCGAAGAGGCGTACGACGTGCTGCTGCTCGCGACCGGCGGCCGTCCGAACCCGTCGAATGCGCCGGGCGCGCTCGGCGCCGGCAACATGTTCAATTTCCAGTACCTCGACGACACGAAAGCGATCTCCGAAGCGCTTGAGACGGCGAAGGTCGCGGTGGCGGTCGGCGGGTCGTTCATCGCGTACGAGCTCGCCGAAGCGTTCGTGTCGCGCGGCGTCGAGACGCACTGGCTGATCCGCGGGCCGCGGTTTCTGCGCCGCATGCTCGACGAAGCGGCGGGCGAGCTGCTGCACGAGGCCGCGCGTGCCGACGGCGTGCACCTGCACTTCGGCGAGGAGCTGCGGGAGTGCGTGCGCGACAACGGCGCGGTGCGCAGCATCGTGACGACGAGCGGCGAGCGGCTCGACACGGATCTCGTCGGCGTCGGGCTGGGCCTGACGATCAACATGGAGCTGTGCGAGGGAACGGGGATCGAAACCCGGACGGGCATCGTCACCGACGAACACCTCGAAACGGCCGTGCCGGCAATCTTCGCGGCGGGCGACTGCGCCGAGTTCTACGACCCGATCGCCGAGCAGCACTACCGCATGGGAACCTGGAACAGCGCCGGCGCGCACGGCAAGCTCGCCGCGCACAACATGGCGGCGTACGCGAACGGCGGCGAGCGGAAGCAGTTCGACACCGTTCCGGAATACAGCTCGCTCGTGTTCAGCGGTCAGACGATCACGCAGTTCGGCCTGTCACCCGAGTACCGCAACGACATCGAAACCGAGATGCACGTCGACCGCGACAAGGGCTGGTATCGCGCGCTCTACTTCCTGGACGATCGCTTCGTCGGCGCGACGCTGATCGGCAAAGGCAATCGCGCGGGCAAGCGCCGTTACCTCGACGCGATCAAGACGAAAGCGCGCTTCCCGAAAACCGAGCGCCGCGCGCTGCTGGAGTGGACCGCGGAGTAGGCGCGCTCCGTGCGCTGCGGCTCAACGCGAGGCGCGGCGCCGGGTGAACCGCAGCGGCTCGTATAACGCGCTGAAGCGCAACACGAGCTCGCGCTCGCACAGTCGACCGGCGGGGATCGTCACTGCGTCGATGCGGCCCAACGTGCGCTCTCCGTCGTCGTCCAGCACAACGACGCCCGTGCGCGCGTCGAAAAGCAGCGCGACGCGCGCGCCGAATCGGCGAAACGCCCGCAGCTTCTCGATCAGGCGCTTCTTCGAATCCGAAGGCGATTGGACTTCGATGACGAGGTCGGGGCAGATCCGCCCGAATCCGTCCCGCTCGTCCGGCGAAAGCTCTTCGTACCGCGAACGTGCGATCCACGAGACATCGGGCGAAAGGACCGACCCGTCCGGCATCGTGAAGCCTGCGGACGATTCGAACGTATGACCCCGCGGACCAGCGGCGTTCCACTCCTCGACCTGAAGGCACAGCAGTGCCGTTCTGCGGCTCGACTCGTTGCCGGCCGGCGGACTCACGACGACCTTGCCGGACGCGCTCCGTTCGAACCCATATTCGGGATTGAGTCGGGACAAACGCCGCAACTCGTCGTCCGTCGCGACCGTGGGCGATAGTCGAAGCGAGACCGGCTGCATCCGATGGGCACCTTCGCTCCCCCGCGAAGCGCGGCCTACGAACGTCCCGGCGGTACGCTCGTTTGCCACGCTATCTCGTTGGGAGCCCGCGCTTCAGCGCGGCGATTCCGACGCCCGCTCGGCTTATCGTACGCCGGCGGTGTCGCGCAAGGGGTAGAGGGTGCGCAGCGCGCTGTGGTCGCGCTCGCCGTCGCCGCGCTCGATCAGCATGTCGAAGCGCTCGCGCACGAGCTTCGCCGCAGCGAGCTCCATGCCGTTCGCTTCGCCCGCGCCCACCGCGATGTTCATGTCCTTGCGGTGCAGCCGCGACTTGAACCCGGGGTTGAAGGCGCGATCGATCATCCGCTGGCCGTGCACCTCGAGGATCTTGCTCTGCGCGAAGCCGCCGAGCAGCGCCGCGCGCACCTTGGCCGGATCGACGCCTTCGGCTTCGGCGAGCGCGAGCGCCTCGGCGACCGCTTCGATCGTCACGCCGACGACGATCTGGTTGCACGCCTTCGTGACTTGGCCGGCGCCCAGCTCGCCGACGTGAACGATGTTCTTACCGAGCTTCTCGAAGATCGGCTTCGCGCGCTCGAAATCCGCGTCGCTGCCGCCCACCATGATCGAGAGCGCTCCGTCGATCGCCCCCTTTTCGCCGCCGCTGACCGGCGCGTCGAGCGACGCGACGCCGCGTTTCGCCAGCTCGGCGGCGACGCGCTTCGTCGTCGCCGGAGCGATCGTACTCATGTCGATCCACAGTGCGCCGTCGCGGATCCCGGCCGCGATCCCGCCCTCGCCGAGCGCGACGCTTTCGACGTCCGGCGAGTCGGGCAGCATCGTGATGACGACATCGCTGCGCGCAGCGACGTCGTTCGGGGACTCGCCGGCCTGCGCGCCTGCCGCGACGAGCTCGTCGACCGGACCGCGCGAGCGGTTCAGCGCGATCACCGGATAGCCGGCCGCAAGCAGATTTTTCGCCATCGGCTTACCCATGATTCCGAGGCCGATGAAACCGATCGTCGGGAGCGTGCTCATGCGGGCGACTTTGCTTGACGGGGGCGGAACCCTTGCGCTAGCGTGAGCGCATGCCGGTCGCCCCGGAAGCCTCAGCCGACGCAGAGCGCGCGCTGCACGCACGGTTCGCCGCGCTCGTCGGCGAGAAGAACGCCATCGCCAAGCCCAGCGAGCTGCGCACCTACGAGTGCGACGGACTGCTCGGCTATCGCGTGCGGCCGGCGGTCGTCGTCCTGCCCGCCTCCACCGCCGAAGTCGCGGCGTGCGTGAAGCTGGCACGCGAGCTCGACATGCCGGTCGTGCCGCGCGGCGCGGGAACCGGCCTCTCCGGCGGCGCGCTGCCGACGGAAGGCTGCGTGATGATCGGACTGTCGCGGATGAAGAAGATCTTGTCGATCGATCTTCCGAACCGCGTCGCACGAGTGCAGCCCGGCGTGATCAACCTCGACATCACGCGCGCGCTCGCGTCTGACGGCTATTTCTACGCGCCCGATCCGTCGTCGCAGAGCGTGTGCACGATCGGCGGCAACGTCGCGGAGAACTCCGGCGGCGCGCACTGCCTGAAGTACGGCTTCACCGTCAACCACGTTCTCGGCCTGACCATCGTTCTTCCCGACGGCGAGATCGTCGAGCTGGGTTCGCGCGCCGGCGAGCCGGCGCCGCCGGGCTACGATCTCGTAGGCGTCGTCGTCGGCAGCGAAGGGATGACCGGGATCGTCACCGAGGTGCTCGTGCGCGTGCTGCGCACCGCCGAATGCACGCGCACACTCTTCGCGACGTTTCCGTCCACCGACGAAGCGGGGGACGCCGTTTCACGCATCATCGGCTCGGGGATCGTCCCGGCCGCGATCGAGATGTGCGACGCGCTCGCGATCGAAGCGATCGTCGCCGCGACCGGCATCGATTGGCCGCTCGACGTCGGCGCGCTGCTGCTGATGGACGTCGACGGCGTGCTCGCGGAAGCCGACGAGATCGCCGAGCGCGCCGAAGCCCACCTCCGCGCGGCCGGTGCCATCGAAGTTCGCGTTCCGAAGGACGACGCGGAGCGCGCGCTCGCGTGGAAAGGCCGCAAAGCGGCGTTCGCGGCGGTCGGCCGGATCTCGCCGAACTACCACGTCCAGGACGGCGTCATCCCGCGCAAGGACATCGCGCCGGTCCTGCGCGAGATCGCCGCACTCGGCGCGGCGTCCGGCTTGCGCATCGCGAACGTCTTTCACGCCGGCGACGGAAACCTGCACCCGCTCGTGCTGTACGATGCGCGAGTTCCCGGACAGGAGCACGAGGCGGAACGCGTCGCCGGCGAGATCCTGCGGGTCTGCTTGCGATACGGCGGCTCGGTCACCGGCGAGCACGGCGTCGGGCACGACAAGGCCTGCTATCTCGGCGAGCAGTTCGGTCCGGACGATCTCGAGACGATGCAGCTCGTGCGCGGGGCGTTCGACCCCGAGCGCCGGTTCAATCCCGACAAGGTTTTTCCGACGCCGCGGCTGTGCGGCGACCGTCCCGGAGCGTACGTACCGCACGCGATCGAGCTCAGCGGCGAGGCCGGACGCGGGTGAGCGCGGTCTCGATCGCGGGCGTGGCGGCGCGCAACGTCGTCACGCCGCGCAGCGTCGAGGAGCTCGCGCGCGCGGTCGGCGAGCTGCATGCCGCGCGTGCGCCGTTCGCATTCGTCGGCGGCGCGACGCACCTCGCGCTCGGCAACGCGCCGCGCGCGCTCGACACGGTGATCCGCACCGTCGCGCTCGACCGCGTCGTCGAGTACGCCGCCGAAGATCAGACGATCACGGTCGAAGCGGGGATGACGCTCGCCGAGCTCGACCGCGTTCTGGCCGCGCACGGGCAGATGCTGCCGGTCGACGTTGCGGACCGCGAGCGCGCGACCGTCGGCGGCGTCGTCGCGACGAATGCGTTCGGCCGCCGGCGGCAGCGCTACGGGACGGTGAAGGACCTCATCGTCGGCGTGACGATCGTGCGCCCCGACGGAACGCTCGCGCGCGGCGGCGGAAAGGTGGTCAAGAACGTCGCCGGCTTCGATCTGCCCAAGCTGATGACCGGAGCGCTCGGAACGCTGGGCGGCATCGCGTCGGTCACCTTTCGCGTGCATCCGCTCCCGGAAGCGCGGCGCGCCGCGGCGCTGCATTTCGACGGCAGCGACGCGATCGCGCGCGCCGCGCGCGCGATCGTCGAGGCGCGGCTCGAGCCGGAGTCGGTGGCCCTCTACAACTACGACGCGCTCGTCGTCTCTTTCGGCGGAACGCCGCGCGGTGTGGAAGAGCAGATGCGCACGCTGCTCGATCGGGTCGCGCCGGGCGCCGGCGCGGGCGCGGCGCACGAGCTCGTCGACGACGAGCCGGAATCGTACGAACAGCGCGAGCGCGCGGTCCGGCGCGACGGCGACTGGCGGTTCACCGTCGCCGCGCCGCCCGCGGTGCCGTCATGGACGCTCGGCTCGTTCGTCGCCGCCGCGCCGCTCGCGGTTCCCGTCGCCTATCCGCTGCTCGGCGTGGCGCTGCACGCGTATGCCGCGCTCGCTGCGGACGCACCGCGGCAGTGCGTGGAGCTGCGCGCGCATGTCGCCGCGCAGACCGACGGGTGCGGCAACGTGACGGTCACCGCGATGCCGGACGCCGCGCGCGGCCGGGTCGACGCCTGGGGCGATCCGCCACCGTCGCTTCCGCTGATGCGCGCGCTCAAAGCGCGCTTCGACCCGCTCGCCCTGTGCAATCCGGGGCGCTTCGTCGGCGGCCTTTAGGTCGCCGACGTTCGCGGCGCGAGGTCTCGGAACGGTGCTTCGGCGGCGTCGCGCGTGATCGCGTAGCACTCGCACGCGATCTCGGCGAGCTTGCGGTCGTCGACGACGGCACGTGGGCGCGCCCGTATCGGATCGCGCCGAGGCGCTGCAGCTCCGCCGCGGCCTGCGAGACGCCGGCGCGACGGACGCCGAGCATGAGCGAGAGGAACTCGTGCGTGAGCCCGAATTCCTCGCGCCCGACGCGGTCCCGCGTGGTGAGCAGCCAGCGCGCGCAGCGCGCCAGCAAGCTGTGCGCGCCGTTGCATGCGATGAGCTGCTCCGTGATGAACAGACGCGCGCTCAGCACGCCCTGCGCGAGATGCGCGAGGACGCCGTTTCGGGAGAGGACGCGGCCGAAGTCGGCAACCGGGACGCGGACGACCGTCCCGGGGACTTGGCAGAAGCCGACCCGCTGCGCGGTGGACCGGCCGAGCAGCGGCTCGATGGGGACGAAGCCCTCTCGCCCGACGACCGCGACCTCGTACGTTTCGCCGGTCTCCAAGCCGACGACGACGGAGATCATCGCTCCGACCGGAAAATCAACGTAGTGGAGGGACGTTCCGGGCGCGACCGCGGCCTGGCGATGCCGATAGCTCTCAAGCGCCGCGCCCGTCAGCAGCGCGTCGCGTTCGGTTGTCGGGAGCGCGTCCAGGACGCGGTTTCCGCCGGCGTACTTCGATGACAAAATTTTCGGGAGGTGCAAAGCATGCCGAAGATTGCGCAACGGCGTAGACTGAAGCACTTTAGCAAGCGTTCGTACGATCTTTCAGTACGATAGCGTACCGGTGCCGGACTTACGACACGGCAGTTTCGAAGAGCGCGCGGAGATCGCTGTAGCACGCGCAGGCTTCTCGTTCGAGGGCCGCTCGGTCGATGACGTGCATGGTGCCGTACGCGTACTCGACCGCCCCGGCCTCGCGTAAGGCGCCCATGACGAGGGTGACGCTGGCGCGGCGAACGCCCATCATGGACGCGATGTATTCGTGCGTCAACGCGAACTCATCCCGGCCGACGCGGTCGTGCACCATCAGCAGCCAGCGCGCAACACGCTGGCGCGTATCATGCCGGGTGTTGCACCCTGCAACCAAGGCGAGGCATCCCAGAAAGGCATTGGCGTATCGGTTGACGCGGTCGAAGAGCTCACCGCGAACGTCCACGACGCAGCGCCGAAAATCCGCTGCGCGCATCGCTTGAGCCGGTCCACCGACTTGCACCACCGTGCGGCTTAACGACGTCGTCACGTCACCGAAGAGGACGCTGAGATCGCTGATCCCTTCGGAACCGACCATGCCGACCTCGACGGTGGCCCCGTCCTGCATCTCCGTGACGTGCGAGATCAAGGCCGCGCCGGGGAAGAGGATCTGCGTTGGTGACTCACCCGCCGTGGCGAGCGTGTAGCCCGCGTCCAGCTCGATGCTGCGCAGCAGCGGCGCGACCCGGGCGCGTTCCAGCGCCGAGCACGCGGCGAGCAGACGATTCCCGGAATCCTCCTCGGTTTGGACCGGTACCGAGACTCTTCGCACGCACCAGCCTTCCGGTGCGTCGCAGGGATGACCCGTGTCCGACCGGATACTTCTCGCGGTGCGGAGGTTTCCGCGACGACGGCGAGAACGCACTCGAGTCGGAGCCCCCACTCCGGAAAGCCGGAAATTATGATGCCGCACGTCCCGGCGAAGCTCGCGAGGTGCGGGTTGCCGGACGAGGCCGCGGCGCTCGAGCGAACCGACGATTTCATGGCCGTCCTCCGGCCGACCGCTGAGCCGCTCGCCGTTACGTCCTTCATTCTCGAACCCGCTCACCGCGCGCACGTGCCGGCGATCACGGGGCCGCCGGGTGCCACCGCGCCGACTTCGCTGGTCGAGCGCGAGCTTGCGATCCTACGCCTGATAGCAGAGGGGCAGGACAACGTCGAGATCGCGCGCGCCCTGCACTTTAGTCTCGGCACCATCAAGGCGCACGTTCGCACGATCCTCTGCAAGCTGGAGACCACGAGCCGAACGGCCGCCGCCGTACGTGCGGTTCGATTCGGTCTGATCTGACCCAGCCGGAGGCCAGGTTCTGCAAAAGGCTGTGGCGGAGCCACGACGGTGCGCGAGGAACGACCGGCCCGCGTGAGCCCTCGGTATCGCGCGCTCGCTGCCGTGCTGATCGCGCTTGCGCTCGCCGTCGGCGTGCGCGACCTCTCGCGAAGCTGGTTCTTCCCGCTCGCGCCGCAGCAGCTCGACCTCCGTCCGTTGTACTGCGCCGGAACCGCGGCGAACGCGGGCGCGAGCCCCTACGCGCTCGAACCGATCCGCACGTGCGAGCACCGCTACGCGGCGCCGCTGCTGCGCGCCTCGCCGAACCTCGCGATGCCGTTCGTCATGCCGGGCTACGTCGTGCCCCTGGTGCGTCTGCTCGCCGGAATGCCGTTCGCCGCCGCGGCCGCGCTCTACACCGCGCTCGCGGCGCTCGCACTGCTCGCGGCGATCGTGCTGTCGGCGCGTGCGCTGAACGTCGGGATGCTGCCTGCGGCGGCCGGCATCGCCCTGTCCGCGGGCTTCACGTCGATCCCGCTGGGACAGGTCGGCACGTTCGAGCTGCTCGCGATCGCCGCTGCGGGATGGGCGCTCGCGAAGCGGCACGACGCGCTTGCGGCACTGTGCGCGGCGGCGTCGCTCGTCGAACCGCACGTCGGCGCGTTCGTCGTCGTGGCGCTGTTCGTGCTGGCTCCGCGCACACGCACGGTCATAGTGCTGGCGTGCGCGGCGCTCGCGCTCGCCGCGGTCGCGTTCAGCGCGCCGCGCGAGCAGCTCGCGTACCTGACGTCCTCTCTGCCGGGGCAGGCGTACGCGAACATTCGCGGCAACGAGCAGTACAGCCTGACGTACGTCGCAGCGTTCCTCGGCGCGCCGGACCGGCTCGCGCTGGCGCTCGGCTCGCTCTCGACGCTGCTGCTCCTGGTCGCGTCGGTGCCGGTGGCGCGCGCGTGCGCGCTGCGCGGGCAGCGCGCCGCGCTCGCGTTCGTTCCCGCGGCGTTCGCCGTCGTCGGCGGAGCGTACATCCATCTCACGCAGATCGCGCTCGCCGCTCCCGCCGCGCTGCTGTTCGTTGCGATCGCCCGCGATCGGCGGGAGAAGATCTTCGCCGGCGCGGCGTTCGTGCTGCTCGCGATCCCCTGGCCGTTCCCGGCGCAGACGAAACAGCTGCTCGTCCTTTCCTTGCTCGCGGTCGCGCTCGTCGCATGGCACGTCACCGCCGGTTCGCTGCGCGCCGTCGCGGCGATCGTCGTCGTCTGCTGGGCGGCGATGTTCTGGACCGAGAACCACCTCGCGCCCGCGGATCGTATTCCAGTGCTGCCGCACTATCCCGCATCCACCCCGATCGCCCTCGAAGTCCGTGCGTGGACCGAGCAGGTGGCGAACCCGACGGCGTACGGCACTGCGTTGAAGCTGCCCACCTGGTGCGGGCTGCTCGCCGTGCTGACGTGCGGACTCCTCGTGCTGCGGCGCACCGCCGTCGCCCCTGATGCGAGCTGAACAGGCGCCGTACGACTCCGGCTTGCTGGATGTCGGCGAGGGCAACCGCATCTTTTACGAGCGTTCCGGCAACCCGCGCGGCACGCCGGCCGTGTATCTCCACGGCGGACCGGGCGCCGGCTTCACGCCCGGCGCGCGGCGATTATTCGACCCCGAGAAGTACGACGTCGTGCTGTTCGATCAGCGCGGCTGCGGACGAAGCGAGCCGCTGCTGCGCGAACGCTCGCAGCTCCGCTTCAACACCACGCACGATCTGATCGCCGACATCGAGGCGCTGCGCACGCATCTGCAGGTCGGCCGCTGGGTCGTCGTCGGCGGCTCGTGGGGGACCACGCTCGCGCTCGCCTACGCGCAGTCGCACCCTGACCGGGTGCGCGCTCTCGTGTTGGCAGGCGTCACGACGACGTCGAAGCGGGAAGTGGACTGGACGACGCGCGGCGTGGGTCCGATCTTTCCGCGCGAATGGGAACGGTTCGTCGGCCGCATCCCGGCGTCGCTGCGGCACATGCCGATCGTCGACGCCTATGCCGAGATGCTGTTCGATGCCGATCACGCGCTCTGCTCCGCGGCGGCGGCGGAGTGGTGTGCTTGGGAAGACGCCCACGTTTCATTGGATCCGCGCCATGTCCCGAACCCGCGCTTCGCCGATCCGGAGTTCCGCCTGCGGTTCGCGCGCCTGGTGACGCACTACTGGCGCCATGCCGCCTTTCTCGAAGACGAACAGCTCGTCCGCAGCGCCGACGCGCTGCGCGAAATCCCGGGCGTCCTCATCCAGGGCCGCTACGACGTCAGCAGCCCGCTGGAAACGGCGTGGCGCCTGCACAATCGCTGGCCCGGCAGCGTCCTCGAAGTTGTCGACGACGCGGGCCATGGCGGCGGTTCGATGCACCGCCATGTGATCGAAGCGCTGGAGCGCTTCGCGTGAGCGAGTCCTCTGCCGAGGCACGAGGCGGAGGGGCCGCCGCTTCCCGACCCGGAACGTTCACGCCGATGCAGACCCCCTTTCAAACCGGTCGCGGCCTGTGACGCTCGTCTTCATTCTGTGCGCAGCATGTATCGGGCACGTCTATGGCAACACGATCATTTTCGGAGGGGCCGCATTCGTACGATGGCTTATCACGCGTGATCTTGAGCGGAATGAGGTCCCGACACTCTTCAACGAGAACTTCACGTTCGTAACGGTTCTCGTTTCGGCGTTCCTCGGCGCCATTTTCATCTTCAATGCGTTTTGGCAGCTGATGGAACCGATGCATCTTTTCGGGCCAACGGCCACGGATCAAAATCATCTGCGCGTCGTGCTGTATGCGTCGTTCGGAATGGGGTTTGTTGTTGGCGTGTTCGTGCGTCGCGTCGGACAGTGGCTCCAGGCGAAGTCAAAACGGCCACGTCGCGGCTAAACCGATCGACGTTTCTGGAGGGACCGATCGACGGTTCTGGAGGGACCGCTTGTCGCGCTCGCACGCGATTCACTGAAGCCATTAGAGCCAACGCACCGCCGCGCGAGGCCGCACCTAACGAGCCTGTGAAGATCCTTGACGGGTGCCCTGGGAATCTGCGCACGGACCCTGTCTTTAGGACCCCTAGCTTAGAGCCCGGCCAGGACGATCGGGCTGCGCCGTGTGCCGCGACCACGCGGCCGGGGTGGGCCGTGACCCGCGCCTATTCCCCTCGAGGGGCGCCACACGCGGCGGAGCCACTCTGTCCCACCGGGAACAGGACGACCAAATGGCGCTTGTCACAGGTAGTCAGCGAAGGGATTCTCCCACGGAAACGGCCCCACGCTCCTATACCTCGCTGATCTCCGACTGCGTACACTGCGGGTTTTGTCTGCCGGCGTGTCCGACGTACAACTCCTGGGGCGAGGAGATGGACTCGCCGCGCGGGCGGATCGACCTCATGCGCGGGATGGACGACGGTGCGATCGCGCTCGATGCGGCGGTCGTCTCGCACATCGACGCGTGCCTCGGGTGCATGGGCTGCGTCACGGCGTGTCCGTCGGGCGTGCGCTACGATTTGCTGATCGAGGCGACGCGCGCGAAGATCGAGACCGAGACGACGCGTTCGCCGAGCGATGCGGCGTTTCGCTCGTTCGTGTTCGCGCTGTTCCCCTACCCGGCACGGTTGCGCGCGCTCATTCCGGCCCTGTGGCTCGGCACGAAGCTCGGGTTCGCACGGCTCGCGGCCGGGCCGCTCGGCAAGCTGCTGCCGCCGCGCCTGCGCCAGCTCGCGACGATGGCCCCGCCGATCGCGCTGCGCGACGCGTTTCACCGGCTTCCCGTGCGCACGCCGGCGCGCGGCGCGCGGCGCGCGCGCGTCGCGCTCGTCGCCGGCTGCGTGCAGCGTGCGTTCTTCCCCGGCGTCAACGACGCGACGATCCGCGTGATGAGCGCCGAAGGCTGCGACGTCTTCGTCCCGCGCGGTCAGGGCTGCTGCGGGGCGCTGTCGCTCCACAGCGGACGGCTCGACGAGGCGCGGCGCTTCGCGCGCGCGCTGATCGCGCGCTTCGAGAACGCGGACGTCGACGCGATCCTCGTCAACGCCGCGGGCTGCGGCTCGTCGCTCAAAGAGTACGGCGAGCTGTTCGCCGAGGACCCGGCATGGCGCGAGCGAGCCGTCGCCTTCGCCGCGAAAGTCCGTGACGTCACGGAGTATCTGGCGACGCTGCAACCGCGCGCGCCGCGGCATCCGCTCGCCTTGCGGGTCGCCTATCACGACGCGTGTCATCTCGCGCACGCGCAGCGCATTCGTGCGCAGCCGCGCGAGCTGCTGCGCGGCATCCCGGAGCTGCAGCTCGTGGAGATTCCGGACGGCGACCAGTGCTGCGGAAGCGCCGGAACGTACAACCTCTTTCAGCCCGAGTCGGCGCACGAGATCGGCGTCCGGAAGGTGGACAACGTGCAGCGGGTCGCACCGGACCTCGTCGCGAGCGCGAACCCGGGCTGCACGCTGCAGATGCAGTCGATCCTCCGCGAGCGCGGCGTGACGCTCCGAGCGGCGCATCCGGTCGAGCTGATCGACGCCTCGATCGCGGGCCGCGCGGCGGTGTGACGGCACGCGCGGACGGCGTTCCGCCGTACGAAGACCTCGCGGCGGCATGGCGAGCGCTGCGCCCGCAGGGCGTCCGCGTGCGGGAGATCGCGTGCGTCGGTGCGCCGCGCACGCTGCTCGCCGCCGAGCTCGGTGACGCGACCCTCCCGACGGTGTCGATCTGCGCGGGCGTGCACGGCGACGAGCCGGCCGCACCGTGGGCGCTGCTCTCGATCGTGCGCGACGGCGTGCTCGACGCGCGGTTCGCCTATCGCATCTGGCCGTGTCTGAATCCCAGCGGCTACGCCGCGGGCACGCGCGCGAATGCGGACGGCGACGATGTCAACCGCAGCTTCTCGCGCGGCGGGACGACGCCCGAAGCGCGCGCGGTGCTCACGGCGAATCGCGACCGCCGTTTCGTGCTCGCCCTGGACCTGCACGAAGACTACGAGGCGACGGGCGCCTACGTCTACGAGCCGCTGCGTTCCGGCTTTGCGCCGTACTACGCCGACCGCATCGTGCAGGCGCTCGACGACGCCGGGTTGGCGGTCCAGGCGTTCGACGAGAGCTTCGACTTGGGCGTGCCGTTCGGAGCGGAGAAGGACGTCTACCATCTCGAGCGCGGGACCGTGTTCGTCGACTACGAGGCCGAGATCCGCCTGTTCGAGGGCCTGCCCGGCTCGCTCGCGCTCATGTACCGCGGGACGCCGGCCGCGATCACCGTGGAGTCGCCGCGGCCACGGCCGTGGGACGAGCGGCTCGCCGTCCATCGCGTCGCGGTGACCGCGGCGCTCGCACGGGCCGGGACAAGCACCGCGGCGGCGCGAAGCCGGGCGGGTCATGGCTGAGCGCGATTCCCTCGAAGTCGACGTCCTCTTCGTCGGCGGCGGCCCCGCCTCGCTCGCGGGCGCGATCCGCCTGCGGCGGCTCGCCGCCGAAGCGGGCGCCGAGATCTCCGTCATGGTGATCGAGAAGGGCGGCGAGATCGGCAATCACGGGTTCTCCGGCGCCGTCGTCGATCCGAAGACGCTGCGCGAGCTGTTCCCCGACGAAGACATCGCCGCGGGGCTCGACGCGCCGGTGTCCAGCGACGCGCTATGGTTTCTCACGAACGGCGGAAAGATCAAGGCGCCGTTCACGCCGCCGGTGCTCAACAACCACGGCAAGTTCGTCGCCTCGCTGTCGAATCTCACGAAGTGGCTCGCCGCGAAAGCCGAAGAGGCGGGCGCCGACGTCTTCCCCGCGTTTCCCGGACAGGAGCTGCTGTGGGACGGCGATCGCGTCGTCGGGGTGCGAATCGGCGACAAAGGCGTCGCGCACGACGGCTCGCACAAGTCGAACTACGAGCCCGGTCCCGACCTCATGGCCAAAGTCGTCGTGCTCGGCGAGGGGCCGCGGGGAACGCTGAGCAAGGCCGCGATCCAGCGCCTGCGTCTCGACGAAGGGCGCGATCCGCAAGTCTACGCCGTCGGCATCAAAGAGCTGTGGAAAGTGCCCGGCCGGCTCGCGCCCGGAACGGTGATCCACACGCTCGGAGCGCCGCTCTGGAACACGTTCGGCGGCGGCTGGATCTACGCGATGAGCGACGACGTGATCGACATCGGTCTCGTGACCGGACTCGACTACGCCGACCCGACCACCGATCCGCACGACAACTTCCAACGCTTCAAGCTGCACCCCGCGATTCGTCCGCTCCTCGAAGGCGGCGAGATGATCCGCTACGGCGCAAAGGCGATCCCCGAAGGCGGCCTGCACGCGATGCCGCGCTTCTATGCGGACGGCCTCTGCATCATCGGCGACTCCGCCGGCTTCCTCAACGGCCTGCGGCTCAAGGGCATCCACCTCGCGATGAAATCGGGGATGCTCGCGGCGGATGCGATCTTCACCGCGCTGCAAGCCGGCGACACGTCGGCGGACAAGCTCAAGGCGTTCGAGGACGCGTTCCGCGCGTCGTGGGCGTTCGAGGAGCTGCACGCGGCGCGCAACTTCCACCAAGGCTTCAGCGCCGGGATCTGGGGCGGCCTGATGAACGCGCAGCTCGGGCTGATGAGCGGCGGCCGCGGATTCGGCGTGCGCGACCGGCTGGCGGGTGAGCACGGCTACGCGCGCATGAAGAAGCTCGGCGAGATCGAGCCGGTCCAGCGCAGCAAGCGCGTCGTCCCCGACGGCAAGCTGACGTTCGACAAGCTGACCGACGTCTTCAGGTCGGGCACGATGCACGACGAAGATCAGCCGCCGCACCTGCACGTCAGCGACACCAACATCTGCGCCGACCGCTGCACCGTCGAGTACGGCAACCCGTGCCAGTACTTCTGCCCCGCCAACGTCTACGAGCCGCACTTCACCAAAACCGACGGCGCGCCGGCCGAAGGCCGCCTGCAGATCAACTTCTCGAACTGCGTGCACTGCAAAACGTGCGACATCATGGACCCGTACCAGATCATCACCTGGGTCCCGCCCCAAGGCGGAGAAGGCCCCGTCTACACGGGGATGTGACGTGAGTGCTCCGGTTCGAGTGGGACGCACGAAAGGCGCGGACCAATGTCGCGAAACATGGCGTTACCTTCGAAGAGGCGTCGACCGTGTTCGGCGATCCTCTGACCTTGACGGTGCCCGACGATCGATTCGACGAGATCAGGTCGCTGACGATCGGTCGTTCTCATCTCGGACGGACCATCGTCGTGGCACACGCCGAACGAGGCGATCGGATCCGCATCATCAGCGCCCGCATTGCGACCGCAAGAGAACGACGACAGTATGAGCAAGGCTGACATTCCTGGGAGCGTCGACTTTTCGAAGGGAAAGAGGGGCCTTTATGCTCCGCGCTATGCGGCGGGAACGAACGTGATCGTTCTCGATCCCGATGTGGCGCGTCGCTTCAAAACGTCAACGCAAGTAAACCGGGTGCTGCGTTCGTTCATGGAAGCAGCCGCCGAGATCGCGCCCAAGTCGAGCGCGCTTCGCGCGACAAAGCAGCGTAAGCCGCCGCCGTGACCGACGTTGCGGTCGTCGGCGCGGGACTGATCGGCTGCGGCGTCGCGTACGAATTGGCGAAGCGCGGCGTCGCGGTCACGGTGTTCGACCGTGCCGAGCCGGCGCGGGCCGCCTCGTGGGCCGGCGCGGGGATGCTCGCGCCGTTCAGCGAGGAGATGCCGGACGGCGCGATGCTCGCGCTCTGCCGCGAGTCGCTGCGAATCTATCCCGCATTCGTCGACGAGCTGCGCGAGCGCACCGGCGTCGATGCGCGCTTTCGGCGTGACGGCACGCTGCACGTCGCGCTCGACGACGCCAAGCTCGCCGAGCTCGCCGCGCATGCGGCGACGTATCGTGCGAACGGCGGCGACGTACGCATGCTCGACCGCGGCGACGCGCTCGCGCGCGAGCCGATGCTGGCGCGCGACTGTTCCGGCGCGTTGTTCGTCGCGAACGAAGCGCAGGTGGACAATCGCCGGCTGGGGCGCGCGCTCGTCGCGGCGTGCGAGGCGCTCGGCGTGCGGTTCGAGCGCGTCGACGAGGTCGCGGTCGAAGCCGACGCCCGCCGCGTGCGCGGTCTGCGAACCGCGCTCGGCTTCACGCCGGCGGCGACCATCGTCAACGCGGCCGGCGCGTGGGCCGGAGAGCTCGCCGGCGTTCCGCAGGATGCGCGCGTCCCGGTCCGTCCCATCGCCGGCGAGATGCTCGCGCTTGCGGTGCCGCGCGGAGCAATGACCGCGCTCGTGTGGCTCGGACATCGCTATCTGGTGCCGCGCGGCGACGGCCGGCTGCTGGTCGGCGCGACCGTCGAACCGCGCGGCTTCGACGCACGGGTCACCGCGGCCGGCATGCACGATCTGCTCGATGCGGCGCTTGCCGTCGCTCCGTCGCTCGCGACGTTTTCGGTCGTCGAGACCTGGGCGGGCTTGCGCCCCGGCTCTCACGACGGCCGCCCGTACCTGGGAACGACCGCGCTCGACGGGTACGTCGTCGCCGCCGGACATTATCGGAACGGCATCCTGCTCACGCCGGTCACCGCGCGCGCCGTCGCCGACGTCGTCACGACGGGCGCCTCCAAGCTTCTGCGGCTCGGCGCGGCGGGGGAGCACGACATCGAGCCGTTCGCACCCGGCCGCGCCGGACCGAGCCAACGCCACGCGCACGTCGGGGAGGCTGCTGCACCGGCCGCGAACATCGGGCGGTGAGGATCAGCGTGAACGGAGATGCGCGTGAGGTGCCGGACGGCTCGACCGTCGAGGCGCTCTTGCGCTCGCTCGACGCGCAACGCGACGGAACCGCGGTCGCCCTGAACGACGGCGTCGTTCCGCGCGCGCGCCACGCCGACACGCCGCTGCACGAAGGCGACCGCCTCGAGATCATCGTCGCGGTCGCGGGGGGATAGAGTCCGTCATGTCGACCGATACGCTGCGCATCGGCAAATACGAGTTCGCGTCGCGCCTGTTCGTCGGGACCGGGAAATACCCGTCGCTCGACGTGATGCAGCAGGCGCACGAGGCGAGCGGCTCCGAGGTCGTCACCGTCGCGATCCGCCGCATGCACCTCGACGAGCGGAGCGGGAAGACGCTGGTCGACTACATCGACCGCTCGAAGGTGCACGTGCTGCCGAACACTGCCGGGTGCTACACCGCGAAGGACGCCGTGCTGACCGCGAAGCTCGCGCGCGAGGCGCTCGGCACCGACCTCATCAAGGTCGAGGTGATCGGCGATCCGGAGACGCTCTATCCCGACACCCGCGAGACGATCGCCGCCGCCGAGGAGCTCGTGCGCGACGGCTTCACGGTGCTGCCGTACGTCGTCGACGACCCGATCGCGTGCAAGCGGCTGGAGGAGATCGGCTGCGCCGCCGTCATGCCGCTCGCCGCGCCGATCGGGAGCGGGCTCGGCGTCTGCAATCCGTACTCGATCCGTCTGATCAAGGAGCGCGCGAAGGTGCCGGTGATCGTCGACGCGGGCGTGGGAACCGCTTCCGACGCGGCGATCGCGATGGAGCTCGGCGTCGACGCGCTGCTGATGAACACCGGCATCGCCGCCGCGCAGGACCCCGTGCGGATGGCGCGCGCGATGAAGCTCGCCGTCGAAGCGGGCCGCGACGCGTTCCTCGCCGGACGGATGCCGAAGCGGCTCTACGCGAGCGCGTCGAGCCCGATGCAGGACCTCATCGCGACGCGCCCCGCCGAGCGCGCGTGAACGAGATCGCCGTCGAAGAGCTGAAGCGCCGGCACGACGCCGGCGAAGCGCTGACGCTGCTCGACGTCCGCGAGGAAGACGAGCTGCGCGCCGCCGCGATCCCGTGGGCGGCGTGGATCCCGATGAACGAAGTCCCGAACCGCACGGCGGAGCTGCCGCGCGACACGCCTATCGTGGTGATGTGTCACGGCGGCGTTCGCAGCGCGCACGTCGCGCGATTCCTCGAGGAGATGGGCTTCACGAACGCCGTCAACCTCGCCGGCGGCATCGACGCGTGGTCGGCGCGGATCGATCCGAGCGTTCCCCGCTACTGACCCGGCAGAACGAAACCGCGCGTCAGGAGCCGGAGGCCGCCGCGCAGGGCTCCCACGTCGCGGCGGTCAGGCGCGCGTCCGCGCACCAGTAGGCGCGCCAGTTCGATTCGGTCATCCCGTGCACCGGGCTGCCGGAGACGAACCAGTTCTCGAACTCCAGCCGCAGCGGCGTGCTCGTCGCGAGCTTCCCTTGCAGATCCGCGAGCGACGTCGCGGTGACGCCGTCCGGCTCGCCGTACGCCGACGCGAACGCATACTCCCGGTGCCACGACTCGGTCGCGCCGCCCGCCAGCATGCCGTGCGGGAGCAGTCCGCCGAGCGCGTACGCGGTGTAGTCGGCGATCACGCCGGTTTGCGCGGAGACCGTCGCGTCGAAGTAGGACGGGTCGTTCGCGAAGATCGGGCTGATCGATGGGACGGTCACCACGGGCACGGCCTGCGAGCTGCCGCCGTTCGAGACGATGCGGAATCCGTTCGTGTGCAGGTGTCCGGCGATAAACTCGGTCACCACCGTGTCGGCGCCGTCGACCAGGCTCGGAACCTGCGCGGCCGGCGCCGGCGAGTACGTCAGCGTCGGAACGTGCTGTCCGCTCAGCGAGGCGTACACGTCGATCCCCGGCGGGATGTGCGTGAGCACCCAGGCGTGCTCGTCACGATGCGTCGGGCGCAGCGCCGAGGCGAACCACGCGAGCTCGTCCTGCGTGGGGTTCGCGTGCGGGTCGCCGCAGCGGTTGTCGTAGTCCGCCGACCACACGACGCTGTTCGGGACGACGATCCGAATCGTCGTGCCCGGAATGCTCGCCACGTAGTGTCCCGCCGCGGAGAACGTCGTCTCGAAATCCGGTGCGCTCGCGCCGCGCGCGATCAGCGGACCGAACGCCGCCGCCATGTGGGCCAGGAACGGGCTGTTCGGCGTGCTCATGTAGTCGCCGCAGTACGAGTCGTTGTTTCCGACGGACGGCAAGATCGCCGCGTGCGGAAACGTTTGGCCGAAGCGCAGCGCGAGGAAGGCGATCGTCTTGTCGACGAACGCGCGATACGCGGCGTCGTCGTGGACGCGCGCGGTGCGGTCGAAGAGCGTGCGGAACTGGTGCGCGAGGAAATCGCCGTCGATCAGGACGACCGCGGGATCGGGCGTCGTCGCTTGCATCTGCGCGAGCGACGACTCGAGCAGCGTCTCGTTGGTGTCGGTGCCGAGGCCGTCGACCGGATCGTGCGCCGACGCGAAGATCGCCGTCCACCCGCCGGGCGGTGCGGCGGCGAGCCGGTCGACGAGCGCCGGATCGGCGAACGGGTCGAAGTGCACGTCGCTGACCAGCAGCCACCGCTGTGTCGCCGGCGCGCTCGGCGCCGGCGCCTGCGCGCTCAGTCCGGCGACGAGCGTCAGCGAGAACAGCAGAACCGTCGTGAAGCGCAGCGCCGGGCGAAGCATGCGAGCGTCGTTCGGTCAGCGGGTGCGGTGCGCCTCGACGAACCAGTGGACCCGTCCGCTCTCGTCGCCCGAATGCGCCCAGCGGCCCACGATCTCGTCGACCGGGACCTCCTCCATGCGGTCGATTTCGAAGCCGAAGAGCAGCTCGATGACGCCGTCGCGATCGAAGTACGCGTGCGGGATCCCGGCCTCGTCGCCGTCGCCGGGCGCGAACGTGCGATCGTCCAGCGGGACGCCGAGGCCGTAGCGCGCGTCGGCGATCGACCCCAACGTCAGGAACAGCGGCGCGCCCAGCTTCAGCACGCGGCGCAGCTCGCCGATGCCGGAGCGCAGCTTCGAGGTGACCCCATGGAGGTAGGCGTGCGTGGAGAGCGCCGCACCATAGGTGTCCCGCGCCCCCGGAAGCTGCGTGTAGGGAAGGTCGTCCGGAACGCTCACCAGCGGGATCCCGGCATCGACGAGGGCCCGCGTGTTGCGCCCCGAACCGAGCCCTATCTCGATCACGGGACCGTCGAGCGGACGCTCGCGCGCCGTCGCGATCAGGCGTTCGGCGAGCGGGTGCGCGGTCTGCGGCGGCGACGAGGACATCGGGATCGATCTTCGCGAGAACCGAGGAGGACCATTGCTCGAAGCGGGTGCGAAGGTGCCGGACGTCGGCGCCAGCGATCAGGACGGCAACGACGTGCGGCTGCGCGGCTTTGCGGGGCGCAAGCTCGTCGTCTATTTCTATCCGCGCGCCGATACGCCGGGCTGCACGGCCGAGTCGCAGGCGTTCCGCGACGAGAAGGACGCGCTCGCCGCCGCCGGTGCCGCGATCGTCGGCGTCAGCCGCGACACCGTCGACGCGCAGAAGAAGTTCGAGCAGAAATACCGCTTGAACTTCCCGCTGCTGGCCGACACGACGTCCGCGATCTGCGACGCGTTCGGCGTCATCGTGGAGAAGACGATGTACGGAAAGAAGAGCGTCGGAATCCAGCGCTCCACGTTCCTCGTCGGCGCGGACGGAACCATCGCGAAGGTGTGGCCGCGCGTCTCCGTCGAGGGGCACGCGCAGGCCGTGCTCGAGGCGGTCCGATCGCTCTGAACCGCAGGCCGCGTCTGGTCGTCGCGGGCTCGAGCTGCTCGATCCCGCGGCCGGCTCGCGCGTGCAGCTCGTACTTGGTCGACGACGGCGAGACGCCGGTCGCGCTCGACCTCGGCACGGGCGCGCTCGCGAACCTTCGCCGGCACGTCGACTACGACCGGCTGGGGGCCGTCGTGATCAGCCACATGCACGCCGATCACTTCATCGACCTGATCCCCCTGCGCTACGCGCTGCGTTACGGCGCGCGCCTGCGCGCGGACAAGCTTCCGGTGTACTTGCCGCCCGGCGGGCCGGCGATGCTGCAGAGCCTCTGCGCGGCGTTCGCGAGCGAAGGCGGCGACTTCCTCAACGACGTGTTCGCCCTGCACGAGTACGACCCGGCGGCGCCTCTGCGGCTGGGCGCGGCGACGCTGCGCTTCGCGCACACCGCGCACTACATCCCCGCCTTCGCGATGCGCTGGGAACGCGACGGCGCGAGCGTCGTGTACTCCGCCGACACGGCGCCCGACCCGCGCGTCGTCGCGCTCGCCCGCGATGCCGGCGTCTTCGTCTGCGAGGCGACGCTTCTGCACGGCCAGACCGAGCCCGGGATGCGCGGACACTCCAGCGCCGCGGACGCCGCGCTGATGGCGCGCGAGGCCCGCGCGCGGCGGCTCGTGCTCACGCACTACGGCGAGACGTCGACGGCCGCCGACCTCGACGCGCCCGCGCGCGACATCTTCGGCGGCGACGTCACGGTGGCGGACGATCACCTCGAGATTCCGCTGTGATCAGTTGTCGGTTTTCGCTTCTCCCCGCGGAAGCGAGAACTGGATGAGCGATCCGACCGGCGCGAGCCCGCGTGAGACCACGGCGTACGGCGTGACCTTCTGATTCAGCTCCTCGAGCCGCGCTTTGGCGGCGAGGAGCTCGCGGCCGCTCGTGACGACGTCTTCGAGCAGCAGCACGTGGTCGCCGTGGTTGATCGGCCCTTCGACGTACTCCTCGGCGAACGCGCCGTACTGCTTCGGCTGCTTCCGCACGACGATCATCGGCAGACCGGTCATCTGCGAGACCGCCGTCGCGATGATGACGCCGCCGAGCTCCGTCCCGCCGATCACGTCGGGATTCAGGCTCGCGACGACGGGGACGAACAGCCGCGCGATCCGGCGCAGGACGTGCGGATCGGAGAACAGCTTGAACTTGTCGATGTAGTAGTCGCTGCGCGCGCCGCCCGAGAGCAGGTAGTCCCCGCGCGTCAGCGCGCGCTCCAGGATGATGCTCTTCAGCCAGCGCAGCTCCGGGATGCGCGCGATCGGGCTCGTCGGCTCGTCGAACAACGGCTGCTCCCTTCCTTCGCTCAGGTCGCCCACTCGAAGGCGTTCCACGACTCGCAGACCGGATTCGGCGCGAAGCCCGTGAAGTCCGGATTGATCGGCTGAGCCTGCTTGGGGAACCAAATGACGTCCTCGGGCAGATCGCTCGCGATCAGCTTCTGGATCGTCGAATACGCTTTCTTTCGCGCGCTCTGGTCGTACGTACCCAGCGCCGCGCGCTGGGCGGCGTCCATCGCCGGATTGCAGTACCGGAAATAGTTCACGCCGTCGGGGTGCCCGGGCCGCGGGATGTCGTCGCACTCGAAGAGGCTGTGGTCGTCGGGGTCGTAGCCTGCGACCCAGCCGAAGACCGCGAGGTCGAACTTGCCGGACGTCATCACGCCGCCCTGGCCGTACGTCGCGAAGAACAGGTTCGCCGGGTAGGCCTTGATCTCGGCGTCGATGCCGACCGCCTGGAGCATCGACTGCACCTGTACCGCGACTTCACGGCGCGTGGCGTTCTCGACGTTGTACGCGATCTGCAGCGTGAGCGGCTGCCCGTTCTTGCGGCGGATCCCGCCGGGGCCCGGCATCCAGCCGGCTTGCGCCAGCAGCGCCTTCGCCGTCGCGGGATCGAACTGGTACTTCCTCACGTTCGGCTCGTACGCCCACGAGAACGGCGGCTGGTCGGACCACGCGACGGTCGCGCTGCCGCCCGTGTTCTTGTCGACCAGCGACTGCTTGTCGACCGCGTACGCGATCGCGCGCCGCACGCGAAGGTCGCGCAGCGCGGGGCGCGACAGGTTCATTCCGAGCGGAAGCGTCTGCGGCATCTGCGCCAGCACGATGTTCACGCCCGGCGTGCCCTTGAGCTGCTTGTAGAGCTCGGGCGACGCCTGGAAGATCCAGTCGATGTCGTGCGCGCGCAGCTCGTTCATCGACGTGTTCTCGTCGGGCACTTCGCGCACGATGATGCGGCGCAGCTTCGGCTTTCCGCGGAAATAGTCGTCGTTCGCGACGAGCGTGATGTGATCGCCGCGCACCCATTCCGCAACCTTGAACGGGCCCGTGCCGACCGGCTGCTGGTTGAACGGAACGTGATTGAGGTCTTTGTATTTCGCGAGCAGGTGGGCCGGGACGATGCAGATCGGGTTGTCGGACTCCGCGAACACCGTGTTGACGAAGGGCGCGAACTTCCGCTTGAGGTGGAAGACGACGGTCGTGGCGTTCGGCGTGTCGACGCGCGCCACTTCGTCGTAGCCGACGCGCTCGTTCACGTTGTTCGCGTCGTTCATCACCGCTTGCCAGGTGAACTTGACGTCTTTGCTCGTGAACGGCACGCCGTCTTGCCACTTCACGCCGCCGTGCAGGTGGTAGGTGATCGTGAGTCCGTCCTTGCTGATGCCCCCGTTTCGCACCGTCGGGACCTCGGTGGCGAGGATCGGGACGAGGTGCTTGCCGCTGCCGTCGACGCTGATGAGCGTGTCGAAGCTCAGCCGGTTCAGCATCGTCTCCGTGGTGAAGGCGGAGAGCACGGGGTTCAGCGTGTTCGGCGCGCGCTGGATCGCGATGCGCAGCTCGCCCGGAATCGTGCCGGTGTGGCCGGTCGCCGAAGGAGACGTTTGATCGCCGACTTTCGTGCACGCGGCGAACACCAGCGCGCATGCGAGCGCGCCGATCGCGACTTTGACCAAACCCGATTCCTCCTACCGGCGCTTCGCGGCCGATTTCGTGCCGCTCTTCCTGACGGTGCTCGCCTTGCGCGCCGACGCGCTGCGGGCGGGCGCCGCCTTCTTCGCGGCGGGCTTCTTGGCCGGACCCTTCTTCGCCGGAGCGGCTTTCTTCGCCGCGGCCGCCTTCGCGGGCGTTTTCTTGGCCGGAACGGCTCGCTTCGCGGCCGCTTTGCGCGCCGCGCTCTTCGCGGGCGCGGCTTTCTTCGCGCCCGCCTTCGCGGGCGCGCTCTTCTTCGCGGCGGCGGAAGCCTTCGCGGCGGCGGAAGCCTTCGAGGCGGACGCCTTGGCCGGACGGGCCTTGGCCGGCGCGTGCTTCGCCGCCGCCTTCTTGGGCGGCGCGGCTTTCTTCGCCGGGGCCGCCTTCTTCGCGGCGCCCGCCTTCGCGGGAGCCTTCGGTGCGGGCTTCGCGGCCGTGGCGGCCTTCGCGCTCGCGCCTTTCGAGCCGGCCGGTGCCTTCGCGGGCGGCTTCGCGGCCCCGCCTGAGACAGCCGCCTTCACCGCGGCGACCGCCTTGGCCGCGACGGCCTTCACCGGCTCGACGGCGGCGGCCAGCACCGCGCCCACGTCCGGCGCCGTTGCGGCAGGGGGCGCCGGCTGCGGAGCGGGCGTGGGCACCGGCGCGGGTCCGCGCTGCGCGCCCTCGGTGTAGCGGCGCTCCGCGCGCGCCCGGGCGGGGCGCTTCGCTGCGCCTTCCGCCGGCGCGCGCTCGGCGAGCGGCGCCGGCTCGATCGCCGCGGGCGGCTCGGATTCGACGATCGCCGGCGGCGGGGCATGCTCGGCAGCGGACGAAGCAGTCTGCTCGGCGGGCGGCGGCGTGGGCTCACCGTGCGCCGCGTCACCGGCGGGCGGGCCGACCTCCGGACGCGCGGCCGGGCGTTCGGGCGACGTCTGCGCGGGACGTGCCGCCGTCGGCTTGGGCCGAGCCTTGCGCACCGGCTTCTTCGGAGCCGCGGGCGCCGCTTCGGACGATGCGCCCGCGGCGGATTCGGCTGCGGCTGCCGCGCCGTTCGCGAGCGTGCCGGCGATCGCGGGTTCCGGCGCGGGCTCGGGCTCCGGCTCGCGCACGATGCGCAGCGCCACGCGCCGCAGCGTGCCGGCGAGCGGAAAGACGATCTCGTTGATGTCGAGCTCGTCGAGCACTGCGAGCACGGTGTCGAACGCACCGCCTTGGTCCTTCGGCGAGTGCGCGTCGGAGCCGACGGCGATGCCGACGCCGCGTTCTTTCGCCTTGCGGAGGAGCCGCTTGTTGGCCTCGAGGTAGCGCGCCTTTTCCTCGTCGCTGTGCTCGCGATAGAGGAAGCGCGTGTTGAACTCGATCGCCATCCCCTTCGCCGCGGCCGCGTCGAGCACGCGGTTCTCGTACTCGTCCAGCTTGGCGTCGTCCGGCCAGTGGCCGAACAGCGCCGGGACGAAGAAGTGCCCGACGATGTGCCCGGGGAGCCGCTCGATCGCGTCGACCAGCGCCGCGACGTAGAGCTCCCACGTCTGCTCGACGCCGACCACGTCGAACACGTCCTTGAACTCCGGGTTGTCGAACGGCCAATGCCAGTTCTCGCCGAACGTCGGGTGCGTGACCGTGAGGAAGTGCACCGAGCGGATCATCGCGTCGGGACGCATCGCGTCGACGATGTTCTGGGCATCCGGGCGCGAGCGCGGGTCGTTGTCGACCTCGGCGCCGATCGAGTAGCGCATCCCGCGCCGCAGCCCTTCGCTCACGACCGCGGCGTGACCGACGTCGACGTTCGCCGTCTCGGCGGCGCCGTAGAGGTCGCCCGCCTGCGCCAGCTTCAGCGCGCGGCGCACGAGATTCACGGCCGCCGGGTCCTCGAACGTCAGATAGTTCATGTGGTCCGCGACCATGAGGAAGCGCGGGTAGCCGCGCCGGCAGGCGTGATAGAACCACAGGAAGAGCATCCGCGCCGTGAGCGGGAGCGGCCGCTCCTCGGCGAACGGCTTGTGCTCGCCCTTGGCGTGCCCGTGCGTGTCGGGGATCGCGTAGATGCGCGCGTCGCGCTCAGTCTTGTCGTTCACGTTCTCGTCGTCCGCGGGGGTGGGATCCAGAGCTTTTCGGCGGGGCGCCGGGCCGCGGGCTCCAGCGCGCCGCGCTCGCGCAGCGCGAATGCTTCGATTGCCGTCTCGACGCCCTTCCGCATGACGTCGAGCGCCATCGAAGGCGTCCGCTCGGCGCCGAGCTCCGCCGCCTGCGACGGCAGCGCAGGGACGTGCATGAAGCCGGCGGCGATCTCCGGAGCGGCCCCGTCGGTCAGTGCGAGCGCATCGTACAGCCACTGGTTGCAGATGAAGGTCCCGGCGCTGTTCGAGAGATGACCGGGGATGCCGATCGCGCTCCACGCCTCGAGGATCGGGCGGTTCGGCAGGGTCGCGAAGCGCGCCGGCGGACCGTCGTCTTCGATCGGTTCGTCCCGGCGCTGCACGCCGGCGGCGTCCGGCAGGTCGTAATCGGCCACGTTGAGCGCGACGCGCTCGAGCGCGAGCGACGCGCGCCCCGGCCCGTAGCCGGTGCCGAGCGCGAGCTCCGGAGTCGTCTCGTCGAGCGCGGCGGCGAGCCGCTCGCGCAGCGTTCGCGACTCGACCGGAAAGACGCGGACGGAGACGACGAACCCGGCGACGACCCGGCCCTCGAGACTGCGGACCAGCAGCTCGCTCGGGTTCACGCGATGGGGACCGAACGGCTCGAAACCGGTCAGGAGGACGTGCCGAGACACGAACCGCGGTTTTTCGTCCGGAGAAAGCGAGCCACCTGCGGCGTTCGCTCGTCCCCTCGGCCGGAAAAAAAGCCGCCCTCATGGGGCGGCGGACAAGTTGGGTCGCTTCGGAGACCGGACTAGGTCCGGAAACCTCCGATCATCGTGAGACATTGATTGGGACTGTCGCTCGTAACGATGACCACCTCCTCTTGTCCGCCTGTTATCCTTCGCTGGTCTCTGATCTGAAGGGCCCGCGGACGTCGTGTGCCGCGTTCTTCCCCCGCAGCGGTCCGAGGCTCCTGCATGCACGTGCGCGCCGGCGCCCCGCTTCGAGCCGTACCGCTCAGTGCGTGGTGCGCACGGTGTCGGGGCGGTAGCCTTCGAGCGCGAGGATCTGCGCCTTCACGTCGACGCCGTAGGCGTAGTGGTGCAGCGCGCCGTTCGAGTCGACGACGCGGTGGCACGGATACAGGAGAGGAACGGGGTTGCGCGCCATCGCCCGTCCCACGGCCCGGGCGGCGCTGGGCTGCCCGATCGACTCGGCGATCCAGCGATAGGTCCGCACCTCGCCGGGCGGAATCGTCGCTGCGGCTTTGAGCGCTTGCTGCTCGAACGCGGTCAGCTCGCTGATGTCGACCCTCTTCAGGTCGGCGGTGTGCGTCTCGAAGAAGGCCCGGACGGTGTCTTGAACCCACTGCGGCGCCTGCGAGGGGATGAGGCCGCGCCCGAGCCGTCGCTGCAGCTTCGCGACGACCGCTTCCTCCGGCTCGCCGCGGTCGAGCGCGACGGCGGTGATCCCGGTATGGCGGAACGCCACGAACAGCCGCCCGATCGGCGAGTCCACGGCGGTGATCGAGTCGGGTGCGACGATCTTCACCGCGGTCTTGATGTGCTCGAGGATGTTCGGGACCAGGTTGCCCGGCGGTTCGACCGGCGGCAGGCAGGTCAGGCAGTACGCGATGCCTTCGTTCTCGCGATAGATCTCCTGGCACTCGGGGCAACCCCGGAGGTGCGCCAGGATGTGTTCGCGGCGCGGCTCCACGCCTTCGCGCATCTCGTCCCACAGACGTTCGACGTCGCTGCAGCGCATGGGCTTACTCCTCTTGCTCGGTGGCGGCGGGATGGTCGTTCGGTACGATCCTCCCGACTTGGGGCCCGAGGATCCGGCGCAAAATGCGCACGGCGCGATGCACGTGCGACTTCACGGTGCCGATCGGCTGGTTCAGGATCTCGGCGATCTCCGGGTGGCTGCGGCCTTCGATGAAGCGCAGCGTCGCCGCGGCGCGCAGGTGCATCGGAAGCTGCAGGAGCGCCTGCTCGACCAGCACCATGTCGGCGGCGCGGTCGACGATCTGTTCCGGTTGGTCGGGCCCTTCTTGGGTTTCGTTGAGGAGTGCGTCGGGGTCGGCCAGCGCGTCGAGCGCGACGTTGGTCGGCCGTTTCGAACGCAGGCGGTTCCGGGTGACGTTGAGCGTGATCGTGTAGAGCCACGGCTGCAGACGCAGCTCGGCGCGCTGCTTGGGATCCATCTTCGCAAGCGCCCGGTAGGCGCGGACGAAGGCGTCCTGAACGATCTCCTCGGCGTCCTCGCGGTTGCCGGTCATGCGGAGCGCGAAGCCGTACAGCCGACGCTGATAGTCGTCGACGATCGACTCGAAGGTGTCGGGTCCCGGTACGGACGACGGAGCCGTCGTCGCCGGTGCGGCGGTCACGCGGTAGTGCTCTCCGATGATCGGTGCTGCGAGCGCACTCATCGGGGTCTAGGACCGACCCCCCGGAAGCGCCGGTTGCGCCGTTTGCGTATAGCTTCGGTCTTCCCTACATGCCCCGGCCGCTCGCGGAGCGGATCGAGCGTGCGTACACGATCGAGACGGGCGCCCGCGTCGCGGCCGGCTCGTCGATCGTCCCGTCGATGGCGAGGTCGGCGTCGAGCGCGACGAGCAGCGCGCTCGAGTAGTCGTAGTATGCCGTGCCGCGCATCGTGATCGCGCCGGTGAGCTGCATGCCCGGACGATCGGGGAGCGCCCCGTGCAGCGGCCCCTTCGCGGTGAACGCGATCCCCATCGCGCGCCGGCCGCCGACCTGCGCGTCGGGGAGACGCCGCAGCGTCCCGCGCAACGGCGCGCCGGTCATCGGCGAGGGGAAGTCGAAGGGCACGGGACGCTTCACGTGCGCGAGATCCTTCATCGTCGGACCGTCGAGCTGGACCGCGAACGGCTGGTTCAGCACGGTGAGGTAGTCGGGATCGTTCGCCGGACCGTCGCGCTGTTCGCCGGAAGGAAGGAGCGTCGAGACGAACGACGCCGTCTCGTGCTGCCGTCCGCCGTCGGCGTCCTTTTCGTACTCGACGTGCGCGACGTAGCGCGTCGCATCGCCGTCGCGCGCGATCGTGAGCCGCTCCGTGCCGTGATAGAGCGTCGTGCTGTGCACGTCGCCGTTCCCCACCCGGAAGACGTCCTTTCCCTCGACGGTGTACGTTTGGTCCCCGAGCGCGGCCGTGGCGGTGGCCGTCACGGCGGCGAGGAGCGCAAACGTGCCGGCCAAGGCGCGGCGGACAGTCATCGAGGGCCTCTGGGGCGGACGGGGGGTGGTAAACCCTTTCCGAATTATGGTACTACGAAAACGTGCCGATACGGATGATGAGTTGCTGATCCGCATCTTCGGCCGGTTCCTCGCGGCGGCGACCGCGTTCGCAGTATCGATCGCGGTGCTGCCGGCGCGCGCCGGGGACGGGCTCACGCTGAGCCCGAGCCTCAACGCGAAGCTCGACCGGCTGTACGTGACCGCCTTCGACGAGACGATCCAGCGCCACGCGATCTCGACCCGAGACGGCACCACCTACGTGTCGACCGGCGACATCGACTCCGAATGGCTGCGCGACGCGAGCGCGACGGTCCGTCCCTACATCGGCATCTCGGTCAAGGACGAGCAGATGCAGCGCACGCTGCGCGGCGTGGTCGCTCGGCAGGCGAAGTACATCCTGATCGACCCGTACGCAAACGCGTTCTCACGCAATTACAAGGTCGTGGAGCGCAAGTTCGAGGTCGACTCGCTGCTCTATCCGGTCTGGTTCTCGTACGACTACTGGAAGCGCACCGGGGATCGTTCGATCTTCACCCCCGAGCTGCACCGTGCGTTCGGCCGCGTGCTCGACACGCTGCGCGTCGAGCAGCGCCACAACAGCCGCTCGCGCTACACGAACCCGCAGCTCGCCGACAACGGCCGCGGCACGCCGACGCGATTCACCGGGATGGTGTGGACGGGCTTCCGTCCCTCCGACGACCCCGCGCGCTATCACTACAACATCCCCGTGAACATGTTCGCCACGGTGGTGATGCGCGACATGACCTCGATCGCGCGCGACGTCTGGCGCGACAACCGCATGGCGGAGAACGCGTGGGGGCTCTCGGTGGAGATCCAGCGCGGGATCGAGCAGTACGGCACGCTCGACCTCAAGCCGTTCGGCCGCATCTATGCCTACGAAGTCGATGGCTTGGGCCACGCGAACGTGATGGACGACGCCAACGTTCCTTCGCTGCTGTCGATCCCGTACTTCGGGTACCTGCCGAAGACGAACTCGCTCTACCTCGCGACGCGCGCCTTCGTGCTGTCCGACCGTAATCCGTACTTCTTCAAGGGCAAGTACGCGCAAGGCGTCGGCAGCCCGCACACGCCGCACGGCTACGTGTGGCCGCTCGCGCTCTGCGTCGAAGCGCTGACCGCGACGAACGAGGCCGAGGTCGATCGCGTCTTCGGCTACATCGCGGCGTCGGACGTCGGCGATCACCGGCTGCACGAGTCGTTCAACGCGGACTGGCCCGAGGCGTACACGCGGCAAGACTTCGCGTGGCCCAACGCGCTCTACGCGGAGCTGGTCCTCACGCGCCGCGGCGAGCTCTACGCCGTCAACCCGAAACAGTAAACCGGGAACGTGAACCCTTAGCGCTGCGCGGCGGCGCGGCGCGCGAAGTCGAGCGCGAAGACGGTCTGCAGCGCGGCGAGCGGCGCGACGCTCAGCACGTCGATCGGAACGGACGTCCAGAACGACGCCACGCTCGCCGCGACGCCGTGGCGGACGAGCGCGTCGAAAAGCACGTCGTCGAGCAGGTTCGGGACGATGCTCAGCAGCGCGACGAGGCACAGACGCGTGAAGTTCTGCGGACGGAACGCTGCACCGATCGCGTGCCCGAACGCGCCGAAGATCGCGATCGCGGGGCGGTCGGCGCTCAGCGCGGCATAGGGGCCGGCGAGGCTCAGGACGCCCCACACGAACCACGTGACCGGGGCGGTGACGAGGAGCAGCGCGGGATGCTCGGGGACGGCACCCATCCCCGAGAGCGGCAGCGTGTACAGCACGACCAGCTGCAGGACGAGCGTCGTGCCGAGCACCGGAAGATAGCGCACGACGCCGGCCTCGAGGATCGTGCGCGACGCGGGGCGCTCTTCGGTGGCGCGCGTGCCGACGCCGAGCGCGACGACGGCGATGACGTACGAGAGCCCGAACAGCTCAACGTACGTCAGGACGTTCGCCTTGATCAGCTCGTCGACGTCGCTGCCCGCGTGCCAGACCGCGTTGACGATCGCGCACACGGCGAGCACGGCGACGGACAGGAGCGCGTAGAGTCCGGCGCGTTCGAGCAGCGCGTGCGCGGCCAGCTCGACGAGGCCGCCCGCGGATGCGGGAAGCCGCAGCCGGTTCGGTGCGGCGTTCACGCCACGCGCAGGGCGCGGCGGAGGAAGAAGCGCAGCGTCGCGATTCCGGAACAGACGACCACCTCGTCGGGGTCGTCGTAGACGCGGCCGTCGATCTCGACGACGTAGGTTGCTTCGGCCAAGCCGGCGAGCGTGGAGCGCACGACGCGCTCGCGCTTATCCTGCGGTGCGCGCGGACCGAGCGCTTCGACGACCGCGGCGGTGAGAAGATCGCGTACGCGGAGCGGCGTCGCCAGCGCGAACGCGGCGGAGGCGGTGCGAGCGACCGCGGAGACGTCGATCGGGACGGCGACCCGGAGCATACCGAGACTGCTCTTTCCCGGTGCGGCGGGGGGCTTCCCGGTGAAAGCGGAACGACGCAGCGATGTCCGATCCGCCTCGCCGCCGGCGCTCCGCGCCGACGCGCCGTTCCTCGTCCGGAGGCTCGAGCGTCGTCCCGACGATCGCGCTGGGCATCGGCGTCGTCGTCGCGGGACTCGGCATCGGCGCGTTCTTGTCCGCATTGCAGCATCGCGAAGCGACGCAGACGACGACGGTGTCGCGCGGTGCGCCGGTCGTCACTCCCGTGCCGCGTCCGTCGCGCGGGCCGGTCGCGGTTGCGACCGCCGCGCCGACCGCGACGCCGCGCGCGACACCGGCCGCGACGGCGACGCCGCGGGCCACCGCCACGCCGCGCGCGAGCGCGACGCCGCACGCGACGGCGTCCGCGCGCGCGACGACGACGCCGCATGCGAGCGCGCGTCCCGCTGCGACGAGCGCCGCGGTCGCCGCGGTTCCGACGAGCACGGTGATCACGCCGCCTCCGGCGACGCCCGTTCCGCCGCGCCGCCGCACGCCGCCGCCGGTCGTCATCACGCCCGCGCCGCCGCCGCTCGTGATCACCCCCGCGCCGCAGCGCGCGGCCCAAGCGCCCTCGGGCGGCACGATGTCGTCGGAAGCGCAGGCGACGGTGCGCCGCTACATCAACGCGCTGGTGGCGGGCAACGAGAACGCCGCCTACGCCGCGCTCGGCGCATCGCCCGGCGATCCGAACGCGCGTCTCTCCGAAGAGGCGTTCGTCGGACCGGGGACGCGCATCGTCTCGATGCGCACCAACGCGGCCGACGCGAGCGGCGCGACGGTCGAGGTGGAGCTGACCTCCTCGCGCGGGACGTACTTCGCCACCTATCACGTCCGCAACGGGCCCAACGGTCCGGTGATCGACCAGCACGACTACATCCGCGAATAGGAGAGCCGCCGTGGACACCGCCTCGTCGAGCGCGCACATCGAAGCTCTGCTGCAGACCGGCGAGGTCGTGAAGGCTCCCGAGTCCGTCGCACGCTGGTTTCCGCATCGCGACCAGGACGCGTACGTCGCGGACGCGCTCCGCGACCCGATCGCGTACTGGCGTGAAGCGGCGAAGCGCGTCGAGTGGGACGGCGAGCCGCGTGAGGTCTTCGCGGGGACGATCGAGGACCAGCACTGGTTCGCGGACGGGCGCCTCAACGCGACGGTGTCGTGCCTGGACCGCCACGCGCGCCGGCATCCCGACGCGATCGCATACCACTATCTGTGCGAGAACGGAACGGAGCGCACGATCACCTACGCGGAGCTGCTCGCGCAGGTGAACCGGCTCGCGAACGCGCTGCGGCTCGACGGCGTGCAGCCGGGAGATCGCGTGTGCATCTACATGGCCCTGACGATCGAGGGGATCGTCGCCATGCTCGCGTGCGCGCGGATCGGCGCGATCCACTCCGTCGTCTACGCGGGGCTCGGCGCGACGGCCCTGCGCGACCGGATCGTCGACGCGGGCGCGGAGGTCCTGCTCATCGGCGACGTGACGTACCGCAACGGCCGTGCGGTCGACCTCAAACGCATCGTCGACGACGCGGTGCAGGGTCTCGACCTCGTCCGCCGCATCGTCGTCCACCGCCGTGAAGCGACGCCGGCGCCGGAGGATCCGCGCGAAGTGGACTTCTTCGCGTACTGCACGGGCCAGCCGCCGCAGTGCGACCCGGTGATCGTCGAGGCCGAGCATCCGCTCTTCATGCTGTACACGAGCGGAACGACTGGGAAGCCTAAGGGCGTCGTGATGACGCACGGCGGCTACCTCGTCGGCGCTTCGACGATGCTGGCCGAGACGACCGGGATCACGCCCGACGACGTGTACTGGTGCACGAGCGACATCGGGTGGATCGTCGGCCACTCGCTCATGGTGTACGGCGCGCTGGCGAACCGCTACCACTGCGTGCTGCGCGAAGGCGCGCCGAACTACCCGGCGGCCGACGCAGTGTACGCGGCGATCGAGCGGCTCGGCGTGACGAAGCTCTACACGGCGCCGACGCTCGCGCGCATGCTGCTGCGCCTCGGCGACGAGCCGCGCGACAAGCACGATCTGACGTGCCTGCAGGCGATCTTCTGCGCCGGCGAGCCGCTGAACCCGGAAGCGTGGCACTTCCTGTTCCGCGACGTCGGGCTGAACGACGTCGCGGTCTGCAACCAGTGGTGGCAGACGGAGCTGGCGGCGCCGAGCATCGGCTACTTTCCGTCGAGCGCGATTCGGCCGGACAAGAGCGGAAAGGCCGTCGGACCGCTCGCGTTCTCGGTTCGTGACGGCGCCGGCAACGTCGTCCCGCGCGGACAGGGCGGCGGATTGCTCGTGCTCGAGAACCCGCAGCCGTACATGTTCAAGACGATCTGGAACGATTCCGAGCGTCACAAGCAGTACTTCCGCTGGGGCGTGTACGTTGCGGGCGACGTCGCATCGATGGACGTCGACGGGACGCTGTCGATCAGCGGCCGCGCCGACGACGTGCTGAACGTCGCCGCGCACCGCATCGCGACCGCGGACGTGGAGAGCGCGCTGGTCTCCCACCCCGCCTGCGGCGAAGCCGGCGTGTGCGGCGTCCCCGACGCGATCAAAGGCGAAGCGATCGTCGCGTACGTCGTGCTGCGCAGCGGCTACGAGCCGTCCGACGAGCTCGCCGCCGCGCTGGTCGACCAGGTGCGACGGGAGATCGGGCCGATCGCGACGCCGTCGGCGATTCGCTTCGCGGCCAAGCTTCCGAAGACGCGCAGCGGCAAGATCATGCGCCGGCTCCTCAAGGCCCAAGAGACGGGCCAGGAGCTGGGCGACGTGACGACGCTGGAGGACTGAGGGTGCGCAACTCGCCGGGCCCGCGAATCAGCAACGTCGGCATGATCGTCGCGGTCGCTCTGGTGGCGTTCGTCGTCGCCGCGCTGATGCTCCGCGCGATGCGCTGACGCTACGGCGCTTCGTTTCCCAGCTCGGAGGCGGCCTCTTCGCTCTCGGGCGGCGTACCGTTCCACGGGACGCGCCCGTCGCGCGCGCCGCCGAGGGCGATCGACGAGCGCACGTCGCGCACGCCGCGCATTCCGGCGAGCCGCTGGATCAGCGCGAGCAGCGCCGACGGAGCGGCGTCGCGCACGACGACGTCGCAGCGGCTCTTCGCGGGATCGGCGTTGAGGCGCGCCGTCAGGGTCTCGATCACAATGCCGCGCCGGTCGATCGCCGCGTTCAGCGCTTCGAGCGAAAGCACGCGCGCATCGAAGCCCACCGTGATGACGTGGCGCCGGCGCGCCGCGGTGAGCCGGCGCTCCAGCGGCTTCATCACCGCGAGGATCGCCAGCGCGAGGATCGTGGCGGCCGTGGCCGCCCAGTAGAGTCCTCCGCCGACCGCCAACCCGACCGCCGCCACCACCCACAAGCTCGCCGCCGTCGTGAGCCCGCGAATGATCTCTTTCCGGAAGATGATCACGCCTGCGCCGAGGAAGCCGATGCCGCTGAGAACTTGCGCCGCGATGCGCGACGGATCGAGGACGACGTTCGGGGCGCGGACGACGTCGTGAAACCCGAAGCTGGACGTGATGACGGCGAGCGCCGCGCCGAGCGAGACCAGCGCATGCGTGCGCAAGCCCGCCGCCGACTCGACGCGCTCGCGTTCGAGCCCGACGGCCGCGCCGAGTGCGACCGCCACGCAGAGCCGGAGAAGCAGCTCCGGAAACGCGATCGTCACCCTTACGAGTTACCCGCTTCGGGCCGTCCGCCTCGGCGATCTCCGGCTGCGCGGCGAGCCGCATCCGGCTTCGCCGCGCCTACCGAGCGGCGTCAGACGTGCAGATAGCGGCGGCGCAGCGCCGCGTCGGCGCGGATGTCGTCGGGCGTGCCTTCGAACTTGATCTCGCCCTGGTCGATCACGTAGCAGCGGTCGGCGACCGAAAGCGCCGAATAGAGATTCTGCTCGACGAGCAGCGTCGTGATCCCCGCGGCTTTGATCTCGCGAATGACGTTCTCGACCTCGCGGACGATCAGGGGAGCGAGGCCTTCCGTCGGTTCGTCGAGCAGCAGCACCTTCACGTCTTGGAGCAGCGCGCGCGCGATCGCGAGCATCTGCTTCTCGCCCCCGCTGATCTCGTCGCCGCGGTTGGCGAGCCGTTCGCGCAGGCGCGGAAATTTCTCGTAGACGTGGTCGAGCGACCAGCCGGGCTTGCGCGCGGTGACCTGCGCGATCTTCAGGTTCTCGGCGACGGTGAGATTGGTGAAGATGCGGCGCTCTTCCGGGACGAGCGCCACGCCCGCGCGCGCGATCTGCATCATGTCGCGGCCGACGAGCTCCTCGCCGTCGAGCGCGACGCTGCCGCTGCGCGGACGCAGCCAGCCGACGATGCTCTTGAGCGTCGTCGTCTTCCCGACGCCGTTCCGGCCGAGGAGCGCGACGGTCTCGCCCGCACCGATGTCCAGCGAGACGTCGCGCAGGACGTGGCTCTCGCCGTAGTACGTGTTGATCGCGGCGACGCGAAGGCGAGTCTCCAGCGCAGCGGCGGTCATGCGTGCATTTCCTCTTGCGAGTGGCCGCCCAGGTAGGCTTCCTGCACGTTCGGGTTCTCGCGGATCTCGCCCGGCGTGCCGGTCGCCAGCACGCGGCCTTGGTGCAGCACGGTGATCGAGTCCGAGATCCCCATGATGAGGTCCATGTCGTGCTCGATGATCAGCACGGTCATCTCGCTCGCGAGGCGGCGGATCAGCGCTTCGGTCTTGCGCGCCTCGTCGCGCGACATCCCGGCGACGGGCTCGTCCAGCAGAAGGATCTCCGGCTCGGTCGCGAGCGCGACCGCGATGTCGAGCCGCTTCTTGTCGCCGTGCGAAAGGTCGCCCGCGCGCACGTCCGCCAGCTCATCGAGCTCCAGCCGCGAGAGGGCACGCTCGGCGATGTCGTCGACCGTTCGAAGGCGCTTCGAGCGACGGAACACTTGCGGCGCGAACGGCCCCTGCACGTGCGCGAGCGCGGCGAGACGGCAATTCTGATGCACCGTCTGATCGCCGTAGAGGTTCGCCGTCTGGAAGGCTTTCGCGAGCCCGAAATGCACGCGCCGCGTGCCGCTGGTGCGCGTCACGTCGCGCTCCTTGAACGAGATCGTTCCGGAGGTCGGCGCGATCGTTCCCGCGATCAGGTTGAAGAACGTCGTCTTCCCGGCTCCGTTCGGGCCGATGACGGCGCGCAGCTCGCCCGGAGCGACCCGGAAATCGATGTCGGCGGCGGCCGCGAAGTGGCCGAACGACTTGCCGAGCCCGCGCGTTTCGAGGATCGCGTCCATCAGGCGTTCGTCTCGCGCGGGACGTCGACCGCGGCAGGCGCCGGTCCCGCCGGCGGTGCGACCCCGGTCGCGGGCCGCGCGCGCAGCGCGCCGAAGAGCGCACGCCGTCCGCGTTTCCCGCGGCCGCCGAGCGTTCCGACGATGCCGCTCGGCAAGAACACGATCGCGGCGATGAAGATGAGCCCCTCGATGAGCCGCCAGAGCGGCGTGACGCCCGAGAGGACGTTCTCCAGGTACACGATGATCGCCGTGCCGACGACCGGGCCGAACACGGTCTGCACGCCGCCGACGATCGTGTAGATGACGAACGAGCCGCTGCGGTCGATGCCGAGCGAGTCGACGGCGACGGTGCCGTCGTAGAGCGCGCGCATCGCTCCCGCGAAGCCGGTCAGCGCGCCGGAGATCGCGAAGGCGGCGAGACGGTACGTGGCGGCGTTGAACCCGACGAACAGGCTCCGCTCCTCGTTTTCACGGATCGCGCCGAGAACTTCGCCGAACTGCGAGCGCGTCAGCGCCCGCGTGAACCACAAGACGAGCAGCAGCACGATCGCGGCGAAGACGTACCAGAGCTTCAAGTCCGACACGGTGCCGAGCGGTCCCATGTCGATCGGCGGAACGGGCGCCGTCAGATCGATGGACCACGGGCCGATGGGCAGCAGCGCGTTCGGAAAGGATTGCAGCCCGTCGTCGCCGCCCGTGATCTCGCCGCCCTGCTCGACGATGAAGAAGACCATCTGCGCGAACGCGAGCGTCAACAGCGCGAAGTAGATGCCGTAAAGGCGCACGGTGACGGAGCCGATCGCGAGCGCGAGGGCGGCGGTCGCGATCGTTGCGCCGAGCACCGCCAGCCAGAGATTCGGATGGGCCGGCATCGCGCGCATCAGCAGGATCGCGGCGAGATAGCCGCCGCCGCCGTAGAACATCGCATGGCCGTAGGACAGCATCCCGGCGTATCCCAGGAGCACGTTGAAGCCGATCGCCGCGACGCTCAAGATGCAAATCTGCGTGGCGAGCCCGCCGTAACCGCCGACGGCGTGCAGCGCGAGCGGAAACGCCGCCAGTCCGATCGCGGTGAAGATCAGGAAGCGGACGTCACCGGCGAGCACGCCGGACCGCCGCGCTCGCGCGGCGCTCGTTCGCGACGCATTCATGACTGCCGGATGACCTCGCTTTCGCCGAGCAGTCCCTGCGGACGCAAGAGAAGGACCAGCGCCATGCACAGGTAGATCACGACGTTCGACGCGGGCGGGAACACGATCGTCGTCACGCTCTGCAGCTCACCGATCAGCAACCCGCCGAGCACCGCGCCCCAGAAGCTTCCGAGCCCGCCGACGACCACCACGACGAACGACGGCACCAAGAAGCTGAACCCGACCGTCGGGTTGACGCTGTAGATGGGCGATGCAGCGGCGCCGACCAGCCCCGCGATCGCCGCGCCGATGGCGAAGACGATCGTCGAAGCGCGGCGGATGTTTCCGCCGAGCAGCTGCACCATGATGCGGTCGCGGATGCCCGCCCGGACGATGAGGCCGTAATTCGTGCGCTCGATGATCAGCCAGACGACGAGGAGCATCGCGATGATCCCGAGGGCGAACGCGAGCCGGTATGCGGGATATTGGATCGGGCCGAGCGCGAACGATCCCGCGAGAGCGTCCGGGACCGGATACCGCTGCGTCGTCCCGCCGAAGATCAGGCGCAGCGCCTCTTCGACGACGAGTGCGATCCCGAACGTCAGCAGCAGCTGAGACGTGGCGTCCTTCCCGTAGAAGAAGCGCAGCACGAGCCGGTCGAGGAGCACCGCGAAGGCGGCGACTGCGATCGGCGCGGCCACGAACGCCGCGAGCAATCCGTAGCGTCCGGCGAGCACGAGGCCGACGTAGGCGCCGACCGCGTAGAACGCGCCGTGCGCGAAGTTCACCAGGCGCAGCGTGCCGAAAACGATCGTCAAGCCGACCGCGATCGCGACGTAGATCAGGCCGAGAACGAGTCCGTTGAGCAGGGCTTCTATCAGCGATTCCACGAGGCTGCTTTCGTGAGCGGATACGGAAAACGGGCCGGCGTCGCGGGGCGCCGGCCCGTTCCGTTCGACGTGATTCGGCTTACGCCGTCTCCATCTTGCACGACAGGGCGGAGAGCGGCTCCATCACGCTCTCACCGTTGTGGACTTCGAGCACGCGCGCGAACCCGAATCCGCCGTCGGCACGCTGCTTCATGGGCAAGCCCTCGACGACCAGGCACGAGTTCACGCCCTGATGGTCCTCCTTGCGGTACCACTCGAGCTCCTTCGTGAACTGGAACTTCGTGTTCTCGAGGACGTCGATGACCTTGTGGGGATCGGTGCTGCCGGCTTTCTCCACCGCCATCTTGTAGATGTACATGTCGGCGTACGCGCACTCGGCCCCGTTGGAGGGCGGGACCTTGTAGCGGGCCCGGAACGCGTCGACGAACCGCTTCGCGCCGGGATACTTCTGCGCGTGGTACTGGTAGTAGAACGGCACCGTGGAGGCGACGTTGTCGAAGTTGTCCTTCGCACCGATCGCCATGTACTCGTCGACGAGCGGCACGAGGATCTTCGCCGACTTCGTCAGACCGAATTGCGCCGACTGGTTGACGCAGTTCACCATGTCCTGCCCGAACTCGATGACGACGAGCACGTCCGGCTTCGCGGCCTGCGCCTGCGCCAGCGCCGACGAGAAGTCGACGGTTCCCGGGAACGGCGTCAGCACGTTCTTGACGGTCTTCGCTCCCTTCGCCTCCACCACGCGCGTGATGTTCTCGAAGTTCGAATGCCCCCACGCGTAGTCGGCGGTGATGTAGAACCACTTGCCCCCGCCGTACTTCGTCGCCATCGTCCGCGCGAGCGCCTGCGAGCTCATGTACGCGTCGTTGTAGCGGCGGAACGTGTGCTTGTGGCAGTTCTGGTTCGTCGTTTCGTCGCCGTGCGTCAGGGTCGCCATGAAGATGACGTTCTTGTCCTGGCACAACGAGGAGACCGCGACCGCGACGGCGGTCGACGAGCCGCCGGTGACCATGATCGCTCCGTCGCGTTCGATCATGCGCTGAGCGTTGTCCCGTGCGACGGCCGGCTTCGCTTGCGTGTCGCCGACCGTCGAGCGCACCTTCATGCCCATGATCCCGCCCTTCGCGTTGATCTCGTCGATCGCGAGGTTGTAGGCGCGAAGCTGATCGGCACCTTGGTCCGAGTACGGCCCCGTTTGGGGGACGTTGAGCCCGACGACGAGTTCCTTCGTCGGCGCGGCGATGACGTACGGCGCTCCGCCGAGGGTCACCGCGGCGGCGCCGGCGGTCGCGGCGACGAAACGACCGCGCGAAAGAGTCTGCTTCACGATACAACTCCCCTAGAGCCAGCGGTTGATTGTGGTGGCCGTGCGACTTAGGTAGCCCGACGGAAACTTCCCTCCGTTTTCCAAGGGGCGGCCGGGCAGGGTTGCCGCCGGGGCGCCCTCGCGGGTGGGACAGGCCGGACGGTGAAATCACGCCAGCCCGGCCCGCCACCGAAGGAGCTCTCTTGACCGACGTCCTCACCCCACCGCCCTCGCGCGCGCGGCGCGAGCTCGGGATCGCGCTGCTGCGGACGATGATCCGCATCCGCGTGCTGGAGGAGGGCATCGAGAAGCACTTCCTCGCCGGCGAGATCCCGGGCTTCGCGCACCTCTCGATCGGGCAGGAGGCGGTCGCCGCCGGGACGTGCGCCAACCTGCGCGCCGACGACTCCATCGCTTCCACCCACCGCGGCCACGGGCACACGCTCGCCAAGGGGACGCCGATGCGCGCGATGGTCGCCGAGCTGTTCGCCCGCGCCACCGGCGTGTGCAAGGGCAAGGGCGGGTCGATGCACATCGCCGACTTCTCGGTCGGGATGCTGGGGGCGAACGGCGTCGTCGCGGGCGGGTTCGGGCTCGTCGCGGGCGCCGCGCTGAGCGCGCAGCAGCGGAAGACCGATCAGGTGGCGGTTTGCTTCTTCGGCGACGGCGCCACCAACCGCGGGCCCTTCCACGAGAACCTCAACCTGTGCGCCGTGTGGAACCTGCCCGCGATCTTCGTCCTCGAGAACAACAAGTACGCCTCGACCACGTCGACCGCCGAGACGATGAAGATCGCCGACGTCGCCGTGCGCGCCGACGGCTACGGGATCCCGGCCGTCGTCGTCGACGGCTTCGACGCCTTCGCCGTCTACGACGCGCTCGGCGCCGCCGTGGCGCGCGCGCGGTCGGGCGGCGGGCCGACGTTCGTGGAGTGCAAGACCTACCGCGCGCGGGGGCACTTCATCGGCGATCCGGAGCGCTACCGGCAGAAGGCCGAGGTCGAGGACGTGATGAGCGCCTCCGATCCCATCGTGCGGCTGCAGGCGACGCTGGGCGAGGCGCTTTCTCCCGACGACTTCGAACGGATTTGGCGCGAGGCGCGCGCCGAGTTCGACGACGCCGTCGCGTTCGCGCGCAGCTCGCCGTCACCCGAGAAGAGCGAGGCGTTCTTCGGCGCGTACGCCGGCGACCGCGACGCAAGCGATGCGGTGCATCGCATCGAGGAGCGCGAGCGCGCCGCGTTCTTGCCGTTCGCGCCCGAGCTCGGAAGCGGCTCGCATGGAGGCGCGCACTGATGCCGACCCTCTCGTTCTCCGACGCGACCCTGGAGGCGATGCGCGAAGAGATGCGCCGCGATCCCACCGTGTTTCTCATGGGCGAGGACATCGCGAAGCAAGGCGGCATCTTCGGACAGTTCAAGGGACTGCCGCAGGAGTTCGGCTTCGACCGCGTGCGCGACACGCCGATCTCCGAAGCTGCGCTGGTCGGCGCCGGCGTCGGCGCGGCGCTCACCGGCTGCCGCCCCGTGGTCGACATGCACTTCGCGGACTTCATCACCTGCGCGATGGACGAGGTCGTGAACCAGGCCGCGAAGCTGCGCTACATGTTCGGCGAGCAGTGCGTGGTTCCGATGACGCTGCGCGCGCCGGACGGGATCACCAAGTCGGCCGGCTCGCAGCACTCGCAGGCGCTCGAGTCGTGGTTCGTCCACACGCCGGGGCTGGAGGTCGTCGTCCCGGCCGACGCCGAGGACGCGAAGGGATTGCTCAAAGCCGCGATCCGCAGCGACAACCCGACGCTGTACTTCGAGCACAAAGCGCTTTTTCCGCAGCGCGGCCCGGTCCCGGACGGCGACGATTTCGTCGTCCCGATCGGCAAGGCGAAGACGATGCGCGAGGGCTCGGACGTCGCGATCCTCACGTACGGGATCACGGTCGGGCGTGCGATGGAGGCGGCGGCGCTGCTCGAGGCGGACGGCATCGACGCCACCGTGGTCAATCTGCGCAGCGTGTGGCCGCTGGACTACGACGCGATCGCCGACGCGGCCGCGCGCACGCACCGGGTCGTGGTCGCGCACGAGGCGGTGCGCGTCGGCGGCGTCGGCGCCGAGATCGCGGCGTGGATCGGCGAGCACTGCTTCGACGATCTCGACGCTCCCGTCGCGCGGCTCGGCGCGGCGCACGTGCCGGTTCCGTTCGCGCCGGTGCTGCAGGAGGCGATGTATCCGAAAGCGCCGATGATCGCCGACGCCGCGCGCCGTCTCGCGCGACGGGAGCTCTAGTGCCCGTCGAGGTCGTCATGCCGAAGCTCGGGCTGACGATGGCGTCCGGCACGATCGCGCGCTGGATGAAACAGCCCGGCGAGCCGGTCCGGCAGGGCGAGCCGCTCCTCGAGGTCTCCACCGACAAGATCTCCTACGAAGTGGAAGCGCCCGCGAACGGGACGATGCTCCGCGCGCTCGGCAGCGACGGCGAAGAGTTCGCGTGCGGCGAGGTGATCGGCATCATCGCGCTCCCCGGAGAACACCCGGTCGAGGCGCCGGCAGCGCACGGCGGCGCGGCGCGCGCGGCGCACGAGAGCGTGACGCGCGCCGCGCATGCGAGCGTCGCGCCCGACGTACGCGAGTCGGCGCGGATCGTCGAAGCGCCTCGCGTGAGCGCCTCGGCGAACGGCGTCGTGCCGACCCCCGAGTCCGTCGTGCCCGCCGCGCCTGCCGCGCGAACGCGCACGATCGCCTCGCCCGCGGCCCGCCGTCTCGCCCGCGAGCGCGGCGTGACGCTGCACGACGTGCGCGGGAGCGGACCGCGCGGCCGAATCACGCTCGTGGACGTCGAGGCGCGCGCGGCCGCTGCGCCGCACGCGTTTGCCGCGCCGGCGCCCGGGCGCAGCGCGTTGCCGCCGAAGCTTCCGGCGTCGCGGCGCGAGATCTTCCGCAAGATGACCGACGTCGGCGTCCTCGCGCTTCCGCAGGTCGAGACGAGCGCGCGCGTGGACGCGCTGCACGCGCTGATCGCGCGGCGCGGCGACGTCGGCTGGAGCGCGTTCGCGGTGTACGCCGTCGCGCGGCTGCTGCGCGAGCACCCGGAGATTCGCACCGACGCGGCGACGGGCGCCCCGTTCGAGCGCTGCGACATCGGGCTCGCCGCCGACACGCCGCACGGCCTCATCGTCCCGGTCGTCCGCGACGCTGCGTCGCTCACGCTCGCCGAGACGCAGCGCGAGGTGCTGCGGCTCGCGCGTCTCGCCCGCGACGGCGCCCTGTCGCGCGACGACGTCGGCGGCGCGGCCTTCTCGATCTCGAACGTCGGCCCGCAAGGCGTGGAGCGCGTCGCCCCGCTTCCCGATCCGCCGCAAACCGCGATCCTCGGGATCGGCGCCGCAACGCTGCGCCCCGCCGTCGTCAACGGCGCCGTCACCCCGGCCTGGACCCTCACCTGCGTCCTGACCTTCGACCACCGCTTCATCGACGGCGCCCCCGCCGCAAGATTCCTCGCCGCCCTCCGCGACGCGTTGGAACACCCGGGAGTATTCCTGTGACCACGCCCCCGGACCGAGCGCAGCAGCGCTCGACGGCGCGCCTTTCGATCACAACGGTGATGGACCGAGCGCAGCAGCGTCACGCGTTCCGCAGCACGCCGCGGCGAGGTCGGCCCGGGGGCCCCACCCAAAGCGTGGGGGGCATGGATTCCGGCTCACGCCGGAACCCACGGACCTTCGGTCCGCTGCGCGAAGCGCAGGGGAGCTTCGCTCCCAAGCCCGGGGCGGAGCGCCGTTAGAATGGAATGGTTCGGCGATGCGCCCCGTACGGCGGTCGTGACGGGCGGCGCTTCCGGGATCGGCAAGGCGACGTGCGAGCTGCTGTGCCGCGACGGCTATCGCGTCGTCGTCGCCGACCGCGACTTCGAGGCGGCGAGCGCCGTGGCGCAGCACATCGACGGGCACGCCGTCCGCGTCGACGTCACGGACGAGGCGTCGGTCGGCGCGCTGTTCGACGAAGCGCTGCGGTACTTCGGCGGGACGCTGGACGCGCTCGCGACGCCGGCGGGGATCGCCGAGACGACGCCGTTCGACGAACTGGATGCGGCGACGTTCCGGCGCGTCTACGACGTCAACGTCGTCGGGACGTTCCTGTGCGTTCGCGAAGCCGCGAAGCGCATGCGCGAGGGCGGCCGCATCTGCACGGTCGCGAGCGTGGCCGGCAAGCGCGGCGGCGGGCTGTCGGGCACGGCCGCGTACGCCGCGAGCAAGGGCGCCGTCCTCGCCCTCTCGCGCAGCGCGGCGCGCGCGCTCGCCGAGCGCAAGATCGTCGTGAACTGCGTCGCGCCGGGCGCGACGCTCACGCCGATGCTCGCCGACGCGTTCGCCGACGAACGGCACCGCGCGCGCGTCGAAGCGATGACCCTGCTCAACCGCTCCGCCGAGCCGCACGAGATCGCCGAGGCGATCGTGTGGCTGCTCTCGCCGCGCGCCTCGTTCGTCGCCGGCGAGACGCTCACGGTCGACGGCGGACTCATGCTCGACTGATCCATCGAAAGGATGACCTCGTGACCCAACCCAGCATCACGCGCGCCCGCTTCGCGGTCTCCGGCGCCGCCGCGCTCGCGTCGATCGCGGTGATCCGCGCCCCCGCGCGCGCCGCTCAGTGGACCTACAAGTACGCGAGCAACATCTCCGTCGACCACCCGCTCAACGTGCGGATGCGCGAGTGCTGGGATGCCGTGCGCGCGCAGACGGGCGGCCGGCTCCAGGTCCAGATCTTCCCGAACAACGAGCTGGGCGGCGACACGCAGGCGCTGCAGCAGCTGCGCTCCGGCGCCCTGCAGTTCTTCACGCTCGACGGCGGCATCTTGCAGTCGGTCGTACCCGTCGCGGCGATCCAGGCGATCGGCTTCGCGTTCAAGGACTCGGCCGAAGCGTTTCGCGCGATGGACGGCGAGCTGGGCGACTACGTGCGCGCGCAGATCCGCGCCGCCGGGCTCTACGTGCATCCCAAGATGTGGGAGAACGGGATGCGGCAGATCACCTCGGGGACGCACCCGGTGCGCGCGATCGGCGACCTGGCCGGCTTCAAGATCCGCACGCCGCCCGGCGAGCTGTGGGTCGACCTCTTCCGTTCGCTCGGCGCGGCGCCGTCGCCCATGAACTTCAGCGAGGTCTACACCGCGCTGCAGACGCACGTCTTCGACGGCCAAGAGAACCCGTACGCGATCATCGAGACGGCGCGGCTGTTCGAGGTCCAGAAATACCTCTGCGTCAGCAACCACATGTGGTCGGCGTACCACTTCCTCGGCAACCAGGACGCGTGGAAGGCGCTGCCGCCGGACGTCCAGCGCGTGGTCGAGCGGAACCTCACGAAGTACGCGCTGCTGCAGCGCCGTGACACCCAGATCCGCAACGACTCGCTGGCGGAGAAGCTCGTCCGGCAAGGCATGACGATGCAGCGCGTCGACGCGCCCTCGCTGCGCGCGAAGCTGGCTTCGTCGGGATTCTACGCGAAATGGCGCGACCGCTTCGGAGCGCAAGCCTGGGCGCTGCTGGAGAAGACCTCCGGGAAGCTGGCCTGAAACCGACGTGATCTCGTATCGTCGGGCGGCTCTCGGGCTCGCCGCCGTCTTCCTCCTCGCCGCCTGCGCGCACCGCGAGCCGCGTCTTCAGATCCCCGACCGCAACGTCGCCGACTGCGAGAGCCGCTCGGTGAAGCAAACGGCGATCGAGTCGATCGTCGCGTCGACCGACGACACCGTTCGGCCCGGCACGTATCCGGGCGACAAGCCGCTGATGAAGATCGTGAAGAGCCCGGTCGGCGGCGTCTTCGCGTACTGGAAACACCAGCCGATCCGCATGCCGAACACCGCGAAAGCGCTCGGGGTCAGCGGCGACTATCTCGATCTTCGGCGGGCGGTGATCACGAACCAGGTGGACGCCGCGACGCACTCGCGGCCGATCTGGCTGACGTTCGCGACGCCGGGCGGCGAGAAGACGGTGCTCGAGCGGGCCTACGACACGCAGAACGTCTGCATCGAAGGCCAGCGCGAGATCTAGCCGTTCGGGGACGCCGGCGGCGCCTTCGGCGCGGTCGGCGTCGCCTTCGGTGCGGGCGCCGTCGTCGGGATGCTCTGCTGGAACGAAAAGACATTGTCGGGATCGACGGCGCGCTTCACCTCGATGAGACGCGCGAGATTCGACACGTAGTACGCGTCCAGGTAGTCCTCGATGCGCGAGTCGACGTAGTTCACGTACGCGTTGCGGGCGTACGGGAGCATCGACGTGCGCACGCCCTCGATCCAGTTCTCGGCGACCGGCTGATCGTCGGGATCGGTCCAGTACGCATCGTACTGCACCACGCACACGGCGCCGCGATGCGGTACGGCGGTCGCGTCGACCGGGACCCGTCCGGGCGCGCCGCCGCCTGCGAGCAGCTGCACCATGCTGGGCTCGTTCGTCTCCCAGCCTTGCTGCACGGGCGCGAGCTCGAGCTGCGATTTCAGCAGCTCGAGCGCCTGCTGCGGGAACGGCTCGTACGCGATCGCCGACGTGCTCTTGAAGAGCTGCGTGTCGTCGTGCGGATGGATCATCCATTCGGGCTTCAGCGGGTCGGCGCCGGCGAACGTCGCGGCGGCGGCCGAATACGGCATCGTCTGCACGTTGACGCCCGTGGGCGGCGCAGCGGCGAGCATCGGCGCGAGAAGGGTCGTGAATTGCGCGAGCCCGGCCGGTGAGTCCGGCGTCAGCTGCGCGAAGAGCGTGATCGTTCCGGCGCCCGGTGCGCTTCCCACCGCGAAGCGCAGGAACGCGGACAGATCGTCGGTCGCCGCCGGAGCCCAGTGCTGAAACGCGTCGGCGACGGCGATGAAGCTGCTCCATTGCCAGGTGACGATGCACACGGCGACCAGGCCGACCGGGTTCACGCGGAAGTCGAACGACGTGACGATACCGAAGTTGCCGCCTCCGCCGCCGCGGCACGCCCAGTACAGATCGGGATTCTCCGTCGCGTTCGCGGTCACGAGGTCGCCGTTCGCGTCGACCAGCTCGACGCCGACGACGTTGTCGCAGGTCAGGCCGTACTTTCGCGAGACGACGCCGAAGCCGCCGCCGAGCGCGAGGCCGGCGATCCCGACGCTCAGACCGCTCGCCGCCGGGATCGTGAGGCCGACCCCGTAGAGCTGCTCGTGCAGGTCCAGACAGTAGGTGCCCGCGCCGATGCGTGCCGTCTTCGCGGCCGGATCGACGCTGATCTCGTCCATCTCGCTCACGTCGACGATCAGCGCGCCCGGGGCCAGCGAGTACGCTTCGTAGCTGTGGCGGCCGGAGCGCGCGCGCAGCGGGACGGCGTTCTCGCGTGCCCACCGCACGGCGTTCTGCACGTCGCTCGCCTTCTGACAGAACACGACGTTCTTCGGCACGAGCTCGTCGTAGTCGACGGCAGCACGAAAGTTGTGCCGTGCGGCGTCCCACCCGGGACTGGTCGGATCGAGCACGCGGCCGGTGAGTGAGGTCATGGGCGTCGTCCCCCGTGCGACGGTGAAGGAGGCATCAGAAGAGCAGCATGCGCTTGAGCGTGACGACCTTGTCCTCGAACGCGCCCAAGGTCGAGAACACGTCGGCGCGCCGGTCGAGCGCCTTCAGCTCGGGCAGCACGAAGATGCGCTCGAGGAGCGATTCGAACTGCCCGAGCGGTGAGCCGAGACGGTCGCGTACCCCGCTGCCGAAATTGATCGCCGTCAGCGGATCGCCGGTGTACGTCCCGCGCGGGTGCGGCGCAGCCCCGAAGTCGAGCGTGTCCCAAATCGTGTGCGCGTGCGGCCAGCGGACGCCGAACGTCGTCCCGGTCGACTCGAGATCGAGGTTCCACAGCTCGCGCAGCGAGGCGATGAACGAGGTGTGATCGTAGAGCGTGTGCGAGACGCCCGAGCGCGCATACGGGCTCACGACGAGCGCCGGAACGCGGAAGCCGTAGTTCGCGTCGAGGTCGTTCGCGATCCCGGTCGCCGGCGGCGGCGCGTGGTCGAAGAACCCGCCCGCCTCGTCGTAGAGCAGGATCAGGACGCTCGTCTCCCACGCGCGGCTGTTCGTGAGCGCATCGACGACGAGGCCGATGAACTTCTGGCCGAGCGCGGGATCGTGCGGCGGGTGATCGTCCGCGAGCGTGAACGGCGGATCGACGATCGATACGGACGGCAGCGTGTCGTCGCGGCAGTCGTCGACGAAGGCGTCGACGGTGGCGAAGTTGCGCAGCGCGTGGGTGGCCGCGAAGCCGTACCAAAACGCGAGAAACGGCAGATCGCTGAAGTACGACTTCCAGGTCAGCGGCTTTCCGTTGGCGTCGACTGCGTTCTCGAGAAACGCGTAGATCGGCGTCGTCTCGAAGCCTTTGACGCCGGGGACGATCTGCGTGTCGTCGTCGGCGTCGCGCGTGCCCGAGTGCAGGTACTTGCGGTTGGGCCACGTCGAGCTCAGCATCGACGAAAACCAGCGGTCGCAGACCGTGAACTGCTGGGCCAGCGCGTACAGGACCGGAAGCGTCGTGCCCGTGTAGTAGCCGACCGGGATGATCGCTTCGGCCGGGCCGAGCGGTGGCCCGCCGTGCTGGTGCTCGGATTGGTACGTGCGCAGGAACCCGTCGTTCTTGCCGTCGTTCCAGTTGGCGAGCATCGCGGCGCGCCCGTGCGGCACGTCCGGGAACAGCGGCGACACCGCGGGAGGCTGCGTCGCGTCGATCTGCCACGCCGGGACCAGCGTCCCGGCGAGATCGGGGATCGCCGGCGGCAGATCGGTGAGCCCGTCGACGATGCCGCGGCCCGACGGGCTCCGCGCGAGCGCGCCGAGATAATGGTCGAACGAGCGGTTCTCCATGCAGAGCAGGACGACGTGCTCGATCGTGCTGAGCCCGGCCACGGTACCCCCTTGTGACGGGTGCTCGTTCTCGACGGTTGGCGGAGAGACCTAGCCCTTTGCGGAAGGCGCCGCGGCGGCGCGCCGCAGGTCGGGGCCGACGAGCTGTTCGACGAGCAGGCCCGCCGCGAGCATCAGCGTCTCGAGCACGGTGAAGGTGCGGGCCGTCGCCATCGCGGGCCGCGCGACGAGCGCGGCGAGCAGCAGCAGCGCGACGCCGAGGACGAACCGCACGGCGCCGGCGAAGAGCCGGCGCGGGATGCGGGCGCCGGCGGCGACGTCGCGCACGAGCCTGAGCGGGGGCCGCGTCCCGACGTCCCACACGGTGAAGGCCAGCGCGTCGAACACGATCGCCACGGCGAAGCGCAAGGCGACGAGCGCGGTCGCCGTCATCGCCACGCGGTCAGCGCGACTCGTCGGGCCAGGACGCGATCTCGCCGAGCGCGGCGCTCTTGAGCACCTTCAGGCCCAGCATCGCGCACTTCATGCGCGTCGGGCTGATCCCGATGCCGACGTTCTCGAGCACCGCATCCTGCGGAAGCGTCGCGACGTCCTCGAGCTTCATCCCTTTCACCGTCTCGGTCAGCATCGACGCCGACGCCTGCGAGATCGCGCAGCCTTTGCCGCTGAACTTCACGTCCTGCACGCGCCCCTCGGAATCCAGCGCGAGATCCATCCGGATCGTATCGCCGCACAGCGGGTTCAAATCTTCCGCCGTGGCGTCGGGCGCGTCGAGCTTGCCGAAATTGCGCGGGTTCCGGTAGTGGTCGAGGATGTATTCCTTGTAGAAGTCGTCCATGCTAAAGGCGCTCCGCCCCGGACTGCGCTCGGTCCGCCGTCGTGACCGTCATGCCAGCCGGAAGACGCCGGCGGCTTTGTTGAGGGCCTCGACGAGCGCGTCGACGTCGGATTCCGTATTGTAGAGGTAGAACGAGGCGCGCGCGGTTGCGGGCCAGCCCATCTTCTCCATGAGCGGCATCGTGCAATGGTGTCCGGCGCGGACGCAGACGCCTTCGGTGTCGAGGATCGAGGCGAGATCGTGCGCGTGGATGTCCGCGAAGTTGAACGAGATGACGCCCGCCCGGTCTTCGGCGCGCGGCGGCCCGTAGACCGCGAGCCCGCGCTCGGCGAGCGGCCGCAGCGCGTCGAGCGCGTACGCCGTGAGCCGCACCTCGTGCGCGCGAACCCACTCCATGCCGACGTCGGTCAGGTAGTCGACGGCCGTTCCGAGCGCGATCGCGTCGGCGACGTTCGAGGTTCCGGCCTCGAACTTCCAGGGCAGCTCGTTGAACGACGTGCGCTCGTACGAGACGCGCTTGATCATGTCGCCGCCGGTGAGGAAGGGCGGCATCTCTTCGAGCAGCCCGCGCTTGCCGTAGAGGAATCCGATGCCGGTCGGTCCGCACATCTTGTGGCCGCTCGCCGCGAGGAAGTCCACGTCGAGCGCCTGCACGTCGACCGGCATGTGCGGGACGGATTGCGCCGCGTCGACCAGCACGAGCGCGCCTGCCGCGTGCGCGCGCGCGACGATCGGTTCGAGCGGCGCGATCGAGCCGATCGTGTTCGAGACGTGCGCCAGCGCGACGAGCTTCACGCCGTCGAGCAGGGTGTCGAGCCCGTCGAGGACGAGCACGCCGTCGAGATCGGCGGGGATGAAGCGGAGCTCGGCGCCGGTCTTCGCCGCGAGCAGCTGCCACGGCACGAGGTTCGAGTGGTGCTCGAGCTGCGTGGTGAGGATCGCGTCGCCGGGCCCGAGGTTGCGCAGCCCCCACGAGAACGAGACGAGATTGATCGATTCCGTCGTGTTGCGCGTCCACACGATCTCGGCCGGCTCGGCCGCGTTCACGAAGCGCGCGACTTTCGCGCGCGCCTCCTCGAACGCGTCGGTCGCCCGTGCGGCGATCTCGTAGACGCCGCGGTGGATGTTCGCGTTGTAGTTCGTGTAGTAGTCGACGAGCGCGTCGATCACGGCCTGCGGCTTCTGCGAAGTCGCGGCGGAGTCCAGATAGGTGAGCGGCTTCCCGCGCGACGTACGCGTCGCGAGGATCGGAAAGTCGGCGCGGATGCGATCCTGCTTCGCGCGCTCCTGCGGGCCGGCGAGCGCGTGGGCGATCATTCCTCGATCCCCGTGGCGTCGTCGATCTTGCGGTCCAGCGCGGTGCGAACTTCGTCGCGCAGCGCGTCCGACGGAAAGCGCGCGATCGCCGGCTCGAAGAACGCGAGCGCGACCATGCGTACCGCGTCGGGGCGCGCGATCCCGCGACTCGAAGCGTAGAACAGCGCGTCTTCGTCGAGCGAGCCCACCGTCGCACCGTGGAACGCGCTGACGTCGTTCGCCGCGATCTCGAGCGCCGGCACGGAGTCGATGTGCGCGCGCCGCGAAAGCAGCAGCGCGTCGTCGCGCAGCGAGGCGTCGCTGCCGTGCGCGTGCGCCCGGATCGTGATGTTTCCGAAGAACCGCCCCTGCCCGCGATCCGTCGCGGCGCTGCGGACGACGGTGGACGAGGTCGTGTCGCCGACGGCGTGATCGGTCGTCGTCGTGAGGTCGACGTGCTGGAAGCCGGTGTTGAAGAAGAGCGCGTCGGTCTCGGCGCGGCCGCCTTGCGCCTCGAGGCGCGTGTCGACCACCGAGCGCACGAGCGTCCCGCCCAGCTCGGCGGCGTGCCAGCGCACCGTCGCGTCGCGCTCGCAGCGCGCCGCGCGGGTCGTGAAGAGCCGCGAGTTCTCGCCGGCCTGCTGCACCGCGACGTAGTCGAGCTGCGCGCCGTCCGCCGCGTGCACGGCGACGATACCGCAGACCAGCGCGTCGCCCTCGCCCAGATGCCGCTCGACGACCGTGGCGCGCGCGCCCGCGCCGAGGATCACGACGACGTGCGGGAAGACCGCGTCGTCGTACGCCTCGCTCGCGGCGAACACGAGCTGGACCGGAGCGTCGAGCGACACGCCGTCCGGCACGTACACGAACGCGCCGCAGTTCTGGAACGCCGTCGCGAGCGCCGCGAAGCGATCGGAACCGGCGAGCGCGTCCACGATCTGCTCGATCGACGTGAGCGCGCGTGCGTCTGCGCCGAGCCGCGCGGCGGCGAGCCGCAGCCCGTCGGCGAGCGACGCGACGATGACGCCGTCCGGAAGCGCCGGCTGCGAGGCCGGCTCGAGATACGTCGCGCCCGCGTGCACGATTCCGGCCGCGGCGTCGGTGGCCAGCGCCGGGCGGTCTTCGTCGGCTTCGGCGGCCCGCGCGGCCGCGACCGCGTCGAGCGGCGTGGTTTCGACCGGCGTGCGGTCGGACGTCCAGCGAAATCCGTCGAAGCGAAGCGCGTCGTAGTCGTGCTTCCAGGTGCGTCCAGGCTTCGCGCCCGGCGCGGGAAGCATGCGAAACGACGCGAACGCGGCGCGGCGCCGTTCCGGCGAGATCGCACCGCCTGAGCGTTCGCCGTCGCGCGCGAGCTGCGCGATCGCCGCGTCGAGCATCGCGGCGTCGGGCGCGAAGGAGAGCGCGCCCGCTTCGGTCGTGCTAGGCAACGCCGGCCTCGTCGCGGATCGCGTCGTAGCCCTCGCGCTCGATCAGCTCGGCGAGATCCGGACCGCCGCTCTTGACGATACGTCCGTCGATCATGACGTGCACGGCATCGGCGGCGATGTGCCGCAGGATGCGCGGATAGTGCGTGATCACGAGGAAGCCGGTGTTCTTCCCCTCGTCGCTCTCGCGCAGCGCGGCCACGCTCTTGCCGACCGCCTCCAGCGCATCGACGTCGAGACCGGAATCGGTCTCGTCGAGGATGGCGTACTTGGGCGCGAGGACGGCGAGCTGCAGCATCTCGAGGCGCTTTTTCTCACCGCCCGAGAAGCCGTCGTTCACGTAGCGGCCGAGAAACGCGGGGTCCATCTCCAGCACGTCGAGCTTGTCGAAGACGAGCTTGCGAAACTTCGCGGGGGTCAGGTCGTCCGGCCGAACCGCCTGCCGCGCGGTGCGAACGAAGTTCGCGACCGAGACGCCCGGGATCGCGGCCGGATATTGGAACGAGAGGAAGAGCCCCGCCTTCGCGCGCTTGTCCGGCGAAAGCTCGAGCAGCGCCTCGCCGTCGAGCACGGCGTCGCCGCCGAGGACTTGGTAGCCGGGGTGCCCCGCGAGGGTGAACGCGAGCGTCGATTTCCCGCTGCCGTTCGGTCCCATCAAGGCGTGGACGCGGCCGGGCTCGACGGTGAGGTCGATCCCCTTGAGGATCGGTTTTCCTTCGACGGCGACCTGAAGGTCGCGAACGATCAGCCCGGGCGTAGACATGCGAACGTATCGTAAAGAACGACGCAGAGAAAGTCAAGGAAAGTCTGGACTATCTGCGACTTCCGTGGTAGGCTCGGCGCAGATGCACGACCGGTTCTTCGAAAGCACGCGCGGCAAGATCGTCACCGCGCTGCGCGAGCGACGGTCCGCCTCGGCCGTCGATCTCGCCGAGCTGCTCGGACTTTCGCCGAATGCCATCCGGCAGCAGCTCTTCGTGCTGGAGAAGGACGGATTGATCGCCGGGCGCCGCGTGCGGCGCAGCAGGACCAAGCCCACGGTCGAATACTCGCTGACCGGCCAGGCGGAACGCTACTTCCCGCAGCGCTACGACAAGATGCTGAACGCGGTGCTGCGCGAGATCCGGGAAGCCGGCGGCGCCGAGGCGGTGCAGGCGGTTTTCGAGCGCATCGGCCGCCGCGCGGCGGAGCGCCTCAACGAGGAGGTCGCGGAGAAGCCGGCCGAGGATCGCATGGCCGCGGTCGTCTCGGCGCTCCGGGCGTCCGGCGTCGCCGCGGACGTCCAGAAGACGGACCTCGGCATGCTCGTCCTGCACGAGCACAACTGTCCGTACGCTTCCGTCGTCGGCGAGAACCCCGAAGCGTGCAGCGCGATCCACACGATCCTCGAGTCCGTGGTGCCCGGGGATGCGAAGCAGGTCGAAAGCATCGCAACCGGCGGGGCCGAGTGCCGGTTCGAAATCAACGTCGCAGAAGCGGCGCGAGCTTGAGGGATACGATACAACGGTGATGGAGCGAGCAACGGGAAATTCGGTGATGGACCGAGCGCAGCAGGATCTGCCGCTCCGCAGCACGTCGGGGCGAGGTCGGAACGGGGGCCCCACGCAATGCGTGGGGGGCGCGCAGCCCGGGGCGGAGCGCCGTTAGAATGAATTTCGCGAAGTTTCAGCAGCTCGTCGAGCACCGCACCGGATTCCGGACGATGGAGAATCCGACCGCGCAGGGCGATTACTTCAGCGACTCGTGCGGCGATCTGTACACGTTCTTCTTGAAGGTCGGACCGGGCGACGTCATCGAGGACGTGTCGTACTTCACCACCGGCTGCGGTTTCGGAACGGCGACGAGCTCGCTGCTCGTCGAGATGGTGAAGGGCAAGACGATCGACGAAGCGCTGGCCGTCACCGATGCGGACATCGACGCCGCGCTCGACGGCTATCCCGAGAAGAAGAAGGACTACCCGGAGCGTTCGCGCCTGGCGCTTCACGCCGCGATCGAGAACTATCGCACGGGCCGCGCCGCGGGCCGCATCACCGATGCGATGCTCGAGCAGGCGCGCGCCACCGTCGCCGCCGCCCGCGCCGCGAGCGCGCGGGGCAACGGCACCACCGAAGAGGACGCAAAAGCCGGCCCGAAAGTGTTCGACGACTCGGGCGTCCTCACGATCAAGCTGCACTAGGGCCGTGCGCGCGCGCATCGCAACGACGTCGTTGCTCGCGCCGCTCGCGGCATTCGGCCTGCTCGCGGCGAGCCCGTCGCCGTCGCCCGGCGCGCCCGCGCACCCGGCGACGATCATCGTGACGTGCCCGAGCACGCCGCTGTGGACGTTCGAGAGCGGGGCCGACGTGCCGACCGGCGTCCCCGACCCCGGCGTGACGTTGGGCCAGCGCTTCGGCTACCGCGGCACGCGCACGACCCTCGCGGGCGTCATCTACTACCAGACCGACATCCCCGCCGTCGAGCCCGGCCTCGCCGGAACGCACTACTGGGTCGAACAGCGCTGCGCCTCGGTCAGTTGAACCGCGCGCACCGGCAGCACGCGCGCACTTGATCGCGCGCCCCGGTCGACGTCGGAAAGGGACCGAGCCGTCGTGTGACGAGTTTGGCAGCATGCGTCTCGTTCGTGCGCTTGCCGCCGCATTCTCCGTCGCCGCGCTGCTCGGCGCGTCACCCGTTCTGCCGTCGCCCGCCGCGTCGTCGGCGCCGGGCGCCGACGCCGCGTATGCGGCGCTCGCGAAGCGCTACTTCGCCGAGATGTTCCGCGCGAATCCGGTGTACGCGACGCAGGTCGGCATCCACGCGTACGACGCCCGGCTCGGATCGTACGCCGCCGCCGATTGGCAGGCGCAGCTCGCGCGCGACCGCCGGTACCTGGCCGAGCTCGCGCCGCTCGATCCGAGCACGATGTCGGCCCGCGGCGGGCTCGACCGCCGCATGCTGGAGATGTCGCTGCGCGACGATCTGCTGCTCAACGGCACGATGGCGTCGTGGCGCCACAAGCCGGACGTCTACGTGCAGACCGCGGCGGGCGGCGTCTTCGTGCTGGTCACCCGCGAGTTCGCACCGCGCGCCGTCCGGCTGCGCGAGGCGATCGCGCGCGAGGAGCAGATTCCGCGGCTGTTCGCGCAGGCGCGCGCGAACCTGAGCGGCGTCGACAAAGACACGGCGTCGATCGCCGCCGAGGACGCCGACGGCACCGTCGATCTGCTGCGGACCACCATCCCGCAATACTTCGCCGGGACCGGCGACGCGGCGACCCGCGCGCGCTTGCGCACCGCGACGGCGCGCGCGGTCGAGGCGACGAAGCGCTTCGCCGCGTACGTGCGCGCGCGCTGGGTGGCGCACCCGGTCGGGACGTTCGCCATCGGCGCGGCGAACTACAGCGCGCGCTTGAAGTACGAAGAAGGCGTCGACATCCCGCTCGCGCAGTATCTCGCCGTCGGCGAACGAGCGCTCGCGCAGACCCGCGCGCAGCTGATCGCGACGGCGAGGCGCATCGATCCGCACGCGACGACGCAGCAGGTGCTCGACCGGATCTATCGGATCCATCCGACCGCGGCGGGGCTGCTTCCCGCGGCGCAGGCCGATCTCGTGAAGCTGCGCGCGTTCGTCGTCGCGCGGCACATCATCGATCTTCCGCCCGACGCGAAGATTCGCGTCACGCCGACGCCGCAGTTCATGCGCTCGACCACCGAGGCGGCGGAGGACTCGCCGGGGCCGCTCGAGACGATCGCGACGCAGGCGTACTACTACGTCACGCCGCCCGATCCGCACGACCCGCCGAAGGTGCAAGAGCAGTACCTCGAGTCGTTCAACGACTTCGAGCGCCCGATCGTGTCGGCGCACGAAGTCTACCCAGGCCACTTCACGAACTTCGTCATCGATCGCCACCTGCCGCTCACGCTCAGCGAGAAGCTGCTGACGGCGACGTCGTTCGTCGAAGGCTGGGCGCATTACGACGAGCAGATGATGGTCGACGAAGGCTGGGGCGGCGGCGATCCGCGCGTGCGCCTCATGCAGCTGCGCGAAGCGATCTGGCGCAACGCGCGCTACGTCGCCGGCGTGAAGATGCACACGCAGGGGATGACCGAGCCTCAGGCGGAGGCGTTCTTCCGCACCGAGGCGTTCCTCGATCCGGCGAACGCGCGCGCCGAGGCGAAGCGCGGAACGCAGGACGCCACCTACGGCTACTACACGCTCGGCAAGCTCGAAATCCTCAAGCTCCGCGCAGACTACCGGCGGAAGCTCGGAAGCGCGTTCACCCTCGCGCGCTTCCATCACGATCTGCTGCAGTACGGCGACCCGGCGCTCCCGCTGCTGCGTCCGCTCCTTCTCGGCGCGGACGACGACGGCAAGATCCTGCCCTCGCTCTGACGCCCGAACGCGACCGGAGAACGGACCGAGCCCGCGAAGCGCAGCGCTCCGCGGGCTCGGTCGGTCACGTCCGGCGTGGTGGCGTTTACGGCGCGACGGTTACCTGCAGCGTCGCCGCTGCTCCGGTCTGCGGGGTGAACACGATCTGGCACGTGCCGCCCGGATAGCCCGAGCCGAACGGCTGCACGCTCGCGGTCACCGGCAGCGACACCGACGTGCCCGCGCTCGTGCCGACCAGCGTGAGATACGCGATCTTCGGACCGTTCGAAGCCGTCGAGTAGCACGAGCTTTCGTCGATGCTGACCGCGCCGACCGAGCCCGTGAAGCTCACCTGCACCTGCTGCGCGGGAGCCGTCGGCGAGCTGAACGTCAGCGCGGGCGGCGACAGCGTGACGGCGTTCTTCGGCGTGGCGCCGCTCACCACGATCGTCTCTTGGAACACGAACGCGCCGTCGTAGACCGTCACGGCGCACGTGCCTGCCGCGATCGTGCTCACGTTGTACGTCTGCGAGGTCGCGGTCCCGCCGGCTGCCGGCGTGACGTTCGCGATGCCGCTGCAGGCGGTCGCGTCGGCGCCGATCGTCCCGCTCGTCGCGGTGACCGTGAACGTCCCGGAGGCGCCGGTCGCGAGCGTCAGCGTGGTGTTGCTCGACGAGAGCGCACCGCCGCCCGAAGCGCCGACCGTGATCGACACGGCCGCCGACGAGTTGCCGGCGGTGAAGACGACGGTGCAGCCGCCGGTCGCGAGCGGCGTGACGGTGTAGGTCGCCGGGAAGGTCGTCGACGTCGTCGTGACCGACGCCACGCTTCCGCACTGGGTCGAGAGCTTCGGCGTCGCGGTGTTCTGTCCGGTGAGCTGCACGGTGAACGCCTGTGCAGCCGAGCCGGCGCCCGCGAACGTCAGCGTCGACGGATACGCCGTGATCCCGGCGCCGCTGGGCGGGACGGACGTCGGCGTCGACGTCGGCCCGGTCACGGGAGCGGCGGGCGCGGAGCTGCCGCCGCCGCCGCATGCGGCCAGCGAGGCGGAGAGGGCGACGGCGAGAACGCCCAGGAGCGGGCGCTGGAAAGACAACATGGGCGAGCGGGTTCCTCCTGAAGCCTCGTTCGGATTATCGAAGAGTTACCCGCTTGCGAGCCCCGGCTCGCGGCGTCGAATGTCTCGGCGCACAGGGACGAACGTCCCGGGTCGCTACGGCAGGAGGAACGGGTTGGTGCGGCGCTCGAGGCCGATCGTCGTCGAGGGGCCGTGCCCGGGGACGACGACGCTCGCGTCGTCGTGCACGAGCAGCTTGCGGCGGATCGATGCGACGATGTCCTCCAGCGACGTGCCGCCGAGATCCCAGCGCCCGACGGAACCGGCGAAGAGCGTGTCCCCGGTGAACAGCGTCGTCGCGCCGGCGGCGTCGAGCGCGAAGGACGTCGAGCCGGGCGTGTGTCCCGGAGTGTGGACGCAGCGCAGCGCGAGGGCTCCGGCGCGCAGTACGTCGCCGTCGGCGAGGTCGCCGTCGAGCCCGACGACCTCGGGCGGCGTGACCAGCCCCAGCCAGAGCGCCTGCTCGGCGAGCGTCGCGTAGAGCGGGCGGTCCGCATGGTGCAGCAGCCCCGCGCCGCCGACGCGCTCGCGCAACGGGCCCAGCGCGCCGATGTGATCGATGTGCGCGTGCGTGTGCACGAGCCAGCGCGGCTTCAGCCCGCGCGCGTCGAGCCGCCGCGCGATCTCCGCGACCTCGTCGCCGCCGTCGATGACGATCGCTTCGCCGCTCGCTTCGTCGCCGAGGATCGTGCAGTTGCACTGCAGCATCCCGACCGGAAACGTCTCGACGATCACGTCGCGACCCCGAAGTCGCGGTACTCCCGGTCGAAGTATCCGAGGGGCTCGCCGTCGCGCCAGCCCGCGTCCAGGACCCGGCCCAGGAAGATCGTGTGCGTCGAAGCGGTCAGCTCTTCGTCGACGCAGCAGTCGAGGTGCGCCAGCGTCCCGCCGAGGATCGGCGAGCCGGTCGCGCCGCGACGGTAGGGCACGCCCTCGAAGCGCGAGCGCGGCTCGCCGCCGGCGAAACGCTGCGCGAGCTCGCGCTGATCGAGCGCGAGGATGTTCACGCAAAAATGCTGCGCGCGCGCGATCAGCGGGTGCGCGAGCGCACCGCGATTGACGCAGATCAGCACGGTCGGCGGCTCGGCCGAGACGCTCGCGAACGCGTTCACGGTGAACCCGTGCACGTGCTCGTCGTGCGTCGTGGTGACGATCGCGACGCCGGTCGCGAAGCGGCGCATCGCGGCACGGAAGTCGTCAGTCGACGCGGGCACCGAGTCCGATCCCGTCGCCGATCGGAACGATCGTCGCGTCGAGCTGCGGGTGGTTGAGGAACGCCTTGTTGAAGGCGCGCAGCGCCTTCGTGTCCTCGTCGTCGCCCCGTCCGGGCGAGGCCGCCGCGCGTCCCGACCAGAGGAGATTGTCGACGACGACGATCCCCGAGCGCTTGAGCATCGGCACGACCATCTCGAGATACTGCTCGTACTCCGTCTTCACCGCGTCGATGAACACGATGTCGAGGTTACGCTGCTGGAACGTGTCGAGCATCTCCAGCGCGCGCTGGTTGATCACGATGACCTTCTCCTCGACCCCCGCGCGCGCGAAATACGAGGCGGCGACTTCCGTGCGCTCGATGTCCGGGTCGATCGTCCAGATCCGTCCGGCCGGCGGGAGAGCCAACGCCATCCAGAGGGTCGAGTAACCGTACGCCGTCCCCAGCTCGAGGATACGGTTCGCTTGCATCGCGTGGACGAGCACCGAAAGAAAACGGCCCGACGCGCGGTCGACGATCGGAATGCCTTCGCGGATGCCGTGCTGCTCCAACTCGAGGAGCAGCGGCGGCGGCTCGCGGTGCAGCCGCGTGAGGTAAGCCAAGTCGCGCACGATCCCCGATGTTTGCCGCCCGTCGCAAGCGGGAACCTGCCTGGAGGGCCCGGACGCCGCGACGCGTCCGATACGGGGCCCGCGCGTACGGCGTCGAAGCTCCGGTTTCCCCAAAGAACATCACCGTAGGAGGCTTCCGTTGGCAACGCTCGCCCAACAAACGTATACGCCGAAGAAGTTCGATCTTTCCGGACTGCAAGGCATCTCGGACAACACGCTGCAGGTGCACTTCGGGCTGTACGAGGGCTACGTCAAGAACACGAACCTGCTCAACGAGCAGATCTCCGAGATCGTCCAGAACGGTCAAGCGCAGGGCGCGAACCCGCATTTCGCCGAGCTCACCCGCCGTCTCGGCTTCGAGTACAACGGCATGGTGCTGCACGAGTACTACTTCGGCAACATGACCAAGAACGCCGGCGGTCAGCCCGGCTCCGGTCTCGCCGAGACGCTCGGGGGCTCGTACGGCGAGTTCGAGACGTGGAAGAAAGACTTCACCGCCGTCGGCGGGATGCGCGGCGTCGGCTGGGCGATCGCGTACTTCGATCCGCACACGCAGCGCGTCTCGAATCATTGGATCACGCTGCACCAGGACGGCAACGTCGCGGGCTTCGTCCCGCTGCTGGTGATGGACGTGTGGGAGCACGCGTTCATGCTCGACTACAAGCCGGCGGAGCGCTCGAAGTACATCGAGGCGTTCTTCGCCAACGTCGACTGGAGCGTCGTCCAGCAGCGTCTCGAAGCGGCGAAGGCCGGCAAAGCGGTCTGATCCGCGCATGGCGGAGACGGGCACGCTGCGGCTCTTTCCGCTCAACACGGTGCTCTTTCCGGGCGCGGTGGTGAACCTCCACGTGTTCGAAGAGCGCTACCGCACGATGATCGCCGAATGTCTCGACACGGGCGAGGCGTTCGGCGTCGTGCTGATCCGCGAGGGGCAAGAGGCCGGCGACCCCGACGTCGATCCGCACGAGATCGGCACCACCGCCGAGATCGCCGAAGTCACGCCGCTGCCGGCCGGACGCTACGCGATCCGCGCGGTCGGCGAACGCCGATTTCGCATCGAGCGGATCGTGAGCCGCGATCCCTACTTGCTCGCCGAAGTCGCGTTCGTCGAGGACGAGCCGGACGATCCGGCGCGCGCCGCGGAGCTGATCGCCCGCGTCGCGGCCGACTTTCGCGAGTACGTTCGTCTGCTCGTGGCCTTCTCCGGAAAGACCGCCGAAGTACGGCTCCCCGCGGATCCCGCGCGCGCGAGCTACGCCGTCGGCGACGCGCTGCAAGTCGCCGACGCGCTCAAGCAGCACCTTCTCGAAATGCCCTCGTCCGCCGCGCGGCTCGCGGCGGAGTCAGGGCTCCTGCGCCGGCTGCTGCCGCAGCTGCGGCAAGTGCTCGAGCGCCGCCACTCGGAGCAGCGCGTCGTGCGCGAAGAAGCGCCGGGCGGCGAGTTCCGCAGCCGTCAAGAGCGCTACTTCGGCAAGCACTTCTCGATGAATTAGGTGGCTTCGCTTCGCGAAGCCTTCGCGGTCCTCGCTTCGCTGCGGTCCGCTTAGAGGAAACGGTGTATGGCGCGCGGCGTGGTGAGTTGATTCAGGGCGTGGCTTCGGCTACCGATACCACGTTGCGGAGCAGCGCGACGTTCGTGACCGGGCCGACGCCGCCGGGGACCGGCGTCAGCTCGCCGGCGAGCGGCGCGACCGTGCCGGCGTCGACGTCGCCGCGCACGCTGCCGTTCACGTACGTCGTGCCGACGTCGATCACGGTCGCGCCCGGCTTCACGTGCTCCGCGCCGATCGCGCCCGGGCGTCCCATCGCGACGACCAGGATGTCCGCCTCCCGCGTGCGTGCGGGCAGATCCGCCGTCTTGCTGTGCGCGACCGTCACGGTCGCGTCGCGGGCGACGAGCAGCAGCGCGACCGGGAGACCGACCACGCTCGAGCGTCCGACGACGCACGCCCGCGCGCCGCGCAGCGGGCGCGCGCTGCGTTCGAGCAGCAGCATCACGGCGGCGGGCGTCGCCGGCACCAGCGCGGTTCCGGCGTTCGCGGCGAGACGTCCGAGGTTGAGCGGGTTCGCGCCGTCGACGTCCTTCTGCGCCGGGATCGCCTCCACGATCCGGCGCGCGCCGAGGTGCGGCGGCAGCGGCTGTTGGAGGATGATCCCGTGCACGAGCTCATCCTCGCCGAGCGCGCGCAGCCGCGCCGTCACGTCCTTCTCGCTCGCACCCGAAGGCAGGGTCTCGGTCGCGACGTCGATGCCGCATTTCGTCCCGGCGTTCGCGATCTGCCGCGCGTAGGCGTGGCTCGGGGGATCGTCGCCGACGAGCATCACGACGAGGCGCGGAGCGACGCCGCGCGCGCGCAGCGCCGCGGCGCGCGTGCCGAGCTCGTCGCGCAGCTCCGCCGCGAGGGCGCGTCCGTCGAGGATCGTGGCAGCCATCGCCCGGCCCGTTCGGGCGCGTAAGGAGCGCGCCCTGGAACGCGTCCGATGGACCGTCGCACTCGGCGCGGCGTTCGACGAAACCGCGCTGGAGGCGGCGCTCCTGCGGTTCCGGGGGATGTACAACGTCGCGCCCGCGCGCGTGCTCTGCGCACCGGACGCTCTTTCGCGGCTCGCCGCGGTGGTCGCGCGCTCGGCCGACGACGCGCTGCGCCGCGAGCTGCGCTACGCGGGGATGCCGGTCGCCTCGGCGATCCTCGCGCCGGGCACCATCGTGTTCGAAGGCGAGGTCGACGAAGAGCGCATGGGCGATTGGTGAGTTCGGCGCTCTCGACGAGCGCCGAACTCTTCGCGGTCCTCGCTGCGCTGCGGTCCGCCGCGGACGCCGACATGCGTCGTGCCATCAGGAGAGCAGGAAGGCGCGGAGCACGGCGGCGAGAGACTCGGGTTCTTCGAGCATCGGCAAGTGCGCGCTCGCCGGGAGCAGCAGCGTGCGTGCGTGCGGGTAGACGCTCACGACGGCGCTCATCGCGCGGGCCGGGATGAAGCGGTCGCGCGCGCCCCAGGCGCAGAGCACCGGGCCGTGATAGCGGGCCAGCTCGTGCCGGGTCGCGCGCTGCCGCGCGAACGTGCGCAACGCGTCGGCGTACACGCCCGCGAACGCCCGGCGTACGGGCCGCTGTGCAGCGAGCGCGAGCCCGCGCTCCACGGTCGCCTCGTCGAGCGCGCGCGGGTCGACGACGCTCCGCCGGAGCGCCGCGAGCACCAGCCGCCGCGACGGCGCGAGCGCAAAGGCGATCGGCGCGAGCCGGCCGGCGATCCCGAACGCGGCGAAGCGCAGCGAGCGCACGAACCCGCCCGGAGCGATCAGCGACAGGTGGGTGACCCGCTCGGGGTGCCGGCCCGCGTAGTCGGCCGCCAAGAACCCGCCGAGCGAATGGCCGACGAGCGCGACGCGCGCGACCCCGAGCGCGTCGAGCGCGGCGTCGACGACGCGGCGGAAGAACGCGCGGTCGTAGCGCGCCGCCGGCTTCTCGCTCGCGCCGAAGCCGGGGAGGTCGAGCGCGACGTAGCGCAGCGCCGGGTCCAGCCGCGGGATCAGCCGGCCCCACGCGCCCTCGCTCCAGTGCCCCAAGCCGTGCAGCAGGACGACGGCCGGCGCGCCGGGATCGCGCGATCCGGCTTCGAACGCCGCGAGCCGCACCCCGCCCGCCTCGACGAAGCCGGGCCGGAAGCGGGGCGGATCGCCGCCGCTCAGCACGAAGTCATCGCCGTGCGCCGGCTCCTCGTCGTCCTCGGACTGCTCGTCCTCACCGGATGCTACAACACCTCGGAGGCGGCGGGCGCGGCGGGCGGCGGACCCTCGGGGCTGGCCGGCGCGCCCGCGCAGTCGTTCGACCTGCGCCGGACCGACGGGCGGACCGACAGCCTGGCCCGCCACCGCGGCAAGGTCGTGCTGCTGAACCTCTGGGCGACGTGGTGCGCGGAGTGCAAGAGCGAGATGCCCGCGCTCGAGCGCTTCTCGCGCGAGTACGCGGGCCGCGTCGACGTGCTGGGCGTCGACGAAGGCGAATCGGCCGGTGCGGCCGCGGAGTTCGCGCGAGCCCACGGCGTCACGTACCCGATCCTCGTGGACGAGACCCAGCAGTACGGCGGAACGTACGTCGCGCTCGGGCTGCCGACGACCGTGATCGTCTCGCGCGACGGCCGGGTGGTGAAAGGGATCGACGGCGCGTTGACGCTCGAGCAGATGCGCGCGGCCGTGGCCCCGGCGCTGCGATGACGGCCCGGCCGATCGCCCTGGCGTGCGCGGCCGCCGGCCTCGTGCTCGCCTTCGCGCAGCTGCTGCTGCCGGGCTCGCCCGTGTACCACGGCTGGCAGTACGCGCTCGCGCTCGCCGTCACGATCGTTTCGGGCGTCGCGTACGTCGCGCGCGGCGCGCGGGGCCGGGACGGCGCGCGCGGGCGGCGGCTCGCGCTCGCGGTCGCGGTCGCCGGCGCGGTGCTCGCCGAGCTGGGCGCCCTCGCCTCCGGGCTCCTCGGCCCGGACACGAGCGAGGTCGTCGGGACGCCGGGGACCGTCGTCCCCATCCCGGCGCTCGGCGCTGCCGCCTTCTTCGCCCGCGCGACGCCGCGGACGATCGCCGGCGCGGACGGCGCGGTGACCCTCCGCCGCAGGGGCGCCCCGGACGTCGGCGTCGCGAGCGGGGGGCGCGCCGCCCTCGGGGACTCGGTGCTGTTCCTGGCGCCCCGCCCCGCCGCGTACGTCGAGGCGTTCGACGAGCGCGGCGCGCATCTCACCGTGACGCAGCCGGCGGCGGCGTCCTTCCTTTCGCCGGTGTTGCTTTTTCCGCAGCGCCAGCGGATCGGCGCCGTCGACGTCCCGCTCGACACCTTCGCGGCGCCGGCGCTGCACCTGACCGTCCACGCGCTGTACTTCACGCCGGCCGATCTCGCGACGTTCGGACACGCCGGGCTCGCCGCGTCGTCGCCGGCCCTCGTTCTCAGCGCCGCGGACGACCGCGGAAGGCCGGTCGGCCTCGCGATGGCGCCGTCCGGAAGAACCGTCGCCCTCGCCGGGCTGCGGGTTCGCGTCACGATCGGAAGCTATCCCGCGCTGGCCGTCGCGGCGGCGCCGCCGCCGGCCCTGCTCTACGGCGGGCTGCTGCTGTTCGCGCTCGGGCTCGGCTGGGCCGCGCTCGGCGGCGGCGGCGTCCCCGGGACGGTCGCCGAGCAGTCGCGCACGCCGACGACGCCCGAGGCGACGACCGGCGGGGCGGCCAGCGTGCCGACGACGTAGAGCGAGCGCAGGGCGACCGGCGGCGCCAGCCACGCGGGGACGGCGGCCGTCGCCCGCACCGTCCCCGGCGCGTCGAGCGCCCGGACGAGCGTCACGGTCGCGCGGTCGCCGTAGCGGTCGGCGAGCACGGCGCGCAGCGCCTCGCCGTTCGCGTCGGAGACGACGGTGCAGGTCAGATCGAGCGGCTCCCCCAGCGGGACGTCGCCGTTCGCGTACGCGGCGCGGCCGCCGGTCGTGAAGTCGTAGCCAAGGCGCAGCGTATCGGCGCTGAAGCTGAGCGAGCCCGAGCCGCCTGCCGGCGCCGTGGCGAAGGTCCAGCGGGAGCGGTGCGCGCCGTCGAACAGCGCGAGCCGCTCGACGTGCCGGCCGACCGGAACGAGCGCCGTCGTCGTCACGCCGCCGGCGCTCGCGCTGACTTCGGCGTCGCGGTCGCCGACGGTCAGCCGGCCGTCCGGCGTCACGCTCGCTCCCCGCGCGGTCCAGCGCACCCGCCCGTCGACCGCGATCGGCCGCTGCCGGTCGTCGAACGCCTCGGCGTCGAGCGTGAGGCTCGAGCCCGGCTCCGGATCGAGCCGCGGCGGCCCGAGCGCCAGCCGGCTGACGCGGTCGACGATGCGCACGGGAAGCTCCGCCGCGTAGCCGCCCCGTGCGATCCGTATCCTTCCCGCTCCGGCGCGCGGCCCGGCTTCGAGCACGCCGTCCGGCGACACGGCGGCGAGCGCGCTGCCCGCCGCGCCCGCGATCCGCCACGCGCCGTGCTCGAGCGCGCCGAGCGGGTGGTCCGACGCGTCGACCAGGCGCGACGCGAGCGCGACCCGCGCGCCGGTCAGCGCCCGCACCGCGCGAGGACGGATCACGAGCTGCGGCCGCCCGCCGTAAGGCGCGTCGCTGTACGCGAAGAGCCCGTCGGCGACCGGCCGCGGCGCGCCGTCCGACGGATCGTTGAGCAGCGCGACGGCCGGGTCGCCGAGCGGGCGCGCGACGAGCGTCGCCGAGCCGCCGCTGTCCAGGAGCATCGCGTCGGTCGCGCCGAGCGCGCGGAGCAGCGCGGTCAGCTCCGCCCGGTCGACGCCGATCGAGACCGACGGCCGGCGTCCGTCGACGGCGACGAGCAGCAGCGTGCCGTTCGCCTCAACGCCGGCGGCCGCCGCCGGGATCCGGCGGCCGCGCTCGGCGTAGTTGGGCGAGAGCGGGTCGTCGACGGGCGCGCCGTCGCGCAACAGCAGCGGCCCGCCGCCGATCGCCGCGACGGCGTCCTGCAGCGGCGGCTCCGTGCCGTACGCGAGGGTCACGGCGTCGCCGACGCCGGGCAGCGCGCCGAGCGCGCGCGCCGCGGCGCCGTACGCGAGGCGCAAACCGGCCGCCGGGTACGGCGGCGCGTCGGCGACGTCCGTCACGCGGTACGACGCGTCGCCCCCGGGGCTCGCCGCGCCCGCTTCGGGGACGAGCGATTCGACCACGACCCCGCTCGCCGGCGGCACCGCGCCGAACGCCGGCGTCAGCACCGCGGCGCCGCCCTGCGGCGGCCAGACGTTGAGCGCGGAGACCGGGACGCTGACCGCACCGCTCGTCGCGATCCCGGCGAAGCGGAACGTCTCGAACCGCAGCTCGCCGTCGCGGCCCACCGTGAGGGCGACGCGCGCGCTCGGCGAGCGCTCGAGAACGCCGTTCACCACCGCGAGGCCGAGCGGCGCGCCGGTTCCGTTGATGTCGAAATAGTCGCCGTTGATCCCCGCGACCGCGCCGGTCCGGCGTGCCATCGACGGCACGGTCTCGTCGTTCGACACGATGCGGTCGTGCGCGAGCACGACGCCGAGCCGCACGGAGGCGACGCGCGGATCGGCGGAGACGACGGAAACGACGACCGGCCCCGCCGCCGTCGCGAGGCGATAGGTGGCGCGCGCGATCCCCGGCGCGACCGGCTCTTGCTCGACGGTGGAGAAGAGCACGTGCGGAAACGGCGCCGAGGGCGCCAGATCGGCGGGGAGGGCGAGCGCGGGGCGCGACGCGCTCGCGGCGGCGAGAAGCGCGAACGCGGCGGCGAGCGCACTCGCCGCGCGCGTCATGTCGCCAGACCGACGATCAAGACGACGAGCCCGATCCCCGTCGCGATCGCGGCGCTCAGCGGCAGCAGCCGCGAGCCGACGAGCGCGGAGATCGAGATCAGCACGATCGCGACCTCGAACAGCGTCGCGGCGACCTCGATGCGCTCGTGCGAGGCGAGCAGCTTCTCGGAGCGATCGTTCAGCGCGTCGGCGCGCTCGTCGAAGTCGCGCGCTTTGACGAGCAGCGGCGGACCTTTCTTCGCCTCGCGCGCCGCGATCGCGCGGACCTTCACGGAGTTCTTTGCGAGCCCGGCGTCGATCAGCGATTGGTACGCGTAGAACTTCTGGCGCTCGGCCTCGTACTGTGCGTAGGTGTCGGAGGCGTGCGCGGTCGCGACGATCGCGTCGTTCTTCGCGACCAGCGCGGCGGTCGAGCGCACGTTGGAGAGGAAGCCGCTCACCGCCGAAAGGACGGCGAGCACCGCCGCGGCGACGGGAACCCAGCGTTCGCCCTCGCGTGCGCCCTCGCTGCGCTCGTGCGCTTCCTGAAAGCTCTTTGCGGCGTCGCTCACGACGTCGAAGCGGTCGCGGTCAGCAGGTCGGCGGTGCGCACGAGGCCCTCACGTACGTCGGTCGCGGGCGCAACCCTCCACGCATCCGTACGCGAGCGGTCGAACGAAAACGCGGCCAGCTCGAAACCGTCGAACGTCCCGCACACGATCGTCCCGTCCGGATCGACGGCGAACGCGCGGCGACGCAGCGTGTCGAACGTGACGACGTACGCGCGCAGCTCGGCGGCGCGCGTGCGCGCGAACGGCGCGACCCACTCCGCTTCGATCGACGCGCGCCACACGAACAGCCGTACGCCTTCGAGCCGCGGCGCCACGAGCGCGCGCGGATCGAGCACCGCCTCGTCGTCGACGAGCGCGACGTCCGAGCTGCTCGGATGCCGGTGCGGATCGAGCACGAGCTCGGCGTCGGCCGCCGTGGCGAGCGCGCACAGCTCGTCGTCGAGGCGATCGGCGAGCGCGATGCGCAGCGAAGCGGGGAGCGGCGGACCGTCGAGCCGCTGCACCGGCGGCGGAACGGGCGCGCGCGTGACGACCGCCGGACCGATCGCCACGCTCCCGCGCAGCACGCACTCGGCGTCTTCCGCGGCGAGCGCGACCACGCTGCCGTCCGCGGCGACGATCTGGCTCTTGCCGCAGTACGCGACGCTGCGCGCTTCGACGCCGCATTTGTTCGCGGCGACGAGCGGGACGCCGTTCTCGCGCGCGCGCACCGGGATCATCAGATCGGCTTGCAGGTTCTCGAGCCGGTGCGGATCGCGCCCGCTGGTGACCCACGCGGTCGGCACGACGAGGATCTCGGCGCCCTTCGCGACGAGCGCCGCGCCGATCGTCGGGATCCGTCCGTCAGCGCAGATGAACACGCCCAGCGTGCCGAGCGGCGTCACGACGGGTTCCAGCGCCGAGCCGGCCGTGAACCAGCGCCGGTCGAAATGCCAGAGGAAGCACTTGTCGGCGAAGCCTGCGATGCCGTCCGGCGTGACGACGTATGCGCTGTTGGCGAGGCCTCGTTTGCCCGCTCTCGCGGCGCCGTAGACGACGGTCGCGCCGGTCGCCGCTGCGAGCCGGATCACGCTTTCCGCCGCCGTCTCGAGCTCGCGCGAATCGACGGGATCGCTGCCGATAACGTATGCGGGGACGGTCCCTTCGGGGACGACGATGAGTTTCGCCCCGGACTCGGCGACGGCCGTGAGCTGCGCGAGCAGCTGCGGCCACCGGGTTCCGAAGGCGGAGCGATCGTGCGCACGCGTTTGCAGCAATGCGACGGGTGTCGGGCGAGCACTCACGAAAACTACGTCCCCCTGCGAGGCGGTGTGACCGACCTCGTCGTTCCGCGTCTCTCCAGGTGACCAAGAGGTTCTTCCCGTGAAACGTTTGCTCGCGTGCGCTTCGCTCGCCGCCGTCGTCACCACTGCGACGGTCGTTCCGGCCGCCGCGCAGACCGGTCAGCATCCGGTCGCGAAGAGACACGCCGCTCACGCGGTCGTGAAGAGAACAGCCGCTCGTGCGGGCGCGAAGAAATACGCCGTTCACGCCAAGGTGAAGGGCAAGGCGAAGCCCCGCATGGTCGCTCACCGCCAAATCTGCCGGGTCGCACCGGCCGACGAGTACTTCGGCAAGCTGAAGATGTCGATTCTCGGGATCCGGAACACGATCAAGGACCAGGGCCTGCGCGTCGACGTCGACCCCGACAAGGCTTCGCCGGCGATGGGCGCGATGGTGCTCACCGAGGACGCGATGCACGACTGGCAGCGCAAGTACCCGTGCGACTCGTGGATCCCGGGGACGATCTACGCGCTCGAAGTCTTCTACGCGAAAGTCCACACGCCCGACGGCGTCAAGAAAGTGCACGCGACGTACGCGTGGCTGCGCCACGACTTCCCGCACAACCGCCTCGTCGCGCTCGCGCTGAACCAGGACCGGACCGCATCGGCGATCTGGCCGGCCGCCGCGGTCGCCAACGAGACGCGCGAGAGCCTGCCGGCGGTCCCGGCCGCGGGCTTCCCCGCGGTTCCGTCGTCGGTGACGGTCGAGCCGCCGCCGGCTCCGAGCCCCGGACCCGCCGGACCGAAGCGCTAACCGCCGGCCCGCAACGGCAATAGGAAAGGCCCCCGGCAAGCGCCGGGGGCCTTCTCGTTTCCGTCGCCGGGGCGAAGCCCGGGTCTAGAAGTGGACCCCGAGGCCGACGTAGCCGCCGTAGTGCACGGCGTCGGACGGCATGAGGTTCTTGTTGCGGATCTGGTCGCCCAGGAAGCCGAGATCGATGAACAGACCGGCACCGGGGCCGCCGAAGCTGTAGGTACCGCCGATCTGGTACTTCAGGAAGCGCGCTTGGATCGACTGCGTCGTCCCTGCGAGAGCAGCCGGAACGCCGCCGCCCACCGGGAAGGTGAAGTCGCCCGAGACGCTCGGGTAGTACCAGATGCTCCCGTAGACCGAGAACGGCTGGTCGAGATCCGGCAGCTTCTCGGCGCCGAAGCCCCACCCGTTCTGACGCGGGTAGCCGTAGTTCTCGGTGCGGGTCAGGTAGCCGACGCCGATGTAGACGCGCGGGTTCGCGACGCGAATCGCGAAGCGGCCGTCGAAGTCGGTGTCACGCGCCACGAACGACGGGACCGGAACCGAGCCGTAACCGCCGAGCACGCGCACGCACCCGGGGTCCGTGCCGTAGATCGAGCCGTTTTCGCAAGGGTTGGTGCCCCCGGCGAAGGCCGACGACGGGATCGTGCTGTTGTGGTTGTAGGACCACTGGCGGTAGTCGCCTTCGAGCATCCAGGGGAGGCCGAAGAGCGGGAACTCGATCGCGCCGCGCGCGTTGAACGACCCGCCGGCATTTCCACCGGTGTTGCCGGGCGAGAACTCGTTGTACACCTTCGGCGAGAAGATGTAGTCGCCGACGATGAAGTGCTCGTACTGCGGTCGCGGAGCCGGGGTCGGCGTCGGCACCGGGGTCGGAACCGGGGTGGCGGCGGGCGGCGGCGGCGGCGGAGCCGGCGTCGGGGTCGGCGGAGGCGGCGGAGGCGCGGCCGGGATGTAGCGCACCACGACGATGCGACGATCCGGCACCCATTGCACGTAGGCGCCCATCCCTTCGGAGATCACGCGAACCGGCACGACGACCGAGCCGCGATAGATCTCGGGGGGCACGTCGAGCGGACGAGTCTCGCCGTTGATGACGACTTCCGGACGGCCGACCGTGACCTTCACGTCGGAGCCGGGCTTCGAAACGTCGACCGTCTTCGAAGCGGGGTCGTAAGAGACCGTCGCGCCCATCTGCTCGAACATCGAGCGGAGCGGGATCAGGATGGTGTTGCCGCGGACGAGCGCGGCGAGGACGCGGTTCGCCTTCAGTCGATCGGGTTTCGTATAAACGTGGTGATCGTTGAAGAGGATCGGGACCTCGCCGGAAGGCGGCGTGCCGAAGTCAGCGGGCGGCATCGACTGGTCTGCCTGAGCGATCTGCACGGGCGCGAAGGGTCCGGTGTTTCCTTTCGCCTGTGCGGTGCTCGCGGCCGAGACCGACGTCGTACCGATTCCGGCCGCGACAAGCGCGGCCAGGAGCCCGGTGCTCAGTCGTTTCACGTAGTACTCCCTAGCTAAGGTGTTGTGGCGTAGAAGGGCGTTTCGGGCGCCGGCGGGGCCGGCCGGAGCGTGAGCGCGCGAGAAGACTCGCTTGCTCAGGCTCTTGCGGACCTACCCATGCGACGGAGCCGTCAATCAGGGGGCGGGGACTTATCCCGCATCCGTGTTCCTGGAACGCGGCTTGGTCGCGCGGGGTTCCACTCGGACGTTCGGGCGTTCGCCTAGGCCGTTTCGGGTCACGTCCCGGCCAACCCTCGATGTGCGACTGATCCCCCGATTTCCGCACGGGTATGCCACCCGCTCGAAAAAAGCGCCGCCCGAAAAGCGGCGACCCCGGGCGAGTCCGCCCGGGGTCGTGCGCGTCGCGGTTCAGTTCGCGAACGTCGATCAGAAGTGGAGTCCGATCCCCGCGAACCAGCCGTCGTGGATGAAGTCGCCCGGCGCGAACTGCTTGTTGTAGCCCCGGTCGCCTTCGAAGCCGCCCTCGACGAACACGCCGCTGCGGCCGACGCTGTAGGCGCCGCCGATCTGGTACTTCGCGACGCGGTATTCGAGCTCGTAGCCGATGCCGAGCGGGTTCACGTAGTTGCCTTCGACGCTCGGGTAGTACCAGAAGCTTCCGAAGAGCGAGAGGGTGTGGTCGAGATCCGGGAGCTTCTCGACGCCGAAGCCCCAGCCGTGCTGCTGCGGGTACCCGTAGTTGGTGTTCCGGAACAGGTAGCCGACGCCGATGTAGACGCGGGGCTCGGCGATCCGGATCGCCAGACGGACGTCCACGTCGCGGTCCATCGCGCGGAACGACGGAACGTAGACCGACGCTCCCGTGCCGATCGTGTTGACGCACCCGGTGCCGCCCGGCGGCACGATGCTCCCCGGCGCGCACGGCGTGTTGGCCGGGGCGACCCCGTCGTAGGCGCCGACGTGGTTGTAGGCGTACTGGCGCGCGTCGGCTTCGACCATCCACGGCAGGTTGAGCAGCGGGAACTCGACCGCGGCGCGGCCGGAGAACGACGGGCCCATGTTGTGATTGCCGGGCGAGAACTCGTTGTAGACCTGCGGCGAGAAGACGTAGTCGCCGACCACGAACGCCTCGTAGTGCTGCCGGTGGACCGGCGTGGGCGTCGGAGCGGGCGTCGGAGCCGGCGGCGGAGCGGGCGGCGGCGGCGGTGCCGGGGTCGGCGGCGGCGGAGGCGGCGGGGTCGGAACGGGCGCGGAGACGTAGCGCACGACCACGACGCGGCGATCCGGGACCCATTGAACGTAAGCGCCCATCCCCTCGGAGATGACGCGGACGGGGACCACGACGGTCCCGCGATAGATCTCGGGCGGGACGTCGAGCGGCCGCGACTCGCCGTTGATGATCACCTCGGGCCTGCCGACGGTGACCTTCACGTCGGAGCCGGGCTTCTGGACGTCGGCCGTGCGCGTCGCCGGATTGTAGGACACCGTGGCGCCCATCTGCTCGAACATCGAGCGCAGCGGGATCAGAACGGTGGTCCCGCGGACGAGCGCCGCGAGCACGCGGTTGGAGCGCAGCGTGTCCGGCTTCGCGTAGACGTGGTGATCGTTGAAGAGGATCGGCACCTCGCCGGACGGCGGCGTTCCGAAGTCGGCGGGCGCGGGAGCCGGCGCGTTCGCCTGCGCGACTTGGCGCGGCGCTTGCGCGGCTGCGGACGTCGTACCGATTCCCGCCGCGGTCAAGACCGCCAGGAGCCCGGTGCTGAGTCGATTCAAGAGAATGTCCCCCTGGGTGGCGTTCGTCCCGGTCCCGCGACCGGGGAGTCGCGGAAGCCTTTCGCTACGGTGCGAGCCGCTTCATCCCAGCTTCTCTTCCAATCGCTCGCGGAATTTCTCGCGCGAGGTGATGTACCGCTCGTGCGTGCCGTCGGCGATCTTCTCGCGCTCGTCGAACGCGGTGAACGCGAACTCGACGCGCCGGCCGTCGACCTTCAGGACTTCGACTTCCGTGCGCACGATCAGCCCGACCGGCGTCGGCGCGACGTGCGCCAGATCGACGTGCGTCCCCAGCGTGATCTCCTCGGCATCGAGGAGCGGGCCGACGCATTGCATCGCGGCCTCTTCGACCAGCTGGAGCAGGTTCGGGGTCGAGAGCACCGGGACACCCTTGTTGCCCGCCTTTTCGGCGGTCATCCACTCCTCGACCCGGGTCTGGCTCTGATAGGTCCTCCCAACCTCGATCTTGCCGCGCATCCCGCCGGGACCTTACGAGAGGCAACCGGGCGAATCATTTTCGCGTTCCAGCCGTAGTACGCGGGGAAGCTCGGGCGAACGGCCCGGGCCTTCTGGACGCATTCGATCACGGAGAACGACCGGTATGAGAGGGAGTCAGCGAACGACGCTGGCCGCGGCGATCTGCGCCGCGGCGCTCGGCGCGTGCGGCAGCGGCGGGGGCGCCGCGAAGAACCAAGGGCCGCCGCCGCTGGCCGTCGACGTCGCGCAGGCACAGCGCCGCGATCTCGCGACGTATGTCTCGCTCGACGGGCAGATCGCGCCGCTGCAGCAGTCGACGCTGAGCACTCCGCAGTCCGGCAACGTGGTCGCGGTCTACGTCAATCAGGGCGAGCGCGTTCGCCGGGGCGAGCTGCTGGCGAAGCTGGACGATTCCGCGCTGCGTGCGCAGCTCGAGCAGCAGCAGGCGCTGGTCGCGCAGAACGCGGCGCAGCTGGGCGGCGCGACGCTGCAGGCGCCGGTGACGTCGGCGCAAGCCTCCAACACGATCGTGACGGCGCAGCAGCAGCTGGCCTCGGCGCGGAACTCGACGCAGACGGCGCAAGCCGCGTATGCGAGCGCGCTCTCGACGTACAACGCCGACAAGCAGCTCCTCACGCAAGGCTACGTCGCCCAGACGTCGTTCGATCAGGCGCGCGCGGCGTACGTGCAGGCGCTGCAGACGCTCAACACCGCGCGCGAGACCGAACGCCAAGCCATGGTGGCGCTGCGCGCGGCCCAGTCGCAAGGAACGAACGCGCTTCCGATCCAGCAGCAGACGATCGCGCAGAACCGCGGAGCGCTCGAGGCCGCGCGCGCGCAGGTAAAGCTGCTGCAGACGGAGATCGCGCAAACCTCGATCGTCGCGCCGTTCGACGGCATCGTGACGCAGCGGCTGCTGGACCCCGGTGCGTTCGCCAGCTCGAACGCGCCCGTCGTGCAGGTCTCGCAGGTCGATTTCGTCTACGTCAACGTGAACGTTCCCGACGAAGACTTGGGCTTCGTGCATCGCGGAACGCCGGTGACGTTCACGACGTCGAGCACCGCCGGCCGGACGTTCTCCGCGAAGGTCATGGCCGTCAACGCGACGCCGACGCAAGGGACGCTCTCGTATCGCGCGCAGATCCGCGTGCCGAATCCTGGGAACGTGCTGCGAGGGGGTATGCTCGTCAGCGTGAACGTTCGCAAGCAGTTCCAGCCGAACGCGATCGTCGTTCCGCGCACGGCGGTGTTCCAGACCGAAGCGGGGGCGAACGTGTTCACCGTGACGCCGCTGCCCGCCGCGCCGGGCAACGCGAAGAACGCCGCCTCGCAAGGACCGCCGGTTCACGTGATGCAAGCGAAGATCGTGCCGGTGCAGGTCGGACTGCAAACGGACACGCTCAGCGAGGTCCGCAGTCCGCAGATTCGGCCGGGAACGACCGTGATCACGACACGCCCCGACGCGCTTCAAGACAAGAGCTTGGTCGCGATCGGGCCTTCTTCAGGAGCAGGCGGAGGCAAGCCTCAGTGAACCATCCGAACCCCATGGCGCGCGCGCTCGCGGGCGTCGCGCTGCTGGCGCTCGCCGTACCGTGCGCGCCCGCGCTCGCACGCGACGCCGGGGAACAGGTGGTGGCGCAGACGACGCCCTTGCCGATCATCACCCCGCGCGCGAGCGCGACGACCGCGCCGGCCGGCGGGACCAGCTCTTCGAATCGCAACCAGAGCTCGAGCGCGCTTCCGGGCGCCGCCGGCACCGCGGCTCCGCTCGCCCCGGGCGCGCCCGCGTCGCCGGCCATTTCCGGGGGCGCGACGGCGGTCAACGCCGCCGCGATCCCGACGCTCGCGCCCGCCGATCAGGCTGCGCCGCTCCCGTATCCCGCCTACGGTACGCCGGCGCCGGTCTCGCCGCCGCACCTCGCGCCCGGGATCCCGCAGGTCGTCACGCTGCAGCAGGCGATCCTCATCGCCTACGCGCGCTCGCCCGCGCTCGCCGCGGCGCGCGCCGCGGTCGGCATCTCGGCCGCCGCCGTGAGCATCGCGCAGACCTCGCTGTATCCCGATCTGGAAGGCACGATCTCGAGCACCCACAGCACGAGCTCGGTCTCGACGGGGACCGGCGGAACGACGGCGACGGGCACCGGCGCCCCCACCGGCACCACCGGAGGCGGGTCCACGCTGTCGGTCGGCCGCACGCAGAACTCGCTCTCGGTCGGCCTGACGCAGCTCATCTTCGACGGCGGCCGCGTCGCGGCGGAGATCCGCAGCGCGCGCGCCACCGAGAACGCGTCGATCGCGACGTATCAGCGCCAGCTACAGACCGTGTCGTACAACGTCGCGACGGCGTACTACAACGCGCTCTCCGCCCAGCGCACGACCCAGGTCGATCTCGCGACGGTGCAGCTCGACGAAGTGCAGGAGGCGCTCGTCGCGGCGCAGATCCGCGCTGGCACCGAGGCGCGCGCCGATCTCGCCACCGCGCAGCTGCCCACGGCGCAGGCGCGCGTCGCCGTGATTCGCGCGCAGGCCGCGCAGCTGACCTCGCTCGCGACGTTCGCGAACGCGCTCGGACTGGACGCGGCGGTGAACGTGCAGCCGAAGGACGACGTGCCTCCGCTCAGCGCGACGAACGGGACGATCGTCATCATGCCCGCGTTTCCGACGCCGACGTACGATCAAGCGGTCGCGCGAGCGGATCTGCTGCGCCCCGACATCGCGTCGGCCAAGGCGACCGTGCTGTCGTATCAGGAGAACCTGCGGGCGACGCGGCTCGGAAACTTCCCGACGGTCAATCTTTCGGGCGACTACGGAACGGCGTCGACGGACCTCGGCGGCGGAACGTTCCGCCCGAGCGGATCGGTCGGGCTGACGCTGGCGCTTCCGTTGTACGACCGCGGGCTGACGCGCGCGCAGACCGCGCAGGCCCAGGCTCAGCTCGACCAGGCCGTCGCGAACTACCAGAGCACGTATCAGAGCATGCAGCTCAACGTTCAGCAGTCGGTGGTGAACCTCATCTCGGCGTACGCGGCGCTGACGCAGACCAACGCGGAGCTGGCGCAGGCCCAGACGGTCCTGCGCTCGACGCAGGCCCAGTACCGCGCCGGCGTGACGACGCTCCCGCTGCTGCTCAACGCGCAGGTCGGGCTGACGCAGGCGCTCACCGACGAAGTCACGGCGGCGTACGCGGTCCGTCAGGCCGAGCAGACGATGCTCTACGCGGAGGGGGCGAACGCCGCCGGGTGAAGACCCCGGCCGATGGACCGTTGGCTCGCTCTCGCCGGCGCCGCATGCGCGCTGGCCTTCTCCGCGTGCACCAAGGTCGGTGACACGGGCGCCGGCGCGGCCGGCGCCCCGGCCGCACAGCACGCGAGCCGGCTCGTCATCTCGACGATCTCGAATCCGAAAGGCCTGAACCCGGCGTTCAGCGCCGCTTCTCCGACGCTGGAGCTCTCCGCGCTGCTCTTCGACTATGCCGTGCGCTACGACGACCACGCGCGGCCGGTCCCCGACGCCGTCACCGAGGTTCCGACCGTGCAGAACGGCGACGTGTCGAAAGACGGGCTGACGATCAAGTACAAGCTGCGCCACGGCATCCGGTGGAGCGACGGGCAGGGCGAGCTCACGTGCGCCGACATGCGTTCCACCTGGAAGATGGTCGTCAATCCCAAGAACGACGCCGACACGACGGTCGGGTGGGATGCGATCAAAGACATCGACTGCCGCGATCCGTACGTCGCGGTGGTCCACATGAAGCACGTCTACGCGTGGTTTCTCCAGCAGCTCTGGGGCGTGAACGGAAACTCGCCGATCCTGCCGGCGCACATCATCGACAAGTACAACGACGCGAAGGGCAGCATGAACAACGCGCCGTTCAACTCCGCCCCGGTCGGCAGCGGGCCGTACACGTTCGTCTCCTGGCAGCGCGGCGACAACATCCGGTTCGAAGCGAACCCCCACTATTTCATGGGGAAGCCGCCGATCGCCGAGATGATCTACCGGATCGTTCCCGACGGCAATACGCTGGTGACGGAGGTCCAGACGCACGAGGTCGACCTCTCGTGGAACGACCCGACGGCGGCGTTCGCCCGCCTCCGCGACATCCCGGGCGTCACCACCATTGCGCCGGTCGTGTACGCCTACGACCATCTCGATTTCAACCTGACCCGTCCGATGTTCGCCGACGTCAACGTGCGGCGCGCGCTGACGTACGCGCTCGACCGCCGGTCGATGCTCGACAAGGTCCAACACAACTTGGGCGAGCTGAGCCCGACGTTCATGGACCCGACGCTGTACCGCGATGCCTACGATCCGACGGTGATGCGATACCCGTACGACCCGGCGAAGGCGCGGGCGCTGCTGGACGCCGACGGGTGGAAGGTCGGCCCGGGCGGGATCCGCGTGAAGAACGGGCAGCGTCTGGCGTTCCAGATCTCGACGCAGGCGGAGAGCGTCACCGCCCACGCGATCCAGGCGCAGGTGCAAGCGTACTGGCACGCGATCGGGGCCGCCGCGGAGGTGAAGAACTATCCGACGACCCTGTACTTCGATCAGGTCGGCGGGCCGCTCGCGAAGGGGACGTACGACGTCGCGCTCTACGCGTGGTTCGGCGCCGCGGAGATCGACGAGAGCGCCGTCTACTCGGGGCACTTCATGCCGCCGCGCGGACAGAACTACCCGCGCTGGAACAACGCCCGCGCCACCGCGGCGATGGACGACGCGAACGGCACGATCGACGCGAAGCGTCAGATCGCCGATTACAAGATCGTCCAGCAGGAGTTCGCGAAGGACGATCCGTCGATCATCCTGTGGTTCAGAAAATTTCCGATCACTTATCCGACGGCGTTGAAGGGCTTCTCCGCGACGCCGGTCATCACGACGCCCTTCTGGAACCCCTGGGCCTACCATTTCTGAGGAACGCCACGTGAAGAGACGACTCGCCCTCGGCCTCGCAGCGCTGCTGCTCTGCGCCTGCACGAAAACCGGGGGCGGCGGCTCTTCCGGGACCGCTTCGGGCGGCGCCGCGACGGGCGGCGCGGCCCGCGGCGAGCACAACCGGACGACGATCCCGCACGAGCTGCGCATCGGCGACATTCAGGAGTTCGACAACCTCAACCCGCACCTGTCGACGTCGCTCATCCTCGGCAATCTCAGCCAGCTGACGATGGCGTATCTCGTCCGCTACGGTCACGACAATCGGCCGATCCCCGAGCTCGCGACCGTCGTGCCGACGCAAGCGAACGGCGGCATCAGCAAGGACGGCCGCACGATCACGTGGCACTTGCGGCACGGCGTGCGATGGTCCGACGGCGCGCCCTTCGATGCCGACGACGTCGTCTTCTCGACGAACGCGGTGAACAACCCCAAGAACAACGAGGTCGGCCGCGACGGCTGGGATCTCATCACGAAGGTCGACGAGCCCGACAAATACACCGTCGTCTTCCACTTGAAGCAGCCGTACGGCGGATACTTGCCGACGTTTTTCGGGTCCGCCGGCGCGAACCCGTGCATCCTGCCGAAGCACATCCTGGGGAATCTCCCGAACATCAACAACGCGCCGTACAACAGCAAGCCGGTCGGGATCGGGCCGTTCCGCTACGTCGAGTGGGTGCGCGCCGACCACGTCACGCTGGAGGCGAACCCGTACTACTGGCGCGGCCAGCCGAAGATCAAGAAAATCGTCTACAAGATCATCCCGGACCGCAACACGATGCTGACGGAGCTGCGGACCGGCGACATCGACATGTGGACGTACGTGCCGCCGGCGTTCGTGCGACAGGCGACGGCGCTGTCGACGATCAAGTCCTTCCGCGGCCCGAGCTATCTCTACAGCCATCTCGACTTCAACACGTCGCATCCCGCGCTGCACGACATCGCCGTGCGCCGCGCGCTGCGGCTCGCCACCGACCGGCGCACGATGCTCGTGAAGATCAGCCACGGCATAGGCATCGTTCAGGAGTCGCCGCTGACCCCGGCCAGCCCGTTCTTTTCGAACGTCCCGCTCGTCCCGTTCGACATCGCGAGCGCCAATCGCATCCTGGACGCCGCCGGCTGGAAACGTGGGCCGGACGGGATCCGCGCGAAGAACGGCGTGAAGCTGAACCTCGACTGGGCCACCGTCTCCGGCAGCCCCGATGCCGATTCGCGCATCGAGCTGATCCGCAGCACCTGGCAGAAGATCGGCGTCACGTTCACCGTGCACCACTACTCGTCCGCGCTGTTCTTCCAGGTCACGGGCGGAATCATGTACGCCGGAAAGTGGGACGTCACCGCGTTCTTGTGGCAGCTGACCCCGGACGCAGACCTCAATCCCGAGAACTCGTGCGCGGCGTTTCCGCCGAACGGCCAAAACGTGACGCGGCTGTGCGACCCGAAGCTCGAGCCGCTGCTGCAGCAGGAAAAGCGTACGTACGACGAGGCGACGAAGAAGAAGATCATCGCCGCGGCGCTCAAGCGCATCGACGCCGACGACGCGTACGTCGTGCTGTTCATCAGCGAGGACGTTCACGCGTACAACAGCGACCTCAAGGGCTGGCACCCGAACAACACCACGCCGTTCGACGACTTCATGAACGTCGACATCTAGAGGATTGGGCGCTCTGAACGAGCGCCCAATCCATCGCGTTTGCGCCCTGCGGGCGCAAGCCGCCTTCCGCCGCCGAGACGATCGCGAGGCCGGATTCGGCGCTCTGAACGAGCGCCCAATCCATCGCATTTGCGCCCTGCGGGCGCAAGCCGCCTTCCGCCGCCGGGCGTTGGTCAGGCGGCGGGCGTGGTGTGGAGCGTGCGGCGGCCGTTGAGGCAGATCGCGATGAAGAGGCAGCCGCAGCCGAGGAGCGGGAGCGTTCGGAGGGACGCCCATTCGGCGACCCGGCGGTCGAGGCCGGCGGCGTGTTGTTCGGCGTGCCAGACTTCGCTCGCCGAGGCGCGGGCGGGCACGGAATAGTGCGGCGGCAAGGCGTCGGGCCACACCGGCGCGGGTGCGTGTCGCGCGGCGGGGACCGCGAGCAGCGCGATCAGCGCGAGCACGGCGAACGGCGTCGCGTCCGACGGACCGGGTCGTCTCGCGCGCAGCGCGACGAACAGCGCGGCGACGGCGAGCCCGGCGACGAGGATCTGCGGCTGCGCGAGCGGGCGCTGCGCGAGCCCGAACCAGTCGACGAACGCGAGCGGCGCGGCGGCGCCTGCCCACGCGCGCGCCGCGCCGCGCGCGGAGACGGCGAGCACGAGCAGCGGCAGCGCGAGCACCACGAAGTCGTGCTCGTGGAAGAACGGCACGGCGAACGGCAACGCGGCGATCCCGGCGAACGTGCCGTCGCGCGCGTCGAGCCGCAGCGCGACGATCGCGGCGGCGACGCCCGCGATCGCGACGCACGCGCACCCGGCAGCGATCGCGAGCGCGGTGTCCGGCGGCGCGCCGAAGCCGAACGCGATCGCCGTGGCCGTGTACTGAATCGCGTCGAACCGTTCGGCGCCGCCGTGGGCTGCGAGCAGCGCGACGTAATGCGCGAAGCCGGTGAAACCGCCGCCCGCGGCGAGCGTCAGCGCGAGGAACGCGATGCCTCCGCCGGTCGCCGCAGCCAGCGCGCGCGGATCGCGAAGGCGCGCGATCAGCGGCAGCGCGAGATTCGGCTGCGCGCCCGCGAGCAGCGTCGCTGCCGCCGCGCCGAGCGTCGCCCGCAGCGTCATCCCGCGCTCGCAGGCCAACAGCATGAGCGCGACGCCCGCCGCGCTGAGCGCGGCGGCTTGCCCGAGCGCGATGTCGCTCGTCCCGGGTCCGCTCATCAGCGCCAGCGCGACCGCCGGCAGCAGCGCCGCCCCGACGGGAACGCCGGCGAGCGCGAGCGCGGCGGCGGCGAGCGCGGCCACGGCGATCGTCAGCAGCAGCGTCCAGAGGGCGACGGCGCCGTCGAACGGCAGACGCGCGAGCGCGCCGAGCAGCGGCAGCAGCGCCGCGGGCCCCGCATACGGCAGCAGCTCGTCGCGCGACGCATCGACGCCCGGGACGGTGCGTTCCACGCGCCAGACGTCGCGCGACCACGGATCCCCGCCGGCGTCCCACGTGGCGCCCGCGGCATAGTAGGCCTCGAAGTCGCGTCCGAACGGACCCTGCGTCGGCGGCGGCCGGAGCACCGTCAGCGCGAGCGCGATCGAGACCGCCGCGAGCGCGAGCGCGGCGGCGCGGCTACCGAACCGCAGCGGAGTGATGCGCGGTGGCGGCGGCTCCGGCGACGGCGATCGCGATCAGCGCGAAGTAGAAGAGCGCGAGCGTCATCCGCGGCCCGGCGCTCACGACCTGCATCGACGGGTCGACCTGTCCGCGAAACGCCGCGGCGATCCGCGGCAGCGAGTTCGCCAGCACGAACAGCAGGATGAGGATCGTGAACGCCGTGTACGCGTGGAAATAGACGATGAAGCCGACGAGCAGCACGATGCCCGCGATCCACAGCCGTCCGTCGATCGCGCCGGCGATGCGTCCGCCGTCGAACGGGAACGCCGGCAGCAAGTTGAACAGGTTCAGGAAGAACCCGATGTAGGCGCACGCGATCCAGAACTGCTCGCCGGTCGCGATCCCGTAGCCCCAGCACGCGGCGGCCGCGGCGACGCCGAAGACGGGTCCCATCAGCGCCGCGACCGCGTTGCGCGTCGGGTCCGCGCTCATCGGCGAAGAGACGAACGCGCCGAACCCCGGGATGAAGTACGGCAGGCTCGCCCGAACGCCGAAGTTCCGGAACGTGAGCAGATGCCCCAGCTCGTGAACGAGGATCATCAGCACGAACACGATCCCGATCTTCCAGCCGCCGAACACCAGCGCATAGAACCAGACCGAGAGAAACATGGTCCCGAAGCTGAGCAGGATCTTCGGCGCGAACACGAGCCACTTGAAGCTCAGGAGCAGCGCGGCGAGCGCCTTGAACTTCGCGGCGGCGATCGCGAGCGCGGCGAGGATCCCGCCGGCTGTCCCCGTGGCACGGCGGCCCGTCGATTGCCTCGGCTGAGCGGACGGGTCGCGATCTTGCATCGGGTGGTCCTTCGCGACCGGCGGTCCGCGCTCCGCGAGCCGGCACATGACTAAGGCGATCGCCGGCCTGCTCTGGGCGCTGCTCGCGCTCGGCGTGATCCTGGTCGTCGTGATGACGTGGCATCCCTGGGTAACGCCGTGGACCGGAGTGCACCGTTGACCAAGATCGTCGTCCTCGGCGGAGGCTTCGCGGGCGTCGCCGTCGCGCGACGGCTCGAGAAGCGCCTGCGGCCCGGCGAGGCCGAGATCGCGCTCGTCAGCCGCGACAACTTCACGCTCTTCACGCCGATGCTGCCCGAGGTGAGCTCCGGCGGGCTCGAGCCGCGACACGTGGTGACGCCGGTGCGCGCGCAGCTGAAGCGCACGACGTTCGTGCTGGGCGAGATCGCCTCGATCGACCTGGACGCACGCCGCATCGCGGCCAGGCATCCCATCACCGGCGACGTCACGACGCTGCAGTACGACCAGCTCGTCCTCGCGCTCGGGTCGGTGACGTCGACGTTCGGGATCGAAGGCGTGGAGCGACACACGCTTCCGCTCAAGTCGCTCGAGGACGCCGAGGCGCTGCGCAACCGCATCGTCGCTGCGCTCGAACAAGCGGTCGTCACGCCGCCCGGGCCCGAGCGCGATCGGCTGCTGACCTTTGTCGTGGTCGGCGGCGGCTACACCGGGTGCGAGTGCGCCGGTGAGCTGGTCGATTTCTTCCGCTCGATCATCCGCTACTATCCGGCGCTGAAGCTGGCCGACGTGCGGATGATCCTGATCGAAGCCGGAAAGGCGCTGCTCGCCGATCTGCCCGAAGCGATGGGGCGCTACACCGCGCGGCATTTGAAGCGGCGGAAGGTCGAGCTGATCGTCGGCGACGGCGTGACGCGCATCGACGAACGCGCGATTTCGCTGCAGTCCGGGACGTCGGTCGCGACGGCGACGGTCGTGTGGAGCGCGGGCGTGCGGCCCTCGCCGGTGCTCGGCGATCTCCGGGGCGTTGTGCACGCGCGGAACGGCGGGATCGTGGTGCGGCAAGACATGTCGGTGATCGGGCGCGACGGGGTGTGGGCGCTGGGCGACTGCGCCTGGATCCCGACGAAGCCCGATCCCGACGAGAGCGACAAGAGCGCCTGGTATCCGGCGACGGCGCAGCACGCGATCCGCGAAGGGCCGGCGCTCGCCGACAATCTCGTCGCGGTGCTCCGCGGCGAGGCGACGCGGCCGTTCCGCTTCACCGCGCTCGGCACGATGGCGTCGCTCGGCGGTCGCCGCGGCGTGGCCGCGCTGCCGGGCGGCGTCGTGCTGACCGGTTTTCCGGCCTGGTTTCTGTGGCGCGGCTACTATTTGGCGCGCCTGCCCGGCGTCGACCGGCGCATCCGCGTCGCCATCGACTGGGCGCTGGGGGTCATCTTCCCGCGCGACATCGCCGAGCTGCGCCTGTATACGGAGCGCGGGCGGCAGCAAAGCGGCCGGGATGCGGGCTTGACGGCGCCGCCCCGCTGATGTAGCGTGTAACTATGTTTTTAGTTTTGGCGCTGGCGGCCGTGCCGTTCACGTACGACGGGACGATGCACCGCGGCGGGCGGCTCGAGATCACCGACGTCAACGGCAGCATCCGCGTGCATACCGGCGACCGGTTCCACATCCGCGCCGAGAAGCACGGGACGCACAGCGATCCCTCCCAGGTCGCGATCCGCGTCGAGACGCACGGCGACACGACGGTGGTCTGCGTGCGCTATCCGCCCGACCAGAACGCGCCGTGCGACGCGCACGAGTCGACGCACGACAACGACGTCGAGGTGGACTTCGACGTCGAGGTTCCGCACGGCATCGCGCTGACGGCGCGCTCGGTGAACGGCAACGTCGAGGCGCAGAACGACGGCCCGATCGACGACATCGCCAGCGTCAACGGCAACGTGCGTGCGGAGGGCACCGAAGTCGAACGGATCGAGACGGTCAACGGGAACATCGACGCGCACGTCGTGGGCTCGCGCGGCGGGTCCCTGGAGGCGAAGACGGTGAACGGCGAGCTGACCGTCACGCTGCCGGGCGGCTCGGGCGCGCGGGTCACCGCGAAAACCCTGAACGGCGACATCCGCGTCGGCCTACCCGTGAGCCGCCCGCAGTTCGGCCCGGGTGCGAGCGTGAACGGCACGGTCGGCAACGGCGCTTACGACCTCCGGCTGAACAGCCTCAACGGATCGATCACGCTGCGCCGCTGAACCGCGCACCGCCGCGTTCGCTCAGCGCGAGGGGCGGACCGGAGCGAAGCGAGGACCGCGAAGGGTTCAGCGTTTCGCCGAACCCACGACCGCGAAGGGTTCAGCCGTTCGGCTGAACCCGCCATGGGTCGTCGGGGCCGGCGTACGTATTTCCGTAGAGCGATTCCGCCGGCGGATACGGCTCCGCTTCGACGAGATCCGTGGTCGCGTTCACCAGCTCGGTGATCTCGCGCTTCAGTGCGGCGATCTCGTCGTCGCGCACGACGCCGCGCTCCACGAGCACGCGCTCGAAGCGCGGGAGCGGATCGCTCGGGCGGTGCTGCGCGACTTCGTCGCGCGTGCGGTAGGTGCGGTCGTCGTCGTCCGTGGTGTGCGAGAGAAAGCGGTAACAGTGCGCTTCGACGAGCACGGGACCGTTTCCGGCCGCCGCGTGCTCGCGCGCCTCACGCACCGCGACGTACGTCGCGATCGGATCGAAGCCGTCGCAGCTCACGCCGCGCATGCCGTAGCCGGCGGCGCGCGTCGCGACCGTCGCGACCTTCATCTGTTTGCTCACGTGCGTCGAGATCGCCCACTGGTTGTTCTCGCACAAGAACACGACCGGCAGCCGGTGGACCGCGGCGAAGTTCAGCGCCTCGTGCCATTCGCCTTGGCTCGTCGCGCCCTCGCCGAACTGACAGAACACGACGCGGTCGCGCTCGCCCCGATATTTCAGCGTCCATGCCGCGCCGACCGCGTGCGTGCACTGGGCCGCGATGATCGACGAGATCGACGCGATCCCGAGCTCTTTCGCGGTAACGTGGTTGATGATCGAGCGTCCGCCCGTGCGGTCTTTCGCGCGCGCGAGCTGCGAGCGGAACAGGTCGACCAGCGGGAAGCCGCACGCGAGGATCAGCCCGGTGTTGCGATAGTACGGGTAGAGCAGGTCCTTTCCGCGCTGGAACGCCATCCCGGTGGCGGCTTGGACGGCTTCGTGTCCCTCCGAGCCCATCGCGATCCCGATCTTCCCCTGGCGGTTGAGCTGGAAGCCGCGCGTGTCGACGGCGCGCTGCGTGAGCATGTCGCGCAGCAGCTTCACGAGCTGCTCGCGGCTCAGCTCGGGGACCGTCGTCGTCGTCGCCATCGCGGCGAGCCTTCCGCGACGGCGGCCTTGCCCCTACCGGCCGGTCGGGCGGGGACCGCGACGCCCGCGTCGGAAAGCAGCCCCGATGCGAAACGGCTCTCTGCTCGCCGCGGGCGCGTTCCTCGCGGCCCTCCTTCCCTGCGCCGCGATCACGGCCGGCGCGCAAGGCCGGCCGACCGCGCCGGTGCCCGCGTCGCCGCGCCGCCCCGCGCCGCGCACGGTGGTCTCGCCGACCCCGGTCCCGGAGACGTACACGTTTCGCGCGATCGGCCCGGCGGCGTCGGGCGGCCGCGTCGCCGCGGTCGCGGGCAGCGACCGGGATCCCAAGCTCTACTACGTCGGCGCCGCGGCGGGCGGCGTGTTCAAGTCGACGGACGCCGGGACGTCGTTCGCCGCAGCGTGGCAAGGCCCGCATTTCGGTGCGATCGGCGCGCTCGCCGTCGCGCCGTCGAACGAGAACGTCGTCTGGGCCGGCACGGGCGAAGCGAACCCGCGCAACGACGTCTCGTTCGGCGACGGCGTGTGGCTCTCGCACGACGGCGCGAAGCACTGGACCCACGTCGGCCTCGACGCGACCTCGCAGATCGCGAAGATCCTCGTCGACGCGAAGAATCCGAACCACGCGATCGTCGCGGCGCTCGGCAGCCCGTGGAAGGACAGCTCCTCGCGCGGCGTCTACGTGACGGCGAACGGCGGGCGGACCTGGGCGAAGACGCTGTACGTCGGCCCCTCGACGGGCGCGGCCGACCTCGCCTGGAGCCCCAAGGCGCCGCGGACGATCTTCGCGGCGATGTGGCAGTTCCGGCGCGTGCCGTGGTACTTCAGCAGCGGCGGAACCGCCGACGGCCTGTACCGCTCGCGCGACGGCGGGCGGACGTGGGCGAAGATCACCGGCCGCGGCTTCCCGTCGGGGATCCTCGGGCGCATCGGCGTCGCCGTCGCGCCGAGCGATCCGCGCCGCGTCTACGCGGTCGTCCAGTCGCACCAGGGAACGATCTGGCGTTCGGACGACGGCGGCGAGAGCTGGCGCCGGATGTCGAGCAGCACGCTGCCCGAGCAGCGGCCGTTCTATTTCAGCCACCTCGCCGTCGATCCGACGAACGAGAACCGCATCATCTCGCTCTCGATGTACCTCACCGTGTCGACGAACGGCGGCCGCACGTGGAAGCACCTCGAGGGCTACCTGCACCCCGACAACCACGCGATCTGGTGGTCCGCGGACGGCCGGCGCATCATCGAAGGCAACGACGGCGGGGTCGTGTTGAGCCGCAACGCCGGCGCCTCGTGGGCGTTCCTCGCCCGCCTGCCGATCGGCCAGATCTATCACGTGGGCTTCGACAACGGCTCGCCGTACACGATCTGCGGCGGTTTCCAGGACAACAGCGCGTGGTGCGCGCCGACGACGGCGCGCAACGGCATCGGGTTGCTGAACCGCGACTGGTTCGCGCTCTCCGGCGGTGACGGGATGTTCGCGATCCCCGATCCGACCGATCCGTCGCTGATCTGGACGAACACGCAGGACGGCGTGCTCGGGATCTACGACGAGAAGGCCCGGCAGAGCGTCGACATCTCGCCCTGGCCGCGCGACGTGTTCACGTCGACGACGTCGCTGCAGCGGTCGCCGTACCGCTTCAACTGGAACGCGCCGCTCGCGTTCTCGCCGCAGGACGGCCACGTCGCCTACTTCGGCGGAAACGTGATCTTCAAGACGACCGATCGCGGCCGGCACTGGTCGGCGATCAGCCCCGATCTCACGCGCAACGACAAGGCGCACCAGGTCGCGTCCGGCGGGCCGATCACGCTCGACGTCTCGGGCGCGGAGTACTACGACACCACGCTCGCGATCGCGCCCTCGCCGAAGGACGCCGCCGTGATCTGGGCCGGCACCGACGACGGGCTCGTGCAGCTCACGCGCGACGGCGGCGCGCATTGGAGCAACGTCACGCCGAAGGGCTGGCCCACGTACGGCCGCGTCGAAGAGATCGACGCGAGCCCCTTCGGCGCCGGGACGGCGTTCGTGCAGCTCGACCGTCACGACAGCGGCGACAACCGTCCCTACGCGTTCGTGACCGACGACTACGGCGCGACGTGGCATTCGATCGCCTCGAACCTGCCGGCGGACGCGCCGGTGCGCGTGGTGCGTCAAGACCTGCGCGACGAGAACGTGCTGTACGCGGGGACCGAGAACGGCTTGTTCGTTTCGTACGACCGCGGCGGGCGGTGGGAGCGCGTGAAGCACGGGCTGCCGGTCGTGCCCGTGTACGACCTGCACGTCCAGCCGGCGACGAACGACCTGCTGCTGGCCACGCACGGCCGCGGCTTCTACGTGCTCGACGACGTGACGCCGCTGGCACGGCTCGGCCTCGCGCGCACGCGGCCGGTCACGTTCTTCCCCGTCCGCCCGGCGACGCTCTGGGCGTCGTTCCCGTCGGTCGAGCCGGGCGACGGCGGCTCGATGCCGTCCAACTTCTTCGTCGGGCCGAACGCACCGGGCGGCGCGCTTCTGACGTTCTACCAGCGCACCAAAGAGCAAGAGCGTCCGTGGATCGAGATCCGGGATGCGAACGGGCGCGTCGTGCGCACGCTGCGCGGCTCGTACCGGACGGACGAAGGCACGAAGTACTTCGTCAACAACGAGCGGGGCTTCAACCGCGTGGTGTGGGACGGGAGCGAGAACGGCCCGGCGCGCTGGAGCGGTACGACCGTGCAGAACATGGGTCCGCTGAGCGGCCCCGAGGCGCTTCCGGGCACGTACACGGCTCGGCTCCACATCGGCAACCAGACGCTGGAGCAGACGTTCACGCTCTCGGACGATCCGGCGAGCCCCTTCACCCGGGCCGACCGCGAGGCGCGCCACGCGTATCTCGCGACGGCGTTCGGCTGGTTCGACACGATCGACCGCGCGTTGAACGAGATCGACCGGCGGATGAAGACCGCCTCGCCGGCGGATCGTGCGCGGCTCACCGCGCTGCGCGACCGGCTCACGGCGAACGACCGGAACGACGAGGACTCCGTCGCGAAGCCCGACCGGGTGCGCGAGCAAGTCGGCGCGCTGATGTTCCAGATCGGCGCGGCGCTGCAGCCGCCCTTCGCGCAGCATCAGGCCGCGCTCGAGGCGGAGCGGCCGATCGTCGCCGCGGCGTACAAGGACATCGCCTCGGTGCTCGGGCCCTCGTTCGCGCTCCCGAAACCGTAGTGGGCTCTCGCAGCGCAGGCTCGCGACCTTCGCCGGACTCCTAACGTGGAGCCGCGGAAGCCGCACGACATCGACTCGCTGACCGACGTCGCGCTCCGCGTGTTCGCGGAGCGCGGCTACGACGGCGCCTCGATGGACGACGTCGCGCGCGCGGCGGGGATCACGAAGGCGTCGATCTACCACCACGTCAGCGGGAAGGAAGCGCTCCTCGAGCGGGGTCTCGGGCGCGCGATCGACGCGCTCTTCGCGATCCTGGACGAACCGGAGTCGCGCGACGGGCGGGCGGTCGCGCGTCTGCGGCACATCGTCGCACGCGTCGCCGAGACGACGCTGCGTCTGCTCCCCGAGCTGACCGTCCTCTTTCGCGTGCGCGGGACGTCGCGCACCGAGCGCGAGGCGCTCGAGCGGCGGCGCGCGTTCGATCGTGTCGTCACGACGATCATCGCCGAAGCGCAGCGCGACGGTGACGTGCGCGGCGATCTCGATCCGCGCCTCGCGGCGCGTCTGCTCTTCGGTATGTCGAACTCGGTGGTGGAGTGGTTCCGCAGCGGAACGCTCACGCGCGATGCGGTCGCGCACGCGATCGTCACGATTGCGTTCGAAGGGATCGACGCGCCGAAATCCTGAGAGGAGGCGCGCGGCAGGGCGCGTATTGTCGGCGGCCGACGGAGGTTCAGGTGGGGGCGAACCGGTGCGCCGGTACGCGAGGGTGTAGGGACACGCAATCGACGTCCATCGGAGGCTTCGCACGTCCGTGTTCTTCGCTGTCGTGCCGGCGGTGCCGACCCGTGCCGCGCGCTGATCCCGACCGCTCGCCGTACTGCGCGTCGCGCCACTTGCTGCGCAACCTCGACGACGCGCGCGAGCTGCGACGGAACCCGCTGGTGCGCAACCTGTTCGCGCCCGAGCGGGTCGGCGCGCGCGACGGCGATCACGAGCGCCGCGCCGTCGCGCGCATCCGCCGGCGCGTCACGGTGACCCTCGCCGGTCTGCGCGATCAGCCGCGCGGCGGGCGCGCCGTGCGTCTCGGACGCGTGCACGCGGCGCTGCTGCGCTGCGAGATCGACAGCCAGCCGCTCGCGGTCGTCGCCGCCGAGCTCGGCTTGTCCGAGCGTCAGCTGCGGCGAGAGCGGCAGACCGCGCACGCGCTGTTCCTCCGCGCGTTCGACGGGGATGCCCCCGCCCCGGCGGAGACGCGGCGCGCCATGGTCGCGGCCGACACCGCGGCGGTGCGCGTGAGCGAAGGCGTCGAGCTGCACGAGCTGGGCGAGTCGGATCTCGCCGAGCGCGTTCTCCTCGACGTCGAGCGCGGCGCGCCGGCGGCGGAGCGGCGCATCGAGGCTGCGTGCGCGGGCGCCGAGGTCGCGCTCGAACGCGGGCGCCTCGAAGCGGCGCGCGAGCGGCTGGACGAAGCGCGCGCCCTGCTCGGCGCGCGCGGCGAAGAGCTCGACGAACGCGCGCGTCTGGCCGCGGAGCAGCACGTCGACCTCGCCGAATGGTGCGTCCGCTGGCGCACCGAGCTGGTCGGCGGCGTCGCGGCGCGGCCGCCGCTCGTCGTCGCACACGCCGACGCCGTGCAGGCCTTCGCCGGCGAGCGGCACCGCGCGCTGCTGGTGCGCGCGCTCGCCGCGTACGCCGACCAGCGCTGGGAGTGCGGCGACGCGCGTGCGATGCAGGCGGCACTGGAGCGCGCGGCCGCGCTGCTGCGCACGATCGATCCCGCGCGCGTGAAGGAACAGCTGGCCGTCGCGTTCGCGCAGGCGCGCGCGATCGCGCTCGCCGACGGCTGCGCGAAGGATGCCGAAGCACGCGCGTTCGCAGCGCTCGAGGAGCGCGCGTCGAACGGCGGGCATGTCCGCACCGCGCTGCGCGCTCGCAGCGAACGCTTCGGCGGCACGACGAGCGCGCTGCCGCGCCTGGCGCGGGCGTCCGAGGAGATGGAGCGGCTGTTCGGCCCGCGCGAGCGGCGCGAGATGCCGATCGCGTTCGCCGGGGCCGCGCGCATCGTGGCGCAGGAGGAGAGCGCCGACCGCGTCGCCGGCGCCGCGCAGCTCGCGGAGGAGAGTGCGCCGGCGCGCAGCGCGAACGTCTTGCTCGCGCGCTGCGCGCGCGTACGCGCCGCCTACGAGGTCGGCGCGTACGACGACGCGGCCGCGCTCGCGCAAGCCGTGCTCGCCGACGCCGAGATGATCGGAAATCCGCGCGTCCGCGGAAGCGCGCACCGTTACCTCGGCCAAGTCGCCGCCGTGCGCGGCATCCGCAACGAAGCCGTGCGCCACACCGGCGAGGCGCTCTCGCTGCTGGAGCACTTCGGCACCGCGATCGCGAGAAAAGAAGCGCGCCGGCTGGCGCGCGGCCTCGGCGTGAACTGACGTCGTGTACCTTTCGGCCAACTTTCGCGCTTTTCGACGCCTCGTGCAGTAACGGCACGTGCGCAAACGGTAGCGCACATCATGCCGAGTCTGCGCCGCCGTTCGATCGTCTCCGCGCTCGCGCTCGTTCTCGCCGCGCTGTGCTGCGCGTGCGGCGGCGGCGGGAGCGCCTCTCCCGCCGCCGTCGCGCGCGGGCCCGCGACGCCGCCGCCCGCCGGACCGCTGACCGTCTCGCGCGACGCGGTGGCGTTCGACGCGGTTGCGCAGTCCGCGCAGATCGCCGCCGCCGAGACGAGCTACGCCGGACCCGTCAGCGCGACCGGATGCAGCGGCATCGCGGCGGTCACGCCGCCGAGCGCGAACGCGCCGGCGACCTTCAGCGTCACGGCGGCGGCCGCCGGAGCCTGCACGTTGACCCTGACCGACGCCTACGGCCAAACCGCGACGGTGAGCGTCGGCGTGACCGTCACGCAAGGAGCGATCAAATGAGACGGACCTGGTTCGGTGTCGTGCTCGCGACAAGCCGGGCCGGCTCGGCGGCGTGGCGGCGTGCGGGTACGCTCGCGTGCGCGGCGTTCGCGCTCGCGGCCGGCGCGGACGGCTGCGGCGGCGGCGGCGCGCACGCGAGCGTTCCTCCGGCGTCGCACCAGCGCGGCGCGGCGGCGGCGGCGGTTCGCTTCACGATGCACTGGCCCTCGCGCGCGGTTCGGTCGCGGCGTCGCGCCGCGTACGTCTCGCCGTCGACGATGAGCGCGATCGTGCTCGTGAACCCGGACGCCGCCACACCGGGCCCGGTGACGTTCGCGAACGCGCCCGGCGCGGCGGGCGGCACGACGACGATCTCGATCGAAGCGCCCGTCGGAAACGACGTCTTCGCGATCGCGCTGTACGACGCGCCCCAGACGACGGGCGAGACGACGGCGCAAGGAAATCTTCTCGGCAGCGTCCAGACGGCGCAGACGATCGTCGCCGACGCACTCAACACGCTGAACGCGACGGTGATCGGCACGGTCGCGAGCGTACGCCTCGGACCGGTGCCGAGTCAGGGGAACGTCCTCGCGTCGTCGTTCAGCGGCGTGCAGGGATACGAGCTCGTCGGCCGCGATCCGGCGACGTTCGTCGCGGCCGCGCTCGACGCCGACGGAAACGTCATCGTCCAGCCCGACGCGCCGCCCGAGATCGTCGTGGCGCCGAGCCCGCGCTTCTCCGGCATCCTTACGGTGACTCCGATCAGCGGCGCCGCCAACGAGGTCAGCGTGCAAGCCGTCGCGCCGAATACGACGACGTATCCGAGCGCGCTCGATGCGACCGCGACCGACGCGAACGGCGACGTGGCGGTGTCGACCACGATCGTCGACGAGACGAGCGCGCTGTACGTCGCCTACGCGAACGGCAGCCGGCCGGCCGTCGAACGCTACGACGTCCACGGCACCGTGCTGCCGCTTCCGGCCGGCGCCTTCGCCGGACTGCAGAATCCCGTTGCGCTCGCGTACGACGCGGACGACCGCCGAATCTTCGTCGCCGACGCCGGCCTGGGCAAGGTGCTGGCCTTCGACGAGAACGGCACGCCGGCGTCGGGATTCGCGCCCCCGGCCGTTGCCGGAGCCGACGGCGTCACGTACGACGCGAACCTGAAGAACGTCTATGCGTCCGGCGCGTCCGGCGTGCGCGCGTTCGCGGCGAGCGGCGGCGCGCCGAACGGCAGCGTGCCGGCGGCGTTCGCCGTGGCGAATGCGGCCGGCATCGCGTTCGCCGCGATGGACCCGTACGGGCCGCTGAACGAGCTCGCGATCGCGCAGAACGGCGCTACGCCGGCGATCGCCTTCACCGACGAGTCCGGTACTCGCGGCGGAGCCGGAGCCTTGAGCGCCTCGCCGATCGCGGTCGCGTTCGGTGCGCCGCTCGATGCCTCCACGCAGCCGATCCAAAGCAACGCGCAGCTGTACGTCACTTCGCCGAGCGCCGTGGCCGCGCTCAGCTTCGCCGGACAGCCCGTGTCGAGCATCGCCGACTCGGGCGGTCCGTACGGCGTCGTGGTCGACGCAAATCTGGCCGAACCGTTCGTCGCGGATCGCACCGCGAACCGCGTTGCCGCGTATCTCGGCGATCTCAGCGCCCTCGACGCGGCGCATTCGTTCACCACGCCGTCCGCCCTCGGCGTGACGCAGCCGCAAGGAGTCTGCAGTGTTTACTAAGGTTCTCGTCGATGCGTCGCGCGTCGCGCTGGTCGGCGCGTCCCTGTTCGCCGCCGCTGTGCTGGTAAGCGCCGCACCCGCTCGCGCGCAACAGCGCACGCAGCCGCCGGTGAGGTTCGCGCACACGATCGCCTTCATGGCGACGCTCCACGACGGCCGCATTGCGACGATCTACACTGACGGACGCGTCGCTATTGCGCCCGCGGCCGGCGCCAAGCCGACCGCGCGAACCATGCTCGCTGGTCCGCGCGCCATGCTGCGCACGCGGCCAACGCTGATGCGAATCGAACCGCTCCGCTATGGGCTCGGCACAGGCGACGTGCGGCAGTTTACGCGCAACCGTATCATCTTCGATCTCGAGCACCCGCCCAAGGCGTACGTTCCGAACCGCGTGATCGTCGTGCTGAAGCCCGGCGTCGCGTCGCTGCACGACGTCGACCAGCTCGACGCGACGACCGCGCGGACTCTGCGCGACGCGGCCATACGAGGCACGCGAAACGTGGCGGTGCATGCGTTCACGTCGGACGCGCGCACCAACGCCGCATTGTTCCACATCGGTGTCGACCGGATGCAACGACTGTTCACCGGCACCGGAACATCGGCCGTCGGTACGCTGCGCGCTCGCGCCGAGGCGACGCTGCGCACTCAGCTGATTCCCATCGAAAACGCGTACGTCGTTCACGTGACTGCCGCGCCGGTCCGAAGCGCCGTGAAACAGCTTCGCGCGCTGCCCACCGTCGCCTACGCCGCACCGGACCGAACGGTCGGTTCCATGCTCGGTGCGCAGGTTCCGATTCCCGCGTCGATCATGGCGGATATGGCCGCCCATCGCCCGAGCGCGACGCCGTTCGGACGCACCGCAACAGCGGGCAATCGTGCGACGCTCCCCACGAATACGAGCCTCGCGGTCAGCCAGCAGGCCTTGCTCAATGCGCCGGGAGTCGATGCGGCGGCGGCGTTCGATGAGATCGCGAACCGCTTCGATCAGCTGCCCGGGGCAGGCGAGATCGTGACCAACGTGTCCGTCGGCGACGCCGACGATGCATCGGCGGCGGAGAAACCGAACGATCCGTGCCAACAGAGCGTCTCGTCATACGGCGGGACGACGCACGTCATCGGCGGACAGCGATATCTCGACTGGCCCGGAATGCCGCTCATTCCCGTGTGGCTTTCCGACCCGTCGGGCAAGCTTTCGAGCACGGCGGAGGTCTGCAACGTCGATCCGATCCTCGGTGAAGTGGGCCTCGACTTCTCCATGATGGCAGCGTTGCCGGATGCCGAACAGCGCGCGTCCGAACGGGCGCCCGCCGGTGCGGATCTGCTCGGAATTGCGCCTGGTGCGACGTACCGGCTCGTCATGCCGCAAGGTGACGGAATCGGAGACATCGGCGAGAGCGACATGCTGGGCGCGTTCATCGGTGCGGCGACACAGATTCCCGCCCCGAACGTCATCACGAGCAGCATCGGCTACGGCCTTGATTCGCTCGGCTTCCCGTCACGCTATCTTGAAGATGATCCTCTTTTCGAGAGCGTGATCGCGTCGATCGTGAATGCCTCGAACGTCGTGGTTTGCATCAGCGCGAACGACGGAACACGGACGTACACGGTCGCGCCGATCGGTCCTTCCGGCGGGAGCGCCGCAACCAACGTGCCGCTGCCGGGAACCCCTACGACCACGATCGACGACGTCTCGTACAGCACGGCGCCCTCCGTCGATTTGGACAGCGGGGCGATCGATGCGGGAGCGTCGACGCTGGACGACGTGATCGCGGCCAACCCGCTCAATCCTCGGAACGCGTCCCTGGCACAGACGAAGGCGTTCGCTGAGACGCGCTTCGACGGGATGCTAGCGTATTCGAGCGGCTTCGGTACGCGTGTCTCTCTTTCCGCACCGGGTGACAACGTCGGCGCATACATGAAGGGCGGCACCGCCTACGACGCTACGACGGCGGTCATCACCGGCGGAACGTCCGCCGCGGCGCCGGAGATCGCGGCAGTCGCCGCAATCGCCCTTCAAGTCGCCCGCCTCACCGGACACCCGATCGCCCACGCGACGGACGTACGGAGTCTGTTGCAGACGACCGGTACGACGGTCGCCACTCCTCCGAACTCGGACATGCCGTTGAACGTCGGACCGCAGGTGAGCGCGCGGCGAGCGATCGAGCAGCTCCTCACGGCTGCCGGAAAACCCGTTACGCCGGGAGTCGGTCGCGTCGGGATCCAGGGGCATAACACGTTCGTCGGATTTTCTTCGTACGGGCGCAATTTCTACGACGCGCTGTACACGACCGGTCTCGATCCGTCGTTCATTCGGCTGGACGGACCATGGCAAAGCGGCGCGCCGGACAGCATTTACGACGGATCTGATACCGGCGCCGCGCTTCGCTCGTTCATCACCATTGCTCCGGACTGGGAAGGTATCCCGGCCAACGCGCAATATCGCCTGTACGTAACGGGTCATCCGTCAGAGGTGATCTCGAGCGCACCGTATGCGAGGCTTCTCCCTGCGCAGCTGTTCTCCGCTGCCGGCATCGCGATGACGCCCGGCACGGCGCGGACGGTCGCGCTCACATACGAGGCGACGGCCGGTCTGCGAAGCATCGCGCGAACGAGCTTCCAGTTGACGTTCGGACCACCCGCGCCCGCGTCGCGCGTCGTCTTCGCCCCGAACGCGCCGGCTGTCGTCACGGGGTCCTCATTCCAAGTGAGCTACGACCTGACCGGCTACCCGATGGCCCTCGCGGCCGGCCCACGACTGAACGTCTCTCTCCCGGGCGAGACGATCCTGGTCCATCAAAACGCCGGCCTCTATCCGTTGTTCTCGACGCCGCTCACGGGGACGAGCGGAACGGTTACGGTGCCGACGTCCGCGCTTGCCGGCGCCGGCACGTATACCGTGTGGATCGACATGCGGCCGAACGATCCGACCGCAGCGGACGATCGCAGCGATGCGGCGTTCGTGCGCGTCGCTCCCTCCAGCGGGTCGACACGGCCTCCGGCGCCGCTGCTCGCGCCGAGCGGATCCAATGTGCCGGGAGGTCACTTCGCCGACGTCCCCCTCGCCGGAAAGCTCCAAGTGTCCTACGACGTCTCCAATGTGCCCGGCGCGAGCGGAGCGATCGTCGAGCTGTCGGCTCTTCCTCCCGGATGGGCGTTCGAGGTGACGCCGACGATCTGGAACATGTTCGACAACCCGAACGGCGACCGCGTCGATGACGACGGCGTCGATACGGGTTCGGTCTATCACGTCGCGACGAGCGGCGTCCGCTCCACGGTCACGATCGACTTGGACCGCGCCGGGGTGCTGCCCACCAATTACGTGAACGTGCGCGTCATACCCGCGCGCGGATCGGCCGCGGCCGGTGAGGCGAGCGACTTCTCGACGTTTTACTACCACGGCATCGACCCGCTCATCCCCGTTCCGGTGGAGTCGACGATCGGGAATGCGACCGGCACGGACGGCGGGATGGCGGGCGCCGCGGACATCGACCCCACGACGACCGAAACCGTGCTGCTCCAGCAGTTCGATCTTTCGACGGGAGCGATCGTCGGACTGCCCCTCGAAGGCGTCGCGGTCAAGCAGTTCTTTCCCATCGTGGAGCACGATCTGGAGCTTGCCGCCGTGGCGCCGAATCCGTTCGGAGCGGCGGGATCGCTGTACGCGGACGTGCCGTTCGCGAGTGCCGGCATGTTCACGCAGCCGACGTATCCGCAGCCGCCGGCCACGGCTGCCGTCATACCATGGTCCATCGCGCCCGAATCAGGGTCGTCGTCCGCCGCGTACTTGTACTATGCGCTGCCGTCGTACGATCCGTACGTCGTTCGCGGTGACTTCGCCACGGGGCAGAACTTCTCGTCGCCCATCGACGTCTCGGCAGGGATCACGGCGACGGACGACCTCGCCTATGCGCAGACGTTCGCGTACGAGTCGAGCCTCGACAGGGCCTATTTCGTCACGACGCCTGCCTCGGGGGACTGTTCTTCGCAGCATCCGGCGCTCGTCACGGTGGACTTCGGAAGCGGATCGGTCACGCGGAAGCCGCTCTCCGGGCTGGTGGCCGGATGGTACGGCTTCTACATGATGGCGGTCGACGCGTCGACGCACACGGGCATCGTCGCGACGACCTGCCAGCGCCCCTCGGATGGGTCGATTCTGAGCAACCTGGCGTTCATCGACCTTCGGTCCGGGACGCTGAAGGCCGTCGTACGACGGTCGTACGACGTCGCACAAAGCTCGGCTCACTTCAGTCCGCTGCTGGTGGGCGACTCGCCGTTCGTCAACGTCGACCCGCTGCACCAGCTGGTTCTCCAAACGGCCGTGTGGTGTCCGCAGCCGCTGGGCCAGCTCGACGACCACGCCCGGCCCTGCGTGAACGAATTCAGCGAAGACGGAACGTTGGTGAAGACGCTTCACGGCGTCGTGCCTGACGGCCCGCCCATTTGGCTCCCGGCCGGCGCGGATTACTCGGCGAGACGCATCGCCGCTCCGTCCGACGAGTCGGTCTCGAGCTTCTGGCTGCAGTATCTCGCCGTCGAGCCGTATTCGTACTGAGAGCCGAAGCGGGAGGCGAACGGCTCGCCTCCCGCGCTCCGCTAGGAGTGCCAGTCGAACTGGTAGACCGTGGACGTGAAGTCGCCGTTCGCCGTTTTCGGCGTCGCGAGCGGCGCCGGGCACCGCGAGGGGTTGTCGCTGCTCATCGCGAGCTGGTAGCCGCCCGTGACGGCCTTCACCAGTACGGTGAACGTGCACTCGCTGATGCCCGTCAGGTAATCCACGTACTGCAGCTTTCCGCTCACCGAACCGGTGGGAAGCGGCGCGGAGAACGTGATGTGTCCGGTGGCGGACGGGTCGTAGCCACCGGGCAGGATCTGCGTCCCGATCGGCAGGTACCCGCTGAACGTCGAGTCCGCCGAAGCGAGCTTCATCGATTCGGACGGGTCGGTGTTGTTCACGCGGATGTCGACCGTGGTGTTCGCGGCGAGAGCAGGCGACAGGTTCGTGATGAGCAGGCCGGACGCCGTGACGGCGGCGAGCGCGAGGGCCTTGGTGAGTCGGAACATCGAGCTGTCCTTTCGGAGGTGAAGAAGGTGCTCGACACGTCACTGCATCGTGAAGGTCACGCTGAAGTTCCCCGTGCTCTGATCGAGGCCGGTCGCGGCGCAGGTGCACACCGCCGCTCCCGTCCAGCTGGCGCGAGCCCGGGTCGTGACCGTGAAGCGCGTTCCGGCGTAGACGAGGACGTAGTCGAACGTGCACTCGTGGGCCGAGTCGTTCACGGCACGATAGATCAGCTCGCCCGCGATCGCGCGAACGCTCGCGGACTTGACCGTGTACGCGTCGCCGTTCCCGTGCGGGATCGTCGGCGCCGGATCGTTGTCCGAGACGACGTATCCGCCGAGTGACGACGCGCTCGCGACGTACGCGAGGTCGGACGCGGGCGACGCATTCGTGACGTGGATGCTCACGACAGGAGTCACCGGCGCCGGCACCGCGGCTGCCGCCACGGCGACGGCCGCGAATGCCGAGCGCCGGATCCTCGCTCGTTCGAACATGCCACACCACTCCGAACGTCGCTCGCATGCGCCCGCGCCGGACGTGTCGAGCGCGACCATCATCGCTCAGTCGGGCAGGAATGGCAAGAGATAGCTAGAAGCCGCGTTGGCACAAATGTGCCGATTCGGTGTGGCGGGCTCAGATCGTGCGGGATCGGGCCAGCAGCGTCTCCACCATCATGATCGCGGCGGCATAGCCGGCCGAGCGGCGGTCGAACCATGCGGCCGCGCCTTCCACCGTCGCCGCGAGGTACACGCCGTACTGTTCCGGCAGCAGCATCTCGGCTTCATCGGCGATCGTCGTGCCGAACCGGACCAACTCGTCGATGTGCTCTCGCAGGTCGTCGTCGCGCCGCTCGCGCGTGAAGTCGGGCCGGATGCGCAAGGCTTGATCGCCCGCGAATTGCGCCGATCCCACCCACGCGAGAATCAGATCGATCGCGGTGACCGGTCGCCGCGCCGGATCCTGATGGGCGAGCAGCACGCGACGCTCGTAGCGCGTGCGCCACACCGTCTGCGCGCGCCGGCGGCATGCCTGCACGAGCGCGGTCTTCGTATACGCGTTGTACACCGTGCGATGCGGGATCTCGGCTTCGCGTTCGATCTCGCGCATCGCGAAGTCCGCGTGGCCGGCGCGAATGCGCGCCGTCGCGACGTCGAGCAACCGTTCTTGCGGCGACGGCGGATCGTCGAGGAGCGCACTTGCGCCGCGCTCGCGGATCGTCCGGCGGGCACCCGTGACGAACGGACGTCCCATCGCCGTCAGCCGCCCCATTCGCCGCGTCTCGCCGTCGTCGAGCGCCGCCACCGCGCGAATCAGCGCGTAGTCCGGCGTTTCCGGCGACCCGATCGCCGCTTGCAGCACCGCACGCTGCGCGGGATCGAGCGGCGATGCACCGCTTCGTTCCTTCATTCACACCCACCACACCAAGGGCACCCTGTGACAGCTCCTTCGACCACCAAGGCGGCCGAGCAAGTTGCAGTCGCACGAGGGGCGCCGTGATGCCGCAACCGTTCGGCGACCGGCGAGCACCGCGCCGGAGGCGTGCCGCGCGCGCGTGCGGGTCCGCGAGCGTTTCGTGTCTGCGGCGGAGACGGCCGGCGTTTGCGGCCGTGGCGCTCGCCGTCGCGGTCGCGATCCCGGTCGCCGGGTCACCGGGATCCGGCGCGACGCTCTTCGGCGGCGGCACGCGTTCGGCCGCAACCGTCATGCCGGGCTTCCGCGAGTCGCGCGTGGCGGGAGGCGCCGGAGGCGCCGCGGCCGACGAACTGTCGCCTGCGGCACCAGTCGCCGGGGACACGGCGTCGCTCGCGGCATCGGCCCCCGCGTCGACAGCCGCAGCCCTCGCACGCAGCGACACCCCGACGGAACGGCGCGCCACCGGGCGCCGGCCCGCGGCCGGCGGCCCGACGCGTTCGCTGCGCGTCCGCAACGCGCCGGTGCGCGAGGTGCTGCGCCGGGTGGCGCTGCTGTACGGCGTCTCGATTGCCGTGTCGCCCGACGTCACCGGGCGCGTGAGCGTCGCGTTCGACCGCCTTTCGCTGGACGAAGCGCTCGGCGCGGTCCTTGCCCCGCTCGGTGCGGTCTGGACGCGCTCGCATCGCGTCGTCGTCGTCATGCCGGCCCCCGGCGGCGGGCGGGCCTCGCCGACGGCGTCGCCGTTTCCGCCGGCGGTGCTCTCGCTCCAACTCGTTCGCGCGGCTCGGGCGGCTGCGGTGTTGCGCGCGCTCTACCCGCATGCGCGCATCGCGATCGACTCGGCCGCGAACGCGCTCGTCGTGATGGCCGCGCCCGACGACGTGACGGGCATGCGCGCCGTCGTGCAAGGCATCGACGTGCGCGACCCGCTGCGGCCGACGACCGAGGCGATCCAGCTGCACAACGCCGATCCGCGTGCCGTCGCGGAGCAGATTCGCGGGCTGTACCGCGACGCGCGTGTCGCGCTCGGCCCGAATCGGACGCTGCTCGTCGACGCGCAGCCCGGCGATCTGGCGCAAATCAAGGCGCTGCTCGCGACGATCGACACGCCGGCCGTCTCGCCGTCCCCGAGCGCGGCGCCCGTTGAAGCGGTGCGAGTCACCAAAGCCTCGCCGCGCGACGTCGCGCGTGCCGTGGCGAACCAGTTCCGCGATGTGCGCGCGAGCGTCGCGGGAAGCTCCGTCCTGCTCGGTGGACCGCCCGACGACGTCGCGAAGGCGAAGGCGCTGGTCGCGCTCGTCGACCAGCCGCAGGCCGGCGTTCGGTACACCGAAGTCTACCGCTTGCGCTACGTGGAGGCGCGGTCGGTGGGCGAGCTGCTCGCGCGCTCGTTCGGCGACGTGCGCGTGAGCGCCGATGCGAACCTCAATGCGCTGTCCGTCTTCGCGACCGGCGCGGAGCACCAGCGGATCGCCGATGCGATCGCGCAGCTCGACACGACGTCGGCGGGCGGCGGGCTTCCAGTGCAGCAGCCCGGCACGTCGGCTGCCGCGGGAGGCGGCGAAGGTTCGGTCGAGGTCGTCTCACTGAAGGCCGCGGCGCCCGGACTGAACGGCGCGCCGTCGTCGTCGGCGACGGACATCGCGACGACCGTCACGCAGGCGCTGCAGGCGCAGGCGCCCGATCTGCACATCACGGTTCCGCCGAACGGCACGCAGCTCGTGCTGAGCGGAAGCCCTTACGCGCTCCGTCTCGCCAAGACGCTGATCGATCAGCTCGACGTGGAGCAGAAGCTGGTCGTGCTCGACACGGAGATCCTCGAGATCGACGAAAACGCCTCGAAGAATCTCGGTCTGAGCCTTACGACGCCCGTCCTCGGCACGACGTTCTCCGAGACGACGCCGTACGCGGCGAACGGCGGGACGCCGCCGCCGTTCCTCGCGTTTCAGGCGGTCGGGCGTACGCCGCTCTCGCTCGCGCTGAACCTGAACCTGCTGATCCAGTCGGGGAAAGGCCGCGTCCTTGCCGATCCGCGGATCACGACGATCTCGGGGCGCACGGCCACGATCCGCGCCGGTGACAACATCGCGATCCTGACCACGACGGGCGGGGGAACCGGAACCGTGGCGACGACGCAGCTGCAAACGTTTCAAACGGGCGTCACCCTCGACATCACGCCGGTCGTCAACGCGGGCAACTACATCACCGTCTCACTGCACCCGACGGTGAACTCGCTGTCGGGCATCTCGAACGGAATCCCGCAAATCTCGACGCGCGACACGCAGACGACCGTCGCGATGCACGAAGACGAGACGCTGGTGATCGGGGGGCTCATCCAAGACACGTCGACGAGCAGCACGGCGAAGATTCCGCTCCTCGGCGACCTGCCGCTGATCGGGAAAGCGTTTCGCAACGACCAGATCAGCCGTCAGCGCAACGAGCTCGTCATCACGGTGACGCCGCACATCGTCACGCCCGGCGCGCCGAATGCGTCGCCGGGACCGCCGTTGCCCGCCGGTCCGACCCCCGCGCCGCTGCCGACGCTTCCGCCGAACGCCTCGCTGCCGCCGCCGCGACGCGGCGCTGCCACGCGCTCCGCCGGCCCGCAGCCATGGTCGACCGGCGCCGTCGCGCCGAGCCCGAGCGCCTCGATCGCACCGGCTCCGAACGGCGCATCGCCGGTACCGCACCCATCTCCGCAGCCGAACGCGTTCACGTTCGGACAAGCGCCCGCGAGCACGTTCGCGGGGCCGAACGATCCGCTGCGCATCTTCGCGGCGACCTTCGCGCCGACCACCGTCCGCAACGGCACCCCCGTGCATTTCACCGCCGTGACGACGACGAACGTCGCGCGGCTCACGGTGGGTTATCCGGGCTTCGAAACGCAGATCGCGCAGACGTCGCCCGGCCAATGGGATTCGGCGTACAACTTCACGGCCGCCGGGCTCGGGGGCGGCGCCGGACCGGCGCAGCTCACCGTGACGGCGTCGCGCCTCGACGGCGTCACGACGTCGCTGAAGATTCCGATCGTCGTCGTGCCGTGACGCGCGCGCTGCGCGCGCACGTGCGCTCGTCCTCGGCGTCGCGGCGCCGCGACCCTGCACTCAGGCGGAACCGTCCTCCCGCGGGCGCGAGCGGGTCAGATCGGCGAGACGCCGTTCGAGCGCGGCGACGCGCAGAGCGAGGGTGGGTGCATCAGGCGCCGGCGCTTCGCCGGACGGAACGCCGTTCGCGAGATACCAGGCATCGGTGGCCAGCTCGCGCGCGAGGCGCAGTCCGACCACGAAGCTTGCGATCTTCGTCTGCCCGCTTTCCATCTGCCGCACGGCGCCTTCCGTCACGCCGACGCGCAGGGCCAGGTCCGAGCAGCTGAAGCCGCGTTCGAGTCGCAGGCGCCGCAGACGAGCGCCGAACGTTTCCACGACGCGCGGCTCACGGCCGTCGGTAGCCGCGCACGTCGAAGCGCGCGAGCAGCCACGGGCGCAGCATCGCCCGGTCCTCGCGCGCAAGCCGTTCGATCGCGCGCTGGACGTCCGCCAGGGTCGCGGCGACGTCGGCGGCGGGGCGGGACGCAGGGCGGGGATCCATGGGCGCTCGCGATTCGGCCCACTGCATCGAACACCTGTTCGTATGTCGGCCGTCATGCTGTCGCAGCGCGCTGTCGGAGCAGCCTGGTTGGGACGGCGCTCGCGCGCCGGCGGCGAGACGCGTCTCGAATCGCACGATTTCGGGCGTAGCGACAGACGTTCGGGGTACGGGGTCGCGGATGGCGGTCCAGGAACGGCACGAGCTTTGTGTGATCGGCGCCGGCACGGCGGGCTTTGCCGCAGCGCAGGAGGCGCGCGAGCGCGGACGCGACGTCGTTCTCGTCACCGGCGCCGACGAGCTCGGCGGCACGTGCATCCGGCGCGGCTGCATGCCGGCCAAAGCGATGCTGGCCGCGACGCAGTACGAAGGCGACGTCGCCAAAGCGGGGGACGTCGGCGTTCGGACGTCGGGGGTGCACGTCGATCTGCCGGCGATCATCCGGCGGAAGCGCGCGCTCGTCGACTACTTCGCCGCGGATCGGGTCGAGGAGATGGCCGCGTATCCGCTCGTGCGCGGCGACGCGCGGTTCGTCGCGCCCGACGCCGTCGAGGTCGACGGCCGGCGCATCGTGGCCGAGCGTTTCGTCGTCGCGACCGGAGCGGCGACGATTCTCCCCGACGTTCCGGGAGTCGCCGAGGCGCCAGCGATCACGAGCACGAGCGTTCTGGAGATGACGAACGTTCCGGAGGCGATCGCGATCGTCGGCGGCGGGCCGATCGGCTGCGCCTTCGCGCAGTTCTTCGCGCGCATCGGCGTGCGCGTCACCCTCTTCCAAGACGCGCCGGAACTGCTGCGTAACGAAGACCCCGACGTCGGGAGCGCCATTCGCGCGGTGCTCCAGAACGACGGAGTCGACGTCGTGCTCGACGCCGACGTTCGGGAGGTGCGGCGTGACGGCGCGTGCGTCGTCGTGCTCGCCGACACGCCGCGCGGTGCGCACGGCGCGCGCGCCGACGTGCTGCTGCTCGCGACGAACCGGCGTCCGCGTGTGCTCGGACTCGATCTCGCGGCGGGCGGGATCGAAGGCGACACGGCGCGCGGCATCGTCGTCGACGACGCGCTGCGCAGCGTCTCGAACCCGCGCGTCTTCGCGGCGGGCGACGTCGTGGGGCGCCGGCATCTCGTGCACGTCGCGCTGCACGCCGGCGCGCTGGCCGCGCGCAACGCGTTCGCGCAGACCCCGGCGCCGATGGACTGGACGCGCTGGGAGTCGCACGCGATGTACACGCAGCCGCAGCTCGCCGTGGCGGGGCTGACCGAACGGCAATGCCGCGCGCTCGGCATCGAGGTCGAGGTGACGACGCTGCCGGCGGCGGAGGTCGGCAAGGCGCTCGTCTCCGACGAAGCCGAGGGCTTCGTGAAGATGCTCGCGCGGCGCGACGACCGTCGCGTGGTGGGCGTCACGATGGTCCTCGACGATGCGATCGACCTCGCGGGCGAGGCCATCGCCCTCATCGACCGCGGCGCGACGGTGCGCGAGATCGCCGAGATGCCGCACCTGCACCCGACGATGAGCGAGCTGCTGGCCCGCCTGGCCGAGCGCCTCTGCTGAGGCGGCCGCGGCGCGCGGCCCGGCCTGCACCGATGCCGCCGTGCGCCGGCGACCGTTCGCCGCCGCGGGATCGGGCGGTGCTGCGGTCCGGGCGACCGCCTCCCGGCGGCTTGAATCGACGCTGCCGCCCGGGTATACTCGCTCCAGACCGACCATTCGGTAGGGAAAGGACCCACGCGCCCGATGTCGACCACCGTCCCCGACCGCCGTAACCAGCTCGTCGTCCCGGAGGGCGGCTTCGCGCCCTACCCGGAGGTGCCGCAGCCCAACATCTTCCCGATGGAGTGGCGGGTCGAGACGCCCAAGCTCGCGGAGCTCTACGAGCGCGCGAAGCGGCACGTGTGGAACCCGTCGGATTTCCCGTGGGACACGCTGCGCGCCGAGGACTTCACCGAAGAGCAGCGTCTCGGCATCATGTACTGGTACGCGGTGCTCGCGAACTTCGACGGCTCGGGGCCGGCCGTGTTCGCGAAGGCGACGATCCACGCGTTCGAGACGCATCAGGAAGATCCGATTCGCAAGTGCTTCTTCTCGATCACGCACGACGAGATGAACCACGAAGAAGTCTGTCAGCGCGCGATTCAAAAGCTCGTTCCCGGCGCGCCGATGGACTTCGAAGCGACGAGCGATCTTGCGCGCGCGGCGAAGAACAACATCGGCTGGCTCTATCACAACGGCGGCCGGTACTGGACCGGCTACAGCGCCTCGCTCGCGAAATATCCGCTGAGCGTCCTGTTCACGTCGTTCATGATGGGCGAGGTCGCCTCGTCGACGCTGTTCTTCGGGATGTCGAAGAAGGCGACGCACCCGCTGTTCAAGGAGATCTTCAAGAAGGTCGGTCAGGACGAGGCGCGCCATCTCGCGATCTGCCTGACCGTGCTCGAGCGCGACTGGCCGGGGCTGAGCGACGAGTACAAGACGATGATCACGAAGCAGCTGCGCGCGGGATTCGTGTTCCTCAGCATGATCCTGTGGGAGCCGCCGAACCAGTTCTGGGACATCCCCGACTACTTCTTGCCGAACCATCGCGTGCTGGTGCAGCACGCGCGCGACGCCGGCCTCGGCGTGCTGACGTACGACGAGCAGGCGGAGAACTGGAAGACCGCGCTCGCGCGCGTGCGCGCGATCGTGGGCGAGTGGGGCATCGAGTTCCCCGCGATCCCGGAGCTCGATCTCGACGGCGTCGACGTCGGGCACATCGGACCCGAAGACATCATCCCCGTGTTCTGACGCGCGCCGCGGAAGGACCGTCTTCCGCGGTCGCGGCAGCAGCGTGAATGAACGACGCCCGCGGGCCGCTGGTCGAGGACACTTCGCGCGAAGCGAGGCTCGACCGGCCGTTCGTCGCCCTCGCCGCAGCGTCGTGCGCGATCGCGACCTTCGGTCTCTTGGCGAACAGCGCGGCGGTGATCATCGGTGCGATGCTCATCGCGCCGCTGATGACGCCGATCGTCTCGCTGGCTTTCGCGCTCGTGCGCGGATCGGTCGCCGTCGCCCGGCGTGCGATCGCCACGCTGGCGGTGGGCGCGGCGCTCTCGATCGCGATGTCGGCGGTCCTGGCGAGGCTCGTCGATCTCGCGCTGCCGGGGTCCGAGATTCTCGCGCGCAGCCATCCGAATCTGCTCGACCTGGGCGTCGCACTGGCGGCGGGAGCGATCGCCGGTTACGCGCGCGTTCGGAGCACCATCGCCGCGTCGGTCGGCGGTGCCGCGATCGCCGTTGCGCTGATGCCGCCGCTGTGCGTGGTCGGGATCGGCGCGGCGCTCGGCCAGCGCGAGCTGGCCTACGGTGCGCTGCTGCTCTTCACGACGAACTTCGTCGGTATCACCTTCGCATGCGCGGCCGTCTTCGCGCTCGCCGGCTTCGCGACGCACCATGCGCGCGGCGCGATCGTCACTGCCGCGCTTCTCGTGGGCGTCGTCGCGGTGCCGCTGGCGTTCGCGACGGTGCGCCTGATCGAGCAGTCGCGGGTGGAGGCGGTTCTGCGGCAAGCGCTGGTCACCGACACGGTCACGTTCAAGCGCGTGCTGCTGCTCAGCGCGTCGGTGGACTGGCTGGCATCGCCGATCCGGGTCGAGCTGCTGGTCCGTTCGTCGACGCCGGTGACCCCGACGCAAGTGAGCTTTCTCCAGGCGTTCGCGGAGCGGCGCGTCGGCCGTCCTCTCACGCTCGTCGTGGACGTCTCGCCGGTGCAGACGGTGACGGCCGCATCGCCGTCGCCGCCCGCGGCGCAAAGCGGCCCCGCGCAAGCGCCGCCGGCGTCGTCGGGCGGAACGACGGCTCCGTAGAGCGCCTCAGTCGTTGCCGGGTTTGCGTTGGTGCAAGATCACCATGTTGCCGTCCGGGTCGGCGATCATGGCCATGTAGCAGACCGGGCTTTCGTTGTTCATCAGCACCGTGATGCCGCGTGCTTCGAGCGCCTTGACGGCGTTTTCGACGCTCGGAACGGCGAACAGCGCGCTGCTCGCGGTCTGGAACGGCATCGTGTCGCCCGGATTCCAAAGTCCGAACGTCTCGCCGCCCGGTAAGGTGAACTCGGCCCCGGCGTCGCCCGGATAGACGACGGTCGGTTCCATGCCCAGCACGTCGCGGTAGAAAGCGATGGCGCGCGGGGCGTCTTTGGTCATGTAGCCCGTGAGATCGATCCCGGTGACGCGGACCGATCCGGCTTCGGCGGTCGTGCTCATGGGCGCGCTCTTCGCCGACGGCGAGCGCGACGCCCCGCACGGCGGAGCGTTTCGACGCGTCCGCTCAAGCGTTCATCGCGGCGACCGCGAGGGTCACCGCCATCGTGCCGATGACGGGCAGCACGACGAGGACGAGGCGTGAGGGCGCGATCCGGAACGTCATCTGACGCGCGAGCTCGATCTGCCGGTCGACGAGCCAGCCCACCAGCCACGCGACCTCCGCCACGACCAGGAACACCATGCCGATCACCGGCTGCTGCTGTGCGCGCGGCGGCTGCGTCACGCACGCGACGCCGACCGCCGCGACGACGCACGCCAGGATCGCGGGCGTGAGCCACAACAACGCGCGCGGGCCGTAGCGGTACGGCCGGCCGTCGTACGCGACGTGCAGGGGGACGCGCGCCGGTGCGTCGCGATAGCGCCGTGCGACGTGCGCGAAGAGCAGGAGTACCGCGGCGACCGCGATCGCGAGCGCGATGGAGAGGAACACGAGCCGTTGTACCGGTCGCCGCGCGCGACGTTACGCCGTCGGCGCGTCCGTGAATCCGCTCGCGCCGCGCGGCTGCGCCTCGGTTCGCTCGACGCGGTCGATGCGGGCGAAGCGCGGCGGGTGCGCGAGCACGTCGTCGATGAAGCGTTCCACGTCCGCCCGCTCCCCTTCGGCGTCGACCTCGATGCGGCGGCCGTCGCGAAGGTTTCGCACCGTGCCGGCGACCCGGTGGCGGGCCGCGACGTCCAGGACGGACGCGCGGAAGCCCACGCCCTGGACGCGCCCGGCGATCGTCGTCACGACCCGAATCATCGGCCGTGCTTTTGCCCGGACGCGGCGGTTGGTCCCCGTCTCGTCCGGTTCGCTGCGCGCCGGCCGCCGGGGCGCGCCGCGGCGACCGCCGAAGCGTCCGTCATGACGACGATCCTGGCCCCCGGCGCCGACGTGTTCGACCGCCACCGCGCGACGCTGGACGCCGCCCGCGACGCGATCCGGACGCGCGCCTACTACAGCGCGTATCCGGAGAGCGCGAGCCCGAAAGTCTACGGCGAGACCGCGCACGCGGACGGCAAGAGCGCGTTCGAGGCGCGCCTGGGCCGGCCGTTCCGGCTCGCCCAGCCGTCGACCGGCGAAACGGTCGCGACCGAGCGCTCCCCGTACGGGATCGAGCTGGGCATGCAGTACCCGGTGGCCGACGTCGAGACGCTGGTCGCCGCCGCGCAGCGCGCCGGCGAAGGCTGGGCGGCGGCGTCGTACGACGCGCGGACCGGCGTGGCGCTCGAAGCGCTCAAGCGGCTGAACGCCGCGTCGTTCGAGATCGCGAACGCGGTGATGCACACGACCGGACAGTCGTATCTCATGGCGTTCCAGGCCGGCGGGCCGCACGCGCAGGACCGCGCCCTCGAAGCGATCGCGTACGCGTACGAGGAGATGGCGCGCGTGCCCGATCGCGTGCTGTGGGAGAAGCCGGCGAAGCCCGAGCCGCTGCGAATCGAGAAGACGTATCGGATCGTGCCGCGCGGCATCGCGCTGACGATCGGCTGCTCGACGTTCCCGACGTGGAACGCCTATCCGGGCCTCTTCGCGAGCCTCGTCACCGGCAATCCGGTCATCGTGAAACCGCATCCGCTCGCGGTGCTGCCGCTCGCGATCACGGTGGAGATCCTGCAAAACGTGCTGCGCGAGGCGGGCTTCGACCCGTGCGTCGCGATGCTGGCGGTCGACACGCCGGATCGTCCGCTCGCGAAGGTGCTCGCGCAGCGTCCGGAGGTGGCGATCGTCGACTACACCGGCGGCACGGCCTTCGGCGATTGGCTGGAGCAGAACGCGAACGCGCTCGTCTACACCGAGAAGGCCGGCGTGAACGGCGTCGTGATCGACTCGACGGACGATCTGACCGGGATGGTGCGCAACCTCGCGATGTCGCTCTCGCTGTACTCGGGGCAGATGTGCACGACGCCGCAGAATCTCTTCGTGTCGCGCGACGGAATCGTCGCGGGCGGCGAGAAGCTCGCGTTCGACGACTTCGTCGCCGCGCTGGTGAAGGGCGTGGACGGGCTGCTCGGCGATCCGGCGCGCGCCGCCGGCGTGCTCGGCGCGATCGCGACCGACGCGACCCTCGCACGCGTCGACGAAGAGAACGCGAAACCCGGCGTCGTGCGGCGCAGCGACGCGGTGCAAAACCCGGAATTTCCGAACGCGCGGACGCGCTCGCCGCTGATCGCCGTCGTCGAGGCGTCCGATCGCGAGCGCTACGACCGCGAGGCGTTCGGCCCGATCGCGTTCGTCGTGCGCACCGAGAGCACCGCCGAGTCGCTGAAGCTCGCGACCGACGAATCGAAGCGGAAGGGCGCGATCACCGCGATCGTCTACTCGACGAAGCCCGAGGTGCTCGAGCAGGCGCAGCGCTGGGCCGCGGACGGCAAGGTCAACCTCGCCGCGAACCTCACCGGCGGGCTGCTCGTGAATCAGTCGGCCGCGTTCAGCGACTACCACGTGAGCGGCGGCAATCCGGCGGGCAACGCCTCGCTCACCGACGCGGCGTTCGTCGCCAATCGCTTCCGCATCATCGAGACGCGCACGCCGGTCGCGTGAGCACGACGGAGCTGACCCCGGACGCCTTGGCGTGGAAATGCGCCGAGGCGATGCTGGAACGCGACCAAGCTTCCCAGGCGCTGGGGATCGCGCTCGACGCCGCCGGGCCGGGGTGGGCCCGTGCGTCGATGACGATCCGCGAAACGATGGTGAACGGTCACAACATCGCGCACGGCGGCGTGACGTACACGCTCGCCGACTCGACGTTCGCGTTCGCCTGCAACTCGCGCGATGAGCCGAACGTCGCGCTGCAGTGCTCGATCTCGTATCTCTCGGCGGTGAAGCTCGGGGATCACCTCGTAGCCGAGGCGCAGGAGCGCTCGTCGAAAGGCCGGACCGGCGTGTACGACATCACGGTGACCCGCAACGGCGAAGCGGTGGCGCTGTTCCGCGGCGTCTGTTACCGCATCAAAGGCACGGTGCTCGGCGGCGCGACGACGTGACGCCGGCCCCGTGACGGCGGCACGGCGAGCGTGCGCGCCGTGACCGTGCGGCGCGGTGCGCGGAGGGCGGCATGACGGATGACGCGCTGCTCGCCGGCGTCAACGTCGGCGGCACGACGACGAGCGTCGTCCTCGGCACGCCCGAAGGCCGCATCATGGATCGGCGCACGTGGCGGACGCAGGCCCGCGACGGCGAGGTGCTCTACGCCGCGATCCGCGACACGCTCCGCGAGATCGCAGCGGACGCACAGCGAATCGGCGTGGCGATCGGCGGGCCGATGAACGCACGCGACGGCGTCGTGCTCTCCGCGCCGCATTTGCCCGGGATGCACGGCTTTCCGCTGCGCGCGCGTCTTCACGACGACCTCGCGTGTCCGGTGGCGGTGCATCACGACGCCGCGGCGTGCGCGCTCGCCGAGCATCGGTGGGGCAGCGACGCCGGCGCCGGCGGGCTCGTCTACCTCACGTGCGGCACGGGATTCGGCGCCGGAGTCGTCATCGACGGATGCGCGCGCTACGGTTCGCGCGGGTTGTCGTCGGAGATCGGACACGTTCGCTATCGCGGCGACGGCCCGGACGTGTTCGGGAAGCCGGGGTGCTTCGAGTCGTACGGCTCGGCAAGCGCGCTTCCCGCGCTCGCGCGCCGTCACGATCCCGCGTTCGACGCGACGACCGGCGAAGAGGTCGCGCGCCGCGCCGCGGCCGGCGACCCGGCCGCCGAACGCGCGATCGCGGACAACGCCGAGGCGGTCGGCGCGGCGTGCGCGCTGTTGGCCGACCTCCTCGTCGTCGACGTCATCGTGCTCGGGAGCCTGGCGACGTATCTCGGCGAACCCTGGATCGCGCGCGTGCGAGACACGTTTGCGCGCGAAGCGCTGCCCGACCACGCCGCGGCGTGCGTGCTGCGAGCGCCCTCGCTCGACGCGCTTCAAGACCTCAGCGGCTTGGCCGCGGCACTCTCGTCGGACGGATACGCAACGGTGCCGCGTCAGCCCTGAAGCTGCTGCAGCGCGGCGCGGGCGTTGTCGGCGCGCGCATCGTCCGGCGGCGCGTGCTTCAAGTACGCGCGGAAGTCGGCGATCGCGTCGGTGCGGCGTCCGATCGCCTGAAGGACCACACCGCGGTTGAACAAGGCGGCGCGAAACCCGGGACGTTCTTTCAGCACGCGGTTCAGCTGCTCGAGCGCGGCGAGATCGTGTCCCGTTTCGTGCAGCGTCGTCGCGTAGTCGGTACGGACGTCGGGATTGCCCGGGTCGAGCGCGAGCGCATGCGCGAAGTACGTGCCCGCTTTGTCGTATTTCTGCGCGTCGAACTCCATGTCGCCGAGCTGCACGAGCGCGGCCAGGTCGTTCGGATTGCGCGCCAAGCGTGCGCGCAGCGCGGCCAGCTCTTGCATCACCGGCGCGGGCGGCGCGCCCGCGGGGCCGCCGCCGCCGGTCGACGCACCGGGCAGCGCGCTCGCCCCGGCGATCGGTCCGGTGCCCGTTTGCGGAACGGTGAAGGTTCCGGGCGGGTCGGTCGCGATCGGCGCCGGCGTCGCGACGATGCGCGCATCGCCTTGCTGCGCCACCGTGCCGCTCGGTCCGAACGCCGAGCCGGTCGTGCCGAAGCCGATGCGCAAGAAGTAGCCCATCACGCCGAGGAACACGGCGGCGAACGCGACGAGCACGGGAACCGCGATGCGCGGAGGAAGTCCCACGCGCCTCTCTTGGCGAAGTGGCGGTGATGCTCCCGGGTCTGCCCGACGTCGCCGAGCTGCAGCTGCTGTTCGCTCAGTACAACTTCATGCACTTCAACGGCGAGATCCCGTCGTACACGATCGCCTACAACGCCCGCTTCTCGAACCTCGCCGGGCGCATCACCTACAAGCCGCCGATCATCGAGCTTTCGCCGAAGCACTTGAAAGACAAGCCCGGGGAGCTGCGCGAGACCTTGCTGCACGAGATGATCCACGCGTGGCTGCACGCCCGCGGACAGAATCCCGGACACACGGCGACGTTCAAGAAGAAGATGCGCGAGCTGGGCTTGCGCTCGATCTACCACGACCTCGGCAAAGCGCTGCCGCTGAACGAGTCGCCGAAGCGCTACATCCTGCGCTGCGAGAAATGCCTCGTCGAGGCGTTGCGCAAGCGCAAGCCGTCACCGAATCTCCGCTGCGCGCGCTGTCGCCGAACCATCGCCGTGTTCGAGGTCGTCGAGATGCGCCCGGTCGAGCTTCGCCAAGCCGCGTCCCGAGCCGGTTGATCGGCCGAGGCCCGCCGGCCTCGCGGGGCGGCGAGCGTTACAGCGCGGCGCTGTAGTAGCTGTAGCCGTTCTCCTGCAAGACGGCGAGCGCGCTGATCCCCGCGGGCACGACGGTCACGCCGGGGAGGACGTGGGTGCGCAGATGCGCTTGGAGCGCCGTCGCGTTCGGTGCGTCGCCTCCGTTGCCGGCGGCCATCACGCGGTTCGCGACGTCGCCGAGGGCGGTATTGCAGGCGAAGAACGCCACGCCGCGCAGCTGGAGCGCGGGGACCGATTTGTCGGCGTTCGGCCCGAGCGCGGAGTTCACGTGCGCGAACGGATTGCCCGGGGCTTTGAGGCTGAGGAACTCGTTCGCGACGCCGTGCACGACGTCGGCGAGGTGGTGGTGCTGCCACGCCTCGTCGTCGAGCGCGATCGTCACCGCCGATCCGGCGAGCACGATCGCGATGTGGACGGCGGCGGGCGTCTCGCCCCAGCCCGATTCGAAACCGTTCAGCGAGTTGACCGCGAACTGGAGCACCGCGCCGTCGTTGACGCGGACCGCGCCGATCGCCTGACGATGGCGCGCGCGGTCGCGGATGCGCGCGACGAAGGAGGCTTCGTCGATGATCGCGCCGCCCTGCGCCCCCGCGGCCGCCGGCGCGCCGGCGCCGGCGAGGGCGGAGGCCGCGCCCGCGGTCCAGGCAACGGCGGCGCCGGCCGCGAGAAAGCCCTTCCTCGTGTCCATGCCGCTCGCGTACCCGTCAGCGCAGGTGCCGTACCACCAGGCCGATCGCCGCGGCAATGAATGCATACGCCACGAGCGAGATCAGCGCGGGGGACGAGACGCGGCGCGCGATGCGCGGGCCGATCGAGCCGCCGACGAGTCCCCCGAGCGCCAGCGGAGCGGCGGCGGCCCAGTCGACGTCGCCGCGCAGCGCGTGCGTGGCGATCCCGATCGGCGACGTCGTCGTCACGACGAACGCCGTCGTCGCCGTGACGACGTGCGGCGCCATGCGCGCGCCGAGCAGCAGCACCGGGATCGACACGACGCCGCCGCCGATCCCGAACAGCGAGGAGAAGAACCCCAGCGGGAAGCCCGCCGCCACGCCGAACCGCGGGTCGTGCGCGAACGTGCGCTCGTGCGCCGGGCGCGACGCGAGCGCGCGGCGCCGAAGCACGAGGACGGCGAGCACCACCATCACGATCCCGTACGCGACGTCGAATCCCTGCGGCGAAAACGCGCGCACCGCCAGCGCGCCGGCGATCCCGCCCGGAACGGCGCCGGCGGTGAACGGCAACGCGATGCGAAGATCGACGCGCTTGTCGCGCAGATACCCGATCGTTGCGCTCGCGGTGTTCGCGAAGACCATCACGAGGGACGTCGCGGCGGCCGCCGCGGGTGCGACGCCGAACGCGATGCGCAGCACCGGCACGACGACGAATCCGCCGCCGAGACCGACGAGCGAGCCGAACACGCTCGCCGCGGTCCCGACCGCGAACAGGATCAGCGCTTCGCCTGCGTTCATCGCGGCGAACGGCGCGGAGGCTTCAGCTCTGGACGCGCCCGATGTAGCGGCGGTCGCGCGTGTCGATGCGGATCACATCGCCCGGGTTCACGAAGAGCGGGACCTGGACCGACGCCCCTGTCTCCAGCTTCGCCGGCTTCGTCGTGCCGGTCGCCGTGTCGCCTTTGAAGCCGGGATCCGTCTCTTCGACCTTCAGCTCGACGTGCGCCGGAAGCGCGGCGCCGATCGCTTGGCCGTCGTGGAACTGGACGTCGATCCGCATCCCGTCTTTGAGGAAGTCCGCGGGATCGCCGATGATGTCGCGCTGCAGCGTGACGTTCTCGTACGTCTCGTTGTCCATGAAGTGGTAGCCGTCGGCATCGTTGTAGAGCATCTGCATCTCGCGGTTGTCGACCGTTGCGCGCTCCAGCTTCTCGCCGGCGCGGAACGTGCGTTCCACCGTCGCGCCCGACTTGACGTTCTTCAGCCGCGTCCGCACGAAGGCGGAGCCTTTGCCCGGCTTGACGTGCAGGAATTCGATGACGGTCCAGAGCTGACCGTCGATCACGATCGTGACGCCGTTGCGGAAATCGTTCGAGGAGATCATGGATGGTTGAGGCTTTTCTCCAAAAAGCGCCGGGCTAAGGCCCGACGCCGCTTACGAGGACCGGTTCGCTTTCAAGAGGGACAGCCGGTTCTCCGTTCCGCGACGCAACCGCTCGAGGTTCTCGCGGTGGCGCGCGATGATCAGCAGCGCCGATACCACGCCGTACACGACGCCCACGGTCCCGAGCCCGAACCAGAGCACGGCCGCCATCGCGACCGAGGCGAGCATCGAGCCCAGCGATGCGAAACCGCTTGCCAGGACGACGGCCAGCCAGACGAGCGCGAACGCGAATCCGGCCGGCCACCACAGGGCGAAGACCGCGCCGAAGTGCGTCGCGACGCCCTTCCCGCCGCGCCCGCCGAGAAACGGCGACCAGCAGTGGCCGGCCACCGAGAGCAGCGCCGCGACGGCGCCGGCCGGCGGTCCGCCGAGCGCGCTCGCCGCGAGCGTCGGGGCGAAGCCCTTCAGCGCGTCCAGGACGAGCACCGCGATACCGCCGCGGCGCCCGAGCGTGCGCAGCGCGTTCGCCGCGCCGATGTTTCCGCTGCCCGCGCTGCGGATGTCGGTCCCGTAGAACGCGCGCGAGACGAGCACGCCGAACGGAATGGAGCCCACCGCGAAGGAGACGAGCGCGACGATCGGGAGCAGGACCGCGGCGTTCATTGCGCCTCCTCGCCGGGCTCGTCGCGCCGGGAGCGAAACTCGAACGTCAGCGGCACGCCTTCGAAGTCGAACTCCGCGCGGAGCGTGTTCTCGATGAAGCGCCGGTAGGAGGCGGGAACGAGCTCCGGGTCGTTGACGTGGAAGACGAACAGCGGCGGGTGCGTCTGCGGCTGCGAGACGTACAGAATCTTCAGCGGCTTGCCGGACGTGATCGGGGGCGGATGCGCGAGCACCGCTTCGCGCACGATCTGATTGAGACGCGCGGTCGGGATGCGGCGGTCGAGATTTTCCGCGACGCGGTCGACGATCGGCATGAGGCTCTGCAGCCGCCGGCGCGTCTTCGCGGACAGGAACGTGACGGGCGCGAAGGCCGCGAACGGAATCTGGGCGTGGATCTCGTTGGCGAGCTCGTTCTGACTGAACTCGCCCAGCTCGCGCACGAGGTCGTATTTGTTCCCGACGATCACGAGCGCCTTGCGCTCCTCGAGCGCGAGGCCGGCGAGGCGGCGGTCCTGCGCGGTCGGACCTTTCAACGCGTCGACGAGCAGCAGCACGACGTCCGCGCGCGACATCGCTTTGAGCGAGCGGAGCGACGAGTAGTACTCGAGCGCGCCGTGATGCGTCGCTTTCTTGCGCACGCCGGCGGTGTCGATCAGCCGGAACGTGCGGCCTTTCCAGCGGAACAGCGTGTCGATCGCGTCGCGCGTCGTCCCCGGGACGTCGGAGACGATCGCGCGCTCTTCGTTGAGCAGCGCGTTGAGGAGCGAGGACTTTCCGACGTTCGGCTGGCCGATGAGCGCGAGCGACAGCTCCGCCTCGCCCGCGATCTCGGCGTCCTCCGGCGGAAGCCGCTCGACGATCGCGTCGAGCAGGTCGCCGGTGCCCTCCCCGTGCAGCGCCGAAACGCCGAACGGCTCGCCGAAGCCCAGCCCGCTGAACTCGGCGTGGATCGACGCGGCCGCGCGCGGCGACTCGATCTTGTTCGCCACGAGCAGCACCGGGCGGCGCGTCCGCCGCAGGATGTGCGCGACGTCGTCGTCGACCGGCGTGAGCCCGTCCTGCGCGTCGACGACGAACACGATGAGGTCGGCATCGTGCGCCGCGGACTCCGCCTGCGCGCGCGTGCCCGCGGCGATCTGGTCGCCGGGCTCGATCTCGGTCTCGATGCCGCCGGTGTCGACGAGGGTGAACGTCCGGCCCTGCCACTCCGCGACCCCGTAGATGCGGTCGCGCGTCACCCCGGGCGTGTCCTCGACGATCGCGAGCCGCTGTCCGAGGAGCCGGTTGAAGAGGGCGCTCTTCCCGACGTTCGGGCGCCCCACGACGGCGACCGTCGCGGGACGCACGTGCAAGGAAGGTGCGAGGGCTTCCGCCATGACCGCCCAAGGTTCCCATCGATATGCTCCGTCGCCTCGCGGCGCTGGCCGCGTGCGCCGTCCTCCTCGCCGCGGCGGCGACCGGCTCGCTCTACGTGACCACGCTGCCCAGCGGAGCGGACGTCTGGATCGACGGCACCTACGTCGGCCGCAGTCCGATGGTGGCCGACGCGCTGAGCGCCGGCCGCCACACGGTCGGCTTGGCGATGGCGGGCTGGACGCCGCAGCAGGTCGACGTGGCGATCGTCGCCGGCCAGACGACGCTCAGCTCGACGAAGCTCGACCGGACCGGCGGCAAGGCGGCCGGCAGCGGGACCCTCGCGATCCGGGGCGTCCCGGTCCGGGCCGTCTACCTCGACGGCGTGCCGGTGAAGCCCGGGAAGGACGGAACCTTCGCGGCGAGCGCCGGCAGCCACGAGCTCGCGGTCCGGACGCCGAAGGGCCGCATCACCCGGACGATCACGGTGTGGCCCGCGACTCGAACCGACGTCGTGCTCTCCCCGAACGTCGAGCCGCAGCGGCCGAGCGTGCTCGCGCCGGCCGACGTGTACGTGCCGGCGAATGCGATTCGGATCGACGGGGCGAAGATCGTCGTCCGCTACCGCAACCACGAGATCGTCGCGCGCTTCGGCGAGACGGTCTACAAGGTCGACGGCAAGACCGTCGACTACGCGGAAGCGCCGACCCAGATCGGCAACCGCCTGTACCTTCCGCTCGAGCTGCTCGCCGCGCTGTCCGGCCGAGCCGATCGCGCTCCCGACCCGCGCTGACGAGAACGCCTTCCGACCGTGCCGCAGATTTCCAGAGAAACCGTTTGACCGTGCCGCAGATTTACATCGAGACGCACGGGTGCCAGATGAACGACGCCGACTCGCAGGACATCGCGCGGCGCGCGGTCTCGGCCGGGTTCACGCTCGCCGAACGCCCCGAAGACGCGTCGATCCTCGTCCTCAACACGTGCACCGTGCGCGACAACGCGGAGCGGCGCGCGTACGGACGCATCGCGCACTGGAAAGCGGTGAAGGACGCCGACCCGTCGGTGAAGGTCGTCGTCACCGGGTGCCTGGCGGAGCAGGACAAGGACCGGATGCGCACGCTCGTCCCGCACGTCGACGGCGTGTTCGGAACGCGCGAGCTGGGCGCGCTCGGCGACGCGCTCGCGACGTGGCGCGAGGACTATCCCGACGACGACCTCACCGTCGACCGCGAGATCGAGACGATGCTCGGCGGCGTGGGCGAAGGGATCGCCGGACCGTACGACGCGCTGCGCGGCTTCGTCACCGTGCAGCGCGGCTGCTCGTACTACTGCACGTTCTGCATCGTGCCCCACGTGCGCGGGCGCTTCGATCACCGTCCGATGCGCGACATCCTCGACGAGGTGCGTGCGAAGGCCGGGGCCGGCGCGCGCGAGATCACGCTCGTCGGGCAGACGGTGAACGCGTACAAGGAGCCCGCGACCGGCGCCGACTTCGCCGATCTGCTGGAAGAGATCTGCGCGATCGAGGCGGTCGAGCGCGTCGGCTTCATCAGCTCGCATCCGAAGGACCTGAACGAGAAGCTCGCGCGGGTCTGCGCGATGCTGCCGAAGATGAACCCCCGCTTCCACCTCGCGCTCCAGTCCGGATCGAACGCGATGCTGCGCCGCATGAACCGGAAGTACACGATCGAGGAGTTCCTCGATCGCATCGGGACGTTCTCGGCGTACAATCCGGCGTGGGCGATCACGACCGACCTGATCGTCGGCTTCCCCGGCGAGACCGAGCACGACTTCCAGCAGACGCTCGACGTCTGCGCGCGCGGCCTGTTCGCGCAGGCCTACATGTTCGTCTACTCGCCGCGGCGCGGAACGCCGGCGGCCGTGTGGCACGAGAAGAACGCCGTGCCGGCCGACGTGGCGGCGGAGCGCTTTCGCCGGCTGGTGGCGGTGCAGGACGCCGCGGTGACGGCGTACCACCAGCGAAAGGTCGGTACGACGGTGCGCGCCCTGATCCACGGGACCTCGCGCAAAGACGCGGCGAAGCTCAGCGCCAAGACGGTGGACAACGTCACGGTGAACTTTCCGCTGGTCGAAGCGTGCCCGGATCTCGAACGTCCCTGGGCCGACGTCCGCGTCGAGAGCGCGTCGGTGTGGGGCGTCCGCGGAACGTGCGTCGGCCGCGCCGCGAGCTACGACGGTCCGTCGGAGCCGCTCGCACCGCAGCTCATCGATCTCATCGGCGCATAGCGCGACGCCGCGCGCCGCGGGTCGCGCGCGTCAGACGCGCTGCTCGGTTTCGAGCGTACCGCCGCGATCGAGGCGAAGCCGCGCGCCGCGCCAGCGCACCGCTCCGCCGCGGCAGCCCGCGAACCATACCGCGAAGCCGAGGACGTCACGCAGCGGAACGAGCCACGGCGAGCCGCCGGCGCCCGTCGACAGCGCTCGGCGCGCGCGCGAATGCAGCGCGAAGCGCACCGCCGCGGCCGCGGCGAGCAGCATCGCGCCCGCGCGCTTGTCGCGCGCCAACGCCCACGCGACCGCGGCGAGCGGCAACGGATACGTGAGAGCGATGCCGGCGTAGCTCGCGGGGCGCACGCTGCGAATGGTGCGCGCCCAGCGCAGCTCGTGCAGCACGAGCGCTCGGACGTTGCGCTCGTGCACGACGTTGGTGACGACGTACGGCACGAGCGCGACCCGCATGCCGCGCTCGGCGACGAGACGGCCGAGGAGGTGATCGTCGGCGACGTGCTGCGCCAGCGCGCGCGCGCCGCCGACGGCCTCGAAGACGTCGCGCCGAACCGCCATCGTCGCGCCGAAGCAGTACCGCAGCGGCTCGAGCGCCGTCGCGGTCAGCGCCGAGGGCGCGAACTGCTCGGTGATCCACATCGCGCCGAGGGCGTCGGCGAGCGATGCGGTCGCCGGCTCGCCCGCGTAGACGCACGTCGCCGCGCCGACGTCTTCGTCGTCGAAGGCGGCCGCGACGGCGTCCAGCCAGCCGGCATCGACGCGCATGTCGCTGTCGGAGATCGCGAGGATCTCGCCCCGCGCGCGCGCGAACGCCGGCCGGAGGTTCGCGATCTTCGGATTCGTGAAGCCGGCGTTTCGCTGCGGTTCCGCCGCGTCCGGCGCGTCGCTGCCGACGACGACCTGCGTGCGGTCCGGGAACTCGGCCGCGACGGCGCGCGCGATCGCGAGCGCTGCGTCGTGCGCGTCGCGTACGCTGAAGATGACGTCGTACGACGGATAGTTCTGCGCGCAGAACGAGCGGAGGTTCTCTGCGAGTCCGGGCTCGTCGCCGTGCAGCGGCTTCAGCACCGTCACGTGCGGATGGCCGTTCGCCGGACCCCGGCGGCGGACGCGGCGCTCGAACGCGGCGAGACGCGTCAGCGTGAACGCGCCGTACGCGACGCTTGCGATCGCCGCGCCGAACGCGAGCGTCGCCGCGACGTGCCGTGCCTCAGCGCGCACGAGCGAGGTCGCCGAACGCGATCCGTTCGATCTCGCCGGCGCGCACCGCCTCGGCGACGCGCCGGCTCGTCAGCGCGGCGAACTCGGCTTCGAGCTGATACGGGGCAAGGTCGGGCGCCATCCCCGGCCAGCGCTCCGTAGCGGCGTGGAAGTACATCTCCGTCGAGCCGGCCGGAAGCTGCGCGAGGTAGCCGAGCACCCGGCTTTCCGTCATCCGGCCGGTGTCGTTGAAGCCGAAGACGTGGTCGTTGTGCGCGATCCCGCGCGCGCGCATCCGCGCCTTCATCAGACGAAGGAACGGCGCGAAGAATAGCGCTTGCGCGACCCGGGCACCGAAATGCTCGCGAGTGGCTCGCCAGCCCGGCAAGAACGGCTCGTCCGGGATCCGCATCGGCGGCGAGCCGTACTCGCGCGCGACCTTCAGGATCAGCCGCAGCACGGTGGGGTGGAGATGGTAGTGGCATTGGGCGTTGACGTGGTCGAACGGCAAGCCGGTCGCGGCGAACGCCGCGAACTGCGCGCGGATCTCCGCCTCGAGCTGACGCTGCGCGCGCCGGCTGAAGAAATACCGCACGCCGATACGCGCCAGATCGCTCGAGAAGAAGCCGTCGTCGCCGACCAAGTCGGGGATGCGCTCGGGCGGGAGCAGCGGACGCCCCGCCACGACGACGACGTGCAGTCCGACTCCGAGCGCGGGGTTCGCGCGCGCCCGCGCCACCGCGTCCGCCGCCGCCGGCTCGGCGACCATCAGGCTCGCCGCGCTGACGATGCCGTCGCGGTGGCCGCGCTCGATCGCCTCGTTCACCGGAACGGAAAGTCCGAAATCGTCGACCGTGACGATCAGCCGCCGCACCGGCCTCCCCTGCGTGCTCGACGGCTTGCGGCCCTGCTCCGCAAGGTGCACAATCACATCGTGGGGCTCGATCTCCTCGTCGGCGTGCTCGCGGCGGCGTTTCTCACGCTGCTGGGAACCGGCGGTCTCAATCCGGAGACCGAACGCCCGCGGCGTGCGCCGCAGCGTCCGTTCACGCTCGTGCGCATCCCTTCGGACGACGACGCCGACGCGCAAGTCTGGCCGCTCGGCTGGAACTGATTCTCTCCACCGCAATCCACAGGGAAGGCCGGCCATCCACAGGGAGCGAGCGCCGCACGCCGTGAATCGGCGGCAGATGCGGTCAGGCCCCGGGTGACGACGACTTCGGCGTGGTCGCCGATGCTCGAGCAGTACTTCGGGATGAAGCATCGCTATCCCGAAGCGATCCTGCTCTCGCGCGTCGGAGACTTCTACGAAGCCTACGGTGACGACGCCGAGACGATCGCCCGCGCGCTCTCGATCACGCTGACTTCGAAAGAGGCGGGCGGCGGTCGCCGCGTCAAGATGGCCGGCGTTCCGTACCACGCGCTCGACGGGTATCTCGCGAAGCTCGTGCAGCAGCGGCGCGTCGTCGCGCTCGCCGAGCAGCTCGAAGCGCCGGTGCCGAACAAGCTCGTGCGGCGCGACGTGGTGCGCGTCGTGACGCCCGGGACGCTCATCGAGGAGCACATCCTCGAACGCTCGGCGCACAACTACCTCGCCGCCGTGACGGCGTTCGACGACGTCATCGCGCTCGCGCACGCCGACATCTCGACGGGCCACGTCGCCGCGACCGCCTTCGACGGCGACTCCGCGCTCGAAGACATCCTCGCCGAGATCGCTCGCCTCGATCCGGCCGAGCTGGTCGCCGATGTCGCGCCCGACGTGCGCCCCGCGCTCGAAAGCGCGCTGGAGAACACGCAGACGCGGATCACCGTCCCGGTGCTCGCGTCGGTCGATCAGCGCGTGCGCGAGCCGATCGACGGCTTTTCGTCGGACGCCTCGCTCGCGATGCACCGCGCGCTCGACGCGCTCGGCGCGTTCGTCAAGCGAGTCAGCGTGCAGCAAGGCGGCGACCCGGCGCTGCGCGCGGTGCAGTACTACCGCCAGGCGACGTTCGTCGCGCTCGATCCGAACACGCGCAAGCATCTGGAGCTGACGAAGGCGCTCGGCGCGAATCCGAAAGCGACGCTGCTCGCGACCATCGACCGCACCCGCACCGCGATGGGATGCCGGCTGCTCGGACGCTGGGTGCAGGCGCCGCTCGTGAGCGCCGAGGCGATCGGCGCGCGCGCCGACTGCGTCGGTGCGCTGGTCGGCGACGCCACCCGGCGCATCGCGCTGCAGGACGTGCTCTACGAGTGCTACGATCTCGAGCGGATCGCACAAAAGGTGCGCTTCCGGCGCGCGCTTCCGCGCGACCTCGGGTCGCTGCGCAAGACGCTCGCGCTGCTCGACCCGATCGCGGACGCGCTGCGCGAACCGTCGCTTCCGCCGGGGATGCGCCGCATCGCCGCGCGGCTCGGTGATTTCGACGAGCTGCGGCGCGACCTCGAATCGACGCTCGTCGACGATCCGCCGGCGACGCTCGTCGACGGGGGCGTCATCCGGCCCGCCGCGAGCCCGGAGCTCGCCGAATGCGTCGGCCTGCGCGGCGACGCGCGCACGCGGATCGCGGCGCTCGAGGAGCGCGAGCGCGAGCGCAGCGGCATCAAGTCGCTGAAGATCAAGTACGCGTCGGCGTTCGGCTACGCGATCGAAGTCCCGAAAGCGCAAACCGCCAACGTCCCCGCCGACTACACGCGCCGGCAGACGCTCGCGAACGGCGAACGCTACGTGACGCCGGAGCTGCGCGAGCTCGACGTCGCGATCGCGTCGGCGGAGTCGCGGCAGCTGCGGCTCGAGCAGGCGCTGTACGAAGCGCTGGTCGAGCGCGTCGCCGAACGCGTCGACGAGCTGCTCGCAACCGCCGACGCGCTCGCCGAGCTGGACGCGTACTGCTCGCTGGCGCAGGTCGCGGCGGAGCGTGGATACGTGCGGCCCGCGTTCGTGGAGGAGAGCAGCGTCGAGATCGTCGACGGCCGCCATCCCGTGATGGAAGCGCTGCTGGGCTCGCAGTTCGTGCCCAACGACGTGCGGCTCGGCGTCGATCGCTCGCGCTTCATCCTGCTGACCGGGCCGAACATGGGCGGGAAGTCCACGTTTCTGCGGCAGACCGCGCTGCTCGTCGTGCTCGCGCAGATCGGGTCGTTCGTCCCCGCGCGTTCGGCGACGCTCGGCGTCGTCGACCGCATCTTCACGCGGATCGGCGCCGGCGACGACCTCGCGTCGGGGCAGTCGACGTTCTACATCGAGATGGCCGAGGCGGCGAACATCCTGCGCCGCGCGACCGATCGGAGCCTGCTGCTGATCGACGAGATCGGGCGCGGAACCGGGACGGTCGACGGGCTCGCGATCGCGCAGGCGATCTGCGAGTACTTGCTGGAGCGGGAGTCGCGCGCGCCGATGGCGCTCTTCGCGACGCACTTTCACGAGCTGGTCGCGCTCGCCGACCGCTGGCCGCTCGTGGCGAACTTCCACATCACCGCGGTGGAGAACACGCGCGGCGGCGCGCCGGTGTTCTCGCATCGCGTTCTGCCCGGCTCGTCGTCGCGGTCCTTCGGGATCGAAGTCGCGCGGATGGCCGGGCTGCCGCCCGCCGTCGTGGAGCGCGCTCGCGAAGTCGCGGCCGCGCTCGAAGGGCGCCCGACGCTCGAGGTCTCCGTCCCGCTGCGGGGCCGATTGGCGAAGCCGGCGATCATCGAGCAGCCCCTGCTGTTCGAGCTGCACTAGAGCCGCACGCCGGCGTTCCCTTCCGCCTGCGGCTCGTCGACGTTGCGACGGCTCGGGTGATCGTTCACCGGGAACCGCGTGACGGCGCGTATGCGGACGTCCGCAGCGTGCATCGCGGCGACGTGTTGAGCCCGCTCGCCTTTCCCGATCTCCGGCTCGCGGTGTCGAGCCTGTTCGCGCACGGACCGTAGACTCGGCTCGCGCGTCGGGCGGTCGCGGAAACGGGCGCTCGGCGTCGAAGCGGACGGGATGCGCCCCCGGCCGATGGTGAACGCTCGACGCCGCGCCACATCGCGGCGGAGCGCGCCGTCTCGCGTCGCACGCCGGGAGCGTTGCCGCGCGTGATCCGGCTCCTCGATTCGGACACGATCGGCCAGATCGCGGCCGGCGAAGTGATCGAACGGCCGCTCTCGGTCGTCAAGGAGCTCGTCGAGAACGCGCTCGACGCGGATGCCACGCGCGTCGCGGTGCGCGTGCGCGGCGGCGGGCTCGTCGAGATCGAAGTCGCCGACGACGGCATCGGGATTCCGCCCGACGAGCTGCCGCTCGCGCTCACCCGTCACGCGACGTCCAAGATCGTCGACGCGTCGGGCCTGACGCAGGTCGACACGCTGGGATTCCGCGGCGAGGGGCTCGCGTCGATCGCGGCGGTCGCCGACGTGACGATCGTCTCGCGCACCGGGCGCGCCGAGATCGGTGCCGCGATCGACGCGCGGGCCGGAACGACCGGCGAGCAGCGCCCGGTCGCGGGGCCGCCCGGGACGCGCGTCGTCGTGCGGAACCTCTTCGCGAGCGTTCCGGTGCGGCGCGAGTACCTGCGCTCGCCGGGCGCGGAGTTCGGCCGGATCGCGACGTGGCTCGCGACCCTCGCGCTCGCGTATCCTCACGTCGGGTTCACGCTGGAACACGACGGCAAGACGACGTTCACGTTTCCGCCGGGCGACGACCTGGCGCCCCGGCTGCGCCACATCTTCGGCGCGACGTCGACCGCGATGCTGCCGGTCCACGCAGAGGAACGGTACGCCGGCGTGCGCGGGTGGGTCAGCTCGCCCGGCGACGATCGTCCCGACCGCCGCAATCAGGTGTTGTTCGTCAACGGCCGCCTGCTGCGCAGCACGCTGGTCAGCGGCGCCTGGCACGCCGCATATCGCACCTTCGCGATGGTGGGGCGTCATCCGTACGGCGTGTTGTACGTCACCGTCCCGGCGAACGAGGTCGATCCGAACGTCCATCCGACCAAGAGCGACGTGCGCCTGCGCCACGGCGATCACGTCCTGCGGATCGTCAAGGACGCGATCGCGGCCGGTTTGCGCCGCGGCGCGATCGAACGGCTCGAACGCTCGATCTCGTTCGCGCCGCCGGCGCGCGAGTCGACCAGCCTCGCCGCCGCGATCGACTGGACCGAGACGCTCGCCGCCGGCGCGGCCGGCGCGCCGGACGGATCCGAAGCACCGGCGGGACGAGCGGCGGACGCGACGCCGAGGCCGGTGCTGCGCGTGCTCGCGCAGGTCGATCGCACGTACATCCTCGCGACCGACGGCGAAGCGGTCGTGCTCGTCGATCAGCACGCGGCACACGAGCGCATCGTGTTCGAGCAGCTCGCGGCGAACGCGCGCGCGAAGGCGACGTCGGAGGCGCTGCTCATCCCGTACTCGTTCGAGGTGCGTCCCGAAGAGGCGGAGCGACTCGAAGCGTCGCTCGACGCGCTCGCCGCGAGCGGTCTGCACATCGAGCCGTTCGGAGAGCGCGCGTACCGGGTGACGGGGACGCCGGCCCGGCTGGTGCACGCCGGACGGTCGCGTCCGTTCGACGTTGCCGACTTCATCGATTGTCTCGGCGACGACGTCCGCGGGCTCGACGCCGACCAGCGCGTGTGGGCGTCGCTCGCGTGCCATTCCGTGGTCGTCGCGGGGGAGCGGCTCGAATATCCGGAGATGACCGCCCTCGTCGAGCGGCTGCAGCGCTGCGAGAACCCGATGCACTGCCCGCACGGCCGGCCGACGATCGTCCGGCTCGATCCGGACCGCATCGCGCGGCTCTTCAAGCGGATGTGACGTCCGGCGTCCTCATCCTCACCGGACAGACGGCGTCCGGCAAGAGCGCGCTCGCGCTGCGCCTCGCCGAGCGCTTCGGCGCCGAGATCGTCGGAGCGGACTCTCGTCAGATCTATCGCGGGATGCCGATCGGCACGGCGGCGCCGAGTCCCGAGGATCTCGCGCGGGTACGGCACCACCTCGTCGGCTTCCTGGGTTCGGGCGAGCGGTATTCGTCGGCGCGTTTCGTCGCCGACGCGCTCGCCGCGATCGACGACATCCAGCGCCGCGCGAAGCGGGCGCTCGTCGTCGGCGGCACCGGGTTCTACGTTCGCGCGCTCACCGGCGACGTCGCGCTCTCGCCCGTGCGGGACGAAGCGCTGCGCGAGCGCGTCGCGCGCGAAGCGCGGATCCATCCGCCCGACGTGCTCGCCGACTGGCTGCGAGCGCTCGCGCCGGAACGTGCCGCCGGCATCGCGACCAACGATCGCTACCGCGTCACACGGGCGCTCGAGATCGCGCTCTCCCGGCGCGACGACGCGGCTGTCGGAAAGGAACACGCGGCGCGAGCCGCCGCTCCGCGCGACGAGGCACGAGCCGGTGCGCCCCACGAGACGCTCCGCACTCGCGGCACGGCGTATCGTAAGGTGATGCTCGAGGTCGGGAGCGACGAGCTCCTGAAGCGCATCGAAGCGCGCACGGACGCGATGCTGGCGGCGGGGCTCGTCGACGAAGCCGAGCGCATCGGCGCCGACGCGGTCGCGGCGGACGCGGTCGGCTACCGGGAAGCGCTCGCGTATCTGCGGGGCTGGTCGACGTTCGGCGAGCTCCGTACGCAGCTCGTTCGCAGCACGCGGCGGTACGCGAAGCGCCAGGCGACCTGGTTTCGCACTGAGCCCGAGCTGCAACGCGTACCGGACGAGTCGGCGTTCGAAGGCCTCGTCGCGGTCGCGAACGATCTCGGCTGGCGCTGATTCGCCGGAGCCGGATTCAGCTTCGCTTCAGCATCTCGCGCGCGGCGTTCCAGCCGGGCGCGCCCATCACGCCGCCGCCGGGATGCGCCGCGGCGCCGCACAGGTACAGCCGATCGATCGGCGTGCGATAGCTCGCATAGCCGGGTGCGGGACGGAACAGGAAGAGCTTGTTGAGCGTCATCGCGCCCTGGAAGATGTTGCCGCCGGTGAGATTGAAGGTCTTCTCGAGGTCCACCGGCGTGAGCACCTGGCGGTCGATCACCGACGCGGTGAAGCCGGGCGCGTACTCTTCGAGCATGGCGAAGCAGCGGTCGGCGAACGCGTTCTTCGTCGCTTCGTCCCAGGCGCCGTCCTTCAGCGCGTAGGGCGCGTACTGGCAGAACATCGACATCACGTGCTTGCCGGGCGGTGCAACGCTGGGATCGACCGACGACGGGATCGTGCATTCGACGATCGGGTTCTGCGAGAAGCGCCCGTACTTCGCGTCGTCGTAGCCGCGCTCGATGAAATCCTGATCCGGGCACAGATGGATCGTTCCGCGATGCTGCGGCCCGGCGCCGCTCCCCGGGCACGCGGTGAAGTTCGGGAGCGCGGAGAGCGCGACGTTGATCTTCGCCGACGCGCTGGAGTAGTCGATGCGGCGGATCTCCGCGAGGAAGTCGGGCGGCAGCGCGTCGGCCGGAAGAAACGTCTCGAACGTCAGCCGGCAGTCGACGTTGCTGGCGACCGTGCGCGCGCGGATCTCGTCGCCGTTCGCGGTCACGACGCCGACGGCGCGGCGCCCGTCGAGCAGAATGCGCGTGACCTCGGCGTTCGTCCGGATCTCGACACCGAGATCGCGCGCCGCGCTCGCGAGCGCTTGCGTCAACCCGCCCATCCCGCCGCGCACGTAGCTCCACACGCCGCGCGCGCCGTTGGTCTCGCCCATCACGTGATGAAAGAGCACGTAGGCCGTCCCCGGCATCGAGGGCGCGGCGAAGGCGCCGATGATCGCGTCGGTGGCGAGGGTCGCCTTCAGCTGCTCCGACTCGAACCAGCGGTCGAGGATCGGCCGCGCCGCGCCGGTGAGGATCTCGATCGCTTCGCCGAGCGCCCCGTCGAGCTTCTTCGCGTCGAGTCCGAGCTTGCCCATCGCGAGCAGATCGCCGAGCGACGGCTTCACGACGTTGGGCGGTATCTGCAGCAGCGTCGGTTCGATCACCGACGCGACGCGCTCGAGCATCGCGACGTACTGCGTATAGCGCTCCGCGTCGCGCGTGCTGAACTTCGCGATCTCGGCGCGGTTCGCCGCATCGTCGGGGCCGAGCATGAGATACCGGCCGTCCGGGAACGGCGAGAACGAGGACGGGTTGCGCTCGACCAGCTCGAAGCCGTAGTCGCGCAAGCGCAGGTCGCGTACGATCTCGGGCCGGAAGAGGCTGTTGACGTACGCCGCCGTCGACACTTTGAAACCCGGAAACGTCTCTTCGGTGACGCAGGCGCCGCCGACGACGTCGCGGCGTTCGAGGACGAGCACCGTTCGCTTCGCACGCGCGAGGTAGCACGCGGCGACCAAGCCGTTGTGGCCGGCGCCGATCACGATCGCGTCGTAGCTGGAGGGCATCGGCGTCTGGTTGGCGGCCGCTCGCACGGGCTCCGCTCGGCGCGACGGCGGGAGCCGCGCCCCGGCGGGCGTAAGCCTCTCGGCATGGCGACCCCGCGTCCGCAGCCGCTCCAAGACGTCTACCTCGCAGAGGTGAAGCGTCAGGCGCTGCCGGTCACGATCTACCTGGTCAACGGCTTCCAGCTGCGCGGCGTCGTGAAAGGCTTCGACCCGTTCACGATCGTGCTCGAGTACGAAAAGAAGGCGCACCTCATCTACAAGCACGCCGTCTCGACGATCTCGCCGCAAGGCGCCGTCGCCGGATCGCTCGTCCCCGAGGAGACGGAGGCGGCGGCGTCGTGATCGCGGGCGTCCCGATCGTCAAGGCGAACGGGACCGGGAACGACTTCGTGCTGGTCGACGAGCGCGTCTCGCCGGTCGCCGACAAGGTGGAGTTCGCGCGGCGCGTCTGCGATCGCGCGCGCGGCGTCGGCGCGGACGGCGTGCTGTTCGTCGAGCCGTCCGAGCGCTGCGACGTGCGCGTGCGCATCGTCAACGCCGACGGCAGCGAGGCGGAGATGTGCGGCAACGGGATGCGCTGCGTGGGCCGGTATCTCGACGAGCACGACGGCCTCGCCGAAGCCGCCGTCGAGACGCTGGCGGGACCGATCGGCGTTCGCGTCGTCTCGCGCGCACCGTATCGCGTCGCCGTCGAGATGGGCGAGCCGCGCATCGGGCCGCCGCACGCGGTCGCCGGCTTCACCGCGACGCCGGTCGACCTCGGCAATCCGCACGTCGTGATCCGCGTCGACGATGTCGACGCGGTCGACCTGCAGACGATCGGTCCTCGCATCGAGCACGATCCCGCCTACCCGAACGGAACGAACGTCCACTTCGTCGCAGGCCACGGCGGCCGCCGGCGCGTGCGCCATTGGGAGCGCGGCGCGGGCGCGACGCAGGCCTGCGGCACCGGCGCGGTCGCGGTCGCCACGGTGCTGATCGCGTCCGGAGATGCAACCTCGCCGGTCGTTCTCGACGTTCCAGGCGGCGTGCTCGAGGTGATCTGGACGCCCGGCGAGCGCGCGACGCTCGTCGGCGACGCCGTGCGGGAGTTCGAGCGAGTCCTCGCGTGACGGGCCTCGCGTACACCGACGCGCGCGGCCGCATCTTTTTCGACGAGACGCGCTCGCCGCTCGCCGACGGCGGGATCGAGCGCGCGCCGTCCGCGGACGAGCTGATTCCGGCACCCCGCGGCACCGTCACGACGATGCTGCCCGGCCGCACGCCGCTGCTCGCCGGCGGGCGCGAAGCCTCGCCGCGCCGCACCGCGCTCGCCGCCCTGCTCCCCGCCGGCTACACGCGCTTGCTGCTCCCGGCGTACCGCCGCCGCGGCGACGCACCGGCGCTGCCGCTCTTCGGCTACACGTTCGCCTGCGCCGTCGACGACGAGCTGCACGTCGCCGCGATGCGCACCGACGAGAGCGAAGACTGGACGCCGCGCTACTTCGCCGAAGGCGAGCTGGACACGCTGCTGCGCACCCGGCAGGCGGCGGACCCCACGAACCGCACGCTGGCGCAGCTCGGGATCTGTTCGCGCGACTACGGATGCTTCACCGCGCAGAACGTCTTTCTCGAACGCGGCGAAGCAGCGCTGCCGGTCTCGCCGACCTGCAACGCCGCGTGCGTGGGCTGCATTTCGGAGCTGGCGCCGGACGCCGGGATGCCGTCGCCCCAGACGCGCGTCGCATTCGAAGCGGACGTCGACGACCTCGTGCGGATCGCGGTGCATCACCTGGAGCGCGTCTCCGACGGAATCGTGTCGTTCGGGCAAGGCTGCGAAGGAGAGCCGCTGCTGCGCGTCACGACGATCGAGCGCGCCGTCGCACGCATCCGCGCGCAGCGCGCGAACGGGACGATCAACCTCAACACGAACGGATCGTTGCCCAAGAGCCTGCGCCGGCTGATCGACGCGGGTCTACAGGCGGTGCGCATCAGTCTGAACTCGTTCCGCCGTGACGTCTACGCCGCGTACTACCGGCCGACCGGCTACGATCTGAACGACGTGCTCGCATCGATCGCGCTCGCGGTCGACGCCGGGCTGCGCGTCTCGCTGAACTATCTCACGCATCCGGGCGTCACCGACGAGCGGGCCGAGGTCGAAGCGCTCGAGCGCGTGCTGCGCGCGCATCCCGTCGCGATGGTGCAGACGCGCACGCTGAACATCGATCCCGAGCGCTACTTCGGGCAGGTCGGGCGCCCGCGCGACCCGATCGGGATGCGCGAGGCGCTGCACCGCATCGAGCGCCTCGGCATCCCGCTCGGGAACTTCACGCACACGCACTAGAGGATTCGGCGCTCTTGACGAGCGCCGAATCCATCGCGGTCCTCGCTGCGCTGCGGTCCGCATCGCGGTCCTCGCTGCGCTGCGGTCCGCCGCGGAGGGCAGGCTACGGCGTGGGTGCCGTGGCCGTGGCGTGGCGGGCGTGCGCCATCACCTCGCCGCCCAATCCGATGTCGTGCGCGTTCGTCTCGACGTTGAGCTCGGTGCCGTTCGCCTTCAGCAGCGTGGAGATGGAGCTGCCTTGGCCGTTCGTCGCGGCGACCGTCAGCGAGCCGTCCGCGTTCGCCGTGACGGTCTCGCCGCCGGACAGCGTCAGGCTCTTGCCCTTCGCGAGCTGCACTTGGCTGCCCGCGTCGGTGATCGTGTACGAGCCGTCGCGCCGCATCGTCACCGCGTCGAGCCCGTCGTTCGCGGTGACGGTCGCGGTCTGGTTGTACGTCACGCCGTTCGCGTTCGGCGGCGTGACCGTCGTCGACACCTTGTAGCCGCCGGCGACCCACGCCGAATCGACGAGATCGTTCTGCGAGGCCATGCTGTCGTATTTTTGGGACACCTGCGTGGCGGCGCCGTTCGGTCCGAGGACGGTCCCCTGCTCGGTGATGTGCGGATCTCCGGTCGACGTGATCTCCATGTCGCCGACGTGCTGCTGCGCCGAATGCTGGTTCGGCGGCGCCCACGCCGGGGACGAGGGCGCGCCGGTCGTCCCGCCGGCGGCTCCCGTGAGCGAGCCGAGAAGCTGCTGCAGCGCGCCGACGAGCCCGCCGAGCAGCCCGGTCAGGCTGCTCATCCAGGAGCCGCCGAAGGCGCCGTAGCCGTTGCTCCCGGGTTGCCAGCCGCTCGCGTTTCCGCCCGCGGACCACGGGTTCGTCGAGACGCCGTAGCCGTCCGGACAGACGCCGTTCGTGCCGGCGCCGCTCGCCCACCAGGGGCGCGAGACGCCGTCGCCGGCGCCGCCGCCGCTCGCTGCGGCCTGGCCGCCCGCGCTCCCGGGCCCGAGCCCGCCGCCGAGCCACTGCGGCAAGTTGGTCGTCGGGCCGAAGCCCAGCTGAGGTGGTTGCATCATCGGTGTCGCGCGTCTCCTGGAGAAGGTGTGCGCGCACCGATCCCACCCTGCGTCAGCGCATCAAGCCCCTAAGCAATTCTGCCGGACCCACGACCTGCTCCGCCTAGCCGACGAGCGCGGCGCAGACGTCGAGGCGGGTCTCGCGCTTGATCATCGCGATCACGTCGTCACCGCGCTGCAGCATCGTGTCGCCGCTCGGGACGAGGACGTCGTTGCCGCCGCGGTCGACCGCCACGATGACGCTGCCCCGCGGCAGCGCGACGTCGGCGATCCGCTTGCCCTTCGCCGGCGAGTCCTCCGCGATGTGCAGCTGCACGAGCTCCAGATCGCCGCGCCCGATCCGCGCGAGCGGCTCGAGGTCGCACGCGTTCACCCGATCGTCGATCATCGAGAGAATGATCTCGGTCGAGGAGATCACCATCACCGGCCGGTCGCTGTCGAGCGACTCGAAGATCAGCTTGTTCTTCGGGTTGTTCACGCGCGCGATGCAGCGCGCTTGGGAGTGCTTCTTGCTGATGATGCAGACGACGAGGTTGTCCTCGTCGTCGCCGGTGTCGGCCACGACGACGTCCGCGCGCTGCACGCCGGCCTGCATCAGCACGTTCGGATCGCACCCGTCGCCCACGATCGCGACGTCGGTCTCCAGGAGGTTCGTCATCATCTGCGCCTTGCGCGCGTCCTTCTCGATGACGACGACTTCGTGCTGCTGCTTGATGAGCCCGCGCGCGAGGTACGTGCCGACCTTTCCGCCGCCCACGATGATGACGAACATGTGCTCGCCGCTACGCCGTCAGACGGATGTCGGGATGCGCGGAGGAAAATGCGCTCGCGAACGTCGACAGGGCGTCGGGGGAGACGATCGCGTTGATCTCGTCGCCTTCGGTGAGGACCTCGCTGGGCGCGGGGATGCGCACGTTGCCGAGCCGGCGCACCGCCGCGATGCGGATCTGGCCGTCGATCTCCACCTCGCTCACGCGCTTCCCGGCCTGGCTGGACGGAATCGTCGCCACGAGCGAGGACAGCTTGCCGAAATCGAACGACGGGACGCTGGCGTAGGCGACGTTTTGCAGCGTGTCGCGGATGAGCTGCGCGCCGATCGTCGTCGGCGAGAACGTCTCGATCCCGAGCTCGCGATAGAGCTGCCCGCGCGGCGGGTCGTAGATGCGGGCGACGATCTTCGGGATGCGAAACATGCGCTGGGCGATCAGCGCCGCCATCACGTTGCGGTTGTCGCCGTCGGTCACGGCCACGAAGCCGTCGGCCCGCTCGGCGCCCGCGCGCTTGAGAACGTCGTAGTCGATCCCCGTTCCGACCTCGACTTGCCCGCCGAAGCGGTTCCCCAGCCGCTTGAACGCGGCCGGATTTTCGTCCACGACCACGACGTCGTGCTTGTCGGCGACGAGCAGCTTCGCGAGCGTCGATCCCACGCGGCCGCAACCGACGATCAGGTATCTCATTTAGGCGACCTCGGGTTTCGGTGCCGTGGCCATTCTTCCCGCGAGGGCAGGACCGGACGCCGCGTCTGCGAATCGGGGGGTTTTGGCTCAAGCCGGTTACGGGGCGTAGCTCAGCTTGGTAGAGCGCTGCGTTCGGGACGCAGAGGTCACAGGTTCAAATCCTGCCGCCCCGACCATCCCCCTTTCACACGGGCAGCCGTTGTTCTCTCGATTCAGCCCAGCCGCCCGTCGCGTGCTTCGCGCAGCGGAGCAAGAGTGCCGGAACCACAACCACTACTACGTGGGGGCCGAGCACATGCTCTACGCGCTGCTCCAAGAGCACGACGGCAAGATCGACGCCGCGCTGGCCGGCGAGCACGTCGAGCCGGCGGCCGTTCACGCTGAAGTCAAGCGGGCGCTCGGCACCGGTGAAGGGCGGACCTGGGAAGGGATTCTGGTCACGCCGCGCGTCCGCAAGATCGTGGAGATCGCCGAGCGCCTCGCGGGCGACCGCGAGATCGAGCCGATCGATCTGTTCGAAGCGATCCGGGCCGAAGGCGGCGGGCTCGCCGCCGACATCTTGAGGCGCGCATGCAGTACCTGACCCAAAACCTCCACGACCTCGTCGTCCACTTCGGCTACGCCGGACTCTTCCTCGTCGTGGTCCTCGGGAATCTCGGCATGCCCGCGGCGCTCGAAGTCGTCCTTCCGACCGCCGGCGGGCTCGCGGCGCAGGGCCATCTCCCTCCGGTCGGCCCGGTCCCGGGCTGGATCGCGGCCGCCGTCGTCGCGACCGCCGGCGAGCTGGTCGGCGCGACCATCCTGTACTTCATCGGCTACTACGGCGGGCTGCCGTTCGTGCGGCGCTACGGCAAGTACATCCGCTTCAAGCAGCACGAGTACGATCGCGTGCAAGCGTTCTTCGCGCGGTACGGGCGCTCGACGGTCTTCTGGTGCCGTTTCATCCCGTTCGTGCGCGGCGTGTCGTCGCTGCCGGCCGGAATCTCGCGCATGGAGAAGCGCTATTTCTATCCGTACACCGCGCTCGGCTCGGTGATCTTCTGCTTCGGTCTCGCCTACCTCGGCAACCTCGCCGGGAAGAACATCGACACGCTGACGGCGTCGCTGCACAAGGCCTCGATCGGGATCGTCGCGGCCGTCGTCCTCGCCGCGATCGCCCTCGCGGTGGTGGTCCGGCTGCGCGCGAAGAAGAGCGCGCCCCGCGACGTCGTCGCCTAACGACGAACGCGGGAGCGTTCTCCCGCCGTCTCCATGAGCACTGAACCCGATCGCCTCGAGCGCACGCTCGCGCAGCTTCCCGACCTCCCCGGCGTCTACATGATGATCGCCGAGGACGGCCGCATCATCTACATCGGGAAGGCCGTCTCGCTCCGCAATCGCGTGAGGTCGTACTTCCAGGACTCCGCCGCGCACCCGTACCGGACGCAGAAGATGGTCGAGCGCGTCGTGGACGTGCGCACGATCGTCGTGACGAACGAGGTCGAGGCGCTCATCCTGGAGGCGAACCTCATCAAGCGCCATCAGCCGCCGTTCAACGTGCGGCTGCGCGACGACAAGCGCTTCCCCTATCTCAAGGTCACGAACGAGCACTTTCCGCGCGTCGTGTTCACGCGCGTGCTCAAGGACGACGGCGCGCGCTACTTCGGTCCGTACACGAACGCCGCGGGGTTGCGCGAGCTGATCGATTTGATCCGGATCGTGTTTCCGCTGCGAACGTGCCGCGAGCCGATCGACGGGCGGCGCAAGCGCCCGTGCCTGCAGTATCACATCAAACGCTGTCTCGCGCCGTGCGTCGGCTACCAGTCGGAAGACGACTACGACCGCCTCGTCGACGAGGTCACGCTGTTTCTCGAAGGACACTACGATCCGCTGATCGAGCGGCTGCAGAACGAGATGACCTCGGCCGCCGAGCACTTCAACTTCGAAGCCGCGGCGCGGCTGCGCGACCGCATCATCGCGGTCCGCCGCACGATCGAGGCGCAGAAGGTGGTGTGGCGGTCGCGGATCGACGTCGATCTCGTCGCGCTCGCGCGTGCGCAGGGACAGGCGTGCGTTCAAGTGTTCCTCGTGCGCGACGGCAAGCTGCTGGGCCAGGAGCACTTCATCCTCGAAGGCGCGGCGGACGTTCCCGACGACCAGATCTTCTCCGAGTTTCTGAAGCAGTTCTACACCGCGCGCACCGGAAATCTCGGCATCGACGGCGCGCTCGACTCCGACGTCGCGGGCTCGCCGCTCGCGCTGCGCGCGGCGCGCGATCAGCCGGCGCCCGTCGCGGTCAAAGAGCGCTCGCGCCGGCGCCGGGTGCAGTCCGAGGCCGCGCTTCCCAAAGAGATTCTCGTCGAAGCGACTCCGGACGACGCGAGCGTGATCGAGGCGTGGCTCACCGAGATGAAGGGCCAGCGCGTCCGCGTGCTCGCGCCGCAGCGCGGCGAGCGGCGCGAGTACCTGCAGCTCGTGAAAAAGAACGCCGAGCAAAATCTGCGCGCGTTCCTGATCCACCAGGAAGCGACGGAGACGGCGTCGGCGAGCGCGCTCACGGAGCTGGCCTCGGCGCTCGATCTCCCCGAGCCGCCGCACCGCATCGAGTGCTACGACATCTCGAACATCCAGGGGACGAACTCCGTCGCGTCGATGGTCGTGTTCGTCGAAGGCCGTCCGAAGAAGAGCGACTACCGCCACTTCACGATCCAGAGCGTTCAGGGACCCGACGATTTCGCGTCGATGCAGGAGACGCTGCGTCGCCGGCTGCGCTATTTACGCAAGGACGCGGACCGCCCGCCGGTCGCCGACAGCGACGCGGCGACGGCGGCGATCGAAGCGCAGGCGCGCAAGCGCGAGCGCTTCCACGAGAAGCCCGATCTGCTGCTGATCGACGGCGGGAAAGGCCAGCTCAACGCCGTGGTCGAGGTGATGCACGAGACGGACATGTGGGGGATCCCGGTCGCCGGGCTCGCCAAGGAGCATGAATGGCTGTACGTCCCGGAGGGCTCGGAGCCGATCGTGCTGCCGCCGAACTCGCCGGCGCTGCATCTCGTGATGCGCATCCGCGACGAGGCGCACCGGTTCGCGATCACACACCACCGCAACCGGCGCGGGAAGGCCATGACGCGCTCCGTGCTCGACACCCTGGAAGGCGTCGGCCTGATCCGCAAGCGCCGGCTGCTCACCGCGTTCGGCTCGGTGCGCGCGATCAAGAACGCCTCGGTCGACGAAATCGCCGCGGTGAAAGGGATGACGCCGGCGCTGGCCTCGCAGGTGAAAGCTGCGTTGGGCGGGTGAGCTGCGGGCGTTAAAAGGATGATCCTCGTTTGGACGCGCGCGCGATCGGGCAACCGGCGATGACGGACGGCTCTTCGCCGGTCGGACGGAGGAATTGCGAAACGGCCGAGAATCCGGCAGCGGGGTCGGGCGCCGCGCCGACCGCCTCGAGCGAGCGGGAGATTGATGCCGTCGCGCTTCGTGCGCTCGACGAGGCGGTCGGGCAACTCTTCAGCTCGCTCGAGCTGCAGCATACGCTGGACGCGATCGTGCGCGTCTTCGTTCCTCGCTATGCGGAGAGCGCGATGATCGTGTTCTCCGACGAACGGCCGCGAGGTCCGGGGCGCGGCGGCGACGCGGACCGTCTCGTGCTGCCGCTCTCCTCGAACGCCCGCCGTCTCGGTGAGCTGCACCTCGCGCGGCCGGCGCAGCCGGTCGCGCGAGGACTGCTCGAACGGATCGCCGACCACGCCGCGCGGGCGCTGGAAAACGCCCGGCGCTTTGAGCGCGAGCGCCACGTCGCCTTGACGTTTCAGAACGCCGCGCTGGTCTCCGAGCTCCCGCACTCTCCGGTCTATCGCTTCGACGCGCTCTATGAAGCGGGGCGCGCCGAGGCGCTGGTCGGCGGCGATTGGTACGACGCGTTCCGGCTCGCCGATGACCGCATCGTCGTCTCGATCGGCGATGTCGTCGGGTCCGGCTTGGGCGCCGCGATCGCTATGGTGTCGGTGCGCCAGACGCTGCGCGGCGTGGCTCAAGTGCACCCCGATCCCGCGGTCATGCTCGAGGCGGCGGACCGCACGCTGCGGGCGCAGTTCGGCGACCGCTTCGTCACGGCGTTCGTGGGCGTGATGGATCCCGTCACGCAGCAGTGCTCGTACGCGAACGCAGGGCATCCGCCCCCGTATGTGCGGCTGCCCGACGGCACGCTGGTGCAGCCGCGCACGCACGGCGTCCCGCTCGGCCTGCTGGACGTCACGCAGCCGCACCAGGTCGATCACATCTCGCTTCCGCCGGGCGCGGTCTTCTTGCTCTACACCGACGGACTCACCGAGTCGACGCGCAATCTCTTCGAAGGCGAAGAACGGCTCGAAGCGGCGTTGCGCGATCCGCAGCTCCCGCGTAGCGAGCGCATCGCGCAGCGCATCCACGATGCCGTCCTGGGCGACCACTCTCGCGACGACGTTGCGCTGCTCGCGGTCGCCGTAGGGCAGGCGCAGTCCGTCCGGCGCTGGCGGTTCGATCCGATGTGGGCCGACGTGGCGGCCCGCGTGCGCGCCGAGCTCTGCGCGGAGCTGGCGAACCTGACGCCGCGGGTCGTCGAGATTGAAACCGTGTTCGCGGAGCTCATGGGGAACGCGCTTCGCTACGCGCCGGGAACCGTCGAGGTTCTGCTCGAACGACGCGACCGCGACGTCGTGCTGCACGTCCTCGACAAAGGCCCGGGGTTCGAATTGCGACCGCGTCTGCCGGCCGACCTCTACTCCGAGTTCGGGCGCGGGCTCTTCCTGATCTCCGTCCTCAGCGCGGACTTCCGCGTCGAGCGCCGGCCCGGCGGCGGAAGCCACTTCCGCATCACGTTCCATCTGGAGGATACGACCGCATGATCGCCACCCACGACGAAGCCGAACGCCTCGATGCGGTTCGACGTTACGACGTCCTCGATACGCCGCCGGACGGCAGCTTCGATCGCGTCACCGCGCTCGCCGCGCAGCTCTTCGACGTGCCGATCGCGCTCGTCACGATCGTCGACCACGACCGTATCTGGTTCAAGTCCAAGCACGGTCTCGACGATGTCGTGGAGATCGGTCGCGACCCAGGACTGTGCGCGTCCGCGATCCTTCAGGACGAGCCGTACGTCGTCGAGGCGGCGCGCACCGACCCACGCACGCTGGCAAACCCGCTGGTCGCCGGAAAGTTCGGCCTCCAGTTCTACGCCGCCGCGCCCCTGCGTACTCACGACGGTCATCGGCTCGGCACGCTGTGCATCCTCGACCGCGAGCCGCGCGTGTTCTCGCCGCGCCAAGCGGACGTTCTGCAGCGCCTTTCCGAGATCGTCATGGACGAGATGGAACTGCGCATCTCGGCGCTCAACGCGATCCGCGCGGCGGGTGGAACCGCTTCCGCGGAATAGAGGAGCCGACGATGGGATTCCTGATCCGCGTCATCGTGAACGCCATCGCGCTGTTCATCATCGCCTACTTCCACATCATCCCCGGCGTGAGCGTGACCGGCATCGTCGGCGCGCTGATCGCCGCGCTGATCCTCGGCTTGGTGAACGCGATCTTGCGCCCGATCCTCGTGATCCTGAGCCTGCCGCTCGAGATCCTGACGCTGGGCCTCTTCACGCTCGTGATCAACGGCTTTCTGTTCTGGCTCGTCGGCGCGCTCGGGATCGGGCTGATCGTGCGCGGCTTCTGGGCCGGCTTCTGGGGCGCGATCGCCACGGCGATCATCTCGTGGATTCTGAGCCTGTTCACCGGCGGCCTCGAGTCGTCGGCGCGACGGACGTAAGCGCGGGCGGCGCCTGGAGCCTTTCGGGCGCCGGGCGGGTTCGATGAGATGGTGCTCGACCCGTACCGTCTCGTTCGTCCGCTGCTGCACCGGCTCGATCCCGAGGACGCGCACGAGCTGACGCTCCGCGCGCTCGAAGCGAACGTCGTCCCGCCGCAGCCGCGCGGCGACGATCCGGTGCTCGCGACGCGGCTGTTCGGCCGCGACGTGCCGAATCCGGTCGGACTCGCGGCGGGCTTCGACAAGAACGGCCGCGTGTACGAGCGGATGGGCGCGCAGGGTTTCGGGTTCGTGGAGGTCGGCGGCGTGACGCCGCGCGCGCAGCGCGGGAACCCGCGGCCGCGCGTCTTCCGGCTGCGCGAGGACCGCGCCGTGATCAACCGGATGGGGTTCCCGAACGAAGGCGCGGACGCGCTCGAGGCGCGGCTGCGCCGGAAAGGCCGGCCGCACGGGATCGCGCTCGGGATCAATCTTGCCTCGAACGCGGACAGCGCGGATCCGGCCGGCGACTTTGTCGCGCTCGCGACCCGGTTCGCGCGGTACGCGGATTTTCTCACGCTCGACGTGTCGTGCCCGAACACCGCGAACGGGCAGGTGTTCCTCGATCCCGGTCGACTCGCCGATCTCTTGCAGCGTCTCGCCGGCGCGTCGTGGCCGGCGTCTCGGCCGGAGCTCGCGGCGAAGCTCTCGCCGGACATCGACGACGCGCTGCTGGAGCGTCTGGTCGCCGTTCTGGTCGCCGCGCGCATCCGCGGGATCGTGGTGTCGAACACCACGCGCGCGCGTCCGCCCGCAATGCGCGACCGCCGCGCCGGCGAGGCGGGCGGACTGTCCGGGGCGCCGCTGCTCGCGCCCTCGACGGCGATGCTCGCGCGCGTCCGCGAACTCACTGCCGGACGGACGACGCTGATCGGCGTCGGCGGCGTCGCGACGGGCGCGGATGCCTATGCGAAGATTCGGGCGGGGGCAAGCGCGTTGCAGCTCTACACGGCGCTGATCTACGGGGGGACGGCGGTCGTCACGCGCATCAAGCGCGAGCTGGCGGCGCTGTTGAGACGCGACGGCTTCGGCTCGGTCGCCGAGGCGGTCGGGACCGGGGGAACCCCGTCTTCCCACGCCGTGTTATAGTAGGTGCTGGTCCAACGGACCGATCGCGGGGCTGAGTAGTCTCGACGGGAAGATCCGTGACCGACGTAAGCAGGCGGAGTTGTGAGCCCTCCTAAAACGATCACAAGCGTTTACACGCGAACAACGAATACGCTCTGGCTGCCTAACCTAAGTTAGCAGTCACCGCCCGGAGGAAGTCGCCGAAGCCGTCCTCCGTGCGGTCACCAAGTTCGGCTAGGACGGGGAGATCGTTCCGAGATCCGTCCGAAGCTCAACCGGAACTGCGGCGCGGCTGATTCCTGTACCGAGAAGCTGACGCGCTCAAGACAAAATCGGTGCTGAGCCTGGAGAAAGCGGCGGTCCGGCTTTTCGGACCCGGGGGGCGGCTCCCCGGCAGCTCCACCAAGTTTCCGACATCCCGACGCCTACCGCGAACCGAATACCGGTAGTCGTCAGGGCGCGCACTTCGGGGTGTCCCATGGCGAAGCGTTGTGCGCCCGTCACGATCAGCATTGCGCGCGGCCGGCGCATGTTGCGCGACGTCGCGGGCTGCGGCGCGCTTGCCGCGGTGGCCGCGACCGCCGTGCCTGCCGCGGCTGCGCAGGTCATGCTGAGGGCCAGACAATGATCGACCGTCGGCGGCTGAAAACGCTCTTCGACGTCGTCGCGCTCGTAAGGAGCATGCGGGTCGGCACGCTCGGTCCGATCGAGGGCTCGCGCGCTCTTGTCCGGGCGTGGCCGGGCGCTCCCGACGATGCCGCGCTCGCACCGTTCGTGGCGATCGACTCGGAATCCGACGACATCGTCGTCGGCGATCGCGCGCTCTGGGCAGCGGAATACCTCCGGCGAGTCGATCGCAAATACGAACGCTACGAGGCACGGCTGCGGGGAAGCATCGGCGCGGAATGCGATGCGGTGCTCGCCGTGCTCGAGCCGATGCTTCTCGAATGTCCGGCGTGCGGCTTCGGTCCGCTTTCGCAGCCGGCATACGACGCGGCGGGAGCGCCGTCGTACCGGGCATGTCCGTGCTGCGAGTTCGAGCCGGGCGTCACGGACGAAGTCGGATACGACGCCGGCACCTGGCGCGACCGTTGGGTCGCGGCCGGAATGCCGTTTCGCCGGCCGCCGCCGCCGCCCGCATGGAACCCCGAAGAGCAGTTGCGGCGTCCTGAGTTCTAGCGGTCGGTCGGGACCTCGTCCGCGGACGCGGGCGCGCATGTTCGCCTGCGTGTGATGGCGCCCGGCTAGCAGGGTTGGTTTCGCGGGCCGTCGTTCTCCACCGTCATGGGCTTGGTGGACGTGTCCCGGTTCGACTTCTTCGCGTCGGCGGCGTCGGCCGCGGTGAGTCTGGGCGTCGGCGTCCCGGCGGCGACGCCGGCGGCGCGGCCGACGTTCGACCCTGCGCTCTCCGAGGCGGTGCCGTTTCACTTCGACCGCGACGCGTTCGAGGCGATTCTCAACCGGCCGTTTCCGCATCGTCAGGTGAGCGCGCCGAACGGCTTCTCCGCGGCGACGGTGGCGATGTCGCACGCCAGGAACTCGCTGCGTGCGTACGCGGATCCGAACGGCTTCGCGGGCGGGCCGCACAGCATGCATTGCGCGGCGGTCCTCTACGCCGGGCGGTCGATCAATCTCGCGCTCGACGACGCGATGTACGTGAAATATCCGTTGGGGTTGCTGAACGACGAAGAGATGCGGCCGAACGACCTGACCAACCGGAACTATTGGTCGTCGTTGCGTCGCAATCCGATGGACGACTTCATGCGGCCGCTGCTCGATCAGGGACTGTCGTTGTTCGTCTGCAACAACGCGTTGTCCGGTTTCTCGGCCGAGCTCGCGCATCGGATGGCGAACGGCGGGGCGGTGACGCGCGCCGACGTCGTCGCCGTCCACGACGACTTGGCGAGCCATTTTCTCCCCGGTACGATGCTGGTTCCGGCCGGCGTTGCGGCGCTCAACGCCGCGCAAGAAGCGCGCTTTACCTTCCTGCCTTAGTCCGCCATCGCGCGGGACGGGGACGTGCCCATCGTGCCGGCGGCGGCGTCGTACTTCTTGAGCAGCCAGATCAGCGGGACGCTGGCGACGAAGACGAGCGCCGACACGCGGAACAAGTAGTCGTAGGCGATCACGGTGGAGTTCACGGCGACGAGCTGGGTGAGCGTCGAGACGGACTGTCCGTACGCGTGGTGCACGCCTCCGGCGAGCGCCGACCATGCCATCGCGGTTTCGCGTGCGAGAAGCGTCGTGAGGATCGCGATGCCGAGGCTGCCGCCGAGCTGGCGCACGAGCATCGAGACCCCGGTCGCGCTCGCGAGCTCGCGCTGCGGGACTTCGGCGAGCATGAGGGTCGTCACCGGCACGAACAGCAGCCCGAGCCCGGCGCCCTGCACGAGGCGCGGCCAGAAGACGTCCCAGTAGCCGGCGACCTCGTTCAATCCGCCGAGCGCCCAGCACGACCACGCGAACAGCAGCGCGCCGGCGGTGATGAGGATGCGTACGTCGACGATGCGCATCAGCCGCGGAACGATCGGCATGGCGACGGCGGTCGCCAGCGCGCCCGGCAGCAGCGCGAGGCCCGTCCCGTACGCCGTCATGCCCATGATCGTCTGGAAGAACAGCGGCATGATGAGCGAGGTGCCGAAGAGGCCGAAGCCGACGACGCACAAGAGCACGTTGCCGACGGAGAAGCCCCGGAAGCGGAACGCGCGCATGTCGACGAGCGGGTGCGCCGAGCGCAGCATGCGGAGCAGGAACCACGGGAGCGTGATCGCGGCGACGCACGTGAGCGCGACGATCATGTCCGACGACCACCAGTCGTCGTGCTGTCCGCGCTCGAGGACGTACTGGAGCGAGCCGAGCCCGGCCGAGAGCAGCATGAGGCCGAAGACGTCCAGTCCGGTCTTCGGCTTTTGCAGATAGTGCGGATCCGGGACGTACGCCATCGTCATGAGGAACGCGACGATCCCGATCGGCAAGTTGATGAAGAAGATGAGCGGCCAGGTCGCATTGTCGACGATGTAGCCGCCGATGATCGGGCCGAGCGCGGGGCCGGCCATCACGCCGATGCCGAAGAGCGCCATCGCGCTGCCCCGGCGGTTCGGCGGAAAGGTCTCGAAGAGGATCGCTTGCGCGGTCGGCTGCAGCGCGCCGCCGCCGAAGCCTTGGATCACCCGATAGATCACCAGCTGCCAGATGTTCGTCGCGGTTCCGCACAGCACCGAAGCGATGGTGAAGATCGCGATGCAGCCCGCGTAGTACGTCTTGCGGCCGAAGTACGCGGTGAGCCAGCCGTTCAAGGGCATCGTGATGATGCTCGCGAGGATGTAGCCGGTCGCGACCCACGCGACGTCGTCGAGCGAGGCGCCGAGGTTGCCGGCGATCGTGGCGAGCGCGACGTTGACGATCGTCGCGTCGATGATCGCCATGATCATCCCGAGCATGACGGTGATCGCGATGAGCATCTCGCCGCGGCCGCTCGCCACGGCGGCGGGCGCGGCGCGTTGGGCGACGACCGCCATCAGCTCACCGGCCGCGCTCGGAACCGCGGCCCGCCGAGGTCAGGATTCTCCGCGAGAAAGCCGCGCAGACGGCAGCGGGCATCCCAGCTGCCCGGCGTCGCATCCGCGACGCGAACCCGCTCCCCGGCGCGCAGCACGACCGCGAGCGCGCGGGCGAACCGCGACCATGCCGCGGGGGCCGACTCCGCGAGGGCCTCGCGATAGCGGGCCGCGGCGACCGCATGGAGCAGCCGCGCGCGGCGCGGCGCGACGCCGTCCAGCGCCGCGCGGACGTCGGCGTCGAGCCGAACCGCGGAGGCGAGGGCGTCGGGGTCGGGGATCGGCGCGGCGGGCCGCCGCGAAAGCACGGCCGTAGACATTTTGAGGCGACAGTACGCGATATATCGTGTTATGTCAAGACCGTTCGCCTTGGGACGCGGGAGCAACGACCGCGCCGCGGCGACACGACCGCCGGCCCGCTTCTCGAACGAGCTCGGCCGATACTGCGCCCGCGGGGCCGGCACGGATTGGCGGCACTCGCACGCGAGCGGGCGGAGCGGGAGTCCTCGATCCCCAACGCCCGCGCATGGTGTATCGCCTCGCCGCGGGTGCGCTCGAATGATCCTGGAGACGCCGAGCTGCATCGTACGTCCGCCCCGGCTCGGCGATGCGCCCTCGGTGGCCGAATGCGCAAACGACTTCGACGTATGGCGCAATCTTCGCGATCGCTTTCCGTACCCGTACACCGTTCAGGACGCCGAAGAATGGATTCGACGGAACAGCGGTCTGGAGCCCGCGACGACGTTCTTCATCGAGGTCGGCGGTCACGCCGCCGGCGGGATCGCGCTGATGCCGAACGACGACATCCAGCGCTGCTCGGCGGAGCTTGGATACTGGCTCGGGCGCACGTTCTGGGGGCGCGGCATCGTCACCGACGCGGTGCGCGCGGTCGCGCGCTACGGCCTCGAGCGTCTTGCGCTCACGCGCGTCTACGCACTGCCCTTCGCCCGCAACGCGGCGTCGCGCCGGGTTCTCGCGAAGGCGGGGTTCGTGGAGGAGGGCATCCTTCGCAAGGCGGCGGTGAAAAACGGTGAGGTGATCGACCTCGTGATGTGCGGATGACGACGTGAAGCGTTCGGTGAGAGCGCGCTCGGCGTGCGGCCGCGGCGAATCGACGTCCGCCGCGCGAGAGGCATTTGAGCGGGAACACCGCAAGAGGGGCGCGACAGCAGGGCGGAGGGAAGCGTGGCCGAGGTCAAGATCGAAAGCGACCGCATCGACATCAAGATATCGCTCCTCGACATGGTGATGTCGTTTCACGGGTCGTTCAGCATCCCGCTCTCGCACGTGACGAACGCCTACGTCAGCAGCTTCGAAGATCTCGATCTGCAGTACAAGCTGTCCGGGTCGAATCTCGGTTACGAGACGGCGACCGGCGTCTTCGGTTCACCGCAGGGGCTCGTCTTCGTCGACGTCGACGACGGCGGCGACTGCCTGGTCATCGAGACGCAAGGCGAGAAATTCCCGCGCATCGCCGTACAGCCGGGTTCGGGCCAAAACGCGAACGATCTCGCGCACGCGATCATGCGTGCCGTTCCGGACAGCGGTCCTGTCGAATAGGCCCGTTCGGGTCTAGGCCAGGGCGTCGACGGTGCCGCCGGGGCCGGCGGACGAACCCGCCGCCGCCGTACCGGTCGCGGACGTTGCGCCGAGTCCGTCCTGAGCGGCGCTTGCGTTCAGCGCGTCTTCGTCGCTCTGCGTGACGATGCTCTCGTAGGTCGGGACGTTCAGCGCGTTCGTCGCCGACGTCCCCGGCGTGACGCTCGCCGCGTTCGCGGCCTGCTGCTGGAGCGCCGCGGTCTGCTGCGCCTGCAGGCCGGCGTATTGCGCGAGCACGCTCGCGACGTTGGCCGCGGCGGCCGCCGGCGTGGCGAGCGAGACCTGCAGCAGCTCCGCGGCGTCGTCTTGCTGGAGCGTGTCGTATTCCGCCACATACGGCGAAAGCGAACCCGTCGAAGCAGCGCTCGAGGAAGTCCCCGCTCCGGACGAGCCGGGCGACGACGTTCCGGTTCCGGACGAGCCGGACGACGACGTCGACGCTCCGCCGGACGAGTTCGCGCCGGACGCCGATCCGGTCGATCCACTCGAGGCCGCAACGCCGGACGAGCCGTTCGCACCGTAGGCGAGCCCGGTCGGCAGCGTCGGCGAAGCGCTGTAGAAGCCCGGGTCGGGGAGCGAGGATGCGCCGATCGAGGAGACGTCCATGTCTCCCCGATTATCGGCTTCGAAGACGCTCCTCGTGAGAACGGGAGCCATGCCGGCAGCCGCGGGCAACGCCCCCGCCGCGACGTCCGGCGGTGCCCCGGTCAGGCGTGCATCGGCGGCGCGTCGAGCGGCACGGCGTCGAGGCCGCGGTCCTCGAACTCGCCGGGGCGCACGGCGTCGTCGGCGCGGCGGACCTTCATGGCGTCGAGCACCGGGGTCAGGATCGCCGAGACGGCGAGGTTCAGCACGAGCGCGTAGATCGCCGCGTACGCCGGCCACACCGCGCCGAAGATGTGCAGCGGATAGACCGACGTGAAGCCCTGGGACGCGGCCATCGCCGTGCCGGCGATCATCCCGACGAGCCAGCCGACGAACAGCGCGCGCGCGTGGAACCAGCGCGTGTACAGCCCGAACACGATCGCCGGGAGCGTCTGCAGGATCCACACGCCGCCGAGCAGCTGCAGATTGATCGCGAACGCGAGCGGGATGAAGATGATGAACGCCAGCGCGCCGAGCTTCACGATCAGCGAGACGAGCCTCGCGATGTTCGACTCCTCCGCCGGCGTCGCACGCGGATGCAAATAGCGCACCCAGACGTTGCGCGTGAAGAGGTTGGCCGCCGCGATCGACATGATCGCCGCCGGGACGAGCGCGCCGATCGCGATCGCGGCGAACGCGACGCCGACGAACCACGACGGGAACATCGCCTTGAAGAGCAGCGGAACGGCCAGGCTCGTCGTCTTCGACGTGATTCCGGCCGCGAGCGCCATGTAGCCGAGCAGCGCGATGAGCCCGAGCACGAGGCTGTACGCCGGCAAGAACGCGGCGTTGCGCCGGATCACGTCGCCGTTGCGCGAGCTGAGCACGCCGGTGACGCTGTGCGGATAGAGGAAGAGCGCGAGCGCCGATCCGAACGCGAGCGTCGCGTAGGCCGGGAAGCCCGCGGGGCTGATGAGGATCGAGCCCGGCTTCGGATGCGCTGCGAGCGCGGTCTGGGCGGCGGTGAAGACGTGACCGAACCCGCCCAGCTTCATCGGGATCGCGATCACCGCCACGATGACGGTGATGTAGATCAGCGTGTCCTTCACGACCGCGATCATCGCCGGCGCGCGCAAGCCGCTCGTGTACGTGTAGGCGGCCAGGATGATGAACGCGATGATGAGCGGCACGTCGGCCATGAAGCCGGTTCCGGTGATGCCCATCGTCTGCAGCACCACTTGGATGCCGACGAGCTGCAGCGCGATGTACGGCATGGTCGCAAGGATGCCGGTCAGCGCGACCGCCAGCTCGAGCGCGCGGCTCCCGTAGCGGCCGTGCACGAAGTCGGCCGGCGTGATCCAGTTGTGACGGTGGCAGACCGCCCACAGCCGCGGCAGCACGACCATCGCCATCGGATAGATCATGATGGTGTACGGGACGGCGAAGAAGCCGACGGCGCCCGCGCCGAACATCAGCGCCGGGACGGCGATGAACGTGTACGCCGTATAGAGGTCGCCGCCGAGCAAGAACCAGACGATGATCGTCCCGAACCGGCGTCCGCCGAGACCCCACTCGTTGAGGTTGTTGAGGTCGGCGCGGTTCCAGCGGGCCGCGTAGAACCCGAGGACCGTGACGCCGATGAACAGCAGGATGAAGACGACGAGCGCGACGACGTCGATCATCCGCGGCTCTCCCGCGTCGCGCGGTAGACGATCCACGTCAACACCGCGCTGATGATCAGCCACACGAGCTGATACCAGTAGAAGAACGGAAAGCCGCCGAGCGTCGGCTCGATCTTCAAGTAGACGGGCGCGAGCAGCGCCACGAAGGGCACGATCAACAGCCAGTACCAGCGCGACATGGCACGGGTATTCCCACCCGCGGCGGGTCTACCGGCTCGAGACGATCGCCACGCCGGTCGGAGAGCTGATGCCGGAGGCGGGGCCCGAGATCGTCTCGAGCGGGGCTTCGTTCAGCGTGCCGAGCGGATTCGCCGCGAACTCCTCGACGGTGCCGGCGTTGCGGTTCGCCGCGAAGATGGTGCCGAGCGCGTTGACCGTCAGGCCGTCGTTGCCGCCGTCGAGCCCCGTGCTGCTGCCGGCGATCGTCGCGAGCGGCGCTTCGTTCGCGGTGCCCACCGGATTCGGCGCGAACACGTAGATGTGGCCGCTGTCGATCGTGTAGATCTTCCCGCTCGCGTCGATGCCGATTCCCCATGGATAGCTGAGTTCGGTCGTGCTCGTGCGCGGGATGTTGGCGACGGGCGCCTCGTTCATCGCGCCGCTCGGATTCGCGGCGAACACGTCGATCCCGTACACGTTGTCCGTCACGTAGATGCGCTGGGCCGCGTCGAAGGCGAAGCTGTGGATCTCGGCGAGATGCGTGTTGCTTCCGGAGATCGTGGCGATCGGCGTGCTCACGTTGCCGACGGGGTTCGCCGCGTAGACGAAGATCTCGCCCGGAGTGGCGGCGTAGATCCTGCCGCTCGGGTCGACGCCGATCCCGTAGAGCGTCACGCCGCCGTCGTTGACGGTGATCGTCGCGAGCGGCGCTTCGTTCAACGTTCCGACCGGGTTCGGCGCGTAGACCGTGATCGAGAAGAGGTTCCCGACCACGATGTCGCCTTTCGGGTCGAGCGCGATGCCGACCGGCGCGGAGAGGCCGGTCTTGCTCCCGACGATGGTGCCGACCGGGACGCTGCCGGGCTTTCCGGAGGCGTCCACGGCGTAGGCCGTCACGCTGTTGCCGTTCTGGTTCGCGACGAAGAATGCCGGTGAGGGCACCGGGGTCGGCGAGGGCGTCGGGCTCGCAGTCGGCTTCGGCGTGGGCGTTGCGGTCGGCTTGGGCGTCGCGGTCGGGCTGGGCGACGCGGTCGGTGAAGCGGACGGCTTCGGCGTAGCGCTCGCCGTCGCCGAGGCGGAGGGCTTCGGCGTGACGGTCGGCGACGACGTCGGGACGGGCGTCGCCGTCGGGGCCGGCGGGGTGACCGTCCGCGCGGTGCCTCCGGAGCCGCTGCAGCCGCCGGCCGCCATGGCGGCGGCGAGGATCACGATGCGAATGAGGGCCGGTCCGGGCCGCGAGCGGCGTCCAGCGTTCATCGAGGGCTCTCCCAACGGGCGCGTCACCGCTGCATGCTAGCGGAGAATCGGCCGCCACGATATGGGGAGCAACCCCCACTTTCCGGCCCCGCATGCTCGTGAGCAGGGTCGCGGTGGCGGGACCCCGCCCCGTCTCAGACGAGCTTCGCGAGATTGGCGGCGAACTCGGCGAGCGTCTTTTTCGCGACGCCCTCGATGAGGCGGCCCCCGACGGTGGCGACGATGCCGCTGATCTGCGCGTCGGTGTGCAGGTCGACGTGCGTCTTGCCGTCGCGCTCGGTGGCCCGCGAAACGACCGACGCCCTCACGCCGCCGCGGCCGCGCGTCTCGTTGCCCTGGACGCGCAGCGACGCGGTGTGCGTCGCGTCGTCGAACGACTCGACGGCGATCGTCGCGCCGTAGCTGACGGAGACCGGGCCCACCTTCACGGCGACCTTCGCCTTGTAGGTGTTCGCGTCGACCACTTCGATGATCTCGGCGTTCGGGATGCACGCGGCGACGCGCGGGACGTCTTTGAGGACCGGCCACACGCGCTCGACCGGCGCGTCGACGTCGAAGGCGTCGTCGATGATCATGATGCTGCGGCGGCGCGTTCGTTGTGGACGGGCAGCGTCCCGTCGCTGAGCCGTCCGCCGCGCCGCCCTTCGCGCAGCGCGACGATCTCCGCCGCGATCGAGATCGCGGTCTCCTCCGGCGTGCGGGCGCCGAGGTCGAGCCCGATCGGGGCGCTGATGCGCGCCAGCTCCGGATCGGTCACGCCGGCTTCGCGCAGCGCCTCGACCCGGTTCGCGTGCGTGCGCCGGCTGCCCATCGCGCCGATGTATCCGGCCGGCGTGCGCAGCGCGACTTGCAGGAGCGGGATGTCGAACTTCACGTCGTGGGTGAGCACGATGATCGCGGTGCGTTCGTCGACCGCCGCGGTCTGCAAGAACTCGTCGGGCCAGGAGACGACGATCTCGTCGGCGTCGGGCAGACGCTGGCGCGTCGCGAACACGGGGCGCGCGTCGATGACGGTGACGCGGTAGCCGAGGTATTTTCCGATGCGCGCCATCGCGCGCGAGAAGTCGATCGCGCCGAACACGTACATGTCGGGCTTCGGCGCGTACGAGGCGATGAACACGTTCACCTCGACGCCGATCGGCTCGCCGTCTTCCCCGAAGCTGCGCATGCCCGTCTCGCCGACCGCGAGCTTCGCGCGCGCTTCACCGGCGGCTGCGACGTTGAGACCCGGCGTTCCGAGATCGCCGAACGCTTCGTCTTCGAGCACGAGCAGCTTCGCGCCGGCGTGCAGTCCGTTCAGCCGCGTCACGAGCGCGACCGGGACGTCGTCGTGGAGCGCGCGCGCGAGCCGTTCGAAGATCACCAGTCGAGCCGCTCCACGAACACGTGGATCGTTCCGCCGCACGTCAGGCCGACGGAGATCGCGTCGGCGTCGCTGATCCCGTAGGTCACCACGCGCGGGCGGCCGGTCGTGATCGCGTCCTGCGCCTCTTCGTACACCGCCGACTCCACGCAGCCGCCGCTGACCGAGCCGGCGACGTCGCCGCGCTCGTTCACGGCGAGCACCGCGCCGGGATCGCGAGGGGCGGACTTCTCGACGCCGACGACGGTCGCCAGCGCGACGCGCTGGCCTTCGCCGCGCCAGCGCTCGATCGTGTCCAGAACGTCGATCATGCCTCTCTCCCTTCGATGGCGTCGGCCACCGCCTCCAGCGTGCGCAGGCTATGACCCGACAAGAAGGCGTCGAGATACGGCAGCGCGGCCGCCATCCCACGCACCAGCGGCTCGTAGGCCGGGTGGCGCCGGTGCGGGTTGACCCACACGATGCGCCGCGCCAGCAGCCGCAGCCGCCGCATCTCCGCAGCCACGAGCCCGGGATCGTCGCGTTCCCAGCCGTCGCTCAGGACGACGACCGTGCCGCCCCGCGCGGCACCGCGCTGTGCGTAGCGGTCGTTGAACGTGCGCAGCGACGCCCCGATCCGCGTCCCGCCGCCCCAGTCGCGCACCGCCGTGCCGAGCGCGGCCATCAGCTGCTCGTCGGCCGCGCTGCGCAGCAGCGGCGTGAGATCGGTGAGCGCCGTCGCGAACGCGAACGCGCGCACGTTCGGCCGCGCCTTTGCCGTGACGCGCGCGTATTGGAGCAGTGCGCGGGCGAACGGCGCCATCGAGCCCGAGACGTCGAGCAGGAACACGAGGGGCCGGACGCGCGTGCGCCGTCGCGTGGCGCGCCGCCGGACCAGCTCGCCGGCGGTTCGCGCCGCCCCGCGCAGCGTGCCGCGAAAGTCGAACCGATCGCCGCGCGCCGCCGAACGCCGCCGCCGTGACGCTCGCCGTTCCGCCGCGACGCGGACCCGTGCGATCAAGCGCAGCATCGCAGCGCGCTCCTCATCGCTCACGTCTTCGAAGGCGCGCTCGGCGAGCCGTTCTTCGACCGACGCCAGCAGCAGCTGCGTCGGCGCTCGGCGCGCCTCGGGCTCGCCGGCGGCGCGCTCCGAGGGCGAGGGCGGCACGCTCTCGCGCTTCGGAACGTCTCCACCTTCGCGCCGCGGCGGCGCCTCCACGCCGCGCGCGAGGCGGTGCAGCGCGTCCGCCTCGCCGAGCGATCCGAAAAACTCCACGAACGCGGCGTGAAACGCGTCGACGTCGTCGATCGAGGGGAGCATCGCGACGCGCGCCCGCCAGTACAGATCCCGCGTGGTCTCCGGCGGCAGCGCGCGCAGCGTTTGCGCGAACGTCGCGGCGCGCCGCGTCCCCGCGGCGACGCCGTGCGCGCGCAGGGCGCGATCGAAGCCCGCCGCGAGCGAGGCTTCGTCGAGCGCCGCACCGCCGAGCGCGTCGCTCACGCGCCCGGTTCGCCGCGTCCGGCCGCGACGATCGCCGCCGCCGCGGCGCGCGCCGTCTCCAGGTCCTCCGGATACTTCAGCACGGAGCCGAGGGACGGCTCGAACACGTCGAGTGCGAGCCGCTCGGCGCCGAGCATCTGGAGCGTCTGCGCCCAGTCGAGCGATTCCGCGATCCCCGGCGCCTTGCGCAGTCCCCGCTCGCGCAGCGCCGCGGCGGCGCGCGCGACGTCGGCCGCGAGCGCCGGCCGCACGTCCGGGAGATGGAGCCGCACGATCTCCGTCTCGCGCTCGACCGACGGGTGGCCGATCCAATGGTAGAAGCAGCGGCGTTTGAGTGCGTCGTGGAGATCGCGCGTCCGGTTCGAGCTGAGGACCACGATCGGCGGATGCGCCGCGGCCACCGTCCCGCGCTCGGGGATCGAGATCGCGTAGTCCGCGAGAAACTCGAGCAAGAACGCTTCGAACTCGTCGTCGGCGCGGTCGATCTCGTCGATCAGCAGCACGATCCCGCGCGGGCGGGTCGCGCCGAGCGCGGCGAGCAGCGGCCGGCGGATCAGGAACTCGTCGGAATACAGATCGGGTGGCCGCTCGTGCGTCGCTTCGGCGGCGCGGATCGCGAGCAGCTGCTTTCCGTAGTTCCAATCGTACGCGGCGGCGGCGAGATCGAGCCCCTCGTAACACTGCAGGCGGAGCAGCTCGGCGCCGAAGACCGTCGCGAGCGCGCGCGCCGCGTCGGTCTTGCCCACGCCGGCGTCGCCTTCGAGGAGCACGGCGCGCTCCAGCGTCACGGCGCACGCGAGCGCCGTCGCCAGCCCGCGGTCGGCGACGTAGCCGGCTCGCAACAGGCCGTCTTGCAGCGCGGCGACGTCCACGGCGTTCGTCATCGCGGGCTAGTGTTGCGTCGGCCCGCCCGGCGCGCCTTTTCCGCGGCGAAGAAGCGGCCGAGCGGATGCCGCATCGCGACCAAGGATATTCCGGTGACGCGTCGGACTGTGCGGTCCCAGCTTCTCGAAGGAGAATGCGTTCATGCAACAGATCGAGCTCACCGTCAACGGGAAGCGCGCGTCGTTCATGGCCGAGCCGCGGCTCCTCCTCGTGCACGCGCTGCGCGACTATCTCGGGCTGACGGGAACGCACGTCGGCTGCGACACCTCGAGCTGCGGCGCGTGTACGGTGCTGATCGACGGCGTGTCGGCGAAGAGCTGCACCGTCTTCGCCGTGCAGGCCGCGGGGCACGACGTGACGACGATCGAAGGCATCGGCAACGCCGACGCGCTGCACCCGATGCAAGACGCATTCTGGGAGAAGCACGGCCTGCAGTGCGGCTACTGCACGCCGGGGATGATCGTCAGCGCGGTCGACCTGCTGCAGCGGAACCCGAACCCGAGCGACGCCGAGATTCGCGCCGGGCTGGAAGGCAACGTCTGCCGCTGCACGGGCTACGAGAACATCGTCAAAGCGGTGCGCACCGCCGCCGCGGCGCTGCGGGAGAACCGCCCGCGCCGCGCGGTCCGCGACATCGAGCCGCTCACCCCGCCGGTGGAGGAGCCGCCGCCGAGCGGCGAGGCGATCATCCCCGAGCAGCTGCAGGAGACGAAAGCGTAATGGCGTTCACCGCGATGGTCGGCGCCCGCATCCGGCGCCGCGAAGATCCTCGTCTCATCACCGGCCGCGCGACCTACGTCGACGACGTCAAGCAGGTCGGCACCGTGTACGCGGCGTTCGTGCGCAGCCCGTACGGGCACGCGAAGGTGCGCAGCGTCGACGCCTCGGCGGCGAACGACGACCCGAACGTCCTCGCCGTGTACACGGGCCACGAGCTGCACCACGCGCACGGCGTGAAGTCCTCGATGCCGGTCGCGCACAAGATGGCCGACCTCGAGACGCCGCCGCACTACATGCTGGCGCTCGACGAGGTGCGCTTCGTCGGCGAGCCGGTCGCCGTCGTCATCGCGAACTCCCCGTACGCCGCGCGCGACGCCGTCGAGGCGGTCGCCGTGGAGTACGAGGAGCTGCCGGTCGTCGTCGATCCGCTCGAGGCGCTCGAGGGCGCGCCGTACGTGCACGAGTCGCTGGGCACGAACGTCGCTTTCACAATGCCCTTCAAGGCCGGCGATCCCGACAAGGCCTTCGCCGAGGCCGACGTCGTCGTCAAGCAGCGCATGATCAACCAGCGCCTGGCGCCCGTTCCCATCGAGCCGCGCTCGATGCTCGCGAGCTGGGATGCCGGGATGCAGCAGCTCACGATCTACTCCGCGACGCAGATCCCCCATCTGCTGCGCACGCAGCTCGCGGTCGTGTTGGGCCTGCCCGAGAACCGCATCCGTGCGATCGCGCCGGAAGTCGGCGGCGGGTTCGGCGCGAAGCTGAACGTCTACGCCGAAGAGGCCGTCATCGGCTGGGCGTCGATGCAGCTCGAGCGCCCCGTCAAGTACATCGAGACGCGCTCGGAGTGCTTCCAGGCAATGATCCACGGGCGCGATCAGGTCGACGACCTCGAGATCGCGGCGAAGAACGACGGTACGATCGTCGGGCTGCGCGTGCGGATCGTCGGCAACCTCGGCGCCTACCACCAGTTGCTCACGCCGGTGATCCCGACGCTGACGCTGCTGATGTCGTGCGGCTGCTATCGCATCGACAACATCGCCGGCGAGGTGATCGGCGTCTTCACGAACACGATGTCGACCGACGCGTACCGCGGCGCGGGACGCCCGGAAGCGACGTACTTCGTCGAGCGCCTGATGGACATGGTCGCGCAGAAGCTGAACATGGACCCGGCCGAGGTGCGGCGCAAGAACTTCATCCCGGCGAGCGCGTTCCCGCACACGACCGCGACCGGGCTGACGTACGACTCCGGGTCCTACGAGTCGACGATGGACAAGGCGCTGAAGCTCGCGGACTACGCCGGCTTGCGCAAGCGCCAGGAAGAGCTGCGCCGGCAAGGCCGTCTGCTCGGGATCGGGCTCTCGACGTACGTCGAGGTCTGCGGTATGGGGCCGTCGGCCGCGATGCCCGCCGCGGGCTGGGACTCCGCGACGATCCGCGTCGAGCCGACCGGCAGCATCACGGTGCTGACCGGCGTCTCGCCGCACGGGCAAGGCGAAGAGACCACGTTCGCGCAGCTCGTCGCCGACGAGCTGGGCGTACCGATCGATCAGGTGACCGTCGTCCACGGCGACACCGACAAGGTGCAGTACGGCGTCGGCACGTTCGGCTCGCGCGGCACCGCGGTCGGCGGCGCCGCGCTGAAGCTCGCGATCGAATCGATTCAAGCCAAGGCGATCAAGATCGCCGCCCACCAGTGGGAAGCGAACCCGGACGATCTCGAGTACCGCGACGGCAAGATCCAGGTCAAAGGCGATCCGTCGAAGACGCTGAGCACCGCCGAAGCGGGGTTCCTCGCGTTCATGGGCGACAAGCTGCCGCCCGGACTCGAGCCCGGCCTCGACGCGACGCGCCGCTTCGAGCCGCCGAACTTCGTCTTCCCGTTCGGCACGCACGTGTGCGTGGTCGAGATCGACGCGCAGACCGGTGAAGTGAAGGTGGAGAAATACTACGCGGTCGACGACTGCGGCCGGCTCCTCAACCCGATGATCGCCGAAGGGCAGCTCCACGGCGGGATCGCGCAGGGACTCGCGCAGGCGCTCTACGAGGAAGTCGTCTACGACGAGAACGGTCAGCTCGTCACCGGGACGCTGATGGACTACGCGATCCCGCACGCCGAGCAGGTGCCGCACTACGAGCTCGACCACACCGTCACGCCGACCGACGTCAACCCGCTCGGCCTCAAAGGGATCGGCGAGGCCGGAACGATCGGTTCGACGCCCGCCGTCGCGAACGCCGTCATCGACGCGCTCGCGCCGTTCGGCGTGGCCCACCTCGACATGCCGCTGCGGCCCGAGAAGCTGTGGGCCGCGATGCACGCCGGGATCTCCGGCAACGGGAGCGTGCGATGATCCCCGCTTCGTTCGAGTACGTCAAAGCCGGCTCGGTCGGCGACGCGCTGCGGCTCCTCGCGGAGCACGGCGACGGCGCGAAGATCCTCGCCGGCGGCCACAGCCTCATCCCGATGATGAAGCTGCGCCTGGCGACGCCGTCGGTGCTCGTCGACATCGCCGGCATCCCGCAGCTCGACCGCGTGTCGGTCGGCGGAAGCCGCGTGACGATCGGCGCGCTGACGAAGCACGCGACGCTGGCCGCGAGCGAGGCGCTGCGCGACGCCGCGCCGGTCCTGTGGGACGCGGCGAACCAGCTCGGCGATCCGCAGGTGCGCAACCGCGGGACCATCGGCGGCGCGGCGGCGCACGGCGATCCGTCGGCGGACTATCCCGCGGTGCTGCTGGCCCTCGACGCGACGTTCACCGTCGCGGGCCGCGACGGCGAGCGCGACGTGAAGGCCGCAGACTTCTTCCAAGGGATGTTCGCGACCGCGCTCGGCGCCGGCGAGCTGGTGACGCGGATCGCGTTCGATGCGGCGCCGCGCTCGGCGTACGTGAAATATCATCATCCGGCGTCGCACTACGCGGTCGTCGGCGTCGCGGCGGTGCTCGCCGCCGACGGGCCGCGCGTCGCGGTGACCGGCGTCGGCGACAGCGCGTTCCGCGCGCGGGGCGTCGAGCGCGCGCTGCAGGGCGTCGCCTTCGACGACGCGCAAGCGGTCGCGGCCGCGTGCGCCGGGACCGCGCGCGGCGTCGACGCGCGGTCCGACACGTTCGCCTCGGCGGCGTACCGGACCGCGATGGCGGACGTCTTCGCGGCTCGGGCCGTAACGCAAGCGGCGTCGCGTTGAGCCGCAACCGCGCGCGAACGGCGTAGCTTTTCGCGCGCGGCGCGGGTTATGGAGAGCGTCATGCCGCCGCGCGAGCCCGCCGTCGATCGGGCGTTTCGGGAACTGTCCGTGCTGCCGGTCGGCGATCTCGCCGCTCGCGAGCCCGTGCGCGTCGTCGTGGCCGCCGTCGCGACCGCGGACGACGACGACCTGCTGCGCATCCTGCGGCTGCTCGACGCGCTGGACGTCGACCCGGCGCGCGTCGACCCCGCGCTCGCGCTGGCGGTCACGACCGCGCCGCGCGAGCGGCGCGAAGCGCTCGCGAAGCTGCGGCAGGCGCTCGAGCCGGCCCGCAGCGTGGTGCTGCGCCACCTCGCCGCGCCGCCGGGCAGCCTGCGTCTGCTCGTCGATCTGCGCGCCTCGCTGCTGCGGCTGGTCGCCGCGCGCCCCGACGCCGCCGACCTCAAGCCGCTCGGCGAGGAGCTGCGGCAATTCCTCGCCGCGCGCTTCGAGCCGAGCGCGCTGGAGCTCCGCCAACTGACCTGGAGCGACAGCGCCGAGCTGCTCGAGCGCCTCGCTCGCTCCGAAGCGGTGCACGCGGTTCGCGGCTGGTCCGATCTCAAGGATCGGCTCGACGTCGACCGGCGCGTCTTCGCGCTGTTCCATCCGGCGCTGCCCGGCTCGCCGCTCGTGTTCATCGAGGTCGCGCTCACCGACGAGATGAGCGGCTCGATCCGCAGCATCCTCAAACGCGACGCGCCGCGGGTCGATCCGGCCACCGCGCGCTGCGCGATCTTCTATTCGATCTCGTCGTGCGAGCCGGGGCTGGCCGCGATCCCGCTCGGCAACGCGCTGATCAAGCGCGCCGTCGAGCGGCTGCGCGCCGAGCTGCCGAAGCTGCGGACGTTCTCGACGCTCTCACCGATCCCGGGCTTCGCCGCGTGGGTCCGTTCGCTCGGCGAGCGCGTCCCGCTCGCCGTGCGTGAAGCGCTCGCGACGACGGGGTGGCATCGCGACCCGGCGCGGGCCGCTGCGCTGCGCGAGCCGCTGCTGCGCCTCGCCGCGCGCTACCTGCTCGAAGCGAAGCGCGCCGACGGCGCGCCGCGCGATGCCGTCGCGCGCTTCCACCTCGCGAACGGCGCGGTGCTCGAGCGGCTCGACTGGCTCGGCGATCCCTCGGCCCACGGTCTCGCGCAGTCCTACGGGATGATGGTGAACTACCGCTACGCGCTGGAGCGGCTCGCCACGAACCAGCTCGCGTATGCGAGCGAGCACCGCATCGACGCATCGCCGGCGGTGCGCGTGCTCGCCGAAGCGGACGACGTGCTCGCCGACGTTCCGCGTGCGCCGCGCTGGCGCGCCGTCACCGCGCCGCTCGCGGTGCTGCGCACGCGCGCGCAGCGGCTGCTGCGGCGGATGCGCCGCGCCTCGGCCGAGCCCGCCGCCTAGAACGTCGCGCCGCGGTTCAGGCGCGGCGCTCGACCCGGCCGCGGCGATCGACGAGCGGCAGCGTCACCGAGACGCGGTTTCCCGACGCGGTGCGTTCGACGCGCACGTCGCGTGAGGCCGTGCGAATGAGGAAGAGGCCGCGGCCGCCTTCGGCCAGCAGATCGGCCGGCGCGGAGCCGTTCAGCGAGAACGGCGGACCTTCGTCCTCGACGTGCAGGATGTACGCTCCGCCGCGGCGCTCCAGCGACACGGTCGCCGGTCCCGGCGTATGGCGCGCGACGTTTCCGAGCAGCTCCCCGAAGGCGAGCTCCGCCGCGGCGAGGTCCGCGCCGCGGGGCGCGAGCCCGGCGAGCTGCCACATCAACGCGCGTTTCACGCGTCGCGCCGACGCGGTTCGGCGCGCGTCCAGCGTCCAGCGTTTGACGTCGCGCGCGGTCTCGCCGCCGACCGCGGTCACGCCGAGGAAGAGCACCGCGGAATCGTCGCGCGGCGTTGCATGCGCGAAGACGCGGCGCTGGATCCCGTCGGCGACGTTCGACGAGGGGTTCGCCAGCTCGTCGAGCACCGCGTGCTCCAGATCGCGCACGCCCTTGAAGTAGTCGCGTTCGACCTCCACGATGCCGTCGGTATAGAACACCGCCCCGTACCCCGCTTCGAGGCGCTCGTGGAACTGCTCGTACTCCGAGCGCGGGTCGAGGCCGAGCACGATGCCGCCGCCGGCCAGCGCGGAGACGGTGCCGTCGGGGCGTGCGATCAGCGGCGGCGGATGCCCCGCGATCGCGTAGCACAGCTCGCCCGTCTCGCGGTCGAAGACCCCGAAGAACGCCGAGACGAGCGTCCCGTCCTCGTCGGCGCACAACACGTGATTGACCTGCCGCAGCACCGCCGACGGCTCGTTCTCGATGCGCGCGGCCGTGCGGATCGATTGGCGCACCGCGCCCATCACGGCGGCCGCGCGGAGCCCGTGGCCCGCGACGTCGCCGACGCTGATCCCGATCGCACCCTCGCCGAGATCGAACACGTCGAACCAGTCGCCGCCGATGTCCGCGCCGACGGCGGCCGGGATGTACGCGCTGTCCAAACGCAAGCCTTCGAACGAGGGCAGCACGTCGGGGAGCATCGCGCGCTGCAGCTCGGACGAGACGCGGTGCTCGCGCCGCAGGCGTTCCGCCATCTGACGATAGGCGAGGTCGAGGCGCGCGATCTCGTCGTTGCCCGGGATCGCGACGGCGGGTTCGCCGCTTCCGATCCGCTCCGCGTTCGCCGCGAGCATCTGAAGCCGTCGGGCCGTTCCGAACCCGTAGCGCAGGGCGACGAGCAACGTCAGCACCACGCCCAGCGCCGCGACGCCGATCAGCGCGCGCCCTTGGTCGCGCACCGAGATGCGAAGCGCGCTCAGCTGCGCGAGCGCCAGCGCGCGCTCGCGCCCGTCGTACGCGATCTTCGCCGACTCCAGATCTTGACCGAGGGCGCGCACCGACGGCCGGCGCTGCAGCTGCGCCGCCGCGGCGGTGTCGTGCCGCCGGACGTCGGCGAGGTACTCGCGCACGAGCGCGAACGCGCTGCGCATGTCCGCGTCCAGACGTCGCTCGGCGCTTCGCGCCGGCCGGTCCGCGTCGGTCATCCCGCGCAGGACGCCGAGCTGGACGGGCAGATCGGCCGACGCGGCGCGAAACGGGGCGAGGTCGCGCTCGACGTGGCTCTTGGTGTAGGCGAGCGCGGCTTCGTCCGCGCTCCGGAGCAGCCCCAAGACGCGGTCGGCTTGCGCGAGGACGTCGCCGGTGTGGCGCGACACGGCCGTGGCCTGCTCGGTCGCCCGCTGCAGATTGCCCGCGATCGCGAGCAGCACGATGAGGAAGAGCAGCGGGACCAAGGTCAGCAGCAGCGCCTGGGCGCGCACGCCGAGCCCGCGCGCTCGTAAGCGGTCCTCGTCTGGTCGCGGCGAGATCGTGGCCATGAGCGCAGGCGTCGTTCGCGGCGCCCCTGCCCGGTGCTTGCCGGAGGACGCAACGGACCCGCCTTGCGCCGGGTCAAAGCAAGAACCGTGCTGAGCGAATTTCATCCGCTCGTCGCCGAGTGGTTTTCCGCTCGCTACGGCCGCCCGACCGAGCCGCAGGTCGAAGGCTGGCCGCTGGTCCGCGCGGGCCGCGACGTGCTGATCTCCGCGCCGACCGGCTCGGGGAAGACGCTTGCGGCGTTCACCCTGGAGCTCGACGAGCTCGTTCGCCGGGCCGCCGCCGGCGAGCTGGCCGACGAGACGCTGGTCGTCTACGTCTCCCCGCTCAAAGCGCTGTCGAACGACGTCCGAAAGAATCTCGAGCTTCCGCTGGCCGAGCTGCAGTCGCTCGGCGTCGAGCGCGGCATCCCGCTCTCGGCAATCCGCACCGCGGTGCGTACGGGCGACACGCCGCAGATCGAGCGGCAGCGCATGCTGCGCACCCCGCCGCACATCCTGGTCACGACGCCCGAATCACTGTTCATCCTGCTGACGGCGGAGAAATCCCGCGCGCTGTTCCGAAGCGTGCGCACGGTGATCGTCGACGAGATCCACGCGGTCGCCGACGACAAGCGCGGCTCGCACCTCGCGCTCTCGCTCGCACGGCTGGACGCGCTCGTGCGCGCGGAGTGCGGCCGCGCGCCGCAGCACATCGGCCTCTCCGCGACGGTGCGTCCGCTCGACGAGGTCGCGCGCTTCCTGAGCCCGGCGGCCGAGGTGGTCGACGTCGGCTCGCGGCGGCCGATGACCCTTGCCGTCGAGGTGCCCAGCGGCGACGAGCTGGGTCCGGTGGCGAGCAACGAGATGTGGGCCGAGATCTACGAGCGCGTCGCGGAGCTGGTGCTCGCGCACCGCACGACGCTGATCTTCGTCTCGACCCGGCGGATGAGCGAGCGGGTCGCGTTCGCGCTCACGCAGCGGCTCGGCGAAGGCGTCGTGCTGCCGCACCACGGCAGCCTCTCGCGCGAGAAGCGCTTCGAGGCCGAGGACAAGCTGAAGCGGGGCGAGCTGCGTGCCGTCGTCGCGACCGCCTCGCTCGAGCTCGGCATCGACGTCGGGTCCATCGACCTCGTCGTGCAGCTCGGCTCGCCGCGCTCGATCGCCGTCGCGCTCCAGCGGATCGGGCGCTCGGGACACTGGGTCGGCGCGATGCCGCAGGGCCGGCTGTTCGCGACGACCCGCGACGAGCTTCTGGAATGCGCCGCGCTCGTGCGCGCGATTCGCGGCGGTGCGATGGACGCGCTCGCGATCCCGCGCGCGCCCCTCGACATCCTCGCGCAGCAGATCGTGGCCGAGTGCTCGACCGACGAGTGGAGCGTCGAGGCGCTGTACGATCTCGTGCGCGGCGCGTATCCCTATCGCGACTTGTCGCGCAAGGAGTTCGATGAGGTCGTCGACATGCTGGCCGACGGCGTCGCGACGTCGCGCGGGCGCAGCGGCGCCTTCCTCCATTTCGATCGCGTGAACGGGCGCTTGCGCACGCGTCGCGGGGCGCGGCTCGCGGCGATCACGTCGGGCGGCGCGATCCCCGACACCGCGAACTACAACGTCGTCGTCGAGCCGGAGAACCACGTCGTCGGGACGGTCGACGAGGACTTCGCGGTCGAGAGCATGGCCGGCGACGTCTTTCTGCTCGGCACCACGTCGTGGATGATCCGCCGCGTCGAGCCCGGCGTCGTCCGCGTCGAGAACGCGCACGGCGCGCCGCCGTCGATCCCGTTCTGGAACGGCGAAGGCCTGGGCCGTACCGTCGAGCTGTCGCACGAGGTCGCCGCGCTCCGCACGGCGATCGACGAGCGCGACGACGCCGCGGCGGTACAATGGCTCGTCGACGAGTGCAGCGTCGACCGCAGCGGCGCGGAGCAGGCGGTGGCCTACGTGCGCGCCGGCAAAGCGATCCTGGGCGCCGTGCCGACCGACACGACGGTGGTGGCGGAGCGCTTCTTCGACGAAGGGGGCGGAATGCAGCTCGTGCTGCACACGCCGTTCGGCGCGCGCATCAACCGCGCGTGGGGGCTCGCGCTGCGGAAGAAGTTCTGCCGCTCCTTCAACCTGGAGCTGCAGGCGGCGGCGACCGACAACGGGATCGTGCTATCGCTCACCGATCAGCACGCGTTTCCGCTCGAGATCGTCTGGGAGTTCGTCAAGACCGCGAGCGTCGAGCAGACCCTCACGCAGGCGCTCCTCACGGCGCCGATGTTTGCGGCGCGCTGGCGCTGGAACGCCACGCGCGCGCTCGCGATCCTGCGGATGCGCGGGGGCAAGAAGGTCGCGCCGCAGCTGCTGCGCATGCGCGCCGACGACTTGCTCGCGTCGTGCTTCCCGGACGCGGCGGCGTGCGCGGAGAACCTCAGCGGACCGATCCGCGTGCCGGATCACGTGCTGGTGCGCGAGACGATCGCCAACTGCTTGCGTGAGGCGATGGACCTCGACGGGCTGAGCGCGGTTCTCGCCCGGATCGAAGCGGGAGAGATTCGCACCGTCGCGGTCGACACGCCCGAGCCCTCGCCGTTCTGCCACGAGATCCTCAACGCCAACCCGTACGCGTACCTGGACGACGCGCCGCTCGAGGAGCGTCGCGCGCGCGCGGTGACGCTGCGCCGCACGACGCGCACCGACAACGACGGCAGCGGCATCCTGGACGCCGGCGCCATCGCCGAGGTCGCGGAGACGTCGTGGCCGCTCGTTCGCGACGCCGACGAGCTGCACGACGCGCTCGCGACGCTGACGGTGCTGCCGCCCGTCGAGGAGTGGCGCGGCTGGTTCGACGAGCTGGTCGCGTCGCGCCGGGCGACGACGCTCGCGCACGGCGCGCGCGCGCTGTGGACGTCGGCCGAACGGCTCGCGCTGGCACGCGTCGCGTTCCCCGAGGCTCGGGCGAATCCGGAGATCGCGGCCGTCGCGACGTCGCAGCCGCTCCCTGCGACGCGCGAAGCCGCGTTCGCCGAGGTGTTGCGCGGCTGGCTGGAGTCGAGCGGGCCGCTCACCGTCGCGGCGCTCGCCGATCGCTTCGGCGTCGACGAGGCGCTCGTCGTCGCCGCCCTCCTGCAGCTCGAGAACGAAGGGCAGGTGCTGCACGGAGCGTTCAGCGGCGGCGCGGACGAGGAGTGGTGCAACCGGCGGGTGCTTGCGCGCATCCATCGGCTGACGCTGGGCCTGCTGCGGCGCGAGATCGAGCCCGTCAGCACGGCGCAGTACGCGCGGTTCGTCCAGCGCTGGCAGCACGTCGCGCCCGGGTCGAAGCTGCACGGCATCGACGGGACGCTCCACGTCATCAAGCAGCTCGAAGGCTACGAGATTCCGGCCGCGGCGTGGGAAGCGTCGATTCTGCCCGCACGCGTGATGGGCTACAAGCGCGAGTACCTCGACCATCTCTGCTACTCGGGCGAGGTGATGTGGGGCCGGCTTTCGCCGCATCCCGCGCTGACCGCCGACGTGGCGAAGGGCGACCGTCCGCGCAAGGTCCGTCCGACGAAGCTCGCGCCGATCGCGCTGATCGCGCGCGAGGACGCCGAGTCGCTCATCGTCGGGCGCGACGGCGAGCGGAACGCCGCGCTCTCGCACGCGGCCCGCGACGTCCTCGAGGAAATCGGCCGCCGAGGCGCGCCGTTCTTCACCGACATCGTCCGCGGCACGAAACGGCTCCCGAGCGAAGTGGAAGAGGCGCTCTGGCAGCTCGTCGCCGCGGGGCTCGTGACGGCCGACGGCTTCGACGCGCTGCGCGCGCTGATCGACGCCAAGCGGCGGCTGGGCGAGAAGGGGCTGCGCGCGCGGCCGCGCTCGTCGGGCGGCCGATGGACGCTGCTGCGCTCCGAGACGGATGCGGTCGACGCCGAGTCCTTCGCGCGCCGGCTACTCGCGCGATGGGGGATCGTCTTCCGCGACGTGGTCGCGCGCGAAACGCTCGCGCCGCCGTGGCGCGAGCTGCTGGCCGCGCTGCGCCGGATGGAAGCCCGCGGCGAGATCCGCGGCGGGCGCTTCGTCGCCGGTTACGTCGGCGAACAGTTCGCGCTTCCCGAAGCGATCGATGCGCTGCGCGCCGTCCGTCGCGAAGGCGACGAGACCGCGCCCGTCCTCGACGTCTCCGACTACGACCCGCTGCGCATCACCTCCGCGCTCGTCCCCGGCATCCGCCCGAAGCAGCTCCGCTCGGTCTCCTGATGCATCGCGCCGGTTCGCGCTCGCGTCGAGCCATAGGAGGCGGCGCTCGGAGTGTGAAGTCGTCGCCATGCGCACGGTGCGCCTGGGACGGACGGGACTGAAGGTCTCCGAGGTCTGTCTCGGCACGATGACGTTCGGGCTGCAGACCGATCGGGACGAAGCGTTCACGATCATGGACGTCGCGGCGGACGGCGGCATCGATTTCCTCGACGTCGCCGACGTGTATCCGGTGGGCGGGTCGCTGGAGACGGTCGGACGCACCGAGCACATCGTCGGCGCGTGGCTGCAGGGGAAGCGCGACCGGTTCGTCGTCGCGACGAAGGTGCACAACCCGACGGGCTCCGGTCCCAACGACGAGGGCAACTCGCGCCGGCACGTCATCGCGGCGTGCGAAGCGTCGCTGCGGCGGCTCGGCACCGACTGGATCGACCTGTACTACATCCACCGCTGGGATCCCGACGTGCCGGTCGACGAGACGCTGCAGGCGTTCGACGATCTCCGGCGGGCCGGAAAGATCCGCTACGCCGGCTGCAGCAACGTCGCCGCCTGGCAGATGATGTCGGCGCTGTGGGCGTCCGATCGCGCCAACCTCGTCCGCTTCGACGCGGTGCAGCCGCGTTACAACCTGCTGTTTCGCGCGATCGAGAGCGAGCTGCTCCCGGCCGCGGCGGCGAACGGCGTCGGCGCGGTCGTCTTCAACCCGCTCGCGGGCGGGATGCTGACCGGGAAGTACAAGCGCGGCGAGGCGCCGCGCGAGGGAACGCGCTTCACGCTCGGCTCGGCGGCGAATCTCTACCAGCGGCGGTATTGGCAGGACGAGATCATCGACGTCGTGGAGCGGCTCGCCGACGACGTGGCGTCGCGCGGCAAGTCGATCACCCACGTCGCGCTGAAGTGGGTGCTCGAGCAGCCCGGCGTCACGGCGGCCATTGTGGGCGCGAGCCGCGCCGATCAGCTGCGCGACTCGCTGCGCGCGCTCGAGGTCGAGCTCGACGATGCGGACCGCGCGGCGTGCGACGCCGCCTGGTACGCGCTGCCGCGCCGCCGGCCCGAGGAGGAGCGGTGAGATGATCGGGACGTTCTTCCGGCACGGCAGCAACGGGCTGCTGCTCGTCTCGATCGCCGCGCTGTGCGCGCTCTTCGCCGCCGGCGGGCTGCGCTTCGGGGCGATTCCGCTCGCGGCCGTCGCCGCGGGCGCGCTCGTGTTCTTCGTCTCCGAGTACACGACCCACCGGTTTCTCTTCCACGCGAAGCCGTCGTCGAACGCGTTCGTGCTGAAGCTGCAGCACCGGCTGCACTACGACCACCATGTCGACCCGGGCGAGCTGCGGCTGCTGTTCCTTCCGGTGTGGTTCGTCGTCCCGGTCGCCGCGCTGACCTTCGGGATCGTGTTCCTCGTCGTGCGTGACGTCGCGGTCGCGGCGGCTCTGATCCTCGGCAGTCTCCTCGCGCTGTTCGCCTACGAATGGGCGCACTACGTCGCCCACGTGGCGTTCGTTCCGCGCACGCCGTTCGGGCGGTACGTGAAGAAGTACCACCTGCGACACCACTTCAAGAACGAGCGGCTCTGGTTCGGCGTGACGAATCCGGCGATGGACGTCGTCGGCGGAACGTACCGCCGCGTCGACGACGCGGAGCGCTCGCCCAACGTCCGCGTCCTCTATCCCGACGCGTGATGAATTCGGCGCGCAGCGGCAGGTAGGGCTCCGCACCTCGTCGCAACCGGGCGCAAGCTCTGTTCGGGCGTGGGGAACAGGATTGGTGCATTCGGTTCGTACGGCACTCACGGCGTGCGCGGCGTTCGCCGCCGCGGCGCTCGCGGTGTGCGCCGCGCTGCCCGGCCGGAGCGCGCTCGCCGGCCTGGCGGCGCCGTTCGCCGCGCGGGCCGACGCCGCGCTCGGGAGAGCGCGCCCGGCGAATCCCTGTGCGAACGCGCGCCCGGTGCCGCCCGAGCTGCGCCTGCCGCGCGTCGTCCCGCCCGGCGATCCGGTCGCGATCGAGCGGCGGATGCTCGCGTACCTGCAGTCCTACCGCTATCGCGAGCTGGGCTGGTGCGTCGACAAGCGCGTCCGCGACACCGGCCCGTACGTCATGGGCGTGAACTACGGCACGCATCGCACGGTGCGCATCTACTACTCGCCCGAAGTGATGACGTGGCTTCGCGCCGGCCGCCACGGCGCGCCGGCCGACGGCGCGGTCATCATCAAGGAGCAGTACGGCGCGTTGCCGGCGGTCGCATGGGACGGGAAGACGAAGCCCACCGACTGGACGCTCATGATCCGCCGCGCGTCCGCGTCGCGCGACGGCTGGTTCTGGGCCGAGGTGTACGGCGGCATGTTTCCGGCGCCGGGCCCGCACGCGACGCCCGCCGCGAACACGGCCTATCCGAACGCCGGCTTCGGGCTGTACTGCCTGCGCTGTCACGCGTCCGCGGAGAAGGCGCAGACGTTCTCGTCGCTCGACAACGTCAAGGGATTTCCCGGCGAGCCGCTGGTGTTTCGCGTCGACGACACGTGGCGTACGCCGCCGCCGCGCTCGTCGCTCGCCGTCACGCCGGCGCCGACGACCGTCCCGGAGCACGAGAAGAACAAGCTCGAGCCGTCGCTGGTGCGGCGCGCGAGCCAGAGCGCGCCGTCGCGTCCCGTGGCGATTCAGACCTTCCCCGCGGAGCCGCTCGATACGCGGCTCGCGAGCGCGCACGGCGTGCCGCGGTTCATGACGTCCGACCAGTGCATGGGCTGTCACAGCGCGTCGTCCGGTCCGCCGACCGGCCCGACGATGTGGTACGCGCCGAACCCCGCGCTCTCGCCGCAGCCGACGACGCCGCCGAACGGCGGTCCCGTCGGCGCGAACGTCTCGGAGTACGGCGAGTGGCGCTGGTCGCCGATGGGCCTCGCCGGGCGCGATCCCGTGTTCTTCTCGCAGCTCGAGAGCGAGACGCAGTACATCGCCTCGATCCCCGATGCGCGCATCGGCGGCCCGCATCCGGCCGAGGTTCGCGCGACGCTGAAGCGGCAAGTCGTCGATCTGTGCATGCGCTGTCACGGCGTGATGGGCAAGCGCACCAACGAGGCCGAGCACGGCGCGGGCGCGCACTTCGACGAGCGCTGGGTGTTCGAAGCCGACCCCCGGCGTCCGGCCTTCCACTACGGCGGCCTCGCGCGCGACGGCATCAGCTGCACCGTCTGCCACCACATCGCGCAGACGAAGCGCGAGCAGGCCTCGCTCGCGTACACGCTCGAGAAGACCAACACGGGGCTCTTCGACGTGAACGCGCCCGACCGCATCAACGGCCCGTTCGAATCGAAGCTCGTGGCGACGCACCCGATGAAGGAGGCGCTCGGCGCGACGCCGGTCTTCTCCGAGCTGACGAAATCGGCACAGCTGTGCACGAGCTGTCACAGCATCGATCTGCCGGTCGTCGACTCGCCGGCGAAGATCCATCCGATCGTCCCGGTCATGGCGCACGACGTCGAGCAGAACACGTACGTCGAATGGGTCAACAGCCGCTATCAGACGGAATACAAGCCGCTGAAGGGCGCGAAGTCGTGCCAGGACTGCCACATGCCGCCGTCGGTCGCCGTGGCGCCGCTCGGCGTCGACGTTCCGGCGATCCAGACGCGCATCGCGCTGATCCAGGACGACACGTATCCCGAAGCCGAGCACACGGCGCCGATCCGGGACATCACCGTGCGCTGGCGGACGAGCGGCTTTCGCCGCCACGAGCTGCTGGGTCTGAACGCGTTCCTGCTCCGGACGTTCGAGACGAACCCGGACACGCTCGGTGTGCGGCTCGGCGACTACATGTCGGGAAGCACCACCGATCTGACGGACGCCATGCGCTTCGTGCGGCAGCAGGCGACGCAGCAGACCGCCCGGGTCGACGTGCGCGCGCGCGTCGCCGGCGGCGTGCTGCGCGCCGACGTCGGCGTCACGAACCTGACCGGCCATCGCTTCCCGAGCGGCGTCGGATTCCGGCGCGCGTTCCTCGAGCTGAAGGGTCACCGACGCCGAGGGGCGCGTCGTGTTCGATTCGGGCGCGACGAACGCCGACGGCGAGATCGTCGGCGCGAACGGCGCGCCGCTGCCGAGCGAAACGTTCGCACGGCTCCCCAACGGCCGGCAGGCCTACCAGCCGCACTACGACGAGACGCATCCGATCGCGAGCGCGGAGGAAGCGCAGATCTTCGAGGAGCTGGTCCAGGATCGCGCGGGCGACTTCACCGAGAGCTTCATCCGCCGCGACCGCGTCTTCAAGGACAACCGATTGCTGCCGCAAGGCTGGCGCGCCGGCGGGCCGCCCGGCATTCGGCTTCCCGCGCATTGGCTCGACGCGACGCGCCCGGTGAACGTGCACGGCGATCCGCACTACGCCGGCGGCTCGGGGCGCGCCGTGGTCGCCTACCGCGTTCCGCTCCGAACGGCCGCGGCGCCCGCGACGCTGCGCGTCGAGGCGACGCTCTGGTACGAGTCGTGGAACCCCCACTTCCGGCACGAGCGCACGTCCGGAGACGGCCCCGCCGCGACCCGGCTGCGCGCGTTGCTCGCGAACCTGCACCTCGAGCAGACCCCGGACCTCGCGGGCTGGAAGATGCGGATCGCATCGGCCCGCGGTCCCGTGCTCTGACCGGCGGTTCGGTCAAGGGGCCTGTCCGAACGCCCCGCGTGATGGGTACATGCCACCCAGATGTTGAGCGACGGGTACGAGCTGCGAAGCCTCACGGCGCAGTTGGGAACGCCCGCCTTCGAACAGCAGACGAAGCGGGGCGGCGACGCATGCCTGCTCGTGCACTGGGGCTGCGGCTGCACCGCGATCGGGCGGCCCGCCGTCGAGGCGGCCGAAGCGCTCCTCCGCTGGACCCGCTGCGCGCACCATGCGTTGGCGGAAGCGGCGATCGCCTGAGTCGTTCTGCGAGAAGGCCGGGCGCTACTTGCTCCGGCTGAAAACGTACTCCCAGGCGAAGCCCGCAGCGACTCCGACCATTCCGATGACGATGGCGTCCGTAAGCATACCGTTCGTACGACACGGTCGCACGCGGCGGAGTTCCCGTGCGCTCGCGCCTCGCCGCCGCGAAACCCGGGTTCACGTACGGAATCCTTCGCGGCGCGTCGAAGCGTCATAGCGGACAGCACCGTCACCCCACGTAAGGAGGAGTCATTCCGCCACCACGCAGAGGGAAGGGCGGCGGCAAGCGCAAGCGCCGCGAGCCCATCACCCCGGTCGTCAAAGAAGACACGCTGAGCCTCGTCGGCCGCGTCGTCGAGACGTTCCCCAGCTCCACGTTCAAGGTCGAGCTCGAGAACGGGCACACGATCCTCGCCAGCCTCGCCGGGCGGCTGCGCCGCTTCCGCATCCGCATCACCCCCGGCGACGACGTCGACGTCGAGCTCTCGCCCTACGACCTGACGCGCGGCCGCATCACCTATCGCCGGCAAGGGCGGAACGCGACGTAGCGGGCGGACGAACGGCGCGCGGCGAACGTTCGCACTCCAAGATGCGAGGTTCGCGCGCCTTGGCGTTCGTCGTCCTGTTCATCGCCGCGGTCGCGGTGTCGTGGTGGTGGGTCCGCCGTACGAGCGCCCCGGCGCTCGGCGATACGATCGCGGTCTACTACACGAAGGCCGACGGCACGACGCTCGTCCCGTGGCGCGTCACGCTCGGCCCGGCCCGCGACCGGAAGAGCGTCGCGTTCTACGCCGCGGCGCAGTGCGTCGCAGGGCCGCCGCCCGGAATCGAGGCGGTTCGCTTCCCGGCCGGAACGCGAGTCCTCGCCGTCGACGTTGATGGATCGACCGCCGACGTGAACCTCTCGCGCGACGTCGCGTCCTCCGCCGAAGGCGGGTTCGCGGAGAACGCGGAGTTCAAAGAGCTCGTGTGGACGCTGACGCAACCCTCGCTGGGGATCAGCGCGGTTCGCGTCCGGGTCGACGGCGCTCGCGTCGCCACGCTGCCTGGAGGACACCTCGAGCTCGATGAACCGCTCGCGCGTTCGAGTTTTTAGCACGCTGCTGGTCGCGGCGATCTGCGCGCTGAGCGCGCGCGTCGCGGTCGCGCAGCAGAACGCCCCGCTCCTCTGGTTCCAGGGGACGCGGCTGATCTTTGCGCACGCCGTCGCGTCGGGCGGCGACCTCGCCGTCGCCACGAGCGATGCGGGGCTGCGGCGCTTCCTCGACAAGCTCGGCGCGACGCTGTCGTACGAGCCCGGACAGCGCTACGTCGTCGTGACGAGCGAGGACCGCCGCACGATCGTCTTCACCGTCGGCGATCCGTCGTACACGGTCGCGGGCGTGCGCGCGCGCGCCGCGTTCGCGCCGAGCGCCGCGGGCGCCGACGTCGTGCTCCCCTTCTACGCGCTCGCGCGCGCGCTCTACGTCGAGCCGGTGGCCGACGGCGCCGAGACCGTGCTGCAGCCGCGGATCGGCGCGCTCGACGTCCGAACCGAGGGCGGACGCACGGTCGTCACCGTGCGGGCCGCGATGCCCCTCCTCGCGACGACCGACGCGAGCGCGCCAGACCGGCTCCGCATCACCTTCGTCGGACAAGGCTCGTCGCTCGCGCCGGTGCGCCGCGCGCCGGGCGGCGCGGTCGACGAGATCGGGATCGCGGTCGGCGGCTCGGCGCGCGTGCCGACCACGACGCTCACGATCGCCGGTGCGCGCGGCGCGTCGTATCGCATCGTGCAGGGCGACGCGCCCGACACGTTCACCGCCGTCTTCGAGCCGCACGCGGTCGCGTACGGTGCGCCGCCGACGCCGCCGCCCCTGAACGCTGCAGCGCCGACCGCGGCGCCCTACCCGGGCGGCGAGCCGAACCCGCCGCCGGCGTCCAACGCGCCGCCGCCGAGCGCGGCGCAGCCGGCCGGACCGGCGGCGGTGACGGGGCTTTCGATCGACCAAGGCGCCGACGACGCGCTCGTCGTGCGCGTGAGCCTCAGCGCGCCTGCGACCTACGAGTGGCATCGCCTGCTCGACAACCGCTGGTACGTCGACTTCGCGAACACGACGCTCACGATGCCGGGCCGCGACGAGCAGCCGTCGTTCGGCGCGGTGCAGTCGGTCCGCGTCGCCCAGACGGGAACGCCGGACGCGCCCGCCGTGCGCGTCGCGTTCACGATGACGGGCCGGCAGCAGGTCGACGTCGCGCCGGACGACGGCGGCGTGACGATCACCGTGCGTACGACGCCGGCGCCCGACGACGTCGCACGCACCGGGCTCGGGCAGACGGGCGCGTTCGGCGCGGAGCCGCCCGCCGCCGAGGCGCAAGCCACGCCGAACGCCGAGCCGTGGAAGTTCACGCCCGCCCCGGGCGCCGTGAACGGCTCGCGGATCATCGTGATCGATCCCGGGCACGGGGGCGACGATGCCGGGACCGTGCACAACGGGCTCGTCGAGAAGAACCTGACCATCGACATCGCGCGCCGGCTGCGCGCGCTGCTGATCGCGCAGGGCTGGACCGTCCGCATGACGCGCGACTCGGACATCGACCCGGTCAGCGCCGAGAACCTCGCGAAGATGCGCGCCGACGGCAAGCCGAACCCCGACGACCGGGCCTACCTGCAGACGCGCTGCGACGTCGCGAACCTCGCGCACGCGCGGCTGTTCATCAGCATCCACGCCAACAGCGCGCCGGTCGCGAGCGCGCGCGGGACGACGTTCTATTGGTACAAGCCGCAGGACGCGCCGTTCGCGCAGGCGCTCGAGCGCGCGGTGATCCCGGTCGCCGGAACGCAAGACGACGGCACGCAGCACGCCAACTTCTACGTGATACGCCACACGACGATGCCGGCGGTGCTCATCGAGACCGCGTTCGTGACGAACCCCGGCGACGTCGCGCTGCTGCGGCAGCCGGCGTTCCTCCAGAACCTTGCGCAGGGGATCGCCGACGGCGTGAAGGCGTACGCGGGATCGCCCTCTTCGCAGGCCGTGAGCGTCGAGCAGTAGTGCTCGGACTCTACGACTCGGGTCTCGGAGGACTCACGGTCCTGGCCGCGCTGCGCGCGGCGGGGATCGATCAGGACGTCGTGTACTTCGCCGATCAGGCGCACGTGCCGTACGGCGACCGCAGCGACGCGCAGATCCACGGGTTCCTCGGCGAGAATCTCGCGCAGCTCGCCGCGCTCGGCGTCGACGCGGTGGTCACCGCGTGCAACACGACGTGCGCGGTCGCGCAGCGGCTCGGCTGGCCGGCGACGCGGTTTCCGGTGCTCGACCTCATCGCGAGCGCGGGGGCGTCGTTCGCCGGCACGGCGCATCGGCGCGTCGTGGTGCTCGCGACCGCGGCGACGGTGCGCAGCGGCGCGTACGGGCGCGCGATCCGCGCCGCCGCGCCGCACGTCGACGTCGTCGAGGTCGCCGCGCCGGCGCTGGTCCCGCTGGTCGAACGCGGCGCGGCCGACGAACCGGAAGCACGCGACGCCGTCCGCGACGCGGTGTCGGCGATCCCGGGCGCATACGACGCGCTGGTCTACGGATGCACGCACTACCCGATGCTGGACCGCCGCTTCGCCGAGGCGCTTCCCCCGCGCGTCGAACGCATCGACCCCGCCCGTTCGCAAGCCGCCGCCACGCGCGCGCTGATCGGACGCCTCGCGCTACCGGCGGGCGCGCGGCGCACGACGTACTACACGAACGGCGACGTCGACGCGTTCACCGGCGCGCTGCGGCGGTGGAACGGCGACGCCGCGGCCGACGTGCGGGCACTGGTCGCGCTGGGCTGACGCCTGCGCGCGCCGCCGCGCGTCCTCAGCCCACCGGTTCGCCGGTGTCGCGCGTCTCGCCGTCCGTGCGCGGCGGATCGTCGTCGCCGTTGCCGGCGGCGCCGTTCCGCTCTGCCGGGTCGGTCTCCGGCGCCGCGTCGTACGCGGTGACCTCGGCTTCACCGTCGGCCGCCGCTTCGTCGCGCGGCTCACCGGCCTCCGCGCCCTCCGCCTCGTCCGGACCGCGCAGCGTTTCGACGAACAGCGACCGCACCGCGATTCGTTCCGAGGCATCGATCGGACGCCCCAGGATCTGCGAGCTCGCCTTCATGAGCCGCGTGTTGACGTCGATCGGGATGCGCCGCAGCCGGTCCCAGTTCGCGACGATCGTCGGGATGCGGTCCGAGAAAAACGGCAGCAGCTCGGAGACGATCGCGCGCATCTGATCCGGCTCGATGGGCGAGGGCGGCTCGGCGTCGGTCGAGCCGCCTTCCGGTGAGGCCTCGCCTTCGTCGCCGGCGGCGCGGATCACCGGGCGCAGACTGATCCACGGCGCCACGAGCCCTTCGGTCCACTCGTGCGTCGCGTCGGACTCGAAGCGGAGCTTCTCGGACTGCGTGCGGTACGGATCGATCCCGAGCAGGTGGACGCGCACGCCGAACGTCTGCGCCGTCTGCACGCCGACGAGCACGTCCTCGTCGCCGGAGAGCAGGATCAGCGCGTCGATCGCACGGTTCCGTGCGAGCTCCGACATGTCGTGGACGATGAGCGCGTCGACGCCCTTCTGCTGCCCGTACTGGTTCACCGAGCCGAGCCGCAGCTTCACGTCGCCGAGCGCGGCGGTGCGGGTCTGCTCGGCCGTGCGGCCCGAGATCGGCGCGCCGTCGTACCAGTAGATGCGGATGAGGCGGTTCCCGCCGCCGTCGAGCGCGGCGACCTCGCGCTTCAGCTCTGCGACCACCGCCTCGACGCTGAGGCTGACGCGCCCGCGCGGGTGGCTCGTGTGGTATCGCGCCTGCGTGGCGAGCGCATAGAGATAACCGGCATCGACGAATACTGCGACGTTCACGCTGCCCTCCAATCAAATACGGCACGTGAGGGAGACAATGCGGCCCGAACCCGGAACGTCGGCGCTTCGGCGCCCCGCCCAGGGACCCTAGTCGGCCGTCCGGCCGGCGACGCGGCGCGGGCTCAGACGACGTGGAAGACGCGGAAGAACAGCAGCGTCGTGACGAGCGCCAGCAGCGTCCCGGCGACGACCTGCAAGAAGGTATGTGCCCGCAGATAGACCCGCGACCAGCCGACGAGCGGGATCAGCGCGTAGAACGGCGCCGGGCGGTCGCCGTACAGGACCGTCAGCGCGACGAGCGGGGCCGTGATCCCGAGCGCGTGGGTCGAGATCTTCCAATATCGGGTGATCCACTGGACGACAAGCGCGCTCGCCGCGTAGCCGGCCATCGAAGCGGTCATGATTGCCGGTGCATGGATCAGCCACAGATCGAACGCCCCGACCGCGTAGAACACGACGAACGCGATGAAGACGCGCTCGCGCTCGGTGCGGATCGACATGTCGAGGTCCGAGATTCGGTCGGTCGCGTAGAGAAAGAAGATGAACAGCATCGGCGCGATCGACGTGAAGAACGCGCTGTTGAAGAGCAGGATCAGAAAGTCGTGCGACCCGGCCGAGCGCGCTCCGGCGAGGATGACGAACAGCGCCAGCGAGGTCAAGAACGGATTGCAGACGGTCGACAAGATCCGCGCCGTGTCGGTCCAGACGCGCTTTCTGACTCGCAGCGGCACGGGCGTGAGGGGACCCTGCACGGGGACGGGCCTTCGGCCCGGCCCGGCGAAGACCCCCGGATGATCCTGGAGCGCATCAGCGGCCCGGCCGACGTCAAGCGGCTTTCACGCGGCGAGCTCGACCAGCTCGCCCGTGAGATTCGCGAGACCCTGATCCGCGTGTGCGCCGCGAACGGCGGTCATCTCGCGCCCAACCTCGGCGTCGTCGAGCTGACGCTCGCGCTGCTGCGCGTGCTCGACTTGCCCAACGACATCGTCGTGTGGGACGTCAGCCACCAGAGCTACGTCCACAAGCTGCTGACCGGGCGCTTCGACCGGTTCCATACGCTGCGCCAGGGCGGCGGCGTGAGCGGCTTCTGCATGCGCAGCGAGTCGCAGTACGACGCCTTCGGCGCCGGCCACGCGTCGACGTCGATCTCGGCGGCGCTCGGGATGGCGACGGCGCGCGATCTGGCCGGCAGGCAGAACACCGTGCTCGCGGTCATCGGCGACGGCGCGCTGACGGGCGGGCTCGCCTACGAGGCGATCAACAACGCCGGTCTCCTCCGCACGAACTTCATCGTCGTCCTGAACGACAACGAGATGTCGATCGCGCCCAACGTCGGATCGATCGCCTCGTACCTCGGGAAGCTGCGCTCGAAGCCGCTGTTCACCAAGGGCCGCGAGCTGCTGAAGGAAGTGCTCGACCACGTCCCGCTCGGCGAGACCGCGCGCCGCGCGCTCTCGACCGCGGAGATGGCGGGCATGCGCTTCGTGACGCCGGAGCACAAGGCGCCGGTGATCTTCGAAGAGATGGGCTTCCGCTACATCGGGCCGGTCGACGGCCACGACCTCGACGCGCTCACCGACGTCATCTCCAACGCGCGGAAGATCCCGGGACCGGTGCTGCTGCACGTCAAGACGGTCAAAGGGAAGGGCTACGACATCGCCGAGGGCGACAGCCGCACGTTCCACGGCGTCGGTCCCGGCGTGTACCATCCCGACGAAGGGAAGCTGGAGAAGAAGGCGTCGCGCCCGACGTTCGCGCAGGCGTTCGCCGACGCGCTCATCGCCGCCGCGGAGCGCGACCCGAAGGTCATCGGGATCACCGCCGCGATGCCCGACGGCACCGGGCTCGCGAAGTTCGCGAAGCGCTTCCCCGACCGGTACTTCGACGTCGGGATCGCCGAGGCGCACGCGGTGTGCTTCGCGGCCGGCACGTCGACCGCGGGGATCAAGCCCGTCTGCGCGATCTACTCGACCTTCCTGCAGCGCGCGTACGACCAGGTCGTGCACGACGTGGCCGTGCAGGCGCTGCCGGTGGTCTTCGCGATGGACCGCGCGGGGTTCGTGGGCGACGACGGCCCGACGCACATGGGCCTGTACGACGTCGCGTATCTGCGCACGCTTCCGGGCGTGACGATCATGGCGCCGCGCAACGAGCACGAGGTCGCGCCGATGCTCGACCTCGCGCTGTCGCTCAACGCGCCGGCGGCGCTGCGCTACCCGCGCGGCTCGACGAGCGGAAAGCACGACGAGCCGCTCGCGCCGCTCGTTCTGGGGCGCGCCGAGGTGCTGCGCCGCGGGAGCGAAGTCGCGATCCTCGCGCTCGGCAACACGGTCGACATCGCGCTCGACGCGTGGGAGCTGCTCGACGCCGCGGGCGTGCAGCCCACGGTCGTGAACGCGCGCTTCGTCGTTCCGCTCGACGAGACGCTGCTGCTCGAGCTGGCCGAGACGCACCGGCGCTTCATCACCCTCGAGGAGCACAGCCTCGCCGGCGGCTTCGGGTCGGCGGTGGTCGAATTCCTCAACGACCACGGCATCGACGCCGTGGTCGAACGAATCGGGGTGCCGAACGTGCTCGTGCAGCACGCGAAGCCGGAGGCGCAGCGCGCGCAGTTCGGGCTCAGCGCGGAGAACGTCGCGGCGCGCGTGCGGTCGCTGGCGGGCAGCCCGACCGCGTAACGAAGAAAACAGGACTCTTCCCCGCCGGGGGCCAATCCCCGGCGGTTCTTTTCCCTGGAGTTGCTCTATCGTGCTTCCCGCGCTCCTCGCGGCGGCGACCACCGCCGCGCCCGTCGCCGCGAAGGCTGCCCTCCCGGTCGCGAAGGCGACCGGTCCGGCCGCCAAGGCGACATCGATCCCGCTGACCGTGCCGCCGAACTTTCAGTACGACCTGACGCCGCACACGCCGCTGGCGCAGCACGCGCCGTGGTTGACGCATACGTTCGCCGGCCTCTTCGTGGTCTTCGGCGTGCTGCTCGTGATCTTGCTCGCGCTGCAGACCACGAAGCAGGAGGGCCTGAGCGGGACGCTGGGCGGACGCGTCGAGTCCTCGACGCGCCGGCTCGGGCTCGACCAGCAGATCGCGCGGGTCACGCAGTTCGTCGCGGTGGCGTTCGTCTTCGTCGCCACGCTCGTGAGCCTCACGGGAATCTAGTGGATTCACGACCCGTCAAGCCGTCGCGTTCGCCGTTCCGGCGACGCGTCCGTGAAAGCCGGGTTCAGTAACTTGCCGCTGCTGGAGGTTCGCAACCTCCGAACCACTTTCAAGACCGAAGACGGCATCGTCGCCGCCGTCAACGGGCTCTCATTCTCGGTCGATGCCGGCAAGACGCTGGGCATCGTCGGCGAGTCGGGCTCCGGGAAATCCGTCACCTCGCTCTCCGTGATGCGGCTCATCGCCTCGAACGGCCGCATCGAGGGCGGTGAGATCCTCTTCAAGGGCGAGGACCTCCTCAAGAAGAGCGAGGCGCAGATGCGGAAGATCCGCGGGCGCGACATCGCGATGATCTTCCAGGACCCGATGACCTCGCTGAATCCGGTGCTGACGGTCGGCGAGCAGATCGCGGAGGCGACGCGCCTTCACCTCGGGCTCGGCCGGAAAGACGCCCTCGACAAGGCGGTCGAGATGCTGCGTCTCGTGCGCATCCCGGCGCCGGAGAAGCGGCTGCGCGACTACCCGCACCAGTTCTCGGGCGGGATGCGGCAGCGCGTGATGATCGCGATGGCGCTGTCGTGCGACCCCGCCGTGCTGATCGCCGACGAGCCGACGACGGCGCTCGACGTGACGATCCAAGCGCAGATCCTCGAGCTGATGAACGAGATGCAGCAGCGGCTCGGGTCGGCGATCATCCTCATCACGCACGACCTCGGCGTGGTCGCGGAGACCTGCGAGAACGTGCTCGTCATGTACGGCGGCAACATGGTCGAGTACGGCACCGCCGCGCAGATCTTCGGCGCGCCGAAGATGCCGTACACCGTCGGCCTGCTGGAATCGCTTCCGCGTCTGGACCAGGCCGGGGCGCGCCTCCTCCCGATCGACGGGCAGCCGCCGAACCTGCTGCGGATGCCGCCAGGATGCGCGTTCGCGCCGCGCTGCCGGTACCGGATGCCGATCTGCGACGAGCCGGTGCCGTTGTACGACTTCGGCGACGGCCACGTCGCGCGCTGCTACCTGTACGACGAGCGCGCGGAAGCGCAGAAGCGCGTGCCCGCGGAGAATCGTCCGGCGATCCCGGGCACCGCGGTCGCGCGCGGCGCGGCGGCGACGCGATGACGGCACCCGGAGCCGGCGCCGCCGGCGTCGCGACCGCGCCGGCGAAGGACCTCGTCGTCGTCCGGGGCCTGAAGAAGTATTTCCCGATCACCGCCGGCGTGCTGCAGCGGCACGTCGCGGACGTCAAAGCCGTCGACGGCATCGACTTCGAGATTCGCGACGGCGAGACGCTGGGGCTCGTCGGCGAGTCCGGGTCCGGGAAGACGACCGCCGGACGCGTCATCCTGCGCCTCATCGATGCGACGAGCGGGAGCGTCGTCTTCGACGGCCGCGAGCTGGTCGGGCTCACGCGCAGCGCGCTGCGGCCGCTGCGCAGCGAGATGCAGATCATTTTCCAGGATCCGTACGCCTCGCTCAACCCGCGGATGAGCGTCGGCGCGATCGTGCGCGAGCCGCTGGAGATCCACGGCATCGCGCACGGGCGCGAGGCCGAGGCGCGGGTTCAGGAGCTGCTGCGCATGGTCGGCCTGCAGCCGTACCACGCGAACCGCTATCCGCACGAGTTCTCGGGCGGCCAGCGGCAGCGCGTGGGGATCGCGCGCGCCCTTGCGGTGAACCCCAAGTTCATCGTCGCCGACGAGCCCGTCTCGGCGCTCGACGTGTCGATCCAGGCCCAGGTGATCAACCTGCTCCAGGATCTGCAGCAGCAGCTCGGGCTGACGTTCCTGTTCATCGCGCACGACCTCTCGGTGGTGCGCCACATCTCCAACCGCGTCGCCGTCATGTACGTGGGAAAGATCGTCGAGATCGCCGACCGGGAACGGCTCTACCAGAACCCGCTCCACCCGTACACCCAGGCGCTTCTCTCCGCGATCCCGATCCCGGACCCGGACGTCGAGCGCCGCCGCAAGCGCATCATCCTCACGGGCGACATCCCCTCGCCGGTGAATCCGCCGTCGGGGTGCCGGTTCCACACCCGCTGCCCGGTCGCGTTCGAGCGCTGTCGCTTCGAGGTGCCGGCGTTCAACGAGTACGAGCCCGGACATCGCGCGGCGTGTCACTGGGTCGAGGAGCACGGCGGCAGCGGCCCCGATCTGAGCGCCGGCCCGGCCGTTCTTCTCTGAGGCTCACGTGACGCGCGCGCCGGAACGAACAGAGGAGCGGTGATGAACCGCTCCTCTGCGATGTTCCGGCCGAGGGCCGAGTGGTTAGGACGCCTTCTTGCGGCGCCCGCCGCTCTTCCGTCCGCCGCGCGCCGCGGCTGCCGTCCGTCCGGCCGCGCCCTTCTTGCGCCCGCCGGCCTTCTTGCGTCCGCCGGTGCTCTTCTTGCGTCCGCCGGCGCTCTTCTTGCGGCCGTTCGACGATTTCTTGCGTCCGCCGGCGCTCTTCTTGCGTCCGCCGGCGCTCTTCTTGCGCCCGCCGGTGCTCTTCTTGCGTCCGCCGGTGCTCTTCTTGCGCCCGCCGGTGCTCTTCTTGCGACCGTTCGTCGACTTCTTGCGGCCGTTCGTCGATTTCTTGCGACCGCCGGTGGATTTCTTACGGCCGGCGCCTTTGCGGCGTCCGCCGCGGCGGCTTCCGCCGCTCTCGCCTTGCGACGAGTCTTCCATGCCTTCGCCGCCGTTCGTCATTTCCGAGTCCATTCAACCTCCTCGTCCGCGCGGACGGAGTTGTCGTCAACGGTGATGCGCCGCGCGCGCGACGCACGTTATTCGCAGAATACACAGTTTTCGCAAATCGTGCAACTTTTCTGGCCAAGCGGCGGTTACGCGCGCCCGCGCGAGCCGCTTTGGACCGGTTGACGTCCGGGTTTATACTGTGGCCCGAAGCTCGTCGGAACGAGCCGCACCCTCCGGAGACCCACCGTGGCCAAGCCCCTGATCATCGTCGAATCCCCGACGAAAGCGAAGACGATCAAGAAGTTTCTGCCTGCACGCTATGCCGTGAAGGCATCGGTCGGCCACGTCCGCGACCTCCCGAAGTCGACGCTCGGCGTCGACGTCGACCATGATTTCGTCCCGCGGTATCTCACCATCAAAGGGAAGGGCGACATCATCAAGGACCTCCGGGCGGCGGCGAAGTCGGCCTCCGAGGTCTACCTCGCGACCGACCCCGACCGCGAAGGCGAAGCGATCGCGTGGCATCTGGCCGAGCTGCTGAAGCTCGAGAACCCGAAGCGCATCGAGCTGCACGAGATCACCAAGGACGCGGCCCTGGCCGCCCTCAAGCACCCGCACCCGATCGATATGCCGCGCGTGAACGCGCAGCAGGCGCGGCGCATCCTCGACCGGCTCGTCGGCTACAAGATCTCGCCGCTGCTGTGGGCCAAGGTGCGCAGCGGCCTCTCCGCCGGGCGCGTGCAGTCCGTCGCGGTGCGGCTGATCGTCGACCGCGAGCGCGAGATTCGCGCCTTCGTGCCGCGCGAGTACTGGACGATCGCCGCGCAGCTTGCGAGCGCCGGCAGCCCCGTGGTGTTCTCCGCCGATCTCTTCCAAGTCGACGGCGAGAAGGCCGACGTCACGAACGGCGAGCAGGCGCAGGCGATCCTCGACGCGCTCGCCGGCGTGCCGTTCCGCGTCTCCTCGGTCAAGACGCGCGAGACGCGCCGCAACCCCGCACCGCCCTTCACCACCTCGACGCTGCAGCAAGAGGCGTCGCGCAAGCTGAAGTTCCGCGTCCGCAAGACCATGCAGATCGCGCAGGCGCTCTACGAGGGCGTCGACCTGGGCGGCAGCGAGGGGACGCAGGGGCTCATCACCTACATGCGCACCGACTCGACGCGCATCGCGGACTCGGCGCGCGACGCGGCGCGCGACTACGTCGTCGGGCGCTACGGCGCCGAGTATCACGGCGGCGGGCGTCAGTACAAAGTGAAGGAAGGCGCGCAGGACGCGCACGAGGCGATCCGGCCGACCGCCGTCGTCCGCACGCCGGAGTCGCTCTCGCGCATCCTCAAGCGCGACGAGCTCCGGCTGTACCAGCTGATCTGGGAGCGGTTCGTCGCCTCGCAGATGGCGCCGGCGGTGTACGACCAGACCACCGTCGACATCGCCGCCGGGCCGCGGTTCGTGTTCCGCGCGACCGGAAGCGTCCTGAAGTTCGCCGGCTACACCGCGGTCTACGAAGAGGGCGTGGACGACGCGCCCGCCGACGGCGCGCAGAACGGCAAGGCCGCGAAGGGCCGTCCGCTCCTGCCGAAGCTCGATCAGAACGAGGCGCTCGACGTGAAGGCGATCGAGCCGAAGCAGCACTTCACCGAGCCGCCGCCGCGCTTCACCGAAGCGACGCTCGTCCGCGCGCTCGAGGAGAACGGCATCGGGCGTCCGTCCACCTACAGCGCCATCGTCGAGACGATCCAGGCGCGCGGCTACGTCGAGCAGCTCGAGCGCCGCTTCCATCCGACCGAGATCGGCGAGGCGGTCAACGATCTGCTCGTCGAGCACTTCAACGAGATCGTCGACCTCACGTTCACCGCCTCGATGGAGTCGCAGCTCGACGAGCTCGCGGAGCGCGGCGGTGACTGGCAACAGACTGCCCGGGTCCTCGGCGACTTCTACGCCGAGTTCAAGAAAGAGCTCGACGAAGCGGAGCGCAAGCTGCCGAAGTTCGAGCAGCGCGACGAGCCGACCGACGAGCTGTGCCCGAACTGCGGCAAGCCGATGGTCATCAAGACCGGGCGCTTCGGGCGGTTCATCTCGTGCACGGGGTATCCCGAGTGCAAGACCACCAAGCCGATCCTCAAAGACACCGGCGTGAAGTGTCCCAAGTGCGGCGGGATGATCGCGGAGCGCAAGTCGCGCAAGGGGCGCACGTTTTACGGCTGCGCGAACTATCCGGCTTGCGACTTCGTGTCGTGGGACAAAGTGGCTTCGCAGGCCTGCGCGGTGTGCGGGGACTACGTGGTGGAGAAGCCGCGGCGGGGTGGGGTCGTGACGTACGTGTGTCATACGGATCGGGCGCATGACACCGGGCTTGGCGTGAAGTTGGAGGACGCCGATGCGGATGAGGCGGAGCTCGAGCACGTCTGAGATCGGTGGCGCCCTTCGATCAGACGATGCGGGCGGCGTTCGGGGCGGGGACACGCTCTCGCTGCGGACGCCCGCGTTTTCCCGTCCTGGGAAAACGCTGCTCCCGACACAATTCGCTCTCGCCATCCTGGCTCCGCGAATTGCTGTAGCGCCGCTGCGAGAGCGTGTCCCCGCCCCGAACGCAGGCGCGGTGTGTCGTTGCGGTGTCCGGGATGGTGTGGCGAGCGGCGTTCGGGCGCACCAGGGTGGCGGCGTTCGGGGCGGGGACACGCTCTCGCTGCGGACGCCCGCGTTTTCCCGTCCTGGGAAAACGCTGCTCCCGACACAATTCGCTCTCGCCATCCTGGCTCCGCGAATTGCTGTAGCGCCGCCGCGCGAGCGTGTCCCCGCCCCGAACGCAGGCACGGTTTGGGCATCGCGCGGGCGTGACGCGGCATGAGTGAGGTCGTCGTTGTCGGCGGGGGGCTTGCGGGGTCGGAGGCGGCTTGGCAGGCGGCTCGGCGCGGCGCGCGGGTGATGCTGTACGAGATGCGGCCGCGGAAGTTCGGGCCGGCGCATCACACGGGGATGCTGGCGGAGCTCGTGTGCTCGAACTCGTTTCGCGGGGCGGCGCTCGAGAACGCGGTCGGGCTGCTGAAGGAAGAGCTTGCGCGGCTCGATTCGCTGATCGTCACGTCGGCGCGTGAGGCTGCGGTGCCCGCGGGCGGAGCGCTCGCGGTCGATCGCGAGCGGTTCGGTGCGCTCGTCGAATCGCGGTTGGCGGCGTTGCCCAACGTCGAGATTCGGCGTGAGGAGGTCACCGCGATCCCCGATGCGGCGGCGGTGATCGTCGCGTGCGGGCCGTTGCCGTCCGATCCGCTGGCGAACGCGATCGACGATCTCGTCGGCGGGCGGCTTCATTATTACGATGCGGCGGCGCCGATCGTAGCGCTCGACTCGCTCGACCTGAACGCGATGTATCGGAAGTCTCGCTACGACAAGGGCGAGGGCGACGACTACCTCAACATCCCGCTCGATCGCGAGACGTACCTGCGATTCGTCGAGGACCTGCGGACGTTGCCGAAGCACCAGCCGCACGGGTTCGAGGAGGACGCGGCCGGCGGCGACGTGCCGTACTTCGAAGGCTGTTTGCCGATCGAAGAGCTGGCGCAGCGCGGCGAAGACGCGCTGCGGTTCGGGCCGTTGAAGCCGGTCGGGCTGCGCGATCCGCGCACGGGCAAGGCGCCGTACGCGGTCGTGCAGCTCCGGAAGGAGAACGCCGAGGGGACCGCGCTCAACCTCGTCGGCTTTCAGACGCGGCTGACGTGGCCCGCGCAGAAAGAGGCGTTCGGCAAGCTTCCCGGCTTGCAGAACGCGGAGTGGCTGCGGCTCGGCGTCATGCACCGGAACACGTTCGTCGACTCGCCGCGGCTGCTGGCGGCCGATCTGCGCTTGCGGTCGAATCCGCGCGTGTGGCTCGCGGGGCAGATCACCGGCGCTGAAGGCTACGTGGAGGCGGCGGCGTGCGGCGCGATCGCCGGGATCTCGGCGGCGCGCGAGCTTGCGGGGTTGCCTGCGGTCGGCGTGCCGGCCGACACCGCGTTCGGGGCCGTGGTCGCGCATTTGCAGAACGCGGAGTCGCCGGATTTCCAGCCGGCCAATGTGACGTGGACGTTCTTTTCGCCGCTCGAGCAGACGATTCGCGACAAGCGCGCGCGGCGGGCGAAGCTCGCGGAGCGCGCGCTCGAGAAGATCGACCGCTTCGCCGAGGCGGTGCGGCCGGAGCGGATCGCCGCTCGCTACGCGAGCGCGGGGGCCAGCGCTTCGGCGAGCGCGCGCATCGACGTGACCACCTCGGCGCCCGCGTCCGCGAGTGCCGCGGCGGGGAATCCGCGCCCGTCGGCGTAGCCGAAGACCCGCATCCCGGCGGCGCGTGCGGCGCGAACGCCGCTGAGCGAGTCTTCGATGACGATGCAGCGCGACGGCTGCGCGTCCATGCGCGCCGCCGCGTGCAGGAACAGGTCGGGCGCCGGCTTCGGGCGCGCCACCATCGATGCGGTGAAGATGCGGCCGCCGAACGGCGCGGCCAGGTTCGTCACGGCGAGGGAGAGGCGCACGCGGGGGAGCGGTGACTGCGACGCGACGCAGACCGGCGTGCCCGACGTCCGAACCAGGTCGACCACGTCGGTCACGCCGGGGACCGCGCGGAGCGACTCGGCGAGCGCCGACGCGGTCGCGATGCCCCACGCGTAGAGCTCCTCGGGAGCGAGCGCGCGTCCGAGCTGCGTTTCGACGGCCGCCGCGACGTCGCCGACCGTCTTGCCCTGGAAGCGGCGGCGCATCTCGTGCTCGTCCATCGTGAAGCCGAGCGTACCGAAGTACTGCGATTCCACTCGCGTGACCACCGGCTCGCTGTCGACGAGCACCCCGTCGCAGTCGAAGATGACGAGATCCGGCGGCATCGTGCGCCGTGTTCCGCCCCGGGGTCCGCGGCACCGCCCGGGTGCAACCGGCGCGGCTTGGCCGGAGTAGCTGGATGGGATGCGAATTCGGTCGACGACGATCTGCGCCGTCCGGCGGGACGGCAAGATCGCCATGGCGGGCGACGGGCAGGTCACCGTCGACAAGACGGTGATGAAGCACGGCGCGCGCAAGGTCCGCGCGATCGCGAACGGGACCGTGCTCGCCGGGTTCGCCGGCAGCGCGGCCGACGGGATCACGCTGCTCGAGAAGTTCGAGGGCAAGCTGTCCGCGTACAAGGACAACGTCGTGCGAGCGGCGGTCGAGCTGGCGAAGGACTGGCGGCAGGACCGGGCGCTGCGCCGGCTCGAGGCGCTGCTCATCGTGGGCACGCCGGAGCACCTCTTCGTGCTGAGCGGAACCGGCGACGTCATCGAGCCGGACGAGGGCGTAGCGGCGATCGGCAGCGGCGGTCCGTACGCGCAGGCCGCGGCGATGGCGCTGCTCGAGCATACGGCGCTGCCGGCGGCGGAGGTCGCTCGCGAGGCGCTGCGCATCGCGGGCCGCATCGACATCTACACCAACGACAACGTCGAAGTGCTCGATCTATGAGCGTCGCGATCCCGCCGAGCAAGTCGCCCGCCGAGCTGACGCCGCGTGAGATCGTCGCGGCGCTCGACCGCTACATCGTCGGGCAGGCCGACGCGAAGCGCGCGGTCGCGGTCGCGATGCGGAACCGCTACCGCCGCGAGCGGCTGCCGGCGCACGTGCGCAAAGAGGTCGTTCCGAAGAACATCCTGATGATCGGGCCGACCGGCGTGGGGAAGACCGAGATCGCGCGGCGGCTCGCGACGCTGGCCGGCGCGCCGTTCATCAAGGTCGAGGCGACGAAGTACACCGAGGTCGGGTACGTCGGGCGCGACGTCGAGTCGATGGTGCGCGATCTCGCCGAGGCCGCGGTGCGGATGGTCTCCGACGAGCGGCGTACCGACGTGCGCGAGGCGGCCGACGCGGCGGCGATCGAGCGCATCGTCGACATCCTGCATCCGGAGACGCGCGCACCGCAGGCGCAGCAGCAGGCGAATCCGTTCGCTGCCTCGCTCGGCTCCATCTTCGGCAACTTTCAGCAGCAGCCCGCGCCGCCGCAGCCCCCGCCCGCGCGTCCACTGCCGGAGGACGAGGCGGCGCGCGTGCGGGCGAGCGCGCGCGAGGACGTCTCGCGCGGATTCTACGACGTGCGCCAGATCGAGATCGACGTCGAGGAGGCGCCGCAGCTGCCGATCGGGATGATGGGCGGGGGCGAGATCCCCGGCGCCGGCGGTGCCGGCGACATGGGCGAGATGCTCGGCGGGCTGCTGCCGAAGAAGCGCGTGCGGAAGAAGGTCACGGTCGCCGACGCGCGGCGCATCTTCGCCGAGCAGGAAGCCGAGAAGCTCATCGACATGGACGCGGTCAAACGCGAGGCGCTCCGGCGTGCGGGCGAGCACGGCATCGTCTTCATCGACGAGATCGACAAGGTGGCGGGGCGCGAGGGCTCGCGCGGACCCGACGTTTCGCGCGAAGGCGTGCAGCGCGACATCCTCCCCATCGTCGAGGGCAGCACCGTGCAGACGAAGCACGGTCCCCTCTCCACCGACCACGTGCTGTTCATCGCGGCGGGCGCGTTCCACGTCAGCAAACCGTCGGACCTCATCCCGGAGCTGCAAGGGCGCTTTCCGGTGCGCGTCGAGCTGGACTCGCTCACCGCGGCCGACTTCGAGACCATTCTCACGCAGCCGGAGAACGCGCTGATCGGTCAGTACAAGGCGCTGCTCGGCGCCGACGGCGTCGACCTCGACGTGACGGCCGACGCGATCTCCGAGATCGCCCGCATCGCGACGCGCGTCAACGAGCAGACCGAGAACATCGGCGCCCGGCGGCTGCACACCGTGCTCGAACGCGTTCTCGACGACGTCGCGTACCGCGCGCCGGAAGACGGCGGAACGATCGTGGTCGACGGCGCCTACGTGCGCGCGCGGCTCGATGACATCGCGGGCAACGCCGACCTCTCCAGCTACATTCTCTAGCGGGCGGCCGTCGGGCGGTCACTTCGTCGTCGCGACCGCTCCGTGCGCGCACGGCGCGGTCACGGCGAGGTGCGGCGTGCGGAGCCGGTCGGGTGCGACGATCTCGAGCGCGACCCACGGTGCGGCGCCGCGCGGCGTCCAGGTGTCGGTGACCGCCTGCGCGACGGCGCCCCCGCCGTCGAACGCGATCCGCCCCGCGGGCGAGACGCTGCCGTCGCTGCGCACGAAGCGATAGATCACCTCGCGCGCGTCGTAGGCGACGATCGTCGCGCCGCTGCGGACCGCGCAGCCGTGCGTCACCGCGCGGGCGTCCATCGTCGCCGCGACGTCGGTCGCCGCGGCGGCGCTCGACCCGGTCGCGAGCGCGACGAGCAGGGCGGGGAAAACGCGCATGGTAGGATCACCCTACCGCGTCTCCATTACGCGCCGCTTACGGATCAGGAGCGTTCTCATGAAATCGTCATCCATCTCACGCGCCTCCGCCCTCCGCTGGCTCGCCGCCGTCCCCGGCGTCGCGCTCGTCGCGACCGCTCGCCTCGCGCCGGTCGAGGCCGCCGACAACAAGAAGCAGTACAAGTATCAGGACAAGCCCGGGCCGAAACACGAGAAGTGCGCCGGCTGCCGGTTCTTCAAGCCGCCCAGCGCGTGCACGATCGTGACCGGCAAGATCAGCCCGAACGGCTGGTGCATCGCCTGGTCGAAGAAGTAAGCGAGACCTCGCCGTCCGGCGGGCGGAACCACCGGCTCCGCCCGCCGGTTGTAGGAGGACGAGACCCATGGCGTACGTGCGTGAGATTCTGACCGACGGGCACCCGACGCTTCGCAAGGTGGCGAAGAAGGTCGACCCGGTCGAGATCGCCGACCCGATGTTCCAGCAGCTGGTGGACGACATGTTCGCCACGATGTACGCTGCGCCGGGGATCGGGCTCGCCGCGCCGCAGATCGGGGTCTCGAAGCGTCTCTTCGTCGTCGACATGCAGAACGACGTCGAAGGCCAAGGCCCGCTCGTCGTCATCAATCCGAAGTTCACGTTGCGTGAAGGCGAGCGCGTGTCGATCGAAGGGTGCCTCTCCGTTCCGGGGATGGTCGGCGACGTCACGCGCTTCAGCCACGTCGTCCTCAGCGGTCTCGACCGACGCGGAAAGAAGATCGCGATCGACGCCCAGGGCTATTTCGCGGTCTGCCTTCAGCACGAGAACGACCATCTCGACGGCATCCTCTACATCGACAAGGCGCAGAACATTCGTCCCGCGGTGACCGACGAGGAAGTCGAGGTCGCCGATGCCGTCACCGCCGAAGGCGAAGCGATCGATCGCGTGAACGCGGTCGCCGTCGCGATCTGAGGCTGCTCTTCTTCGGGACCAGCGCGTTCGCGGTCCCGATCCTCGAGAGCGTCGCGGCGACGCATGACGTCGCCGGCGTCGTCACGCAGCCCGATCGCCCCGCCGGCCGCGGAAAGAAGCTCGAGCCGACGCCGGTGCGGCGCGCGGCCGAAGCGCTCGGCTTGCGCGTGTTCACGCCGGAGCGTCTGAAGCCGTTCGTCGAGGAGGCGAGCGCGCTGCGGCCCGGCGCGTTCGTCGTCGCGTCGTACGGCAAGATCCTTCCGCAGGCGCTGCTCGACCTGGTGCCGATCGCGTTCAACGTGCATCCCTCGCTCTTGCCGCTGTACCGCGGCGCCACGCCGCTGCAGTCCGCGCTCCGCGACGGCCGCGCGGAGACGGGCGTGACGATCATCGCGATGGATCGCGGGATGGACACCGGCGACGTGCTCGTGCAGGTGCGGGTGCCCATCGAAGCGGGCGAGACGTACGGCGCGCTGCACGATCGCACCGCGGCGCTCGGCGCGACACTGGTCGCCGCCGCGATCGACGCGTACGAGAACGGCACGCTCGCGCGCGAACCGCAGCGCGACGCGGCCCGGCGGCTCGGCATCGGCGAAGACGAGATCGCGGCGACGTCGACGCGGCCGTGGAGCAAGGACGACTGGGTGCTCGATCCGCGCGCGCGCGCCGGCGCGCTGGACGCTCTCGTGCGCGCGCTCTCACCCGACCCGGGCGCGCGGCTCTCCGTTCCCGAGCTGGGGACCGTGGCGGTGCTCGCGGCGCATCGGGACGAGGGTCCCGCGTTCGCCGACCCGCACCCGACGGACGACGTGGCGCCGGGCGCGCTCGTACGGTCCTCGCAGCGTCTCTGGCTGCGCGCCGCAGACGGATGGCTGGAGCTCGAGCGCGTGAGACCGCCGGGACGCAACGCGATGACGGCGCGCGAGTTTCTCTCGGGCTACGGGAGGTACGTCCGCGATGCGCCGGCGCAGCCCGCGCCGCGCTGATCGCGCGCCGGCGAGCGGCGAGCGCGACGCGATGAGCGCGGCTCCGGCGATCACGGCGCGCGAGGTGGCGCTGCAGGTGTGCCGCGACGTCTTCGCGCCGAAGCCGCGCGGCGCGCGCGAATCGCTCGACTACCGTTTGCGCAGGAGCGAGCTTTCGGCACGCGACCGCGCGTTCGCGACCGAGCTCGCGTACGGTGCGATCAAGATGCGGCGGCTGCTCGACTTCGCACTGCAGCCGTACGTCGGTGCGCGCGCCGCGTCGCTGCCGCAGCCGATCGCGGAGATCTTGCGCCTCGGCGCGTACCAGCTGCGCGTCATGCGCGGCGTCGAGCCGTACGCGGCCGTCTCCGAGAGCGTTGGTCTCGCGCGCAAATACGGTCACAAGGGGACCGCCGGGCTCGTGAACGCGGTGCTGCGCCGGCTTTCCGAAGAGCCGCCGCGCGAGCCCGACGATCTCGCGACGCGCGCGTCCCTTCCGACCTGGGTGGTGGAGCACTGGCGCGAGCGATTCGGCGCCGAACGGCTCGAGCAGATCGTGGCCGGCGTCAACGCGCCCGCGCCGGCGGGGCTCGCCGTCGACGAGCGGACGATCGCGCGCGACGAGGCCCGCGCCGTGCTCGCGGCGGCCGGGATCGCCGCCGCGCCGAGCGCGTTCGCGCGCGACGTGATCGTGCTCGAGCCGGATGCGTCGGCCGCGGACGTCGAGGCGCTCGCGAACCATCGCTGGCACCTGCACGCCGAAGCGGCGGCGTTCGCGGTCGACGTCCTCGATCCGCGCGCCGGTCAGCGCATCGTCGAGCTGTGCTGCGGACGCGGGAACAAGACGCTGCAGCTCGCCTCGCGGACGCGTGACGCGGGGACGATCCTCGCCGTCGACGACGACGAACGGAAGATCGCGCAGATCGCGAAGCGCCTCGAAGCGGCCGGGATCGCGTCGGTCGCGCTGGTCGCCGCCGACGCGACGAAGATGCACGCCGTGCCGGACGCCGACGCGGTCCTCCTCGACGCACCGTGCTCGGGGCTCGGGATCCTGGGCCGGCAGCCCGAGGCGCGCTGGCGCAAACGTCCGGAGGATCCGGAGCGCATGGCGCGCGTGCAGCGCGCGCTGATTCGGGTGGCCGCGGCATGCCTCAAACCGGGCGGGACGCTGGTGTACGCGGTGTGCTCGACGGATCGCCGCGAAGGAGAAGAGGTCGTCGACGGCCTCCTCGCGGAGCGCGCGGACCTGCGCCGCGGCGCGCTGCCCGACCGCTACTCGCCCCTGCGGACCCCGGACGGCGACCTGCTCGTCCCGCCGGGGATCGACGGACGGGACGGATTCTTCGTCGCGCGACTCGAGCGCCCGCAGTGAACGTGTTCGCTCGGATCGAGCTGGCGTGCGCGCGCGTGGTCGAGGACGCCTTCGCGCGGGTGTTCCCGAGCGCGCTCGACCCCGCGCAGATCGGCCGGCGCCTCGTCGCGACCGCGCAGGCCGTGCCCGGCGATCTCTACCTCGTCCGCGTCCATCCGAGCGACTACGCGCGCTTCGCGGGCGACCGCGACTTCCTCGAGAAGCGCTGGAGCGCGATCTTGCGCGAGGCGCTCACCGACGGACGGCGCGAAACCGCGCGCGTCGTGCTCGACGAGGACGCCGACGTCGTCGCCGGCTCGCTGGCGATCGAAGCCGTGCTGGAGGAGCGCACGCAGGCGCTCTCGCTCGAGAAGCCCGACGGACAGCGCGTGCCGCTGACCGACGGCCTCACCATCGGACGGGCGAGCGACAACGGGCTCGTGCTGCGCGACGCGCGCGCCTCGCGCAAGCACGCGCGAATCATCGCCGACGGGACGGGGTGGAGCGTCGAAGACATCGGTTCCTCGAACGGCACGTACGTCGACGGGGGACAGGTGCGCCGCGCGCGCCTGGAGCGCGGACAGGTCGTGACGATCGGCGACACGCCGCTGAAGGTCGTCGAGGCGGTATGACGGATCCGCGGCTCGTCACGCTCGGGCTGTCGGCCGCGTTCGCCGCCTACGTCCTGGTGGTACGCGACCGGCGGGGCGCGCCGCCCGCGCGGGCGATCGACGTCGCCATCCCCACCGGGATCGAGCTAACGGTCGCGCATGCGGGAACGATCAAGACGTACCGGTTCGGGCGGCGCGTTCTCGTCGGACGCGCGCCGAGCGCCGACCTCCGGCTCGACGATCCGCGGGTGAGTCGCTTGCACGCGCGAATCGAGATGCGGGAAGACGGCGTGTACGTCGAAGACTTGGGAAGCCGCAACGGAACGACGGTCGACGGTCAGGCCGTCGAGACGGCGCGGCGGCTCGAGGTGGACGACGAGGTCACCGTCGGATCGGCAGCCCTCGTTTTCCGAGGAGTCGGAGCATGGAGATAGCGGTCGGGTCCCGGCCCGGTGTCCCGCAGCGCGGCGGCGACGAAGCCTACGTCGCCGAGATCGTCGCGCCGGGGATCGTGCTGCTCGCCGTCGCGCACGGCTTCGGCCGCATCCGCGAACGCTCCGCGCCGGCCGTCGCCGCGCAAGCGGTGCGCGACAGCCTCAAACGCCGCGTCCGGGGCGAACGCCGCGAGCCGCGGGCCGCGCTCTCGGCGGCGTTCTCGGCGGCGAACGCGCGCGTCTACGCGCACTCCGGAAGCACCGAGGACTACGTCGCCTCCGGCACCTCGCTGACGGCGGCGCTCATCGTGGGCGACCACGCCTTCGTGGGCCACGTCGGAGCGACGCGCGCGTACGTGGGGCGCGACGGCGCGCTCACCGCGCTCACGACCGACGACGCGCTCGGCGAGGGACAGCTGCGCCTGCTGACGCGGACGCTCGGCACGCAGCCGCAGCTCGAACCGTCGATCGCGCACTTGCGCCTGATGCACGGCGATGCGCTCGTCCTCTCGAGCGGCGCTCTGCACGAGCTGTTGGGCGACGACGAGATCGCCGACGCGCTGCGCGCGTCGGCCAGCTCCGAAGACGTGACCGCGCGGCTGCTCGCGATCGCCGGGATTCGCGGCGACGGCGCGGGGACGGTGATCGTCGGCCGCGCGTTCCACGAGGTCGCTCCCGACGGCATCAAGCGCCGGCCGCCGCTGCGCGAGGTCGTGCTCACCCTCGTCGTCATGGCGATCGCGACGATCGCGGCGCTCGTGATCCTGCACGGCATGTTCGCACCGACGTGACGGCCGCGCCGCGCGCGCGGCGCGGCGCGAAGCGGGCGGCGGCGCTGGTGCGCCTTCGCGCGTGCGCGCCGATGGTGCTCGCCCTCGTCCTCGCCGCGCTGACGCTGCGCCTCGCGCCGCGCAGCGCGTTCATCCCCGACTGGCTGCCGTACGCGCTCGGCGCGCTGGCGCTGGTCTGGCCGGCGCTGCGTCCCGCGGACGTGACGCGCGACGACACGCTTCCGGCGCTCGCCGTGATGCTGTCCGCGATCGGCTTGGCGGTCGTGGCACGCCTTTCGCCGGACCTCGCGCACAAGCAGATCGTCTGGCTCGCGTTCTCGCTCGTGCTGGCGGTCGCGGCGGGACCGGCGTTCGACCGCTTCCGCGTGCTCGCCGCGTACAAGTACCTGTGGATCCTGTGCGCGATCGTGCTCTTTCTCGCGCTCGCGCTGTTCGGTCAGGAAGTGAACGGGGCGCGGCTGTGGATTCGGTTCGGGCCGGTGCAGTTCGAACCGGTCGAGGTCATCAAGCTGCTCGTCGTGCTGTTCATGGCGTCGTACCTCGCCGAGACGGCCGACGTGATCGCGCACACGCGTCCGTGGTCGCTGCGCGCGAACGCGAAGTATCTCGGGCCGCTGTTCCTCGGGTGGGGCGTGTCGATGGCGATCCTCGTCTTCGAGCGCGACATCGGGATGGCGACGCTGCTCCTCGCCACGTTCGTCGCGATGCTGTACGTGGCGACGCACCGCATCGATCTCGTCGCCGGCGCGACCGCGCTCTTCGCCGGTGCGGTCTTCTGGGCCGCGCATCACTACAGCTACGTCGAGCGCCGGATCGCGGTGTGGAAGGATCCGTTCCACGACCCGCTCGGCGCGGGCTATCAGGCGGTGCAGTCGATGTTCTCGCTCGCGAACGGCGGGCTGTTCGGCACGGGGTACGGGCTGGGGCGGCCGGACTACATCCCGAGCGTCGCGACCGACTACGTCTACGCCGCCTTCGGCGAGGAGTGGGGCGCGATCGGATCGATCGCGATGCTCCTCGTGTTCCTCGCGATCGTCCTCCGCGCGCTGCGCGTCGCGCAGCGCCAGCCCGATCTCTACGCGAAGCTGCTCGCCACGGGGCTCGCCGCGGTGTTCGGCTTCCAGATCGTGATCATCGTCGGCGGCGTCCTGCGGCTGTGGCCGCTGACCGGCATCACGCTGCCGTTCGTGTCCTACGGCGGCAGCTCGCTGGTGACGAACTTTCTGCTGATCGCGCTGGTCTGGGCGGTCTCGAGCGAGCGCCGCGAGCCCGTCCAGCGGTAGGCCGCCGAAGGGCGCGAGCGTTTCCCGTGAGGCAGGGCCGCTTGCCGGGTAAGCTCTGTGGACAGGCTTATCCGGATCTTTGCGTTGGGTCGCTGCCGCCGGTTCGCCTGGCGAACGATACCTTAAGGGCCGGCTCCCGGGGTCCGGTAGAAAGCAACCATGACCGAGCAGAAACCCGCCGCACAGGAAGACGTCTCGCTCGCGCGATCGCTCGACCGCCGTGCGGGTCCGCGCCGTGTGTCGGCGTCCGGCCCGGTCAACCTCGAACGCCGCCAGCAGGGCGACCGCCGGAGAAAGAAGCCCGGCCTGGCCGCCCTGTTCGGCGCGATCTTGGCCGGCTTCGACCGCCGCAACGGCGACCGCGACACCGAGCGGGACGGATAGCTCGAGCTCGGTCTCGACCGCGCCCCCTCACGCGGCGAGCTCGTTGACGAACAGCGACTCGACGATGCGCGACATCGCCGGGTCGATGGCACGCAGCCGCTCGCGCGTCGCGCGCGGCCACGGCGAGCGCGGATCGTTCGCGCCGACCCACGCCCGCAGGCACTCCGCGAAGTATTCGTCGAGTCCCGTCGCGGCGTAGGGCGTGACGAACGCGCGCGCACAGCGAAACGCGCGCCGGACGCGCGGGTCGACGCCGCTCAGGTAGACGCCGCCGCCCAGCGCGCAGTCGAGCGCGTGGGCGAACTCGTGCGCGACCGTCATCGGCGAGGTCGACCGCAGATAGACGGTGCGCTCTTCCACGACGAACAAGCCCGCGGGCGGCACCGGCCACCCGTCGATCGGCGAGGCGAGACGCCGCAGCGCGGGAGATCGCTCGGAGTACGTCTCGCCGCGCGCGAGGTGCACGACTCGCACGCCGCTGCGCGCGGCCAACGAGAGCGCGGGATCGCCGAACTCCGCGAGGACCGTCGCGATCGCGGCGCGCGCGTGATCGCCCGCGTCGACCTGAAGCGTCGTCTCCATCGCGCGCCATCGTACGCCGCCCCCGGTTGCCGCGACGCTGCGCTCACGTTGCCGTTTCGCGACTCGCGCAGTTCGCGCAACTCGCGCCGACGCGCGCGGAAGTGCAAAGGCTCCGTTACGTTCGCAAAGGGCGCGTGACGGGTGCGATAAATATCGTATAACGGGCTAGCAAGCGCTCTGCGGATGCGCCATACTCCGCGCATGGGCGAACGGGCGAACATCATCGCGGAGCGCGAAGTTCCGCTGGACTTCGAGGTCCTCGTCGAAGAGCTGACCTCCGGACTGCTGCGGCTGATCCCCGACACGAAAGTCGGCGACCGGATCATCGACTGCCGGCAGTACTCGCGCGGCACGGCCTGCGCGGAGCTGACGCGCCGCGACGCCATCACGGCGGACGTCGTGCTGTGGCAGCGCAACGACGCCGTGCTCTTCGGCTCCGTGCCGCTCACGGCGAAGGGCCTGAACGAGCTCGCCGCGGATCTCGTCGGCTTTCTGTGCGGCGCGCCGCTGGTGACCCTCTCGATGTGTCCCCGCCGTGCCGACGCGATCGTCACGCGCGCGATGCCGCGGCCGCGCCGCCGCGACCCGTACAACGTTCCGCTCATCGCCGTTCCGGCAGCGCGCCACTCCGCGCGACATGCCGGCGAACTGGAGCTTCAGACCGCCTGAGTCGCGAGCTTCAGCGAACGGCTGTCGCCGCGCGGATCTCCGGATCTACCGGCGCCGCCGAACACGACGAGAGACCGGGCGACGCCCGGTCTCTCGCGCATTCTCGGCCTCGTGTCCGCTAGAGCGCGTTCGCGAGGGCCCAGCCTTTCGGCGCGCCGATGCCGGCGGCCTGATTGTACTGCGTCGCGCTGCACGAGTAGGCGCCGTTGCTGCCCGAGGTGCAGGGCGTGTAGTAGCTGTTGTAGCCGGTCGACTTGAA
>DASRGU010000005.1:0-1925 GCA_035650875.1 Vulcanimicrobiaceae bacterium
CGCGCGCACGCGCGCTTTCTCGTGCGCAAGATCGACGCGCTGATCGCGGACTTCGCGATCCCGGGTCCCGGGCAGGTCCGGATCACGCCGAGCGCGTTCGAGGACCGGCCGCTCGAGGAGCGCGCGATCCCGTTCTACTACGCGCCCGGCACCGCGCTGCCGATCCAGACGCTGTGGAGCGAGCGGCTCTCTCGCCGCGGCGCGGCGGCGACCGCGTACTCGTACAACGCGCCGACCTGGGCGGCGCCGCAATCCCCCGCGGCGTCGCCGCTCGCGTTCCAGACCGGCGCGTACGGCTTCTACCGCGTCGAGGGCCACGTCGGCCGCGCGCTCGCCGACGTGCAGCGCGAGATCGACGCGCTCGTCGCCGGATCGAACCTGCCGATCGACGTCGCCTACGTCGCGCTCGCGCAGCCGGCGAAGCCGCCGTTCCCGTGGCGCAACTGGCATCTGTACGACCTCCAGAACCTGATGCGCAACGAGCTCGGCGCGCAGCTCGACGACACGGCGAGCTTCGGCGACGCCTTCCTCGGCCAGGCGAAGACCGCGGCTCAAGGGAGCATCGTCACCGACCAGGACAACGGCGGCGTCCCGGTGGTCGGCACCGTGCAGACGAAGATCGAGCTGATGAAGGGCAAGGCGGGCGCGGCGCGCGCGAAAGTCATGGCCGAGACCTACGACCCGGCGTCGAACTGGCAGGACGACTTCGCCGGCACCACCCAGGCCGCGGCCGACCTGCACCTCGCGCTCGGACCGGTGACGCAGAAGCAGTTCGTGTCGCCGGCCGACGCGGTGATCGCCGGGCAGCCCGCGCGCTGGCTGAACTGGATCGACGTCCTCATCAAGGGGCAGGAGGACGACGCGGTCCGGCGCAGCCAGCTGCCGGGCTATCTCGCCGATCACCCCGGCCTGGAGCACTACGCGGGCGTCGTGCGCGGCGGCACCTTCGTCGTCGTCTACGACGGCGCGAACGTCGTCGTCGCCGACTTCATGCTGCCGTACCGCTGCTGCGAGCCGAAGGTCGCGCCGCCCAAGCCGCCGGTGCTCGTGCCGCTGCCGCGGCCGCCCGTCGTCTACCAGCCGATCCGCTGGGTGACGCTGCCCGACAAGTTCCAGTTCACCAAGCTGAGCGACACCGTGATCAACCAGGTGAAGGGCGACGTCGCCACCCAGGTGAGCTACCTGAACGGCCTGAAGGACACGATCGGCATCCTCGCCGGCGTCAAGACGAGCGGCGGCGTCTCGCTGCCCGGCGTGACCACCGGTCCGGCCGTGAACGTGGCGACGTTGCCCGCGGACCCGGTGCTCAAGGAAAAGGTCGTCGACATCGCGCAGAAGCAGCAGGCGGTCGACCAGATCCGCACCCAGTCGCTCGACCCGACGCTGACCGACGCGCAGCGCACGACGCTCGACACGCAGCGCGCCGCGGCCGAGAAGGATCTCGCCGTCGCCATCGTCGACGCGACCACGCACGTCGCCGACGCCGGCATCGACGTCACCCCGGGAAGCGACGGCGCCAAGGTGATCCAGGCGGCGTCGAACGCGTTCACCGGCATCAGCAACATCGACGCGCTGAACCAGGTCGAGAAAGGCGTTATGAACGTCGCCGGCGCGCAGGCCGCGGGCAGCCACGTCCAGGTCGCGCTGAACAGCATGCTCGGGCTGAGGATGATGTGACCGCCGCGGGCGTCCATCGCGTGCGTCGGCAGACCTGGCGCCTCGGCGTCGGCTCGGCGCCGGCCGCTTTCGCGGCGCGCGCGCGCTTTCGCGCCGAGGTCGAGGAGCTGCTGCCCGCGTTCGGGCGCGCCTTCGACGCCTGGGCGCCGGGCGACGCGGTGCTGCGCATCCCGCGCCTGGAGCTCTCGCTGCGGGTGCGCTCGCTCGACGAGCTCGCCGCGAAGCTCGCCGAGGCGCTGCGGCGCCAG
>DASRGU010000006.1:0-2894 GCA_035650875.1 Vulcanimicrobiaceae bacterium
CCTCGCGGCGCTCGCGATCTCGGTGCATCCCGAGCGCCAGGGTCAAGGGCTGGCCGCGCGGATGATCGACGCGATGTGCGCGGCGGGGCGGACGCACGGCCTGCGCGACCTGATCGCGCCGGTGCGGCCGACGCTCAAGGATCGCTATCCGCTCATCGCGATCGAGCGCTACGTCGCGTGGCGGCGCGAGGACGGCGCGCATTTCGACCCGTGGATCCGCATCCACGAGCGTGTCGGCGGCGAGATCGTCGCGCCGGCGCCCGAGTCGATGCGGATCGAAGCGCCCGTCGCCGACTGGGAGGAGTGGACCGGGATGCGGCTTCGGGACGACGGGGACTACGTGGTCCCCGGCATGCTGGCGCCGCTGCGCGTGCGGTCGGGCGTCGGGGTCCACGTCGAGCCGAATATCTGGATCCGGCACCGCCTGCTCGGTTAGACGGGGAGAGACGCCGATCCGTCGCGGAGGACGACGAGCCCGTCGCGAGCGAGCGCAGCGAGCGCCTCGTCGTCGTCGGGCGTCGCGCCGGCCGTCACCTCGCGCAGTGCTTGCGCGCGCCGCTGCCGGAAGGAGCCGTGGAACGGGCCTTGCTTGCGCTGCGCCTCGAAGCGTGCGCCGCGCGAGGGGCACCGCTCGGCGAGCGGGCAGCGGTCGCAGCGCGGAATGCGCGCGAGACAGATCGTCGCGCCGAGATCGAAGAGCGCCTGCGCGCACGACGCGTCGAAGGCGGCGCCGGTCCGCTCCTGCACGCGACGGATGTTCACGTCGACCGGCAGCACGTCGCGGCCGAATGCGAAGTTGCCGACGGCTGCCGCGGTGTACGGGCCGACACCGGGAAGCTCCGTCAGGTCGTCGGGCCAGCCGTACCCCGCAACGTGCGTCGCGGCGCGGTGCAGGTTGAGCGCGCGCCGGTTGTACCCGAGGCCCTGCCACTCGACGATCGCATCTGCAGCCGGCGCGGCGGCGAGCGCGTCGACGGTCGGCCAGCGCTCGAGCCAGCGCTGCCAGCGTGGGACGACGCGCTCGACCTGCGTCTGCTGCAGCATCACCTCGCTGACGAGGATCGCGTAGGGATCGCGCGTGTGCCGCCACGGCAGGTCGCGTCCGTGCTCGTCGAACCATGCCAGGAGGAGCGCGCGCACGACGTGCAGACTAGAGCGTCCGTCCGATCGAAATAGACCCGCACGCTGCTGCGTTGAATAGCTCTATGGGGAGAAGCACCGCAACGGTGGGCGCGCTGTTCGCGGCGTTCACGGGGGTCGTGTGGGGCGGGCAGTTCGTCGTTGGGAAGTCGGCGCTCGCACGCATCGACTCGTTCTGGCTGACGTCGATCCGCTACGCGCTTGCGTCGGTCTTGCTGCTCGCGCTGCTCGCCGTCGTCGAGGGCCGGCGTGCGCTGTCGCCGCGCGGCAGGACTGTGCCGCTTATCGTCCTCGGCACGCTCGGCTTCGCCGGGTTCAACCTGCTCGCCTACACGGGCCTTGCCCACGCGCGGCCGCAGAGCGCCTCGCTGATCGTCGCGCTCAGCCCGCTCTTGATGGCCGTCGTTCTCTGGGCGCGCGACCACCGCCGCCGCCCGTCGCGGACGACGGTCGGCGCGCTCGCCGTCGCGCTCGTCGGCGTGGCGCTCGTGATCAGCCGCGGCCACCCGACCACGCTGTGGAGCGGGTCGCTCGGCTGGGGAGACGGCCTCGTGCTCGGCGGGGTCCTCAGCTTCGTGCTCTACACGATCGGCAGCGCGAACCATCGCGATCTCTCGCCGCTCCGCTACACGGCGCTGACCGCCGCGCTGGGCTGGCCGGCGATCATCGTCGCCACGCTGGTCGGCACGTCGGCCGGCTGGCTGACCGCGCCGTCGGGGCACGACATCTCGGCGGTGACGCCGCAGATCCTCTATCTCGCCGTGCCCGGCGCCGTGCTCGCCGTCCTGACGTGGAACGCGGCCGTCGGGATGCTCGGTCCTCAGACGACCTCGCTGTTCGGGAACCTGATCCCGATCTCGACCTTCACGATCGAGGTCGTGCGCGGCTACCGGCCCCACGCGCTCGAGCTGGCCGGAGCGGCGCTGACGATCGGCGCGCTCGTCGCCGACAACCTGCTCGAGCGGCGCCGGCACGCTGCGCCGGCGAGGCTCGCGCCGACGGCCGACGCGGCCGCTCTCAAGAGAGCCGCATAGAGCGTTTCAGAGCTCGGCGCCGTGCCAGCGGAGGTCGCGGCCGCCGACCTCGATCGGCTGCATGGGTGTCGCGTCACCGACCTCGTGCGCCGGCGCCCAAACGCCCCACGAGCGGCGGTAGTACATGAGCGGCGCAAGGCCGTGCCCGAGCGTCGTCCCCTGCGCGACGCGGCCGATCAGCACGATGTGGTCGCCGATCTCGAGCTCTCGCTCCGTGCGGACCTCCGCCCAGGCGAGGACGTCCTGCTCGAGCACCGGAAGCCCGTCGTCCGTGCGCCTCCACGCGACGTGCGCGAACTTGTCCTCGGCCTTCGAGGCGAAGAGCAGGCAGAGGTCGCTGCGCCCGGCACGCATGAAGTTGACGATGAAGCGGCCGCGCGAGCGGACGACGGGAAGCGTTCGCGACGCGAGGTCGAGGCAGACGAGCAGTGTGGGTGGGTCGGACGACACGCTCGACAGCGCGGTCGTCGTCAACCCGAACGGCGCGCCGCTCTCGTCGTTCGTCGTGACGATCGCCACACCCGACGGGAACGACGCCATGATCTCGAAGAACTCCTGGCGGTCCATCGACCGCGGGCCTACGCAGCGGCGCCGGCCGTCTGGCGCTCGCCGGCGAAGTGCGGGATCACCGTGTGCGCGAAGAGCTCCTGGTTCTTGATCGCCATCCAGTGCGGCGCGCCGCCGGCGTTGACGGTGATGCCGATCTCGGTGAGCCCTTCG
>DASRGU010000007.1:0-17564 GCA_035650875.1 Vulcanimicrobiaceae bacterium
GATCGCAGCGTGGCGCCTCGACTACAACCTGCGCCGACCGCACACCGCTCTCGACGGCTTGACGCCGGCCGAGTTCATCCAGCAAAATCTCAAGACCTCGAACTCACAGTCCCTCGTGGCCTGACGTCCGGGGCGGCATCAAATCGAACAGTGGCTTTTTGAGTACAATCTGGGCGACCGCACATCTTCCTCGCCGGATCGACGGCCGCCGAGTTCATCGAGCAAGATCGCTAGATCTCACTCAGGCTACCTCGTGGGCTGTGTCCTCCGGGGCGGCATGACGGCGAGAAGCTCCGTCGCCTGCATCGTCGTCGCTTCGTACGCGGTCGGCCACGCGCGCGGATCCGCGGCCGTCCTCGAGGACGCCGCCGCCCACCCCGGGACGAGCGCGAGAAGGAACGGCGCGATGCACCATGCCTTTCTCATGCTTCACGTTTCGGACGGCGACCGAACGGTCCCTTTGAGGGGCGTGCGGCGCTAGGTCGTCACCCGCCGGTGCGGACGAACGCGTTCCAGTACCAGACGCCCCACGCGCCTACGAGCGCCGAGTACACGATGAGCCAGACGCCCCAGCGGGGCAGCCGCTCGCGCACGCCGATCGCCATCAGCGCGAACAGATACGGCATGAAATCGAGCGCGTGCCGTTCGCCGAACTGCACCCAGCCGTCGAGGTAGTACAAGAACTCCGGGATCGCGACCAGTCCGGTCGTGATCCAGAGCGCGCGCACGAGCGAGACGGGCGTCTTCGCGAGGAACGCGAGCACGAGCGCCGGGCTCGTGAACGTCAGCGCGATGCCGGTGGTGTCGGGCTTGACGTACGGCCACTGCGCTTTTTGCAGCCATTCGACGAGGACGGGCGCGCGGAAGAAGAACGAGTAGATTTCGTACGGCACGTACGCGAGCTGGAACGGCGAGCCCGTCGGCGAGCCCCACGCGTCCTGGTGGTAGTACAGCGTGTGACCGATGTCCGCAACGGTCCCCCACATCAGCTCGTCGTAGCCCATGTAGGCGATGCCGCCGCACGCGACGACCGCGAAGAACGAGCGCAGCCGCGCGATCCGTTCTTCGCGCGTGGGTGCGCCGCCGCGGAATCCGCCCGTCCACAGCGCCCAGATGAAGAGCGGAAACGCCGCAACCTCCGGCGCGCGCGAGCCGGCCGCGAGCACCGCGCAGACGCCGACGAGCCAGCCGCGGTTCTTGCCGCGCAGCTCCACCATCGCGAGCAGCACGAACGCCATCGCGCAGAGGTGCGCGAGAAACCACACGTCGCCCAGCTCGGCGCACCACCACACGTCGGTCCCGGCGACGAAGAAGATCGCCAGGAAGATCTTCGTGGAGACGTCCGCGACGCCGAGCCGGCCGGAGAGGATCCAGGCGAGCGCGGTCGCGACGGCGGCGAACGCGATCGCGACGGTCGTCTGGTTCGCGTCGTTGCCCCAGATGGCGACCCAGGGCAGCATGAAGATCGCCGGAACCGGACCGTCGACGCCGTAATGCTGGCCGTGGTAGAGGACGGCGTCCATCCAGCGCCCCGGCCAGTCGATCCACATCCGGCCGTGCAGCCACGAGTAGGCGACCCGGACGTAGTTGTTCTGCTGCGTCGAGCGCAGGTGCGAGCTTGCCAGGATGACCAGGAACGTGACGACGCCCGCGACGAGGCTGCCCGGGATGCGGCGGCGCGCGAGCACCGCCGAGGTCTTGGAGACGGCGGCGTCCATGCGGCGTCCCCGTTTCGGCGCGCGCAACCCGGAACCCGCCGCCGCGGTAGGATGGAAGGCAATGTACCAACGCTCACCCTACGGACGCGGCGCCTACGGCCGAGGCGGCTACCCCGCCGCGACGAGCCCCTACGCGACCTCCGGTCTGCTGGGCCAGGTGCTCGGCATCACCGGGGTCGGCTTCCTCATCACGGCCCTGGCGGCGTACCTGTTCCGCGGCATCTCGCCGATGGCCGGGCTGATCGCGTTCTTCGCCGGCTTCGTGGTGCTCATGGTGATGAACGGCGTGCGGGCCAACCCGCAAGTCGCGCTGCTGTGGTTCTACGCGTTCACGTTCCTCGAAGGGATCGGGCTCGCCCCGACCATCGCGCGCTACGTTCACGCCTTCGGACCCGACGTCGTGGTCAACGCCGCGGCCACGACGGGCTTCGGGATGCTCGTGCTCGGCGGCGTCGCGTTCACGTTCTCCATCGACTGGCGGCGCTTCCAAGGCATCGCGTTCGGAGCGCTGATCGTCTTAGTGCTCGCCGGATTGGTCTCGCTGTTCGTGCACTTCATGCACGCGACGACGTACGCGTGGCTGGTGCTCGGCGTGTTCACGCTGCTCACGCTCGTCGACTTCAGCAGAATTCGCGCCGGCGGCGACGGCTTTACGCCGGTCGATCTCGCGATCCAGATCTACCTCGACGGAATCAACATCTTCCTCGCCTTGCTCGAGCTGTTCGGCGCGCGGCGCCGCGACTGAACGCACGCCGGCCGGGGTGACGCGGGGCGGCTGAGCGCCCGTCCCCGGTCCGCCTTGCCCAGCGAGTCGCCGAAACCGGGACAGCGGCGGCCGGTTCGTGAATCGCGTACCATGGCGCGGGCGTACGACGAGCAAGCGGAGCAGCCGGCCGGAGACGTCCTGCACGAGGCCTGCGGGGTCACGGCGATCTACGCGCCGGGCGAGGACGTCGCGCGGCTCGCCTACTTCGCGCTCTACGCGCTCCAGCATCGCGGTCAGGAGAGCGCCGGGCTCGCGGTCGGCGACGGCGTGCGCATCGACAGCCATCGCGAGATGGGCCTGATCACCGGCGTCTTCGACGAGGATATCCTCGGGCGGCTGCGCGGCTCGGTCGCGATCGGCCACACGCGCTACTCCACGACCGGCAGCTCGATCGTCTGCAATGCGCAGCCGTTCGTCGAGGAGTGCGATCTCGGCACGTTCGCGTTCGGCCACAACGGCAACCTGACGAACGCCGAGGAGCTGGCGGCGCGGCTACCCGAGCACGTCCGTCTCGCGGCGACCTCCGACTCCGAGATCCTCGCCAAGACCATTGCGTTCGCGCCGGGGCGGAGCTGGACGGAGAAGATCAAAGCCGCCATGCGCGTCGCCGAAGGCGCGTACTCCGTGGCGATGTGCACCAAGGACACGATCTACGCGTTCCGCGATCCGTGGGGCGTGCGCCCGCTCTGCGTCGGAACCTACGGCGATCACGGCTACATCGTCGCGTCGGAGTCGTGCGCGCTGGCGACGGTGGGCGGCCGCTACCTGCGCGAGATCGAAGCAGGCGAGATCGTCAGCGCGGGCAACGCGGGCATTCGCACCGAGCACGTCGAGGTGGTGAAGCCGCCCGCGCTCTGCATGTTCGAGTACATCTACTTCGCGCGGCCCGACAGCACGCTCTCCGGACGCTAGATCTACATGGTGCGCTACGAGATGGGCAAGGCGCTCGCGCGCGAGCACCCCGTCGACGCCGACGTCGTCATGGCCGTCCCCGACAGCGCGATCCCGGGCGGGATCGGCTTCGCGAGCGAGAGCGGCATCCCGTACGTCGAAGGGCTCATCAAGAACCGCTACATCGGCCGGACCTTCATCAGCCCCGATCAGAAGCTGCGCAGCCAGGGCGTGCAGCTGAAGTTCAATCCGATCGTGGAGAACCTGCGCGATCAGCGCGTCGTCGTCGTCGACGACTCGATCGTGCGCGGCACGACAACGCCGCGCATCGTGAAGCTGCTGCGCGACGCGGGCGCGCGCGAAGTCCATCTGCGGATCACCTCGCCGCCGATCGTGCACCCGTGCTATCTCGGCGTCGACATGGCGACCTACGCCGAGCTGATCGCCGCGAACCTCACCGTCCCGCAGATCTGCGAGCGGCTCGGCGCCGATTCGCTCGGCTATCTGAGCATCGAAGGGCTCGTGGATTCGACCGACCGGGACGCGCGCGATTTCTGCCTCGGATGTCTGAACGGCCGCTATCCGAGTGTCCCCGCCTACTCGCACGGCGGCCTGCAAGCCGATCGCCAGCCCGCGCTGAAGTGAGTTCGGCGCTCTGAACGAGCGCCGAACTCATCGCGGTGCTCGCTTCGCTGCGCTCCGCCGTGCTTACGGTGAACCCGGCTCGGACTGTGCCGGGGGGTCGCTCGCGGGAAACGAGTCGGCAACGGCTTTGTCGTAGTCGTCGAGGCCCTCGTCTTCGCCTTGCACGTCGTATTCGGAGGGGCTTTCGGGGCGCGACGGGTCGCTCACCGGCGCGTCTGGGTGGTTCGGGGCGGGACCGGGATCGGGCACGACCGGCGCTTGCGGATCCATGCCCCCGGTGTACCCGATCAGACGGCGGCGACGGCCTTCTTGGCGACGCCGTTCGTCGAGAAGCCGTGCGTCGCGAGGTCCTCGGCGATGGCGACGAACGCGCGCACGGGCGTGCCGGTCGGCCCCTTCGCCATGTATGGCGACTCGCTGTCGAGATACGCCGTCCCCGCGACGTCGAGATGGATCCACGGAACGTCGTCGACGAACGCCTTGAGGAACGCGCCGGCCGTCTCGGCGCCGCCGGGGCGGCCGCCGGTATTCTTCAAATCGGCGATGTCGCTCTTGATCTGCTGATCGAAGTCCGGGTAGAGCGGGAGCCGCCAATAGCGCTCGCCGACGTCGGCGACGACGTCGAGAAAGCGGCCGACGAACGCGTCGTCGTTCGACATCGTCCCGCTCGCCGCGTGGCCGAGCGCGATCACGCACGCGCCGGTGAGCGTCGCCGCGTCGACGATCTTCGTCGCGCCGCGCTCGCGTGCGAAGCACAGCGCGTCGGAGAGGATCAGCCGGCCTTCGGCGTCGGTGTTGAGGACCTCGATCGTCTTGCCGTTCATCGCGCGCAGGATGTCGCCCGGTTTCATCGCGCGATGCCCCGGAAGATTCTCGGACGACGGCACGACGCCGATGACGTTGACCTTCGGCCGCAGCTTGCCGATCGCCCACATCGCCGCGATCACGCCGGCGCCGCCCGACATGTCGTACTTCATCTCGTGCATGTTCTCGGCCGGCTTGATGGAGATGCCGCCGCTGTCGAAGGTCAGGCCCTTGCCGACGAGCGCGAGCGTCTCCGTCGACGACGGGTCGCCGCGATACGTCATGATGCTCAGCGTCGCGGGCTCGTCGGAGCCGCGCGAGACGCCGAGCAGCGCGCCCATGCCTTTCGACTCCATCCAGGCTTCGTCGAACACCTCGACGTCGAGCCCCGCATCCTGCGCCAGCTCTTTCGCGCGCGCCGCGAGGTGGGTCGGCGTCATCTCGTTGCCCGGGCGCAGCGCCATCGTGCGCGCGTGGTTCACGGCCTCGCCGAGAATGGAGCCGCGCCGCGCGCCGGCTTCGACCGCCGAGCGATCGAGCGTCCCCACGAGCAGCGTGACGTCGGTCGTGACGACCGGCTTGTCGGCTTCGGTGCGATAGAGCGTCGTGTCGAGAAGCGCGGCCTGCGCGCCTTCGGCGGCGAACGACGCGGCCTGCGCGGCGTCGACGCCCTCCGGCAATGCGATTGCGATGCGTTCCACGCCGCGCTTGCCCAGATACCGCACCGCCGTGCCCGCGAGCTTCGCCAGTGCGGACGGCGTCAGCTTCGCGCGCTCGCCCAGGCCGACGACCAGCACGCGCTTGAACGGCGCCGCTTTCGCGTGGACGAGGGACGTCTCGTTCGGCTTTCCGGAGATCTCGCCGCTCGCCAGCACATCGGCGATCGCGCCGTCGAGGGCGCGGTCGATCTCGGCCGCAGCGCCCTCGAGCGCCCCGCCCGCGAAGACCGGCACGACGAGCGCGCCGGTCTGCACCGACGTCGCGGCGTCGTTCGAGACGTGGACCTGCATGGAATCCTCCGAAGGAACAGAATCGGTCGTGCGACCGTGACGGGCAATCTGTTCGCGTTTACGCGCGCCGCCGCCGCGCACCTCGCGGACGGCGGTCTGTTTCGTCTGGACGCCGGCCTGGCGTTGGTTGCCCATGTCGAGGGAGCGGGCGCCCGTGCGGCGCTCGCGTCGGCGAGCGGTCGCATCGATCTGCTGGCGGACGACCTCGTCGCGCGGCTGGTGAACGCCGTGCTGGCTCGCGGCGCCGAACCGCTGTTCGTCGTCGCGCGTGTCGGCGGCGACGGGCTCGACGAGGCGCGCGTGGCGGTGCTGGGACGCGAGCTGCATCGCTCGTGCACGGCAAATGCCTGCGCGTTGGCCGGGCTCGAGATCGACGAGGTCCGCGCGGGCGTGTACGTGTCCGGCGCGTTCGACGTTTCGGCCGCCGTCGTCGGGCGCGCGGACGTCTCGAATGCTCCGCCGCCGGTCGACGAAGCGGGCGACGAACGCGGTCCGCGCGTCGCACGCGCTTCGCCGCTCGACGTGGACGCGGTGCGCAGCGGAGACGCGCTGATCGGGCTGCTCGACCCGAGCGTCCATCCACGCATTCTCGCCGAAGTGCTCGGCGACGCGACGGACGGCGAGTCGTCCGCCGGGCCTGCGAATCGCGATGCGTTGGAAACGCCGCAGCCGTCGTATCGCGACGCCGTCGCGGCGATTTGCGCCGCGGCGGCGGTTCGCTCGGCGGCGTACGTCGGACGCACGCTGTTCGACGACGTTCCGCGCGCGTTGCCCCGCGGCGTGCAGGCCGTGTTCGAGCCTGCGCGGTGGGACGTGCCTGCAACGTCCGCCGAGATCGTCCGGCGCTGCGCGCTCGACCACGACACGGCGTTTCGCAACCTCGGGATGGGGATCGGCTTCGTGCTCGTCGTTCCGGTGACCGACATCGCGAAGGCGCTCGCCGCGTCGCCGCTCGCACGCGTCGTGGGGTTCGTCCAGCCGCGCCGCGACGACGACCCGCCCGTGGTCGTGCGCGCGCCGCGCGCGAACCGCTGAGCGCGTGTACGCGAACCTGCTCGCCGAGCTGGACGACGCCCGGTTCGGTGCGAACGCGCGTCTCCGCGCGGAGGCGCTGGCACGCGAGGCGGGCTTCGCGCTGCGTCGCACCGACGGCGCCGCCGACGAGCGCCTCGCGGCGTGGATCGACTTGCACTTCGCGCCGTCGGGATGGTCGTCGGAAGTGCGCGCCGGAAGCGCGTGGGTCGCCGAGCGCGACGGCGAGATCGGCGGGTTCGCGGCGTTCGCAGCGCGCGGGCTGCGCTTCTTCTGGCTGCGCGGCTACGGCGAGCGCCGCGACGTGGGGATCTTCGGACCGTACGGCGTCGCGCCGGCGCATCGCGGCACCGGGATCGGCGAAGCGCTGCTGCTTGCGGCGCTGGCGGGGCTGCGTGAAGCGGGACACGGCAAGGCGCTGATTCCGGCCGTGCGGGGTGAGCGGCTGATCGCGACGTACGAAGCGCGAACCGGCGCGACGATCGTCGAGCGCTTTGACCTGAGCGTCGCGCGGGCGCGCACGTCGATCCTCGCGAGCGGTGCCGGGACGAACGCGCGCAACGTGCTCGAGCGCGTGCGCGACGGAACGCTGCCGCTCGACGTCCGCGCGGTGATCGCGAACGACGCGAACGCCGGCGCGCTGGAGGCGGCGCGCGAGCACGGCGTCGCCGCGATCCCGGTCGTGTGGGACCGCGCCGTCGAGTCGCGGGCGGAGTTCGACGCGCGGGTCGCGGAAGCGACCGCGCGCACCGAGCCGGAACTGGTGCTCCTGCTCGGCTGGATGCATCTGCTCGCACCGGCGTTTCTGCAGCGCTTTCCGCAGACGATCAATCTGCATCCCGCCTTCTTGCCGCACGACTCGTCACGCGACGAAGTGGTGATGCCGGACGGAAGCGTCGTCCCGGCGCTGCGCGGCGCGCATGCGTTGCGCGACGCGCTCCGTGCGGGCGCGCAGTGGACGGGTGCGACGGTGCACTACGTCACGCCCGCGACGGACCGCGGCGAGGTGCTCGTCCGAATCCCGATGCGGGTCGACGACGCGACGACCGAGCACGAGCTGCGCGAACGGATCCGTCCGCTCGAGTTCGCGGCGGTTCCGGCAGCGATCCGGCGCTGGAGCTTCGAACGATAGCAGGATGAACGACGACGGCCTGACGCGGCTTGCGATCCCGGTCGGACCCGAGGATCACGTGCGAGGACCTGCGGACGCCGCGGTGACGATGGTGGAGTACGGGGACTTCGAATGTCCGTACTGTCAGCTCGCGTACCCGACGGTCAAAGCGCTGGAGGGCCGCTACGCCGGCATGCTGCGCGTCGTGTTCCGCAGCTTTCCGCTCTCGCAGCACCCGCATGCCGAGCCCGCCGCGGAAGCCGCGGAGTTCGCGGCGGACCACGGCAAGTTCTGGGACTACCACGACGCGCTCTACGAGCGCACCGGCGCGCTCACCGAGGCGCTGATCGTCGGCGACGCCGAGCGGGTCGGCCTCGACTCCGGCGCGCTGCGCACCGCGCTGCGCGAAGGCACGTACCGTCCGGTCGTCGAGGAAATCAAAGAAGGCGGTGAGGACAGCGGGATCCCCGGAACGCCGGCGTTCTTCCTGAACGACGTGCTCTTCGAAGACGATCCGACCCTCGAGAACCTCGCCGGCGCGATCGACTGGCTCCTGGAGCACGGCTCGGCGCGATAAGCGGCGCGAGCACGGAGCGCTGACCGGCACGAGTACGGCGCGCTGAGCGGCACGAGCGCGGCGTGCCGCCGCGTCCGATGAAGCGGCCGCGTTCGATCGATCGCGTTAACCGAACGGAAGGTTCGGGTCCGCGACCAGCGTCATCGCATCGGCGCGTGCGCGTTCGCCGCGCCGGTCGGCCGCCGCGGCGATCATCGCGGCGTTGTCGGTGCAGAACCGGCGCTCGGGAACGAAGGCGCGGATCCCGAGCCGCTCGGCGAGTTGCAGGAACGCGCGCTGCAGCGCGCCGTTCGCAGCGACGCCGCCGCTCAGCACGATCGCGCGATAGTCGCGAAGGTCGAGGGCGCGCGCCGTTCGGTCGATCAGCACGTCGATCACGGCCGATTGGAAGGAGGCGGCGACGTCCTCGCGCCGCGCCGCCTTGCCGGCGTCCGATTCGAGGAAGTAGCGGACCGAGGTCTTCAAGCCGGAGAAGCTCAGGTCCATCGTCCCGGGATCGGGACGATGCCGCGGAAACGCGACGGCCTTCGGATCGCCGTCGCGCGCGAGCGCTTCGAGCGCCGGCCCGCCCGGAAACGGCAAGCCCAAGAGCCGCGCCGTTTTGTCGAACGCTTCGCCCGCGGCGTCGTCGCGGGTCTTGCCGATGATGCGCAGCTCGACCGGCGATTCGACTTCGACGAGCTGCGAATGTCCGCCGCTCACGAGCAGCGCGAGGAACGGATACGGCGGCGCTTCGTCGCGCTCGAGGAAGGGCGCGAACAGATGCCCGTGCAGATGGTTGACCGCGTACAGCGGCAGCCCGCTCGCGAACGCGAGCGCCTTCGCGGCCGCGACGCCGACGACGAGGCTGCCGATCAGTCCGGGGCCCGCCGTGACGGCGATGCCGTCGAGCCGCTCGAGCCCGGTGCCCGCGCGAGTCAGCGCGTCGTCCACCGCCGCGGACAGCAGCGCCGCATGCCGCCGTGAGGCGATCTCCGGAACGATCCCGCCGTACTTCGCGTGGAACGCGTCCTGATTCGTCGAGACGTTTGCCAAGACGTGAACGCCGTCGCGAACGACCGCGGTGGCGGTATCGTCGCACGACGTCTCGATCCCGAGCAGCAGCATCGTCCCTACGATCCCTTCCACAACGACGCCGGTTGCGGGTCTTGCCGTCTTCGAGACCCGTCCGGCTGCGCGTTCGATCCCCGCCCGCTCCAGCCGTCGGCCTTGTGCCCGACGTAGGTGTGTGATAGGATCGTGCGCACGCGTCTCGGGTCCGGTCACACACCATCGCGGGCACCGCATCGTTACGATGCGGTGCCCGTCGCCTTACCGGCGCGCGGCGACGCGCGCGCCGAGCTCGTCGGCGAACTCTTCGATCGGCACGGTGCGCTTCTCTTCGACGCCGCGCTCGTTGACGTTCACGGTGCGATCCGCGAGCTCGCTCTTCCCGACCACCAGGATGTACGGGACTTTCTGCGTCTTCCAGCGCCGGATCTTGAACCCGAGCTTTTCGTTCGAGCTGTCGGCGTCGACGCGGAATCCGCGCTTGCGCAGCGCGTCGCGTACCTCGTACGCGTAGTCGAGCTGGTGCTCGGAGATGGGGCACACCACGGCCTGCACCGGCGCGATCCAGGCCGGGAACGCACCGCCGAAGTGCTCGATGAGCACGCCGAAGAACCGCTCCAGCGAACCGGCGAGCGCGCGGTGGATCATCACCGGCCGGTGATCGGTGCCGTCCGAGCCGCGATACTTGAGCTCGAAGCGTTCCGGGAGAACGAAGTCCACCTGCACGGTGCCGAGCTGCCAGCGCCGTCCGATCGCGTCGCGCACGTTGATGTCGAGCTTCGGCCCGTAGAACGCACCGCCGCCTTCGTCGATCCCGTAGGGCAGTCCGCGCGAGTCGAGCGCCTTGCGGATCGCCTCCTCGGCGATGGGGTCGGTGTCGCCGCGCTGCTCGCGCGTGCTCAGCACGTATTCGAAGTCCTCGAACTGGAACGCATCCATCAGCCGCAGCGCCTCGTCGAGCGTCTGCTCGAACTCGGCCTGCAATTGTTCCGGCGTGCAGAAGAGGTGCGCGTCGTCCTGCGTGAAGCCGCGCACGCGGGTGAGGCCGTGCAGCGTTCCGCTCAGCTCGAAGCGGTAGACGGTGCCGAACTCGGCGTAGCGCAGCGGCAGGTCGCGGTACGAGCGGCCTTCGCTGCGATAGATCAAGATGTGCCCGGGACAGTTCATCGGCTTGAGCCGGAAGCGCTGTCCCTCGACCTCGATCGGCCCGAACATGCCGTGCGCGAAGTTTTCCAGGTGTCCCGACGTCTCGTACAGCTTCTCGTGGACGACGTGCGGCGTCACCACCGGCAGATAGCCGCGCTCGCGCAGACCTTCCCGGATGAACTCTTCCACCAGCCCGCGCATGATCGCGCCCTTGGGATGCCAGAAGATCAGCCCGCCGCCGGCCATCTCGTCGACGTGGAACAGATCGAGCTCCGCGCCGAGCTTGCGATGATCGCGTTTCGCCGCTTCCTCGAGGAACGCGACGTAGTCGTCCAGCTCCTGCTGCGTCGGGAACGCGGTGCCGTAGATGCGCTGCAGCATGGGGTTGTGCGCGTCGCCGCGCCAGTACGCGCCGGCGACGTTCTGCAGCTTCAGCGCGCCGATGGCGCCGGTCGAGTCCGCATGGCCGCCGCGGCACAGATCGGTGAACTCGCCGATCGTGTACAGCGTGATGGGCTCGCCTTCCGGAATGTCGCGCGCGATCTCGACCTTGTACGGATTGTCGCGGAAGCGCTCGATCGCTTCGTCGCGCGTCACCCGCCGGCCGGTCATCGGATAGTCCGCAGCGACGATCTCGCGCATCCGCTGCTCGAGGCGCTCGAGGTCCTCGGGCGTGAACGGGTCCGGACGATCGAAGTCGTAGTAGAACCCGTTCTCGATGGCGGGACCGATCGTGGGCTTCGCTTCCGGGAAGAGGTCCTGCACGGCGTAGGCGAGCACGTGCGCGGCGGTGTGGCGGAGCTGCGCGATGTCCACGGGACTCGCCGCGACCGCGGTGGGCGACTTCTGCACGCGTCGTACTACGCCAAGCGACGCGCGAGCCCCACCCGCCGCCCGTTCGGCGCGCCTTACGGGGCATGTAGCCGTGACGAAACGCCTCGGCCACGGTAGACTTGCCCGGAATGGCGACGACGAAGGTGATCGACGAGCACTCCGAGCGGCACGGGCTCGGCTCGCACACGATTCGCGACCTCGTGCTCGGGATGGCAGACGGACTCACGGTGCCGTTCGCGCTCGCGGCCGGCGTGACGGGCGCGGTGGCCGCAAGCGGAATCGTCCTGACGGCCGGGCTCGCGGAGATCGTCGCCGGCGCCATCTCGATGGGGCTCGGCGGTTACTTGGCCGCGCGAACCGAGGCGCAGCACTACGCGCGGGAGTACGCCCGTGAAGTGCGCGAGACGCACGAGATCCCGAACGAAGAGAAGGCCGAGGTGGCGCAGATCCTCTACGGATACGGCGTGCGCGAGCCGATCCTCACGCGCGTGGTCAACGAGATCGCGAGCGACCGCGTGCAGTGGGTGGAGTTCATGATGCGCAACGAGCTCGGACTCGAGCGCCCCGACGAGCACGCCGCGCCGCGGAGCGCGATCCTCGTCGGGGGCGGCTACATCCTCGGCGGCATCTTCCCGCTCACGCCCTACGCGCTGATCCCGGACGCGCACGTGGCGCTCTGGTGGTCCATCGGGTTCACCACGCTCGCGCTGGTCGTGTTCGGCGCGGTGCGCGCCCGCGTGCTCGGAACGAAGCTCCTCGCGGGCGCGCTGCAGACCTGGATGATCGGCGCGCTGGCGGCCGGGGTCGCCTACGGGCTCGCCCGGCTCGTCATGCGCGGCTGACGGCGCTTTCGCGCGTCGCGTCAGCCGTTCCAGTTCGTGCCGGGCGTCGGCATCGCGGGGACCGCGCTCTTCGTGATGGGGCACGTGCCGTCGACCGTGTAATTCGGCGCCGTGTAGAACGGAATGTCGTTCCCGATCAGCGGCTGCGTCTTGTAGTACGGTGCGACGTCCTGATCCTTGACGAAGTCCGCGCAGGTGAAGGCGCGCCGGCCGATCGTCGCCCCGAAGTAGAGGAAGCCCGTCGCTTCGCGGTCGTACACGAGGTCGTTCGGGTTGTTGTACTGGTTCGCGAACGCCATGTTGCGGCTCTCGTTGACGACCGAGTAGTCGACCTCGAAGCCGTTCTGCGCGATGATGTCGTAGTTGCCCGGCTCGACTTGATCGTTCGGCGGCCCGTACGTGCCGATCGCGACGTTCGACGTGAACGACAGATTCGAGTCGTAGAACTCCGTGCCGTTCTTCTGGTACGAGATGAAGAAGTTGTGGTCGAGCTGCCCGCTCGACGTCTCGAAATCGACGTCGACGCCCTCTTGGAGCCCGTAGAGGTACGCATCGCCCGGCGCGTAGCCCGGGCCGACGTCCTGGATGACGTCGTGCGTCACGGTCACGTTCGAGGCGTTCTGCGCGAGCACGCCGACCATCGTCGCGTCGCGCACGATGCTCGCCGCGATCAGCGGGTTCTTCGCCGTCGCCGGGATGTAGACGGCGACATCGCAGAAGCCGCCGTCGACGACGGACGCGACGATCGGCTTCGTGTAGATCACGGCGACGGTCACCGTGCCGTAGTAGCCGCCGGTGTCGACGGGCGTGCACGTCACCGGGGCCGCGCTCGTGGAGCGCGGAGCGCGCGTGACGGCGGCGGCGCGGTCCATCCGCGCCGGACGGCGGATCAGCGAGGCGGCGTGCGGCTGCGAGCCCGACTGGAGCGGCCCGACCCCGAGGGGCGGCGCCGAGGACGGCGAGCCGCCGCAGGCGGACAGCGCCGGGAGAGCCGACGCGCAAACGAGGCCGACGACGAGACGACGCACGGACACGGAACGACTCCTTTCCAAGAACGGCTTGGAGAGCAGCGATAGAGGACGCTTGCGTTCGTGTCCGGCCCGGACGGCCCTTGCGGCAGGCTGCGAAAAGGCGAGAGACCCCGCTCGCGCAGGGTCCCTCGTGCATGGTGGGCGGCAGAAGGATTGAACTTCTGACCTCCACAGTGTCAATGTGGCGCTCTCCCACTGAGCTAGCCGCCCGTCCGACGGGTGAGTCTATCGCATCCGGGGCCGGTTCGTCAAACCCCTCCCGCTCGCACCGGAGCGCGGGGCGGGGGAGACGTTCGCGCGACTTTCAAAGCACGCGGGATGCCGCATCTGGGCTACAACTCGGTCACGCCGGTGCTGATCGTCGAGCGCGCCGAGCCGACGCGTGATTTCTTTCGCGATCGCCTGGGCTTCGCGGAGACGGTGACGGTGCCGCACGGCGACCGGCTGGGTTTCGCCATCCTGCAGAAAGACGGCGTCGAGATCATGGTTCAGACGCATGCGAGCGTCCTCGACGACGTCGGGGCCGAAGCGGCGCACGCGGTGAACGAAACGATCTCCAATCGGGGCGCGGTAGGACTCTACGTGAGCGTCACCGACGTCGAGCTCGTCGTGCCGGCGGTCGCCGACGCGGATGTGATCGTGCCGCTGCGCAAGACGTTCTACGGCATGCACGAGATCACGATTCGAGAGCCGGGCGGTCACGCAGTCACGTTCGCGTCCCGGCTCCCGGAATGAGACGACGCTCTGTGTGAGGCCCGGCTAGCCCTTCTGCATCTTCACCGGCATCTCGCGCCGGTTCAGCACGAGGATCCGGTCCGCATGGCGCGCGCCGAGCGCCTTCTGGTCGTAATAGACCTTGACGAGCTGACCGCTGTGCAGCTTCTTCATGTCGACCGGCGTGGTGCCGTCGGCCTTGAACACGCTGCCGAAGCGCGGGACGATCACGAACCCGAGCTCCTGGCCGGTCTTGTCGTCCTTCACTTTGATGTTGTCGGCCGACACGTGCACGAGCGTGCCTTCCACCCACGCCGAGCCGACTTTCGCGGCGGACGCGGGGGACGTGACGGTCGAGGCGAGCGGGAGTGCCGCGAGGAGCCCTGCGGCGAGCAGAAGAGTACGCATGGTGGCATTCCTACCCCAAATCACGCCGCTTGCTTCTTCCGCGCAGGCGAAGAACGGCGACGCGGGGACGAGCCGCTCGCCCGCTTGCCGCCCGCGCTCTTGCGTCGCTCGGCCCGCACCGATTCGGCGAGAATGTCGCCGAGCGGACGGCTTTCGCGCGCGACGATGCGCTCGATGAGCGCGACGACGCCGTGCTCGTGCCGGCTCAGTGCGTGGCGCTCGCGTTTCGTGAGCCGGTCGGTGACCAGCTCGAGCGCGCCGTGCGCGAGGAACTCGTCGATCACGCCCGGATGGATGTACGACTTCTTGCAGACCGCCGGGGTGTTGCCGAGACGCTCGGCAACGCGCTTGATCGCCTCGACCACCGCCTTCTTCGCCTCGCCGGCGCCTTCCGCGCGCATCGCCGCGAGCTCGAGCGCGCACGCCATCGTGCCTTCCCACGTGCGAAAGTCTTTCGCGGTGAAGTCGTCGCCGGCGATCTCCTTGAGGTAGTCGTTCACGTCGTCCGAGCGCACCGGGCGCGCCGTTCCGTCGTCGTCGAGGTATTCGAACAAATGCTGTCCGGGAAGGTCCTGACTCGCCTTGATGATGCGCGCGGCGCGCTTGTCCTTGACCGCGATGTCGTGCACCTTGCCGCTCTTGCCGCGAAAGTGGAAGCGGATCGTCTCGCCGCGCACCTGCACGTGCTCCTCGTGCAGCGTCGTGAGCCCGTACGAATCGTTCTCGCGCTCGTACTCTTCGTTGCCGACGCGGATCGCGGTCTGCTCCAGCAGATCGACGACGGTCGCGAGCACCTTCTCACGCGGCATGCCCGGCTTCGTCATGTCGCGCGCGACCGCGGCACGGATCGTGGGCAGCGCCTTCGCGAACGCCACCATCCGGTCGAACTTCGTCTCGTCGCGTACCGCGCGCCAGCGCTTGTGATACCGGTACTGCTTCCGACCCCGCGCGTCGCGCCCGGTCGCCTGCAGGTGGCCGTTCGCGTACGGGCAGATCCACACGTCGGTGTAGGCGGGCGGGATCGCGAGCGCGTTGATGCGCGCGATCTCGTCGCGGTCCGTGATGGCCTTGCGGTCAGGACCGGTGTACGCGAAGTGCCGGCCGCGCTTGGTGCGCGTGATCCCCGGTATGGCGTCGGTGGTGTAGCGCAGGCCGGCGGCCTTCGCCGCTTCGGGGCCCTCGGTCGGCAGCATCGAAGCAGTTCTACCCCGCCGCACGCCGGAGCGTCTCGCCGCTCACCGGAACAGGCGGGCGTGCCGGTGCGATCCAGGCCCTAGACAGGCGACGCGCCTTCCCGGTAGAATACGCGGGTTCGCCGAAGAGGTCGGTCGCGGGCGCGTAGCTCAGTGGGAGAGCATCCGCTTCACACGCGGGGGGTCGTTGGTTCAATCCCAACCGTGCCCACCATTTTACGGCGATGGCGCTGTAGCTCAGTTGGTTAGAGCGCCGCCCTGTCACGGCGGAGGTCGAGGGTTCGAGCCCCTTCAGCGTCGCCAGAACTCAAAAAGCCCCGGTCTTGCGCCCGGGGCTTTTTTAAATCGCACTACCCGCCGGTATGTGTATCGCTGAACCATGATTCGCCGGATAGTGGATACGCGTTTTTTAGCGCGATGCGCGGGACGCCGCGCGCATAGCTTTCCGGATGATCTTTCGCCCATTTCCGTGAGAGAACGGTGAGGTATTCGAAGTCCTCAAACATTCCGGGTGAACCGGAATACTCGCGCATCAACGCTACGTAGGTCTCGAGATTGCTCCAGTGATTTGTGACGACCCACCAGTAGTTTGGCAGAAAAATATTGGTCGGAACGATGCGATTGCGCACCATACCGCCAATCATCTCAAAGCTGTTGCCCATCGCGATAGCGGCGTGGTTGAGTTGTACGTATCGTGCGGGTGGCGGATTCTCTAACGGCAGTTTGCGAGTGGTGCGGTACAAATATTCCCGGAAGGCGGGATCTTGCAAAGCGCGCCCTACCTCGCCGCCGCGAAGGAGGTCTGCGGCTTCCCGGTGCGCTTCGTCCTCGAGCATGGCCCGGAACGAAAGAGTCGCTTCCATCGCATTGCCGGCCCGCATGTGCCGTAACTGAACGATAGCCGCTACCGCTGTCGCGGCGATGACGATGGTCGTGGCGACCGATGCGATCGCGGTGAGCGTTTCAGCCGACATGTAGGGCACGGTTCAACTTTCGGTTGGCGTTTCCGGCCGCTCGGCCCATCGTTTCGCTAGTAATAGGAAGCCCCGGTTTACAGCCGGGGCTTTTTGTTCCCTACGTGAAGCCAAATGTTATGGACCGATAGCAATACCAAATATTGCATCTGTATTGGGGTTTACCACCGTGAGGGTGAGATTCGCCGTACTCGAACCGGAAAATGGCGCCGCGAACCGGGAGATGGTCCCGTCGTTGACGTTGGCGACGTAGAGATTACCGGTCGAGTCGAGCGCGCATCCTTCGGGGCCATTGACCGCAGTTATCGAGAACGCGGGCGTACTCGCATTGGTTAGCGGCAACGTGAACACATCCACGCTGCCTGTTCCTCCAGAGATGTTGCAAGCAAAGAGTTGCGTCGAGCTCAGCACCATTTCGCGGTAGAATTTTCCCGCTATTGTAATGTTCGCGGTAATCGTACCGCCCGATGTTGCCGCCGCGATACCTGTTGAGCCGTTGTTAATGTAAATATTGCCAGCCGAATCAACAGCAACACTGGAGATTCCGATCGGGAATGTTATCGTGCTGCTCGGGGTGCTTGCGTTAGTGAACGGTGGCGTGTAGATTTGAAGACTCGTGCCAGCGGAGCTGTAAAATTGCCCCGTGGGCGCGAACGCTGGAAACGTGTTCGACGATCCAAACGAGGCCGAGACCGCGCTGGAAGACGCCACAGGTTGCGCGAGCATCCGCGTCGGACCGCCGACCGCTTGTGCCGCGACGAGCCCGCTATTCACGGCTACGCCGATGTTCCGCGTGACGGAAGCAATCAGGGCGCTCG
>DASRGU010000008.1:0-3876 GCA_035650875.1 Vulcanimicrobiaceae bacterium
CCAGAGCGAGACGAGCGTCGCCCACGTGACGAGGACGTAGTACCGCGCGATCCCGACCCCTGCGGCCGCCGCGAGCAGCAGCCCGAGCTGCGCGGCGAGCACGAGGTCGTAGAACCAGCCGTGCGCGATCAGCGCGAGCGAGGTGACGAGCAGCAGGACATGCAGAAGCCCCGATCCGTACCGCAGATGCCGGTGCGAGACGAGCTCGACGAAGAATCCCGGTGGCTGTCGGCGCAACATCCGCCCGCGCAAGACGATCAGCCAGCAGTGCTCGAACATGCGCACCTTGCGCCGGTACTCTGTCTCGTTCGTCGGAGTCGCCTTCTCGAACGCCTGCGCCGCAGGCTCGTACACCGCGCGGCGCCGGTTCTGCACCATGCGGTACGGCAACGACAGGTCGTGCCCGAATCGCGGGTCGACCTCGACGTAGTCGTCGCGCCGCACCGCGTAGATCGAGCCGTTGCCGCCCGTCACGGATCCGAGCCGCGACTCGGCGTCGCGCACTTCCATCTCGTAGCGCCAGTACACACCCTCCTTGTTCCGCCCGTCGCCGTCGACGATCCTCAGCTGACCGCAGACGTACGCGACACTCGGATCGGAGAACGGCCGGACGAGCTTGCGCAGCGCGTCGGGCGCCCACGTCGCGTTCGCATCGGTGAACGCGACGACGTCGCTGTCCGTCTCGCGCACGGCGCGATCCTGCGCTGCGACCTTCCCGCCGCGAACGTTGGAGATCACCTTCACACGCGGGAACTCGAGCGCGATCGCCTCGGTCCGGTCGCTCGACGCGTCGGACGAGACGACGATCGTCAGCTTGTCCGCGGGGTAGTCGAGCGCGAGCAGATTCTCGAGCCGCCGTGCGATCACCGTCTCCTCGTTATAGGCCGCGACGATGATCGCGACCGTCGGCTCCGCGTCGGCTGCGCGCACGGTGCGTTGCGCGACGCGGGCGAGCACGGCGACGACGATCGGGTAGGCGACGTGCGTCCACACGAGCGCGGCGAGCGCGACCCAGAAGAGGACGACGAGGACGGTCACGCGGCGAGTGTAGATTCGTACACCGCGCGCAGCTCGGCGGCGGCGCGGGCAGCCGACCATCCTTCTGCGACTGCGCGCGCCGCCTCGCCCCGGCGCCGGCGCTCGCCGGCGTCGGCCAGCAGCCGCTCGATCGCGGCGCGAAGCGCGGTCCGGTCGCCGGGCTCGACGAGCACCGCGCCTTCGCCGTCGAGCTCCGCCAGGCCGCCGACGCGCGTCGCCACCACAGGGCGCGCGTGCGCCATCGCCTCGCGCGCGACCACGCCGTAGCCCTCACGGCGGGAGGGGACGCAGACGACGGCCGCCCGCTCGTAGAACGAGCCGATCCCATCCGGCGGGACGAAGCCGACCGTCTCGGGCACGCGGCCGCGAAGCGGGCCGTCGCCGACGACCACGCGCGGCAGGCCGTCGGTTGCGGCGAGGAAGTCCCGGATCCCCTTCTCCTCGCTGAGGCGGCCCGCGTAGAGGACGTGCGGCGGCTCGGCCGGCTCGGCGACGTGCGTGGGGAGCTCGACGCCGACAGGCACGACGCGGACGTCTCGCGCGCCGAGCCCGCGCGCACGGTCGGCGAGGTAGCGCGACGCCGCGATCACGATGCGCGCGCGCCGTAGCAGTGGGCGGACGAGCGCCGGAGCCCTCGCCGCGAGCTCGACGTCGGTTCCCCAGACCTGCAGCACGAACGGCTTGCCGGTGGCGAGCGCCGCGAGGCCCGACGGGATCCAGTGCGCATGGACGACATCGGCGTCGGCGGCGGCGCGGCGCGCCGCGTTCGCGTAGGCGGCGAGGAACGGCGGCACGAGCGCGAGCCGCCACGGTTGGCGCCGGAGGTTCTGCGCGATGCCGCCGCCGTACGCGATCCCGAAGTCCGGGAAGGCGGCGGGCGACACGACCTCGACGGCGACGCCGAGCTGTTGCACGCCGCGGACCGCAGACGCGACGAAGCTCCCCGCGACGTCGTGCTCGTTCCGCGGGTAGGAGGTCGTCAGCACGACGACCTTCACTCGCGGCTCGCGAAGACCACGGGGACGGACAGTGCGATCGCCGTGAACGCGTAGAAGTAATAGAACTGCATGGTCAGGTAGAACGCGTTCGAGGCGAGCGTTCCGGCGAGCGCGGCGGTGCATCCCCACGCCAGCGGCCGCACGCGCGCCGCGAGCGGGTCACGCGCGGCGGCGAGCCTTCGGCCGAGCGCGCGCGCCGCGTGCAGGCGGTGGAACACCCAGAACAGGAAGACCGCAAAGAGCACGGTGCCCACGAGACCCGTCTCGACGATCAGCGCGACGTAGTAGGAGTGCGGTCCCCAGTTCGTCTTGCCGGTGACGAACTCGTAGTAGACCGAGAACGTGTTGAGCCCGAGCCCGAACAGCGGATCGGCGTGCAGCACATGCGGGATGAACGAGTAGACCTGGAAGTGCGCGTTCTCCGACGACCCGCTCGTCTCGAAGCGCGACTTGAGCACCGTCGTGAAGAAGGACCTACGCGACAGGACGATTGCGAGCAGCACCGCGCACGCCGCGCCGATCGGCACGAGGAGCTGCGGCGAGCGCAGGTAGTGCCGGTACGGCACCAGCAGCACGAGCGCACCGACGCCGAGGCCGAGCACCCCGCTCCGCGAGAGCGTCGTCGCCTCGACCACGAGCAGGAACCCGATCACGAGCATCAGCCACCGGCGCGCGCGGTGCCCGCGCTCGAGCCGGAGGTAGAGCGGCGTGAGCACGAGCAGCGGGACGATCAGCATGATCCCGAGGTGGTTCGGGTCGCCCGTGAGCGCGTTCGGGCGGTAGACGTTGGCGCCGTTGATCGCGCCGTAGATGTTGATCTGGCTCGCACCGCCCGTAATCGGCGAGAGCACCGACGTGTCGAGGTTGCCGCCGCGGCGCGCGTCGAGCAGCTGCAGCACACCGTACGCGGCGTTGACGACGAGGCCGGCGCTGAACCAGCCGAGCGTGCGCCAGTAGTAGTGCTGGCCGCGGCGCGCCAGCCAGACCACGGCGGCGGCCAGGAAGGTGAAGTGGATGAGCCACTTGATCATCCCCTTCGCGAACTGGCCGGTCGCGTCGGAGTTCTGCAGGTCGAAGTAGCCGATCAGGTAGGCCGCGAGGAAGACGGCGAAGAACGCGAGCAGCACGGCCGTCGTGTGCGGGACGCTCCACCGCCGCGTCGTGACCGCGAACGAGACGAGGAACAGGATCGCGAACACGTCTGCGATGCCGACGCTTCCGATCGGGTTCCAGTGGATCTTCTCGAACGTCACGCAGAAGACGCTTGCGAGGAACAGGAAGCTGGTGAGGCGTCTCACGCGAGCCGCTCCAGCAGGTTCGCGAGCTCCTCGACGCGCGTCCGACGCGAGACCTTGCGCCGCCACTCCTCGCTCAGCGGGTCGCCTTCGAGCGCGCCCGCGCGCCAGCGTCCGTGCAGGTCGCGCAGCGCCTGCGACATGCCGTCCACGTCGTCCGGCGCGACGACGACGCCCGCACCCGCAGCGCGGATCAGGTCGGCGGCGGCGCCGTCCGGCGGCACGACGGCGAGGATCGGGCGCTCGGCCGCGAGGTACTCGAAGACCTTGCCGCTCAGGACGCCGCGGCCGCGGCCGCCCGCGTCCGGGATCAGCAGCAGCAGCGCCTCCGAATCGCGCTGCAGCTCGAGCGAGCGACGACGCGGCGCGTAGGGAATCAGCTCGAGCCTGTCGCCGAAGTCCTGGGCCTCGGCCCATTCGCGATCGGTCGAGCGGAAGTCGCCGAGGAAGCGCACGACGATGTCGTCGAGCCCGCTCTGCTTCACCGCCGTCAGGAACGGCCGCGGGTCGCGCTTGCCGAAGAACGAGCCCGCGTGGGTGATGCG
>DASRGU010000009.1:0-111532 GCA_035650875.1 Vulcanimicrobiaceae bacterium
GACCCCCACGCCGGTGCCGACGCCGACGCCGACGCCGGGACCGCCGATGGTGCTCGAAGTGAATCCGCCGTCGATGCAGCTCTACGGGACCGGCTCCGCGAACGCGAAGCAGTTCAACGTCCAGGAGAGCGACTACACGAACGTGTTCACCCACACGGACACGTGCAGCGGGATCGCGACGGTAACGCCCACCAGTGCGTCGGGTCCGGACGCCAACTTCACGGTCACCGGGCAGGCCGCGGGGCAGTGCAGCGTGACGTTCAAGGACTTCTCGGGGCAGCACAAGACCGTCTCGGTCACGGTCACGACCAATCCGATCGTGATCGAGGGCGCACGCTGGTAGCGCGCCGCTGAAATTCGGGCGTCCGCGTCGAACGGCGTACGCGATGCGCGGAGCCCGGCCGGAGCGAAGCCTCGACGCCGCGGTCTCGCGTGCCCTGCACGCCGGCCGCGGCGCTCGCGTTCTCGTCGCCTGCTCCGGCGGCCCCGACTCGGTCGCCCTCGCGTCGATCGTGGCGCGGCTCGCCGCGGGCGGCCGCTGGCAGCCCGTCCTCGGGCACGTCAACCACGGGCGGCGGGCGAGCGCGGGCCAGGACGAGTGCGTCGTCCTCTCGGTGGCCGAGCGGCTCGGCTGCCCGGCCGCGGTGCTGCGCCCCGCCCTTGCGCGCGACGACGAAGCGACGCTCCGCGAAGCGCGCTACGGCGCGCTCGCCGCGCTCGCGCGCGAGCTGGACGCCGCCGAGGTCGTGACCGCGCACACCGCGGAGGACCAGACGGAGACCGTGCTCCTCGCGCTCTTCCGCGGCACCGGGCTCGCCGGCTTGGCGGGGATCCCCGAGCGCCGGCCGCTCGGCGAGGGCGTCACGCTCGTTCGGCCGCTGCTCGGGGTCGCGCGGGCCGAGCTGTCGGTCGAGCTGCGCACCGGCGGCCTGCCGTACGCCGTCGACCCCACCAACGCCGACCGGCGTTACCGGCGGAACGCCCTGCGGCCGCATCTGGGCGCGCTGCGCGAGGATTTCCCGCACCTCGACCGCGCCGTCGCGCGGTGCGCCGCGATCGTCGCCCGCGAGCTTCGCGCCGCGAACGGGTCGCCGGAAGCGATGCGCGAAGAGCGCCCGTGATGCAGCAGCAGACGCTTCCGCCCGGGATCGAACGGGTCTTGTTCGACGCGGCCGAGATCGCGGAGGCGAACCACCGGATGGCGGTCGAGATCGCGCGCGACTACGCCGGCACCTCGCTCGTCCTCGTCGGCGTCCTGAAGGGCGCGCTCTTCGAGACGGCCGACCTCGCGCGCGCCCTCGCGGAGATCCCGGGCGGCCCGGCCGACGTCCAGCTCGACTTCATCGCCGTGTCGTCGTACGGCAACGCGCACCGTTCGAGCGGCGAGGTTCGCCTGATCCAGGACACGACGCATGCGATCGAAGGCCGCCACGTGCTGGTCGTCGAGGACATCATCGACAACGGGCACACGCTGCACTACCTGCGCGCGATGCTGGAAAACCGAAAGCCGGCGTCCTTGCGCGCCGCCGTCCTGCTGGACAAGCCGTACCATCGCAGCCTCGACGTGCGCGTCGATTACGTCGGCTTGACGTGTCCGGACGAGTTCGTCGTAGGGTACGGTCTGGACTACCAGGAACGGTACCGGACTCTTCCTTATCTCGCGAAGCTTCGCCCGGAGGTCCTCCCGGGATGAGCAAGGCCGGGCGGGCCACCATTCCGTCGCGAGACGTGTTCAACCGAGAAACGTTCTAAGGTCGGAACGGTAAAAGGGTCTCGCAACGCATGGGTAAGCACCTCAAGAGCATCCTGGTCGTCCTCGGCATCTTCATCCTGGTGATCTTCATCGTGGATAAGCTGGTGCTGGGGCCCCAGCCGAACACGCAGCTCGCCTACTCGCAGTTCTACTCCGACGTCACCTCGCACAAGGTCAAGAAGGTGACGATCGCGGGGCACGACATCTCGGGCGAACTGAACGACAACACGAAGTTCACCACGACGGCGCCCGACGACCGGGACCTGCTGCCCGCGCTGCGCGCGAACAACGTCGAGATCACCGCCATGCCGGCGCAGTCGACGCCGCTGTTCGGCTACGTCGTGCAGTTCATCCCGTTCGTCATCATGGCGCTGCTGCTGATCTTCATCTTGCGGCAGGCGCAGAGCGGCGGGAGCCAGGCGCTCTCGTTCGGCCGGTCGCGCGCGAAGCTGCTCAGCGAGAACCGCCCCAAGGTCACCTTCGCCGACGTCGCCGGGGTCGACGAGGCGAAAGAAGAGCTCGGCGAGGTCGTCGAGTTCCTGAAGTATCCGAAGAAGTTCCAAGCGCTCGGCGCGCGGATCCCGAAGGGCGTGCTGCTGCTGGGACCGCCGGGCTCCGGCAAGACGCTGCTCGCGCGTGCGATCGCCGGCGAGGCCGGCGTTCCGTTCTTCTCGATCTCGGGCTCCGACTTCGTCGAGATGTTCGTCGGCGTCGGCGCATCGCGCGTGCGCGACCTCTTCGAGCAGGCGAAGAAGTCGGCGCCGTGCATCATCTTCATCGACGAGATCGACGCGGTCGGGCGGCAGCGCGGCGCGGGTCTGGGCGGCGGACACGACGAGCGCGAGCAGACCCTGAACCAGCTGCTGGTCGAGATGGACGGCTTCGATCAGAACACCGGCGTCATCCTGATCGCGGCGACGAATCGTCCCGACGTGCTCGATCCGGCGCTGCTGCGCCCCGGCCGCTTCGACCGGCAGATCGTCGTCGACCGCGCCGACGTGCGCGGACGTCAAGCGATCCTCGGCGTGCACTCGAAGAACAAGCCGCTCTCGAAAGAGGTCTCGCTCGAGACGCTGGCGCGGCGCACGCCGGGCTTCTCCGGCGCCGATCTGGAGAATCTGCTGAACGAAGCGGCGCTCCTCGCCGCGCGGCGCAACAAGTCCGTGATCGAGATGAACGACTGCGACGAGGCGATCGACCGCGTGATGGTCGGCCCGGAACGGAAGTCGGTCGTGATGTCGCAGCGTGAGAAGGAGAACACCGCCTATCACGAGTCGGGCCACGCCGTCGTCGGCGGGATGGTCCCGAACGGCGATCCGGTCCACAAGGTGACGATCATCCCGCGCGGGATGGCGCTCGGCATCACGTGGTCGCTGCCCGACGAAGACCGGCACTCGCAGACCAAGAACGAGCTGCTCGCGCTGATCAAACGGCTCGTCGCCGGGCGCATCGCCGAAGAGATCAAGTTCGGCGACGTGACGACCGGCGCGTCGAACGATTTCGAGAAGGCGACCGAGCTGGCGCGCCGGATGGTGACGCAGTACGGGATGTCGGATACGCTCGGCCCGATCCAGTACGGGCGCGGCAACCATCAGGTGTTCCTCGGCCGCGACTTCGGCGAAGACCGCAACTACTCGGAAGAGATCGCCGGAAAGATCGACGCCGAGGTCCGGAAGATCATCGACTCCTGCTACGCCGACGCGCGGAAGATCCTCGAGGTCAACTGGGACAAGGTCGAGCGGATGGCGGGCTCGCTGCTGGAGCACGAGACCGTCGAGGCCGAGGAAGTCCTGGCGATCCTGGCCGGGAAGCCGTGGCCGCCGCAGCAGCCGGAGCTGAAGCCGCCGACCGACGCGCCGCTCGCGGCGTCCGCGCCGCCCGAGCCGGAGGCGCGTCCGGAGCGCCCGAAGCGGCTTCCCCCGACGATCTCGCCGGAACCCGCATGAAGCGGGCCCGGTGGGCCACGAGGGCCGCGGTCTCCGCGGCCTTCGTCATCTTTGCCGGACCCGCCGGTGCCGCCGGGCAGCCGGGCTCGCCGCTGCCGCCGACCGGAACCCTCGCCGGAGGCGTCGCCTACGAGGTGCGCGCCGATCCCGCCCAGCCGGGCGCCGCGGTGGCGCTGTGGTATCGTGCGCCCTCGTCGGGATTCGGCGCCGCGCCGGTTCCCGCGCTCTCGCGTCTCGCCGCGGCGACGGTCGCGGCGTCCACGCCGATCACGGGGACCCCGCTTTCCGCGCTGGTCGCGCGCTACGGCGGGCGGCTCTCGGTCGAAGCCTATCCCGACAGCGTCGCGATCACGGCGGTCGTTCCGCCCGACCGCGTCGCGGACACCGTCCGCGCGATGACCGCCGACTACTTCGCCCCGGTCGTGACCGACGCGGGGCTGCGGCTCGCTCGGAGCGACGTCACCGAGGCGGCCGAGCTGCAGAGCCTCGAGCCGGAGGACGCGATCGAGGACGCGCTCGGCGCCGCGCTGTTCGCGAGCGGGCCGAGCCACGACGGAACGATCGGCAGCCCCGAGACGCTGCGAACGGTCGACGCCGGCGCCGTCCGGGCCTTCGCGGAGCGCGCGTTCCGTCCGTCCAACGCGATCGTCGTGCTGACCGGCGACGTCGACGCGTCGGCCCTGTCGGCCGTCGCGGCGCGTGCCGGCGCGCCGGCCGCAGGCGCCGCCGCGGCGCCCGAGCCCGCCGCCGCGCAAACCCGGCGCGACGGCGCGGAGCCGCTCCGGCGCACCGGCGAGGTGCGCGGGATCGGCCTCGGCTGGGCGGGGCCTCCCATCGTCGACGAGACGGACGCGACGGCGATGGACTTCCTCGCCGACGCGCTCTTCGCACCGCGAACCGGGCTCGTGCCGAAGGCGCTCGGCGACCGCAAAGCGACGGTGACCGGGCGATTCGTCACCTTCCGCGATCCCGGGCTCTTTCTCGTGACGCTGACCGGCCCGGATGCGGAAGCCGCCCGCCCGATCGTCGAACGCACGGTCGCCGCCGCGGCGCGGCCGATGAGCGGCGCGGCGTTCGCCGCCGCGCACGCCGCATACGTCTACCGGCTTCTCGGTGCGATGGAGACGCCGGGCGACGTCGCGTCGGTCTACGGCTGGTACACGGTCGAAGGCGATGCGCCGTACGCGCCGGCCGAGCGCGGGGGACGCTACTCGCGGCTCGCCGCCGGGCTCACGCCGCAGAGCGTCGCGCGCGCCGCGGCCCGCTACCTCGGTCCTTCGCCCGCCGTGGTCGTGATCGCGCCGGCCGCCCCCGCGGTGAAGACGTGAGGCGCGCGCGCGCGTTTGCGGCGGCGGGCGTGCTGGCGGCGTGCGGTGCGGCGCCGCTCGGGGCGGCGCCGGCGACGACGAGCGCGCAGATCGACGGCGTGCGCGCCTTCGCGCGCCCCGATCCGGGCGCGCCGCTGGCGGGGATCGCGCTCTTCGTGCGGGCCGGTCTCGACCGGCAGCCGGGCGACGAGAACGGCGTCGCCGCGCTGGCCGCGCAGTGCGTCCTCGAGACCCCCGTCGACGGCGTCCGCCTCGCCGACGCGGTCGACGCCGGCGGCGGCTCGGTCGCCTTCGCGGTGAGCGCCCAGCACGTGCGCTTCTTCCTCGAAGCGCCAGCGGGCGCGCTGCCGCGGCTGGCCGCGCTGGCCGCGCGGGCGCTCTCCGCGCCGGCGTTCGACGACGCGACCCTCGCCGTGGCGCGCGACGCGCTCGGCAAGCGGATCGCCGACGAGGGCGAGGACCCGCGCGCCGTGGGCCTGCAGATGGTCCACCAGGCCTACTACACCGGCGGCAGCGGCTTCCCGCCGCTCGGCGAGCCGGGCGCGCTGGCGCAGCTCGACGCCGGCGCGCTGCGCGCGTTCTACGCCAGATGGTACGTGCGGGGCGGCGCCCTGCTCGCGAGCGTCGGGCAGACCGGCGCGGCGAGCGACGCGGCCGCGGCGTCCCTGGCCGCGGCGCTTCCCGCCGGCGATGCGCCCGCGTCGGCCGTGACGGTCCGGCCGTACGCCGCGCAGCCCCGGCAGATCGTCGCGCGGCGCGACCTCGGCGGCCCGTTCATCGTCGTCGGCTACGCCGCGCCGGCGCTCGCCGACAAGGACTTCGCGGCCGCGCTCGTCGTCCGCGCGATGATCGAGGGGATCCTCGAGCCCGCCGTCGGGACCGGCTCGGCGCCGTTCCGGCCGGCCGGCGTCATCTACGGCTACGACGCCGCGCCGGCTCAGATGGCGGTCTGGATCAACGGCGGGCGAACCGAGCCGACGATCGCGCTCGGGATGCTGATCGCCGCGATGCGGAGCGCGTCGACGCGCGCCCTTCCCGCGTCCCAGCTCACCAAGTACGTCGAGACGGCACGCGGCGAGTGGGCGCTCGAGACGCTCTCGCTCGACGAGCGCGCGTTCGCGATCGGGAACGCGGTGCTCCACGGTCTCGACCCGGACGCCGACGCCGAGGTCGAGACGGCGATCGGCGCGGTGACCGCGGCCGACGTCGAGCGGGTGGCGAAACGCTGGTTCCAGCGCTTCGACGTCGCGCTCGTCGTGCCGCGCTCGACGGGAACGGGCGGCTGAGCACCGCGCTCGTCCACGACTATCTGAACCAGCGCGGCGGCGCGGAACGCGTCTTCGCGCACTTCGTCCGGGCCTGGCCGGACGCGCCGGTGTACACGGCGCTCTACGACGCGCGGTCCGTCGGCGATCTCGTGCCGCCGGATCGCGTGCGGACGTCGTTCGTGCAGCGGCTGCCGCTGCGCCGCGCGCTGTTCCGCGCGTACGCGCCGCTGTACCCCCGCGCGTTCGAGGCCTTCGACCTCTCCGCGTACGACGTCGTCGTCTCGTCGACCACCGCGTGGGCGAAAGGGGTGCGCGTGCGTCCGGGCGCCGTGCACGTGTGCTACATCAACACCGTTTCGCGCTTCGTCTTCGACGCGCAGCGCTACGTCGGAGGCTTCTCCGCCGGCGCCCTCGCGCGGCCGCTGCTGCGCGGTCTGCGCGACTGGGACGTGCGCGCCGCGCGGCGGCCGACGCGCTTCGTCGCGAACTCGCGCAACGTCGCCGAGCGCGTCCGCCGCTGGTACGGGCGCGACGCCGACGTGCTGCCGTGTCCGGTCGACGTCGATCGCTTCACCGTCGGAGACGGAACCGGCGGCTACTACGTCGTCGTGTCGCGTCTGCTCGCGTACAAGCGAGTCGATCTCGCGATCGCGGCGTGCGCGATCGCCGGCGTCCCGCTGCACGTCGTCGGCGAAGGTCCGGACGAAGCCCGCCTGCGCGCGCTCGCGCTCGGGACCGACACGACGTTCCACGGCGCGGTCGACGACGCGGCGCGCAACGCGATCGTCGGCGCGGCGCGGGCGGCGATCCTGCCCGGCGAAGAAGACTTCGGGCTCGTTCCCCTCGAGGCCGCCGCGGCGGGGCGCCCGACGATCGCCTACGCCGCCGGCGGCGCGCTGGAGACGATCGTCGAAGGGACGACGGGCGCGTTCTTCGACGCGCCCGATCCGCGCGCGCTCGCCGCGGCGCTGCGGGCGTTCGATCCGTCGCGATACGCCGCCGCCGAGCTGCGCGCGCACGCCGAACGGTTCGCGCCGCCGCGCTTCGTCGCGCGCCTGCGCGCGATCGTCGAGGAGACGCGCGCCGCGGCATGAACGCGGCGGCCGCGCCGATCCGCCCGACACGTGCGGTCGTCGTCGCCGCGCTGCTGTTCGCCGCCGTCTACATCGCGCTCGATCTGAACAAGCTGTGGGCGCTGCGCTACGGCGCCGACACCGGCACGTTTCTGCAGTTCCTGAACAACGTCGCGCACGGACGCGGCTCGTACGACGCGGCCGAGTACCGGCCGCATCTGCAGGTTCACGACTCGTGGAGCCTGCTCGCGCTGGCGCCGCTCGTCGCCGCGTTTCCGTACGCGCAGACGCTGCTGATCGTGCAGGTGCTCGCGATCGCCGGCGCGGCGCTCGCCGTCTGCGCCTTCGCGCGGGCGTGCGGCGCGAGCGCGCGCGGCGCGAGCGCGGTCGGGATCGCATACCTGCTCGCGCCGTGCGCGCAAGGGATCGCCTACGGCAACTTTCTGGAGAACGTGTTCGTGCCGCTGCTCGCCGCGCTCGGCGCGTTGGCGGTGCGGCTGCGAGCGCTCCCCGCGGCGCTGATCGTCGCGCAGCTGCTGCTGGGGCTGAAGGAGGATCAGGCGCTCTTCCTCGTCTGGTTCGGTCTCGCGTGCGCGCTGTGGTGGGATCGCCGGCTCGGACTCGCGCTGGCGGCGCTCGCGCTCGTGAACGGCGTCGCGTTCGTCGCGGCGGAGCAGCTGCAGCACGTGCGTCCCTCGCTGCCCGGCTACGCGCTGCACGTCGACGATCCGCTCGCGAAGCTCTCGTTCTTCCTCGCGCTGCTCGCGCCGTTCGCGTTCGCGCCGCTGTGGCTCGGGCGCTGGCTGCTGCTGGGCCTTCCGATCGTCGCGGAGCTGACGTTCAACAAGCCGTGGGCCTACGCGATCGCGCGGATCGGCACGCACTGGACGGCGAGCGCGCTCGCCGCCGCGGCGCTCGGCGCGGCGATCGTCGTCGCGCGGCGCCCGCGCTTCGCGACGCCGATGCTCGTCTGCGCCGCGCTGTGCGCGCTGACGATCAACGACACCGCGCTGAAGATCGGGCGCTGGCCCTACGTCGTCGACCGCGCCGCGTACGCGCGCGCCGCCGCGCTGCGTGCGAGCGGCGAGCCGGCGCTCGTTCCGCGGCCGCAGGAGGGCGTCTACGCGGTCGCCGCCGCGAACCCGCACGTCGCGCTGCGGCGCTACGCGCGCGGCGAGAGCGGATACTGTCCCGCGTACGACACGAACGCGCGCGCGTTCTTCGCCTCGCTCGGAATCGGCACGTGGCCGCGCGGCGTCAGGCTGTGCGGCGGCGTTCCAATCGCGCTCAGCTCGTCTGGTGCGCCGCGACGATCAAGATGACGTTGGTGACGTTGAACGTGCCGTGCGCGATCATCGACGCGGCGAGCGTTCCGGTGCGCTGGTAGACGAAGGCGAGGATGATCCCGACGGCCCACAGCGGCACGAGCGCCGAGCGCGAGCCGTGCGACATCGCGAAGAGCAGCCCGCTCAGCGCGGCGGCCAGCCAGAGCGGCGTGTAGCGGTAGATCGCGTTGAAGAGGAAGCCGCGGAACGCGGTCTCCTCGACGAACGGGGCGAGGACGCAGGCGAAGAACGCGAACGCCGCGATGATCGTGGGATCGTGCGCGCCCGAGAGCGCGTCGACGACCTGCTGCTCGGGGCGGACGTGCGTGAGCGCGGTCTGCACCAGGCTGATCGCCATCGTGATCGCATAGGCCGCGAGGCCGCCCGTCACGCCGATCGTCGCTTCGAACGTCGTGGGGAGTCGCATCCCCACCTCGCGCAACGGCCGCTGCGCCGCCCAGTGCAGCCCGGTGAGCAGCGCCGGGAGGACGGGCGCGTAGACGGCGAGCTGCAGCGCGAGGATGTTCCAGTTGAGAACGAGCTTGCGCGGATCGACGTGCGCGTGCGTCGCGCTGAGCCAGGTGAGCTGCAGCATCTGGGCGACGACGAACGCCGCGCCGAGCGTGAGCAGCACGACGAGCGAGCGCCACCAGACGAAGGCGTCAGACGGCCAGCGCGTCAGCGAGAGCGGCGAACGAGCGGAGGTCGAGATCTTCACCACGGACGTCGGAGTCGAGCGAGAGGGCCGCGAGCGCCTCCGCGATCCGTTCGCGCGGAAGCTCCAACGCGAGGGCGAGCGAGTTGGCGAGCGTCTTGCGGCGGTACGCGAACGCGCCGCGGACGACCTGTTCGAAGCGCCGGCGGTCGCGCACCGCGGCGGCCGGCGCCTCGCGGCGGTGCAGCACGACCACGCTGGAGACGACGCCGGGGCGCGGAAAGAACGCGCTCGGCGGAACGGTCAGCGCGCGCTCGACCCGCATCGTCAGCGCGATGGCGACCGTGAGGCTGCCGTACTGCGCGGTCCCCGGCTTCGCAAGGAGCCGTTCCGCGACGTCCTTCTGGATCATCGCGACGACCCGCGCGGGCGGCCGGGAGAGCGCCGCGAGCCCGGTCAGCAGCGGCGTCGCCACGTTGTACGGCAGGTTTCCGGCGACGCGCCAGGCCGCGTCGTCGCCGGACCAGGCGGCGTAGTCGAAGGCGAGCGCGTCGGCGAGGCGGACGTCCACGCCGGCGAGGTCGGCCCGCTCGCGCAGGATCGCCACCATGTCGGGGTCGACGTCGAAGGCCGTGACGCGGGCGCCGAGGCGCGCCAGCGCCGCCGTGAGCGCCCCGGTCCCGGCACCGACCTCCAGCACGCGCTCCCCGGGCGCGTCGACGGCCAGCCGCGCGATCCGCGCGGCCGTCCCGCCGTCCATGAGGAAGTGCTGTCCGAGCCGCTTCTTGGGCCGGATCCCCCGCGCCCCGAGCAGCGCGCGGCTCGAGGTGCCGCGCGCTCCTTCGTCCGAGCGGTCTATTTGAAGACGTACACCATGACGGAGCGCCGGCCGAACGCGTCGGCCGCCGACGTCGACTGGAAGCCCAGGTCGATCCGGTTGCCGCGGATCGCGCCGCCGGTGTCGCCCGCCACGGCGTGCCCGTAGCCCGGGATGAACAAGTGCGTCCCGAGCGGGATCACCGCGGGGTCGACGGCCACGATGCCGTGCCCGGCGGGCCGGCCGATCGCCGTCATCCCGCTCCCGCCGGCGGAGGCGGCGCTGTAGGCGGTGGCGACCATCGAGAGCGCCGAGGTGGCGAGGCGCAGCGTCCCGGCGATCCCGCGCCGGGCGAGCGCCGAGAGCGCGGTGTACTCGCCGATCCCTTCGGCGACGATCTTGTCGTGCGGCGCGCGCAGGACGCGCGAGACCAGCCGGCTGCGCCGCAGCGCGTTGCCGTAGCCGGTGCGCGAGACCTCGTACGAGACCGCGGCGAGACCCGGCCGCCCGGCCGAGACGACCTTCGACTTCCCGAGCGGCAGCGCGAGCGCGTAGCGCTTCACGACGCGCGGCGGGATGGGCTCGCGAACGGTCTCCGTCCAGCGCTCGACGTGCCGGACCTGGATCGTCCCGTTGGCGCTCAGCGACGAGAAGGCGGCCGGCGAGACCCGGTCGTGCGCGTCCCAGCGCACGTGCTGGTCGGCGAGGAGATCGGCGACGCACGCCGCGCTCGAACGAACCGTGCGCGGAACGCCGTCGACGACGACGGTCACCGGCACGGCGGCGCGATACGTGACGGTCTCGCCGTCTTGGAGGGCCGTCGCAGGCTCGGGGATGACGGCGTCGTCCGGCCCGGGGACGACGCTCTGCTCGGTGAGCAGATCGCCGACGGTCGCCGCGCGCGTGTCGAGCGGCTCGGACCGTCCGTCGTGGACGAAGATGATGTGTTTGGCGGGGACGGGATCGGCGATCTGCGCCATGGCTCCGCCGATCTGGTTCGGCACCGTACCGGTGCAGAACGGGATCAGCAGGCCCAGCGAGAGGACGCCCGTCGCCGCGAACGGCGAAGGATGATCGTTTCTGATCGTCCGACTCCTTTCTCGTGCGAGGGTGCATTCCGCCGGGCGCGGATCAAACGATCCGTACCTGAGGCGGTCCGCACTCGACGTCGTAGCGGTGGTCGGCGAGCGACGATGGCTCGGTCGAATGCCCCGCGGAACCGAATGATCCCGCTCGGACGCCGCCTACGGTACCACGTTCGTCAAGCTCGCGTCAAATGCGGTCGTCGCAGCGCCGCCTGATCCGCCCCGCTGCCGATGGAACCGCCGGCCGATGGAGAACAGAGCGCTCGTGCAGGTCGGATTCTTCACCGAGTGCTACCGGCCGATCGTGAACGGCGTCGTCGCGAGCATCGACGCGCTGCGCGACGGTCTGCGTGCGCGCGGGGTCGGCGTCACGACGATCGCGCCGCGTTTTCCGGACTTCGTCGACGAAGAGCTCGGCGTCGTTCGCTTGCCGTCGCTGCCGCTTCCGACCGCGACCGCATACCGGCTGTGCGTGCCGTACCTGCGCGCGGACGACCGGCGCGCGATCCGCGCGCTCGACGTCGTGCACGCGCACTCGCCGTTCGTGACGGGATGGATGGCGATCGCATGCGCGCGCCGCATGCGCGTTCCGCTCGTCTTCACCTATCATACGAGACTCGACGCGTACGCGCATTACGCGCCGTTCGACCGCGCTGCGACGGAGCGCGCGATCGCTTCGCTCACGCGCCGTTACGCGAACGCGGCGGACACGGTGGTCGTGCCGACGCGCGCGATCGAGACGTGTCTGCGCGACATCGGCGTGCGTGCGCCGATCGCCGTCGTGCCGAGCGCGATCGACGTCGCGCGCTTCGCCGGCGGCACGCGCGGCGCCGAGCTGCGCGCGCGCCTCGGCGCCGACGGCGACGTGCCGCTCGCGCTCGTCGTCTCGCGTCTCGCGCTCGAGAAGAACGTCGAGCTCGCGCTCGAGGCCGCGGCGATGCTCCCGGAGGTGCGGCTCGCCGTCGTGGGGGACGGTCCGCATCGCGCGGCGCTCGAGGAGCACGCGCGCCGGCTCGGACTGGGCGAGCGCGTCCGCTTCACCGGCACCGTGCCGCGCGAGCTGCTGCCCGACGTCTACGCGGCGGCCGACGCGTTCGTGTTCCCGTCGACGAGCGAGACGCAGGGGCTGGTCCTCGCCGAGGCGCTCGCGGCCGGGCTCCCGATCGTCGCCGCCGACAGCGAGGCGAGCCGCGAGGTGCTGGCGGGCGGCCGCCCGGTCGTCGCCGGCGACGCGCCCGCGTTCGCCGCCGCGCTCCGCGAGGCGCTCTCGCGCGGCCGCGATCACAGTGCCGTACATTTGGCATTCTCGCGGTTTAGCGTGGAGATGCAGACGCGGCGGATCCTCTCGATCTACGAGGAGGTGCTCGCCGCGAGAGCCGCTTGACTCGAACGTATGTTCGATATAGGATGATCGCACGAGCCATGACCCGCACCATCGTTCGCCACCGCTCCGCCGACGTCGCCGTCGGCTACGCCGCCGACCTCGGCGGCGCCGGGATCGCCTACGCCGCCCTGGCGACCGGGACGGGACGCTCCGTCGTCAAGGTCCCCTTCTCGGCCCGGCCGCTGCCGGGGCTCGACGGACGCGAAATGGGATACGCCGCGGTCGGCGCCGTCGCCGCCTACCTGCGCGGCCGCGGCTTCACCCGGGTCCGGATCCGCATCGCCGACGCCGGCGTGGTCGACGACCTGAACGCCCGGACCACCGTTCCGCCGTCGCTGGCGATGCCGTACGTGAAGACGCGCTGCGCCCTGCACGGCTTCGCCGTGGCCCGCGTCGAACGCGGCGAGCCGATTGAAACGCAAGACCTCGACGGCCGCGCCCGCGCCGACATCGGCCAGCGCGGACGGATCGCCGCCTGACCTTCGTCCCGCCGACCTTCCGCACGAAACGCACGCGCTCGCGCGGGCGCTCATCGGGGCGCTCCTCGTCCGCCGCTACCGCGACGAGACGCTGATCGGACGCATCGTCGAGACCGAGGCGTACCTCGGGGACGATCCCGCCTCGCACGCCTACCGCGGCCCGACCGCGCGGAACCGCGCGATGTTCGGCCCGCCGCTGCACGCCTACGTGTACTTCATCTACGGCGCGAACTGGTGCCTCAACGTGACCAGCGAAGGCGCCGGCACGGGGGCCGCCGTGCTCGTCCGGGCCTGCGAGCCGGTCGCGGGCCTGGAGACGATGCGCCGGCTGCGCGGGCGCGCCGGCGTGCGCGACCGCGACCTGCTGCGCGGCCCGGGCAACCTCTGCCGCGGGCTGGCGATCGGGCCGGAGTTCGACGGCGCGGATCTGCTCGCCGACCCGCGGCTGCGGCTCGCCGCCGGGGACGTCGTCGAGGATGTCGGCACGAGCCCGCGGATCGGGATCACGAAGGCCGCCGAGCTTCCGTGGCGGTTCTACGCGCGCGGAAGCCGCTCGCTCAGCGGACCGCGCGCCTTGTCGCCTTGAACGGCGTGTGGTAGACTCCATCCGTCGCGCGGTCCGACGCCGCCCGGCTCTTCACGTTCCTCGGCGCTTCGTCTGGATGCGGAGTCCCGGCAGCCTCGCCGGTCGAGTCCCTCCCGCGAGCGTCCGCCTCCCCAAGGGAGCATTCCGCTGCAGTTCGACAATCGGCCCTCCAACAACGGTCGCCCAGAAGGCGGAGGCCGTCGCCGCCGCTCGCGGCGCAACCGCCAGCGCTACAACGAAGGCGGCGGACCGCCGCCGCAGCAGCACGACGTCTTCACGCAGCCCGAGTTTCCGCAGCCCGTCGGGCCGCCGCTGCTCTCGCCCGAACAGCTCGCGGAGATGAGCAAAGCCGAGCTGAACGAGCTCGCGAAGACGTTCGAGATCGAGAATCCGACGAAGATCAAGAAGGACGACCTCCTCGCGCAGATCGTCGACATCCAAGCGCAGCGCAGCGGCCTGGAGAAGGCCAACGGCGTGCTCGAGATCCTTCCCGAAGGCTACGGCTTTCTGCGCCGCGAGGGCTATCTCGTCGGCAGCGAAGACATCTACATCTCGCAGTCGCAGATCCGGCGCTTCGAGCTCCGCCGCGGCGATCTCGTCGCCGGCCAGGTGCGGCGCCCGAAAGAGAACGAGAAGTACTACGGCATCGTGAAGGTCGAGACGGTCAACGGCCGTCTCCCCGAGGAGATCGCCGGCCGGCGCGTGTTCGAGGAGCTGGGCGCCGAGCCGCCCACGCAGCGCTTCGTTCTCGAGACGCGCGGCGATCTGACGACGCGTGCGCTCGATTTGTTCGCCCCGCTCGGGCGCGGACAGCGCGCGTTGCTCGTCGTTCCGCCGCGCGTGGACGACACCGCGCTCGTGACGCGCATCGCGCGCGCCGTCGAGGCGAACGATCCGGACGCGCACGCGATCCTGCTGCTCGTCGACGAGCGCCCGGAAGCGGTGACCCACCTGCAGCGCACGCTCGACGTCGAAGTCGTCGCGACGACGTTCGACGAGCACGCCGAGCACCACGTGACGACCGCGGAGCTCGTCTTCGAGCGCGCGAAGCGCATCGCCGAGCTGGGCGGTGACGCCGTCGTCGTCGTCTCGTCGCTGACGCGCCTGGCGCGCGCGTACGCCGCGACCGCGCATCACAAGAACGGCGGGCAGCTCGACGCGAACGCGCTGCAGCGCCCGAAGCGGCTGTTCGGCGCGGCGCGCGCGCTCGAAGGCGGCGGGTCGCTGACGGTCGTGGCGTCCGTCACGGCGGGCACCTCCGCCTTCGACGCGCTGCTGCTGGACGAGCTGGCGCCGCTCGACAACGCCGAGATCGTGCTCGCGCGCGAGCTCGCCGCCCCGCGCGCGTATCCGCCGGTCGATCTCGTCGCGAGCTCGAACGTGTACGAAGAGCAGCTCCTCAGCGAGATCGCGCTGCACAAGGTCAACGACGTGCGGCGGCTGCTCGCCGGCGTCCCGACCGTCGAAGGGTCGGAGCGTCTGTACGCGGCGCTCGCCCGCACGCAGACGAACGACGACTTCATCACCGCCTTCGATCTGAAGAAGGTGTAGCGGCGACGCAACGGCTGCAGAAGTTCCTCGCCGCGGCCGGCGTCGCGTCGCGCCGCCGCGCCGAGGAGCTGATCGTCGCCGGGCGGGTGCGCGTCGGCGGACGCATCGTGCGCGAGCTCGGGACGAGCGTCGCCGACGACGCGCGCGTCGAGGTCGACGGACGGCTCGTCCGGCTCGTCGCGTCGCGCACGTATCTCGTGCTGCACAAGCCGGCCGGCGTCGTCACGACGATGCACGATCCCGAGCGCCGGCGCACGGTCGCGCAGATCGTGCGCGAGCACGGCGTGACGGCGCGCGTCGTCCCCGTCGGGCGGCTCGACTACGACACGAGCGGCGTGCTGCTCCTCACCGACGACGGCGCGATCGCGCACGTCCTCACGCACCCGCGCTTCGGCGTCGAAAAGACGTACCGCGCGACGCTGCGCGGCCGGCTGGAGCCGGCAGCGATCGAGGCGCTGCTGCACGGCGTGCGGCTCGAGGAGGGACGTGCCGCACCGGCGCAGCTGCGGGTCGTGGCGACGCGCCGCGACGTCTCGCTCGTCGACGTCACGATCCACGAAGGGCGGAATCGTCAGGTGCGCCGCATGTTCGAGAGCGTCGACCATCCCGTGATCGCGCTCGTGCGTCTGCGCTTCGGCCCGATCGCGCTGGGCGATCTCCCGCCCGGCGGACTGCGCGAGACGACGCCGCGCGAGCTGGCTGCGCTCCGCCGTATCGCCGCCGAGGCGGCCGCGCCCGAGAACGTCGAGGACGAAGCGTGAGCGTGGTGCGCGGGATCCGCGGCGCGATCACCGTCGAGCGCGACGAGCCGGAGCTGATCCTGGATGCGACCGGGCGGCTCTTGCGCGAGATCGTCGAGCGGAACGGGGTGGCCGCCGAGGACGTCGCCTCGGCGCTCTTCACCGTCACGCCGGACCTCGTCTCCGAGTTTCCGGCGGCGGCCGCGCGGGCGATGGGCTGGTCGCTCGTGCCCCTGTTGAATTTCACCGAGATCGGGGTACCGGGTCGTCTGGAACGCTGCATCCGGGTGATGGTGCACATCAACACCGAGCTGCGTCAGGACGAGATCCGTCACGTCTACCTCGAAGGAGCGACCGTTCTTCGGCCCGACCTGACCGCGCAGCGCTGAGCGGCTCGCGCCGGGCGAGCAGGGGAAGGCCGCGGCGCGGAGCAATGCGCGGGCCGGAACCTTGGGACGGCTGCGCCCGTTGTGTGTTCCTCACCCAGTGTCCGCGAGGTGCCATGGTCGTTCGCAATCCCCGTCCGCTCGCCGTCGCCGCGCTCGCCGCGCTGGCGTCCGCGCTGGCTCCGCTCGGCGCCTCCGCGCAGACCTCGACGTTCTACACGCCGCCGAAGATCGTCAAGCAGGGGACGTCGACCGCGCCGGTGGTCGGCACCGGATCGGTGACCGTGCAGGTCTTCGTGCACAAGGACGGTTCGATCGGCTCGGTGCGCGTCGAGAAGTCCACGAACCATGGCGACGACGCCGCCGCGACGGAGATCGCGAAGACGTCGAAGTACAAGCCGGGCGAGCGCGACGGGAAGCCGATCGACGCGTTCTACACGCTGGCGCTGAAGTTCAACGGCTCCGCGGTCACGACCGACACGGGCTCGACCTCCGGGGACGTGAACCGCGCCAACGCGCTGATCCGCGCCGGCAACTACGCCGGGGCGAAGACCGAGCTGGAATCCTACCTCGTCGGCCACCCGGGCGACAAGGACGCCGAGGCGCTCCTCGGCGTGGCGGACTCGTATCAGAACGACTCGGCCGGCGCGATCGCGGCGTTCGACTCGGCGGGAACGGTCCCCGACCGCTACAAGGTGGTCGCCGCGAAAGCGTACGCCGACGCGGCGGTCGACGCGCTCAAGGCGAAGGACTACGACAAGGCGGTGGCGCTCGCCGGGAAGTCGCTCGCGCTGCAGCAGAGCGCGAACGTCTTGTTCGTACGCGGCACCGCCGAGGCGAACGCGCAGAAGTACGGGCCGGCGATCGCCGATCTCGAGCGCGCGCGTCAGATGGTGCTCGGCGCGCCGCATCCCGACCAGCAGTCGCTCAACGCCATCGAGCCGGCGCTGGCGACCGCGTACGTCCTCGGCGGGCAGCCGCAGAAGGGCCTCGCCCTCGCCCAGCAGATCAAGCAGCGTGACCCCTCGAACACGAACGTCGACGACGCGCTCTCCAACTACTACATGCAGCAGGCGAACGCGGCGGCGCAGGCGGGGAAGCGCGACGACGCGGTGACCGACCTCGAAGCCGGCGCGAAAGCGGTTCCGTCGCGCGCGGCGAGCATGTACGTCTCCGCCGCCAACGTCCTGGCCGGCGCGCCGACGCCGGACTGGAAGCGCATCCGCGCCGAATGCGACAAGGCGCTGGCGACCGATCCGACCAACGCGAACGCGAACTACATCGCCGGGATCGCGGCGGCGAACAGCAACGACCGTACCGCCGCGATCGCGTACCTGCAGAAGGCGAAGGCCAACGCGGGCAGCGATACCAAGCTGGCGACCAATGCGACCAACGCGCTGCAGAAGCTCGGCGTGAAGCCGTAGCGCGAACGACCAGGAATGAACGCCGGGACCGCCAACACCTAGGCCCGCGCCGGGCGACGTCCCGCCGTCTTTCGTATTGTCCGGCGCCTCGTCCGCCCTCGCACCTCGAGCGGACACCTTCACCCGAGCACTCGGAGGCACGCACAACCTCGTGAACTTTGCGGACTTTTTCGGCACCATCAATCGCGGCGGTCCCGCGATGTGGATGCTTGTACTCCTCTCGGTCGTCGCCATCGCGATCGTGATCGAGCGGCTGCTCTTCTTCGCGAGCCAGCACTCCGACTCGAAGGGGCTGCTGCGTCAGATCGGGCAGCGCATCGCCGCGGACGATCTCCCGGGCGCGATCAAGATCTGTCGTCAGCAGAAGGGGATGCTCCCCAAGGTTTTGGAGTTCGGGCTCCAGCGCGGCGAGAAGAACCGCGCCGACATCACCGACGCGCTCTCGATCGCGCTCATGGAGAACCTGAACTCGCTCGAGCGGAACCTCGGCATCATCGGCACCATCGCCGTCATCGCCCCGTTCGTCGGGCTGTTCGGTACGGTGCTCGGCATCATCCGCGCCTTCCAGGACATCGCTCTCAAGGGCAACTCGACGCCGGCCGTCGTCGCGGCGGGCGTCTCCGAGGCGCTGATCACCACGGCGGCCGGCCTGTTCGTCGCCGTCGTCTCCGTCATCTTCTTCAACTACTTCAAGACGCGCATCAAGGCGTACAACCAGGAGATGATCGTGTCGGCCAACCAGCTCGCCGAGATGCTGCACTTCCACAACACCGGCGCGGCGATCCCGACGGATCTCTACCAGCCGTCTGCGACGAAGTAAGCTGAACCTTCCGGTCCGAGGGATCGACCTATGAGCATGGTCTCCGCACAGCAGGACGACGAGGTGATGGCCGAGATCAACATCACGCCGTTCACCGACGTGCTGCTGGTCCTGCTGATCATCTTCATGATCCTGGCCGCGCTCGTCGCGCCGCCGGGGTTCGAGAAGCAGCTGCCCGACAAGAACGATCAGAACATCGTGCAGCAGCACAAGAAGAACGACGACATCGAAGTGCTCGTCAACGCGAAGGGCGTGATCTACGTCAACGGCAAGCAGTCGGACACGACCCACATCTATCAGGACATGGCGGACGTCGAGCGGCGCATGGGCCATCGCCACGTCTCGCTGACCGCCGACGTCAAAGCGCCGTACGGGACGATCATCAAGATCCTCGACGCGGCGAAGATCGTCGGCCTCCAAGACGTCGGCTTCGTCACGTCGTAAGAAAGCGAAGGAACTCTAGCTCGTGGCAGTCTCCACCGGACAAGGCGAAGACGAAGTGATGTCCACGATCAACATCACGCCCTTCACGGACGTGCTGTTGGTCCTGCTCATCATCTTCATCATCCTCGCATCGGTCGTGAAAGAGCCGAAGCTCCCCGACGCCAAGAATCGCGAGCGCGTTCACGCGTCCGAGATCGTGGTGCTGGTCAACGACAAGAACCAGGTGCAGATCGGTTCGAACGTCGTCGATCAAGCCGAGGCGAAAGCGCAGTTCCAGGAACTGGTTCACGCGACCGGCGCCGGGCAGAAGTCGGTCATCATCAAGGCGGACCCGCGTGCGGATTTCGGGACGATCCTGCGCGTGATGGACGCCGCCAAGTCCGCGAACCTCGACACCTTCGGCCTCGCGAACCACATCGAGGGCCAGCCGGAAGGGCAGTCCGGGCCGTAGATGTCGACCAACGCCACCCCGCCGCCGCGGCCGCCGCAGCCGCCGGTCACGCGCGCCGAGCGGGCGAAGAACTTCCTGCTGTACGGCTTCGCGATCTCGATCGCGCTGCATCTGCTGTTCGGCCCGTTGGTGAAGTTCAAGCCGACGCAGACCGAGGAGTCGGCGCCGCAGAAGGTCACCGTCGTCAAGGTTCCGACGCCGCCTCCGACGCCGAAGCCGACGCCGACGCCGCCGCCCACGCCCCCGCCGACGCCGCCGCCGCACGAGACGCCGCCGCCGAAGCAGACGCCCGCGCCGCAGCAGCCGAAGATCAAGATCAACACCGAGCACACGACCTCGAAGTCGAACAGCGGTCCGACCGAGAACGCGAACAAGTACACGACCGGCAACGTGAACGGGATCCCGCAGGGCCAAGGCACCGCGCCTCCCGCGACCGCGCCGCCGGCGACGCCCGCTCCCGCGACGCCGCCTCCGACCCCGACGCCCAAGCCCACGCCGACGCCCGCGTCGTGCGCGCGGCCGAACGTGCCGGCGACGACCATCCGCGCCGCCGAGCCCGACACGCCGCAGATGGCGCAGCAGCAGGGCATCACCGGCGACGTCCAAGTGATCGTCTCGCTCGACACGAACAGCCACGTGATCGGGGCGAAGATCGGCAGCTCGCCGAGCGTCGTGCTGAACAACGCCGCACTCTCGGCGGCACGTCAGTCGACGTTCCAAACCGAGATCCGCGACTGCAAGCCGATCGCCGCGGAGTACATCTTCACCGTCAGCTTCACGTCTCAATGAGAGGATTCGGCGCTCTTGACGAGCGCCGAATCCATCGCGTTCGCGCGCGGCGCGCGCTAGCCGCCGTCGTAAGGACGTGGTCGCACGCCGGCGTCGAGGCGTTGCTCCGGGCGAACGGGGTTTCGAGCGCCTTCGGCGCTCTTGCCGAGCGCGAAACTTCGCGTTCGCGCGCGGCGGCGCGCGAGCCGCCGGCGTAACGACCTCGTCCGCGCGGCGACTCGAGACGTTGGTCTTGCGGACGTTTACAGGACGCCGAGGTCGCGGAGCTTGTACATCGTGTCGATGTAGCCGACGAGCTGCGCTTCCTGTTCGGCGGTGCGGCCGGTGAACTCGACGCCGATGCGGTACTTGCCGGCCGTCGCGTCGTTCGCGCACCAGCGAACCTCGCCGGTGAGCTGCAGCGGCGGGCGCGGGTCGCCGCGCAGCTCCAACTCGAGATCGAGCGGCTGACCGGCGGGCAGCGCGACGTCGGAGAGCATGGCGAGCCCGCCGAGACCGACGTCGTACGTCTCGGTGCGCGCCGCCGGGAAATCGGCCCCGATCGTGTACGCGACGAGCATCGGCGCGTCGATCAGACGCCGGCTCGAGCGATCGTCCTGCACGCCGCGCAGTTCGCTCCGGCGGGAAACGCTTCCCGGCGTGCGAAGCGGGCGTGACGTGACGTTTCTGCAAGCGATGATCCTCGCCGTGCTGCAGGGCGTCAGCGAGCTGTTCCCCGTCAGCAGCCTGGGCCATACGGTGCTGATCCCCGCGCTGCTGCGCTGGCACGTCGACGAAGGGTCGGATGCGTTCCTCGCGTTCGTCGTGGTGCTGCATCTCGGGACCGCGCTCGCCCTGGTGGCGTACTACGCGGCCGACTGGCTCGCGATCGTGCGCGGTCTCGCCGCGAGCATCGTGCGCGGGCGGATCGGCGACGATCCGAGCGAGAAGACGGGCTGGCTGCTCGTCGCGGGGACGATCCCGGTCGGGATCCTGGGCGTGCTGTTCGAGTCCGCGGTGAAGAAGCTGTTCGCATCGCCGGAGCCGGTCGCCGCGTTCCTCTTCCTCAACGGGCTGCTGATGCTGGGCGGCGAGACGCTGCGCCGGCGCCAGCACGCGAACGCCGGACACCCGTATCGCCGGCTGCCGTCGCTCGGTGCCGCGGACGGCGTCCTGGTCGGGTTCGCCCAGGCGCTCGCGCTGCTGCCGGGGATCTCGCGCTCCGGCTCGGCGATCGTCGCCGGGCTGCTCCGCGATCTGCGGCACGAGGATGCGGCGCGCTACGCGTTCCTGCTCGCGACCCCGGTGATCCTGGCCGCGAGCGTGCTGGAGTTTCCGAAGCTGTTCGCGCCGGGCGCGCACGTCGTGCTCGTCGAAGCGGTGGCGGGCGGTCTGCTCGCGGGTATCACCGCCTACGCGTCGGTCGCCTTTCTCACGCGCTGGTTCCGGCACAACGACCTCGCTCCGTTCGCGTGGTACTGCATGCTCGCCGGCGCCGTCTCGTTCGTTCTCTTCGCCACGAAAGTCATCGCATGAAACCGCTCGCGCTGATCCTCGCCGTCGTCTTCATCATCATCGCGATCCTGTACTGGGTCGGACACACGCCGCTCGGTCAGCACACGAAGCACGGAATCCTGTTCTTCGTCCTGTTCCTGCTCTGTCTCGTCTGGTACCGTTTTCAGAGCGCCCAACCCGCACGATGAAGTTCGGCGCTCGCGACGAGCGCCGAAGCCGTCTCGTTCGCGCAGCCGCGCGGTCAGCGCTTTGAGAGCAGATAGATCTCGCCGGGTTCGGGCTCGACGGTTTCGACGGGGCCGCGCTGCTCGCGCAGGAGGCGCTCGAAGCGCGCGGCGTGCGTCGCGGTCGTCTGCAGGATCGCGAACGGAGCGTCCGACGCCGCGGCGATGACTTCGCCGAGCGCACGATCGTACGCCGCGTCGTCGTTGACGCGCGCGCCGAACACCGTGTCGCGATAGAGCCGCTCGACGTTCAAGTACGGATCGCCGGCGTGCCACGCTTCCCACATCCAGACGCGCGGATCGACGCGCCGCGCGGCGCCGCGTCCGGGCGGCGCCAGATACACGGCGTCGGCGCGCACCGCCCCCAGCGTCGTCGCGAAGTCGGCCCGGCGCACGGTGTTGCGGCGCCCGTTCGCGCACACGCGCCGCTGCGTCTCGCGGATGTAGTGCCACGCAAGCTCGCTCGGCGGGACGTCGATCATCTCGTCGGGGTCGCGCGCCTTGTGCAGCCAATGGCAGAGCACGTGCCACAGTCCGAGGACGGCGATCCCGGTCTGCCCGTCGCTGCGCAGCGCGTGCACGTTCGCGTGCCAGACGCCGAGATAGCGGCACTGCTCCTCGCTGAAGAAGACGCCTTCCCACGCCCGAAACAGATCGGTCGGATAGATGCGTCCGGGCAGCATCTCGACGATCTCGGCGACCTCGGGGTCGCGCAGGATCGTGAAGTCGTTCGCGACGATCCCCTCGCCCGCGCGCACGAACCACTCGAGGAGGTCGCCGCCGTGCACGACGATGCCGTGACGCTTCAGCGTCGCGAGATGGTTCGGGATGCCCATGAACGGATCGACGACGCTCGCGATCCCGCGCTCCCGGCACAGGTCGAGCAGGCGCGAGCCGGAGATGCGCCGCGTGCGGGCGGGGAGGTCGATCACGTCGGGGCTCCCGCGCGCGCGGCGTACGCCGCGGCGACGCTGCGCGCGTCCGCGGCGTAGTGCGGCACGCTCGCAGCGACGCGCTCGGCGACGGCGGCGACGTTTGCGGCGGCGTCCTCGGCGTGCGCGTCGCGGTCGCGGCGCGTCGCCGCTTCGAGGATCACCGCGAGCGGCCCGAGCCGCGTCGCCCGGTCGCTCGCTCCGCGGCGTGCGCTGACCCGTTCGGCGAGCAGCGCGATCAGGGCTGCGTCGTCCGCCGCGGCCTCGGCGATGCCGGGCGATTCGCCGTCGTCTTCCGCTGCGACGTCCGGATCGCGCGTGACGAACTCGCGGAACGCCGTCACGAGGCGGACGGAGAACCGGCGGCCGCTCTCCGCGGAGAGTGCGAAGGCGGCTTCCGCGGGCGCGCCCGCGCCCTCGTCGCTCTCGAGCACCGAGAGGAAGGCGTGCACGATCCCGACCGCGCTGGCGTCGGCCGGGACGCCGTCCCAGCGCAGCGCGTCGGGGAAGCCGGTCCCGTCCTCGTGCTCGCGATGCCAGCGCACGATATCGGCCGCGCGCGCGGGCAATCCGGGGATGGCCGCCGCGAGATGCGCACCGTGGAGGGGAAAGTCGGCCAGCGCGAGCGCCTGCAGCCCGGCCGACGCACCTTCCGGAACGTCGACCAGCACGAGACCCGTCTCGGCCAGCAGCCCGGCGTACCAGCTCGCGGCGACGACGTCGTCGCCGGCGCCGCGGAAGCGCGCGAAGCGAGCGGCGAGGCGGGCGCGCCGGCGGGCGAATCCGTGGCGGCGGCCGGCGCATGCGTCGCCGACCGCGCCGTACACTCCGAGGGCGCCGTCCGCAGGAGAGATCATTCTCGCCGCACGACGTTCACCGCACCGTGCCGAATCCCTCACCCCGCGCCGCCGGCGTCGCCGGCGGCTTCGCCGGCGCGATCGGCGACACGCCGCTGATCGCGCTGCCGAAGCTTTCAGCCGCCTTCGGACGGACGATCCTGGCCAAGGCGGAGCATCTCAACCCGGGCGGCTCGGTGAAGGACCGTGCCGCGCGCGGGATCGTCGAGGACTTCGAGGCGCGCGGCCTGCTGCGCCCCGGCGGCACGATCGTCGAAGGCACCGCCGGGAACACCGGGATCGGCCTCGCGCTGGTCGGCAATGCGCGCGGCTACCGTACGATCATCGTCATGCCCGACGACCAGGCGCCCGAAAAATATGCGCTGCTGCGCGCCTTCGGCGCCGAGCTGCGCGTCGTCCAAGCCGTGCCGTACGCGAACGACGCGAACTACTATCACACCGCGCGGCGGCTCGCCGAGTCGATCGACGGAGCCGTGTGGGCGAATCAGTTCGAGAACACCGCCAACCGCGACGCGCACGAGCGCACAACCGGACCCGAGCTCGTCGCGCAGAGCGGCGGCCGTCTCGACGCCTTCGTCGCGGCGGCGGGGACGGGCGGCACGATCGCCGGCGTCGGCCGCGCGCTGAAGGCGCACGATTCACGCACCCGCGTCGTGCTCGCCGATCCCTACGGATCCGCGCTGTTCTCGTACGTGACGACGGGGCAGCTCGCGAGCGAAGGCGACTCGGTCGCCGAAGGGATCGGGATCAAGCGGCTCGTCGCGAACTTCGCCGGCGCGCCGGTCGACGACGCGGTCCGCGTCGAGGATCGCGCGATGGTGGAGATGGCGCACTGGCTGTTGCGCGAGGAGGGGCTGTTCGTGGGCGGATCGGCGGCGCTCAACGTGACGGCGGCGATGCGCTACGCGCGCACGCTTCCGGCCGGTGCGAGGGTCGCGACCGTGCTGTGCGACGGCGGCGACCGCTATCGCTCGCGGCTCTACGACGCGGCGTGGCTCGCCGAGAACGACCTCACGCCGTCGGCGCACGACCTCTCGTTCGTATGAGCGACGCTCCGAAGCCCTCGCACATCGCCGACGACGGTTCGCTCACGATGGTCGACGTCGGTGCGAAGCCGGCGACCGCGCGCACCGCCCGCGCCGAGGCGCTCGTGCGGCTCACCGCGCCGGCCGCGCACGCGTTGCGCGCCGCGACGCTGCCGAAAGGCGATGCGTTCGTCGCCGCTCAAGTCGCCGGGATCATGGCGGCCAAGCGCACCGGCGAGCTGATCCCGCTCGCGCACCCGCTGCCGCTCGCCGCCGTCGACGTGCGCTTCGACTGGAGCGACGAGGTGACGCTGCGCGTCGAGACGCGCGCGACGACGGTCGGACAGACCGGCGTCGAGATGGAGGCGCTCGTCGCCGCGAGCGTGGCGGCGCTGACGATCTACGACATGTGCAAGGCGCTCGACAAAGGGATCGTCGTCGAACGCGTGCGGCTGCTGGAGAAGACCGGCGGCAAGTCCGGCGACTGGCGCGCCTCGTGAGCGTTCCGGTCGCGGTGATCGTGCTGTCCGATCGCGCGCACAGCGGCGAGCGTCCCGACGCGTGCATCCCGGTCGTGCGCGAGGTGCTCGCGGGCGGCGAGTTTTCCATCGACGACGAGCGCGTGCTGCCGGACGATCCCGCCGCCTTGCAGGCGGCGCTGATCGAGCTGTGCGAGGGGCCGCCGCGGCTCGTCCTCACCTCCGGCGGCACCGGGCTCGCGCGGCGCGACCGCACGCCGCAGGCGACGGCGGCGGTGATCGACTACGAGGTTCCCGGGATCGGTGAGGCGATGCGCGCCGTCTCGCTCGGGCGCGTCCCGGGCGCGATGCTCTCGCGCGCCCTCGCGGGCGTGCGCAATCGCTCGCTGATCGTCAACCTTCCGGGCAGCCCGAAGGCGGTGCGCGAGTGTCTCGAGGCAGTGCGCGCCGCGCTTCCCCACGCGATCCAGCTGCTGGCCGGCGACGCAACGGACCGTCACCCGGCGGGGTTTGACGAACAGTGACGTTCCAGGCGGCACAAGGATACCTGCTCGGGCTCATCAACGAAAACGCGTCGCGCCGCATGCCGAACCGGCTCGATCGCATCCGCGCGTTTCTCGCCGCGCTCGGCGATCCGCAGGACCGGTATCCGACGATCCACGTCGCGGGGACGAGCGGAAAAGGCTCGACCTCGACGATGATCGCGACGATCCTCCAGGCGAGCGGGAAACGCACCGGGCTGCACACCAAGCCGCACCTGGCGAGCGTCACCGAACGCGCGCGCATCGACGGTCTGCCGGTCCCGCAGGAGCGGTTCGGCGAGCTCGTCGGCGAGCTGCGCGACGCCGGTGAGGCGATCGCGGCGGAGCACGGGCGACCGACGTATTACGAGATGCTGCTCGCGCTCGCGTTCCTCTGGTTCGCGCGCGAGCCGGTCGACGTCGCGGTGATCGAAGCCGGCATCGGCGGGAAGCTGGACGGAACGAACGTGCTGCGGCCGCGCGTCGCGGTCGTCACGAACGTCGCGCTCGATCACACCGAGATCCTCGGCGACACCGTCGAAGAGATCGCGCGCGACAAAGGCGGGGTCGCGAAGCCGGGCGTGCCGCTGGTCACCGCGTCGCGCGACCCGCGCGCGCTGGACGAGCTGCGCCGAGCGGCGCAGAACGCGGGCGCGCCGTTCCATGCCCTCGTCGACGAAGCGCGCGTCGAGGCCCGCGGGGGCGAGCGCTACGGGCAGTCGTTCGCGGTCGTCACGCCGGAGGACCGGTACGACGTCTCGCTGCCGCTCCTGGGCGAGTTCCAGCAGTACAACGCGGCGACGGCGATCCGCACGCTCGAGCTGAGCGGCGACCTGCGTCCGTCCGGCGACGCCGTCGCGGCCGGGCTCGCGCGCACCGTGATCCCCGGGCGCATGGAATACTTTCCGTCGCATCCGGGCGTCGTGTTCGACATCGCGCACAATCCCGACAAGGCGCAGAACCTCGCGCACGCGCTGGGCGAGACCTTTCCCGGCCGCCACTTCACGTTCGTGATCGCGATCGGCGAGACGAAGGACGCGATCGAAGTCATCCGCCCGTTCGTCGAGCTGCCTTCGGGGTTCGTGTTCACGAGCTTCGCCGCGGCCGGCCGGCACGCGATGCGTCCGCAGCGGCTCGCCTCGATCGCCGAGGCGCTCGGCGCGTGGGGAAAAGCGATCGCCGATCCGGTCGAAGCGTTCGCCGTCGCGCGCCGGCTCGCGACCGCCGACGACGTCGTCGTCGTCACCGGCTCGACGTTCCTCGTCGCCGAGCTGCGCGAGTGGTGGATCGCGAACGTCGCCGCCTCGAGCGCGCCCGACGTCTCGAATGTCTGAACGGCGAACGGCGGCGCGCGAGCGCGGCGCGCTGCGCGTGCGCGGCCGCGAGCTGCGCTGGGGCGAGCGCACCTACCTCATGGGGATCGTCAACGTCGCGCCCGATTCGTTCTCGGGCGACGGCGTGCTCGACCCGAGCGCCGCTGCGACCCGCGCCGCCGATCACGCGGCCGCGGGGGCCGACATCCTCGACGTCGGCGCCGAGTCGACGCGTCCCGGCCACCGGCCCATCGACGGCGCGACCGAGCGCGCGCGGCTCGTCCCGGCGCTCGCGGCGATTCGCGCGCGCCTGCCCGGTGCCGTCGTCTCGGTCGACACGTTCAAAGCCGACGTGTTCGCGAGCGCGCACGAGGCCGGCGGCGACGTGCTCAACTCGATCTGGGGCGCTTCGCCGGAGCTGATCGCCGCGTGCGCCGAGCGCGGGACGCCGATCGTCGTCATGCACAACAAGGCCGTCGCCGTCTACGAGCGCGACGTCGTCGACGAAGTGCTCGCGTTCCTCGACGATGCGGCGGCGCGGTGCGTTCGCGCCGGGATCCCGCCGCAGCACGTGATCCTCGATCCGGGGATCGGGTTCGGGAAGCTGCCCGAGCACAACCTCGCGCTGCTCGGTTCGCTGCGGCGCCTGGCGGCGCTCGGTTTTCCGACGCTGATCGGCACGTCGCGCAAGTCGACGATCGGCAAGCTGACCGGACGTCCGGTCGACGCGCGCGAGTTCGGCACCGCGGCGACGATCGCGCTCGCGATCGACGCCGGGATCGACGTCGTCCGCGTGCACGACGTCGCCGAGCAGCGGGACGTCGTGCGCGTCGCCGACGCGATCGTTCGCGGCTGGCGTCCCGCGGAGTGGTCGGAACGCCTGCCGTGAGCGCTCGCGGACGCTAGCGTGCCGCGCGCCGCGATCGGGATCGGCTCGAACGTCGGTGACGCTGCGGCGCACGTGCGCGGCGCGTTCGCGCGGCTCGGCGCGCTCGGGGACGTCGTCGCGCGCTCGCCGCTGTACCGGACCGCGCCGTGGGGCGTCACCGACCAGGCCCCGTTCGTGAACGCGGCCGCCCTCATCGACACCGTCCTCACGCCGGGCGCGCTGCTCGCCGCGCTCAAGGCGCTGGAAAGCGAGGCGGGCCGCGTCCCGACCTACCGCTGGGGGCCGCGCGTCCTGGACCTCGACATCCTCGCCTACGACGAGGTCCGCGTCGACGAGCCGGACCTCACGATCCCGCACCCGCGCTTGACCCGGCGCGCGTTCGCGCTCGTGCCGCTCGCGGCGATCGACGCGCGATGGGAGGCGGCGCGCGACGCGCTGCCGCCCGGAGAGCGCGCGCAGGTCGTCGAACTGCCCGCGCGATGAGACGTCTCGCCGCCGCGGCGTTCGCCGTCGCGCTGCTCGCGCCGCCTGCGGTCGCACGCGCCGACGCATTCTCCGCCGTCTCCGTCGGCGTGCATGCCGGCACCACCGGCGCGGGCGTCACGCTGGAGAAGCCGCTGCTCTACAACTTCAGCGTGCGCATCGAGACGAACTGGCTGACCGTCGCGCAGCAGATGCGGTACGACGCGCAGTCCTATGCGTCGACGTCGCACTTCCGCAACGCCGGAGTCATCGCCGACTTTCGGCCCTACGGCGGACGCTATCGGCTGAGCGCGGGACTGCTCTTCGGAAGCGACGAGATCGACAACGTCGCACAGCCGTCGGGCAGCACGATCCAAGTCGGGAGCGGCGTCTACTCGGGCGCGGCGGCCGGTTCGGTCACCTCGCGCGTGCGCTTCGACCGCCCGTCCATCTATCTCGGCGCGGGGACGGGGACGGGGATCATCCCCGGGCTCGCGCTCTCGGTCGACGGCGGGATTCTGATCCGGAACGGGCACGCGTCGGCGTCGGCGAACGGTCCGCTCCAGAACGATCCGGGGTTCGAGGCGAACTTGAACCGGCTCGCCGGCGAGCTGCGCACGCACGTCGTCAGCCCGGTGTTCAGCGTGGGTCTCGTCTACCGGCCCTGAGCCACGACCGGCTCGTACACGCGCTTCGCGATGAAGAGATCGAGCAGATCGCGGTCGACCTTCCCGCGGTCGGCGAACTCGCGCACGAGCACGTCGAGCGCGCGCTCCACGGACAGCGCCGGCTTGTAGGGCCGGTCCTTCGCGGTGAGCGCGTCGAAGACGTCGCTGATCGTCAGCATTCGGACCTGTGGGACGATCTCGGCGCCTTTGAGCCCGCGCGGGTAGCCGCTGCCGTCGAGGTGCTCGTGGTGGCCGTACGCCATCTCGGGGACGTGCTGCCAGGGCGTGCGCGTCCACGGGATCTCGCGCAGGAAGTAGAACGACTGCGTGACGTGCTGCTCCATCGTGCGCCGCTCTTCGGACGAGAGCGAGCCGCGCGGGATCTGCAGGAACTCGATCTCGCTCTCGTCGAGCAGCGGACGCTCGCCGTCGAAGTCGCGGTACGTCAGCCGCGCGAGCGCGTCGAGCACGGTGCCGACCTCGTCGGCCACGATGCGCGGCTCGTTCGCGTGCTCGACCGTGCGCAGCAGTTCGCGCAGCTCCTCGCGCTGGCGCGGGTCGGCGGCCTGTTCGATCGCGAGAAGGAACCGCAGGCGGATCGCGTCGAGGCGTCCCTCGGGCAGCTTCTTCGCTTTTCCGAAGATGTACTCGGGGACGGCGACCTTCCCGAAGTCGTGCAGCAGCGAGGCGTACCGCATCTCGCGCAGCTGATCGGCGTCGAAGTGCAGGTCGCGGAAGGGCCCGCTCGCGACCGCGTTCACCGCTTCGGCCTGCAGAACGGTGAGGTCGGCGACGCGCGCGGAGTGGCCCTGCGTAGAGGCGTCGCGCACCTCGATCGCCTTCACCGACGCGCGCACGAACTGCTCGAACAGATCCTGGATCGAGTCGAGAAGCGCCTTGTTCTCGAGCGCGACGCCGGCCTGGGACGCGAGCGAGAGCAGCACGCGCTCGTCGCGCGCGTTGAACGGCTCGACGATGCGCTCCGTCTGCTCGGGCGAGGTCAGCGCGGTCGTGAACTCGGGCTTGCGGTTGATCAGCATGATCACGCCCGCGATCCCGTCTTGGTGGTCGCGCATCGGGACGGCGAGGACCGACTTCGTCCGGTAGCCGTTGGCGCGGTCGAAGCTCGCGTTGAAGCGATACTCGGCGTCGGCCGGGATCGCGTACGCGTCGTCGATGCGCACGGTCTCGCCGGTCAGCGCGACGTAACCCGAGATCGAGGTGCGCGAGAGCGGAAGCGCGGCGCCGAGGTGGGCGCCCTCGTCGTCGGGACCGGTCTGTGCGACGGCGAAGCGCAGAACGCGCTCGCCGCCCTCACCGGGTTCGAGAAGGTACAGCGACCCGGAATCGGCGCGCGTCAGCTCGCGCGCGCTGCGGACGATCGTCTGCTGCAGCCGTGTCGCGTCGCGCTCACCGGAGAGCGCCAGGCCGATGCGGAGCAGGTGTTCGCTCTCGCCGCGCAGGGCGCGGGCCTCGTCGCGCACGGCCAGCGCCGCTGCGGCGGCGCGGACGGTCGCGACCAGCGCCCGTCGGTCGACCGGCGCGACGACCCAGCCGCCGACGTAACGGTTCTCGGCCAGCCAGTCCGCCGCGGAGCCGGGCCGGGCCAGGACGACCGTGGTCGCCGGCTGGGCGCGCGCGATCAGCTCCAGGGCGTGCTCGACGGTGCGGCGCGGTCCGAGGGCGAGCAGCCGTTCTTCGTCGACGAGGTAGACGATGGGGACGGAGCGCGCGTCGTCGGGAACGTAGGGGAAGCGCGCCGCACGGTGCGCGATCCCGGCCTCGTCGAGCGCGGCGGCGCCCGCCCCGAGCTCGAGCCCGTGCGGGTAGACGCAGTGGAATGCCGTGTCCGTGGCCGTGGTGCTGACCGTCAAGCGGGCACCTCCTTGCGGCATCCTACCCACGTTTTCGCCGCTCACCCGGAATCGGGGGCGGGATGTCGGGGCACGTCGAACCCCGAGCGGCGAATGAGCGAAGACGTGATCGCCTCGCGCGCCCGCGCGCTCGCCGGGGCGCTCGTGCAGAGCGGGTTTGCCCGGCTGCGCGTCCGCGACGGGGAGACCGAGATCGAGCTGCGCCGCGCCGCGGCGGCGGCCGTGCCGCGTGCCGTGGGCGCTCTCCCGGCCGCGGCGGGAGCCGCGGGCGCCCCGGGAGCAGACGGCGAGGGCGCCGAGCCGGCGCGCCGGCCGGCCGACATCGTCGCGAGCGAGGTCGTGGGGATCGTCCGGCTGCTGCGCCCGGCGCTCAGCGAAGGGCAGGAGGTCGACGCCGACCGCGACCTCGGCTACGTCGAAACGCTGGGCATTCGCAACGCGGTCCGCGCCCGCGGTCCCGGCCGGATCAGCGCCGTCCTCGTGACCGACGGCCAGCCCGTCGAGTACGGCCAGCCGCTGTTCGCGATAGAAAGATGACCACCGTGGCAGCACGCACCACGCTCTTCCGCGCGCTCGCGGGGCGGAGCGCCGCGTAAATGTTCAAGAAAGTCCTGATCGCCAACCGCGGCGAGATCGCGCTGCGCATCAATCGCGCGTGTCACGAGCTCGGCGTGTCGACCGTCGCCATCTTCTCCGACGTCGATCGCCAGTCGCTGCACGTGCGCTACGCCGACGAGGCGTTCTGCGTCGGTCCCGGCCCGGTGATGCGCTCGTATCTCAACATTCCGAACATCATCTCCGCGGCGCTGATCAGCGGCGCCGACGCGATCCATCCGGGCTACGGATTCCTCGCCGAGAACGCGCGCTTCGCCGAGATCGCGGCCGATCACGGCCTGACGTTCATCGGCCCGAAGCCTGCGGTGATCGCGGCGATGGGCGACAAGGCGACCGCGAAGCGCCTGATGAGCGAGGCGGGCGTCCCGACGACGCCGGGGAGCGGGATCGTCGCGAGCGTCGAGGAGGCGCGCGAGGCGGCCGAGCGGATCGGCTATCCCGTGCTGCTGAAGGCGACCGCCGGCGGCGGCGGCAAGGGGATGCGCGCCGTCGCCAGCCCGGAGGAGCTGCCGACCGCGTTCGCGACCGCGCGTGCCGAGGCCGAGGCGTCGTTCAAAGACGGCCGCATGTACCTCGAGAAGCTGATCGTGAACCCGCGGCACGTCGAGGTGCAGGTGCTCGCCGACGAGCACGGCGGCGCGGTGCACCTCGGCGAGCGCGACTGCTCGGTGCAGAAGCCTTCGCATCAGAAGCTGATCGAGGAGGCGCCCGCGCCGGCGCTCGATCCCGCGGTGCGCGAGCGGCTGCACGAGACGGCGGTCACCGCCGTGCGCGCGGTCGGCTACACGAATGCCGGGACGCTGGAGTTCCTCGTCAGCGGCGATCAGACGTACTTCATGGAGATGAACACGCGCATCCAGGTCGAGCATCCGGTGACCGAGCTGGTGTACGGCGTCGATCTCGTGAAGGAGCAGATCCGCATCGCCGCCGGCGAGGCGCTCGGATTCACCCAGGACGATCTGCAGGCGCACGGGCACGCGATCGAGGTGCGCGTCAACGCCGAAGATCCGGCGAACAACTTCGCGCCCGCCGCGGGGACGCTCACGAACGTCGTCTTCCCGGGCGGCCCGGGCATTCGCGTCGACACGCACGTGTACACCGGCGCCGTCGTGCCGCCGTTCTACGATTCGATGCTGGCGAAGATCGTCGCGGTCGGACGGACGCGTGAGTCGGCGCTCTCGCGGATGGAACGCGCGCTCGGCGAAACGCGTATCGAAGGCGTGAAGACGACCGTCGACATCTGCCGCGAGATCGTCGCCGATCCCGAATTCCACGCCGGCGGGATCGGGGTCGGCTGGCTGCCCGCGTTCCTCGCGCGCAGAACGGCCGCCGTCTGAGCCGATGCCCTCGTTCTCCCGGCGTCACGGGCGCGAGCTCGCGCTCCAGGCGCTCTACGGCACCGAGGTCGGAAAGCGACCGCCCTCCGAGATGCTGACCGAGACGCTCGCGCGCGCGGGAGACGAGTCCGAGGCGCGCGCGTTCGTGCGCGACCTCGTCTACGGCACGCTCGAAAACGGCGCGGAGTCGGACGCGCTGATCGCGCCGCGGCTCGAAGGCTGGACGCTCGACCGCCTTCCGACGATCGATCGCATCATCTTGCGCATGGCGACGTTCGAGCTGATGCATCGCCGCGAGCTCGACGCCGCCGTCGCGATCAACGAGGCGGTCGAGCTGGCGAAGAAGTTCTCGACCGAAGATTCGGGGCGCTACGTCAACGGCGTGCTCGAGCGGCTGCGCGCCGACGTGCAGGGAGCCGGCGCGTGAGCCGTGCGATCCCCTCGCCGCGCGCCGGGGTGCGCCCGCGCCGCCGCGGAAACGGTCGCGGCTCGGGCGGCTGGACGATCGTCGGCCGGATCGTGAAGGTGGTCGCCGCGATCGCCGTGTTCGGCGTGCTGCTGTTCGCGGGGATCGTCGCCGGAATCATCGCGTCGTACTCGCGCAACCTCCCGGACATCAACCGGATGGCGGACTACCAGCCGGAGCGCTCGACGCGCGTCTACGCGCGCGACGGCGAGCTGCTGGCGAACCTCTACAAGCAGAACCGCATCTACGTCCCCATCGAGCGCATCCCGGTCCAGGTGCGCAACGCCTTCATCGCCACCGAGGACGCGCATTTCTACCAGCACCACGGGGTCGACTTCGGCGGCATCGCGCGCGCCGCGATCGCCGACTGGCGCCATCAGGAGTTCCAGGGCGCCTCGACGATCACGCAGCAGCTCGCGCGCGGCCTGTTCCTTTCGAACGAAGTCTCGGTGTCGCGCAAGATTCAGGAGGCGCTCCTCGCGCTCGAGATCGAGCGCTACTACACGAAGGACGAGATCCTCGAGCGCTATCTGAACCTGATCTACTTCGGCGCCGGCGCCTACGGCGTGGACGCCGCGGCGCACACGTACTTCGGCACCGACGTCTCGCATCTCACGCTGGCGCAGGCGGCGATGCTCGCCGGGCTGCCCGCCGCGCCGTCGGACTATTCGCCCTACGTGAACCTCGCGCACGCCAAGGAACGCCAGCACCACGTGCTGCAGCGGATGGTCGAAGCGGGCTTCATCACGCAGGATCAGGCCGGCGCTGCGGCCGCGGCGCGACTGCACCTCATCGGCGAGCGGCCGCAGGGGCTGCAGTCGTACCGCTATCCGTGGTTCACGACCTACGCGACGCACGTGATCGAAAAGCAGTTCGGCACGCAAGCGACGTTCGAGGGCGGGCTGCAGGTCTACACGACGCTCGACCCGGCGCTGCAGCAGCTCGCGCAGGACGCGGTCGACTGGGGGATGGGGCGCTCGAGGGCCGAGGGCATCGGCGCGCACGAGGCCGCGCTCGTCGCGATCCGTCCGTCGACCGGCGAGATCGTCGCGATGGTCGGCGGCGCCGGGCAGTTCTCCTTGCAGAATCAGTTCAACCGCGCGTGGCAGGCGCGCCGTCAGCCGGGCTCGTCGTTCAAGGCGTACGTGTACACGGCGGAGATCGACGCGGGACATCCGCCGACGACGATCGTCGAGGACACGCCGGTCAGCTATCCGATGGGCGACGGGACGCGCTGGGCGCCGATGGACGACGACGACCGCTTTCTCGGCGCGATGACGCTGCGCTACGCGCTCGCGCAGTCGCGCAACGTCGTGGCGGTGAAGCTCGCGCAGGACCTCGGCATCGACCGCGTGATCGAGTACGCGCACCGCATGGGCGTCACCGCGCCGCTCGACCCGACGCTCTCGCTCGCGCTCGGCTCGTCGGGCGTCTCGCCGCTCGATCAGGCCGCGGGCTACGCGACGCTCGCGAATCAAGGGATCCACATCCCGCCTTCGCCGATCCGCCTGGTGAAAGACTCGCTCGGGACGGCGGTGCTCGACAACACCTACCCCGAGCAGAGCGAAGTCGTCAGCGCGGGGGTCGCCTACGTCATGACGTCGATGCTCGAATCGGTGATCACTGAAGGCACGGGCTATCCGAACGCCGACATCGGCCGTCCGGCGGCCGGGAAGACGGGGACGACGTCCAGCTTCCGCGACGCGTGGTTCGTCGGCTACACGCCGGATCTCGTCGCGGCGGTGTGGATCGGCAACGACGACTATTCGAAGATGAGCGAGTCGTACGGCGGGAACATCCCGGCGCGGATCTGGGCGCGCTTCATGAAAGCGGCGCTCGCGAAGACGCCGAAGCACGACTTCCCGATCCCCGCCGGCGAGGTCGATCGCGTACGGCTCTGCTCGACCGGCAAGGTCGAAGTGTTCCTCACCGGCACCGAGCCGGAGCACACCTGCGGCAGCCCCGACGACAAGGCGACGCCGGCGCCGAAAGACGGCACGTCCGCGTTCGCGCCGTACGCGCCGGTCCCGCAGGCGGCGCTGCCGAACCCGCCCGCCGGCGCCGCGCCGAACGCGCCCGCCGCGCCTCACGCGCAGGTGAAGACCGCGGCGATCAAGGTTCCGCGGCAGCCCGCAGCCGCGGCGACCGTGCCGCCGGACTCCGTCGGCGACGGCCAGACGTTCGAGAAGCTCGACGCGGCGCCGCCGAGCGCGCCGCCGTGACGCCTGCGGCGCGCGCCGACGTCCGCGTCGTCGGCGTCTCGCGGCTCGCGAACTACATCGCGAAGTCGTTCGAGCGCGACAAGAACCTCGCGCGGCTCGGCGTGCGCGGCGAGATCTCGAACCTGCGCACGCAGCCCAACGGAAACGTCTACTTCACGCTCAAGGATCGCGACGCGCTGCTCGACTGCGTGGCGTTCAGCGAAGCGGCCGCCGGATTCCCGGCGCTGGCGAACGGCGACCAGGTCGTCGCCTACGGCAACGTTCAGACGTATCCGAAGGCGTCACGCTATCAGCTGCGCGCGTACGAGGTCGTCGCCGAAGGCGGCATCGGCGTGCTGCACCAGCGGTACGAGGCGCTGAAAGCCCGCCTCGCTGCCGAAGGGCTGTTCGCGCCGGAACGCAAGCGCGCGCTCCCGCGCTATCCGTTTCGCGTCGCGCTGGTGACGTCCGCGGCGGCCGACGGGGCGCGCGACTTCGTCATGCAGGCGCGCGCGCGCGCGCCGCACGTCGAGCTGGCGTTCTTCGCGACGCCGGTCCAGGGCGAGCGCGCGGCGCCGGAGATCGTGCGCGCGATCCAGCGCGCGAACGCGAGCGGCGCCGACATCCTCGTCGTCGCGCGCGGCGGCGGCTCGTACGAAGATCTCTTCGCGTTCAGCGACGAGCGCGTCGTGCGCGCGCTCGCGGCGTCGCGCATCCCGACCGTCTCGGCGATCGGCCACGAAGCCGACGCCCCGCTCACCGACTTCGTCGCCGACGTGCGTGCGGCGACGCCGTCGTCCGCCGCGCAGACGATCCTGCCGCGCCGCGACGACTTGCTCGCGCTCGTCGCCGAGCGCCGCCGGGTGCTCAGCCGCGACGTCGATCGCATCGTCTCGCTGCGCCGCCAGCACGTCGACGTGGCGGCGCGCCATCTCGCCGCGGCGATGCGGCAGCGCATCGCCCGGGCGCGCGAGCGCGTCGTCGCGCAGGAGCGGCGCCTCGAAAAGGGTTCGCCGGGCGCGCGGCTGGCGCAGCGCCGCGAGCGGTTCGAGCACCTGCGCGTGCAGCTCGACCGCGACGTCGCCGCGCTGCTGCGGCGCCGCGCCGAGCAGACGCGCACGCTGAACGGGCGCCTCGTCCGTGCCGATCCGCGGCTCCGCATCGCGCGCGCCGGCGAGCAGGTTCGGCGTGAGGACGACCGCCTCACCGCCGCGATCCGCCGCTTCGTCGAGGGGCGCCGCGCGCGCTGGACGGTGCTCGCCGCGTCGCTGGAGACGCTCAATCCGGAAGCCGTGCTTCAGCGCGGCTATGCGATCGTGCGCAATGAAGACGGACACGTGCTGCGCGACCCCGCGCAGGCGCGCCCGGCCTCGCGCATCACCGCGACGCTCGCTCGCGGTGTCCTGACCGCGCGCGTCGAAGCAGAAGGAACCGATGGCGGACGACAGATCGAGCTCTTTTGAGAGCAGCCTCGCGCGGCTCGACCAAATCGTGAAAGCCCTGGAGAACGAAGACCAGGAGCTGGGACGTGCGGTGGACCTCTACAAAGAAGGCCGCGAGCTGGTTGCCCGCTGCGAAGCGCAGCTCAAGGTCGCGCAGCAGGCGATCGAGGCCGCGAACGCGCCCGCCGCATCGCCCCGCGCAGCCGAAGAACCGGTCGAAGACGAGGCGCCGTTCTAGCGTTTCGCACCCCGCTTGCCTGTTGCCGACGAGCGCGCGCCTTGCTACGCTCGCGCCGTCGCGGGCTTCCGCGGCGTTCGCAGCATGTGGGGGACATCATGACGTTTTCGATCGCGAAGCGAGTCGCCGCGACGGCGTTCGCCATCGCTTCGCTCGGTGTGGCGGTTCCGGGTAACGCCGCGCCGTCCGCACCAACCGTGCTCAAGCCGTCGGTGGTGACGTGCCAGCCGGGTTACGTGTACCGGTGTACGCCGAAAGGCTGCTTCTGCGTGAAAGCGTAGCGCCGCACTCAAAATGCCTGCGCGGTTCGGAGCCGCGCGGGCGTCGAGCGGCATGCATCGCCGCGTCGACATGCGTCGTCGGGTCGCCCGAGTCGGCGATTGAGAACGACGTCGCACGGCCCTTCGGTGAACGAGATCCCGCGACACGTCAACCCCGTGACGTTTCAGGTGCCGGCTGCCGCGGCGGATTCGTTGCCGTTCGTCGTTTCGAGCCTAGGCGGTCAGCGCGTGGATCGGATACGTGGCGTTGTCGGGATCGCGCGTGACGAATGTAAGTCCTTCGACCTGCGCTTGCGCGATCATGATGCGATCGAACGGGTCGCGGTGAATCTTCGGCAGCGCGCCGACGGCGAGAGCGTGCGAAGTGGTCACCGCGAGCTCCTCGAATCCCAGGGACCGTACGCGGGCCGGAAGCCAGACCGCTGGGTCTCCCGGAACGTCCAGCTTCCCGAGCGCCGTCTTGACGCTGATCTCCCACGCGACGGCGGCGGAGACGAATACCGCGTTGCCGGCGTCTTCGATCGCTGCGCGCGCTGCGCGACGGAGCCGCTCGGGATCGGACGCCGCCCACAAGAACGCATGCGTATCGAGCAGCAGCATCACGCCTACGACGCTTCGAACGAGTCGGCGATCTGGGCGTTCACCGCGTCGAAGTCGTCCGCGATCCGAATCAAGCCGCGATCGGGTCCGAGCTGCCGCCGGCTTTGCGTGAACGGAACCAACTTGGCCACCGGCTTCCCGGAGACGCAGATCACGATCTCACGCTCGGAGCCGGTTCGGAGGTCACGGACCAGACCGGACAGATTCGTCTTCGCGTCGTGCATGTTCACGGTGCGCATCGCCTTAGTCTACCCGTCTTAGCTAAGAATCGCAAGGCCAGCCGCGGACCTGGCGCGGGACCTTCCGGCCGACTCGCGGCGGGGTGGGGCGGGCACCCGAATCGGCACGGGCGCCGGGACCGGGTTCCGCGGCGGTTGAACGAGGCGGTGCGGATGCGAACCAAGACAGCTCGTGCGTCGTGACGGCGTGGTGACGGAGCGGCCCTCGGGCGCCGGCGAGTCGCGGCGTCTCGACGCCGCGGTCTCCGAGGCGACCGGGCTGACCCGTTCGCAGGCGCGGGCGCTGATCATCGCGGGCAAGGTTCGCGTCGACGATGCGCCCGCGACGAAGCCCGGGGCGACGCTGCGGCCCGGCTCGCGCCTCGCCGTGGCCGAGCCGCCGCGCTACGTGAGCCGCGGCGGCGAGAAGCTCGAGGGCGCGCTGCGCGCGTTCGGGCTCGACGTTGCGGGGCTCGACGTGCTCGACGTCGGCGCGTCGACCGGCGGCTTCACCGACGCGCTGCTGCAGCACGGCGCGCGGCACGTGACGGCGCTCGACGTCGGGTACGGTCAGCTCGCCTGGAAGATCCGCAGCGACCCGCGCGTCACGACGATCGAGCGCACGAATTTTCGGACCCTTCCGGACGACGCGTTTCCCGACGGCTTCGATCTCGTCGTCGTCGACGCGTCGTTCATCTCGCTGCGCACCATCGTCCCGCGCGCGGTTGCGTTTCTGCGAGACGCCGGTGCGATCGTCGCGCTCGTGAAGCCGCAGTTCGAGGCCGGCCGCGAGCGGCTGGGCGGCGGCGGCGTGGTGCGTGACGCCGCGGTGCACGTCGCCGTGCTGCACGAGCTGCGCGACGCCCTGCGCGCGACCGGGTTACGGGTCGTGAACGCGGCGCTCTCCCCGCTGCGCGGCCCGGCCGGCAACATCGAGTTCTTCTTCGAGCTGCGCCGCACGGGCGAGGACGTCGCCGATGCGCGGCTCGACGCGCTGGTCGCGGAGGCGCACGCGTGAGGGCGATCGCGCTGTACGTGAACGCCGCGACCCCGAATGCGGTCGAGGTCGCGAAGCGCGTGGTGCGGCTCGCGCACGACGACCGGCTGGGCGTCGCGACCTGCGGACATCCCGGCGAGCCGATCCCCGAGGGGTTCCCGACGGAGTGCGAGCTCGACGACGCCGACTTGCTCGTCACCGTCGGCGGCGACGGAACGCTGCTGCGCGGCGCGCGCATCGCGCACCCGCGCGGCCTGCCGCTCGTCGGCGTCAACACCGGGCGTCTCGGGTTCCTCACCGAGGTCGAATCGAACGAGGAAGGGTTCCGGCTGCTGCACGAGCTGCTGACGTCGCCTTCGCCGCGCATCGAGGAGCGCGTGGGTCTGCACGCCCAGGTCGCGGGGCGCGAAGAGCGGCATTTCGCGGTGAACGACGTCGTCGTGCGGCGCGGCGCCCAGGCGCGCATGGCGCCGTTCGGTCTCGTCCTCGACGGCGAGACGATCACGCACATGCCGTCCGACGGCATCATCGTCGCGACGCCGACCGGCTCGACCGGATACTTCTTGAGCGCCGGCGGGCCGATCATCCACCCGACCGTCGACGCCTTGGGGATCGCGGCCGTCATGCCGCATACGCTCTTCGCCCGCCCGCTGATCGTCAAGTCGGATGCGACGATCCAGATCACGTGCGACGGCGAGCTGAGCCGCGCGAACCTCGAGACCGACGGCGTCAAGGGCGCCGACTTGCAGGCGGGCGACCGCGTCGTCGTGCGGCGGGCCGAAACGCCGGTGCGGTTCGCACGCGTGCGACGCGGCGCGTTCTTCGCGCGGCTCGAAGACAAGCTGCAGTGGGGCGTCCCGATCAAGCGCTGACGCCGCGCGGTGCGACGCTGCTGCGGCTGACGCTGGAGAACGTGGGGCTCATCGAGCGCGCCGAGATCGGGTTCGCCGGCGGACTGACCGTGGTCACCGGCGAGACCGGCTCCGGGAAGACGATGCTGCTCGGCGGTCTGGCGCTCGCGCTCGGCGAGCGCGCCGACAGCGAGTCGGTCCGCGCCGGCGCCGAACGCGCGCGCGCGATCCTGGAGATCGCACCCGACGCCGCGCTGCGCGAGCGGCTGGCCGAGGCCGGATTCGTGCTCGCCGACGACGACGACGTGATCGTGCAGCGCGAGGTGCTCGCCGCTGGACGCTCGCAAGCGCGCATCAACGGCGTTCCGGCGGGTGCGAGTCAGCTGCGCGAGCTGATCGGAGGCGTGGCCGACGTCGTGTCGCAGCACGAAGCGCAGCGGCTCTTCGCGCCCGCGTACGCGCTGGAGCTGCTCGATCGCCACGGCGGCGACGAGACGTTCGCGCTCCGCGAGCGCGTGCGCGCGGCGTATGCCGAGCTGCACGCGGCGCGTGCGCGCCTCGCAGCGCTGCGCGACGAAGACGGACGCGCGCTCGCGCGCGCCGAGTTCGCACGCTACGCTCTCGGCGAGATCGACGCCGCGCGCGTGGAAGGCGACGACGAGGACGCACGTCTTCGGGAACGCCGCGATCTGCTCTCCAACGCCGAGCGGATCGCGTCCGCGCTCGGGATCGCCGCCGCGGCGCTCGAGGACGACGCCGGCGCCGTGGACGCGCTCGGCGCGGCGGAAACCGCGCTTCTCGGGGTGGCACGCTACGGCGAGCGCTTCGGCGACCTCGCGGGCGCCGCGTCGGCGCTGCAATCGGAGGCCAACGAGCTCGCCGCACGGATCGCGCGCGAACGCGACGCCATCGAGCTCGACCCGGCGGAGCTCGACGCCGTCGTCGCGCGTCTCGACGCGCTCGACGCGCTGAAGAAGAAGTACGGCGGGACGCTCGCCGCCGTGCGCGAGCAGCGCGAGGCGTTCGCCGCGCAGGTCGCCGACGTCGACGATCGCGATGCGCGCGTCGCCGCCGCCGAGCGCGACGCGGCGGCGCACGGAGCCGCGCTTGCGGCCGAGGCACGCGCGCTGACCGCGCGACGAGCCGAGGCGGCCGCCGCGATCGAACGCGCGGTCGCCGGCGAGCTTGCCGCGATGGCGATGCCCGCCGCTCGTCTGCGCGTGGCGCTCGAGCCGCTCGACGAGACCGGACCCCGCGGCGCCGACCGCGCGGAGCTGCGCTTCGCCGCGAATCCCGGCGAAGCGGAGCGTCCGCTGGCGCGCGTCGCCTCGGGCGGCGAGCTGTCGCGCGTTCTCCTCGCGCTCGTCGTGGTTCTGGCCGACCGGCGCGAGCGGAGCGCGCTCCTGTTCGACGAGATCGACGCCGGCATCGGCGGTGCGACCGCCGCGGCGGTCGGCGCACGCCTTGCGCGTCTCGCGGAAAGCGCGCAAGTCGTCTGCGTCACGCACCTCCCGCAGATCGCCTCGCACGGCGACGCGCACGTCGTGCTTCGCAAGAGCGTCGCTCGCGGCGCGACGACGATCGAGGCGGCCGCGGTCGACGGCGTCGAGCGACGTGCGGAGATCGCGCGGATGCTCTCCGGCGAGGAAGGCGGCGTCGCGCTGGAGCACGCCGCGGAGCTTCTCGTCGCGCACGCGGTGAATCGCCGGCGTCGCGGTGCTTGACGCCCGCTTACGCTTCGCGTATAGTCATCCAGCCATGATGAAACGCGTCCTCGGAGACGGAGTTCGATTGCAACAGCGCTCACCGCGCTCGTGGTTGCCGTAGCGTCGCTTTCACGCGCTCTTCCTCATGCGAGGGGCCGGCGAAAGCCGGTCCCTTTTTTCATGCCGTCACATCTCGAATCGCCCTCGGAAAGGAGGCGAACACCAATGAAGCTCGGAGAAGCCCTTCGCGTGCGTTCGGACAACCTCAAGAAGGTCGCGGAGCTGCGCACGCGCGCCGTCGCGGGCACGCAGATCCAGGAAGGCGAAGCCGCACCCGACTCGCCGGAAGAGCTGCTCGCGCAGATCGAACGCACGCTCACGGAGACGACGCAGCTCATCCAGCGCATCAACCGCACGAACGTCGCGACGATGCTGCCGGACGGCACCCGGCTGGTCGACGCGCTCGCGGAGCGCGACGCATGCCTCGCGCTGCGCGCACCGTTCCAGGCGGTTGCGGACGCGGCGAGCGCGACGCAGAGCCGCTACATGCGTTCGGAGATCCGCGTCGTTCGTACGGTGGACCCGGCGATGCTCCGCAAGCGCGTCGACGAGCTCTCGCGTCGTCATCGTCTCCTCGACGTCGCGATCCAAGAGGCGAACTGGAACACCGAGTTGGCGGACTGAGCGAGTCGGTAACCTTTCGGCTCGAGGGCGAGCACGGCAGAAGCGCGGAAGCGCCTCGTACACGAAGACGATGGAGACTGTCGCGCGCAGTCCGGGGTTCGATTCCCCTCTGTACCGCTTCAGCGTCGTATTCCGTACGGAGCACCGCGTATCGGGTACCGCGTACGACCATGTGCTGATTCGTGACGCGAGGTGAGGGCGGGAACGGGGTTCTCGCTCGGTCCGGAAGCCGCGCGTGCGGATGTCACGCGCGGCTTCGTCACGTCCCGGCGCGTCGGCCGGGAAGCGCTCGGCCGCTTGCGGACCGTGCGCGGATGCCCCCTCGCACAAGCGTGCGGACCGGAGTACAATCGGCGCATGCGTGGGCCCGCGTTGGCGGCCGTGCTCGCGGCCGTTTCGCTCCTCCCGGCGCCGCTCTGCGCCCAAGAGCCGCAGACGGTGAAGGGCGTGCTGGAGACGCTCGCCGGCGCGCGCGAACAGCCCGACGCCTACACGGCGTCCGTCGCGCTGCACGTGCGGATGCGCGTGTTTCCGTTCATCCGCATCACGCTCCACGGCGACTCGTGGTACCGGCGCCCGGGGATCTACCGCTACGTGTTTCGGGGATTGCCGATCGCCGCGCGGGCGTTCTCCGAGATGAAGTACGAGCTGGGCGACCCGACGCGCTGGCCGGAGCGGTACACGGTGACGTTCGCACCGCAGTCGACGTCGGCGGCCCCGGTGCTGCGGCTGACACCGAAGACGGCCGTGCTCGTTCGGACGCTGGACATCGCCGTCGATCCGGCGCGCGGCCGAATCCTCTCCGCCGTGTGGTCGCGCGGAGACGGCGGCACGATCCGCCTGACGCAGACCTACGAGCCGGTCGGCGCGCACGCGTACGTCGCGAAGCAGGTCGCCACGATCGACTTGCCGCGGATGAAGGCGGAGCTCGAAGCGGATTACGCGGACTTCACCGAGGACGCGACGTCGGTCGGAACGATTCCGTAGCCGCGCGCCGGCGGGTCCGCGAGGATCGGGCGGGCGCGTCCCGTACCCAACCGCCTCAATGCCCGACCGCGTCCACTTCGCCAGCGACAACAATGCCGGCGCCCATCCCGCCGTCCTCGCCGCGCTCGCCGCCGTGAACGGCGGCCACGTCCCCGCCTACGGCGACGACGAGGACACGCTGCGCGCCGAAGACGCGATTCGCGCGCTCGTCGATCCGGCGGCGTCGGTGTTCTTCGCGTTCAACGGGACGGGAGCGAACGTCGTCGCCCTCTCGGCGGCGCTGCGTCCGTATCAAGGCGTCATCTGTCCGGCCGGCGCGCACATCAACGTCGATGAGTGCGCCGCGTTCGAGCGCTTCGCCGGCGCGAAGCTCATCGACGTCCCGGTCCGCGACGGAAAGCTGACCCCCGCGGACGTCGTCGCGCAGATCCACGGGGTCGGCGACCAGCATCACGTGCAGCCCGGCGCGATCTCCGTCTCGCAGAGCACCGAGTGCGGCACGGTCTACGGGCTCGACGAGCTCCGCGCGCTCGGCGAGATCGCGCGCGCGCACGGGCTGTTCTTCCACGTCGACGGCGCGCGGATCGCGAACGCGGTCGCGGCGCTCGGCTGCACGCTGCGCGAGATGGTCTACGACACCGGCGTCGACGCATTCACGTTCGGCGGCACCAAGAACGGTCTGATCTTCGGCGAGGCGATCGTCTTCCCGCGGCCGCATCCCGCGGTCGCGGCGCTCATGTTCGTTCGCAAGCAGGCGATGCAGCTCGCCTCGAAGATGCGCTTCGTCGGCGCGCAGTTCGAAGCGCTCCTTCGGGACGATCTGTGGCTGCGCAACGCGCGCCACGCCAACGCGATGGCGCAGCTGCTCGCCGACCAGCTCGCCGGCGTCGAAGGGATTCGTCTCGCGTATCCCGTGCAGGCGAACGGCGTGTTCCCGATCCTTCCCGCGCACGCGATCGAGCCGCTGCAGCGCAAGCGCCGCTTCTATCTGTGGGACGCGCAGACGTGCACCGCGCGCTGGATGACCGCCTGGGACACGACGGCGGATGACGTGCACGACTTCGCCGGCGCGGTGCGGCGCATCGCCGGGCAGGCCAAGGCGCTCGCGTGAGCCTCGACGAGTTCCGCTTCACGCTTCCCGTTCGCGTCGTCTTCGGCGATCTCGACTTCTACCGTCACGTCAACAACGCACGGTACATCACCTGGATGGAAACCGCGCGTCTGGACTGGGTCGAGGCGGTGCTCGGCGTTCCGCTCGCGTCGCCGTGTGCCGTCATCATGGCTTCGCAGAGCTACACCTACGAGAAGCAAGTCTCGTATCACGAAGAGCTCGTCATGGGATGCCGCTGCTCGCGCATCGGCCGGCGCTCGCTCGATCTCACGTACGAGCTGTGGCGCGGCGACGAGCGGACGGGGCACGGCGTGTCCGCGCTCGTCGCGTTCGACTACGACGCCAACGCCGCCATGGTGGTCCCCGGCGACTGGCGCGCGCGCATCCTCGCGTACGAGCGCGTCGCTCCGCCGACGTAGCGGCCCCACCCGGCGGGCCGGCTCGGGGCCGGGGTACAAAGCGGCATGCCGCTCTCGCAACCGCTCGTCGATCTCGCGCTGTCGATTCCGGGCTTGCAGCGCGCCGCCGACGCGCTCGCCGCATGCTTCGACGGCGCGCTCGGCGCGCTGGGCCCGGCGCAACAGCCGCTGAAAGACGTGCTGAACGGGACCTGGCTGGGTCATCCCGCGCACCCGCCGATCACCGACGTGCCGGTCGGTGCGTGGAGCGCCGCGCTCGTGCTGGACCTTCTCGGCGAGCGCCGCGGCGCGAAGATCGCCGTCGGCGTCGGACTGCTGGGCGCGGTCGGCGCCGCGGCGACCGGGATCGCCGATTGGCGCGACGTCCACAACGTGCGCCCGCGCAACCTCGGCGTCGTGCACGCCGCTCTGAACGGCACTGCGACGCTGCTGTACGGCGCGTCGTACGTGCTGCGCGGACGCGGCGACACGGAAGAACGGCGCGCGATCGCGCTCGCGGCGACCGGGTACGCGATCGCGTTGCTCTCGGCGCTCTACGGCGGCGAGATCGCGTTCGATCTGCAGGTCGGGCCGAACTACGCGCACGGCACGAATCCGCCGCCGGACGACGCCGACGCCGGCGCGCTCGCCGACGTGGCCGACGGCGGGATGTCCCGCGTCATCGTGCAGGGCTATCCCGTGCTGCTGACGCGCCGCGGTGACGAGGTCTCGGCGATCTCCGCGGTCTGCGCGCATCAGGGCGGGCCGCTGGAACGAGGAGTGCTGGAGGGCGACGTCGTGCGGTGCCCCTGGCACGGCTCGCGGTTCTGCGTGCGCGACGGCGCGCTCGTCAACGGACCGTCCGCCTATCCGCAGCCCGCGTTTCGAGCGCGCGTCGTCGACGGGCGCGTCCGCGTCGCCGCGGTGACCCCGCTCTGAGCGCTACGCCGCCGGCAGGCGGTGAATCTTCAGGACGTTGGTGCCGCCCGCGCCGACCGGCATCCCGCTGGTGATCGCGATCGTCTCGCCCGGCGCGGCGTGGCCCTCGGCGACGACGCGCGCTTCGGCGATCTCGATCAGCGTCTCGATGTAGCGATACGACTGCACGACCACCGACTCGACGCCCCACACCACCGCCATGCGGCGCGCGACGTCTTCGAGCGGCGTCAGGGCGACGATCTTCGCGCGCGGACGGAACGACGCGATGTGCCGCGCGGTGTTGCCGGTCGTCGTCCCGCTCACGATCAAGCGCAGACCCAGCGCGTCGGTCGAGCGCACCGCCGCCTCCGCGATCGCCATCCCGATGTCGTCGTCCGTCTCGAGCGAGCCGCCCTGCAGCGTGCGGCGCTTGCGAATCTCGGTGAACGGATACTTCGACTCGACCTCCAGCGCGATCGTCGCCATGACGCGAACCGCCTCCAGCGGGTAGGCGCCCCGTGCGCTCTCGCCCGAGAGCATCACCGCGTCGGTCCCGTCGAGGATCGCGTTCGCCACGTCGGTCACCTCGGCGCGCGTCGGGCGCGGCGACGACACCATCGACTCGAGCATCTGCGTCGCGGTCACGACGGGCTTCGAGACGCGGTTCGCGCGCGAGATCAGGTCCTTCTGAATCATCGGGACTTCTTCGAGCGGGATCTCGATCCCGAGATCGCCGCGCGCGACCATGATCGCGTCGGCGACCTGCAGGATGTCGTCGATGTGCTCGAGCGCTTCGTGCTTCTCGATCTTCGCCATCACGGGCGTCGAGGCGCCGGCCGCTTCGATGTGCTGCTTCACGCGCCACACGTCTTGCGCCGTGCGCACGAAGGACACCGCGACCCAGTCGACGCCCTGCGCGAGGCCGAAGTCGAGGTGCTCGAGATCGCGATCGGTGACGGCTTCGATGTCGAGCGTGCCGTCGGGATAGTTGATCCCTTGGCGCTCGCGCAGCTCGCCGCCGCTCTCGACGACCGTGCCGACGTTCGGGCCTTCGACGCTCGTCACGCGCAGCGCGATCGAGCCGTCGGCGAGATAGATGCGCTTGCCGACTTCGACGTCGCGCGCGAGACCCGCGTACGAGACGCTCACGTGCCGCGCATCGCCCGGTTCCTGATTCGTCGTCAGCGTGAACGCTTCGCCGGGCTGCAGCCGGATCGACGCCGTGCCGTTCGCGAACGCGCCGGTGCGGACTTTCGGGCCGGGCAGATCCTGTAAGATCGCGATCGGAACGCCGAGCTCGCGCGCGATCCGCCGCACGTCGGCGATGACGGCGGCGTGCTCGTCGTGCGTGCCGTGCGAGAAGTTGAGCCGGACCACGTTGACGCCGGCCAGGCAGAGGGCGCGCAGCATCGCCGGATCGCGCGACGCCGGTCCGACGGTCGCCACGATCTTCGTCCGTTTGGGAGGCGGCTGCATCGGCGCGCGGCCTTCATCGTCCTGGTCCGCGGTCCTGCGCATGGACGAAAGCACCGCCGTACCGTCTACCCCGCGAACGCGCGTTGCGGGCGGGTGCGGCGGGGGAGAAACGGAGAAAGGGCTCGCTCGTGAGCAGCGCCGCGCCGACGGACCGCCACATCGAACGCCCGTCGCGACGCCGTGATGCGCTCGCGCTGGCGTGCTCGCTCATCCTGCACGGCATTGTGCTGCTGGCCCTCACCTTCGTCGCCTTCGACGCCGAGCCGACGGCGGTCGAAGACGTCGGCGACGTGCCGATCGCGCTGGAACAGCGCGCTGCGCCGCAGGAGCAGCCGGCGACGGCGCCGCTCGCGACCGCGCGACCCGTTCCGGCGTCGCGACCCCTCGTAACCGCGCCGCACAGCCCGCAGCGCCCCGTCGTCGTGGCGCACGCGAAGCCCGCTGTACGCGCGCTCCCGCCTCGGCGCCGCATCCGCCCGCTGGTCGCGCAGCAGCCGCGAGTGCGTCATGAGATCGCCCGCTTCGATCCGTCCGCGCCGCCGCAGCCGACGGCAGGCCCGCCGGTCACGGTCGCGGCGGTTTCGACCCAGGCCCCGGTCGAGACGCCGGTCGCCACGCCGCATCCGCTCGCCACGCCGCTCCCGGTCGCCACGCCGCGTCCCGTCGACGCGCTGTCGATCGCGACGCCGCTGCCGGTCGCGACGGCCGTCCCGACGACCGCACCCGTGGAGACGGCCCCGCCGACGCCGGTGCCCACGGTACGTCCGACGGCGCCCGCCCCGCCGATGCCGGCGCCGACCCCGCGGCCGCGGCCCACCGCCGCCTCTCTCGCGCCGACACCCAGGCCGGTGCCGTCGACGCCGCGGCCGGTTCCGACGCCGCCGACGCCGCGCCCGGCGCCCACGGCGGCTCCCACGCCGCGCCCGGTTCCGACCGCCGCGGCGACCCCGCGGCCGGTGCCGACGGCCGCAGCGACGGCGAGGCCGCTGCCCACCACGGCGCCCACGGCGGTCCCCGTACGCATCGCCGTCGCCACCGCTGCGCCGACCGGCGCTCCCGAGCGTCCCGTGGCCGCGCCGGTCGCCGCGACGGTTCCGCGTCCGCTCGGCTCACCGCGTCCCGCCGAACCTCCCCCAGCGTCGGGACGGCCGGGCGCCGCCCCGACCGCGGCGCCGCGTGCGGCCGCGGCGCCGCGTTCCGGCTCCGCTCCGAGCGCGGACGGACACGCCACGCGCCCCGGCAGGCCGAACCCCAGCGCCCGCGCAGGCCCGGCGTCGCGACCGTCGGCGGGCCCGGAGATCCCGCCGTCGCGGACCGTCGCGGTGGTCGCGCGGCCGGCCGCGCCGAACGCGGCGCCGTCTCCGGGCGACCTCGCGGGCCTCAACGCGCGCATGCGCGCGATGCTGCCGCACGGCGACGTCGACACGATGGCCCATTACGGTGCGCCGGCGATGGACGCCCCGGACCTCGACCTCGTCGCCGAGTACGTCCCGGCCGAGGTCCTCGCCGAGACGTTCGGTCTCATCCGCATCACGCGCAGCGTCATGCACGCGGGCTCGACGACGTACGTGTTCGAACACAAGAAGGACATCTTCGGCCGCGAGGTGTGCCGCGCGCTCAGGTTCACGCCGCACCCGTTGCGGACGCCGCCGCCGCGCTGGGACCCCAACCACGGGATCACGTGGGCCGACCGGAATCCCGACCTCAAGCCGGAGGTCGACTACCTCGACGTCTCGTGCAGCGACCCGCGTATCGAAGCCGTCACGCCGGGCTCGCTCGATCGTCCACAACGCTCGGGTGGGGCACGGGCCACCGAGAACGCGCCGACCGGCGCCGCCGTCCCGGCGGCGAGCCCTACACCGTAGCGCCGGTTGCGCGGATTTTCGCGCATTCCTGGACGTACGCCAAAAAATGTGCTATTTTCTACGTGACGATGACGAAGGGACCTGACTAGCCGTGCCCGTGGTGGCGGAGACGACGACGACCGCGACTCGACTCGCGAGGGAGACCCCGCGGGTTCTCGACGATGCGGCAAAAGGGCCGGTCACCGTGACCCGGCCGGGGAAGAAGCCGGCCGTCACGCTCGTTACGCGCGAGCTGTGGCGCGAGGGCGAGCAGGCGAAGCATTGGCTCAGCGTCCAGTCCGTGATCGTGCAGTACGCACTTCAGCGGAGCAAAGGCCGGCAAGCGGGCTACCCGGCCGAGTACGGGTGGATTCGCGTTTTCGACGACGAGGATCTCCGCGATTTCATCGGCGAGCTGATCGACGCCATCTACGGGTCGTTGCACATGGGGCGCTCGTGGGACGACGTCGATGCGGTGATCGAGGAATGGCGCCGCAGCGCGTGCGCCATGGAAGATGCGGAGCTCGCCGCCCGCTTTCACCGCACGTTGGAGGACATTCGGCGTTGAAGCCCATTCCCGCAAGGCCGGGCTGGCAGCCGGGGCGGTACACTCTGGTGGCCGGCTCCGCTTCAGCACGCGCCGAGTGGGAAGCGCTCGCGGATCGTGTACCGGACGCTGCAAAAGCGGCCTTCGAACGGCTGACGTCCGAGCCGCTGACACGCCGGCCGAAACGGCAGTTCCCGCTACGCGGACACGCGCAGAAACCGTTCTGGGAGCTCGAGGTCACCGGCGCAGACCGCGTATGGTACGCCGTTTCCCTCACCGAGATGACCGTCGTCGTAGCGTGCAGCCGGAAGCTGCATACGGCCGCCGAGCTGACGAAGACGATCGAGAAGCGCCGCGGCGCCTTCGACGCCCTGCCGGAACCGCTGCCGCCTGAGCCCGTTCGCATCGAGGCTCGCATCCGGAGGAACCGATAGCGGAGGCTTGCCCGCCGCGCCTTCTTGCATGAACGCACCCCTTCGTCGTATGATTGCCGGTGGAGTTTGACGCTAGGAGCGTGGGCACGGCCCGCGCTTCGTTGTTGTAAGGGGACCGGATTGGCGATGGACCGGGGTCGGATCGGAACCTCCGTGCACGGCACGGATCGCTCGGACGCCGGGCTGTTCGAGGAGGCGTTCGAAAGGGTCGTGCACGCTCTGCCGCATCAGCCGGAGTTTCGCGACGTCGAGGTCGTCTCGTCGCGCGCGCATCGCAACCGGCACGGCACCGCGCTGCACGTCACCGTCGACCGCACCGGCGGCGTCGACATGGCGACCTGCGAGCGCATCGCCGGTCGCATCAACGCCGCGCTCGACGCGTTTCCCGATCCGTACACGCTCGAAGTGGAGTCCGCGGGCCTCGATCGCCCGCTGACGAAACCGTCCGACTACGAGCGCTTCGCGGGCTCGGCCGTGAAGGTCGTCACGACGCTGGCGATCGAGCAGGCAAAGACGCATCGCGGGACGCTCGGCGGCGTGCGCGGGACGAACGTGATCCTGCAGCGCGCGAACGGCGAGCTGCCCATCCCGATCGCCGTGATCAAATCGGCGAACCTGGAGTACGACGTGCGCGCCGACCTCCAGAGAGCCAAGCAACGAGAGAAGAACCGATGAACGCAGAGATGATCGCGGCCCTCCGCGAGATCGAGAACGAACGCAACATCAGCTTCGAGTCCCTGCTCGAGGCGCTCGAAGCCGCGCTGATCTCGGCGTACAAGCGCAATTTCGGCGGCGAAGCGAACGCGATCGTGACGATCGATCGTCAGACGGGCGACTATCAGGTGTATCATCGCCGCGTCGTCGTCCCCGACGGCGAGGTGGCCGATCCGAAGCTGGAGATCGCGAAGAAGGAGGCCGGCGCGCGCTACGAGCCAGGCGACTTCTACGACGAGGTCGTCACGCCGCGCGACTTCGGCCGCATCGCCGCGCAGACCGCCAAACAGGTGATCGTGCAGCGCATCCGCGAGGCCGAGCGCGACACCGTCTACAACACCTACTCCGCGAAGCTGCACGACATCGTGCTCGGCACCGTGCAGCGCTACGAGCAGCGCAACATGTACGTGCTGCTCGACGACCGCAAGACCGAGGCGCTGCTGCCGTTCAGCGAGCAGGTCCCGCGCGAGAACTACCGGATCAACGACCGGATCCGCGCGTACGTCCTCGACGTGCGCAAGACGAACAAAGGTCCGTTGGTCGTGCTCTCGCGCGCGGCGGAAGGGCTCGTGCAGCGCCTCATCGAGTTCCAGGTGCCGGAGATCCAGGACGACATCGTCGAGATCATGGCGATCGCCCGCGAGCCGGGCGCGCGCACGAAGGTCGCGGTGACGTCGCGACGCCCGGAGATCGACGCGGTCGGCGCGTGCCTCGGCCCGAAGTCCTCGCGGATCGCGAACGTCTCGGACGAGCTGCGGGGCGAGAAGATCGACGTGATCCGCTGGTCGCCGGACCTGCCGACGTTCATCGCGAACGCGCTCGCGCCGGCGAAGGTCCTGGGCGTCGAGCTGTTCGAGGAGGAGGGCGTCGGACTGGTCACCGTGCCGGACCATCAGCTCTCGCTGGCGATCGGCCGCGAGGGACAGAACGTGCGGCTCGCTTGGCGGCTGACCGGCTGGCGGCTCGACATCACGAGCGACTCGGAGGCCGCCGAGGCGCGCGAACGCTACCTGGCCGAGCGCGAAGCGCGCGCCGGTGAAGCCGTGGCGGAGGAAGCTGAGGTCATGGAGGGCGAGGCCGTCGCCGAAGCCGAGGAGGCCGAGGAGGCGCCGATCGACCAGGACGAGCTGCTGCGCCGGCTCGAGGAGTTCAAGCGGGAGATGTTCACGGCCGAATGACTCCCGTGCGAACCTGCGTCGGGTGCCGCCGGCGGTTTCCGCAGCCGGCACTCCGGCGCTTCACGCGGACCGGCGGCCGGTGGGTCGCCGACGCGGGAAGGCGAGCGGACGGACGCGGGACCTACCTGTGCTCGCACGCGTGCGCGGAACGCGTGTCCAAGAACAAACGTTATCCGGGATTCAGCGGCGAAGCTCTGCTACAATGGTGACCCCGGGTCACGGAGACTTCGGAATGAAGTGAAGGCGGTGGCGCCGCGTTCGGCGCCGTTTCTAGAAGGATTGCATGGCAACCGGTAAACCCAGGATCTTCGAGCTCGCCAAAGAGCTCGGCATCTCGTCGAAAGCTCTGATGTCGCTGCTCGAGCGGCTCGGACTGGAGGCGAAGAACCAACTCAGCGTCGTCGAGCCGAAGGTCGCCGACCTTCTCCGCGCGCAGCTCAAGGGCGCCAAGGCGCCGAAGGCCGCGCCGGCTGCCGCATCCGCCGCCTCCGCTTCCCCGCCCGCTGCCACGGCGACGGCGGCACCGCCCGCGCCGCCCTCCGAGGGCGCCGTCGCCGCGCGACCGGCCGCCGCAGCCGAGCCCGCGGCCGCAGCCGAGCCCGCCGCCGCGCGCAGCGCTCCGGCGCCCGCTGCGAGGAATGGTGCCGCGCCGGCCGCCCAGGCTCCGGCACCTCCGGCCGCGCCGGCCGAGGCCGCGCCGGCCGCTCCGGTCGCCCAAGCGCCCGTCGCGGAAGCTCCTGCCGCGCCGGCCGGACCGGCGCCGGCCGAACCGGCGCGCACGAGCGAGGAGGCGCCGTCGGCGCCGGCCGCGCGACCCGCGCCGGAGCCGCCGCAGCAGCCGGTCCCGCAATTGCGGCCGGTGCCGAGCGCGCCGCAGCGCTCGCGGCCGCCCCAGCAGCCTCAGCAGCCGGCCGCCCGCGCGCCGCTGAGTCCACCTCAAGGCGGCGGCGCCGCCCCGCCGCGTCCCCCCGCGGGACCGCGCCCGGGCGTCGCGCCTCGCCCCGGTCAGGCTGGGCCCCTGCCGCCCCGCCGTCCCATGCCTCCGCCCAGCGAGTCGGTTCCGACGCTGCGTCCGGTTCCCGCCGGTCAGGCGTCCATCCGGCCGCCGCGTCCGCCGGCGCGCCCCATGAGCGCACCCGGCCAGGGCAACGGCCAGATTCCGGGCCGTCCCGGTGTCGCGCCGCGGCCCGGACAAGGCACTCCCGGCCAATACCAGGCCCCGCGCGCCGGCGCACCCGGCGCCCCGGGCGCGCCCGGCGCTCCCGCCGGCCGTCGTCCCGTGGGGAACGGTCCGTTCCGCCCGATCCCGGGCGGCACGGCGCCGCCGCGCCCCTTCGGCGCGCGCCCGCCGATGGGCAACGGTCCGCTCACCCCGGCCGGCCCCACGCCGTCCGCGGGCGGCGGCGGGCGCCCCGGCGGCGGCCGCGGCCGCTCGACGCGCGAGCAGCTCGAGGCGAAGAAGGCTCGCGATGCGGAGATGCGGCTCGAGAAGCAGCGTCGCCGCAGCGGCGGCTTCGTCGACCGCGTCGAGGACCCGTCGAAGAAGCTCGAGTCGATCGAGATCCCCGACATTCTGACCGTGCAGGAGCTGGCGAGCTCGATGATCGTCCCGGCCGCGGACGTCATCAAGGAGCTGTTCCGCATGGGGACGATGGCGACGATCAACCAGAACATCTCGTCGGATCAGGCGATCGCCGTCGCGCGCAAGTTCGGCTTCAACGCGATCGTCAAAGAAGCCGGCGAAGAAGTCGTGGTCGAGCAGGAAGAGGACAAGCCGGAGATGCTGCAGTCGCGGCCTCCCGTCGTCACCGTCCTCGGTCACGTCGACCACGGCAAGACCTCGCTCCTCGACAAGATTCGCGAAGCGAACGTCGCGGCGGGCGAAGCGGGCGGGATCACGCAGAAGATCGGCGCGTACTCCGTCGAGCAGAACGGGCGCCCGATCACGTTCATCGACACGCCGGGCCACGAGGCGTTCACCGCCATGCGTGCGCGCGGCGCAAAGGTCACCGACGTCGCGATCCTCGTGGTCGCGGCCGACGACGGCGTCATGCCGCAGACGCGCGAAGCGATCTCGCACATCAAGGCCGCGAACGTCCCGATCGTCGTCGCGATCAACAAGATGGACAAAGAAGACGCGCAGCCCGACCGCGTGAAGCAGCAGCTCACCGACGAGGGTTTGCAGCCGGTCGAGTGGGGCGGCAAGATCGAGATGGTGCCGGTCTCCGCGCGTCGCGGCGACGGCATCGACACGCTCCTCGAGACGGTGCTGCTCGAGGCCGATCTGCGCGAGCTGCGCGCCAACCCGCATCGTCGTGCGACGGGCGTCGTGATCGAATCGGCGCTCGATCGCGGGCGCGGTCCGGTGGCGACCGTGCTCGTGCAGAACGGCACGCTGCGCGTCGGCGACGTCGTCGTGGTGGGCCCGACCTACGGCAAGATCCGCGCGCTCATCGACGACAAGGGCAAACAGGTCAAGAAGGCCGGTCCGTCCATTCCGGTCGAGATCATGGGGCTGAACGACGTCCCCTCCGCCGGTGACACGATGATGGTCGTCTCCGATGAGAAGACGGCGCGCGAAGCGGCCGCGAAGCGGTCGACGAAGCGGCGCGACGTGCGCATGGCGACGTCCACCGGCGGCGCGAAGGTCTCGCTCGAGACCTTCATGCTCATGCCGGCCGACGGCGGCACGAAGACGCTGAACCTCATCCTGAAAGCCGACGGGCAGGGCTCGGTCGAGGCGCTGCGCGCCCGCGTCGAGTCGCTGTCCACCAACGAGGTCGACGTCCGCGTCATCCTCGCCGGCGTCGGCGGGATCACCGAGAACGACGTCAACCTCGCGTCGGCGTCCGGTGCGGTGCTCATCGGGTTCAACATCCGTCCGGACGAAGCCGTGAAGCGGCTCGCCGAGTCGGAGCAGGTCGATCTCCGCTTCTATCAGGTCATCTACGACGTGGAGAACGACCTGAAGAAGGCGATGGTCGGGATGCTGGCGCCGAAGTTCCGCGAGCTCGTGCTCGGACGTGCGGAAGTCCGGGAGATCTTCAAGGTCTCGAAGGTCGGGACGATCGCCGGATGCTACGTGCAGTCCGGGAAGATCGTACGCAACGCCAAGGTTCGCGTGCTGCGGGATGCGGCCGTGGTGTTCGAGGGCGAGATCGAGTCGCTGCGGCGGTTCAAGGACGACGTGCGCGAAGTCAACGAGAACTTCGAGTGCGGGATTCAGGTGGCGCGGTTCGGCGACCTCAAGCAGGGGGATGTCATCGAGGCGTTCACCTCGGAGCTCGTGGCTCCGGAGCTGCAGCCCGCGTAATGTTCGCGGTTGGGGCGGGCGTTCGCGGGGGCGACATGCCGTCGCCGGGGACGCCCGCGATTTCCCATCCATGGGAAATCGCTGCTCGCACACATTTCGCTCTCGCCCTCCGGGCTTCGCGAAATGCTGTGACGCCCCGGCGACGGCACGTCGCCCCCGCGAACGCCGGCCACGACGGCGGCTGGGCGGTCGCGGGGCACCGTGACGGTTCGATGAATGGGGTGTTTCGTGGCTGATCGCTTGGAGGTTCGGGCGTCGTTCGGCTCGGGCGATGTTCCGAACATGGATGCGCTGTTGCTGCCTTCTTGGCGTCCGCCGACGCCGGAGGCCGTCGGTCGCGCACGTGAGATGCGCCAGCTGATGGTGCTGACCGTGGTCGCTTCGGCGGTCAACGTCGCGCTGTCGTGTTTGTCGTGGGCGGTTCCGGGCGCACGTTCCGGGGGACTCGAGGTCGTACGCGGCGTCGGATTCATGTGTGCGGGTGCGCTTTTGATCTATGTGTCCGTGCGCCAGTGGAAGCTGTGGCGGGCTGTGGCGCGCGAAGCTGCGATGCGGGGCGACGCCGTCCGGTGACGGATCGTGCGAGAACTGCGCTGTCCGGGCGCGAGCTGCAACGTCGCGCTCGGCGCGGCGCGCTGATGATGGTCCTTTGCAGCGTGTTCCTGTTGATCTCGTCGGCCGGGCAGTTCGCCACGTCCTCGTGGCGGACGAATCCGGTCTGGCCGCTTTTTCCCGTGATGCTGCCGGTGGCGGCCGTTCTGATGATCGTAGCGTCCGTTCGGTATTGGAAGCTTTTGCGAGGTACCGACGTTGATCAGAATGCTGCGCGGGCGCGGAACGAGGCGGTCCGGTGAAGCAGCAGCGGCAGGCGCGGATCGATCACGAGATCCAGCGGGCGTTGGCGAAGATCATCGCCGAGGACCTCAAGGACCCGCGGTTGGGGTTCGTCACGGTCGTGCGCTGTGAGATCACGCAGGACATGAAGCAGTGCAAGGTGTTCGTCTCGATCATCGGGGACCGTCACGTCGCGCGGCAGACCATGGACGCGCTCAAGAGCGGGTCGCGGTTCATTCGCGGCGAGCTGGGCAACGCGATCGATCTCCGGTACACGCCGGAGCTGACGTTCGTCGAGGATCGCACCACGGAGCGGGCCATCGCGCTGCACAAGACGCTGGAAAAGGCCAAGGTCGTCGATGAGTAGCGTGATCACGGAGTCCTCCAGCACCGAGGCGGTCGTCGCGGAGCTCCGGCGGCGGCGTTCGTTCGTGTTCGTCTCGCACGTCAAGCCGGACGGCGACACGCTCGGCGCCGGGCTCGCGCTCGGGCTGGCGCTGAAAGGGCTCGGAAAGCGCGTCGGCTACTTTCAGCAGGACCCGGTGCCCCGAAATCTGCGGTTTCTGCCGGACGCGGAGCTCGTGAGGCGCGACGTTCCGGGCGATCTGCCGGCGGACACGCTGTGGGTCTTCTGCGACATGAGCGACTACACGCGCGCGGGAGAGTTCTTGCCGAAGATCGATCGGGCGAACATGCTCGACATCGACCATCATCTCGGGAACTCGCACTTCGGGGCGCTGAACTACGTGCTGCCGGCGGAGGCGTCGACCGGCACCTGCGTGCTGCGGCTGCTGGAGGCGCTCGACGTGCCGATCACACCGGACATCGCGACCTGCATCCTCACGACGATCATGACCGACACCGGCGCGTTCATGCACACGAACACGACCGCGGAGGTGCTGCGCATCTCGGCGCAGATGATCGACCTCGGCGCGGACAAGCCGCTGATCACCGAGCAGATCTTCGCCAACAAGCGCGCCCAGGCGACGCGGCTTCTCGGGACCGCGCTCTCGCGGATGGTGCTCCAGGACGACGGGCGGTACTGCTGGACCTACGTGGACGAGGAGATGCTGCGCGAATGCGACGCCGACGGTGAGGACACCGAGGAGATCGTGCAGCATCTGCGCGCGATCGAGGGCGTCGAGGCGGCGGCGCTGTTCAAGGACTACGAGGGCGCGGTGCGCGTGAGCCTGCGTTCGAGCGGGCGCGTCAACGTGCAGGCCGCGGCCGCGATGCTCGGCGGCGGCGGACACTTCATGGCCTCGGGGCTCACCTATCCCGAGCGCGATCTGCAGAAAGCCGTCGAGGGCGTCCATGCTGCGCTGAAGGCGCAGGGTCTCTGATCGACGCTCGCACGGAGCGGCGATGCTGGGCTTCGTGAACCTCTTCAAGCCGGCGGGACCGACGTCGACGCAGATCGGCGCGCGGCTGCGGCGCCATTATCACGATCCGAACGGCAAGCTCGCGATCGGCCATCTCGGGACGCTCGACCCGCAGGCGGCCGGCGTCCTTCCCGTCGCGCTGGGGAAAGCGACGCGGCTGCTGCCGTTGATCGCGGACCGGCGCAAGGCGTACGCCTTCACGCTGGTGCTGGGGCGGGCCACGGCGACCGGCGATGCGTTCGGCGACGTCGTCGAGGAGACGCCGGTCCCGGACGACGTCGAGGCGCGCATCCAGACCGTCATCCCGTCGTTCACCGGCGCGGTCAGTCAGGTGCCGCCGATGTTCAGCGCGCTGAAGAGTGACGGGCGCCGGCTGTACGAGCTGGCGCGCGCGGGGAAGCAGGTCGAGCGCGCGCCGCGCACGGTGACGATCTACGCGTTGCGCGTCCTCGGCCGCGACGGCGACGCGATTCGCCTGCGCGTCGCGTGCAGCGAGGGCACGTACGTGCGAACGCTGTGCGAGGACCTCGCGCGCGCGTGCGGGACCGTCGGACACATGGGCGCGCTGCTGCGCGAGGCGTCGGGTCCGTTCGTGCTCTACGAGAGCCGCACGCTGGAGGAGATCGCGGCGGATCCGGCCGCGGCGCTCGTCCCGCCGGAGCGCGTCATCCCGCTGCCGACCGTCGTCCTCGACGGTCGCGGCGCGACCGACTTTCGCGCGGGACGCATGGTGCCGCTCGACCACCCGCCGGCCGAGAAGCACGTGTTCGTGCGCGACGCCTCGCGCACGCTGGTCGGCGTCGGTGAAACCGTCGGCGCGCTCCTCGCGCCGCGCAAGGTGTTCGTGTGAAGATCCATCACGAGCTGCCCGAACGGCCGTCGGCGCGGCCGCTCGTCGTCGCGATCGGCTTCTTCGACGGGTTCCATCGCGGACATCGCGCGATCGTGCGCGCCGCGCTGCGCGAGCGGCGCGCGGGCGAGCGGACCGCCGTGCTCACGTTCCGCGAGCACCCCTCGGCGTTCTTGCGGCCGGGCAGCGAGCCGTCGCTGATCGCGACCCTCGAGGAGCGGGTGAACGCGTTCGCGCGCGCCGGGATCGACGAAGCGTTCGTGCTGCGCTTCGATGCTTCGATCGCCTCGCTGACGCCGGAACAGTTCTTGGGAGACACGCTGATCGAGCGCGTCGGGGCGCGCGCGATGATCGTCGGGGAGAACTTCCGCTTCGGACACAAGCGCGCGGGCGACGTTGCGTTCGCGCGGCGTTATCTCGCCGAGCGCGGAAAAGCGCTTATCGCGGTGCCGAACACGATCTCCGGCGGCGAGCGCGTCTCGTCGACGCGCATCCGCGCCGCCGTCCTGCGCGGCGATCTCGAGACGGCGGACGATCTGCTGGGCGGGTCCTACACGCTGCGCGGGATCGTTCGCTTCGGCGCCGGGCGCGGCCACGATCTCGGGTATCCGACCGCGAACGTCGCAGTCCCGGCCGGGAAGCTGCTGCCGCCCGACGGCGTCTACCGGACTACCGCGCGTCACGACGGACGCGACTATCTCGGGCTCGTCTCGATCGGCACGAATCCGACGTTCGACGGCGCGCAGCGCACCGTCGAGGCGTGGCTCCTGGACTTCAACGGCGCGCTCTACGGCGAGGAGCTCTCGCTGCGCGACCTGCGCTTCGTGCGCGAGCAGCGCCGGTTCGACTCCGCCGACGAACTGGTCGCGCAGATGCGTGAGGACGCGGCGACGGTGAAGTTTCCGACCGTCGTCTGAGCGCGAGCCCCGTCGCAGGCGACGAGCTTATCTCGGCCGGTTGCGGAACGTCACGATGAAGGCGAACTCCTGCGCGACCGGCTTGCAGTCGTGCAGGGCGGTCCGGAAGGTGCTCCAGCGCGCAGCTTCGATGGCTTCTCGATCGAATCGGTCCCAGTTGGAACGGTAAACGTCGGCCCACACGAGCTGCGAGCGGTCGTCGAGGACGACGTGCACGTCCACGTCGACGACGGCGGGTGCGGTGGCCCAGTCGCCGACGGGCGGGTTGGGTGGCGCTGCAGGCGTCACGGTCGTCCCGGGACGATTCGGCTCGTCACACGTCGGCGCCGCCGTCTGGACGATCGGCTGCCGCGTGCAATGTTCCGAGCTCTCGGTCGTTGAGGCGAACGAGACGGTTCGATCGAGGGCGTCGTCCCCGGAGAACGCATAAACGATGTCGAGCTGCTTGCCGGACGCGCCGGTTGCGCTGAAGCGCAGCATGTTCGCCGTGATGACGCTGTTTGCAGCGGATCCGTCCGAAGATTCGATGCTGTACGACGAGCCGGTTTTCGAGATGCGCTCCCAGGACGTGACCGGACGGCCGCCGGCGATTCCGTCTTCGCGCCCGTAGACGTTGTCGCGCGGTTCGCCGGCGGCGCGCCGCGGGCCGCCGAACATCGCGACGTAGGCGCGGGTCGACGTGACGCCGTGCGCGTCGGTGCAGTTCCAGTAGCCGTCCAGCCGCTGCAGAATCGGGTCGGGCTCGCCGGCAGCCTGCGAGGGGAGCGGCGCCGCGCATGCGACCGCGAGGAGAAGAGCGACACCCACGTTGCGCTTCACGGGGACGCTGTACCCGTCGGCCGGTCGCTTTCCCTGCGCGCCGTGCACGGGCGCGGCCCGGCCCGGCCATCGTATCGTGCGGTGCGTGCGCGCGGCGAACGCCGCGGAGAACCATGCGGCTCAGGCGCGCGTTGTAGACCACGTGCACAGCCGACTCGCCGCCGCCGCTCTGGGCGCGCTTGCTTTCCTCAGCCCGCTGGCCGCGTCCGCGGTGCCTCAGAAAGGGCAGCCCGCGCCGGCCTTCTCGCTCCCCGCCTTGAAGGGCTCCGGCACGGTCTCGCTGGCGCAGTTCAAAGGCAAGCCGGTCTACGTCAACTTCTTCGCGTCGTGGTGCGGGCCGTGCAACGCCGAGGCGCCCTCGATCGGAAAGCTGCGCGCGCAGTACGCGAAGCGCGGGCTCGTGGTGCTGGGCGTCGACTCGCTCGACACGCGCAGCGCGGGAGAGTCGTTCGTGAAGAAGTACGACGATCCGTACGGGACCGTCGCGTTTGACGACGCCGGCGCGGTGGGGCGGGACTACGGCGCGATCGCGATGCCGATCCACGTCTTCATCGACCGCAACGGCGTCGTGAAGACCTACGTCATGGGCGAGATGTCGCCCGCGCAGATCGACGCGGCGATCAAAGGCATCCTCTAGCGCAAATCCGGCGGCGCGGCGAAAGCGCCGCTACGGCGTCTGCAGGTTGAGCGTGCGGAGCGACGGCGCGCAGAGCGCGATCGCGCGCTTCGCTTCGGCTTGAGCGTTCGCGAACTTGCCGGCGCGCTCGTCGCGCGACGCCGCGTCCAGCTGCGCGCTCGCCGCCGCGGTGTTCTTCGCGTGCTCGTTTCGGCAGGCGTCGACCGATGCGCGCGCCTGCGCGACGAAGCCCTGCGCGTCGATCGACGGCACGGTGCCGAGGAGCGGCGGTGCCACGGTCTGCACGTAGGCGCGCTGCGGCGCGATCGGGCGCAGCGGCCGCAGCGACGCGGCCGGCGGCTGGTTCGCCTCGATGAGCGCCTGCACCGCGGCGGAGCGCGCGCCGTTGAGATCGTGCATGCGCAGGCGCTCGATCGCCGCGTTTGCGTCCAGCGTGGCGGTTTGCGCGGCGGCCGGATTCGTCACGGCGGCACGCGCCGCCGCCATCGCCGCGCCGTAGACGAGCTGGGAGGTTTGGTCCGCGTTCGGGTTCGGGGGCTTCAACGGTGCGGGCGCCGCCTGCGCCGCCGCGATCGCGGTTCCGAGCAGCAGCAGCGCGGCGGCGAACAGCGTCGCGCGGACGATCGCGAGGAGCAGGTCGGCCGGGAAGCGCGCAGCGTACACCCCGGCGCGCGGCGAGCGGGCGCGGGAGTTCAGGGCGACGGTGCGGTGAGCGGTCATGCGGCTTCGACGGTGATGGCCTTTCCGTCGTAGTCTACCCGCGCGGTGTGACCGCTCCCGAGGCGGCCGCGCAAAATCGCTTCCGAGAGCGGCGTCGTCACGTGACGCGCGATCGCGCGAGCCACGTAGCGCGCTCCGCTGCCTTGCGAAGCGCTCGCGCGGGCGAGGAACCCGCGGGCGCCGTCGGAGAGCTGCAGGCGCATCGCGTGCGCGCCGAGCCGGTCGGCGAGCGCTCCGATCTGCAGCTCGACGATGCGCTCGATCTCGGGCGGGCCGAGCTCCTTGAACACGATGATCTCGTCGATGCGGTCGAGCAGCTCGGGACGCAGCGACGCTTCCAGCTCGTCGCGCTCGGCGTTCGAGGTGAGCACGAGGATCGCGTGGCGGAAATCGATCGTGCGGCCCTTCGCGTCGGTCACGCGCCCGTCGTCGAGGATCTGCAACAGGATCGCGGCGACGTCGGGGTGCGCTTTCTCGATCTCGTCGAACAGCACGACGGAGTACGGGCGCCGGCGCACGGGCTCGGTGAGCTGTCCGGGCTCGTCGTGGCCTTGGTAGCCGGGCGGCGCGCCGAGGAGCCGCGAGATGGTGTGCGCTTCCGTGTACTCCGAAAGATCGAGCCGCACGAGCGCGTCGTCCGTCCCGAACAGCGCGTGCGCGAGACTGCGCGCGAGCTCGGTCTTGCCGACGCCGCTCGGGCCGATGAAGAGGAAGCCGCCGACGGGCTTGCGCGGGTCCTTCAAGCCGGCGCGTGCGCGCCGGATCGCCTCGGCGACCGCGCGGATCGCGACGTCCTGGCCGACGACGCGCGCGCCGAGCTGCTCTTCGAGCGCGAGGAGCCCCGCGCGCTGGGCGTCCGTGAGGGTGCCTTGCGGGATCCCGGTCCAGCGCGAGACGACGGCCGCGACGCGCTCGACGCCGACGACGGCGTCGCCTTGCATCGCCGCCGCGGCCGCGGCTTCGTCGACGACGTCGATCGCCTTGTCGGGGAGGTAGCGGTCGGCGATGTAGCGTGCGGCGAGCGCCGCCGCCGCTTCGAGCGCGTCGTCGTCGATGCGCACGCCGTGATGCTGCGCGTAGCGCGGGCGCAAGCCGCGCAGGATCGCGACGGTCTGCTCGATCGTCGGCTCTTCGACTTGCACGGGCTGGAAGCGCCGCTCGAGCGCGGCGTCCGACTCGACGTACTTGCGGTACTCGTCGAACGTGGTCGCACCGATGCACTGCAGCTCGCCGCGCGCGAGCTCGGGCTTGATCATCGAGCCGAGATCGAGGGAGCCTTCGGCGGCGCCCGCACCGACGAGCGTGTGCAGCTCGTCGATGAACAAGATCACCTCGCGGCCCGCACGCTTCACCTCGTCGAGGATGCGCTTCACGCGGCCTTCGAACTCACCGCGGTATTTCGTGCCGGCGACGAGCGGACCGAGCGCCAGCGCGAGCACGCGCTTGTCGCGCAGCGCGACCGGCACCGCGCCGCGCGCGATCCGCTGCGCGAGGCCTTCGACGATCGCCGTCTTGCCGACGCCGGGCTCGCCGATCAGCACCGGGTTGTTCTTGCTGCGCCGCGAGAGGATCGAGACGACGCGCTCCACCTCGTCGTCGCGCCCGATCACCGGATCCAGGTCGCCGCGGCGGGCCGCGTCCGTGAGGTCGCGCGAGTACTGGCCGAGCGTCGACGCGCCGCGGAACACGCGGCCCAGGTCGCCCAGCGGCTGCGAGGACGGCGAGGGGGACGACTCGCCCGGCTTGCCGCGCCGGCTCGCCGCGTCGAAGGCGACGGCGGCGCCGCCGACCAACGCCGCGGCCGCGGCGGCGGCGCCGAGGATCGCCAGCGGCGCCCGGCGTCGCCGCTTCGCGCACTCGTCGCAGACGTCGGCCTGCGTCCAGCGGCCGTCGCGCAGCGCGTAGTCGCGGACGCTCGCCGGCTTCGACCGGCAGACCTCGCACGTTGCCGTCATCCGTCCGAACTACCCACCGCGCAACATGACGGTTTCGTGAGCCGGGAGGCGGCAGCCGTTTCGTTTTCCCCGGGTTGGGAAGGATTCGCGGGCACCGGCGGCGACGCGCCGCCCGACACTGGAAAGGGACGAAACTCCTCAATGACGCTGCTAGCTTGGTTGGTCGTGGGTCTGATCGCGGGGCTGCTCGCGAAATACGTCGTGCCCGGCGAGGGCCCCGGCGGGATCATCGGCGACATCATCGTCGGGATCATCGGCGCCTTCATCGGCGGGTGGGTGTTCAACGCGTTCGGTCACACGGGCGTGACCGGGCTCAATCTGTGGAGCATCCTCGTCGCGTTCGTCGGCGGCGTGATCCTGCTGTTCATCTTGCGCGCCGTCACCGGACGCCGCAGCACGACCGTCTGACCGTCTTCGACCGAAGTCGCACGGCGCTCGTCCCGACCGGACGGGCGCCTGCGGCTTTCGTCCGGTAGGAGCGTCCCTCTCCGCCGCGCAACCCTGTCCCCGCTATGGCGTACGTCATCACCGAACCTTGCATCGGCACGAAGGACAAGTCGTGCGTCGACGTGTGTCCGGTCGATTGCATCCACGGCGATGAAGAAGATACGCAGCTGTTCATCGATCCCGAAGTCTGCATCGACTGCGGCGCCTGCGTGTCCGCGTGTCCGGTCGAAGCGATCTACGCGGACTCCGACGTCCCGGAGAAGTGGAAGAACTTCATCGACGTCAACGCGAAGTGGTACAAGGATCGCTCGTAGCGCGATGAGCTGAGCCTCGCGTGCGCCGCGCGATCGCCCGCGAGCTGATGGACGAGCCCGTCGACGACGTCGCGGAGCTCGCCGCAAATTTGCGCGACGTGGCGTTCGCGAACGCCCGGTTCGGCGGCGCGACCCCGGTGCTGCGCGCGATCCGGCGCATCGGCGCGCGCACCGTTCTGGACGTGGGCAGCGGCCTCGCCGACGTGCCGCGCGCTCTTCTGCGGGACGCCGCCGCGCGAGGCGTCGCGCTCCGCGTGACGTGTCTCGACCGCAGCGAGCAGATGCTCCGGCTCGCGCGCGCCGCCGCACCGCACGATTCCGCGCTGCAGTTCGTGCACGCCGACGGCGAGCGCCTTCCGTTCGAGGCGGGTACGTTCGACGCGGTGACGTGCACGCTCGCGCTGCATCATTTCGATCCGTCGGCGGCGCGGCTGCTGCTGCGCGAGCTGCGGCGCGTCGCGCGGATCGCACCGGTCGTGTGCGACCTGCGCCGCTCCGCGCTCGGCTATGCGGCGACGTGGCTGTGGTCGCGCACGTCGCGCAACCGGCTCACGCGGCACGACGCGCCGCTGTCGGTCCGGCGCGCGTACACGCCGACGGAGGCATTGCAGCTCGCGCGCGAGGCCGGGTGGTTGTCACCGCGCGTGCGGCGCGAACCCTTCTTTCGCATGACGCTCGTCGACGGCGGGCTCGCGTGAGCGGCGTCGCGATCGTCGGCGCCGGGCCGGCCGGAAGCGCGACGGCGCTGCTGCTCGCGCGCGCCGGCGTCGCGGTGCGCATCGTGGAGCGCGCGCGCTTCCCACGCCGTAAGGTGTGCGGCGAATACCTGAACGCCGGCGCGGTGGCCGCGCTGCAGCGGCTGGGCGTCCTCGACGCCGTGCGCGCGGTCGCCGCGCCGCTGCGCGGCGTGCGGCTCGTCGCGCGCGGCGCGGCGCCGCTGACGCTGCCGTTCGCGCGCGAAGCGCTGGCCTGCCCGCGCGACGTGCTCGACGCGCTGCTGCTCGAGGCGGCGTGCGCGGCCGGCGCGCGCGTCGAGCGCGCGCGCGCCGAGGAGGCGATCGTCGAGCGCGGCCGGTGCGTCGGCGTGCGCGTGCGCGACGACGACGGGACGCTGCGCGAGCTGCGCGCCGGCGCGGTCGTCGGAGCCGACGGGGTCGGTTCGCTCGTCGCGCGCAAGCTGGGGCTGGCGAAACCGTCGCGCGGCGAGCCGCGCTACGCGATCGGCGGGCACTACGAGGGGTTTGAGGCGCTCGACGGCCACGTCGAGATGTACGCCGGCGAAGGCGCGTACTTCGCGCTCAACCCGCTGGGCGGCGACCGCGCGAACGTGATGGTCGTCGTGCCGCGCGCGCGGCTCGCGCGCTGGTCGCACGACGTCGACGCGGGGGTCGGCGGCGCCGCAGCGGCGCTCGGTGCGGGCGTACGATCGTTCGCGGGCGCGACGCGGAGCGGCGAGCGCGTCTCGGTCGGCCCGCTCGCGCACGCGGTGCGGCGGGCCGCGGCGCCGGGTGCGCTGCTCGCCGGCGATGCGGCGGGCTTTCTCGACCCGTTCACCGGCCAGGGCGTCTTCCTCGCCCTCACGAGCGCGGAGGACGCGGCGCAGACGCTGCTCGCCGCGCTGCGCGAGCCGGCGCGCGAAGCGGCGCTGTTCGACGCGTACGGGCGGCGTCGCGCGGCCGATCTGCGCGCGCGCGGCCGGCTCTGCACGGCGGTCGCGACCCTCGTCCGCGTGCCGGTGCTCGCGCGACGCGCGGCGCGGCGTCTCGCGCGCTTTCCCGATGCGGCGGCGGCGCTGCTCGACGCGCTCGGCGGCGTCACGCCGCCGCAGCGCGCGTTCCGTCCCGGCGTGCTCGGCCGCATCGTCGCATGACGGTGACGCGCAACGCCGTGGACATCGCCGCGCCCGCCGAGGCCGTCTACGCGCTCGGCGCGGCGACGGAACGCTGGCCCGAGCTGTTGCCGCACTACCGATACGTGCGCGTGCTCGAGCGCCGCGGCGAGGCGCGCGTCGTGGCGATGGGCGCGCGGCACGGCATCGTCCCGCTGAGCTGGACCGCCGAACAGACGAACGATCCCCGCACGCCGCGCATCACGTTCCGGCACGTGCGCGGCTGGACGCGCGGGATGGACGTCGAGTGGCGCTTCGACCCGATCCCCGGCGGGACGCGCGTCACGATCGAGCACCGGCTGCGCTTCGAGTTTCCGCTCGCCGCCGAGTGGCTCGGCCGGCACGTCGTCTCCGACGTCTTCATCCACGGCGTCGCCTCGCGCACGCTCGCGCGCATGAAAGCGATCGCCGAGGGCGGCGCGTGACGACGCGCGTCGTCGTGACGGGGATCGGCATCGTGAGCCCGCTCGGGATCGGCGTCGAAGCGTTCTGGCGCGGCGTCCTCTCCGAACGCGTCGCCGTCGCCGCGCTCACGCGCTTCCCGGCCGACGGATACCGCTCGCGCATCGCGGCGCAGGTCGACGATTTCGACGCGCGTGACTTCGTGGGCGACAAGCGCATGCGCTGGACCGATCGCTTCTCGCAGCTCTCGATCGCGGCGGCCGGGCTCGCGCTCGACGACGCGCGCTACGTCCCGAACGGCGCTTCGGACGACGTCGGCGTGTACGTCGGCTCGGCGCTCGGCGGCCTCGCGTTCGCCGACGAGCAGCACGACGTCTTCCGCGAGCGCGGGCTCGACGCGGTGAAGCCGCTGCTCGCGATCTCGGTGTTCGGCGGAGCCGCGACGTGCAACGTGGCGATCGAATTCGGGCTGCGCGGGCCGGCGGTCGCCAACGGCAACTCGTGCGCTGCGGGCGCGGTCGCGATCGGCGAGGCGTACCGTGCCGTCGCGCGCGGCGACGTGCGGGCTGCGCTCGCCGGCGGGGTCGAGGCGCCGCTCTCGCCGCTCGTCTACGGCGCGTTCACCGTGATCCGCGCGATGTCGACGCGGAACGACGACCCGCGTGCGGCGAGCCGCCCGTTCGACCGCACGCGCGACGGCTTCGTGATGGCCGAAGGCGCCGGCGTGCTGCTGCTCGAGCGCGCCGAAGACGCCGCGGCGCGCGGCGCGCAGGTCTACGGCGAGATCGCGGGGTACGGTCTGACGAACGACGCGCACCACATGTCGGCGCCGCGTCCCGACGGCGCGATGAACGCCGCGGCGATGCGCCGTGCGCTCGCCGAAGCGCGGCTCGCGCCGGACGAGGTGGACCTGGTGAACGCGCACGGCAGCGCGACGCCGCTCGGCGACCGTTGCGAAGCGCTCGCGCTCGAGCACGTCTTCGGCGAGCGCGCGAGCGCCGTTCCGGTCACCGCGACGAAGGGCCAGCACGGCCACGCGCTCGGCGCGACGGGCGCGTGGGAGGCGGCGCTCTCGCTGCTCGCGATACGGGAGGGCGTCGTGCCGCGCAGCGTCAACAGCGACGACGCCGACTGCGGCCTCGCGCTGACGCGCAAGCGCCTCGAGCGCCCGGTGCGGACGGTGCTCTCGAACTCCGCCGGCTTCGGCGGGATCAACGCCGCCCTCGTCTTCCGTGCCCACGGCTGACGCGCCGGCGACCCGCGAGCGGCACGGCGTTCCGGTCTGCGTCCGCGACGTCGTGAAAGTCTACGGCGCGGGCGAGGAAGCGGTGCGCGCGCTCGACGGCGTCTCGCTGGAGGTCGCACGCGGCGAGATGGTCGCGCTCGTCGGTCCGAGCGGCTGCGGCAAGTCGACCCTGCTCAATCTCGTCGGCTGCGTCGATCTCCCGACTTCGGGCGTGGTCGAGGTCGACGGCCGGACGACGAGCGCGCTCGACGACGATGCGCTCACGCGGCTGCGCCGCGAGCGCGTCGGTACGGTGTTCCAGTTCTTCAACTTGCTGCCCGCGATGCGGGTCGCCGACAACGTCGCGCTGCCGCTCGTCCTCCAGCGCGTGCCGCGCGCCGAGATCGAGCGCCGCGTCGCCGATGCGCTGCACGCGGTCGGGCTGGAGGAGAAGCGCCGGGCGTTCCCGGCGCAGCTCTCCGGCGGCCAGCTGCAGCGCGCCGCCGTCGCGCGCGCGATCGTCCATCGCCCGGCGATCGTGCTCGCCGACGAGCCGACGGGCAACCTCGACACGCAGACCGGCGCACGCGTGCTCGCGCTCCTGCGAACGATCGCGCGCGGCGGGCAAGCGATCCTGATGGCGACGCACAGCGGCGACGCCGCCGCGGTGTGCGATCGCGTCGTGCACGTGCGCGACGGCCGCATCGTCTGAGCCGATGAAGGGTCTCTTTGCCGCGCTGGTCGCCGGGCCGCTCCGCGCGAACGCGCTGCGCGCCGCGGTCACGCTCGGCGCCGTCGCCCTCGCCGTCGCGATCGGCTTGGCGATCGATCTCGCGAACGCGACCGCGATCGCCTCGTTCGCCTCCAGCGTCAACGTCGTGTCGAGCAAGGTCGATCTGCAAGTGCTCGGCGTCGCGCGCGGTTTCGACGAGCGCGCGCTGCTGCGCGTGCAGCGCATCCCCGGCGTCGAGTCGGCCGAACCGGCGATCGAAGACTCGCTCACGGTCGGCGCGCGCAGCGGCGCGCCGCTCTCGGGCGAAGTGATCCGCGTTCTCGGGCTGGATCTGCTGCGGCCGCTTCCCGGGGCGTCCGCGGCGGGCGGGCCGTCGCCGGACGCGGTGAGCGCGTCCGCTCCCGATCCGTGGATCCTGGTGAACGCGCACGGAGCGCTCGTCGGAGCCGCGACCGCACGCCGCTTGCGATGGCGCAGCGGGCAGACGGTGCGCGCGCTCGCCGGCGATCGGGTCGTGACGCTCCGCGTCGCGGGGATCGTCCCGGCCGGGACGCCGGGGATCGACTCGAGTCTGATCTTCGTCGACGTCGCGACGGCGCAGGAGATCTTCGCGAAGCTGGGGCTTCTCGACCGGATCGACCTCGTCGCCGATCCGGCGCGCCTGTCGGAGGTGCAGCGCGCCGTCGCGCGCGCGATCCCGCCCGGCGCGCGCGTCGTCCGCCCCGCGACCCGAACCGGCGAGATCGCGCGCATGCTGCGCAGCTTCCGGTTGAACCTCGAAGCGCTCGCGTACGTCGCCCTGCTCGTCGGCATGTACCTCATCTACAACACCGTCGCGATCTCGGTCGTGCAGCGGCGGCCGGAGATCGGAACCGTCCGCGCGCTCGGCGCGACGCGTGCGGCGGTGTTCGGGACGTTCGCGGCGGAAGGCGCGCTCGTCGGCACGCTCGGGTCGCTGCTCGGGCTCGGACTCGGGGCGCTGCTCGCGCGCGGAGCCGTCGACGCGGTCGCGCGCACGGTGAACACCATCTACGTCGGCACGCACGCGGATCGCGTCGTCTACGACCCGGTGCTGTTCGTGAAGGCGCTCGTTCTCGGCGTCGCCGCGTCGGTCGCGGCGGCGGCGTTTCCCGCGCTCGACGCGGCCGCGACGCCACCCGCGATCGCGATGCGCGCTCAGGGCTTCGAGCGGCGCCGCCCGCGATTCGGAGCGCGTGCCGCGCTCGCCGGGCTCGTGCTGCTCGCCGCGGCGTGGGGCTGCACGCGCGCTCCGGCGCTCGACGGCGTCCCCGTGTTCGGCTATGCGGCCGGGCTGCTGATCATGTTCGGGGGATCGCTGTGCACGCCGCTCGCCGTGGAGACGCTCGCGCGCGCAGGCACCGCGCTCGCGGCGCGGCGGCCGACGCTCGCCCTCGCCGCGGCCAACCTCGCCGGCGCTCCGGTGCGCACGGCGGTCGCCGTCGCCGGGCTCGCCGTCGCGATCGGGATGATGGTCGCGATCGCCGTGCTCGTCGCGTCGTTTCGCACGACGGTCGTCGCCTGGGCGGGCGAGACGCTGCGCGCCGATCTGTTCGTGCGCCCGCTCGGGCTCGGAGACGCGTCGAACGAAACGGGGTTCGCGCCGTCGGTTGCGCGGCGGATCGCGGCCGTGCCCGGCGTCGCGGAGGTGGACACGTTTCGCGGCATCCAAGTGCCGTTCGGCGGGCGCCTGACGAACGTGGGCGCGACCGATCTCTCGCTCATCGCGCGGCGGCGGCATCTGCGGCTGATCGGCGTGCGCGACGTCCCGGCGCTCGCGCGCTCGCTGAGCGGCGGTAACGCGGTTCTCGTCTCGGAACCGTTCGCGAGCAAGTTCGGCGTCGCCGCCGGCGACACGATCGCATTGCGCACGCCGTCCGGCCCGGCCGCGCTGCACGTCGCCGCCGTCTACAACGACTACTCTTCCGACGCCGGCTTCGTCCTCATGGACGTGCGCACGTACCGCCGGCTGTTCCGCGACGACCGCGTCGATTCGATCGCGGTCTATGCGCGGGCGAACGCCGATCTGCCGCGGCTGCGCACGGCGATCGTGCGCGCGCTCGAGCCGCTGCGCATCGACGTCGAGACGAACCGCGAGCTGCGCGCGCTCGTCGTGACGATCTTCGACCGGACGTTCGCGATCACGTACGCGCTCGACGTCATCGCGATCGCGATCGCCGTCCTCGGCGTGGTGTCGACGCTGTTCGCGCTCGTCCTCGAGCGCCGCCGGGAGTTCGGGATCCTGCGTTACCTCGGCGTGACGACGGGCGGCGTGCGGGCCGTCGTGCTGGCCGAAGCGGCGGCGATCGGCGTGCTCGGCGGCATGCTGGGCATCGTCGTCGGGCTGCTCCTCGCGCTCGTGCTCGTGTTCGTCATCAACCGCCAGGCGTTCGGGTGGCTCATCGAGCTGTACGTGCCGTGGCCTTTTCTCGCCGAGACGATCGCGCTGGTCGTCCTCGCCGCGCTGCTCGCCGGCGTCTACCCGGCCGGCGTCGCGGCGCGAATGCGCACCGCCGACACGGTGCGGTCGGAATGAACCGCTTCATCGTCGCGCGGCGGAGCGCGCTGCGCGCCCTTGCGATCGCGGCGTGCTGCGTGCTGCTGACGGCGGCTCACGCGCGCGCCGGAGCGGCCGCTCCGCCGCGCACGGCGGCGGGCGGTTTCGCGAACGCACGGCTGCCGTGGCGCTTCGTCTTTCCGCGCGATCACGGCGCGCACGTCGCCTTTCAGAGCGAGTGGTGGTACTACACCGGCCATCTCGTCGCGGACCACGGCCGGCGCTTCGGCTACGAGCTGACGTTCTTTCGGTACGGGCTGCGCCCCGGCGATCCGCGTCCCGCGCCCGGGCAATCACGCTGGCGCGGCGATCAGGTCTACCCCGCGCACCTCGCGCTCACCGATGAGTCCGGACGCCGCTTCCTCTACGACGAGCGCTTCGCGCGGGAGGCGCTCGGGATGGGACGCGCCTCGACGCGCACGCTCGACGTCGCTTCCGATCGGTGGACGCTGCGCTTCGCGGCCGGCGGCGACGCCGACCCGGACCGACCGTCGTTTCGTCTGCAGGCCGCCGGCGGCGGCGTCGCGCTCGACCTCACGGAGCGCGCGGAGAAGCCGCCGGCGGTCCACGGGCACGAAGGCGTCTCGCTCAAAGGCGCGTGCGCGACGTGCGCCTCGCACTACTACTCGCTGACGCGGCTCGCGACGACGGGGACGCTGCGGTATCGCGGACGCCGCCTGCGCGTGCGCGGGCTGTCGTGGATGGACCACGAGTTCGGTTCCGACGAGCTGCAGCGCGATCAGTCCGGCTGGGACTGGTTCGCGATCCAGCTCGACGACTGGCGCGACGTGATGGACTACCGTCTGCGGCGGCGGGACGGGACGCTCACGCCGGAGTCGAGCGGATCGCTCGTCGATCCGCGCGGAAACGTCCGGTTCCTGCGCGCCGGCGACGTCCTCGTCACGGCGAGCGGAACGTGGAAGAGCCCGCACACCGGCGGCGTGTATCCGAGCGGGTGGCGCGTGCGCGTCCCGTCGGCGCGCATCGACGTCGTGCTCGTTCCGGTGCTGCGCGATCAAGAGCTTGCGAACACCGCCGGCGGCGTGTCGTACTGGGAAGGCGACGTCGACGTGAACGACGCGACGACCGGTGCGCGCGTCGGCGCCGGGTACGTGGAGCTGACCGGCTACGCGGGCGCGATCGCGCTCTGAGCCGCGCGCTACGCCGGGAGATCGCTGCGCGTCACCGCGCGATACGGATAGTCGACGAACGCGCGGACGTCGGCGGCCAGCTGCGGATCGTCGGGCCAGCGCGTCGCGAGCAGGTAGACCGCCTCGTCGATCCCGGAGGTCACGCCGCCGCACGACAGGATCCCGTCCTCTTCCACGACGCGCGCGTACCAGTCGGGATTCAATGCTTTCGCCCCGGCCGCGGCGAGGTCGGCCACCATGCCCGGATGCGTCGTGATGCGGCGTCCGCGCACGATGTCGGCGCCGACGAGCCCGAACGCGCCGGTGCAGATCGAGCCGAGCCCGCGCGACTGCCTCTCGAACTGCCGCCGGATCGGCCCGCTGAAGGCGGGATTCTTCTGCTGAAGCATGACGCCCGTCCCGGGCTCGACGTTGCCGCCCGCGACGAGCAGCAGGTCCGGAAGCTCCTTCCCGTCCCAGGCCTGCACGCCGAGCGTGATCCCGTGGATGCCGGTGACGACGAGCTGCGGTCCGTTCGGACCGTCGAGCGTCACGGCGCCCGAGCCGTCGACGGCGACGATGCGCAGATCGATCGGCGTGCCTTTCGGCACCCGCGCCGCGTCGGAAAGATACCGGTTCGCGGTCTGCAGGACCGCGAACGGGCCGACGACGTCGAGCTCGTCGCACTGCGCGTACGCCAGGATGAAGACCGAGCGAGGCGGCGTCATCATCGTCGAGATCCTCCGTAGGGAGATCCGCGGCGCGACGCGCCCCGGCTAGAGCTGTTCGACGGCGCGGATCTCGGGGACGTCCTCGAGGACGACGGCTTCGATCCCGCCTTTCAGCGTCGCGTGCGAGGCCGGGCAGCCGCCGCACGCGCCGATCATCTGCACGTACGCGACGCCGTCGGCGACGCGCACGAGCCAGACGTCGCCGCCGTCGCGGCGGATCGCCGGACGAATGCGGTCGAGCGCGCGTTCGATGCGCTCCTCGACCGTGTGCGCCGCGTTCGCGGCGGCGGCGTTCACCGCCGTCGCCTGCGACGCGCCGATCCCGATCAGGCTCCGAACTCCTTCATCACGTCGTGCATGCGCTGCGACATCGCGAGCGCGTCGTCCCATGTGCGCTGCCACATGTTGCGCCCGAAGATGAGTCCGACGCACCCGGCCTCCATCGCGAGCCGCGCCTTGTGGATCGTGTCTTCGTCGCCCATCTTCGAGCCGCCGGAGACGAGCACGAGCGTGCGGCCCGCCGACTTGACGACCTTGCGCAGACCGTCCAGCTCGCCCATCGACAGCCCGTTGTACGGCTTGGGCGACGCCGTCGCCGCCTCTTCCGACTTCGGCACGTTCAGCTTGACGATGTCCGCGCCGATCTCGCACGCCACGCGCGCCGCGTAGTCGACCGCGTAGAGCGAGTCTTGTCCGCCCTTCGCCTTCACCGCCGAGCCGCGCGGGTACGACCACACGATCATCGGCATCCCGTACTTCTCGCATTCGCGACGCACGTCGTTGGCTTGGCGCAGATCGCGGTCTTGCGCCGGCGAGCCGACGTACACGGTGTAGCCGACCGCGGACGCGCCGAGACGGACCGCGTCCTCGACGCTCGAGGTGAGCGGGCTGAACGACTCGTCGTCGGGCGGGATGTTCGTCTTGCCGTTGACCTTGAGCACCAGCGGCACGCGGCCGGCGTACTGCTTGTGATACTTCTCGGCGAGCCCGACGTGATAGGCGATCCCGGAGAAGTTGCCCTCGACCGCCAGCCGCAGCACCCAGTCGGTGTCGATCGCATCGGGATTGTCGAAGAAATCGACCGGCCCGTGCTCGAGCCCTTGATCGATGGGGAGCAGCATCAGCGTGCCGTTGGCGGGGCCGTGCCCGTACATCATCTCCCACAGACGTGCGCGCTTGCCCGTCGAGAGGTTGAGGTCTTCGAACGTCGGTCGCCGGATCGAAGCAAGCATGTGTCGGGTTCCCCTTCGGTGCGGGCGCTGCGGCCTCGGATGCGTGGGCGAGTGGCTTCATTCTGAGCGTCCCCGCGGCCCTTTGCAACGACGCCCGTCGTTCAGCGCGCGGTTGCGGCGAGCGCATAGGCGGCGGCTAGACCGCCCGTCACCGTCGCCGAGAGCGCCGGCCCGGCGTACGCGAACGCGTCCGGCCGGCGGTCGCGGCCGGCAAGCCACATCAGGCGCAGCGCGACGCCGGCGGCGGGGACGAGCGCGAGCCCGAGCCAGGGCCGCGCCAGCCGCAGGGCGACGAATGCCGCCACGGCCAGGGCGGTCGCCGCGAGCAGCGCGATCGCGAGCCACGCGCGCGCCGCGCCCCAGCGCACGACCAGCGTCCGCTTTCCGCAGCGTCGGTCGGCCGGTGCGTCGGGAAGCTCGACGCACAGCATCATCGCCAGCGTGGCGACGAACGGCGCCGAGGCCGCGACGAACAGGGTCGGACCGAGCCGGCCGGCGCAGGCGGCGTATCCCGCGGCGGGGACGAGCACCGAGACGACGAGCGCCGTGTCCAGCTCGCCGATCCCGCGCGCCGCGAGCCGCGCCGGCGGCGCGGAGTAGCACCACGCGAGCACGGCGATGAGGCCGCCCACGACGCCGGCCGCGACGTCACCGGCGAGCGCGAACCACACCGTGACGGCCAGCCCGGCGGCCGCGCAAGCGCAGGCCGCCACCAGGGCGGTGCGCGGGGGCAGCTCGCCGCTCGCGAGCACGCCGCTCCCGCCGGAGAACGGCGTGCGCCGCGACGCATCCGCCGCCGCGTCCCCGGCGCGGTCGAACCAATCGTTGGCGTAGTGCACCATGAGCTGAAACGCCGTCACCAGCGCCTGCGCGCCGGCGTACGCGGGCCAGCGCACCGGGAACCCCTCGTACGCGGCGACCGCCGCACCGAGCGCGACCCCCGCGGCGCCGCCCAGCAGAAACACGAGCCGCGAGAGCCGGACGAAGGCGAGGAACGCGCGCACGTCGCGCGCTTCGCCGCAGGCCGACCCGTTCCGCGCGCCGTACGCGGCGGCTCGTATGGCAACCACGGTGGGGTTCGTCGGCGTCGGCGCGATGGGAGAGCCCATGGCTGCGTCGCTGCTGCGCGGCGGCTTCGCCGTGCGCGTCTGCGCGCATCGGAACCGCGAGCCCGTCGAGCGGCTCGTCGCGCAGGGCGCCGCCGACGGCGGCGACCCGGCCGGCGTTGCCGCCGAGTCCGACGTCGTCGTGACGTGCGTCCCCGACGCGCCGCAAGTCGAGGAGGCGCTGTTCGGCGAGCGCGGCGCCGCCGAGGGCGCGCGCGACGGGACGCTGTTCATCGACATGTCGACCATCTCGCCCGTCGCGACCCGCGCCTTCGACGCGCGGCTCCGCGCCGCCGGGATGCGGTTCGTCGACGCGCCCGTGTCCGGCGGCCCGGCGCGCGCGACCACCGGGACGCTGACGATCATCGCCGGCGCCTCGGACGACGATTTTCGCGATGCGGAGCCGGTGCTGCGCGCGATGGGGACGCCGACCCGCGTCGGCCCGGTCGGGATGGGCGAGGTGGTGAAGCTCGTCAACCAGATCATCATCGCGAACGTGATGATCGCGAACGCCGAAGGGCTCGTCTTCGCCGCGAAGGCGGGGGCCGACGTCGCGGCGGTGCGCGAGGTGATCCTCACCGCGACCGCGTCGAACTATCTGCTGCAGAACTGGCTTCCGCAGAGCTGGCTGGCGGGCTCGCACAAGCCCGGCTTCATGCTGGATCTGCTGCGCAAGGATCTCGCGGCGGCGCTCGACTCCGCGCGCGCTATGGACGTTCCGATGCCGGCGAGCGCGCTCGCGTACCAGCTCTACACCGCGAGCTCCGGCGAAGGCCACGGCCGCGACGACTACACGTCGGTCGCGACGTTCTACGAGCGCGCCGCGGGCGTGCGCGTCGCGAAGCCGCAGCCCGGCTAGGACAAGCCGTGCTGTTCGGCGCGATCGACGTCGGAACGAACTCGATCCACCTCGTCGTCGTCGACATCGACACCGCGTTCGACACCTCGCGCGTCGTCCACAAGGCGCGCGAGATGGTGCGCCTGGGCAGCGACGACGCGCTGCAGCGCGGACGGCTTTCGCGCAAAGCGATCGAGCGCGGCGTCGAGGCGCTCGCGCGGTTCGCCGACGAAGCGCGGCGCTTCGGCGCCGAGCGGCTGCGTGCGGTCGCGACGTCGGCGGTGCGCGAGACCGAGAACGGGGGCGAGTTCCGCGCGCTCGTCGAGGCGCGCACCGGCGTCCCGCTCGAGATCCTCGGCGGTGAAGAAGAGGCGCGGCTGATCCACCTCGGGGTCGCGAACGGCTACCCGCTCTACGACCGTGTCGCGTGCATCGTCGACATCGGCGGCGGCTCGACGGAGTTCATCGTCGCCGACGGCGAGCAGCCGTACCTCGTCGAGTCGGTGAAGCTCGGCAGCCTGCGCCTCTACGACGGCTTCCTGCGCGGGCGCTCGGACCCGCTGCGCGCGGCGCGCGAGCTGGACGCGTACGTCGCCGAGACCCTCGCGCCGCTCGCCGAGCGCATCGGACATTACCGGCTCGATCTCGGGATCGGGACGTCGGGGACCATCATGGGGCTCGCTTCCGTCGACGCGGCGGCGCGCGGGATCGCGCTCAAGCGCGTCCACGGCTACCCGCTGCGGCTCGCGCGCCTGGAAGAGCTGCAGCGCGTGATGCTCCCGATGACGGAGACCGAGCGCCGCCGCATGCCGGGGATGAACCCGCGCCGTGCGGACATCATCGTCGCCGGAAACGCGGTGCTGATCGGGGCCCTGCGCAGTCTCGGCCTCCCGGAGATCGTCGTCTGCGAGCGTGCCCTGCGCGACGGCGTCGTCGTCGACCTCGCGCAGCGCGACCGGTCGCTCGCGGAGCGGCTCGGCGACGTGCGCGCGCGCCGCGTCGACGCGGTCGAGGCGCTCGCCCGGCGCTACGAGCATCTCGGGAACCACCAGCGCCACGTCGCGCGGCTCGCGCTGCTGCTCTTCGAGCGCCTCGTCCCGCTGCACGGTCTTCCGCCGGCCGACCGCGATCTCGTCTGGGCCGCCGCGATGCTGCACGGCATCGGCGCGTTCGTCGCCGAGTCGAGCCGGCACAAGCACACCGCCTACCTGATTCGCAATTCGCCGCTCGAGGGCTGGAGCGATGCGGAGCGCGAGCTGGTCGCGCTCATCGCGCGCTACTACCGCCGCGCCGCGCCGAAGCCGTCGCATCCGGAGTACGTGGCGCTCGCGCCGGCCGACCGCCGGCGCGTCGACGTTCTGGCCTCGTTCCTGCGGATCGCCGACGGCCTCGACGTGAGGCACCTCGGGCTCGTCAACGACGTGAACGTCCGGCTCGAGGGCAACCGCCTCGTCCTCACCGCGCAGGCCGACGGCGACGTCGCGGCCGAACTGGACGGCGCGATGGCAAAAGCCGACCTCTTCGAGCGGACGTTCGGCGTCCGGGTCGTCCTCGACGCGGTCGAAGGGGCGCGCGCGTGACCGCGGCCTTCACGCCGAAGAAGCGGATCCTGCTCGTCGACGACGAGGCGGCGATCGTGCACTCGCTGCGCTACAACCTCGAGAAGAACGGCTACACCGTGACGACCGCGGGTGACGGGCGCACCGCCGTCTCGCTCGCGCAGACGGAGCACCCGGATCTGGTCGTGCTCGACATCATGCTGCCGCTGCTCGACGGGATCGAAGCGTGCAAGGAGATCCGCAAGAGCTCGAACGTCCCGATCATCATGCTCACCGCGAAGGATCAGGAGTTCGACAAGGTGCTCGCGCTCGAGCTGGGCGCGGACGACTACGTCACGAAGCCGTTCTCGCTGGGCGAGATCATGGCGCGGATCAAAGCGCGGCTCCGGCGCGTCGACGTGGACGCCGAGGAGCGCGACGAGTCGATCACCGCGGGCGAGATCACGATCGATCCGGCGCGGCAGCGGGTCGTCGTGCGCGGCCGTGAGGTGCAGCTCGCGCCGAAGGAGTTCCGGCTGCTCCACGTGCTCATGGAGAATCGCGGCCGCATCGTGACGCGGCAGATGCTGCTCGAAAAGGTCTGGGGCTACGACTTCGAGGGCGAGCATCAGACGATCAGCGTGCACGTCCGCTGGCTGCGCGAGAAGATCGAGGTGGACGCCAACAACCCCCGCCACATCGTCACGGTGCGCAGCCGGGGCTACATGTTCCGCGAGTAGCGACGGCACGATGGCGTTCGACGTTCTCGCGGGTTCGGTGGGTGCGCTCGCGGGGATCATCGTCACCTACGCCGCCCTGCGCCCGCGCGTCACGCGCCCCGCAGCGCCGTCCCCGCCGGCCGTTCCGGCGCGCCCCGACGACGACCGCTCCGAGCGGCTGGTCGCCGCGCTGCCCTTCGCGGCGTTTCTCGTCGACGAGCGCGCCCGCGTGCGCGTCTTCAACAACGCCGCCGCGCTGCTGTTCACCGTCGACCCCGACTGGGCGATCGGCCGCGCGATCATCGAGGTGATCCCGTCGGTGGACCTGGAGCGGATGATCGGCCACGCGCTGACCGGCGACACGCGCACCGGCGACATCGTTTTCGGCAGCGGATCGCGCGAGCGTTTCGTCGGCGTGACCGCGCAGCCGTACGAGCACGGCGCGATGGCGATCGCCGCCGACCGCACGTCGTCGCTGGCGGCGGAGCGCGTGCGCAGCGATTTCGTCGGGAACGTCTCGCACGAGCTGCGCACGCCGCTCACCGCGATGAAGGTGATGCTCGACACGGTGATGCTCTCCGACGACGACGCGGAGGCGCGGGCCCTGTTCCTTCCGCAGGTCGCCGGCGAGCTGGAGCGCATGATCCGCCTCGTCGAAGACCTGCTGGAGCTGGCACGCTCCGAGTCGGGCACGATCCGTCTGCGCCGGGAGCGGTTCGACCTCGGTGAGGTGGCGGCGGCGACGATCAACACGTTCGCGCGCCGCGCCGACGAGGCCGGCGTCGACCTCGAGCTCGACGCGCCGGAAGCCGTGCACGTCGACGCCGATCGCGGGCGCATCACGCAGATCGTCGTCAACCTCGTCGACAACGCGCTCCGCCACACGCCGCGCAGGGGGCGCATCGTCGTCGAAGTGCGCCGCGAGGCAACGATCGCGCTGCTCGCCGTGCGCGACAACGGGACGGGGATCCCGTTCGCCGATCTGCCGCGCGTGTTCGAGCGCTTCTACGTCGTCGACCGTTCGCGTTCGCGCGAGCACGGCGGAACCGGGCTCGGCTTGGCCATCGCGAAGCACCTCGCCGAAGCGCACGGCGGTTCGCTCACGGCGGCGTCGGTGTACGGGCACGGGGCCACGTTCACGCTCCGGGTTCCGAGCGTCGATGAGAAAGGCTTAAGCGCGACTTAATCGACCCTTAGCATTGTTCTGGCACGATCCCGCCGCGGACCGGTCGCGCTCGCGCCCGGCTGCATGCACTCGTCTCGGAGGTTCTGAGTGAAGAAGCACGCTGCCGCGGCGGCCCTGCTCCTCGCGTTTTCGCTCGGCGGAGCGACGCTGCCCGCGCTCGCGGACAACACCATCACGGCGGCCGGCTCGACCGCGCTGCTGCCGCTCGTCAAGGAAGCCGCCGACGAATACCAGCGCGCGCATCCCGACGTGAAGATCAGCGTCTCGGGCGGCGGCTCGGGGACCGGGATCGCGCAGGTCGCGCAGAAGGCCGTGACGATCGGCGACTCCGACATCACGGCGCCGACGCATCCCGAGCTGCACGACAACCGGGTCGCGGTGATCGGCTTCGCGGTCGTCGTGAACCCCGACATCAAGCTCAAAGGGCTCTCGAAGAAGCAGCTCCAGGACATCTTCACGATGAAGACGACGAACTGGAAAGAGGTCGGCGGGCCCGACCAAAAGATCGTCGTCATCAACCGGCCGCGCAGCTCCGGGACGCGCGCCGTCTTCACGAAGACCGTGATGAACGGCACGCCGGTGAACGAGTCCGGGCTGGTCGAAGATGCGACCGGTACGGTGGTGAGCACCGTGAAGCAGACGCCGGGCTCGATCTCGTACGCCGCGTTCTCCGGGACCCGCAACGCGGGGCTCAACGAGCTGCAGATCGACGGCGTCGCGCCGACCGATCAGAACGTGCAGAGCGGCAAGTACCCGTTCTGGTCGTACGAGCACATGTTCACGTACGGCGCGCCGGCCGGCGACGTGCAGAAGTTCATCGCCTTCATCAGCGGCCACAGCGACCTGCTTCAGAAGAACGGCTACATCAAGATCGCCGACATGAAGGTCAGCGAAACGGACCGTTAGCCCCGGCGGCGGCCGAACCTTAAGGCGCCTTAATCTTCGGTTAACGCGCTCTTAGGGTTCGGCTGCGACGATTGCGCCGCGTGGACGAGACCTCGTTGGAAAAGAGCGGGAGCCCGGCGTCGTGATCGCCCCGCAAGCGCGTCTCGCGCACCGCATCGAGCAGGCTGCGACCCACGTCCTGCGGTTCGCCGCGTTCTTCGTGATCGCGGCGATGGCGCTGCTCCTCGGGTACCTCGCGTTCGAGGGGACGAAGACGTTCTGGGTCGACCACGTCTCGCCGTTCACGTTCCTGTTCTCGCCGAACTTCGCGCCGGACGCCGGCGCGCCGGGGTCCGCGGTGTTCATCGCGGGCTCGCTGCTCGTCACGCTGTTCGCGCTGTGCGTCGGCGGCCCGTTCGGGATCGCCGTCGGCGTCTTTCTCGCCGAGCTGGCGCCGCCGCGGATGACGCATCTCCTCAAGCCGGCGATCGAGGTCATGGTCGGGATCCCGTCGGTCGTCTACGGCTGGCTCGGGCTCACCCTGCTCGTGCCGCTGATTCGCGAGCACACGAGCTCCCCGAGCGGGTTCGGCCTCGCCGCGGCCGGGATCGTGCTCTCGATCATGATCCTGCCCACGGTCATCACGCTGAGCGAGGACGCGTTCCGTTCCGTCCCGAGCGTGCTGAAGGAAGGCTCGATGGCGCTCGGCGCGACGCGCTGGCAGACGATCACCCGCGTGCTGCTGCCGAGCGCGCGCAGCGGCATCAGCGTCGCCGTGATCCTCGGGATGGCGCGTGCGATCGGTGAGACGCTCGCCATCCAGATGGTGATCGGCAACGCCACGCAGTTCGCGAGCGGGATCTTCGCCCCCACGGCCGCGCTGCCGACGGAGATCGTGACCGACATGCCGGGCGCGACGCAAGGCTCGCTGCTCGAGCACGCGCTGTTCTCGATGGCGCTGCTGCTCCTGCTGATCGCGATGGTCCTGATCTTGCTCGTGCGCTTCGCGTTGAGGCGGCGCACGTGACGACCGCCGCCGTCCCGCACGCGCTCGTGCGCTCGACCGGCGGCGTCCGCCGGCGGCGCGCGGCCGACGCGATCGCGACCGCGATCCTGTGGGCCATGGCGAGCAGCATCATCGTCATGCTCGCCGCCTTCGTGATCTACATGGTGTATCTCGGCGCGAGCGCGATGACGCCGTCGTTCATCTTCGGGCAGCCGAAAGAGACGACCGCCGGCGGCGGCGTCGGGCCGGAGATCTACAACTCGTTCTACATCCTCGTCCTGACGCTCGCGTTCACGATCCCGATCGCGGTGTCGGCGGGGATCTATCTGCAGGAGTACGCGCTTCCCGGGATCTTTCGCACGATCGTGCAGTTCAGCGCGGAGTCGCTGGCGACCGTGCCGTCGATCGTCATGGGGCTGTTCGGACTGCTCGTGTTCGTCTACACCTTCCATTGGGGATTCACGGCGATCGGCGGCGCGCTGACGCTGACGCTGCTGAACTTGCCGGCGCTGATGCGCGTCACGCAGGAGGCGCTCGCGAGCGTGCCCGACACGCTGCGCGAGGGATCGGTCGCTCTCGGGGGGACGCGCTGGCAGACGATCACGCGGGTCGTGCTGCCGAGCGCGATCGGGCGCATGACGACGGGCGTGGTGCTGATCGCGGGCCGCATCTTCGGGGAGACGGCGGCGCTCATCTTCACGGCCGGGCTGAGCGTCTCGGTCAACTCCCCCTACGACCTCAACCCCTTCCACACCGCCGAGACCTTGGCGGTCCATTTGTGGTATACGCGCTCCGAGTCGGTCGTGCCCGACGTCTATCGCATCGGCAACGGCTCGGCGCTCGTGCTCCTGATCATGGTCCTGCTGTTCAACGTCGCCGCCCGCGTCGTTGGACGTGCGCTCACCAAGCGCTTCACCGGGAGATCGTCGTGATTCAGATCAAGCCGCACGAGCGACCCGTGGTACCGCTCCCGCCCCTCGAGGAGACGATGTTTCAGACCCCGAGCGTTCCCGTGGTGGAGGAAGGCAGCGCCAAGCTCGTCGCCGAGCACGTCGACGTGTACTACGGCACGTTCCACGCGATCAAGGACGCGTCGCTCACGATGCGCGGCCAGCACGTGACCGCGCTCATCGGCCCGTCGGGCTGCGGCAAGTCGACGTTCCTGCGCGCGCTCGACCGCATGCACGATCTCACGCCCGGCGCGCGCGTCGAAGGCTGCATCAAGCTCGACGGCGAGGACATCTACGGTCCCGACGCCGACCCGGTGGTCATCCGGCACCGCATCGGCATGGTCTTCCAGCGCCCGAATCCGTTCCCGAAGACGATCTACGAAAACGTGGTCTACGGGCCGCGCATCCACGGCGAGCGCAACAAGGCGCGTCTGGACGAGCTGGCTGAGCGTGCGCTGCGTCAAGCCGCGCTCTGGGACGAGGTGAAGGACCGGCTCCAGCGCTCCGCGCTCGACCTCTCGGGCGGCCAGCAGCAGCGCCTCTGCATCGCGCGCGCCGTGGCCCTGAATCCGGAAGTGATCCTGATGGACGAGCCGGCGTCGGCGCTCGACCCGATCGCGACGTCGAAGATCGAAGACCTCATCGGCCAGCTCACCGAGCTCTACACGGTCGTGATCGTGACGCACTCGATGCAGCAGGCGGCGCGCGTCTCCGACTACACGGCGTTCTTCCACTTGGGCGAGATCGTCGAGGTGGGCCCGACGAACCAGATCTTCACCCACCCGAAAGAGAAGCGCACCGAGGACTACATCACCGGCCGCTTCGGGTAAAGCCGGCCGCGCCGCGAAAAGCGCGAGCGCCGCCGGCGGCGAAGGGCGCGTCGATGCAGACGACGTCTCCTGTGCCCGCGAGCGTGCGCCCGCCGATCCCCCGCACGATGCGCGCGCTGCGCAAGAAGGCGGCGGGGCCCGGTTTCGCGCTCGAAGAGATCGCCGTCCCGGACGTCGGGCCGAGCGACGTGCTCGTCCGCGTCAAGGCGGCCGGCGTGTGCGGGACCGACCTGCACATCTACGCCTGGGATCACTGGGCCGAGCGCCGCGTGAAGCCGCCGCTGACGATCGGGCACGAGTTCATGGGCGAGGTCGCCGCGGTCGGGAGCGCGGTGACGGCGTTCGCGCCGGGCGATCGGGTTTCGGCCGAAGGGCACATCGCGTGCGGGATCTGCTCGCTGTGCCGCACCGGTCAGGCGCACATCTGCGAGCACGTGAAGATCATCGGCGTCGACACCGACGGCGCGTTCGCCGACTACATCCGGATGCCGGAGTCGAACGTGTGGAAGCTCGATCCGTCGATCCCGGATACGTGGGCCGCGGTCTTCGATCCGCTCGGGAACGCGGTGCACACGGTCATGGCGGCCGACGTCTCGGTGAGATCGGTGGCGATCACCGGCGTCGGATCGATCGGGCTGATGGCGATCCCCGTCGCGCGCGCGGCCGGCGCCGCGAAGGTGTTCGCGATCGACGTGAACCCGCAGAAGCTCGCGCTCGCCGCGCGCGTCGGCGCGGATGCGACGTTCAGCGCGACGCAGACCGGGCTCGTCGAGGAGATCGTGCGCCGCACCGGCGGCGACGGCGTCGACGTGCTGCTCGAGATGTCCGGCTCGGGCTCCGCGATCGACAGCGGGCTCGCGATGGTTCGCAACGGCGGGGTTGCTGCGCTGCTGGGGATCCCGTCCGACGACGTGGAGATCAACCTCGCCGAACGGATCATCTTCAAAGGCCTCACCGTCCTCGGCATCAACGGCCGCCGGATGTTCGAGACGTGGTATCAGACCCAGGCGCTCGTGACGAGCGGCCGCGTCGACCTCACGCCGATCATCACGCACGTCATGCCGTTCGAGCGCTTCGACGAGGCGTTCGCGCTGATGCGATCCGGCGAAGCCGCGAAGATCGTCCTGAAGCTCTGAGCGCGTCCGACCGCTACTGGGTCGAGCCGGGGTGGAAAGAACCCGGCGGATAGTTCTTCGTCCAGTCTTTGTAGATCTGGTCGTAGTCGTCCGTCTGCGACCACCCTCGATCACCGCCGTTGTTGTATCGGACGTGCGGTGAGCATTCGAGCGGCTCCGTCACATGTTCCGGCATCACGGGAGGCGGTTCGATGACGTCCGGCGCAGCGGTCGGGAGGCTGCCCGGTACCTCGTGGCCCTTCAATTTCGCGGCGAGCAATCGCGTGCAGATGTTCCCAGCGAGTCGTTCCAATGCGGTTGCCGCGACGGCGTTGCGGATCGTGGTCGAGTTGATGTCCTCGTCGACGACTTTTGAGAATGCGACCACGCCGGGCAGCAAGATCTTCGTGCCGATCGCAGGCTTCAGCGTCACCGCGAGGGCTGCCAAGCCCGTCAGGAAATCGGACGTGGTCGTGACCATCTTGCTCGCGGCGCCGGTCGCCGCGGGCGGTATCGCAAGCGGCGCCGTACAGTCGACGATGAACCCTTCCGCGAACGCTTCGAGCTTCGTCCGGCCCTGCAGCCGGAACGAGAAGTCGTCACGGTCGAATCGCACGCGATAGATGAAATAGCGCTGCGGTCCGGGACACGTCGTCGGGTCGCTCGGTCCATGCAGCGCGTTGGCTGAGAAGTGCGATCGTGTCGACGAGATGCCGTAGCCCTCCAGGATGTTTTCGAGAATCGGCTCGTAATCCGGATCCGTCGCGTTCACCGGGCTGGGCACGAGCTGGAGAGCGGCGTCGGTTGCGGCAAGGTCGATTGACAGTTTGAAATTTTCGTCGAGCGTGATACGTCCGATCAGTCTCTTCAGTTGGTCGGAACTGAACTCCGGGACGGCCGTGATCGCACCGTTCGACATCGTGTCCGAGACTGACACGCTGTCAATCCGCTGAAGGGACGGCGCGCTGACGTAAAACGACGTGACGCTGAACGCCGCGGCGGTCTTTCCCGATGCGGGCGTTTCCTGTCCGTACATGTAAATCTGCGCGTCGCCGAGCTTGCACGTCGTGCAGTCCTCGTCGACGATCCACGCTTTGAACGGCCCGAGCTTCGTCACGTCCGCCTCGAGCGTCTTGTACGGATCGGGCGCCGGTGCCGGGTTTGCCTTCGGCCCCGCGCTGCCGCTCGCTTCCTTCTTGGAAGCCGCGCCGTTGCCGCCGGCGGTCGTTTGGCCGAACGCCGAATGCTTCGCGCGAAAGATCGCTACGTTGACGACGATGGGGTTCGGGGTCGGCGAAGCCGGCGCGCCGGCCTTCGGCGGCGGCGTGGCGGGCTTGACCGACGGCGGAGAACTCGCTTTGGCGGGCTTCGCCGGCTTTGACCCGTTTGCGTTGCCGCCTTTGCGCGATCCGTTCGTGTTCGTCGCGGCCTTCGTCGGGATCGCATGCGGCGCTTTCGTCGCGCGCGCGGTCGCGGCGGCCGGGGCCCCGCGACGATGCGGAGCCGGCGTCGAAGCCGGTGAGACGGCCCCTACCGTGAAGGCGGCGACCGCCATCGCCGCGGCAATGCTCCTCCACCCCATGCCCGTAGCCCCCAGTAGTAGTACCGGACGATCGGTCTGGCTTCCCTACGACGTCGGCGAACCAGTCCCTCTAGCCGCTTGCGGCGAGCGGCGTGCGTTAGGCCTGCAGCAGGCGGAGGTCCCGGCGAACGAGGGTCTTCACGTGCGCGATCGCCACGTGCTCTTTCGCGAGCGTCCGTTCGCCGGCGCGCACGACGAGATCGTACATCCCGGGACGCACGCCGTGCACGACGAACGCGCCGCGGCGGTCGGTGCGCGTCGTGTACGCGGCGCCCTCGTTTTCGCCGTTGACATGGATCGTCGCGCCGGGGACGGCGCCTCCGATCCGGTCGCAGACGTAGCCCGCGATGGCGGTCGACGGCTCGCCGGCGAGATCCTGACCCTGCCCGGGGACGAGCGCGCGCACGATCGACTGATGGTAGCCGCCCAGGACGCCGACCCCGCGTACGAAGAGCGAGAGGTATCCGTGCGCCGAGATCGCGAGGTCGTAGACGCCTTGCGGAAGCTGGGCGACGAACGTGCCCTGCGCGTCCGCCTTGATCGTCGAGACCCGTTGATCCCGCCAGAGGCAGCTCACGCGTGCGCCCTGGAGCGGAGCGCTGGAACGCTGGTCAAGGAGCGTGCATTGCAGCGTTCCGAAGGTCTCGTCCACCCCGTACCTATCGGCAAGCAAGCAGCCGAAGTTCAGCAACGGAGCCTCGATGAACGCCGCCTTCGAAACCCGCCTCAACGCCGAGCTCGACGCGCTGCGCGCCGCCGGCACGTACAAGCGCCTCCGCCACCTCACCGGCCCGATGGCTGCCGAAGTGCACATGGAAGAGGCCGGCGACGTCATCGTCCTCTCGTCGAACAACTACCTCGGGCTGGCCGACCATCCCGACGTCGTCGAAGCCGGCATCGAGGGACTGCGCCGCTACGGCGCGGGCACTGCGTCGGTCCGCTTCATCTGTGGGACCTTCGACGTCCACCGCCGCCTGGAAGAGCGCATCGCGGCGTTTCTCGGCTTCGAGGCGGCGCTTTCGTACGTGTCGTGCTGGACCGCGAACGAAGGGCTCATTCCGACGATCGCGACGGCGGGCAACACCATCATCAGCGACGAGCTCAATCACGCGTCGATCATCGACGGCTGCCGTCTCGCGGGGGCGAAGCGCACGCGCTACAAGCACGGCGACATGGCCGATCTCGAGCAGAAGCTGAAGGAGGCCGACGGCACGGCGTTCGTGATCACCGACGGCGTGTTCTCGATGGAAGGCTCGATCGCGAAGCTGCCGGAGATCGTCGCGCTGGCGGAGCGCTACGGCGCGGTGACGATCGTCGACGACTCGCACGGCACCGGCGTGATGGGCAAGACCGGGCGCGGGACGATCGAGCACTTCGGCCTCGAAGGCAAGATCGACGTCGTCACCGGCACGCTCGGCAAAGCGCTCGGCGGCGCCGCGGGCGGCTTCGTCGCCGGCTCGGCCGCGCTGATCGACACGCTCGTCCAGCGTTCGCGCACGCAGCTCTTCTCGAACGCGCTTCCGGCGACGGTGGCGTGCAGCGCGCTCGCCGCGATCGACGTGCTCGACGCGCATCCCGAGCTGGTCGAGCGGCAGCGCGAGAACGTCCGCTACTTCCGCGCGGGCCTCACGAAGCTCGGCTTCACGCCGCTCGAAGGCCCGAGCGCGATCGTCCCGATCATCGTCGGCGACACCGCGTTCGCCATCGCGATGAGCGATCGACTTCTGAAGGAAGGCGTCTTCGTGACCGGCTTCGGCTACCCGGTGGTCCCCGAAGGAACCGCGCGCGTGCGCGTGCAGATGTCGAGCGCGCTGACGCGGGAAGAGCTCGATCGCGCGCTCGCCGCATTCGAGAAGGTCGGCCGCGAGCTGGGCGTCATCGGCCGCGAGGCCGCGGCGAAGGCGTAGCGCCCACCCAGCCGCGCCGCCCGCGGCGAGTCGGTAGAACTACGGACGCGCCGGTCGTCCTCGCCTCGGTATGCTCGCCGTAGATCACCTGTGCCGCGGGAGAGATGCCGATCGAGGTCGATTTCGCGGGCGTGCGTCGGCGCATCGGCACGGTACAAGCGCTCGCACTTCGCCCGCTAGTGCGCAGCGGCGACCTTCTGCTCGCGATAGTGCTCGATATGCTCGTACACCTCGTCCGGAAAGCGCAGCGTCTTGTAGACGTTTCCGGCGTCCGGGTCGTCGGCATCCTCGATGATCGGGTAGTCCTGGCGGGACTGAAACTCGAGGATCTTCTCGCGCTTCGGCGGCGAGTAGCCCGCGTCGACGACCTCACGCACCATCGCGCGCGCCTGTTCTTCGGAAAAGTCGCGGTCGTTCGCAAGAAGCGCGACCAGCTCGTCCTCCTCGACGAAGTGCCGCGCGACCATCGCGACGACCAGCCGCCCGTAGTGCCCGATGTCGGTCCCGCCCGCGAGGTCGTCGAGCAGCCGCGCCATCATCGGGTCTCGTTTGACGTCGTCCAGCATGTTCGGATGGTACCCAAACATATGTTCGATCTATCGCCTGCGGTCAGGGTTTCGCCATGAAGCGGCGCGGGTCGAACACTCCGGGCGAACCGAAGCGCGCGGAAGCGTTCCTCGAGGAGATCGAGCAACATCCCGTTTGGCGCGAAGCATGTACAGCCAGGTCGCAATCGGACGAGCCGCCCCACGATGACGAGGCTCGCGCCGGCTCGCGCGCGCGGAGCCGGCAGGCGCGGCGATGAGCGTCGGCGCCGCGCGCGTGCGCCGGTGTCCGGTCCTTGCCATCGTGCTCCTGCTCGCGGCGCCGCTTCTCGTGCTGCTCGTGGTCTTCTGTGCATACGTCTATGCCGAGTTCATGGGGTGGGGCGGCTGGCAGCCGGACGCGAGCTCCGCCTCCGCAGAGCGTGCGCATCGCATCGACGCCCAACTGCGAACCGGAATGCCGCGCGCCGCCGTGACGGCGATTTTCCAAAAGGACAGCGCCGCTCATCAGCGAGACCGTTGGGAGAACGTCAGACACGCATATTCGGGCGACGGCCGAACGGGGTGGCCGACGAAGCGGACCTCGACGTCTTCGAACCTCGTCCGCACTTTTGGAACTCGTTCGACACGATCTGGACCGTTCGCGCACGCTTCGACAAGCGTGGACTCCTCATCCGCCATACCGTCGATCTGGACGATTGCTGTGAACCGTAGCGGCCCGAACGGATTGCTCTGCAGCCGCCGCGTACGCGACCGGCCCGTCAAAACCGTTCCTGACCGTGATCTCCCGGATACCCGGGCACTCCAGGGAGCGCAGCCGGATCGACGCGGACGAGCTTCGCGCGCAACGCGAAGTGCACGGAGCGTCCCGACGGCTGCGCTTCGGCCGAACGATCCGCGGCAACGCCATGCAAGCGCGGAGCATGAGAAAAAGCCCGCGTGAGCGGGCTTTTCATGGTTGCGGGGACAGGATTTGAACCTGTGACCTTCGGGTTATGAGCCCGACGAGCTACCGGACTGCTCCACCCCGCGACGGGGCGACGGTTACGATACCATGCGCGTCGAAGGGCGTCAAGATGGCCGGTCTCGATCGGTAGTGGTCCGTTTTCAAGCGGACCCGCCGTTCGGTGACCGCCGTGGCTTGCGGTCCTGATCGGTCGCCCGCTCGGCCTCCAGCTTCTTCACCCTGCGGTCCACGGCCGCGATCCGGCGAAGCAAGCGGGCGAGGTCGGCGAGGCGCATGCGGTCGATCATCGCACAGCATACCGGCTGCGGCCCATAGCATGGTAACGCGCCAGCCAAAAGGGTCGGCTGGATTGCCGCGCCAAAAAAGCTCGTCCGCCGATGATCATCTGCCAGCCGGACGATGCCCTTTCGGACCAAGCCTGGGCTGCCATACAGGCGTGGGAAGCCCGCGAAAACTCCGTCCTCTACTCGTTCGTGTGCGAAGAGGCGATCACGCCGCACCTCATTTCCCATGCCCTGTGCGACAGCGACCCAAGACTGCCCGCGCCACGGGTTGACGTCATCTTACAGTCCCTCGGCGGGGACATTGAAGCCGCGTACAAACTTCTAACCCACCTCCACGGCGACTGTGCCGAGCTCCGCGTTTTCATACCGGACTATGCGAAGAGCGCCGCGACATTCTTTGCGCTTGGGGCGCATGAGATATGGCTTGGACGGGACGCTGAATTAGGGCCGCTCGACGCTCAAATCATCGACCCTCGTCATGCGGATGAATATATGTCGGCGCTTGAGCAATTCGGAGCAATCGACTATCTCCGGCAGCACGGCTACGAAATGCTCGACCAATTCGTCATGACGACGTTGCGCCGAACAAATATGACAATCGAAGGCGTCCTTTCGCATGCGGTGGAGTATACGACCGGCATGATGCAGGCGCTCTACAACAACGTTGATCCGCTCGACTTTGGGCGCGCGCACCGTTCTCTCAGCATGAGTGAAGAGTACGGACGACGCGTAATGACGCGGTATGGATATGCAGACCGTCCGCCGAGCGAGGTGCGAGAGATCGTCCGCACCCTAACCTGGAATTATCCGTCACACAGCTTCGTTATTGACTACGAAGAGGCCGAGGAGATCGGGCTTCGGGTCCGGCGGATGACTGATGAAATGGAGGACAACCTTATGGCCCTCCTGCCGGGTATTACTACAGCAATCGGGTATTTTGGGAGGCGACGAAATGACGAGCAAGCGGTTCCGCCGGAGACACAAGGCGATACCGGGGAAGGCGACGGGCGGCCTCCCCGGCGTCCCATTGGTCAGACAAACGGTCACCGCCGTCGTGGCAGGACGCCTCGTTCCCACGCGTGAGCAGGTCTTAGACTCCCGGCGGATCGTCGAGGCGGCGCGCGATGAGGCCGCATCCCCGGCCTGGAAGCGAATCACCCGATAGCCTAGGCGACTAGCGAATCGTCAAGCACGTCAGGCAGGTTTGCAAGGTCGTGCAGCGTCCAAATCCGATCCGTGAGCCCGGCTTTGATCGCCGGCGTCGTGCGGATCGACATATGCTTGCGGCAGTAGTTGTAGTGCATGAAGCTGAGCGCGAGCGCGCGCTGTAGGTTCTCGGCCTTTTTGCTGAACGCGTTCGTTAGCCGCGTGAAGCGCCGGATCGACATACGCACCGTGAGGTTCATGCGCTCGACGTAGGCCGTCGAAATATGCTGCTCGTCCGGCACGCCCCAAACCGCCGTGCGGTGAACGCGCTTAACGATCATCGGGCTATACTTGCGCTCCGGTGAATCGTCGTCCATGAGGCCGTAGTCCTTGACCTCCGAACCGTGGTCCGCGCGATGGTAGAAATGCCGCTGGATCGGCGGAACGTAGAACCCGAGGCCGTCGGTCGATATTTGCACGCGCTCCGAGGTGACGCGCGCCGCGAGGTCGCTGATGAACATATCAGCATCCGCCTTTAAGCGCTTGCCGAGGTGCCACGTCACGATCAGCTTCGTGTCGGCGTCGATAGCGGTCCAAGTCCAGAGGTCGCCCACGCCGTTCGCGCCGCGAAGCTCGCGCGGGAGATTCCGCTCCTTGGCGTGGCAGTAGCTCCAAATCTCGTCGCACTGAATCCGTGCGCTGTTGACGTTGCGGATCGCGCCGTCAAGGAACACGTTGCACGCATCCCCGACGTCGGCGAGCAGCTTGAGGACGGTTTTCTTGTCCACGCCCACCATGCGCGCCGTGCCCCGGATGCTGTTGCCTTCAACCAGGGCGGCAAGGATGCGAACGCGGTCGGCGAGCGGGAGGCGGTTCATACCTCTTATTATGCTTACCGCTAAGCATAATGTCAAGCGATATGTCTTACTACCTCAGGACGGAAGCCTACGCACGCTGGCTGTCGCTTCGAGCGGCGGGCTTCCCGAAGCTCTTCCTCCGTGCAGACGTACACCCGCCCGTTCTCCACGGCTACGACACGTCGGGTGAGCCGTTCCCCGAAGGCCGCCTGGACCTCCACCGCGCTCCCTATCGGTAAATACTCCTGCTCCATACATGAGAGCATAGTCCGTGGGCGGGGCAGTTTCAAAAAAAGTCGGGTCCGCTAAGCCTTAGCGGTATTGACGGTATTTTCCGCTTGCGGTATTATCGACGGCACCGGAGGACAAGAGTATTTATGGCGCGAGAAGCAACGATCGGCATTGCCTACGTCCCGTTCAAGACGTTCACGACGGCGCTCGACACCTTGCGCCAGGGCGTGCCGGACCCCCTCGACAAGTCGGTGTTCCAGAACCAGTCGTTCAGCACGCAGAACATGCTGATTTCGTCCCTCAAGGCCCTCGGGACGATAGACGAGCAGGGACACCCCCAGCCGATCCTGGCGCGGCTGGTGAACCCGGAAACGCGCAAAGAGGCGCTGCGCGAGGTGATTGAGGACAAATACCACGCCGTCCTCGCGCTTGGCCAGACGGCCACCGAGAACCAGGTCGATACGAAGTTTCGGGAGTACGGCGTCGGCGGAGAGACGCTGAACAAAGCGAAGGCGTTTTTCTTCCAGGCCGCCGGGGTCGTCGGCATTCCGCTCTCGCCGCACCTCCGCGCTGCGCGCATCGTCGCGAACGGCGACGGCGAGGGCGCGCCAAAGCCGACCACGCCGCGTCGGCGGCGCTCAAACAAGGGTGGCAAACCGCGCGAGGAGGCGGCCGGCGTCGTCGCGACGACCACGACGGCCCCGCGGGGCAGCACCAAGACGGTGCAGCTTTCGAGCGGCGGCGAGGTGACGCTCGCGGTGACGATTGACCCGATGGAGCTGTCGGACGCCGATCAGGAGTGGGTGTTCGGCCTCATCAAGCAGCTTCGCGCGTACGAAAAGAACGGCGGCCCGCCTTCGCAGACCGCCGCCGATGGAGCCGCCGAATCGTGACAGGTGTCCGACCAGGCCTTAGAAACCTAGGGCACGCGCTAGCACCGCGTGTGGGGATCGTGTCCCCCCGGCTCCGCTCCGCTCGCTCCTGCTCCCCGAAAGGAGGTGATGGACCCGGTGCTTAGACCCAGAGACAACCCGGCGCTGTGCGTCGAATCCAAACAACAAGGGCGAGAGGGCCCCGCGAAAGCGGGGCTCTCCTATTTTAGCAGGAGGAGGACCCTTTCGGCTAGACCTTTTTGTCGCCCCACCGCTTGCGCGCCGCTTCGGCCGCGATCCGCTTGCGTTCTTCGGCCGATAGCGTCTCGGCGCGCTTCTGACCGCCGCGCCGCCCTAGATCGACCGCTGCGGGGTCTTTCTTCCTGACCGCTTCCTCGAACGCCGGTCGCACTTGGTTCGTCTGGGCGGCGATATTCGCCGCGCTGTCTCTTTCGGGGTGGCGACTGATGAGTTGCTTCAGCACGTCATTCGCTGCCTGGGCTACGTCCTTCGGCGGCTTCTTGGACGGCTGCTTATCGCTAGGCATGACCCCAGCGTAGCGCGCGAGGCCGTGCTACTGTCAAGGGGTGCCGGGAATCAAAAGGGACCACTACCGTCTCGATCTGCGCGCGCTTCCGAAAGTTCAGCTTCACTGCCACCTCGAAGGGACCGTGCGGGCCGAGACGTTTCGCGCCTTGGCCCGGCAGTACGGCGTCGAGCTCGCCGAGCGCGCCGATCCCGAGCAGACGTACGCGTTCACGACCTTTCGCGAGTTCCTGCTCCTCTTCGCGAAAGTCACCGAGACGCTCCGCGCACCGGACGATTACGCGCGCATCGCGCGCGACTACGTCGCCGACGCGGCCGCGCAGGGCGTCGTCTACGCCGAGGTCTTCATCTCGCCGTCCGTGTGGTCGTACTTCCATCGCGACCTCGACGTGCGCGCGGCCGTCGCCGCGATCCGAGCAGCCCTGGACGACGGCGCCGCCGCGCACGGCGTCGATGTCCGGCTGATCGCCGACCTGACCCGCAACTTCGGCCCCGAGCGCGCGGAGGAAACGGCCCGTCTGGCCGTCTCGCTGCGCGACCTCGGCGTCATCGGCGTCGGCCTCGGCGGCGACGAAGCACGGTTTCCCGCCGAGCTGTACGAGAGGGCGTTCCGGATCGCGCGGGACGGCGGGCTGCGCACCGTCGCGCACGCCGGTGAGGCGGCCGGCGCGCAGAGCGTCCGCGCCGCCGTCGAGGTGCTCGCGGCGGAGCGCATCGGTCACGGCGTGCGTGCGATCGAAGACCCCGGCGTCGTCGCGCTCCTCGCCGAGCGCCGCGTCCCGCTCGAGATCTGCCCGACGTCGAACCGGCTCACCGGCGCGGCTCCGAAGGATGCCGCGCACCCGCTCGGGGCACTCGACGCCGCGGGATGCGTGGTGACCATCGACGCCGACGACCCGGCCCTGTTCGGGACGACGCTGCTCGACGAGTACGCTTTCGTCGCGGGCGCGTTCGGCGAGGACGCGCTGCTGCGGTTCGCCGCCAACGCGATCGAAGCGTCGTTCGCGCCGGAGCCGGCGAAGGCGCGGATGCGGGCGGCGTTCGCCGCGTCCCGGAACTCCGCGCTCGCGGGTCGAAGCGGGTAGGGACGATGCCGGGGCACACCCACTTCGAGGAGCACACCGAAGAGTATCTCGAGGCCGTCTACCGCCTGGAGCGCGAGGGGCCCGGCGTGACCACGTCCGGACTCGCCGCCGACCTCGGCGTCGCGCCGGCGTCCGTCTCCGGGATGCTCAAGAAGCTCGCTGCCGACGGCTACCTCACGTACGAGGCGCGCGGCCACGCGACGCTGACGGAGAAGGGGCTCGCCGTCGCGGTTCGGGTCGTTCGCCGGAACCGGCTGGCGGAGGTCTTCCTGCAAGACATCCTCGGGATGCCGTGGGACGAGATCCACGCCGAAGCATGCCGGCTCGAGCACGCGATCTCCGACCGCGTCGAGGAGCGTCTCGTCGCCGTGCTCGGCGATCCGAAGGTCTGTCCGCACGGGCATCCGATCCCGCCGGCCGATCTGACGCGCCCCGACCGCGTCGTGCTGCACCTCTCCGATGCGCAGGCCGGCGCGACGGTCCGCATCATCGAGGTCGTCGAGGACGTTCCCGAGACGCTCCGCTACCTCGACCGGATCGGGCTGCGCCCCGGCGCGATCGTCGACGTCCTGGAGCGCGGACCGCTGGGCGGACCGATCACGATCCAGGCGCCCGGCGCGCGCACCGCCATCTCGATGGAGCTGGCGCGGCTGATCGCGATCGCTCCGGAGGCGAGTCCGGCGCTCAGCGCGTGAGTCTCACCCGGCTCCTGATCGGGATCAACGTCCTGGTCTTCGCGTGGATGCTCGTGACCGGCGGCGGCTTCGCGCTGCTGGGCGGCGACGTCACGGGCGCGTTCCTGTACGCGCACGGCGCGATGCGCCCGTACGACGTGCTCGTGCTCGGCCAGTGGTGGCGCATCGTCAGCTCGGCGTTCGTGCATCTGTCCGCGGTCCACATCCTGATGAACATGATCGCGCTGAACTACGTCGGTGCGCCGGTCGAATGGCTGTACGGCAAGCCGCGCTACGCGCTCGTCTACGCGCTCGCGCTCGTCGGCGCGGGCGTCTCCGTCGTCTACTTCACCGAGCCCGGCGCGTTCACGGCCGGAGCGAGCGGCGCGATCTTCGGACTGTTCGGTGCGCTCGTCGCCGCCGGACTGCGCCTCGGAAAGCGTGGACGCTCCCTGATCACCAGCGTGGTTCCCGTCATCGTGCTGAACCTCGTGTTCACGTTCGCCGTGCCGGGGATCTCGGCCGCGGCGCACCTCGGGGGACTCCTCACCGGATTCATCGCCGGGTTCGTGCTGTTCATGATCCCGTCGCGGCCGCGCGACAGCGCGTACGCGTATGCGTTCGCGCCCGCCGCGGACGCCGGGCGCGTGGAGACGATCGAGCAGCCTCCCGACGCGGGACCGCACGAAGACGCCGACGCACCGCCGCTCGAAGCGCGCGACCCGCGCGAATGAACGGCGTCGACGACGCCTTCGCCGCCGGAGGCTCCATCGCGCGCGCGCTGGACGGCTACGAAGCGCGCGACGGACAAGTTCGGATGGCGCGCCTCATCGAGCGCGGCTTCCTCGAGAACGTGCACACGATCGTCGAAGCGGGGACCGGCGTCGGCAAGTCGCTCGCGTATCTCGTCCCCGCGCTGCGTGCCGGCGCGCGCGTCGTCGTGTCCACGGGGACGATCGCGCTCCAAGAGCAGCTCGTCCGCAAGGACATCCCGCTCGTCACCGGCGCGCTCGGCGTCGACGCGCGCGTCGTCCTCCTGAAAGGCCGCAACCACTACCTGTGCAAGGCGAAGTTCGAGAAGGAGAGCGGGGCGCGCCTCGTGGCGCCCTCGCTCGCGCTCGAGCGCCTGTGGCAGTGGGCCGAGCGGACGGAGACCGGCGACCGCGCCGAGCTGGAGTTCACGCCGCGCGCCGACGACTGGGAGACGCTCGACGCCGACGCCGACGACTGTGTCGGTGAGTACTGCTCGCGCTTCGCGGACTGCTTTTTCTTCAAGCACCGCGACGCTGCGCGCTACGCCGATCTCGTCGTCGTCAACCACGCGCTGTTCTTCCTCGACCTCGTCAGCGGCGGCGCGCTGCTGCCGGCCTACGACTTCGCGATCCTCGACGAGGCCCACCACGCCGAGAAGTACGCGACCGCGGCGCTGACGGCGACGCTCTCGCCCGTCTCGGTGAACCGCATGATGCGCAAGCTGCACCGCACGTACGCGGTGCCGGCGATGCACGACGCCGAGCTGGACGAAGGGATGCGGCGGCTGCAGCAGACGCTCGCGCGCGTGCCGGGCGACAAGTACCCGATCGCCGCGAACGAAGGCGTCTTCGAGGTGCTGCCCGGCCTGCGCGAGTCGTTCTACCGCCTCGAGAACTGGCTGCACGCGCACTGGAAGGACGGGCTGCGCCGCTCGATCGACAACGAGGCGGAGGCGGAGCGGCGGCGCGATCTCGCCTTGCGGGCCGTCTCGGCGCACGTCGCGACCGTCGATCGCATCGAGACCGCCGCGCAACAGGCCTCGAGCGGCGCGGTGTCCGCGGACGAGATCGAGGCCGTCGCCTGGGTCGAGCGCGGCGAGGGCGAGGCGCGCTACGAGATCAACGCCGCGCCGTTCTCGGTCGCCGATTTCCTGCGCGGGACGCTCTTCGCGCGAACGCGCAGCGTCGTGCTGACGAGCGCCACCCTCTCCGCCGGCGGCTCGTTCGCGTTTCTCGAGTCCTCGCTCGGGATCGACGCGGCGCAGACGCTCGTCGCGCCGTCACCGTTCGACTACGCGAAGCAGGCGCGGCTGTACGTCGCCCCGCCCCGGCTCAATCCGAAAGCCGCCGACTTCGCGCGCCGCGCGGCGCCGCTGATCGAGGAGATCCTCGACCGCAGCAGCGGGCGCGCGTTCGTGCTGTTCACCTCGTACGCGCGGTTGCGCGAAGTGCACGCGCTGCTGCGCGACCGGCTCGCGTTCCCGACGAAGGTGCAGGGCGATCTCCCGCGTTCCGCGCTGCTCGAGTGGTTCCGCACGACGAAGAACGCGGTGCTCTTCGCGACCGGCACGTTCTGGGAAGGGATCGACGTCGTCGGCGACGCGCTCTCGTGCGTCGTGATCGATCGGCTGCCGTTTCCGTCACCGGGCGAGCCGCTCGTCGCCGCGCGCATCGCCGCGCTGGAGGCGCGAGGCCGCTCGGGCTTCGAGCACTACATGATCCCGAGCGCGATCGTGCGGCTCAAGCAGGGCTTCGGGCGGCTCATCCGCTCCACGACCGATCGCGGCGTCGTGGCGCTGCTCGACGGGCGCGCCGATGCGATGCGGTACGGCGCGACGATCCTCGGCGCGCTTCCGCCCGCGACGCGCATCGACGATCTGGCCGCGCTGGACGAGCTGTTCGCGCGGCGCTAGAGCCCCCTCGGTTTGGCGGGAGCGCCGCCACCCCGCGCGAACCCGCCGCGCATGCGTCGCACGACCGTTCTCGCCGCGTGCTGCGCGGCGCTGCTCGCCGCGCCGAGCCCCGCGCTCGCGTGGGGCGCGCTCGGACACCAGATCATCAACGGCGCGGCGATGCGCGCGCTCCCGGCGACCGTGCCTGCGTTCCTGCGCACGGCCGGCGCGCACGACACGGTGCGTCTGCTCGGACCGGAGCCGGACCGCATCAAAGGCTCGGGTGCGCCGCTCGACGACGACGAGAGCCCCGCGCACTACCTCGACGCGCTGGACGACGGGACGATCGACGGCGTGGTGCGGCTCGACGCGCTCCCGCGCGACGAAGCGGCCTACGAGCGCGCGCTGGAACAGGCGCCGCATCCCACGCAGATGTGGATCCAAGGCTATCTTCCGTACGCCATCGCGGACGGGTGGGAACACGTCGTGCGCGACTTCGCGTACTGGCGCGTCGACGTCGCAGGCGAGCGCGCCGCGCAGAGCGCCCAGGACCGCGCGTTCTTCGCGTTCGACCGCGGCGTGCGCGAGGCGCTCACGTTGCGCGACATCGGCTATTGGGGGCACTTCGTCGCCGACGGCTCGCAGCCGCTGCACGTGAGCGTGCACTTCAACGGCTGGAACGACGAGAAGACGCATACGAACTATCCCAATCCGAACGGCTTCTCCGACTCCAAGACGATCCACGCGCGCTTCGAGACGAGCCTCGTTCGCGCCGTCGCGACGGAAGATCTCGTCGCCGCGCGCTTGCCGGCGCCGCGCCTCTCGAGCGCGCCGATCCTCGCGCAGACCGGTGCATATCTGCTGGCGACCGAGAGCTTCGTGCCGGCGGTCTACCGGCTCGAAGCCGCCGGCGGCATCGACGCGGACAGCCCGGCCGCCACGTCGCTCGTGCTCGACCGTCTCGCCGCCGGCGCCGCGGAGATGCGCGATCTCATCGTCGAGGCGTGGCAGGCGAGCGACGAGGCGAAGGTCGGCTATCCGGGGATCGCGGTGCGCGACGTCGAGTCGGGCGCGGTGCGGCCGACGCGAGCGAACGTCGGCCTCGGCGACTAGCGCGTCGCTCGGGTCCCGGGCGGGCGAGCGAGTTTTCGGACCGGCGACGAACGGAGAAACCGTTCGCGCAATGACATCTCTTCGTTCGCGCGCCGGCGCCCTGTGCGCCGCGCTCCTCATTTCGATACCGCTTGCGGCCGCCGCGCCGGCCTCGGCGCAGATGGGCCAGGACGCGCGCTTCGTCCGCCACGCCGCCGAGGGCGGGATGGCGGAGGTGCGGATGGCACGTCTCGCGCTGAGCCGCACGACCGACCCGATGGTGCGCGCCTTCGCGCGCCGCATGCTCCACGACCACATCCCGAACAACGCGCAGCTCGCGGCGATCGCGCGCTCCGAGAACCGCCGGCTGCCGAGCGGCGTCGGCGCCGCGAACGCCGCGGTGATGGCGCGCCTCGAAGCGCTCAGCGGACGCGCGTTCGACCGGGCCTATATCCGGGCGCAGATCCCGGCGCACGAGCAGATGCTCGCGCTGCTCCAGAACGAGATCTCGTCCGGCTCCGATCCGCGGCTGGTGAGCTTCGCGCGGACGACGGTTCCGATCGTGCGCGAGCATCTCGCGTTGGCGCGCCGCGACGCCGGGATGATCGCTTCCGGGATGTGACGGGCGGGAGCCTCGAAGGAGCTACTCCTCCTTCGAGGCTTCCTCTTTCGCCCGGCGCTGCAGCTCGGCGACGACGCTCGAGTCGGCGAGCGTCGTCGTGTCGCCGAGCATCCGCCCTTCGGCGATGTCGCGCAGCAGCCGGCGCATGATCTTCCCGGAGCGCGTCTTCGGGAGCTCGCCGGTGAACGTGAGATACTTCGGGCGGCAGAACTTCCCGAGCTTCTCGCCGACGTGGTCGCGCAGCTCGTCGGCGAGCTGCGCCGAGCCGTTCGCGTGGGACTTCAGGGTGACGAACGCGGCGATCGCCTGCCCGGTGATCTCGTCCATCTTTCCGGACACCGCCGCTTCGGCGACGTCCGGGTGGTCGACGAGCGCCGACTCGACCTCGGTCGTCGAGATGCGGTGGCCGCTGACGTTCATCACGTCGTCGATGCGGCCCATGAACCAGTAGTCGCCGTCGGCGTCGCGCTTGCAGCCGTCGCCGGCGAGATACATGTGCGGGAAGCGCGACCAGTACGTCTCCTTGTAGCGCTCGTCGTCCCCGTAGATGCCGCGCAGCATCGAGGGCCAGGGACGGGTCAACACGACGTACCCGCCGCCGCCGAGCGGCACCGGCTCGCCTTTGTCGTTCACGATGTCGGCCCGCACGCCCGGAAACGGCTTCGTCGCCGAGCCCGGCTTGAGCGTCGTGATCCCGGGGAGCGGAGCGATCATGATCGCGCCGGTCTCCGTCTGCCACCACGTGTCGACGACGGGGCACCGCTCGCCGCCGATGTGGCGGTAGTACCACATCCACGCTTCGGGATTGATCGGTTCGCCGACGCTCCCGAGCACGCGCAGCGAGGACATGTCGTGGCGCTCCGGATATGCGGTGCCCCACTTCATGAACGTGCGAATCGCGGTCGGCGCGGTGTAGAGGATCGTCACCTTGTAGCGCTCGACGATCTGCCATAGCCGGTCCTTGTCCGGGAAATCCGGCGTGCCTTCGTAGATCACGCTCGTGGCGCCGTTGCACAGCGGTCCGTAGACGATGTACGAGTGTCCGGTGACCCAGCCGATGTCCGCCGCGCACCAGTAGACGTCGCTGTCTTCCTTCAGGTCGAAGACCAGCTTGTGCGTCGCGGTGACGCCGGTGAGGTACCCCGCGGTGGTGTGCTTGATGCCCTTCGGCTTCGCCGTCGTCCCCGACGTGTAGAGCAGGTACAGCAAATCTTCCGCGTTCATGCCTTCGGGCTCGCAGATCGAGCGCTGGTCGCGCACGACGTCGTCCCACCACACGTCACGCCCCGGCTCCATCGAAACGGGATCGCCGACGCGCTTGGCGACGACGACGTGCTTCAGCGAGGGCATCCCCTTCGCGATCGCTTCGTCGACGTTCGCTTTCAGCGGCACTTTGTTGCCCCGTCGCCAGCCCTGATCCGCCGTGACGATCGCGACGCATTGCGAGTCGTTGACGCGGTCGACGATCGCGTCCGGGGAGAAGCCGCCGAAGATCACCGAGTGCGCGGCGCCGATGCGTGCGCACGCGAGCATCGCGACCGGCAGCTCGACGATCATCGGCATGTAGATGGCGACCCGGTCGCCTTTCTTGACGCCGAGCGCGCGCAACCCGTTCGCGAAGCGGCACACCTCGTCGAGCAGCTGTCCGTACGTGACCGTCCAGCGGTCGCCGGGCTCGCCTTCGTAGTAGAACGCGATCTTCGCGGCTTTCCCCGCCTCGACGTGACGGTCGAGCGCGTTCACCGACGCGTTCAGCTCCCCGTCGGCGAACCAGCGTGCGAACGGCTCGTCCCACTCGAGGATCTTCGTGGGAGCCTTCATCCAGTCGAGCTTGTCGGCCCACGACTTCCACCACGCGAGATAGTCGCGCTCGGCCTCGTCGTAGATGCCGGGCTTCGCGTTGGCCTGCGCGGCGAACGCCGGGGACGGCGGGAACGTGCGCCCTTCCGAGAAGAGCGCCTCGATGGCATCGTTCTGCGTCGGCGACTGCATGGCGCGGAGTTCGGTTCTGCGCCGCTGCGCCCCCTGGCCGTTCGCGCCGATACAGAAGACATGGTTCGCTGGGTCGACGGCCTCGTCGGCGGCGCCGTCGCCGGCGTGACGAGCGCTGCGTTCTACGCCGCCGTCATCGGGTGGCTGCACGAGACGACGCTCGAGTCGTTCTTCGCGCAGCTCGCCCAGGCGCTGCCGCCGCTTCGCCACGCGCCGGCCGGCCCTGGGCTGGTCGTCCTCGGCGTCGGGCTGCACTTCGCGGTCGCGATCGGCTTCGCGCTGATCTACACGGCGCTCGCGCGGCGGCTGCGCTCGATGTGGCGCGCGCCGACTTCGGTGCTCTGGGGTCTGTCCTACGGGCTGTTCGTGTGGTGGGCGCTGAACGACGTCGCCGTCCCGGAGACCGGAATGCTGAACGTTCAGCCGCTCTGGGAAGGGCTCGTGGGGACGGTCGTCTGCTACGGTCTCGTGCTCTCGGAGCTGACGACGCTCGCGTACCGGCGGCGGGCGAGCGTCGCGCCTTGACCCCCTCTCCACCGAATGGTACGCTGAGGGGAAGCCTGGCACTCCCGCGTGCCGACTGCCAACGGTGCGATTGGTGAACGACAAGCTCGAGCTCGACAAGCGAAAGGCCTTCATCCTCCAGACCGTCGTGTACGAATACATCAACACGGCGGAGCCGGTCGGCTCGGTCACGCTCACCCAGAAGTACAATCTCGGCGTCTCCTCGGCGACGATCCGCAACGAGATGGCGGAGCTGGAGGCGGGCGGCTACCTGGTCCAGCCGCACACGTCGTCCGGACGCATCCCCTCGGATGCCGGCTACCGCACGTACGTCGACCGCCTCATGCAGCCCGAGACGCTGACGAAGGACGACACGCGCCGGATCCGCGATCAGTTCCGCGAGGCGTCGCGCGAGCTGAGCGAGGTCATCGAGCAGACGACCCGCCTCCTCTCCGGGCTCTCGGGCAACCTCGCGATCGCCCTCGCCCCGTCGCGCGACACGCACGCCTTCAAGTACGTCCAGCTGATCTGGCTCTCGCCGCGCACCGCGCTCGCGGTCGTGGTCACGTCGGCCGGCGTCGCCTCGCAGCGCGTCTTCGAGTGGCCGCACGACGTCGCGGCCGACGATCTCACGCGGCTTTCCAACGCGCTCAACTCGAAGCTGTCCGGTCGCATCATGGAAGACGTGACGCCGTCGGAGCTGGACGACATCGCGAACGAGCTCGCGATCGGCGCCGGCGTGCGGGAAGCCGTGCGCACGGCGTTCGCGACCGCGCGCCAGCACGACGAGCCGGAGATCGCCGCCGCAGGCGCGCAGAATCTGCTCGACCAGCCCGAGTTCCACGATCTGCGCAAGCTGCGCGCGATCCTGCGCATCGTCGAGGAGCAGCGCACGCTCTACGATCTCATCGCCGACGAGCTGAACGACGGCGCCGGCAATCCGTCGCCGCACGTGCGCATCGGCCACGAGCTGCGCGCCGAAGAGCTCGCCGAATGCAGCGTCGTGACGGTGCCGTATCGCTTCGGCGACCGCGGCGTCGGAATGCTCGCGATCCTCGGGCCGCGGCGCATGCCGTACGGCCGGCTCATCGCGCTCGCGTCGGGGACGGCGCGCTCGCTCGACGAGCATCTCAACGACGTCGAAATCAGGTAGATGGCGACCGACTATTACGAAGTCCTCGGCGTCGCGCGTGACGCGGACGAGGGCACGATCAAGCGTGCGTACCGGCAGCTCGCGCGCAAGTATCATCCCGACGTCGCCGACGACAAGGTTGCGGCCGAGAACCGCTTCAAGCAGATCAACGAAGCCTACGAGGTGCTCTCCGACGCGACGAAGCGCGCGAACTACGATCGCTTCGGCCACGCCGGCGTCAACGGCGCGGGCGGGATGGGTGACGGGTTCAGCCCGTTCGGCTCCGAGGGCTTCGGCGACATCTTCGACATGTTCTTCGGCGCCGCACGCGCCGGTGCGGCGGGCGCGCAGCAGCAGCGCCGCAACGGTCCGGTGCGCGGCAGCGACCTGCGCTACGACGTCGAGATCTCGCTCGAAGAGGCGTATCACGGCACGACGCGCGACATCACGTTCCGCCATCTGACGAGCTGCGCGACGTGCCGCGGCAGCGGCGCCGAGCCGGGGACGCTGATCGTCGCGTGCGATCGCTGCGGCGGCAGCGGGATGCAGCGCCAAGTGCGCCAGACGCCGCTCGGCCAGTTCGTCACGCAGACGACGTGCTCGCGCTGCGGCGGCGACGGCCAGGTCGTCCAGACGCCCTGCTCCGCGTGCCGCGGCCGCGGCCGCGTCGAGCAGGAGCGCGCGCTCCACGTGAAGATCCCGGCGGGCGTCGACGACGGCTCACGAATCAAGATCACCGGCAGCGGCGAAGCCGGGATGCGCGGCGGCCCCGACGGCGATCTCTACGTCTATCTGACCATCGCGCCGCACGCGCTGTTCAAGCGCGACGGGCTCGACGTGCTGCTCGACTATCCGATCGCGTTCCCGCAGGCCGCGCTGGGCGGCGAGATCCGCGTCCCGTCGCTCGACGACGACGTTCCGCTCACGCTCAACCCGGGGACGCAGAGCGGCTCGACGTACCGTCTGCGCGGTCGCGGGATGCCGAGCGTGCGCGGCACGGCGCGCGGCGACCAGCTCGTGACCGTGCACGTCGTGGTCCCGACGAAGCTCTCGAAGCGCGAGCGCGAGCTGCTCGAGGAGTACGCGAGCGCCGGCGGCGATCAGGTCGAAGAGAAGTCGTTCTTCGAGCGCGTCAAGGACGCGTTCCGCGCCGACTGAGCGGCGGTCGACGCGACGCCGGCGCGCTGCAGCTCGGGGTCGAGCGTGCCGGTGAGGAGCCGCCAGCACATCGCGTAGTCGCTCGCCAGCGAGCGCAGCGGCGCGCTGAACGTCTCCGGCTTGTTGCGCTCGACGAACGCGTGCGCGTACCACGCCGGCGCGTAGCCGCACACCAGCGCGGCGGCGAAGATCTTCGGGTCGCGTTTGACGAGCGCGGCGGCCGTGACGGCGGTTGCGAGGATCGTCCCGGCGGCGTGGATGCGGCGCGTTCGCGGATCGGCGTGCGCCCGCAGGTAGCGAAGCCAGAATGCGTCGTCGACCATGGACGGGCGTTCCGGCGCGCGCGGCGAACCGCCTGCCCGATGCGCGACCGGTTCTTCGTCGAAGGCGTCCACGAGATCGGCCACCGCGTCGCGTTCGCTGCGGACGACGCGCGGAAGCTCACGTCGGTGCTGCGCAAGCGCACGGGAGACCGCATCGAGGTCGTCGACTCCGCCGGCGCGGCGTACGCGGCGACGCTGATCGTCGCCGGACGGGACGTCGGCGCGACGCTCGACGAGCGCCTCGAGCGCGGCTCGGTCGAGAGCGGGCTGCGCGTGACCGTCGCGCAGGCGGTGCCGAAGGGACAGAAGATGGACTTCGTCGTCGAGAAGGCGACGGAGCTGGGCGCCGAGGCGATCGTGCCGGTCCGCAGCGCGCGCGTCGTCGGCAACGACACGAGTTCGGGCAAAGTGGAGCGCTGGCGCCGCATCGCGAAGGCCGCGGCGCAGCAGTCGGGGCGCGTGCGCGTCCCTGCGGTCACGGACGTCGTCGAGTGGGACGCGCTGCTCGCGACCTTCGCGGAGTACGACCGCGTCTACGTGCCGTGGGAGCTGGCCGACACGCACGCGCTGCGTGACGTCTTCGAAGGCGACCTCGGCGACGTGCGCAGCGTGCTGATCGTCATCGGGCCGGAAGGCGGTTTCGCCTCGGACGAAGTGCTGCGCGCCGTCGAGGCGGGCGGACGCGCGATCTCGCTCGGACGCCGCATCCTCCGCACGGAGACGGCGGCGCTGGTCGTGCTCGCCGCGCTGCTGTACGCGCGCGGCGAATTGTAGTCCCTTCACGGGCATCCCTTGCGCGTCGTGCGCGGTTACGGACCGACATGAACGCCGTCGTCGTCCACCGCCCGTCGCCGGGCGGTCTCGTCCTTCAGAACGTCCCCGAACCCGAGCCGCTCCCGTTCGAAGCGCTCGTCGCCGTGCGCGCGACCAGCCTGAATCTGGGCGAGGTGCGACGCTCCAAGAGCGCCCCGGACGGCACGCGCGTCGGCTGGGATTTCGCGGGCACCGTCGAGCGCGCCGCCGCCGACGGCAGCGGTCCGCCGGCCGGCGCACGCGTGGTCGGCATGCTGGACACCGGCGCGTGGGCCGAGCGGCTCGCCGTCCGCGCGAACCGCGTCGCCGTGCTTCCGGACAACGTCTCCTTCGAAGAAGCCGCGACGCTCCCGGTGGCGGGACTGACCGCGCTGTACGCGCTCGCGAAGCGCGGCTCGCTGCTCGGACGGCGCGTGCTCGTCACCGGCGCGTCGGGCGGCGTCGGGCTCTTCGCGCTGCAGCTCGCACGGCTCGCCGGCGCGCGGGTCGCCGGGCTCGTGCATCGCGCCGAGAAACGCGACGCCGCGACGCCGTACGCCGACGACGTGTTCGTCGGTGAGGACGCATCGGCCGCGGCGCCCGCCGGGCCGTTCGATCACATCCTCGAGTCCGTCGGCGGCAACGTGTTCGCGACCGCGCTGCAGCAGCTCGCGCAGGACGGCATGCTCGTCACGTACGGAACGTCGGCGGAACGCACGAGCATGATGGAAGTCGCGCCGTTCTACGCGAAAGGCGGCTTGTCGATCCACGGCTTCATTCTCTTCCACGAGCTGGAGACGCAGCCGGCGTCGGACGGTCTGGCGCGCCTCGCGGCGCTCATGGGCGAGAAGAAGCTGCAGGTCCACGTCGACGCCACGCTGCCGTTCGCGCAGATCGCCGAAGGGGCGGAGAAGCTGTGGAACCGGGGCGTCACCGGCAAGGTCGTCGTCACGCTGTGACGCTCCGAAAACGTTGAAATTGAAGGGAGATTGCAGCGCGGTTGACCTTCGGTGAGAGTCGGCGCGCGGTGACACCTCGTCGCGCGCCCTTCCCGTTGTAGCGGTTGCAACACCGGAACGCAGCAGCGCTTCGGCTCACCGAGGAACCGACATGCAAGGCATCTTTTCGAAGTTTTTCATGACCGCGGGCATCGCGGCCACCATCACGGCGGGAGCGATCGCTCCGCGTCCGGCCGCCGCGAGCACGCAGGATACGATCAACACGATCCTCGGCGCCGCGGCCCTCATCGGCGGCATCGTCATGTACGACAACTACGAGAGCCAGCAGGGGGACGCCGTGTGCGGCTACACCGCGAACGGCGGGACGGTCCTGTGCAACGGCGAGATCGTGATGCCGGACGGCACGATCTTCTACCCGGGCCAGTACGACGGCGGCCCGTGGATCTGGGACAACGGCTGGCGCCCGCGCGCGGGCGACCATCCGGCCGTCGTCTACCGTGACGCTCCGCGCGACTACCGCGCGCCGGCACCGGCCCGCCCCGAGTACCGCGCGCCCGCGCCGGCCCAATATCGCGCTCCGGCGCCTGCCGCCCGCAACGACTACCGCGCCGCGGCGCCCGCTCCGAGCGCCTACCGTCAGCCGGCCCCGGCCGCCCGCTACGCGGCCGCGCCGCAACGTCCGGAGACCCGGCAGGCCCCGCAGCGCGCCGAACGGCCGGCTCCGCAGCGCCGTGACGACCGCCGCGGCCACTAGCGGCACCTCGTTGGTGCGCCGCGCCGGCTGACGGAACCGGCGCGGCGTTCCGTCCCCCGAGCCCCGGCGAAGCGACGCGCCGGGGCTCGGCCTTCGTTCGCCGCTTGCCCAGATGATATCGGTATGATATCATCACCCGAACGATGCGTCCGTTCCCGGCGCGCTTGGACGATCGCTTGTACGACGAGCTGCGTCGGCGGGCGGACGGCGAGCGCAAGAGCATGAACGCGGTCCTCAACGACTCGCTCGAGCGGCACTTCCGCGGCCAGAGCGACGCGAAGGCCGCGCTGCTGCGTGCGCTCGCCGCGCTCGAAGCCGCGGAGCGCGGCGCGTGAGCGGCGCGTTCGTACGGGAACGCCTCGCGCGCGGGGCGTACACCTGGGGTTCGATCATGGCACGCACGCTCGAGACGCTCGAACCCGGAACATCGGTCTTCGCCGGCGAAACACGCATCGGTGAGGTCGTCGCAGTGTATGCGGAAGGCGACGCTCGTGCGGCGGAGATCGTCGTCGTGCGCTGGGGCGACCGCGGCGACGAGCTGGCCGTGCCGACCACCGAGGTGCTGACCATCGACGACGACGGCGTGCATCTCATGCGCCGCGAGGCCGATCAGTATACGGATCTCGCGCCGTTCGACGCGTGCCGCTTTCCCACGATGAAGAAGCTGACGTGACGACCGCCGAACCGACCCCGGGCCGAACGACGACCGCGATGAAGTTCTCGATCGTCGTTCCGACGTACAACGAGGCCGGCGGCATCGAGCGGCTCGTCACGACGCTGCGCGACGTGTTCGTCGCGAACGGCTTGGACGGCGAGATCATCGTGGTCGACGACAACTCTCCCGACGGGACCGGCGCCATCGTCGACCGCCTCGAGCGCGAAGGCTTTCCGGTCCGCTGCCTGCATCGTCCCGGCAAGATGGGGCTGTCCTCCGGGGTGATCGACGGCTGGAAGTTCGCGCGTCCGGACTCGGTCGCGCTGGGCGCGATGGACGCCGACTTCTCGCACGACGCGGGCGTGCTGCCGCGGATGGTGCTCGCGCTGCAGGACGGCGGGTACGGACTGGCGATCGGCTCGCGCTACGTCCCCGGCGGCGGGATCGCGAATTGGCCCAAGCGCCGCATCATCACCTCGCGCATCGCGATCGCGCTCGCGCAGCCGCTGACCTCGGTGCGCGACATCACGTCGGGCTACTTCCTGGTGAAGCGCGAGGCGCTCGAGGGGGTCGAGCTCGACCCGATCGGCTTCAAGATCGGCCTCGAGGTCATCGCGAAGGCGCGGTACGGGAAGGCCATCGAAGTCCCCTACGTGTTCACCGATCGCGTGGCGGGCGAGTCGAAGCTGAACCAGGGCGAGATCTTCAACTATCTCAAGCAGCTCGGGCGGATCTACCGCGCGCGGCTGATCGGACGAGGCTAGCGCGCGGTGCCGATGCCGGAGTGGCTGCGCATGCGGCGCGCGGAACCGGCGACGGCCGAGCAGGCCGCGCAGTGGACGAAGTGTCCGAAGTGCGCGTCGATGATCTACCGGCCGGATCTGGCCGTGAACCTGTGGGTGTGCCCGACGTGCGGCCATAATTTCCGGATGCACGCGTTCGACCGCATCTCGATGCTGGTCGACGCGGACTTCACCGAGATCGGCGGGGAGATCGCTCCGGGCGATCCGCTCGGCTGGACCGACAAGGTTCCGTATCCGCAGAAGCTCCAGCGCGACCGCGACAAGTCGAAGCTCACCGAAGGCGTCGTGTGCGGGTTCGCCTCGATCGGCGGCTACCCGGTCGCGCTCGGCGTGATGGACTTCAACTTTCGCGGCGGCACGATGGGAACCGTCGTCGGCGAGCGCATCGCGATGCTCTTCGAGCAGGCCGCGCCGCGGCGTCTTCCGGTCGTCGTCGTGACCGCCAGCGGCGGGGCGCGCATGGAAGAGGGGATGCTCGCGCTCATGCAGATGGCGAAGACGACGCTCGCCGTGCGGCGGTTCCGCGACGCCGGCGGCTACTACGTGAGCGTGCTCACCGATCCGACGACCGGCGGCGTCACCGCGTCGTTCGCCTTCGAAGCGGACGTCATCGTCGGCGAGGCGCGCGCAGCGATCGGCTTCGCCGGACGCCGCGTCATCGAGCAGACGATCCGCCAGCGGCTGCCGGACAACTTCCAGACCGCCGAGTTCTTGCTGGAGAAGGGCGCGATCGACATGGTGGTCGAGCGCAAAGAACTGAAGGACACGCTGGTGCGGCTGCTCGACTACGGCTCGGCGGTGCGTCCGTCGGCGAACGGCCGCGCGTCGGTCGTCGCGGCGGAGGGGGCGCGATGAACACGATCGTCGAGCGTGAGAAGGGGCTGCTCGAGCTCGAACAGCGCATCACCGAGCTGAAGGCGCACGCCGCGCAGCAGCCGGTCGACATGAGCGCGGAGATCCGCGCGCTCGAGAGCAAGTACGCGCAGATCCAGCGCGAGATCTTCGGGACGATGACGGCTTGGCAGCGCGTGAACATGGCGCGCCACCCGAAACGCCCGCTGGGCTCCGACTACATCGCCGCGCTGGACCGCTTCGACGAGCTCCACGGCGACCGCCACTTCCGCGACGACCGCGCGATCGTCGGCGGCTTCGCGAAGCTGCGCGGACGCCGGATCGTCGCGATCGCGCAAGACAAGGGCCGCGACACCAAGGACAAGGTCCTGCGCAACTTCGGGATGCCTTCGCCCGAAGGCTATCGCAAGGTGATTCGCCTCGTGCAGCTCGCCGAGCGCGTGAACCTGCCCGTCGTCACGTTCGTCGACACGAGCGGCGCCGATCCGGGGATCGGTTCGGAAGAGCGCGCGCAGGGCGAGGCCATCGCGCAGTCGCTCTACCAGCTCGCCGGGACGCGCGTGCCGATCGTCGCGACGGTGATCGGCGAGGGCGGATCGGGCGGCGCGCTCGCGCTCGCGCTCGGCGACCGCGTGCTCATGCTCGAGCACTCGGTGTACTCCGTCGCTTCGCCGGAGGGGGCCGCCGCGATCCTGTGGGGCGACGCCGCGCGCGCCGAAGAGGCGGCGACGCGGCTGAAGCTGACCGCCGACGATCTGCTCGGCTTCGGAATCATCGACGAGATCGTGCCGGAGCCGCTCGGCGGCGCGCATCGCGATCCCGAGAGCACGATCGCGCGCGTGCTCGACGCCGTCGATGCGGCGCTCACCGCGCAAGATGCGCTCGACGTCGACGAGCGCCTCGAGCGCCGGTATCGCAAGTTCCGGCGGATCGGCTCCGTCTGATGTTCGTCTCGCCGGCCGTGATCCGTCTCGCCGGCCGCCTCGGCGTCCTGTGTGTCGGGCTCGTGATCCTCTCGCTCGTGGGCGTGCAGTACGCGCGGATCATCGGCCGCAACGTCGCGCTCGCGCGCGAGCTGCACGCCGCGCAGCGCGACGTGGCGACGCTGAAGACCACGCGCGCCGAGCAGGATCGACGCATTCGCCGGCTCTCCGATCCGCGCGGCGCGATCCCGGAGATCCACGACCGTCTCCACCTCGTCGGCGACAAGGAGGCGATCATCTACCTGAAGCGCCCCGCCGGCACGCCGGCGCACGCGGACGGGCCGTGAGCGAGCGGGTCCGCGGCAGCGTGATCAACGTCCACAACCTCGGCGCGACGGTGCGCCTGGAGGACGGCCGGCTCGTCGCCGCGCCGATCGGCGACGTCAACAAGAACCGCTCGAGCTACACGCGCGGGCTCGATCACAAGGACCTCACGATGCCGTTCGACCTGGTCGGGCGGATGGTCGTCTTGGCGCAGACGCGGGTCGACGAGGTCGCCGCGACGACGCCGGTGCCGCCGCTGACCGACCCGTCGTTCGAGGCCCAGATCGCCGCGTACCTCAAGTCGACCGAGGAGTGGGCTCCTCCGGACCGCCCGCAACCGTTCGAGCGGCATCTGGTTCGGAAGCGGCAGCGCGCTAAACATTTCGAGAGTCGCGAGCCCTGAACGTGCGCCATTCGGCGTAGTCAGTCGGAGCGCGGCCCGCTAACCTCGGTGGCATGGCGATTCAGATGAAAGAGGCCCGGGTCGATCCGGTCAAGGTTCCCGGTTCGTTCGTCCGTCTGCAGGGCGCGTACGGCGCTCTGCGCGCCGCGGAACAGCGCGTCGCCGACTTCGTCCTGGCGCACCCCGACGAGCTGATCTATCTGACGGTCACCGAGCTCGCCGAGCGCACGAACACGAGCGAGTCGACGGTCGTGCGCCTGTGCCAGAAGGTCGGCTACAAGGGCTACCAGGAGTTCAAGATCGTGCTCGCACGCGATCTCGTCGAGCCGACCACCGAGATCT
>DASRGU010000010.1:0-1108634 GCA_035650875.1 Vulcanimicrobiaceae bacterium
GATCGCAGCGTGGCGCCTCGACTACAACCTGCGCCGACCGCACACCGCTCTCGACGGCTTGACGCCGGCCGAGTTCATCCAGCAAAATCTCAAGACCTCGAACTCACAGTCCCTCGTGGCCTGACGTCCGGGGCGGCATCACGCCTAAGAAGCGCCGGGATACGAAACGACCGGCATGACCACGGGATCATGCATTCCTCGCGTGATGCGCTCGCTCATTCGAGAAACACCTCGGGCTCGAGACCGGCGATGACACGGTCAACTGCTGCGCGAGCACATCACTGTGGACCGACCGCGAAGCCCGTAACCGGCGCCTTCGTGCGCATCCATCTCAATCCCCACCGAGGGGCAAAGGTACTTCGTTGCCGTCATAGTCACCGTGATGCGACGACGCGATACGCTCCATCATCGTATCGAATAGAGCGAGGTCATCTAGGTCTTTGACATCCTCGGTCTTGGCCACGACCACCCACTGCCGGTTTCGGCCTTCGACATATGCATCTACGGCGACCGATTCGATCCGCGAATCGCGGCTTAAGTCAGCGCTCGCAGATTTTGCGTCGTCCTCCGTGGGAAATATCAGAAAGAAGGACGACTTCTTTCGGTTCGTCTTCGCCGTCGCTTTACGAGGGACCGCGAACTCAGCGGCACCAGGTCCCTTGAACTCCCACTCCGGATCCCACCCGTGCTCGATGTACTCTTTAAGACCGAGCACATTAAACAGGATGCGATCCGGAAGATGCTGCTGTTCTTCAGTCAATTCACCGACGCGCCATTCGCGCTCGCCATCGTCCAGCCACCAACTGCCCGGCTCGTGCCTGCGACCGGCGATGAACGAAGCACTCGCACGGAACGTCGGAAGCCGCCCTCCATCGAACCGCTCCGGCAATGAAGCATTGCCCACACGACGCACATGCCCGAGCCGCTCTTCTTGCGCAACGTCTCCAACGAGCACGACATATTTCTCGTTCGCGCTTGCGACCCAACTGAGGTCCTGCGTTAAGTCCTGCGCTGCGACATCGATGACCCGGACCGCCCAGCCGTGCGAGGGATGCCTTGCTATCGCCTGCAGCAACACTTCGCCGTTCTCGAGCGCGAGCGCAAACGTGTCTCCGGCCTTCACCCGGCGGGGCACTGCTGATCGCCCTTAGAGGAACTCAGGAAAGAAGCGGATTGGCAGTTCCACTGCATCGGGATCCTCTGGCACACGAATCCTAGGACTCCCCAGTCGCTCGTGGATTTCCTCGCCATGACGCAGCATCTCTTCCTCGTTTGGATTCCGCCGACCAATCTCTTCCCGCTTATTTGGCAAACTTCCGCCCTTGCTCTTCAGCCCCATGCAACGGATGAGGAAGCCCTCGAGGCATATATCATCGTACTTAGATTGGTCCCGAGTACCGTTGAGCTCGCGTATGGAACGCCCCTGCCGAAGGTGTTCAGCGGAGCGCCTAAAGATATTCTGAGTGCGCCCGACATACCCGTCTTCACGTACATAGACGGACCCGAAAAGCGTTGGTAAGAACGTCATACTGTTGGTCGCTGTTCCGCCAATCCGCTTGAGCTGATCGTTAGGCACGCAAGCGGTGCCGTTCCACGCCATGCCCTTTGCGCATGGGGCATAGCCACTTGGGTCGCTATACGCGATCGGATTATTGCGGTTCCACATGTATTTCGCTTGTGAGATCGGATCACGAACGTCGCCTGCGTAGGCATCGGGCGTCGTCCATTGTCCAGTAGCAGCCTCGTAATTGCGCGCGCCCTGGAGCACGACAAACCCGTCCGTCACGCCGTCGCGCGGATACGCCGTAAGGTCGGGACCGAACCCAGCGGTATAAAAGGCCGGCGTTTGTCCGGATGGCGTCCCGAGACCGCACGGGTTCACATAGTACTCGCCTGCATTCGCGCAAAAGGCGCTGTATCCACCAGCGTCGTGGCTGGCCTCCGCGTAGCCGGCGTCACCGCGGTCGTAGTATACGGCTCCGGAGTAATGATTGGCGCTCGCACCGGTTTGGTTACTATCGGCCGTCAAGAGGTCACCGTCGGAGCCCAACTTATAGTCGTTTACCGAGCCGTTTTGCAGGGACGTGAACGCCAGGTCGCCGCCATCCCAATGGTAGCCTCGATACACCGACGTGTCGTAAGTCCCGACGATCGCCCGCCCGCCCGGGCCCCAAAAGAAGTACTGATCGTTCCCGGCATTTTCGAATCCGCCGGTGACGCTTTTCTGATGCGTCAGGTGGTCTTCGGCATCGTAGTACGAGTACTTCGAAACTCCGGCACTCCACACATTGACGTAGCCGGCACCGGGTGGCTGCCAGTACAGAACCTGCGTCAGCCGTCCCGCACCATCGAATGGATAACTAAACGTGTTAACGACATTGCCGCTGCTGTCCTCAATCGCCTGACCTGCGACCAGTAGGTTGCGCGTATCGACGATCGCGTCGCTCGTATACTGCTGTCCGTTCCACGGGATCAGGTTTCCGAACGGGATGGGAGCCCCATCAAAATAGAAGTTCGCTGCACCGCCGCCGACGTCATGGTTGACGCCGATTTCACCGGTCGCGGTATACGCAATTGCGAACGTTTGGGAAACGCCACCAGCCCCAGGACCGGTAAACTGAACGGGGTTGCCCTCCGCGTCGTATTGGTACGCATTTTTCGTTCCACTGGGAACGACCGCTGAGGCCTTCTGTCCATAACTGTCGTAGGTGTAGGCTTCGGCTCCGGTTGGATCTTGTCGCGCGAGCAAACGTCCTGCTGCCGTATAGGCGCGCGTGATGTGGCCAGCCGTTACCGAGTAGAGAGTGTCGTTGTTCAGCCCGTCGGCGCGATAGTCCAATGATTCCGAAAACGATGCACCGCCTGAAACACTGATTCCACTTGGCAGCCCGTCCGCATAGTACGCATGCGCTATCGTAGCCGAATCAGTCAAGACGCCGGAATTCGATATCGGTGCACCCGGGATGCCCGAACCGCCAGTGGGCTCCTTTACGCTCGTCATACGTCCATCAGTGTCGTATGTGTAAACGTAGCTTCCGAACTGGGGATTGCCAACCTGCGCCACGCGGCCGTCCGGATCAAAGGTATATGTACGTCCTGCCGTGTAGGTGCTTGTGCTGCTGGCGCCCAGCGTGAAAGAGATTGAGCTCACGTTACCGTCCGCGTCGTACTCGTTGCTCTTCGTATCGCCGAGTCCGTTCTGTTCGCTCACCAACAATCCGAGCGCGCCCGTATCATATGTATAGAAGTGATTACCGACGGGGGCAAATCGATAATCGGCGGTCTTGCGGTCCAACGCATCGAACGCCGTCCCGTTCGCGTCGGCCCACTGTCCGCTTGGCAAGGCGTTAGCGCTTTGAACGGCGAGCGACCGGCGTGACGGCGTCAGTTCCAGAAGATTGCGCACATTAGCCGCGCTCTGTGCACGCGGAAGCAGCTTCGCGACCGCGCTGCTCGAGGTGGATTTCATCAGCAACGCCGCGAGCTGCGGTTCAATCGCGTTCGTCGTGCCATTTATCGTGATTGAATCGCCTGGAACATAGCGCTGGGTCTTGTATAGCCCGCCATAGGCAGTGTACGTCGGGCCATTTTGCAGACTGACGCTGCCGCCCTGACTAAGGTCGTAGATATATCGCGTGAGCCAAGGAAATATGTCGAAAACGATCCCGCCGAAAGGGGTGTCGTTCGTCGGCTCGATCACTTCCACTAAGCGGTCCGCGCCATCGTAGAATTTCTGTGTTATGCCGGCAGCGCCAGTGGACGCCGTCTGCCCGAAGTGCCGCGTCTCCGAAGTGAGATCACCGTCTAGGTCGTATTGCATGGCTACCGCGTATGTTGGAGTCGCCGCCTGGCACGTCGCGCTTGCACCATCAAGCGCGTGTTGCGCTGCGGTCTCCATGTATCTCACCGAGCCGTCGGGATAGTAGCACGCGTAGCTCGTCACTCCATCAGGATCTTGCCGCGATAACTCGCGATTGAGCGCATCATAGCTCAATTGCCAGGTACCACTACCGGTGCTATACGACTGTAGATTCCCGGACGCATCGTAGGTGTAGGTCTGCGTCGGTTGTCGAGCCGTACCATTTTGTTGCGTAATGAGGTCGCCCGTCACACTTGTCGGCAGTCCAAAGTCTCCACCTTCGGACCCATTGGCGTAGGCGATCGCCCGATGGTACCCCAGGGGAGTCCACATGTCGGTGAGCTTTCCGAACGGTTCCTCCACGTCGCTATAGTCATATTGATAGCGCGTCGCGCCAAGTTGGCTGGGGCACAGATTGTCGGCGGTGTATCCCGCGGGCCGGGCCGTCCAATCTTTCTGTAACGGAGGATTATGAGTTGCAACGGGATCGCAGTAGGCCTGAACGTTGTTGTTTGTCTGATTATCGTACGAATAGAGCGCCGTCGGGCGAAACGTTCCTTGCGATGTGGCGATAGCCGGCCAGGCGACCTCTGTTGTATTGCCGTTGCTGTCATACGCGTAGTCAGTTTCGTTTCCGCGCGGATCAACCGACGCGGTAAGGTCATTGTTCGCGTCCCATGACTCGTTCATAACGAGCCACAAGCCGGTGCAGTTTTCGCCCTGGCTCGAGCTAGCCGTGCACACTTGTGTCTGGGTTGGCCGCCCCAATGTATCAATTACCCAGTTTGTCATGTGCCCGTCAGTGTCCCGGAACGTCGCGGACGGTGACCCAGTGGAGTAGAACTCCGTTGAGTATGCGAACGCGCTCGTCGAATAGCCGGACTGCAACGCCGTTGAGGTCCCATCCGCAAGGGTCGGGTTGACGACGCCATAGTGCATAATAGACGTAAGCGAAGACAAGGCAACGCTTGCGCCCGTGAATCCGAAGAATAGTCCTGCTCCATCGCTCCAGCAAGCAGAATTGCAGCTCGCAGAATAGCGCGGGCTGGCCGCGTAATATAGCACTCGACCGGAACCAAGGCTCTGGTAGCCAAAGGTTTGGACTGGTCGGGAACCAGCTGCATTGTTGCTCGGGCGAGAAACGGTGAGTAAGTCCCCGCTGCTATCATAGCCATACGAGACGGTTGTAGCGCCGTCCGGGTACGTCATCTCCTGCAACAGTCGGTGACCATTAAAGTCCGCGTATGTCAGTAACGCTGTAAGACCCGACTCCGTGCCGGCGCTGATCGCGCTAATCTTCCCAGCGGCCGTTGTGACGCCATTGTCCCAGACGTAATTGAAGATGATATAGGTGTTGCGATTGCGGCCCATTATCGCGTACAGTCGGCCGGAGTATCCTCCGTACTGCGCTAGGGTGAGCGTGCATGTCGCGGGATTCGGTACGACCTGCCAAAAATAGTAGGACGTGCCCGACTTCTTTGTCCACAGAAATCCGCACTTGCCGTCGGACGCCAGCGTAGCGTGCTGTCCGACGGGAGGCGTCCACGTCACACCATCGGAAGCGAGCGTATACGGGTATTGCGCGCCGTCGATATCGGAAACCACGATTGTATTTCCGGTTCCGGTAAGATGCGCGTCGAACGTGTTCGTCCAGCCGTTGCCGTACATCCCAGCGAACGCACCATCGTCGCCGTTCGCGTCATGCAGGCTCTGGGAGTTGTACGTGCGACGAAATGCCATAGCGATGCCCTTGTGGGCCACAGCCATGTCATCATCTTGCAGCAAGACGTTCCCCGTACCGACGTTCACCATGACCTCCCCGCCGCCCGGAACGCTTTGCTCAGAATAGCGCCACCACGGGTTGATGCCGGTTCCACTGCTCAATCCACTTGGCAATGCGGCTGTAGCTCTCGTGCCAACGCTCGTGCTACGGCCGAGCGACCTGCGGTCCACTGCTTGACCGGCGTTACCTACAGTTAGCGTCCTTTGAATTGGGGCAACAGTTTGTCTGCGATGCTTGGCGGCTTCGACCGCGCGATCGACTTCGCTCGGTGCGAACATCGGCGGCCCTTCCTTACGAACGCCATTGAGCGGCCGCACCGCCGGGACAACGTTTTGCCGTAACGTCGTCATCGGCGGCACCGACGGCTTGATGCGTGGCGGCGCCGTGACAGGGATTCTCGTCGGCGACACATCGACCGCTAATTGCGACGGCCAGCCCCGAAACGTACTCGCGGTCGCGCGCGCGGTGTAGTATTGCGATTCGACGAGCACGGCGCACAGAAGCGCCGAGGCGAGCACACGCCGGCACACTCGCATACGGGACCCCCTCAATTTAGGAACACGAAACGTCGTGCGTTGTACGACCCCGCGCGCTACGCTGCTAAGCGCGGCGTCCTAAACGCCACCTACCTTCATTCTGTCGGCCGACTTACGTATTGTCGAGGTTCATTTGTACTATAGCGGTGGTCCTACAACGGCATCGTACATCATCTCGCGCTACTTCAGCAGCTTTTGTCGTAGCGGCCACCAGTTCCGCGCGATTCCGCACATCGAAGACTTCGAAGAGCACGGAGATTTGGTTGCGTACGGTATGTGGCGAGCGCGCTCGAACCTTAGCGATCTCCGAATTCGTATATCCCTGACGAATCAGCGCTATGTACTCCCGCTGAAGCGCCGTCAGATTACTCCGCTTCTGCTCTTCGGCGACGTTTCTAAGCGAACGGTAGATCCATGATGATGGTTTGACATGACGGGAGGCGAGTCTGGTGTACGTATCTAGACGGCAGTTCTCACGGGACAGTCGCGCAAGTCGGATCGCGGCGATCAACATGTGCCGAAGCGGCTGCTGGGCCGGTCTCAACAAGACCTCCTCGTAGAGCTGAATAGCGCTGGGATATCTACCCTCGGCCTCTGCAAGCTGACCTTCGACGAGGGCGCCGTACTTCTGCGCGAAGATGTGGTCCTTAGCGAGCCTCTGATACGTCTCGAAGCAGCGTCTGGCTTCGCTCGGGTCGCCAGCGTTTGCCAGTTCTTCAGCAAGCATCAGCGCGGCGATGCAGTAGTCGGCCGTTGTCGACGTCGGCATATGTTCCGAGTAAGCGTCCGCCGCTGCTCGGAGGTGGTCATGTTGCGCAACGCATTCTCCAGCAAGACGTGCGATCGAAGCTCGCTCGCACAGCGCTTGGATTCGACAAGACACCGTCGGAGCGAGGTGATACGCACGCCGCGCTTCGACCGCCGCTTCGAGCGACTGCCCGCATACGTCGTTGTGAAATATTGCAGCGCTTAGGCTTACATGGAACAACGTGCTCCTCAATGTCTGTGACGTCACATTGCGCGTTGTGCGGCGCGCCGACAGCGCATCCCATATGCGGCTGTCGAGCGAGTCGACGGCTAGCTGGGCGAGACATTGAAGGCACGTCGCTTCGCGAAATTCATCGGACGGATTGAACGGTACGTTATAACACGAATGGCCGCCATGGTGCGCGGCGGCCCTTCTTCCAACACGGACAACAGCGCTGGTACGCCGCGTATAGAAAGCGGTCCGTCGAAACACACCCATCGCAGTTCGCCCCGCACAAAAAGGCAATGTCTGCCGCCGAAAAGAGCGGCTCCGAGAAAAACCAACTATTGCAGCGCCTCGGGTGCCCGAGACAGGAAGGACGGTGGGCCGTTCCCGTGGTACTTCGAGCCCGTCCTCGCACGGTACTACGGCGCGAGCGTGGACGTCAAGAGGGTGGTTCGGGTGGCGATGCGACCAGCGCGTATGTGGTTGCCGGCGTTCTTCGTTTGCTTCACGGCGATGTGCGCCGGCGTGCTCGGCGCCGCGCCGCAGCCTCGCGGCACGGTACGGCTGTCACTGCACGCGAAAAACGAACCGGTGCAGTCGGTTCTTCTGCGTCTCGCGCAACAGGCGCATGCGAGCATCGCCGTCGCGCCCGGCGTCCAGGGCTATGTGACGGTGTCGCTCCATAGCGTCAGCGTTTCCGAAGCGCTTCAGGCGATTCTGACGCCGCTGGGAGAGACGTACACGAAGCGAGGCTCTCTTTACATCGTTCGGGCACCCGCAGCTTCCACGACGCCGTCGCGCCTTGGCGACCAGACCGGCGTGACAGCGACGGTGCTTCCGGTCTCCGTAATACCGGCACAGCGCGCAGCTGCGCAGCTGCAACCACTCTTCCCGCAAGCGACAATTCGTGTTGACGGTTCGTCCAACGCGCTCATCGTGACGGCGAAGGTGTCTGACGTTCAGGAGATCCGGTCGGTGCTGCAGGGGATCGACACGCAGGACCCGACTCGCGTGACGACCGACGTCCTGACGCTCCACCGTTTGCGAGCTCCGTCGCTCATCGCAGAACTGAAGCGGACGTTTCCGAACGTACGCTTCGCGGCGGTGAGCCGCAACCAGATCCTGGTCAGCGCCCGACAACCTGACCTCGCGCAGGTGAAATCCGCCGTATCCGCGTTGGATGCTCCCGAGATGCCGCCACCGCCGATTCCCTCGACGTCGGAGGCCGTCCGCGTCACCCAGCGCTCGCCGCGCGAGGTGGCCCGTGCGCTTCAGCGGCAAGTTCCCGGCGTGCGCGCCGCGGTCTCCGGAAGCGTTGTCGTGCTCACGGGGCCGCCGGACGCGGTGACGCGCGCGAAAGGTCTTATCGCGCAGATCGACGTCCCACTCTTCGAAGCGCGCTACACCGAAATCTATCGTATCCACACGGTCGACGCCAGTTCGGTCGCGGATCTCCTTCGACGCAGCTTCCGCGACATCGACGTGACGGTCGACACCGCCGTGAACGCGATCGCCGTCATGGGCACCGCCGCGCAACAGCAGCGGATCGCGGACGCCATCACGCAGCTCGACCCCGCGCCTGGCACGGCGGGTGCTGCTCCGGGCGCCTCATCCTTTGCCGCGGCTTCAAACGCTGATGTCATTAGCTTGAAGTCATACGTTCCGGCGCAGTCCGGGGGCGGCCCCGACGCTGTCTCGTCCATCACGCAGGCACTGCAGGCCGTCGTTCCCGACGTTCGTGTCATCCAGTTACCCACCCCGGGGCAGATCACGCTCGTCGGGCCGCCGGCTAGCGTCCGGACCGCCGAAGAATTCATCGCGAAGGTCGACACCGTGCCGCCGCTCGTCGTGCTCGACACCGAAGTCCTCGAGCTCGACGAGACGGTCGCGAAGAACATCGGCGTCGAGCTCGGGACCGCGGTGCTCAGCACGACGTTCACCGAAGCAACGCCTGCGCCGAACGCCAATGGCACCGCGCCGCTGCTCGGAGCGATTCAGCCCTTCGGAAGAACGCCGCTCTCGTTCAGCGCGCAGCTCGGTCTTGCGCTCTCGAACGGAAAGGGCAGGGTGCTCGCGGACCCGCGCATCACGACCCTCTCGGGACGGACCGCGTCGATCCGCGCCGGCGACACCATTTCGATCCTCACGACGACGGCCGGGAACGCGGGCACGATCGCGACAACGCAGGTGCAAAGCTTCCAGACCGGCGTCAATCTCGACATCACGCCGTCGGTCACGCCGGACGGCGGGGTGACGGTCGTGCTGCACCCGGTCGTCAACAGCCTCGCCGGAACGAACAACGGCGTCCCGGAGATAAGCACGCGCGATACGCAGACGACCGTGCATCTTCAGGACAATCAAACGCTCGTCATCGGCGGGCTCATTCAGGAAAACGACACCCGGACGACGACGAAGGTACCTGTCCTAGGCGATATCCCCCTCGTCGGCAAGCTGTTCACGAACGAGCAAGTGAACAATACGCGCAACGAGTTGGTCATCGTCGTGACGCCTCACGTGGTGAAGGACGGCTCGACGTTCGAGCCCGGCCCGGCCCTTCACCGGCCACCGCCGATGGAGCCGCTCCCGACGCTGCCGCCGAACACCGTGCTGCCGCCGCCGCGTCAGGGGGGTCGGGCCCGGCTGGCGACTCCGAATTCGCCGTCATCCGTCCCGACGGTAACACCGGGGGTCGCGGCGCCGCCAAAGCCGAGCGTCGCAACGCCGGCGCCGACTCCGACGGCATTCGCCCAAACGAACGTTTTTGCGTTCGGCGCGGCGCCGCAGTCGAACTTCGCGAAGCCGACGGATCCGGTCCAGATCTTCTACGCGACCCTTTCGCCGACCGTCGTGTCGAATGGTACGTCGGTGCGCGTCGCGGCGATCACGACGACGAATGCGGCTTCGTGCAAGATCACGATCGGCACGATCACGATTTCCCTCGGTCAAACGGGCCCGGGGCAGTGGCAAGGCACGTTCCCGTTTCCCGCGTCGAGCCTTTCGGCCGGGCAGAGCACCGTGACTGCCTCGCTCGTCGCCGCGAGGAGCGACGGGACGTCAGCGACGGTACCGGTGCCGCTCAGCATCAGCCAATAGCCGAAATCTTCGCCACCAGCCGGGCTGGGCGCGCACATGGCGTCTCGGCGAGCCGGGAAAAGACCCGCGCCCACGTGGTGCCAGACCGCGTCGCGCTTCCGGCCCGAATCGCTTATACGCTGGCCCGATTTGGGCGATTCTCGTTACCCAGTCGCGTATCCGGCGATTAAGCTCTCCGACATTTGGGTCGTGCACGACTTGCTTCGCCCGCCTTTGCGCAAATGCACGATTAGTATCGCGCTCTGACGTCGTCCCACTCGCGCTTGCCGCCGCAGCTGCGTTGTTCGCTGTGATCGCCAGGAATGCCCGAAGCCCGAGCCGATCCCCTTCTGTTGCGTGGTTCGCATGCGGTTAAGAGCCGGACCGCATCGGCGCACTGCCGCGCGACTTCGTGCATGGCGGAGCGCGACTGATCGGTACCTGGGAGCGTCATACAGGTCTTCGCCTGCACAAAGGCAACCGCTCGATCGCACGATGCGGACGCCGGCACGGATACCGCATATACGAGCGGGCCTAGTGCAATCAGCGAACGCACGCATAATTTCAACATGCTGCACTCCTTGGCTGTGATTGTTGTTGATTGGAGGCATTCCGCGAAGTCTTACATCAGATGCTGCCCGAACGAACCCCGAATGGCCCTATTGCAGTGAAAAGACGTGACCAGAACGGTACAGCGAGCGCTTCACGTGTGCACCGTTCCGCTCAACAATTACGCCGTCCTGAAGCTCTACATCGAGGTGACCGGTTCCGTCGCCTGGCAGAATTCCAATGAATCGCGCGTCTTCCCCCGCATACAAGAGCGCATACACCACCCCACGGTTTGGTGCGCTCACCGGTACGATAAGCAGCGGGTCGCCATCGGTGGAAGTTCCTCGCGTAGCAGCCATCAGATCTACGCACCCTGTCGTTCCATCGCCGTTAAACCGAATGTAGACGACACCCATTCCGGTGCATTGGCCGCTGCGGTCCGCAATCACGGTCAGTTCACGCGTCGCCACGACAATGTCTCGGACATCGCCATTAGCTCGTCGGTCCTCGGAGGCGTTTGCCCCGAGCGAGGTCACCGATTCGTCATCGAGACGTGCCGATCCGTGCTCCACGACGAGTCGCCACGTCGCCTGCAACCGGTTCCTGCTAAAGTGGCCGTCCGGTTCACGATCCGTTGAGACGATCGCGACGGCAACCTCGTCCGGTCGCTCGCCTGGGGTTGCCGTCACGTCGATATGCGGGACATTGGCGTGGGCATCCGCATACTGTTGATACGGGTGACTGGATTGAAAGCGCCGCGAGAGCATGGCGTACATGTCCGCATAGCGTGCGTCGTTCCACAGCGCGTAATAGCGCTGCACGGTCCTTACGGCCGCCTGAGCACTGATGGCTGGCGTCTGGCTCGTGCCTTTAGCGCGGAATGATACAGTATGAAAGATGTCGTGCCAACGCGTCCATATGCCAGCAACAAGAAGCACCACGATTACGGACGCAACGAGGGCAACGACAATGCGAGCTGGGCTGCCGGTACGGTTTGGCTCGACCAGCGACCCCGGAAGCGTAGTCGATTGCGCGGTCGTCGCCGGCCGTCCGCAACGCCCGCAGTACGCTCCACTGAGCGCGTTCCCACACGCTGCGCAGTGTGGGTTCGTGTGCTCACGGGGGATGAGATCCACGCCGCAGGTGCCACAGAAACGGCCCCGAGAGGGCGCCCCGCATTTCCCACAGAATCGCGAGCGCGGCGTCTCGCCGGTAGGCGGGAAGTCGTGTTCCATGGTAAGCGACGCGCTATACGCCGCGGGAGGTCGCGTTCGTGACGAGCAACGCACCAACCGCCATGAGCAAGACTACGAGGGCGATCACTCCCCAAACGAATGATCGCAGAAATGCACCGAGACCGTACGCGTTCCCGCACCGATAGCAACGCTTCACCGGCGCGAGCAAGCACAGGAGTCCGAGCGGGAAAAGGACGATGCACAGGATCACGTGGGCAAGCGAATAGTGGGTCGTAAACGTTGGCTCGCCGCACCGTCCGCAGACTCCGCCGGCATTGACGACCACTGCGCCACGCACGGACACTGGGACGGGGTTCAGCAGCTGCGCGCTTGGCTCGGGATACGGTTGTCGCGATGTCATTAGCGTCGACGATGATGGAGCCGGCAGCGCGCCGCCCGGTCGCGGCGCACCGCAGCTCGTGCAATACTTTCCGGGGACGGACGTGCCGCAGGCGCTACAGAAGGGCAACGTCTTCACCAACTGGCGCGCAGAAGACAACGAGCGCTAAGCGGCTTTTCGGCGCCCGGCCGGCCCGCAGCGTGCCTCACGTCATCGCGTAGTGTACTGCCGCGATACCTTTGGGATTTGGCCCCAGCGATTGTCGCCCGGCTCACTGTCTTGCAGTGTGAAGACCAAGATCAGAATTGGACCGACGATCGGAATGAGGACGAGTAGATAGGACCAACCGCTCTTCCCAGTGTCGTGCAGGCGTCGAACGGTGAGCGCAAGACTCGGGATAAGGACGGCGAGCACGTAGAGGCAGTACAACAGTATGCCGATCGCTTGCGCACCGGTTCCGGCGTTCGCCGCGGCCGTATCTGGTGAGCCGCCGGTCGCAGCTCCGGCCACTGCACCGATAACTGCGCCGACGATGTACAGCACAAACAGCGCGATCGCATTCAACAGACTGAACCACCAGAACTCGCGACGCCGCGCGCGGCCACCGAAGTTCGCGTAGTTCTTCGTAATCGCGTTGATGTACAGCGCCCAAGGTGACGGATTGCTCGGCGGGGGCTGATACGTCATCCTGGGCTGCATTGGGACACTCAGGGGCGGCGCACCCTCGGTTGATGCGCCGCATCCTGTGCAGAAGTTCCCCGTTACAGCGGTCCCGCACGATGTACAAAAAGCCATCCGACACGCTCCCCAGAGATGACATCGAAACCGCCGAGCTCGTATGACGCGAGCGTCACGGTCTCCGCGGACGCCCGCGCCTTCTGCTTGGCAGGATGCCGTCCCTCTTGTGACGGCATTGCGTGCTATGGGGTAATGTCCGAACCCGACGCGGCTCAATGACCCCGAACGATATGCGCGATTCGCACGGAGGTCAGCCGAGGAGCAACGTCTCCTCGAGCAGCGCTTCGTTCAATCCCTTCGCGATTCCCAAACCGAGGATGTCGGATGTCGCCATCCCGACCGCGCGCAGGCCTTCGACGAACTTGCGCGCCTGTTCACGCTCGGAGACAGTCCAATACTGGATATTGCCGGCCTGGGACGCTGCCGATGGACGGCCCTCATCGATGCGTCTTGCACGCACTTCGCGCAGCGTCGCCTCGATAAGGGCCGGGTCCATGCGCTGTCGCTGACAGATAAGGTCGACGGCGTCCGCAATTCCAACCCATCGTAGCGCCAAGTCCAAATACCGAAGAAGCAGCCTCGTTTGCAAGGCGAACGTCTCCGGCAAGTCGCGCGTCAGCCGGGAGAAGTCGTAGCGATCACTCGGCTTGGCGCTCAGTTCGCCGCACAGGAGCTTCGCGCGGTCGTAGGTCGTCTTGCGATCCGACAACCAGGCACAGCCGTTCTCGTAATAAATGGCGGCGGCCAGCCCAACGCGCCACGTCATCGTCGCGGCGATTTTGGCGTCGAGCACCCCCGCAACAATCGTTCCCACGATAGGTATGAGGCCTGCCGCGAAGCCCAGGCCGGCTTCATGGAGAAGCTCCAAAGCGATATCGACGAGAAATTCGGTCGTGAACGCCGTGGTGCTCTCCGCTTCGCAGCGGCATCGAACAATGCGACGATCGGAGCCGGAAGCTCAGCAAGCATGCGACAGCCTTCTTCCGCCAATCCGACGGTCCTTCCGCGAACGGATCAGCGTACGCGTGGCTGTGGGTTCTCCCATGCCGGGGGGCGAACACAGCGGACTATGCCGAGGAGATCCTCCGCTTCCGCAGCGGCGTGTTCGACATCGGACATTGCCGCATTCAAGGGCCATCCGCCGAATGTCATTCGAATGTTGCGCTACACCGCAGCATTGATAAGCAGTATCGGCTCACGTACTCCTCGGGAGCGCGAAAGCATGCTATCGCGGTCCACCGTCTCGGACTAGCTCGTGTTCTGCGCGAACTGCGGCAGCCGTCGAGACGACGCGGTGACCTTCTGCACGGCGTGCGGCACTCGGTTCGAACGTCGGCGGTCGGTCGCGCCAGTCGTGCTCGGAGTCGTCGGCGGCGTATTCCTGGTCGCCCTCGCTGCAATATATCTTTCGCTACCGCACCACCGCTCGGTACACGTCGCCACCACGCACCATTCGACGGCCTCGAGCCGGCCGACCGCGGCGCATGAGACGGTCGAATCGTCATATGCCAAGGTACGGCGCAGCCTCGCGATGGTCGTCTCAGCGAACGGCGAGGGCTTCTCCTTCGGATCCGCCTTCTGCATCAAGTCGGACGCGAAGCGTTCATATTTTCTGACCAATCACCACGTCGTCGGTGATGCTTCGCGTGTCGGCCTGCTCCTGAACGGCAGAACTTCGCTCGTGTATGGGGATGTCATCGCACTAGGGGAGGGGAAACGCGACTTAGCTGTCGTCCTGGTGAGGCGAGGCGGTCTCCCGGCCCTTACACTTGCGTCGGACAAGGCGGTGGAAGGCCAGAGTATCGGCGTCGCAGGGTTCCCGTCCATCCAATTCCGGCTGGCGGAGAGCGGCCTCGGCTTGTCGCCTTCGATGCACGTCGGCACGGTGAATGCGATTGTCGGCGACGGCATGTACATCGAATACGATGCGCAAACCGACCACGGAAACAGCGGAGGGCCACTTTACGACGTCGCGAGCGCGCAGGTCTATGGCGTCGTCACGTATGGAATCGTATCGACGTCCTCCCAAGCCGTTCAGAATAATCTCGCCATCGCGATCCCGTACGCTCGAGATGTCATCTCTGAAGCGGAGCAATCTCCGGATGTGGCCGACGTGCTGAGGCAACGCGACGCGGCGATTCCGGACGCGCCGCCGGCGAACACCGGGACTGAGGCATCGGAAGGGGCTTCGCCAGCCGACACGGTGCGCGAGTTCTATGGCGACCTCAATGCCTCGCGCTTTGCGGATGCTTACGCCCTTCTCAGTCCTGCTTTTCGTGGAGGGACGACGTTCGCGCAATGGCGCTCGGGATACGCGACGACAATCCGCTCGGACGCTACTGTCACGGATTCCCAAGATCCATCCGACGTCCCCGTTCGGCTGGTCGCGACCGACGAACGAAACGGCGTGCTGCGTACGACGGTATACGAAGGACAATGGTCGCTCGTACCTGACGGACGTGGAGGCTGGCTACTCGATACGGGGCGCCTTCATCGCGTCGACGGCGACTGAGTGAACCGAACCGCGTTCGCGATCGCGCTTTCGGCATTCGCGTTCGCTGCGATCGCGTTCGTTTCTCCGGCTGCGCCGACAGCCGGCGCTCTCTATTATCAATCGCAACGTAGGGCGCCTGAACGGCTGCGCACGCAACCCGCGGCCATCAGCATCGTCCCCATGCCGCGCGTGACAACGATCGGACAAGGCGCATATACGTGGCCGCGGTTCGTGCGCATCGCGGCCAGTAGTGGCGAGGCCGGAGTCGTCGCGACACAAGTGACACGGTGGGCCGGTGGACTGGGCATACGTAGCAGCGTCGTCCCCGGCGAGTCCGCGCATGAAGCCGCACTGATCGTCAACCGTACTGCCGAGCCACAGCTCGGTGCGGAGGGATACCGTCTCGTCGTGAGTCGGTCCGGTTTGGTCATTCGGGCGAACTCTTCAGCAGGGTTGTTCTACGGGCTCCAGACGCTCATGCAGCTCACATCACGCGCGCCCGACGGCGCGATTGAGAGCCGCTGCGTCGAGATCACGGATTGGCCGCGCTTTCGATGGCGCGCCGTCCACCTGGACGTGAGTCGCCACTTTTTCTCGGTCCAGACCGTCGAGCGACTGCTCGACGTTGCGGCGTACTATAAGTTGAACGTCCTTCACTGGCATCTTACAGACGACGAGGCCTGGCGGCTTGAGATTCCACGCTGGCCCCTCCTGACACAACGCGCGTCGTGCGACACTGCGGAAGCGAACTGCGGCTTCTATACGGCTGCGATGATTCGTGATGTCCTGGCGTACGCGCATGCGCGCCATATCGTGGTCGAGCCGGAAATCGACATCCCCGGGCACTCGCTCGCAGCCCTTCGGGCATACCCCGCCCTTGGCTGCCAGGGGATCGCACGCCCGCACGTGTTGTGTCCGACAGCCACGACGTTCGCATTTCTCAACGATGTCTTCAGCGAGGTGAGCGCGCTATTCCCCGGCCGGTATGTGCATCTTGGCGGTGACGAGGTCGAGCTGGGCGATTGGCGCACGAGCCCGGTCGTCCGCGACCTCATCCGCTCCGGACGGGCCTCGAGCGTCCGGGACGTCGAGGGATACATCCTGCGCGAAGCCGCGGCCATGGTTCGTAGACACGGGCGTCGAGCCGTCGTGTGGGACGATGCCCTCGCCTCGGCGATTCCGGCCGATGTTGTGGTCGTCGCCTGGCGGGGTACGCGGGCGGTGCGGCTGGCATTGGAGACGGGCCACGAAGCCGTTGTGAACCCGGACGGTCCGCTGTATTTCGATGGCTATCAAGGGGATCCCGATCGCGAACCGCCCGCTATGCGGTATCGCGCGACGCTAGAACAAGTGTATCAACTCGACCCGCTTGCGGGGATCGATGAGCGCGCTGCCCATCGCGTCATCGGGCTGCAAGCCGACCTTTGGACCGAGCAAATCGCGACACCTGACCATCTGTTTTACATGCTGTTGCCGCGAGCCATCGCGCTCGCGGAAGTCGCGTGGAGCGACGCGCGGGCGCGATCGTGGACCGGTTTTCGCGCGCGGCTAGCGCCTCAGCTCGCGTGGCTTGAAGAAGGCGGCTACCCGTTCAGGGTCCCGGACGTACGGTTCACCGTTCTCGGCGGTCCTGCGACGTTTCAGCCGCATGACGACCGTGTGCAGCAGGCGGTGCTCACCACATCGCGGTGGACGATCCGGCTCGCCATTGATGTGCCAGCTCGCATGCAGATCCGGTATACGACGGACGGGACCGAGCCGAGTGAGCGCGCGGCGTTGTACCGCGGCCCAATCACGGTTGCCGTGTCACCGGCGGGGAATGTCGTCCGCGCATCGGCGTTCTTTGCCGACGGCCGGCGGGGTTCCGTTGACGACCTTCTTCTTCGTCACTCAGCAATCGTTTCTCCGCCGGATGGACGGCGGACGTTCGCATCGTGGGACGACGTCATAGGGAGCCGCCAACCTGGGACATACGTTCCGCCACGCTTTCCCTAATCGCTTTCCCGTTGAGAGGCTTCCCGGCTTCCAATCGTCTTATTCGCCACAAGTCGGGTGCAGAAACGCCGCACGCTCGCCAGCCGTCGCACCGCGAATACGGCGCATACGTCCGAGGCGCATTGACTTTGACTCGATACCGCCGGGCTTCGCGCGAACCATCTTGATATCCCAGGAGAGCACGACAATCTTCCCGCGCGAGAGCAATGACGCGGGCACCGTGTCCGCGACACGGATCACGATTCGCTTTGCGGCCGGATCACCAGGGCTGTCCGGCAGCTGCGTGAGCATCTGGCACGGATTGAACACCGTCACGATGTATGGGGCACGGCGCCGACGTGGCGTTATAATGCTGTCGATCCGAACGACGGCTCCATCGTATCCGCGGCTCTGCGGTCTAGCACTGTACTGATAGACCGGCGAGTCCCCTATCGGATGGTCCGCTGCGAACGCAAACACTGGAAAGGCCAACGCCGGGAAGAGAGCCGCCATTGCGGCGACGCTTCGCGAGAATTTCGCGGCGCGTTGAGTCCGTCTAACACTTGCTGCAGCACCAGAGGATCCGGCGCCTATCCCGACGGGTTCGAGAGCGTCTTGCGCTGCTCTTCGCCGCGAATGATGGGGAGCACACAGTGCTACATGCAGCTCTATCACGAGTCTTCTCCCAATGTCGCCGAGATTGGCCTATTGTGGGTCGTTGGTTTTCGTCGCCCTTCGCGACGCAAAACGGCACGTGAGGCACCGACATTGTGGTGCTTACGCGTACTGCTACTATGGTCCGAGAACCGCGCCCTAACACTAGCGTCGGCGCTGATCGTGCTGCGGGAAGGCGCCAGTGGGCAAATCGCTCGGCTCGGCGCGTTGTCGTTCCATTCTCCGCTTGGTCGCCTAGAGCTCTTCCGGCTCACATACGTGCTATCCGGTCTCGGAACGACCCTTCATCGACAAATGCTACTGCGGCTGCGCCCCGAGGGCGATTTGCGGTCGATCGACCGATATCGCATTCGCTGGATCAATGCAGCACTCGCTCGTGCACGCGTGCGGCGCATTGTTCACATTCGCAAGCGCCGCGCCACGTATTAGCTTCACGGTGATGCAATCTGCGATTTGGCCGCCATAGACGATTGGCTCTTTGCCGATGGTGACATCGCCTAAGACGTGGTTGCGATCCGTCGGGACCTCGATGACCAACCGTTCAATCATCGTTTCCTGACCGCGCACGATATGAACAAAGGACGAAACATCCGCGCCGTCAGGAGCAGACCACCCGGCGAGATCGATGTGATCCATGTAGAGACCGACGGGATTTGGCAAAGTAACCATTGCCTTCAGCCTAGCCAGGGCGTTGACTGTGGCCCCGATGGTCGGGTCGCTGTTCCGGTCAGGTCCGCCATATGCCGCGCAGCAGATTAGTGCCGGGGATCAACGACGGTCTGCTTCTTGCCGTTGATGTAGAGTACCGTGGCGTCTGCGCCCAGCTGAATCTCCGCCGATATCTGGTTGGCGGAGCGCAGAGGTGCATCGCGCCGAAAGCAATGTTCCACTTGTTGTAAGGGTTGTAGTCGCCTTTCTCGCGTAGACGTTTCCGGATGAGTCAATGATGTCATCGGTCGCGAAGAGATCGGCTTTCTCAACCGCCGCATTAATTTCGGAACGGTACACCATGAGAAGCCGATCAACGTTGCCGGGAAACGGGATGTTCTTTGGCTTCGTTCCATCAGGCAGAGTTGCGGTTAGCGTCGTGCCTGCCAGGGCCAACCAATATTCAGGCGGCTCCGATGTGAATGTTACCTTGCGGATCTTGTTCGTTTCGGAATCGCGCGTCACGTGCCATTCGCAGTATTCGGCCTGCGGCCGGTAGTAGCTCTGCTCGAAAAGCGGTGATCCTGGTTTGTCGTCGTGTCCGTATGCGCGCAGCCTCCAAAGCCGGTCTGCCTGGACAAGCGGCTCTGCTCGGCCGTATTGACGGAGAAGTTCCTTTGGAAATGCGTTCCACACAATAGGCTGCAGAATCAACGGCGAACCTGGGTCATATGGCGTAGAATTGAAGAACTGCACCGTACCGCTGGCGCCGAGCTTGTTCTGTTCCGACTCGATCGCCAAGTCGAAGCACGCTCTGACGAATTGGCTCCAGGCCAGTCTTTGACCGGCGATCCCATCAAAGTCGGACATGAACGCGGGCGGGTCGAACACTTCCAAAAGAGCCATTAGTCGTACCCCCAAGTGTCGTGTTACGGCGTCGGCGGTGATTCGCGGCTTCGCACCGGCACGGTGTCGCAACGCGGAAGCATCCGCCGCTAAAATGCACACGGCGCTCGTTCAGCTGTGGAGTCCTCGGTGCTCGATCGACGTACCTTAGCGCGTTATATGTTAAAGCGTGCGTCGCCACAGCGACAGGCGCTGCCCGGAGATTGTGTACGGAAGCCGATGAGCGCGCCGGGTCGGCTGAGCGCATTCCGTCGCCGTCCTCGATCGCGCCGCAGTCCGTGAGCCCGCTTCCGAGATCGAGCGCCCAGCCGACATGCCCGAGCCCCTCCGCGCCGGCGTAGCGCACGAACGCTGCGGCTCTCATGACGGACTCTGGCGCACCAACACCGTTTCCGGACCCCCTTCCGGTAGACGGACCGAATTTGCGGACGCGGGCCTTTCGCGGGGCTAGAAATGCTCTGGGCCCGAAGCGGCCGATCCGGCGGCGGGCTCCTGAGATCGATTCGCAGCATGACCGACTAGGCGGACCGAGGGGACTCCCGTTCGACCTCCTAGAATAGCCAAGATAACGAGCGCCCGAGGTTTCACGGGGATTTATACGCGTGCGTACATATAGGTGGGCGGCCCTTATCTCCATTTGTGTCCTCTCCGGCACTGTGGTGGCATGCGCCGGTGGGGGAGGAGGCAGCAATGCGGGGCGATCGATTCCCGGCGGGGTGCCGACCGCAACTCCGCAAGTGGTCGCCGCCGTCGTGCTCTCCATTTCGCCACAAAACGTCGTTAGCGGTCCACCTGCGGCGCTTACGCTAAACGTCATCGCAAAGGATGCCAATGGGAACACCATTGTCGGGCCCGGCAGCTACAAGACGGCAATAACTCTATCGAGTTCTGACACGAGCGGCACGACGATGCTGTCGACCAGCAACGTCGTCACACCGGGTCAAGAAGTCACTGTGAGCTACAATGGATCAGCCGCCGTAAACAAGATTACATTTACTCCCTCAGTGGCCGGTCTTCCGGCCAGCGCCATGACACCAACAACGCTCCTCATCTCTGCCAAAGCTACCGGCGGCCCACATCAAACAGGCCTGTTGCCGCCGACCGCGTCGGAATTATCCGCCCTAGCGACGGCGGAGCCGTTGTCCATCGGGCGGAGGCCTCTTTCATTGGCCTCTTCGATTGATCTAACGTCCAATATGCCTCCGCCCGGAGACCAAGGGCAGGAGGGATCGTGCGTTGCGTGGGCGACCGCTTACGCGTACCGAGGTTTTCTTGATCAAGTTGAATACCAGTGGGGATTAGAAAGAACAAGCGGACCGGTCGTTTGCGATTTGTGCGACCCGGACCACAACTTCAGTCCCGCGTATGTCTATAATCAGCTGAATGGCGGCCACGACAACGGGCTAGATCCGATTGCGGCTTTGAATCTATTGCGAAATCAAGGTGTCGCCACGCTGGCGGAGATGCCATATGTCCCCGGACAATACCTTTTGCAGCCAACGGCTTCGCAGATTGCGGCAGCTGCGCCGTTTAAGATCGCAAGTTTTGCGAAACTCGGGTTTTCCCTATACTTCATTAACATTAACCCCTCTTTAACGGCCATCAAAGCCCAACTAGCGGCTGGGCATCCTGTGCTGATCGGTGTGAGCGTCGATGACAGCTTTGAGAACCTCGGCGCGAACCAGATCTGGAAGAATTTTGTCGGCAAGAACTACGGCGGACACGAACTGGTCTTAGTGGGTTATGACGACAGCAGGAACGCGTTCGAGTTCCAGAATTCGTGGGGTACTAGTTGGGGCACCGGCGGACGCGGCTGGGTAGATTATAATTTTCTTCTTACGGATATGTATGATGGCGCGTTCGTGATTACAAACACGGTGAGCCCCATGCCGACTTCTGCCGCGACGCCTATTCCTACCCCGACGCCGACGCAGAGCGCGAAGCCATCTTCAACGCCAAGGCCGACGGCGACGCCATCGTCGGCGCCGTCGCCAGTTACAACTAGTCCCCCGACCGTGAGTATTACGATCTATCCCGTACCGAGCGGAAATCTAGGAAGCCTAATCGGGATAACGTCGGGACCAGACGGCGCGCTCTGGTTTGCCGAAACTGTGGCGAACAAGATTGGCCGTATTACAACAAGCGGCGACGTCACGGAGTACACAATCCCAGCGAGCAAGGCCGATCCTTGGGATATCATCACTGGTCCCGATGGAGCGCTTTGGTTTACGCAAAGCGCGGGGGGTGTAAGCCCGGTAGCGCGCGTGTCAACGTCCGGCGAATTTACTGAATTCCCTTACAGCGGAATAGGATGCAATTACGGAATAACGGTTGGACCCGATAATGCTCTTTGGTTTGGCACTGCGTGCTTCCCAGGGGTGCTCGGAAGCATGACAACATCTGGTGCGCTTTCCGGATGCAATCAATTCGGAAATGCCTTTCCGCAGTACGTGACGGTAGGCCCCGATGGTGCATTCTGGTTCACGGAGATGGCATCGGATTTCCCCTATATTGGTCGGACCACGACAGCGTGTAAGACTCAGACATATTCCGTTCCAGCGAAGTACACTGTCGGTGAAGGGATTACCGTAGGGAGCGATCGCGCTCTTTGGTTTACCCTAAACAGTACCTCAGGATCTGCGATCGGTAGGATCACTGTCGTGGGCGAGGTCGAAACATTCCCGCTCCCGGAAACATCGAGCGTCGGATTAATGGGCATCGCCACTGGGCCTGACGGTGCCGTATGGTTTGCAGAAGGCGCTGGAAAGATCGGGAGGATTACGACGTCTGGGCAAATCACCGAATACTCAACCGGAGGCCCGAGTGCCCGGGGGATAACAGCCGGGCCTGACGGAGCAATCTGGTTTACCGCCGAAACCGGCGTCGGCCGTGCGGCGCTGCACTTCTAAGGATCATCGATGAAGGGGTCATCGAAGCGTCTCGACAGAGTGCCATGCTGAAGCCAACCTCATCGCTCTGACCGGGGACGGACATGGCGGTAATTTTGCCGAGCGACCGTGTGAAATACCAGCGTGGCCTGACGCATCTGCTCAACGCTCACAAGATCATCGGCCGCTATACCATTCGCCAAGTCGTGAGCGACGGCCAGGCGTTGCAAGACGCGGATGCGCGCGCGCGACATGCTGCGCTCGAGCGCGAGCGCCGTGCTCAAGACGCCGCCGCCGAGGCACGCAGACGGCGCCAGGAGGCCGCGGAAAATGCAGGGCAAGCACGTCCTGCGGCCATTGCCGCGGACCAGCCGACCGGGAGCCCGAGCTGCCTGAAGTTAAAGAGTTAGACAAATAAGACCGGCGAACAGGATGACGCCGGCGCCGTGCACATCAACGGCGTCTTGCTAAACAGGTACAGTGAAGACTTCGAATAACGTGCAAATCGTCTTTACCCTGTCGATGCGAGCGGGAACAACATCGGAACCGCGCTGGCGAACAACACGCACCTCAGCGCAGGCGAGTCGTGGGCGTTTTTCTACCATCGGGATAAATCGCAGTGAACGGTCGTGGCGATTCCGGCTCGCGGAGTTGAGCGGAAACTAAGAGTATCCTCCCCTCGGTCGACGTCAGTTGTTAACCGCTGCCGGCTCTGCTTCTCCCAGCGATGCGTCAACACGCATTTGCGAACATATCGCAGTTCGCCACGTGCCGCTCGCACGGCGGGCGGTCCGGGATACAGCATGTCAGTCTGTCTGCGCGAATGCGTGTAGTCGGCTAAGTGAACGCGCCAGGCGGTTCTTTCGCCTCATTCAACGATCGCAGATCTTCACAATGCGCGGACGACGTCATCATCGCCACCTAGCACGCCCGCAAACCCGTTGTACCATCCCATCCTTCCGAACGCTGTCTGCAGAGCCATGAGATCTTCGAAGGTGAATATTACGCCGACATACCTCTCCCCGCCCATCGCCCGGGTAACGTCCCACATCAGCTCAATCAGCGTACCGGTATCGTCCACGCACCATGCATGTGGTACGAGCTTGTCGGCATGTGAGGGATGGACAAAGCCCTGCACATAGTGCAGACTCGGATCCCGAACGCTCGCACGAAACGCGTTCCGCCAGCACTCGCCCTCTTTTCCACGCAGCAGTCGGGGAGGTGCCACCGGTTGCGTATACAGCCGTGCGTGACGGCGGAACCACGCGACGTCAGCTGCAGTGAGCGCGATAACTTCCGGAAAGACGAACATCCCGCGCAGGTCGCGCTCGAGCACGGCACGCAGCGCGGCCCGGTTCTCACTTATCGACATGTGGCATTCGCCGCTCGCGCGGCCGCCTCCGAACCGTCGTCTTCGATTTCGTCAAACATGTCCATTGTCGCCTTCGCCGAGTTCGTGTAGACGGCGATGTACGACAACCCAACGCTCGCACGCGCGAGGTCCGGCTCATCATAACGATAGTTATCGACCACCATGCGATCCGTCATCTGGTCAAGCGCTTCTTGCAGTATGCCCAGCGCTTCGTCGTCGCTCGTGGCAAAGATCGCACCGGCAACCCCGATGTGTCCCACCGTGCCGTCGATGCTGAAGTGATAGCGTTTCACGTTCCTCTTCCTCCCGTGCGCTCGCTGATGCGGTTTGCGCACACTCCGGGGCAAACCGCATCAGGTTCCCGTGCTCGACCGGACATTCACACCAGCGACCGCCGATGCAACGCGCAAACGAATTGTGCAGCCTTCAATGCGTGAAGCGGCCGGTCTCCGGCCGATACGCGCGGGCAACTTGGCCCATTTCTACAATCCTTAGCGCGTTCGAGCCGTGCCACGGCCCTTGCGCACCGCGGCTTCCTGTACCATCTTCTGCTCTCGCGTCGATGCTACGTCGCTGCCCGCGGGTGCCTCGGCGCCCCACGCATCCCAACCGGCGCGCGCGCGCCTCGCGAAGAGTTCAATGCGAGGCACGTGCGGCCACAGCTTTTCGACTGCCTCGTATACAGCGTCGGGCTTTGCCGAATGCTGACCTCGTGGCGCCTGGATGACGGATGGAATTCCATGGTCGGCGACCGGCAACCACGCTCCGCGGCTGCAGAGCAATAGGGGCTCGTGCACCAGCCGGAAGGCGGAACCGTTCCCGAACGCACCTTCCTTGTACCAGATGAGTTCCTGCTTGTACGTGAATCCCCACGCTCGTACGAGGGCTAACGCCTGCTCGAGAAACGAGCTGGTCGACCAGACCAGGAGAATAGCGTCCTCCGCCGCGAGTGCGTCGATCGCCGGCGCCATCGCAATGAGTTGCTCCATCGTCATGGTCGGATAGTGCGTCGCCGCAGCACCTCGCCGGCCGACACCCGAGTCCTCGTACGCCCAGGGCGGATCGACCATGAGGACCGCGTACCGCTGCGCAATAGCCGCCGCATCGCGCGCGTTTCCGAGGACGCGCTTGTCTCGCTGTTTACGCCACGCGGCGACCGGATCGGCGCCCTTGTCGATCGCGCGCAGCGCACGGGCCTGTTCCGCCCGCGGAAGGCCGGCAAGACGCATGCAATCTTCGAGCCCGAGCGGGCCGAGGCGTGCGAACACGGCCGGTGCGTCTTCATGCAGCGTGATGGCCTTCTGGACGCTGCGCTCCGACCACGTGCCGCCCAAGAGCGCGGCGATCAGTTCGCGGGTCTTGCGGCCTTGCCGAAGCGCGGGTGGCAATTTTGCCACCTCGGCGCGCGCAGCGACGAGCCCGCGCAGGCGCTCCTCGCGAGTGAGGTGTCGTCCGAAGTTGCGGCTGAGGATGGTCCACAGGACCGCGTCGTCCGCGACGACGACGACATCGGGTTTCCAGCCGTGCTGCGTGTAAACGCGCTCGATGAGCCGCCCGTCGACGAGCCGGCCGTGGCGATCGACGAACAGCTCGTGCGCCCGCCCGCGTTCGTGTTCCGCGACGATCGTCGCGATGCTGGCCGCCGATTCCTCGACGCGATGGCATCGTAACACTCGGCCCAGAACCGGATGCACTTCGCGTTGCGTGCCGGTTGAACGGTGCTCGTTCTTCGCTGAATCCGGGGAGACGGGATGCGTTTCCGCCGTGCGCGATTTGCGCATCGGTCATGCTCCACATTGGCGATGCCCAGTGGAGCCGAACCCTCCACCGTGCAATGCCTCCCGGTCAGGAGCAGACCGTGTTCTTGAGGATGGTGCCTAGCCGTCGTTTCAGACTAGGACTTGCCGTTCGACCACAAGTGCGGTCGCCGTCTCTCTGCGCGCATTATCCTAGCCGACGTCACGATACTTGTAAAGCGTTGATGTGACGTATGCGACGTATGCGACGCATGCGACAAAATTGCGTAACATAGACACGAAAGCGGGAACGTCGGAGGTACACGTCGCCTGCGACTGGCGTCGTGGTTGGGGCCTTCGTTCGCGGTTGCAATCGCAACGCTCGAGGACTGTCGTCATGAAGGGCGCTCGGGCTGAACGTCCAGCGTCAGACGCGGATTCTCCGGAGGTGGCTCGACAAAGGGGGGGGGGCGGCCCGGGTAATCCTGTAGGCGCGGCGTCTCGCACAAAGTACCGTCCAGGGACCACGCAAGTGTCGTTCTCGCATTGGTCTTGAACGGCACGATCCGCCCGAGGCCGTCGGTTCAACGTTTCCCGGGGGCCTACCGCGCTCGCCACGGTGCGCGTTCCTGGTGTGCTTCGCCCGCCCGTCCCGATACGCCCGAGTCACTCGTAAAGCGACGCGCGACGAGGATCGGCGTCGAACACGCAAAGCCGATCATGCCGCCAGATCGCGCCCCTCACGAGGCGCTTGAGCGGCTGCCGCCATCGTAAGACCTCGGCGCGTACACGACTTGGCACATCGCCGAACGCGTGGACGACCTTCCCCGTGCGGCCCTCTCTGGACCAGCGTATTGCGCCAACCAGTTCGTGAACGCTGGTCCGCGCCCGGCGTCGCATGTTCGGGTTCGCTAGCCTGCCCTGTGCACGCCGCTTCTCTTGCTTCTGCTCCTTCTCGCGGTACTTCTGCGCCACGCGATTCGCCCACGCCCAGCCTTCCCGCTCGACGTGTTGCATCAACGCTGATCGGCTGACCCATCGAGCACCGCGTCTGCCCCGTCGGCCCGGCACGGCGTAGCCGTTCACCCAAGCCCACGCCCGGCGAGCACTCACTTTGAGGCTCGTGTTCGCTCTGATAAGTGCAGCCAGCTCCTTAGCCTCGATGGCGTCCTCTCGCACGACCTTTCAGACATACCATGCCGCCGCCGCTGGTGGCAAACGCTCTCAGTTAAGCAGATCGGTGACGAAGTCTTCGCCGAATTGCTCCGCGAAGATCCGCCACGCCGGCTGAACATCGCGGTGCGCCCAGAGTCGCCGCGCAAGCAGATCGCAATGCACCTCTTCGAGCGTCTGTCCGGTGATCGCCATGGCGTCGGTGACGGTCACCAGCCCGGTCGGGAAGCGGCGTGCGACGTCCGCGGTCGACAGCGCCGGGCGGTCCACAAGCCGGCCGGCGCGGAGCATCTTTGGCGGATTGCCGACCGGGTAGCCGACCTTTCGCATGAGCGTATGGGTCCAGAGTTCGAGTCGATTCGTCTCAGGATCGACATCGCCGAGCCCCTCGCGCCGAATGAAGGCGCGCGCCTGTTCGCGCGTCTTTCCGCTCAGCGCGGCCAGAAACACGGGATCCGCGAACATCGGCGGACCCACGATGGCAGCGACCTCTTCGCGCGTCAGCGTGTGCAGGATTGGGGGTTGAGTGTTCTTCCTTATACGCATGGTCTTTTCTCCAGGATACGCTTGCAGACCGGTTGCAGACTTGGTTGCATGTTCGATTGCAGGTGATGTGGGCAGCAAAGGTGTTGCTCGTGCTACGTCCACGCGATAAAGAGGACGTGGCACGAGTAACCGCCAGCGGACCGCGGTGAGCCACTCAATGTTCAGATACCAAGGAGCACACTCATCATGGAAGGTCTTCAACAGAATCAGCCAGTCGCAAAATCAAACGCAGCCGACGTCATCGAACTCCCGTCCACGCAGTCGATCGCGAACCGCATGTCACTCATCGACGCGATCGTTGAAAGAGCAAAGGTTCGACTTGTCGCGTCCGCGGTGGACACGCTGGGATGCGAAAACGTCCACATCCAAGCACAAAACCTCGAAAAAGGGGACGGTGGATCACCGCCGTCCAGCGCGCAGCATAGCGCCTCTACCAGCGAGTCGGGGGTGCCAGATGCCGCATCGCAACCGCAGTCCGCCGAGGAGTGGCCGATCGGGATCCGCAGCGCGGATTCAGCGGGTGGTGCGCACTTTACGGACTCGAAAGAAGCTGGTATAGGGGAATTAGACGCAATGGAATCGCGTCGCCCCGCATCCGGTGAACGCGCGACACCCACAGGGCTGGATCCCCTGGTCGCCCCCAACGGCTGCGTCTCCCCCGAAAGAGATCTGCAACGTGACGAACACGACGCTCGAGCATGTGCTACTGCACGGCCCGATGACGCCGCGCGAGCGCCTGCGCGCGGAACTGACCTACACGACGATCCGCCAGGAGGTGCGGGCGCTGTGCGCGCCGGCCCCGCATCGCCCGATGTGCTGGGTGCACTGGGGGGTCCCCAACCGGGCGGCGGTCCTGGCGACGCTGATCGCGTGAGCCTCTCAATCGCGATCCCGCTGCGCGAGGCGCGCACATCGGCGCTCGCTGCGCTCCTAAAGGTCCGTGACGCGGACCTGCCGCCGCAGCATCGCATCCTCGCACATCCCACACCGGGCGCGCGCATCGATGTGCGCGCGCTCGAAGCCGAAGCCCTCCGTCTGCGCTACGGCGCGGACTTCGACGCGGACGCCATCGTCGGCGACCGCGCCGATGCGACCATCGCGATCCAGAGCGTCGAGGCCACCAAACTGGTGCGCTGGATGGCGGATCAGGGCGTCGAGTGGCCGATCGGCGTCGACCAACTCCTGCGGTACCTCGCGCATCTCGAAGCGCGCGGCATTGTCTGGAGCGGCATCCAACGCGCAAAGTACGGGATCGAAGCGCTCGCCCGTGCGTGCGGGATCGGCGAACACGTCACACGCCATCGGCTCGTCGCCCGCGCCATGAACGCCGTGGCCCGCCGCATCGGTCGAGCGCCGACGTTCGAGAAAGCGGCGCTGCTGCCCGATCACCTCCGTGCCGCGCTGATCTACTATGAAGACCTCGCGCGCACGGAGCCCCTGCGGGCGGCGCGCGACCTCGCGGTGTGCGCGTTCGGGCTCGCAACCGCCCAACGCGGCGATGAAATCCTGCGGGGCCGCATCGAGCTGCTTACGATCGACCGCCTCGGGATGACCTACATCCAGCGCGCCGGAAAGATGATTCAACACGCCGGCGACCAGGCCGTAATTCGCATCGGCCGCGCGCCGGATACGCGCATCTGCCCGGTGGCGACGTACGAGCGCTACGCCGAGGCGGCCCGGCTGGACTCCCCGGGCCCACTCTTCCGCGGCATCGCGCGCGACGGAACGTCGAGACGTTCGGCGCTGACGCGCTCGGAGCTTGTCGCGATCGTCAAGAACGTCGCGATTGCCGCCGGCCTCGATCCGCAGACCGTGAGCACGCACAGCCTGCGCATCGGCGCGGCAAACGCGGCGCGCCGCGCCGGTCTCGGGCGCGAGACGATCAAGCGCATCACGCGGCACCAAGACGATCGCGTGCTGGACCGCTACATGCGTCCGGACGATGACGACGACGACGGCGGCACGACTGCGCGTCTGTTCGCCTGACCGACCACTGCCGCCAACACACTCGCACCTCGATACTGCTGCGTCCGCACACGGACGAAAGGACGACCGACACCATGGAACACGATCGCGACGCCCACGCCTATCCCACCGCGCCGGAAACCCGCAACGGCCGCAAGCATCGCTGGGGCGTGCCGCTGCAGCCCGGCTTCTCCCTGGCGCCCGTCCGCGATGATGCAGCCCCAATGCGTGCGCTGATCGCGCAAGCACGCGGCCCGGATCCGCAGGCCGCGCATGAGGCAAATGAACTCCTCGCCGCAACGTGGGAGCGCGACCTGGTGGTGCAGGACGCGATCGACCGCCACGAAGATGCGTGGGCGTCCTGGGCGCGCAGCAAGGGGGTCGACCCCTATGCGGCCCCGGCGACCGCGGTCGCGCGCCACGTCGGCGAACTGCGTTACCGCTACAGCGTCCGCGTGGTCACCGACCGCGTCCGCGCAATCGCGGAAGCCCACCTGCGCCGCGGTGCGGAGGACCCGACGACGTCCGACCTCGTCGCGCGCGCCTTGGAAGTCGTCGCGCGCAACAGCAAGACGCGCGAACTCGACATCCGCCCGATCCTCGCCGAGGACTACTTGCGCATCCTGCGCGCGATCCCCATGCGCACGCTGATCGATCTCCGCGACTTCGTCCTCATCGGGCTGGCGTGGGAGACGGCCGGCACGAACGGCGAGCTGCGCGCGCTCCAGGTTCCACGCGATGTGCGCTTCGAGGCGAACGGGCTACGCATCACGTACGGCGTGAAGCGCAATGCGCGCCACCTCTTCGTCGAACGCCGCGCCGAGCTGGACGTGGTAACACACGTGCACGACTGGATCGCGCGCGCACACATCACGGACGGTCCGCTGCTCCGCTCCGTCGATCGCGGCCGCATCTCCGAAGAAGCGCCCTCGTCGTTCACCCTGTGCAACATCCTCAAGCGACGTGCCGCGGCAGTCGGGCTCGATCCGGAGCATGTCACATTCAAGAGCCTGCGCGACGGGCACATCGCGACCCTGCTCCTGCACGGGGCGGATGAGTATGAGGTCATGCGGCGCGCCGGCCTGATCACGCGTGCCATGCTGCGGCGGATGACGGCGGACGTGCTACCGCGTCTGCGCGCGGACTGAACAAACAAACATCAGGTGCGGCCGCCGGACTGGATCTCCGGCGGCCGCCGCCCACCGGGAGATCTGCGCCCCACCGATGAGCACCATGAACGATACCACCGAAACCAGCGGTTCGCAAAACCGGACCGTCGCCCGCGCGACGGCCATGAAGCGCCGCGAAACCTGGAACCGCTTCGCGGCCTGGTGCACCAGCCGCGGCTACCGCGCCTTGCCCCCGAACGTCGCGGTCATTGAGACCTACGTGCGCGAGCATACGGGCAAGCTGAGCCATCTGACGCTCAAGACGCGCGTCGAACACGTGCGCGCGGTCGCCAAGGCCAATGACTGCGCCTGGCCCGAGGACGACCGTCCCATCCGCGAGGCGCTCGTGCGCGCACGCGAGTACGGGACGCACAGAAGCGGGCACCCACTGAGCGAGCGCGATCTCGTCGACCTCGCACGCCGGCTGACGAGCGCAGCGACGCTTGAAGCGGTGCGCGACTGGGCAATCATCGCGCTTGGCGCCGACGGCGGCCTCAACGCCGACGAGCTGGGCGCCTTGCGTCCCGACCAGCTCGTATGGAGCGAGCACGAGCTCGCGCTGCGGCTCACCGAACACCGCCCGTGGCTGGGGGACGTGCGACTGCGTGAGCACGGCGATTCGCGCCGCTGCCCGCTTGCGGCGGTCGCCGCGTGGCTCGCGGTGCGTCCGGACAGCGCGACGCTCTTCACGGTGCCATGCGATCGCGAAGGTGACCGCGCGCTCGAACCGCACGACGTCACGCGCATCCTGCGCGCGCGCATGGCGGAGATTGGGCGCGACCCCCGCGCCTACTCGTGGATCAGCTTCGGCGTGACGCGCCTGATGGCGCAGACGCGCGCGCAGGGCGGGGCGCGCTTCTGACGCGTCACGACCGCGGCCGGCACGTCGGGCAGGGCGCCGGCGGCATGCCTAAACGGGCATTCCGTCCGGAAAGGCATGGATGGGCGCCTGGATCGCGCCGCTCCATCGCCCGCAACGCATTCACCATCCGGAGATCTGCGCATGTTTCCCATACGAACTGCCGCCGGGCCTAGACGTCCCTATCGGCGACCGCGCGCATACGAAGCCCTGCGCCGAGGCCGGGCCTGCAATCCCCACGCGACGTCCATGCGGTCGTACCGGCGCTTCGCGCGCTGGTGTCAGGAACGGGGACTCGAGCCGGATGCGACGAGCGTCGAGGATGTCGTGCGGTACCTTCACGCGCTTGCCGCCGGCCGGACTCGTCCGAAGCGTCGAACTCGCACACGGCGGTCGGCGTTCGAGTCCTGACGTGCTTGGCGAACTCGAAGAGGCGCTCGAGGCGATGCGCAAGACGGACCCCGAGCTCCATGCGATTGTCGAGCTCGTTGCCGAGACGGGGATGACGCTCGAGGAGCTCATGGCCCTGCGCGGCATGCGACGCTTCGCGCTCGAGGGCGGGGCCCTTCGCGTGCCCACGCACGAAGGCGTGAGCGTGTTGGCGTTGAGCGATCGAGCCTACATGGCACTGGTGCATCTCGCCATCCCGGAGCGCCAGGACGTGCATGCGCTCCGCGGGCGCTGGTTCGCGGCGGTAGCGCCGTACGTCGTCCCGCCCTTGGAGCGCGCGCTTCGCTCGCTCTTCAACGCCCGGTGGAACGCAACGCATGTCGCTTCACTTGACGACGACATTCCGTTCTGACCGCAGTCAGAAATCGTTTCGGCTCGTGCGTATGTGCGGGCATACCGCTCAGCCCCCTGGAGACAAACCATTGCCCGACCTCACGACCCTACGCGTCAGTCCCTCCTCTCTCGGCTACCTGCTGCACGAGTGCGAACGTTGCTTCGTGCGCGAGCACCGGGATGGGGTGAGGCGACCGGGCCGCATCGCCGAGATCTACAACGTCGCGGACCGCGCGATGAAGAGCGCGTTCGACACGGGTCAGTTTATCGACATCGGCGCCCCGCAAGCCCCGCGCTTCAAGGTGCTGGCCCACAACTGGAAGGTCTTCAGTGCGCCGATACCGTTCGAGGAGTTCGGCGTCTCGATCGTCATCGCGGGCTCGTGCGATGCGTACGTCGAGACGGAGGACGGCCTGCGGCTGGTGGTCGACTACAAGACCACGACCACGGAAGTCAACGCGCGTCGCGTCGCCGGCCAGTTGCGCGCGTACGGGCTCGCCTTGAATAATCCCGGCGAAGGGGCGGGCGCGCAGCCGCAGCCGGTCGACGGCCACGCGTTGCTGGTGTTTACGCCAGAGAAGTACGTCGCGAAGCCCAATGGTGTCTCCGGGATGTACGGCGCGACACGGTGGCTGGAGGTCGCGCCGGACGATGAGGCTTTGATGTCGACGCTACGGCGCGTCGCTGCACTGCTCTCGGGCGTCACGCCGCCGAAGCCGAATGCACGGTGCCCATACTGCATCTACTACGGAGCGGTCGCGCCAATCATCGGCGCTGCTTAGACCGCCTGCCTCGGAAATGCGAAGCGCAGCCGTTCCCGTCCGCCGATCGCTTTCGGGCTTCGTAGCTTCATTGGCCGGACTGGCGGAGGACGCACACGGTGCCGACCAGGTTGGTTACCCGTTTCGCCGTACATGTCACGATGCGAAGTCTCAGCATCCCGTGCATGGTCCTAGCAGTCGCCCTCGTCGGCTCGCACGCGTCGGCGCAGTCCATGACCGAGTTCGAGTTCGAGTTCGACGGCACCGTCCGTGGGATGTCGAGCGGATTTATCACTGTCCGGGATGTCCACTGCAGGATGCACGGGTTGGCCGTCAGCGGCGAGCCTGCGGTGTGGAACGGACACGTCTTCCAATTATACGACCCGTCGTATCTGAATAAGAACGTTCACGTCGTCGCAAGGCGGGATCGCGGGCTCGAGATTTTGGTGTCGGCACAGACCCAGAAAGGGCCTAGTGCACCTCGGAATTGCACGACGTACTCGCCTCTTCGAACGTTGGAGGGAGTGCTGACCGCGTACAGCATGGGCAGCTCCCTGGGGTCAATCAGCGTCAAGCTGGATACCGGCGACACCACGACGTTCGTATTCTCCGATTCAGACACGAGAGCGCGGTTTTTCGGCAACCGCATTACGGGTGGTCTGCCAGCCGATGTGCACCTTGGGCGAACCCGCATCGTCGTGACGTATCACGTGGCGAGCGACGTGAACGGGAACCGGGCTGAGATCGTCGCGGTGCGACGGGCGGGTCCGCTCTAGCGGTTGGCCGCCTTGGTGGGCGACAGCCGTCGCCGCGCCGGCGCTATGCGGATCCCCGCGCTCGCCGCGTGGCCGTCCGCACGTTCGGCCTTGTAAGCCGCATCCCAGCGCAGGGGCGTTCAAAGCGTGCAGCCCGGCGAGCCGGAGTGTAGGCTGGTGTGGGCGGCGCAGGCGATGCCCGGATGATGCAACGAATCAGCGACGCGATGAGGAGAGCCGCTGTCCCGTTGTTCTGCGTGGCGTTCTTGTTTGCGTCGCCTGCGACGTCCGCGCAGCAAGCCGTCCCGACCACCGCAACGGGCAGCGAGAGCCCGGTGACAATTAGCCGAATGTTCACCGAACAGGCACCGAAGAGGCATTACGAATGGGCATCGTGCGTGAGCTTCACGAACGCTTCGAATCGCAGCATTCGCGCGATTCAATTCCAGTTCACGTACTACGACGCATTCGATACGCCAATTACGACCTTTCGAGGAGATCGCGTCGGTGATTTTGCGCCCGGAGTGCTGATCGAGGGGCCGGAGAACGCCGACATTGTCGGCGGCGGGAACGTCGATCAGAAGGTGCAGAACTGCTGGGTCATCGGGCAGCTCGTAGGCTCGCTCGAGAAGGTGACGGCCGAGGTGCTCAAAGTGCGGTTCGCAAACGGCGACATTTGGGTGGCGCCTCCCGACCATGCCGTCTTCACGGCAACGTATATGGGCGGGGGAGGCGGCTCGTTCGTCGAGCCGCCGGCGACCCTGCGTTGCCGCATGGGAATTCTCGGAGTGATCACGGTCCACTGGGACGCGATGAATCAGGACATCGCGAAGAGGAATGCTCGTATCGTCGCGTGTGTTAAGGACTGGGAACGTGACAACGGCGACATCCGCGGCTGGCCAACGCCGGACCCGAGCCCTTCGCCGACGTCGGTTCCGTCAGAGTCGCCGAAGCCACGCTGAAACGTCGGTGCCGAACGGCCGACGGACGTGCCGGCCTCTGGCGAGTGATAACCTTCCGCGGCTAGGCAACATCTCCGGCTTGACCGGATCGCGCGGCCGCGGGTCCGGCCTCACGCCCTAGGGACGGTCCCGTCTTCCGCTTCTGGTAATTCTATCGCCGTACCGGGCGGCTCGCTCACGCTTACGCCTCTGGATCGGCGAAGATCGACTCAAGCCTCGGGAGCGCAGTGAGCCACACGGGCTCGATATCTTCCTCGCCTTGATCCCGCCGCCTTTCCACATACTCGCCCATGAACTCGTGGAAGAACTGCTTGTACCAGCGGTAGTGCGGCTCGAATAGCATCTTCAAGAGCCGCGCATCGACGAGATTAGAGTCGTAATACACGCTGAGCGCGGAAAAGAAGTGGAGCAGCATGGACAGGCTCTGATGGGACGTCAGCCCGTTCGCGGCCGTGACCGAGATCGTGGCGGGGTCGTGCGTAAAGCCGCGGCGCAGGAAGAACTCGACGCACGACCGGTCTCCCTGCGCCCAGTCGTAAGATATGCGCCACGTCTCGTGGCGGAGGATCGCGAACTCTACGCTCGTGTATTGCTGCAGGAGCTGAAGCGCGACCTGACGCCGATTCGCAGCCATCGGAAATGCGTACGTCGCCCACCCCGTCAACACGCCGCCGACCACGGCGGCGGCGAGTACGAGAAGCGGATCGGCCATTTCAAGGACCTCTTTCCGATTGAAGCTGGAGCTGAGACGCTGCGGCCAAAGCCTGCGTCTCTTCAAGTCCGCCTTCGTCTTCGACGTGAAAACCCTCCGTGGCGTGCCGCACGACGTGGCCCATCGCGGGGCGCGTCTCGGCGCAGGCGCGCAACGTCTCCATACTCCCGTCTTCGCGGGGAAACGTCGGAGATCGCCACCACGCGGACGTTGAATCCGGGCCCACGCGGCCAGTCGGAGGCGAGGAAGCCTTCTTCATAGCGCTGCACCGTCGTACGTGGCGACGCTGCGATGCGTCGGGCCTCGACATCTTAGCCCCTAAGGCGCCGACCGAGCAGGATCCCGGTCGCGATCCGCCCGCGCCCATGGTGCTCGGCCGGCCGGGAAGCGCACTCGACTCGACCGGGATCGCGGGGAGCGCGTCCCTTGCTCGGTCCCACAGGCGCGTAAGACGCGCGAGAGCGGGTACCGCCTATAGCGCGCCGCGCGCAGTAGCCGCGGCCTCGTCGCTCATCCCGTCGAGTCGTTCCGCCCGCTCGACGGCGGACGAGCGCATTTACGAAGCGCTTCGACATGCGTTGCTCACGCCACTCACCGCGCCTATGGCGGCCGCGTTGGGGGATGTCGGCGCGCTCGCACATCTGTTGCCGCGTTCGTCCCCGGCGGACGTGCAGACGGCCTTCGGGCTCGCAGTCATCAACGGCGAGATCGAGGCGGCCCGGCTCGCGCTGCGGGCGGGCGCGGACGTCAACGCGCGGCTGCCGGTGCACGCGCACAGCACGGCGCTCCATCACGCCGCCGGCGGCGACCGCGCGGACATCATCGCCTTTCTGCTCGAGCACGGCGCGCGAACCGACGTGCGCGACACCCTCTGGGACGCGACGCCGCTGGGCTGGGCGCGCTACGGGCGCCGGGCATCGGCGATCGCGGCGCTGGAGCGCGTCACACCGTAGCGCGAACCCATGGTGCTTCCTGCCGCAGAAGCGCATTGGACAGGCGCAGCGTTGCGCGCACTTGACGCGGGCGGAAGCCTGCCGGACGAGGGCCGCCTCGGAAGCATCGTGGGCTTCATTATGGACTGCGCTGGAGCGTGGCGGCACCGGGCCGGGATCGAACAGGGGTTCGATCCCCCGCACGCCGAAAACCCCGACCAGGAGGCGTCCGATGTCCCTGTCGCCGCGCCCGCCCTTGAACGGGCGTAACATCGCCGAGTTCTATGTCGCGACTGAAACCGCGAAACGGTCGACGCTAGCGACTACGCTAAGCCGCCCGAACAGCAGCAGGCCCGCATCATCATGTACGACCCGGTGCGCCGGATACTCGCGGAGTACTTCGGGGGCGGCCGCGAAGATGCCGTGCTGGCCCGCACGGCGTCGCTGATCGAGCAGCCTCGGTTCGAGAGCGCGAGCTACTACGAGACCTGGCGCAAGTCGAACCGCGCGGCGCTCGCGCACCTCCGCGAGCTCGATCTCGCAGGGACGTTCGAGGACGTTCGGACGGTGAAGGCGGCGATCGCGGTCGGCGACCTCACCGTGAATGCGACGACCGACTTCTACGCGACGTTCGTTCCGCGCTCCGCGAACGCGAAGCGCAAGCGGGCCGCGGTGATCATCAATCCGTCTGGGATCAAGACGTCGAGCGCGGAGAAGCGCAAGGTCTGGGTCGACATCGAGGCGGAGGCGGCACGCCGGGCGGCATCCGAGAACGGCGTGGAGATCGACGAAGTGATCTACGTCGATCTGCCGCGACGCGACGTTCATCGCCTGCGAGGCCCGAAGGCGCGCGTGTGGGCCGAGATCGATGCGACGTGCGAACGCATATTCCGCGATTGGCGTGACATCCGGCTCGAACGTCGGCGCGACGAACCCGGATCCGCGTAGGCGGCGCGAGCTCGCGTAGCGGTTCGCCGCGCGCGAGGCGATACGTCGTGGCGACGCAGCGTGTTCGCGACTCCTCGTTCAGAACCGGCGCGCTCGGCCCCGCTCGTGCGGCAGGATCGCGGCGTCCGCGGCGCCCGATAGATCGGACAGCAACGACCGTCTAGCGTCGGCGACAGTCTGTCCACATGCGAACGCATGTTCGTAGTAGACTTTCGTCGCAGCAGGCGGGTAAGCTAGGGCTCCATGTACGTCGAAGCCGGGGCCCTCCGCGCGCTCGGGTTAGAAGTGAGCGAGGCCGCCATCCTGATGGTAAAGCGTGCCCGTAAGTGTGCGATCTGTACGAATCCGCGGCCGCCGCGTGGGCTCTACAAGAACGACGCCCTTGCGAGATGGGCGAACGAGATGCACGAACGCGTCGGGAATACCGTCATCCCGATCCCGCATGACGACCGCTGCCCCGTGTGCGAGGCCGACCTGAAGCCGGTCATCGGCATCCCGCTCGATATTCTTGTCGGCATCCATAAGCGTCTTAGCGAGCCGCAGCGGCGCTTCTTGGAGAACCGCTTCGTGTTCCCCGTCTGCGAAGCGTGCCGGACCAACAACCGGGAAGAAACCGACCGGACGATCCGCGAGCACTACCGGCGCGTCGTCGGCAAGAATGGCGCGCAGCCGGACGACCGGGGGATCGCCGAAGAAATCTTCGGCCTGATCGCGCAAGAAACGTCGGTGCTGCGCTTGGGTTATCGCGGCTAACGACGCTCCCAAAGGGCCGTGACCTTCGGCCCAGCTTCCGCGACGATAGTGCGCTGCGGTGCGTGCATCTCTGACAAAGCGATAACGTGCGCGGTTACGATCTTCGTTCGTCGAATCGAATCCGAGCCGGGGTAGAGTTGCACGTCAACCTCTACGATCTTCTCGCCCTGCTCTATGGCTCGACAGATTGCGTCGGCATCCCGTGGGGCTACGATATGGACACCCTCCGTTAGAACGAGGGAGTACGCTTCGGGGCGGGTCACGGGAAAAGCCTAACGCAGGCGGCTGCAGGTGACGACCGCAGAGATTCCCTCGCACCCGCCACACCATCCCCGACGGGCGGTGCAAATGTGGACGGTGTGGACGGCCGCGAACCGTGAATCCATCCACAAGGACCGCCCCGCCGCGCTTTACCATTCTGCGCGGGCGTTAGCATAGTCAGATCCCGCGTGTGCCCCTGGCTGCGTTCGCCCGTCTCCTGTGCAGATCGCGGCCCTCGACCGCCCCGTGAAGCGCATGGTGCGCGAGCAAGATGCGGAGAAGCCGCCTGCCCAAAAGGCCGCCGTCTGACCAATTCGTCATCGGCAAGGCCCTTTGCGGGCAAAGCCTCGGCCGGCGTAGCACCAGCGGCGCGCCGTCGCGACCAGCTCGCAAATTCGCGCCCCCAAACAGCTTGACTGCAGCCGCCGGTTCGATCAATGATCCGGGACGTCGATGCGGCACTCCACCGAATTTGCGTCGCCTACGGGCTTTGTGGTAGAACTATGTCGCCAAGGACGCACGGCGTCCGGGGGAACGGGCCGGGGGCCCGGCGGTCGTCGTTCCAGCGGCGGCGATCGAGAGACCGGCGCGAGCCGCACCCCGATGCCGGATGGGACCCGTAGTCGTCGACGTAATCCGGGAGCGTTCTTTGATTCGCGCGCCGATGGTGACGGGGCCCTGAGAGCCTCCGCGCGAGGGCAGGCCGGAGCCGCTGCATGCGGTTCGGACCCGCACATGTCCCTCGCGAGCACCTTGGCATGCGCAACAGCGCGCGAATCGACGCCCCTTCCCCTTCCCTCGCTCCGCTGGAGCCGTACTACACCGTGGCCGAGATAGCGGCCCATTTCAAGACGGGCCGCCAGCAGGTCCACCGCTGGATCCGCGCCGGCGCGCTCGAGGTGGAGCGCATCGGGAAGCTCGTGCGCGTCTCGCCGGACGCGCTGGCCGACTTCGAGCGCCGGCATCGCGTCCCGGTCCGCCGCTGATGGGCCGCCGCGCCGCGGGCGAAGGCACCATCTACAAGGACGGCGGCTACTGGGTTGTCGAGGTGCAGTGGACGGACCACGCCGGAACGCACCGTCGCCGTCGCAAGCGGAGGACGCGTACGGACGCCGTCGCCGCCCGCGATCAACTCGTGCGCGACATCGTGGACGGCCGTGTCACGACCGGGCGCGCCGCGCACGCTACAGTCGCGGACGCCGTCGAACGGTATCTGGTCGAGGCGGAGGGGAGGGGCCTGAAGCCGCGGACACTGCGCGACTACCGGCGCTGCTGCACGAGCGCTATCCTACCCGCTTTGGGACATTTGCGCGCGCATTCCGTTCGACGTCCGCACGTCACGAAAATGCTCGAACGCATCGCCGGCGCGCGTTCGCGAGAGTTCACGTACGTGCTCACCAAAGCAATCATCGCACCCTACGTCCGCGCCGCAGATCCCCTCGAGTATCCGTTCCCGGCCCGCTCGAAGCCGCGCGTCCCCAAACGCATCGTCCCGCCATTCGACCGCGATCTGATCGCACGCATTCTTCGCGCCGTACGCGGAACAGTGTTGGAGCCGTACGTCGTCTTGGCACTTGCAAGCGGCCTCCGCGAATGCGAGCTGCTCGGACTCACTTGGGGCGACGTCCGCGCGACATATCTCGTTGTATGGCGGGGCCTCGATGAGTTCACGCGCACACTGGGCGAGACAAAGACCGATGGCAGCCGACGCCGCAATGACCTGCCCGAGGCGGTGATGTCTGTGATTGAGGCGCATCGCGCCCGCGAAGTGGAACGAGGATTCTCCGTCGACGATGCGGACCTTGTCTTTCGCAACGCGCTCGGTGGCGCGATGCACGCTTCGAACCTGCGGCGCAGTTGGCGCGCGCTGCGGCGCGAGAGTGGCATCCCGACCTCGTTCAGGCTCTACGACCTCCGTCATTCGCACGCATCGCTGCTAGCAGAGGCTGGAGTGGCCAGTAAGGTCATCGCCGAGCGCCTGGGACACGCGTCGACGCGGCTGACCGACGACACGTACCAGCACCTCATGCCGGGAATGCAGCAGGGTGCGATTCACGTCGTGGCCCAGATGCTGCAATACGAAGAACCGGCGACCGACCTTGGTTAGGAAATTGCTCGTGCACGCTTCGCGGCGTAGGCGGAAGGCCTGAGCAAAATCACATGCTTTTCGCGCGCGAGAAGGTACGGAAGAAGCGGCATAGCTATAACCCGCCGCAAGCCGACCGTTCGCGCGATCATTGCTCAGACCAACCGTTTGCTGATCGCTCCGGCGGTCTATGCTCTCCCATAACGTCGTCAGCGCCGCGGAACTCGTCGACTTGATAGCGCGACTGGTCCTCTATGAGCGCTGCCACGCTTGGAAATCCGTACACTTTCCCGTACGTTGTGACGGCCTTCGACAATTCTGGATCGCGACGCACCAAGAATACGTAATAGCCGAGTACCGCGGACACATCTGTCCAACGTAGCGATCTGACGCGCAGCAACGAGACTACTTGCTCTAACTTTAGAAAGAGTAAGTCAAATGCATCACGCACGAAAATATCATTCGTGGATAGCTCCTTGACGTCTTCGCATCTCAGTCCCCAAATAACATCGCGCTGTTTGAGGAAGAGGTCACGTCGGCGAGCTTCGTCTCGGTAAGTTAGAGAAGCGTAGTCCAGCATGTTGAGAGCCGCCATGCTCAACGGCGTGTCGTAGATGTCACGTACGAGAACCCGCGCGCTTTCAGCCTGTCGGCGGCGCAGTTCGTGCCCGTCCTGTGCTACTTTGAAGATGAAGGTAACCGCTGCGATGATTGCGACCACGAGGCCAGTAACGGTCGAGATCTCATTGAAACCCGACAACGGCGATGCGCCCGCCGTGGCCGCAATCATACTCACTGCGCGTTCCGCGTATCGCGGTCTCCCGCGGCATTGGCCTCACATCGGCAGACGTGCGCGCCGTGTTTTGTCCGCCCGTACGAGCGCGTGCCCTTCTCGTGATAGATTCCGGCGTTCGTGTTCAGCCACACCACCGTATCCCGCGGGCAGTGTGCGTGCGCCGCCGCTTCGGTGTCGAACATCGCCAGCGACGAGCTCTGCGTCGCGTGATGCGTGGCGCCGATCGAGGCCGCCGGCGTCGCGAAGAACAGGACGGACGCGGCGAGGGCCGCGATGAGACGACGAATCAAGGTCCCCTCCAAGATCGACGTAGAGCCCCCTTGTGGAGTTGCGGCTCTTGCGACCCGCCCCGCCGGGCCGCGGCTCAGCCTACACCACGGGCTGCGGCGGTCGTACGACGCCTGCCTGGGCCGATCCCCCGCTCAGTTCTCGCGGGCCAGCCGCGGTACCATGACGGCAACGAAGACCCGGCTCTCCACCGGGCGGATACGCCCCACCGGATCGCCCTCGTCCACTTCGAGCTGGGCGCGGAGCTTGTCCACGTCGATCTCGACCATGCCGCTTTCGGTGCCCACGGCGTCCGGTGGTAGTCGCCGCGAACGCTCTCACGGTACGTAGCGTACGCATACGCGCTGAGGCGCTCCCCGCACCGTACGTCGTTCCCTCGCTCGAGCCGCGCGGTCTACGAGTTGAACAGGGCGCGACGGAATCCCGAGCCGCCGCCGGAGTACGAGGAAGAGATCCCGTTCTGCCGTTCTGGGAAGGTTCGAGCGCACGTCTGGACACCCGAACACCAAAACGTTGGAGACTCCGCCATGCCCGAACTCATGCCCCTGCGCGTCAGCCCTCGTCCCTCGGTCATCTGCTGCACGACCGCGAGCGCTGCTTCGTGTGCGAGCACCGCGATGGCGTGCGCAGGCCGGGACGCCTGGAAGATCGAAAGCGCGCCGATTCCGTTCCCGGACTACGGAGTCGCGATCGTGATCGCCGGCGCCTGCGATGCGTACGTCGAGATGGAGGATCACGTCCGCCTGGTCGTCGACTACGAGACGACGACGACCGTCGACGCGCGTCGGCATGCCGACCAGTTGCGTGCGTACGGGTTCGCGCTGCGGAACCCGGGGGCGACCCGCGCCCGGTCCACAAGTCGTCGACCGCTGCGCGCTGCTGGTCTTCAACACCGCAGAAATTCGCCTCGAGGCCGTCCGGCGTCTCCGGGGATGTACGGCGCGACGGCGTGGATCGAAGTGCAGCCGGACGACGCGCCGCTGTTCGCGACGCTGCGGCGCGTGGCGGGACTGCTCTCGGGCGTCGAGCCGCCGAAGCCCAACGCGAGATGTCCGTATTGCATCTACTACGGAGCGGTGGCGACGTTGGCCGGCTCCGCGGTATAGTGGCACGGCGCTCAGCCGCGTCGCAAACGTTCAGAAATGAAGTCGCGGCTGATGTATTCGCTCCTCGCTAGCGAGCGCTGCGTCATGCGGGTGGCCCTTGCAGTTCGGCGCGCCCGGTGTTGCAGCAGACGCAACGCGGCGACGTTCCGACCGAAAATTCGGGCTTACCGTGATCGAGGCGGCTTCGAGCGCTCGCCGCGGTACGCATATTGTGCAACTTTCCGCAGTTTGGTATACCGTTGACACCAATTTCGTTACGTCGTCGGCGGCCCAGGTCGATTGGATCGCAAGGACCATAGCCAAATGTACGGGCTCAGCATCTTCCCACCGTTGAGAAATCGCGTTCTACGAACTTAACGGCCTGAGGTAACGACCCGTCACTTAGTCGGCATCAATCCTCTTCTTCATCGCCCTCGCTTTCAGCCGTTCCTAGTTCCTTTGCGCGATCGAACCAGACCCGCGCGACGTCGCGATCCTCGGGTACGCCAAGGCCATACCAGTAGCAACGCGACACGGCATAAATCGCTTCGCCATTACCCAAGACTGCGCCCTTGAGATATGCGAGCGCAGCGTCTCGTAGGCGCGGGGAGCCGTCAATCTCGCCCAGTTCGTACATCACGCCGAGGTCATATAGCGCCTCCGCGCTCCCCGCTTGTGCCGCTGCTGTCAGCATCTCATATGCCACCGCAAGATTCTTTTCTACGACTGGTTCTTTTCCATGGAGAAACCATGTGGCGAGTGCATACAAAGCGCGCACGTCACCAGCATCGCGGGCCGCTTCTAACAGCCGAAACGCGCGCACGACGTCTGGTGTTTCGCTTTGCATCTCGCGCAAAGCGGTGTCATACGGTCCGCTCGGTGCGGAAGACGGCTCCCGCGTCATGATAGATGTTTCCTTAGATGCAGCGCTTGAAATTTTAGTCTCGCTTCGTCGTCCAGCGGCGCCGGCGTGACGACCTTGACGTCGTGCGACCAGATGCTCACCCATGACGCGAACTGTTTAAGGCGCTCAGGTACACCGAACACGACGAACCTCGTTTCGCGCCGCTCATAGCCGTCGAAGCACGGGCAGATTCCGATCTCGCGACCCCAGACGTCCGACAATCCATTCAACTCGGGCAGAACGTCGATCAGGCCTGTCGCGAGAACTAATGCGTGCGCAATGGCGACGCTGCCTCCCGCAAGGACATCGAAAGCCCCATCTTCTCGAGGATGGACGCGCTCGACGTATGTTCGCCGAACTTCGGCCCCGTAGCGCGTAGCTTCGCCTCTAATTCTCGCGAGCATGTCGGCAGGCGAAAGGCCGTCGAATCCGGCGAACTCTCGTACGGTATCCACAGTGAGGATTCGCTGCTTCCCTTCGTCGAAAACGACGGTTGATTTTTCAGCACGCGTTAGGAAAAGTGCTGCGCTCAGTCCAGCCACCCCGCCGCCGACGATCGCGACGTCAATCCTTGTATCCATACCTACATATTCTGCGAGGGCGGCAGTTTGCGCAAACCGATTTGCCGAACTGCCAACATGTGGTCCACTACAAAGCGCTATCGGCACGCCTGCGCGAGCTCCGGAGTTCGCGCAGGCGGACTCTTGAACGGGCTGCGTCGGCAGCGGGATTGAGTGCAAGTACCCTTTCGCGTATCGAGACCAACGCCCGGACGCCCTTACTCGAGCATCTTGTGGCGCTCGGCGAAGTATGTGGTGTCGCGCTGGCCGATCTTCTTCCGCCGCGCCTAAGCGATCCGCGCGTACGTGCGCGCACCAGGCACGTTGACGGTATGGCCCTTCGACTCCTTAGCCCGACCACGTCTTCTCGTGCCGTCGTTGAAATCACCATTGCAAAACGACGGATGCGCCGAAAACTACAGAGTCATTCCGGGCGCGAATGGATTTACCTGGTGTCTGGCGTCCTGGAACTCACGCTCGATCACGAGATTATTACCATGCGAGAAGGTGAAGCCGCTGAATTTGACACACGACTGCCGCACGCAATGGACGCCGAGTCGGCCAGTGTCACGCTGATCGCTATCTACGGAGAAGAGGGCCGGCGCGTTCACTTTCGCGCAATTAACTAGGCAAGGATCCGTCATAACACTCGCTGGCGTTCCAGCTGGTAGCAGAGTGATTGAACTGGAAGCCTCGCCTAGGGAAGAAGGTCGCCACCCTCCGCAAGCTCTCGTTTCGCAACGTGCTCACCGACAAAGACCATCGTTTCGGCACGGCGCAGCAGACGACGTCGGTGACGCTCGGCGCTCCGGTCGATCGCACGGCGTTCGCTCCGACGCTGCTCTCGACGGACCGCGCGCACGTCGTCCCGCTCGTCGAGCGCGCCGGACACGTCGGCGTCACCGTGCGGATCGCGAACCGCGACTGGTTCTTCCTGCTCGACACGGGCGCGCAGGCGATCTTGGTCGACGGTTCGGTGCTGAAGGCCGCCGGCGTAGACGGCCAGGGCGCGCTGGAAGCCCGCGGCGCCGCGCGCACGGGCGGGCTTCGGCTCGCGCGTCTTTCGCAGATCGCGATCCACGAGCCGCGTCCAGCCCTCAAAGTCGAGTTCTGGACCGGCAGCCGCGACCGGCCCCTTCACGGGCTACTGCGGCGACGCGCGCGGCGGAGCCGCCTGACGTGACCCCTTCTACGGTCTTCGCGAAGTTTGCGTACGCGCTCGACGAGGCGCAGCCTCGCGAGGCGCGCGGTCAGGACGTACGCCGCCGTATCGGCATTGACGGTTCCAGCATCCATCGTGCTAGCATAATCGCGCGAGGCCGTAGCATGGTATTGTGGCGCTGGCGCTAGCTGCGAGCGGCGCACGCCGGCCTCCGTAGCCGCCCTCGTATGCGGTGTGCGGCTCGACCGCTCGCCCGCGTGGTGCGAGGCGTAGCGGTCCCCGACATAGTCCGTTGTCAGCTATGCGGCAACGCGTGATTGCGCCCCCTCGGCCAGCCCGGGGTTCCGCGGAAGAGGCAGAGCGACACTGGCGCTTACCGGAGAGAGAACCGCCACCGGGCGAGGCTTGTGATGTTTTCGCGGTCGGTGGGCCGTACGCGACTCTTTCGAAGCACATCCCCCCACGTCTCCCCCCACAGCCTGTCTGGCACAGCGACAAAAGCAAACGAAAAAGCCCCGTAAACACGGGGCTTTCGTGGAGCCGACGAGCGGACTTGAACCGCTGACCTGCTGATTACGAATCAGCTGCTCTACCAACTGAGCTACGTCGGCGTGCGGCGGACGTGGTCCGGCGCGACCGCTGTCTGTTCGCGCAGCGCTTTCGCCGACCTGCCGGGCTGCTCGACGGGCTTGCCCCAGCGCGCTCGTAGAACGCGCCCGGACGGCGCCTGGGCGCGGGGTTGACGCCGCCTCGCGGCGGTGCTATCGTCGCTATACCTAATTCGTTAGGTATGGCGGAGGTACGTGAATGCCGCGCAAGCGATCGGTTCCGCTCACCGAGGCGGAGCAGCGTCTGATGGAAGTCCTCTGGCGTCTTCGTTCGGCGACGCTGGGGCAGGTCGTCGACGCGCTGCCCGAGCCCGGTCGGCCCGCCGCGAACACCGTGCAGACGACGCTGAAGATCCTCGAAAGCAAGGGGTACGTCCGGCACACCGCGCAGGGCCGGTCGTTCTTGTACGCGCCGGTGGTGGACCGCCAAGCCGCCGCGCGCACGGCGCTGTCGTACGTGACGGCACGCTTCTTCGGCGGTTCGCCGGCACAGGTCGCGCTGAACCTGCTCGACGACGAGTCCATTACCGCGGAACAGCTCGATGCGCTGCGCAAGCGCATCGACGAAGCGAAACGCGGTGCGCAATGACGACGCTCGCAGTGCTGTCGGTGCTCAACGCGATGTGGCAAGGCGCGGTTCTCGCGATCCTCGTCGCTCTCGCGATACGCGCCGTCCCCCGCCGGAACGCCGCGACGACGTGCGCGCTCTGGTCGATCGTCTATCTCGTCATCGCCTTTCTGCCGCTCGTCGATTTCGCGCTCGCACGGCCGGTCGCAGCATCGCTCGCGGGAGCGGATGCGACGGCACTCCGCACCGTCGTCAGTTCGAGCGCTTCGCTCGCGCGCGCGCGGCACGCGGTCGTCCCATCGCCCCAGTCGCGCGCGTCGGCCCTTCGACCGTCTCCGCTCGCAGCGGCCGAGTCCGCGTCGGCGCTCGTGTCGCACCGTATCCCGCGCGTATCGCGCGCGGATGTCCCGGATCGTCCGCGCCTTATGCCGTTCGCCGGCGCCAACGCGCCGCTCGGGCTCGAGGCGCTCCGTCGTGTCGCCGCGCTCCCGGCGGACGCCGGGCTGTTCGCCGTCGCGCATAGCCTCAGCGATGCGATCGGCACGTGCGCGTGGCCGATGCTCGCGGGCTGGGCCGTCGTCGACACGATCTTGCTGTGGCGTCTTGCCTGGAGCTACGCGCTCGTGCTGCGCGTCAAGCGGGCCGCGACGCCGCTCACGATGTCCCTTCCCGCCGTGAACTTGCATCGCGGACGAGCGGCCGGACTGCGCACCTCCGCGGACGTTCGCGTCCCGTGCGCGATCGGGTTCGCAAAGCCGGTCATCGTCGTGCCGCGCGCGCTCGCCGAGACGCTCGAACCGCACGATCTCGCACGCATCGTCCTGCACGAGCACGCGCATCTTCGGCGCTACGACGACTGGATCAACGCGCTCCAGCGCATCGCCGGCGCGGTGCTGTTCTTCAATCCCGTCCTGCACTACGTCGCGCGGCGCATCGACTTGGACCGCGAAGTCGCGTGCGACGACGCGGTCGTGGCGGACATGGGCGATCCGCTCGAGTACGCGAAGTGCCTCACGAAGATCGTCGATCGCCGCACGCGCGGTCCGTTCGCGCTCGTTCCGGGGTTCTTCTTCCGCCGCAGCCAAGTGATCGCGCGCGTCGACCGCCTCATCGGTCTCCGCAGCAGCATGTCGACCCGCGTCGCGCGATGGGCGCCGGCGGCGGCCGCGGTCCTGACCGTCTCAGCAGTGCTGCTCGCGCGCGTGCAAGTGCCGGTCTTCGCTGCGTCGCTCGATCCGGCGCCCGCGGTATCCGCGGCTCCCGCGGAGCACGCCGCCACCGCATCGTCCGCCCCATCGTCCGCGGCCCGTGCGTCGAGTGCTGCCGCAGCTCGGCCCACGCCGCACGTCGGCGCGCACGTGTCGCCGCGCGCTTCGGCAGCGCGCGCGTCCGCGCGCTCGGCGTCCGACTCGTCGGTCGACGTTCAGCGTGTCATCGACGCCGCATCCGCGGCCGCCGAGCGGGCGTATCGCGACACGTCGGCGATGCAGCAGCGCGTCGAACGCGAAACGCTGCAAGCGGCGAAGCAGCGCTGGCTCGTCGACGCGCATCGCACGGACGTGCGCGGGCTTACCGCCGGCCAGCGAGAAGCGCTGGCCAAGGCAGCGCGCGACATGGATGACGCAACCCGCATGCGCGCCGTTCGGCCGCTCGACGACGCACAGCTCCGGCAGTTGCGGGCGCAGCTCGACGCGCTCGACGCGAAGCGGCTGGCGCGCGTCAAGGCGCTCGCCGGCGCCAACCTGCGAGCGCTGGACGCGGCGCGTGTCTCGCAAGCCAAGGCGTTCTCCGAAGCGCAGCGCGCGGCCGACGAAACGCAGCGCGCCGCGCTGAAGCACGCAGTCGCGCAATTGCAACGAAACGCGGAGACGTTCCAACACCTCGCGCGCGTCCAGGCGCTGCAAGCGGCGGACATGCCGAACGTGAAGGCGCTCACCGACGCGCAGATCCGCCGTCTGCACGAGCTGGATCTGCAGCCTCTCCGGGCCGGCCCGGCCGATCGGTTGGGAATCGTGGCCGCGTTACAGCCGCTCGTGCGCGGCGACGTCCTCGACACGCTCGTAAAAGAAGGCTACCCGCGGCCGCAGGTCGGCGAGCTGATCGACATGGAGCAGGACGGCGTCACGGCCGACCTCGTCTCCGCGATGGCGCCGTCGCACCCGAGCGCCGAGCAGCTGATCCGGTTGGCGCGGCACGGTGTCTCGGGACGGTACGTTCGCGCGATGGCTGCGGCCGGCTATCCGAACCTCACGTCCGGACAGCTGGTCGGCCTCGTCGACGCGGGGGTCACGCCGCAGTTCGTGAAGCGGCTCGAGGCGCACGGCTACTCGCATCCGAGCGTCGAGGAACTCGTGAAGCTGGCGCAAGCCGGACGGTAAAGACACGGCGCGGCCGGCGAGCCGTCGGCGTGTACCGCTCGGGCCGCGAAGCCGCGCGGTCGATAACGGGAAGGATGCGACGTCTCGCGGCCGCGCTGGCTCTCGCCGCGATCCTCTTCCCGCTCGGTGCCGCCGCCGCCGAGGAGGCGGCCGTGGCGCGCCTCCCGTCCGATCCGGCCGCCCCCGCATCGCTGTTCCGCCCGACCGTGCTCTCCGGCGTGTTCCGGGTCCCGCGCGTCGACACGTCGCTCTACGTCGCCGCACCGTGGCTCGCGCGAGACCTCTCCGTCGTCATCGTCCGCCGCGACGGCCGGCGGCAGCGGCTCGACGCGGACGCGAGCGTTCCGGGCGCGATTCTCGGCGTGCGCCTTCCGGCCGACGCGTTCCAGGCCGACCGCATCGAATACGAAGCGCACGCCGTCTCGTCGCTCGCGGTTCCGTACGTCGTGTCGGCGGACGCTCTCGCGCTGCTCAACGCGAGGACGTGGCCCTACGCCGCGGCGTTCGGTGCGTTCGCCGCACTCGGCTGCCTCCTGGCGGTCGCCGCGTCGTTGCGCCGGTCTCGCGTGCTCGCGCTGCTCACCGTCACCGCATTCGCGCAAGCGTTGCTGCTGATCCCGTGGCTCGGGATCGTGCGACCGTCACCCCTGCTGAGTCAGCCGATGCACGCGCTGCTGCAGGCGCTGCTGATCGTCTCACTCGCATCGGTCGTGCTGACCGTCGCATCGTCGCTGGGCGTTCGCGGACGCTTCGCCGCCGTCGCGCGCCGGGCGACGTGGTCGCTCGCCGCCGCCGCGTCCGCGTCGGTGTTCGGCGCGGATCTCTTCCAAGATCTGTGGGCCGTTCCGCCGCCCGTGGAAACGCTCGCGGCGCTCGGGTGCGCCGCCGCGCTGCTCGCGGCGGCGGCACGATCGCTGTCGAGCCGCGCGCCTGCGGCGCGCGCGCTCGTTTGCGGAGCATGTCTCTTCTTGCTCGCGACGGTCGCGCGCACCGTCGTCGACGTGCCGATCGCCGCGCTCGTCGCGAGCCTCGGCGGTACGCTCGCGCTCGCGTTCGCCGCGGCGCTGATCCCGCGCGCCCGCCGCGCTGCGGCCGAAGAGACGCACGGGATCGCGCCGGCGCCGGCCGTTCCGGAGACCGCCGCCGTCGCCGCGCCCGTGCCCGACATCGCGCCGGCGCGGCCGATCTTCGGCGCTCCGCCGCCGCGCGAGCTGCTCGCCGACGGGCTGACCGGCATCGCGAATCGCAGCGCGCTTTCGGCGGCGCTGGATCGCGCGTGGACGCGCTGCGCCGCGGACGGCACGCCCGTCGGCATGCTCCGTGTCGACCTGGACCATTTCCGCCGCTACAACGACGCGCACGGTCCGGACGCCGGTGACGACGCGCTGTGCCGGATCGCCGTCGCGCTCGGCGCTACGCTGCCGCCGTCGCTCGCAAGCGCGCTCGTCGCGCGGGACGGCGGCGACGAGTTCTGCATCCTGCTCCCGGGCGCGACGCTCGCGGCGACGCAAGCGCACGGCGAGCGCGTTCGTTCCGCGATCGACGCGCTCGCGATCGCACGCGACGACGTTCCGGCGCGCCGGCTCACCGCGAGCGTCGGCGCGGCCTCACTGGAGCCTGCGAGCGCCGAAGATCCGTTCGCGCTGTTCGCGCGCGCCAACGCCGCGCTCTACATCGCGAAGGCGATGGGGCGCGATCGCGTCGTCGCCGACGAGCCGGTTCAGACGTTCGCGAAAAGCGAGTCGGCCAAGCTCTGATTCACGTCGTACGTGCCGTAGTCCATCGTCGCGTGAATCGTCATGCCGCCCGACATGATATCCGCGTCCGCATGACGCGGCAGCTCGTAGACGCCTTCGTAGCCTTCGGTGATCGTCTCGTCGATGCGCGAGCCGTCCCGGCACACCCACTGCGCGTGCAGCGGCGCGCCGGCGACGTCGTCGACGTCGAGCAGCATCGTCGCGACGGGGCCGTCACGGCGCGGCACGCCTTTCAGATGGTACGTCGTTCGTCCGCCGGCCACGCTGGCCGACACGACGTTCATGTCGTACGTCGAGCTCCACGTCAGCGGCGTCCCGAGCTCTCCGAAAAGGCGGCGGAAATCGCTCGGCACGTGGTGCATGTCGAGGGCCAGCCGATCGGGGCGCTTGTAGTACACCATCCCGTCCAGCCCGAAGTGGAAGGTGAACAGCCGATGCAGCCGCGCCTCGATGTGGACCGGGACTGCGTACGACGCGAGCGGCTGATCGGCCGCGGTGACGCGCGCGAGGACGTCGACCGCGCTGATCGTCGCGGGGCTGCGCAGCGTCGTCTCGGCCAGCGCGGCGCCCGGGCGCGCTGAGAAGGGACCGCCGGCGGCGCCCAGCACCGCCGCGGCCAGGATCGCGAGCCCGCGTCTGCGCGCTTCGGAACCCATGGCGTCCCCTCGTCCAGCAGCTTTCACGACGATCATAGTGTACCCGTCAACCGCCGTGAATCGGGCCCCTCAATTGAGGGGTTCGTTCAGGCGGCGTCCCGCCATACGGGGATGACGGAGCGAACGTCTCCCCGTTGGAGGTACCCCGCGGCCGCCGTTTCCAGCGCATCCAGCGAAACGGCCTCGTCGGTGACGACAACGCTTCCTTCGGCGAATCGAACGAGCAGCGGAGCGCGCAGCGGCCGCGCGATGAGATCGGCGCCGCCGTGTGCCGGCGCGCGGTCGCGCGCGTCCAGCGCCGCGAGCACGTCGGCGACGACCGCCGACGCCGTCGCATCGCCGCCCGCACCGGCGCCGAAGAACGTCAGCGGGCCGCAGCCGCGCCCGAGCACCTGCACGACGTTTTCGGCGCCGCGCGGACGCGCGAACGGATGGTCCGCCGGAACGAATGCGGGCGTCACGCCGGCTTCGATGCCGTCGCCCGAGCGACGCGCCATCGCGACGAGCTTCAGCCGCATCCCGCGCTCCGCCCCCGCGCGCACGTCGTCGCGTGAGATCGACGCGATCCCCCGCCGCGGAACGTTCGCCGAGAGCGACGGACGGCGAAACGCGAGGCCGGCGAGGATCGCGAGCTTGTGCGCGGCGTCGTGCCCGTCCACGTCGGCACGCGGATCGGCTTCCGCGAATCCGAGACGCTGCGCCTCCGCGAGCGCGTCGGCGTACTCGGCGCCGTTCTCCATCGCGTCGAGCACGAAGTTCGTCGTGCCGTTCAGCACGCCGCCGATCTCCAGCACGTCCTCGCCGGCGAGCGCGCCCTGCAGCGCGCGCACGATCGGGATCGCCCCGCCGACCGCGGCTTCGTAGCGCAGCGACGCGCCGGTGCGCGCCGCGAACGCCGCGAGCCACGGACCTTCGGTGGCGATGAGATCCTTGTTCGCCGTCACGACATCCTTGCCGCGCGCGAGCGCGCGAAGCACCAGCTCGCGCGCGAGGCCGAGGCCGCCGATGCATTCGACGACGACGCGCACCTCGGGATCGTCGACCACGTCGAAGCCGTCGTCCGAGAAGTCGCGCCAGGCGACGTCACGCGGCTTGCGTGGATCGCGCACCGCGACGCGCCGCAGCATCCCCGGATGCGAGGCGACGAGCCGTCGCGCAACGCCGGATCCGACCGTGCCGCATCCTAACAGTCCGACGCCGGACGCGCGCGTCCGCGTCGACGCGGTCGCCGCGGGGTGGACGTCGGAGGAGCAGAGGACGCGGGGAAGGGTGTGCACGGGAACCTCCATGTGGAGATGAAAAAGGCCCCCGCCGGTCGGCGAGGGCCTCGTCTGCGATCGTTGCGTTCGCGCTACGGCGACGCCGATCGAGACCTGCCCTCACCGAGGGTGGTCGTCGTCGTCATCGTCGTCGTCATCGCACATGCGATGACGCGGAACGCTGCCATGCCCTGCACCGTACCACGGCTTCGCACCCGGGCGCAAGAGGCCAACGCGAAAGATTCGGTCACGCGCACTACGGGCCGCCGAGGACGACGGCGCTCGTCGCGGGCAGCACGGCCGGGACCGGCCCGGTCCACGCCACGCGCCCGCCGCGCAGCAGGTCGCGGTCGTCCAGAACGAGCGCGTGCCGATAGCGCGCCGCCGCGTGCGGCATGTCGAGCACGCGGAACGACGGGTTGACGAACGCAGCGCACGGGCCGGCCGGGACGCCCCGCAGATAGCAGCGCCGGAATTCACGGACGTACACGCCGCTCGCATCGCGCAGCTCGTCGGCCGAGGAGCGCGCCGTGCGCACCGGATATGCCGGTACCAGCTCCGTCTCGGGAAGCAGCGCCGAGCCGCCGGGAATCGGATCGATCGGCGCCATCACGGACCATTGCGGATCGTAGCTGAGCCACCATGAGGCGAGCGCGTACAGCCGCGACGAGACCGTCGGCGTTCCCATCATGAAGCACACCGCGATCTTGTGGAGGGCCGTGTTCGCGAGAAGCCCCGCCTGCTCCGCGGGCCAGCCGTCTCGGCGTTCGGTCTTCAGGCCGCCCGAATTGCGAAAGCAGCCCTCGTGTACTTCGCCCCACACGAAGGACGGCCGGAGAAATGCGCCGCCGTATGACGGCAGCCCCGTTCCGGAGTCGTACCCGTTGACGACGAGCGGGCGCACCGCTTGCCCCAGATACGCGATCCAAGCGTCGCGAAAGACCGCGTCGCTCGTGATCTCGACGCCGGCGTCGTCGAAGTCGTAGAACTCCGAGCTCTGGGGCGACATGTCGCGCGTATGGAGCGGCCCGCCGGCGTCGTCGGCGAAGAAGAAATCGAGCGACGGCGCTTTCGCGAGCAGCGCGGCGGTCATCGCGTGCCAGGCCCGGCGCGCTTCGGGCGAGAGCGGGTTGAGCGCCTCCTGATACTGAAAGTGCGCATCCACGTATCGCCGTACGCGCGTGCCGTCGCGGCCGTGAAACCACGCGCCTTCGCCCGCGTTGCCGAACGGCCCGTCGCACTTCCCCGCGGGCGGCGCGAACGGCGGACGACAGTACGGCACGTACGCCGGATCGGTGTACGCGCCCGCGAAACGTCCGCCGGCGGACTTGAACGCCTGCGCGTGCTCCGCACTCGATCCGTCGTCCTCGACGTAGTCCGCGTACGTCGCCATGACCGACGCGGGCACGTCCTCGTTGACGCCGTTCAAGCCGAAGTAGTACCAGGTCTTGACCCGGGTCGGCCCGCGCTCGCTCATCGTCGTCGCGGCCGGCGCCGCTTCGACGACGCGATGCTCCAACGCGAACGCGGCGCTCGCGACGACCGCGAGCGCGACGGCGGCAAAGACGGCTGATCGCACGGGCGCGAGCTTCGCGACGGAGGACGCGCCCACCCGGTCGCGCACGCATCCCGGCGGAACGCGCGCCGGACGAGGCGAATGCCCGTTCCGTGCAAGACCGTCGTGTGTGGGTCACCGCGCTGCTCGCGGCCGGTGCGGTCGCGCTGTTTGCCCTCCATCAGCATGTCGTCGACGTGGCGGCGCTCGCGCAGCACGGCGTCTTCATCGCTCTCGACGGGCGTCCGATGGGACCGTCCTTCTATCTGTCGATTCCGTATCGCGTGATCGATCCCGAGTTCGGCCCGCCGCAGAGCGCACACGCGGCGCTGCTCGTGCTCGCGCTCGCGGAGTGCGCGCTCCTGTTCGCGCTCTACCGGTCGCTGCGCGATCGCGCCGTCGCGCCGTCCGAGCGCGTCGCCTTGGGTGTCGCGGCGCTCGCGATCACGGCGCTCGCGATGAGCGCGCGCAGCGTCTTCGGCTTCGATCTCTACGCGTACGCGGGCTTGGCGAAGCTCGGCCTCGCGGGCGCGTATGCGCCGCCTGCCGTGCCGTTCGCCGGCGAGTTCGCCGCGATCAACCGCGCGTGGGGGCTGCCGATGGCCCCGACGCCGTACGGCCCGCTCTGGGTCGCCGTCGCGCACGCGCTCGCCGGCGGCGCGCGATCGCTCGCGAGCGCGCTGCTGCTGCTGCGGGTGCTCGCGCTCGTGCCGTTCGTCGCGATCGCGGCGATCCTGCTGCGGCGAGGAATCGTCTTCGCCGCGCTTTTCGCGCTCGATCCGAGCATGCAAAATCTCTTCGTCGTGAACGGCCACAACGATCTCGCGGGCGTGGTGCTGGTGCTCCTCGCGCTGTTGGTCGTCGCCGCGACGCCGCTCGGCGCGCTGCTGCTGACGACGGCGGCGGGCCTCGTCAAAGTGCATCTCACGGGATGCGCGCTGCTCGTGTTCGCCGGACGCGCTCCGTTGGCGCGCCGCGCGGCATGGGTCGTGTCGGCGTTCGTGCTCGTGGCGGCCGACTCGGTGCTGCTGGGCGGCCCCAACTACATTCACGAGTGGTTCGTGCTCCTCCGTGGGAACCACGCACAACACGGCATCGGCTCCGTGACGGGCAACGCGCTCCGCACGATTCTGTTTTTCGTCGCGGTCGCCGCGGCGCTGATCGCGTTCCTGCGGCAGCGCATCTGGCGCAGCGGGAGCTGGGCGTTCGTCGCCCTCACCTCGACGGTCTATCCGTGGTATCTCGCGTCCGCGCTTCCGTACGCATCGCTCGAGCGCGGCGCGCTCGCGGCCTTCCTGATCGGCTTTCCGGTCGTCGCAGGCATGCTGGAGTTCGCGTTTCCGCACCTGGGCCTCGGACAGGTCGCGATGCTCGGCATCCTGATCGCGTGCGCCGTGCAGCTCGCGCGCCGGGACTTCAAACCGATCGACGAGCCGGCGCTGCGCCCCGCTTCGTCCTAGAGGTCGCGGAGGAGGCGCGCGAGCTCGCCGGCTTCGGCGAGGAACGCGTCGTGACCGTGTTCGCTGCGCTGGTGGCGGTACTCGGCGTCCCAGCCCGCGCCGGCCCAGCGCGCCGCGCACGCCCACACGTGCTCCGGCGGATAGAGCTGATCGCCCTCGATGCCGACGAACGTCAGCCGCGTCGGGCCCGGCGGCCGTTCGTGTCCGCGCAGGTCGAACAGATCCATCGCGCGCGTCAGGGTGCGATAGCTGTTCGCGTCGATGCGCGCCGCGAAGGCGTCGCCTTGGCGATCGAGGTAGCCTTCGACGTCGAAGCGATCGCCGAGCCGGCGCGACGGATCGCCGCCGCCGCGGTTCGGACGGTTCGCGAAGCGGCGTTCGAACAGCGCTTCGCTCTTGTAGGTGAGGGTCGCGATCGCGCGGGCGAGCTTCAAACCGCGCACCGGCTGCTCGTCGTACCAGCCGTCCCAGAAGGCGGGGTCGAGCACGATCGCGTCGCGAGCCGCGCCGTTCTGCGCGATGCCCTGCGCGCGCAGGTGATCGTACGCGCCGACGACGATCGCGTGTGCGACGCGTTCGCCGTGCGCGCGGGCCCATTGCAGCGCCTGAAAACCGCCCAGCGAGCCGCCGATCGCGACACGGAGTTTCGGCATTCCGAGGGCATCGAGCGCGCGGCGCTGCGCCTCGACGATGTCGGCGACCGTGACGACCGGAAATCGCGGGCCCCAGCGCCGGCCGTCGGGCGCGAGCGACGGCGGCCCCGTCGAACCGTAGCAGCCGCCGAGGACGTTGACGCCGACGACGCACCACGCGGCCGGATCGAAGAGCGCGCCTTCGCCGACGACCCCGCCCCACCACTCCGCCACGCGCGAACTTCCCGTCAGCGCATGGTTGACGAGAACGACGTTGGCGCCGTCGGTAGCGGGCGCGGCGCCGTAGCGCGTGACGCGCTGCACGACGTCCGGAACGACGTCACCGGACGTCAGCTCCAGCGCCCCGATGGAGACGTCGTCCTCGAGGACGTTCACCCGTGCGCTCACGCCGGATTGCCGTCGTGCCGGCGCCGCATGCGCGGACAGTAGCAGACCGCGGACCGGTGCGTCAAGCGCCGTTCACGCGTGATTGCAGGCGCGATCGCCGCGCAGGCGTGCGTGCGCGTCGCGCGCACGCCTGCGCTCCCGATCGTCTCTAACGCGAACGCGGCGGAGGGGTGCGCTCCGGTCGCGGACGCTCCCCGGTCGCCGGCGCATGCGACGCCGCGGTGCGCGGCGCGGTCTGCTGCGGCGCGGTGCGCGGCGCCGTCTGCTGCGGCGCGGTGCGCGTCGTGTTCTCCGGAGACGTGCGCGTCGTCGTCGGCGCCGTCCGGGTCGTCGGAGGAGCGGCGGTGCGCATCGGTACGGGACGCGGTTGCCCGACGGTCGACGGACGCGACTCGATCGGACGCGCCTGCACCGGGCGCGCGTACGCGCGCGCGGTGGACTGGGCGGGAGGCCGCGTCACCGGCTGACGGGGCGACGGCATCGTGTTGCTGCGCGGCGTCGTGCTCTGCGGCTGACGGCGCGGCGTCGTCGCACCGTTGCCCGCGCCTGCACCGTTCGCCGGCATGCGCGTCACCGGCGTCGCCGGACGACGCGTGGTTCCGGTGGTCGTCGCGGGATGCGTCGTCGTCGTACGCGTGGTCGTCGTCGTGGCCGGGTGCGTCGTGGTCGTGCGCGTCGACGTCGTGGCCGGATGCGTCGTCGTACGCGTCGTCGTCGTGGCCGGATGCGTCGTCGTATGCGAAGCGCCGGCCGGGTGCGCGACGAGCTTCGCGGCGGCGGCGCGATCCTGCGCGGTCACCGGCGTAAAGCCCGACGGCTTGCGCGAGGATGAGTACGGCGCTGGAGCAGCCGCGACGGGAGGCTTTCCGCCGTTCACGTGCGCGAGGAGACGCCGGTCTTGCGCGGCGACCTGCGCATGCTGCTGCTGCTGCTGCGTCGGCGGGACGTGGTGCTCGTGCGCGACGGCTCGTTCCGCGGCGGTCTGCTGCGCGGTCGTACCGCCGTTTCCGCCGTGATAGCTGACGCGCCGCGCGGGCGGCTGCGCCACGACGCTGCGGTCGACGTACACGTTCCGGACGCGGCTCGGGTCGACGCGCGTCACCGCGGTGTTGTAGCGGAACTGATTGCCCTGCCAGCGGCCTCCGACGTAGCCGTGGCCGTAGTAGCCGAAGCCGTAGTCGATCCCGCCGTAGTAGCCGACGTTCGTCGCCCAATACCCCGGCTGCCAGCCGTAGTAGCCGTTCTGCCACGCCCAATAGCCCGGCGTCCAATACAGCCCCGGCTGCGGCGCCGGAACCCACGTCCCCGGAACCCAGTAGTAGCCGCCCGGGCCCCAGGCCCAGTAGCCCGGCATCCACTGGTCGTTCGGATCCGGCGCCGGCGGCTGATCGTACGTGGGGATCGGCGGGGGCGGCTGATCCACCATCTCCGCGTTCTCGTCGTACGAGGCGTAGCCCGAACCGTAGGACTCGTCGTTTTCGGGCGGCTGGACGCCGGCCATCGAGATGGCGACGGTCTGGCTCGACTCGTCCCATTGCACGCCGGCGCCGAGCGCCTGCGAGATGAAACGCAGCGGAACGTACGTGCTCGCCCCTACGATGAACGGCGCGACGTCGATCGTCTGCGGCTCGTTGTCCACCGTGGCGTCCCTCGAGCCGATGTGCAGCGAGATCTCGCGGCCGTTTCCGGTCGCGTTGATCTGGCCGTTGTCGTACACGACGGTGGCGCCGAGATTTTCGAACACGCCGCGCAGCGGAACGAAGACGCGTCCGGCTTGCATGATGGGCGCCGGCGACACGTTCACCGGGCTGCCGTTGATGGTGATCTGGACTTGCTGCGCCTGCGCGGCGGCGCCGAAGATGAGTGCGAAGGCGACCCCGACGCCCGTCGACATGATGAAGCGCTTGATGCTCAAAGGCGGTCCTCCGTCTATCCGTCCGCTTTCCCGTTCGCCGAACGACCCTACCCGGGGTTCAGGGAACCCTAACCCCGCCCACGCGGAGAAGCGCCTGCGGTGCCGGGCGCCGCGACGGGCGATCCCTCGCTCTGTTGCTCGGCCCTGCTCCGGCGCGGTATCATGCGCGCGGGTGAGAAAGCGATTCGATCCGCGCGCCGCGGCGGCGCTCGTGCTGCTCGCGATCGCGGTCTGCGCGATCGCCGCATACCGGCTCCATCACGACGCCGGCGCCTGGTCGCCCGACTCCGCGATCTATTTGCGCATGACGCTCGTCGACCGCGGCATGAGCCCGACCGAGGCCAAAACGGCCTCGGATGCGTTCATGCGAGGTACGCCGGCGGCGGCCGACCCGCAGAGCCGAGACTATTACGGCCCGCATCCGCCGGCGTTCTACGCGAGCCAGGCCGCCCTGTTCGTCACGCGGCCGCTCTATCCGGCGATCGCGTCGCGCCTGTACCCGCGATTCGGCCCGCGCGCGCTGAAGCTCGTGTCCGCCGCGGCGTTCGTGCTCGGCGCGCTCGTGCTCTTCGCGTCGCTGCTTCCCCTCGTCCCCGCGTGGTACGCGGCGCTCGGCGCCCTCGCGTTCGCGACGGCGCCTGAAGTGCTCGATCTCTCGGCGCTCGCGCTGACCGACGAGCTCGCGACGCTGTTCTGGGTGTGCACGCTCTGCGCGATGTTCGCGTACGTGCGCCGCCCGGCGCCTGCGGCGCTCGTCTTCGTCGTGCTCGCCTGCGCGGCGCTCGACTTCACGCGGCCGGCGGCGTACTTGCCGGTGGGCGCCGCGCTCGGCGCGCTGATCGTCGTCCGCCGCGACGCGGCGGCGCGCCGCACCGCGTCGGCGCTGGTCGTCGCGACGCTGATCCCCGCGCTCGCGTTCCTTCTGTACGACGCCGCCGTCCACGGCCCGAGCGTCGCCGCCCAGCTGCGCTGGCAGTACGAGTGGGAGCGCGCAACGGACCCGGCCGTCGCGGCGAGCTCGCCGCTCGCGTGGTACGTGCGGGCGGAGCTCACGGCCGCGGCTCTGCTCGCGACGGCGGCGATCTATCGCACCGCCGCGCTCCTGCCGCTCGTGCTCGGCGCGTTCGGCGCGGTGCTGTTCCGGCCGCGCGTGCTTCTCGGGATTCTGCTCGGCGGCACCGTCGTCTCGCTTCTCGCGCTCGTCGTGAACCCCACGGAGTACGCGCGCACGGTCGAGCTGCCCGTGACGCCGGTCGTCGCCATCCTCGCCGCGTACGCGCTCGCCGAGCTCGGACGCGTCGTCGTCGCCACGCGGGCTCAGCGCAACGGCACGAATCCGAGCCGCGCGACCGTCGTGCGCTGATAGCCGGGCCGAAGGATGAACGCGATGTACTTCGCCGCCACGCCGCGCGGTGGTCCCTTCGTGTACATGTGCTCGTACGACCATAGCGGATACCGCCGCGCCGCGACGTCGCGCGCCGACGGCGTGGCACCGTTGAGCTGGAGCGCGCGGATCCCCGGTTTCGCGGCGTAGCCGAAGCTGACGTACGAGATCGCGCCCACCGAACGCGAGACGGCGTCCACGACGCTGCCGTTCGAGTCGAGCTCCAACTCCCGATTCGTGTACGGCGTTCCGCGCATGATCGCTGCGGTGAACGTGCCGCGCGTTCCCGACGAACGCGGCCGGTTGACCACCGTGATCGGGACGTCGGGCCCGCCGAGGGCGCGCCAGTTCGCGACGGCCCCGGAGAAGATCTCGCGCAGTTGCGCGACGCTGAGGTTCTTCACGCGCTGAAGCGGCGGGCCGCTGCGCACGATGACCGCGAAACCGGCGATGGCGACGCGGTTGTCGACGAGGTCGCGTGACGATGCGGGGGCGGGGATGTCGGACATCCCGATGTCGACGACGCCGTTCTCGACCTGGGCGAGCCCGACGCCGGAGCCGCCGCCGGCCACCGCGATCCGCGCCTGCGGGTCCGTGCGGCTGAAATCGCCCGACGCCTGCGCGGCCAGCGGCAGCAGCGCGGTGCTTCCGGCGAGCGTCATCGAGTCGGAGCGGCCCGTGCACCCGGCGAGCGCGAGCGCGGCGACGGCGAGGACGGCGCGGAAGGACATCGTCCGTTCCTACCCACGCCCGCTCGGCGCCTCGCGGCACGGCGCTCAGTCGCGCGCCCGTTCGAACAGCGCGCCGACGTCGAGCGCGAGACCGGGCAGGGCCGGATGCTCGAGCGTCTCGCCCGGGCCCCACGTTCGCGTGCCCTCCAGGTCGTGGACGCTGACGCTCTCCGTCGCCGGGTCGACCAGGACGACCGCGTCGCTGCCCGCTCGCAGGTAGGCCTTGACCTTGTCGTCGACGTCGGCGCGCAGCTCGTGCTTCACCAGCACCTCGAACACGACGCTCGGCGCACCGCGCGGCACCGAGACGTCCTGCGCGGACGCGTCCTTCGGGAGCGCGGCGTAGGAACGGTACGCGAGGTCGGGGACGAGCGGCCGCGCCAGCTCGCCCGGGACCGCGACGCGGAAACGCCACTCGGTGCCGAGCCGGCCGCGGCCGCGCGCCCAGGGGCGAAGGACCGCAGCCAGCTCGGCCTGGAGCGCGGCGTGCTCGTAGGTGCCGCTCACTTTTTGAACCGGCCGTCCGCGGACCCATTCGCTCTGCGGCTTCGTTTGCGGCAGAACGATCTCACGAAACGAGGCGCCACGGTCGTCGCTCACGCCGGGCGCATGGAAAAGCAGTGCACGCGCGCACAAAACGCCGCGCGGCTCGCCCTTCCCCGCTGCGACCCCGCCGAATGCCGCAGAAAGGGCCGAAAGGTACGCGATCAGCGCCCCGGATGCGCTCTGCGGGGCGTTACCGAGTCAGGTCCGGGCGGCGAAGTACGCGGCGTCGTCGGCTTCGAGGAAGTCGAACGTGGCCCCGAGGGGCTTCCCGCGCATCAGCGGGTGCCGGCCGAGGACGAACGCTTTGTCGTCCTCGTTCAGCGCGTCGACCCGCATCGCCGTCAGCTTTCCGTTGACTTCCTCGACCACCGCGGGATCGAGCCGCTCGCGCAGCCACGCTTCGACTTCCGCTTCGTCGCGGGCACGCGAAACGACGTCCCGCAGCTCGTCGATGCCGATGCGCAGCTTGTGCAGCACGTACGAGCTGATGCTGCGCGACCCGGCGACGATGTAGTCGCCGGGGTTGCCGCCGGGAAGCTCGGCGCGCAGCTTGTCGACGGTGCGTGCCATGAAGACGCAGCCGGCGAGCTTCTCGCGCGGGCTGCGCGGCGGGCGGGCGGTGAGGTCGAGCGGTTCCATCGAACGCTCTTCTACGAGCCCGCCGGGGGCCTTCTTACGCTGTCGCGTCCGCCGCGCTCGTGTGGATGCGCGGCGTGAATCCGGCCCGCAGGACGGCGACCGCCGACGGCGGCGTGAGGACGGTCGCCGAACCGCGGCGCGGCCGTTCGCGGCGCTCGCCGTAACCTTCGTCGGTCCACGCGAGCAGCGCGTCGCCGAGCACGAGCCACGCGCGCTCGTCGACCACGACGTACGTGCCGTTCGGAAGGGCGGCGTACGGAAGGCGATGCGTGCGCTTCGCGCGCCCGTCGAGGCGCTCGGCGTGCAGGGCACGGTCCATGTCGTCGGCGCCGGCCGGAGCGCCGAACGCCTGCGCCCACAGCGTCTTGAACCGGACGTAGTCGGCGTGCCGGCATTCGGCACACGGACGATGTCCAGCCGCGAACGCCGTCGCCTCGTCCAGAAAGAACAGCTCGGTGTACCGGCGCGGCGTCATCACGTTGCGGTATCGTCCGCGAAACTCCAGCACGCACGCGATCCACCGGCGGACAGCGTACGGCCGTGCGATGCGCCGGGAAGCGTCGTGCAGAACGCCCCGATTGCCCATCATCGTGCCGCGGCCCGGCGCCGCGATCAGCTCGCCGAACGGCGTCACGCGGTTCTGCAGCGGCACGGCGCTTACGCGTCCGGCAGGTCGTGAAACGTACGCTTCGGCGCGCGTTCCTCTTGCTCGAGATCGTCGAGAAAATAATAGACGATCTTGCGGTCGTCGAAGCCGACCTTCGCAAGCTCGCGGCCGTCGATCTCCACGACCTCGTGAATGTGCCCGGTGCGGCCCGCGTAACGATAGTTGACGTCGGCGTACTCGGGGTTGCCGGGGGCCGGGCGCGGGACGACTTTGGTTCCGCGCAAGGGGGTACGGTGACGGTGTTCGCTCAATTGACGCTCCGGCGGCGGCTGCTGCGCGTTCGTTCGGGCTCGACCCGTGCCGCCCTGGAAAGGATCGGAGCTGGGATGATCATCGAGTACCGAGGGAAGCGCCCGAAGGTCGCCTCGTCGGCGTTCGTCGCGCCGACCGCCGTGCTCATCGGCGACGTCGAAGTCGGCGAGGAAGCGTCGATCTGGTTCGGTACCGTGATCCGCGGCGACAACGGCCCCATCCGCGTCCACGCGCGCGCGAACGTGCAGGACAACTCCGTGCTGCACGTCAGCGAAGGCTGCGCCACGATCGTGGAAGAGGGCGCCACCGTCGGGCACTGCGCGATCCTGGAGGACTGCCGCATCGGGAAAGGCGCGCTGATCGGATCGAACGCGGTCGTGCTGAACGGCGCGAGCGTCGGCGAACAGGCGCTCATCGCGGCGGGCGCGGTCGTCGCGGCGAACGCCGAGATCCCGGCGCGCGTCGTCGCCGCCGGCGCGCCCGCGGTCGTGAAGAAAGAACTGGTCGGCGCGGCGATCGGCTGGGTCGAGCACGCGGGCCCGGAGTACGTCCACCTTTCGCGCTCGTATCTGCGGCACGGCATCGGCGATCCGGAGATGCACGAGATCGTCGCGACGCAGGTCGCCCCCTAACCGGGCTCGCCCCCCGCGGTGAACCGTCGCGGAGCGATCGCCGGCGTCGTCACGTCGGCGCTGATCGCTGCGGTCGCATGGCTCTGTGCGCGTGCGGTGCCGCTCGTCGGCGCACCGGTCTTCGCGATCGTGCTGGGCGCGCTGCTGCGCAGCGTCCGCCCGCTGCCCGCCGGCTGGCGTCCGGGAACGGCGTTCGCGGCGCGCACCGTGCTGCAGGCGGCGATCGTGCTCTCGGGGTTCGGCTTGTCGCTCGCGACGGTGATCGGCACCGGGCTCGGCACGCTGCCCGTCACGCTCTCGACGATCGCCGTCGCGCTCGTGCTCGCACCGCTCGCCGGCCGCGCGCTGCGGCTCGACGCGTCGCTGCAGACCCTCGTCGGCTGCGGGACGGCGATCTGCGGCGCTTCGGCGATCGCCGCGGTGTCCGCGGTGGTCGAGCCGCCCGAGGCGGACGTCGCGCTCTCGATCGCGACGGTGTTCTTCTACAACATCGTCGCGGTGTTCGTGTTTCCGCCGATCGGCCACGCGCTGCACATGACGCAGGACCAGTTCGGTCTGTGGGCCGGGACGGCGATCAACGACACGTCGTCGGTCGTCGCGGCGGGCTACGTCTACGGCCACGAGGCGGGCGCGCACGCGACGATCGTCAAGCTGACGCGCGCCACGTTGATCCTCCCGATGGTCGCCGGGATCGCGCTGCTGCGCGCGCGCGCGCACCGCGGTGAAGGGAAGGCGATCCCCTGGCGTCACATCGTGCCCTGGTTCATCCTCTGGTTTCTCGTCGCGGCGCTCGCGAGCAGCGCCGGGCTGTTCCCCGGCGCATGGCGGCCGCCGGTCGCCGAAGCCGCGACGTACTTGATCTCGGTCGCGCTGGCCGCGATCGGCCTGCAGACCGATCTTCCGCGGCTGGTGCGCACCGGCGCCCGGCCGCTCGCGCTCGGCGCGAGCCTGTGGATCGCGGTCGCCGTCACCTCGCTCGCGGTGCAGCGCGCGACGGGGACGTAACGCCGCGCTCGCACGCCGCCACGAAGGCGGCGAACAGCGCGCGGCTCGCGCCGCCGTCGAGCGCGCGCGTCGACTCGGGATGCCATTGCACAGCGAGCCAAAACGGCGAAGCGAACCGCGCTTCGAGCGCTTCGACGATGCCGTCGTCGGTGGCGCCGACCTCGCGCAGATCCGGTGCGAGCACGTCGACGGCTTGATGATGCCGCGCGCCGGTGCGCAGCGATTCGGTTCCCACGACGCTCGCGAGAAGGCTGTCCGGCGCGATGCGGACCACGTGCTCTTCGATCAAATTTCGGTCCGTTTTCCCCGTCGGCAGCTCGACGCGATGGCGGATCGTCGCGCGCTCGCGGAGCCGGCTCGGAACGTCGTCGATCAGCGTCCCGCCGAACGCGACGTTGGCGATCTGCAAGCCGCGGCAGATGCAGAACGTAGGCATGCCGCGCTTGCGCGCTTCCTGCAGCAGCTCGATCTCGAGCATGTCGCGCTCCGGCTCGGCGTCGGTGACGTACGGCGATGCGGGCGCCTCATACGCCGCCGGATCGACGTCGACGCCTCCGGTCACCAGCAAGCCCGCCGCGTCGGCGAAGGCCAGCCCGGCGTCCGGGGTCGACGGATCGACGCGCACCGGCTCGGCGCCCGCCTCGCGCAGCGCCTCGAGATATTCCGCGCCCGCCATCCCCCGCGACGCGGTGACGAGCACCCGCACCGGCACGCTACGGCCCGCTGTAGTGCGACTCGTCGCCGTACGGAACGAACAGCGTGTGCTCCGGCTGGAAGCGCAGCTTGATCGTCCCGACCTTCCCGTTGCGGTGCTTCGCGATGATCAATTCGGTCGCGTCGGGGTCGGGCGACGTCTCCTTGTTGTAGTACACGTCGCGATACAGAAACGTCACGATGTCCGCTTCTTGCTCGATAGCGCCCGAATCTCTGAGGTCTGAAAGGAGCGGGCGTTTGTCCTGGCGCGTTTCGACGGCGCGATTGAGCTGGGCGAGCGCGATGATCGGGACTTCCAGGTCCTTCGCGGTCGCTTTGAGCGTGCGGCAGATCTCGCTCAGCTCTTCGTTGCGGTTGACGACTTTGCCGAGCGCGCTCGGACGCACGAGCTGCAGGTAGTCGATGAAGACGACGCTCAGCCCGTGCGCGGATTTCAGCCGGCGGAGGCGGGAGCGAATCTCGGTGACGGTCGGGGCGCCGGCGTCGTCGAGATAGATGGGCAGCTCGTGGAGCAGGCCCATCGCGTGGCCGATCTTCTCCCAGTCGCGGTCGGCGATCGCGCCGCGGCGGAGCTTCGAAGCGTCGAGCTTCGCCTCGGACGACAGCAGGCGCTCGACGAGCTCCTGCTTCGTCATCTCCAGCGAGAACACGGCGACGGGCTTCTTCTCGTCCTTCGCGGCGGCGACGGCCATGTTGAGCGCGAGCGAGGTCTTGCCCATGGCCGGACGCGCGGCGAGGATGACGAGATTTCCGGGTTGCCAGCCGGCGGTGTAGTCGTCGATGTCGCGGAACCCGGACGTCACGCCGGTGCGGTCGCCCTTCTGTTCGTGCCGCCGCTCCAGCGACTGGAACACGCCGAGCAGCAGCGACGGGACGGTCGCGAACGCGTTGTGATCGCTGCGGTTGCCGACCTCGTAGACGACCTGCTCCGCTTTGTCGATCGCGCTCGGGACGTCGTCCTCCGATTCGTAGCCGAGCTGCGTGATCTGCGTTCCGGCGTGGATGAGGCCGCGCAGGCTCGCCTTCTCGCGGACGATGCGCGCGTAGTACTCGGCGGACGCCGCCGTCGGAACGGTGTCCATCAGCGAGTTGAGATACGCCATCCCGCCGATCTTCTCGAGCATCCCGCGGCCGCGCAGCTCTTCGGCGAGCGCGACCTTGTCGAGCGGCTCGCCGCGTTCGTAGAGCGCGTAGAGCGCGAGGTAGATCGCTTCGTGCAGCGCCGCGTAGAAGTCTTCGGGGCGGACGATCTCGCTGACCGTCGCCATCATCTCTTTGTCGACGAGCACGGAGCCGAGCAGCGCCATCTCCGCTTCGAGATTGTTCGGCGGAATGCGGTCGACGTGCGATGCGAGCGAAGCGACGTTCAACGGAGTGATCTTCTGCGCGAGCGTCCGCGCGCGAGCGGCGGCGCGGGAACCGGGAGTCCGAGCGCGGCGAGCGCTTCCGCAACCGTTGCGACGGCGACGACCGTGATTCCCTCGGGCGCCGCGTCAAGTTCTTTGAGATTTTCGTGAGGAACGAGAATGCTTCTCATCCCGGCTTGGCGCGCGGCGTACAACTTCTCCACAATTCCACCGACCGCGCGAACGCCGCCGCTCAGTGACACTTCGCCCGTCACCGCGACGTCCTGCGGAAGCGGCGTGTGCGTGAGCGCGCTGTGGAGCGCGAGGAAGAACGCGAGCCCGGCCGACGGTCCGTCGATGTTGCCGCCGCCGACGACGTTGACGTGCAGATCGAAGTCCATGGGATCGAGACCGCTCACCGCGCGCACGACCGAGGCGGCGTTGAAGACGGCGTCGCGCGCCATCGAGCCCGCCGTGTCGTTGAAGCGGACCGCGCCCTTGTGCGGCTCGCGGGCGGGAAACGCCGCCGCTTCGATCTCCACGATGCTGCCGACGTACTGCAGCACGCCGAGCCCGTGCGCCTTGCCGATCTCGCGCACGCGCCGCGCGCGCGTCTGGCTGTGCGGGACGATGCGGCCGGCCTGCACGACCTCGAGCACGTCGTGCTCGCCGACCGTCGCGCCCCTCGGCCCGCCGCTGCGCTCCAGCGCGTGGCCGTAGGCGTCGGCCAGCACCTGCACCGCTTTGCGCCCTTCGATCGTGTACGAGGCGATCAGCTCGGGGACGCGCTTGGCGACGCGCGCTCCGAGCCGCTGCGCGGCCTCGTGCACGATGCGCGCGACCTGCGGCGCGGTGAGCGGTTCGAAGTACACCGCGCCGCAGCGCGAGCGGATCGCCGCATCGATCGCGTCGGGATCGCGCGTGGTCGCGCCGATCAGCACGAAGTCGGCCGGCGCGCCGTCGCGAAACAGCTTCTTCACGTACGCCGGCACGTTCGGATCGTGCTCGTCGTAGTACGACGACTCGAACGTGACGCGCTTGTCTTCGAGCACCTTCAGCAGCCGCGTCTGCATCGCGGGGTCCATCTCGCCGATCTCGTCGATGAACAGCACGCCGCCGTGCGCGCGCGTCACGAGCCCGAGCTTGGGCTCCGGCACGCCGCTCTCCGAGAGATCGCGCCGCGCGCCCTGATAGATCGGGTCGTGCACGCTGCCGAGCAGCGGGTTCGTCGTCTCGCGATGATCCCAGCGCAGCGTGGGGCCCGCCGCTTCGACGAACGGTGCATCGGCGGCGAACGGTGCGTGCGGGCGTTCTTTCGCGAGCTGCAGCGCCAGACGTGCGACGGTCGTCTTTCCGACGCCTGGCGGTCCGTAGAGGATCACGTGCTGCGGATACGGTGAGGCGAGCTTGGCGATGAGCGCCTTGATCGCGGCCTCCTGGCCGACGACCTGATCGAGCGCGCGCGGCCGCAGCACGTCGAGCGCCGCGCGGGCCAGGCCGCGCGCGTCGAGCGCTTCCAGCTCCGCGAGCCGTTTCTGCGTGGCGGGCGTCTCGGGACCGGCTTCGTCGCGCAGCGCCTCCATCTTCAGCTCGCGCAGGTACTCCTGATGGCGCGCGACCATCTTGGCGTTGATCTTGGTCTCCAGGCGCTCGCCGACGGAGTGCTGCGCGACGAGATCGGCGAGGCGGTCCTCGATCTCCCCGATCACCTTCTTGTACTGCGCCTTGGCGGGACGCGCTTCGAGCGTCGGGTCTTCGAAGACGAGGCGCTGCAGCGCGAGCAGACGATCGGGGATCGCCTGCGAGCGCATCTCCTTCAGCGTGTTGAGCTTGCCGGCGCGCATGACGACTTTGTCGGCCCCCAGCGCGTCGGCCAGCACCTCGTAGAGCGCGGCGATCTCGCGGCGCAGCTTCTCGTCCGCCGAGGTTCGTCGCACCTTACGTCAGCGGGCGGATCGCCCGGAGGCCGAACGCAAAGGGTTCACCGCAGGTGAAACCACTCAGCGCTGCGCGACGACCTGGACCGAGGACTTGGCGACGATGTTGTTCCCGAGACGGATCTCGATCGGGTACGTCCCGAGCGCCTTGATGCCGTCCTTCATCTCGATCTTGTGGCGATCGATCGTGACGCCGAGCTGCTCGTGGAGCGCCTCCGCGACGTTCGCGTTCGTCACCGTGCCGAAGAGCCGCCCGTTGCCGCCCGCCTTCGCGGCGACGCGCACGATGGTCTGTTCGAGCTGTGCGGCGACGTCCTGCGCGTTGGCGACTTCCTCGGCCTGTTTGCGCTTCTTGGCGTTCTGCTGCTGCTCGAGCTGCTTCATCGCGCCCGGCGTGGCGAGCACGGCGAGCTTTCGCGGCAGGAGGTAATTGTTGCCGTAGCCGTCGGCGACGTCGACGACCGCGCCGCGCGAGCCGAGCGGCTTGACGTCGTTGGTGAGGATGACCTTCACGGCGGCGCTCCTACTGGACGACGAACGGGAGAAGGGCGATCACGCGCGCGCGCTTCACTGCGGTGGTGAGTGCCCGCTGATGCGCAGCGCAATTACCGGAGATGCGTCGCGGCAGAATCTTGCCGCGCTCGCTGATGAACTTGCGCAGACGGGTGGTGTCTTTGTAGTCGAGCGAGTCGATGCGCTCGGCGCAGAACGTGCAGACCTTGCGCTTCGGCCGGCGATCTTTCTTCGCCGCCGCACGCTTGCCTTTCGGAGCAGCCATGCTGGGAGGGTGACCTTTCGGTGATGTAGGTGGTGTGCGGCCGGGTCGAGCCCGGCCCTACAACACGTGACGCGCGAGCGCGCCACGACCCCCGCGTCCCTTCGGGAAACGGGTGCCGCCCGAGCGGGCAGCGACGGACACTATAGCATGCCCGGGGCCGCGAAGCCACCCCGGGAGTCGGAGGAGCCTGGGTCGGCGTTTCGGTCGCTGCAAGCGGTATCTCGCACGTCCGAGCGCAGGCGGACGGGCGCCGGCTGCGCGTCGAGACGCTGCCGCCGGCATCGAGGCACCCGCGAAGAGAGCCGGACGAAAGGGTGGCGGGCGCGATCCGACGTCGGCAGGCAAGCGTCTGCACGTACGGCTTTGAGCTCGTTCGCCTTATAATACGAGAAAACCACGGGCCCCGGGGGAAACAGTTTGATGGTCGCACCAGCTTCGATCCGCGCGGTCGTCCTCGCCGCGCCGTTGGCGGGCTCCCTGTTGCTCGTCTGCCCCGCCACCACGACGCCGGCGGCGGCCTCGACGCCGGCGCCCCGTGCGCAGGCGGCACCGCGGCAGCAAGCGCCGGCGCAAATGCAGCGAGCGCCGGTTCAGACGGCGCCGCGACCGTACCAGCCCGGATACGGACGCCCGGCGCCGCAGCCGCAATACCAGCCGCAATACGGTCGAAGCGCGTCTTCCGCGAACGGCTATCCGGCGCGCCCGCAAACCGGCTACCCCGCCGGAGCCGGCTCGTACGGACGTCCCGCGGGAGCGAACGCATACGGAAGGCCGGCCGGAACGAATGCCTACGGACACCCGATCCAGCCGGAGCGTGAAGTTCCGAGCGTCGTGCACCACGCCGACGTCGAGCCGCGCGCCGTACGTCCCGTCGTGCGCTCGTACGCGCCGCGAGGCGCCGCGGGTCACCAGGTTCATCTCGTGCACGGCCGCATCGCGAACGCGGCCGTCTACCACGCATTGAGCCGGTACCACGCGCAGCGCTATCGCACCGCGCTCGTCGTCCGCTACGCGCGCGATCCCGCGGCATATCACGGCTACTGGTCCGGAGGCTGGTATCACGGCTATTGGCACCAGTATTGGGCCGGCGAGTCCTGGGTCACGTTCGACGACCACTACGGGTTCTGGATCGACCTCGACGGCGTCAGCACGTTCGTGTACGAAAGCGCGCCCGGCGAATGCATGTACTGGAACGGCTACGTCTGGGTGCCATGGTACGATCCGCCCGACACGCCGTATCCGTGCCCGTACTGAGATGATGCGCACCGCATCGCTGCTCGGCTGCGCCGCGCTCGTCGTCTCGACGGCCTTCGCCGTACCGGCCGCCGCCGATCCCTCGTCGGAGACGGACGTCACGGTCGTGACGGTCGGATCGTCACCTGTCGCCCTCACCGGCTGTCACAGCGATGCCGCGCGCCGGTACGGCGACGTGACGAATCGCGCGAAAGAAGACCTTCGTTCGTTCTCGGTCGACTGGTCGTTCTACGACAAGCACGAAAAGAAGATCGGGGGCGGAGAGCTGGAGTATCAGCTCGATCCGCCGCTCGAGCCCGGCGACTCCGGAAGCTTCTACCAAGAGGTTCCGATCGACGGTTTCTCGTTGAAGCGCGAGACGCACGTCGAACGCGTCACGTGCCGCATCTCGCACGCGGTGTTCACCGGCGCAAAACGCTGGGCCTACGGAAAGCGCTGGCCGGAACCGCTCCTCGCGCTCGACAAGCCGTCCCCCGGCGGACCGAGCGACGATCCGCGCACGAGCGCAAACGGCGTGACCGGCGGCCCGGGTCCACGTGGTCCGAGCGGCATCACGCTCACGGTCCTGAAAGGTTGGAACGACCTCGCGACGCCCGGTCTGTTCGTGCACGACACGATCGTCGTGCACGGCGGCACCAGCGATCAGGTCATCACCCCCGAGAACTTCGTCCTCATGGTGAAGCTCCCGAACGGCGGCCTGAAGATGTACGATGCGATGATGAGTCCGGCGCCCGTCTACACCAAGATGAACGCCATGGGGATCGTCTATCCCGCGCGCACGGTCGACGTTTCCGAAGACTTGGGATCGATGGGGACGCTCATGGTTCCGGCCGGCGGCACGGTGAAGATCACCGTGACGTTCATCGTCCCCGAAGGTCTGTCCGACCCCACGGCCAACACGAACGTGCTGTTGCGCTGATTCCGGGCGGAATGACCTTCACGGCTCGTTTCGAAAGCAGCGCAGCATGCGAATCGCGATCGGCTCGGACGACACGGGCGCCCTCACCGACGCGCTCGTCGGCGAGCTGGCACGCCGCGGTGCCGACGTCGAGCGGTACGGAGCGCTGCGCGACGGGTCGGCCGAGTGGGTGTCGGCGGGACGCGCCGTGGGCGAAGCGGTGGCGTCCGGACGGGCCGATTTCGGCGTCGTGTGCTGCTGGACGGGTACCGGAATCTCGATCGCCGCGAACAAGGTGCCCGGCGTGCGCGCGGCGCTCTGCGGCGATCCGCCGACCGCCGCCGGCGCGCGCCGCTGGAACGACGCGAACGTTCTCGCGTTGAGCCTGCGCGCGACGAGCGCCGCCGTCGGCACGGAAATTCTCGCGGCGTTTCTCGACACGCCGGTCAGCGACGATCCGGCCGATCGCGCCGCGATCGCGTCGCTCGAAGGTTAGCGCAAACCGACGGACGCGCGGATCGCGCGGTCGCGCAGCGGTATCGGCAGCATCGCCAACACGGCGCCGGCTTTCGCGGCGGCGCCGAGAATTGCGTTCGCACGCGGGTTCGCAGAGGTGATGGCGGCGACGACGGCCGCCGTGACGGTCTCGACCGGCATCGCGCGCTGCTCTTCGTGCATGGTCGCGGCGAAGAGCTTCTCGAGCGCCGCGCCGTAGCGCTCGTGCGCCTCTGCCGGAAGACGTGTGAGGAGGCTCTCGCGTGACTCGCGGCCTTTCCGCCAAATCGGCGTCTTCACCGATCCCGGCTCGATCAGCGACACCGCGATGCCCGCGGTGCGGAGTTCGAGCCGCAGCGCGTCGGTCAGCGCGCGCAACGCGAACTTCGACGCGCTGTACGGCCCGAGAAACGGCGCCGTGATCCGCCCCGACGCGGACCCGATGAACACCAGCCGGCCGCGCGTCGCGCGCAGGAACGGAAGCATCGCCTGGGTCACGGCCAGTTGTCCGACGACGTTGATTTCGAACTGCCTGCGCAGATCTTCGACCGGAAGGTATTCGAGCGGCCCGGCGACGGGCACGCCGGCGTTGTTCACGAGCGCGCGCAGCGGCACGCCGCGCTCGCGCACGACCTGCGCCGCGGCCGCGATCTGCGTCGCATCGGTCACGTCGAGCAGCACCGGCCGAACGTTCTCGTGCAGCGTCGCGACGCGCGCCGCATCGGCGTCGTTGCGCACTCCCGCGTAGACGACGAAGCCGCGGCGGGCCAGCGCGCGCGCGGCGTCCTCGCCGATCCCGCTCGACGCGCCGGTGACGAGGACCGCTTCCGTCATACCGGCTCGTTCGCGGGCGTCGCTTCGGCCGCCGCGCGCGCGGCGCGCGCGTCGCGGTTGAGCCGCCGCTGGATGCGTGCGTCGCCGAAGATCAGATCGATCGCGCCCGGGAACGCCTTCGCCGCCCAGACGGCGGGGCGATAGTTCCACGGCACGATCGTCTTTCGGCGCGGGCGGTCGATCGCGCGAACGATCGCGTCGGCGATGATCTCCGGCGGCGGCAAGTTCTCCATCGCCGCGTTCATCGGCGTCGCGACGAAGCCGGGCTGGATCAGCGTCACCGAGATCCCTTCGCTGCGCAGTTCGCGCCTGATCGAGTCGTTCAAGCCGCGCAGTCCGAACTTCGACGCCGAGTAGACGCCCATCACGCCCGACTCGCCGGCGATCGAGCCGATGTTGACGATCGTTCCCGAGCGCTGCGCGCGCATGACGGGGATCACCGCGTGCATCGTCCGGGCCGCACCGAGCAGGTTCACCGCGAGAACGCGCTCGATCTCCTCGTCGCTGCTGTCGGAAAACGAAGGCGACGAACCGATGCCGGCCGCGTTCACGAGAACGTCGATGCGGCCGAACGCCTCCAGCGTCCGCGCGACGAGCGCGTCGACGTCGTCGCGTCGCGTGATGTCGGTCGGCACGACGAGGACGCGGTCGCCGTACGCGGCCGTCTCGGCGACCAGCGCCTCGAGGAGCGCGTCGCCGAGCGCCGCGACCGCGACGCGCGTCCGACGCGCGAGCAAGGCGCGCACCGTCGCGGCGCCGATCCCGCCGGACGCCCCGACGACGACGGCGACCCGATCCGTAAGGGCCATCCCGCCGTCGTTAGGGGCACATCGGCGTCGGCCCTACCAGACCGTGCACACGGGCTTCGGCGGCTTGGGACAGTCGAACGCCGAGTACCACTCCGGGATGTTCGCGACGGTCTGGTTCACGCGGTCGCGCGGGATCGGGTGCGGGTCGGTGAGCGCCTCGGTGCGCGCGGCTTCGGGCCGGACGCTTTCGGTCCACGATTGCGCGAAGGCGAGGAAGTAGCGCTGCTCCGGCGTGAAGCCGTCGGCGCTCGAGTGCGGCTTGCCGGCCAGCGAATGCTCGAGCGCGCGGTAGCCGATGACGACGCCGCCGAGGTCGGCGATCGCCTCGCCGGCGACGAGCTTCCCTTGATAGTGCACGTTTCCGACGGCCACCGTCCGGCTGAACTGATCGATCACGCACTGCGCGCGCGCGTCGAACTGCTTCAGGTCCTGGGGCGTCCACCAATTGCGCACGTTCCCGTGCAGGTCGAACTTGTGTCCCTCGTCGTCGAACCCGTGCGTCATCTCGTGACCGACGGTCCCGCCGCCCGTCGCGGCGAGGTTCGCCGCGTCGTCGCCGTTCGGATCGAAGAACGGAAGCTGCAGCTGCGCCGCGGGCAGGACGATCTCGTTGCGCTGGGTGTCGTTGTAGGCGTTGACCGTTTGCGGCGTCATGCTCCATTCCGCGCGGTTCAGCGGCTTGCCGATCTTCCCGACCTGGTACGCGTGGTCGAAGACGTGCCCGCGCTCGACGTCGAGCACGAACGCGTGCGGCGCGACTTCGTACGCGGCATAGCTGCGCCAGCGATCCGGGTACCCGACCTTGAGCCCCATCGCGTCGAGCTTCGCGATCGCCACCTTTTTCGTCGCCGCCGACATCCACGGAAGCGCCGCCATCTCGGCGCGGTACGCGTTGCGGATGCGCAGCACCATGTCCATCGCGACCGCTCTGTCGTGCGGCGAGAACGTCTTGGCGACGTACGCCTGACCGACGGCTTCGCCGAGATACTGATTCGTCGCTTCGACGCAGCGCTTCCAGCGCGGGAGCTGCGCTTTCGTGCCGTTCAGGACGCGTCCGCGGAACGCGAAGTTCTCCTCGTCGAAGCGCTTCGGCAGCACGGGGGCGTACGCGTCGAGGATGCGCCAGCGCAGGTAGGCGCGCCACGTGCCGATCGGTGCGCTCGCGACCGCGGCGTCGACGGCGCGAACGAACGCGGGCTCGGCGACGTTGATCGTCCCGCCCGCCGGGACGCCCGCGTCGCGCCAGTACGCGGCGAACTGCACGTGCGGCGCCAGCGCTTCGACCGCCGGCGCGCGCATCGGATGGTACACCGCGGCGGGATCGCGCAGCGCCGCCGCGGGCGTCGACGCGCGGGCGAGGGCGGTCTCGAAGCGCACGACCGCCGCCGCATCGCCGCTCGCGCGCGAATCGCCCGAAAGCGCGAGCATCTTCGCGACGTGCGCCAGGTACTTCGCGCGGATCGTGCGCGAGTCGCGGTCCGAGCGCAGGTAGTAGTCGCGCTCGGGGAGTCCGATGCCGGCCTGATCGATCTCGGCGATCACCGAGCTGCTGTTCTTGAAGTCCTGCGCCGGCCCGAGAAAGAACGTCGCGTCGACGCCGAGCGCGTGCAGCCGCGCGAGCTCGGCGGGAATCTGAGCGCGCGTGCGTAGCGCGTCGACGACGCGCGCCAGCTCGGGCGCGAGCGGCCGCAGACCGGCGCGCTCGATCGCCGCCGTGTCCATGCACGCGCCGTAGAAGTCGCCGATCTTCTGCGCGACGCTGCCGTGCGCGCCGGGATGGGCCTCGGCGGAGGTCAGCGTCTCGCGCACGATCTCGCGCGTGCGGTCGACGAGCTCTTCGATGTAGCCGTACTCGCTGTACGCGGGCGGAATCGGATGCGCTCGCCGCCATGCGCCGGTCGCGAAACCGAAGAAGTCGCTGCAGACGTTCGCCGTGCGATCGATCGCCGCAGGATCGAACGGTTCGGGCAGCCGAGCGTCGGCGCGGACGTCGCGGTGGGCCGAGACGAGCGCGAGCGCGCCGGCGAACGCGATCGCCGTCACGAGCCGAAGCGCCGGAGTGAACAGCCGCATCCTACCTCCTAGAGAATCAGGAGGCGCTGTTCACGCCGCGTCGAGCAAGCTCCCGCTACTTCTTCTGATACGGAAGCGGGCCGCCGCGATGTTCCTCGCCCGGCGTGCGGTTCTGGTGCGGCGCCAGCGGCGCGCCGTGTTCGGCCCCGCGGTCGTTCTCGAGCGCTTCGACCGCCCGCCGGTGTTCCTCTTGCGGGCTCTCGTGCCGCCGCGTTTCGGCCGGCTCGTGCTTCGCGTCCTTCGCCATCGTCGTCCCTCCGCGTGCCATATACCGGCCGGGCGCGGCCCTTACGCGGGGTCGTCAAACGCGGCGCGCGCGTAGTAGCATGACGCGAGCCGCACGTGAGAGTCCTTACCGAGGGCTGGACGTTCCTCGAGTCGCCGCGCTGGCGCGACGGCCGCTTTTGGGTTTCCGACTTCTATACCGGGAGCATCGTCGCGGTCGCGCTGGACGGAACGGCAGAGACGGTCGCGCGCGTCGCCGGGCAGCCGTCCGGTCTCGGCTGGCTTCCGAACGGCGACCTGCTCGTGGTGTCGATGCGTGACCGCTCGGTGATGCGGTGCGCTGAGGGCGCCCTCTCCCCGTACGCCGATCTCGCCGGCGTCGCGAGCGGCTACGCAAACGACATGGTCGTCGCCGCCGACGGAACGGCGTACGTCGGCAACTTCGGGTTCGACCTGATGGCGGGCGAGCCGGTGCGCCCGGCGACGCTCGCACGCGTCGCGCCCGACGGCAGCGTGTACGCCGCGGCAGGCGGCCTGCTGTTCCCGAACGGCATGGCGATCGTCGCCGACGGCTCGGCGCTCATCGTCGCCGAAACGTTCGCGCAGCGGCTCACGGCGTTCTCGATCGCATCCGACGGGACGCTCTCCGGACGCCGGACGTGGGCCCAGCTCGAGCGTGTCTCGCCCGACGGAATCGCGCTGGACGCCGAGGGCTGCATGTGGGTCGCCGATGCGACGCATCGGCGCGCGCTGCGCGTGCGTCCGGGCGGCGCGATCGCCGAGGAGCGCACGTACGAGGACGCGGGGATCTTCGCGTGCGCGCTCGGCGGCCCGGAGGGCACGACGCTGGCCCTGTGCGTCGCGCCGACGTTCCACGAAGCGGCCGCGCGTGCGGCGCGCGCGTCGCGGCTCGTCGTGTGCGAAGTCGACGTGCCGCGCGCGGGACTGCCGTGAGCGCGCGATCAGCCCTCGCGCGCGACGGCGGCGACGACGCGCAGGTCCTCGACGAAGCGTGCCATCTCGGTGTGTCGCGTGTCGTCGTCCGGCGCGCGCAAGATCGAGGACGGATGCACGGTCGCCACGACGCGCGGCGCGATCGGCGAGGCGACGAGCTCTCCGCGCCGCTGGGTGAGCCGGAAGCTCGGGCCGAGCAGCGCCAGCGCCGCGGTCGCGCCGAGCGCGACGACGAGCTTCGGACGGACCTGCTTGATCTCTTCGACGAGCCACGGCTCGCACGCGCGGACCTCGATGCGCTTCGGCTTCGCGTGGATGCGCCGCTTGCCGCGCCACTCGAACTTGAAGTGCTTCACCGCGTTCGTGATGTAGACGTCGTCGCGCGCGATCCCCGCCTCGTCCATCGCACGCTGCAACAGCTTCCCCGCGGGACCGACGAACGGATGGCCTTCGCGGTCCTCGGCATCGCCGGGCTGTTCGCCGACGAACATCACGCTGGCGTGCGCATTGCCTTCGCCGAAGACCGTCTGCGTCGCGTTCTTGTAGAGGTCGCAGCCGCGGCATCCCGCCGCCGCCTTCCGCAGCGCCGCGAGCGTCTTGCGCGCCGGCAGAAACTCCGCGGCCGAACGCCGCGGTTCCGGCTCCACGGCGGCGCCGTTCGCCGCGCCGTTCCGGGCGGGCTTGGTGGATGTCGCGCGTGCCACGTCGCCCTTCTACCGCGATTCACCCCGGTTTGCCCGGCTCGTCAGCGTACCGCCGCTGCGAAGCTGGGAGCGAGCGAGCTCGCAGCGAACGAAGAGGCATGCGTCGTGGAGCCCGCGCCGTGTGCGCCGCAGTCGTTGTCGCGCTCGTATCCGGAGGCACAGCGCGCTCCGCGGGCCTAGGAGGGCAGGAAGACGTGCAGACCGTCGTGCGCGACTACGCCGCGGCGCATCCGCACGCCGCGCTGATCGCCGGCGTCATCGGCGCGGACGGCACGGTCGTGGCGTCGGCGGCGGGCGTCGCGGCGCCGGTTCAGCGCGTGGACGAGCGAACGCGCTTTCAAGTCGGGTCGCTGACGAAGACCTTCACCGCGACGCTGCTCGCCGAGATGGTGCTCGCGCACGAAGTTTCGCTGGACGATCCGATCCAACAATATCTGCCGGCCGGCGTGACGGCACCGACGTTTCAAGGAATCCCCATGACGCTCGGCTCGATCGCCGAGCAGCGTTCCGGATTGCCTGCGCTGCCGCCGAACCTCGCGGTACGCAGCATGACGGACCCTTACGCCGGATACACCGTGGCGCAGCTCTACGACGCGCTGCAGCACGTGACGCCGACGCGCGCCCCGGGCGCGCAGTACGAGTACTCGAACTTCGGCTTCATGCTGCTCGGACAGCTCCTCGCGACCGCCGCGCACTCCACGTACGCGCAGCTCGTGGACACGCGGATCCTGCGCCCGCTGCACATGGACGACACGATCGTCCCGACGAACGCCGGCGCGCACGCCGGTCTCGTCCCGGGCTTCTCCGACGACGGCGGCTCGCAGCCGCCGTGGAATTTCGGAGATCTCGGGGGCGCCGGCGCGATCGAATCCGACCTCCACGACATGCTGCTGTATGCTCGCGCGAATCTCGTCGCGCCGGCCGGGCCGCTCGGGCCGGCGCTGGCCCTTGCCCAGGAGCCGCGCGCCGCGACCGAGCCGGACAGCCCGCTGCGCATCGGGCTGGCGTGGCAGACGAACCCGCACACCGGCATCACGATCCATAACGGCCAAACCGGCGGCTACCACGCCGTCATCACCTTCGATCGCGGGCGCCGGCGCGCGGTCGTGGTTCTCGCGAACGTCGCCGACATGGCGATCGACGTCCTCGCGCTCCATCTCCTGGTCCCCGACCTCGTTCCGAAGCCGGCGTATGCGCCGACGACGAGCGAGCCGTCACCGTACGCCGGCGTCTACCGGCTGTCTCCGTCCTTTGCGATCACGATCTTCAAGCGAGGCGGAACGCTCTACGCGCAGGCGACGGGCCAAGGTGAGCTCGCGCTGACGCTTACGTCGGGTCGGACGTTCGCCGTGCAGGGCGTCGACGCGCAGATCACGTTCGACGTCGACGCGAACGGTGTGGCGACCGGCCTGACGCTGCACCAAAACGGCCTGGACCAGCACGCGACGAAAGCGCCGTAGCGCGCGCGTTCATTCTTCGCCGTCGTAGTAGTCGACCGGCTCGGAACGGACGTACGCGTGGAACGGCGACTGCACGCCCCACTTGCCGCTGTCGGGATAGTGCCACGACTCGCCGAGCGGATTGTCGGCGACGACGAAGAGCGTCAGATCGTCGGTACCGTCGTTCGAGACTTGGTGCGCTTCGCCCGGCTTGAAGAGGAACGCGTCGCCCGGCCCGATCGGCGTCACGCCGCTCTCGTCGCGAACGCGCCCCGTTCCGGAAACGACGTGATAGAACTCGAACTGAGCGCTGTGCGAATGATACGGGAACGGCGTCGCACCGGGCGGGATGCGCTGGATCTCGACGTCGAACGGCTGCCGTTCGAGCAGATCCGTGGAGCGAGGTTTGCGCCCGAGCGCTTCGGAGATTTTCCGGCGCGCGAGCTGAAAGCGCCCGTTCGGCGAGGTCCGGCTGTGCTCGGCGACCTCGCGCGTGTTGACCTTCAGCACGGCGCTACGTGCGCTTCGATTCGTGCAGCCAGATCGTGTTGCCGTCGGGATCCTGCACCATCGAGATGCGACAGTTCGGCAGCTGGTGGGGTTCGGTGGCTTCGAACCCGCGCTCGCGCAGCCGTTCGCGGAAGGCGTCCAAGTCGGCGATCTCCAGCGCGAGCGCTTGCGCCGTCCCGGGTTTACCGACTTGCTCGAAGTTTCCGATCCCGAACGTTCCGCCGGCCACCTCGTACTCGACCCACACGGGGCTGCGAAATTCTCCGGGCTGCAGCTCGAGCGCGTCGCGGTAGAATGCCTCCGCGCGCTCGATGTCGGTGACGGGGTACATCGTGAAGGCGATCGAGCTCACGGGCATGCGATGCTCCTTTGGAGATCAGCGGGCGCGGTTGAAGCGGTTCGTATAGGCGGGTGCGTCGCTCTCCTCGAGCTCTTTGCGATGGCAGCGGTCGCACAGGCTGTACTTGTTCGGGATCGGATACGGCTTCTTGTTCCAGCGAATGCTCAGGTCGTGGACGAGGTGCGCCGGCGTCTTGCAGCCCGGGCAAACGAAATGCTGCAAGTCGGGCAGCAGCACGGGATCGTTCGCGGTCCAGGCCGCGGGATCGCCGGTGTAGTGCGGTCCCTTCTTCAGCGTCTGTTCGTACGCGTAGCGCGCGCCCGCCGCCTGATCGCTTGCGGCTTCAGCGGCGCGCTCTTGCTCGGCGCGGCACTCCGGGCACACCGAGTTGCGCAGCGTGCGAACGTCCTTGACCTCCTTGCAGACGGAACAGCGGAATTCCATGGTTCAGGCTTCGCGGGGGCGTGCGAGCCGCGCCTTCCCGCCGGGCCCAGCCGGTGGGCCCGCGAGCGCCGCTCGACGCGCGGCCCGTTCGTCGCTACACTGACGGCATGTGCCGAAACATCCGCGTGCTTTACAACTTCGAGCCGCCGACCACCGACGCCGAGGTGCGGGCCGCGGCCGTGCAGTTCGTCCGCAAAGTGTCCGGCTTCACCAAGCCGTCACAGGCGAACGCAGCGGCGTTCGAGCGCGCGGTGGACGAGGTCGCGGCCGCCGCCCGGACGCTTCTCGGGTCTCTCGTCACGACCGCCGCGCCGCACGATCGCGAAGAGATGGCCGCCCGCGCGAAGGCGCGAGCCGCGCTGCGCTACGGCTCCTAGGGCTGCTGCCGCGCCCACGACGCGGCGATCCGCCGCGCCGACCGGTCGCACCTTGGAGGGAGCGACCGCATCCCGCGGCTGAATACGGCGGATGCGCTTTCCTTCGGCGATCGTCTGCGCGGCATTGCTGTGCGCCGTCTCGACCGTTTCGACCGCACCCGCTGCGACGCGCCAACCGGTGCAGGCCGAAGACCTACTCCGGCTGACGCTGCTCTCCGGTTCGGTGGTCGCTCCGGACGGCGCGCACGTCGCCGTCGTCGCAAGCCGTCCGGACGGGCCGCGAAACCGCTACGACACGACGATCCTCGTGGTCGACACGCGCACGGGCTCCGCCGTCGATGCGACGCACGGCCGAAGCGACGACGAAGTCGCGTGGACGCCTGACTCCGCGGCGTTCGCGTTCGTTCGGACGGCCGGCACGAGCTCGCAGATCTGGCGGTACACGCTCGCGACGCGCTCGGTGCAGCAGCTCACGCACGCGACGTGGGCGACGAGCGCGCCCGCGTACTCGCACGACGGTCGTCATCTCCTGTACACGGCGACGCAGATCGATCCGCCGCACGCGTCGTGGGTGAACTTTCACAAGGCCGGATTCACGCCGACGAAGGCGCAGCGTTCGAGCGACGTTCGCATCATAACGCAGCTGCATTTCGAGGTGAACGGACCGGGCTACGTCTACGATCACCACGCGCATCTCTGGGTGGCGAATGCCGACGGCACGCACGCGCGCGCGCTCACGCGCGGCCGGTACTCGGAGCTGCAAGCGGCGTGGTCGCCCGACGACCGTTGGATCGTCTTCACGTCGACGCGGAAGGAACTGCCGAGCCTCGGGCCGGCGGATGTGTATCTCGTTCCGGCGGCCGGCGGCCCGATCCGGCGCGTGCCCTCGACGCTGCCGGTGAACGACGCGCCGTCGTTCTCGGCCCGGGGCGACGCGTTGTGGTTCTACAGCAGCGACGTGAAGGACACCGCGGAGCTGCCGGCGCTCGTCACCGAACGGCTGGACGGCTCGGGCCGCCGCGACGTCGTCGCGCACGACACCGCGGCGTGGGGCGACTTCGGCCTGGCCGACTTGAAGATGCCTCCGCCCGAAGCGCCGCCCATCGTCCTCGCCGGCGGCCGCGGGGCGATCGTCAGCGTCAGCGGTCGCGGCGAAGTCCACGCCGTGCGGGTCGACGCCGCGTCGGGCGCGATGACGCCGTTGACGCCGCCGCGCGGCGAGGCGTCCGACTTCACGCTCTCGCGCGACGGCAAGACGCTGGCATACTTGTACAGCGATTTCACGCACCCGGCCGAGGTGTACGTGACCGATCCGAAGGGCGGCACGCCGCGGCGGCTGACGCACCTCAACGACGCGTATCTCGCGCGCACCGAGCTGTCTCTTCCGCAGTCCTTCACGGTGACGGACGACGCGGGCATGAAGGTGCAGGCATGGTTGATGCCGGCGATCGGCGGCGCGCCGGGCGCGAAGCATCCGACGCTGTTCGACATTCACGGCGGCCCGGAGTTCGAGTTCGCCGACACGTACTTCGACGAGCTGCAGTTCTGGGCCGGCCGCGGCTACAACGTCGTGTTCGCGAACGTGCGCGGCAGCGTCGGGTACGGCCACGCGTTCGAAGAGTCGCTCGCGAAGGATTGGGGCAACGCGATGTTCGACGACGTCCAGCGCGTCGCCGACGCCGTCGCGCGGCGCCCGGGCGTCGACGCCGATCGCTTCGCCGTGATCGGCGGATCGTACGGCGGGTACGCGGTGCTCTGGATCGTGTCGCACACGAATCGTTACAAGGCGGGGATCGCCGAACGCGTCGTGAGCGACATGGGCCCGGAGCAGCTCTCCGCGTACTTCGCATCCGACAACGTCGACGGCGGATACTACGCCTGGGGTTGGCCCTGGCAGAAAGGCAATCTCTACTGGGACCTCTCGCCGCTCAAGTACGTGACGAGCGTGCACACGCCGCTGCTGATGCTCCACTCGCAGAACGACATCGAGACGCCGCGCGACCAGACGCTCGAGGAGTTCGACGCGCTGCGCCTCTTGGGCCGGCGCGACGTGACGCTCGTCGAGTTCCCGAACGAAACGCACGACCTCAACCGGATCGGCAGCCCGATCCACCGCATCGAGCGCCTGAACCTGTTCGCGCATTGGCTGAAGCGCTACGTCGCGCCGTGAAACGCTTTTCGCTCGGCGGAAAAACAGAGACCCGCGCCTGTCGCTTGGATCACACTCGATCGTTCGGCTAGGGACGGCCGCGCGCACCCCGCCGAACAGCCCCGAGATGCGCGGCCAGTGCGCGCGCGAACTAAAGAGAGCGAAACCCCAGGTGCGACCGTGGGTCCGCGTTTAGAAGTTGAGCTGAACGCGGTTGCTAGTGAGCGTGATCGTGCGCCCGGGACCACGGTACGTGTTCGCAACGATGACGTCCCACTTCGCGACAGCTTCGTACGAGCCGGGCGCCAGGTGCGTCTTGACCGGAACGGTAACCGCTGTCGTATATGCAGGTTGATCGTCGTCAAGCGCGATTTCGTGCCCTGCGCCAAACTGAAAGTATTTCAGCGTTTCGACGGCAGGCGCGGGTACGCGCCGCACTTCCATGCGAAACGCATCTTGTCCCCAAATGCCCAGCCAACGGGTTCCGGAGCCAACGCGACAAATGGTTCTCACAACGCGGAGCGATCCGTTCGTGTTCTGAGAGACCGCAAGGTAGAGTTGCAATCCACTGGTGATGCCCGCCTCGCGGCAACCGGCCACCGGTGCAGGCGTTTGCTGACCGATTGCCGCTGTTGGAAGGCCCAGCATAAGCAGAATGCCAAGTGCGAGAAGACGCGTGTTCACGTTGTACCTCAGAGTGCGTCGTCTGTTTCGGCCGTGGTACGTCGTTAGATGGTGCGTGGTGGTTTACCACTAGTGAAGCCTGTCGCCCTAGGCTTTCGCGCACGCCGAGGTGGTAGCGTCGTCGTCGCCGTCGCGGCGGACGACGACGTGCCTCGGGTCGTGCTGTCGACGTTTCTCGCGACGGCCGCCGAGGGAGATCGCCTCGCCTTCGAGCCGTATCACATCGCAGCGGACATGCCGCGCGGGCCGGACGGGGCGACGCCGGAAGCCGCGCGCGCCGCGGTCGCGGAGGGACGCCGGCGCCAGGATCGGCTCGCGCTCGAAGGCTTGGACGGCATTCTCCGCGCCGTCCGGAAGACGAGACACGAACCGGCCGTCGCCGCGCTGCTCGTCAATCGCGCGGGCTGGATCGGCGATCTGCTGCAGTACAGTCTTTCCGCCGCGGAACACCCGGCGGTCGCCGAAGGACTCGCCGTGCGCGACGCCGTTCGCTTCGCGCTGCGAACGCGCGCGATCGACCTCGTCGAGCTCGACGAGAAGTCTCTGATCGAGCGCGCCGCCGCGGAGCTGCGTCTGTCCGCGCACGACATCGACGCTCGGTTGAGGGACGCGCGCGAATCCGTCGGCGCGCCGTGGCGCAAGGAACAGAAGCTCGCGTGTCTGTCGGCTTGGATCGCACTCGAGCGTTCGGCCGGCCACGGCCGCGCGCACTCGCCGGCCTGAACCGGCCGGCGCTCAACGCACCGTGCCGACCTTGTTCGCGGCCCGCTCGGTGAACCAGAGGTGTCCGTCAGGACCGAGCGCGATACCCCACGGCTGGCTGCTCGCCGTGGGGATCGCGATCTCCGAGAACGCGCCGGCGGTGGTGATGCGGCCGATCTTGTTCCCGGACGACTCGGTGAACCACAGCGCATTGTCCGCTCCCGCGGCGATGCCGATCGGAGCGCTGCTCGCGGTCGGAATCGTGAACTCGCTGACCTGTCCGGCGACCGTGATGCGACCGATCTTGCTCGTGCCGCTCTCGGCGAACCACAGCGCGCCGTCGGCCCCCGTCGCAATTCCGTACGGCTGAGCGCCGGCGCTGATTCCGGTGGCGTACTCGGTGAGCGCGCCCGCCGTGGTGATCCTGCCGATCCTTCCGGCGCTCGTCTCGGTGAACCACAGCGCGCCGTCCGGACCGCTGGTGATTCCGACGCCGAGCGGAAGCGTCGTCGTCACGCTGGACAGCGTCTTCGGCGTGAAGACGCTGAAGTCGCCCGTGGTCGACACCGCCGCGATCGTCGCCGCGCCGTTGACCTCCTCGGTGAACCAGAGATTTCCGTCCGGTCCGCTCGCGATCGAGAACGGCATCCCCTGGTTCGGGATGGTGAAGATCGTGCTCGACGATCCGCCTGGCCCGACGACGAACTGGTCGATGGTCGGATCCGAGGGAAGCTGACTCGCAAAGTAGACGTTGCCGTCGGAACCGGTGGCCATACCGGCTGGGCGAATCGTGTTGCCGACGGCGCCGAGAGGATACACGGTCGGAGCGCCGCTCGTCGGCACTCCGACGATCGCTCCGTACTGGTACGCGGAGACCCACAGCGAACCGCTGTCGGACGTGATGCCGAGCGGCTGCGCCTGACTCGACGAAATTCCGGTCGACTCTTCGACCACCGTCGGCGCAGCCGTGCTGGTCGGCGTCGCCGTCGGGGTCGGCGACGGCGTGGGCGTGGGCGTGGGCGTGGTCGACCCCGAGGGGACGTAGTAGAACTGCAGCAGATAGGTGTCGTTGGTCGAGAGCACGGTACCGTTGACGGTGCACAGGCTGCTGGGAATGACGGCGGAAAGGTCGCTTTCGGTCACCGGACCGCAGCGCGACAGCACCACCGTGCCGAGCCCCGGCGTCACATCGTCGAGCTCGAAGTAGAACGCCGCCGTCAAGAGATCGCTCGGGACGAGCGAGACGGCTGCTTTTGTGAGGTCCGAGACCGGAAGGTTCGCGGCCACTTTGAAGGTCACGTAGAAGAACGGCGTCGCACCCGGCAGCGAGCGCGCTCGGCGCAAGGCCGTCGGCGCCGGCGCGTTGCTCGGGGCCGAGGTCGACTCGATCGCGGTCAGCGTGTCACCGGCAGGCGCGCTCGACCCGAAGAACAGCGTCGCGCTCCGGCCGCCGACCTTCGGCAACGCGATCGACCCGTTCGTCGGGATCGCCGCCGTGGTGGTTCCCGGCGCGGGCGAAGGCGTGGGCGTCGCGGTCGGGGCCGGCGTCGCCGTCGGCATGAACCGCACCGGAGGCGAGCTGCTGCCGCCGCCCCCGCACCCGGCGACTGCGCAGGCCGCGAACGCGACCACGTGGAGCGGACGGGGCCGGCCGAATCGCATGGGAGAGCCTCCGGGTACGCGGTGACTTGCACCACGGTACACTGTCCGGGCCCGCGGCAACATGGGGGGCGACTCCCCATCGTCAACTTCGCGCCGCGCCGTTCGCCGGCTCAGCGCCCGCCGCTCACATGAGCGGCCGATCACGATCCAGAGAAATGCGGGCCGGGAAGCCGTCCTCCACGGCGTTGGCGGTCTCGGTCTGGTACGGTGCCGTTCCGAACGCCGCCGACCGAGCCGCGGCCGCTCGTGAGCGGTACGGGCGTTTGCAGGCCGACCGCACCTATTTCAATGGTGCGCGTAATCGATCTCGACGGCAAGAAGCCAAATCGCTGCTACGACGGTCCATAAACGCGCGCTGTTCCATTGTCGTCGCCAGAGTATTATCGCTCCCCACGGCACATTGACGAGAAGTGCGACCGCGAATATCGGGATGACGATCATGCCCCAAATGAACGGCTCAGCCGTCGTCGGCTCGTCATCGATCGGCCAAGCACCAAACGAGGACACCGCCCAGAAGTACAGCGCAGTGCCTGCCAGATTGAGGACGAGCAGAACCACGTTCGCCGGCCGGTCGGAACGAAATTGGTCGTTTTGGGATTTTCTCCGGCTCGAGCAACGGTCTTATCCCGACGATGGACCCGTTCGTGCACTGCGTCCGCCTGGCCGCCGTTCTCGCGGGCGCCGGGTACGACGCGGCTCGCCACTACCAGCACGTCGGGAAGCACGGCGGAAAGCCGTTCATCGACGTATCTTCGGAATGTGAAACGAGTGTCGTGGATGACGGCACCCGCGTGCAGGCGATTTCGTGTCGCCATGTGCGAAAAGGTCCCGCCATTGCGGGGCCTTTTCTCGGGTTGTTCTTGCGGATTGTTACCGCATTTCACATTCTCGCTGCATTTCATAATTTGAAAATCGACCCAGAACGTGGGACAACATCAATGATGTCAATGAGGCATCTCTTCATCGTCGAGACCGAAGTAATGGCCGAGTTCGTGGATCACCGTTTCGCGGACTTCGTGGACGGCTTCGGCGCGGGTGCGGGCGACGCGGTTGATGGGGCCGCGGAAGATCGCGATCTCGTCGGGGAGCAGCGGCATGTCGTGCGTGCGCTCGGTCAGCGCGACGCCGCGGTAGATGCCCAGGATCTCCGCGTCCCCGTCGTCTTCGGGGTCGTCGCCTAGGCTCTCGAGGTCTTCGTCGTTCGGCTCGTCTTCGACGGCGATCACGACGTTGTCGATCATGTCGGCGAAGCGCTTCGGCAGCGAGTCGAGCGCCTCGCGCACGACGTCCTCGAACTCGGCGTGCGTGAGCGGCTTGCGCATCGCGCGCAGTTCTCCTCGCGGGCCCGCCGTCCCGGTCGTCCGGCGTCCCCTCATGCCGGCGTCCGAAGGGAAGGAAGCGGCGACTCGACCGAACGATACCGCAGCGGCGAAGGGAGACGCGATGAGCGGAGTTCGTGTGCTGGTCGGAACGCGCAAGGGCGGGTTCGTACTGACCTCGGACGGCAAGCGCCAGAGCTGGGAGGTCACCGGCCCGCATTTCGCGGGCTGGGAGATCTACCACATGAAAGGCTCGCCGGCCGACCCGAACCGCATCTACGCTTCGCAGAGCAGCGGCTGGTTCGGCCAGATCGTGCAGCGCTCGGACGACGGCGGCGCGACGTGGACCCCGGTCGGCAACAAGTTCGCGTACGACGGCGTGCCGGGCACGCACCAGTGGTACGACGGGACGCCGCGGCCGTGGGAGTTCAAGCGCGTTTGGCACGTCGAGCCGTCGCTGCACGATCCCGATACGGCGTATGCCGGCATCGAGGACGCGGCGATCTTCCGCACCACCGACGGCGGGCAGACGTGGGAAGAGCTTCCGGGGTTGCGCACGCACGGCACCGGCGCCTCGTGGCAGCCCGGCGCGGGCGGGATGTGTCTCCACACGATCCTGCTCGATCCGCGCCGGAACGGCCGCATCTACGTCGCCATCTCCGCCGCCGGTGCGTTTCGCAGCGACGACGACGGCGCGTCGTGGACGCCGATCAACAAGGGGCTGCGCTCGGAACAAATTCCGGACGAGGACGCCGAGGTCGGCCACTGCGTGCATCGCATCGCCATGCATCCGTCGCGGCCCGACACGCTCTTCATGCAGAAGCACTGGGACGTGATGCGCAGCGACGACGCCGGCGGATCGTGGCGCGAGGTGAGCGGCAACCTGCCGACCGATTTCGGCTTTCCGATCGACGTCCACGCGCACGAGCCGGAGACGATCTTCGTCGTTCCGATCAAGAGCGACTCGGAGCACTTTCCCATCGACGGCAAGCTGCAGGTCTATCGCAGCCGGAGCGGCGGTGACGAATGGGAGCCGCTGACGAAAGGCTTGCCCCAGCAGAACTGCTACGTCAACGTGCTGCGCGACGCGATGGCGGTCGATCGTCTCGACGCCTGCGGCGTCTACTTCGGCACGACGGGCGGGCAGGTGTACGCGTCGCGCGACGGCGGCGACTCGTGGGAAGCGATCGTCCACGACCTTCCGGCAGTGCTGTCCGTGGAAGCGCAAACGTTGCCGTGACGGTCCGCGTCGTGCTGCCGGCGCACTTGCGCACGCTGGCGCGCGTCGACGGCGAGCTGCGGCTCGACGTCGACGAAGCGCCGACGCAAGGTGCGGTTCTCGACGCGCTCGAGGCACGCTTTCCGGTGCTGTGCGGGACGATCCGGGACCACGTCACGCGCAAGCGCCGGCCCTTCGTGCGCTTCTTCGCGTGCGAGGAAGACCTCTCGCACGAGCCGGCCGACACGCCGCTCCCGGAGCCGGTCGCGGCGGGACGCGAGCCGTTCCTGATCGTCGGAGCGATGGCGGGCGGCTGAGAGGACGGGTGCGGCGCTGACCGAGCGACGCGAGCGCAGCGCATTCGCCGGATTCTTTCGCGGCTTCGCCACCTTGGCGATCGTCGCGTACCACGTCTGGCTCCTCGACATCAACTTCAAGCCCGCCGAGGCGACCCACATCGTCTCGCTCGCGATGTGGGGCCAGTTCGCCGTCGCGTGCTTCTTCACGCTCAGCGGCTTTCTGCTCGGGCGGCCGTTCCTGCGCGCGATCGCCGAGGGGCGCCCGCTTCCGTCGTGGCGCCGCTTCGCGCGCGACCGCTTTCTACGCATCTATCCGCTGTACGCGTTCGCGACGCTGCTCTGCGCGGCGCTCGCGCCGATCCTTCCGCAGGCGCAGCGTCCGCCCGGCGCCGTCGACGTCCTGGCGCACCTCGCGCTCGTGCAGTCCTGGTTTCGCGCGACCGCGCTCGGCGTCGTCCCGCCGTACTGGACGATGTCGATCGACGCGGCGTTCTACGTCGTGCTGCCGTTCCTCGCGTACGGGCTGCTGCGGCTCGGCGGTGCGACGCGCGCGGCTCGCCTGCGCAACGCCGGCATCGCGCTCGCGGCGCTCGTCGCGTGCTCGCTCGCGCTGCGCGTCGCGCTCTCCGGCGCGGCGCCGCTCGCGATCGAGGACTTCGCCTTCGACGTCGTCGCGTTCGGCAACGTGCCGGCGATGTTCGTCGCGTTCGGCGGCGGGATGCTGGCGGCGCTGCTGTGGATCGCCTGCGACGAACGGGCGCGCCGGCGGCTCGGCGCCGTCTGCGCCTGCGCCGCCATCGTCCCGCTCGTGGCGGCGCTCGACCAGCTCCCGCGCGACGGCGTCGCGACCATCGTCTACAACGCGCCGCTGGCCTCGCTCGCCGCGGGACTGCTGCTGTTCGCGGGCCTCGCCTCGCCGCAGCGCTGGTGGAATCGTCCCGTCGTCGCGTGGGCGGAACGGCTGTCCTACGCCGTGTACCTGTTCCATTTCGGCGTCCTGAAGATCGTCGACCGCATCGCGCTGCCGCTCGATGCGGGCCGGTACTTCGTCGCGACGCTCGTGCTCGGCTACGGGGTCGCGCTGCTCGTCGCGCTGCCGGCGTATCTCTTCATCGAGCGCCCCTTCCTGCGCTGGAAGCAGCGTCTGCGCGACACGCGCCCCGACGAGATCGCGTTCGTGCGCACCAGCGCCCCGTGATCGCGCCCGTTGCTACGGCGGCGACGAGGGCGTCTCCGCGGGCGTGGGCACCTGGGCGGGCGCGGGCGCCGGCGTCGCGTCGTTGAACGCGGGGACGACCGGCGAACAGCCTTCCGGTGCGCCGACCGGCGGGGTCGTGGGCAGCGGCGGCGTGGACGTCACGCCGAACTCGAGCGGGTAGAACGAGCCGCCGTCGGTCATCGTGATCGTCGTCGACGCGCCGCGCGACTGCGGCGCGAGCTGATACGACATCACGCGATACTGCTGCGGCAGCCGCGCGCAGCCGACATCTTTCATCTGCCCGTCGACGATGAAGGTGCTGCGCACCGGACCCGCCAGCGGCCTCTCGTACAAGTACACGAGCTGCGGATCGTCGGTGGGATTGTCGAGCGAGAACGTGATGCGGTGGATCACGCCGTAGTCGCCGTAGTCGCGCCCCGGATCGTTGGGATCGAGGCTCGGCGGCGTCGCGTTTCGGCCGCCGTAGCGCACGGCGACGTCCGGACCGCCGACGGTGTACGAACGCGAGAGATCGCCGAAACCGGCGAGCGAGAACGCGCCGTGCCGGTGATGGCCGTCGTACGGCACGCGCGGTCCGTCGAGATACGCTTCGGCGTGACCGCCCGCGGGCGTCGCGATCACCGACAGCCGCGCCGGGCCGCCGCTGAGCACCTGTGCGTCGACGACGCCGGCGACGACCTCGCCTTGCAGGATCAGCGCGTGCCGCAGCACCACCGGCCGTCCCGGACCGACGTCGACGATCGTCCCTTCGTTGGCGGCTTCGAGCCGCAGAAAATCGCGCGAGACGCTGTGCCCCACCGCCATCACGTCGAGGTCGGGACCCGAGCCCGAGCCGATCAGCTGCACGCGCGTGAGCACCGGAGCGGTGACGAGCACGTCGACGTCGCGCGGCAGCCCGAGATCGGACTGATAATAGTAGAGGCGCGCGGGCGTCGCGGCGTCGACTCCGCCGCGAAAGACGAGGCCGTCGCTCCACAGGTACTCGGGATCGTCGCTCAGGTACAGCACCCTCGGCGGGACTTGCGGCACCGGAACGTTCTCCACGGTGAGCATCGTCGTGCCCTGAACCGGCGCGCTCGTGAGATCGCCTTCGATCGTCACCGTCACGACGATCGCCGTGCGCTGTCCCAGCGCGAGCGGCAGCAGCGGCCACGGCACGATCGGTCCGTACGACACCGCCGCGCCGGGCCGCAGCGTCGGCCGGATCGCGCGGTTGAGCGCCGCCCGGATCTCCGTGTCGATCACGTCCGCGTCGGTGGCCGGGGTTCCGGTGACGTCGACGGTGAGCGCGGCGGGGACGACGCCGGCGGGCGGGAGCGGCGCGGGCGCCGCGGTTTCGGACGGCGGCGGAGACGGCTCCGTCTGAGCGACGGCCGCGGACCCGGACACGAGGAACGCAAGCGCGATGCTCGCGAGAAAACGACTGCTCACTCTCTCCTTCGGTGATCGGCTGGGCGAATCGGACCTGAGTACGTCACCCGCGCACGCCGGCCTCCCGGCTGAGCGACCGGCCCGTCCGGCGCCGCGTCACAGCACGCGGCGACCGCGGTCCGAGCCAGGCGCGCGCGAAGCCTTTCGCCAACGGGCACGCCTCGTGAGCTCGATCCTCGACGAACTGGTCGCCAACGCCGCGGCGCACGAAGCCTCTTTCGAAGGTCCGCGCGCCGTCATCCCCGCGAAGCACGTCGCCATCGTGACGTGCATGGACTCGCGCATCGACAACTTCCGCATCTTCGGCCTCGACTCCGGCGAGGCGCACATCCTGCGCAACGCCGGCGGCCTCGTGAGCGAAGACATCCTGCGCTCGCTGGTCCTCTCGCAGCGCGTCCTGCAGACGCGGTCGGTGCTGCTCATGCACCACACGAACTGCGGACTGCACCGCACCGACGAGCACGCGCTGCGCGAGGCGATCGCGCGCGACGCCGGCGAGCCGCCGCCGTACGCGTTCGGCGCGTTCGCCGACATCGACGAGGCCGTGCGCGACGCGATCCGGCGCGTGCGCGAGCACAAGTTCCTGCCCCACCGCGACGACGTGCGCGGCTTCGTCTACGACGTGAACAGCGGACACCTGCGCGAAGTGCAGCTCTAGGGGCGGCGCCCCCTCAGCGCGCGGCGGCGGTGACGGCGCGGCCGCGCGCGAAACCCAGCGCCTCGATCCAGCCGAGGCTGTCCTCGGTGCGCGCGCTGGGCTTGTACTCGAGGCCCACCCACCCGCCGTAGCCGCTCGCGTCGAGCGCGCGCAGCACGCGCTCGTACGCGATCTCGCCGGTGCCCGGCTCGTTGCGGCCCGGGCTGTCGGCGATCTGCACGTGGCCGAAGCGCGTCGCCGCATGCGCGCGGATCGTTGCGATCAGGTTGCCTTCGACGCGCTGCGCGTGGTAGCAGTCGTACTGCAGGAGCAGGTTCGGTGCGCCGACGTCGGCGATGAGCGCGAGCCCCTCCGCCGTCGTGCCGACGAAGAACTCCGGCGTCTCGATGCGGTTGAGCGGCTCGATCACCAGGGTGACGTCCGCGCGCGACAGCTCGCTCGCCGCGTGGCGGAGATTCGCAACGAGCGTCGCGCGCTGCATGGCTTCGTCGACGTCGCCGAGGCGTTTCCCGACGAGGCAGTTGACGCGCCGGCAGCGCAAGTCGCGCGCGATGCGGACCGCATCGGCGACGCCGCGCGCGAACTCGTCGCGGCGCGACGGATCGATCGCGATCCCGCGCTCGCCGGCGGCGAAATCGCCGGCCGGCAAGTTGAAGAGCACCTGTTCGAGGCCGTTCGCGTCGAGCCGCGCGCGAAGCGTGCCGACGTCCTCGGCGTACGGGAACATGTACTCGACGCCCGCGAAGCCGCACGCCGCGGCCGCGTCGATCCGTTCCGCCATCGTCGCGCGCTCGCCGAAGAGGAACGAGAGGTTCGCGCTAAACCGCGGCACGCGCGCCCGGCTCGGGAAGGGGATGGAACTCCGTCACGTTGGCGATGGACGCTCCCATCGCGGCGTTCTCCTCCTGCTCGGTGAGGATCTCGACGAGCACCGGGAGACGCTCGCGCTCCGAGGTGTCGCGCGCCCACGCGAGCGCCTCGCGGATCGCGCCCGGCTCCGTGACCCGGCGGCCTCGCGCGCCCATCGCCTCGACCGCCTTCACGTGATCGATGCCGTAGCCGTCCGCGCCGTAGCCGATCCCGACCTCGAAGTTCTCCTCGAAGCCGAACGGGCCGCGCTCCGTCTGCCGGATCAATCCGAGGTACGCGTTGTTCAGCATGACGATCGTGAACGGGATGCGGTACTGCACCGCGACCGCGATCTCTTCGATCAGGAACTGGAACGAGTAGTCGCCGACGACGCCGACGATCTCGCGCCCCGGCTGCGCGAGCTTCGCGCCGGTGCACGCGCTGATCTCCCAGCCCAGCGGTCCTGCTTGTCCGCACACGAGATACCGTCGCGGCAACCGCGTGCGCTGGAACTGCCCGGACCAGATCTGGTACAGGCCGATCGCGGTGACGAACGTCGTATCGCCCTGGTAGAAGTCGTTGAGCTCGCCGAAGACGCGGGGCGCCTTGATCGGGACGTCGTCGAAGTTCGTCCGGCGGCCCAGCTCGTGCTTCGCGCCGGCGATCCGCGCGCGCCATGCCGGCCGTCGCACGCCCTCGGGATAGCGGCGACGCGCCTCGCGCAGCAGCGCCTCGAGGGTCAGCTTCGCGTCGGCGACGATCCCGAGATCCGGCGCGAAGATGCGCCCGATCTGCGTCGCCTCGACGTCGACGTGGACGAAGCGCCGGCCGCCGCGGTAGGTCGCGAGATCGCCGGTGTGGCGTGAGGCGAACCGTGCGCCGATCGCGCAGACGAGATCGGATTCGAGGAACAGCGCGTTGGCGAAGCGCTGCTGCGTCTGCACGCCGACGATCCCCGTCCACAGCGGATGTTCTTCATCGATCGCGCCTTTCCCCATCAGCGTCGGGCTGACGGCGCAATCGAGATGCTCGGCGAGCGCGACGAGTGCGTCCCACGCCTCGGCCAGGATCACGCCGCCGCCGGGCATCAGGATGGGCCGCTCGGCCGTCGCGAGCCACTCGACTGCCGCGGCGATCTTGTTCGCCGGCGGCGCCGCACGGAACACGGGCAGCGACTCGACGTCCAGCGGCGAGAACGGCACGAGCTGCTGCTGCACGTCCTGCGGCAGATCGATGTGCACGGGCCCCGGCCGTCCCTCGCGCGCGATGCGGAACGCCTCGCGAAACACCCACGGGACTTGCGCGGCCTCTTTCACGAGGAACGAGCGCTTCACGACCGGTTTGACGATCTCGCAGATGTCGACGGCCTGAAAGCCTTCACGATGGAGCTGGCCGACCGGGACCTGACCGGTGATCGTGGCGATCGGGATCGAGTCGGCCCACGCGGTGTAGAGTCCCGTGACGAAGTTCGTTCCGCCGGGGCCGGACGTCGCGATCGCGACGCCCACCTTCCCGCTCGCCCGCGCGTAGCCGTCGGCCGCGTGCGAGGCGCCCTCCTCGTGGCGTGCGACGAGATGCCGGATGCGGCTGCGGCTCAGGGCACGGTAGAGCGGCAGAATCGACGCGCCCGGGATCCCGAAGACGACGTCGACGCCCTCGGACTCGAGGACGCGCACCGCCGCCTCGGCGGCGGTGACGAGCGGGGTGCTGACGGCGAGCGGATCGAGCAGGGCCACGGCAGTCCTCCGGGTCGCGGAAGTGTCGGCGGATCGTACGGCACCGGCGGGGTCGCTGTCAATGGGTATCCAAAATTTGGTATACCGAACCCTTGACGCGGCGACAAAAGTCGGCGTATCCTACCGGAACGCCCCGGCCGGGACACCTGCTTCCCTCCCCAAGGAGAGTTCGTCCATGCGGTACGCCATCGTCGGCGCCGGCGCGATCGGCGCCTACGTCGGAGCCTCGCTCGCCCGCGGAGGGGCGGAGGTCGTCCTCATCGGCCGCGGAGAGAAGCTGCGCGCGATGCGCCTGGGCGGCGTGCGCGTCGGCAGCGAGCGCGGCGACTTCGTCGCCCGCCCGGCGTGCGCCGACCGCTGCGCCGACGTCTCGCCCGTGGACGTCGTCGTCCTCGCCCTCAAAGCCCACCAGATCGCGCCCATGCTGCCCGAGATCCGCGCGCTGATGCGTGACGACACGCTCGTCGTCTCGATGCAGAACGGGATCCCGTGGTGGTACTTCCAGCGCTACGGCGGGCCGCTCGAGGGAACGTCGCTGCGCAGCGTCGACCCGGACGGCGCGATCGCGCGCGCGTTCGATCCCGATCGCGTCGTCGGCTGCGCCGTGTATTGCTCGACCGAGATGACGGAACCCGGCGTCGTGCGCCACGTCGAAGGGACGCGCTTCACGCTCGGCACGCCGAGCGGCGCCGCGCCGCCGCGCCTCGCGAAGCTCGCGGCCGAGATGTCGGCGGGCGGGCTCAAGGCGCCGATCACGGCCTCGATCCGGAACGAGACGTGGATCAAGCTGCTCGGCAACGTGTGCTTCAACCCGCTCAGCGCGCTGACGCGCGCGACGCTGGGAGAGCTCGCGAGCGACGCCGACGTCGCACCGGTGGTGCGCGAGATGATGACCGAGACGCTGAACGTCGCCGCGCGCCTCGGCATCGAGGTCGACGTGTCGATCGAGAAGCGCATCGACGGCGCGCGGCGCGTCGGCGAGCACAAGACCTCGACGCTGCAGGACATCGAAGCCGGCCGGCCGCTCGAGGTCGACTGCATCATCGGCGCGGTCGTCGAGCTCGGCGACCTGCTCGGCGTCGACGTGCGCGCGACGAAGAGCATCTACGCCCTCACGAAGCTCCTCGACCGCACGACGCAGCGCGAGCGCACGGAGCGCGCCCTCGCCGCGTAGGCCGCGGGGAGGCTCGCGCGTCGCCGGGCCGGGAACACGGCCCCCATGAGCGAGACTCCGCGCGAGCTTCCGCCGACGCTCGAGCCCGGGCATCCGCTGTTCGGGCTCGGATACGCGCAGCCGGTCGAGACGCGCAGCTTTCTGCGCTACGACGGCGAGCGCACCGAACCGGCGAGCGCGACCGTCGCCGAGGAAACGCCGGTCGCGCTCGTCTACAACGGCCGGCCGCACGTCGTGATGATGTGCACGCCCGCCGACATCGACGATTTCGCGCTCGGCTTCACGATCACCGAAGAGATCGTCGCGCTCCCCGACGACGTGCACGCGATCCGCGTCGCGCGCTACAGCCAAGGCATCGAAGTCGAGATCGACATCCCCGAGGTGCGCGCCGAGGCGCTGCGCGGACGCGGGCGCTCGCTCGTCGGACGGACCGGCTGCGGGTTGTGCGGCGTGACGACGATCGACGACGCGCTGCGTCCGGGCCGCAGCGTCGACGCGGCGGCGGCGATCCCGCACGAGGCGCTGTTTCGCGCCGGTGACGAGCTGCCGGCGTGGCAGCGCTTCAACGAAGGGACGGGAGCGGTGCACGCCGCCGGCTGGGCGACGCGCGAGGGGCACGTCGTGCTCGCGCGCGAGGACGTCGGCCGCCACAACGCGCTCGACAAGCTGATCGGCGCGATGCTGCGCGCGCGCCTCGATGCAGCGGACGGCTTCGCCGTCGTGACGAGCCGCGCCAGCTACGAGCTGGTGCAGAAATGCGCCGTCGCCGGAATTCCGCTGCTCGCCGCGATCTCGCGTCCGACGGGTCTCGCCGTCCGCATGGCGGAGGCGGCCGGGATCACGCTCGCCGCGCTGCTGCGAGGGCGCAGCGTCAACGTCTACAGCCATCCCGAGCGCCTGCGCTGAACGGGCTCGGCGCAGGCGAGGCGCAGGAGCTGAAACAGCGCGCGGAGCAGGATTGTATACACGTCGACAATCACGTCCGCCGGAGACCCGCCGTGATCCACCGCCGCGTCGCCGCGACATGCCTCACCTTCTGCCTTCTCGCGCCGGGCGCGGCGCGCGCTTCGTCCGCAGGCGCGCCGTCGGGGCGAGCGTGGACGCTCTCGGACGCCGTCACGGCCGAGTACGTCGACGACGTTCGGATCTCGCCCGACGGTGCGTGGGTGGCCGCCGACGTTGCGGGCGCCGATCCGGCGCACGACGCGTTCACGAACGCGTACCGCATCGTGCGCGTCTCCGACGGCCGCGTGACGCCGGCCGCGTCCGCGCTCGCCCATCCGCGCTGGCGTCCCGACGGCGCCGCGATCGCGTGGCTGCGACCGGGGCGGAGCGGCGGCGCGCAGATCGTCCTCACCGACGCGCTCGGACGGCGGCCGCATGCCTTGACGCACGGAACGCGCGCGATCGTCGCGTTCGCGTGGTCGCGCGACGGGCAACGCATCGCCGCGGTCGAGACGCCCGCGCGCGGCGCGGCGAAGCCGCCGCGCATCCGCTGGTTGACGAGCGAGAGCGACTATCGCGGCACGGCGCCGCCGCGCCGCGACGTGTACCTCGTCGACGCGAGGACCGGCGGGGAGCGCCGGCTCACCCACGACGCGTGGTCGTACGGCGGGCCCGTCACCGATCACGACCCGTCGTGGTCCGCGAACGGCACGCGGCTCGCCGTCGTGCGCCAGCCGAGCCCCGTCTACGGCGACTTCGAGCACGCGCAGTACGTGACGCTCGACACGCGAACCGGTGCGGTTCGGCAGCTCGTCGCCGGCTCGTTCTTCGCGTATCCGAGCACGGCCGCGCCGGCGTTCGCGCCCGCCGGCGACGCCGTCGCCGTCGTCCGCACCTGGGACGGCAAGCTCGCCTCCCGTGAAGACCTGTACGTGAACGGCCGCGACGTCACGGCGGCGCTCGACCGCGATCTCTGGTCGTGCGGATCGGGTCGTTTCGCATGGAGCCGCGGCGGCCTCGTGGCCGACCTCATGGACGGCGTCTCGATGCGGCTGTACCGCGTCGATCCGAACGGCGGCGGCGCGCACGCGCTCACCGGCACCGACGGCAGCGCGGGAACGTTCTCCGTCGCGACGACGGGGCGCATCGCGTACGTGTGGAGCACGCCGCGTGCGGAGGCGGAGGTCTACGTGCTCGATCCGGGCGGGACGCCGCGCCGTCTCACGCACTTCTCGACCGCCCGCGCGCGGCCGGTGTTCTCGACCCGGTACGTCACCTGGAGATCGGACAACCGGACCATCCACGGCCAGCTGACGCTGCCGCGCGTCGTCAACCTGCGCGATGTGCCGCTCGTCGTCGAGCCGCACGGCGGGCCCCAGTGCGCCGACGACGCGTCGTTCTCGTCGCTCGCGCAGTTCCTCGCCTCGAACGGCTACGCGTACTTTCGTCCCGATCCGCGCGGCAGCGACGGCTACGGCGACTGGTCGTACAAGGCGATCGTCGGCGATTTCGGCGCCGGCCCGATGCGTGACGACATGGCGGGCGTCGACGCCGTGCTCGCTTCCGGCGTCTCGCGCCCCGGCAAGCTCTTCATCGAAGGCGGCTCGTACGGCGGTTATCTCACGACGTGGATCACGACCCACGGCGACCGTTTCCGCGCCGCGGTCGCCGCCGTGCCGCTGACCGACGTACTGCTCGAGTACACGCTCTCGGAGAGTCCGAACATCACGCGGCGCTTCTTCGGCGCGAAGCCGTCGCTGAATCCGGAGCTGCTGCGTCGCGAGTCGCCGCTGACCTACGCCGCGGACGAGCACACGCCGCTCCTGGTGATGATCGGCTTGCGCGACACGCGCGCGCCGTACGCGCAGGCGATCGAGTTCGAGAAGACGGTCGCGGAGCACGGTGACGAGACGCGGCTCTTCGCCGACGAAGACGCGGGGCACGGGCCGGACGATCCGCAAGGGGCGGTCCTCTGGATGCGCGCGACGCTCGCGTGGCTGATCGCGCACGGTGCGCCGCCGATCCCCGGCATCACCATGCCGCGCTAGCGGCTAGTCCGGCGCGCGCCGCAGCGCGCCCAGCGTGATCGCCTCGACGTGCGCGAGATGCGACTCGGTGGCGCCGCGTGCCGCCCGCGCGTCACGGCGGGCGAGCGCGTCGAGCAGCGCGGCATGGTCGGCTTTGGAGCAGGCCATGATCTCGCGCACCGTTCGCGCCCAATCGGGAAGGCGCGCGACGCGCACGCTGTGCGCGACGATCGTGCGGGCGAGCGGCTCGTTCGCGGCGACGTCGTAGACGTGCTGGTGGAAGCGCTGGTGCGCCTTCACGAACGCGGCGGGATCGCGCTCGCGGCGCAGCGCGGCGTCGAGGGAGCGCGCCTCTTTGAGCGCCGGCGCGTCGATGCGCGCGACGACGAGCGCGATCGCGCCCGTTTCCAGAATCCGCCGCAGCTCGAACGTCTGCCGCACCGCGTCGGGATCGAGCGCCGCCACGATCGCGCCGCGGTTGGGACGATACCGGATCAGCCCCTCGGCTTCGAGCTGGCGAAGCGCTTCGCGCACCGGGCTGCGGCTGACGCCGAAGCGCGCGGCGATCTCTTCCTGCACGATCGGCACGCCCGGCGCGAACGCGCCGTCGAGGATCTCCTCGCGCAGCCGTTCGGACAGCACGTCGACCGTGCCGCGCACGAGCAGGCTCATCGGCTCGCCCTTCTCGGAACCGCACGCCGATTCCGGTGGTTTCGGCCGGTATGTCGACTCCGGCGGCGGCGCGACGCGTCCGCTTTCACTACGCGTTCGTCGTCGTCGCGACCGCGTTCGTCATGCTGATCGCCGCGGCCGGCGTGCGGTCCTCGCCCACGGTGCTGATCCAGCCGCTGGAGCACGACCTCGGCTGGAGCCCCGCGCTCGTCTCCGCCGCGATCGCGCTGAACATCGGCCTGTTCGGGTTCGTCGGACCGTTCGCGGCGGGGATCTTCGAGCGTTTCGGATTGCGGCGCACGATCGCCGGCGCGCTTTCGCTCCTCGCGATCGCCGCCGCGGCGTCGACGTTCATGACGCAGGCCTGGCAGTTCTTTCTATTCTGGGGTCTGATGGTCGGGCTCGGCACCGGAACCGTCGGTTTGGTCGCCGGCGCGACGATCGTCAACCGCTGGTTCGAGACGAACCGCGGCACCGCGATGGGGATCCTCACCGCGAGCAACGCGACGGGACAGCTCGTCTTTCTGCCGCTCTTCGCGTGGCTCGTCACCGGGCCCGGCTGGCGCACCGAGGTGCTCTTCGTCGCCGCCGTGTGCGCCGTGCTCGCGCCGGCGGCGTTCGTCCTGCTGCGCGAGCATCCGTCGGACATGAATCTGCCCGCCTTCGGCGCGAGCGAAGTCGTCGCACCGTCACGCCCGACCGGGAATCCGTTCGTCAACGCCCTGAGCGCTCTGCGCGAAGGGGCGCGGACGCGCGACTTCTGGCTGCTCGCCGGCAGCTTCTTCATCTGCGGCGCGAGCACGAACGGGCTGATCGGCACGCATCTCGTCCCCGCGTGCGGCGATCACGGGATTCCGGAGGTGCAAGCCGCCGGACTGCTCGCCGCGATGGGCGTCTTCGATCTCGTCGGCACCACCGCGTCGGGCTGGCTGTCCGATCGCTACAGCAGCCGCCGGCTGCTCTTCTGGTACTACGGTCTGCGCGGGCTCTCGCTGATCTTCTTGCCGGCCGCGTTCGGCTTCGCGACGCTCGGGCTGCCGCTGTTCGCCGTGTTCTACGGGCTCGACTGGATCGCCACGGTCCCGCCGACGCTGAAGCTCGCCACGAATGCGTTCGGAAGCGCGCGCGCCCCCATGATGTTCGGCTGGATCTTCACCTCGCACCAGATCGGCGCGGCGACCGCGGCCTTCGTCGCCGGCGTGGTGCGAACGGTCTCGAACAGCTACGACGCCGCGTTCATCGCGTCGGGAACGCTGTGCATGGCGGCCGCGGTGCTCGTGCTCTTCATCGGGCGCTCGGCGCCGCTCCGCATCGCGCCTTCGGCGCCGGCGTCGGCCGCGACGTAACGACCATCGCGCGCGTCAGAAGACGTGCGCGTAGACGCTGCACGAACGGCAGATCTCGGGCGGGTCGCTGGAGCCCAGCCGGGCCCGAAACTCTTCGTACGCGTCGCCGTTCCACACCGCCTCGACGCCGTCGCGCACGACGTTGCCGAGCGCGCCGCGGTCGGGCGTGGCGATCATGCAGCACGGCATCGCGGTGCCGTCGTAGCTGACGTACGGCCCGCGCCAGGGCCAGTCGCAGCGTGCGCGCCCCGGCGTCTCCGGCGCGTGCTCGATCGGCGTGACGCGCGGAAGGCGCAGATCGACCCCGGTGCGTGCCGCGGCCTCGCGAGCCGCCGTGAACGCGCGCTCGACGCGCGCGGCGTCGAAGCCCACCAGCGTCTGCTCGCTGACGAAGTCGCGCATCGGCGCGTAGCGCGCGGGCAGCGTCGACTCGCCGAAGTCGTGACACAGATGCTGCACGCTGAGCGAGCCGATCCCCCAGCGCGCCGCCAGTTCGACGAGCGCCGCCAGCTCGTCGAGATTCTCGCGCATCGCCACCGCCGTCATCGCGACGCGCGGCGTGCCGTGGCGCCGCACCGCATCCATCAGCCGCAGGGCGTTGCGCTCGAGCCGGTCGAAGCGCGCGTCGACGCGAATCCGCTCGTACGTCGCCGCCGTCGCGCCGTCGACCGAGACGTGCACGGTGTCGAGCCCGCACGTCGCGATGCGCTCGGCATTCCGCGGAGTGACGAGCGTGAGGTTCGTGTTCACGCTGACCCGCACGCCGCGGCTCGCCGCATACGAGACCATGTCGAAGAAGCGCGGGTGGAGCAGCGGCTCGCCGAGACCCTGCAGATGCAGCTCGGTCAGCGAAGGAAGCCCGTCGATCAGGGCCGTGAAGTCGCTCCACGCCATGAACGCGGCGGTCGCGTCGCGATAACGCACGGGGCACATGCGGCAGCGCAGGTTGCACTCCCCGACGGGCTCGATCTGGACGAAGCGCGGCGACGCCTCCACCGCCGCCTTCTTCCCAACCCGGCGGATCGGCAACCTCGGCGGGCGCCAAGAAGGCCGGAAGCTCGCTCGCCGCGGCGGAGCCTCAGCGCAGGAGCTTGTCGGGCGTCAGCGGCAGGTCGCGGACGCGGATGCCGGTCGCGTGGTACACCGCGTTCACGACGCTGGCCGACGAGCCGACGTTCCCGATCTCGCCGATCGCCTTCGCGCGCAGCGGGTTCACGTACGGATCGTCCTCGTCCACGAACACCACCTCGATCGGCGGGACGTCGGCGTTCGTCGAGACGTGATATTCGGCGAGATCGCAGTTCATGAACGTGCCGAAGCGGTGGTCCAGCTCGGTACCCTCGTGCAGCGCCATCGACAGACCCCACACGACGCCGCCTTCGACTTGCGAGCGCGCGAGCCGCTCGTTGATGCGCCGCCCGGCGTCCATCACGGCGACGTGCCGGCGCACGCGAACCTCGCCGGTGTCGGCGTCGACCGCGACCTCCGTGAAATGCGCGCCGAACGAGTAGTACGTGAACCGCTCGTCGCGCTCGCCTCCGCCGACGCCCTCGGCGGCGAGCGGCGCTAGCGCCCCCGCGTCGAGCGACGCGCGCAGTTTTCGGCACGCGTCCGCGACGGCGGGCCCCACGCTGCCGAGCGTACGCGAGCCGGCCGAGATCGGGGCCTGCGGAAAGTCGGTGTCGCCGAGCTCGAAGCGAACGCGCTCGAACGGGATGCCGAGCGTCTCGGCGGCGATCTGCCGGTAGACGGTGTACGAGCCGGTGCCCTGATCGCACGTCGCGCTACGTACGACGACGCTCCCGTCTTCGTGCAGCTCGGCGCGCGCGTGCGCGGGCGAGACGGCGGAGTCGTACGCCATCGTCGCCATCCCGAGTCCGATCAGCGCGCGGCCGTCGCGCAGCGAGCGCGGCGGCGCGGCGCGGCGCTCCCAGCCGATCCGGCGCGCGCCTTCGTCGTAGCAGCGCAGCAGCGCGTTGCTCGACCACGGCCGGCGATGATCGGGATCGATCGAAGCGACGTTGCGGCGCCGCAGCTCGAGCGGATCGACGTTCAATGCCTCCGCCGCCTCGTCCAGCGCGCATTCCAGCGCGTGCACGCCCGGCATCTCGCCCGGCCCGCGCATGGTGAACGGACCGGGCAGATCGAGGCGCACCATGCGGTACGTCGACATCGCGTTCGGAAACGCGTACAGCTTGCGCGGCGTCTTCGTCACCGGCGCGACGACGCGCAGGTCGAACGACGAGGAATGCGTGCGCGCGTCGTGGACGAACGCCGAGATCGCCGCGTCGCGGTTCGCGCCGAAGCGAAAGCGCTGCTCGAGCGCCGGACGATGCGCGTTCGACGTGAACGTCTCGCGGCGGCTCAGCACCAGCTTCACCGGGCGCGCGAGGCGGCGGGCCGCCATCGCGACCAGGAAGACGTGCGGCCAGATGGGGCCCTTCGCACCGAACGAGCCGCCGACGAACGCGTTGCGCACGCGCACGCGCTCGGGCGGCAACCCGAACGCTTTCGCGAGCGTCGCGCGCGCACCGTAGACGTAGGTCGTCGGCTCGTCGACGGCCAGCGTCTCGCCGTCCCAGCGCGCGACCGTCGCGTGCGGCTCCATCGTCACGTGATGCTGCACGCGCGTGCGGTAGGTCACGTCGACGCGCACGTCGCTCGCCGCGAGCGCGCGCGCGGGCTCGCCGCGCGTGTGCTCCGCCGGATCCTCCCAATGATTCTCGGGCGGCTCGTCGAGCGCGCCGGGCGCGTCCATGTCGGTCGAGAACGGCGCGGGCTCTGCGTCGACGCGCACGAGCGTCGCGGCGTGCCGCGCGACTTCGACGCTCGTCGCGACGACGAGCGCGAGCGCTTGTCCCGCGTAGCGAATCTCGTCGTCCTGCAGCGGGAGCCGGCTTTCGCCCGCGGTGTTCTGCAAGCGTCCCGGCCCGAGCGCGATCGCGACGGCGTTCAGCCGCTCCGCGTTCGCGAACGTGACGACGTCGACGACGCCGTCGAGCGTGCGCGCCGGCGCGTCGTCGATCGCTCGCATACGGCCGCGCGGGATCGTCGCGCGAACCAGCGCCGCGTGCAAAGGCACGGCGAGGTCGCCGACGTAGCGCGCACGGCCGGTGACTTTGTCCGGTCCGTCGACGCGAGCGACCGAGCCGCCGATGCGCTCCATGGCGCGCCATCTACCCGCGCGACACCGGTCCGCCGCATGCTCCCAGCCGCTTCGGAGGCGCTGCCGCTTCAACATGGAGCATGCGAATGCTGATCCTTGCCGCCGTGACGGGCGCGGTCGCGCTTCCTGCCGCGGCGCTCGCACAGGCGACTCCGGTACCCCAACCGCGCGCGGCGCGGCCGCCGATGATGATGCGCCATCCCGACGCCGCGATGCCGCTGCGGATGGCGTACCGCGCGATCGGCATGGCCGAGGCGCTCGGCGCGTCGGGCCGCTACCTCGACGGCGCGCGCGCGCACTATCGCGCCGCGATCGCCGCGGCCGGCACCGACGCACGTCGCGCGGCCGGCGAAGCGCGCGTCGCGGCCGACCTCGCGCGGGTCGCGCTCGCCGAACGGCCTGCGCCGGTTCCGCGCGATCTCCCGGCCCCGCCCTCGCCGAAGCCGCGCGGCGGCGCACCGGACGGTGCGATGCCCGACGGAGCGATGCCGCCGGACGGCGACCGCCGCAGCGGCCCGGGCGGTCCGGGCGGTCCTCGCTTCGGGCCCGGTCCGGACGGCTTCGGCGCACGCGGCGGCTTCGGCGAACCCGGCGGCTTCGGACGCCGGCACGGCTTCGCCGGAGGTCACGGCGGCGGGATGAGCGTGGTCGCGCTCGCCGAGCTGTCGCGGAACACGCAGAACGCCGAGGTGAAGCAGCTCGTCGCCGACGCGCTCGCCGCGCAGACCGCTGCGCAGCACGCCGCGATGTCGGGCAACGTCGAAGAAGCGGCACGCGAGGTGCGCGTGAGCGGCGCGCTCGCGCACGCCGCGCGCGATCTCGCGTTCGCGACGCGTCCGGCCCCACCGGCGCGACGGCGTCCGACCTAGGCGTCCGTCTCGGCGAAGAACGTCAGGAGCGCCTCGGTGAACGCGTCGGGGCGCTCCAGCACCGTCATGTGACCCGCGCCGGCGATCTCGCGAAATCGCGCGTTCGGGATCTCCGCGGCGAGCCGCCGCGCGACGCGCCGAAAATCCTCGACGTCGTGCTCGCCGACGATCACGAGCGCCGGCACGCGCAGCTCGTGCAGGCGTTGCGCGGCCGGCGGCTTGATCCCGCGCTCGCGGACCTTGTCGACCCAGAAGCGCCCCGGGCTTTCCCGGATCATCCGCTCCAGCGGTGCCGCGATCTCCCGCCGCACGCGCGCGACGGCGAAGAGCGGATGCTCGATCCACAGCGCGTTGGCGGCATCCGGCCCGGCTTCCGCGCCGCGTGCGAACAGCGCGCGAAACGAATCGTTCCACTCGTCGCTCCAGTCGAACGCGTCGAGCGCCGCGTCGGCGAGCACGAGGCTGCGCGGCCGCTCGGGATGCAGGAGCGCGTGCACGAGCGCGATGCGCCCGCCCATCGAAAAGCCGACGACGTGCGCCGAATCGACGCCGAGAAACGCCAGCAGCGCTTCCAGGTCGTCGGCGTGCCGGAACGGCTCGTCGCCCGCGGGCGCCGAGCGCCCGAAGCCGCGCAGATCGTAGCGGACGACACGATAGCGCGACGCGAGCTCGTCGACTTGCGCGTCCCACGTGCGCGCGTCGAGACCGAGCCCGTGGATCAGCACGACCGGCACACCGGCTCCCGCGGTCTCGTAGTACAGACGCGTGCCGTTCACGTCGGCGAAGCCGGACTCGACGGACGTCACGCGCCGCCGCACGAATGTTCGCTGTCGGGTCCGAAGTACGCCGCCCGGCGGCGATAGTCGTACACGCGGAACCACCAGCCGCGCGGATCGCGATCGGGATCGCAGATGAACTGCTTCGTGCGCGTGTCGTAGGTCGGCGTCGGAAAGCTCAGCAGACACGCCTGGACGCGATCGCCGCGACGCTCGCGCTGCATCAGCGCGTTGTCGAAGTCGTCCTGGTAGTGCACGACCGACGCGTCGCGCCGCACGATCCCGGGCAGCAGCGTGACGGCATGCACGAATCGCACGTGCACCTCGACGCCGCTCGCACGATAGTCGGCCGCCGTGAAGACGCGCTGGCCCGGGTTGGCGAGGCGCGGCCCGACGTCGTCGACGACCCCGTCGACGCACGGGACCGAGCGAACGTGCCAGGCGCCGCCGCCGACGATCTCGTCGTGCGTGTCGCGATCGATCGTGCGCGTCGAGAGCGGCTGCGCCGTGACGCGGTCCGCCGAGGCGCAGAGCGCGCCGACGAGGCCCGCGAGCGCGAACGCCGCCGCGCAGCGCGCCCGGAGCGCCGTCGATGCCGTCCGCTGCGCCGGATGCACCGCGCCGGCCGTCAGCCCGCCGACGTCTCGAGCTCGATCTCGACGCTGCCGCGCAGCGCGTTGGAGACCGGGCAGTTCTTCTCCGCCTCGCGCGCGAGCTGCTCGAAACGCTGCGCGTCGACGCCGGGGACGTCGCCGCTCACGGTCAGCTTCATCTTCGCGATCCGGAACCCGCCGGTCTCGACCGGCTCCAGCACGCACAGCGCCTTCGTGTCGATGCGGTTCGGCGTGATGCCCTGTCCGCCCAGATAGGCGCTGAACGCCATGCTGTAACAGCCCGCGTGCGCGGCGGCGATCAGCTCCTCGGGATTCGTTCCGGGCGTGTCGCCGAAGCGCGTCCCGAAACTGAAGGGAAGGTCTTTGAGCGCGCCGCTCTGCGTCGAGACCAGTCCTCGACCCGTCTTCAGGTCGCCGGTCCACGAACCGCTCGCACGTCGATGAATGGCCATGCGCGCTCTTTCCGTTGGAGCGGCCGGCGAATCCCTGCGCACCCTCCGGCCCCGGCGGCGGCCGAAGCGGCTTCGCCTTGCGGGAGCGGCGGACGGGCGATGCGGAAGACGTCGCCGGTACGGTACTGATGGTGGATTCCGTGGCGGGAGACGGACGGCGACACGGCGGCGCCCGGGGAGGCGTTCGCTTCCGGCTGCTCGGCGCGTTCGGGATCGAGGTCGACGACCGGCCCGCCGCGTTCCGCGGGCCGCCGAAGACGGTGCCGCTGCTCGCATACCTGCTGCTGCACCGCGACGTCCTGCTTGCCCGGTCCGACGTCGCGTTCGCTCTCTGGCCCGACGCGCCGAACGAGACGGCGCGCGCCAACCTGCGGCGGCATCTCGGGTACCTGCAGGCGGCGCTGCCGCCCGGACGGTGGCTCGCCGGTGATGCCAAGACGCTCCGCTGGGACGGCCGCGCGAGCGTGGACGTCACGGAGTTCGAGGCGCTCAGCGCGGACGAACGCGGCCGGGCCGCGGCGGTCGAGCTCTACGGCGGAGACCTGCTCGAGGCGTTCGGCGACGAGGAATGGCTGCTCGCGGAGCGCGAGCGGCTGCGCGCGCTGCAGATCGCGAATCTTTCCGCGCTCATCGTGGCGCGGCGCATCGACCGCGACGTGACGGCGGCCGTCGAGTACGCGCGCCGCCTGCTGAGCCTCGATCCCGCGCGCGAAGACGCGCTGCGCCACATCATGGCGCTCCGCACCGAGCTGGGCGACCGCGCGGGCGCGCTCGGCGCGTACGAGACGTTCGTGCGATTCGTGCGCGAGGAGCTGGGTGTCGAACCGATGCCCGAGACGTCCGCGCTCGCCGACGCGATCCGGCGCGGGGAGGCGCTGGATGCGCCGTGCGCCGCCGCAGCCGGCCCGGCACCCATGCGCGGACGCGGCGCCGAGCTTCCCTTCGTCGGCCGCACGCGCGAGCTCGGGCGGCTGCGCGAGGCGTGGCGCAGCGCCGTGCGCGGGCGCGCCGTTTCGGCTGCGGTGTCGGGAGAATCCGGCATCGGCAAGACGCGGCTCCTCGGCGCCCTCGCGGAGATCGCGGCAGCCGAAGGCGCGACGGTGCTGACCGGCATCGCCTCGGCCGAGGGCGATCCGTACGGGCCGATCGTCGACGCGCTGCGCCCGCACGTCGTGCGGAACGGCGACGCAGCGCCGCCGTCCGCGCTCGCGGCGCTCTTCCCCGCGCCCGACACGCGAGCCGGCGAGCGTGCGGACAGCATCGACGCCGAGCGCGGCGCCGCCCGGCTCTTCGACGCGGTCGCCGACGAGCTGGCGCGCTTGTGCGCCGCGCACCCCGTGCTCCTCGTCCTGGAAGACGCGCACTGGGCGAGCCGCGCGCTGTGCGCGCTGAGCGCGTACCTCGTGCGCCGCCTCGCCGGCGCTCGATTCATGCTCGCGTTCACGCACCGCGAGGAAGACGCGCTGCGGACGCACCCGCTCGCGCAGCTGCGGCGCGATCTCGCCGCGTACGGCGAGCACGTTCGCATCGCGCTCGGGCCGCTCGCGCGCGACGCGGTCGACGACTTGGCGCGCACGCTGAAGATCGTCGACGCGGCCGAGCGCGAGCGATTCGTCGCGTGGATCGACGCGCGCGCCGAGGGCAATCCGTTCTTCGTCGGCGAGCTGGTGCGCGAAGCGGTCGAACGCGGCGCGCTGCGCCGGCCCGGCGACGACGGCGCGACCTTTGACGTCCCGCGTGACGAGGCGATCGGTGACGACGTGCGCGCGTGGGTGTCGGCGCGGCTCGGACGGTTGTCTCCGCCCACGCGCACGCTTTCGGCGCTGGCGGCGGTCGCGGGACGCGCGTTCGACGTCGAAGTGCTCCGGCGCGCGAGCGGGTGGAGCGAGAATCGCGTGCTCGAAGCGCTCGACGAGCTGCTGGATCGCAACGTCGTCCGCGAATCGTCCGAGAGCGGACTCGACTACGCGTTCTCGCATCATCTCGTCCACGCGGTGTGCTATGCCGACGCGCCGGCGGACGCGACGCGGCGTCGTCACCGGCGTGTCGCCAACGCGCTGGCCCGCCGCTACGCCGGACGCGGCGACGAGCACGCCGCGGAGCTGGCGTTCCATTGGGAGCGCGCCGGCGACGCGGCGCGCGCCGCGGCCGATCTGGTGCGCGCGGCGCGGGCGGCGCTCTCGACGTTCGCGAACGCCGACGCGGAAGCGTACGCGACGCGCGCGCTCGCGCTCGCGCAGGACGACGCCACGCGGCTCGCCGCGCACCTCGCGCGCGAAGAAGCGCGCCGCCGCATCGGAGATCGCGCAGGCCAGCGCGAAGACCTGGCCGCCGCGCGAGCGCTCGCGCGCGACGACGACGCGCGACACGACGTCGACCTGCGCCGTGTCGCGCTGGCGCACGTGCTCGGCGAGAGGGTCGAGGAAGCATCGGTCCTCGCCGAGCTGGAGCAGCGCGCCTCGACGCCGGCGTGGCGCGCGCGCGTCCTCCGGGCGAAGGGTGCGTACCTCGCCTCGCGCGCCCAGTACGAAGCGGCGCGCGAAACGCTCGAAGAGGCGCTGAGGCTCGAAGGCGACGACGCGTCCGCCGTCGTCGCGACGGCGTGCGCGCTCGCCGAGGTCGCCTTGCATCAGGCGCGCTACGGCGAGATCGACCGGGTCCTGGAGCGCGCCGACACGCTGGCACGCAGCGCCGGCGACGAGGAACTGCGCTACCGGCTGCTCGACGCGCGCTACGGCGTCGCGTACTACCGCGAACGGACCGATGCGCTCGCCCCGCTCGCGCGCGAGCTGCTGGAGCTGGCGTGCGCGCTCGGCGACCGCGCCGGCGAGGCGCTCGCGCACCGGCGCATCGGCAACGCGCTGCTGTTCGTCTTCGACGTCGAAGAGGCGGCGCGGCATTTCGAACAGGCCGTCGCGCTCGACGCGATCGTGGGCCGGCCGGAGGCACGCTGCTCCACGAGCGTGAGCGCTGCGATCTGCGCGATGGCGATGGGCCTGCTCGACGAAGCCGAGATGCTGCTGTCCGGCGCGCGCGACGCCGCCCACGCGGGCGAGCAGCGGTTCGGCGAGGCGCTCGTCGACGCGAACCTCGCTTGGCTCTTCATCCTGCGGGGCGACGTCGAGCGCGCGGCGGCGCTCGCCGAATCGCTGCTCGCGCGGGCTCGCGCGCTCGACGCCCCGACGCTCGAGGTCGGCGGTCTGTGCACGCTCGGCACGGCGCTTCGCGGGCTCGGCCGGTTCGACGAAGCGATCCGCAACCTGTCGGCGGGCGTCGCCCTGCAGCGCCGAATCGGACACGGAAACGTCGTCGCGCAAGACCTCGCCGAGCTGACGCGCGCGCATCTCGAGGCGGGCGACGTCGGCTCCGCACGCGCGCATGCCGAAGAGCTGTCGCGGCTCGGCCGCGCGACGCGCTCCGCGGTCGTGAACGAGCAATACGTCTCGCTGATCGCCGCGCGCGCGTTTGCGGCCGCCGGCGAGCCCCGGCGCGCGCGGGACGAGCTCGCGGCGGCGCTGGAGACGCTGCGCGCCAAGGCGCACGCGCTGCGCGATCCGGTCGTGCGCGCGGCGTTCGAGGCGCTGCCGTTCAACCGCGAAGTCCTCGCCGAGACCGCGGTCCGCGTCTAGGCCTCGATCGCCTCCGGCGTAACGGCGTGCAGCGCGTCGCGCGGGCGCACGGCGGCCGCGCCGGCGAGCGCACCGCACGCGGTCGCGACGACCAGCGCGGCGATCCCGCCCGCGAGCGACGGCTTCAGCACCATCACGAACATCACGCCCGCGACGAGCCCGACGTCGGCGCTGTTCCCGATGACGAGAAACGGATCGACGACGAGCCGCGCGGCGCCGGCGTCGAGCGCCGAGCCGCGGCTGGACTCCAGCGCGTGATGCACCGCGCGTTCGCGCGCGCCCATGACGCCGCCGCCCCACGCGGTCACGACGAGCAGTCCGACGATGGAGAGGTCGATCCACGGCGTGGTCCACGTCCAACGGACTTGCGTGAGATAACCGCCGGTGGCGAGCATGAAGACGGTGAGGATCGGCATCATCTTTCCGATCCCCGCCGCGGTCGCGGCGGCCGAGCGCGCGGCCACGACGCTGGTCGCGCCGCGGAGCCGGAAGATGCTGGTCAGCATGCTTCCCATCGCGAAGAACGCGACCGCGATGGTGAGCAAGTGTAGGAAGAGAACGAGCTCGTACATCGTGTTCCTTCAGTGCACGGTGATGGTCGAAACCATCCCGTCGTCGTCGTGGAAGAGGCAGTAGTACGTGAAGGTGCCGGCCTTCATGAAGGTGAGCGAGAAGCTCGCGCCGGGCGGCATGACGCCGGAGTTCACGAGCGTCGTCCCGTCGTACGTCGTTCCGCCGCTCGGCGGGGAGAACGGCGAGAGCGTCGGCGGCGGCGTCGCGCCCGCAGGCGGGAACACGACGTCGTGCGGCTCGTTGTTCGCGAGGTTCGTCCACGTCACCGTCGTGCCGACCGGGATGTTCACGGGCTGATCGGAGAGCGTGTTTGCATCGAGAAACCGCAGCACCGTCGATGTGACGGGCGGCCCGGTCAGCGTTCCGCCGGAGATGCCCGCCGCGAGATGCAGGCCGCCGATCGGATACGGGAAGAGCGAAACCGACGCGGTGCCGGCGGAGATGTCGCTGCTCTCCATCGATGCCGCCTGCGCGTCATACGCCGCTTGGGTGTTCGGATACGCCGTCCCCGCGGGCTGGACGACGATCGTCCCGGCCATCTCGGGCACGTGGACGTTGCACCAGTACTTGTACGTCCCGGGCTTCGGGAAGGTGAGCGAGTACGTCGCTCCGCCCGCGACGAAGCCTGAGCTCGTGTAGACCGAGCCGTCTTCGGTCGATCCGCCGGCGGGCGCCGACGCGCTGGGATCGGTGGGTGGCGGCGGCGTCGCCTGTCCGGCGCCGAGGAACGTCACCGTGTGGATCTCCGCCGTCGGGAAGGTCCACGTGACGGTGTCGCCCGCGTCGATCGTGAGGGTCGCCGGATAGAACTCCAGGCCTTGGACGGCCTGGTTCGACGCGGACGTCCCGGCGGTGACCTTCCATGTTTGCGCCGCGGGCGCGCGCGGTCGCGGCGGCGTCGATGAGGTGGAGCTGCACGCGGCGGCGGTTGCCGCCGCTGCGAGCGCGAGGGGCGCAAGCAAGAGCAGACGCTGCGACATGCCCCCACCGTAGCAGTGCGAGCGTCCGGAAAGCGTCCGACACCGCGGCGCGCGGTGCCGTCGTCAGACCGTGGGACTCTCCGGATCGGCGTCGCGCGCTTTGCGCTGGTGGATGATGAGGCGGTTGCCGTCCGGGTCGCGTGCGAACGCCGCGCGGCACGGCGGAAAATCGTGGACGTCGCTCACCGGGAAGCCCGCCTCGGCGATGCGACGCCGCATCCCGTCGACGTCGGCGACTTCGAACGCCGCACCGGAGGAGCTCCCGGGTGCGATGCCGAGCGCATCGCCCGTCGCGTCCAGAGCGAACGTCGCGTTGCCCAGGTCGAACTCGAACCATTCGTCGTTCGCGAGGTCGCCGGCCCGGAGGCCGAGGACGTCTCGATAGAACGCCACCGCCCGGGAGAGATCGCGCACGTAGTACGCGCTGAACGCGAGCTCCCTCACCATTCGCCGGGGCCGCTCGCTACGCGTCGACGATGCCGACCCGGTCGGCGAGCGCGTGCAGCAGGGAACCGGAGAACGGCGCATCGTGGACGTTCACGAGCTGCCGCCGTTTCATGCGCAGCACCGCGCGCGCGTGGCTGCCGCCGTCGGCGCGCTTGGAGACGCGGAAGTCTTCGGTCAGCGCCGACACGATGAAGAGCCCGCGTCCCGACTCGCTCATCAGGTCCGGCGGCAAGATCGCGATGTGACGGAATCCCGGGCCGGCGTCGAGCACGTGGAGAACGGGCTCGGGACCGCTCCAGTCGACGATGACCTCGCCCGGGCCGCCGGCGTAGCGCACGACGTTGCCGGTCAGCTCGCCGAAGACGATCTCCGCCATCGCGACGTCTTCCAACGCCGCGCCGTGCTCGCGAAACGCGCGCGCGAACGCGCGCCGGGCCGTCGAAACCGAGTCGGCATCGTCGGTGCGGAACGTCCAGCGCTGCAGCGACTCGCGGCCCGTTCCGTCGAGACCGGCGGCGCTGCGCACGTCGACGACGAGCAGCGCGACGTCGTCGCGCGCTGCGCCCTGCTCCGTCATGCGCTGCACGATCGCGCGGGCGGCGCCTGCCCCGTCGTGCTCCGCGGCGGCAACGACGGCGCGCAGCCGCCGCTCGCCGTCCGCGGGCGCGCGGTCCAGCTCCGTGAGGCCGTCGGTGTAGAGCACGAGACGCGCGCCCACGGGAAGCGCCACCGTGCGGCTGCGCGCCTGTTCGGCGTTGGAGCGAAGCCCGAGCGGAAGACCGCTTCCGTCGAGCGCGTCGATGCGGCCGTCGGGATGGCGCAGCAGCGGGGGCGGATGCCCGGCCGACGCGTACGTGAACGCGCCGGTGATCGGATCGAAGACGCCGACGAACGCCGTCACGAACGTGTCGGGATGCTCGAGCCGCAGCGCGCGATCGGCGGCGTCGAGCATCAGCGACGGATCGGCGTGGACTTGCGCGATGCCGCGGATGATCTGCCGCATGTTGCCCATCGTCACCGCAGCGTCGAGGCCGCTGCCCGCGACGTCGCCGATGGAGACGACGACGCGGCCGTCGATCAGCCGCAACGCGTCGTACCAATCGCCGCCGACTTGCGCTTCCGCGCGCCCGGGCGCGTAGAACGCGTCGAGCACGAGACCGGGCGCCTCGGGCAGCGCTGCCGGAAGCGATGCTTCTTGGAACGATTCCGCGGCCCGGTGCTCGCGCTCGAAGGCGCGCGCCTTGTGAATCGCGATCCCGGCCCGGCGCCCGAGCTCCTCGAGCATCGGAACGTCGTCGGCGGAGTAGTGCCGCTGCGAGGAGCCGTAGTTCACGGCCAGCATTCCGAGCGTCTCGCCCTCGGCGCTCAACGGTATGACGACCGCGGAACGGACGCCGAGCGCGCGATAGACCGCGGCTTCGTGCTCGTCGCCGACCGAGCTGTCGATGACGTCGGACGAGACTTCGGCGAGCAGCTGCGAGCAGCCGGTACGGAACACGTATCCGCTGCCGTACTCCGAGTGCATGTTGAGATGCACGCGTCCGACGAACTGCTGTGCGAGCCGGTCCTTCTCGGGGTCGCGGTGCGCGGACGCGACCGTTCGGATGCGTCCGTCTTCGGTGCGCAGCCGGATCTGGCACCAATCCGCAACGTCGGGGATCGTCAGGCGGGCGATCGCCTTCAGCGTCGTGTCGAGCGCCAGCGGCTCGCCGAGGATCTGGGACGCGCGGGCCAGGAAATCGCGTTCCTTCGCGGCTTGCCGCTGCTCGTGCACGTCGGTGAGCGTACCGATCCATCGCACCACGCCGCCTTCGCCGCCCCGCTGGGGCAGGATGCGGGCGACGAACCAGCGGTAGGCGCCGTCCTTTCGACGCAGCCGGAACTCGGCCGAAAACGTCTCGCCCGCGGAGCACGCCGCGCCCCACGCGCGCACGACGTCGCTCGCGTCGTCGCGATGGATGAGCCACGTCCATCCGGACCCGTAGCCGCGTTCCGCCGGCTGCCCCGTGTATGCGGCGTACTCGTCGCTGAGGAACGTCACGGCGCCCGTCGCGTCGGCTTCGAGGACGACGTACGGCAGCGACGACGCGAGGGTGCGGAAGCGCTCCTCGCTGGCGCGCAGCTGCTGGGTCGCGCGCTCGCGGATCGCCGTCGCGTTGATTTGCGAGTACACGCGCGCGAGCAGCTCTTCGGCGGAGAACGGCTTGACGATGTAGTCGTCCGCGCCCTCGCGGAACCCCTCGAGCGCCGACTCTTCGCCGGCGCGCGCCGAAAGCATGACGAACGGGACCGTCGCGATGCGCTCGTCGGCACGCACCGCGCGCAGCAGCTCGAAGCCGTCCATCTCGGGCATCATCACGTCGCTGACGATCAGGTCGAAGTTTCCGGCGCGAGCGGCCTCGAGCGCCTCCCTGCCGTTTCCGACCGCGCTGACGTCGTAGCGCCCGGCCAAGATCGCGCCGACGTACTCGCGCAAGTCGGCGTTGTCGTCGGCGAGCAGCACGCGAGGCCGCGTGCCGTTCGCCGGCTGCGCGGCCTCGAAGCTCGCACCGCCGCGCATCACCGTCGCTTCGATGTCGGCGAGGTACTGTTCCACCGCGCTGCTGTACGTGGTGCCCTCGTCGCTCACGACCTTCGCCGGATCGAGGTGCGCGGTGCCGAGCGGCAGGCGCACCCGGAACGTCGTCCCTTCGCCGAGCGTGCTCTCCGCGTCGACGCTTCCGCCGTGCAGCGCGGCGAGGTCCTGCACGAGCGCCAGCCCGATGCCCGATCCTTCGTGCGTGCGCGACTTCGCTCCGCGCACGCGGTGGAAGCGTTGGAAGAGGCGGGGGATCTCCTCGGCGGCGATCCCGACGCCGGTGTCGGTCACCGCGAGCTCGGCGAAGTCGGCCTCGCGGCGCAGCCGCACGGTGATGCCGCCCTCGAACGTGAACTTCAACGCGTTCGAAAGCAGGTTCAGCACGATGCGCTCCCACATCGAGCGATCGACGTACGCCGGCTCGTCGAGCTGCGTCTCGATGGTGAACCGCAAGCCGGCGCTCTCGATCGCCGAGCGGAAACCGCTCGCGACGTCGCGCGTGAGCGTGCCGAGGTCGGTGCGCGCGAACAGCGCGTCGTTCCGCCCCGCTTCGAGCCGCGAAAATTCGAGCAGGGTATTGACAAGCTTCAGCAGCCGCAGCGCGTTGCGGCGTGCGGTTTGGGCGAGCGCGCGCGCGCGCTGGTCGTCGCCGCGCGTCAGCTGGTCGAGCGGCCCCAGCATGAGCGTCAGCGGCGTCCGAAACTCGTGGCTGACGTTCGAGAAGAACGCCGTTTTCGCGCGGTCCATCTCGGCGAGCAGCTCGATCCGCTTCTTCTCTTCTTCGGCCGCCCGCGCGTTCTTGATCGCCGTCCCGATGTTCGACGAGACCAGCTCGAAGAACGCGGCGTACTCATCGTCCAGCGGTCGCGTCGGGTTGACGCCGACGACGAGCACGCCGAGCGCGCCCGTCCCGGCGCGTCCCGCGATCGGAAACAGCGCCGCGTCGACGACGCGGCGTTCCGCCGGGCCGACCGGCGTGTCGGGAACGTCACGAAGCGAGAAGCGCTCCGAACGGCCGTCGCGCAGCGCCGCGACGACGCGTGCCCCGAGCCCGTCCGGCGATGCGTGCGGCCCCGCCGAATGCGGCGCGAGCGGATCGCCGGCCGAGACGCCCACCGCGTTCTCCAGCGTGCACCCGTCGCCGTCCGCGAGGTAGATCAGGGCGAAGGGGATGTCGTCGGAGTTCTTGGCGAGCGTAGCGGCGGCGGAAGCGCAGGCCGCCTCGGTGGACTTCTGAACGAGCGCGTTCGCGACCAGCTCCGAGAGCGTGCCGAGGCGGCGTGCGCCGACGACCTTGGCCGTGACGTCGTTGGACGGACAGAACAGGCCCGCGACCTCGCCCGATTCACCGCGGATCGGGCTGTAGGAGAACGAGTAGAACGTCTCTTCGAGGAAATCGCCGCGGTTCATGAAGAGGCGCACGTCGTCGACGAAGCTGGCCTCGCCGTTGCGGAACACCTTGTCGGCCAGCGGCCCGCACACGTCCCAAATCTCGGCCCACACCTCCGACGCCGGCCGCCCCAACGCCCACGGATGCTTCGCGAGTCCCAGCACGTGCAGGTATGCGTCGTTGTACAGGAACGCCATCTGCTCGCCCCAGCCGATCCACATCGGATGGCGCGAGTTGAGGATCAGGCTGACGGCGGTCTTGAGGCTCTGGGGCCAGCGTTCGATCGCACCCAGCGGGTGATCGTTCCACGGATAGCGCGCGATGAGGTCGGCCATCTGTCCCTCGGCGCGAAGGAACGACGGCACCCCGGGGCGCGCTCGAGGCGAGGCTGGGACGGTACTCAATCGAGTGTTTTATCTGATGAAGGACGGGCCCGGCCGCGGGGGCCGACGACGGTCCGAGGGCGTTGGCGGCATCGTACCCGTCACCCTCGCGGCGCAAGCATGTCGTCGCCTGCGGTCCCGTCCCGCGCCTGCGGCACGCGACGCCGGCTCAACCGGCGCGGCACGCGGCGCAACGGCCTTCGAACGAGACGCGTTCGGCATCGATCTGGAAGCCGTGTTCGAGCGCGAGCGCCGTGAGCGTGCGGGACGGGATCGCGAACGGAACGTCTTCGACCTTGCCGCACGCGCTGCAGCGGAAATGCGCGTGCCGCGGACCTGCCGGTTCGTACGTCGCAGCCGGGGCCCCCGGGACGACCAGCTCGGACACCAGACCCGTGTCACGAAGGCGCTCCAGCGCACGATAGACGGTGGCATAGCCGATCCCGGGACGCCGCGCGAGCGCCTTCGCGTAGATCTCCGCGTGCGTGAGGTGGCAGCCGATCCCGCTCTCGACGACGATGTCGTAGACGAGCTGATAGTTCTTCGGCAGGTCCGGCTGCACGGACGACGCCATGTTCAGCCGATCATATCGCGTCGTGGCCGCGGCGCGCTAGTCGCCGGCGGATTCGCGTTCGGAGAAGCCTACCGGCCGCGCGCGGAGAACTCGTGGACGCGCCCCCTTGACGCGGCCGACTCCCGGCAGTACCCTGCCCACATGAGAGTGACAATCACTCTCAGACAGCGTTCGCCCGTCTGCTCGTCCCGTCCCCGTTTCTCGCCTCGACGCGCGTCCTCGTGGCGGCTTGCGAGCATTCGTATTGCATCGACGCGCGCTCACCGCGACGCTCGCGCGTCGCGTGACGCACCGCAACCGTAGGTCCAGTATCACGACGATCGGAGAATAGTTATGCTCGAAGCGGAACGCGAACAGAGCGAGTGCCCCGTGCCGCACGGCACTCCACGCGGCACGCATCTCGACGCCGGCATGATGACCAATCAAGACTGGTGGCCAGGCCAGTTGAATCTGCGGGTGCTTCACCAGAACTCGCACCTCTGCGACCCGATGGGCGCGCAGTTCCGCTACGCGGAAGCCTTCAAGACGCTCGACCTCGCCGCGGTGAAGCAAGACCTGTACGCGATGATGACGCAGTCGCAGGAGTGGTGGCCCGCCGACTACGGACATTACGGCGGCCTGATGATTCGCATGGCGTGGCACAGCGCCGGCACGTACCGCATCCACGACGGCCACGGCGGAGCGGGCACCGGAACGCAGCGCTTCGCGCCGCTCAACAGCTGGCCCGACAACGCGAACCTCGACAAGGCACGCCGGCTCCTGTGGCCGATCAAGCAGAAATACGGCGCGGCGATCTCCTGGGCCGATCTCATGGTGCTCGCCGGCAATTGCGCGCTGGAGTCGATGGGCTTCAAGACCTTCGGCTTCGCCGGCGGGCGCGTCGACATTTGGGAGCCCGACGAATCCGTCAACTGGGGCGCCGAGCGCGAGTGGCTGGGCGACAACCGCTACTCCGGCGAGCGCGAGCTGGCGCAACCGTTCGGCGCCGTGCAGATGGGCTTGATCTACGTGAACCCGGAAGGCCCGAACGGCAAGCCGGATCCGGTCGCGTCGGCGCGCGACATTCGCGAGACGTTCGCGCGCATGGCGATGAACGACGAGGAGACGGTCGCGCTGATCGCCGGCGGACACACCTTCGGCAAAGTGCACGGCGCCGCGGATCCGAAGAAGTACGTCGGCCCCGAGCCGGAGGGCGCGCCGATCGAAGAACAGGGCCTCGGCTGGCGTAACTCGTTCGGCAGCGGCAACGGAGACGCGACGATCACGAGCGGACTCGAGGGCGCGTGGACGCAGAACCCGATCGCCTGGGACAACAGCTACCTCGACAACCTCTTCAACTACGAGTGGGAGCTGACGAGCAGCCCGGCGGGCGCCGCGCAGTGGCGCCCGAAAGACGCGGCGGCCGACGGCACGGTGCCGGACGCGCACGATCCCTCGAAGCGGCACGCGCCGATGATGCTGACCACGGACCTCGCGCTGCGCTTCGATCCGTCGTACGGGCCGATCGCGAAGCGCTACCACGAGAATCCGGCCGAGTTCGCCGACGCGTTTGCGCGCGCGTGGTACAAGCTCACGCACCGCGACATGGGACCGCTCTCGCGCTACCTCGGCCCCGAGGTGCCGAAGGAAGAGCTGCTCTGGCAAGACCCGATCCCCGAGGTGAACCACGAGCTCGTCAATGATGCCGACGTCGCCGCGCTCAAAGAACAGATCCTCGCGTCCGGGCTGACGGTTCAGCAGCTCGTCTCGACGGCGTGGGCCGCAGCAGCGAGCTTCCGCGGCACCGACAAGCGCGGCGGCGCGAACGGCGGACGCCTGCGTCTCGCGCCGCAGAAGGACTGGGACGTGAACGACCCCGCGCAGCTGGCGTCGGTGCTGCAGACGCTGGAACGGATTCAAAGCGAGTTCAACGGCGCGCAGAGCGGCGGGAAGCGCGTCTCGATGGCCGACCTGATCGTGCTCGCAGGCTGCGCCGCGGTCGAAAAGGCGGCGAAGGACGCGGGGCACGACGTGACCGTGCCGTTCACGCCGGGCCGCGGGGATGCATCGCAGGAGCAAACCGACGTCGCCTCGTTCGCCGTGCTCGAACCGCTGTGGGACGGCTTCCGGAACTATCTCAAAGCCGCGCCGTACGGCGTGAAGACGGAGGAGCTGCTCGTCGAGAAGGCGGCATTGCTGACGCTGACCGCACCGGAGATGACGGTGCTCGTCGGCGGGATGCGCGCGCTCGGCGCGAACGCCGGCGGCACGAAGCACGGCGTCTTCACCGACCGCCCCGGGACGCTGACGAACGATTTCTTCGTCAACCTGCTCGACATGGGGACGACCTGGAAGCAAGTCGACGAGTCCCAGGAGATCTATCAAGGGACCGACCGCGCGAGCGGAACCGCGAAGTGGACCGCGACGCGCGCCGACCTGATCTTCGGCTCGAACTCGCAGCTCCGCGCGATCGCGGAAGTCTACGCCTGCAACGACGCCAAGGAGAAGTTCGTCAGCGACTTCGTCACCGCATGGACCAAGGTGATGAACGCGGACCGCTTCGACCTGATCGCGGTCTGACACGCCCGCGCAAGCGGTGAACGCACGAAGCCTCGGCCTCTGCCGGGGCTTCGTCGTCTTGCCCGCAACGTCTCATCGAGGCAGCGCCACAATGGACGGCGGCGCCGCGCTCTCGGATCGGCGCGCGAACATTCAGCGCATGTCAACGGCCGCCGTACGCAACGAACCTCCCGAGCAGCGCGGGAGGCCGCGACACGAACCGGCCGGCCGGTCGACACAGCAGGCGCGGGGACGACCGGAGCAGCGGCGACCGACGGCGCTCGCGAATCACGGGCGCGGCTGAGAACGCCGAGCAACCCACCGATCGCAAAGCCGTTATCGACCTTCACGACGTGTTGGTCCGCGCGCTTCGAACACTGCATCCTGACGCGGTGACGGATTGGCTCGTCGGCCATGAGCCGTTCCTCAATCATGCCCGACCGATCGATGTTCTCGTGACCCGCGGAGCGTCTCCGCTGATCGACGCGCTCGCCGGCATCGAGGCGACCGGTTACGCGTGAAGCATTTCCGCGTTTTTCCGCAGATACCAGGCGCCGCCCCGGCAGACCGGGGCGGCCTTCACGTCCCGCCGTCATCGGGATTCGCGCGCATCGATAACCCCGCTTGGTACGACGTTCTCTATGTCGCTCATGACCCGGCTGCTGTCGCGGAGGCGTTCGGCAGCCGCGATATCTGGCGCCCCGCCACGTTCGTTCACACGATCGGCGGCCACACCAATCCCTATGCGCTTGCTACGCATGAGTTGCCGGACGATACGCCGATCTTCGACGTGAACGACGTCGACGCGCTTCGATCGTTGGGAGTGAAGCGCCCGACGGACATCGTCACACGAGATCGGGCCACGACGCAGGCTTGGGCGGAAACGATCTTCAATGGGGGCGGCTTCGCGGGCGTTCGATGGTGGAGCTATGACAACCCGCATTGGCGCGTTGCCGGTCTTTGGGATCGCGGCACCCGTACGTCAGCCGCCGCGCCGGAGATCCTGACGACGTCCAGTACGGCGGTTCTGGCCGCCGCGAAGACGATCGTGCGGCAAATCGTGCCGTCGTCTTGAGCCGGCGTTTCCGCGCTCGTCGCTAGCCCTCGTTGCGGCCGGCGAGCAGCTCGGAGATCGGAACGGCGATCATGTTGACGACGTCGGCTTCGTAGAAGCCGATCTGCAACGGCGCCGGATGCTGCTTCTCCCCGGTGTAGAGCTGGAGCGCAAGCCGAGGACGTTTCTCGTCGCGATGCAGCGTCAGCGTCGCGCGGAAATGCCCGCTCTCCCATTCGGCGGTATCGCCGCTCCGCGAGCACCGCAGCGTCTCCGCAACGGCGGGGTCCGACGCGCGAATCTGTTCGGTGATCTGGTCGACGCGCTGCTCGAAGGTGTACGTCTCCATGCCGTGTCCAGCGTACCCAACGGCCGTTCTTTCCCAGCGGTCCAGCGGTCCCCACGAAGCGTATTTCCGTGAGACGGAAGACGCACCTGAACGCGCGCGCTCAGTTCACGCGCGGCTGGACGGGTGCGAGCCGTTCCGCTTGCTGGAGCGCCACCGTGCTCTTCCGGCGTCCGTACGAGAAGTAGAAGATCAATCCGACGACGAGCCAGATGAGGAACGCGAGCCACACCAGCGGGAAGAAACCCCACACAACGGGGTTGCCGACCTTCAAGAAATAGATCAGCACGAGCGCCGAGACGGCCGAAAGCACCGGGATGACGTACGGGCCGAACGGCAGCGTGAACCGGCCGGTGAGCTCCGGATGCCGTCTGCGCAGCACCGGCACGGCGATCGCCACGAGGACGAACGCCGTGAGGGTCCCCATGTTGGTCGCCGAGCCCAAGATGCCGATCGGGAAGAAGGCCCCGGCCGCGGCGATCAGGATACCGAAGAAGATCTGCGAGACCATGGGCGTCCGCCACGCCGGATGCAGACGCGTAAAGCTCGGCGGGATCAGCTTGTCGCGCGACATGGCGTAGAAGACGCGCGTCTGACCGTACATCATGACGAGCAGCACCGTGGTCAAGCCGGCGATGGCGCCGAACGAGATGACGACGCCGGCCCAGGCGAGGCCGACGCTGTTCGCCGCGAACGCGACGGGGAAGGCGACGTTCAGCGTGTAGAACGGCACCATGCCGTCGAGGATCGCCGAGACGATGATGTAGAGCACCGTACAGATCGCCAGGCTCATCAGGATCCCGAAGGGCAGGTCGCGGGATGGATTGCGCGACTCTTCGGCCGCCGTCGAGACGGCATCGAAGCCGATGTACGCGAAAAACATGAATGCCGCGCCGCCGAGCGTGCCCGCCCATCCGAAGGGGAAGTACCCCCCGAGCCCCGTTTGCGGGCCGGGCGCGAGGTGATAGTTCGCGGGGTTGACGTGCTGGGCGCCGATGACGATGAAGAAGATCACGACCGCGACTTTGATCGCCACGATCACGGCGTTCACCGTGCCCGATTCTTTCGTTCCGCGCACGAGCAGCGCGGTGATCAGCAGGATGATTCCGCCGGCCGGGAGGTTGGCGATCCCGGGCGTCATGTCCCAATGACTGTGCTGCCAAACCAGCGGAATGTTCGCCCCGAAGACGGTTTTCAGGATGAAGGTGAAATAGCCCGACCATCCTACGCTGACGGTCGCCGCGCCGAGCGCGTATTCGAAGACGAGACCCCAACCCACGATCCAGGCGAGAAACTCGCCGAGCGTCGCATAGGTGTACGTGTACGCGCTTCCGGAAATCGGAATCTTGCTCGAAACTTCGGCGTAGCAGAGCGCGGCGAGCGCGCTCACGACGCCGGCGATGATGAACGAAATCGTGAGTGACGGGCCGGCACGCGTCGCCGATGCGACGCCCGTCAGAACGAAGATGCCGGTGCCGATGATCGCGCCGATGCCCATGGCGGTCAGGGCCCACGGTCCGAGCGAACGCTTCAGCCCGTGCTCCTGATCGGCGCCTTCCGCCAAAATCGTCGCCAGCGGTTTGGTTCGAGACAGCATTGCTCTTCGTCTCCGCGTCGCTCGCATACGGGGCGAGGCAACGGCGCCCCTTCCCGGGAGGGGGCCCGTTGCGTGATGACGCACGAAGAAAAACGCAGTGGCGAGCCTTCCGGAACCGGTACGCCGGTTCATACGGCGCAACATCAACTCCGTCGAGCTGCTGGACGTCCTCCTTCTGCTGCGCGCGCGAAGCGAGCGCGCTTGGACGGCACGCGAGCTGAGCGACGAGCTGCGCAGCAGCCCGAACTCGATCGCGCGACGACTGGAGCATCTCGGCCGCCGCCGGCTCACCGTGAGAGCCGGCGACGGCCATCGGTACGCCGCTTCAGGCGAGACCGACGAGGTCGTTCAACTGCTCGGCGATGCGTACCAGCTCCGCCGGTCGGCGGTCATCGATGAGATCTTCTCGGAAGACCCGCTGCAATCGTTTTCCGATGCGTTCAAAGTTAGGGACGACGAATGATCGGCGAGATCGTGTACGGGCTGTGCGCGTTGACGAGCGCGACATGCGTGCTGCTGCTGTGGCGGGGCTTCACGCGAACCCGGCTCCGGCTGCTGTTGTGGTGCTCGCTCGGCTTCGTCGGGCTCTTCTTGAACAACGTCCTGTTGTTCGCGGACAAAATCTTGCTGCCGGCGGTCGACCTGTCCGCCGTGCGCATCGTGCCGGGGATCATCGGAGTGAGCCTCGTGTGCTACGGCCTCATCTGGGACGCCGACCGATGACGACGGCGCTTCTCAGCGGCGTCCTGCTCGCGCTCGAAGCCGTCGCGGCCCTGCTGTTCTTCCGTGCGTTCACGAGAACCGCGGATCGTCTCTTCGCGCTGTTCGGGTTCGCTTTCGTCGCGCTCGCCGGCGAGAGGCTTCTGTTGGCGTTGACGGATCGCCCGGAGGCGAACGATCCGCTGAGCTTCATCCCGCGTTTGGCGGCATTCGTCTTGATCATCTGGGCGATCGTCGATCGCAATCGCCGTTAGCGCCACCGCCTGCCAAAGCCGGCTCGCGCGCGTTGGAGGACCTCGAGCGCGGACTGAGTAGACGGGCGGTACCATTCACTCGCGATTCGCCGAGGCACCGAAGCATGCTGTATCGATCCGCTTCCATCGCAGTTGCCGTCTCGACCGTCCTGCTCTCCGGTGCGCAAGCTGCGTTCGCCGATCCGACGGCGGCGCCGCAGCCGGCATCGACGCCGGCCGCCGCGCCGCCGTGCGACCAACCGCACGTGCCGGCGAGGATGGTCGATGCGGCGTCGCCTGACATTCCGGCCATGGCTCGGCAGCAGAACATCTTCGGCGACGTCGTGCTCATCGTCTCGCTCGACGCGAACAGTCATGTGACGGAGGTCAGGATTCGCAGCTCGCCCAGCGTCGTGTTGAACCAGGCGGCGCTTTCCGCGGCGCGCCGGTCGACCTACCAGACGGAGGTCTATCGCTGCATGCCGGTCGCCTCGCAGCTGCTCGTCGTGGAGAGCTTCAGGCCGCAGTGAGCCGCGTCTCCGCGGCGTACCGTCTACTCGACCTCGACTTCGTCCACGAACGCGTCACCGTCGCGATCGACCGTCACGCTGAACGCGAGCGGACGACAGCACACCGGACAGTCCTCCACGAAGCGCTGCCGGCTCCCGCCGCTCGGATCGACGCCGACCGCGTTCACCTCGCCGCAGCTCGGACACTCGTACGTCACGTCGGATTCGAGCGGCATGTCGTTCGCCTCGACGGTCAGCGTAGGAACGGGGCGCGACGGTTCGCAGCACCACGGGACTGATGAACGCGTTCGCGAAGGGAAGCAGCCTCAGTGGACGTTCATCTGGTCGACGGGACCTACGAGCTGTTTCGCCACTATCACGCGCTGCCCTCGAAGCGCGACGAAGAAGGCCGGGAGATCGCGGCGGTCCGCGGCGTCATGGCGTCGCTGCGCGGTCTGTTTCGGAGCGGCGCGACGCACGTCGGCGTCGCGACCGACCACGTCATCGAGTCCTTTCGGAATCGCCTCTGGCCCGGCTATAAGACCGGCGCGGGCATCGAGCCGGATTTGCTCGCGCAGTTTCCGCTGCTCGAGGACGCGCTCCAAGCGGCCGGGATCGTCGTGTGGCCCATGGTGGAGTACGAAGCCGACGACGCGCTCGCATCCGCGGCCGCGATCGCATCGGCCGATGAACGCGTCGAGCGCGTGTTCATCTGCACGCCCGACAAGGACCTCGCGCAATGCGTGCGCGGCACGCGCGTCGTGCAGCTCCACCGGCGCACGCGCACGATCGTCGACGAAGCGGGCGTCGTCGAAAAATTCGGCGTTCCGCCGTCCAGCATACCGGACTATCTGGCGCTGGTCGGCGACGCCGCGGACGGCTATCCCGGGCTTCCCGGGTGGGGCGCGAAGTCGACGGCCGCCGTGCTCCGCCGGTTCGCGCACATCGACGCGATCCCCGACGATCCGCGAAGCTGGAACGTCAACGTCAGCGCGCCGCGGTTGAGCGAGGTGCTCCGCCGGGGGCGCGATCTCGCGCTGCTGTTCCGCGATCTCGCGACGCTGCGAAGCGACATCCCGTTGTTCGACGACGTCGACGCGCTGCGATGGACCGGCAGCGTCGACACGCTTCCGGACTTCGAGCGCGCCGAGCCGTCGCAACCGCCGGTGTGAGGCCAGGGTCCCATCGGCAAGGAGCCGGAATACCGGCGGAGAACCGGCGGGCGTGACCGAAATTTCGGTCACATCGCTCGACCGCGGAGACCGACCGGATCATGCCACCCCGCGCCGCGAAGGCGCCTCGACAGAATCCTGAAGGCCAGCCTGCGTTCAGCGGCGCGCCGAACGTCAGCGAGATCCTCAAGCGCATGCGCCTCGCGCGCAAGCTCTCCATCCGCGACGTCGCGGAGGGCAGCGGGCTTTCCGCCTCGTTCTTGAGCGCCATCGAGCGAGGCGAGTCCGACGTGTCGATCGGGCGTCTCGCGCGCGTCGCCGAGTTCTTCGATCAGGACGTCGGCGCGATGCTCGGCTACAGCACGCGCCTTGCGCGTCCCAACTTCGTCGGCAAGTCCGACCGTCAGAGCATGAACCGCGGCAAAGGCGTGCGCTACGAGCTCTTGCGCCTTCCGGGCGTCAACCTGGAGCTCGCGATCATGGAGTTTTCGCCGCGCTCCGGGTTTCGCGACGCGCTCACGCACGAGGGGATCGACACGCTCTACGTCACGTCGGGAAGCGTGGTGCTCACGGTGAACGACATCGACTACCCGATGCAGGCGGGCGAGTGCGCGGTGTACTCGGCCGCGTACGCGCACACCATCCGCAACGACTCGGCGAAGTCCGCGAGCGCCGTCGGGGTCACGACGGCGCGCATGTGACCGCGGTCGGCCTCAGAGGTGGTACTGCAGAGCGAGCCGCGCCGTCGTCGGGCCGTAGTTCCCGCCGTCGGTCGTTCCGAAGCCGGGCGACGCGCCTTTCACGAGGGGCACCGGGATGCCGCTGAAGTAGCCGAAGTACGGGTTTGCGTACGCCGCGGTGAGGTTGTCCGCCGTGAGCTGCAGCGAGACCGCGGGCGAGAGCGGGACGCGCAATGCGGCCGAAACGACGCCGAACGCGGGCTCGTTGAAGCTATTGTTCGGGCCGTAGTACGTCACGCCGATGTTCGCGTACAGCCCTTTCCGATTCCGGTAGTTGATCTCCGCGTAGCCGGTGCTGTACGGCACCCGGCCCGACAGTCCGGACGCGTCGATGCCGTTGTAGCCCAGCCCGCTGGGCTGAAAGTTCACTCCCGGCAGAATAGCGAGATTCGTCGTGTACGGGCCTGCCGCCGTGCTGTAGAAGCCCGGGGGAAGATCGTACGGAAACCCGCGCTGCAGAGCGCCCTGGAGCTTGAATCCGAAACCGGCGATCGGCGCGTGCTCGATCGCGAGCTCGACGCCCTCGTACCGCGCGAAGCCCAGGTTCTCGGTCTGCGTGATGAAGAGCGGTTCGGCGACGCCGTTGCTCTCCGCGTTCGCGTAGGTTCCCTGCTGGAACGTTTCCGGCAAGAACATGTTGTGCAGGTTCGTCAGGTAGACGTCCGCGGAGAGCGAGGTCGCCCCGCCGATGCGTTTGTCCATGCCCAGATCGTAACCGAACGCCGTCTCCGGCTTCAGGTTGCCGTTGTTCGTGTTGAGCGTGAAGTACGTGGCCGGCAGCGAGTTCGGCTCAGGAACCTGCGCCGGCGCCGAGATCAGCGAGATGTAGGGCGGCGCGATCGACGAGCCGGCCGAGAACCGCCAGGCGACGTCGGCGTCCGGCCGCCAGACAAACGCCGCACGCGGCGCGTCGAAGGAGCGAGTCGAGTCGCTGAACGTCGCTCCGCCGTCGCCGCTGTAGTGGCTCGCGTATTCGATCGCGTAGTTGCTGACCGTCGCGCTCAGTTTCGACGTGAGCGTGAACTGGCCGCGCGCGAGAAGCGTGGTAAACGTCTGTTCCGATCCCGGCGCGACCTGGTAGCCGACGATGCCGTTGACCGGAGCGTCGACGTCGTTGAGCGAGTCGTGGCGCGACTGGTCGAACGCGAGCGTGTAGACGTTGCCCGCGATCGGCGCGTCGAACTCCACGGAGTAGCCGCGCAGATGGTCGGCGGTGAACTGCGTCGTCTGCGCGTCGCCCGAGCTGAACGTCACCTGCTGCCCGTTGAAATATGTCATCGTCGGCGCGGTGCCGTCGGCGCACGCCCCGGTGGCGAAGTTGAACGCGACGCCGACGCCGCACAGCGCCGCTCCGCCGTACGTGGCGCCGGCGAACGCCTTGGTCGTCGGCTGCTGGTAGTTGTAGAAGAAATCGTTCGCCGTGCCGGCGTAGTAGCGAGCTAGGACGGTGACCGGGCCCAGCGCGCTGCGCAGCTCCGCCTGCACGAGGCTCTGCTGGGCGGAATTCGTGCTCGGATTGTAGGCGACGAGATCGAACGGGATCGGCGTTCCCGGGGGGACCGCTCCGACGTAGCCCGGCGGCGGTGCGAACGTCGAGAAGCTTCCGCCGGTCGGCAGCGGGGTGAGCGAGCTGGCCGAGGCGCCCGATCCGTCGTTCGTGCTCTGCGCCCCAAGATAGCTGAGCGTCAGCGTCGTCTGCTGTGAGAAGTTGAAGCGCAGCTTGGCCAGCTCGGCGCGGTTCAGGAACTGCGTATTGATCTGCGAGCAGCAGACATAGAGCGGCTCCGCGAAGCTCGCCTCGCCAGGCACGCCGGAGTATTGCGGTGTATGCGACGGCCCGAGCCCTTCCGGGATGCCGGCGTACCCGCGTCCGTTGACGTACCACGGCCCGGTCCCGTCCGGGTTCAGCGCGCCGCCGCCGTAGAGCAGCGGCACCTGCGAGCCCGCCACCGAATAGTTCTGCAGCGGCCCGGGCGTCCCGTCGACCGCGTACGCGAACGCGTAGTCGACGACATGAGACGGAACCGATCCGGTGACGCGCAGCCACGAGTCGGTGCCGCCGTAGCTGTCGACGCCGAGCTGCGCCTCGGCGTGCAGGGTGCGAGTCGGCATCAGCGTGCGATAGTTCACGCTCCCGCCGATCGCGTAGTTGATGTCCGTCCCGAGAACGCCTGGGCCTTTCGCGATCTCCACGGTCTGGAGCAGCGCCGGATTGAGATAGAGCGGCGAGAAGAAGCCGTTCGCGCCGACCGAGACCGGGTGGCCGTCGACGAGCGTTTCCGTCTCGTACGGCAGCGCGCCGCGAATCTGCGGGATGACGGGCGAAGCCTCGTCCGCACCGTTGCCCGAGACGCCGCCCGACGCCGTCGCTCGGGTCGCGACGATGCCCGGCGTCTCGTTGAGAATCTTCGTGACCTGATCCTGACCCTGGTCGACGAAGGTCTGATCGGTGATCACCGAGATCGCCGCGGTGCCGGTGTTGATCACCGCGCGTCCCGGAGCGTTCGTCGACACGCGGCCGATCTCGCGCAGCGAGGAGAACGACGACGCGAGAAGCTGCGCGTTCACGGTCGTCGACGATCCCGCGACGACCGCAACGTCTTCCTGGCGCGTCTCCGCGAAACCAGCCTTCGCCACCGTCACCGCGTACACGCCCGGCGCGACCGACGCGAAGCGGAAGGCACCCTTGCCGTCGGTGGTGGTCGTCTGCCGCGCGGGCCCGCTCAGCGTCACGGCTGCGCCGGCGACGGGCGCGCCGTCGGCCGTCGTCACGGTGCCGGCCACCACGCCGCGCGCGCTCGTCGTCTGCGCGTCCGCGCGTTGGACGCCGCCGGCGAACGCCGTCACCAGCGCCATCACGAGTGCCGTTCCGCCGGCCCAGCGCCGCAGCCACTTCCGCTTGTCCATCGTGCCTCCGCGCACCGATCGTCAGGGGGTTCGATTTATCGCTTGCTGTACGAAAAACCGGATGCTCTCCCGCTGCGCATTCGCCCGCTCGGGAGCGCTTCCTCTGCGCCGGACGCGCGTCACGCCCCGCCCCACAGCGCGTCCGGCACGCGCAGATACCCGTCGTCATACGTGACGGGCGGCTTCCGATCGTCGGCGAGGATCAGCGGGCCGTCGAGGTCCACGACGTCGCACAGTTGTCCGACGAGCGCGGCCGGCGCGATCCCGAGCGACGTGGCCATCATGCACCCGACCATCACCTGCATGCCGAGCGCGCGCGCACGGTCCGCGATCGCGAGCGCCCGCGTCAATCCGCCGCACTTGTCGAGCTTGATGTTCACCGTGTCGAAACGGCCGGCGAGCCGGGCGAGATCGTCGATGTCCTGCAGGCTCTCGTCGGCCGCGGTCGGGATCGGCGACTCGAGCCCCTCCATGTCGGCTTCAGCGCCGATCGGGAACGGCTGCTCCAGGAGTCGCACGTTCGCGGCGACGAGGGCCGGCAGCAGCTCGCGCAGCGACTCGACGGTGAACCCTTGATTGGCGTCGACCGCGAGCCACACGTCGGGTCGCGCCGCGCGCACGGCCCGCACGCGGTCGGCGTCGAGCGGGGAGCCGGTGAGCTTCAGCTTCAGCGCGCGCGCGGTGCGAAACTCGAGCGCGGCCCGCGCCATCTCGCTCGGCTCCGCCGCGCCGATCGTATGCGTGGTGAGCAGCGGCCGCGGCTCGTCCAAGCCGGCGATGCGCCATGCCGGCCGGTGCTCCCGCCGCGCCTCCAGGTCCCACAGCGCGCAGTCCACCGCGTTTCGCGCGCCGCCCGCCGGCAGCAGCTCGAGCAGGTCGTCGCGGCCGGCGCCGGCCGCGATCCGGCCGGCGACCGCCTCGATCTGTGCCACGCAGCGCTCCGGCGTGTCACCCGTGTAGTACACGCCGCTGGCCTCGCCGCGTCCCCGCGCCTCACCGTCGCGCAGCTCGACCAGCACGACCTCCGACTCCGTGAAGGTGTGCCCCGTGATCGAAAACGGGTGCCGGATCGGCCAGCGCTCGACGCGCGCGACGACGTCCACAGTCAGCGGTTCTCCGGTATTTCGGCCCCGCTGTGGTATATCGCTCGGCCGGTGAGTTTCCTCCGCCGCGAGGCAGTATTCCGCATGCAGTACGAAAAAGAGGCCGGGGGGCTCGCTGCCGACCGGAGGACAACCCGATGAGATCCATGGACCTGCGCCGGGCGGCCGGCCTCGTGACCGCAGGCTGCATCTGCGCCTCGCTGCTCGGATCGATTCCGGCCAGCGTCCGCGCCGCGGCTGCGGCGCCCGGCCCGGGGCCGGGCCCGGCGCCGGGGACGACGCAGCGCGTCGGGAAGCTCGCCGGCGTCGAGCGGCACGCGCTCACCGCCGCGGATCTGCGCACGTTTCTGGACGGTCTCGTCCCCTATGCCCTTGCGCGCGCGGACATCGCGGGCGCGGAGCTCGCCGTCGTCAAGGACGGCAGGGTGCTGCTCACCGCCGGATACGGGTACTCCGACGTGGCGCGCCGGCTGCCCGTGTCGCCCGACACGACGCTGTTCCGGCCCGGATCGATCGGCAAGCTGTTCACGTGGACCGCGGTGATGCAGCAAGTGCAGCGCGGGAAGATCGACCTCGACGCCGACGTCAACCGGTATCTCGACTTCACCATCCCGCCCGCGTTCGGGCGCCCGGTGACGATGCGCGAGCTGATGACGCACACGGCAGGGTTCGCAGAGACGTTCAAGGGCACGTTCCTCACGTCGCCGGATCAGCTCACCGACTTGGGAACGTACCTCAAAGCGCACGTGCCGCCGCGCATCTTCCCGCCCGGCGCGGTGGTCGCATACTCGAACTACGGCGCGACGCTGGCCGGATACATCGTGCAGCGTGTCTCGGGGATGCCGTACGACGACTACGTGCAGCGCAACATCTTCGATCCGCTCGGCATGCGCCACTCGACGCTGCGCCAGCCGCTGCCGGCGGGGCTGACGCTCTCGCGCGCGTACTCGCAGGCCAGCGAGCCGCCGCGGCCGTTCGAGTACATCGAGATCGCGCCCGCCGGGGCATCGAGCACGACGGCCTCCGACATGGCGAAGTTCATGCTCGCGCAGCTGCAGAACGGCGGGCTCGGCTCGGCGCGCATCCTCTCGCCGGCGACCGTCGCGCTGATGCACTCGCCGCAGTGGCGGCCGGCGCCCGGGCTGAACGGCTTCGATCTCGGCTTCTACCAAGAGAACCGCAACGGGCAGACGATCATCGGGCACGCCGGGGACACCAACTGGTTTCACAGCGACCTCCACCTGATTCCGAGCGCCGGCGTGGGATTCTACGTCGCCTTCAACAGCGCCGGAGCCGACGGCGCCGCCGAGAACGTCCGGGTCGATCTGTTCCGCGCGTTCCTCGACCGCTATTTCCCCTCGACGCCTCCGGCCGAGGCGACGGCGCCCACGGCGAAGGCGGACGCCAAGCTCGTCGCGGGCTCCTACGAGGCGACGCGGCGCGAGAACAGCGCATTTCCGCTCGTGTTCCTGCTCTCGCAGGCGCAGGTGACGGCGAACGCCGACGGCACGATCGCGTTCTCGCTGCTGAAGAACGCGGCCGGTATCGTCAAGACGTGGCGCGAGGTCGGGCCGTTGCGCTACCGCGAAGTCGGCGGCCCGGCGCACCTCGTCTTCGTCCGCGACGCGAAGGGCCGCATCGCGTACCTCACGACCGACGACTTCATCCCGGTGTTCGTGTTTCAGCCGCTGCCGTTCTGGAAGTCGCTGCCGTTCCTCCAGACGCTCGCCTTCACGGTGCTCGGGATCTTCGTGCTCACGCTCCTCGTGTGGCCGATCGGCGCGCTCGTGCGCCGCGCCTACCGGCAGCCGTTGCGGCTGCCGCAGGGGGAGCGCCGGCTGCGCCTGGCCGCCCGGCTCACGTGCATCCTCGCGCTGGCCGACGTGCTCGGATGGCTCGTGGTCGTGAGCGCGATCGACAAAGCCGACGTGCCGGACGCGGCGCTCGGCGCGCTCTACGCGCTAGGCGTGCTGTGCGTCATCGGTGCGCTCGTGACGATCGTGGATGCCGTCGCGACGTGGCGCAGCGCCGCGCGAACCGTGCCGGCGAAGATCGCGGAGAGCTTCGTAGCGCTCGCGGCGGGGGGGTTCGCCTGGCTCGTCATCGCCTTCGACCTGGCGAACTTCAACTTCCACTACTGACGCGTTCACACGAGCGCGCGGGCGCGCGCCTTCGGCGTCGCCCGCAGCGCGCTTTCGAGCGCCGCCCACAGACGCGCTGCGCCGTTGCGCACCGGATCGTCGACCGGCAAGCCGGTGGCACGCGCGGTCGCCGCGACGATCGCCTCGGCGCCGCTCGCATCGTACGCCGACGTGTCGAGCGCGACCGCCGCGACGCGCGCCGGCTTGAGATGCGCGACGAGCTCCTCGTAGGAACGCACGAGCGAAGCGAGGTCCGGGATCGCCGTCGAGAAGCCGGCGATCTGCCTGCTGTTCGGCCGGTCGCACAGCAGCAGCACGTCGGGCGCGCATCCGTACAGCAGCCCCAGCGTGACCGGACCGTAGGCGGGGTGGAAGAGCGCGCCCTGGCCTTCGACGAGCACGACGTCCGCGTCGACGGCGTGCTCGAGCGTGAGCTTCTCCGCCGCGCCGGCCACGAAGTCGGCGATGACGCGATCGACCGCGATCCCGCTTCCGGCGATCATGATCCCGGTCTGTCCCGTCGCGGCGAAGCGCGCGCGGGTCCCGGCGGCGCGCGCCGCGCGCTCGATCTCCAGCAGCGCGGTCATCTTGCCGACGGCGCAGTCGCTGCCGACCGCCAGCACGACGTCCTGCGGCAGCGCGTACGCGGCGCCGCTGAAGATCGGGATGTCCTTGGGTGGAACGCGCACGTCCCAGAGCCGCGAGCCTGACCGCCGGGCGCGCGCGACGATCTCGTCGTCGTCGGCGAGCAGCTCGTGGAGGCCGCTGACGATCTCGAGGCCCGCGTCGACGGCGCGCAGCACGGTCGGGCGGAACTCGGCGGGGATGCGTCCTCCGTCGGTCGCGACGCCGATCAGCAGCGAGGTCGGCTCGTATGCCGCCGCTTCGTCGAACGAGGCGACGATCGGCGCGGTGCTCCGCAGGCTCGGAACGACGTCGCAGACGCGTCGCCCCGCATGGCGTTCGTCGATGACCGCGACCACTTCGTCGGCACGGTAGCGGAGAACGCCTTGCGCGGTCTTCCCGTACATCTCCGCCAGGAGCCCTCCGGTGAGGATCGCGTAGCGGCGCGCGCGCGGCGCACCTTCGGTGGTCGTCGGATGCATCCCGGCTGATATACTAGCCGTCTGGACGGAATTCCGTCCGCGTTTCGGCGCCCTCGCAAATCTGCGCCGCTTCTCGCCTCCTGCGGAGGACCGCACCCTTCGTCGCCGAAGGCGCGCGCAACGATATGCGGGCCGCCGTGCGAAATACCGCTTACCGCAGGGCAGCCGCCCCACGTGCCGGCGCCCGCGTGGCGGCGTGCTGCGGCGCGCTGCTCCTCGGGCTCGCGGGCTGCGTCGCGGCGGGCGGCCCGCCGCCCGCGGCGCGACTGACGATCGCCCTTCCGCAGGAGCCGCAGTCGCTCAATCCGCTGTTCCTCTCGGGCGCGGCGACGGCGACGATCGTGCCGATGATCTACTCCTACCTGCTCACGCTCGACGAGCACAACCGCCTCCGCCCCGACCTCGCCGTCGCGGTGCCGACGCAGGCGAACGGCGGCATCTCGCGCGACGGCAAGACCATCGTCTACCGGCTTCGCCGCGCCGCATGGCAGGACGGCGCGCCCGTGACCGCGGCCGACGTGGCGTTCACGTTTCAGGCCATCATGAACCCGCGCAACAACGTGGTGTCGCGCTCCGGCTACGACGCGGTCGCGAGCGTCGAGGCGATCGGCGCACGAACCGTGCGCGTCCGGCTGCGCCGCCCGTATGCGCCGATCCTGAGCACGTTTCTCGCGCCGAACCAGAACTACGGCGTGCTGCCCGCGCACCTGCTGCGCGGCAAGGCGGACCTCAACCACGACGCGTACGACACGCGACCGATCGGTTCGGGGCCCTATCGGGTCGTCGAATGGCTGCACGGCGACCACCTCCGACTCGAGCGCAATCGGGGCTACTACGGCGGCGCGCCCAGCATCGCCGAGATCGACCTGCGCTTCGTCGCCGACTCCACGACGATCCTCAACCAGCTTCGCACCGGCGAGATCGACGTCGCGCTCGTCGCGGATCCGAACCTGCTCGCGCAGTACGGGACGATCCGGCGCGAGCGCGTCGTGCGCGCGCCGCTCGCCGGCGTCGCGCAGCTCTTCTTCAACGTCCGCGACCCCGACCTCGCCGACGTGCGAGTCCGGCGCGCGCTCGTCGAAGCGCTCGATCTTCCTCGCGCGGTGCGCGACGCGACGAAGGGCGCCGAGCGCTACGCCGATGCGGGGCGCGGCCTCTTCAGCTGGGGCTACGATCCGGCCATCGCGCCGCCCCCGTTCGATCCGGCGGGCGCGGCGCGGCTGCTCGACGCGGCCGGCTGGCGCCGAGCGCCGGGCGGAATGCGCACGAAAGGCGGCCGTGCGCTGGCGCTCGAGCTGGCGTTCGTCACCGGAAACCCCACCGCCGCATCGCTCGGGCTCGTGCTGCAGCAGCAGCTGCGCGCAGCCGGCGTGCAGCTCGCGCTCCACGCGTACAACCCGACGGAGTTTCGCGCGCCGGGGAGCAGCGGCGGACCGCTCTTCGGCGGCCGCTACCAGCTCGCGTTTCTCGAGATCTACACGCCCGCCGATCCCGACACCGCGTGGTTCTTCGGCTGCTCGCAGATCCCGCCGAACGGCTTCAACGTGAGCCGCTGGTGCGATCCCGCGACCGATCGCGCCGAGCTCGCGGGCACGTCGACCTACGATCCGGCGCAGCGCCGCCGGGATGCCGCGCTCGTGCAACGGCGCGTCGCCGCCGAGCTGCCGTCGGTTTCGCTGTGGCAGCAGAACGCGGTCTACGTGGTGCCGGCGACGCTGCGCGAATTTCGTCCGGCCGAAGAATCACCCGTTTGGAACGTCGGAACCTGGCGCTTCGACGCGACGCCCCGCCCGTGACCGACGCCGACGCCGATTCCGTCCCACCGCATCCGCCCACGCGAGGAGCCCACCGCATGAACAGAATCTTCGCCTCCGCCTTCGCCGCCGCGATCGTGCTGACGTGCGCGCCCGTCGTCGCGCCGACGGCGCAGGCGCAGAGCGTCGCGACGGGCGGCGGTCTCACGGCCGCGCAGCGCACCGAGATCGACCTCGTCGGACAGCGCTCCGTCGACGACCACGGCGCGCCGAGCGTCGACATCACCGTGCTGCGCGACGGCCGTGTCGTCTATCAGCGCGGGTTCGGCTTGCGCAACGTCGAGGACTCGGTGCCGCCCGACGCCTGGACGCGCTATCCGATCGGTTCGAACACCAAACAGTTCACGGCCGCGTCGATCCTCATGCTGCAGGACGAGGGGAAGCTGCACGTCGACGACCCGCTCGCGAAGTACCTTCCCGAGATCCCGCACGCGCGGCGGGTGACGCTGCGCAACTTGCTGATGCACACCGGAGGCTACGCCGAGTTCACCGAGATCGGCTCGTTCGACGAGATCGGGGCCCGTCCGGCGACGCCGGCGCAGGTGGTCGGCAGCGTGGTGAGCCGGCCGCTCGGCTTCACGCCGGGCACGAAGCGGCAGTACTCGAACACCGGCTACATCCTGCTGCAGATGGTCATCGAGCGGCTGAGCGGGATGCCGTACGCCGAGTTCGTCCAACGGCACATCTTCACGCCGCTCGGGATGACGGCGAGCTACGTGCGAACCTACGACGACACGAAGCCCGACGTCGCGACCGAGTACAGCGACTTCGCGCTCGGGCCGTGGGAGCACGCGACGCATCTCGACTACACGTGGTTCGGAGGCGCGGGCGCGATCGTCACCAACGCCGCCGATCTCGCGAAGTGGAACGCGGGCTTGGACGGCGGAAAGCTGCTCTCGCCGCGCTCGCTCAAAGAGATGATGACGCCGGTGAAGATCGACGCGAACTTCCCGGACTACGGGTTCGGGATCATGAACACCAAGCTTCCGAACGGGCACCGCATGATCTCGCACGGCGGCAACACGTTCGGTGCCGCGACGCAGGACGCGCGCTTCCCCGACGACCATCTCGCGATCATCGTCCTCGCGAACAGCGGAACCTACAACTACGACGCGGCCGTAAGCGCGATCTACTCGACGCTGGTGCCGAGTCCGAAGGCGGCGAAGCCGCACCGCCACGCGCCGAAGGCCCCCGCCGCCAAGCCGCCCGCGATGGCGGCGACCGCGAAGGCCTGGCTCGAGTCGGCGATCGCCGGACACATCGACATGGCGGCGCTGCGGCCCGACTTCCGCGCGCGCATGAGCCCGCTGCATCGCGCGTCGCTGCGCGCGCTGCGCCGCTTCGGCCCGCGCACGTACACGTTCGTCTCCTCCGAGCGGCGCGCGCCGTCGACGAGCTACCTGTTCCAGATCGCCACGCCGAAAGAGAAGCTGATCTACGTGTACGCTCGCGACGACGACGGCTCGGTCGGCGGCGTCGCCGTGATTCCGAGCATCGACTTCACGCCGCCGAAGGGCACGCCGACGAACGCGCAGCCGTCACCTTCGCCGAGCGCGCCTGCGACGGCGGCACCGTAGCGGTCGAGCCGGCCGGAACCGGTTCGCGCGCCGGAGAACCGCGCTCGATGCGGGCGGACCGATACGTGATCGCGGGAGCCCTCGTCTACGACGGCGAGGGCTCCGCGCCGGCCGCCGCCGACGTGTACGTCGCGGGCGGCCTCATCGAGCGCGTCGTGCCGTCCGCCGATTCGCATCCCGGGCGAAGCGTGCTCGACGCGAGCGGTTACGCGCTGTGTCCCGGCTTCATCGACGTGCACTCGCACGGCGACAACGCGCCGTTCGTCGCCGACGACGCCTCGAAGATCACGCAGGGGATCACGACCGAGGTCGTCGGGAACTGCGGGATCAGCATCGCGCCGTACGATCCGGCGCACGCCGACGCCTACTACGCGCGGCTTCCGGACTTCTTCCCCGGCGTGCCGCGCATCGGCCCGCGCTTCTGCGACGTCCTTGCGGCCGCCGACGAGCGCGGCTACGTGACGAACTACGCTCCGCTCGTCGGCCACGGGAACGTGCGCGCCGCGGTCGTCGGCGAATCCGCGCGCCCCGCGAGCGCCGGCGAGCTGCGGCGTATGCGCGCGCTCGTCGCCGAAGCGCTCGACGCGGGGGCGTTCGGGATGTCGACCGGGCTCATCTATCCGCCGGGCGCGTACGCCGATACCGGCGAGCTGGTCGCGCTCGCGGAGGCGCTCGGCGAGCAGCACGTCTTCACGAGCCACATCCGCGGCGAGAGCGACGCCCTCGTCGCCAGCGTCGAGGAGATCATCGAGATCGGGCGGCGCAGCGCGCGACGCGTCCACGTCTCGCACCACAAAGCCGCCGGAAAGGCGAACTGGGGCACGACGCGCACCACGCTCGCCATGCTGGACCGCGCGCGCGCGGACGGTGTCGCGGTGACGCAGGACGTGTATCCCTACCGGGCGGGAAGCACGTCGCTCACCGCCGCTCTTCCGCCGCGCTATCACGACGGCGGCGTCGACGCGTTGCTCGAGCGCCTGCGCGCGCCCGGCGCAGCCGGCGACCTCCGCCGCGCGATCCCGCACGGCGAGCCGGGCTGGGACAATCTCGCGAAAGCCGCGGGCTGGGACGGCATACTCGTCTCGACGACGCGCGATCACCGTTTCGAAGGCCGCACGCTCGCGCAGCTCGCGCACGACCTCGGCGGCGATCCCGTCGACGCGCTGATCCACGTGCTGCTGGAAGAGAGCGGCAGCGCGTCGATGATCCTGTTCTTGATGGACGAGGACGACATCGAGCGCGTGCTCGCCGACCCGCATACGTCGATCGGAACGGACGGCGTCCCGCCGGGGCTCGGCGGGAAGCCGCACCCGCGGACGTTCGGCACCTTTCCGCGCGTGCTCGGCGAGTACGTGCGCGAACGCAACGTGCTGCAGCCGGCGGAAGCGATCCGCCGCATGACCTCGCTCGCCGCCGACACGTTCGGGCTCGCGGGGCGCGGACGGATCGCCGAAGCGTGCGCCGCCGATCTCGTGGTGTTCGACCCGCGCACGATTTCCGACGACCTCGACTACCACGACCCCGTGCGCCCGCCGCGCGGCATTCGCTTCGTCATCCAGTCCGGAGCGATCGTCTGCGACGGCGGCCGCTACCTCGGCGGCCGCTACGGCGCGCGGCTCACGCCCGTTCGAGCGTAGCCCCGCGCCGTCACCGCGCGCCGAACGTGCCGCCGGTTACGGCGACGCGGACGCTGCCGGCACCGTTGCCGGCGTCGCCGGCGCGGGCGTCGCTCCCGAAGCCGCCGGTGAGGGTACGGCGCTCGCGTGCGTCTCGGCCGCACGCAGCAGCGCCTGCACGCGCGAGGGCAGCGGTGCTTGGCGACGCGCCGGTTTCGCTTTCGGCGCCGACGCCGCCAACGGCGCCGTCGACGGCGCCGGCGTCACCGCGTCGCCGAGCACGAAGGTGAAGATCTGATAGGTCGTCGTGGGCGGCGGCTCGTTCACGCCCTGCGGCGCCGCCGCGGCGTGACACGTCATGCAGCTCGACCGCGTGTTGGTGCCCGGAATGATCTGGAAGTAGGTCTCCATCGCGGTGTTCGCGAGCGTGTCGGTGTTGACCGGCGTCGTGTTCGTGGGCGGACTCGGAATCGGGTACGGCGAGGCGCCTGCCGGTGCGGGCTCGATCGTCCCGATCATCTCGTAGTTCGCCCACACCGTCCCGGCGAGCTTCGCCTGCCAGCTCTGATTGCTCTGGACGACGTCGTCCGGCAGCGGCGTGACGCGACAGACGTTCACCGGCGTGTTGCCGTTGTTCCACGGCACGTCGCCCGGCGGAGACGTCGGCGCGACGTTGTACGAGGGCGTGCAGTTTCCGTTCGGCGTGTTCGGCTTCGCGAGCGTCGGCGGCCGGCTCGGCGAGACCGGATCGACGTTGTCGACCTGCTCGAACGACGCCCAGAACCACGTCGCGGGCGTCGAGGGCGTCAGACGCAGAATGTGCATCCCGATCAAGCCGAACAGCGTCGGCCCGGCGCACGTCTTGCCGTCGGGCTGCAAGAAGTAGCCCGCCTGCGTGTAGTAGCGCGGAATGACGGCCCGGTCTTTCACGGGATCCAGCACGCGCCACGCCGCTTTCACCTCGAGCGCGCCGAACTGCGCGAGCGGCGGAAGCGGCGGGCTGAACATCGCCTCGCGCCCGGTGCGCGGAAAGCCGACGAAGGTGTTGTTCTGGACCGCCTTGGTCTGCGTTTGCGCGTTGAAGTAGCCGTTCTTCTGAATGTACGTGTACTCCGACATGTCCAAGCGAATGTCGTACGTCACGTACCAGCCGGCCTGATCGATCAGCGGCGGGCCGGAAGCTTCCAGAACGTTTCCGGTCCCGAACTTCGTGATGAGATCGAGATACATCGGCTGGAAGCCCGGCGTCACCGGCGTCGAGGCCGACAGCGGCGCGCAGCTCGACGGCAATTTCACCGGGTTGTTGGGCCACGGGCCGGGATCTTGCGCCTTCGCGAGCATCGTGTTCGAGTCGGCGCGATAGGTCAGCCACACCGTCGGCACCATCGCCTTGTTCGCGCTGTGCGCGCCGATCGGCAGCTTCGTGTTCGGCAGGCCGGAGACGCCGGACGTCGATCCGACCGCGGCGGGCCAGTTCAGCGCGACGAACGACTGCCAGCCCAGATCGTCGTAGTCCGCAACGGTCGGTCCCGGCGACGCGGTCGCGTTCGCGACGTCGGTCGGGACGACCCAGGGATTCGGCGGCAGCGTCGCGCTCGGCAGCGGACTTCCGGCTGCGGTCTGCGCGGTCGTCGACGTGGTCGTCGACGCGTTCTGCCGCGCGCAGCCCGCAACGATCGCGATGCCGGCGAGCGCGCATGCCGCCCAGCGCAGTGCAACGGACGTGTACGCACGATGCATGTGGACCACCCTCCCACGGCGACGTCGCCCCCGGCCCCCGCCGGCGTCCCAGCCGCTTCGCCGAGCCGTCCTGGTTTCCTCGGCCGGGTGCGCGAGCCCGCGCTCCGCTATGCCGGCCGGCGTCGCGGCTACGTCGTCGTTCGGGTTCGCTCCGTCACGGCGCGCGGCTGATCAAGCGGAACGTCGCCATCACGGCGCCTTCGACGGGACGGAAGACGGCGAAGCCGATCTCGTACAGCGGATTGCGCGGACGATAGCCTTCGTCCATGTCCCAGAGCGGGATCATGAAGCGGTACGTCGCGGGAAAACGCGCCGACCAGCGTCGCAGCGACGGCTCGTTCCAGCCGGCGTGCGCGCGCAGCGCGGCGAGCACCGCGGCGTCGTCCGGCGAGGCGCGGACGATCGCCGCGAACTCCTCGGTCGAGACTCCCGCGCGTTTCAAGAAGGCGCGGTCGACCGGCGAATGTCCGAGCAGATAGCTGCCGAGCTGTCCGCGCTCGCGCATGCGCGCCTTGTCGATCAGCCGCGGCAGCCAGCGAATGCCGTCGAGCTCGACGGTCCACCGCCGCGGAATCGGCGCGCCGGCGCTCACGCTCGCGCGGCTGCGCCGCGGCGGCGGCGCACGAACGTCGCCGCCTCCGGCTTCGGCATGCTCTGAACGCTCGGCACGGCCGGCGGCGGCAACGTCTTCACCTCCCGATCCACGATGCGCAGCGTCTCCGCCGTCTGCGGCAGCTGCGGGAAGCTCGTGTCGGGCGGCTCGCCGAACCCGAACGCCGCCGTGAGATCGCCGCACGTCTCGCGGCGCCACTTCGTGAGGTTGGGAACCTCGACGCCGAAGCGCTTCTCGATGAGCTGCAAGGTCGAGGTGTGGTCGAACGTGTCGCCGCACACGTAGCCGCCGCGCGAGAACGGCGAGATCACGAGGCACGGCACACGAAAGCCGAGCCCGATCGGCGCACCGTCGACCTCTTCGCCCGGCGTCCCGGCCGGCGGCGTCGGCGGGACGACGTGATCGAACAATCCGTCGTTCTCGTCGTAGTTCAGCACGAGCGCCGTGCGCGCCCACAGCTTCGGGTTCGACCGAAACGCCTCGAGGATCCGGCGCATGTAGTCCTCGCCCGCCGCCGGCAGCATGTCGGGATGCTCGCACAGCTCGTACGGCGGCACGATCCACGTGACGCTCGGGATGTTGCCGGTGCGGATGTCGTCGAGCAGCGTCTCGACGGAGCGCAGCTTCGCCGCGTTCTCGTAGAGTCCGGAGGTCTTCGGCGCGTCTTGGAACGCCGCGAAGTTCATGATGACGTCGAGCCCGACCGGAAACTCGCGCGTGCTCTCCGGCCGGTAGATGCGCCACGAGACGCCGGCGCGCTCCAACCGCTCGGGATAGGTCTCCCAGGTGTAGCGATGTCCGCGGTTGTTGAGCGCGGGGCCGCCGCCGCGGCGATCGGGATCGATCGTCGCGGTCATCCAGTAGTAGCGGTTCGGGTCGGTCGGACCCATGACGGAACAATGGTAGCCGTCGCAGATCGTGAACGCGTCGGCGAGCGCGTAATGGAACGGCAGATCGTCGCGCGTGTAGTATCCCATCGTGAGCGGGCCGCTGCGGCCGTCCGTACGAATGTGTGCCGTGACCCAGCCGTCGACGCGGCCGCCGTTCCACGACTCGTGCAGCGCGCGCCAGGCGTGGCTCAGATCGTGCAGCTCCTGCGCGCTCGTCGTCTTCGTGTCGAGATGGAACGGCAGCACGTATCCGTCGCGCTGCGAGCGGTCGGGCTGAAAGAACACGGGCCGCCCGTCCGGCAGCATGACGGGATGCGCGTCGCCGAAGCCGCGCACGCCCGCGAGCGTGCCGTAGTAGTGATCGAACGACCGGTTCTCTTGCATCAAGAACACGAGATGGTCGATGTCCGTGAGCTTCGCCGGCTTCGGCTCGGCGAGCGCAGGCCGCACCCACTCGACGCAGGGCAGCGCGGCAGCCGCAGCGGCCGTCGCGAGAAAACGGGAACGCGAGATCCGGCTCACGCCCGCGGCTTCGAATGCGCCGGGCGGCGCGCCTGCCTGCCGGGGTGCGCGCAGTCGGCTCGTGTCCGGCAGCGCACCCGGGCAGGACGTCGCCCGAAGGCGGGCAACGCGAGCCGCATGAATGCGCGGATCGCCTTCGGGGCGTCGGCCGTTCTCGTTGCCGTCGTCGGCGCGCTGTTCTCGCAGTCCGACGTGTGGCACGACGTCGCGGGCTTCGCCGCGCCCGCGCGCGCGATCGCCGTGTGGTGCTTGACCGCGGTGCAGCTCGCCGGCGGCGTTTCGATCCTGGACTCCCGCGCGGCGCGCGGCGGAGCGGTCGCCGTCGGCCTCGTCTTCGCGATCCTCGCACCAGCATGCATTCCCGGCATTCTCGCCGCGCCGGCGCAGTACGCGGGGTACGGAGATTTCTTCGAAAACGCGTCGGTCGTGTGCGGAGCCGTGGCCGTGTACGCGCTGACGAAGCGCGCCCTGCGCGAGCGGCTGCTGCGTCGAATCGCGCGCGTCGGGTTCGGCGTTTGCGCCGCGTCGTTCGCGGCCGCGCAGGCCGTCTACCTGACCTACACGGCGAGCCTCGTGCCGGCCTGGATACCGCCCAACGGCGTGTTCTGGACCGTTCTCACGACGATCGCGTTCGGGCTCGCGGCGGTGGCGATCGTGTCGAACGTTCGGGCGCGCCTCGCCCTGCGGCTCACGAGCGCGATGATCGCCGCTTTCGCCGTGCTGGTGTGGCTCCCGCGGCTCGTGATGCACCCGCAGGCGCTCGGCGATTGGAGCGAGTTCGCGGAGAGCTGCCTCATCGCGGCAGCCGCGTGGGCCGTCGGCGACGCCGCCGCGTGACCGCGACGAACCGCGTTCAGCGCTTCGCGGGCGGCTGGAAGTGCTTGTCCGCCCGTTCCTCGCCCAAGTGCTTGCGCGTTTCGAGAAACGCGCGCTGCGCGGTGTAGAAGTCGCCGAGAAAGGCGCGCACGTCGCGGATGGCGGACCGGTTCGTCCAGCCGATTCGCTTGCACACGCGGCCCGTGACGTCGTACAGGAGCTCGTCGACCGCCGGACTCTCCGGGCGGCGCAGGAGGTCTTCGAGGACCTGCAGCTCGCGAATGCCGTACCGCTGGAGCTGCTCGTCGGTGAACGAGAAGGTCGTCTTTCGCTCGCCGAGGTCTTCGAGCAGCATCCGCTTCGGCATGGCGATGACCAGCGTTCCGCCGACGATGTCGCCGGCGCGCAGCGCGTCGCGATTGCACAGGGGAAGCAGCGTTCCGAGGAGCAGCCACGCGGCGAGCGCGAGGACGTCCCACGGTCCGTGCGACCAGGCGCGCGCAGCGATCATCAGGCCGAGCGGAAAGAACGTCTCGACCTCGCGCGAGAGGTTCCGCGCGACGAGCGCTCCGACGGTCAGCGGCCCGCCGTCGCGCGAGACGACCCGCAGGCCGAGCCGTCGCTTTCCGGGCGTCGCGCCGCCCCACAGCACTTCGAACGCGACGAAATACGCGTTCCGGATCAGGAACGTGACGAACACCGCCGCGGGCGAGACGAGCTCCGAGCCGCCCGGGACGTGGCCGACCGCAGCCAGCACCGCGAGCAGCAGCACGCCGAACACGGCGAAGCTGATGATCGCGTAGTCGATGGCGAACGCCGTCGCGCGCTCGGACAGGTCCGCGCGCTCCACCAGCAGCGGGACGCCCTCCGGCGTCACGAGACTGCGGATGCGAGCGGCTCCGATATCGCGCACCGCGTTCATCGCTCGATGCCCCGTCCGGCGCGGACGAAGTACAGGCCCCACACGGCCGCCGTGAGCACCGCGACCCCGATCCGGGACGCGTCGCTCTGCAACGCCTCGCGCACGTATCCCTCGAGAACCGCCGCCACGATCAGCATCACGCCCGCGCCGGTCGCCACCTTCGCGGCGGTGCGGCCGTGGACGGCGTAGGCGTCCAGCCGCGAGAGGCGCTCGGGAAAGACGAGAATCTCACCCAGGCGCAGACCGGCGGCGGCGAACAGCAGGAACGCCAGCATCTCGGTGACGCCGTTGACGCCGACCCATGCGGCGAAATCGACGCCGAGGCCGCGCCGCACGTGGATCTCCATGAACGCGCCGAGCACCAGCCCTTGATACAGGGTCAGCAGCAGCGCGGGGACGCCGGCGAGCATCCCGAGGCCGAAGGTGAGCAGCGCGATCAGCGTGTTGTGCGAGAAGAGCACGTTCGCGACGAAGTCGAGGACGGCGTGCGGCACCGGTTCCGTGAGGACCGCTTTCAGCTCGGCGACGGAGCTCGCCGGGCCGCGTCCGCCGGCGAGCTCTGCCGGAACGAGCGATGCGAACCAGCCTTCGTTCCCGTGAACCAGCACGTAGCCGGACAGAACGCCGAGCGCGAAGACCGCGGCGGCGATCGCCAAGTGAACGCGCAGCGCGCGCACGCTGCGCGGGAACGTCGCGATGAAGAAACGGCGCACCGCGGCCCACAGATCGAGCGGCGGCGCGTACAGGGTGAGGAACGCGCGCAGCGCGAGATCGTCCAGGTACGCGATCAGCGCGCGATCGAGCGCGATCGCGCGTGCCACCGAGAGCGACGAGAGCGCGGATCGATAGAGCAGCGGGAAGCGTTCGATGTCCACCGGGGTGAGCGCGCCGCGTCCGCTCGCCGCGACCAGCGCGAGGAGGCGCTCCAGCTCCAGCCAGCTCGCCTCGCGCTCACGCCGGAATTGCAAGCTCTTGAGCGTCACCGGCCGCCGCCCGCCGGCGATCACAGCAGGTCCCGCTGCTTGATGAGCAGATACCGGTTGATGAGCGCGACGGTCACGCGCTCGGGCAAGACGTCGATGCAGTGCACGCCGAGGCGGCGCAGCCGTTCGAAGACGACCTCTCGCTCCTGCAAGAAATCGTAAGCGACGACGGCGCTTCCGACCTGCGCCAGCCGCCGCGGCGGCGCCTCGAACACCTCGTAGAGCGTCCGCTCGCGCAGCGCGACGAACAGCACGAGGTGCCGGCGCGTGAGCCGCTGCACGCTCTCCACCATCAGCTCGGCGGTGATCGTGTCGACGAAGTCGGTGAACAGCACGATCAGCGACCGGCGTTCGAGCTGCCCGTAGAGCGTCGCGAGACCGAGCGTGTAGTTCGTCTCGTCCGTGCCGTACGCGAGGCTCGAGGAGATCTGCTGCAGGTGCCGGAACCGGCCGACGCCCCGCGCGGGCGGGACGAATCCGTGCGGGCGCGCGGCGAAATCGTAGCTGCCGACGAGGTCGCCCGCGCGCAGCGCCAGCCAGGAGAGCAGCAGCCCCGCGTTGATCGCGTGATCGAGCTTGGCGACGCCGTCGATCGGCTCGCGCATGAGGTGCCCGGTGTCGTAGGCGATCACGATCGGATGATTGCGCTCCGCGCGGAACTCTTTCAGCAGCAGCTTGCGGTGCCGTGCCGAATGCTTCCAGTCGACGAACCGCACGTCGTGTCCGGGGACGTACTCGCGGAGCGCTTCGAACTCCGAGCCCTGTCCCTGTTCGAGGTGCGCCTTCATCCCGAACAGCGCGTCGCGCGTCGCCAACTGGAACTCGGCCGCGCGCGACGCGTGGATGTTCGGAAACACGCGCGTGGTGGCCGCCTGCGGGAACCGGCGGAGCTGCTCGAAGAGCCCGAGCGGGCCGCGCCAGCGCACCCACACCGCATCGATGCTCAGGATGCCGCGACGCCGCGGCACCACCGCGAACGTCGCGCTTTCGTCCCGCGCGCCGATGGTCCGCAGGCCGGGCGTCACGACCGGATCCGCGTCGCCGCTCGCTTCGAGCAGCGCCTGGAACGCCGGCGGACGCCGGCCGGCGCCGATACCGAGCGTCACCGTCACCTCGACCGCCGTCCCGACGAAAGCCGCGTCGACCGGCGTGACGTGGACCTGCAGCCGGCGGCGCGGATAGGACAAGAGCGCGTCGGACGCCAGCGCGACCAGCACCAGCACGCTCGCGTCCAGAGCGAACGGCCAGGCGCGCGCGGCGACCGCGAGCAGAATCCACGGGATCGGCAACGCCGCTGCGAACAGCGCGACGGCTCGGCGCGTCGGACGCATCAGCGCGGAGCGGGCGTCCGATCGAGCGTTTGGCGCAAGATGCGATCGGCGGTCAAGCCTTCGATCTCCGCACCGGCGTTCGGCATCACGCGATGGCGCAGCGCGGGCAACGCCAGCTCCTTCACGTCGTCGGGGATGACGTAGTCGCGGCCCTGCAGCACCGCGAACGCGCGCGATGCGGCGGCGAGCATGTTCGCCGAGCGCGTCGAGGCGCCGAAATCCAGGCTCGCGTGCTCGCGCGTCGCGCGCACGACGTCGACGATGTACTCGATCACGGGATCGGCGACCGTGATCCGTTCGACGGCGGCGCGGATGACGCGCAGGGCCGGCAGATCGGTGACCGGCTCGATCCCGAAGTCCGCGAGGCGCGGCATCGCCGACCGGTTGCCGTGCCGCCGCACGATTTCGATCTCTTCGTCGCGCGCCGGGTACTCGACGAGCAGCTTGAAGAGAAAACGGTCCAGCTGCGCCTCGGGCAGCGGATACGTTCCTTGCTGCTCGATCGGGTTCTGCGTCGCGATGACCATGAAGCCGTCGCCGAGCGGATGATCGCGCCCGTCGATCGTGACGGTGCGCTCGTTCATCGCCTGGAGCAGCGCGGCTTGCGTCTTGGGCGGGCTGCGGTTGATCTCGTCGCCCAGCAGCAGCTCGGTGAAGATCGGCCCCTTCGTGAGCACGAACTCGTTCGTCTGGAAGTTGAACAAGTTCGTCCCCAGAACGTCGCCCGGCATCAGGTCGGGGGTGAACTGCACGCGCCCGAATCGCATCGACAGCGCCGCCGCGAAGGACTGCGTGATCAGCGTTTTCGCCGTTCCGGGAACGCCTTCGATGAGGATGTGGCCGCCCACGAGCAGGCTCGTGAGCATGAGGTCGATCACCGCCTCCTGCCCGACGATCGCCTTCGCGACCTCGGCCTTGATGCGCTCGGCGACGCTACGAATGTCGGGCAGATCCATCCAGAACCTCGTTCCTCCAACGGTACATCGCTTCGGCGGCGGCGAGCGCCTTCGCCGCGTCGGGCAGCGGCTCGGTCCAGTCGCCGGCCGGCCGGTTCCGCGCTTCGAACCACGCGCGCAGCCCCGGGATCGACAGCCCGCGCGGCGCGTGCTCCCGCGCCGCCGCGTCGCGCAGCAGCGTCTCGCGGTATCGCTCCACGACGTATCGCGGATCGCACGCCTCGTCGAGCAGCCGCGCAGCGCTCTCGACGAGGCTGCGCTTCCCGATCCCGAGCGCCGGCTCGCGGGGCACCGGCGCACCGAAGCGCACCGCGCCCGACCATGCCAGGAGCGCGGCCGCGATCGCGATCTGCAGCGTGATCAGCACGAACGGAAACCCGAAGACGAGCCGCAGCAGACCGAGCGGATCGGATCCGTATCCGTGAACGTCTTCGTCGAACAGCACCGTCCCGCCCGGTCCGAGCACGCGACGCAGCAGCGCGACGGCGAGATCGGCGTTGCTCGCGCGCGCGATGCCGTGGTTTTCCAGGAAGTCGGGATCGGCAACGACGACGACTCGCGTGCCGGCGCGTCGCGTCTCGCCGATCAGCACGCCGTCCGCATCGGCGAGCCACGGCTCGACGTGCGGCGCGACCATCAGCTGCGGATCGCCGAGCGACGGCCCCGCGATGCCGGGCAGCCTCGACGTCCAAACGCGAACTGTTCCGGGCCGTACGACCGAGCCGCTCGGGTCGACGAGGCGAAGCACGTCGGCGGCGGTGCGTCGCGACACGAGGTAGTCGTCGGCGATGAAGTCCGGCTGCTTCGGGTCCGAGACACCGCGGCGCTTCGGCAAGACGAGCACGAACGTGCCCGACCCACGGAGCGCGGCGCGCACCCGCCGCAGCACCGCTTCGGTGTTCCGCGGCTCAGCGATGACGAGCGCGTCGCGCGCACGCGCGACCGGCTCGGGCGCCGTGCCGACCGCGACGGGGACGTGCTCGGCCTCGAGGACGCGAGAGAGCACGGAGTAGCCGATCGCCGAGCGCGAGTACGTCGTCGGACCGCTGCGGTCCGGCTGCTCCCCGCTGTCGGGCCGCGAAAGAAGCGCCAGCGACAACGCGGTGGTGAGCGCCGCCGCCGTGAGCCAGCCCGCGATCAGCCGCGCGGAGAAGAACACGCGGCCTTCGCCGATCATGCGAGCCCGCTGCTCGACGCGAACACGCGAAAGTGCTCGCACACGACCTGATAATCGTGCAGCGCCGCCGGGCGCTCTGCGAACCACGTCCGCTCGACGCGCGCGATCATGTCCCGCAGCGCTCCGCGCTCTGGATCGCGCAGCACGATCGCGCGCATCAGCTCGCGGCTGGTGAACGAGTCGGGAACGTCGGCGCCGGCGCGCCGGCGGAGCACGGCGAGCGTGTCGCTCAGGATTTGGTGGATCGCCTCGGTGTAGCGGCCGCTCGCGGCCAGCTCGTCCGCGCGCGCCGCGATGATCTCCGCTTCGCTTCGCCGCGGCGCAGCGCGATCCGAGCCGTCGTGGCGGCGCGCGCCGCCGGACCGCGACTGCTTCGGCAGCATGTCGACGAGCAGCGCGACGACGAAGATCGCGGCGCATCCGATCCCGATCCACAGCACCACCTGCGCGGCCGCGCCGCTGCCCGCGCCATCGTCGAGCGGCGGCAACGCGGGCCCCCCGTCGATCGTCTTCGCCGGAGCGTCGGGCCAATCGGAGGACGCACCCGGAAGCCGGCTTTGAATGCCGGGATCGCGCACGATCGTGCGCGCGATCGCGCCGGCATCCTGCGACGCGGCCGCGCGCGCGCACGTCCACAGCAGCGCGAGCAGCACGAAGACGCCCGCGGCACGCAGCATTCAGTCGAACACGGCCGCGATCTGGTCGATGTCGACGCCTTCTTTGACGACGCGCAGGTCGTGATAGATGATGACGGAGACGACCGCCCCGTAGGTCGTGAACACGACGCTTTCGACGTACTGCAGGATCAAGTACGTGGACGCGGTCTCGGGATGCTGCCACGCTGCGATCACCCCGCTCGCGAGCATCCCGGCGATGCCGATGACGACGTACATGCCGAAGACCGACCAGCGGTAGCCCTTCGTCAGCTCCCAACTGCGGCCGATGCTGTCGATCGGGTTCAACCCCTCGACGACGCAGGCCGGATTGGCGACGGCGCATGCCACGGACACGAGCAAGCCGGGGATGATGAAGAACACCAAGCCGATCCCCGTCGCGATCCCCACGATCAGCGCGGTTCCCAACACCGGCAGCGCGCGGCGCAAGCCGAGCCCCATCGTCTCCCCGATCCCGACGGTGCGGCCGCGCAAATACTGAAAGACCGCGTAGATGACCAGCGCCTCGAACAGACTTTGCGCGACGTTGGTATACAGCGCGTCGCCGAAGCCGATCGGGACGCGACCATGGCTGCGGATCGGCAAGACGAGAAGCTGGTGCTCGAACCACAGCAACGGCGCGAGGAGCACGATCGCGATCGGGAACAGCGTCAGCGCCCGCTGCGCGGTGAGCTCCAGTGCGCGCTGCAAGATACCGCCGACGCGAAACTCCGCCGGCCGGTAATAGTTGTCGGTCGTATAGGACGCGCTCACGACGTAATACACCCTCGCATGGAAAGCGGGCCGCGTGACCGGTCGTTCGTTCCGCCTTCCCAGCTGTCCTCGCAAGCGCGATCGGTGCGAAGAGTCCGGCCGGCCCCGGCGCGTCCGCTCATCCGGTCTGTGCGTGGCCGTGCCTCAGCTCCCGCGTGAAATCGTAGAAGACGCGCAGCCGGTTCTCGTCCGGGTCGGCGACGATGAACTCGCGCAAGTTCCACGGCTTGTCCTCCGGCTCGGCGACGATTCTCGCTCCCGCTTGCCGCCAGCGCTGGTACAGCGCGTCGACTTCCTCTTTGCCGTTCAGGTTCAGCCACACCATGACCGGCCCGCCCGTTCCGTAGTGCTCGTGGAACGGCGTGTTCGTGAGAAACATGCGACACGCGCCCTGCGAGATGCCGCCGATGCCGCCCTCGTCGTCGACCCAATCGAGGGTGAAGCCGAGCACCTTCACGTAGTAATCGGCGGCTTTCCGAACGTCTCGGACGGGCAATTCGGGTACGGCGGCCGGGAAGTCTGCGGGCATCGGGACACCTCCGTTCGGGCGGCGCGGCGGTGCGCACCGCCATCGTGCGCGACGTTGTGGATTACGACACGAACGCTGCGTTCGCGCCGATGCGGCTCACCGCGCCGGCTTTCGTCGAGCCGATGCGCACGCACACCTCGTTGCCGCCGCCGGGACGCGGAAACACGCGCGGACGCTCGGCATACTGCTCGACCAGGAACAGCCCTCTTCCGCCTTCGGCAAAGACGTCCGCGGGCAAGGCGATGTGATCGGCTTCGAACGCAGGCCCGCGATCGCGGACGGCCAGCCGCAGCGCGCCGTCTTCGCGCTTCAGCTCGATCTCGATCGGGCCCGGTGCGTGCCGAACCACGTTTGCCACGAGCTCGCCGAACACGAGCGCAGCGGCCTCCACCACATCCGGCTCGAGACCGTGCTGCCGAACGTGCGCGACGAACGCGCTCCGGGCGTGCTCGGCGCTGCTCGCATCGTCCGCTTCGAAACGCCACGACGGCTGCGCGGGCGGCGCAACGAGCGAGAAGACGAGCACCGCGACGTCGTCTCGCCGTTCGTTGGCGGTCAAGCCGGTCACGATGTCGTCGGCGTTCGGCGCTTCCGATGTCAGCGCGGCGATCAGCCGGCGCTCGCCGTCGATCGGGTCGCGCTCCGCTTCCACCAAGCCGTCCGTGTACATGACGAGCGTGTCGCCCTTCTCCAGCACCGTCTCGTGCACGCGGAACGTGCTGTCCGCGACGACGCCGACGGGCGCGTCGCCGTACGGCAGCGTCGTCGTCCCGCCGCCGCGCACGACGATCGGCGGCGGATGCCCGGCGTTCGCGGTGAGCAGCCGGCGCGTCGCCGGATCGTAGATCGCGAACACGGCGCTCGCGATGCCGCCGGGATGGGATGCTTGAAACGCGCGATCGGCGAGCTGAAGGATCAGCCCCGGATCGTTGTCGATGAAGCCGGTGACGGCACGCAGCGTCTCGCGCAGCCGCACCATCGCGCCCGCCGCTTCGAGCCCGTGACCGAAGACGTCGCCGATCGAAAGCACGATGCGTCCGTCGCGCAGCGCGAAGACGTCGTACCAGTCGCCGCCGACCTGGGCCTCACGCTCGGCGGGACGGTAGCACGCCTGGATCGTCGCGCCCTCCACTTCGGGAAGATACGGCGGCAAGAACGCCGCCTGCAGGGTGCGGGTGATGCGACGCTCGCGCTCCAGCGATTGCGCGAGGTCGTCGTTGGCGCGTCGCTGGTCGGTGATGTCCAGGCAGCATCCGATGTAGCCGGCGAACGTGCCGCTCTCGTCGTGGAGCGGACAGCCTTCGTCGAGGATCCACCGGAACACGCCGTCGTGACGACGCAGCCGGTACTCCATGCGAAACGGGACGCGGGCGTCGAACGACGAGACGTAGACGTCGAGGCACCGGTCGAAGTCGTCCGGATGGACGTTCTCGGCCCAACCGTTGCCGATCTCTTGTTCCATCGTGCGCCCGACGAAGTCGAGCCACCCCCGGTTGAACCACGTGCACAGCTTGTCGGTCCCGGAGATCCAGATCAGGACGGGCAGATGATCTGCCGTCGGGCGGAACCGTTCGGCGGCGTCCGGGTCGGGCGCGATCCCGCTATCGACCATGGGCTACCGCTCGGCCGCCGGGGCCGTCAGTTCCTCTCGCCGCGAAGCTCGTCTGCCGAAAACCCTTCACGCAGCCGGCGTCCCCGTGCGGAGTGGTAGTACCTCGAAGGGGCGCGGCGAACGTCGCCGTCCTCTTCGCCGAGAAAGGAGCGGCCCGAGCGGCCTCGGGTGCCGATGCGGGACCCGGAACGCGCCGATTCGGCGCAGACGCTGGGCCTCGAGCCGCTCACAGGCGCCGCGAAGCCGACGTAGGAAGCCGCGTTCACATGACCGCCGACGTCGCCGCCAAGCGCGCCGCCTTCCGCGCATTGCACGCGCAGGGCTGTTTCGTGCTGCCGAACCCGTGGGACGTCGGCGGGATCCGCCGGCTGGAACGGCGCGGCTTTCGCGCGCTCGCGACGACGAGCTCGGGTTTCGCGGCGTCGCTCGGCCTCGATGACGGCGAGATCACGCTCGACGACGTGCTCTCGCACATGCGCGCGATGTCGGCCGCGACCGACCTGCCGGTCAACGCCGACTTCGAGAACGGCTTCGCCGACGATCCCGCAGGGGTGGCGCGGAACGTCACCGAGGCGGTGAGCACGGGGGTCGCCGGCGTGTCGATCGAAGACCGCGAGCGCCTCGGCGATCTGTATGCGTTCGATGCGGCGGTCGAGCGCGTCGCGGCCGCGCGCGAGGCGATCGCGCGAACCGGCGACGACGTGCTACTGATCGCGCGCTGCGAGGCGTTCCTGACGGGCCGCACCGATCTCGACGAGGTGATCGCGCGGCTGCGCGCGTTCGCCGCCGCCGGAGCCGACTGCGTGTACGCACCCGGCGTGCTGGACCTGCACGACGTTCGGCGCATCGTCGATGCGGTCGCGCCGGTGCCGGTGAACGTGCTGCTGCACCAGCCGGGAACGACGGTCGCCGAGCTCGCCTCGGCCGGCGCGCGACGCGTCAGCATCGGTGGCGGCCTCGCGCGAGCGGCATGGCGTGCCTTCGACGCGATGGCCGACGCGTTGGTCCACGACGGCAGGCTCCCCGAACGCTGACCGGGCTTGCGGCATCGCGCGCGGCGGGCGCCGGCAACGACCGGCTACGCCGGATCGTCGCTCAGTGCGGGTAGAGCGCGAGTCCCCAGTTCGCCGGGCCGCTCACGCCGCTCGAGATCGTCACGATCGGCGAGCCGGTATACGGCGGCGCGTATTCGGTCACCGTGTTGTTTCCGGCGTTCGCCACGAACAGGTCGCCCGCGTAGTCGATCGCGAGCGCGTCCGGGTCGTTGATGCCGTTCGAGATGGTGACGGTCGGCGAGCCGGTGTACGGTTTGGCGTAGACCGACACGGTGTTGGTAAAGTAGCCGACGAACAGGTTGGCGTCGCTGTCCATCGCCATAACGCTGGCGTACGGGTTCGACGAGCCGACGAGCGTCGGGCTGCCGGTGTACGGCGGCGCGTACTCCGTGACTTGCGCGCCGTTATTCAACACGAACAGGTTGCCTGACGGATCGATGAGCGTCTGCTGCGGCTCGGTGACGCCGTTCGTGATCGTCAGTGCCGGGCCAGCCGTGTACGGCGGCGCGTACTCCTGCACATTATTGTGGTTTTGGTCGGGGATGAACAGATTGCCGTTCGCGTCGAGCGACGGCTGCCTCAGCCCGCCCCCGGAACCGGTGATGACCGCCGCCGTCGCCGTGTACGGCGGCCCGACGGTGACCGCATAGATGCCGCCGATGATGAAAAGCGTGTTGTCGGGAGCGACCAGGACCGATTGCGTTGAATAGTCTCCGGTCGGACCGGCGTGGATCGGACTGCCGGTATACGGCGGCGCGTAAACCCCGGCGTACGCGATCGAGTTCAGCGCGACGAAGAGATCGCCCGAGGAGTCGGTCGCAAGACCCTCCGGGGCGTTCGTCCCGTTCGTGATGGTCGTCGTCGGCGTTCCGTACGGTCCGGCGTAGACGGTCACGGAGTTCCCGGTGTTGTTCGAGACGAAGAGTGTCTGCACCACGTTCGTCACCGAGAACGTCGCCGTGCACACCGCGCCCGCGCTCGAGCACGTGCTGTCGGAATACGCCGCCGTCGCGGTGAACGACTCGGTTTTCCCGGACGTTCCGAGCCCGGCCAGCGAGAACGTGTTGGGCGACGTCGTCGTTGGGTTGGTGATCGTGAAGCCGCTGCCTGACGCTGGCGCGATCGTGAACGTCGGCGCTCCCGGTCCGATGATGATGTTCTGGTCCGCGTCGAGCGCGGCGACGGTGAACTTCTGCGCGAGCGTCGCGTACTCGGTGAAGCCGCTGTTCTGCGTGCCGCGTACGCCCGTCGCGTTGCTCCACACCGCGATCGACGCCGGGATGCCGGAGAGAATGACCGAGATCGTGTTCGACTGGCCGGCGACGATCGTGAACCCGAGCGTCTGTCCGCTGGAAAGCGCGTTGCCGGTCGCCGTGCCGTTCGCCGCATTGTATCCGTCGTACGTCGACAGCGTGACGTCGTAGGTGCCGGGCGCGAGCGGAAGCTGCAACGTGCAGTTCGTGGACGTGAGCGTCGACGTGCAGCCGGTGGACGTCGGCGTGAGCCCGACGGTCTCGTCGAGGACGGTCGCGCCGCCGGTATGCTGGGTCACGAGGACCGTCATGCTCTGCGTCGCGGGCGACACGTAGCGCGGCGCACGTCGCCGGGCCAGCGTGGTCTTGCTCTTCGGGATGACGATCTTCAGCGACGCGGTCGTCTTGCCGGACGGGGATCGTCCGCCCGCGGGAATCTGCGAGGCGCCGTGCCCCGCGCAGGCACTGAGCAGCGCCGGGATCAACGCGAAGGCGAAGCCTTTCCAAAGGCAAGCGACGACGCACCGCATGGGTGCACGCTTCAAGGCGAGCGGGCCCGCTCCCCGCAAGACCGGCGGGCCGTTGCGCTCTTTAGCGCCGCCGGGCCCCGCCGCGGGCACCGCCCGGCGCGACGGCGGCGGGCTACATCGGGCGTGCCGGAGACGCGAGCGACGGCGTGGCGGCGAGCCGGCGCCGGTGCATCAGCGAGCCTCGTTGCGGAAGCGCCGCGTTCATCAGCGAGTCGACGAGGCCCGACATCTCGAAATAGCAGGCGCACGAAGCGGCCTCGAGCGTCTCGCGGCGCAGGATCGAAACGCGGCCGCGCTCATAGTCGATCGCGCCCAGCATCCGCAGGGATTGCGCGGCCTCCGAGACGCTTGCGCGACGAACGCCCAACATCAGCGCGATATGCTCGTGCGTCAATGGAAACAGATTGCGCCCGACGCGGTCGTGAACCATCAGCAACCGCCGCGCGAGCCGTTGCGCGACGCCGTGATGCGCGTTGCAGCCTGCCGTCTGCGCCGTCATTCCGTAGAACAGGCGCGCATACCGGAGGAGCAGATCGCGGAACTCGCTGTTGCGGTCGAGCTCGGCCAGAAACGCGTCCGCCCGTACCTGCATACCGCGGCCGGGAACTTGCACGACGACCGTCGTGAGCGACTCTCGCAGACCGTACACGAGATCGAGCCCGACCATCCCGTCGGCGCCCATCAGGCCGATCTCGACCAAATCGCCCTCCGGCATCTCGACGAGCGTCGAGGTGACCGCGTCGTAGGGGAACGTCACGCGATCGATGCGCCTTCCCTTCTCGCACAGCGTCGTGTGGAGGCTGAGCTCCACCTCTTCCGCATCGCCGGCAAACGCCGAAAGCTCGTCCTGCGCGATCGCGTCGAGCAACACGTTGCTTCCGCCGCCACGTCGAAACCGTTCCATGTCACCACCTTACGGAGCTCCGATGATCACTCGGATGGCATGCCCGATGAGGTGGTGGCCGACGATCGATGAGTTTCGCGACACCGCGCCCGCGCTTGACGGGTCAGGGCATTCAGAGTATCACATCTCGACGACTACGTCCACCGCGGACACCTCCTGGTGCGGGCGCCTGGCTTGGGGGCGATCGCCTACGCCGCGGAGCACGCCGGCGCATCACGCCGGGCCGGCGAACAGGATGAGGTTGTCGTCCGGATCGGCGACGACGAACGTCCTCGCGCCCCACGGCTCCTTCTTCAGCGTCTGCTGGAACGTCACGCCCGCGCCCTGATAGTCCAGGTACAACTGCTTCAGCTCGCTCGCCGCCGCGATCGTGACGGTCGCGGACAGCAAACCCTCGCGCTTGCGGACGTCGCCGACGAAGACCGGCTCGAGGACGAGCCTCAGATTCAGTCGCGCGTTGTCGCGGACGACTTGGCCGTAGAACGGCGGATCGCCGTAGACGAATTCTACCGCGAAGCCGAGCTTGGCCGTGTAGAACTCGCACGCGCGCGTAACGTCGGCGACGAAGAGCTGCGCCTCGACGCCGGTGAAGACCGGACGCGACGGGGTCGGTTTGGGCGAGGCGGCCATGGCATCTGCTCCTGACGTGAGCGCCTGCCATCCGTCGAACCCCAACTGGCGCGCGACGAGCTCCTGCGCGTCGGCGAGCGTGAAGCGTGATTCCAGGATCTGCACGTCGCCGGCGTCGCGAAAACGCGGCAGCACGGCTCGGATTTGCGCCGCGACGGGGTAGTACCGTTCGCGATGCCAACGCAGATACTGTTTGGCTTGTTTCTTGAGGTTCTCGATGTTCGGCATAGGCGCAGCGGTGTGTGTTCACATGCCGTAGGCGGGCGTCGCCCTTTCGGTCTGCACCGATGCGCCCTACGCAGCACGAAAAGCTTGCCCGAGCGGCGCCGTCGTGTCAAGAGCCGGACCGTATCCTCATCTCGTCAGACGCCTTGCGGCGTCTGCGGGGCAGACGCGCCGAGCGCCGTTTGCAGGGCAGGTGTGCCGAACCAGGTGCACAGTGCGTCTCGCAGCGCGGGGACGGCAGTTTCGGCGGGCTCGTCGGCGGCTGCGGCCCAGGCGATCGAGGCGTCGGGGCGGATCAGGAGCGCGTCCGCCGGACGGCGGCCGGTTGCCGCGACGTGGACGTCGATGCGATGCGTCCAGTCCTGCGCGCATGCGCGGAGATCCGCGCGGTCGACGAGCTGGAGGAACACGGGCCGCGCGGCGTGCATGAGCGCTCCGACGCTGGTGGTGCCCCGCTCGGTGCGCAAGGTGAGATCGGGTGCGAACGTGCCGGCCAGCGCGTGATGATCGCGGCCGGGCGGGACGTACCTGATGTCGCTGCCGGCGATGAAGGCGCCGATGCGGCGCAACGGCTGCTCGTCGGCGAGCAGCTCCCCGAAGAGCGTGCGCAGCGCCTCGGCGGCCGGGTCGTGTCCGCGACGTAACGCCACCTGCGCGCGCGTGTGCAGCAGCGTCCGTTCGCCGGCGTGATGGCGTTCGCCGTGATACGTCTCGAGCAGCCCCTCCGGCGCCCAGCCGTGCACCGCGGCGCCCAGCTTCCAGCCGAGGTTGACGCTGTCGACCATGCCCGCGTTCAGCGCCACGCCGGGCGCGGGGAAGAGATGCGCGGCATCGCCCGCGAGCAGAACGCGTCCGGCGCGGTAGCGCTCGACGTGCCGCGCGTGAAACGTGAAGCGCGTCAGCCGAAGCGGTTCGCCCAACGGCAGATCGACGCCGAGCACGCGACGGATGCTGTCACGAAGCTCCGCCAGCGTCATCGGCTCCTCGTCGTCGTAGCCGTCGCACTCGTCCTCGCTGGTGAAGAGCCCCATGCGCCCACGATCGGTCGACCCGAGCGCGAACGTACCGCGCTCGGTTTGCTTGAACCCGAAACGGATCGTGCCGACGTCCGCCACGTCGATGTCGCCGTTCTCGAGGACGGTGACCGATTCGGGCACGGTGACCGAGGCGAGCCGGTTGACCTCCGGATACGTGATCCCCGGGAACGGAATCTCGGCCAGATCGCGCACGCGGCTGCGCGCGCCGTCGCAGCCCACGAGATATCGCGCGCTGACACAATACAGCGAATCCGACGCGCGCACGTCCGCGGAAACGCCGGCGTCATCCTGGTTTAGTCCGACCACCTCGTGCCCGCGACGAATCTCGGCGCCCAGCTCACGGGCGATCTCGTCGAGCACGCGCTCGAGCTGCGGTTGGCGGAGCGGCAGCAACGACATCGGCGGAACGGCAAGCGGCGTGAAATCGACGTGCAAACTGCCGAACGGCAATTGAACAGCCGGGACAGCGGCGGTGCCGGCTGCTGCTTCGAAGCGCTCCAAGAGGCCCCGGTAGCGCAAAAGGTCCACGATCTGCCCGCTGAGGCCGCCGGCTTTCGGCGTGTCTCGCGGTTGCGGATACCGCTCCAGCACCAGCGTTCGCACGCCGGCCAGGCGCAGCTCGATGGCCAGCATCAAGCCGGTCGGGCCTGCGCCCACCACGATCACGTCGACGTCCGTCACTCGCCCGCCTTTCGCGCGCTCGTCGCATCGATGCGACTCCCGAAGCGCGTCCGGCGATTATGCGCCCAGACCGGGGGCTTGTCGCAAGCCCCCGGGTGCGGTGTATACTGGAAGTGGAGAGGGCGCGTCATGCCGCGACCGCCGCATCCGTTCTTCGAAGGCGGCGATCGTACGCGCTTCAGGCGAAGAGGATCAACGCGGGTGGCCCGACGCGGGCTCGAGCCACGCGCCACGAGCGATCACGCTCGAATCGAGCTGCGGCCAAGAGGGCGCGGCTGCGCCGCAATCCAGGGCGCACCAATGACCCACAAGATCGCTCCCTGTCTGTGGTTCGACGGCAACGCGCAGGACGCCGCAGAGTTCTACGCACGAACCTTTCCCGACAGTCGCGTCGACGCCGTCCATCGCTCGCCGACCGACTATCCGAACGGAAAAGAAGGCGACGTGCTGACGGTCGAGTTCACGGTGCTCGGCATGCCGTTCTTAGGGCTCAACGGCGGTCCGGCGTTCACGTTCGACGAGGCGATCTCGTTTCAAGTCTATACCGACGATCAAGCTGAGACCGACCGCTATTGGAACGCGATCGTGAACGACGGCGGTGTCGCAAGCGACTGCGGCTGGTGCAAGGACCGGTTCGGCCTGTCCTGGCAGATCACGCCCCGCGCGCTGATGGACGCGATCGGCAGCCCCGACCGCGCAGCCGCGAAGCGCGCAATGGAAGCGATGATGCAGATGAAAACGATCGACATCGCGACGATCGAGGCAGCCGTCAAAGGCTGACCCTCACCGCGCGTCGGTGCCTTTCGGCGCGCGATATTGCCTCTCCATTACGTGCTCCATCCACTCGAGGACCTTGCCGTCGAGCGCCTCGGCAATCGCCATGTGCGTCATCGCGGTCTTCGGCATCGCGCCGTGCCAATGCCGGCGGTTCGCAGGACGATACAACGTCGCCCGGCGCGTAACACCCGCACGTTACCCGTCCGGGCCGCGGCCGGGCCGAAGTCATCGTGGCATGCACGCCGAAGGATGACACATGGCGAGTGCCCAGGAGCCGAAGAAGCCACGAGATACCGACCCGTTCGCGGCCGCCTTTCTCGAGCGGCTTCAAGACCGACCTGAAGCCGCGGAGTTCGTCTTGGGCGGCTACTTCGCTCTCAAGCACTATCTCGACTACCGCGAGACGGGCGATGTCGACGCATGGTGGCGCTCCCGTGAAGATCCTGCTGCATTAGCTGCGGCGCGCGACGCTTTCATCGCAACCGCGAACGCTTTCGGCTACACCTTTCGCGAACGGAGCTGGGGCGAGACCGTCTCGCTCGAAGCAGTCGACGGCAACCGCCGCGTGTTTTCGTTCCAGGTCGCCGTTCGCTCGATCGAGCTCGCCCAGCCGATTCCGAGCCCATGGGGTCGGTTTCCGATCGAGACGCTCGAGGACAACGTCGCCTCGAAGATGGTGGCGCTTGTCGCGCGCGGCGCTCCACGCGACTTTGTCGACGTCAAACATGTCGTCGACGCCGGTCTCATGACGCCCGAACGCTGCTGGGCTCTCTGGGCAGCGAAGGAGCCCGGCGAAGTGAGCCCTGCGACTATCGATGAGGCACGGCTACGAGTGAAGATGCATCTCGCTGCAATCGAGGCGCGCATGCCGCTCGCGCGGATCCCGGCGGATCGGAAGCGGGCGGCCGCCGAACTTCGCAGTTGGTACCGCGACACGTTCACCGCCGCCCCTGACCCACATCACGGAGACCGCCGCCCGGACGGCGAAACAGGACATTTGTGATCGACCGCAGCGTCTATCCTGATCTCCAGCACGGCAACGACTTCGAGGACGACTTCGATCGCGCGGACTATGTTCAACGCATCTGCGCCGCGGGCGACTTCGGCGTCGCGCCGGACCGCGCCACGGTCGAGATGATGCGCGATTGGCGAGGCGTCTTTGACGCCTTCCCGCTCCTAGGCTCACCAACGTACCACGCGTTGCGTGATTACTACCGCTGGCCGGCCATGCCCATCGAACGCAGTTTCTATCCCCCGCGCTGGGAAACGCTCGATCGCATCGAGGGTCGCGATGACCCGTGCCGCGACTTTATCTGAGGTAGACGCATAGGGCATTGAGGTGTCCGACTCGCTTCGCGGAACTGTGGGATGCTTTCGCGCAGAATAGCGACAATCAGCCTCTGCACGACGGCGAAGCCACTCGCCGCTGCCGCTGGGCAACGTAGCGCGATACGGCAGCGAAACGACGCATGTCGGCCTAGCGTCGACGCCTTGTGCGGCCGGTGAGGAGCAGGAGGCGGGCGTGAAGCGGTAAAGCGCGCGCCGAGCAGGCGAGACGGGAAGCATGGCGACACAGCGGCCGAGACGACGCAACTTCAGCATCACGGCGACCGAGACGTGCCGCACGCGGTGAAGGCCGCGCCGCGAGACGTCCGTCGCTCGGGGCGGTTGCGGGCTTCGGCGCTCGGACTGGCGTTGACCGCGGTCGTCGCGCTGTTCACCGTCGCCGAATGGTTCACCGAGCAATTCGTTTCGGATCACTCCCGCGTGGCCGGCACGGCGATCGAGCTCGCGATCGTCACGATCGGCGCGCTGGCATTCCGACCGTTGCACTCGCGGGCGGAATCCCTGATCGAGGACGCTTTCACGAAGCGCCGCCGGGAAGCCCGCGCCGCGTTGCTGCACCTCCAGAAAGAGCTCACCTCGTTCACCAACGTTCAGCACCTGCTGCGGCGAGTGGTGGAGACGGTGGATCGCCACATGAGCGCCGCGGGCTCGGCGGTGTACCTGTGGCGCAACGCGTACGCGCCGGAAGCTTCGACGTTCGACGCGCCGCTCGAGATCGTGTCGCTCAACGATCCGCTCCCGGTTCGCTTGCGCTCGTCCTCGGTGCCCGCCGATCCGCGCGCGCTCGAGTCGTCCGCTGCCGGCGACTTGGCGTTCCCGATGGTCGTCCGGGGCGAGCTCCTCGGTTTCCTGACGCTCGTGCCCAAGAACATCGCGTACGAGCCCGATGACGTCGACGCGTTGAGCGCTCTCGCGGAAGCAACGGGCGTCGCCTTGACGACGCTCGACTCCGAGCTGCGATTGCACGAAGGAGCGCGGACGAATCTTCCACTGGCCGCGTCGTCGTTCGTCGGACGCGAGGCCGACCTCGCCGCCATTGCCTCGCTCGTGCGAAGGAGCCGATTGGTCACGTTGAGCGGCGCGGGCGGGGTGGGGAAAACGCGCGCTGCGCTCGAGGCCGGCACCGCCCTGCTCGACGAATTTTCCGACGGCGTGTGGATCGCCGAATTCGCCGCGCTCTCCGACGCCTCGCTCGTGCCGGCGACGATCGCACGCGCGCTCAGCCTTCCGCAATCGCCGGCGCGAGCGCCGCTGGACACGCTGCTCGGCTACCTCAAACGGAAACGCTTGCTGTTGCTCTTGGACAACTGCGAGCACGTGATCGACGAGGTGCGCGCCGTCACCGCGGCTCTTCTGCGCGGATGCCAGGACGTGCGGATCCTCGCGACGAGCCGCGAACCACTGCACATCGCGGGCGAAGAGCGGTATCGCATGCCGTCGCTCCCGCTCCCGAGCGCGGTGAGCCTTTTCGCCAATCGCGCGGTCGCGGCGAACCGCCACTTCGCACTCGCCGATCACACGGCGCACGTCGAGGAGATCTGCCGCCGGCTGGACGGCATTCCCCTCGCCATCGAGCTCGCCGCGGCGCGCGCGAACGTCCTCTCGCCGGAGCACCTCGCGCGGCGGCTCGACGAACGCTTTCGCACCCTGACCGCGGGCGATCGCAGCGCGCTGCCACGCCACCAGACGATGCGAGCGCTGATCGATTGGAGCTACGATCTGCTCCCCGAGAGCGAACGCCAGCTCTTTCGCACGCTGTCGATCTTCGCGGGAAGCTTCACGATTCAGAGCTGCTGCGACGTCTACGGCGATCGCGCGACGGATGAGCTCGCGATGCTGGACGCAATCTCGTCGCTCGTCGACAGGTCGCTCGTGCAGGCGGAACCGTCGGAAATCGGGATGCGGTATCGGCTCTTGGAGTCGATGCGGCAGTACGCGCGAGAGAAGCTGCGCGACGCCGGTGAGGAGGATGCGGCGGCGCGAGGGCACGCCGAAGCGTCGCTCGCGCTTGCGGAGCGGCTCGACGACGCGTGGGAGAAGACGCCCGATCGCGCTTGGCTGGCGCAAGCGGAGCCGGAGCTCGAAAACTTCCGCGCAGCGCTGGTCTGGGCGTTCGGACCGCGCGGTGATGCGGGCGTCGGACAGCGACTCGCGGGCGCGCTGCGCTGGGTGTGGTTCATGGCGTCGGCGGAAGGCCGGCGGTGGGTGCACATCGCACAAGAACGCGTCGACCGCGACACTCCAGGCGCCGTCGCCGCCCGACTCGATCTCACCGAAGCGCAGCTCGACGTGACCCTCGTGCAATATAAGGCGAGCCTCGCGCCCGGCGAGCGGGCGCAAGCGGCCTTCGACGCGCTCGGCGATGCGTTGCACGCCGCCGAGGCCAAGGCGAGGCTCGGCAACGCGCTCGTGTTTCTGGGCCGGCATTCGGAAGGCGAGACGCTGCTGCGCGCGGCGCTGACCGAAGCGCGGGCATGCGGTGCGCGCAAGACGATCAGCGTCGCGCTCGCGTACTTGGCGAACGCGCGTTCGCTGGCCGGTGAACTGGGCGAAGCGCGTCAGCTGTTCGCCGATGCGCTCTCGGAAGCGCGAGCATGCGGCGCGGATCGGCAGGCGGGCTACTACGCCGTCAACTTCGCCGAAACGGAATTTCGCTGCGGCGATGCAGAGGCCGCCCTGCGCTTGGCGCGGGAGGCGCTCGCGATTCTACGAGCGTTCCGCGACACCCGGATGCTTGCGGCCGTGCGCGCCAACGAAGCGCTGTACTTGGTCGCGCTGAAACGTTACGACGAGGCTCGTCTGTCCGCCCGTGAGGCGCTCGCCTTCGCACGCGATACCGAGTCGACCGTCGTGCTGACGTGGGCGCTGCAGCACCTCGCCGCGATCGCGGCGTTTCGCGACGGCCCCGATGCGGACGGATCCGAACGATCTCGCGCGGCGCGCCTCTTGGGATACGCCGACGCCCGCCTTGCCGAGCTCGAGATCGAGCGCGAAGCCACCGACGAGCAGGAGTACGCCGCGACGCGCGCCATGTTGCGGGACGCGATCGGCGAGCCGGATCTGGCGAAGCTGTCAGCTGAAGGTGCGACGTGGGACGAAGACCGAGTCGCCGCCGAGGCCCTGCTGATCTGAGCCCGCGCCCGTGACCGCCCTCCGCGCCGCGTTCGCGATCGCGTGCGGCGCGACGAGGCGGCGGCGCGCGTCGAACGCGGTGAGGACCGAAGCGCTCAACGAAGCGCCGCTCGCGATGGTCGCGGGGACCGCCACGACGTTGACGCACGGCGCGGCCTTCGGCTTCCGGTCCGCTTGCGGCGGGAGCATGCGCGCGCGTCGTCGAGAGCCGCGCGAACGAGCGCGCGAGCGGTCCACATGCACACGGCCTCTTCCTCGCGCGGTGCGAGACCGCGAACATCCTCGAGAACGATCATCGCTTCCCAGCCCAGGACCACGCTGAGCGCGGAGACGAGCCGTTTGAAGCGCGCCGGCGTCAGCCGCGCACGCAGCGGTTCGAGCGCGCGTTCGATCCAGGCGACCCGGCGATAGCCGCGCCGCGCGGCGCGCGCGCCGTCCGCCGGTTGCGGCGGTTCGATGGTGAGCCGGATCAGCGCCCGCCCCAGCGGCATGGTGTCGGCGCTCATCGCGACGATCGCGCGCGCGAGCGCGGCGATACGCGCCTCGGCGTCCGCATGGCGCTCGAACACGGCATCCACGCGCGCGTTCGCGAGCGAGCCGGCCGTCGCGTCGAGCACCAGCTGCTCGAGCGTCGGGAAGTACGTGTAGATCGTCCGCCGCGACACGCGAGCCGCCTCCGCCACGGCATCGATCGTCACGTGGTCGCCGCGTCCCAGCATCACGCCGGCCGCATTCACGATCGCGGCTCGCGTGCGCGCGCCGCGCGCGACCCGGCCGTCCTCCCGAGGCTCGAACCGCTTGACAGCCGCTGCCGGACGCGCCATTCTTATGGCGCAGTTTCTGCACAGCCGTGCAAATACCTTGAACGGGAGCGTTCGGACGTGGTGACCCTGATCAACTCGTTTCGCGTCCCGGCCGGCCGCGAAGACGCCTTCATCGCACTCTGGCGCGAAGTGAACCGCTACATGAGCGCCAAGCCCGGCTATCTCCGCCACCGCCTCCACCGGGCACAATCCGCCGACGCACCCTATGCATTCGTCAACATCGCGGACTGGACGACGCGCGCCGAGTTCGATGCCGCGCACGACGACGGCTTCCTCGCGCTCGTGCGCCGGCCGGAGTGGAGGGAGTTCGCGTCCGTACCCGCGCTGTTCGACGTCGTTCACGAAGGCGCGTCGGCGACCGTCCTGTAGAGCCGCCGCGCCATACGAAACGGGTTTCCCGCGGGCGGCACGGCGTTGCACGAAGCGCAGGCACCGCACATTCTTCGTTCGACGCTGCTCTCGGGCGCCGTCGTCGCGCCGGGCGGCGGCTCGCAAACGTGGCGCTCGCATCGGTCACGGCACGTCGAGGACATCACGCGCGCGAACCGGTTCGGTGAGCGCGCCCCCCGGCTCTTCGCACGACGGACGGTATCTGCTCTGCACGGTGAGCGCGGTGGACTCACCGCGACGCCGTCTTGATCGGTCGAGACGATGTGCTTGTCGTCTTCGCCGATGCGGAACGCCGCGTGGAGCCTGCGCGATCGATCCGACGTGCCGAACACCCCGTTCGCTGCGATAGCTGCAGCGGCTGATCGAAAGCGCTCGACTTCCGCAACACCACCGCCGCGTGGTTGGATCGGTGATCGCGAAGCCGCTGCCGGATGCTCCCGCGATCGCGAACGCCGGCGGGCCGACGCCGTTCTCGACGATGGCCGCAATGCTACGACGGCGCCGGGCGGCCCCGAACAGAAGCGGGACGACGGAATCGCCGTCGAAACGTCCGACGATGGCGAAGCCGGCGTCGACGAAGCGCGTGTTCGAAGTGCGGGCCGCCGAGACGCGCGCACCGCGCCGGATCCGGCGAGTTCAGGTCTCGGTCGACGCGTCGCTCCAGCAACTGCATCTCGCGCTTCTCGCCGCATTCGACTACCGTGCCCCGTACACGTCGGCTGACCGAGAGTTCGCGATCGCGTCTGCGGCGAAGCGATTCGCCTACGCCACGGATGCACTCAGGCCGCTGCGCGACGTGTTCGCCGAAGGGTCGACCGCGACGTACGCTTCCACCGTCGCCGGGCTGCGAGCCACGCTTGAGTTCGCTTCCGAGCGCGCGAGGGAACCGCGCGTACGCTATCCCCGCATCTATGAGGGCGACGCGACGGCGCCGGATCCGGTTCTCACCGACGAAGCGCGCTTCGCGGCGAGCTATCGTTACCTTAAGAACGAGCCGCGACCCGACTCGGCCGCGTACCGGCACGGCATCTACGCCGCCGCCGTAGCGGGCCCGATGCTGAATCCGACCGAGTATCTCGAGTGCATCGCACCGTTGGAGACGCACGGCGTCGACGAGCTGAAGATGCTCCTCGAGGAGCCGCACGTCATACGACGTCACCGTCGGCGTCGCGAGCAGCTCGCGCAACGCGAGCGGATCCTTCCCGAGGACGCCCATGCGGCAGAGACCATAGACCAGGAAAAACGGCTCATCGCCAATCTCCCCACGGCGGGGCCTGCTCCTGCATGGCCGCTACAGGGACCGTACTTTGACGTCCCGCTCGAATAGCTGCAACAGCGTTTCAATATCGCTCGGATCTGAGGTCACGACGACCGACGGAGCGACTCGCACGGCGACGGTGACCAGATGTGCGTCGGCCACCTGCGCCGTGCCGGACCGCGACAGAAGCTGTCCCACGTTCTTGGCGTCTTCCAGGTCGAGCGATGGGAATTGATGGATGCCCTTGAGGAACATCGCCAATCGCGCCTGCGTGCGGCCGTCACGCCACGCTTCCGCGACACATGTGGCCGGCGCGTAGATTGTGGTGTCCGTCGCCTTCGCCGCCTTCACAATTGCGCTCACGGTGGCGTCATTTCGATCCGCCGCGATGAGCGCGCCGGTATCGAAGACGAGCGCACGCTTCACGCGGAAAGCAGGCTCAGAAACTCGCGGTAGACGGCGTCGTTCGAAGGCGTTACTTTTTCGGCTTGCTCCAGGTAGGCTTCTTGCGCCTCGCGTACGAGCTCTCGAGCCATCGCACGAGCGACGAATTCCGAGAACTCGCCTCGCGGATGCCGGCTCTTCGCCTCATGCACGATTCGACGCGGGACCGTCACCGAAATCGGCTCGTACGCTATCCCGCCGGTCTTCGTTGCTTTCGCGGCTGCGTCAGAATGCCGTGCAGGCCGCTTTCGATCGCCCTTCGTCGTCTTGTGCTTTTTTGACCCCACTGCGGGCGGCATATGACAATCCTACCCTGAATATGATTGCGCGGTCAAGCGGATCGCACGCATCGGCTTACGGTTCTCGAAAGTGCGCCCGGCTCGTCTCCGAGCCGCCAATGGCACGCCCCACGACTTCATCGAAGCCACGGACGGCTTGCTCGTCGCCGTAACGCCGCCGCTCCTCGCGCTGCCGAAGAATCGTCTTCGACCGGAACTCGCAACTGCTGTGGTATACCATCCCGTTCGGTCCGATCGAGCCGATGTTCAAGACGCAGTTCTCAGCGCCCAAAGACTGGGCGAAGCCTTCGTGCGACGTACCGGGTAAGCTAGTCGGGTGGCGAGTGAAGCGGCCGGGTTCGTGCGCGTCCGCGGCGCGCGAGAGCATAATCTCAAGGACCTGAGCGTCGACCTGCCGCGCGAAGCGCTGGTGCTGTTCACCGGGGTTTCCGGGTCGGGGAAGTCGTCGCTGGCGTTCAGCACCCTGTACGCGGAGGCGCAGCGCCGCTACCTCGAATCGGTCTCTCCGTACGCGCGGCGCCTGTTCCACCAAATGGCAGTCCCCGACGTCGACGAGATCCACGGCCTCCCGCCCGCCGTCGCGCTGCAGCAGCAACGCGGCACGCCGACGACACGCTCGTCTGTCGGCAGCGTGACGACGCTCTCCAACCTGCTGCGGATGCTGTACTCGCGCGCCGGAGACTATCCGCCCAAGCAGCCGCACCTCGAAGCGGAGGCGTTCTCGCCGAACACGCCGGCCGGCGCGTGCCCGCGCTGTCACGGGTTGGGACGCATCTACGACGTCACCGAGCGTTCCATGGTGCCCGATCCCTCGCTCACGATCCGCGAGCGCGCGATCGCTGCATGGCCGCCGGCATGGCACGGGCAGAACCTGCGCGACATCGCCGTCACGCTCGGCTACGACGTCGATCGCCCGTGGCGCGAGCTGCCCAAGAAGGACCGCGACTGGCTGCTGTTCACCGACGAGCAGCCGACCGTCCCGGTGTACGCCGGATACACACCGGCCGAGACCCGGCGTGCGCTCAAGCGCAAGGAAGAGCCGAGCTATCACGGCACCTTCATCAGCGCGCGCAAGCACGTGCTTCAGACGTTTGCCAATACCGAAAGCGCGCTGATGAAGAAACGGGCCGCGCGGTATTTGGTGAGCAGGCAATGCCCGCTGTGTCACGGCAAACGGCTGCGACGCGAGGCGCTCTCGGTGACGTTCGCCGGTTTGGATTTCGCGCAGATGGCGCGCGTGCCGTTCACGAGTCTGGTCGCGATGCTGAAGCCGTACGCGGACATGCGCGACGCGCGGCATCCGGAGAAAGCCGAAGTCGTGCGCCGCATCGTCGACGATCTGCTCGCACGGCTCGCGGTGGTGCTCGATCTCGGGTTGGGCTATCTGACCATCGAGCGCAGCACGCCGACGCTTTCGCCGGGCGAGCTCCAGCGCTTGCGCTTGGCGACGCAGGTGCGCTCGAATCTCTTCGGCGTCGTCTACGTGCTCGACGAGCCGTCCGCCGGTCTCCATCCCGCCGACACGGAGGCGTTGCTGCGCGCGCTGGACGGGCTCAAAGCCTCGGGGAACTCGCTCTTCGTCGTCGAGCACGATCTCGACGTGATCCGCCACGCCGATTGGATCGTCGACGTCGGCCCCGCCGCGGGCGAGCAGGGAGGGCAGTTGCTCTACAGCGGACCGCCGGATGGCCTACGGAAGGTCAAGGCGTCCCGGACGCGGCGCTACCTGTTCGAGGCGGACCAGCGCACGGAACGGACGCCGCGCCCCGTCCAAGGATGGTTGCAACTCGCGGGCGTCACGCGCCACAACCTCCGCGAGCTCGATGTCGCCTTTCCGCTCGGCGTGTTCACGGTCGTGACCGGTGTGTCGGGATCGGGCAAGTCGAGTCTGGTCAGCGAAGCGCTCGTGGAGCTCGTCGAGGCGCACCTCGGTCACGTCCCCGCTCCGCCGGAGCCGGAGGATGGCGCGGACCTCCTGCGCGAGCCTGAAGAGCGCAGCGGCGGGCGCATCGCCGGCGGGATGGAGCGCATCACACGGCTCGTGCGCGTCGACCAGAAGCCGATCGGCCGCACGCCGCGCTCGAATCTCGCGACCTACACCGGCCTGTTCGACGCCGTGCGCAAACTCTTCGCGGCGACGAAGCAGGCCCGCGCGCGGCGCTACGATGCCGGACGGTTTTCGTTCAACGTCGCGAAAGGGCGCTGCGCGACGTGCGAGGGCGAGGGATCCGTGATGGTCGAGCTGCTGTTTCTGCCGAGCGTCTACGCGCCGTGTCCCACCTGTCACGGCGCGCGCTACAACGCCCAAACCCTCGAGATCCACTATCGTGGGAAGTCGATCGCCGACGTGCTCGCCCTCACCGTGAACGGCGCGTGGGAGTTCTTCGCCGACGAAGTGCCGGTACGCCGCGCGCTCGACGCCTTGCGCGAGGTGGGCTTGGGCTATCTGCGGCTCGGGCAGCCGGCGACCGAGTTGTCCGGCGGCGAGGCGCAGCGGATCAAGCTCGCGACGGAGCTGCAGCGCACGCAGCGCGGCGACACGCTGTACGTCCTGGACGAGCCGACCACGGGACTCCATCCCGCCGACGTGGAGAAGCTGCTGGCGCAGCTCGACGGCCTCGTGGAATCGGGCAACACGGTGATCGTGGTCGAGCACGACATGCGCGTGCTCGCCGCCGCCGATTGGATCATCGACATCGGTCCGGGTGCCGGCGACGAGGGCGGCCGCATCGTCGCGTCCGGGCCGCCGGCGGAGGTGGCGCGCGTACAGGCCAGCCGCACCGCGCCGTACCTCGCGAGATTCCTCGGGACGCCCGCCTAACGCTTGTCGGACAGCTCGATCCAGGTGGGAGCGTGATCGCTCGTCTTCTCGCGTGTTCGCACCTCGCGATCGACGCCGGCCGCAACGAGGCGTTGGGCGACGGCGGGACTCAGCATCAGGTGGTCGATCCGCAGGCCGGCATCGCGGCCGAACGCGTTTCGGAAGTAGTCCCAGAAGGTGTAGATCCGTTCACCCGGGTGCATCGTCCGCAGAGCATCGGTCCAGCCCTGTGCCGCGAGCCGCGCGAACGCGTCGCGCACTTCGGGACGAAAGAGCGCGTCGTCGACCCAGCGTTCCGGCTTGTACACATCAAGCTCCGTCGGCATGACATTGTAGTCACCCGCTAGCACCGAGGGAACGCCGCGCGCGAGCAGACTGCCCGCGTACGCGAGAAGTGCGTCGAACCACGCGAGCTTGTAGTCGAACTTCGGACCGGGCGCGGGGTTGCCGTTGGGCAGATAGATGCAGCCGATCAGCAGCCCGTCGACGAGCGCCTCGATGTACCGCGATTGCGCGCTGTCCGGCTCACCCGGCAATCCGGCGCAGGTCTGCACCGGCGGCTCGCCGCGCTTCAAGATCGCGACGCCGTTCCAACTTTTCTGTCCCAGCCAGATCGCGCCGTATCCCGCGTCGCGGATCGCATCCGCAGGGAACTTCTCCTGCGGCGCCTTCAGCTCTTGCAGGCAGACGACGTCAGGCTTCGCCTGCGCGAGCCAACCGCACAACACGGGAAGCCGCCCGTTCACGCCGTTCACGTTGTACGTCGCAATCTTCATCCGAGGCAGTGTACCGCACTCGGTCGATTCAACGCCAGGACCGCGAAACGCTCGACGCTGCGGCCATACGGTCGCGCGTCATTCAGCGCACGTTCGGTTCACCGTGGGTCCTGCTGACCGCGATGGCCGCGATCGTGATGGTGGTATAGCGCGTGATCACCGTGCTCGCGGCGCACAAAACGCTTGTCGAACAGGCGTTCGCCGTGGTAAAATACTGGTGTACAAACACAGCGGCCCGGCCGGTGTCGTTACCACCGACCGAGCCCGTCAACCGATGGAGTTAGCATCGATGACCTTCCCGTTGTTCTTCGGCTGCAGGCCCAGTCTCCTCGACGATCCCGAATTCCGCGCGAAGCGGATTCCACGCGATTCCGCCGGCGATGCCGAAGACGTGATTGCCGACATCCCCGATCGCGCGCTCTGGGTGCAGTACGGCTTCACCGAAGACGAAGCCCGCGCATGGCGCGCCGCCGCAACACCGCGCTTCACCCCGTTCACCGCCTCCACATGGCGCTTCGAAGGCTTCGGTCCGAACGACGCGGCGCTCTGGAGCGAGGTGTACTGCGATCCGATGCTGGCTAGGCAACGGCGAAGCCGCGGTTATGCGGATCCCTTCGACGCTGACTAAAGTCCCTTAAGACACCTACAGGCGCGGATGTGAGCGATGCGCTGCTTCAAAGCGGGTTATCGCTCACATAGCCGTGAAGGCGCCCGCGCGCGAATGTAATAAGCTCATTCGCGCCTCGGTGATACCAAACTGACGAAGCAGACGATTGCGTGGGTGTCAAAGGGCGCCCGCCTAAAGAAGGTTCACCATGCTGTCGGCAAAGACCGCGATTCGATCCGGTGCTTCGCGGCTACGCGGTACACATTCTCGATTGGCGGCGCCTTACGCGAAGCGAACCAGTGCCCGGTCCACGAGCGACCAGATCGGCATCGGATTAAAATGGAAATATAGGTTCCTAGTTGTTTCCTCAGCGTAGAGCGCCCACGTGTCTTTCGTGTAGTAGATTGCCAAGGCGCCACGTCGCCGTTCGTTCCAGATTGCGACAGTTTGCCGCGCTAGGTAGACGACGGCGAACGCGACGACCGCTAAAGCGCAACGCGCCGGCAAATCGACCCCGGGCTACCGGGCTATTCGCGGAAACTTCCATAGTGACCGAAGCAGCCAAGAACAAGCCGCCATCCGGCTCGAAACCGCATGCCGCGTCCCAGCATGGTTGCGCCAAGACGGTCGCCATGAACGAATCCGAATATCCAAGGTCTCGTTCCGAGCGATGCTCACGGTAAGGAGACCGCGGCCGTCCGCCTAGCGAACATTTCGCACGGGCGTCTAGAGGAAGCGCGAGGGTACCGCTTCAAGAACACTCGCTCGCGCGCGTTCGACGGGGGGCTTTGCCGACGCGGGTCTTCAGTGTCCGTTCTTGCGCGATGATCGGAGTTCCCGGGGGTTCACGGATTGGCCGGGCGGCACCAAGACTCTCGTACGTTCGTGTAACCCTATACCGGATGGGGCCGCCCTTACGGCCATCAATGGAGGAGGTAAAGCGTGAATATCATCTCTTATAATCCGGGGCACGATGGCGCGATTGCCTTTCTCAAGGACGGCCGCTTGGTCGTGTCCGTGGAGGCAGAGAAGGATTCCAATTATCGATATTCCTCGGTGTCCGTTTCGGGCGTCTTAGATGCCATCGAAGAGTTTGACGAACTTCCAGACGTGATATGCATGGGGGGATGGTGGCCGCGTGATCACCACGAATATTTGCACGGGTCACGTAGTAACGCCGGATACCGCGGCCTATCAAGTGACAACATAATTCTAAATCGAGGGCGTTTCCTACACGGCAAGGTTCACTACTTTTCCTCTTCGCATGAACGATCGCACATACTCTGTGCTTTCGGGATGTCGAATCTGCCGAAAGGTACCCCCTGCTATTCATTGGTATGGGAAGGCGAGATCGGTGCCTTCTATGACATTGATCGCGATTTGAATATCACGCTCGTTGCGGACGTTCTAACCCAGCCAGGAAATCGCTTCGGGCTAGTTTACGGCCTAGCCGACCCAACCTTTCCGAAGGACGGACCCTACCCCCGCTCTTCGGACGCCGGAAAGCTCATGGCCTTAGCGTCATTTTCCAAGCGAAGCACACCCACTGCTGACGAGAAACAGATCCTCAGCTTCCTGTTGGACGGGCCATTCGAGAAGTTGAGCGCTTACAAGAATATTGAGCACGCGCCTCATCTAAACGTAGGGCTCGATGACCCAGAGTTTCGGAACTTCGCGGGGATATTCAGCGACGCACTATTCGACGTTTATTATCAGTTTGCGAGAGCGAACTTCAAGAAGAAGCAACCACTCGTGATCGCAGGGGGATGTGGCCTGAATTGCGACTGGAACACGAAGTGGATGGAGAGCGGCCTCTTCTCCGATGTGTTCATTCCTCCGGTCGCCAATGACTCGGGATCCGCCATTGGCACCGCGATTGACGCCCAATTCCGATTTACGGGGAATCCAAAGATTCAATGGGACGTTTACTCCGGCTTGACGTTCCGAAAGGACCGTTCTCTCCCTCTCGGCAACTATGACGTATACGACGAGGGCTACAATAAGATTGCGCACATGCTCGCGAACGACCTCGTCCTCGGGTGGGTGAGTGGCCGATACGAAATCGGACCGCGCGCCCTCGGCAACAGGTCTATCCTCGCCGCTCCCTTCCGAGATAGCACCAGAGTGCGGTTAAATGAGATCAAGCAGCGCGAACAGTTCCGTCCGATAGCTCCCGTCTGCCTTCCGGAAGACGCCGCGGAATGGTTCGGATGCAATCACGAAAGTCCATATATGCTCTTTACCCATCGTACAAATACGGACGCCCTCTCAGCCGTTACGCATGTGAATGGCACCGCGCGTATCCAGACCGTTACATCCGCTTCAAATGAAAGCCTGTACAGCTTGCTCCTCGCATTTAAGACACTTACGGGCTACGGCGTCTTGTGTAACACGTCTTTAAACTTCAGTGGCAAGGGGTTCATCAACAACCTAGTGGATCTTGATGCCTACGCTGTAGAGCATGGCCTTGACGGATTCGTCGTTGAAGGACGCGCATATCTTCTTAAGAGTTCTTCGTGGTATCAACAATATATGAGAACCTCGCAGACTCGGCCGCCAGAGTAAACGGTCAGATAGCAACGTCACTAGCCCGACCCTCCTGCGGGCTCGCGAATCAATAGGAGCTTACAACTAATGAGTTACCCGCCCGGCTTCGAGAACGACGGTCGGCTGCGGTCGGCGTTTATACGAGACCTGTCCTTGCAGCAGCTTTGTCGTTCGATTGTTTCGAACGGAGACGCGTTGGTCGAGTCAGCGCTCATTCCGAAGACGCTGATTAGATACTGGCACGACCCACACGATGTTCCCGACGACGTGCGCGCCTGCCTCGATAGCTGGGATCGACTTGCCGAAGAGGGCTTCGCGTTCCGGATGTTCGATGACGTAACGGCGACCGCATACATCGCCGAGGTTTACGGCGCGAGGGAGCGCGCGGCATTTGCGCGCTGTCGGCATCCGGCAATGCGTAGCGACTATCTGCGGATGTGCTTCGTGCTTGCGGAAGGCGGCTTCTATGTCGATGCGGATGACGTGCTGCTGGGCGAAGGCTGGCGACATATCTTTCGAGACTCCCGACTTAAGGTTCAGCCACTATGCTATGACATCCCGTCCAGCCAGATGGTCCCGGCAGCCGAAATCTTGCGAGCAGATATGCCGACTCGTGACCGAATTTTTTACGTCAACAATGATCCGATTGCAGCGCCTGCGAACCATCCGGTTGTAAAGCTCGCGCTTGTTCGCGCGACTGAGAACCTACTCGGCGAGGACGCCTTTCCCGAGATCCAGTCCGCCACTGGTCCCGGAAATTTCACGGCTGCCTTAGCGGCACACGCGCGCGATCTGATCATCGCCGGCGCACCTTTCGACTTCGAGTTGTTGCACACTTGGGATACCATTGCCGAGACGCGCTGGGAGCTCTCTTATCGTGGCGACGCCCGAAACTGGCGTAATATGGACGCGGGCTGAACCGTAATGCGTAGGGAGGCAGCCGGGTGAACCTCGGGGTAGCATCAGGCTCGTTGTGCAGATTTGCCTTCTCTGTGTGGCGCGCAACGGCAAGACTGCTTCCAGGTGGCCGTATATCGGCATTCGGCGAAGGGACGGAGAAGATCGGATCCATCCTGGTCGTGAACCTTGACCGAAAACCGGAGCGATGGCGGCGCGTGCTTCGCGAACTTGGACGTTTCAAGACGTCCGATGGTGCGCCGCTCGCGTCGATCGCGCGACGGCTAGCGGCGATTGATGCGCGCGATGGTCGCGCCGTTGCCGCGACGGCCGACGTCGACACTACCTACCGCATCGGTGACCAGCTATACGTCCAGCCGGATCCGAGGTTGGCGGAGTGCTTTGGCGCCGACGAGCCGATCAGAATGACGCTCCAAGAAGTAGCGGTAGCGCGGTCGCATGTGCAGGCCTGGAAAACTATTGCCGCGGGACCCGCCGCTCACGTATTGGTCCTTGAGGATGACGTCTGGTTTGCGCTCGGCGCCGCCGCAGCGATTGACCGCGGTTGGCGCGCCGCAATCCAGCGCTGTCGAACTGACGGCGGACCGCGTCTCCTCTACCTCTCCTACGAGGATGCTGGAGGGACCGCGGAACGACTGGATCAGTGCGACGCACTCTTTCGTCCGGCGCGCGGGCTGTGGTTCCTGTCGGGCTACGTATTATCGCGTGAGGCGGCGGCCGCACTTCTGAGGGCGATGCCTGTCGTCGGCCCCGTCGACCTGTGGATCAATTATCGTTTTGAGGAGCTCGGCGCACTTGCGCTTTGCTGCCCGAAGATTTTGCAGAGACAGGACGGCGCCTCCGATAACTCCTATTCGATCCTGCCGTACCTCGCGCGGGCGGGGATCGTTGATGCGCGCTCTGGTCCGCTGCCACGCGATCAGAACCGCGCCGGCCCGGTACTAGCGTGGACCGAAAGCGGCGGACGCGAAAGTCTTGCGATGGCCCTGTCGATGCTGGGACTGCGCGTCCGAGCGTTTGACGGCAATGAGAAGGTGATCGGGCCTTACGAACTTCTTAAGCTCTTCGAAATATTCGACGCTGTCGTGGGCGCGCCGCTCGCGCCCGACGCGCTATCCGCGGCGATCGCAATGGAGGATGCCAGATTTGTCCTAGAAACGAATGCAGCGCTCTGCACAAAGATGGAGCGTCGGCTTTTCCCGCCGTCGAGAACGACGGTATTAACGGACGAGATCACTGCGACGGGACCCTGGGGCTCGCTTTGCGCCCTCCTCGGGCTGGCGGAGCCCGTTCAGTCGTACCCGATCGGAGCTCCTCGAAGCTTTAGGCTCTTCAGAGACGACCGACCGGACGCGGGATGCGCGTCCACCACGTCGCTCCACAAAGCGGCTTGGCCACTGGACGATTCTCCGTGGGTTCTGCCGGCGCGGAGTCACTGGCGGCCCAGGCCTCCTACAGGGGAGTCCGCGCCGCCAACCGGAAAGCGCCTTCTTCACTGCGCGATGACAACGGAGACCGACTCGTTTCCTCGGCTAGTCGAGACGTTTCCGGGCAATCTAGCATCATTTGCGCACGATGGTCTCGTGCACGGTAAGGAAGGTGCGAGTCTCGCTGTCACCAACGTCTCAACTGCAAGCAGGCGGTTTCGTTCGGGCGCTTTCGCATCGCGGCGCTTCTTCGAGCACGGACGATTCGAGGCAGAGGTAAGGGCTGCCGCTGGTGCGGGCCTGATTACAGGCTTCTTCTTGCACCGTGACGCACCGCGGCAGGAGATCGACATCGAACTTGCGGGAAACGACCCAAGGCGCCTACTAGTCAACGTCTACTTCAACCCTGGTGACGAGGGCGCGACAATGGGCTTCGGCTATCGGGGTTCGCCCTGCCGCATCGATCTCGGCTTTGACGCGACCTTGGACTTCCATCGCTACGCGATCGACTGGCGCCCAGGCCGAATCTTATGGTTGGTGGACGGTAGGACCGTCCACGAGCGAGTGGGGTGGGATCCCACACCGATCCCACACCTCCCGATGCGCTTGCACGGCAACCTTTGGGTGCCCCGCTCCAATGAACTCGCGGGCCGGATCGACGACGATGCCTTACCCGCAACTGCGAACTTTCGCAACGTAGGGGTCTGGACGTAAAACGTAAGATGAGTCTTGCGGGCCAGGCACCTGCTGTGTTTAACGGCTGCCAAGGAACATCCAGCTACGTCAGATCGGAAGTATCAGATCGTCGCACGTCAGCCTGCGTCCGACCCCGTCCTGATTCCGGTTCATCGCCGCGCCAGCGCGACCTGCGCTGGCGGCTTTCCGGCAAAGCAGAACGCCGAAGGCGTCGACCCAAGGCACCTTGCGCTGATCGAGCTGCCTTCGAGTAAAGATTTGCCCCATTTGCTAACAGAGCCTGACATTTGTCGCCGTTGTGGTCGATCACAGGGACATGGCCCTATGCTATTCTCAATTGGACGGCGAGACCCGCCTTCGGATGCTTTCAGAATTCGAAGGCGACGTCCGGGCACGTAGGACCTACGCCAGTAAGCGATTCACGGATCGTGGGCACGCGATCCACCAAGATGCACTTCGCGAAGCCATCGTCGACGGAAACGACCAAACCCTTGCGGAGCGACTCCAATCGCAAGGCGCGTTCGCAGCATATGAGACGTCCCACACGAAAAATGGAAAGCAGTATCAGAAGGCCGTTCCGTGGGACGCTCACATCACATACGCCGAAGGTGAGTTCAATCGGTACTATGTCCGCGCCATTTGTCTGCGCGCGATTGACGGCGGTCATGCGATCGAGGTGATGCGCGCGAAGGACGTCGAGAGCCCGCGATCTGCGTCGACCGCATTGATTGGCACGAGACCGCCCGCTGCTCAGCTACTGGAGGCGCTTCGCACGGACTTTCGCGTGGACAACGCCTTCGGAATCCCGCCCGGGCCAAACAGCGGACTGACGGTGAAGCTCGTCGTCGGCGTTCCCGCGTAGAGTCACGGGCATTCCAGAGCTTCTCGCACCGCCACGGCAGCCGTTAAGCAAGGAATTCTACCCGAGCGTGGCTGTCATCTCTTGTAGATCCTCGCTCAGGGTTAGTTGATGGCAGCCGACAACGATACAGGTTCGCGGCGCCTCATCGACACTCCCAAAACTTGCGCTCAAGCGCGTGCGAATTCTGTCACCGCGCGTCGCCTTGCCTCGAAGACTGGGATAGCGGTAGACGCGGTCCTTGGTAGCGCAGTCTCAAATAGCGGCTCATCTTAGAACGCTTGCACCGTTGATTGTCGCAGATTTCCCGTTGGAAGCCTCAACTCGCGGCCGCGTATGCCTCGCGAGCATCGAGCACACGAGCCCAATCGCGTTTGAGCGCTTCTAGCGTCGGACGTACGTTCAACGTCTCCATGGGCTGTGAGTGCGATCCAATGTACCGGCAGCAATCGTCAAAAATGGGAAGAATCACGTCGATAGCGGCGGCTAGAGCTTCGCCTTTGATCTTCGGTAGCATGGTCATCCGTACATTTGGCTGATATCGCAGCGTCACACCTTGGAGTAGTTCAGTCTCAACAATCACCTCGCAGGCATTTCGAAGCAACTCGTATCCACGCTCCACTAACGCCTCTCGCACCTCTCCAGATGACTTCTCGGCAGAATGGACAAGGGCGTTGATTCGCCCCCGTAGGCTGTTGACCGTATCGGCGCGTGGATGAGTTCCCTTTGTCACGATTCCGATCCGATCGCCTTCACGAGCAACGTTGTAGTAAGAGCAGTCCTTAGGTCGCGACTCGAACCGCGCCAACAGTTCAGTGGTGAACCAGATGTTATGCGTAAAGAGAATCACCTGTCGCTCGTCGGCCAATGCCACGATGCGATCTGCTACCTCCGACACGCGCTTGTAGTCTAGGCTCGTTATAGGGTCATCGAATATGACCGGAGCGACAGGCTTGAGCGTCACCTCAGCTAAGAAGTCGGCGAGCGCGATGACCTTTTGTTCGCCCTCGGACAACGTCTCGCTAGGCTTATGGTCGCTGACGATGGCCTTCCGACGGCTGACTTGACCTTGGCGTCCCGGAAACTCAAGAACTACATTAGGCGCACGAAGCCTCTTGCTCTCCTCATGAAAGCGCCGCTCAAAATCGCGGTTTATCAGCTCCGCACTGGCATTCTTGGCGGCCTCCGTTAGCGAACGCAGGAGCCCCTGAAACTTCCGCTGATGAATCTTAGCCCTGTCTACCCATTTTGCCCGCTGGACGAACGCCTCGATCTCGGGAAGCAGTTGGCGCATAAGCTGACGCGCATGAATATCGGCAGCTTGAGCTTCGCGCTGCTTTAGCGCCGCTTGTCGACTCTCGCCCCGCTCTTCGAGCCCGCTAATTAACGCACTGACCTTTTGCTCCGACTCGTCGAGCACAGCTAAACCGTCTTTTATCCTCTTGGACACGTCTGCCGCCGCCCGAACATCGTCCCCAGTTGCCACAGCTGTGGAAACCTCGTGCGCCGTCTGTAGAACGGCTTGGAGTTCTGCCGCGTCTTCCACCCCGATGGCGGAATCGAGCAGCGCCTCTTCAACGGCGCGCGCGAGTGCCTCGAAGTCAAGGCTAGACGGCACTGGATAGGCGGCCTGTTCGAACTGCTGCTTGGCCAGCGTTACTTCGCGGCGAATATGTTCGCTACAGAAGGTCCGATACTTCAATAGGAGCGATGTAGCTTCACGAGAGAGTGGCTGCCTACAGTAGATGCAGCGATCCCCTTCTCTCGGGTAAGATGACGCATCGCCAGTACCTTGGAGATAGACCTCGCCCGCGTGGATAAAGTCCTCCCACGCCTTCTCAAACATCCCCGGGAGGTCGACGCCAGCAAGGCCCAGGTGCGTCGCCTCTTCGAAGCGCTTCCGCGCTTCCCTCAGCGCGCTGACGGCGGCAGTATACTTCGCGGCATCGAAATCCACGAACGGCGAGACGGCTTCACGGAGCGACCGGAGATTCCGCTTAGCCCTTTCGGCGATCTTGCGGTGGGGCGTCGGGTCTGTCGACTTCAACGCATCGATCTGCGCCGAAATAAGCTGCAGCTCGTCGCTTTCGTTCGTTCCCTCGTGAACCATTGCCTTAAGTTGCGAAAGATCCGTCGACGCTCCAAGTGACTCTATCACCTGGTACACGGTCGTATTCCGACTAAACCGCGCGCTAAATGGATTTGCTTGGACCGTCGCGGCCCGGATTGATTGATCGAGGCGGTTGCGGATCGCTTCTATTGCCTGCTGTGTGAGGGGAAACTGCGACAACTCGCCAGGCGTGTAGAGGTAATTGAGGTCGCCGTCGACGTGTAGCGCAGACACGCTAGAGTCGAACACGTCGATTCGCGTAAGCGGCGCGACCGCGGCTTCGTTGTGCCATTCGATCTCACAAGCTTCGTCACCAAGCGCATATGTGAGGTGGGCATACGGCTGCGAATGAGCCCCAGTGCGGTTCGACACATTCGGTAGAACCGGTACGGCCGTTCGCGCTCCCGCAACTTGCTTTAAGATGCGAACATACCCCGTCTTACCAGCGGCATTTTCGCCGAAGATGATCGTTAGGCGTGGGTTGAAGTCAATGGACTGTCCCTGCTGAAGGGCATTGACGTACTGCACTTTGTCGATGGCAACCAACGATAAAGCGGAAGCCACATTAAAGCTTGATGGGTCGGTCGAGAGAAGCGGAACAGCGGCCGCGTCGCCTTTGGCAAGGAGTTTCTCGCGCAAGAACGAGTCGAAGACAACGTCAAGCGTATTGTCTCCGAGCGCTTTCTTCGTCGCGATTATTTCCGAGACTATTGTACGAACCCATGCATCCTGCTGATTTGCCCATTCGACAAGAGCAGACCGGCCGGTCACTGCTCCGGTTGATCCTTCATCGGCTCGCAAACGCAGACTCCCCGCTCCGACGCTACCTCACGATGTGGGCTGCGAACCAGCCCCGTATGAACCGGATACTGAATCCTTGCTTTCTTACCTGCTGCTTTCGGTGCTGCGACGTGACAGATGTGACGGGGTTTGCGAGGCCCAGAAGTTCGGATGCAAAGGGTTGAATCTTCGTTCGCCCGCAATCCCGCTCCACAGTAGCGCGCACACTTCAGTTCATAGCCGCTGCGCGTGCCGAAGCAATAAGCGGTGACTCGGCGCAGGTGGGATGAATCAGCGAGCACGTTGGTTACAAGGCGCGCGGGGCAAGGTGTGTTCGTCCAGAGCAGTTGAGGGCGTGGTGGACCAGATCGAAGACGCCGTCGGTACGCTAGGACTCTTCGTGCCGGCGAACAACCACGATCGCGGGCATCGAAGGTGCAACCACCAGCCCGTCGGAGCGTTCTCTAGTTCCACGTCCCGTGGATAGTCTTTCGATGCGGCGTGGAGCGCGGTGGCGCCGCCGGGCGACTTCGTCGAGCGGCGCGAATGTGAGGCGTGAGCCACGCGCTGCCCGTGTGGCTCCGAGATGTAGGCGCTGAACCGAGTGCTTCCGACGTGGCGACGATGCGCGAGGCCGATTACGAGATCGTCGAAGCGGGCGCCCTTCATCCGTTCCGCCGCGCGTTCAACACGGTGAACACGGCGTTACGCCCCGTGGCCAAGACGTCGTTGCGACGCCCCGCCGAACGCCGTGGCGTTCGGTCGGCAACGCGCGACCGCGCCGGCGTTCGACGCACGGCGCAACGGTGCGGGCTTGGTCTCACCGCCTTGCTCATCCCACCGAGCGAGTCTGGTCGACCGAGAATTTCAACGCGAACGTGGGCAAGGTACACGACCCGGCCGGTCGCAGGCCGGGGATCGGTCACGTGAAAGGGGAGTACGGTGCACAAAGAAGGACCAGCAGACGGCGGAGCGTCCGGGAAGCCGGGCGTCCATGACCGCGGCGCGGATGGCGGCGCGGACAGCGGAGCGGAAGGGGTCGCCGACGGCGGCGCGTCGGGGAAGCCCGGCCAGCACGACGGCGGTGCGGACGGCGGCGCCGATGAAGGCGCGGCGGACGGCGGTCCGGCCGGGAGCAAGCATCACGACGGCGGCGCGGACGGCGGGGCCGACGGAGGCGCCTGATCGCGCCGGCTGACGGCGCGCCGACGGACGACCCGTTGGGTCGCATCACCGCACTGTCGGTCGACGCGTTCGCAACGGAATACTGGGATCGCGCGCCGCTCGTACGCCGGGCGGCGCAGCTTCCCGCGCGCGACTTCGACGATCTGCTCACGCCGGAGGCGATCGACGAGCTGCTTTCGCGGCGCGGCGTGCGCACGCCGTTCCTGCGGATGACGCGCGACGGGAACGTGCTTCCCGCGTCGCGCTACACGCGCGGCGGCGGTGCCGGCGCGGAGATCGCGGATCAGGTCGCCGACGACAAAGTGCTGGCCGAGTTCGCCGCGGGCGCGACCTTCGTGCTCCAGGGACTTCATCGGCTCTGGCCGCCGATTCGCACGTTCGCCGATGCGCTCGCAGCGCAGCTCGGTCATCCGGTGCAGGTGAACGCGTACGTCACGCCGCCGATGAGCCAGGGGTTCGCGGCGCATTACGACGTCCACGACGTCTTCGTGCTGCAGTTCCTCGGCCGCAAACGCTGGCGCATTCACGAGCCGGTGTGGAACGCGCCGTTGCGCAGCCAGCCGTGGGAGCAGCGCAAGGCCGACGTCGCCGCGCGCGCAGCCGAACCGCCTTTGCTCGACACGGTGCTCGAGCGCGGGGATGCGCTGTATCTGCCGCGCGGCTACGTCCATGCCGCGGCGTCGCTCGGCGAGATCTCCGGACACCTGACGATCGGCGTGCACCCGGTGACGCGCCGCGCGCTCGTCGACCAGGTGATCGACGAACTCGCCGGCGATCCAGCGCTGCGGACCTCGCTGCCCGCAGGTCGAGACCTCGGCGACGTCGCGGCACTTGAGGACGAGATCGCGGCGACGATTGCCGCGATGCATGCGGCACTCGACCGGCTCGATCCGGCGGCGATCGCGCGCGGGATCGGCCGGCACCTCGCCTCCGCGACGCGCCCCGCACCGCTCGGTCCGCTGGCGCAGTTCGCGGCCGCGGAGGCGCTGACGGCGCAGACGCCGGTGCGCCTGCGGCCGGGGCTGCGCGTGCGCGTCCGCGACGCCGACGGCGACGCGTTGCTCGAGCTTCCCGACGATGAGCAGCGCTTCGAGGGCGTCGACGCCGAGACGTTGCGCGCCGCGACCTCCGGCGAGGCGGTCTGCGCGGCGGCGTTGCCGCTGACCGACGTCGCGCGCGCGACGGCGCTCCTCGCGCGCTTGCTGCGTGCGGGGATCGTGGTTCCCGCATGATCTTTTGCGCTGCGCAAGCGGAGGAGCGCGGCGACACGATGCTCGGGACCGCGCCCCCGCAGTCGCGCGTCCTGCTCGTGCACCAGCCGGGGCCGTGGGGACCGCGCGGGCTGACCGAAAGTCGCTGCAATCCCGCGGTCGCGCAGCGTATCGAAGCGGCAGCCGGGCGCGCCGGAATGCGCGTGCAAGCGATTCGCCGCCCCGGAAAGCACGAGCGCGATCGGCCGACCGACGTCTACGACGTCGCGATCGCCGATGCGTCGACGATCACGTGGTGGCGCACCGACGATCTCGCGGCGTTCGCCGACGAGCTGGACGCCGGCGTGCCGCGCGCCGAACCGCTCAGCGTCGAGACGGCGCCGCTCTTTCTCGTCTGCACGCACGGACGGCACGATGCGTGCTGCGCGCTGCGCGGCATCCCGCTCGCGACGGCGCTGCACGGCTTGCGCCCGGGACGGGTCTGGGAGACGACCCATCTCAGCGGCGATCGCTTCGCGGCGAACGTGCTGGTGCTCCCGGGCGGCGACCTCTACGGCCGCGTCGTACCGGAGCTCGCCGCGGCGCTCGTCGACGCGGCCGAAGCCCGAAACGTCATCCCGGCGCTGTTGCGTGGGCGTTTGGGAATGGCGCCGTTCGCGCAAGCCGCGCTGGTCTACGCGCACGAGCAGCTCGGCATCGCCGCGCGCGACGCGCTGACGGTGGAGGGCGTCGAACCGAACGGCCCGGATGGCGCTCGGGTAACCCTGGCCGCACCGGACGGACGTGTCGTCGTGACGGTCGCGGCAAGCACATCGGCGCCGGCACGGCTAACATGCCGCGGCCCGGTACGCGCGCGAGCCCGCGTCTACACCGGCGTCGCGATCAGCGGGCCGGGCGAGCGTCGCGCTGGCTAGGGCCGCGGCGCTGCCGTTGACCGACGCTGGTTCATGCGCGCGCGACACTCGCAATTGCTAGATTAGCATTGTCGGCGGACTGAGGGCATCTGCGGCGAAACACGAATGCGATGGATGAGAGCGGAAAAGCGGACGTGGACAACTTTCTCGCGGCGTACGCTGAAGAGTTGTCGCGCGACGAACGGCGGCTATTGAAGGACGCGGCCACGCGCGTCGTTGACGAAGCGTTCTCGGCGATAGAGACGTACACGGACTGGCGAGCTGACGCGCCCGAGCAGGACCGGGTCGCCCTGTTCCGCGAGACCTCCCTGTCGGCGTACCTTCCCGAACGCTTCGCGAACCGGTATGGGCCTCTGTTCATGAAGAAGTATGCGGTAGCGGTCGTATCGGTCGGTCTCAAGATGGCTCACGGCGAGCCTATGTCGTTGTCCAGCACCGCAGAGGAGCTGGCCTTCTACGCGATCGTTGAAGCGGCGAAGGGCGATATTGAGCTGAGCGACGCGGGCGACGTCGACGAAAAGCACCTCGACGATTTCGCGGACTCAGTCTACGAAGACACCGACTTTCTGATGCTGTTCTCGGGCCAGTTCGACGGCATCGAGGATTCGGACCTCGGCCGCTCAATCGGCGTCGCGAACCTTGACTTCGACGAGTGGTTCCTGCCATTCCGAGACGACGCGCTACATCCGTACGTGAATGATACGTAAGCCGTATCCTACGTCGACGTGTCGAGCGTCACGGCCGCGTGCCCTGGCTCTTCGAAGTCCAGATTGATCCGTGTCCATGCTTCCAGGTAAGATACGCTCGAGTTGGGCCTCAGGGCGTGATCGCACGCTTGTGCCGAGCAGCGGCTATGGGCACCAGAAGCCAGCCCGCTTGACTCTATGCGATATTTCGCATAATGTCGTTGGTGTGTCCAGGCGGATCGTTTGGCTCGGGGATTCTCAGGATGCGCTGACCGAGGCCTCGGAAGGCGTGCGCCAGACGATGGGCGGGGCACTCCGGGCGGCCCAGGAGGGAACCACGTCCGACGACGCTGTGCCGATGAAGGGCAAACTCAGCGACGTTATGGAGGTGCGGGAAGACGACGAAGCTGGGACCTGGCGATGCATGTATACCGTTCAAATCGATGACGCGGTGTACGTGCTCGACTTCTTCCAGAAGAAGAGCACCAAGGGCATCGCGACACCGAAAGCTGACCTTGACCGCATCGAGGCGCGCTTGAAGCAAGCTCGTCGTTTGGCCGCGCAAGAAACGAAGGGACGAAAGAAATGAGTGACCAGAACGACGCGCGAGCGACCGACGGTTCGGGCAACGTGTTTGCCGATCTCGGCCTTCCCAATGCCGACGAACTGCTCGCCAAAGCCGACCTCGCGATCGCCATCAAGAAAGAACTCGACGCGCGTGGTTGGACTCAGCAGCAAGCCGCGGAGCGCGTCTTTCTTACGCAGCCACAGATCTCCAAAATCCGCCGGATGAAGACCGCGGAGTTTTCGATTGCGAAGCTCCAAGAGGTCCTGCGGTACCTCAGCGTTGACGTCGATATTCGACTTCACAAGCGCGAGGACTCCGGTATCGGCACGTTGCGCGTGCTGCAAGCGTAACCTCCGGGCTGAACACCGGCGCTGCAGACGTCGCAGCGTGCTCGGAGAAGTGGGCGCAGAATCCGCCATGCGTGGCTATCTCACGGATACAGCAAAGGCGTAGCAGCCGCAAGCGCTCGCCGGTATCGGGTAAGCCTCAGCGGATCTGCTGCGTTACGGGATCATGCCGTCGGGCCGCCTGGCCGGATCCGGCACTTCGTGCTTGCCCGTTCCGAAATCGAAGAGATATTCCCGTGGTCGCGTGGCGCATTGAGACGGGAGCCGGGGCGCGCCGGGATGCGCGTCCAGCGCCAAAGACGCGAGGATCCCACTTGCGCCATGAGGCGCCAATCTGCGCTTAACTGCGCCTCTTGACGCCTCCATGGCCTGAGCCGTATACTGCTTTCGCGAGAGGAGGCAGTAGCGTGACCGCACGTCGGGCACCGCCCGGCGCGAAGGACGCCGTGCCGGCCGCTTCACCAACGTCGGGAACCGTCGCCATCAAGGCGTTCAATCGCATCGCGGACGCGTGGCGCCTGTCGCGTTCCGAGCGTCAACGGCTCTTGGCGATCTCCGAACGCACCGCCGACCGCTGGCGCGATCCGGCGAAGGCAGATCCAAACCGCGACCAGCTCGAGCGCATCTCGTACGTTCTCGGAATTTACGCCGGGCTCGCGGCGATCTTCGAGAATGCGCCGTTCGCCGTCGACTGGGTACGCCGGCCCAATACGGATTTCGGCGAGGCGACGCCGCTCGAACGAATGCTCGCCGGTAACGTCGGAGATCTCGCCTACGTCCGCGCGTACGTCGACGCATGGCGCGCGGGCTGGTAACCCGCGGGCTTTCGTGGCCCGACGCGCAACGCGTCGTACCGAGTCCCGACGCTCCGGTTGCCGCGTTCGCCGCGCTCGTCGACGGTCCGCGCGAGCTGGAGCTTCTTCTCGAACTCGAAGGCCTGACGAACCCGCTGGCGCGCGAAGCCGCGAACCATCTGCCGGCGATTCCGCCGACGCGGCGGTATCACGGTGCTCTTGCCGGCCTCGTGATGTTGCCCTTCGTGTTGCCGCGCGCATCTCGCTTCTCCGACGGCTTCTTCGGCGTGCTCTATGCGGCCGACGTCGTCGAAACCGCGCTCGTGGAAGCCGCACATCACGCCGGAGGACGGCTCGCCGCGGCGAAAGCGCCTGCCGGCACGACGTTACGGCTCTACGGCTTCACGCTCGACATTCGCGGCGACCTCGTCGACGCTCGGCGCGGGGAACCCGGCGTCGCTGACGCGATATACGAGCCCGATTCGTGGCTCGCGGGCCAGGCATTCGGTCGGGCATTACGCGCTGCGACTTCTCTGGGTCTTCACTACACGAGCGTGCGGCATCCCGCTGGATCGTGCGTCGGCTTATTCTGGCCCGACGGGGCGCGAAATGCAGCCGAAGCGTCACGATGGCTGCTGTTCTGGAACGGGACGGCATTCGAGTACGTCGCACAGGAATATACGCCGACCCGCTGACACCGATCGGCGTCCGCGACGTGGCCGCGGGTCTCGCTGAGGTCGATCCGAACCCCTTGACTCCGGTTTCCGCGTGTGATTCTATTAGAACACGTTTTCATTCAATTACTTGGAGGAGCATGGCGCCGCGGTCCTATCAGCTCGGCAAGCGAGCTGCGTCCATCGAGGAGACGCGGCGGCGGATCATCGACGCCATCGTGGCGCTGCACGCGGAGCGGGGCGTCGTCGCCACGACCGCGCTCGACGTCGCGCGGCGCGCCGACGTGGCGGTTGGGACGGTCCTCCGGCACTTCCCGTCACTCGACGCGATGGTCCGGGCGTGCGGTCCTGTCGTCCACCAGCACCTGCGCTTTCCCACGCCCGCCATCTTCGAAGGCGTCGCGGCGTTGGACGCGCGACTGCGCCGGCTCTGCGAAGAAATGTTCCGCGCCTACGAGCGCGGCGCGCGGTGGATCGCCAGCGCCGCGACCGACGTCGACAAAGTTCCCGCACTCGCGGAGAGCGTCGCGCAGCTCAACACGCGCCGTCTCGCACTCATCGACGCCGCCCTCGCTCCGTTCGACGCGAGCGACGAGCTTCGACGGCTCGCCGTCGCGCTCACCGCGTTTCCGGTCTGGACGGCGATGGTCGCCGCCGGCTTCGACACCCCGAACGCCGCCACGACGACGGCGGAGCTTCTCAATCACGCGCATCGCGCCGCCGCGAGCGGCGCCGGAAAGGACGCCACATGAAGACCCGCGTCACCGAGATCGCCGACGGCATCTACCAGCTCTCCACGCACATCGAGCACGCCGGACCGACCGGCTTCACGTTCAATCAGTTCCTCGTCGACGGCGAGGAGCCGCTGCTCTTTCACACCGGATTGCGCGTGATGTTTCCCGCGGTTGCCGAGGCGATCGCGACGGTCATGCCGCTGCGGCGGCTGCGCTGGATCACCTTCGGCCATTTCGAAGCCGACGAATGCGGCGCGATGAACGACTTCCTCGAGGCGGCGCCCGACGCAACGGTGGCGCACGGCGCGGTCGGCGTCATGGTGAGCGTCGCCGATCAGGCGATCCGCGCGCCACATGTGTTGACCGACGGCGACGTCATCGACCTGGGCGGGAAGCGCATGCGTCGCATCGAGACGCCGCACGTCCCGCACGGCTGGGACGCCGGCCTCTTCTATGAGGAAACGACCGGGACACTGTTCGCCGGCGACCTGCTCACCCGCGGCGGCGCATACGCCGCGCTCACCGGCAACGATCTGCTCGCGGAAGCGACGGCGTTCGAGGCGGTGATGCAGTCGACGTCGCTCGGCCCGCGCACGGTGCCGACGATCCGTCGTCTCGCGGAGCTGCGACCGTCCACGCTTGCGCTCATGCACAACTCCGCGTACACGGGCGACGGTGCGGCGGCGCTGCACGAGCTGGCCGACTGGTATGCCGCCGAACTGCAGGCGGCCGATGCCGTGGAGGCGTGTCAGGCCTGACCACATGACAGGGTAGAGAGCGTGAGGGCGGCGTCGACGCGGGTCGGGTGCTTGCGTCGATCCGCTGCCTTGCGCGAAAAGACGGCCTGTTCGCCCGTCGAATGCCGACACGATGATAGTTGCCGCTAACGTTGCGCTCGTACTTGCAGCCGCGCTGCCGTGGTACGCGCCGCCGTCCATCTCTGTTGCGGCGAAAGCGGTGACATTTACGAACGCGGGCGCCACATTACGCGGGACGGCCTACGTTCCAGATGTGCATCACCCGGTGCCGGCGGTCGTCGTCTATCAGGGAGCATCGGAGCCTCTCGCGGCCACGCCTCTGTATCGTCACTTGCGTGAAGCCCTTCCTCAACTCGGCATCGCGGTGCTGCTCTTCGACCGTCGCGGGAGCGGCGCATCGACCGGAAAGAACGACGTGCCGTACGAGGTCCTTGCGGACGACGGCATCGCCGGTGCGAACGCGCTGCGCGCGATGCCGCAAATCGACCGCGACCGGGTCGGATACTGGGGCATCACTCAAGGCGGCTGGCTCGCCACGTTTGCCGCGGTGCGTGACAAACGTGCGGCGTTTGCCGTGGCAGTATCCGCGCCGCTCACGTCACCCGAGTCACAAATGGAGTTTGCCGATGCAAACCATTTGTACGCCCTTGGTTATACCAAGGCGGACATCGACGACATGCTGACGGCGCGGAAGATGTGGACCGGATACTTGCGCGGGACGAACAGCCGCGAACAGGCGGTGGCGGCGATCGGGAAGATCGAGCACAAGCCGTGGTATCGGTACATGTACATGCCCACCGTCGCGCAACTGAAGGGGCCCGGCGAATCGCAGTGGCGCAACCAAATGGATGATGACCCGCTCACCGCCGTCACGAGCATCCGGATCCCGATGCTCTTTCTTCTCGGATCGTCCGATCCGTGGATCCCGGTGGCACGGACGGCCGCGTCGTTACGAACGGTCTGCGCGACGCACCCCAACATCACCTACGACGTCATTCCAGACGCCAATCACCTCATGATGCTGCCGCCGTCCATGGATGACGCAACCGCTGAAGCGGTCTCACACGAATTGCCGTCCTCGCCCGCGTATTTCATGCTGCTCGGCAGTTGGCTGACCCGCACGCTGCATATCTCAGAATGAACGTACAGCGCTGTGCACGTCGATCAGCCCGTCGCCAGCTCCGCCGATCGGGCGCCCTGACCACGCGCCCGTGCAGCGAGCAGCGCGCGCTCCTGCGGATTGCGTGCCAGGAACGCCGCGGTTGGCGGCGGCTCTTGTCAGAAAAGATCGATACGTTGTAGATTTGAACGCATGGCGCTCAAGCGCATGGACAACATAGGAATCGTCGTTGAAGACCTGGGGACTATGGTCGAGTTCCTTCGCGAACTGGGCCTCGAGCTTGAGGGAGAGGGCGTGATTGAAGGCGAGTGGGCTGGACGTGTCACTGGCCTGGGCGATCAGCGCGTCGAAGTTGCAATGATGCGTACACCCGATGGCCATGGCCGACTCGAACTTTCTCGTTTTCTGACGCCACCCGTCATCGCGGATCATCGCAACGCTCCGGTGAACGCTTTCGGTTACCTCCGGGTAATGTTCACCGTGGACGACATTGACGGCACGCTCGAGAGGCTCGAGAAGCGTGGCGCGCGACTCGCAGGTGAAGTAGTCCGGTATTTGGATGCGTATCGCCTTTGTTACATCCGCGGGCCTGAAAACATTCTCATCGGACTCGCTGAAGAACTCAGCACTTCGCACGAAGGGTGAGTTTCGTACTCTCGCCTCCGTGAGTTTCGGCTCCACGTAGATAACCGACGATAGCTGGAGGGGGCTGGCTGCTTTCGGTACGCACGAACGACTTCGCAAGCTCACGTGAGCGGGCCATTCGCAGTACGCCGTCCGCGGTGAGCCGGCAGTCCGCCGGTCGATCCGGACACTGTCGGAAAAGCCGATGCGCGGCGAGCCCGCGCCGCGAGCAGATGACGCTCGGCAGCCAATGATACGCACGCAGCGCCGGGACTTCCGCGATCCGAGCGCCCTTGCACGTCGGGTGCAGGCCCTCGGCGGCGAGCATTACGCCCGCCGACACCATCTCGTCATTAAATTTGCCCATCGCCTCGAACATGGCGGGGTCGGGCAGGCGGCCGCTTTCGGCCTCGGGACCGGGTTTGACCAGCACGATGAATCGCATGGCGTCGCGCTCCTTCGACGTGGGGGATTTGCTAGCACGCCGAACGCGGAGTCGTAAGATCGACATCCCGCCGAAACATGAGCCGGGCGGTCCCCGGTCTGCTGACCACGCACGCCCGACGAGCACCGTTCGAGCGCGCCGCAGCTCGACGGTGGCCAAAGGAGTGCGACCGTTCGCGACGATACCTTGCGGGATGCTGAACCCGATCGCACGCACTGTCATTCGCGCGTCGGCTGCCCTCGTGGCGACGTTCGCGCTGCTCGCTCCAGCGGTCGCCGACACCGACCCCAGCGGTACGTACCGCATCATCACGGGGACGGGCAAGCACATGATCGTGACGATCATCGGCACGGTCGGCGGGGTCGACGGCATGTACGTCGGCGGCGGCGTCGGCGGCCGGATTCACGGGACGTACAATCAGAGCAACCCGAACATCGTGAACTACACGTGGGTCGAAGACAAGAACGACGCGCTGAACCAGAACACGAAGCGCGGCTGGGGCAACATGCAGTTCAGTGACGATGCGACGCGCATGCAGGCGCGCTGGGGCTTCGAGAACCAAGGCACGTCGGTCGGCCTGTGGAACGCGACGCGCATCGATCCGTAGCTTCGACGCTGCCGACGGTGACGAGTCGACGTCATCGTCAGGGTGCGAAGCCCGGCGCGTCGACCAGTTCGCCGACCGCTCGCCGCGGTTAGACGCGCTCGCGCTTCGGCGCCAATTCGATCGCCGCTTCGAGGGCCGCTCGCATCGAGCCCGCGTCGGCCTTTCCGGTCCCTGCGATGTCGAATGCGGTTCCGTGATCGACGCTCGTGCGAATGTAGGGCAGCCCCAGCGTGATGTTCACGCCCGCTTCGAGGCCGAGGACCTTGATCGGGCCGTGTCCCTGGTCGTGATACATCGCGACGACGATGTCGAAGTCGCCGCGCGCCGCGCGAAAGAACAGCGTGTCGGCGGGCAGCGGCCCTTCGACGTTGATCCCCTCGCGCTGCGCGCGCTCGACGCCCGGCGCGATTTGCTTCTCCTCTTCGCCGTTCCCGAAGAGCCCGTGCTCGCCCGCGTGCGGATTGATCCCGCACACGCCGATGTGCGGGCGGTCCATCCCGGCTCGCGTGAGCGTTTCGTGCGCGAGGCGGATGACCGTGTAGACACGCTCGGGCGTCACGCGCTTGATCGCTTCGAGCAGCCCGATGTGCGTGGTGACGTGAACCACGCGCAGCTTCGGCGCCGTGAGCATCATCGCGAACTCTTTCGCACCGGACAGCTCGGCGAGGATCTCGGTGTGTCCCGGATAGCGATGGCCGCCCGCGTGCAGGGCCTCCTTGTTGAGCGGCGCGGTGCAGACCGCGTCCAGCTTTCCGTCGAGCGCAAGAGTATTGGCGCGCTCGATGTAGCGGAAGGCGGCATCGCCGGCCTTGCCCGAAAGCTCGCCGAACGGCACCGTGTCGCGCCCGAGGAGGTGCAGGTCGTCGACGTCGAGACGCGCCGGATCGGGTTGCCACCGATCGACGTCGTCGACCGGGTTCACCGTCTGCGACGATCCGACGATCTCGGCGGCGCGTCGCATCACCTCAGCGTCGCCGATCACGAGCGGGCGGCAGCGCGTGTACCAGCTCGCGTCGGCGAGCGTTTTCGCGATGATCTCGGGCCCGACGCCGGCGGCGTCGCCCATCGTGATGCCGATCGTTGGAATGCTCATGTCGTTACCTGCTGGTGGAGCGCCGCGACAATGTCGCGGTAGGTCTCTGGCCGGCCGAAACCGCCGGCCTTCGTCACGAGGAAGAGATCGGCGCCGATTGCACGCGACATCGGGATCCCCGGCGCGGTCTCCGCGAGCATTCGCATCCCGTAAATGCGGCGTCGTTGGCAGAAGGCGCGCGCGACGTCTCCGCCGCTGAGGACCACCGTCCTGCCGTCGCCGGCAAGGTCGTCGAGGGTCGCCGCGAGCCGCTCGCGCAACACCGCACCCGTCGCACGCGCGTCCCGGCCGCAGCTCGCGGCCTCCGCCAGCGCGGCTTCGACACGCGGGCGCTCGCCCACCAACGCTATGATCGCATCCTTGCCGTCTGCAAGCGCGAGCGCCGTCGTGCGCACCGCTTCGTCGAAAGCCGTGCTGCCGGAAAGCGCGTCGACCGGGTCGATCAGCGCGACGTGAAACGCGGGATCCTCGCCTGCGAACGCGAGCTGGTCCTGGGTCATCGCGCTGATGCTTCCGATGAGAAAGACCACCGGCTCGCGCACGGCCGGCAAGGCGGCGTTCGCGCCGGGTTCCGGCTCTCCGCCGCGCTCGGGCTCACCGCCGCGATCCGGCTCTCCGCGTTCCAGCATTTCGATCAGCCCGGCCGAACCGACCCACAGGATGTCGTCGCGACCGTCGTCCAGCTCGGCGAGCGCGATCAAATCTTCGTCGCGCTCGGCGTCGACCACCGCGACGCGCACGCCGTCCGATCGCGCTCGCGCGATCCTTCCGACGAGCCGCTCGCGACCGGCGCGGACGTCGTCGAGGCTCAAGTGGATCGCATCGTCCCACAGATGCGATGCGATGCGGGGGTCGTGCACGAGCGAGAACAGGTCGCGTCCGAAATCGCTCCGGTCGACGCGCACGCCGTTGACCGAGATCATCCCCTCGCGCGCCACGCGCCCGTTCTTCGGGTAGGCCGGGCAGACGATCGCGAACGCGCGGGGAAGCGCTTCGAGCAGCGCATGCAGCTCGGGCCCCACGTTGCCGCGCAGCGTCGAGTCCATCTTCTTCACCACGTCACGCGGGCGCGACGGGCGCAGCCGGTGCAGCAGCCGCTGCATGCGCGCGTACGCCTCGTCGGGCGGGATCGCGCGGGAATCCATGTCGACGACGACCACGTCGGCGTCCTGGTCGGCGGGCGGCGCGTCGTAATCGAGCCAGACGACAGTGCGCAAGCCGTTCTTCGTGAACTGCACGCCGGCGTCGCTCGCGCCGGTGAGGTCGTCGGCGACGAGAATGCGCCTCACGTCGACGGGCTCAGCCGCTTGTCGGCGACGCGCCGCGAGGAGACGTGCTGCGCGTAGTAGGCGGTGAGAATCGGCGTGAGGATCGCCGTGACGATGACGCACGCCGAGACTTGCACGGTCGCGAGCGCCGCGATCGGCTTGTACGCCACGTAAATCGCCGCGACGACCGCCGGCACGGCGGCGGCGTTGCCGGCGGTGGACGCCGCCGCGATTCCGGCGAGCCCGCTGCCGCCGGTGATGCGATCCAGCAGGATCAGCACGACGCCCGTGATGACGACGACGAGGACGCCGAGGACGACGCCGCTGATCCCCGCGGAGGCGACCTTCGTGAGATCGATTCCCGTCCCGAGCGCGAGCGCGAAGAACGGGATGAGGATCTGCGTGCCGCTCTTGAGGAACGCGCGCCACTCCGGATCCCAGTTCCCGAGCACGATCCCGATGCACAGCGGTAGAATCGCATAGACGAACGCGAGCAGCGGGAAGCTCGCGAGCCCGGTCACGCCGAGAATGAGCATCGTGAAGAACGGTCCGGACTCGAGCGACATGATGGAATAGGCGGCGACGTCCTCGACCTTGTCGCCGAGCTGTCCCATCAGCGCCATGTAGAGGCCGCCGTTCGTGTCGGAAAACGCGGCCACGATCGCGACCGCGGAGAGACCGATGAAGACGTCGTTCTGATGGCCGCCCGCGAACACCCGAATCGACGTCCCGATCGCCGCGGCGACGGCGATCTTGCCGAGCCAGAGAGCGAAGCCTTTCTTGACGATGTAGCCCGTCTGGCGGAGATCGATCGTCGAGCCGAGGCAGACGTAGAACGCCGCGAGGAACGGGATCGCGCCCGTCAACATTCCGCCCGTGAAACTGCTGCGGAACACTTCGTTCGTCGACGCGAAGAGCTGCGGAAAGAACGTCCGCAGCAGCGCGCCGACGCACAGCGGGACGAGCATCATGCCGCCCGGCACCCGATCGACCCAGCGTTTCACGTCCCGTCTCTCACCGCGACGTTGTACCCGCCGAAGAACGCCCGGACTCCACTCGATAATGCGCGGGGCGTACGCAACCGGCGGCACGTCGACGCCGGCGCAGCGCACCCGCGCCGGATCAACCCACGCGCGGCATCCCGTGGTCGTGCGTGCCGGGAGGCGAGAGCTCGCGGCGAACCGGCGGCGGCGTCATGTCGCGCAGGTCCGAGCTGAAGATGCGATCGCCTTGGCTGATGAGATAGTCCGCGGTGCGCGCCGCGAGCGACATGATCGTCAAACCCGGATTCGCCGACCCTTGCGTCGGCATGATGCTGCCGTCGCAGACGAAGAGGTTGGCGATGTCGTGCGTGCGGCCGAACTTGTCGACGACCGACGTCGCCGGGTCGTCGCCCATCCGCGCGGCGCCGACGAGGTGCGCGAAGCGCGACTCCTGGACGACCTCCTCGGCGCCGGCCGCCCACATCACGTCCATCGTCTTGTTCTTGCCGAAGTCGATGAGCTTCTTGTCGTTGTCGTGCAGGTTGAACGTGACGTGCGCGACGCGCAAGCCGTGGCGATCGCGCTCGTCGGCGAGGGTCACCCGATTGTCGGGGTGCGGCAGCAGCTCGCCGAGGAATCCGAACGCCGCCCAGTGGTTGTAGTCCATCATCACGCGCCGGAGCCCCCAGCCCCATGCACCTTTCGCCGTCATCATCTGCTTCGCGAACGAGATGGGCAGCGGGCCGACGGTTTGGATCGCGAAGCCGCGCGCAAAATCGCGCGACGGGTCCGTCTCGTAGAACTCCTCGGTCAGCGCGTGCGCCGGCGGCGCTTTGTACATGCGCACGGGCTCGGTGAAGCGCCCGAGCACGACGTTTCCGGCCTGCGCCATCAGGTAGCGGCCCACCGTGCCGCTCGAGTTTGCGAGTCCGTTCTCGAAGCCGGCCGTCGCCGAGTTCAGCAGCAGGCGCGGCGTCTCGATCGAGTACCCGCTGACGATCACCGCCTTCGCCTTCTGGAACCGCTCCTTGCCGTCCGGATCGATGTAGGTCACGCCGGTGACGCGACGGTTCGCTCCGAGCTCGACGCGCGCGACCATGCAGTGGTCGCGGATCTCCGCGCCGTTGTCGATCGCGTCGGGCACGTGCGTGATGAGCGTGCTCGCCTTCGCGCCGACCTTGCAGCCTTGGATGCAGAATCCGCGGTAGATGCAGTGCGGCCGCTTCCCGCGCGAGCCGCTGAGAATCGCGACCGGCCCGCCCGCGCTCACGCCGATCCCCATCGCCGCGCAGCCCTTGATCAGCGCGTTGCCCACGCCGCCCATCGGGTGCGCTCCGTACGCGTAGCCGTGCGGATCGCCCCACGGGAAGTAGGCCGGCCCCGCGACCGGAAGCTCGAGCTCCATCAGCTCGTAATACGGCCGCAGCTCCTCATACGCCATCGGCCAGTCGACGCCGACGCCGTCCTGCGAGTACGTGCGGAAGTCCGACGGATGCAGCCGCGGCGTGAAGGACGCCCAGTGGTTGGTGCTGCCGCCGACGCCTTTTCCGCTGTTGTTGCTGCCGAGCGCCAACGGGTCGCTGCCGCCGGTGACGCGCATCTCGTTCCAGTACAGCTCGTGCGCGCCTTTCTCGTCGCTCACCCAATCGCGCTCGGTGTCCCAGAAGGGTCCCGCGTCGAATCCGACGACGCGGAAGCCCGCGCGCGCGAGCCGCTGCAGCAGCACGCCGCCGCCCGCGCCGACGCCGACGATTGCGTAGTCGACCTCCTCGCCCTCGGCGAAACGGCGCATCGGCGTTTCGAGACGCTGCATCGGCCCGAGCATGTGCGGCTCGCCGTCGGGCGAACCAAATTTTCCGCCGAGCGGTGCGCTCAATGCGTCCCTCCGCGACCGGGTGAGGCGACGTGCTCCCAACTGCCGGCGACCGCTTCGTAGACGTCCGACTCGGACGACGCCGGCGCTTCCCATTCGTAGCGCCGCTCGTGCACTTCCCACGGTTCCGGCTCGCCGCGTTCGAGGCGCATGTAGGCGCGCGGGTACGCCGGCCCGCCGAAACCGATCTCGTCCCACGCCCACGGGTGCGCGTAGTAGGCGTCGGCACAATCCTGCACCAGCAGCATGAAGAACTTGTGCGCCGGCATGCGTTGCCACACGGGGTCGTCGACGAGCGGCTTCCCGTCGTGGAGCGATTTCAGGACGCGCTCCTGCTCGTTCCGCGTACATTCGACGAAGCCGCGGCCGAATGCCGCGCGCGCCATCTCGTCGATCGCGCGAATTCCGATCGTGAACGCCTCGCGGTCGGGCGGCATGTCGGCGAAGCGGTAGCCGTCATGCGTGTTCTCGTAGAGCCGCTTGTCGATCTGCGGGACGACCGGGATGCGATGCGCTTCGTCGCGATCGTCCTGCGGCAGCACGCGCGCGACGATCGCCTCCATGAGACGCGCCTGCTCGTCGTCGAAGAAGCGAATCGGCGGCACGTTCTCGACGCGATCGGTCACGACGCGTCGTGTCGCCGCGTCCCAGAAATCGCGCTGCGAGAGGGTGCTGTAGCCGGGGTAATAGCCGGGCTGCGCGAGCGGACCGATCGGCGCGCCCGTGCGCGGATCGCGCGGGCGCGCATCGTCGTCGACGTCGCGGCCCCCGCCGATCTCGCGGTCACCGCTGACGTCGCGGTCACCGCTGACGTCGCGGTTTCCCGCGGCGTCGGGTCCGCGCCCAGGCGCTGTTTCCGCGTGCGCACCGGGCTTGCGAGGCTCTCTGCGCAGCAGGCTCGCGAGGATGCCGAGAAATCCGGCCGCCGCGAACAGCATCGGCGCCGACACGGGTGGTCCGTACACGATGTTGTACGCGAGCTTGCGCAGACCGCCGGGACGCCTCGCGATGCCGCGCGCGTGATAGAATACGCCGATGCCGCCGTCGGCGATCGCGACCGCGGAGAGCGCTGGGAGCCACGTGTGCGCCGCGCGCTTGCTGAACACGCCGGCGATCGCAGCCGCGGTGAGCATCGGCGCGATCGCGATGGGCGTCCATTGCACCCAATAGCGGAAGTTGTTCTTGTAGTGCGAGTACCACGCTTCGAAGCCGCTCAGGGCGGCCGCCAGCGCGGCCGCGGCGGCCATGTGCTGCTGAAAGCGCCCTTCGCGCGCGTCCTGCTCCCAATCGATGCGCTCGTGATCGCCGCTGATCGCGCGGGCCCAGTGGCCGTGGTGCGCGGGCTTCGGTGCCCCCGAGCTGTCGTCCGCGCGACGCAGATACGACGAGACGAGACCGAGATACGCGCTGATGCCGAACAGCAGCGGCGCGAAGATCGGCGGTCCCATGACGATGTTGGTGATCGGAAGCCGCCAGCCGCCCGGTTTGCGCTGAATCCCGCGCACGTGAAAATAGAACCCGGTCAGCGCGTCGGCGAGCGTGATCGCCGACACCGCGCGCAACGGCCCTCGCGCGGCGCGCTTGCTGAAGAATCCCGCCACGCCGGCGCCGGCGAGGACGACGCTGAGGATCGGCGGCGTGTACATGATGCGTCCGCTGTAGCTGCCGCGGTAGTGCTCGTAGCCGACCTCAAAGCCGGCGATTACGCTCGACAGCCCGGTGACGAGCGCGAGCCAGCGTTGGAAACGGCCTTCGCGTACGTCGAGGTCGGCCGCCTCGGCATCGTGCACCAGACGCGCGTCGACGGTCTCGTCCTCCACGTCGAGAACGTACCCCTCGCTCCAGGGGTCCGTAAACGTCGCCGCCGGACCCGCCACGGCGCGCACACGAAGGCGGCTGCGACGGCATCGCATCGGAGCGTGCGGCTGGTACGGGACCCCGGACGACGTAGGATTCCCGCCATGTCGGGCCGGTTCGCTTCGCTGCTAGCATCCGAGCGTTGATTCGGCTCGCCGCTCCCGGGCGCGCCCGTTCGGCGTCCTATTCGCTTCGTACGCGGTAGTGGACGTGGACGACGCCGGTGTCGAAGCGGCGTGTGTCGAGCAGCGCGAGCGTCCGTCGTACCCCGGGCCGGAATGCCGGCTTGCCGGCGCCGACGACGATCGGATGGACGAACAGATGGCATTCGTCGACGAGATCGGCTTCCAGCGCGACGCCCGCAAGTTCGGCGCCGCCGATCGTGATGTCGTGGGCCGATTCTCGCTTGAGCGTTCGGACAGCCGCGATATCGAAGTCGCGCTCGATACGTGTCCTGCGGGTTCGCGGTCCGGCCAGCGAGCGTGAAAAGACGATCTTGTCGGCGCTCTGCCAAACGCGTGCAAACTCGCGGCGTTCCGGGGGGCACTCCTCGATCGGCGACTCGAAGTACGCCATCGTCTCATACAGTTTCCGGCCGTAGAGATACGTGCCGATCGGCCGCACGAGCTCGGTAATGAATTCGTGGACTTGTTCGGGACTCGTCCAATCGAAAGCCCCGCTCTCGTCCTCCACGTAGCCGTCCAACGACGCATTGGTGATGTAGATGAGCTGCGACATACGAAAGGACTAGCACGGTGCCTGAGGATTGTCCAGTTGTGATCGGCGGCGCGCCGCCCGGCCGGGACCAGTCTTGATAACGCTGCGAAAACCGCGCTACAGCGGGCGCGCTTTGGGGGCGCTGAGCGCCTTGCTGTACATTCCCGAGCGGTCGAAGCAGCAGACGCGCCGCTTTCCGGCGGCGAGCATCGAGCATGCGTTCCGGATGCGGCGTGCGCGTGTCTCCGCCTGCTTCGCCGTCGTGATCCAATGGATCCAATCCGTGCGCGCGATCGGCGTGATGTCGGACCACACCGCGCGCGCTTTCGGCGCGGCGTCGAGCGCTCTCCGCAAATCGGCCGGTACGCGAGGTTCCGGTGTCGTTTGCGCCGGAAGGATCTCCAGCGTCACTGCGTCGCCTTCACTCGCCCCGGCAGATGCAGAGAGCTTTCCGCTCACTTTCAGCCAATGACTTCCGCGGCCGTCGGGTTCGAGCGTCGCGTGAAAGGCCGCACCGTTGATCGTTCCTTCGACCGACGTCCTGCCACGCGACGGCAGCTTCGCACTGGCGCTTTTCGGGAGGACGACGAACGTCCACGTCTGCTTGCCGTCCTCCGGACGGAGCAGCGTGGCCGTGCAGCGGATCGGATTCGCAGCGCTCGTCATCGACATCGGAAGCTGGCGAAGCGCGCCGGTCGACGCGCTCGTTCATCGTGCGTAATACGGCACAGCCGCCGAGGACCCTCGCCTACGATCCGTTTTCGTACGGTGGCCTGGCGCGGCAGGGTGCCGCGCGGGTCAACCGCGATCGCTACCGGCATTCGCCGCCACGATATCGAGACACCGCTGAGCGCGCGAAGCCGCGCGGCGCACCATAGACACGATCGTGAGCCACGTAGCGCCGGCCGGCGATGTACCGTTCGGGCGCGAAGTAACGCCGCACCGGCACGTATCGCGACACGGGTACGTAGCGCCGCACCGCGACGTAGCGGCGCACCGGCACGTACCCGCGCACCGGAACGTAGTGCGGCACCGGCATGTACCGCGGCGAGGCGTAGACGCGAACGGCGTACGACGGCTCGTACACCGGCACCGGCACGGCGACCGCGATCGGAACGCGAACCACCACGGGCGCGGGCACCGCGTACGACGGCGCCGGCGCGGGAGCGGCATACGACGGCGCAACCGGGGCCGCGGGCGGCGGCGCGACGGCGACCGCCGCAGCAACGCGGGGGTGCGGCGCGGTGTAGTGCGCGGCGGCGACGAACCGGCGCGGCGTTCGGACGTACGAAAGGTTGCCGCAGACGCTCGGAATGTAGGCGGTCAGCACGTCGTGCGGCTCTTGAAGCGACACCGCGTACCCGTGCTCGTTCGCCGGGATCACGACGTCGTGCAGCACCTGCACGCGGCCGTCGCGATACTCGCTCATCGCGTCGAGGTGTCGCGGAACGCCGACGAAACGGGCGTTTCCGCTTGCGAACGACCGATCGACGAACGTTCGCTCCGACGCAGAAAAGCCGAGCTTCAGCGCCGCGTCGTCATACCTCGCGCGATGCGCAGCATACGCTTGCGCCAGAGCTCGGTCGCTGTGCACGGGAGCTGGAAGCAGCGTATCCACCGTCAGGCTCGCGATGACGAGTGGCCGCGCGATCGCCGGAGCAGCGATGAACGTGGCGACGAAGAGCGACGACGCGAGAGCGACCTTCATCATGCGTCGCCTATACCCGTGGCGTCGACGAGGTTCGTGAAAGCGCGATTTGAATCGCATGCTTCCGTCGCCGCACGGCGACGCCACCACGCGAGCGCGACGTCTCAGGCCGGCGTTCGGGAAACGGAAGTGGACCGTGTGCGCGCCGGCCTCGGCGTCCTTCGGTCTCGAGAATGCCGAGGTGCTCGGCCACGACCGTGCCGCGCATCGCGCACACCCGCGCGGCCTCCTTGACGCGCCGTCTCGAATCCCGAACTCCGAAAGCCGAAAATCAGCGCGTAGCCCGCCATGCGTACGAACGATGAGTCGCGGATTCACCTCGGCCACCTTGGTTTGCCGCACACGTTGCTGCAAGGTCCGCGAGCCGGCGCCGCCTCCACGAACGGCAAGCGCCGCCGCAACGCGGGCTGCGCCGAAACAACGCTTGTTCAGGTCAGCGTCCCCGAGCGCATGGCGTGGTAAGGAAGCCCCAGGTTCGGGAAGAAGCACATTGAGTTCGGGCGTCACTGATCGGCGCCTTTGGTGCTCGTGGAGCGCATATTTCGATGATGTACCGGTCGCTCGAGCGTGAAGATCTCGACCGCATCGTTCGCGATCCGGCCCGCTTGGCGGCGCTCGAACGCCTGCAGTCGGCCGCGGATGGAGCCTTGGACGGAATCGCCCGGCTGCTCCGCTCGGCGCTGGACGCCGACGCCGCTCTGGTCAATTTCGTCGACGGGAAGCGGCAATCGCTCAAAGGCGTCGCCGGGGTGCCGGAGCCGCTGTGCTCGGTTCGCGAATTACCGATCGAGGCGGGCATTTGTCCGCTGGTCGTGGCGTCACAACAGCCGGTGCTGATCCCGGATGTCCGCGCCGAGCGTCGGCTTTCCGCGGCGGATCGGCTGGGTACGCTCGGGATCGCCGCCTACGCAGGCGCACCGCTGCGCGACCGGTCCGGCATGATCCTCGGCACGGTATGCGCGACGACTCGGACCCCGCGGGCGTGGTCGCGCCGCGACGGGGCGCTGCTCGAAGAATTTGCGTCGTTCACCTCCCGTGAGCTGGAGCGCGAAGTCGAGCTGGCCGGTGCGGAGATGGAGCGCGTGCGCTCGCAGCTTTCGGAGACGCAGCTGCTGCAGTCGATCAGCGCCGCGATGATCTCCGAAGAGAACATCGACGAGCTTTACAAGATGTTCGTCGATGCAGCGGTCACCATCATGCGCTCGGACTACGCGTCCATGCAGATGTTCGTTCCGGAGCGAGGGGAATCGGGCGAGCTTCTTCTGCTGGCATCACACGGGTTTGACGAGCAGGCGAAGTCATACTGGAAATGGGTGAGCGTCGACGCCGGTTCGACCTGCGGGCAGGCGCTGCGGACGCGCTCGCGAGTGATCGCCGAGGACTTCCGGGAATGCAGCTTCGCGCTGAGACGCAACGACCTGGAAGCCTTCGTGGGAGCCGGGATCTTCGCCGCTCACAGCACGCCGCTCTATTCGCGCAAGGGTCAGCTCCTCGGAATGATCTCGACGCACTGGAGCCGGCCGCATCGCCCCTCCGAGCACGATCTCGGATTGTTCGACATTTTGGCGCGGCAGGCGTCCGATCTGCTCGAGCGCCGGTTGGCCGAAAAGGCGCTGCGCGAGAGCGAGCAGCGCTTCCGCGCCTTCGTCGAAACGACGTCCGACGTCGTGTATCGCATGAACGCCGACTGGAGCGAGATGCGCTCGCTCGCCGGCCGGGATTTCATCGCCGACACCTCGGCACCTGATCCCGGATGGATCGACCGGTACATTCATCCCGACGACCAGGCCGACGTCTTGGCGCATATCGGTGAAGCCATCTCGACGAAGACCGCCTTCAACTACGAGCACCGCGTGATTCGCGCCGACGGCACGATCGGATGGACGCAGTCGCGCGCGATCCCGCTCCTGAGCGAAGGCCACGAGATCATCGAGTGGTTCGGAACCGCGACCGACGTGACGCTCCTCAAGGAAGCGGAGGCGCAGCAGAAAGAGGCGCTGCGCGAGTCGCAACGGATGGTCACGACGCTGCAAGCGGCGTTACTGCCGCAAAGCTTGCCTTGGCTTCCCGGGCTTCGATTCGATGCGGCGTACGTGGCGGCCGAGGAAGGCGCGCTGGTCGGCGGCGACTGGTACGATGCCGCGTTGCTGCCCGACGGTCGAGTGTTGCTGTGCGTCGGCGACGTGACGGGCCACAGACTGTCGGCCGCCGTGACGGCTGGGAAGCTGCGCCAAGCGACGATGGTCGCGGCGCTCACCATGTCGGATCCCGCGGACGTGCTGGACCTGCTCAACCGCGTGCTGCGCTTCCAGCAGCCGGACATGTACGCCACGGCCGTCCTCGCGTTCATCGATCGGGACTACAAGAAGATCACGTACGCGAGCGCCGGCCACCCGCCGGCGTTTCTTGCCGCCGGCGACGATACGGTGATCGACCTGGATTGCGGCGGATTGCCGCTCGGCGTCGCCGAGGCGCTCGGTGCGAAAACGCATCGCCTTGCGCTTCCCGACCGTTTTACGCTGGCGCTGTATAGCGACGGGCTGACGGAGTTCCGGCGCGACATCATCGGCACGGAGCAGACGGTCAAGCGCGTGATGACGTCGCTCTCGTCGCGGCCGCGGAGGCAGCGCACGGCGGCCGCCGTCCTCGACGGTGTGCTCGGCGATATGCGGCCCTCGGACGACGTCGTGGTGCTGCTGGCGATACGCGACGCATATCCCGGCACGGCGTACCGGTTTCACTCCAGCGACGAAGCCGCGGCGCGCGAGGCGCGATCGGCGCTGGCTCGCCTCACCGACGCGCTGCACGCGGACGCAGACGTGCGTTTCGCCGCGGAGCTCGTGTTCGGAGAGGCGTTGGCGAACGCGGTGCAGCACGCACGCGGTACCGTCGAGGTGAGCTTCGAGTGTCCCGGCGACGAGCTCGTCGTCGTCGTGCGCGATCACGGGAACGGCTTGAATCACCGTAGCCTTCGCTTGCCGCAAGACATGATGGACGAGCACGGGCGCGGTCTGTTCTTGATCGACGCTCTCGCCGAACGCGTCACGATGCAACCGTGGAGCGGCGGAACCGAAATGCGGATGGTTCTTCCGCTGTAAGCGCCAACGGGCTCGCGGAACGCCGACGGCCGACGGTCCGCGCCGCACGCCGCCGCGACACGAGACCGGAGCAGCGCGCGCAAAGCGGCGGGGCGCATAGCCGTACGGCCGCTCGCGACCGAGGCAGCGGCGCGTTCGGGCGGACGACGTAGACGCGAACGGCGTATGGCGGCGGATACACCGGCACCCTATGCCGGGGTGGTGTGCGGATCCGACTGCCGAAAGCGCTCGGACCAACGGATCCGACCGGTGAGCTGCATCATCACGAACAGCGTGACGATTGCGCCGACCGTGATCGAAAGGCCGCTGAAGCCTTCATCGAAGAGCGCGAGCGAGAAGAGGATCTGATAGAAAACTTGCGCACCGGCTGCTTCCACGGCGGCGAAGCGGAGGCCGACGACGAGGCGTAGGTACGAGATCGTCAACGCCATCGACACCGCCGTGCACAACACGAACGTCCACTCGACCGGGATGCGATCGACCGTGTACGCGAAGAGGAGATCGAACGCGAAGAACGCTGCCGCGAGAAACAGATAGTTGATCGGGTGGAGCGTGATGCGGCGCAACGTGGTGATCACCAGCATGACGAAGACGTAGAACGCCAGCGAGAGCGGGGCCCAGGCCGTGATGCGCTCCGCCAGTGGCCCGGGTTGAAGCGGCAAGGGGAACGTCATCCCGATCTCCGCGCCGGTGAGCAGGTCGTCGTAGCGCCACGTCAATTCCCAGCCGTCCCCGTTCCGTCGTTCCGACGTCGGCGCGAGCGTGTTCGCGGGAAAATCGATCGCCGTGAAGTTCGTGCGCATCGTCAGCGTGAGGTTCTGCACGGTGGCGGTGTCTTTGCCGAAGGCGTAACGCCACGATCCGATCCCGCGTGTCCGGTAGCGCACCGTCACGTCCCGCGTTCTCGCGCGCGCGGGCGGGAGGTTCGCCGAGAGCGCGTCGGCGCTGCTGCTCGCGGTCACCGGCTTCCCGTCGACGAAGACCGCCACATCGTCGTACGTCGCGCTCGGAGCGGGCAGGGGGAACACGAGCCGCATGGAGCTGCCCGCGTTCGGGACGCGATACGTTGCGGTAAACGCGACGTCGTAGGTGTTGTACCAGAGCAGTCCCTTCCGCCGCAGATCCAGCGCGAGGTCGACGTCGATCCGGGAGGACGACAAGGCCGGGGTGATCGTTTGCCGGCTCTTCGCCCCGTTCGGAACGGTCGCGTAGAACGTCGGCGGGCGCTGCTCTTGCTCGGTGCCCCAGAGGCCCGCGAGCGCGCCGCGCTGGGCGACGCCAGACTCCGCCGTTCGCACCTCGAGGGTGGCGGCGAGCACGAACCACCCGACCGTCGCGGCCGCGACGACGAGCGCAATCCCGATCAGGTAGCGAGCGTTCAGCATACGCTTTGTCCTACAAAGTCACACATCGGTTACTTTGTAACACAAAGTTTTAGCGGACGCAACCCTTCCTAGTCCCGGCGCGGGCGGTGGCCGGCGAGCCGCAGGACCCGCTCGAACATCGGCGCCTCGCCGGGTGCTGAAAGCCGCGGTGTACGCCGTGTCCGCGAGCGGACACTGCGGCGTAGGTGCGAACGTGTGTAGGCATCGAGCCTCGTCGCCGAGCGGCGAGCCGATCACGGCCAAGCGAATTCGTGCAGGCTTCGACTTCGGATATCCTCGGGCCGCGAAACGTACGACAAACGCTGAATGCCCTCGACGTCATGCTGTGATAACTGCATAGTGCTACGAACCTCGGGCGCCTCGGCGCGCTCGATCTCGTTTTGCTCTCCCGGGAGGTGCGTGTCATCCGAACCTTCGTTTTTGCCGTACTGTTCGGCTTCGCCGGAAGCGCCGTGGCGCTCGTACCGACCGCAGCTCTCGCTCGACCTGCGAGCGGCGTCGTCGCGCAGGCTGGTCAAACGACGACCAGCACGATCACCGGCAAGGTCGTCGACGCCGCCGGAAGGCCGCTCGCCGGCGCGCGGATCGGCGTTACGGGGCCCACGTCGACGGAGACGACGACGAAGCCCGATGGTACGTATAGCGTCGCGGTTCCGCCCGGCGTTTACAGCCTGACGGTCTCGGCGGCCGGCTTCCAATCGCACCAGCAGGACAGCGTCGCCGTCGTAGCCGGTGAGAGCGTCAACGTCGTGACGACGTTGATCCCCGCGTCGCTGACGACGATCGGCCACGTCTCAGCGGGCACCGGATCGACGACCGTTTCCGACTCGTCGGCCTCGAGCACACGACTCACCGAGGCGACGATTCGCAGCCAAGGGCAGGACCAGGTCGTCAATCTGCTCGATCAATTACCGGGCCTCGAGGTGCTGCGCGTCGGCGGCGGTTCGAACGAACCGGGTTCGAACGCGTCGATCTCGATCCGCGGCGCCGAACCGTACGAATCGCAAGTTCTCATCGACGGCCATCCGGTCAACACGATCGGCAACGGGGCCTACGGCTTCAACACGACGTTCATCAACTCGATTCTGCTCAGCGGCATCGAAGTGAGCAAGGGCGACGGGAACATGCCGAACACGGTCACGGACGCCGTCGGCGGTACCGTGAACTTCCAGACGGCGCCGATCTCCGCGAAGGCGACGGGCGAGCTCATGACCCAGGGCGACTCGTTCGGCGGCTGGACGTACGGCGCGCGTTTCTCCGACACGATCGGAAAGTTCGGATTCCTGGTCGGCGTCGCGCGCGAAACGACGCCCGGATACATGGCGCCGCAGGAGCTCTTCGGCTTCGGCCGCGCGAGCTTCTTCTCTCCCTATACCTCTCCCACGTATCCCCTCACGGGCAACAATCAGGTCTACCCGCCGGGGACGAACTACGTGGGCGTGCTCAACTACGAGTACCCCGCGACCTCGGACTTCGACAACCACTCGTCACTCTTCAAGCTCGCGTACAATTTCTCGCCGGTCACGTCGCTCCAGATCAGCAGCTACTCGACGCAGACGTGGCTCGACGAGACCGGGAACAACGTCGGAAACATCTACGCGACCATCGTGCCGTGCATCAGCACCTATCCGGCGGCCCCGACGTGCACGACCGGACCCGGCGTGGTCAACTACAACCAGAACTGGACGAACCAGGCGTTCGACGGATACATCGGTCAGAAGGTGCCGATCAATCTGTACGCCGGATATCCGAACACGTACGAGACCGACAGCGAACCGATCACCACGGTGGACCTTCGCACGGTGCTCGGGCCGGGAACGTTCCTCGCCCGCTATTATGGCGGCAGCATCACACGCGACGTCATCCAGAACAACGCCTTCTCGGCAATCGGTCCGTGCTTCACGCCGGCTTGCACGTGGGTAGGGAACATCCCCGGTTCTGCGACGGATCCCGACGCGCTCGACAACGGCTACAGCGGCGAGGCGTACTACGAGAAGACGACCGACGTGCTGCACGGGTTCGATGCGCAGTACACGATCCCAATCGGCGACTTCGACTACGTGACGCTCGGCTTCGACAACCACAGCGACAGCTACGACTACCAAGAGCTGTACGCGAACGGTTGGTATCCGCCGTGCGTGACGCAGAGCTGCGCCTACGCGCTGTACGAGCCGGCACCCCAATACCTCAAGGTCAACAGCACGACGGAGAGTCTCCGCGGCAGCTTCTTGCTCACCCCGAAGCTGCAGCTCGCGCTGGGCGCTTACCTCTCGAACACGACCTACGTCGGCGAGCGTTTCGACCCGCGCGGCGGTCTGACGTGGAGGCCCACCGCGAACCTCAGCATCCGCGCCTCGGCGGGCAGCGCGTACGTGACACCCTATGAGGGCCTCATCAACGCCAAGGCCTACGTTGCGAAAAAGACCTACTACCCGGTTTCGCAGTTCAGCGCGGAGACGTCGATGGGCTATGACGTCGGTGCGGACTACAAGTTCGCGCCCGACAGCCTGCTCTCGGCGGATTACTACTCCACGAACATCTTCAATCGCTACGCGACGATTGACGTGCAGACGAGCGGCACGTTCAACGGAACGGCGTACACCTCGGAAGTCATTCCCACATCGCAGGGACAAGCGCTGAACCAGGGGTTCGAGATCTCGGTCGTGCACCAGCCGAAGCTCGGGTTCGGGTACCGCGCGACGGTCGACTTGCTGCGCGATTACTTCTACGGTCAGACGAACGTCGCGCTGAAGAACTTCGGGGGCGTGTTCCTCGGACCACTGCCGGACAACGGCGTGCAGCTGCCCGGATATCCGTACAGCAAGATGCGCGGAGACCTCACGTACCAGTTCGCCGACGGCAAGAACGTCCGCGTCAGCGCGACGACGTTCGGTGCGAACAACGCCTTCGGCCAACCCGGTTTCACGCTGGTCGACGGAGCGCTCACGCTGCCGATCACGTCACGGGCCAACTTGGTCCTGGGCGCGACGAACATCCTCAACAAGGACAACTACGCGACCGGCGGCCTGTACTTCGGCGGCTACACCTACCAGGCTCTCGGCGGCGGTATCGGTCCGACGAACTGGGAGTACGCGACACCCCGCACCGTCTATCTCCAGGCGAAACAGGCGATCTGACGATCGGCCGGCATGGTCCCGGCGATTCGGGTCCCTGTGGACTTGAACAACGCCGGACGTCGAGCGGATGATTCTGCGCCCTGCAAGAGCAGGGCGCTTTTTTCTTCGCTCTAGCGTGGTCGTCGATGAGGCTAGGACCGGGCCGTTGGCGCCTCTTGCGCTTCTTGCGCGGGCATGCTATATACTGAACCACGTGGTTCAGTATCCCGGTCCTCGGCTCGATCTCTCCTTTGCGGCGCTGTCCGATGCGACGCGCCGGGGGATCATCGATCAGCTTGGGCGCGGGGACGCGTCGATCACGAGTCTCGCGCAGAAGTTCAAGATGACGCTGACCGGCATGAAGAAGCACGTCGAGGTTCTCGAGCGCGCGGGGCTCGTCGTCACGCAGAAGGTCGGACGGGTGAGGACCTGCAGGCTCAGCAAACGCGGCCTCCAGGCGGAGGCCGAGTGGATCGAGGCACGTCGTAAGCTCTTCGAGGCGCGCTTCGACGCATTGGACGACATCATCAGCGAACTGAAACAGTAGGGAAAGCGATGAATCAGCAAGTTGCCAGTTCAGGTCGTACGGAGAACCGCACGTCGGTCGAGCGCAAAGGGGATCGCGAGCTCGTCGTCACGCGGACATTCAATGCGCCGCCGAGCGCGGTTTTCAGGGCGTGGAGCGAACCAGAGCTGTTCCGGCGCTGGTGGGTTCCGAAATCGGTATCCGGCGTTTCGCTCGTGTCGTGCGAGATGGACGTCCGTACCGGCGGAAAATATCGACTGGAATTCAGCGCCGGCGGGTCCGACACCATGGCGTTCTACGGCAAGTATCTCGACGTGGTGCCGAACGAGCGCATCGTCTGGACGAATGACGAGGGAGAAGAGGGCGCCGTCACGACCGTCACCTTCGAAGACCTGGACGGGACGACGCTGCTGACGTTCCACGAAGTCTATCCGTCCAAGGAAGCGCTCGAGGAAGCACTCCAGGGCTCGGCAGCCGGATTGCCGGAACAGCTGGAGCAGCTCGACGAAGTGCTTTCCAGCATCGGCGCGTAGCGAAGGTCGGAACATTCGCGTCGACGCGACGTACCAGAAGAGCCCGGAGATACATCCGGGCTCTTTGCGTTTTCAGCGTCCGTTTCGAATGGTGAAACGCCTTCGGCGGCGCCTCGCAGACTGGTGAGTTGACCGACTTGAGCATGAATCTGATATTGACCGTGTGGTCGAGCCATCCCAAAAAGCCCAGCATTTGCTGGGCTTTTTCTGCGCGTTTCGCGGCCGATGTGCGGGTCTCCGGGGGCTTTCATCATTTCTCGTCGTTTCACCATTCCGGGTGAAATACGGTAGAGGCGGTGAGACATCCCCAGACCCGCTCAGAACGTCAAAACGCTAGAACGGGGCGACCTCACTATTGAGGCGACTTTGTCGATGAATCGGTCTCGGTCATCCGACTTTCGCCATGATTGCATCACGGCGCTTGCCGCTCCACGAACCGAGGTGATCCTCGCCGCCGTCGCGTCGGCGGCGTCGGCGCGAAGCGCCGGCGGCGCGACGGCGCGAGGACCGGCGCATGCGCGCACGACGAAGCGTACCGGCTCGGACTTTCGAGGTCCACGGTGCCGTCCGACGCCGGCGCGAAGCCGATCGCGGCTGGTTCTTCGGAGGTGTCGACGCTAGGGGCCGACCAGATCTCGCTTACCGTGGGCGCGGCGACGGCGGAGACGCGCTAATCAAGCCGCGTCGAGCACCTGTTGGAGAAAGCGGTGCGGCACACGGTACGGCATGAACCGATGCGCCAAGCCATCCCACTCGGCGACGTCGAGCGCGATCCGCGCGACGGTTCACATCCGCGGTTTCAGATCCGCGACCGCTTCGTGTATCAGGGCGAGCGTTTCGGGTACGGCGCCGGCCAGCGGTGCGCCCAGGGCCTTTTCGAGGTTTTGCACGTCGATGTAGTACGGATCGCCCGTACGGTTGTGGGCTCGAAGCGTCTCGACAATCTCCGTCGGCGCAGGATCGTCGGTTCTGAGGAGCGCCTCGCCACTTACGCCTGCGACCGCGATGCGGGCGATGAGTGGCAACCTCGTTTGGTTGAGGCCTCCGGTCGCCGGGTCGATGATGCCGGAGATGTGTGACACCGCATTGTCCGCGGCATGCACCTCGATGTAGTTCGTCGAGAGGCCGCCGACCCGCGCAACGACAACGTGCGCGAACTCGTGGACCATCGTCTCGCGCAGGGTTTCCAACCGGGTCTCCTTTTTCATGGACGTACGCTTCTCTCGTTGAGGGCGGCTCGTTTGAGGTCGAGCCGGGCGTAGTCCGCGCGGGAGGACCGCGGATTCGTACGGTTGACTATACCGGCTCGGCGAAGCGCCGGCAAGCGGAGCATCTGTCGTGTAAGGCCATGGGATGCGCTTGCTGTGAGTTGCGTCCGACGATCAAGGGCGTCAACCTTCGCCCTTAAACGCGGCCCTTCACGTCGATGAAAATCGAAAGCGGGAACTTCGCGCGGAAGTTTGCCGCTTCCGCGCCGAGGGTCCTGGCGTCTTCTCTCGCGCGGAAGAGGTATAGCGCGAGCGAAAACGCGACGGCGAGCGCGCCCTGCGAGAACGATGGGCTGATTGTCGCTCCGGACGCGCCCGCGAAGCCGTAGGTGAGGGCGTCCTTTTTCAAGGTGCCTTCGTATTTCCGACGGATGCTCGACCATTCAGCAGTCACGGTAGCGTACTCCGAGGCGAGTCTATCCTTGAAGTCGCGCGCATGGCGCTCCGCGGCCTCCGCCGACGGCGATCCGTCTATCTTCTTCCAGATGTCCCGCAGGAAGCCGCGGAACGCGGCAAGTCGGCCATCCTGCCGGATGCCGTAGGCGAACCGCGCGTCGTAACCGTCGAGAAAGTCGAACGTGAGACGCGAGAACGCGTTGCTCAGAGGCGTCCATATCTCGGCATCCGGCGGAAGGTCTCCGATGGCGTCGAGCAACTCTTCCCACTTGCCGCGCATGTCCGTGAACGGGAACGCGCCGGTGAGTCCGCAGGATAGCGTCGTCGTCTCGATCGTTGGTATCGAGAGACTTTGCAGGTAGCCTTCATCTTCGAGAATGCCGTCGAGGTAGAACGGATCTCGTTCGCGCAGCTTGCGGAAGTACGCGAGCAGCGCGGGCACCTTTTCGTCGGGAAGGTTCTGCGTCCGGCGGATCAGGTCGATGAGGACGTCGTCGGGCAGCGACATCATTCCGCGCTCGTGTTCCGCTCTCGCGATTGTTCGATCTGCCGAAAGTCGTCCGGATGAACGCGCACCTTGCCTTCGCGCTCGCGCCGGGCGCCGGCCGCGAACAGAGCTTCCCGGAGGTCGGCGTCGTAGTCTTCCGGCTCCGGCACGAGCGTTATGAGCCCCGCGTCGATCCACGGCTCCAGCAGCAGCATGACCGTCGCCCAGCGGTGGGTGTCGGTTCGCGATTTGCCTGGATGTAGGATGGGATCGTACTCGTCCGGATCGTCCAGGGAAGATGGAACGGCTGCGGGACGAGGATGTGTTCGGTGTAGAGGGCGACGCGCGTGACCGCGCGGAGAATCGTCTCCGGACGCACCCAACCGACGTAGAACGCCTCGTAGGCATCCGATGAGCGCAACCCTCGTAGGAGGTCTTGAGCGGGTAGCGTCTCTGGCCACAGATCCGCAATGTAGCGATAAAAAGCCACGACGCGATCGCTCGTCACGTTCTTTCGCAACGTCTCTGCCTCTCCGGCGCCGCGTTTCACGCCGAAAAACCACCGCACCGCCTCGACCGTGAGCGAACTGCGTTCACGCAACGTAAGCGCACTCGCCCGTTCGAGCCGCCTACTGGGGTCGACCGACATGCAGCACCAACGGTATTCTAGGAGCCTGCCGCAATGGCAGATGTCTTCCGGAGCCGCCGATTTGAACGTGGATGCTGGGTCGTATTTTGCCACGAAAGAGCTTAGTCCGCGCGTGCTTTAGGCTACACGCCGACCCGTTGAGATCGCGCAGGCGCGCGGCTCATGTGCCCGAACCACCGTCGCCGACAGTTCCCAGCCCCGTGAAGCGCGAGCGGGCCTCTTCGCATGCACTGCACCGCCTGCCATCGGGTTCGCGCAGTTCAGCGAACGGAATGTCGTCGTGGCCTACTGCGGTGGCGTTGATCTTGATGTAGACAGCGGTCGCGTCGTCGCTCGCGAAGTGGCCGGCGCTCGATTCGATGCTCCAGTCGAATCGGTGCTCGCCGGCACGCGCGTCGACGATTACGAGTCCGATCTGCTGCTTCTGCTCCGGATAGATTGGTCGCGGCAAAACGATTTCGGCGGAGTGGCTCCCGCCTTTACGGGTTCCTCCTATCTTGAACTTGATGTCCTCGCTGTCGTCGCGTTCGATCTGCGTCCACTCGGTCGTCCCGTCCTGGTTTGTCTTGGGGTAGCCGAACTCGCGCGGCGTGCCGGGATGCACCCAGGGCGGAAGCTCAAAGGTGACGACCACGTGCTCCGCCTTGGCGTCCCCCTTGTTCTCGACGTAGATCCAGAACATCGTAGGCGCACGCGGGTCGCCGTGTCCCCCGATGGGATAGAACTCCAGCACGCCCTCCGACGACGTCGTGACGGCGAGCACGGCGCGCTTTTTCTTCTCCTTGATTTCGTCGGCGCGTTTGATGCTCCACGTCGTGACGGTGAACGTGAGCGCGATGGCGGCGATAACGGACGTCGGCGTCAACCAGGTGGGGATTGTCATTCTGTTAGTGCTTTTCGGTGTCGGCGCTAAAGCAGCCCGCGGTTTCGCAGATGCGCCTTCGTCTTCGGGATGAGTAACTCGATCGCGGCGTGCGTCCTCTTCGCGTAGCTCGGCCAGGCCTCGCCGCACGCGCGCAGCAGGTCTTCGAGTTCCGCGCGCGCCGGAAACGACTTCGCGAGCGTCACGACGCGCACGTCGAACCCCGGGCGCCGCGGCCGATCCGATTCGAGCAGCCCGTCGTCTTCGAGCCGGCGCATCCCCTTCTTCACCACCTCGCGGTGGTATCCGGACGCGGTCGTCGTGCAGAGCGCCTCGAACGCCCAGCCCAGCGTTCCGACGGTCATCAGGATCGCGGTCGGGATTTCGCTTCCGAAGATGACGTGTCGGTCGCCGTTCCAGGGGCGCCGCGGCGGCGGCTCGGGCACGGGGTGCTTCCGCTCGAAGGGCGGCAGGGGCCATGCCTCCTCCATCTTGAGCAGAAGCCGGCGCAGCGGCTCGTACACCGGATAGTCCGGATCGAGCATGACCGCCTCGAACTCCAGGCCCTTCCAGACGCGCGCCTGGGCGGCGCGGCCGAACGGCGCCTGGTCGGCGGACTCAACCTTGACGTGTCCGGCCCCGGTGATCCGCCGGAGGTCGCGGTAGTCGGGCGGGCCGTAGTTCGCGAGCGCCATGAGGTTGCGGAGCCGGGCGTCAGTGCCGAACAGGAGCGGAGCGCCGTCGTTCGCGCGGTTGAACGCCACCGGGCGGGGTCCGGCGGCTGCCGCGGGCGGCTCGCGCTGCCCGAGCGCGGTCGCGATGCGCTCGACTAGGATCGCGAAGGCGGGCGGGACGCCGGGCGCGAGTGAGACCCGGCCCTCCGGGTCGATCGCGAGGACGCCGTCGCGGACCAGGTTCTGCACTTTGATCTTGAGATTGTGCGGCCAGACGTCCGGGAGCCGCCGGGCGATCGTCTCGACGGTCGGCTCGTCGAGGTACGTCACGAGGTTGAGGATGCGGAGGGCGTAGGGAGACTCGTGCCCGAGTGGATGGGCGGCGTCGATCTGGTGTGGCGGTAGTTTCCCGGATGGTGCGGGCGGCTCGGCACCAGCGAGGCCGGTTAGGGCGGCGAACACTTCGCGGATCGCCTCGTACGCCGGGTGCCGGCGGTCGAATGCGACGATGCGGCGGCCCGGCTTCCGATGGACGAGGACGAGTCCGGCCTTCGAGAGTCGGGTCGGGCGCGCCGTGGCGGGAAGCTCTGCAGCGCCCCGTAGGTGGGCTTCTTCGAGGATCGACTGCCGGTGGCGGTCGCCGAATAGGACTGGCTTTTGTATCACGCTGACTGGTTCGTATGACGCAAACGTCCTGGAGATTCTCCGGACCAACGACCGGCTTCCGCTTGGGACTCAAGCCAGGCCTTTGCTGAACGACGAGCGAGCCGGTATACTTCAGGTCAACCGGGGGACAGCGTTGTGATCGACGCTTCCTCTATCGCTCCCGCGCGGGTGTCGCAGCCGCAACCGTCCCAAGGGCCGGCTCGGCTCGAACGAGTCCCGAGAGGGCGATCCTCTCAGGAGTCGTCTTTTGCTAAGAACGCTGGTATCAGACCCGACCCACATCGACATGATCGCCCGCGGTCCCCAGGGCCGGCGTTGACGACCCTCCCGGAGCGCGGCCAGCGTCTGTTCCTCGACGGGGCGCTCGTATACGTCGAGGTTGCAACGGAAGGGCAGACAGGCGTCGATCTCGTCTTGCGGCAGCCTGGGGGTCTGCCGTACGACAAGTCGATCTCTTGGGAAGCCCTCGCGGCCGCGCAGGTCCCGGAGAACGACGGCCGCGGTAAGCCGGAAAGAGGCTTCGCCGCGCTTTGGGGCGCGTGGATGCAGTACGTTTCTCCCCGGTTACGTTCCGCCGCCCTTGCTACGCGGGCCCTGAAACCCTTCGCCCATCAGGACGAAGCGGTCTTCGAGCACATGATGCCGCAGCCGCGGTTGCGGTTTCTCCTCGCCGACGAGCCCGGCACCGGCAAGACGATTATGACCGGGATGTATTTGGTCGAAGGGCGGCGTCAGGGCTTGATACAGAGCCGGTCGATCATCGTGGTGCCCGCGCACCTCGTTGAAAAATGGCGCGAAGAGCTTGAGGATTTCTTCGGTATCCGCGCGGGTGTCCTGACGGCGGAAGTCGCGCGCGATCCGCGCGACCTTCATCCCGACGTAGAGGTATGGATCGCGAGCCTCGATCTCTTCACGCACAACGCTGACGTGCGCCGAAAGGTATCCGGCGCCCGCGCTTCGTGGTCCCTCGCGGTGTTTGACGAAGCGCATCGGCTGACGCCGACGTCGCGGTATCTCGCCGCCGCCCAAGGACTTGCGGCGCAGACGCACCATTTGCTACTTCTCACGGCGACGCCTCACCGGGGCAAAGAACATTTCTTCCGCGGTCTGTGCAATCTGCTCGACGCGGAGATGTATCCCTGGGACGCGGACGACGACAAGTACGAGAAGCGCCTGCGGCCGAGCAGACTGTCGTTCTTGCGTCGCATGAAGGAAGACCTACGCGATCGCGACGGAAACAGATTGTTTCCTGACCGCTATGCCGAGACGGTCTCCGTGGCTCTTCGCGATTTGGAACTCTCCGCGTACGATGCGGTGATGGAATACGCGCAATCGTGGTATGGAGACAACGCGACACTTGCGCTTTCGATTTACGGTAAACGCGCGGCTTCCAGTCTCGTAGCTGTGGAAGCGACGCTCCAGCGCCGTTTGCAGTCGCTATCCGGTCCGGTGGGGAAACGCGGGACCGGACAGATTCCAGACGTGGTCGCGGAGGGGTTGAAAGGGACTCGTTCGTTTTCCGACGCCTTCGAGGACCCCGAAGATTTCGTGCGTGCGGAAGATGTCATCGTTTCGTCCTCCACGATGGACAAGCCCGGCGAGATCGAAGCGGTGCGAAACGTGCTAGAACAGGTGAAGGCCGCGATCAATCTGGGCGGCACGCCGGCGAAGTGGAGCACTGCGGAAACGCTTCTGGAGAAGCACGGTATCGCGCCCGGGAAAGGGCAGTTGCTGGTCTTCACCGAGTTCGCCGACACCGCGAGATGGCTTTCGTCCAGATTCAAGGACGCCGGTTACAGCGTCGATACGCTGGAAGGCGCCGTGGATCATAAGTCGCGGCATGCCATGCAGCGGCGGTTTCTGAACGGCGAGTTCCAGGTGCTCGTTTCGACCGACGCGGGCGGCGAGGGCATAAACCTCCAAAGCGCGCACGTGATGATCGACTGGGACATTCCCTGGTCGTTGGTCCGCCTGGAACAGCGGATGGGACGTCTCCACCGCATCGGCCAGAAACACGACGTCTATATTTACCATCTCGTCGCTCCCGCCACGCGTGAGGGTCGGGTACAGGAGAGAATGCTCGCGAATCTCGAAGCTGCGGCTGACAGTCTGGGCGGACGCATCTTCGACCTCATGGACGCGACCGTCGCTCGGGCCGCGGGCGGCGCCTTCGACTTCGCGCGTGCGCTGTCTAGGGCTCAAACGTCGCCGTCGTCCGACGACGACATTCCCGACGTCGAAGAGATCAAGAAAGCGGGCGCGGCGCTCGCCAGCGAGGATAAGCACCTCCGCACCGAGGCTGATCGGGAGGCGGCGGAAACGCGCTTCCGGCGCGACGAACTCGAAAAGATCAACCCGGTCATGGTGGACGGGTTCGTCGACGCATTGGCCCGCGCGCAGAAATGGTGCGTACAACCAGGACCCGCCGAGCGCATCCGGCGCCTCCATAGCCCCACGCCGCTTCCGAAGTCGTTTGGTTCGGCGAAAGACGTGTTGATCGCGGCTGACGGCGAGGCGGTTCGGCGGGCACGGTCGGACGACGCGGCGCTCGACGAAGTCGTCGTACTCGGGCCGACGCAGGAAGCGTTCAGCGATCTCGTCGCCCTTGCCGTCGGTGAAGGCCGCGCCGATCTTCTCCGCGGATGCAGGCTCGTCGATACGGGTTCGCTCTCGGACTACACGCTGCTCGTCTACGAGGCGGAGCTTCGTATGCACGATGGCATCCGACAGGTGCCGCGGCCAACGCCCATTCTCATACGCTGCTCGGGCTCCGACGCGTTCGAGGTCGCATGGGAATCTCTGATGAGTCTCAGGCCGGGGACCGGCAACGCGGACCGTCCGACGCCTGCTCAGTTTTCTGACGGAAAGGCTGCGGCGAAGGTCGCGCTGGAACGCGAGGTGCAACGGCAGAAGTCCGAACGGCTGACTTGGGTCGCGAAAGCACGGCGCCAGCTAAACGAGTTCGAGGATCGGTTCCTGGAAGAAGTCGAGGATCTTCCGAAAGCGGAACGGCAGACGCGAATCGCTTCCTTCGACGCACGGAAGAAGGCGCGCGTGGCGCAACTCGACGAGATCGAGCAGATACAGGCCACCGCGATTCGGTTAGCGGGCTGGGCGAGGGTCGACGCGGGGCTCACCCTCGCCGACCTCGGATACGATCCGAACGCCGAAAAGATGGCGATCAGCCGCGTGTTCTCCGAGCTTCGATCGCTCGGCTACGCGGTGGAGGACGTGCAAACCGCGCGCGTCGGCTACGACCTGCGGGCGACTCACAAGAAGACCGGCGTCCACCGCTGCGTCGAGGTCAAGGGCTTCACGGGACCGATGGGACCGGTCTGGCTCGAACAGAACGAATGGGCGCAGGCCTTGCAGCGCGGAGACGATTACTGGCTGTACGTTGTGGATGATTGCGGGTCCGGCAGCGCGACGGTACGCGTCCGCGTCCAAAATCCGGCAAAAGTGTTCGGCGGCGGGGTCGGACACATTCAACGCTTCCAGGTCAAGATATCCCAACTGAAAGCACTGGTGGCTCACGGGTGAGTAACGATGACGCGCGGTTGATCGACCGCTGGTTCCCCGTCGCTGCCGTCGACAAGGCCTGTAAGACGCCCGTCGGCTCCGGGATGATCGAGAAAGCAATGTTTACATGGTTTGCATCGCGACCACTCGCGCAGGCTCGTGCGGCCGCTCTTACAACGCTTTTGCCGGAGGATGACGCGAGCAAAGCACTTATCGAACGCGCTATCGTCACAGGTGATAAATCCGCATTTGACGCTCTGACTCGGAGGGTCGTGAACGCATATCACGGCCAGTCGCCTGTCGTCCTCGATATGTTCTCCGGTCGCGGAATCATACCGCTTGAGGCATCCCGCGCGGGCGCCGCCGCGATTGCGTTCGACCTGTCTCCAGTCGCAACTTTAGCTGGAAAGTTGTTGACTGACTACCCAGCGCGCGATTGGTCCGATGAGCCTGCTCTTGGCTTTCCCGACGCAGCCGCCGGCTCCTCAGAGACCTTTCTAGTAGAAGACAGGCTGACGGCCGATGTTGGAATGATTCTTGGCGAAGTCAATCGACGCGTTTGTACGCGTGTCGCTTCCCTATATCCGGTCAATAGCTATGGAGACTTCCCCTGGGCGTATTTGTGGTCTGTTACGATTCCTTGCGATGAGTGTGCGCGGCGCTTTCCGCTTCTAGGGTCCCTCGTGCTGCGCCATCCGCACAAGAAGAATCGCGACGCAGGCGAGTCGATGTCCATTATATTGTCCGACGATTCGTGGTCGATAGAAATTTTGGACGGTCCACCTTCGCAACAGCCAACCTATGCGGCTGGAACACGGAGCGACGGCAAGAAAAAGAAGGGGAAGAGCGCGCGTTGTCCATTTTGCGGGACCGTGCATCCTTTGGAGTCTGTTAAGGCAAAAGGGATCGCTGGTCAGTATCAAGACGTGTTGCTGCTTGTCGTTGATACCGACGACAAAGGGAAAAGATACTTCCGCAAGGCTACTGATCTGGAGAAGGCAGTGGCGGCAGATCCCCCTTCGCAGGTCGTAGTCGTCGGTCCGTACTCGGCGATTCCAGACGAAAAGATTCCAGACGGCAACGTCCATACCGTGATGGCGAGTGGGTACGGCTATCGCTCGTTTGGCGATCTGATGTGCCGCCGGCAGTCGTTATTTTTTGCCATAACTGCGAAGACGATAGCCGAGGTCTGCGAAGACTTACGGCAACAGGGCGCCTCGCTAAACTACGTTCAAGCCTTGGCAGGATACGCGGCTTCGGTACTATGTCGTAGACTACGCTTTGCGACTCGCGGAGCGCGCTTGAAGACAGAAGGCGATTCGGAAGGGTTGGCTGGCAACAATGTTCGCGCTGGCGACGTCTTTACGAATGAATCGAAGATCAACTTTCAGTTTGATTTCCTGGAAATCGGGCCGGGAGAAGGCCCGGGCACATGGATGAACCTGGCTGGCACAACTATCAAGACTTTAGCGAAGCTGCGGCGTGACGTCCTTGGACGCCCGGTTCGCGTGGCTCGCGCATCGGCAACTGCTCTACCGCTCCGAGACGCGTCGATAGATGTCGTAATCACAGATCCGCCGTATTACGACATGATCGAGTACGCAGACGCATCAGACTTGTTCCATGTCTGGCTCAAGCGCACGCTCTACGACCTTGAGTCCGACCTCTTTGGACCGGATGTTCAAGGCGTCGACGGCCTTCAAGACAAGAACGATGAGATTATTGTACGACGGGTTCACGAGCCCGGTCGCGTTCGGCACGATACCGCGTTTTACGAATCAATGCTCGCACAATCGTTTGGCGAAGCACGTCGTGTACTAAAGCCTAACGGTCATCTTGTCGTCATGTTCGGCCACTCAGATCCGGACGCGTGGCGTCGCCTCCTCGGCGCGCTCCAAAGCGCAGGTTTCGTCGTTACGTCTGCATGGCCATCACGTACGGAATCAGCGAATACGGGTGTAGCGTCAATCAAGGTAACAGTTACCATTGGGTGCCGTGTTGCCGCACCGAGTCGCCCGACTGGGATCGCCTCCGAAGTTGACCGCGAGGTGGTCGAAGCGGTCGTTGAGCGCGTACATCGCTGGGACGCGGACGGTCTAGCTTTGGAAGATCAACTGATGGCGTCCTACGGACCCGCGATGGAAGTGTATGGCAAATATGGACGCGTGATAAACCCGGATGGGAGTTCCGCCGACCTCGACCACTATCTCGCCCTCGCGAGGAGGGCCGTGCGTGACGCGATGCGGCTCCGCGTCGACGAACTGCCCCTCGAAACATTCGACGCGGTTACACGTTTTGCGATGTTTTGGCTGCGTGCGAAAGGACGTTCGGAGGTTCCTAAAGGCGAAGCACGGTTCTTCGCCCAAGCCGATGAACTGCGGCTGGATGATCTCCGCGGTCGGATCTTGAGTGAGACGAAGGCGGGGTTTCAGCTTCGCCTGCAAGATGGAACACCGCTGACCGAGCATTCGTCGATGTTCGAGGTGGTTCGACGAATGGCGCACGTGTGGGATGCGGGCGGGATGGAAGCGGTCGCGGAAGCGATCGTGCAGGCCGGGTTGGAGGCGAACAACCAGCATCTCTGGGCGGTCGTCGGCGATCTCGCGACGCACCTCCCCGCGTCGGATAAAACGGCGAAGGCGCTTGCCGGCATCAAACGGTCGGCTACGAGCGTAGCGATGCTCGTCGGAAATGCGCGAGGCGCGGCAAAGCAAAGCGATCTCTTCGATTCGGTGGAGGCATAGTGGCAAGTCATAAGGGGTGGACCGACGTCCTCAAGCTGCGCTCGGAGGTGACGTCGGCCGACGGCAGCGTTGGGGACTTGCAGATGAGCCTTCATCGTGCGGTCTATCAGACCACGACCGTCCCGTATCAGGATGTCGCGTACTACGGCGACATCACGCAGCCGACGCCGAATCTGGTGGGCTTCTTTGCACGCGTGGCGCGCCGCCTGTCGGACGCAGGCGAAGCGGTGGCGCTGTATCATCTCGATCAGGGAATGGGCGGCGGCAAGTCGCACGCGTTGGTCGGTCTGTACCACATGGCCGCGAATCCGAAGGGCTTTTTTGCGACCCACATCGGCAAAGACGTCAGGAACGAAGCCGAGGCCGGCGGAACGCAGATCGGGTTCGACGGCGCCCGCGTCGTTACGCTGACTGCGGATCACTTTTCTCCCGGCAAGGCGACGGAAACATTCGGCCCGGCCGTCAACCTGTTTGAGCGATTCCTGTGGAGTCTGTTTCAGGGCGATCGCAAGAAGTACGACGCGGCCGTCGCGCAAGGGGCAAACAAGGCCACGATAGAGGACGCACTAAGGAGCGTCGGTCGGCCGGTTCTCGTTCTGCTCGACGAACTGATGGACTACGCGATGGATCTGTCGAGCGGCGAGAACGTCGCCGGGATGCCCGCGGAGCAGTCGTTCCTGAACGCACTCATGGATGCGTGCGACGACGTTCCGCGCGTCGCGTTCGTGCTCGTGATGATCCGGTCCGATATGGATCGCCAAGGATACACGCCGCTCGCACAGGACTTTCGCGAATATCTAGCGGCGCGGATCAATCGCAACGGCGCGACGATCGCGGTGACTGAAACGGGCGACTTCTCTGCGATCATCAGACGTCGCATCTTCGAGCAGACGTCGTTTTCCAAGGCCGCCGGAGAAGTGGCTGCTGGATTTCGGAGGTCGGTCGCGGACGATCCCGCTTGGAGCCAACAGGTTCTCGATAGGCTCGGCACGGGGAAGAACGTCGCCGGGTTGGGCGACCGGATCGTTGAGACGTATCCGTTTCACCCCGATCTTATGGACCTCGTGCAGAACGAGTGGGGCAAGACGCAGGGCTTTCAACGGGTTCGTTCCACGGTCTCGATCTTCGCCTTGGCGGCGCTGCACTGGAGCGCGGTCGCGGCCGATGGCGGCTGGGTTCCCGCTCTGATCGGGGTCGGGGACATTCCGCTCGGCGGAATCAGAAACCACGGTAAAATCGGTCAAGCGCGCTGCCTGGAGGCTCTTCTGAACTCCGGTCTTCTGCTCGGAAATGATCGTGCGATCCAGGGCTACCGCGCCGTAGCGACGACCGACGTCACCTCCGCCGATGGCAAAACCGGCCAGGCGGTCGAGATTGACCGCACACTGCTTTCCGCGAGCGTCGATGCCGGTCAACCAAATCCGGCGGTGCGGATGGCGACGGCGCTCTTCAACTTTAGCCTCGTGCCGCGCAGCCAAGGCCGGCGCGGCGCGACGAAGGCTGAACTCATGGCCGCCCTGCTGCTTCCGTCGAACGGAAGCACGAGTTCGTTCGCCTCCGTCGAGGAAGTGTTTACCGCGCTCGTCGGCGATGCGGGGCTGGGTGCCTTGGAAGCCAGCCGATCGTCGAGCAATCAGTCCGAACGTTACTGGCTCACGATCAAGCAGACGCTGCGGATGTTCTTCAACTCCGCAAAGAACCAGATCGGCGAGGAAGAGGCGCTCGCGCTTCTTTGGGAGACGGCGCAAACATCGGCTTCCAAGGGCCAGTTCGGAGCGGTACATCCGGTTTCGCGACCGAGCGGAATCCAGACGCTCGGTGAGGTTGCGGGCGGCTTCGATAGCGAAGAGAATCGCCTTCTGGTTCTCGACCCGCGGCATTGGACGCTGCTGAACGGCGAGGACTCTCGGTCGCGCGACGATATTCGACGGATTCTCGGCGTCGGGGATGGAGCGTTGGTTGTTGACAATGCTGCGAGTTGCGTGGTCGCGGCGGTCAACACATATCAGCGTCGGTACGCCGTGCAGGCGGCACGCGACGTGTTGACGTGGCAGATGGTTGCCGAGCAGGTCACGGAGGGCGACGAACACGACAAGGTTTCGACGGAACTTACGAAAGCGCGCGAAACGCTCAAGGCGACGGTGCGGAAAGCGTACCGACACTATGCGTATCTGATCCGAAAGGGCGATCAACTGGAGGTCGTCTTCTCCCGCTTCGAGGACGACGCGCTCACCGCGCTTGCGGGGAACGACGTTTGGACCGCGCTCGTCCAGGCGAGCCGCGCCGTTGGCGAGTATTTCGACGCCGCAGCGAAGGCTCGTCGTCGCAAACCGCTCTCGCCGGAATATCTGGCTATGCTCATTTCGTCGTTCAACCGTCATCTGACGCTTCGCGACGTCGTGTCTTCGTTCTACAAGAACCCGCGGTTTCCGCTCGTTCCGGGTCCGGACGACATCCGCAACGCGATCTACGGGATGCTGCAAGAGTCCGGCCAGCTCGGAACCGACGCGGAAGGTTGGGAACTCGTCGGTTCGGATGGCTCTCCGATCAACGTCGCGAGCGCCAAGGAAATCGCGATCAACTCCCTGCAACAGCAGATCCGCCGCCGTCAGCGGAAGCCCGTCGCGTCGACTGCGACGGGCATCGGCGCCGATGTAGCGGGCGCGGACGGTACGACGACCGGCTCCGATGGCGTGGTACGCGATGAGACGGCGTCATTCGGCAATGAATCGGACACGCCCGGTTCGCACGATGCTGCTACAACGGAAGGCATGAAGCCTAAAGCCGATTCTTACTCCTGGTACAGCGTCGAGGTGACCAACCGGTCGATCTCCGACGAGGCGAAGCGTCAAGACATCCGCGCTCATCTGCGGTGGCTGACGTCGCAACTGGATAAGGACGAGTTGGACCATCAACTCATTAGCTTCAAGTACGATTTGATGGCTGGCTCGGATCCGGATCTCGTCGCCGAGGTGACGTCGCGTGCAAACGCGCTCGATGCCAAGGTTCGTATTCGCGACGAAGATTTGTAGCGGTGAGTGTGGCGCTGGACTCGCGACTGTTCTGCACCGAAGCGGCACGAAAGCGAGCGTAGCGTGTCTTCGTCCTTTAGCTCCGACGCTGCGTACACGGCGATGGGTCGGCGGTGGCTCGGGATTGGAAATATCGCGTCGAAGCATTGGTTCTGCGGCCTCGAACCCGGCGGGACGGAGCGCGCGGACTGGCCGCGGATCTGGGCGGACCGTTTCGGCGGTGCCGAAGTCATCGACGGGCGCATGGAGGCGGGCGATCCGGATCACGCGCGTGGGTTCAGCCCGACCTCGAAGGGTCAGCCGACGTGGATCCCGCTGATCCGCACGCTCCTCGCGTTTAAGGGCGAACCGGCCGACGACGCGTCGTGCCTCGCGTACCAGCGCGAACGGTTCGCCGCCGGGGACGGCGACGAGGCGGTGCTCGAACTGTCCGCCTACGCCGCGGCGAACCTCGGGGTCGATTCGCCGCGCGAGAAGTACATGCCGGAGCGGATCGCGCGGATCGCCGAGCTTCTCGCCGCAGCGCGAGCCGGCGTTTCTGGTCTGCTACGGCACGACGCGAAGGGCCGACTTCGAGCGCATCGTCGGCGGCCCGTTCGACGCCGATGGATTCCGCGTGTCCGGGTCTACCGTGTGTGCGATTGCGATGCACCCGGCGCCGCGCTTTCGGCCGGCGGCTCCACCGTCGTTTTGGGTGGGTCTCGGACGCGAGTTACGGCGCCGGGCGGAACGCTTGAAGGACTAGCTGCGAGGAGGCTCGCCTTCCGCTGGATCAGACGACAAGAGCGCCCTCAGTTGGTATGTGTAGGTGCGCTTCGTGAAGTCGTAGCCGGCGCATTTCTCGCACAGCGCGTAGCGGACAAGAATGGGCGTGCCCGTCCGCCTCTTGCACTTGTGGCAGCGATGAGTCGGGAAATGAATAGGGAAATGCTCCAAGCAGTAGTCGAACCGCGCCGGGCGGTCAGGGTGCCAGCGATCGGGGCGCTGCGGAGGCGGAAGCTCGCGAGCGCAGCCCGGGTGACGGCATGTGTCGTAAGGGTAGTTCATTAGGGTCTTCCCGTTGGGAAAGGGGGCGCAAAGCCGCGGGACCCTCGCTGAACTACACTACTTCGCTGAACTACATTACTGGGGCGGAGCGGATCGACATCGTACTACGGGACCGTCACCACGCGCAAGTCGCCGCGCGACTTTCAGGCGCGAGTCGCCCGACCCGGCGCTGGAAGAGCGCCTTTAGAGTCGCGCTTACGCGGCTGCGACCCGCATCGTTCGGAGCGCGTCGATTAGGATGCGCGTCGCGCGGCAGTCGTCCTCGTTGTAGTCGAGGATCCGCTGCTTCGCGTCCTGGGCGCCTTCGAGATGCGATTCGTACCATTGGATCGACGCGGCGCCCGACGGATGCGGATCGCGCCACGCGAAGCCGAGGTAGCTCGCGAGCGTCTTGATCGAGTGGTCGACCGTCGGCCACTCCGACGACGTCTCGACCACCTCGTACAGATCGACGACGTCGCCGCAGCCGAAGAGTTCCGCGACCTCGTCCGCGGTGCAGACGTCGGGATGGCGCTGCTGGAGTTGTCGCCACCACGTGCGCTCGTACTTGGAGTAGATGTAGATCGTGCAGGGACGGCGCGCGCGCACGAACGCCCACGCCGCCGCGAACGCCTCGCGCTCGGCCTCTTCCGTCGGCTCCGCGGAGAAGAACGCGGTGTACGTTTCGGCCGACGGATCGTCGACGCGGCGCTCGACGAAACCGTGCAGGTAGCAATGGTTCCGCAGCGGGTCGGTCTCGACGTCGAAGAATAGTTCGACCGGGTTCTGCGGGAGCCGCAACGCGCGCGTGAGGTACGGGTGTCCGTGCGTCGAGCGCAGCACGGCGCGCGCGTGGAACTTCCGCAGCGTGTCGGGTCCGAGGCCCTTCACGACGCTCTTGCCGTCGCCGTCGAGGAACCGGCCCGGGCCGGCGGACGCGAGCGCGGTGATCGACGGGACGTGCGGGAGGAGCGGCTCGCGCTTCGAGCGCCCGAGCCCGGGGATGAGCGTAAGGTCGTCGCCGCGTTCGAGCGTCGCGAGGCACGCGCTGCGCCAGACGCAGAGCTTGCACGTCGCCGAGTACGCGGGCGCAGAGGCGTCCGCGCCGGCGATCGTCGCGCGGGCTCGCGCGAGGCACTCGCCGTAGTCGTCCCAGAACGTGCTCGGCGTGCGCGGCCCCTTCGGCAGAGAGAGGTCGTACGCGACCTCCTCGCCGTCGACGTCCCACACGAAGGCGCGGCGCCCGGCGCCGAAGCCGAGGCGTTCGAGGGCGTCGACGTACAGCGCCAGTTGGACGGCGTACTCTTTCTTCGGGCGCCGGTCGTCGGCCCGCCCTTCTTCGCCCGAGCCGGACTTGATGTCGCCCGGGACGTAGCCGCCAGCTTCGAGCCGCAGGAGGTCGGGCTCGCCCACGAGGTCGTCGACTTCGAGGCGGCCGCCGTAGATGAGGGGGACGCCGGCGCGCATGCACGCCAGCGTGCGACCCGCGCGTTCGGCGATCGGCGTTTCGCGGAGGTTCGGCGCCTCGATCGCCCCTTCGCGTACGAGTTCGTCCTCGTGCATGCGCCCGCGCCGCCAGAGCATCTCGACGAAAGGGTTGACGGGGTCGCGCAGCGCGCGGTCCGCGTGGAGGTCCATCCACGGGCGGTGCTCGCAGGAGACCAGGTCGTAGAGCATCGAGGCGCTGACTCGGACGTCCATTTTCGCGGCCCTCTGGGCGACGGTGGGACGTCAGTATCTTCGGTCTCGGTGCCAGGTGCGTGGCACTATACGGGCGCGTTCGTCTCCTTACTCGTTCTTCTTCGTCGGCCGCGTCGCGTCGGGGAAACGCCCAGTCCCGTCTAAGCCGTATCGCGCGTCCACCCACGTCAGGACGATGGGTCCGTGCTCACCGCTGCGCGCAGCCGGGTCGTATGCAAGAGACGATCTACGATCACCACTTCCGCCCCGTAGAGGTAAACGCGGTCGCCGACCGCCGGGATCGGAATGTCGTCCGGCCAGTCGATTTCGTTGGAGCGGAGATGGTTTTCTCCATGGATGGCTTGCTCCGGATGGGCTGCAAACTCGACCTTCATTGCGACTCGATTTCGTCACGGCGCCCGCGTTCGGCTGCCGGCTTGCGTAGGGTGTAGCCCCGGTCCAACGCAACTCATGCGGATGCCCAGCGAAGATGCCCCGAACTACGCGAACGACGTGGACGCTTTTGAGGCTCTGATAAAATCGAGTACGGCGGATGATCTCGGTCGGTTGAAGGCCGACGCCCTCTGGCTGGTCGCGGAAGTTCGTCGGCTCCGCGCGTTGCTCGGCCGATAATCGCGCCGCTCCGAGTGCCATCCCGCCGGCAGACCCGCGTCGTCTAGTGGTCCTCCGTCGCGTTGTGCGGCGGACGCGGAGGCGAAGGGAACGGCCGAGATGACCACCTGGTACGACGAGATGCTGGCCGACGTGGATCGGCTCTTGGGGTTGCTCGACCAGATCGGGGCGTACGACGACAAGCACCGCCCCTACTCGACCGTGCTCGCGGAGCTACGCGCGGACTCGTTCGTGCGCGTCCAGCGAGCAGTCGTCGATCTCGCGAACCGCGTCCACACCGCTAAGGAGATCCCGTGCGTCGACGAGGGCCTCGTCTGCGAGGCGATGGAGTTGCTCGTCGAGATGATCCCGTACATGCGGTACGCCTCTCGCGCGGGGGCGTACTGCGAGGGCGGCTTCGCCGTCCTCGTCGTCGCGATCGAGAAGATGCTCGGGTCGATGGTGATGAGCATCCGATCTCGCATGGGAATCATCGACGCGAGCGCCGAGCGCCCGTGGTAGGCGCCGTCCTGCGGTCGTTGAGGTTTTCGCGGACGGGTTGGACCGGCGTCGGCTTATCGCTTCTTCGCCGGCCGACGACCAGTCGTGCGTCTGTGGCGACGCTGTGCGATATCTATCGCTTTTACGCGCCTCGCTTCGACGTCGTACCGCTCTTCGAGGGCGCGTATCCCCCTTTTTGAGTCGACGAAGTCGTCGAGGGGTGGAGACAACACGCGCGCACCGGCCTTCCAGATCCGGATCCAGTCTGCCGTCGGCAACCGATGTCCGTATCGGTAACCGACGAAGCTCTCGAACGGGATGGGCCGGCGCAGACGCACCAGGCGGTCGACATAGAGGAGATAGTACCGCCCCGGATGCTTCGGCTCTCCCTGTTGGAGAAACGCGAGGCGCTTACGGGTGTTCCGCGAGATCTTCCGGATAATCCCCACGCCCTTGATCTTATCGTCGTGGACGACGAAGAGCGCGTCGCCCGGTCGCGTCTGCTGGGGCTCGCCGACGACGGGCAGCATCAGCGGGAAATAATCGTCCAGCCACTCGTCGATGTCTTGCTCGCGCGGGATCGATCGCAGTAGGTAGGCCATTCGCTAGTCCCGAGGTTCCCACGGCTTCGGCTTGCGCGTCGTCGGCGGTTTCGGGACGCGCGGCACGTCCCAGAGGGCGGACTTGCAGCGGGGGCAGACGCGGGGCCTCGCGTCCTCGCGCGACACCCAGACGTGGCCGCAGCGCGAGCATTCCCAGCCGTCGATTTTGACCCGCGGCATGCCGCTGCGTTCTGTCGGCGGCGCGCGATCCTCTGCCTGACCGCGGGGCAAAATCTTTGCGCGCCCGATTCAGAATGCCACCGAGCCGGCACTCCTACTCCGGTAATCTGAATGATCCACGGCGTGGGCGGAATCCGGACGTGGGACAGGAGCCAGACGGTGAATACGAGCGCCCTCGAACGCTTCGCCCGCGGTCGTGAAGATCGCGGCGCACGACCTCACCGACCGGCAGATTCGCGGCCTCGCGATGGCCAAGGAGGTCGCCGCCGGGGAGCGCCGCCGCATGGTCGTCGATAAAGACGACGGGGACGGCGAAGAAACGGTGGCGTACTGGTCGACGCGCCGTCCCGACGTCGCGCACCTCGTGACGCGCAAAGTCCGCAGTCGGCGCGGTCGCCCGCTCGCGCCGGAGTACCGGTCCTCGGATCCCGACTTCAAGAAGTTCGGAGTCGAGGACTCCGCGCTCATCGCGTGCGAGAAGTTCGTCCGCGGCGAGGTGGTCGTCGTCGGCGAGGTCGACCGCGAGCGGTGGGAGCACGCCATCGCAAGGCGCCGTCCCCTCCGCAACCCGACGGTGTGGAACGGGCTCCGCAAACGCACCGCGCAGCGGCACGCCCGCGTCGCAATGCCGACGCGCGTTCCCGAACTCATCACCTCGCTCAAGAAGGCGGTCCAGCGCGGCGAAAAGTTGGCTCCGCGCAAGCGCGGCGGCGTGATGGCGCGGGACGCGGAGCGCGCCGCCACACTCGTCCACAAGGTCTCGCTCGGGGTGGGCGCCGACGAACTCCAGGCGGTGCTGGAGGGCCTGGTCGACAGCGGTGACCTGGCGTTCCGCAAGTCGCCGCGGCTCGGCCGGAAGGTGCCGAACCAGAACACCATCAGCCGCTGGATGAACGACCCGAGCCTCACGCCCACGCTGATGCGGATGTTCCGCATGGTCGCCGAAAAGGTGCGCCGACGGGAGGTCGCAATCATCGCCGACGCCACGAAGCTCTCGCAGATGCGGACCGCGCATTCGCGGGGCGTCGAGTACCTCGGCGATCTGCGTCCGCAGGCGCACTGGATGAAGGCGCACGTCGTCATCGGCGTCGAGACGAAGATGCCGCTCGCGGTGATCTTCTCCGACAGCCGGTCGTCCGACGTCAACTACATCGTACCGCTCGTCGAGGCGGCGCTCGAAATGGTGCCCGTCAAGTACGTGCTGGCCGACAAGGCGTACCTCTCGGGTCCGCACTACCAGAAACTCAAGAACCTCGGCGTGCAGGCCGTCATCCCGATCAAGAAGGGGTGGGGCAAGGACGAGAACAGCGAGTTCTACGAAACGTGCAAGGACCTCATCGAATGGTTCACCGAGCGGAACCGCGACTTCCACGAGATCTACCGGTTCCGGCCGCTGATCGAATCGTTCTTCTCGCACCTCAAGAACGTCGCCGACGGATTTTGCTGGTCGCAGGGCATGCGGCTGCCGGTTCCGGACGACGAACCGATCACCGCGTGGATCAACGAGGCGCTCTGCAAGATCATCTACCTCGCCCTGCGGACGACGGTGAGCCTGAAGGCGCAGACCGGCACGACGATCGACTACCTCTTCCCGGATCGCTGTTTCCCCGAAGCGGCCGATCCGCTCGTCAGCGCCGCATAGCGCGCTCTTCGATCACGACTCCGAGCGCCGGATATTCCGGCGCTCCTTTTTTTTGCGCGAACGGATGCGCCTCGCCGCCGTTTGTGCGCCGTCGCATCGCTCTTTTCGTGATGAAGGTCGCGTGTGAGATGGGGAAGGTTCTGCCGCGGCTGCATAGGCCGGCGTCGAATCTGAATGTTACCGAACGATGGAAAAAGCCCGCCGTGGCGGGCTTTTTCGGGCGCTCGATTGCCGACGTTCGGCGACTTTCACCATGAACCGCGAGTTTCGCCATGAATCGGCGGAACTCGCGGTCCATCGTGATGTCGCACTAGAACGGGATCTCGTCCTCGAGCGCCGCGTCGTCGAACTCGCCGCTGGTTCCGCCGCCGTTGCCGGAGCTCACCGCGCGCGGGCGTTCGTAGCTGCCGCCGTCGCCGCCGCGGCTGCCGCCGCCGGGACGATCGAGCATCTGCATCGTGTTCACGACGACTTCCGTCGCTTTACGTTTGTTGCCGTCCTTGTCGTCGTAGCTGCGGATCGACAGCCGGCCGTCGACTAGGCACGACATGCCCTTCTTCAGGTACGTGTTGCAGGTCTCGGCGAGCTTGTCCCACGCCACGCAGTCGATGTAGTCGGTCTCTTCCTGCTGCTTCGAGCGGCGGTTCACCGCGAGGGTGAACTTCGTGACCGCCGCGCCCGATCCGACGTACCGGATCTCCGGGTCGCGCGTCAGGTTGCCGACCAAAGTGATTCTGTTGAAGCTGCCCGCCATTGCGTCTCTCCTCGTCTCGTCTCGTTGTCGCTTCGCGTGCGTGCGCGGCGGCTCGTCGGCCGCTCTTCGCGCTCCGCGATGAAGATACTAGGAAGCGTGGGTGCCATGTGTCTGGCACCCTGCGTGCACGTCGTCGTTTCCGGGGTTGGTGCCCCGAACGGCGCGGCTCACTCGCCCTTTTTGATGACGATGTGGCGCAGGACGGCGTCGTTCAGCCGCATCAGGCGGTCGAGCTCCTTCTGCTCCGCCGCGCCGGCGCGGAAGTTCATCGTCACGTAGTAGCCTTCGCGCACGTCGTCGATCTCGTAGGCCAGCCGGCGCTTGCCGTGCTGCTCGAGCTCGCCGACGACCTCGCCGCCGCGCGTCTTCACGCCCTCGGCGATCGCCGCTGAGCGTTCCGCGACGTCGGTCTCTTCCAGGCTCGGGCGCAGAATGTACGTGATCTCGTAATCGGTAGACATCGAACCCTCTTCGGACACCGGACGAGCCGGCGGCCCGGCACGGGGCCGGGCAGTAGGAAAGCCCCCGCGACGTCGCGTCCCGGGAGAACCTCGGAATGGTACCACGCCGGTGCTCGACGGACAAGGCGCCTCGCGTCCGTGTCCGCGCCGGCTGACTACCCTCAGGGACGACCGAGCCGTCGTACGCCGTCCGCCTTCGTCCGAGGGGTGAAACGACGCCGCTCGGTCCCTGGTACAGCGCAGCATGCGGGCGCGGCAACGGCACTGGTCGACGGTGGCCGCCGTCGCGCTCGCCGTGATTCTTCCTACCTGTTGGACCGCGACGGCGGCGGGGGCATTCGGGGACGCGCTATTCACAGTCCCATACCTGCCGACGAACACGTATTATCGCCTCGTCGCGGAGCCTGCGTTCGCTCGGGCGGTACGGAGCGGCGCTTCTCGCGACGCCGTGCGCGCCGCCGCAGATCGGTGGGCCTACGGCAGAAATGTCGGCACGGCAGAGGCGCACTCCGTTCCGCGGTCCGCCGGCGCGGAATACGCCGTATTCCCGGTGCATGAAACCGCCTGCGGCGTTGACGGCGACATTTGGACGATCGAATTCGACCGCGCGGAAAAGGTCACGTTCTGGAGTGTTTCCTCCGCGCGCGACCGCTCGTGCTGATGCCGTACTGAATGCAAACACGCGAGTACAGCGTGCGCTCGAGAGCGCTTCGCCCAAGCACGGCTGCGCCGTAGAGCTGCGGCGTAGCAGGGCTACGCCGTTCGCGTTCCTCGAAGGTCGAAGCGGTTGAGTTCCGCGGCGACGATCATCGGTCCGGCGAAGCCCGCGCGGCGTTTGCTGTCGTCGGCCAGCGCCTGCCACTGCTCTTGCGACATCACGGCGGGATTGCCGGGAGCGAGGTGGCTCAGAATCACCGCTTTGACGCCGGCCTCCTTGGCGATGCCGCCGATCAGCGCGACGTCGGTGTGCGAGTTGCTCAGATGCGAGAGCAGCGGCGCGGGGAAGCCGCGCTTGCGGTAGAGTTCCAAGGCGATCGCCTCGTGGACGAGCACGTCGGCGCCGCGAGCGAGCGCGATGATGTTCGGCGTCGGCGTCGTGTCGCCGGAGAACACGACGGAACCGTGCGGCGTGTCGAACCGGAACGCGTACGCCGGAAAGCACGCGCCGTGGGGCACCAGGATGCCGGTCACGCGAACGTCGTCGAAGCGCGCGATCTCGACCGGCTTCATCGGCGGCGCCGTGGGACCGAGCGGACGTGCCTGCGGGCTCGGCAACGGGATCTCGTGCACGTCGATGAGCTTCGCGACGTCCATCACGCCGGAGTCGCGCGCGAAGATGTTGATCGAGTACGCGAACGCTTCCGTGCAATGCCGCATCAGGTCGGCGGTTCCGGGCACCGGCGCGTCCGGGACGGCGGTGTCCACCGGCCGCGTCGGCGGGAACGGCGGCGGCAGCGGCAGGCCCGCCGATCCCGGGCCGTACACCGGCAGCGGAACGCGAATGCTCTTCTCCACCACCGGCCAGCCTGCGCCGAGCAAGAAGTAGTTGTAGAGGTCGGCGACGTGATCGGCGTGCAGATGCGTGATGAAGATCGCGCGCAGATCTTCGGTCTCGAAGCCGGCGTTCATGAATTGCGTCAGACTCGCGCGGCCGCAGTCGACCAGGTACACCTTCCCGTTGAGGACGAGCGCCGTCGACATGCCGGTGCGCCCCGCGACCGGCGGCGGCCCCGCGCACGTGCCGAGCGTCACGATCTCGGCGCCGGGCGTCGCGCTCGCCGCGCGTGCCGGCGGCGCGGCGCTCGCGGCGCGCGGTGCGGCGCTCAGCACGCCGGCGCCGGCGACGGCCGCCGCGCCGAGCGCGAGAAAGCTCTTGCGCCCGAGCGGGTCGTGCGCGCACGTGCAGATCGAGAAGTCGCCCAGCTCGTGGTCGGTCATGGCGGATGATCCGTCCTGACGGATGCCGGCTCCTCGCACGGCGGCGCAGTCTCTCGGCTACTGCTGCTGTTGCTGCTCTTGCTGCTGCTGCTCGAGGTCTTCGGTGCGCGCGTCGACCGCGACGCTCACGACCATCTCGCCTTGAGCGGCGCCGCGGTACACGCCGCGCGTCGGGCTCACGTCGCCGTAGTCGCGACCGAGCGCGACGAGGACGAACGTGTCGTCGACGAGGCGGTCGTTGGTCGGGTCGAAGCCGACCCAGCCGAACGGAGGCAGATACGCTTCCGCCCAGGCGTGCGACGCTTCCGCGCCGAGGACGTTCGAGCCGCCGCTGTAGATGTAGCCGCTGGCGTAGCGGGCCGGGATCCCGCGCGCACGCGCCGTTGCGATCAGCACGTGCGCGAAGTCCTGGCACACGCCTTCGCGCGCGGCGATCACCTCCGCGACCGGCGTGCGCACCGTCGTGGTCCCCTGCCGGTACGTAAACGTGCGGTGGATGTGCCGGCCGGCGGCGAGGAAGAACGCCGCCACGTCGTCGGCCGGCGCGTCGATCTCCGCGGCGAACGCGCGCGCCGCCTCCACGTCGACGTACGTGCTCGCGTGCCGCATGTCCCACAGCTCCGGCGTGCGCGGGTCGGCTTCGATCCACGCGGCCGTCACGCCGTTCGGAGGCTCCGGGTTTCCGCGGCCCAGCGTCACCACGTGCGACCGCGCAACGATGCGCAGCTCCTGGTGCTCGGGCACGATCGAGAAGTGCTGCACGTCGTTGCCGAACCGGTCGTGATACGAGAACACCGCGACGTCGGGAACCACGTCCAGCTCGAATCGCGTGCAGTACTGCGCGAGCGTCGTGCGCGGCTGAAGATGCACGATCGTGTAACTCTCGCTCACCGGGCGCGGATACCGATAGCGCGTCTCGTGCTCGACCGTGATCTCCACTAGCCGTACGCCTCGCTCCGCTGCAGCGGCACCGCCGCGACGGGCACGCGCGGAAAATACGCCCGCTGGATCGCCGTCACGATGCCGAGCAGATCGTCCATCACGCCTTCCAGAAAGACGTGCAGCCCCTGTTCGAACACGTCGTCGATGTCGCAGAAGTTCAGCGTCGCGGCGAGCCGGCCGGCAAGCTTTTCGGCCTCGTTCGCGAACGACTGCCCGGGCGCGGTCTCCGAGATGCGGTGCAGCGCGGCGTCGATCTCGTTCGCGCAGAACTTGATCGAGCGCGGAAACGTCGCGTCGAGCACGATGAACGCCACCGCGTCGCGCGCGCTGCGCAGGTGCTCGGCGGCGCGCGCGAACGGCATGCTGGCGCAGCTCATCTCCAGCAGGCGCTGCCACTCCGGCCATGGTTCGTCCAGCGACTCCATGGCGTTCAGCATGCGCGCCGCGAGATAGCCGCGTTCCACGTAGCGCCCGAGCTGCAGGAAGTTCCAGCCGTCGACGTGCAGCAGCGTGCCGTCGCTGACGCCCGCGATGGCTTGGCAGCGGTCGCGCACGCGGCGCAGGAAGCCGGAGAGGCCTTCCAGTCCGACGCCTTCGAGCGTGCGGCCGTTGACGTCGAGGTAGAGCTGGTTGATGTTCTCCCACGTCTCCGTCGACAGCTCGGCGCGCACGCCGATCGCGTTGCTGCGCGCGATGCTGACCGCCGAGACGATCGACGACGCGTTCGCCGGGTCGAAGATGCAGCGTTCCAGCGTCGCCCGCACCCCGCCGACCGCGGCGCGCGGATCGGAGAACGTCGCGATCGCGAAGGCGATGCTCCACGCGCGGCGCCCCCAGCCGTCGGCGCCGTCGGCCTCCACCGAGCGCGTCGCGGTGACGTCGAAGATGCGCGCGACCGTCTCCGCGCGCTCGACGTTCCGGCTCAGCCAGAAGAACGATTCGGCGTGACGGCTCAGCATCGTCGCGCACCGTCCGCGCGCTCAGCCATCGAGCACCCAGGTGTCCTTGCTGCCGCCGCCCTGCGACGAGTTCACCACCAGCGAGCCTTCGCGCAATGCGACGCGCGTCAGCGCCGCCGGCGGCACGTCCACGGTCCGCCCGTAGAGCACGAACGGCCGCAGGTCGATGCGGCGCGGCAGCAGATCGCGCTCCACCAGCGTCGGGTGCGATGAGAGCTGGACCACCGGCTGCGCGATGTAGCTTCGCGGGTCTGCCTCGATCATGCGCGCGAACTCCTCCCGCTCCGCGGCCGTCGAGGCCGGGCCGATCAGCATGCCGTACCCGCCGGAGCCGTTCGTCCGCTTCACGACGAAGCGCTCGAGCTGCGCCGTGACGTGCCGCCGCGCGCGCTCGTCGGTGCAGTCTAGCGTCTCGACGTTGTCGAGCAGCGGATCCTCGGACAAGTAATAGCGGATCATCGCCGGCACGAACCGGTACATGGCCTTGTCGTCGGCGACGCCGGTGCCGATGGCGTTCGCCAGGGTCACGTTTCCGCCGCGGTAGGCGTCCATCAGCCCCGGCACGCCGAGGATCGAGTCGGCCCGGAAGTACAGCGGGTCGAGGAAATCGTCGTCGATCCGCCGGTAGATCACGTCGACGCGTTCGAGCCCGCGCGTGGTCTTGAGATAGACGGCGTTGTCGACGACGACGAGATCGCGCCCCTCGACCAGCGGCACGCCCATCTGCCGCGCGAGCATCGCGTGCTCGTAGTACGCCGAGTTGTAGACGCCGGGCGTGAGCACGATGATGTGCGGCCGCTCGACGCGCGGCGGCGCCGCGTCCTGCAGCGCGTGCAGCAGACGCAGCGGGTAGTCGTCGACCGGGCGCACGCGGTATCCTTCGAACAGCCGGGGAAAGGTGCGCTTGAGCACGTCGCGGTTCTCGAGCACGTACGAGATCCCGGACGGCGTGCGCACGTTGTCCTCGAGCACCATGGGATGCCCGGCGTCGTCGAAGATCACGTCGATCCCGCTGACGTGGATGTAGACGTCGTGCGGCACCGACACGCCGATCATCTCGCGCACGTACAGCGAGGACGAGTAGACCGTCTCGCGCGGCACGCGGCCGTCGCGCAGAATCCGTCCTTCATGGTAGACGTCGCGGATGAACGCGTTGAGCGCGCGGACGCGCTGCGCCACTCCGTCCGCGAGCCGCCGCCACTGCGCGGCGGTGAAGATGCGCGGGATCGGGTCGAACGGGAAGATGCGCTCGGTGCCGGCCGCCTCCGCGTAGACCGTGAATGTCACGCCGCGCCGCAGCAGCGCCGCGTTGATCGCGCGGACGCCGCCGACCAGCTCGGAGGGCGCCAAGGAGCGCAGCGTCTCCGCCAGGCGCGCGTACGGAGGCCGCGGCGTCGTCGCGCCGTCGAAGAACTCGTCGTAGACGTCGGCCTCGGCGGCCCGCGGCACATCGAGCATCGCCGGTGTACCGTTACCCGAAACGAGCGCCGTACCGCCGGTGCCCCGCCCGATCCGCCGGCGTCCCCATTGTGCGAATGTCGAAAGGCCCGCCGGGGCCCGGGCCGCAACGGAGCGACGCGATGGTGAGCGCGCAGGCGGACCTCGAGGTCCGGGTCGGATGCGAGTTCGCGTACGAGGCGGACGACGCGCCGACGCCGGCGATCGTGATCGTTCGCCCGGACGAAGCGAGCCGGGTCCTCGCCGAGGCGTGGGCGACCGATCCGCGGCTCGCGGTCCACGACTACGTCGACGTCTACGGGAATCGCTGCCGGCGTCTCACGATCCCGCCCGGCACGACGACGCTCCGCTACGACGCGCGCGTCACGATCCCGTCCGAACCGGATGCGGCCGATCCGTCGGCGCCGGTCCTCCTCGTCGAAGATCTGCCGGACGAGACGCTGCTGTACACCCTTCCGAGCCGCTTCTGCCTGAGCGACGAGCTGTCGGACCGCGCATGGGAGCTGTTCGGCGCCACGCCGCCGACGTGGGAGCGGGTCCGGGCGATCTGCGACTGGGTCCACGGGCGGCTCGCGTTCGCGTACGGTTCCAGCCGGCCCGTGACGACGGCGCGCGACGCGCTCGAAGCAGGGACCGGCGTCTGCCGCGACTTCGCGCACCTCGCCGTGACGTTCTGCCGCGCGATGAGCATCCCGGCCCGCTACGTCTTCGGCTATCTGCCCGACATCGGCGTTCCGCCGCCGGGACTGCCGATGGACTTTTGCGCGTGGTTCGAGGCGTATCTCGGCGACCGCTGGTGGACGTTCGATCCGCGCAACAACGAGCGCCGCATCGGCCACATCGTGATCGCACGCGGCCGGGACGCGCTCGACGTCGCGATGATCACCACGTACGGCGGCGCGCGGCTGAAGCGGATGACGGTCTGGGCCGATCATCTGGATAATGGATGACGGAGGGTCGGTGAGCAGACACGGCCGGCGCGTCGTGCGCGCGTCCTACGTTCTGCACCAGCAGTTCCGGTACGCGTATCCCGGCCCGATCGACGATCTGCATCACCGGCTCGTCGTCGCGCCGCCGGACGTCTACGGCGATCAGCGCCGCGTGTCGCACCGGCTGCGCGTCTCGCCGAAGGTCGCCGTCGGCTGGGACTTCGATCCGTTCGGCAACTGGACCGCGAACTTGACGGCGCCGCGGCTCGACGGGACGCTGCTGCTGGACTACGAGGCGCACATCGAGCGCACCGCACGCAGCGCGACCGCGATGGCGCCGTACTGGGCCGGCGATCCGCGCTACGTCGCGCCGTCGGCGCTGACCGAGCCGGACGAGGCGCTGCGCGCCGCGGCGCGGGCGCTGCTCGACGAAGGGACGCCGCACGCGCGGCTCGCCGAGCGCATCAACGCGTTCGTGTTCCGGCACATGAAATACGTCTCCGGCACGACGAGCGTCGCGACGACGGCCGCGCAAGCGTTCGCGCAGGGCACCGGCGTCTGCCAAGACTACGCGCACGTGATGCTCGCGCTGTGCCGGCTTTGCGGGGTCCCGGCACGCTACGTGTCGGGACACCTGATCGGCGAGGGCGGCACGCACGCGTGGCTCGAAGCGGTCGAAGGCGACCCGCTGAGCGGCGAGCCGGTCGCGACGGGCTTCGATCCGACGCACGACCGATGCGTGAACCTCGACTACGTCTTCGTCGCGGCGGGCCGCGACTACGCCGACGTCGCGCCCACGTCGGGCCGCTTCGTCGCCCCGTACGTGGGCCGCTTCACCACCTCACGCCGCGTCGACGTCGTCGACGTCGAATACGCCGCGTAACCTCAGCCGAGGTAGAGGCCCTCGAACATCGCGTCGATGGCATAGGCGAATCCCGGCAACGCCGCATGCCTCACCGTTTCGCCCGGTCCGAAGTGTGTCGCGCCGCCGCGGTCGTGGGCGATGACGGTACGGCGCGGCGGATCGACGACGAAGACGACGGCCGTGCCGGCTGCAAGATAGGCGTCGACCTTCCAGGCGAGACGCTGTTCCGATTCGCCGTCCGAGAGAATCTCGACCGCGACGTCGGGCGCGCGCGGCGGCTGTTCCGCCGCCGCGGGCCCGAGCGCGTCGAGCGACGCGCGCGACAGATACGCCACGTCGGGAACCAGCGAAGCGAACGTGTGTCCCGGCGCCGTGAACTCGTGGCGCCACTCCGTCTGCGCGTCGCCGTCTCCCTTCGCCCACGCCTGCAATGCGAGAACCCAGCGCAGCTCGAGCGTCTGATGGCGGCGCTTCGGGCTCATCTTCTGCGCCAAGACGCCGTCGATGAGCTCGAACGCGGGCTTGGTTTCCGGGATCCTGCCGCTGACCATTCCTTGCTCTCCACGCCATGCTATCACGCCGTGAGCCGCGAAGGTCAAGCGGCCGGTCGTCGTAACGCTGCGCCGCCGGGCGGTGCGAACGGGAAGCGGGGCGGGCGAGCCGAAGCACGGTTACCGATGAAGCGCTCGGCTTTGCTCATGGCCGCAGTGATCGCGTCCATGCCGCTCTCCTTCCGTCCCGCGCCGGCTGCGGCGAATGCGTTCTGCCCGGCGACCGTCGCGGCGCTCGCTGACCTCGCCGGGATCGGGCATCCCGGCACGTGGGGCGTGCTGCTCGAGGTCGACCGCGGTGACACGCGCTCGATCCGCGTGCGCGTCGACACGAACCAGACGCGCTACGCGATCGACGTGAACGACGTGCCGCTGATGACGTACAGCGGCGTGCAGATGATCAAGTATTTCAATCTTCCCGCCGGCGAGCACGTCGTCGCAGCGTGGGTCAACTCGACGGGCGTCGCGCCGAATCAGCGGCTCGACTGTCCGGTCACCTCGCCGTGGGCGCCGAACCTGCCGCCGCCGCAGAGCCCGCGCGAGCAGGCGCGCGTGGAGCACGATCGGCGCTCGATCGTCGACGGCTATTCGACGCGCACGCTCTCCGTCGTCGCGCCGATCGCATTCGGCTCGCCGACGCCGGTCTCGTGTCAGCAGCCGTACGCCGCGCTGCATGCGCTCGCGCCGATCCGCCCGGCGTTTCCGCCCGAAGCGCGCGCGGTCAACGCGACCGGCATCGTCGGCGTGCTCGTCGACGTCGACGACGCCGGCGCCCTCGTCGATGCGCGCGTCGTACGGTCCAGCGGCTTCGCGGCGCTCGATCGTGCGGCGCTCGACACCGTCAAGCGCACGCGCTTCGCGCCGGCGCTCTTCGCTTGCCGCCCGATGGCTGCATCCGCCGAGCTCACGGTCGGCTTCGGCGCGTAAGGCCGAGCGCCCGGCGCGCGCACCGGCGCCGGGCGCGAAGATCTTCGGGCGCGACCCAATCCGGCCTCGAGCAGCCTCCGTTGGTGCGGTGTACGCACTTCATCGGAGGCCCAATCTTGAAAACTACGATCGTCCCCGTGCTCGCCGCGGCCGCGCTTCTCGCGTGCGGCGCGGGCGCCGGCGCGCAATCCATGCAGAGCACGCCGATGGCCGGCGGAGGAATGTCGTCGATGTCCTCGATGTCGGGACCCGATCACGGGATGCCCGACGGCACGAAGGGCGGCGACGGCGTCGCCTACACCGGCAAGCCGGATCTCCAGGTCGCGATCTCGCTCGTCACCGCGGGCGGCCCGGTCGGCGACTTCTCGATCACGAAAGCGCTCGCCGCGATGGTCGGCGAGGACAAGGCGAACGCGGAAGTCGAGAAGCTCACGAAGCAGTACGGCAAAGCCGCGGTCGGTTCGTTCGTCGCCGTGCAGAACTTCGCCGTGAACGACGCCGTGAAGCGCGCGACCGCCGCCGGCGTGAAGTTCCCGAAACCGATGCTCACCGGCGCGGAGCTGGCGAAGCGTGACGTCTCGCTGGGGCTCGTCGACGGAACGTACTACGAAGGCACGCAGCTCGACCACATCGTGACGCACGGCATCCACGAGGCCGTGATGGGCGACATCGACGCGAAGTTCGGCGCCGCGGCCGATGCGAACTACCACAAGATCGCGGACCAGGCGCACTACGACCTGGCGCAGGCGCTCGGCGTCACGAGCGTCAAGCTCGCCGCGTTCCACTAAACGCCGAGACCCGTTCACGCCGGCGCGCCAACCTCCACCAACCGGCGCTGCCGGCGTCGAACGAGCGCGAGCCGCGGTCAGCCGCGGCTCGTTCTCATTTCGTCGCGCCTCCGCGGCTCAGCCGCTGACGCGCGCCTCGCGCTTCGTGACGCGCCAGACGTTCCGCACGTCACGGATCGCGCCCAGCTTGCGCAGCAGCCGGTGCAGGTGGTTCAGGTCGCTGATCTGCACGGTCAGCGAGATCAGCGCCAGGTCTTTCTTCGTTCCGGCTTTCACCGACGTGATCTGCGTCTTCAGCTCCGCCGCGACGCCGAGGACGTCTTGCAGCAGCCCGCCGCGGTCGGTCGCTTCGATCTCGATGTCGACGGCGTGCGTGAGCGAACCGGCCTGCAGCCATTCCGCTTCGAGGATGCGGTCGGGCGCGGCGTTCATGTAGGCGGTGTTCGGACAGTCGGCGCGGTGCACCGAGACGCCGCGGCCGATCGTCACGAAGCCCATGATGGGATCGCCGGGCACCGGGCTGCAGCATTTCGAGAGCCGCACCAAGACGTCGTCGACGCCGGCGATGCGGATGCCGCTGCTGCTCTTCGCGACGCGCCGCGTCGACGCCGGACGGGAGAGCGCGGCGAGATCGACGACGTTGTCGGTCTTCGACTCCTCGCGCAGCCGCGACACGACGTTGCCCGCCGTGGCGTCGCCGAAGCCGATCGCCGCGAAGAGGTCCGCGACCGTCGTGTAGTTCAGCTTGTGCGCGACTTTCTCGATCGCTTCGCCGCGCGCGAGATCGACGCGCAAACCCGCGCGCACCAGCTCCGTCTCGACCGCCTCCTGGCCGCGAAGCGTGTTCTCTTCCTTGCGCTCCTTGCGGAACCACTGCTTGATCTTGTGCTTGGCGCCGCTCGTCTTGACGATCGTGAGCCAGTCGAGCGACGGCCGGGAAGACTTGTTCGTCAGGATCTCGGCGATGTCGCCGTTCTTGAGCTGATAGTCGAGCGGAACGATCTTGCCGTTCACCTTCGCGCCGACGCAGTGGTGGCCGACGTCGGTGTGCACCTGGTAGGCGAAGTCGAGCGGCGTCGCCGCGGCGGGCATCGAGAACACGTCGCCCTTCGGCGAGAACACGTAGACCTGCGAATCGAAGAGGTCGAGCTTCAGGTTCTCCATGAACATTCGCGCGTCGCGCATGTCGTTCTGCCACTCGAGCAGCGAGCGCAGCCAGGTCAGCTTCTGCTCGAAGTCGTCCTTCTTGCCGCCCTCTTTGTAGCGCCAGTGCGCGGCGATCCCGTACTCGCTCGTGCGGTGCATCTCCCAGGTGCGGATCTGCACTTCGAGCGGATCGCCGCCCGGCCCGACGACGGTCGTGTGGAGCGACTGGTACATGTTGGGCTTGGGCATCGCGATGTAGTCTTTGAACCGCCCGGGGAGCGGCTTCCAGATCGCGTGCACGAGGCCGAGCGCGCCGTAGCAGTCCTTCACCGAGTCGACGATGATGCGGATCGCGGTGAGGTCGTAGATCGTCGAGAAGTCGCGGCCCTTGAGCATCTTCTTGTGGATGGAGTAGAAGTGCTTGGGGCGGCCGGTGACGTCGCCTTTGATCCCGACCTTGTCGAACTCGGTCTTCAGCTCGCTGATGACGCGGCTGACCGCTTCTTCGCGCTCGTTGCGCTTCTTGGCGACGCGCTCGGCGATGTCGCGATACGCGTCGGGGTCGAGAAACCGCAGCGCGAGGTCCTCGAGGTCCCACTTGACGCGCCAGATCCCGAGGCGGTGCGCGATCGGGGCGTAGATCTCGATCGTCTCGCGCGCGATCGAGCGTTGCTTCTCGGGCGGCAGCGACGAGAGCGTCCGCATGTTGTGCAGACGGTCGGCGAGCTTGATGATGATGACCCGGATGTCCTTGGCCATCGCCAGGAACATCTTGCGCAGGTTCTCGACCTGCGCGTCCTCTTTCGATTGATACGGGATCCGGGTCAGCTTCGTGACCCCGTCGACGAGCGCGGCGATCTCGGCGCCGAACTGCTCGGAGACTTCCTCGTTGCTGAGCGCGGTGTCTTCGACGACGTCGTGCAGCAGCGCCGCCGCGATCGTCTCGCGGTCCATCTCGAGGTCGGCGAGGATGTCGGCGACGGCGAGCGGGTGGACGATGTAGGACTCGCCGGAGGCGCGGCGCTGGCCCTCGTGGGCGTCGTCAGCCACCTCGTAGACGCGCTCCAGCCACCCGGGCTCGAGGCCCGGGTCGTACTGACGCACCTTGGAGACGAGATCGCCGATGGTCATCAGGATTTACGGCCTATCGTATACACAACACGTCGACCAGGCAACGAGTTCGGCAGGGGAAGTGTCTCCGGCCGGCCGGAAAGCCGCGGCCACGTGCAGTGGCCGCCTTGGAAGCGCCCGCGATGGTACGGCCAGCGCGGCGAGGATCGCCGGCTCGCCCAGCTCCTCGCCGGGCGCCGCCGCGGCTTCTACGTGGACGTCGGCGCCTGGGACCCTGTCCAGGACTCGACCACGAAGCATTTCTACGACCGCGGCTGGCGCGGGATCAACGTCGAGCCGCACCCGCGCTTCGCCGAGCGCCTGCGCGCGACGCGCCCGCGCGACGTCACGCTGCAGGTCGCGCTGGCCGACGCTCCGGGCGAGAAGACGCTGACCTTGGTCGGCGACAGCGGCCTCGCGACCTTCGACCCGTCGCTGGCGCGACGCGCGGCGGACTGGATGCGCTCGAACCGACCGCATCCCCCGCTCGTCGAGCAGATCGTGGTGCCCGTCTCCACGCTCGCCGAGGTGTGCGCCGCCCACGTCCCGCCGGGCGTCGAGATCGACTTCCTGAAGGTCGACGTCGAGGGCTGGGAGGGAGCGGTGCTGCGCGGCGGCGACTGGCAGCGCTTCCGCCCGCTGGTCCTGCTGATCGAAGCCGTGGTCCCGCTCGGCGACGAGCCGGCCTGGCAGGACTGGGACGGTTTCGTGCGCGACCGCGGCTACGCATTTCTGGAGTTCGACGGCCTCAACCGGTGGTACCGGCGGGCCGACGCGCGCGTCAGTACTTGATGAAGCTCGTCACCTCGACACCGTCGAGCGCGGCGCGGCCGTTCAAGGCCTCCAGCTCGATGAGGACCGCCGTCCCGACGACCTCCGCGCCCAGCTTGCGGAGCAGCCGCAGCGTCGCCGCGATCGTGCCGCCCGTGGCGAGCAGGTCGTCGACCACCAGAACGCGGTGTCCGTGCCCGACCGCGTCGGCGTGGATCTGCAGCGCGTTGGTGCCGTATTCGAGGGCGTACTCCTCGGTGTAGGTCTTCCCGGGCAGCTTCCCGGGCTTGCGGACCGGCACGAATCCGGCCCCGAGCTGATACGCGACCGGCGCGCCGATCATGTATCCGCGCGCTTCGATGCCGACGACGTAATCGATGCGCGCGTTGCGGTACGGGCTGACGAACGTGTCGATGAGCGTCTTGAAACCCTGCGCATCGCCGAGCAGCGGCGTAATGTCGCGGAAGAGGATTCCAGGGATCGGGAAGTCCGGGATGGATCGAATGAGCGACTCGATAGATGCGGCCACGGCACGCGCCGTTCGCGTTCGCCGGAGCGGGGCCTGCGACGGCGAAGACGTCGTCCGGTGATCGACCTTCGGAACCAGCGCACGCGGCTCATCGTCGCGTTCGCGCTGGCGATCGCGCTCCACGAGATCGCCCTCGGCTTCATCCACTTCCCGCGTTCCGAGCCTACGAGCGAGCAACCCGTGAAGGCGCCGCTGGTCGTCATCCGCATCCCGCCCCCCACGCCGGCGCCGAAGCCCACGCCGCGGCCGACCCCGCGCCCCACTCCCGTCCCACCGACGCCGCCGCCCGAGGTGACCGTTCCGCCGCACGTCACGCCGGCGCCGGTGCGCCAGCTCGCTGGCCGCGCGAGCGGGCATCCCGCCCGGCACCGCGGCGGCGGCGCGCATGCCGCCGTCGCGAAAGCGGTGACCGGGACGTACGCGAACCCGAATGCCGCCGGCGCGGGCACGGGCACGAGCACCGGGCAGGGAAGCGGCAACGCGCCGGGCGCGGGCGGCGGAAACGGCGGCAACGGCAGCGGCCAGGGCGGCAACGGAAACGGCGCGGTGAACGCGGACACGCCGTGCGGCGCGGTGATCCTCGAGCCCAACGGCGAGCCCCGCATCGACCACGGAACGGCGTACGAGCCGATCGAGGCGAAGGTCTCGTTCCGCGACGGCCATACGGAGACCGCGATGTTCCCGTACAAATGGGTCTATCCGAACGCCGAACAGACCGATCCGTGGTCGGACACGAACCTGAAACGAAGCGACGTCTACCTCATCCCGCTGCAGACGCCGCCGCCCGGCACCGACCCGAGCACGCTGCCGCCGCTCATCCAGTACATTCTCAAGCACACGCGCACGGACGGCATGACGGATCTTCCGGACTGTCCGTCGCCGGCGCCCCATCCGTGACCACTCGCGCGAGCGCGCGGCCGTGAAGACGGTTCACGTCGCGGTGGAGGCACACAATCTCGTGCGCGACGACCGCGGCATCGGCCGGTACGCGCGCGCCGTGCTGAGCCGGGCCGTGCGCGACCCGGGATTCCGCTGGACCTTCGTCGTGCGCGATCTACTGCCGCGCCGCGCGCCGATCGCGCGGGCGCTCGCCGGCGCGCCGCTGGACCGCGTGCGCATCGCACGCCGCGTGCCGGGCGACGCCGACGTCGTGTGGTTTCCGTGGAACGGAACGTTTCTCCGAACGGGCCTGCCCTCGGTCGCGACCGTGCACGACGCTGCGCCGTTCGCCTTTCCGGCGGCCGACGCGCGGCGCCGCGCGACCGAACAGGAGCCGTTTCTGCTGACCGCGCGCACGGCGCGCACGATCCTCGTGCAGTCGGCGTTCACCGCGAGCGAAGTGGAATCGCGGCTCGGCGTGGAGCGCGAGCGGATCGTCGTCACGCCGCTCGCGGTGGATCGCGCCGTGTTCTCGCCGCTTCCGGCCGTTGGGAACGGCGAATCGGCGAGCGACGACGGCGGCGCGCGCGCGGCTTCGCGCGAACGAGGCCTCGGCGGCGCGCTGCCGCCCGAGCTGCGGGGACGGCGGTACGTGCTGCACGTCGGCGCGCACGACGAGCGCAAGAACAGCCGGACGCTGATCGAGGCGTTCGCCTCGGCGTTTCCGGAGGGCGACGTAGGGCTCGCGTTCACGCGCCGGCCGCCCTCGATGCCGCGCGGGGCCGCCGTCGTCGCAGCGCCCGACGATGCGACGCTCGTAACCTTGTATCGCCATGCGGCGCTCGTCGCCGTTCCGTCGCCGTACGAAGGATTCGGCTTGCCGCTGCTGGAGGCGATGGCGTGCGGCGCAGCGGCGCTCGCGGCGCGCGCCGGCGCATTGCCGGAAGTCGGCGCCGACGCGACCGAATGGATCGACGATCCGCTGGACGCGCCGGCGTGGTCTGCTGCGCTGCGCACGCTGCTCGCCGACGACGAACGGCGATCGGTGCTCGCGAAGCGCGGGCTCGCTCGCGCCGCGACCTTCTCCTGGGATCGCTGCACCGAGCAAACGCTCTCGGTGCTGCGCGAGACGGCGTCGTGCAGGAGGACGACCGACTGATGCGCGTGCTGCTCGTGACGCGCGCGAACGCCGCGGCGAAGCCCGGCGGCGACGCGGTGGTCGCGGAGCGGGCCGCCGAGGCGCTGCGCGGGCTCGGCGTCGAGGCCGACTTCGTCGCGAGCGACGAGCCGGACGCGCGCGGCTACGACGTCGCGCACGTGTTCGGAATCTTCGACCCGCACGTCGCGCGCGCGCAGTTCGCGGCCGTGCGCCGCGCCGGCGTCCCGCTCGTCCTCTCGCCGATCTGGTGGGATCGCAGCGGCTTCTTCGCGATCTCGCCCCGCGTCGAACGTATCCTCACCGAGCGTGACCCGCGGCGCATCGACTCCGCGCTCGCGCGACTGCGTGCCGACGAACCTCGCATCGTGCGGCGCCCCGGCCGCGGCGCCGAGCGGCGGCTGCGCGAACAGGCCGAGCTGATGCGCGCGTGCGACGTCGCGGTGACGGCGAGCGAGGTCGAAGCGTTCGTCTGCGCGACGCAGCTGCGCGCCCAGCACGTCCCGTACGTCGTCGCACGGTACGGCGTGGATTCCGAGTATTTCGATGTTCCGCGCTCCGCGGTCCGTTCGGGCGTCGTCTGCGTCGGGCGGATCGAGCCGCTGAAGAACCAGGCTTTGCTGCTGCACGCGCTGCGGGACGTGGACGCCGACGTGACGCTCGTCGGCCGAGCGTACGAGGACGCCTACATCGCGCTCTGCCGGCGTCGCGCAAACCGGCGCACACGCTTCGTCGAGCGCCTCGCGCGCGCCGAGCTGCAGGCGCTGCTCGCGCGGAGCGCCGTGCACGTGCTGCCGTCGTTCGGGGACCTCCCCGGGCTCGTCTCGCTCGAAGCGGCGGCGCTCGGTGCGCGCGTGGTGGCCGGCGGCCGGGGCTCCGAGCGCGAGTACCTCGGTCCGCACGCCGACTACGTCGACCCGCTGGAGCCCGACGCGATCCGCGACGCCGTGCAGCGTGCGCTCACGCGCGGCGCGCGCAGCGCCGGCGACGCGCTCGACATTCGGCTGCGCGCGCTCACGTGGCACGGCCACGCCGAAACGCTGCGCGAAGCGTACGCGCTCGCGGTGCGTTGACGCCCGTGGCGCAGGTGCACACGGCCGGTCGTGCTGCGCGTCCGCGAGCCGAACCGGCCGATCTGCGTGGCATCGCCTGATGCGGCTTCTCGTCGTAGCCGAACGACTCGGGCATCTCGGCGGGATGGAACGGTATCTCGGCGTCGTGCTGCCCGCGCTCGTCCGGCGCGGCTGCGCCGTCCACGTTCTCGCGCGGCGCATCGACGACGTCCCCGCCGGCGTCACGGCGACGCGCGTCGACTGGGCCGACGAACGCGCCACCCCCGATTCGTCGGCGCGCGCCGCGGTCGGGCGCGTGCTGCGCACGATTCGTCCCGACGCCGCGGTCGCGCACAACGTCATGGACGCGGGCGTCGTCGAAGCGCTTCGCGCCGCGCCGCGCTTCGCGTACCACGTCCACGACCACCGCCCGTTCTGTCCCAACGGCGACCGCGTGTTCCCGCGCACGGGCCGGATCTGCATCGAGCCGCTCGGCGCACCGTGCGCGCTGCACGCGCTCACCGACGGATGTGCGTACGGGCCGCGGCGGCGAACGCTCCGGCTCATCGCACGCCGCGAGCGCCTTCGCGACGCGATCGCAGCAGCCGACGCGGCGATCGTCGCATCGGCCTACGTCGCAGACCGCGCCGCGTCGAGCGCGATCCCGCGCGAGCGCATCGTCGAAATCCCGCTGCCGCTTTCCGACGCGGCGTACGCCGACCTAAACGCCGCCCCGCATCCCGACTCGCGTAGCGGTTCTGCGGCGACGTCGGACGAGCCGGGAGCTGCGCGAACGGTCGTCTTCGCCGGGCGAATCGTTCCGCAAAAGGGCCTGCGCTCGCTGATACGCGCAGTGGCGCGAATCGATCCGTCGCGACGGCCGCGCGTCCGCGCGCTGGGATCCGGTCCGGATCTGGACGCCGCCGTCGCAGATGCCGCCGCGCTCGGCGTCTCGCTCGCGGCGGACGGAGCGGTCGATGAATCGGCGCTGCGCCGCGCACTCGACGAAGCCGCGCTGCTGGCTCTCCCGTCGTTGTGGGCCGAACCGTTCGCATACGTCGGGATCGAAGCGTTCGCCCGAAGCCGGCCGGTCGTCGCGTACGACGTCGGCGGCATCCGCTCGTGGCTGCGCGACGGGATGAACGGGATGCTCGCGCCCGCCGCCGACGAAGCGCGTCTCGCCGCCGCGATGTCCGAGCTGCTCGAAAACCGGGTTCAGTGCGGCGCGCTGGGGCGCCAAGCTCGACACGACGCCGAAACATACCGCGTGACCGGAATCGTCGGACGCCTCCTCAACGCCTACGCGGAATTCCGATAGAGCCCGCCCGCATCAGCGGCGCGCCTTCGTCGCCGCCGCACGCAGCTCGAGGCGCACGACGTCCCCCGACATCCGCAACACCAGGTGCACGGGCTGCGTCTGGGACGCGAGTCGTCGCACCAGGGCCGGGAGGCGATGAGAGAGGACCGCAATGATCGCTTCCGCCGAAACGCTTTGACGCGAGAGAAAGATCGCGTGGATCACAGCATCGAGCAGTGCCGCTACTTCCGCCGGATCGCGGGTATCCGCTGATCTTTGGTGAGGAAGGTCCACCCACGCTCCCCGCACGTTCGAAGGATTTCGATATCGTCCGCGTCCGGCTCGAAGTGATCGGTATGGACTTCGACCCTGATGCCGAGCGCTCGAATCGCATCCGGAATCTTCGCCCTACCGAGGCATCGGTCGACGAAGAGGATCGGAAGGTCAGGCTGCCGTCCGGAACGTTTCCGCGCGGACCGCTTCTTCAATGTCTTCGGCCGGAACGTGATAGTCGAGTGAGAGCGCTTCCACCGACTCGCCGGCCGAGAACCGCTGCGCGACGATCGCGGTCGGGATGCCGGTTCCCGCGATGACCGGCTTTCCGAATGCCACGAACGGACTCATCCGAATCCTTCGCGCGTCGCCGTGTTCGCGAACGAGCGGAAACAAAGCGACCGGCCGCAGCTCATCGTTCCACTCGATTCGCTCAAGATCGGCGTGAAGCTCGTCCATCGTGGTCTGGCCACCCCTCGAAACGTTGACGTGTCCGATGGCCGTTTCGACGAACAGATCGATCTTGTCGGTGCTGAAGCGTTGGAATGCGAGCGGATGCGCGACGCGAAGGTCTCGTTCGACGTATTCAATCGCCTTTCGAACGCGCGGCATCGGGATCGTGTACCGCCGCCGCATGGCGTGAAGGACGAACGCCTCGGTCAAGTTCACGAACGACAGATAGCCGCGCGTAGGCAATTCGAGTACGGATCGAAAGTCGCCGGTTCCGTACACCCAGATCCGCAGCGTCGTGACCGGCATGCGGATGTACTGCGCAGCGCGGGCGATCTCGTAGCGCGGCTCGTACAGTCTTGGATCGTCCGAGTGGGCACAGGCCAGCTCCTTCCCGACGCGACCGCATCGCCGGTCCTCGAATTCAGTATACCGCGTCCCAACGGCACCGGCCTACTAGGGGACAATGCCCAAACGGCCAGGATTGCGATCCGTATCCGCGTCAGCGCGTGCGATCGAGGCGGTCGATCGTCCAGTCTTCGCCGTCCCAGGCGAGCGTGACGCGCTCCGTCGTGGAAAGATGGTGCGCGGCGTCGCTCAGGTGCACGGCCACGCGTCGTCCGTCGGGCTGACCGACGGTGACGTCCGCGTTCGCGTACGGCGCATAGCGCGCTTCGAACGCGGCCTCCGACATCGACGCACGGAGCCGGGGCGAGAGCATCGCGTACGCGATCTCCCAGTGCCGGCCTTCGACGTCCTCGTAATAGCGTTCGAGCACGTCGCCGAGATCGGGGTTCGTGGGCGCCGGCCGCGACTGATGCTGCTCGGCGCGCTGCGCGCCGCAGCCCGGCATCGCCACGACCCCGATCGCCAACGCCGCGACCGCGAGCACCGATACGCCCCGTCCCCCGCGCATGACGATTTCTTTTCCGCGGCCCAGTCGCACGCCTGTCCCGCGCGTGCGCGCGTCAGCGCAGCAGCGGCACGCGGCTCGGATAGATCGGGCGGTCGATGAGCGCTTCCAGCACGTCCGCCGGCGCTTTGAGGACGACGTCGCAGAAGCGCTCGAACGCGTCGCGCTCCGCCTCGCCTTCGGCGAAGCGCTCGGTCTGCGTGAGGTCCACACGGCCCGCGACGGGCAGGAAGCGCACGAACCGGCCGTCGTCGTCCTCGCCGAGCTCGACGAGACCCGCGTCGGCGAAGATGCGCACCGCGGCGCCGATCGTTCCTCCGTCGACCCGGTCGAAGTCGAGCGTCGCCGCGACGTCGACGTACGTCATCCGCAGCACGTCGTCCGACGCCATGCGCTTCATGGCCGCGTACAGCCGCCGCAGCGTCTCGAGGGTCGGCGCGGCCTTCTCGATGATGTAGTCGTTGATGCGGCGGTCCTTCTCGCCGAAGAGCAGGTGGATCCACGCATCGGCGCCGTCGCGGCCGGCCCGGCCCGCCTGCTGGTTGAACTCGGTGAAGTCGAAGTTCAGGTGGTACAGGAAGACGTGCCGGACGTCGGGCAGGTCGATGCCTTCGCCGAACGCCGACGTCGCGACGACGACGCGAATCGCACCTTCGCGAAACCAGCGCTCCACCTGCGCGCGCTCCGGCGTGCCGACGCCCGCATGGTAGAAGGCGACGCCCTCACGCACGCGCGCGCGCAGCTTCTCGGCCGTCGACTGAGCCTCGCTGCGCGAGTTGCAGTAGACGATCGCCTTCGCGCCGTCGGCGATCACCCGCTCGATGTAGGCGACTTTGTTCGTGGTGTCGCGCGCGTCGACGACGTGCAGGTTGTCGCGCACCGTCGGATCGATGACCCAGGCCTCGATTCGCAGCTCCGAGCGGATCTTCGCGAACGCTTCGTCCCCGGCGGTCGCGGTGAGCGCCAGCACTTGCGGCGAGCCGAGCGCGGCGATCGCCCCGCCGATCCGCTGGTAGGCCGGGCGGTGCGTCGATTCCGCGAGATGATGCGCCTCGTCGACGACGACGAGCGCCGGCCGCGAGCGCTCGTCGCGAAAGCGCTCGAGATGGAACTGCACGAACTCGGGCGTCGCGCAGACGACGTCCCACGCGCCCGTCTCCAGCGCGTCGTTCAGCGCGTCGCGCTCGGCCGCGTCGATCGCGCCGTTCGCGCGGAAGATGCGCAGCCCGAGCGGGGCCAAGCGCCGCACGAGCGCGTCGTACTGGTCGTTCGCGAGCGCGCGCAGCGGATACAGCACCAGCGTCTTCGCACCCCGCTCCAGCGCGCGCAGCGCCGCCGGGTATTGAAAGCACAGCGACTTTCCGCGGCCCGTGCCGAGGATCGCGAGCGTATTCTTTCCGGCTTCCAGCCGCTCCAACACGGCGATCTGGGCCTCGCGCAGCTCGCGCTCGCCGATGAGCGCGCGCAGCACGTCGCGGTGCGCCACGCGGTCGCGATCGATCGCAGCCGCGGACGCAGGCGTCACAGCGCGACGGCGCGTGACGTACAGGTTGATCCCGAACGAGCGCCGCCCGCCGCCCGTGAGCGCGGTGACCTGCGCCTCGTAGCGCTCGCCCGCGTCGATGTTCGGCGCGATGCGAAGGGCGATCTCGCGTTTCAGAAAGCCGAGCTGCAGCGCGCCGAGCCACACGCCGATCGCGTTGGGGTCGTGCGGGTTCTCCGGATCGCGACGCAGCTCGACCGCTTGGCCCGGCCGCACGCCGCCCGCGATGTCTTGCCGCCCTTCGAAGCTGACGCCGACGACCTTCGTGTTGAAGCCGGTCGCATCGCCGATGGTCGCGTACGAATCGCGGTCGAGGTATTCGGAAGCGTTCCGATAGAGCTCGTCCAGGAACGCGCGCGCCTCGGGCGGCACGTCGCCGTCCGAGGCACTCGCGGTTCCGTAAGCCGCCAGAAAGCGCTCGAAGGCGGCTTCCGAGGGCGTCGGCGGCGGGAGCGTTCTCTCCCGCGGCCCGCGCTCAGCGCGCGGGATGGGTCTCGGTCGGCGACTCGGCGTCGGCGGCTTCGCCGGCGGGCTGCTGCGGCTCGAAGTCATCGAGGTTCAGCCGGATCTCTTCGTGCCCGAGGTGCTCCGCTTCGTCGTGCAGCCCCATCGACTGCGCGTCGAGCGGATCGATCTCGCGCAGCGTCATGTCGGCTTCCGCGTCCATCATCTGCTCGTCGGCCGGCTCGTCGGACGGCATCGTCGACTGCGGCGGCCGCGGGAGCGCCGCGCCGAAGTTGCGGTTCTCGAAGCGCTCGAAGTCGGCGTCCTGCGGCTTGCGTTTGTAGCGCGGCGGCTGCGTCGTGCGCTTCGACGCGGTGTCGCGCTCGCGCTCGCGCCGGGCCCGGCGCATCGCCGCGATCTCTTCGCGGTCGCGCAGCGCGGCGCCGGCCTTCTGCCCGCGCGCCGCGGCGACGGTCGTGGGCTGCTGCAGCGACGAGCGCCGGAAGATGCGACGGTGCCCCGAGCGCTTCTGCAGCACCGCGACGAGCGGCGCCGAGAAGAAGATCGAGTGATAGCCGCCCGAGCAGATGCCCACGAGCAGGGCGAAGGCGAAGTTCTGCAGCGAGGCGCCGCCGAACGCGAGCAGCGCCACCAACGTGATGACCACCGTGGCGAGCGTGTTCACCGAGCGCGTCATGGTCTGCAGGATCGACGTGTTGACGATCTCGTCGAACGGCTTGCCGTCCATGAGCTTCACGTTCTCGCGGATCCGGTCGAGGATCACGATCGTGTCCATGACCGAATAGCCGATGACCGTCAGGACGGCAGCGAGGAAGGCGTCGTCGACCCGCTTCCCGGCCAGCGCGTAGATCCCGATCATCATCAGTGAGTCGCGGACGAGCGCGACGACGCAGACCCAGCCGAAGATCAGGTTCCAGCCGAAGCGGAACGCGATGTAGACGAACTGGATCGTGATCGCGATGACGAGCGCCTCGAGCGCGCTCGTGAGGTATTCGTGCGAGAGCGACGGCCCGACGGTCGAGATCGACGACTTGTTCCAATTGACCGGCGCGAGGCCGTTCAGCATCGACTTGATCGGCGTGGAGTCGTTGCCGAAGTCGTGCTGCGTCTCGACGGTCCACCCTTCGTTGGGCAGGGTCCCCGCACTGCCGTCTTTCCCCGGCGTCGGCTGCATCTTCGCGCTGTTGACCTGCGCGTCGGTGACGCCGACCGTCTTCAGCCCGGCGACCAGCTGCGGCTGCGTGACCGGCTTCGTGAACGCGACCGTGATGTCGGTTCCGCCCGTGAACGAGAGCCCGAGCCGCAGCGGCGCGCCGGTCCGCACGAGGTTGAAGATCATCATCGCGATCCCGAGGCCGATGATGACGTACGAGATCGCCGAGACGATGCGGAACCATCCGACGACGTTCCAGTTCAGACGACGGAAGAACATCTAGTGCGCCTCCGCCGTGACGCCGCGCGCGGGCAGCGAGCCGGCCGCGCCGTACGCGGCTTTCGAGGTGACCAGATCGTTGTTGACGATCAGGTCCATGAAGAACCGCGTCACGACGACGGCGGTGAACAGCGAGAGCACGGTCCCCCAGAAGAGCGTGTACGCGAAGCCTTTCACCGTCCCGGTGCCCAGCATGAAGAGCACGCCGGCGCCGACGATCGTCGTGAAGTGCGAGTCGAAGACCGAGCTGAACGCGCGCTGGAAACCGATGCGCACGGCGGCGCGCAACGTCTTGCCGGCCCACAGCTCTTCTTTCAACCGCTCGAAGATCAGGACGTTCGCGTCGACGGCCATACCGATCGACAGCACGAAGCCCGCGATCCCCGGCAGCGTCAGCACCGCGTGCGCCGCCGACAGCAGCGCCAGCAGCATGAGCACGTAGATCATCAGCGCGACGTCGGCGAGCACGCCCGGCAGCCGGTAGACGAACGCCATGAACAGCAGCACGATCGAGAGGCCGATGATCGACGCGAGGAGCGACTTCTGCAGGTCGAGCTTGCCGAGCGTCGGGCCGACGTCTTCCTTCTCGATGATGCTGAGCGGCACGGGAAGCGCGCCGGCGTTCAGCTCGTTGGCGAGCGTCGCGACCTGGTCTTCCGTGAACGAGCCGTGGATCATCCCCTGATCCGAGATCACGCCTTCGATGGTCGCCCAGCTCATGAACTTCTTGTCGAGGAAGATCGTGAGCGCTTGGCCCATGTGATCGCGCGTCATGGTCGCGAACTTCGCGGGATTCTTCGTCCAGAAGTCGACCTGCGGTTCACCGCCCTGACCGAATCCCGGCGCGGCGCGCTTCAGCTCGGCACCGGTGTACACGATCGGCCCGCAATCCTTGTACGCTCCGTTCGGATCGTTTGCGTACTTCTTGTTCGACCCCGCCTTCTGCACGACGGGCATCGGACAGATCTTGAAGTCGAGCACGGCCGTCTCTTTGAGCAGCCGCTCGAGCTCGTCGGCGTTCTGCACCGCCGGCAGCTCGACGAGCAGCCGGTTCGATCCGGACTTGGAGATGATCGGCTCGGAAACGCCCATCCCGTTGATGCGGTTCTCGATGACGAGCTGCACCTGGTTCTGCACGTCCGCGGTGATCTGCGGCACGTCTTTCGTCGTCTCGAGCTGGAGCAGAACCCGCGCACCGCCCTGCAGGTCGAGGCCGAGGTGGATCTTCTTCTGGATGGGCGTGATCGCCCAAGCGCAGAGGCCGACCAAGGCCAATAGGAGGACCGCCTGAAGCGGCCTCTTCAGCTTATTCCACATAACCGGATTCCGGGGAAGGGGAGAACCCCCGGATCGTAGCATGGGCCCCGGACAGCGTCAAACCGCGCTGGGGAGGGACCGCTGGAGTGACCGATGCCAAGGGCGTCGATGCCGGCCTTCTGCAGACGCGCTACCGCCTCACCAAGCAGCGCGCGGCGATCCTGCGCGCGCTCGAAGGCGGCGCTCACCTGACCGCGGAGGCGATCCACGAGCGGGTGCGCGCCGAGCTGCCCGCCGTGAGCCTCGGAACGATCTACCGCACGCTCGACATCCTCCGCGCGATCGGGCTCGTGCAGGTCTTCGCGTACGGCGGAGCGGCCCGCTACGAAGCCGCCCTGGACAAGCATCATCACCTCGTCTGCGTGAGCTGCAGCGAGATCGTGAACGTTCCCTCGCCGCAAGTCGCCGCGGTCGCCCTCGCGATCGGGCAGGACAACCGCTACACGCAGATCGACGCCGCGCTCGTCGTCACGGGACGCTGCGCGCGCTGTGCCGGGCTCGCGCGGAACGGTCTCGGTTAGCCGAACACCGGAGTGATGGTCGCCGATCCCCTCCTCGTCGCGCCGCGCCGGCCGTTCTGGCGCGCGCTCGGACTGTTCGCCGTGGCGTTCGCGGTCGGGTTCGTGGCGTCCACGGTCGCCGTGCTCATCGAGATGATCGCCGGCGTTCGCTCGAGCGCGCTGCGCAACGCGACCGGCGCGCCGCTGCAAGGCGCGCTCATCGCCTTCGAGCTGTCGATGGCGGCGCTCGTGCTGTGGCGGCTGCCCGCGATGACGGGACTGAATCTCCGCGAGCTGGGGCTGCGGCGCCCGCGCGGCCGCGACTGGCGGGTGTTCGGCTACGGAGTGCTCGGGCTCGTCGGCGTGCGCGTGGTCATCGCTGTGCAGCTCGCGCTGCTGCACCAGTCGGAACACCGCCAGGCCGGGTTCGAGACGATCCACCTGGGCAGCCCGCTCGACGTCGTGCTGACGTTGGCGGCGCTGGTCGTCGTCGCGCCGTTCGCCGAGGAGCTGGTCTTTCGCATGACGCTGTTCCGCACGCTCGCGCAGCGTCTTCCGGTGTGGCTGGCGGTCGCGATCTCGGCCTGCGTCTTCGCCGGTTTCCACATGGACGCGCTGCTCTTCGTCGGGCTCGCGCTGTTCGGCGCGGTTCTCGCGCTGTGCTATCGCGCCAGCGGCTGCATCGTGGTGTCGATGCTGCTGCACGCCTGCAACAACGCGCTGGGCGCGCTCGGCATCATCTACCTGGCCCGCTGAGCCGCGCCGCGTCAGCCGTTCAGCGCGGGCGCGTCGCCGGAGCCGCCCGTCAGCGCGCCGGCGTCGCGGCGCTGCTCGAGATACGCCTTCGCCTTGCCGACCTCGGTGCCGAGCGCGTCGACGGTGCGCTCCATCGACGAGAGCGCGCGCACGCGGTAGTCCGCCATCCCGTCGATGGTGGCGCGAACGTTCGCGAAGGCTTCACGCAGCTTGTCGATCTCGATGGTCGGGTTCGTCGCGCCCTCCTGAATGCGCGTCGCGTTCTGCTTGAGCATCTGCGACGTCGAGAGGATCAGATTCGAGGTCGTCGAGCGCATCGCGTCGATCTGGTCGAGGACCAGCTTCTGATTCGCGAGCGCCTGCGCGACGGTGACCGCGGTCTTCAGAGCGGCGACCGTCGTCGTCGTGGCGCGATCGACGCCTTTGACCAGCTCGGCATTGTTGCGCTTGATCAAGTCCAGCGCCATGTAGCCCTGCACGTTCACCGCGAGCTGCGTGGCGATGTCCTGCTGCTTCTGACGCGCGGCGAAGAGGACGTCTTCCTGCAGCGCGCGCGCCCGTTCGGGATCCGTCGCCTGCAGCTGCTCGACCTCGCGCTGCACCGCGTCGCCGATCGCGCGCGCGAGGTAGCCGTGCTGCTCCAGCTCGCCCATCAGCGACCACATCGTCGACTTCTCGGTCTCGATCGCGGCGTTGTCGCGCAGCAGCTCGTCCTTGCCGTGCCGCAAACCCTCGATGATCGCGTTCAGGTGCCCCTGCGACGACTCGTAGCCGCGGAAATAGTCGCGCAGCTTGTTGCCGAACGGCACCATCCCGAGCAGCTTCTTCGCGCCGCTGAGGTTCTGCTGGGCGGGATCGAGCTTCTCGACCGTCGCCCGCAGATCGAGGAGCGTCTTCGCGACCGGCGCGCCTTCGTCCAGCGTGCGCATCGCGCGGGTCGGGCGGTCGAGCATCCGGCTCGCGATGCCCGACGAGCGCTCGATCTCGACGTTGCCGAGCGTCTCGAGCTGCCGCACGCGCTCCTTGAACTCGGGGCTCTCGGGCGCGAGCCGGGCGACGTCGCTCGCGATGCGCTGCGCGTCGGCGTCGAGCTCGGCGCGCCGGTCGGGAGCGACGGGAACCTTTCCGATCGCCTCGGACGCGGCGACCGGGGCCACCGGCTCGGGCGGGGTCAGCATCGGCGGCTGCAGCGCGTCGTCGGCCATCGGGCTCCTTCTCTCAGAGGTCGTTGACGTTCAGCGCTTTCGGCGCGCCCGTCAGGTAGCGGTCGACGACCGCGTTCGGATCGTACGACGGGCGTGGACGGATCGCCGGTCGCCTCCTGGATCGCCTCCATGCCTTGCGTGATCCCGCCGATCAGGTCGCCCAGGCTCGAGAAGAGGTCGCCGAAGCCGCCCACGGTCTCAGTCGTTCAGCCCGACCTGGAACGTCAACGGAACGGTCTTCGGCTCGCCGCGCTTCTCCACCGACGTCCCGATCGCCATGAACTCGATGACGTGCGGGCTCCAGATGTGCGTTTTTTCCACGATCTGCATTCCGATGATGCCGTCGGAGCCGTGCGCCTCGGCCTCCGCCTGCATGCGCGACATCGCGAGCTCGCGCGCGTCGTAGATCGCCTCGGTGTAGTTGTTCAGCTCGATGTTGTTTCCGATCGTGCGCATCGCTTGCATGAAGCCTTGGTGCGCGATGTGGTAGACGCAGTTCCCCAGCACGAGCTCGCGCGGAACGTATCCCGTGGACGATACGAGCTTGTAGAAGTCTTGCACGGAGAAGTCGGACGTGAACGGCTTGTTGTCGTGCGTGCGCCACGACGTGTCCGACCCCGGCCCTTTCACCGCGGTGCCGACGGCGGTGAACTCCAGCGCGTTCTCCGCCCAGGCGTAGCCGCCCACCTCGAGCCGTACGCCGACGATCCCGTCGGCGCCGAGCACGTCGGCTTCTTCTTCCATCCGTCCCATCGCGAGCTCGCGCGCCTCGTACATCGCGGCGCTCAAGTACGTCAGCTCCTGGTTCTGGTAGAAGTTGCCGTACTGAATCCCGACGTGGTAGATCGAGCTGCCGAGGACGAGGCCCAGCGGACGCCACCCCATCTGCTCGAGCAGCACGAACTCCGATACGGAGAGATCGCTCGTGAAGAGCGGCTGCCCCCCCTCGCCGCGCATCCGGCGCAGACGAGAGACCGCATCGAGCGGGACGCCGCCTTGGGTGGTGCGCACGTCTGACTGCTGCGCGCGCTGCTGGTTGCCGATGCCGAAGAATCCCATCATGCCTCCCTGAAGAGCCGGGTGAGCGTGTCGCGAGCCGTTCGCTCGCGCTCGACGTACGCGGTCAGATCGTCGATCAGCGCGCGCGTCCACTCGCCCACGTCGACGGCGAGCGTCTTGTTCTTGATCCCGCGCAGGTAGCGCGTCACCGTCGCCTCCACGCCGCCCCGCGCGGTGAGCTGCAGGGCGTAGCGCAACAGGTCGCCGCCCGCGCGCGGCACGTCGAGCGCGATCGCTTCGACCGGGCCGCGGCCGAAAAAGCCGCCGCGCTGGACGCTCGCGATCGCGGGAAACGCCGCCGTGAGCTGCGCGCCCGCACGTTCGACGAGCGCGCGTGCGTCGCCGCCGGCGTCGCGCTGCAGCGTGTCGAGCATGCGGCGCACCAGCGTCGCGGGCGCCGCCGTCGCGGGCTCCACGTTTTGCGGAGCTTCGGGAAGGGTCTCCAACGCGCCGAAGCGCTCGCTCAGGAACGCGCCGTTCGCGGCGAGCGCCGTCTGTACGGCTTCGCTCAGCACGGCGAGCCGCTGCGCGGTCGCGCGCTCCAGCAGGCGAAGCTGTTCGACGAGCATCGTATCGGCGGTCGCGTCGCGGCGTGCCGGCGGCACGTCGAGATACGCCTTGATCGTGTCCGGCAGATACCGGCGCTCGGTCTCGCGCAACGCGTAGCCCGCCTCGTCGCCGCCCGACTGCGCGAGCAGCGGCTCGGCCTGCGAGAGGAGCGCCTCGATCCGCGCGACGAGCGTCTCCGCCTCGGCCGGCAACGCGTTCACGCCGCGATGTACCGAGCCGTCGTCCCGATGTTGCACGTCGTCGGATACTACGCCGCGCCGGTCGCTCGATCTTGGCACGAGCGCCGCCGCGCAAGCTCGCGACGCAGCGACTCCTCGCCGCGCGCCATCGCCCAACGATGGTTCGCCGAGAACACCGGCTTGAGCGCCCACGAGAGCGCCCGAAACAGCGGCTTCTCCGCGACGACGTTCCAGTCGTAGGCGACCTCGACGTCCGGGCCGTCCTGGCGCCAGCTCCACACGCCGGTGCCGGCGAAGTCGCCCCAGCACCGGATGCGCGATCCGCCCGGGCTTACCGATTCGACGCGAAAGCACCAGCGGAGCCGGTACGGCAACAGCCCCTTCGTGTCGAGCCGCACGACGCGTCCGACGCCGTCCGGCTCTCCGGGCTCGAGCACGTCGACGCGAAGGTAGACGTCGGGCCACCAGCGGGGGAGGGACGGCGCGTCGCTCAGGATCTCCCGAACGTCGTCCACCGTCCCCCTCACACGCCAGCGCGTCACGAGATGATAGGCGTTGCTCGGCACGTCATCCGTGCCGTACCCTCCTGCGCTACGGACCTGCCGCGAGCGCCGAGGGTCCGGCGATGGAGCCCGGCGGAACGGGGAAGCTCCGCACGGGCGTCGCCGCACCGTTCGCCTCGGCGCCGAACGTGTCGACGCGGTCGTCGTGCAACACCACGAGCGAAGACCCCGGTCCGATCGCGAGTGACATCGGATACGTGAACGATCCGGTGATGACGCGCGATGGAGCGGTGCCGGGCTGTGCCGTCGAGAGGAACGCTTCGATCTTCATCGGCGCACCCGGCGACGGCGTCTGCGCGCCGGTCGCGCTGAGACCGACGTACACGATGCCTTCGGGTGTGACCGCGAGGCCTTCTTCGAACGGGCCGCTCGATGCGGTCGACCCGAACCAGCGCGAGACGGGGGCGCGCATGTAGTACGTCTCTTGCGGATCGCCGAAATCTCCGGCTTCCCGATCGTAGACGCTCACGGCGCCGCTCCAAGGGGAAGCGACGTAGCGATCGCCGATCGCGTCGACGCCGAGACCGGTCCCGCTCGCCGTCACTTCCTGCGTGCACGGCGTGGAGCCGCCGACGCCGATTCGCTCGATCGCGCCTTGGTCGAAGTAGCCCGAGTCGAGCATGTCGACGCTGTTGCACCAGCTGTTGAACGCGACCGCCGAGATCGTCCCGCCCGACGTGGCGCCGAGGTACGTCGTCGCGCCGTTCGCCGCGGTCGAATAGCTGTACACGTTCGCGACGTTTCTCTGGTCGTTCGGCGGCGGCGTGCCTTGCGCCACGACCTCCAGCGCGCCGGTCGTCCCGTCGGCGGCGACGCCCCGCGCCGTACCCGTCACGGAGACGATCCGCGCGGGGTTCGTGTTCCCGTTGGCCCCCGCGGGGAACGCTTCGACGCGATTGGGATAGGCGACGTAGAAGGTCGACACCGGTCGCGAGGTGGGGACGGCGATGCCCGGACCCGGAGCGACGACGAATTTCGGCACCGTCGTGCTTGCCGGGTTGAACGGCGCCGGCAGCGTGACGTCGGCGAGCTCCTTGCCGATGAGCTTCGAGCCCGCCGCGAAATCCGCGTAGACGTTCACGAATGCCATTCCGCCCATCGGGTTTCCCGTGACGGAAGCGACGTAGACTTGGCCGTTCGCGTCGACGGAGAGCGCCGAGTTCGACCACAGCAGACCGGTGATCGCGCGTGCGGGCGTCGGACCGTTCGATCCGTTGACGAACGCGTTGAGCGTCGCATTGCCCGGACTCGGCGAGGTCAGCACGTAGACGGTTCCGTCGGGTGCGACGGCGACCGCGACTTCATCGAGATCGCTGGTCTTGATCTCGCGGATCGCCGAGTTGTACGACGTCGCGCCGGCGGTCAGAACCCGTACGCCGGTCTGGTCCGTATGCGCGACGTACAGCCGGCTCTGCCGATCGGCCGCGACGTCCGAAACGTTGTAGCCGAGCGCCAGCGTACGGATCGGTGAGCCGCCGCCGGCATACGCGTACGTCGACAGCGTCGCCGCGCCGAACACGGCGGGCTGCTTCGTCGCGGCGCTCGCCAGCACGTCGATGCCGTCGGCGACGAGCACGACTTCTTGCGGGTGTCCGCTGCCGCTGATCACGCGCTCCGGTGCGGACGCGCTGGTCGCACCCGGCGCATAGACGAACAACGTCCACGCCGGCGTCGTGGTCTGCTCGTTGAATCCGGCCAGCACGTACACGGAGCCGTCGCTGCCCACGGTCAGTGCGCGCGTCGTACCCTGTGAGGCCGACGAGGGCAGCGTCACGCCGCCGTACTCGCCGTACGCGAGAAAGGCGATCGCCTGCGGCGACCCGCCCAAAGCGTACCAGATCGTCGCCGCGGTCGCAGTCGCATTCGACGCGTCCGGATGCGCGAGGTGCGAGCCGTTCGAGACGGCGGACGGATCGCGCGGCACGGCCGCGTGCATCGCTCCACCGCCGCATCCTGCAAGCGCGAGCGACAGCAACGAGACGACGACGATCGAACGGCGCACGGACACCTCCTGTGACGTAAAGACGGCGCGCGTCGGCGCACCCCGTGGGACCTTTCCCCGCGAGGCGCAGCCGTCCGGCGCGTCGGACGTCCCGAAGGGAGCGGGACCTTGGTCCCAGCGCGCATGGCGACGCGCGGCGCTACGTCTCCGGCGCCGGCGTCCGAAGCACCCCGGCGGGGCTGAGCTCGATCTCGGGCGGCAGCTCGCCGTAGGCGTAGACCGCGACGCCGGGAACAGCGCGCTCCAGAAACTCGGCGAGCAGCGGGCGCAGCGGCGCGGTCACGACGACGGCGTGCGGCGTGCATGACGCATCCGCGGCGTGCCGCGCCGCCGCCTCGCGCACGTGCAGCGCGGTGCGCGGGTCCGGTGCAAGGCCCCCGTCCGGCGTCCACATGCGCGCGAGCTCGCTCTCGAACGCCGGATCGAGGATCAGCGGGCGCAGGCGCGCTACGCCGTCGCGCCGGAGCTGCAGCGGGACGACGACACGGCGCGCCGCCTCGGCCAGCTCGCGCGGTTCGCGGCTCGCGGCCGCGGCGTCGACGAGCGCCTCGAACACCGCGACCGGGTCGCGCGGCCACGCACGCTCGCGGAGCAGCATGCACAGCGCGCGGTGCGCGAGCGGCAGCGGCAGCGTCTCGCCCCCGACGTCCTTCATCACCGACGGCACCGTCGCGCGCAAGTGCTCGATGAGCGTCTGCAGCTCTTGCCGGCCGAACAGCTCGGCCGCGTGCGTGCGCGCGACCTCGGCGAGATGCGATCCGAGGATCGAGATCGCGTCGAACGTCAGCGCGCCGGCGCGCTGCGCGCGCTCGCGGTCGGCGTACGGGATCCAGCGCGCCTCCAGACCGTACACCGGCTCGCGCGCCGGCTCGCCTCCGACGCCACCGAGCACGTCCGGCGCGGCGACGGCGACGAGGGCATCGAGCCGCACGACGCCCTGCGCCACGACGCGATCCCGCACGCGCAGCGCGTAGGTGCGCGGATCGCGCAGCGGATCGTCGCGCAGCCGCACGCCGGGGATGACGATCCCGATCTCCGCCGCGACGGCGCGCCGCACGTCGGCGACGCGATCGAGGAGCGCCTCGCAGTTCGGCGGCGCGAGCAGTCCGTACAGCTCGGCGCCGACGTCGATTGAGAGCGCGTCGACGCCGACGACGGCAAACGCCGTTTCCGGACGACGAACCGCTTCGCGCCGGCGCTGCTCGCGCGCCGCTCGCGCGTGCGCGTCCGCTTCCTGCTTCCGCCGATCGGCCAGCAGCGCTCCGCCGAACGCGACGATCCCGAGGCTCGCGAAGAGCGGCGCCGGGAACGACGGCACGAACGCGAGCGCAAAGACCAGCGCGGCCGCCGTGCGCAGCACGTCGGGGCGCGCGATCAGCTGCGCCGCGAGGTCCACGCCCAGCGCGCCTTCTCCCGCGACGCGCGTGACGATCAGGCCCATCGCGGTCGAGATCAGAAATGCCGGGAGCGTGGTCAGCAGCGCGTTGCCGATCGAGAGAATCGCGAACGTCTGCAGCGCCTCGAGCGGCGGCATCGCGTCGTAGAGCGCGCCGACCACGACGCCGCCGACCAGGTTCAACACGACGATCACCAGCGCCGCGATCGCGTCGCCCTTCACGAACTTTCCGGCGCCGTCCATCGCGGCGTAGAAGTCCGCTTCGCGCTGCACCGCGGCGCGCTTGCGCCGGGCCGTGTCTGCGTCGAGCAGCCCCGCGTGCAGGTCGGCGTCGATGGCCATCTGCTTCCCCGGCATCGCGTCGAGCGTGAACCGCGCGCAGACTTCCGCCACGCGCTGCGCGCCGTTGGCGATGACGACGAACTGGATCGTGACGAGAATCGCGAAGACGATCAGGCCGACGACGACGTTGCCGCGCACCACGAATGCGCCGAAGGCGGGGATCAGGGCACCCGCGCCGCCGGCGAGGTGGCCCTGCGTGAGGATGAGGCGCGTCGCGCTGACGTCGAGCGAGAGCCGGAAGAGCGTGGCGAGCAGCAGCGATGGTGCGAAGGCGGAGAACTCGAGCGGCTCTTCGACGCGCAGGCTGATCAGCAGCACCACCGCCGAGCCGAAGATGTTCGCGGCGAGCAGCGCGTCGAGCAGCGGCGGCGGGAGCGGGACGATCAGGATTGCGACGACGCCCAGGACGGCGAGCGCGAACGCCGACGTCAGCCGCGCTCGCACGTCAGCAGCCCTTCGCGCGCGAGCGAGGCGACGATCTGCGCGACGGCGACGTACGTCTCCGCCGGGATCGGACGGCCGTTCTCCCCCGACGCGTACAGCAGACGCGCGAGCGCGACGTCCTCCACCAGCGGGATGCTGCAGGCGCGCGCGAGCGCCTTGACGCGCTGCGCGGCCTCGTCGAGTGCACGCACGAGGATCGTCGGAACGGGCACGTGGGGCGGCGCGTAGCGGAGCGCGACCGCGACGTGCTCCGGGTTCACGACGACGAACGAAGCGTCGCGCGTGCGCGCGATCGCGCCGCGCAACATCATCCGGTGAGCCGTCTTGCGCCGCGCCCGCGCCTGCGGATCGCCTTCGTTCTCTTTCGTCTCGCGCTTCAGCTCGTCGAGCGACATGCGCAGCCCGCGCAGCCAGCGCCGCCGCGCGAGCGCGTAGTCGGCGATCGCGAACCCGGCTCCGACGGCGCAGCATGCGCACCACGCGGCGAGCGACGTCCGCGCGACGACGTCCGCCGCAGCGGCGCCCGGAGAATCGGAGGCGGCCGCGGCCGCCACCGCGCGGCTCGCGAGCGGCAGCATGGCGGCGAGCGCGACCGCGAACGCGAGCACCGCGCGCGCCGCTCCGACCGCCGCTTCCGCGCCGGCCATCCGGCGCACGCCCGCGAGCGGATCGAGCCGTTTCCACTCGACGTGCGGAAGCGAAAGGTGCACTCCGCCGCCCTGAAGCACCGCGCACGCCGTCGCGGCGAGCGCGGCGCACAGCGCAGGAGCGAGCGCCGCCATGGCAAGGATGACGAGCGCGCCTGCGTTCGCGGGAAAGGCGTCGGCGCCGGAACGATCCAGCACGATCGCACGTACGCCTGCGGCGGTCTCGCGCACGGCGTCAGCCGCCGCGCGCGCGCCCGGCGGAACGGCGAGCGTCGCGGCTGCGATCGCGCCGGCGAACGCCGCGGCCGCGGCGAGCTCGTTCGATCGCGCGACGTTTCCGTCGCGACGCGCGCGCCGCCGGCGTGACGGCGTCGGCTCGAAGCGCTTGTCGTCGCTCACGCGGTCAGCGCGTCCACGGGACGACGAGCCAGGGATGCCCGCCGACGCGCGCGACGACCGGCAGCGCGACCACCGTCACGATCAACGCGGCGGCGAACACCGCGGGAAACGCGAGCGTCACGCTCGCGAGCCGCGGAACGATGCGCGTGACGCCGGCGAGCGCCAGCTGCAATGCGGCGGCAACCGCGATCGCGGGCGCGGCGACGAGCAGCGCGGCGCGCAGGATCGTCTGCGGGAGCGCGAGCGCGTAGACGCTCCAGGCGTGCGGGTCGACGAGCCCGCCCGACGGCACGTGGGCGAACGACTCGGCGAACGCGTCGACGACGGGCACCCAGCCGTCCAGCAGCACGTACGCCGCGAGGAACGCCGCCGACCAGAGCCGCCCGAACGCCTGCGCGCTCGTGACTTTGGCGCCCGGCACGCTGCCGCGCACGCCGAGATAGTCGTCGATCGTGCGTCCCGCGAAGTACGCGCCGTCGTACAGCAGCGCGGCGCCGAAGCCGATCGCCGCGCCGGTCGCCGCTTCGCTCGCAACGGCGAGCGTGAACGTCGCGAGATCGAACGCCTTCACGTGCGCGCCGAACGGCGCGCTCGCCGGCGAGTTTCCGACGGCACCGGCGCTCGGCGCGACGAGCCCCGCGAGCGCGAGCGCGAGTCCCGCGCGGACCATCGGCGGCACGGAAGGGTGCGAGAACCCCGGTGCGCGCGCGACGAGCCCCACGGCCCGCGCGAAGACGAGCAGATCGAGCTGCGTCATCCGCGCGCGAGCTCGGCGCTGCGCGCGACGATCTCGTGAAGCAGCTGCGCGCACAAGCCGATCCCGAAGCGGCCGAACAGCGCGACGAGCGCTCCGACGGCGAGCATCTTCGGAAGCAGCGTGAGCGTCTGCTCCTGCACTTGCGTCGCCGCCTGCACGACGGCGACGCACGCGCCGACGAGGGTCGCGGCGATGAGCACGGGCAGCGCGAGCAGCGCGGTGACGATCAGCGCTTCACGCAGCAGCGCATCGAACAAGTCCACGCGCACAGCATAGCCGGCGCGCGTTGCCGCCCCGTGTCGGCGATCAGTCCGCGGCGTTCACCACGCGCGGCGCGCCGCTTTCAGCGCCGAAACGACGGCGCGCGTCGCCGGCGAGCGATTCAGGGTGTAGAAGTGCACGCCGGGCGCGCCGCGCGCGAGGAGGTCGGCGACCTGCAAGGTCATGTACGCGACGCCGAGATCGACGATCGCCTGCGGATCGTCGCGCCGCGCTTCCAGCTCGGCTCGCAGGCTGGGCGGGATCGCCGCTCCGCACATCCGCGTGAAGCGGTCGATCTGCTCGTAGTTCGTGATCGGCATGATGCCCGGAAGGATGGGGACCGTGATTCCCCACTGGCGCGCGCGATCGACGAACTCGAAGTAGCGCGCGTTGTCGAAGAAGAGCTGTGAGACGAGGAACTCGGCGCCCGCGCGCGTCTTCGTGCACAGCGCGGCGAGGTCGGCGTCGAGGCTCGCCGCCTCCGGATGTTTCTCCGGATAGCACGCGCCGCCGACACAGACCTTGAACTCGTGCTTCACGAGCGCGACCAGATCGCTGCCGTAGCGCAGCCCGTTCTCGACGGGCACGAAGGTTGTCGAGCCGCGCGGCGGGTCGCCGCGCAGCGCCATGACGTTCTCGATGCCGCCGCCGCGCAGGTCGCGCAGCACGTCGCGGAGATCGTCCACCGTCGAGCCGGTGCACGTCAGGTGGGCCATCACCTCGAAGCCCGCCTCGCTCCGCAGCCGCTTCGCGAGATCGACGGTGCGGCTGCGCGTCGATCCGCCCGCGCCGTACGTGATCGAGACGAAGCCGGGATCGAGCGGCTTGAGCGTCTCGACCGTCGCGAACAGATTCCGCTCTGCCTCGTCGTCCTTCGGCGGGAAGAACTCGAACGAGAAGAAGGGCCGCTGCCGGTGCAGCTTCTCAGCGATCCTCACGCCCGGCTGCTTCGCCTTCGCTCTCGCGGCCCCGCCGTCGAACTGTCCACGACGGCCGTTCCGCCGATGCGTGGACGCTCGAACCGTCGGAGGCGCTGACCCGGCGGGCCGCGGCCGCCGCGCGCGCCGGTTCAGCGGAAGCTGCGCACGACGCCGTCGCAGACCAGCGCCCAGCCGTCGACCGTCACGAACAGCAGCAGCTTGCACGGGAGCGAGATCACCGGCGGGCTCAGCATCATCATCCCGAGCCCCGTGAGGATCGCCGCGACGGCGAGATCGATCGCGACGAACGGCAGATAGAGCGCGAGTCCGATCGCAAACGCCGCCCGCAGCTCGCCGACGACGAAGGCCGGGACGACGACGGTCAGCGGTGCGTCGCGCGGCGCCTCGTCCTCGGGCCGCCGCCCGAGGCGCGCGAAGACGCGGAGATCGCGGGCCTTCGTCTGCCGCAGCATGAACGCGCGCAGCGGCACCGCGGCACGCGCGAGAAACGCCGACTGCGACAGCCGCCCGGCGGCGTACGGCGCGAGCGCGTCGCGGTGGATCGCGTCGAACGTCGGCGCCATCACGACGCAGGTCAACACCAGCGCCAGACCGGTGAGGACCGTGTTCGGCGGCAGCGTCGCGGCGCCGATCGCCGAGCGCACCAGCGAGAGCACGACGACGATCCGCACGAACGACGTGGAGAGCACGAGCACGAATGGCGCCAGCGAGAGCAGCGTGAGCCCGGCGAGCACGTCCAGCGGCAGCGTCGCCCGCCCGTGACTCGCGATCCGCAGCAGGTCGTCCATCGCTCGATGATGCGCGCTCGCCGATGACCGTCACGTCGCCATAACGTTGCCGCGCTGAGTCGGAGCCGGCGAGCGCCCGAGCGGGCCCGCGGCTACTGGGGCTTTTCGATCAGCTCGGTGACGCGGACGCCGAAGTTCTCGTCGATCGCGATGACTTCGCCGCGGGCGACGAGACGGTCGTTGACGAGCAGGTCGACCGGCCCGCCGGCCAGGCGGTCGAGCTCGACGACGGAGCCCGTGCCGAGCTTGAGGATGTCGCGGACGAGCATCTTGCACGTGCCGAGCTCGGCCGTCACCTTCAACGGCACGTTCATCAGCATGTCGAGATTCTTGCCGGGCTCGGTCATGATCACGGGTGCGTGGCTCCGACGACGTCGTGGACGAGGAAGGCCGCGCGGCCACCGGCGGCGCCCGCGGTTCCGCGGGCCACCGGCTGTGCGGCGACGGTGAGATGTGCGGGCGCGCCGACCTTGGTTGCTAGCTTCACGACGTCTCCCGGCCGCAGCGCGACGATCGCAGCTGCGTCCATAGTTCCTTCGGCGAAAACGGCTCGCGCCTCAAGCGGGACCGGATCGAGGGCGGCCGGGGCCAGCGCGCCCGCCGGCCCCGGATCGGGCAGATCGCGGGCGATCGCGATCCCGAGCGTGAGCGGCACCGGGGCGCGGACCCGCAGGTCGACGTAGGCGACGCACGGCGGCGCCTCGTGCGGTTGAACGGGCCGCGAGCCGCCGTGCCGCTCGGCGCACAACGGGTCGCATGCCGCGGCGCAGCGGGCGGCGATCCGCTCCAGCGCGTGCAGCTCGAGCGCGGAGCACGCGCCCTCTGGGAGCGACTCGCCCTCGCCGAACGCGCGCAGCACGAGCCGTCGCGCGTCGGCACGCGGGAGCACGATGACCACGTCCGTCTGCCGTCCGCGCGTGAGGTAGAGCAGCGCGTCGGCCGCGAGCAGCCGCCACGCCTCCGCACCGATCCGCGCCGGCTCGCCGAGGACGATCTCGCACGGCTCGCCGAGCAGCTCACGCAGCGTTTCACGGATCCCGTTCGCGACGAGGCATGCTGCGGAGAGCGGGATCGACGAACGCGGCACGAACCGGAGCCGCCGCACGCGCGAGCGGCGCGGACCGAACGTCGCATCGGCGATCACCGGACGAGGTCCACCGCGGTCTTGTCGGCGTGCGCGCGCGTGCGCATCACCGCGCCCATCGCCTCGAACGCGCGATACGCTTCGTCGAGCCGCGCGACGCCGCCGATCACGTCGATCGAGCCCGCGTCGCGGCTGGACGCGGCCAGCATCGGAAACGTGCCGTCGGCAGGCGTTCCGAGATGCGGCACCACGCCGGCCGGCGCGGCGGCGCGGGTCGCGTCGAGCCGCTGCGGATGCGTACCGGCGGGAAAACGCGCGAGCGCGACGCGTCCGAGCACGACGCGCTCCACGCCGCGCGCGCCGGTGCGCGGATCGATCGCGGCGCGCGTGTACGCGATCGTTCCGTCGGGTTCGATTCGCGCATCACGGGCGCGTCCCAGCGCGCGATCCGTCTCCGGCACGCGCAGCGGCACCGGAACCGCGCCGCGCGCGTCGCCGCCCGGATAGCCCAGGACGTCGGCGCCGTCGCGCGTGCGCAGCACGCCGTCGTCGAGACGCAGCTCGCCGTCGCGCACGTACGCACGCTTTCCGTCGGAGCCGCGGATCACGAGCCAGGCGTCGGGCGGCGGAACGACGTCCAGCGGTTCCGTCGACGGGACGACGTGCGGGGCGGTCCGCACGTCGTCGTTCCGCGGCAGCGCGCCCGACCGATACAGGTCCTGGAGATCTTCGGCACGCGCGGCGACGCGCTCGTAGGCGTCGACCGCCGAAAAGCCCGCCACGCTAGGCCGCCTCGGCGCGGAAGCCGCGGCCGGCGAGCGCGAACCGCGCGTGCGCCAGCGCGCGCTCGACGCGCGGGCGGACGTCGGGCGCGCAGACGGCCACGACGCGTGTGCGGCCTTCGTTCGCGCGGACGACCAAATGCACGCGCCGGTCCCCGCACCGCACTGTGAACGAGGCATCGCGGCCCGCGCGGCCGCGAAGCTCCCGTTCGATACGACGCGGGAATGCTGCCGCGGCCCATCGGCGCTCCTCGGAGGATCGTAGGCCTCGCTCGCGCACGGGGTTCACCTCACGCGGATCGCCGCTTTCTCCGCGTTGCGCAACTGAAGCCCGCGCATGCGCCGGCAGCTGCGCGGCTTTCGGCGCCGGTCGTTCCGCGGCGCCCCCGGTCCGCGCGTGCGCGGCGATCGCCGACGATCGCATCGGCTCGACGCGCGCCGTGCGCGCGCGCGGTCGCGGCGGTTCGCGCTCGGCGAGATGGAGCGCGCTGTACCAAGCTTGCGAGAGCGCGCGGCGGTCGGTCCAGGCGAGCTGCGTCGTGAGGACCTCGACGCCGGTCGTGGGATTCTGCATCGGTCGTCCCTCCGACGCAACGGTAGCGCGGCCGGCGTGACGTCCGCGTTACCGCTGCATTGCCGGAGCATGATCGCCGCGGCGTGCCGATAGGAGCTTTACCGAGCGTGCGAGACCGTGCGGCTCCTACCGTCGTCGAAGTCGGGCGCGGGCGCGAGGTACATCGCCGCGTTCGCGAGATCGAAGGTCGCGACGAAGTTCCGCAGCATGCCGAGTCCGACGTTCCCGGCGTCGACGCGGTCCGCGAACGCGCCGCTTTTCGCGAGGACGACGTCGACGTCGCGGTGGTACAGGTCGTAACCGGCGATCCGCAGGTCGTCGAGCGAGGCACGGTACGTCGCGTTCGCGCCGCCGATGCCGTAGTTCCACGACGAGCGGTCGGGCGAGAACGGGACGACCCCCGGGTGCGCTTCCACGAACGGGCGGTAGATCAGCATCTCGGCGCTGTTCCCGGTGTCGACGATGAACGGCGCGTCGAGCGTCCCGTTCACGCGCAGCGTCGCTTCGGCGAGCTCCCGGTCGACGTCGAGGTCCACGTGCGTGCCGCGCGGCGTGAACGAGCCCGGGGCGCCGAAGCGCAGCACGTGGCGATCGAAGTCCATCTCGACCAGGGCCGAGGCGAAGAACGGGTAGCCGAGGATCCCGTCGAACCGCATCCCGCCGCCGAGCGTCTTTCCGATGTCGAGCGACGAGACGACGACGTCGTTCATCGTCGCGCCGTCGATGGCGATCTGCGGGAGACGCGCGAGCCGCAGTCCGCCGGTGCGGGCCGCGCCGCGCACTTCGAGCGCGCCTTCGCCGTCCACGCCGGCGGCCTTCAGCACCGAGCCGTCGACCAAGATCGACTGCGCGCCGGTGTCGAGCAGGAAGAACCAGTCGCGGTTCGCGATGCGCACGGTGACGCCGACGTGTCCGGCCCGCTCGACGAGCGGAACGACGTGGACGCGATCGGTCGCGAGCAGCGTCGGCGCGAGCGGAGCGAACGCCGCGCGGTCGACCGGAACGCCGAGCGTCACCGACGTGGTCTGCTGCGTCGTGTCGAAGCGATGATCCCCGTCGGTGAGCACGTTGCGAAACGCGATCGCGTGCCCGTCCACGGTACGCCAGTCGGAGAAGTCGACGTACGCGGGACCGTCGCCGTCGAGATACTCCTCGCGCAGCGGCAGGCCGCTCGAGGGATCGAGCCACAGCGTCTCGGGCTCGCCGCCGTTCGCCGCGACGCGCAGCTTCCACGCGTGCACACCCGCGACGTCGCCCCAGCCCGCGAAGTGCGCCAGCTCCGGGTGCCGCACGATGTCGCCCGAATCGATCAGCTCTTCGGTGAGCGCGCGACGGCGCAGATAGCCTTTCAGCTCGCGGACGTTGCCGTTCGCGTTGCGCGCGAAGAGCCGGTCGCCCAGACGCAGCATCGTGTCGTGGCTCGGCCCGAGCACGTCGTCTTCGCGCTCATCGGACCCGTCGCGCACGATGCGAAACGTTCCGTCGAGCCCTTCCCCCGAAAGCGTCCCTTCGGCCACCAGCGTGCCGACGTCGCTCGCATGCGTGGCGCGCTCGTACGCGGCGAGGATGGTCGGGACGGGGACGGCGGGATCGTCCGCCGAGACGCCGGGCACGCCGGCGAAGAGCACGAGCGCGGCGCTAGCCGCCGCTGCTGCGATACTTCTGGAACGACGAAAGGACGTTGTCGACGTAATTCCGGGTCTCGGCATACGGGGGGACGTCACCGTACTTCTCCACGGCTCCCGGACCTGCGTTGTAGGCGGCCACCGCGAGCCGCATGTCCCCGCCGAACCGGTCGAGCAGGCCACGAAGATATCGTGCGCCGCCGGCAACGTTCTGCACGGGATCGTACGCGTCCCGGACGCCCAGCGACGCCGCGGTCTCGGGCATGAGCTGCATGAGCCCCTGCGCGCCGGTCCGCGAGGTGGCGTTCGCGTCGAATCCCGACTCGTTGGCGATCACCGCCTTGAGCAGCGCCGGATCGACCTGCCAGGTGGCGGCGTTCTGGGAGACCAGCGAGTCGATCTGCGCCGGCGGGACCGGCGCGGGAGCGGCGGTGGCCGCGTCCGGCTTCGCACCGTCGGGCGAGCCGAGCGCGTCGGCGAGCGCGGTCGCGAAGCGGGGCGCGCTCGCGGCGAGCTGAACCGGCGGGACGCTGCCCGGCGGCGGCGCGCCGGTGATCTCGGCGATCCGGTTCTGCACCGACGAGATGTCAGCAAAGACGTCCATCATCGAGGGTATCGGCGAGCTCGCGGAGCCTCGTGAGAGTCTCGGCCGGCGGAGACGCCCGCTCGTCCTGGCACAGAAAGCGCTCGAGCGCATCTTCGGCCGCGATGCATCGGGCGAGGAACGGATCGCCGGCGGCCGGGTCGAGGCCCAGCGAGCGCGCGTCCCGCGCGGCGTCGAGCGCCGCGAGCGCGGCCCGCACCCGCCGCGCGTCGCGAACGTGTTCCGCCGATGCGGCGTCGGTCAGCGTGCGGCTCGCGCTCGCCGGGACGTCGATCGCCGGGAACCAGCCGCGCGCGGCAAGCGCCGGCGAGAGGACGAGGTGCCCGTCGAGCGCCGCCCGCGCCGCCTCCGAGACGGGGTCGTTCGCGTCCGGCCCGTCGGACAGAACCGTCGCGACGAGCGTGATGCTCCCGGCGGCGAACGCGCCGGCGCGCTCGAGCAGCCGCGCGAGCAGCGCGAAGACCGAGGGAGGGAAGCCGCCTCGCCCGGGCGCTTCACCTGCCGCGAGCGCGAGCTCGCGCGCCGCGGCGCACGCGCGCGCGAGCGAGTCAACGACGAGCAGCACGTCGAGACCGCGCGCGCAGAGCGCCTCCGCCTGCGCAAACGCGGCTTCGGCGGCACGACGCCGTTCGCCGGCGGGGCGGTCGCCGGTCGCACAGATCAGCGTCGTCGACGGGGCGATCGCGCGAAGCCATCGCTCCGCCTCGCGCCCGCGCTCGCCGACGAGCGCGACGACGACGGCGTCCGCGTCGGCGCCGCGCACGATCGCGTCGAGCAGCGTCGACTTCCCGGCACCGGGCGCGCCGAAGATGCCGATGCGCGCGCCGCGCGCGAACGGCAGAACGCCGTCGATCGCGCGCACGCCGGTATGGAACGTTCCGCGGCACGCCAGGCGCGCACCCGTGCGCGGAAACGGCGCCGAGCCGGCGGCGCGACGCAGGCCGCGCACGCAGCCGCGGCCGTCGAGCGCGCCACCGGCAGCGTCGACGGCGCGCCCCAGCAGCGGCGTTCCGAACGGAAGCGCGAGCGAGTCCGGTGCGGCCTCGATACGATCGCCGTGCGCGACGCCCTCGACCGACGCGAACGGCGCGATCACCGCGCGCGTTCCGTGCACCGCTGCGATGCGTCCCGCGACGGCGACGTCGCGCGCGCAGATGCGCACGCCGTCGCCCGCACGCGCCTTCGGCAGCTCGGCGTCGACGAGCTGAGCGCGCACGCCGGCGACCCGGCCGATCGCGCGCGCCGGCACGTCATCTCCGGCACGGCCCCGGTAGCCGGCACCGCGCGCGACGCTCGACGCTTCGCTCACGCCGGATCGTCCAGGATCGCGGCGAGCCGCACGCCGAGACGCGCGTCGAGCTCGCCGCCGGCCAGCTCGACGATCGCATCACCGGGCTGCAGCGCCTCGTCGACGGCGACCGGCAGCGACGTCCCGAGCGCCGCGTCTTCCGGCGCGACGCGCACGCGTACGACGGGCGCTTCGCTCGCGAGCCGCCGCACGATCGTCGCGACATCGCACGGTGCGGTGCGAAGCTCGCGCGCAAGCACGTCGCTCGCGAAGCGCCGCATCAGCAGCGCGACGGCCGCATCCAGCGCGTCGGCGAGTCGCGCGCGAAACAGCCGCGCGTCGCGGACGGCACGACGAATCTCGTACGCGGCGTCCTCACGCGAGGCGGCGTCCGATGACGCTGCTGCGACGCTTGTCGGAGCACCGGAGGGCGCGTCGTCGGGCCGGTCAGCGGGCCGCTCGCGCACGCCGGTCCGCTCGCGTGCGTCCGGCGCGCCGGCGAGGGGACCGTCGTCGTTCACTGCTATGACGCCGTTCGCGCGCGCTGCGGCGGGCGCGACACCGCGCACGTCGCGCACGAGCTGCGCGAGCGGTACGAAGTCAGGCGAGGTCACGGAACAGCTCGTCGGGCGGCGGAAGGAGCGCCGGATCGCGGCGCGCGAGCCGGCGGACGATCTCCGCCCGCTCCTCGGCGGGATACATCTCGAGCACGGCCGCGGCGGTCGCGGCAGGCAGCGCGGAGATAATCGATGCGACGATGTGCGGCGGCTCGCCGGCGAGCACGCCGCGCACGCGCGCGGGCGGGACGCCGGCCGCTGCGCGCGCCGCGCCGCGCTGCGCCGACGCGTCGGCCGCGCGGATCGCGAGCTGCGCGGCCGGCCGCGCCGCGAGCGCGACGACCAGCACGATCGCGACGGCGGTGAACAGCTGCGGCAGCGCGCTCGCGAATGCGAGCAGCCACGGCGGCGAAGCGCTCGAACGCGCGCGATCCTGCGCCGAACCGGCGAAGGCGATCGCCTCGACGCTGAGCGCGTCGCCGCGATCCGCGCGGATCCCGACGGTGGCGGCGGCGAGCGCGCGAATCTTGCGGACGTCGAGACCGCGCGCCGCGTCGACGAACACGGCGACGCTCATCCGCGCGATCGCGCCGGGGACGGTCACGCGCCGCTCCTCGCGCGTGTCGCTTCCGCGGTCCTCGGTGGCGCTCGCCTTCGAATACTTCTTCGCGCTCGACGCGTAGCGCTCGTCGGTCGTCGCGCGCGCGATGCTCCCGCTCAGCGCGGACCGCCGCACGTCGCGCACGTCGCGCGTCTCCGCAGGCGGCTCGCGATGCACGCGCACGATCGTCGCGCCGGCGCCGAACGCCGCATCGAGAGCGCTCTGCAGCGCCGCTTCGACGTCGCCCGCATCCTCGCTCGAGTCCGCGCGCAGCGCGACGCCGCGGTCGTCGAGCACCGTGACCCGCTGCGGGTCCAGGCCCGGGACGCCGCCCGCGACGAAGGCCGCGATCCCGGCGACGGTTCGCGGCGCGAGCCGGGCGCCCGCCGCGAGCGTGATACGGACACTGGCGCTCGCCTCGCGCCGCGGCTCGTCGGCGTAGACGCCGTCGCTCGCCGGCGCGATCACGACGCGCGCGTCGGAGACGCCGTCGATTCCGCGCAGCCCGAGCGCGAGATCGGCGGCGAGCGCGTCGCGCGTCTGCGCCTCGAGAACGGTCTGCGGCGTGAGCGCGCCGGCGTGCGCGAGGGTCTCGTCGCTGCCGGCGAGGTGCGCGTGCGGCACGCCCGCGAGCGCGAGACGCAGCAGCAGATCGCTGCGGCGGCCGCGCTCGACGCGCACGTTGTCGCTCACCGAGACGAACGCGACGTTCCACGCCGCGAGCCGCTGTTCGACCTCGGCGAGCTGATCGGGCCGGAGCGGCGTCGCGAAGAGCGCGACGCGCGTGTCGCGCGCGGCGAACGCGCCGAACGCCGCGAGCGCTGCGAGCGCCGCGATGCCGAGCGCGGCGAGCAGCCGCGCGCGAGGCGACAGCGTGCGGAGCCGCGTCAACGCCGGGCCGACGTGCGCGTCGATCACACCTGCATCCCGAGCAGCGTGCCGAGCGACTGCGTCGCGCGCTGCGCGGCGGAAGCGGCGATCTGGAGCGCGAGATCGGCGCGCACGCGCTCCACCACCATCTCCTGCAATCCGCCGCGGTGGGCGACGAACCGTGCCTCGGCGCGCGAGGCGTCTTCGAACACGGCGTCCGCCGCGTCGACGAGGCGCAAGAACGCGCCGGCGCCTTCGGAAGCGCCGGGTGCGGCTTGCGGTACCGCGGGCGGCGCGACGTCGGGGACGAGCGGATCGACGCGCATCACGGCCTCCCGAGGTCGATCGTGCGCTCCGCGAGCCGCTTTCCGACGTCGAAGACGCCCGCGTTGGCTTCGTACTTGCGTTGCGCGTCGAGCACCGCGATCATCTCGGTGAGCGCATCGGCGGTCTCACCGGAGGGCACCGCTCCGACGAAGCGGGTCGCAGGCGCGTCGTCGTCCGCATCGCTCGAGCCGGCGGCGAACGGATCGCCGTCCCATCCGCCCGGCATCTGCACGGGCGTTTCTTCGTTTTCGCCCTCGAGTCCGCGCTCGAACGCGTCTTCGGGCGCGCTCGCGGCGAAGCGCGCAACGAGCCGCGAGTAGGGATGCTGCGCAGACGACGCCTGCGCCGCCGCGACGTTTCGTGCCGCGACGTCGAGTAACGTCCGCTGCACCGTCATCCCGTCCGCCGCGCTGGAGAGGAGGTCGAACTCACTCATCGCGTGGCCGTGCGGAGCTCGGCGAAGCGCGCTTTGAGCGCGCCCAGCAGCGCCTCTTCGAACAGCGCGGCCTTTGCGATCCCGGAAGCGCCGCGCTCGTCGCGGGCGGCGAGTGGGGCGAGCAGCGCGACGCGGTCGCGTGCGCGCAACGCCGCCGCCTCGGTGAAGTTTGCGGGTTCCATCGACATGGCGGCATCATACCAACGCGGTCATGGCCGCGGCGTTGCCGCGGCATGGCCGAATCGCCGCCGGCCCGTTCAGCGCGTGCGGAGCTGTTCGAGGACGACGCGCAGCCGGCGAATCTCCGAGGCGAGCGATCGATACTGCCGCGCATCGGCGGCCCGCGACGCGGCCAGCTGCGCGCGCAAGCGAAGATTCTCACGATGCACCGCTTTGATCGCGGCGAGCGCGACACCGTTTTCGTCGATTGCGGTGATGTGACGGTCGTCCTCGCCGACGCCGAATGCGGCGTAGAAGTCTTGCGCCATCGGCCCGACGTGACGAACACCGCGCTCCGAGACATAGCTCCAGGTGCTGATCGGCAACGCCGCGAGCTTGAGCAGCACGCCGCTCTCGTCGATGCGAGCCACGTCGGCCTTCGACGCACGGTCGCTGAGCGACGCCCACGTCCCCGAGCCGGGCGCGAGCTTCACGCCCACCGTCGCCGCGCTGTTCGACCAGAACGTCACTCCGCCGGCGGCCCGCGCGAGAAACTGATACGCCGCCGTCGATTTCAGCAGGCCGTCGCCGTCGGAACCATCGCTCCAGACGAACGCGCCGGTGTGCAATGCTTGGGCACGGCCGCCGGCCGCGAAGCTGAACGTCCCGGACGCCGTGTTGACGTATCCCCCGGGTATCGTCGCCCACGCGGCGGACGCTTTGTTCCCGTAGCCGCCCGTGACGACGGCGCCTTCGCCGCTCGCCGCATTGGCGAGTCCGGCGCCGATGAACGCGTAGCCCGTGCCCGACGCGGAGTTCCTGTAGCCGCCGCCGATCACTCCCCACTCCGACGAGACCGTGTTGTTCTCGCCTCCGGCGATCGATCCGAAGTCGGCCCCGGACGCCACCGAATTCGACTGCCCCCCGCCGACGAAGCCGTGACTGGCCGGGACGTTGTTCGCGCTTCCGCCGCTGATCACCGAGCTCAGTCCGGAGACCGTGTTGTCGCCGCCGCCTCCGATAAACGCGTACTGCGCGCTCATCTGGTTGTTGTATCCGCCGGCGACGAGCGAATAGTTGCTGCTCGAATCGATCGTGTTGTATTCGCCGCCGCCGATCGCGGTGTACTCCGCGCACGCGTTGTTCGACGATCCCTCGAGCACGCCCGAATCGAGGCCGCCCGCCACGTTGCCGGCCCCGCCGCCGACGAACGACGCGCTGCCGCTCGTCGTACACCCCTCCACGTCTTGCGGCCGGCGAATGCCGGCGCGCGTGGCCGCGCTCCCGGGCACCCGAGCCGCGGCGGCTGCCGCCTCCGCTCGCGGCTGCGTCACCGCCGCGCCGCCGCTGGCACAGGCCACGGTGGCGGCGAGCGACGCGGTGAGCAAAAGGAACACGGCGAAGGATCGCATGGCGTACCCGTTCGGAGGCGTGGAGGACCCGCATTCGCAGCGTTGCCCGACGGACTTGCGCCTTTCCTGCCGTGCAAGAAAAGCGTGACGGCGGCTCGAGCCGGGCGGAACGGCCTCCGGCGACGCTGAACGTCGTCTCGTGCCCGTCTGCGGTCTGCACCCGACGCGGTGAACGCGCCCGAGACACCCAAGGACGCCGTGGCGGCGCTCCGCGAGCGCGCTGCGGCGAGCGGCGATCCGGGGCTGAGTACCGCCGTCGCGCACATCGAGCGCGCCTTGGAGAGCCTGGCCCTCGAACGCGCCTCGCTGCAGAGCCGGCTTTCGGCGTCCGCGACGAACGCGGAGCGCGAGCTCTCAAAGCTCCGCACGCTCGGGCGCGTCTCCGAAACCGTGAACTCCTCGCTCGAGCTCGACGTCGTGCTGCGCAGCGTGCTCGACACCGCCGTCGAGGTCATGAAGGCCGAGCGCGGGTTCCTCATGATCGCCGACGCGGCGGGCGAGCTGCAGCTCACCACGACCTACGGCATGGACCGCGCGACGGTCGAAGGCGACGCAATGCGGCCCTCGCAGACGACGGTGAGGCGCGTCTTCGAAACCGGCGAGCCCGTCGTCACGACGGACGCACAGCAGGACCCGCGCTTCAACATCAACCTGTCGGTGCGCGCGCTGCGTCTGCGCTCGATCATCTGCGTCCCGCTCGCGATCAAAGCGCGCACGATCGGCGTCGTCTACCTCGACTCGCGCGTCGCCCCCGGCCTATTCTCCGTCACCGATCCCGATCTGCTGACCGCGTTCGCGAACCAAGCCGCGCTCGCCATCGAGAACGCCCGCCTCTTCGAAACGCTGCGCGCGCAAGTCGTCGAGATCAGCCGGCTCGAGCAGCTGCAAGCCCGCGTTCTCAGCTCGATCGCGAGCGGCGTGATCACGATCGACGGGCGCGGAACGATCGCCGCCTTCAACGACGCCGCCGCCCGCACGTTCGGCGTGGACGCGGCCTCGATGACGGGCCGTCCTGCACGCGCGCTGGACGCGCTGATCCCCGGGATCGCGACCTTGATCGCCGACGGCCTCCTGCCGCAGCGCCCCACCGAGATGACCGCGCACCACCCGACGCGCGGCACGCTGATCCTCGAAGTCCGCAGCGCGCCCGTCGACCTGCCCGACGGCACCGACGTCCCCGGCTGGGCGATCGCGGTCAACGATCTCACGGAAACGCGGAACCTCGAGCGCCAGCACGCCGCCGACGTCGAGCAGCGCCGCGCCATCCGCGACGCATTCTCCCGCTATCTCGCCCCGCACGTCGTCGAGCAGCTGATGCAGTCACCCGGCGGCGTCGCCCTCGGCGGCGAACGCGCGAGCGCGACGATCCTGTTCGCCGACATCGACGGCTTCACCGAGCTCGCCGAACGCCTCGACGCCGAACGCGTCGTCGAGATCCTCAACGCCTTCTTCAGCGCCGCCGTCCACATCGTGTTCGAGCACGACGGCCTTCTCGACAAATTCTACGGCGACGGCCTGATGGTCGTCTTCGGCCCGCCGCGCGTCCGCCCCGACGACGCGACGCGCGCCCTCGCCGTCGCCCGCGACCTGCACAAGGCCGCCGCCGGAATCACGACCTCCGGCTCGCAGCTCCGTCTCGCCATCGGCATCGCCACCGGCGACGTCGTCGCCGGCCACATCGGCAGCCCGCGCCGCATGGACTACACCGTCATCGGCGACGCCGCAAACTTGGCGAGCCGCCTCCAAAGCGCCGCCCCCCCAGGCAGCACCTACATCGACGACGCGACCTACGCTCGCCTCCTAGAAAAGCCGCAAGCCGAAAAACTGATCGCCAAAATCCGAGGCAAATCCGAACCCGTCACCATCCACGCCGTAACGCCCTAACGGGAACGAGCCGGCCCAACACCTCCGCAGACGCTCCCCATCCTCGCGCGCGCCGCCCCTCACGTCACGTGGCGAGCGCCGCGAGCCCGGCAACTCCACCGTCCTGCTCCACTCCCCCCGACGCAATCGTACTGCCACGGATGGTGCCGGTGTCGCGGCGACGCGGCGCCCCGTCGGCGGACCGTGTGAGCGAGCGAAGCGCAGGATGCGCGAGAGCGATGCGAAGACAGAGCGGGCTCGCACAGGATGTGCGAGCCCGCGTGTCCGCCGACGGGGCGCCGCGTCGCCGCGACACCACCCCAATCCCGAAAAATCAGCGCTTCGAGAACTGAAACCGCTTCCGAGCCTTCTTACGCCCGTACTTCTTGGATTCTTTCTCCCGAGGATCGCGCGTCAAAAGCCCGTTCCGCCGCAACGGCTCGCGCAACGACTCGTCCATCTCCACGAGCGCCCGCGCAATCCCGTGCCGCACCGCGCCGGCCTGCCCCGACACCCCGCCGCCCTCGCACTTCACGTCGACGTTGAACCGCGAACCCGACTGCGTCACGTCCAACGGCTGGCGCACGATCTGCTGCAGCGAAGGCCGCGGAAAGTATTCGTCCACCGGCTTCTTGTTGACCGTGATGACACCCTGACCGAGCGTCAGACGCACCCGCGCGATCCCGCGCTTGCGCCGGCCCGTGCCGTTGAAGAGATCGGAAGTCTGCATTTACGCGAGCGCCTTCGGCTGTTGAGCGGCGTGAGGGTGGTCGTTGCCGGCGTAGACCTTGAGCCGCCCGAGCTGCACGTCGCGCATGCGGTTCGTCGCCAGCATGCCGCGGACGGCGCGCTCGACGAGCCGCTCCGGGTGCTTGTCGCGCACCTGCTGCGCCGTCTCGGTGCGCAGCCCGCCCGGATAGCCGGAGTGCCGGTGATAGACCTTCTGCGTCCACTTACGCGGCGCGAGCTCGACCTTCTCGGCGTTGATGACCACGACGTGATCGCCGTCGTCGATGTGCGGGGTCCACGTCGGCTTCGTGCGGCCCGAGAGGGCGCGCGCGATCCGCACCGCGAGGGTCCCGAGCCGCTGCCCGGTTGCGTCGACGATGTACCACTCGTGGTTCGTCTCGGCCGTCGTTTGCTGGTATGTGCGCATGGGGTCCGTCGGAACGAAAAGGACGCCACGACGGGCGTCGCGGCAACCTTGGAAGTATACCGGCGGCGGACGCCCGAGTCAACCGCGGCCCCCGCTCCCGCCTGCTTCGGTTACGGACTGAGGCTGACCGGCCGGTACGTGTCGAAGCCGGCATAGCGGACGCCTGCCAGGTAGAGGCCGTGCCCGGGCGCAGTCGGCCCGGACGCCTCGCGCGCGCGCGCGTCGAGCGCGCGGCGTGCGAAGCCCACGTCGCGATAGCCCGTCGAGCAGGCGACCAAGGTTCCGACGAGCGTGCGGACCATGTGATGCAGGAACGCGTTGCCGCGCACGGTCACGCGCAGCAGATCCTGCTCGCGCACCAGCCCGATCGCGAACAACTCGCGCACGGTGCCGCCGTGCGGCGGCGGCTCACCGCAGAACGCGGCGAAGTCGTGCTCGCCGACCAGCGGCGCTGCAGCCTCGCGGAAACGCGCATCGTCCACGCGGCGCGCGACGTGCCAGGCGCGCGAACGCCACAGCGCCGACGGAAACGCCCGGTTCAGGATCAGATAGTCGTAGACGCGTTCGAGCGCCGAGAAGCGCGCCGAGAACCCGTCGTCGACGATCGCGGCATCGCGCGCGACCAAGTCGCGCGGCGTCGTGCCGTTCACCGCGAGGAGCAGCCGCTCGGGAGCGAAGGCGCGCTCGGCGCGGAATGAGACCACCTGTCCCGTCGCGTGAACGCCCGCGTCGGTTCGCCCGGCGGCCGTGATCTTCACCGGCTCGTGAAAGAGCCGGGACAGCGCGCTCTCCAGCGATCCCGCGACCGTGCGCAGCGCGGGCTGATACTGGAGTCCGTGAAACGCGCTGCCGTCGTATTCCACGACGAGCCGGTACGTCGGCACGCGCGATGGTTCACGGCAGCGCGGGCAGCGCCTCTCCGACGACGGGATAGCGCAGCGCAGCGGCGAGCGCGTCGACCGCGTCCGGATCGAAGAGGTGCGGCGCGTTCGCGAGCCGCGCGAGCGCTTCACCGTGCCCGACGCACGGCGCGTACGGCCGTCCCGAGCGCATCGCGTCGAACGCGTCGACGACGGCGAGCAGACGCGATTTCCACGGGATCCGGCCGCCGCGAAGGCCGTCGGGATACCCGGACCCGTCGATGCGCTCGTGGTGCGAGCGGACGATCGCGGCGAGCTTCGGCGCACCGGCTTCGAGCAGCATCGCCTCCCCTCGGCCGGGATGGTCGCGCATCGCCTGCCATTCCGAGGTGCAGAGCGGACGCGGCGCCGTCAGCACGCGGCGGTCGACGTGAACCTTTCCGATGTCGTGGAAGAGTGCGGCTTGGCCGAGCACGACGGCTCCGGCGTTGTCGAGGCCGGCGGCGAGTCCCACGCGCGCTGCGAGGGTTCCGGTGTGAACGAGGTGGTGGTGCGTGTCGTAGTCGTGCGCAAGCACCGCGCCGAGGAGCGACGCCGTGAATGGGAGGGCGAAGAGCTCGCCCAGCACCTCCGACAGTGCATATGAGAACATGATGAGAACGTCCCGTATGAGAGTCGAGGCTCGCCGTGCCCACTCGAGCGAACCGTCGCGGGAAGGACAACGCGCGAGTTATCCACCGCGTCTCGTTTCGTGCGGTCGGTCGTCCTCATCGTCGTCTCACAAACGAAAACGCGCGCGCATCGCTGCGCGCGCGTTCAGCGCTGCGTCCGAATCGATCAGGCCGCGACGCGCTGCGGAACCGTTCGCTTCTCGTCGAGATCGAGCAGATCGGCCCAGCTCGTCACGTCGGTGCGATCCGGCGCCAACTGTCCGCGCATCTCGAGGAAGTATTTCTCCGAGTCGCTTCCCGGCGCCGGCCCGTGCGTCAGGAACTCGTCGTTGAACGCGCGGATCTCGTCGGCCGACTTCTTCGCGACGAAGGGCTTCAGATATGACTCGATCTCCGACTCGCTCTTCGCGTTCTTGATGACCTCGAGGAGCGCGTTGCCGTCGATGCCGAGGAACGCGAACACGCCCTTGTCCATCGGACAGTCGAAGTTGTACTCGCCGTTGAGTCCGTTCGCGAGCGCGATCCCTTTGTCGACGGCGCGCCCGAGCTGGACGACGCCGAGGTACTCGTCGCGCACCGAGCGCGGATACGAAGTGGTCAGGTCTTTGTGCAGCATTGCGAGATCTCCGACCGCAACGAGCAGGGAGCGGTTGCGGCCGGCATCGTGCTGCGGATCGGCCGCAGGCCGAACGCCAAGGATTCGCGCGAAGCGCGAACTCTCTCGGTGCGGATCGGCCGCAGGCCGAACGCCAAGGATTCACGCGAAGCGCGAACTCTCTCAGTGCGGATCGGCCGCAGGCCGAACGCGAAGGATTCGCGCGAAGCGCGAATCCACTCAGTGCGGCGGACGCCGCGACGAGAACGGATGCGTGGTGCTGGACGAGCTGGTGCCCGCGCCGTACGACACGACGAACGCGTACACGTCTCCGGCGGTCGCGCCGAACCCGCCGGTCGTCATCGCGCCGAACGTGAGCGTCTGTCCCGAGGCCGTTCCCTGAACCGTCGATCCGAGCTGGACGCCGGCGGTCGTGTCGTACAGCGTCTCGAAGACCGAGGCGCCGTTGAGCTGGAAGCTCGACGGCAGCGAGACGGGCGAGACGACGAGCGGGCTCTGGAACGTGACGCCGTCGCTGAGCTGCAAGGTGAACTCGACCACCGGCGTCCCCGTGGGCGCGGGCGAGGGCAGCGTCGCGACCGACGAGTTCATGGTGAACGCGGCGCCGACCGAGCCGGACGCGTTGCTCGCCGGGTACGCGAGCGTCCCGGAGAGCCCGTTCGACGAGAGCATGAGCGAGCCGCCGGAGGCGTCGAGCGTCGCCGAGGTCTGCGCGCTCGTCGGCGCGATCGTTCCGACGGGGCTCGGGCTCGGGCTCGGCGTGTCGGTCGCCGCCGCGGTTGGGGTGGCAGTCGGCTCCACGGGCGGCAGGACGCTGTCCTTCTTGTGGCAGCCCGCCGCCACGAACGCAGTCAGCAGCAGCGCTGCGCTGAACAAGAGAGGACGCCCGACCCCGGCTCGCATGCACCCAACGTTCCCCGGCGGACCGCCGCTTCCTAGGTCTCGACGACGTCGTCGTCCGCGAGACGTTCGCTCTCCGGCAGCGGCCGCTGCAGCGGGAAGAGGAGCACGTCGCGGATCGTGCGGCGGTTCGTGAGCATCATGACCAGCCGGTCGACGCCGATGCCGATGCCGGCCGTCGGCGGCATCCCGTACTCGAGCGCCTCCACGAAGTCCCAGTCGGGCGGCGGGACCTCTTCGTCGCCGGCCGCCTTCTCGGCGATCTGCAGCTCGAATCGGCGGCGCTGGTCGTCCGGATCGTTCAGCTCGGTGAACGCGTTGGCGATCTCCATGCTGGCGGCGAAGAGCTCGTAGCGCTCGGTCAGCGCGGGGTCGTCCTTCATCCGCTTCGCGAGCGGCGAGAGCACGACCGGGTAGCCGTAGACGAACGTGGGCTGCGTGAGGTGCGGCTCCACGATGCGCTCGAAGAGTTTGTCGAGCGCGTGCGCGTGCGTCGGCGAGTCGGGGATCCCGAAGTCCCGCAGCAGCCGCACGCACGCGTCCGGATCGAGCAGCTGCTCGCGCTCGAGCCCGCCGTACTGCCGGAACGCGTCGAGATACTCCAGGCGGCGGAACGGCGGCGCGAACGAGATCGGGTCGTCGCCGTACGCGATCGACTCGCTGCCGTGAACCGCCCGGACGAGATGCGCCATCAGCTCTTCGTTGAAGCGCATCATGTCGTTCACGTCCCAGTACGCCGCGTACAGCTCGAGCATCGTGAACTCCGGATTGTGCGTCGCGTCGATCCCCTCGTTGCGGAAGATGCGCCCGATCTCGTAGACGCGCTCCATCCCGCCGACGATCAGCCGCTTGAGGTTGAGCTCCGTTGCGATGCGCAGCGACACGTCGATGTCGAGCGCGTTGACGTGCGTGAAGAACGGCCGGGCGGCGGCCCCTCCGGCGATGTTGAGGAGCGTCGGCGTCTCGACCTCGAAGAAGCCTTGCGCGTCGATGAAGCGCCGCATCTCGGCGAGGATGCGGGAGCGCTGCAGCATCGTCACGAGCACGTCGCGATTGACGGCCAGGTCGACGTAGCGACGGCGGTAGCGCTTCTCCACGTCCTGAAAGCCGTGCCACTTGTCGGGCAGCGGGCGCAGCGACTTCGCCAGCACCTCGAACGATCGGACGTACAGCGACAGCTCGCCCGCCTTCGTGCGAAACACGAAACCGGAGGCGCCGACGAGGTCGCCGCGCTCCACCTCTTTGAACGCCGTGAACGCCTCGTCGCCGACGTCGTTCTTGCGCACGAAGAGCTGGAACCGCCCCGTGCGATCGCGCAGATCGGCGAAGATCACGCCGCCCTGGCCGCGCACCGACATGATGCGTCCGGCGAGCGACCACGTATTGTCCTCGGCCCGCCCCTGCTCGCCGAGTTCGGCGTAGCGCAGCGCGAGATCGGCCGCGTGCGCCGTGACGTCGTAGCGGGTGGTGAGAAACGGATCGCGCCCCATGGCGCGCAGCGCGTCGAGATGCGCGCGCCGCGCGCCGACGAGATCGATGGCCATCGGGGAACCGTTCCCCGCCGGCCGTCAGGACGCTTTCTTGGTCTTCTTCGGGTCCTTGTTGATCGACTCGATCTTGTACTTCATCGCGCCGCGCGGCGTGATGACGTCGACGGTCTCGCCCTTCTTGCGGCCCATCAGCGCGCTGCCGAGCGGCGACTCGTTCGAGAGCCGGCGATTCTTCGGGTCGGCCTCCGCGGAACCGACGATCGTGAACTCGTGCGAGGTGCCCGAGGCCGTCTCTTTCACCTTGATCGTGGCGCCGAGATGGACTTCGTCCGCGACGTAGTCGCTCGCGTCGATGACGCGCGCGTTCCGGATCATGTTCTCCAGCTTGAGGATGCGGCCTTCGACGAACGCCTGCTCCTGCTTCGCGTCCTCGTACTCCGCGTTTTCCGAGATGTCGCCGAACTCTTTCGCTTGACGAATCCGCTCGTTCACCTCGCGGCGATGAACCGTCTTCAGCTCGTCCAGCTCGTCTTCGAGCTTCTTGAGCCCGTCACGGGTCAAAACGATTTCTTTGTCGTTCAAAAGCGACTCCCGGTCTTACCGAAACCCGTTGCTTCATACGGCCCGGCGGGCGGACCTGCCGCGCCAAGCCGCGAGGGGAAGCCCGATGATTGCGGCGGTGACGATGAAACCCCTGGTGGATAGATCGTCACCGCGCAGAGACAGCAACAGCACGGCGGCGAGAATCGCCGCGCCGGTTCCCGGGAGGACGGCGCCGCTCCAGCGCCGGGCCGGATCACGGGCGAACGTCCGCACGGCTGCCCCTGCGCTGAGAACGAATAGCACGCCCAGGAACCACGACGTGCCGCGAAGCGCGAGCCCGAAGCCGTCGCGCGCGCTCGCCGAAAAGCCGCTGGCGAGCGCGAACGCCAGCGAGACGGCGCCGATCGCGACGATCGCGACCGCCGGCTCGGCGCGCCGGTCCAGCTCGCCGAGCGCCCGAGGCAGCAGCCCGTCGCGGCCCATCGCGTAGACGCTGCGGGTGAGGTAGACGAGCGTGGTCTGCAGCGATGCGGCCAGCGAGACCAGCACGGTCACGCTCAAGACCGGTCCCCACCCCCGGCCGAGCAGCGAGCCGACGTACGCGAGCGCGTCGTCGGTGTGCTGCGCGAAGCCCTGCGCGGTGCCGACCTCCGCGAACGCCGCGACCCCGGCCAGCAGCACGGCGCCGGTCAGCATCAGGCCCGCAAGCCCGCCGGCCCCGGGGGCCGAGGACGGCCCGTCGGTCTCCTCGGCCGCCGAGGCCGAGACTTCCCAGCCGTCGACGATCCAGACGCCGAGCAGCAGCGCCGCGACGAAGCCCGTCGCGTCCAGCGGAGCGGCCGCGAAGGCCACCGCACCGGCGCGGGGATGCACGACCGCCGCCGCCGACGCGCCGCCCAGCACGACGAGCTCGGCGGCGAGGAGGACGGCGGCGAGCAGCGCGGTCGGCCGCAGCCCGTACCACAGCAGCAGCGAGGCGGCGGCGATCCAGCCGCACGCGACCCAGGCGGTGCCGCGCGGGTCGCCGGAGCGGGCCGGCGCCAGGAGGTCGAGCGTGTACGTGGCGGCCGGAAGCGCGGTCGCGAGCACCGCGAAGACGTTGGCGACGAGCAGCACCCAGGCGGCGTAGGCGCCCGCCGCCGGACCGAACGCGGCGCGCACCCAGGCGTACGAGGAGCCGGCGTCGGGGATGCGCTCGCCGAGCCGCTTGTAGCCGGCGGCGATCATCGCCATGAGCACCGTCACCGCCAGGAGCGCCAGCCACGTCCAGCGCGAGGCGGCCGCGATCATCGCGCCCATCGTCGTCGCGAGCGAGAACGCCGGGCCGATCGAGGCCGCCGCGACGACGACGAGGTCGCGCAGCCGGAGGACCGGCGCCAGCCGGCGCGCGCGAGCGCTCACGCCTTGCGCAGCAGCGAGTGCCGGTAGCCGTACAGCGCGTACACGACCATTCCGACGACGAACCACACCACGAACCGCAGCCACGTCACGCCGTCCAGCCCTTCGAGCGTCAGCCACGCGCACAGCGCGATCCCGGCGAACGGCACGAGCACCGGACCGAACGGCACGCGGAACGGGCGCGCGGCATGCGGATGCGTGAACCGCAGCACCATGACGCCGGCGCAGACGATCACGAACGCGGAAAACGTTCCGATGTTCACGAGCTTCAGCAGGCTCGTGAGCGGGATGGTCGCCGCCACGATCGCGACCACCGTGCCCGTCACGAGCGTCGTCGCGATCGGCGTGCGCGTGCGCGCGTTGACGGCGCCGAACGCCGGCGGCAGCAGCCGGTCGCGCGACATCACGTAGAATATACGGATCTGCCCGAGCAGCGACGTGAGCATCGAAGCGAAGGTTCCGGTGACCGTGCCCGCGAGGACGAGGCCGAAGAGCAGCGCGTTGTTCCCCGCGTGCTTCACCGCGTCCAGCATCCCGGCATCCGGGTCGATGCGGTTCCAGGCGACGACGCCGACCGCCACGGCCGCGACGGCGGTGAACAGGACCGCGCCGACGATCAGCGAGCCGATGATCGCGCGCGGGACGTCGCGCACGGGATCGCGCGCCTCCTCGCTCGCGACCGTCACGGTGTCGAAGCCGATGTACGCGAAGAACACGAGGGCGGCGCTCGCGACGATGCCGTGCACGCCGAGCGGCGCGAACGGATGGTACGCCGCGCCGTGCACGGCGCCCGCCAGCCCGAGAACGAAGCCGACGAGCGCGACGAGCTGAATCACGACCAGGCCGACGTTCGTTCCCGCCGACTCGCGAATGCCGATCGCGAGGAGCACGGCGAGCAGCAACACCGAGACCGCCGCGACGACGTCGACCTGCGAGTGCGCCGCGTCCACGCCGCCGTGGGCGAACGCGACGTGCGCGGTCTGCGCCCAGGCCGGCAGCGCGACGCCGACGTTGTTCAGCAGCTGCTGCAGCGAGGCCGAAAGCGTCGCCGCGAGCGGCGCGACGCTGAACCCGTACTCCAGGATTAAGTCCCAGCCGATCACCCACGCGACGAGCTCGCCCAGCGCGGCGTAGGCGTACGTGTACGCGCTGCCGGCGACCGGAACCATCGAGGCCAGCTCGGCGTAGCAGAGCGCGACGAAGACGCACGTGACGCCCGAGAGGCCGAAGGCCGCGATCACCGCCGGGCCGGCCGCGTTCGCGCCGGAGCCGACCGTCGAGAAGATCCCGCCGAGCATCGTACCGAGGCCGACGGCGATCAGCGCGTTGACGCCGAGGACGCGCCGCAGCGGCACGCCTTCCGACGGCAGCCGCTCGCGATCGTGCGGCTGCCGCGCGAACAGTCTCGCGATCAAGCCGCTTGGAACTCGATGACGCGGGGTTCGAGCCGAACGCGCTCGAGCAGGGCGCGATAGTCGTCTTCCGTCACGTCGTCCCAGCGTTTGCCGAGCAGCGCGATCATGGCTGCCTCGACGACGTTCGTTCCGAAGGATCGCCCGCCGAAATCCGGCGTGGTCGTGACGAGCCGCACGATCCCGCGCTCGCGCAGGAACTCGACGTCGCGCGCGGTGACGGTGTTCGTGAGAATCGTCTTTCCGTCGAGCCGGTCCGGCATGAACTGCCGCATGAAGTGATAGTCGCCGGCGATGATGTCCGCGTCCTCATAGTATTCGGGGTATTTCGGCTGCGGCGGACGGTCTTGTTTCTTCCCGGTGGGATAGAAGAACTGGAACGGAAGCTTGCACGCGTCGGGCAGATACTTGCGCGCCATCTCTTCGAACTCGTCGAGCCCGCGCACCGGCCGGTCGAGGTCGAGCGCAAAGATGAAGTCGCCGAACACCACGTCGGCGCCGGCCTGCACGAGCGCCTGCGCCATCCCGAACCGGTCGAGCGCGCTCACCATCAGCACGCGCTTCCCGCGCAGCGCGACGCCGAGCCGGTCCTGCATGAACGCGACCGCGTTGCGTTCCAGCGTGTTCTTCAGCCCGCTGCCGTCGACGACCGGCGTCGTCTTCACCGCGTCGAGCAGCCGCAGCCCGTCGCGCAGCGCGTACCGGTCGTGGCCGGCGTAGAGGTACACGTCGATCCCGCCGAGACCGATCGCGTCGACCGTGCCGTCCAGCTCGTGCAGCTTCGCGATCGCTTTGTCGATGGAGCCATCCGTGCCGGTGCGCGCGATGTCGAACCGCTCACCGAGCAGCTCCACCTCCGCGCGATGATCGCGCGACGACGACCCGAGCGAGACGCTGACGACCTTTTTCAACGGACCCCTTTCCCGACGGAGCGCACTGCGTGAACGAGAAGCGCTGGGGCGGTTCGGTGGTCCGACGTGAAAGCCTCGACACCTTTCGCGTGCGGGTTCGATTCCCGTCCGCTCCAGCACGGCGTTGCGGCGTCGTGGTCCGTGTGGTACGCTGGTCTGGTCGAGGCTTTCGCGTCCAACCGCCACGGGCACCGGTCTTCACCGATCGGTGCCCGCCGCATTTCGCGCGTCACGCCGGCGCCGCCGAGACCGTCGCGTCGTGCAGCACGGGAAAGTTCACGCTGTTCGCGATGAAGCAGTCCTCGTGCGCGACGGCGTGCAGCTTCAGCGCCGTCTCGGCGTCCGCGCCTGCCGCGAGCGTGACGCGCGGCCGCAGCACAACCTCGCGAAAGCGAATCTTGCCGTCGATGAGCGTCATCTCGCCGCTCGCGTCGTCCTCGTACGAAACGATCTCGATCCCGCGCCGCGCGCACGCCGCGAGATACGAGAGCAGATGACAGGCCGACAGCGCCGCCACCAGGAGATCCTCCGGATTGTAGCGCGTCCGGTCGCCGCGGAAGTGCGCGTCCGCCGAACCGTGCAGCGCCGGCTTTCCGTCCGACGCGATCGTGTAATCGCGCGAGTACGTCTCGTACGACGTCGTCGCTCCGCGCTCGACGCCGGCCCACGCCAGCCGAACGGCATACCGATGCGGTCGTACGTTCATCGCGGTGCTCCCTTGTCGCGGCGCCATCTCGGCGTGAACGAGCAGCGCTGGGGCGACCGGCGGTCCGGGCTGGAAGGCCCGACACCTTTCGGCCACGGGTTCGACTCCGGCTCGCTCCAGCCCGGCGTTGCGGCGTCGGGGTGCGTGTGATACGATCGCGTCGTCGGGCCTTTCAGCTCATACCGCCACGGGCATCGCGTTCTTCGAACGCGGTGCCCGCCGCATTCCGAGGCGCGCACCGTCATGCGGTCGCCGCGCGTCGCTGCTCGGCGGCCGCGCGGATGCGGGCGATCTGTTCTCGCCCGATCGCCGCGTCGAACGCACGCATGTCGGCGAGCGTGAAGCCGGCGCGCTCCGCGAGCGCGTCGATCTCGCGCACCTTCGCCACGTCGATCCCGCGGCCGAGCGTGTACGACTCGCAGCGCTCTTCCAGCGCGAGGACCATCGTCTCGGACATGCACGCGAGCGCGGTGCCGCGCGGCAAGTTCAAGTCGAACTCCGTTCCCGGCTCGCGGATGCGCTCGACGCGGAACGCGCCCGGCACGCGCATGTTTCCGCCTTCGACCACCAGGACGTCCGGACGCTCCTCGGCGACGCGCCGGCTCACGTCGTGCGGGAGCGACAGCTCGCAGACGACCGCGCCGGTGCGCAAGTCCTCCGGTTCGATCACGTCGTGCGTCGACGACGTCGCGGTCAGCACGAGGTCCGCCCGGCGGACCGCTGCGCTCACGTCCGTCGTGAACGACGACCCGCAGGGAAGCGTCGGCGCGATGCGCTCGTGGAACTTCCGCAGCCGCGTCTCGTTGCGCGCGACGAGGATCACGTGCGCGACGTGCGGCGCGATCAGCTCGACGCAGGCGCCGCCGATCGAACCCGTCGCGCCGACGACGACCGCCGTGGCCGACCCCGCGTCGATCCCCATCTCGCGCGTGCCCCGGAACAGGCTGCGCACCCCGGCCGCGATCGTGAGCGAGTTGCCCGTCGTGACGGGGATCGGCGCCCGCTCGGCGATCGTCACGCCGCCGTCCCCGACGACCCCGGTGAACGCCCCCAGCCCGGCGACCTGCGCGCCGAGCTCCGCGCCGATCTCGATCGCCTTGACGATCCGGTCGTACACGCGCTCGCGCGGGAAGGCCAGCATCTGGTCGGGCAACAGCGGCGCGGCGACGAACCAGCCCTCGGTCTCCCGGCCGTCCGGCGTGCGCACGCCGGTGACGTGCGCGGCGGCGTAGGACGGCATCCACTCCAGGATCTTGGCGATGATCGGGCGTCCTTTTCCCTTGGCGCCCGGCTCGTAGCGCACGACGTCCTCGAACGAGAGCGGGTGGATCACGAAGCAGAACTTGGCCATCCCGCCGGGGCGATTCGCCGTCCGAAGCCGGGAGCCCGTGCCCTTCGGCGGGAAAGGTCGACGCACATGAATCAGACGCTCTCGGTCATCGAGGAGCTCGTCCGCATCCCCGCCCCGTGTCCCTCCCCGATGGGACTCGCGTGCGACGGGCCGGATCTCTGGATCGGCTCCTACGAAACGAATCGCATCTACGGCCTCAAGGCCCAGCAAGGGAGAGTCTTCGAAGAGGTGGTCGCACCCGGCAAGCCATACGGCCTGACGGTGACCGGCGACGCCTTGCGCGTCGTCCTCGGCGACGACGGCGACGACCGCTGGATCCGCCGGTACATCATGGGCAAGGACTTCAAGAGCGAGAAGGTCGCCTGCCCGGACCACACGGGCTCGTTCCTCGCCTACGACGGCGACCGGCTCTATCTGAGCCAGCGCGACAACAAGGTCATCCTCGAACTCGACGAAGCCGGGACCGTTCTGCGAACGATCCCGGTTCCGCGTCAGATCACCGGGATGGTCATCCTGGCCGGGCGCTTCTACCTCGTCACGACCGAGAGCCGCGAGATCGACGACTACCGGCTGCTCTGCCTCGACGCGCGCAAGGAACACCCGGAAGTCCACGAGCTGGCGTCGATCCCGTTCGGCGCGCGCAGCCTGGGCTACGACGGCAGCAAGTTCTGGACGAACTGCCGGTCCGAGAACACGATCGTCGCATTCGCAAAGCCGGATTGACATTCGGCACCGGGAGCCGCGCCCGGACGCCGAGAAGCAAGCGACCGTGACGACGTCGCGGTACCGCCGCTCGAGCGTCCGGGCCGTTCTCGAAGCGATCGCCATCGATCCCGTCACCGCCGCGAGCGCGCACGACGCGCTCTGGGCGGTGCTTTGGAGTCGGCGCTACGACGACGTCGCGGAACCGTTGTGGCTCCCGGACAACACCTACGCCGGCGTGCTCGCCTTCACGCGCGATCTCGGGGGCACGGAAACGCTGACGGGGATCGACACGGGCGACGCCTTCATTGTCTTTCGCGGGATCACCGGATGGCCGCCGATCGGGAGCCGCGTCCGCGTCGTCTCGGGCGGGCGCGAGCAGTGGCGGCTCGGTGAGGTCGTGCCGCTGGGTCTCGGCGTCGACCTGCACTTCGACGAGCCGGACGACGGCGCGGACAGCGGCTGGATCGAGCAGCTGCGCGCGGGCGCGGGGAATCTCCAGCGGCTCCTCGACGCCCGGCGCGATCGCCTCGCCGCGCGCCGGGCGCAGCTCGGCGCACTCTCCGAGCCGATGTCGGTGGAAGAGATCTGGCGCGAGGAGGTCTCCGCGATCGGCGAGCGGGTCACGCTGCAGACCGACTTCACGCCGGCGGAGCACGCCGCGCTCGCGCGCGCGCGCGCGAAAGGCGCGCGCAGCGCCGACGAAGAGGAGCGGCGCCTCACGGCGACGCGCAAGCGCCGCTACACCGAGCGCGTGAACGAAGAGCTCGCACGTTTCCGCGACGAGCGCTGGCCCGCGATTCGCGATCGCGCTCTGGCCGAAACGAAGAAATACGCCGAGTACCGCACCGAGGTCGTGCGCCTCGAGGACGCGATGCAGCGGATCCGCGCGCTCGCCGAGCGCGCGCAGAACGCCGGCGCCCGGCTCGACGCGCTGGCGCGCAGCGGCTTTCGCGTGCGCGCGCTCAGCTTCGATCCGGCGCGGCTCGACGAGCCGGCCTACGCCGAGGAGCTGCTGCGCACGATCGAGCTGCTCCACGCGGCGATCCCCGTCCGCGCCGTATCGACGGCGACCAGCTTCAGCGCGTACCGGGCGCCGACGGCTGGGCCGTCCGTGTCTCCGCCTCGGCTTTGAGCGCGGCGAGCATCATTTCGGAGTTCTCGCGCACCTTCTTCTGCAGCGTCGGACCGATCAGCTCGGCGAGCGTCGGAACGCCGAAGTCGTATTCGACGCCGAGGACGATGTGCGTCACGCCGTCGCGCTCGTCGAACGTCCACGTCCCTTCGAACTTGTCGAGGTCGCCCTCGATCAGCGCGTAGTCGATGCGCAGCGCGCCGTCGTCGAAGCGGTCCTCTTCGGTCCACTCGATCGGCGCTTCTTCGACCAGCGTCTTCCACCGCGTGATCGTGCGGTCGGGATGCCGCTCCAGCACGACGACGATCTCCACGTCGGGCATGAACTCCGGGAACCGCTCCTGCTCTTTCGCGAGCTCGTAGACCGCGCGCGCGGGCGCCGCGACGTCGATCGCGCACTGAACGAAGGGCACTACGGCAGCGTCCCGAGGCTCTCGAACGCGGCGGCGACCGCCGCGTCGAACGCGCGCATCGCGACGTCCACTTCGTCGGCCGCGACGACGAGCGGAGGCTCGAGGCGGATGACGCGCTGCTGGTTCAGCGTCCAGGCCGCGGTCACGCCGCGCTTGAGCAGCTCGGGGATGATCGTTCCTCCGTATCCTTCGCGGCGCAGCTCCACGCCGCACAGCAGACCGGCGCCGCGCACGCCGGAGATCACCGCGGGGTAGCGTTCCATCGTCGCGCGCGCCGCCGCGAGGAGCTGCTCGCCGCGCGCGCGCGCGTTGTCGACGAGCTTCTCGTCGCGCAGCACGTCGAGCGCGGCGAGCGCCGCGGCGCACGCCAGCTCGCTGCCGCCGAACGTCGAGGTGTGCAGCAGCGGCGCCTTCGCGTACGCCGCGTTCCAGGCCGCGGGCCGCGCGACGTACGCGCCGATCGGGATGACGCCGCCGGAAAGCCCCTTCGCCAGCGTCATCACGTCCGGCACGACGCCCTCGCGGTCGCACGCGAAGAGCGCGCCGCAGCGTCCGAGGCCGGTCTGCACCTCGTCGGCGATCATCAGCGCGCCGGCGGCGTCGCAGATCGCCCGCACGCCGCGCAGGTAGCCGTCGGGCGGGACGTTCACGCCGCCTTCGCCTTGAATCGGTTCGACGATCACCGCCGCGACGTCGTCGCGCACGGCCTCGCGCAACGCCGCTGCGTCACCGAACGGGACGCGCCGCACGTCGGCGAGCAGCGGCGCGAACGGGTTGCGGAAGGCGTCGCGCCCGCTCGCCGAGAGCGCACCGAGCGTCTTGCCGTGGAACGCCGCGTCGGTCGACACGATCGCCGTCCGCTTCGTCGCGGCGCGCGCGAGCTTCAGCGCCCCTTCGACCGCTTCGGTGCCGCTGTTCGCGAAGAACGAGATGCTCAGGTCGCCCGGCGCGATCTCGGCGAGCCGCTTCGCGAGCCGGCCCATCAGCGGGTTGAACATCGTGCGGCCGGAGAGCGCCATCCGGTCGAGCTGCTCTTTCACGGCGGCGACGACGCGCGGATGCCGGTGGCCGAGCGTGAAGACGCCGTAGCCGCCGGCGAAATCGAGATACGTCTTGCCGGTGTGATCGGTGATCGTCGTTCCCGAGGCGAACACCTCCACCGGCGAGCCGGAGAGCTTCATGACGCGCGCGAGCGGCGGATTGACGTACGCGCGGTAGTTGTCGAACGCTTCCTGCGCGAGATCGGTGTCGACGGTCATGCGACGGCGAGCTCGGGGCCGCGCGCCTCGAGCTGCGCGATCGTGTCGTCGAGCACCCGCAGCGTCTCGGCCGCGGTCTCGGTGCGCATCAGGCGTTCGCGCAGCGCGCTCGCGCCGGGGAAGCCCTTCAGATAGTAGCCGAGGTGCTTGCGCATCTGCGGGACCGCGCGCGCCTCGCCCCACTCCTCGACCATCACGTGATAGTGGTGCACGGCGAAACGCAGACGGTCGGGGGCGTCCGGAAACGCCTCGGGCTCGCGTCCCTCCATGAGCGCGCGGAGCCGCGAGACGAGCCACGGGTTCCCCAGCGTCGCGCGTCCGAGCATCACCGCGTCGACGCCGCTCTCGCGCATGCGGCGCATCGCCTCGAACGGGTCGGCGAGATCCCCGTTGCCGATCACCGGGATGTCCACCGCGCGCTTCAGCTCGGCGATCTTCGACCAGTCCGCGGTGCCCTTGTAGAACTGCTTCGCGGTGCGCGCGTGCAGCGTCACCGCCTGCACGCCGACGTCCTGCGCGCGCTTCGCGACCTCGACGAAGACCATGCTCTGCTCGGTCCAGCCGAGCCGCATCTTCATCGTCACCGGGCAGTCGACGGCGCCGACGACCGCGCGCATGATCGCTTCGCACCGGTCGACGTCGCGCAGGCAGGCGCTCCCGCCCTCCGTCTTCGTCACCTTCGGCGCGGGGCAGCCGAAGTTGATGTCGACGATGTCGGCGCCGCACTCGCGAACGACCTTCGCGGCGAGCGCCATCACCTCGGGATCGTTCCCCCAGAGCTGCGTGGAGACCGGCTTCTCGACGCCGTGCTGGTCGATCATCTCCATCGTCCGCTTCGAGCCGTACTGCAGCGCGTTCGACGAGACGAACTCCGTCACGGTCAGCCCGAAGCCGAACGGCTTGTACAGGGCGCGCAGGGTGCGGTTCGTCACCCCCGACATCGGCGCGAGGACGATCGGGGGCCAGACCTCGATCGGTCCGATCTTCAGCGGTGGGACGGTGCGGGCCACGACGGACAAGTCTACCACAGGCCGCGCCCGGCGTCCCAGGTCCGCCCGCAGGCCCTCGCCAACGAGCGCCCGGTGATGGACGAAGGGGCGGCCCGGTACGAGCGCCGCGGCGTGTCGCCGGACAAGCCGGACGTGCGCGACGCGATCGCCGCGGAGGACCCCGGGCTGTTCCCGGGCGCGTTCTGCAAGGCCGTTCCCGACGTGCTGACGGGCTCCGAGGAGCACTGCGTCGTTCTGCACGCCGACGGCGCCGGGACGAAGAGCGCGCTCGCCTACCTGGCGTACCGGCGGCACGGCGACGCGGCGGTCTTCCGCGGGATCGCTCAGGACTCGCTCGTGATGAACGTCGACGACGCGATGTGCGTCGGCGCGACCGGGCCGTTCGTCATGTCGAACACGATCGGGCGCAACGCGCGGCTCGTGGACAAGCACGTGCTGCGCGAGCTCGTCGACGGCTACGCCGCCGTTCGGGCGCGGCTGGCGGAATACGGCGTGGAGGTCGTCTCGTGCGGCGGCGAGACGGCGGACGCCGGCGATCTCGTGCGAACGATCATCGTCGATTCGACCGTGGCGGTGCGGATGCGGCGCGACGAGTTCGTCGACTGCTCCGGCGTACGTCCCGGTCACGTCATCGTCGGCCTCTCGTCCGCCGGCCAAGCGATCTATGAGGACGCAGAGAACTCCGGAATCGGCAGCAACGGCTTCACCGCCGCACGGCACGACGTGCTCGCGAAACGCTATCGCGAGGAGTTCCCCGAGACGTACGCGCCGGAGATCGCGCCGCTCGCGTACGCGGGACGTCATTTCCTCGACGATCCGCTCCCGGGCAGCAGCATGACCGTCGGCGACGCGCTCCTCTCGCCGACCCGCACGTACGCGCCGATCCTCAAGGAGCTGTTCGCGACGCATCGTGCGGCGATCTCGGCGATCTTCCACAACACGGGCGGGGGGCTGACGAAGTGCACGCACTTCGGCCGCGGCGTGCGCTACGAGAAGACCTCGGTGCCGCCGCCGCCGGCGATCTTTCGCTTCATCCGCGACGTCTCGGAGCTGCGCCTCCAGGAGATGGCCCGCACGTTCAACATGGGGATCCTGATGGAGATCGTCTGCGATCCCGATGCCGCGCCCGAGATCGTTCGCATCGCCGAGCGCTTCGGCGTCGAGGCCAGCGTCATCGGCCGCGTCGCCCGCGCGCTGCCGGGCGAGCCGGCGCTGCGGCTCGTCGTCGACGGCGAGGAGATCGTCGTTCCCGCGCCGGCCGGGTAGGGTGAGCCCATGAGCACTCCAGCGCCTCCCGACGAGACGATGCACGGCGCCGACGGCGACCCGCTCGAGCCGCAGCCGGCGAACGAACCCGAAGACGTCGACGACGAGCCGGGGTAAGGTCCACCGAAAACGAACCCGGTTCGCGCAGCGCTCGCACGGACAAAAGAGAGGGAGCGAATAATCGCTCCCTCCGACTCTCCAAGCTATCGTTCCCGAAGAGCCCAGGGGCTCTTGTCGCGAGGAGAGGACCTGTCCACAGTCTAGCACGGACGTCAAATCGCCTCAATAGTAGATCGTCCTGCCTCGGCTGAACATGTCGAACTCAGATCGAATCTTCGTTGCGATCAGTGCGTGCGACCGCGTGTCGGAGCTCTCCCATTTCCGTGCGATCGCCCAGCACACGTAGTCGCTGACCTGCAGCATGTGATGCGAATGGTTCGGGTGGAAGTGCAGATCGTAGGCGTTCAGCGTTTTCTCGGCGTTGAGGATCGCCTTCAGTGCAGCGACGACCGCCGCTTTCTTGCTCTTGAGCGTGATCTGCGACACGAAGACGTGGACTTTCTCACGGGGCCCGTGGCGTCGAACGATGTAGGGAAGCAGTCCTTTGAACGTCCGTTGATAGAACAGGTCCTGATCTCGAATAGAAGCGTTCGTCTTGTTCTTCTGAACGATGACGGAATACGCATCGAACGCGAGCCCCCGGATCACCTCGAACACGCCGTCTCGCGTGTATTGTTCGTCCTCGGAGCAATGAAAGTGCGTGCAATCCCGCGGCTTTCGTGTTGCCGGCGCGCCTCCGCCGCCGGCGAGAATGTGGTGTCGCCAGCGCAGAAGCTCCGAAACTCCTTGAACGGGGTCTTCGCTCACGACGGCCGACAGGACGAAGAACGTGGAGCCGTTCGCTGAGAAATCGAAGTTGCCCGACTCGTCCACGAACACGTAGAGGTCGTTCATCTCAGCTCGCCGGCTGTACGTCTCCCGTGCCGCGCGTGCTGCGGAGGCGGTCTTCGCGCAGGCCGCGCAGGACGAGGTGCGGTTCGACGCGTTCGATCGCTGCGGTCTCGGCGGCGACCACGGCCGCCATCCCGCCCGAGGCGATCACGCGCGCGTCCTCGCCGAGGACGCCGCGGATGCGGCGCACCATCTCTTCGGTCTGCCCGACCGCGCCGTAGACGATTCCCGCTTGGATCGCGGTGACGGTGTCGCGGCCGACGGGCGTCCCCGGCGCGACGAGCGCCACCTGCGGGAGCTTCGCCGTGCGGCCGACGAGCGCGTCGAGCGCGACCTGCAGTCCCGGCGCGATCGCGACGCCGGCATAGGCGCCGTCGCGATCGACCGCACCGAACGTCGTCGCGGTTCCGAAGTTCACCACGATCGCCGGCGCGCCGACGAGCGCCACCGCGCCGATCGCGCCCGCGACGAGGTCGCTTCCGACTTCCGTGGGACGATCGGTGCGCACGACGATCGAGCGCTGCGTCGCCGCCGTGAAGAACGTCGGCCGCACCCCGAAATACTTCTCGCAGCCTTCGCGCAGCGGCCGGTCGACGACGGGGACGACCGACGACACGACGATCGCATCCAGCGCGTCCTCGAAGCGCGCGGCGGAGAAGAACGCCGAGAACAGCACGCCGAACTCGTCGGCGGTGCGGCGCCGGGCGGTCGTGACGCGCCAGTCGCCGACCATCGCGCCGCTCGCATCGAACGCGCCGAGCTTCGTCTCGGTGTTGCCGACGTCGATGCAGAGCAGCACGTCAGCCGCGCGTCCCGTTGCGCTCGCGCCGCAGCCGGAGGATCTCGTCGAGCAGCCGTGCGGCGAGCTCGCGCTTCGTACCGGTGCCGAGGTCGGCGCGCCCGTCGTCGCCCCAGAGCAGCACGAGACGGTTCGGCACGTTGCCGAAACCGCGCTCGCCGCCCACGTCGTTGACCGCGATCGCGTCGAGGTTCTTGCGCGCGAGCTTCTCGCGCGCGTTCGCTTCGAGCGACTGCGTCTCGGCGGCGAACCCCACGAGGAACAGCTCGTCGCGCTTCGTCGCGCCGAGCCCGGCGAGGACGTCGGGGTTGCGCTCGAGCGCGATCGACGTCACCTCTTCGGTCTTCTTCACCTTCTCCGCGTGCGCCGCGGCGGGGCGCCAGTCGGCGACGGCGGCCGTGGCGATGGCGATGGTCGCGCCGCCCGCGCGCTCGCGCACCGCTGCGTCCATCTCGCGCGCAGTCGTGACGCGCGTCGTGCGGGCCGCGGCCGGCGGCTCGAGCGCGGTGGGACCCAGGACGAGATCGACGTCGGCGCCGCGCGCCAGCGCTTCTCGCGCCAACTCGATTCCCTGCGTCCCCGTCGACGCGTTCGACAGAAAGCGCACCGGATCGATCGCTTCGCGCGTCGGCCCCGCGGTGATCAGCACGCGCTCGCCCACGAGATCGCCGGTGCGACGCACCGCGCCGGCGATCGCCGCGAGCAGCGCGTCTTCGTCGGCGAGGCGGCCCGGACCGTATTCGCGCTCCGCGAGGAAACCGACGCCGGGTTCGACGATCGTCGCGCCGCGCGCGCGCAGCGTCTCGATGTTGCGGCGGGTCGCCTCGTGCGCGAGCATCGCGCTGTTCATCGCCGGCGCGACGACGAGCGGCGCCGCCGTCGCGAGCGCGACGTTCGTCAGCAGATCGTCCGCGATTCCGAGCGCGAGCTTCGCGATCGTGTTGGCCGTAGCGGGCACGATCGCGAGAAGCTCGCACTCGCGCGCGAGCGCGATGTGCGGGATCTCGTGCACGCGCTCCCACGCCGACGTGTGCACGGGCCGCCGCGCGAGCGCGGCGAACGTGGCCGCGCCGACGAAGCGCAGGGCGTCCTCGGTCATCACGACGTCGAGCACCGCGCCGTTCTGCACCAGCCGGCTCGCGAGCGCCGCCGCCTTGTAGGCGGCGATGCCGCCGGTGACGCCCAGGACGATGCGGCGGTCCTTCACGCGGCGTCCTCGATCGGAACGTTGTCGATGATGCGGGTGCTTCCGAGCCAGACGCTGCCGATCGCGAGCGCCGGCGGGCGCAGCTCGTCGGGCGGCAGGAACGTCGCGGGATCGACGACGTCGAGGTAGGCCTCGCGCATCGGCGGGTCGACGAGCTCCGCGCGCCCGCACTGCACCGCGCGCGCACGGTCGGTCTCGCCGGCGCGCACCGCCGCCGCGATCGCCTCGAGTCCCCGGTGCAGCGCCGGCGCCGCCGCCCGCTCCGAGCGGTCGAGATAGACGTTCCGGCTCGAGAGGGCCAGCCCGTCGGGCTCGCGGATCGTGGGGCACACGACGAGCTCGAGGGGGAGGTTCAGATCCGCGACGACGCGCCGCAGCACGGCGACCTGCTGGGCGTCCTTCGCGCCGAAGTATGCCCGGTCGGGGCAGAGCGCGGAGAACAGCTTCACGCAGACCGTCGCGACGCCGGTGAAATGACCGGGGCGCAGCGCGCCCTCGTACCGCGCGGCGAGCGGCCCGGGATCGATCGCGGTTGCGAACCCCGGGGGGTACATCGTCGCGGCGTCCGGGGCGTACACCACCGCGACGCCTTCCTCGCGCAGCGCGGCCAGGTCGCTCTCGAAGGCGCGCGGGTAGCGCTCGTAGTCCTCGCCGGGCCCGAACTGGAGCGGGTTGACGAACACGGACGCCGCGACCGACGCGTTCTCGGCTCGGGCCCGGCGCAGCAGCGAGCGGTGACCCGCGTGCAGCGCGCCCATCGTCGGCACGAGTCCGAGCGGTCGCTCCAGGCCCGCGAGCGCGTCGCGCGCCTCGGCCGGCGTCCGTACGACCTGCACGCTAGTTCTGGATCACCCGCAGGGTGGTGCGCCCGATGACGAAGGGCTGGCCGAGGTCGATGGGCTCCGGGTCGCCCAAGGCGCGGCCGCCGACGCGGGTCCCGTTGCGGCTCGCCAAGTCCGCCAAGCGCAGGGTCCCGTCGCCCTCCTCGTAAAGACGGGCGTGTTTGCGGGAAATATACCGGTCTATCGTAATACACGCGGTAGCCACCGCGTCGTCGCGACCGATGGTGATCTCCCGCTCGAACGCCCAAGTCTTCCCGTCGAGCGGACCGCTCATCACCTCGAGGACGTACATGACCGAACCGCCTTCGCGCGCGGCGGACGGCCTGTCCTCTCCGAGAGAAAGCACACCGTGAACCGAGACGAGATTCTGGAGATGGCGATCGAATCCGAAGCGCTTCGCGCGGCCGAGTTCATGCAGGCGCAGGAGCTGCTGAACGGGATGATCGGTCATCGCATCGTCGCCGCGCGTCTGGAGGAGACCCGCATCGCCATCGAAACCGACGACGGCGCCATCTTCTACTTCTACGGCTTCATGGGCGAAGACTCGCCGGGCGAGGAGAGCGCCGACTCCTAGCGCGACGCCGCGAGCACCGCCTCGGCGGCGAAGATGGCGCCGAGCGCCGCGTGCTCGGCCATGACGCCGCCCTGCACGTACACCTCGTACGGCGCCCGCAGCGGCGCGTCGCACGACAGCTCGATCGTCGCGCCCGCGACGAACGCGCCGGCCGACATGATGACCGGATCGGCGTACCCGGGAACCGCGCCGGGCTCCGGCGCAAAGCGCGCGTTCACCGGCATCGCGCGCTGCAGACCGCGCGCGAACGCGACGAGCGGCTCGGGTGCGCCGAGCCGGATCGCCTGCACGATGTCGGTGCGCGTCTCACCCGGACGCGGATCGACCGCGAAGCCGAGGTCCTCGAAGAGCGCCGCCGTGAAATCGAGCCCGCGCAGCGTTTCGGCGACGACGAGCGGCGCGTAGAACACGCCCTGCACGAACGCACGACCGAAGCCGAGCGTCGGTCCCAGCGCCGCGCCGAGACCCGGCGCGTAGACCCGCGCCGCGATGCGCTCGATCGCCCGCGCGTCTCCGGCGAGGTATCCGCCGGCCGGCGCAAGTCCGCCGCCCAGGTTCTTGATCAGCGAGCCGGCGATCACGTCGGCGCCCGCTTCGAGCGGCTCGCGCTCCTCGACCAGCTCGCCGTAGCAGTTGTCGACGAAGATCAGCGCGCCGGGATGCGCCTCGCGGACGGCGCGCACCAACTCGCCGATCGCCTCGATCGTGAGCGAACGGCGCGCGGCGTAGCCGCGCGAGCGCTGCGCGAACACCACGTCCGGCCGCAGCTCGTGCGCCGCGTCGCGCAGCGCATCCAGATCGGTGCCGCCGCGCGGGTCGCGCGGGACCTCGGCGTAGCGCACGCCGCGCGACGTGAGCGACCACGGCGCGTTCACGATCGCGTTGCGCAGCGTGTCGTAGGGCGCGCCGTTCGCCGCGAGCAGCGTCCCGCCGGGCGGAACCAGTGCGTCGAGCCCGGCGACGATCGCGTGCGTCCCGCTCACGATCGACAGCCGCGCGAGCACGCGCTCCGCACGAAGCACCCGCGCGAGCAGCGACTCGTACCGCTCGCGTGCCGCGTCGTCGTAGCCGTAGCCCGTCGTCCCGGCGAGGTCGCTTTCGGCGATCCCTTCGTCGATGAACGCGCGCAGCACGCGGGAGCGTACGGCCGCGTTGCGCGGATCGCGACGTTCGAGCCAGTGCGCCGCGCGCCGCGCCGCCTCGCGCACGCGGGAGTCGAGCCGCAGCCCGTCGAGGAGCGGCTCGATCACGATGCGGCGCGCAGCGCCGCGTCCGGCGCACCGGCGCGCGCCGTCTCGGCGCGCTCGTAGATGCGCACGAACGGAAGCCACAGCGCGAGTCCCAACGCAACGTTGACGGCGGCGAGCACGACGGCGCGCCAATCCAGCGTGGCGAGAAACACGTTCAGAAACACCGGGACCGACGAGGGGACGTAGAACAGCGGACGCGCCACCCAGCCGAGCGCCAGCGCCGCGTACGTCGTGCACGCGAAGAGCAGCGGTCCGGCGACGAACGGCAGCGCCAGCACGGGGTTGAACGCGAGCGGAAGCCCGAACATGATCGGTTCGTTGAAGCCGACCAGCGACGGTCCGATCGTCGCGTACGCGAACGCGCGCAGCCGCGGGACGCGACTGCGGAGCAGCAGCGCGACGAGCGGCAGCGTCGCACCGGCTCCGCCCGGAAACACGAACAGGAACGTCGACGTCACGACGAGATGCGGGATCGGCGCGTGCTGCGCGAACGCGCTCGCGTTCTCGGCCTGCAGCTTCAAGTAGACCGGGAGGACGATCGCGGCGAGCAGCGCGGGGCCGTGGATCCCCACGACCCACAGCGCGGTCTCGATCGCGACGATCAGCGCGAGGGCGACGAAGCCGTCGCCGAGCGTCCCGAGCGGCGCGATCGCCGCCGCGAGGCCCGCCGCCATCGACGCTCCGAACGCGAAGGGCACCGCCGCGATCGCGACCGCGGCGACGAGCCCCAGCAGCGCCGCGCGCGCGCCGAGACGCGCTCGCGCGACGGAGGCGCACGCCGCCGTGCCGAGACCCACGACGATCGCGGCGAAGATCCCGCTCGCCCCGAGCGTCGCCGCGAACTCGGCGAAGCTCCCGTGACCCGGGGCGGCGACGGCGCGCGCCAGCTCGCCCAGCGCCGCGCGCGGAAGCGAGAGCGCGAACGCCCCGAACGACGCCGCGAGCGTCGCGACGCGCGGAAGCTGCAAGCGCGTCGCGAGCGCCCACCCGAGTCGCGCGACCATCGCGAGCGATGCGATCGCGAACGCGTTTCCGATCTCGCCCGGCACCGCGCGCGCGAGCTGCGGCCAGCCGTGGAACGGACGTGCTGCGAGCAGCCCGATCAGCGCGACGAGCGCGGCAACGAAGGCGGTCGGAAGCGACTCTTGGAGCGCGCGTACCGCCGGCGCTTCCGCGAAGCGCAGCGCCGCGGGCGCGACGGCGCGCTCCAGCCGGGCGACGAGCCCGCCGCCGGCCGGAGCGACCCGCGGGTCAGAGCCGGCGGACGACCGCCTCGACGCGGCCGACGATCGTGACATCGTCGGCGTAGATTGGCTCCATCGCCGCGTTCTCCGGCTGCAGCCGGATGCGCCCGCTCTCGCGATAGAAGCGCTTCACCGTCGCCTCGCCGTCGATCATCGCGACGACGATCTCACCGTTCTCGGCGGTCGGCCGCGGCTCGACGAGGATCAGGTCGCCGTCGAGGATCGCCGCTTCGATCATCGAGTCGCCCTTGACGCGAAGCATGAAGCCGCCGCGCCGGGGCGCCCAAGACGCGGGAAGCACGAACTGGTCCTCGAGGTTCTCCGTCGCCGTGATCGGAACGCCCGCCGCGACCCGGCCGACGACCGGGAGCGTGACGGAGTCGATCGGCTCGGGCTCGTCGCCGCCGCGCGGCGCGACGAGCGCCCTCGGCTTCGTCGGATCGCGCCGGAGCAGCCCGTGCCGCTCGAGCGTCTTGAGGTGCGACTGCACGGTCGACGAGGACGAGAGCCCGACCCGCTCGCCGATCTCCCGCACCGACGGCGGGTAGCCGCGCTCGTTCGTGAACGAGCGGATCACGTCGAGGATACGCTGCTGCTTCTCCGTCGTGGCCCGTTCGGCCATCGATCCCTCCTTGAGAATGCCACCCAGTAGGCACTGAGCAGTGCGACGATGCGTCTCGGCTCGTCGAAGCGCCGAGCGACCGTGCCATCGTAGCACAGCGCGCTCCGAAGAGCAAACATACGTTCGAACCCGTTGACGAAAAAGGGTCCGCCTTGGTACCATATAGGGGACGAACGAGCGTTCGACACTACATCTGGGACGGAGCACATGCGCTACACACCGAAACGGAAGCCCACCCTGATGCCGCTGGTGGCCCTCGCCGGCCTCAGCCTCGCGGTCACGCTCCCCGCGCTCTCCAGCACCGTGCACGCCGCCCCGCCGGTCTCGTACCGAACGGTGACGGTCCATCCCGGCGAGACGCTATGGTCCCTCGCCGAGCGCGTCACGCCGCCGTCGGCCGACGTCCAGTCGACCGTCGACGCGATCATGGGCGCAAACCACCTCGCCGACGCATCGCTCAGGGTCGGCGAACGGCTTCGCGTCCCGCAGTAGCGGCTCGCAGGCCGCACGTCACGTAAAGGGCTCGCCTCGCGGCGAGCCTTTTGTCGTTCCGGGACTCGCCTGCGGGCGAGCTCTCGCGATCTTGTGGGCTCGCCCGACGGCGAGCTCCGCCTATCTCCGGCCGGCCTGACGCCGAGCACTCGGGCTTGCACGGCCCGACGTGCTCGTTCGCGCTTTGGGTCCGCCATCGCGGGGTGACCGCGCGCCGATCGTCGCGACGACGTTCGAGGCGGTCGTGCCGCCCTCGCGTGGCCGGAAAATGACGGCGGCGCCGTTCCGGAAGGAACGGCGCCGCCGCTTCGACGTTCGTGACGAACTTCGAGGCTAGAGCTTGATGCGAGCCTCGATGTACGCGTTGAACGGCGTGGAGTTGAAGTACGGGTTGTACGGATACTTCGTGATCGCCTGGATCGCCGTGCCGGGATTGTAGTTGTTCCCGATCGGGATCAGGTTGTTCGGCGAGTACCCGCACGCGCCCGCGATCGCCCACGGAACCTTCGAGCCGCCGAAGCAGCTGACGTAGAGGTTCGCGAACGTGCCGACCAGCGTCAGACGCTTGTTGACGTCGTAGCTGACCTGCGCGTGGAGCATGAGGATGTTCGGTTCCGTGAAGGAGCCGAGGCTGTCGAATCCGCCCGTGTACGTGTTGGGGATCGAGATGTTGTACCCCGGGAAGACGCCGAAGTAGCTGGCGCCGTCGGGGCACGACGCGATGTCGTACCGGGTGGTTCCCGGAAGCGCAGCCGTGCAGAGGTCGGGCGCGACGCCGTTCGTGGTGAGCGGCGTGCCGTACTTCTGCCCGCCGACGAACTGCAGCGCCGGCGTGATCGCGAGCGGACCGTGCTTGTACTGCACGATCAGCGTCGAGACGTACGGAGCGCCGTAGGCGTTTCCGTTCGTCCCGGCCGGACCGGGCAAGATGTCGTACGTCGCCAGGTTCTGGCTCGCGTTCAGCAGGTTCTGGACCGGATCGTTCCAGTACGGGTTCGCGATCGAGCCGGTCGGACAGGTCCCGCCCACCGGGGCGACCGCCGTCCCCGCTGCCGCACCGGTTCCGTAGCACGGAGCCGCGACGCCGGATTGCGTCGACGCACCCGCGCACCGCGGATCCGAGGGGTTCGAGGCGCAGAACGACGTGTAGGCGTTGTAGCCCTTGATCGACGTGTTCAGCGGGTCGAGCACCGTGCCGCCGCCGGGCAGTCCGGTGTAGTGGATGAAGCTGTTCGTGTACGTGAACGAGAGGCGAGCCGCGATCCCGTTCCGCGAGAAGTCGCCCTTGTCGAGCTCGAACTCGACGCCCTGCGACGTCTGGTTGCCGACGTTCAGCCCCGAGACGAAGCTCGTGACGAAGCTCAGGTAGAACTGCTGGATCTGGTCCTGCGTCTTCCGGAGGAACGGCGTGATCTTCATCGAGAGGTCGTTCGAGAACGACTTCTCGATCGAGAAGTCGAAGTTGTTCGACACCTCGGGCCCAACGTTGTGGAGCGAGCTCGTGAAGCCGAACTCCTGGAACCCGTAGGTGTTGTACAGCAGGTACGGCGCGTTCGCCTGAAGGGCGTCGTACTGCTCGAACGCCGAGTTCGGCGCCTGCGTGTAGCGGCCGTAGCTCGCGCGGACGACCGTGGTCGGGTCGACGCTGTACGTCAGGCCGAACCGCGGCTGCCACACGGGGTAGGTCGCCGTTCCGCCGTCTGCGTTCGAGACGTGTGCGGCGTACGTCCCGGCCGCGCACGACGCGCCGGCGGCGTGGTACGTGACGACCGGGCTGTTCGGCGCGAAGCACGCGAACGAGTTGAACGAGTTGTAGTAGAGCTGCCGCGCGGCGTTGTCGTTGAGCGACGACGTCACGAACTGGAACTGGTCGAACCGTGCGCCGAGGTTCACCGTCAGCTTGTCGGTCGGCTTCCAGTCGTCGGTGATCGAGAACGCCGAGAACTTCGGCACGACCGTGTTGTAGGTCGCGTACTCGCCGTTGCCGACGGTGAGGAACTCGCACGCCGCCGAAGCGGTACCCGGGACCGGGCACGACGCCGGAAGGGCGATCGGGCCGGCGGCCGTCATGCCGGACGCCAGCTGCTGCAGCGTGATGTAGTCGGCACCGGAGTAGTTGTTGCAGTACGTCAGCGTGCCGGCGGGGGTGAAGCACCCGTACGTCGGATTTGCCGCATTGACCGCGACGCCGACGGCCGTGCGGGCGTTCACCGAGTTCGGCCCGTAGAAGCCGTTCACGAACTCCGTGTTGTTGTCACGCACCGAGTTCGCCGTGACGTAGTTCCCCTGCAGCGTCAGCAGATGCTGCGAGTTGAGCTGGTCGGAGAACTGCAAGCTGACGCCGCGCGTGTGGCTCGACAGCTCGTAGTCGGGCGAGAACGCCGCGTACGTGCCGATGTAGTAGGCGCCGAACGCGGACGTCGGGTCCGTCATCATCCAGTCCGAGTAGTACGTGTACCCGTAGATGCGAAGGAACGCGTTGGTCCCGAAGTTGTGCTGGTACTGCAGCTTGAAGATGTTTTGGTCGTTCGCCTGCTGCCCTTCCATGCCGTAGGGAAGCGGCGCGTCGAACGCGCGCCCCGTCGGCGACTGCGGGTACAGGTAGGGGACCACGCGCGAACCGGCCGTCGCCGGATCGAGCGGCGTACCGATCTGGCCGAGATACTGATACGCGTCCAGGTAGAACGGCGTGCCGCCGAACAGGTTCGACACGAACGCCGGGCCGCCGAGGTCGTTCACCGAGGTGTACGCCGTGGGGCTGAGGTGGTCGATGTCGAGCAGCGCCTGGATGTCGTCCTTCGTGCCGTCCTTCTTCGGGATCCCGAAGTGGAAGTTGAGGACGGTGTCGCGCACCTTGTTCTCGTGCGTGCCGTCGATGTACGCGGGGCCGAGCGCCCACGCGTCCTGCGTTCCGCCGTACGTCAGGTCTTGCCCGTGCACCGTGCAGCTGCGGACGGCCGATTCGACGACGACGAAGTTACAAGGATAGAGCGCCGTACCGTACTGCTGCGCGATGCCCGACCCGTTGTACTGGTCGAAATACCGGTAGTCTTGGTTGTATCCGCCGAGACCCAGGTAGTACGAGAACGTGCGGGACGGATTCGCCCAGCCCGACTCGAACGCGAGCTTGTTGTAGTACGTCGGCGTTCCGGCCGCGAGGGTGAAGTTGTTGCTTCCCGGTGCCGTACCCGTGCGGATCACCTGGTTGATGTAGCCCGACAGACCGTTCGCTTCGGCATTCGCCGGGTTCGCGCCGGTGTAGACCTGCAGCTCCTGCTGGCCTAGCGACGAGAGCGTGCCCGACGGATAGTTGTCGAACGACCGGTTGACGGGGACGCCGTCGAACTCGTATCCGACTTGGTCGTAGTCGCCGCCGCGAATCGAGAGCGAAGCGCCTGCGCCGATGTAGCCGTTCTGACCCGGGGCGACGTAGACGCCCGGCACGGTCGAGATCGCGGACCACGCCGAGTTCAGCGTGCCGCCGCCGCCGACCGCGGAGGCCTTGTCTTGCAGCGTCGCGTTGACCGAGTAGACGTCGGCCGTCGTGCCGGGCTTGACGAGCGCCGCGGCCGAACGCGACGTCACCGAGCCGATTTGCTTGAGCTTCGGCGGCGGCGAGAGCGTCACGGTCACGAGCTGGTCGGCCTGAATGGTAAGGCCGCTGATCGACGCGCCGTCGCGCGTCGACGTCGCCGCGACCGAAACGGTGTACGTGTCGGGCGCGAGTGAGATGAAGGTGAATTTTCCGGCACTGTCCGTCGTCGTCGTGGACGATTGGGACGGGCTCGTTGCCGTAACGACAGCGCCGGCGATGGGCGCATGCGTCGAGGGGTCCATCACGGAGCCGCTGAGCGATCCCGTCGTGCCTGCCAGAACGCTTCCCGTTCCCTGGAGCACGAACGCGACCACCAGCAATGCCGCGAGCACACCTCGCCGTATCGCGAGACGTAGGTTCACGGGCACCGTTCCTTTCGAGGGGTGTCCTCGTTGAAGCAGTGAAGGTACCGAGCCACAGCCCGGACGCCCCGTAATTCACAGAAGGGCCTGGGAATCCTCGTAGAATTTCCCAAGAACAGGAACACGGTCTCTCGGTCGTCCCTGGGACGCCGTTGTCCGGTCGCGGGACGGAGCACGGACCAACCGGCGCGGCGTTGCGCGCGACATGACGGCGCCCTCGCCGTAGCGAGGGCGCGTGCGAGCGGGAAGGGCGCTCGAGGCGTCCGGTCTACGGACGGCCGCGCGTGACGACGACGATGCTGTGGCCGTCGTGCCGGTCGAGAAAGGCGAGGCCCTCTTCCATCCAGCCGTCGAGTCCGCCGCTCATGTGGCGGCGGACCTCCCGGACGAGGTGGCGGCGGCTCCGGAGCCACTGCAGCTCGGGGGCGCTCGTCGCCAGCCAGATCGCCTCTTCACAGTCCTCGCACTTGTAGCCGGCGTCGACCGCCACGCGGTCAGGCCGACGCGGGCTGCAGCCGCCGCGCGAGGAGCTCGGGGATTTGCGAGGGCCGGTCCGCGACCGGGACCCCGGCGGCGGTGAACGCCGCCACTTTCGACTCCGGCGTCCCGGCGTTGCCGGAGATGATCGCGCCGGCGTGGCCTAGGCGCTTGCCCTTCGGCGCCGAGCGGCCCCCGATGAACGCGACGACCGGCTTGTCGGGGATGTGCTCGCGGATGAACGCCGCGGCGTCTTCCTCGTCCGAGCCGCCGATCTCGCCGGCGACGACGAGCGCCGTCGTCTCCGGATCGTTCGCGAAGGCGCGCAGGCAGTCGACGAAGGTCGTCCCGATGATCGGGTCGCCGCCGATCCCGACGCACGTCGACTGGCCGAACCCGGCGCGCGTCAGGTTGTCGACGATCTCGTAGGTCAGCGTCCCCGAACGCGAGATCATCCCGACGTTCCCCGGCGCGAACACGTGGGACGGCATGATCCCCAGCAGCGCCTTGCCCGGCGAGATGAGCCCCGGGCAGTTCCCGCCCACGATCCGCATCCCGGGCGTCGTGTTCACGACGCGCAGCATGTCGTGGACCGGGATCCCTTCGGTGATGCAGACCGCCAGCGAGATCCCCGCGGCGTGCGCCTCCCACAGCGCGTCGGCGCCGCCGGCCGGCGGCACGAAGATGATCGTGTGCGTGGCGCCGGTCGCGTCGACCGCTTCCTTCACCGTGTCGAACACGGGCTGTCCGCTCTCGATGCGCGTCCCGCCCTTGCCCGGCGTCACGCCGCCGACGATTTTCGTGCCGTACGCGATCATGCGCTGCGTGTGAAACGCGCCTTCGCGGCCGGTGATCCCCTGCACGATCACCTTCGCGTTCTTGTCGACGAAGATCGCCACGCTAGTTCTTCCCCTCGTTCGCGAGCGCGACGGCCTTCGCCGCGCCCTCGTCCATGGTTTCGACCGGGACGAAGCCGGCCTCGGCGAGGATCGCCCGCCCCTCCTCGGCGTTCGTGCCGGTGAGCCGCACCACGAGCGGCACCTCGCGCACGTCGCCGCCCTTGAGCGCTTCCACGATCCCGCGCGCGACCTGATCGCCGCGCGTGATGCCGCCGAAGATGTTGATGAACATCGCTTTGACGTTGGGGTCGCGCGTGACGAGGTCGTAGCTCTTCTTCACGAGGTCGGCCTGCGCGCCGCCGCCGATGTCGAGGAAGTTCGCCGCCTCGCCGCCCGCGTTGCGGATCGCGTCCATCGTCCCCATGCCGAGCCCCGCGCCGTTCGCGATCACGCCGATCGTCCCGCCCAACTTCGCGTAGTTCGACATGCCGAGACCGATCGCGACCGCGGCCGCCTGGTCTTCGTCGGACGGCTGCTCCTTGTTCCAGCCCGCGATCTCGGGATGCTTGAACAGCCCGCTGTCGTCCAGCTCGACCTTCGCGTCGCTCGCGATGACGCGGCCGTCCTGCGTGAGCACGAGCGGGTTGATCTCCACGAGGTTCGCGCCGTACTCCATGAACGCGCGGTAGAGCGCGCCCAGCAGCGCCGGAAACGTCTTGCGGTAGCCTTCCGGCAGCTTTGCCCCGAAGGCGAGCTGACGGCCGATGAACGGCGAGTAGCCGGCGGCCGGATCGATCCAGTACTTCACGATGGCGCCGGGCTCGCGCTCGGCGACCTCCTCGACGTCCATCCCGCCCTGCGCGGTGACGAGCACCACCGGCTTCTTCGCGGCGCGATCGATCGCGATCGACACGTAGGCCTCGCTCGCGATCGCGACCTTCTCCTCGACCAGCAGCGAGCGGACTTCCTCGCCCTCCGGATTCTGAATCGACTTGAGGACCTTACCGATCAGCTCGCGCGCGAGCGTCTCGCCTTGCTGCGCGTCGTCGGCGAACTTGATCCCGCCCGCCTTGCCCCGGCCGCCCATCATCACCTGGCTCTTGAGCACCCACGAACCCGGGTGCGCCGTGATGTACGCGCCGACGTCGCTCGCCGACGTCGCGTAGACGCCCGACGGCGTCGGGATCCCCACGCGCCGGAACAGCTCCTTCCCCTGATATTCCATCAGCTTCATGGCCCGGCGAGGTTCCCGCGATGTCGCGCGAATCCTGGACCCGCAGGCGCGCGTCGCGTCGCTTTCGAACACGAGCGAGGGAGGTTGTCCATGCTCGCATCGCTCGTGTTCGCGCTCGTCACCGGCTTCGCGCCGCAGATCGCGGCGGACGCGCCGGCACCGCCGCCCGCCGCGCCGATGAAGTCCTTGCGTCACCTGGTCTACTCGGTCACGTTCGGCACGCGCACGAAGAACGTGGAGCACGGATCGGGCTGGCAGAACGGCGGGACGATGATGGGCGGCGGCGACGCCGAGGTCGAGAACGTCCGCGAGAACAGCGACGAGGGCACGCTCACCGTCGACGTGGTGGCCGCGACCGGCGACGGCGGTCTCGTCGTCGACGCGAAGTTCAGCGGAAAGCAAGGCGACGACCACCCGGTTCGCGTGGCGATCTACTCCGACGGCCGCATCGCCTACGATCCGGCGAAGCCGCTCAGCATCGAAGCGGCGCGCTTCCTGCCGATGCTGGCGCGCGGCCTGGTGGCCGATCACGACGTCGCGCCGGGACAGGCGTGGCAGATCGGGCCGGACGCGGTCGCGGAGCACGTCACGGTGACGAAGGTCGACGGCGACGTCGCGACGCTCGATCTGAAGAAGACGCTCGCGCCCTCGCTCGGCGGACAAGAGATCGAGGAAGGCACGGCGCTGTACGACACGGCGAAGGTCTGCCCGCGCGTGTACGACCTCGTCGTCCGCGTGCGGCGGCCGAACGGTCCGGATCAGGAGTTCCAGCAGACCGAGACGCTGCACGCGCGCCTCGTCAGCGACAGCTTCGCGAAAGCGTAGCGCCGCGCCGGCGCGCGCTCAGCCCAGCCGGCCGAGCACTTCGCGCGCGATCACGATGTGCTGGATCTCCGAGGTGCCCTCGTAGATCTCGGTGATCTTCGCGTCGCGATAATAGCGCTCCACCGGAAACTCGGTCGTGTAGCCGTATCCGCCGTGGATCTGCAGCGCCTCGCTCGCGTGCTCGCGCGCTTTGGTCGAGGCGAAGAGCTTCGCCTTCGACGCCGCGTCGACGTGCGGGCGGCCGGCGTCCGCGAGCGCGGCGGCGCGATACGTGAGGAGCCGCGCCGCATCGAGGTCCATCGCCATCCGCGCGATCTTGAACGAGACGCCTTCGAACGCGCCGATCGGTTTCCCGAACGCGACGCGGTCCTTCGCGAACGCGACCGCCGCGTCGAGACACGCGGCGAGAATCCCGAGCGCCTGCGCCGCGATCCCGATCCGGCCCGAGACCAGGGTCGTGAGCGCCTGCGTCATCCCCGCGCCTTCCGCGCCGAGCATCGCCGACGCCGGGACGCGCACGTCGTCGAACGCGAGGTCGACGGTGTTCGACGTGTGGATCCCGAGCTTCTCGGTCGTCTTCTCGACGCGCACGCCGGGGAGCGACGTATCGACGAGGAACGCGCTCACGCCCTTCGGCCCCGGGCCGCCCGTGCGGAACATCGCCATCACGACGTTCGCGTAGCCGCCGTTGGTGCACCACTGCTTGCGGCCGTTCACGATCCACGCGTCGCCGTCGCGCCGCGCGGTCGCGCGCAGCGCCGCGGCGTCGGAGCCGGCGTCCGACTCGGTGAGCCCGAATCCGGCGAGCGCGTCGCCGGTCGCCAGGCGCTCCAGCCACTCCTCGCGCTGCGCGTCGTTGCCGAGCTTGGCGATCGCGTTGCAGATCATCGAGTGCACGGAGACCGTGACGGCGGTCCCCGCGTCGACGCGCGCCAGCTCCTCGATTGCGAGAACGTACGACACGTAGTCGGCCGCGACGCCGCCGTAGCGCTCGGGGACGAGCATCCCCATCAGCCCCGCGTCGGTGAGCTTCGTGTAGAGCGCGCGCGGGAAGACGTGCTCGCGATCCCATTGCGCGATGTGCGGGGCGATCTCGCGCTGCGCGATCTCGCGCGCGACCTCGCCGATCGCGCGCTGCTCGTCGGCGAGCTCGAACGCGGTGGGGCGGTTCTCGATCACCGCGCCGCGGCCGGCGCCGGCGCCGCCGCTTTGCCGTTCGCCGCCGCGCCGGCGTAGTCGTAGAAGCCGCGGCCCGACTTCTTTCCGAGCCAGCCCGCGGCGACGTACTGCTTGAGCAGCGGGCACGGGCGGTACTTCGAGTCGCCGAAGCCGTCGTAGAGCACGTTCATGATCGCCAGGCACGTGTCGAGCCCGATGAAGTCGGCCAGCGTGAGCGGCCCCATCGGGTGGTTCATCCCGAGCTTCATCACGGTGTCGATCGCCTCGGCCGACGCGACGCCCTCGTACAGCGCGTAGATCGCCTCGTTGATCATCGGCAGCAGGACGCGATTCGAGATGAAGCCGGGAAAATCGCGCACCTCGACCGGCGTCTTGTCGAGCGCGAGCGCGAGGTCGCGCACCGTCGCGAACGTCGCGTCGGACGTCGCGATCCCGCGGATGATCTCGACGAGCTTCATCACCGGCACGGGGTTCATGAAATGCATCCCGATGACGCGCTCCGGCTTCGACGTCGCCGCGCCGAGCGTCGTGATCGAGATCGACGAGGTGTTCGAAGCGAGGATGGTCTCCGGCGCCGTGTTCCGGTCGAGGTCACGGAACAGATCGAGCTTCGTCGGCAGATCCTCGACGGCCGCTTCGATCGCGAGGTCGACGTCGAGATCGTGGAAGTGCGGGCGCGGATCGATGTGGGTGAGCACTTCGCCGCGCCGTTCCGGGGTGAGACGGCCCTTCTCCACGTCGCGGTCGAGGCGCTTCGCGATGCCGTCGATGCCGCGCCGGATGCGCGCCTCGTCGACGTCGTTGAGGAGCACCTCATGCCCCTCGGCGGCGAGGACCTGCGCGATCCCGCCGCCCATCTGGCCCGCGCCGACGACCAGAACGCGCACTCAGGCCACCTTCACCAGCACGGCGTCGCCCTGCCCGCCGCCGCTGCAGATCGCCGCGATCCCCAGACCGCCGCCGCGCCGGCGCAGCTGCTGCACGACCGCCCCCATGATGCGCGCGCCCGACGCGCCGATCGGATGGCCGAGCGCGACCGCGCCGCCCTGCGCGTTGATCGCGGTCGGTTCGAGTCCGAGCTTCGTCGCCGCGGTCAGCGCGACGGCCGCGAACGCCTCGTTGATCTCCCAGACGTGGATGTCGCTCGCGCGCAGCCCTTGCTTGTCGAGCAGCTTCTGCGCCGCCATCGCGGGCACGAGCGCGAGGTACGGCGGATCCCACGCGACCGCGGCGTGATCGACGATCTCCGCGAGCGGCTCGGCGCCGGCCGAGCGGGCGTACTCCGGCGAGGCGAGCACGAGCGCGGCGGCGCCGTCGTTGACGCCCGGCGCGTTGCCTGCGGTGATCGTCCCGCCTTCGTCGATCGGGCGCAGCTTCGCCATCGCTTCGAGCGACGCGTCGGCGCGCACCGGCTCGTCGCGATCGACGCGCGTGAACGGCACGTCGCCGCTGACGTACGGCGAATAGCGCTTCGGATCGGCGACCATGGCGTCGGGCGCGACGTGATCCCATACGGAGCCGCCGCCGCCGGCCATCGCCGGGATGCGGGGGCGCGCGGGCTCGGGCAGCGCGTCGACGACGATCTTGCCTTTCGCCTTGGTCGCGACGTTGAGCGGGACGATCTCCGCGGCGAACCGGCCGGCCTCGTGCGCCGCGTGCGCGCGGCGGTGGCTCTCGTACGCGAACTGATCCTGGACCGCGCGCGTGACGCCCAGCTCGGCCGCGACGCGCGCGCCCTGCGCCGCCATCGCTTCGTCGAAGTAGACGTCCCACAGCCCGTCGTGGATCATCGCGTCGACGAGCGTGCCGTTGCCGTAGCGGTAGCCCGCGCGTGCGCCGGGGAGCAGATACGGCGCGTTCGACATCGACTCCATGCCGCCGGCGACCACGACGCGGTTGTCGCCGTCGGCGATCGCGCGCGCGCCGGACACGACGGCGAGCAGCCCCGAGGCGCAGACCTTGTTCACGGTCTCCGCGGTCGTCGTCTTCGCGAGCCCGGCCTTGAAGGCGGCCTGACGCGCCGGCGCCTGGCCCGCGCCGGCTTGGATGACCTGCCCCATGATGACGTGCTCGACGTCGGCGGGATCGATGCCGGCGCGGGCGATCGCGTTGCGGATCGCCTCGCCGCCGAGCGTCGTCGCCGAAAGGGAGCTGAGCGCCCCGCCGAGGCGCCCGAACGGCGTCCGCGCGGTCGAAAGTACGACGGTACCGGATCTCATAGGGGCGAAGGCTTCGCTGCGCGGCGCGCCGATCCCCGAGGCGTTCGACGTCGCGCGGCCTCTATCTCTGCACGGCGGCGGGAGCGCGCTCCGCCTGGGTGCAGACGATCGTCACGTCGCCGGCGCAGCTCTCGCATTCGAATTGGACCGTCGTGTGGCCGATGCCGAAGTCGTCGCGGAGCGCCGCCTCGATCGCGCGCAGGATCGCGCCTGCGTCGCTGAGCATGCGATCGTCGAGGACGACGTGCGCGGAGAGCGCGTGCGTCCCGGTCCCGATCGTCCACACGTGGAGGTCGTGCACGCTCACGACGCCGCCGATCGAGCGGATTCGTGCGCGCACGTTCGGCACCGCGGCGTGAACCGGCGCGCTCTCGAGCAGCACGTCGCTCGCTTCGCGCACGATCCCGACGACGCCGGCGACCACGATCGCCGCCACGAAGAGCGACAGCGCCGGGTCGATCCACGCCGCGCCGGTCAGCGCGATCGCTGCGCCGCCCGCGATGACGGCGAGCGCGCCGAGCGCGTCGCCGGCGACGTGCAGCAGCGCCGCGCGGACGTTCAGGCCCCCTTGCCGGTCGCCCAGCAGGACGAGGCCGACGGTGACGTTCACCGTCAGACCGACCGCCGCGATCGCGGCCATCAGCACGCCCTCGGGACGGACCGGATGAACGAAGCGATGGACCGCTTCGATCGCGATCAGCACGCTGACCGCGGTGAGCAGCGCGCCGTTCGCCAGCGCGGCCAGGATCTCGTAGCGCGCGAAGCCGTACGTGCGGCGCGAGTCGGCGGGACGCTTCGCCTGCACCGCCGCGGCCAGCGCGATCGCCAGCGCGACCACGTCCATCGCGACGTGCACCGCGTCGGAGAGCAGGGCCAGCGAACCGGCCCGGACCCCGCCCGCGATCTCGAGCAGCGCGACGGCGCAGGTCGCGGCCAGCGCGATCTTCAGACGGCCGGTCGTCGCCGCGCGCTGCGCGGGGGCGTGCGCCGCCCCGGCGCTCATGCGCGCAGCGCTTTGACCGCCAGCACGGCGAGCATCGCGCCGAAGGTGAGGAACGTGCGGCTCTCGGCTCGTCCGATCACGGCTGGGTCGTACGACCCCTGCTGGGGCTCGGCGGGTTCCGCCTGCGGGATCACGCGCGGCACCCGTTGCACGTACGCATCGAAGCTTTCGCCGAAGGTCGCACGCAGATACGCCTCCTCGTGCGGGACGATGACGGCGTAGACCGCCGCCATGGCGCCGAGCGCGGCGCCGATCAGCAGCGCGCGGCTCACGGGCGCGTTCTTCCCGGTGAACGCGAGCGCGAAGCCGGCGCCGGTGACGAAGTTGCCGACGTAGAGCGGGTTCCGCACGTACGCGTACGGGCCCGCGGTGACGAGCGCGGGAGCCGTGACCGTGTTGCCGCGCGTCGTGACGCCGCTGTAGCCGACGGCCCACATCCGCAGCGCCTCCCCCGCGAAGGCGAGCGGGAGTCCGGTCGCGATCGAGAACGCGCTCGGCTTGCCCGCCGCCGCCAGCACGACGGCCGGCAGCGCCAGCAGCGCGCCGCGGCGGCCGAACACGAAGGCGCGAAAACGATCCTGGTTCACGAACTCTCCTCGTCGACGCGCGCGCGCGCATCGTCGTAGACCGCGCGAAGCGCGGCGCTCAGCGTGACGCGCGGCGTCCAGCCCGTCGCCGCGCGAAGCTTCGACGGATCGCCCAGGCTGACCGGGACGTCGGAGGGACGCATTCGCGCGGGGTCCTCACGCACCTCGACGGGCACGCGCGCGATCTCGATCAGGCGCCGCAAGATCTCGCGCATCGCCGTCGCCGCGCCGCTGCAGACGTTGTAGATCTCGCCCGCCTCGCCGGCTCCTTCGAGCAGCGCGACGTACGCTTCGCACACGTCGCGCACGTCGACGAAGTCGCGTCGCGCCTCGAGGTTTCCGACGCGCACGAGCGGCGGACCGCCGGCCGCGATGCGCGCGAGCTGCAGCGCGAACGCGGGCACGGCGAAGCGCTCGTCCTGGCCGGGGCCGATGTGGTTGAACGGCCGCGCGACGACCGCGTCGACCGCGAACGCTCGCGCGTAAGCGACGGCCAGCATCTCCGCGGCGGCCTTGCTCGCCGCGTACGGATTGCGCGGCGCCGGGGCGAGCGACTCGTGCAGCGGCTGCGCCGCCTCGGGCTGCGCGCCGTACACGTCGGCGCTGCCGACGACGAGCACGCGCGGCGGCGCACCGCCGGCGGCTTGCGCGCGCGCCGCGTCCAGCACGTTCAGCGTGCCGCGCGCGTTGACGTCGAACGTCCCCGCGGGATCGTCGAGCGAGGCGGGGACGAACGCCTGCGCGGCGAGATGCGCCACCGCGTCGGGGCGCGCGATCTCGAACGCGCCGCGCACCGCGAGCGGATCGCGCACGTCGAGCGCCAGCGTGTCCGCGTCGCCGCCGCGCGTCTCGCGCTCGGCGGCAAGCGCCTCGTGCCCGCGCGCGCGCAGCGCCGCGATCAGATGCCGGCCGACGAAGCCGTGCGCGCCGGTGACGAGAACGCGCACGTCACGCCGGCGTGAGCGGACGAAGCCGCTCGAGGTCGCGGCGCACCATGTCGGCGACGAGCTGCTCGAACGACACTTCCGGCTCCCAGCCCAGCTCGCGGTGCGCCTTCGACGCGTCGCCGACCAGCAGATCGACCTCGGCCGGACGGTAGTAGCGCGGATCGACGACGACGTGGCGCTCCCAGTCGAGCCCCACCGATTCGAACGCCAGCCGGACGAACTCGCGCACCGCGTGCGTTCGTCCGGTCGCGACGACGTAGTCGTCGGGGTGGGTCTGCTGCAGCATCAGCCACATCGCCCGCACGTAGTCGCCGGCGTAGCCCCAGTCGCGCTGGGCGTCGAGGTTCCCCAAGCGCAGCTCGGTCGCGAGCCCGAGCTTGATCCGCGCGACGCCGTCGGAGATCTTGCGCGTGACGAACTCTTTGCCGCGGCGCGGCGACTCGTGGTTGAACAGGATCCCGCTCACCGCGTAGAGCCCGTACGACTCGCGATAGTTGATCGTGATCCAGTGCCCGTACAGCTTCGCCACGCCGTACGGCGAGCGCGGATAGAACGGCGTCCGCTCGTTCTGCGGAACCGCCTGCACCTTGCCGAACATCTCGGAGCTCGACGCCTGATAGAAGCGGATGGCGGGATCGACCGAACGGATCGCTTCGAGGATGCGCGTGACGCCCAGCGCGGTGAACTCGCCGGTGAGCACGGGCTGCTGCCACGACGTCGGCACGAACGACTGCGCGGCGAGATTGTAGATCTCGTTCGGGCGGACGTCGGCGAGGATGCTCGTCATCGAGCTCTGGTCGAGCAGGTCGCCGGAGACGATCTCGATCCGGTCGACGATGTGGCCGATCCGCTCGTGGACGTCGGTCGACGTGCGGCGCGTCATGCCGACGACGCGGTAGCCCTTGTGGAGCAGCAGCTCGGCGAGGTAGGAGCCGTCCTGCCCGGTGATGCCCGTGATCAGGGCGGTCTTTTCGGTCGTCATCAATCAGTTCAGAATCTGGACGTTCTTGCCGTTCTCGTCGAAGACGAAGCGCGTCTCGAACAGCTCGTCCCGCTCGCCGCCCACGACCTTCGACTGGATCACCAGACGGTGCATCAGCTTGTCGTTGTGGCGCACGATGCCGGAATAAAAGTACTGCACGAGCGGCGTGATGCGCGGATCGAGGGGCGCCAGCCGCCGGCGCTCGACGAGCATCTGCAAGAGACGGTTCTGCAGCTCCTTCGGAAGAAGGCGGGCCGTGTCGTCGGGCGTCATCCGCACCGCGGTCAGCTCTTCCAGCGCCTTGTTCGCCTCCGCGACCGGTTTGTCGGTGGTGAAGCGGATGATCGCGTCCCAGTCGTCGGCCGGGATACCGACGAAGCGCAAGCCGTAGCGCCACACCTTCCGCCCCTGGTGCTGGACGTTGTCGTGCCACACCGTGCGGACCCGCACGCGAACCATGCGCTCCTCGATCTGCGCGCGGACTTCGAACTCCGGCTGCGGCACTTGCTCTTGCGTGAGGATGCACAGGCCGCCGCCGCTCACGTCGAGGCCGATCGCGGCGCGCGTGGTCTGGCCGTCGAGGCTGTAGGCGGCGCGATACGGCTTCCTCTTGCGCGGAAACTTGCGCCGGTTCTGTTCCTTACCGGTGAACCACGCCAGGAGGTCAGGGAGCATCGTGCCTCGGTAGGGTTGGCGTTCGGCACGGCGTTCTCCCGGGCGGTCTCCGGCCAAGCGCTCGCGCCGCGAACCTGGGGCGGATCGCCCGAAGGGCGAGCGCGACGGGCTCACGGTACGTGAGCCGCTACAGCACGTATTTGCGCAGCCCCCGGGGGGCGTCCGAGTCCACGCCGTTCGCGCGGCCGACCGCCAGGGCCAGCATCTGCCCCGCGACCAGCCACGCCAGGGTGTTGAACGGCTCCGCCGTGCGAGGACCGAGCGGCGCGACTCCGGCCGCCTCGCCGCCGATCGCGAAGCGCAGAGCACCGGCCGATTCCGCTTCGGCGAGCGGGCGCGCGACGATCGGGCGGGACGCGGCGTCGACGATCCCCACGATCGCGCTCGACGGATCGAGCATCGCCGACGAGCCGTGGCGGAACTCGCCCGCCGCAAAGCCCTCGGCGTGGACGTAGCTCGCCTCCTTGACCTTCAGCGCGACCTCGAGGGCGACCGGGACGCCGTACCCGGCGCCGGCGACGGCGACGCCGCGGCAGCCCGCGAGCCGCTGCGCCGCCTCGCGAACGTCGTCGACCCCGCGCCCGTCGAGCCAGTCACGGACGTCGTCCGCCGTGCGCTCCAGCGTCGCGGCGCTGCGATGCGTGCGTCCGCCCGCGATCGCCGCGGCCCAGAGGACGATCGCCGCCATCGCCGTCACGCTCTTGCTCGCCGGAACCGCGACCTCGACGCCGGCGAGCGCGTCGACGACGACGGCCGCGCGCTCCGCGAGCGGGGAGCGGACGTCGTTCGTCAGCGCGACGCAGGCGTCCGGTACGAAGTCGTCGAGCGCTCCGAGCAGGTCGGAGCTGCGTCCGCTCTGCGAGAGCGCGACGACGCACGCGTCGCGGTACGCGGCGTTGTCGAAGCGCGCCTCGGTCGCGGCGAGCGCGGCGGCGCGCACGCCGCGGCGACGAAACGCGAGCGCGCCGAGCAGCGCGACGAACAGCGAGCTGCCGCTGCCGACGAAGAGCACGTCACGCCCGGCGATCGCCGCGGCGAGGCGCTGCGCCTGGTCCGACGCGGCGACCCGCCGCCACACCGCCGGCTGTTCGCGGATCTCGCTCTCGAAACGCGCGCCCAGCGTCATTCGCCGACGAGCCGCGACAGAAACCGCCCGCGCAGATCGCGCAGCGCCGCCGCGTCGCCGTTCCAGTCGCCGACGAGGAACGCGAAGATCACCGTTCCGTGCGACGCCGTCGCGACGTACCCGGCGAGCGTGCTCGCGTGCGAAAGCGTTCCGGTCTTCGCGAAGACGCGCTTCTCGGCCGCCGTTCCCGTGAACGCGTCGCGCAGCGTTCCGCGCACGCCGGCGATCGGGAGATCGTCGAGCACGAGATCGCGCTGCGGCCCGTCCCAGTCATGGCGCAGCACGGCGACGAGCGCGCTCGGCGTCAAGCGGTCGTACGTCGAGAGCCCGCTTCCGTCTTCGATCGCGAGCGGCGCCGGATCCACGCCGAGCGCGGCGAGCCACGTCTTCTCGAACGCGATGCCGCCGAGCCGCGTCCCCTGTCCGCTCGTCGCGACCGCGCCAAGCTCGCGCAGCAGCATCTCCGCGGCGAGATTGTCGCTCGGCTCCCACGTGTCGGCGAGCACGTCGCGCAGCGGCTCGGAACGGTGCGTCCACACGACCGGCGCGTCGAGCGGCGCGCGCAGCACGTCGAGCGGCGACGAGTTCGGCGGGGTGCGCACCGCGATCCCGTGCCGCTGCAGCGCCGCGCGCAGCGCAGCGCCCGCATAGGCCGAGGCGAAGCGCACCGCGGCGTCCACGCTGTCCGGCTTCGCACCGAGCGGGACGGTTCCGAACACTTCCGGACAGCCCGGCAGCGAGCCGCGCACGTCGACGTCGTCCTTCGCGTCGGCGCTCCCGGTCGTCGCGATAGTCACGATCTCGGGCAGGAACTGCGGGACGCAGCCTTCACCTGCGGGACGAACGAACGCGCCGGGCGCGCTCGTCACGACCGCGGGGGCTCCGGCGGTCGCGCCCGGCGCGACGGTCAGGTGCAGCACGTTCTCTTCGAACGCGAGCGCGCCGACCGGCGGCGCGTAGTCCTGCGCGAGATCGTCGACCGACCACCCCGGCGGATAGCCCGGCGGCTCGAACGCCTCGAGATCGAACCCCGCGCCGTCGCGGATCGCGCGAACGCCGCGCGCCGCGAGCGTCTGCGCGAGCGCGTCGAAATCGCCGTCACGCAGAAACGGATCGCCGCCGGCGCGCACGACGAGCGAGCCCTGCAGCGTGCCGTCGGCGATCGGTCCGGTGGCGACCGCCTCGGTCGTGAAACGGAAATCCGGACCGAGCTTGTCGAGCGCGGCGCTGCCGACGAGCAGCTTCAGCGTCGAGGCAGGCTGAAACGCGGAGTCCTGATCGCGCTCGTAGAGCACGCGCCCGTCCCGCGCGTCGATCGCATAGATCCCGACGTGCGCGCCGCGCAGCGTCGCCGCGCCGGAGAGCGTGATGTCGAGGTTGGCGTCGAGCGTCGCGATCTCGGCGTCGCTCCACGGCGCGCCGGACGGGCTCGGTTTCGGAACGTCGGCCCCCACGCCGCGGTCGACGGCGAGCGCCGGAGCGGCGCACGCCAGCGCCGCCACGGCGCCGAGGACGACGAGCCGAACGCTCACGCGGCGGCGCGCTCGGCGAGCCGCCGCGCGATGAACGTCGCGACCTCGCTCGGCAGCGTGCCCCGCCCGAACCCGGCGTCGTAGCCCAGCTCGGCGGCGAGCAGGTTCGTCACGCGCGGTCCGCCGGCGATGAGCAGCACCCGCTCGCGGAGATCGTCCGCCTCGAGAAGCTCGGCCAGCGCGGTGAAGTTGGCGATGTCGCTGCCCTTCTGCGTGACGACTTGCGAGGCGAGGATCGCGTCGAGCTCGTGGGCCTTGGCGAAGCGGACGACGTCCTCGACGGCGACTTGGCTTCCGAGATTGTACACCTCGAAGCCGCGATACCGCTCCAGCCCGTAATCGCCCTTGTAGCCCTTCATGTTGAGGATCGCGTCGATCCCGACCGTATGCGCGTCCGTGCCGATGCACGCGCCCGCGACCCGGATCTTGCGGCCGACGCGCTTCGCGATGAGGTCGTCCACCTGCTCCATGGAGAGCGCGTCGCGCGTCGCCGACGGCGCACGCACGGTCGAGACGTCGATCGACACCGGCGTGCGCGCGTAGACGACGAAGAACGAGAACCCGCTCGCGATCGCGCGCCCGTCGACGACGGCGACGTCCAGGAAGCCCATCTGCGCGACGAGACGCCGTGCCGCTTCGTCGGCCGCTTCGTCCCACGGGATCGGGAGCGTGAACGACAGCTGCACCGCGCCGTCGTTCAGCGTGTCGCCGTACGGTTTGACCTGCGTCACGCGCGGAGCGCCTCGCCGGCGGGAACCTCGGCGAACGGATTCCAGTATCCCGCGCCCTTCGCGAAGACGCCCTCGAAGCCGCGCCCGCCGTCGCGGGGACGCCGCACGTCCGCGAAGGTGCCGTCCTCGATCGCGCGCATCAGCCCGCGCGCCGCGACGTCTTCGAGGATCTCCACGGCGCGCGCGAGGACCTCGTGCGCGCGGCGCTCGATGCGTCCGCCGGGCTTGATCGCGATCTCGTCGCCGAAGTGTCGCGCCGTACGCATCACGTAACGCGCGTTTTCGAGCGAGAGCGCGCGGTCGCCGAGGAACGGCGTGTGGATCGCCTCGGTCGGCATCCCGCACAGGTGGATCGTCTGGCCCGTCATCACCGACGTCAGGTTGAACATCGCGTCGATCAGGTGACCCTTGAAGATGTCGCCGGTCATGTGCTTCGTCGGCGGCATGTACTTCAGGGGCGCGTTCGCGAAGATTTGCCGCGCCAGCTGGGCCTGTGCGAGCTGGAACAGAAAGCCGTCCTCGCGGTCCGGATCGATCTCGTACGCGTCGCCGAGCCCGATCTGCGCGTCGGGCAGCCCGGCGCGGCGCGCGAACGCTTCGTTGACGAACTGCGAGGCGAGCACCGCGGGCGCCTGTTCGACCGCGTCGGCGGTGGTGAGATAGTTGTCCTCGCCGGTGTTGATCACGATCCCGCTGCGCGCGTTGAGCTGGCGCGAGAAGTGCTGGTCGACGAACGTGCGCTGCATGTTGATGTCGCGGAACAGGATCCCGTACATCGAGTCGTTGAGCAGCATGTCGAGCCGCTCGAGCGCGGCCGTCGCAGCGATCTCCGGCATGCACAGGCCGCTGGCGTAGTTGGTGAGCATCACGTAACGCCCCAGCCGCTCCGAGACCTCGTCGAGCGCGGCGCGCATGATGCGGAAGTTCTCCTGCGTCGCGTACGTCCCGCCGAAGCCTTCGGTCGTCGCGCCGTACGGGACGTAGTCGAGCAGCGACTGCGCGGTCGAGCGAATCACCGCGACGATCTGCGCGCCGGCTTCGGCCGCGGCGATCGCGGCGGTGCGGTCCTCGTAGATGTTTCCGCTCGCGACGATGACGTACAGCAGCGGCGGGTCGTCCTGCGGCAGGCGCGCGAGCAGCGCGTCGCGCTCGCGGCGCGCCGAATCGATCCGCGCGAGGCCGCGTTCGACCCACGGCCGCAGCGCCGCCCGCGCCGCGACCTCCGGCGTGCGGTCGGGGTCGGGCAGCGGCTCGCCGGCGGCGACGCGCTCGGCGATCTGCGACGGCGCCGCCCCCGTCTCGGCGAGCGCCGCGCCGAGCGCGCGCGCGATCCCGCCTTCGCGCCGCGGCAGCGCGTCGATCAGCCGGTTCGGCAGCGGGACGCCGTTCGCGTCGACGCCGTCGACGCCGCACAGGCGCGCGATCGCGCGCTCGACGCTGACCGTCGAGTGGCGGGCGATGAACTCTTCGACGGGGTCGACGATCGCCGCCGCGAGGCGGCGTGCCCCGGCGACCGCGTCCGCGTCGATGCGCAGCTCCATGGGTTCGGTTCGAGTTCCGGACCGGGACCCCGCGTTCCGCCGCGCCTTCGTTCGGCCGGGCGCCGGGGCGAACGCTCGCGCCCGAACGCCGTTCGGCGCCCGCGCCGCGCGGAGGCCTGCGCCCGGCCGACCGACAACCGTGCGCGGATGCTCCGCCGTTCCTTCGTCGCCCTGTGTGCGGCGCTTTCGATCGTTCCCGCCCCCGCGGTCGCCGCGCCGTCCGTGGTCCTTGCCACGACGACGAGCACGCAAGACACCGGCCTGCTCGACGTGCTCGTCCCGGCATTCGAAAAGGCGTCCGGCTATCGGGTGAAGACCATCGCCGTGGGCACCGGCGCGGCGCTCGCGATGGGCGTGCGCGGCGACGCCGACGTGCTGCTCGTCCACGCGCCGGCCGCCGAGGACTCGTTCATGGCGAAGGGGCGTGGCCTCTCTCGCGCGCTCGTCATGCACAACACGTTCATCGTCGTCGGGCCGCCGTCCGATCCGGCGCACGTCAAGGGGCTGCCGACCGCGCAGGCCGCGTTCGCGGCGATCGCGCGGTCCGGCGCGCCGTTCGTCTCGCGCGGCGACGACTCGGGGACCAACATCAAAGAGCTCGCGCTGTGGAAGGCCGCCGGCGTCACGCCGTCCGGCGGCTGGTACGTGAAGACGGGAAGCGGGATGGGCGACACGCTGCACGTCGCGTCGCAAAAGGCGGCCTACACGCTCAGCGACGACGGCACGTACCTCTCGCAGCGGGCGACGATCGAGCTGGTGCCGCTCGTCGAAGACGCCGTCGATCTGCGCAACATCTACCACGTGATCACCGTGCGGCCGATCCCGGGGCGCGTCTCGAATCAGGCCGGCGGCGAGGCGTTCGCGCGCTTCGTCGTGTCGCCGGCGGGGCAGCAGCTCATCGGGAGCTTCGGTCGCGAGAAGTTCGGCCGGCCGCTGTTCGCGCCGGACGCGGGCAAAGGGCCGTAGTGCTCGCGATCGCCGGCCTCTCGGTCGCGATCTCCACTGCGTCGACGGCGATCGCCGCGCTCTTCGCGATCCCCGGCGCGCTATGGATCGTGCACGGGCGCTCGCGTGCGCGCGCGCTGCTGCACGCGGTCTTCACCGCGGGACTCGGACTCCCGCCGGTCGCGGTCGGCCTCGCGGTCGCCTTCGCGTTTTGGCGCAGCGGGCCGTTCGGAGCGGTCGATCTGCTCTACACCCCCGGCGCGATGATCATCGCGCAGACGATCGTCGTCCTGCCGCTGATCGGCACGCTCGGCGTCGTCACGCTGGGCGGCGGGGACCCGACGCTCGCGCAACAGCTCGCCGGTCTGGGCGTCCCGCGCCGCACACGTCTGACGCTGCTCGCCCGCGAGGTCGCGCCGGGTCTGGTCGCGGCCGTCCTGGCGGGCTTCGGACGCGGCATCGCCGAGGTCGGCGCGGCGCAGATGACCGGCGGCAACATCGAAGGGCAGACGCGCGTGCTGACGACGGCGACGATGCTGTCGGTCGGCAAAGGCGATTTCGGCGAAGCGTTCGGCTACGTGGCCGTTCTGCTCGGGATCATGATCGTCGTCGCCGGCGTCGCGATGACGCTGCAGCGGCGGTGGGCCTGATCGAGGCCGCCTCCGTGAACGAGGTGGCGGCGCACGGGCTCGCCGCGCGGCGCGGGACGTTCGGACTGAACGTCGACCGGTTCGCTGCGACGCCGGGCGGCACCGCCGTGCTCGGACCGAACGGTGCCGGAAAGACGACGCTGCTGCTCGCCCTGCAGGGACTGATCGCGTCGCGTGGAGCGATCGCGCGTCCGGCGCGGTGCGCGGCGGTCTTCGCGCGCCCGGCGGTGCTGCGTGCCGGCGCGCTCTCGAACGTCGCGACGATCGTGCGCGCCGCGTGTGCGACCACGGCGCACGACGCCGAGAGGCGCGCGCGGCGCGTCCTCGCCGACGTCGGCCTGGAAGCGTTCGCACGAGCCGACGCGCGAACGCTTTCGACCGGCCAGCGTCAGCGGCTCGCCTTGGCGCGCGCGCTCGCCGTCGAGCCGGAGGCGCTCTTTCTGGACGAACCGTTCGCGAACATCGATGCCGACGGGCGCCCGGCGCTGCGCGAGCTGGTCGCCGGGTACGTCGCCGCGAGCGGCTGCGCGCTCGTCGTGGCGACGTCGTTTCTCGCCGACGCCGCGGCGCTGTGCGAGCGCTGCGTCGTGCTGCATGACGGTTCGGTCACGGTGCGCTGCGACGTCGCGCAGCTCGCGGGCTGCGGCGATCCGTACGTCGGCGCTTTGCTCGCCGAAGCGCGTTTGCCGGCGTAGCACCGCGCGTCCGCACGTGCGCTCGAACGGCGCTGCGCGCGCCGCGTTCGTCTCACGCCAGCGCGTGGGCCCCCGTGACGAGCACCGCGGCGCGCAGCAGGCCGGCGTCGTCGCCGGCGGCGAGCGCGGACTGCGCCTGCTGCAGGTTCGCGCGGTAGCGCTCGCGCTTCGCGGACGTCTCCGGATCCGCGGGAAACGCGCGCCAGATCGCATCGAGCGAGCCGATGAACGCGGGCCAATTGCGCGACCACGGGGCGGCGGTCCGGTTGACGACGGTTCGTTCTTCGACCGTCTCGGCGTCGAGCGCGACGATCCCGACCGCGCGCTGCAGGCGCATCAGGAACGCCAGCTCGTCGAGAACGGCGAGCGACGGATCGAACTTGCCGGCGAGGTCGAAGGCGCGCCGTCGATGCACGACCGACGAGAGCGGGATCGCGTTCCAGACTTCCGATGCGCCGATCGTGCCGTCGACCGTGCCGTCGAAGCGTGCGATCTCGCGCGCCGGCGCGGGCGGCACGGATCCGTCGCCCGCCACGTCGTACGCGATCAGGGCGCGGCGTGCGCGCGTGCGCACCGCCGCGGCGCCGGCATCGATCGCGGCGACGGCCTGCGCGAGGTGCGCGGGATCCCAGACGTCGCCTTCGCGCAGGTAGGCCACGATCTCGCCGCGGCCCAGCTCGACCGCGTTCGTGCGCGGCGGCGGCACGTCGAGCGTCGCGAGCTGCTGCACGAAGCGCACGCGCGCATCGGCGTCGACGGCGCGCAGCAGCGGCTCGACCGACGCCGCATTCGTGCCGACGACGACGACCTCGAAGTCGCGGTACGTCTGCGCGAGCGCCGAACGGATCGAATCGAGCAGCAGGGCGGGTCGCCGTCCGTCGGTCGTGAGCGCGACCGTCACGCGCGGCCAGCCCTCCGCCGCGCGATACGGCTCGGCCTCGATCGCGGCCAGCCGGCGTTCGACGGCCGCGAACCGGGTCTGCGCCTCACCCGCCGGCGCCTCCCACACGCCCAGGTGCTGCAGGTACGCGAAGAAATGGCGCACCGCGACGACGATCGCGACGTCCCAGCCGCGCAGCGCACGTGCGTTCGCCGGCGTGACGTACCGCTCGAGGCAGGTCAGCAGCCCGTCGAGGCTGCGCCCGTTCGCGTGGAAGCTCGCGGGCGACGAGTCGTTGTCGCCGTGCCGGCGCACCGCGAGCACCGGCTCGGGCGAATACCCGAAGCGCTTCCCGGCCGCGGCCAGACGAAGGCACCACTCGAGGTCGCCGTGCGAAGCCGCCGCGACGCTGAACCGTCCCAGTTCCTCGAACCACGCGCGCTCGATCAGCATCGTGCCGAGGCCGATGTGCGAGGCTCTCGTCAGCAGGGCGCCGAGCTCGTTGCGCCCGGCGTACGCGCCGAGCCCCTCGTAGCGCCGGACGGCGTACGGCACGCCGTTCGCGTCGACGTAGGCGTAGGCGGCGTACGGCACGTCGACGTGCGGCGCGTTCTTCAACGCGAAAAGGCGCCGCAGCGCGCCCGGGAACAGATAATCGTCGGCGTTCAGAAAGAGCACGTGGCGGCCGCGCGCGTGATCCAGGATCGCGTTGAAGTGCTCGGGGGACGGCTCGTCGCGCACGACCAGCCGGAAGCGCGGGTCGCTCTCGTACCGGCGCGCGACCGCGACGCTGTCGTCGGTCGAGCAGTTGTCGCTCACGACGACTTCGAGCTCGACGTCCTCCTGCGCGAGCGCGCTCTCGATCGCCCGCCCGAGATAGCGTGCGTAGTTGTACGACGTGATGAGAACCGAAACGTCGGGGACGCGCTCGCCGGTCACGCGATGTGCTCCCAGGCGAGCGCGGTTCCCCGCGCGAGATCGCGCGCGGCGCGCCGTCCGAGGACCTCGGCGTACGCGCTCGGCGGGAGGCCGAAGCCGGGACGGACGATGCGCACGTTGCGCGGCGTCAGCTCGTCGCCGGCCCGCACGTCGTCCGCGACGTACAGCGAGCGGCGGAACCGCAGCGAGCCGCGCTCCGCGCGCGTCGGACCGTAACGCACCTCGCCCAGCGCCTCCCAGGCGCGGGCGCTCTCGAGGACGAGCGCCGCCAGCTCGCGCGGCTCGAGCGAGAACGCGGCGTCGACGCCGCCGTCGGCGCGCGCGAGCGTGACGTGCTTCTCGATCATCGCCGCACCGAGCGCGACCGCGGCGATCGCCGCGCCGATCCCCCCGGTGTGATCGGACAGTCCCACTTCGCAGCCGAAGCGCGCGCGCAGATCGGGGATCGTCCGCAGGTGCGAGTTCTGCGGCGATGCCGGATACGTCGAGGTACACTTCAGCAGCACGACGTCCGGCGCGCCGTGCTCGCGCGCCGTGGTCACGGCCGCGCCGATCTCGTCGAGCGTCGCCATCCCCGTGGAGACGACGAGCGGGCGTCCCGTCCGGGCCGCCGCGGCGATCAGCGGGAGATCGGTCAGCTCGAACGACGCGATCTTGTACGCCGGCGGATCGAAGCGCTCCAGATAGGCGATCGCGCTCTCGTCGAACGGCGAGCTGAAGCACGCGATGCCGCGCTCGCGCGCGCGCTCGAACAGCGCGGGATGCCACTCCCACGGCGTCGCCGCCTCGCCATAGAGATCGTACAGCCGCCGGCCGTGCCACGGCGACGAGGGATCGTCGATCGTGAAATCGCGCCCGCCCGCATCGAGCGTCATCGTGTCCGCGGTGTACGTCTGCAGCTTGACGGCGTCGGCCCCGGCGTCGGCGGCGGCGTCGACGATCGCGAGCGCGCGCTCGAGCGAGCCGTTGTGGTTGCCCGAAAGCTCGGCGACGATCAGCGGCCGCGCGCCTTCGCCGACGGCGCGCTCAGCGAAGCGCATGCGCAGGCTCCGCGAACAGCAGCGCGCGGACGCGCGGGACGGCGGCGACGAACCCGTCGGCCGCGAGCACGAAGCGTCGAGCGTCGGGGCGGCGCCGGGCGCATTCGGCGAACGCGAACCGCCGCACCAGCCGCAGCGACGGCTCGTTGTCGTCGTAGATGTCGCAGCACACCCGGCGCAAGCGCAGCTCGCCGAACGCGCGCGCGAGCCCGCCGAGCAGGAGCAGCGTCCCGCTGCCGCGCGGCGCATCGTCGGGGCCGACGAAGTACCCGCACTCGGCGCTGCCCTCGGACGTCGTCGCGAACGAGATCGTCCCGAGCGGACGCGCGTCGTAGCGCAAGAGGTACTGCGCGTAGGCGGGGTCGGCGAAGCGGCGCGCCCACCAGGCGCGATGCTGCTCGGCGGAGATCGTCTCGCGCGTGAACATGCGAACGCGCACCCGTTCCGCGTTGCGCCACGCCAGCAGCAGCGGCAGATCGCCTTCGGCGACGCGCCGCAGCTCGACGCGCGCCGGGTCGAACGCGCTCACGCGAACGCCCGCGCGCCGGCGAGCGCGTCGACGACGCGGGCCGTCCCGAGCGGCCCGTCGCCCATCATCGCGAGCGCGCGCTCCGACATCGCTCGCAGCGCGGCCGGATCCGCGCACGCGCGCAGCAGTGCGTCGCGCACGACGTCCGGGGTGAGGTCTTCGTGCCAGCCCAGCTCGACCGCGGCGCCGGCGGCGGCGAGCGCGCGCGCGACACCACGCTGGTTGTCGGCGAGCGCGGCGACGAGCGCCGGCAGACCGAGCCATGCGCGCTCCCACGACGCGGTCCCCGCCGCGCCGACCGCGAGATCGGCGCCGGCGAAGATCTCCGCGATGCGCGGCGTGTCGACGTGCACGTGCACCCTCTCCGAAGCGCGTTCGGACAACGCGTGCGCGCGCGGGTTCGCCGCGCCGGCCACGACGTCGACCTCCAGCGCGGCGAGCGTGGGATCGGAGGCGAGCGCGTCCAGCGTTCGCCCCGTGAGGTCGTGCGGATCGGCGCCGCCGAAGAACACGACGACGCGCGAGACGCCGCCCTCGCGAACGCGCCGCTCCGCGCGGTTGAACTCGGGGCGCAGCAGCGCGTACGACGGTCCGAGCAGGCGCCGCGCGCGCGGCGGGACGAGCTGCGCGTAGCGGTCGGGCGCGCCGTCGGGCGACCACGTCGTGTCGAGCAGCAGCTCGCACAGGTGCGGCCGGTCGGCGAGGTCGTCGATGACGAACAGACGCTCGGCGTGCGCGCGCGCGACGCGTTCCCATGCGATCCCGAGGCCGTAGTGATCGACGACCACCCAGTCGAGCGGCGCCAGGCCGGCGAGCGCGTCGGCGCTGCTCGAGGCGTCGAAGCCCTCGCTCGCGCCGAGCCAGCTCTCCTCGAACCCGGACTGTGCGGGCAGCGTCACGCACGGAAAACGGCGCGCCGCGATCGCGCGCGCACCGCCGTCGCGCGCTTCGCGCGTCAGGAACGTGACCCGCGCTCCCCGCTCGCGCAGCGCCGAGGCCAGCGCCAGGCAGCGCATCACGTGACCGGTTCCGATCCGCGTCGAGGCGTCGACGCGGATCGCGATCCGCATCGTGCTCATGCCGCCGCGCGCGCCAGCGCGCCGCGCAGCTCGAACGCGACGCGGTCCTGCTCGGCGTCCGTCAGCTCGGCGAACATCGGGAGGCTGATCGTGCGCGCGTAATACGACTCGGCGCGAGGGAAGTCGCCGCGCCGGAAGCCGAGCCGCGCGAAGTCCGGCTGCAGGTGGATCGGGATGTAGTGCACGTTGACGAGAATCCCGTGCGCGCGCAGCCGTTCGAACACGGCGCGCCGCCGGGCGGGGTCGACGCCGATCGCGTAGAGATGCCAGGCCGAGGTGCGATCCTGCGGCAGCACCGGCAGCGTGCAGTCGACGCCGGCGAGCAGCTCGGCGTAGCGGGCGGCGAGGTGCGCGCGGCGCGTCAGGAAGGCCGGAAGGCGCCGCATCTGCGCCGCGCCGAGCGCGGCCTGGACGTCGGTCATCCGGTAGTTCCCGCTCAGCTCGAGCTGCTCGTAATACCAGGGCCCGTCCGGCTCGCGCGTCATGCGCGCGGGATCGCGGGTGATCCCGTGCGTGCGCAGCGTCGCGAGCCGCTCGGCGAGGTCCTGACGGTTCGTCACGACCATCCCGCCCTCGCCGGTGGTGACGATCTTCACCGGATGAAAGCTGAACACGGTCATGTCGGAATACGCCGAATCGCCGACGCGCGTGCCGCGGTACGTCGCGCCGATCGCGTGCGAGGCGTCCTCGACGAGCGCCACGCCGTAGCGCCGCGCGGCGTCCGCGAGCGGGGCGAGATCGCACGGCGTCCCGGCGAAGTGTACGACCACCGCGGCCTTCGGAACGCGGCCGTCGTTCGCGGCGGCCTCGAGCTTCGCGGCGAACGCGGCCGGATCGATCTGGTACGTCGCCGGATCCACGTCGACGAAGTCGACGTCCGCGCCGCACGAGCGCGCGCAGTTCGCCGAGGCGACGAACGAGTTCGGCGTCGTCCACACGACGTCACCCGGGCCCACGTCAAGCGCCCGGCACGCCAGATACAGCGCGGACGTCGCGTTGCTCACCGCCACCGCGTGCGCCGCGCCGACCGCCGCTTTCACCGCGTCCTCGAAGCGCTCGATCTCCGGTCCCTGCGTGAGGAAGGGCGAGCGCAGGACGCGCACGACCTCGGCGACGTCCTCCTCGGCGATCGACTGCCGCGCGTACGGGATCGGGTTCACGCGAGAACCGGCTCCGCCCGCGGCTCGCCGCCGAACATCATCGCGTGCAGGGCCTCGACGCCGAGCCACTCGGTGTTGTTGTCGGAGCGGTACTCGAAGCCTTCGGCGACGCGCGGACAGCCGTCGTAGGCGTCTCCGGCCTTGCAGTGCTCGGCGAACTGGGGCAGGATGACGAAGTGATCGCCGCGGTCGACCGCGTTCCGCGCCTCGTCGGCGTTCATGAGCGTCTCGTGCAGCTTCTCGCCCGGACGAATCCCGACCGCGCGCACGCCCATCGCCGGCGAGAAGGCGGCGACCATGTCGACGACCTTCATGCTCGGGATCTTGGGAACGAACGTCTCGCCGCCGCGGCCGTCGGCGACGGCGCGAAAAACGAGGCGGACGCCCTGCTCGAGGCTGATCCAGAAGCGCGTCATCCGCGGATCCGTGACGGGCAGCTCGGTCTCTCCGCGGCCGGCCAGCTCGCGGAACAGCGGCACGACGGAGCCGCGGCTGCCGACGACGTTGCCGTAGCGCACGACGGTGAAGGCGACGTCGCGAAAGCGCACGTACGCGTTCGCGGCGACGAACAGCTTCTCCATCACCTGCTTCGTGCCGCCGTAGAGGTTCAGCGGGTTCACCGCCTTGTCGGTCGACACCGCGACGACGCGCTCCACTTCACGCTCCAGCGCGGCGTCGATCACGTTCTGCGCGCCGATGATGTTGGTCTGAACCGCCTCGAACGGGTTCGCTTCGAGCGCCGGAACCTGCTTGAGCGCCGCCGCGTGCACCACGACGCCGACCTTCACGAACGCGCGCATCAGCCGCTCGCGGTCGCGGATGTCGCCGAGGAAGTAGCGGATCGGATAGCGCGAGGGCGGAAAGCGCTTCGCCATCTCGGACTGCTTCAGCTCGTCGCGGCTGAAGACGATGACCTCGTTGGGCGAGTGCTCGGCGAAGATCATCTCGACGAACTGATGGCCGAACGAGCCCGTGCCGCCGGTGACGAGGATGCGCTTGCGGTCGAAGACGGACACTGCGGTTCCTTTCAGTTCGCCGCCGCGGTCGTCGCGGCGAAGAGCGACACGTTCTCGGCGATCTCCTCGGGCGGGAGCCACGGGAACATGTCGTGCAGCGGTTTCGATTCGAGCGAACCGTCGGGGCGGCGGAACGAGCTCACCTTCGGGATCCGTCCCTGCACCGGCGAGACGCGCAGCTCGACCAGGACCGGACCGGGACGCGCCAGCGCTCCGGCGATCGCGCCGGGCACGTCGTCGTCGCGTTCCGCGCGCAGGTAGCCCAGGCCGTATGCGCGCGCCAGCAGCGCGAAGTCCGGGTTGCCGATCCCGCTCGCGAAATCCGATCCGACGTGCCGGCCGGCGAAGTGATTGTCCTGCGTGGCGCGGATCGACTCGTAGCCGTCGTTGTTGACGACGAAAATCTTCAGCTCGAGCGCGTTGACGGCCGCCGTCATCAGCTCCTGGACGTTGAACTGGATGCTGCCGTCCCCCGTGACGAGGATCGTGCGCGCGCCCGGACGCGCCGCCGCGGCGCCGATCGCGGCCGGCAGGTCCCAGCCCATCGCGCCGAAGTTGACGTTCGTGAACACGCGCTGGCCGTCGCGCACGCGGAACGCCTGATAGACGCTCGCCGCGTCGAGCGAGTTGCCGGTGACGACGACGTCGCCGGGCGCGAGCGCCTCGGAGAGCGCGTCGACGAACGCGTACGTGCTGACGAAGGCCGGATCGACGCGCTGCTCGGCGCCGACGATCGGATAGCGCTCCTTCCACCGCTCGCACGCGTCGAGCCACCGCCGCGAGGGCGCGAGCGGCTCGCGCGCGACCCGCGCCACGAGCGCGCGAAGGAAGGCGCCGGCGTCCGCTTCGATCGCCAGATCGGGCCGGTAGTTCGCTTTGTCCAGCTCGCCGCGGTCGACGTTGACCATGATGCGGCGCGCGTGCGGCGCGAACGACTCGGTGTTGAAGCCGATCGACGAGATCGACATGCTCGCGCCGACGCTGAGCAGCAGGTCCGCGTTCTGCAGCGCGAAGTTCGCCCGGCGCTGACCGACGGGCCCGAACTTGCCGAGATACTGCGGATGGTCTTCGGGGAGGAGGTCCATCGCGCCGATCGTGAGCAGCGCGGGGATGCCCGTCGCGTGCGCGAGCGCGCGGAACGCGTCCTGCGCCGCGGCGACGCGCACGCCGGCTCCGCCGATGAGCAGCGGCCGCTCCGCGGCGCGCAGCATCGCGACGGCGCGCTCGATCGCCGACGCCGCCGGCGGCACCGGCGCGGCGACGACGTGCGCGAGGTCGGCGTGCGCGAGCGCCGTCTCGTCGACGAGCGCGGCCTGCACGTCGAGCGGGACGGTGATCCAGACCGGGCCAGGACGCCCGGACGTCGCGATCGCGCACGCCGTCTCCAGCTCGACGAGCACGCGCTGCGGGTCCATCAGAATCGTCTGGTACTTCGTCACCGGCGCGACCATCGGCGCGATGTCGATCTCCTGCGGCCCGTACTGGCGCTGGCGCGCGTAGTCGGCCATGACTTCACGTCGCACTTGACCCGCGATGCAGAGCACCGGGATCGAGTCGACGTATGCGCCGGCGAGCGCCGAGAGCGCGTTCGTGCTGCCCGGCCCGGTGGTGACGAGGCACGCGCCGAGGCCGCCGGTCACGCGCGCGTAGGACTCGGCGGCGATGGCGGAAGCCTGCTCGTGATTGTTCACGCGGTAGCGCAGCCCGGGCGCCGAGCCGAGGGCGTCGATCAGGTGCATGATCCCGCCGCCGGAAACCGTGAAGACGTCTCGCACCCCGCGCTCCGCGAGGTAGCGCATCACGACGTCGGCGACGCGAATCAAACCCGAGCTCTCCCTCGTTCCACGACGACGCCGGGCTCGATCAAGAGGGAGCCCCCGCGTACGGCCGCCTCTGCCGGGCCGTACTCCGGTTATCGGCGGACGCCGCCGCGGAGCGCAGCGCGAGGCCGCACGGGCGCCCGCTTGGCCGGTGAGCGAGCGATCAGCGAAAGCGCCAGACGACGAGGTTCGTCGAGTTGAGCGGATGCACGCCGAACACGTCGGCTTCGAACGCGAGGATCTCGACGTCGCTGCGCGCGCGCAGAAGCGCGACGAGATTGCGATTGTGATCGATCAACTCGTTGTAGCGGTTGCGGATCATCCCGAGCAGCGTCTCGCGCTCGGGCAAGAAGCCGGGCTCCAGATGGATCACGGCGTCGATCGCGTCGCGGCGCGCGGCGAGCCCTTCGATGACCGGCGTCGCGTCGGGGAGCTGCTCGACGCTGTGCACGGTGAGGACCGTCGTGCGCGGACGCAGCAGCGCGTAGCTGTCACGATCGTAGTAGTCGAACGGCGCGACGTCGAGCCCGAAGCGCCGCGCCAGCGCGACCGCGTTCTCGCTGCGCTCGCCGCCGTACGCGTCGGCGCCGAGGTACGTGAGGTTGTAGCCGTAGCCGCAGCCCAGCTCGCACAGCGGCCCGGCGCCGCGCCGGCGCTGCACGGCTTCGGCGATGGTCGCGTACCAGAGCTGCCGCAGCGTCGCGACGGGCGCGACGAAGATCTCTTCGCCGAGCGAGAAGTACTCGGGCTTCTCGGGCGGCATCCCGAGCAGCTCGAACTCGCGCCGCTTGCACTCCTCGATCGACGCCGGCGGCGGGTCGAGCAGCGGCGCGTAGCGGTCGCGGTCGTACTCCCGGCCGACGTGGTCCTCGTCGCGGCGCACGGCGTACGGTTCCCAGCCGAGCAGCCGCCGCGGCCAGCTGCTCCGCGCCGAAAGGTAGTCGTTGAGCGAGACGTGCCGTACCATGCGAATACCTCGTTCGCCGCTGCGCGCGGCCGCGGCTCGGGCCGATAGACGAAGAGATGACGCGTCCGTGCGCCGTATGCGGTTCCCGTTCGACCCTCCCGATCTATCGGCAGCGCTTCACGATGCCCTCGAAGCACGGCGTCCACGCGGGGTACGACGTCGTCGCCTGCGCGCTCTGCGGTTTCGCCTTCGCGAACGACACGCCGGAGCAGAGCTACCTCGACGCATACTACCGCGAGATGGCGAAGAAGTCGGCGCTCCTCGAGCGGCGCGGCTTCACCGAGCCCGAGTACCTGGTGCGCACGCATCGCGTGAGTCTCCGGCACATCGCGCCGCTCGTACGTCCCGGCGACCGCGTGCTCGACATCGGCTGCTACACGGGGAATCTGCTCGCGATGCTCCGCGACACGGTTCCCGGAGTGCGGGTGACCGGGCTCGATCCCTCGCCGCTCGCGGCGCGCGTCGCGCGCGAGCACCACGCGGTCGAGGTGCGCGTCGGAAGCCTCTTCGACGAGCTCGATCTCGGCGAGTTCGACGTCATCCTGCTCACCCACGTCCTCGAGCACGTCGTCGAGCTCCGCCCGTTCCTCGCGCGCGTCCTGGCGCTGCTCGCCGACGGCGGGCGGCTCTGTGTCGAAGTCCCGGACGCGAACGCGTTCTTTCTGACGACCGATCAGGACGATCCGATCGGGGTGGAGCACAAGGATCCGTTTCTGCAGTTCTCGGTCGAGCACGTGAACTATTTCACGGCGACGTCGCTCGAGAACCTCATGCGCTTCAACGGCTTTGCGCCGATCGCAATCACGCCGGACGTCTCGACCGTGGCGATGCTCGCGAGCGGATGGGTCCGAGCGCCGTTGGTCGTCGACGTCGAAGGTCCCGAAGCGCTACGGCGTTACGTCGAGGAGTGCCGCGCGCTGACGCAGCCGCTCATCGCCGCGATCGACGCGTTGGCGGCGCGCGGCGAGCCGGTCGTCGTGTGGGGCGCGGGCGCGCACACCCATCGGCTGCTCGCCTCCGGTGCGCTCGATCGATTGACGATCCGGTGCTTCGTCGACTCCGATCCGGGCTATCACGGAGCGTCACTGGGCGGCGTTCCGATCCGCGCACCGGAGACGCTGCGCGGCGACGACCGGACGACGATTCTGATCTCGTCGCAGATGTACGAAGACGAGATCGAGCGCCAAATCCGTAGCGACGGCTATCCGAACCCCGTCCTCACGCTCTACCGTCGCACGACGGCCGGCGCGCGCTGATGGAGGCGACGCGCACGGCCTTTCCCTACGCGGGCCTCCCGGCCGAGCGGGTATGGCGGCGCGCGGTGTCGGCGCTGCCCGCGGATCGCGTCGATCCGCAGGGCGCTCGCGCCGGGTGGCGGTTCGACCGCCGCACCGCGATCGCGTCGGCCGGCAGCTGCTTCGCCGCGCGCATCGCCGAGCGGCTGCGCAGCGCGGGCTACAACTACCTGACGCTCGAGCCCGGCGCGGCGTACTCGGCCGCGTACGGCGACGTCACGACGGCGCTGCAGTTGCTGCAGCTCGCGCAGCGCGCGGCCGGCTCGTTCCGGCCGAGCGAGCCGCCGTGGGTGCGCGACGGGCGCTACGTCGATCCGTTCCGCCCGCTCGCCACGGCCGCCGGCTTCGCGAGCGTCGCCGCGCTCGAAGCCGACCGCACGCGCCATCTCGCCGCGGTCCGGCGCATGCTGTCCGAAGCGGAGGTGCTCGTCTTCACGCTCGGGCTGACGGAGACGTGGTGCACGCGCGCCGACGGTGCGGCGCTGCCGCTGTGCCCGGGCGCATCGGTCGGCACCTTCGACCCCGCGCGCTACGTCTATCGCAACCTGAGCGTCGCCGAGAACGTCGCCGCGCTCGAAGCGTTCCTCGACATCGCGCGCGCGCTGAATCCCGGGCTGCGGCTCGTGCTGACCGTTTCGCCGATCCCGCTCGCCGCGACGATGGAGCCGCGCCACGTGCTGCAAGCCTCGACGTACTCGAAATCGGTGCTGCGCGTCGCCGCGGAGACGGTGCGCGAGAGCCGCGAGCGCGTCGACTACTTCGCCGCGTACGAGATCGTCGCCAGCGCCTGTCTCGGCCTCGACGCGTACGCGGCGAACCGGCGCGACGTCAACGACGACGCCGTCGACCGCGTGATGCGCTCGTTCTTCGAGGCCTACGCGCAGCCCGAACCCGAAGCGGCGGCGCCCGCGACGTTCACGCTCACGCTGGAGGCCGTGGACGCGCGCGCGGCGGCGATGTCGTACGACGCCGATCCGTGCACCGAGAACCGCCTGGCGAGCTGCCTGGATGCCGGATAGCGCGGCGCCGCCGGTGCGGAACGCCGGCCCCGCCGAGGCCGTCGCGCTCCCGTTCATCGCGGTGATCGCCGAGAGCCACGGCAACGCGTTCACCGGCGCGCTCGTGCGCGACGCCGCGACCGGCGCGCCGCTCGCGGTGACGACGACGGCGCACGTCCCCGCGCTGCGGTGCAGCGACTTCATGGCCGGCGAGCAGATGGACGCGCGCATCGTGCACGCGCTGATCGGTCACCGGCTCCTCGTGTACGCCGATCCCGGCGAAGAGCACGTGCCGGTCGCGATCGTGCCCCGCAACGCGCTCTCCCCGCGTTGGGCGCCGGCGTGGCGAGTGAACCCGTCGCTGCGCGGGACGCCGCTGCTCTTCGTCGTCGGCGAGATCAGCGCACGCGAGATCTATCAGACGATCCCCGCGTTCGCGCAGGTCGTCTCACCTTACGCAGCCGCCGCGCTCGCCGCCTTGCCCGCGTTCGACGCGACGGCCCGCGTCGAGCCGGCCTCGCTCGAGGGCGTGATCGCGGCGAAGACCGCGCCGCTGTTCGCGGCGCTCCGCCTGCTGCGTTCGTGGGGGCTCGGCCCGCTCGCGCTGCACTCGATCTCGCCCTGTACCGCCGACGATGCACGCTTCCGCGCCGAGCTGAAGGTCGACAGCCGCGCGCTGACGCGGACGACGGTGATCATGCTCTTCAACGACGTGCTCCGCGCGTTCTGCGAGCGCGAAGGCTGCGTGTTCGTCGACCGCTGGAGCGACCTCACCGAGAACGGGCGCGCGCGAGAGGGCGTGCTGCTCGACGCAGTGCACGCCCGTCCCGAGCTGATGCGCGAGAGCCTCGCGCTGCTCTACGCGCGCACGCTCGGTGCGGAAAGCGGCAGCGCGAGCGCGGCGTAGCTGCGGCGAATCGCTTCGTCGAGACCGATCGTCACGTCGAGCCCGAGCTCTTCGCGAGCGCGCGCGACCGACGGCACGTACCGCGCCGGCGGCACGCCGGGCACGGGCGCGCGTGCGACGGCGATGGGCGTCTCCGGCCGCGTCAGCGCGACGACGCGCTCCGCCAGCTCGCGGATCGACACCGCGTGCGGCGAGCCGACGTTGTACGCGCGCCCGCCGCGGCCGCGCACGAGGATCGTCCAGAGCCAGCGCGCCAGCTCGGCGACGTAAAGGTACGAGCGCAGCGGCGTCCCGTCGCCGGCGATGAGGAGGGTCTCGCGGCGCGCGACGTCGCGCAGGAAGTTCCCGAACGCGTAGTGCGCGTCGAGCGGCAGGCGCGGCCCGGCGAACGCGAACAGCCGCGCCGCCGTCGCGTCGAACGCACCGGTCGCGCCGTACGCGAACCACGCCAGCTCCGACGCGCGCTTCGCGTGCCCGTACGCCGCGCCGGCGTCGTGCGTCGGCGGAGCCCCGGCGTACTCCTCGGGGATCGCCTCCAGCGAGGGCGGCTGCGGCCCGTACACCGCACCGGAGCTCGTGAAGAGCGCCTTGCGCGCGCCGCTCGCCGCGACGAGCTCGAGCGCGCGCCGGGTCGCCGCGAGATCGCGGTCGTACGCGTGCAGCGGCTGCCCCGGAACGACGGCGGCGCGCTCGGTCGCGGCGTGGACGACCGCATCGAATCGCCCCGCGGGAAACGCAAAGTCCGTGGCGTCGCCGCGGTGCAGCACGATCGCCGGATCGCCCGCCAGCCGCGGCTCGCGCGCAGCGAAGGCGGCGGGATCGCGCGTGAGCGCCACGAGCGAGGCGCCCAGTCCGAGCCGGCGGTTGGCCCAGGCGAACGCCTCGAGCAGCGCCGAGCCGACGAAGCCCGTGCCGCCCGTGACGAAGATGCGCGCCCCGCGCAGCGACTCCCAGGCCTCGCGCGACAGGGCGAGCTGCTCCTCGAGCTCCTCGTCGGTGCAGCCGGTCCACTCGATCATGACCCCCGGATTATCGGCCGGACCCTAAAGCGCGCCCACCGCCCCCACCGATACCTCAACGAGATATGAAGACGGTCATCCTCGCGGGCGGCCTCGGGACGCGCCTCTCCGAGGAGACGGCGGTTCGCCCCAAGCCGATGGTCGAGATCGGCGGCAAACCGATCCTCTGGCACCTGATGGGCATCTACGCCGAGGCGGGCTTCGACGAGTTCGTCGTCGCGCTGGGCTACAAGCAAGAGCTCGTCAAGGAGTGGTTTCGCGCGTACCACGCCCACACGAGCGATCTGACGATCGATCTCGCGACCGGCCGCGTCGACGTGCTCCGCGAGCGGCACGCCGAGCGCTGGAAGATCCATCTCGTCGACACCGGCATCGACACGCTGACGGGCGGCCGCATCAAGCGTCTGCGCGAGATCATCGGCGAGGAGCCCTTCATGTGCACGTACGGCGACGGCCTCGCCGCGATCGACGTGCGCGAGCTCGTCGCGTTCCATCGTCGTGAAGGACGCATGGCGACGCTGACCGCGGTGCGCCCGCCGGCGCGCTTCGGCGCGCTCGACGTCGACGGCACGCAGGTGACCGATTTCCGCGAGAAGGCGCAATCCAGCGAAGGCTGGATCAACGGCGGATTTTTCGTCTTCGAGCCGGAGATCTTCGACGTCATCGAGGGCGACGCGACGATGCTGGAGCACGAGCCGCTCGCGGCGCTCGCGCGCGGCGGCCAGCTCTCGTGCTTCAAGCACCACGGCTTCTGGCAGCCGATGGACACGCTGCGCGACAAGCGCCACCTCGAAGAGCTCTGGGCCTCGGGCGAGGCCCCGTGGGCGCGCCCGCGCACGTACGCGCGATGAACGGGTGGCGCGGACGGCGCGTCGCCGTCACCGGCGCGACCGGGATCGTCGGCTCGTGGCTGTGCGAGGAGCTGCTGCGCCGCGGCGCCGCGGTGACCGCGCTCGTCCTCGACGACGACCCGCAGTCGCGTTTCGTCACGAGCGGGATCGACCGGCGCTGCACGATCGTGCGCGGCACGCTCGCGAACGTCGACGACTGCATGCGGCTGCTCAACCGCGCCGAGGCCGAGGCGGTCTTCCACCTCGGCGCGCAGACGATCGTCGGCGCAGCGCTGCGCGATCCGCTCGAGTGCTTCGAGTCCAACGTGCGCGGGACGTACAACGTGCTCGAATCGGCGCGGCGGATCGGCGGCACGAAGGCGATCGTCGTGGCGTCGAGCGACAAGGCCTACGGCGAGAGCGACGTGCTTCCGTACGTCGAGACGATGCCGCTGCGCGGGCGGCATCCGTACGACGTCTCGAAGAGCTGCGCGGACCTCATCGCGACGGCGTATCACCAGACGTACGGGCTGCCGGTGACCATCGCGCGCTGCGGGAACATCTACGGCGGCGGCGACCTGAACTGGAGCCGCATCGTCCCCGGAACGATCCGCAGCCTGCTGCTCGGCGAGCGGCCGGTGCTGCGCAGCGACGGCGGCCCGGTGCGCGACTACGTCTACGTGCGCGACGTCGTCGACGCGTATCTCACGCTCGCCGACGCGAGCGCGCGGCCGGAGGTCGCGGGCGAGGCCTTCAACGTCAGCCCGCAGACCCGCGTCACCGTGCGGGAGATCGTCGATGCGATCGGGCGCGCCGCCGGCGTGCGTGCCGAGCCCCTCGTCGAGAACGTCGCGCGCTGCGAGATCCGCGCGCAGACGCTCGATGCGACGAAAGCGCGCGAGCGGCTCGGCTGGACCGCGTCGTGGTCACTCGAGGACGGCTTGCGCGAGACCGTCGCATGGTATCGGGAGCACCTCGAGACGTTCGCCGCGACGGCGGCGGGACGCTGATGCTGCGCGACGACTCGCAATCGCCCGAAGCGCGCGCGCTGCGCGAGGAGATCCTCGAACGCACCCGCGCCTACTTCTTCACCGCGTACGCGCACCGCGAGTTCGAGGCAGGGCAGGATCCGGTTCCGGTGAGCGGGCGGACGTTCGACGAGAACGAGCTCGTCGCGCTCGTCGACTCCGCGCTCGACTTCTGGCTGACCAGCGGCCGCTACGCGCAGCGCTTCGAGCGCGAGTTCGCGCGCTGGTTCGGCGTTCGCGAGTGCGTGCTCGTCAACTCGGGCTCGTCGGCGAACCTGTGCGCGCTCAGCGCGCTGACGTCGCCGCAGCTCGGCGAACGCCGGCTGCGTCCGGGCGACGAAGTGATCACCGCGGCGGCCGGCTTCCCGACCACCGTCAACCCGATCGTGCAGATCGGCTGCGTCCCGGTGTTCGTCGACAGCGAGCTGGTCACGTACAACGTCGATCTCGACATGCTGGAGGCGGCGCTCTCGCCGCGCACGCGGGCCGTCATCGTCGCGCATACGCTCGGCAACCCGTTCGACGCGGAGAAATTGCGCGCGTTCTGCCGGGCGAACGGCCTGTGGATGATCGAGGACACGTGCGACGCCGTCGGCGCGACGTGGAAAGGCCAGCAGGCCGGAACGTTCGGCGATCTCGCGACGGTGAGCTTCTATCCCGCGCATCACCTCACGATGGGCGAGGGCGGGGCGGTGATGATGCGCTCGCCGAAGCTGCGCACGCTCGTCGAATCGTTCCGCGACTGGGGCCGGGACTGCTGGTGCGCGCCCGGCAAGGACAACACGTGCGGGAAGCGCTTCGACTGGAAGCTCGGCGGGCTCCCGCACGGCTACGACCACAAGTACACCTACTCGCACGTCGGCTACAACCTCAAGCTGACCGACATGCAGGCCGCGGTGGGCGTCGCGCAGCTCGACAAGCTGGACCGCTTCATCGCGCAGCGGCGCGCGAACGCGGCGCGCCTCACCGAGGCGCTCCGCGACGTCGACTGGCTCGCGCTTCCGGCCGAGCTGCCCGGCGCGGACTCGTCCTGGTTCGGCTATCCGATCCGCGTCCTGCCCGGCGCGCCGCTCGACCGCAACGCGCTGGTCCGCCGGCTCGAGGAGCGCAAGATCGGAACGCGGCTGGTGTTTGCGGGGAACCTCGTGCGCCAGCCGGCCTACGCCGAAGCGACGTACCGGGTCGCGGGGACGCTGCGCAACGCCGACACGATCATGAACGACGTCTTCTGGGTCGGGACGTTCCCCGGGCTCGGCGAGCCGGAGATCGACTTCGTCGCGCAGACCATCCTCGAGGCGGCGCTCGTCCGGCGCTGAAACCTCGCCGGGCCGTCCCGGTACTACGCTGGTAGGATGGCTGCACAGTCGGTCCCCGACGTCTCCGACGAGTCGCTGGTCCAGGCGGTGCTCGACGGCGACCGCGACGCCTTCGGCGTCCTGGTCGATCGGTACAAGCGCGGGATCGGCTCGTTCATCGGAGCCAGCGTCCGGCACGCCTCCGACGTCGCGGACCTCACGCAGGAGACGTTCCTGCGCGCCTACGCGCACCTCGCCACCTTCAACCCCGAGCTGGGACGGTTCTCGACCTGGCTCTATCACATCGCGCGCAACGTGGTCCGGACGTTCCTCGGCCGGGCGCTGCGGCGCCCCGCCCTCGCCGAACTCGGCGAGGAGCAGACCCTGGAGAACGCTCTGCCCGACCTCTCGACCGAGGCCGATCCGGCCGGCGGCGTTCTGCGCGCCGAAGCCGAGGCCGAGGTGCGGGCCGCGCTGGCGGAGCTGCCGGAGCGGACGCGCACGGTGCTCGCGCTGCGGTTCTACGAGAACCTCGACTACCAGTCCATCGCGACGACGATGGGACTCTCCCTCGGCAACGTCAAGACGCTGATTCATCGCGGAAAGCTGGCCCTCGCGCACAAGCTGCGAGAGCGGGAGGCGACCGCCCGGGGAAACTGCGCGACCCGGGCGTTCCGGGTGCTCGGAGGCCTCGGTGACCTGCAACTCGTCTGAAGCGCTCTTCGAGGCGTACCTCGACGACACGCTGACCCCGGCGCGCCGCGCGAGCCTCCAGCGTCATCTCGCGCGCTGCGGCCGCTGCGCCGGCGTGCTCGAAGAGCTGCGCGTCGTCGATGCGCTCCTCGTCTCGCCGCGGGTCGTCGAGCTGCCGGAGAACTTCACGTTCGCGACGATGGCCGAGGTCCGCTCGCTGCCGCGTCCGCACGCCTCGCCGGCGCCGGTCGTCGCCTATCTCGTCTCGTATCTGGTCGCCGCGTGGCTGCTGATCGGCGCGGCGTCGCTTCTCGCCGGCTCGGCGATCCGGGCTTTCGGGGAGACGCTGTTCGACTTCGGCCGCGAGACGCTGCGGATCGGCGGCTCGGTGGGCCACGCCGGCTCGCGGATCGTCGGCGACTTCGGATCGCTGGGCACGTTCGTCGGCGGCACGCTGGCGTTCGACCTCGTCGCGGTGATCGGGCTGGTCCTGGTCTTCACGGTCGTCCGCCCGCGACTGGCAAACCGGCTGCGCCCGTGACGGTGCGGTTCGTCGTCTTCGTCGCCGCGCTGATGGCGCTCGGCGCGGGTGCGGCGCAGGCGCAGTCCTACGAGGTGCGCTCCGCGCACGGCGAGACCAGCGTCTTTCACAGCATCTACGTCTATCCCGGCCAGGAGATCGACGGGGACCTGAACGTCGTGTTCGGGGACGCGCACGTCGCCGGGCTCGTCCGCGGCGACTGCAACGCGATCTTCGGCACGTGCGAGACCGAGGGCGACGGGCGGATCACGGGCGAGGTCAACAGCGTCACGAACGACAGCGTCCGGGCCTTCGTCCCGTGGGCGCGGCACGACGCGAGCCCGTTCGCCGAACAGGACCACCGGCTGTTCGTCAAGATCGCCTCGAGCGCGATCGTCGTGCTGATCTTCCTGCTCTTTCCGCTGCGGATGCGCATCGCGCTCGACCGCGTCGAGCGCCACCCCGCGCTCTCCGCCGCGACGGGCACGGTGGCGGTGCTCGCCGTCATCCCGATCGCGATCGCGCTGCTGCTGACGATCGTCGGGATCCCGCTGATCGCGCTCGAGGTCGCGGCGCTGTTCGTCGGGATCTGGATCGGGACGGGCGCGATCGCGCTCCTCGTCGGACGGCGGCTGTGCGAGACCGTCATGCCGGCGACCACGCCGTCGCCGCTCGCCGCGCTGATCGTCGGCCTGGTGGTCGTCTCGGCGGGCGAGATCGTCCCGTACGTCGGCTGGGCGGTCAGCGCGCTGGTCTGGCTGGCGGGGCTCGGCGCCGCGATCCTCTCCTTCATCCGCGCCCCGTACGTCGACGCGGCGGTCCACCGGAGCGCCGCCGGCGGCCCGCTCGGCGGCCCGCCGATGACGCGGCGCTGACGCCCGCTCCGCGCCGCCTCGCCGCGGGGACCGGCCGGGCGAGCGGGAACAACCCGGCTTGATGGACATCGTTCTGCCGCCGCCTCGTCTCGCGCGGCGCGTCCAGCGGCTGAAGCCCTCGACGATCCGCGAGATGCTGAAGGTCACGCAGAATCCCGCCGTCATCTCGTTCGGCGGCGGGCTGCCGGCGGCGGAGCTGTTCCCGGTCGAGGACGTCTCGGCCGCCCAGGACCGGGTGATGCGGACGCACGGCGCGGCCGCGCTCCAGTACTCCGTCACCGACGGCATCCGCACGCTGCGAGAGTGGATCGCGCACCGCGTCTCGGCGCGCCAGGGCGTGCGCGTGAGCGCGGACGACGTCGTCGTCACCAGCGGCTCGCAGCAGGGGCTCGACCTGTACGGACGGGTCTTCCTCGATCCGGGCGACCTCGTCGCCGTCGAGACGCCGTCCTATCTCGGCGCGATCCAGGCCTTCGACGCGTTCGAGCCCGACTATCTTCCGATCGGCTCCGACGAGCACGGCATCGTCCCGGACGCGCTGGCGGCCGCGCTCGCGAAGGCGCCGCGCAAGCCGAAGTTCCTGTACGTCGTCCCGAACTACGAAAACCCGACCGGCAACACGCTCGCCGCCGAGCGGCGTCCGCAGGTCGTGGAGATCTGCGCCCGTCACGGCGTGCCGATCCTCGAGGACGACCCGTACGGCGAGATCTTCTTCGAGCGTCCCGCGCCGCCGCCGCTGCTCTCGTTCGCGCCCGCCGGCCCGGTGACGTACCTCGGCACCGGATCGAAGATGGTCGCACCGGGGCTTCGCGTCGCCTGGATGGTAGTCCCCGACCGCGATCTGCGCGACAAGCTCGTGACGGCGAAGCAGGGCGCCGACTTGCACTCCAGCTCGTACGCGCAGTACGTGTTCCACGCGTACGTCGAGGACGAAGGCCGGCTGGACGCGCACCTCGCGCGCGTGCGCGCGGCGTACCGCCAACGCCGCGACGCGATGGTGCGCGCGCTGGCGCGCGAGATGCCGGCGCACGTACGCTGGAACGTCCCGGACGGCGGGATGTTCCTGTGGGCGACCGTCGGCGAAGGCATCGACACCGAAGAGCTGTTCGAGCGCGCGGTGCGCAGCGACGTCGTGTTCGTCCCCGGACGCCCGTTCCACCCGAACAGGGACCGCGGCGACGGGATGCGGCTGAACTTCTCCGCGATGCCCGAAGAGCGAATTGCCGAAGGAATCGCGCGTCTCGCGCGCGCCGTGCGCGAGCCGGCGCCCGCCGTCGCGACAGGGTGACACGCCGTGGGGGCGAACGTCGCGCCCCACTGCACCGCTGCCCTTCGAAGAGGTATCCGTGGGCCTGGTCGTAACCGGCATCTCGCAAACCGGCGACATCACCGCGCTCGAGTCCGCGCTGAAGGCGGACGGGCTTCCGCTCGATCCGATCCAGCTGATCGGCCCCGACGACTCCACGCAAGGCGCCGCCTCGCGCGGGATCGTGAACCCGGGCTACATGACCGGAAGCGGCCAGGGAACCGGCGTCCCCGGGATCACGAGCGGGCGCGGCGCGACGTCGGGCGGCTACGGCACGAGCTTCTTCCGCAACGAGACGCTCAGCGACCGGCTCGGCGATCTGGAGATCCCCGACGACGAGATGGACAACTACGTCGGAGCGCTGCAAGCGGGCCGCAGCATCGTCGCCTACTTCGCGAAGGACGACACGATCGACCGCGTCACCGAGATCTTCCGCGCCAGCGGTTTGGTGAAGGTCAAGCGCTTCTGACCGAGCCCGCCCGGGCCGACGACGGCGCGATCGATCTGAGCGTCGGGATCCCGGCGCACAACGAAGCGGCGAACATCGCCGGCCTGCTCGCCGATCTGAGCGCGCAGAGGCTCGACGGGCGCAGTCTCGAGATCGTCGTAGTGGACGACGCGAGCACCGACGCGACGCGGCGCATCGTCGAGGAGCACGCCGCGCGCGATCCGCGCGTGCGGCTCGTCGCCCATCCCGAACGGCGCGGCAGCACGGCCGGCTGGAACAGCGTCTTCGCCGCGTGCCGCGGCGCGGTGTGCGTCAAGCTCGACGGCGACGTGCGCGTCCCGCAGCCCGACTTTCTGCTGCGCGTCGAGCGCGCGCTCGCGCTGGGCGACGCGGATCTCGCCTACTGCCGCGTCGTTCCGCGCGAGCCGCCCGCTTCGTTCGTGCAGCGCGGCAGCTCGTTCATCTACCGCTATCTCGCCGAGCAGAACCGCACCGGGCACGCGACGAGCGCGACGCTCTTCGCCGCGATGCTGGCGGCGACGCGACGCTTCTACGCGAGCTATCGCATCGACGAAGCCGTGGTGGCGAACGACTATTACACGGCGCGCTACGCGCGCAGCAAGGGCGTCGGGATCACGATCGCCGACGACGCCGTCGTGACGGTCCGCACCGCCCGCACGGTCGCCGACTTCCGAAAGCAGGCGCAGCGGTTCGCGAGCGCGCACGCGCAGGTCGACGCGATCTTCGGACCGGAGCGCCGCTCGCTCGCGAGCAGCGCGCCGGCGATCCTGCGGCTCGGTGCGCGCGATCCGTTGGGATTCGTCAGCTTTCTTCTGCTTCGCCGGGAACTGCGAGCAGGACCGACGTCGCCGGCGTGGGAGCAGGCGGCGTCGACGAAATGAGGCTGCGCCGCTCGTCGACGACCTCACGAACCTGCAGCTCCCAGCCGCGTTCCGCGTCGTGCCCGAAGACCGCACGCCAAGGCTGAAGCAGGCGGATCTCGCGGATCAGCCGTTCCGCCGTTCGCGGCCACGAGAACTGCGCGGCCCAGGCGAGCGCGTTCGAGGCGAGCCGCGTGCGCTCGCGCTCGTCGGTGAGGAGGCGCAGCAACGCCTGCGCGTACGCGGCCTCGTCGCCGTCGCCGACCAGAACGCCGGTCTCTCCGTCGACGATGCAGTCCTGCAGCCCGCGCACGCGGAACGCGACCGCCGGCGTGCCGCAGGCGTTGGCCTCGGTGACGACGATGCCCCAGCCTTCGAGGCTCGACGGCATGCCCAGAACCCACGCCTCCTGCAGCAGTCGTCGTTTCCGCTCCTCGTCGACGAAGCCGAGAAACTCCACGCCCGCGACGCCGCGCTCGGCGACGTAGCGCTCCAGCGGCTCGCGATCGTCGCCGTCTCCGGCGACCAGCAACCGCGCATCCGGGACGGCGGCGCGCACGGCCGCGAACGCGTCGATCAGCGTGCGCACGCGCTTGTAGCGGCGCAGCCGCCCCAAGTACGCGATGGTCGGAACCGGCGCGCGCTCGCCCGGCGCGTACGCGGCGCTGACGCCGCTGTGCACCACCGGCACCGTGCCGCGCGCGATGCGCAGCGAACGCAGCTCGTCGCGCGTGCTGGCGCTGATCGTGATGAACGGCGTGCGCCGGTAGACGAACGGCACGAGCTTCGTCTCGACGAACACGGCGATCTGCGCGAGCACGGGCGGCAGCTCGTCGCGAAAGTGATGCGAGTGCACGTGATACACGAGGCACGCCTTCGGCTTCATGGAGAACAGCGGCGTGAAGAACGGGACGCCGTTCATGCAGTCGAGGAGGAAGTCGGCGCTGCGTCGCGTGCGGGTGAGATACCACCATCCGGCGGCCAGAAAGATGAACGGAAACGGTGCGGGGCGGACGATCCGGATCCCGTCGAGGGTCTCCTCGCGCGGACGGCCGGGAACGCTCTGCGCGACCCACGTGACGCGATGCCCCGCTTCGACCCAGCACCGCGCCTGTTCGTGCAGGTACACCTCGCCGCCGCCCGCGGACGCGTGGTACGGACAGCGCCACGAGAACACGACGATCTCGTACGCCGACCGCGCCGGAATCGCGAAACGCCGCGTCAGCAGCTCGAGCACCGCAAACCAGCGCGAAGCGCGCACGAAGGCCCACAGCCCGACGACGGAGAGTGCGGCGGCGATACCCGACGCGAGCGAGAAGCGGTACGCGTCCAGACGCTCGCAGCGCGTCGACGACTCCAGCGGCGCGACCGCGGTCTCGCGACGCAGCCAGTAGAACAGCTCGGCGTCGAACGCGCGCGAGACGTAACGCAGGTGCTCGAAGACGCGCAGCAGCGGTTCGCGCCGGAACAGCTTGACGGGCGCGTACGCGTCGCGGACGTCCACGCCGAGGAGCAGCCGCACGAAGCCGCGGAACAGCGGCCGGCAGATCGCGGCGGCCGCGCGGGCGAGCGGCCGCCGGTCGCGGTCGACGCGCGCGAACGTCATCGCGGGCGAATCGCTCGTCGCCAGCGCGGCGAGCGACGCGAGCAGGTCGATGCGGCTGACGTCGTACGCGAGATCGACGAAAGCGACGTACGGCGTGGTCGCTCGAAGGAACCCCGCGCGCATCGCCGCGGCGTGCCCGAGCCCGGGATCGATCGCGACGATCTCGACGCGCTCGCCGCCGAGCGCCGCATTCACATGGCGTTCATCTTGGTCCGTCATCACGACGTACGAGCACTCGCGATGGCGGGCGATGAAGTCCGCCGCGCGCGCGACGAGGACTCCGTCGTCGGCACGGAGTGCAAAAACGACGGTCAGTGCGTCGCGCAAGAAAATTCCCCGGAAAAAAGCAAGAGATGAGCTCGAGACACGCGAGCGGCCGCCGTACTCGACGATTCCGGCGCGGCGCCGGAACGCGGAAGCTTCGAGCGCTTCCCAAGCTGCACACCCACACCATGCACAACGGATGCGGACCGAACGTCGTTGCAGCGTGCTATTCCCGCGCCCGCATAGGTTCATTCGCGAACGTGCGGAAGCGCTCGGTGCCGTGGTGTCGATGCCGCTCGGGTCGTGTGCCTTGAGAAGAAGCCGTCTCTCCGGTGCTGCTCGGAACGAGCGGACGCGCGGAATCGGGGCATACGGGTCTCCGTGCGAACGAAGCTGATCGACGCACTGCGGCAAGTCGCGCTCGCGCTCGGCGACGTGTTGCCGCACCGCTTGTTCGTCGCGCAGCGCCGCGCGCTGTACCGTCTCGCCGGGGTGCGCATCGGCGCGCGCGCATGCGTGTACGGGCGGCAAGTCGTGCTCTATCCCGAGCGGCTCGAGATCGGTGACGACTGCTTCGTCAACGTCGGATGCACGTTCGAGAACGAGGGCGGGGTGCGCATCGGCGCCGGGACGTACGTCGGGCCCGGGGTGCAGTTCCTGACGACGAACCATCGCGGACCGGGCTTCCGCAACGAAACGGCGGCGATCGAGGTCGGCGAGCGCGTGTGGATCGGCGGCGGAGCCATCGTGCTTCCCGGCGCACGGCTCGGCGAGGGCGTCGTCGTCGGCGCGGGAGCGGTGGTGCGCGGCTCGCTGGCGCAGCCCGGTCTCTACGTCGGCGTTCCGGCGCGCCCGGCGAACGCGCCCGAGCGCGGCGAGAACGACGCGTGAACGGGGACGCGCGCGGCGACGCGCAGCCGTTCCGCGACCTGCTGACCGCAGTACCGGCGGCGGTGCGCTGGGCGCTCGCGCCGGACGACGGTCCGGCGTGGTGGCATGCGGTCTTCGCGTCGATCCTCGCGCTCGTCGTCGTGGCGCGTCCGGCGTTTCAGCCCGGCGTCCCCGCCTTTCAGCACGACTGGATGTGGCCGACCTCGCAGCAAGCCGTGCAGGGCTGGATGCAGCTCGCGACGTCGGCGTGGGTGTGGAGCGGAACGGGCAGCGCGCAGGTGTATCCCTTCGCGCAATATCTCGTCGGGCTCGAGGCGCTCTTCGCGCTGATCGCCGGGGCGAAGGCGACGCTGATCGGCTTCATGGCGATCGTCGTCGCGCTCGCGGCAGGAGGCGCGACGCAGACGGCGGCCGCGTGCGGGGTGCGGCGCCGGATCGCGCTCGCCGGCGCCGGCGCGACGTACGCGCTTTCTCCGGTCGTGTACAACAAGCTTTGCGCGGGCCACACGTACTATCTGCTCGCGCTCGCGCTGCTGCCGTGGATCTTCGTCGTCGCGTGGCGCGCGCGCGTCCCGCGCGCCCCCGCGATCGCGGCGCTCGCGTTTCTGTGCGCGCTCTCGTGGTCGCAGGCGCAGTTCATCGTCTTCGACACGGTGCTGCTCGTCGCGCTCGTCGCGCTGCGGCGGGAGCGCGCCACGGCGATCGTCGCCTTCTCCGCGCTCGCGCTCGCCGCATGCGTGCACGCGTACTCGCTCGCGATGCTGGTCCATCCGGCGGCGGGCTCGCAGCTCCAGCACCAGACGTCGAACCTCGCCGGCGTGGCGACGGAATCGGCCGATCTGTGGCAGCTGCTGCGTCAGGACGGTTACCCGCCGGGCTACTTTCGCACGATCACGCACGACCCGGCCTCCAGCGTGGACGCGGCGTGGGATGCGGCGCTGATCCTCGGCATTCTCGCGCTCACCGGATACTTCGCCGCTGCGCGCGTGCGGCGATTCGCGCGGGAGCCGCTCGCGCACGTCGCGATCGTGGGTGCGTTCGGCGCGCTCGTCGCGGCGGGATTCCATCCGCCGTTCGGCTTCGCGGTGCGATTCGTGTTCGCGCACTTCCCGCCCGCGTCGATCCTCAAGGAGCTGTACCACGCGATGGTCGCGGTCAGCCTCGCGTACGCGGTGGGCCTCGCGCTGCTCGCGGACGTCTCGGCCGGAGCCCTCGCGCTGCGCGAGCGACGCATCGGCGTCGTCGCCGGCTGCACGCTCGCCGTGTGCGCGTACGCGACCGTGGCGACGGCGCTGCCGGTTGCCTGCGGATCGTTCGTCTATCAGGTGCAGCTCGCGGACGGCGCGCCGCTCGACGCGCTCGTCGCGCGCGAAACCGCCGGCCGCGTCGCGCCCGGGCGCGTGCTCCTGCTTCCGTCGATCCCGCCGCTGCGCTCGTTCGCGCGGACGAACGCCACCGGCGGTCAGGACAGCGACGCGCTGCGGCCGTGGCAATGGTCGGCGGCCTACTCCGGGCAGCCGGACCCCGCGCTCGCATACGCGGAGACGGCCGTGGCGTACGGGCCTACCGCACCGCTCGCGGCGATCGCGAAGCGGCTCGGCATCGCGGCGATCGTGTTCCGCAAGGAGCTGCACTCCACCGCGCTCGAGTCCGCGGGGATGCCCGATCCGGCCGCGTTCGACTATCCGGCGCAGCGAGGCATCCTCGCGGCGAGCGGCTTGGCGCCCGTCGAGAACGACGCGGCGTTCGAAGTGTGGCCGGTCGACGCGTACGCCGGGATCGTCCTCGCCGGGCCCGCGCCGCTCGCCACGAGCAGCGACACCGCGATGGTCGATCAGCTCGTCGGACGGCGGCTCTTTCCGCGCGGCGAGTACGCCCCGGCGCGCTTCGTCGATCCGTTCGCACCGGGGACGACGACGCGCGTGAACGTCTTCGCGCTCGCCCAGCAGTTCAACGCGCACGACGGCTGGACGCCGACGCAGTTTTCGTACTTCGTCGACCGCTGGCAGAACGACGCGTCCGAAGGCGCGATCTTCACCCTCGTCCCCGCACCGCTTTCCGTCGATCTGGGACCGCGCGGCGCGGGCGTGCTGTTCGTTCGTCTCGCGTTCGGAGCCGGCGGCGTGCCGACCCTCGCCGTGGCGGCGGGAAGCGACGGAGCGTTTCGCGCGGCGAAGCTCGTTCCGCTCGAGCCGGTCGCGCCCGAGCGCTTCACGTGGTACGCCGTCCGCTTGCCCTCGCGCGCGAAGCGCGTCACGCTCGCGTTCGGCGTCGATCCCAACGGACTTGCGCTCGCGCAGCTGCGCGCGGGCGAACGAACGTCGGCGTTCACGGCGGTGCGCCTGCCGGCGCGCGTCCCCGACGTGCACGCGAGCGCGGCCGTCGTCACCGCGACGCCGTCGCGCATCGTCGCCGACGTGCGGAGCGAAGGGACCGGGACGTGCTCGGCGACGCTGCTGACCGCGTACGACCCGCGCTGGTCGGCGCGCGCGGGCGGTGCGCCGCTCGCCCACTTCGTCGCGGACGGATGGGCGAACGGCTACGAGCTTCCGTGCGGCGGGACGACGCGCGTCACGTTCGCGTATGACGGGCGGCTCTTCGCGGCGACGGCGCTCGCCGGCCGGCTGCTGCTCGCGGGCTTCGCGCTCGTCGCGCTCAGCCCGTGGCTCGGCGCGCGAGCTCGACGGCTTCGAGGTCCCGTCGCGCCGCACGCTCCCACGTAAAGTCGCCCGCGCCGCGCAGCGCCGCCGCGGCGAGCGCGAGCCGCGCCGCGTCGTCGTTCAGCAGCCTCGCGATCGCCGCGCCGAGCGCGCCGGCGTCGCCGACGGGGACGGCGACGCGTCCTGCGGTGAAGAGCTCTCGAAAGACCGGAAGATCGAACGTGACGCTCGGAAGAGCGGCCTGCATCGCCTCGGCGAGCGCGATTCCGAAGCCTTCCTCGAGACTCGGAAACGCGAACAGCGCGGCTTCGAAGAGCTCGCGCTCCTTGCGCGTCTCGTCGACGCGCCCGAGGAACACGATCGATCCGCCGGGCGCGGCCGTGCGCGCGCGCGCTTCGAGCGCGGCGCGATAGTGCGGATCGCCGTCGCCGACGACGTGCAGCGTCGCTCCCGAAACCGCGCGCTCCACGGCGGCCCACGCGTCGACCAGCATTTCCAGACCCTTCGTGGGCGAGAGACGGCCGACGACGACGACCCGCCCGCGGACGCGCGTCTCGGGCGGCGGCGGCGCGGCGGAGAGCGGGCGCGGCGCGTTCGTCGTCACGACGATCGGCTGGCGAAAGCCGGCACGCCGAAGCTGCTCGCGAACGTGCTGCGACGACGTCACGAGCGCGCCGGCGAGCGCGCGCACGACGAAGAGCGAGAGGCGCTCGTGCACGAAGCCCAGCAGGTTGCGCACGAACGGGCCGCTCCGCCGCCACGGCGGCTCGACGAGATGGTGCACGATCACCGCCGCGCGGCGCGGCTTCAACAGCCCGGCGGGCAGGACGTCGCCGAGGAAGTGCGAGGCCGCGAGAACGCCGTCCGCGCCGCGCACGGCGCCGGCGCGTGCGACCCAGCTCACCGACGAGAACAGCAGCGTGCCGATCGTCGAGCCGAGCAGCGCGGACGGGCTCGGCGTGCTCAGCAGCGCGAGACGCGGAAACCGCCGTCCGATCGCCGCCGTGGTGAAGGCCGGAACGACGACCGCGACGTCGTGCGCCCTCGCGAGCTCGTCGGCCACCGCGAGCGCGTGCTGCGTTCCGCCCGCCTCGACCCCGTATTCCGGCCAGACGACGTTCGCGAGGACGACCAGCCTCACGCCGCCGAGGGGACGGTGACGGCGCTCGCGATCCGGCGTTCGGGCGTCGCGACGACCGCCAGCAGCGCGCAGGCGTTCGCGACGATCATCACGTGGATCACATCGCGGATCGACCCGTGGTGCAGGGCGATGGCGACCAGCTCGCCGAGCGTCACGGCGACCAGCGGCACGATGAAGCTGAAGCGATGCAGCCCGATCCGGTACGCGACGGCGAACGACGTGCACCCGAGCAGCGCCATCGCGCTGCCGTACGCGAACAGATACGGAATCCCGGCGGCGTAGCGCGCGCCCGCGGCGATCGCCATGATCGCCCCCGGCGCGAACAGGAATGCGCCGAGACAGACCGCGAGGATCGCGATCAGCACCGCGCCGGCCTGCAGCAGCACGCCCCGCGTCGGCGCGCCGGTCGCGGCGCGCGCGGTCACGTGCGGCAGCACGACGATCGGGAGGAACCCGACGAAGAACAGGATCGTCTTCCCGATCAGCGCGACCGCGCTGTAGACGCCCGCGACGTCCGGTGCGAAGTAGTGCTTCACCAGCACCACGTCGGCGTAGCTCAGCGTGGTGATCGCCGCCGTCGCGAGCGTCACGCCGACCGTCGTCGTCGCGAGCCGCCGCACGTCGAGATGGAGCGGTGCGGCCGTCGCGCCGACGTCGCGGCGAATGCGCCGCAACGCGTACGCCGCGGCGCACACCGAGGCGAGGAACATCCCGGCCAGCGCGCCCTCGGCGCGGAGCCCGAGCACGACCAGCCCCACGCCGAGGAGCGTCTTGATCGCGCCCTCGATCCACATCGAGATCGAGAAGCCGTGGAAGTCGTGCACGCCCTGGAGGACGCCGCGCATCGCCGGCGTGAGCAGACCGACGGCGAAGATCGCGAGGCCCACGACGACGGCGCCGCTGCGATCGAGCTCGAGATACGACGCGATCGGCCCGCGAAAGGCGAGGCCGACGAAGAAGGCGGCGACGGCGACGATCCCGACCACCGCGAGCACGCGGTCGGCGAGCGCGCGGACGCGGTCGGGCGATCCCGCTGCGTACAGCTCGCTGCTGAGCTTCACGAGCGTCTGCTGCACGATGACGCCGGGGACCGCGAAGATCGAGATCGCGGCGATCATCGCGGACACCACGCCGTACTCCGCGACGCCCAGCAGCCGGATGTTCAGCAGGTGGAACACGTAGTTGAACGCGTTGACGCCCATCGATGCCGCGAACGTCACGATGCCGTGACGGGCGATGTCGCTGCGCGCGAAGCGGCGCAGCCCGCGAACCGGGGTCCCGACCGCCTCCTGCGCGCTCACGCGATGGGCGCCTCGCGCCCTTCGGCGGCGCTCGGCACGCCGCTGCGGAACTTGCGCACGATCAGGTCGACGACGAGCTGGAGCTCCTCGGCGCCGATGAGGCGCGCGACGGCGAAGAACGCGAGCCCGCCGATCGCGAGCTGACCGGCGAGGTAGAGCGCTTCGGCCCAGAACGGCCGGACCGGATCGACCGCGAAGGCCGCGATCCAGCGGAGCGCGATCACCATCGCGCCCGAGCACAGCAGCGAGCCGCGCGCGCTGCGCCACAGCGCGCGAAGCTCGAGCCCGCCGAGGAGCCGCCACACGAGCGCGCCGAGCAGCAGCGCTTCGACGCCTTGGCTCACCGCGTTCGCGCCGAGCAGCCCCTTCGCGCCGTAGTGCGGCAGCCAGATCATCGAGAGCACGACGTTCACCACCACGGCGAGCACGGAGATGGCGACCGTGGAGCGCGCGGCGCGGCAGGCGAAGCAGCAGCGGATCAGTACGACGTTGGCCGCGCTCGCGACCAGCCCGACCGCCGCGTACGGGATCAGATGCGCGGTCAGCACGGTCGACGTCTCGACGAAGTTCCCGCGCTCGAAGAGCGTGCGCACGATCGGCGTCGCGAGCACGACGAGCCCCAGCGTCGCCGGGATCGCGATGAACATCACGAGCCGCAGCCCGGTGACGATGCTGCGCCGCACGCCGGCGTGGTTGGCGCGCGCGAAATGCGAAGCCAGCAGCGGAAAGATCACGGTCGCGATCGCGGCGGCGAAGACTTGCTGCGGGAAGCCGACGAGCTTCGTCGCGTAGTTGATGCCGGCGATGTATCCGGGCTGCAGCGTCGAGGCGAAGAAGCGGTCGAAGAACAGCGCGATCTGCCCGGCCGCCGAGCCGACGACGATCGGCCCGAGCACGTCCATCATGCGGCGCAGCCCGGGATGGTGCAGATCCAGGACCGGCCGGTAGGCGCCGAGCGCGAAGAACGCCGGCAGCTGCACGACGAGCTGCGCGCACAGGCCCAGCGTCGTCCCGAGCACGAGCGCGTAGATGCCGAGCCGGTCGAACAGCACGACGACCGTTCCGATCGTCACCACGTTGATCGCCACGCCCTGCAGCGCCGCCGCGCCGAAGCGATGGTGCGCGTTCAGCACCGCGGCGACGACGCCGGCGAGCGAGGTGCCGACGATGCTGGGCATCATCCAGCGCGTCATCCGAACGGTCGCGCCCATCTGCGGCGCCGGGAAGCCGTGCGCGATCCACGGCACGTACACGGGCGCGAGGAGCCAGCCCAGCGCGCCGCCCACGACGAGCACGATGAACAGCCCGTTGAGGATGGTGTTCGCGAGCCGCCAGGCGTCCTCGTCGCGCCCGTGGGCGACGTACTCGGTGAACGTCGGGACGAGCGCGTTCACCAGCGCGCCGTTGAACAATCCGAAGATGATCGTCGGGACCGTCGCGGCGGCGAGGAAGGTGTCCATCTCCCACTGCGTGCCGAAGTACCGCGCGTTGACCACCTCGCGCGCGAACCCGAGCAGCGTGGAGGCCAGCGTGGCCGACATGACGATGACGGTCGAGCCCGCGAGCGAGCGCGGGACGGGATGCGGGACCGCGTGGAGGTGACGGTCAGTGCGCGCCATTGCCGCGCAACACGGCCGGGATCGTTCGCGCGACGATCTCGGCGTCGCCCCACGGCGTCCACGTGTCGATGTAGCGGTTGTCGAGCGCCATCCACTCGTCGAACGAGACCGTCGAGCGTCCCGAGATCTGCCACAGACAGGTGATCCCGGGCTTCACGCACAGCCGCCGCAGCGCGTACGCGTCGTAGTGCGCGACCTCTTCGAGCAGCGGCGGGCGCGGGCCGACGACCGCCATCTCGCCGCGCAGCACGTTCACGAAGTTCGGCAGCTCGTCGAGCGAGGTGCGGCGCAGGAACCGGCCGAGCGCGTGCAAGCGCGGGTCGTCGCGCATCTTGAAGACCGGGCCGTCGACCTCGCTGTAGCGGCGCAGCTCGGGCAGCATCGCGTGCGCGCCCTCGACCATCGTGCGCAGCTTGAAGAGCATGAAGGGCCGCCCGTCCCGGCCGACGCGCTGCTGGCGGTAGATCGGGCTGCCGCCGTCGATCGCGACGATCGCGAGCATGGCGAAGACGAGGACCGGCGAGGCGACGGCCAGCACCGCGAGCGAGAAGGCGACGTCGAAGGCCCGCTTCGCCGCGTGCATCCAGGCCGGCCGCGGCGGCGCGTGCGGGAGCGGAAGCGGGAGCGCCGGCGCGTGCTCGAGCGCGGACGGCGGGCTGAGCGTGTGCAGCGCGCTCACGTGCCGTTCAGTCCGAAGATCGCGCGGAGCCGCTCGCCGACGTGCCCGAGCCCTTCGATGGTCCCGAGCTCGCCGCCCGGCGCGCTGCCGTACTCCACGAACGGCACGAACTCGCGGGTGTGATCGGTCCCGGGCTGGGTCGGATCGCAGCCGTGGTCGGCGGTGAACATCAGGCCGTCGCCCGCCCGGATGCGGGAGAGGATCTCGGGGATCCGGGCGTCGAGCCGCTCGAGGGCCTCCGCGTAGCCGCGGACTTCCCGACGGTGTCCGAATTTTGTGTCGAAGTCGTTGAGGTTGACGAACACCAAGCCGTGGTCCGTGGCGTCGGCCAGCTCGAGCGCGCGATCCACCGCCTCGCCGTTGTCGGCGACGCGGACGGACGACGCGATGCCGTGACCGCTGTAGATGTCGCAAATCTTCCCGACCGCGCGGACCGGTACACCAGCTCGCTCGAGCCGGTCGAGCACCGTCTCCGGCGGCGGGATCGCGTAGTCACGACGATTCGGCGTCCGCGCGTACGCACCCGGGCGTCCGACGAACGGCCGCGCGATGACGCGGTTCACCTGGTGCGGCGGGACGAGCATCGCGCGCGCGCGCTCGCACCAGTCGTACAGCGTCGCGAGGGGGACCGTCTCCTCGTGCGCGGCGACCTGGAACACCGAGTCGGCCGAGGTGTAGAGGATGGGCCTGCCGGTGCGCTGGTGCTCCTCGCCCAGCTCGGCGATGATCTCGGTGCCGGACGCCGGGACGTTTCCGAGCGGCGGCTTGCCCACGATGGCGGTGAACGCGTCCACGACCTCGGCGGGGAAGCCGTCGGGATAGGTCGGGAACGGCACCTCGGTGACCACGCCCGCCATCTCCCAGTGGCCGGTGATCGTGTCCTTGCCCTTCGAGCGCTCGCGCAGCCGGCCCACCGCGGCCGCCGGCGCGGCGTCGCGGCCCGCGCCGCGGATCGCGGTCACGTGCCCGAGGCCCAACCGCTCGAAGTTCGGGATGCGCAGTCCCCCGTGACGCGCGGCGACGTTCCCGATCGTGTTCGCGTTGGGACCGTCATGGTACTCGGCGGCATCCGGGAGCGCGCCAACACCTGCGGAATCCATGACGAAAACGAGTACGCGGGGCATCCGTCCGGCGCGGTTCGGTCCGGCGCAGGACCGCGCCTCCCGCGGCGCGGAACGGCGTGATCCCGCTCATGCGCTCTTTTCTCGCCGCCGCGGCTGCCGCGTGCATGCTCTTCGCCGCCGCGTCGCAACGCGCGCTCGCGGCCCCGGAGACGCGCACGCTCGACCTCACCGCGCGCGGAGTCCAGTACTTCGCCGACAGCTTCGTCATCGTCGCCGACGGCAACGTCCGCGTCCGCCTCTCCGACGGCACGGTCGTGCGCGGCGAGACCTTCTCGATGGACCTCAAGCTGAATCGCTTCCTCGTCGCCGGCGACGTGAGCATCGACGGCCCGGCGATCCACCAGCGCGGCGCCGCCTTCTCGAGCTTCCTCAACAACGAGCGCGAGTATTTCATCCCGACGGGGACCGAGCCCGACCGCTGGACCTGGTTCGGCAACGACTACAACGACCGCCACGCGGGCCGCGAGCAGCCCGGCGACGCCTTCGCCTTCCCGGTCACCGTCGGCCGCCCGTACATCAAGGCGGCGGGCGCGGAGATCATCCCGGGGACGAACGTCCGCTTCGACGACGCCCAGATCCGCGAAGCGGGCGTCTACATCCCGCTTCCGCGCTACGTCGTCACGTTCGGCGCGAACCCCAACTTCTATCAGAACGCGTTCGCCGGAGCCCGCTTCGACATCGGGATCCCGTACAACGGGTCGGCGAACAGCCTCTCCGCCTTCCACATCCGCAACGACGCGTACCGCGGGACCTACCTCTCGTTCGACCAGCACTTCGTGTGGGGGCAAGACTGGCTGGTGGCGTCGGTCAACCCGATGACCCAGGAGCAGAAGCAGTACAACGTCATCGGCTACGACCGGCTCTCGCCGAACTCCGACTTCCGCGCCTTCTACCAGCTCAACGTCCAGCAGCAGGGCTACGTCGCGCAGCCGCTCGACGCCGGGTCGTACGAGAACATCCAGTCCGACCTCGCGGTGAAGCATCTGGGCTTCTTCACCCTCACCGCCGACGAGACGAACTGGGAGCTGCTCGGGATCCCGGGCTACGAGCACTTCCTGCAGCGGCGCGCGCATCCCGACGACGCGCTCCTCTCGTTCACCGGGAACCGGCCGACGATCTTCCATCAGATGCTCGCGTTCCAGGTGAGCGCCGGGCTCGGCTACGCGCACGACCAGTACGGCGAAGGCTACTACAACGGGCTGCAGACGCTCCCGAACGGCGGCTACGGTCCGCCGACCGAGTGGTACCATTTCGTCAACCTGCAGCTCGTGACGCCGCGGGGCTTCCGCCTCGGGAAGCACGCCGACGATCCGACGCTGCAGCTCGTCGGGACGAAGCAGCTCGAGTGGCTCTCGCCCGAGAGCGCGATCGTCGACACGAGCAGCGTGACCGGCTCGATCTCGCGGGCGTTCGACCGGCAGCGCATGAACGCGTACGCGGCGTACACGGTCGCGGAGACCGGGGTGCTCGCGGGCGCGAACCAGCTGCGCTACTTCCCCGCCGCGGCGAACGACTTCTGCGACCAGTACGGCTGTTTCAGCGGGCTCGCGGCCTTCCGCGGGCTGTCGACCAGCCGGGGCTACACGCTCGGTTACGTCTACCAGCCGAACGCGTACTTCGGGTTCTCGGTCACGGGCCACCGCTACTACGACACGCCGGCGCCGGTCCCGGGCTACTTCGGACAGCCGCCGTACCAGCTGCTCTTCGACGCCCACTTCCGCGTGGCGCGGCAAGTCGGGCTCGACATCCAGCAAGCCTACTACTTCAACTTCGCGAACCTGCGCTGGGCCCCGCAGACCTACTTCCAGTTCACGCCATGATCCGTATCGCGTTCACCCTCACCGCGGCCGCCGCGCTCGCCGCCACCGCGCTTCCGTCGCTCGCACAGACCGGGCCCATTCAGCCGCGCCCCGGGAGCACGCCGATCGCGCAGCCGAACCTCCCCTCGCAGACGCCCTTCCCGATCGCGACGATCCGGCCGGCGGCCACGGCGGCGCCCGGCACGCCGGGCTCGCCGCTCGGTCCGGCGGCGAGTCCGACGCCGTCGGGGGCGCTCCTGCGCTTCACCGGGCAGCTGCTCGACCTGCGCGCCGGGTACGTCTACTTCACCACCGGGGACGCCTTCAAAGTCGCCCCGGCGCTCAAGGTCGACGACTACGACAAGGGCGGGCCGCCGGCCGTCGTCCCCGGACCGCGGGTCTTCGCGCGCGCGATCCTGGACCCGTCCTCGCACGAGGTCGTGCAGCTCGACGTCACCCGCCGCCGGCTCGCCCCGGACGCGGCGTACGCGGCGGTCACGCACCCGTTCGTCGTGTCGCAGTCCGCGCCCAAGACGAACCCGGAGCTGGCCCCCCGGCCGGGCTTCTCCGGGAAGGAGGTCGCGGTCTCGTTCGTCGTCGAGGTGCCGCCGACGACGCCGATCGACGCCCAGATCTACGTCAGCACCGACGTGAGCCAATGGAACCCGCAGGCCATCCTGCTGAACCGGGTCGACGCGACGCACTACCGGACGGTGGCGCGGTTCGCGTCGGGGACCACCTTCTTCTATCGCGTGACGCGCGGCTCGTGGGAGACCGAGGAGATCGGTCAGGACGGCCTCGAGGACCCGCCGACCCGATTCCTCGTACGCGAAGCCGACGCACAGCTCGCGACCCACACCGTCTACCACTGGCGCGACGAGCGTGCCGGCAGCGTCTCCGCGCCCGCGGCGCCCGGGGCGATCCCGACCCCGTTCAACCCCAACCCGTTCAACCCGGCGAACGCGCCGGGGATCTTCCGGCAGCCGCCGGGAGCGCCGACTCCGGGGCCGCGGACCCCGAACCTGCCGCCGCATTGATGCGCGGGCTCGCCGCCGGGATCGTCGCGGGACTCCTCGCCGCCGTCCCCGCGGCGGCGGCGGCCCGCGCCACGGCGACCCTCGACGGCGGGACCGTCCTCTTCTTCTCGGATACGCTGCAGATCGTCGCCCGCGACGGCGCGACGCTGGCGTTCGCCGACGGAACGGCGGGCGCCGCCGACGCGGCGTTCGTCGACTTGAAGAACGACCGGGTCGTCCTGGCCGGCCACGCGCGGCTGGCCCACCGCGGCGTCTCGGTCCGCGCCGACGCCATCGCGGTCGAGCTGGCCGGCGACCGCGTGGACCTGCTCGACGCGGCGAGCGGCGTCACGCGCACGACGCGCGCGCTCGGGCCGGCGGTCCCGGCCGACATCGACGCGCAGCGTTTTGCCTTTCCCGACGTCTCCGACCGCAACGCGTTCATCCGTTCGCGCCACGCGGCGATCACGCCGCACGCCGACGTGCGTTTCCGCCCGGCCGCGTTCCCGACGTCGGTCGGCGGACTGCCCGTGCCGTCGTACCTGTACACGTTCGCGACGGGGGCGGGCTTCGGCGCGACGAGCCTTCCCGGCTCCGACTTCGACCAGCCGTACGGCCTGTGGGGGAGCCCGACGTCGCTGACCGCGGTCCACGCACGCTGGGAGGACGGCCCGGGTCCGGCGATCGGCCTTCAGGAATCGCTCGTCAGCGGCGACGACGCCTACGCCACGGCGGCGTTCGACCAGCCAATCCGCGGCTACTCGACGCACGGCTTCGATGCGTACAAGCGGCTCGGGCGCCGCTACACCGTCGTCGCCGACCTCACCGGGACGATCTACGGGACGCTCGAGCACGTCGGCGCGACCGGCGCGTTCGGCGCCTACGGCGCGCGCACCGACTTCAGCCGCACGACCGCGGGCGCGTCGACGTTCGACACGAGCCTGCACACGCCGGACGAGCCGCTCGTCGGCGGCGCGACGTGGCGGCTCAAGGGCGACGTCGGCTTCGACGCGCAGCGGGGCGGGCTGCTGACGCAGCTGCCCGACTTTCGCCGCTACTCGCTGGTGTGGCGTCATGGGCTCGACCTCAGCGTCGCCTCGCCGGTGCTGCGGCTGCCCCTGAAGACGACGCTCGCGCTGAACGCGGACGCGTCGCGCACGTGGTACGCGTTCCCGCACCACTTCGACGCGATCTCGGCCAGCGCGATCGCGAGCCGGCAGCTCACCCGGAGCCTGCGCTTGTTCGGCGGCTACCAGGAGAGCTGGAGCGCACAGGTCTATCCGGGGCTGCAGCAGCTGTTCTATCCGGCGCCGACGTTGCCGATCCTCACGCCCGACGGGACGCCGTACTACGGCTACGCCGCCTACAGCGGCGCGTCCGTGCTGCGGGCCGTCAACCTCGACGCGCAGTTCACGCCCACCGCGACGAGCGCGGTGCACCTGACGGTGATCCATACCGACGACTTCCCGCAGTACCACGGCTACGGCCGCCCGGAGTGGCAGGCGGGCGCCGACGTGCGCGTCCACCCGTTCCCGAACTTCGGGATCGACGTGGGCCGCTTCTACGACTTCGCGTGGGGCGGGACGCGCTGGGTTCCGCGCTGGAGCTTCGCGATCACGCCGTGAGCGCTCCGCTGCTCGTCGCGGCGGCCGCCGCGACGCTCTTCCGGGTGGTCCCGCTCGCCTGCGACGGCGACCGGCTCGCCGTGGCGGGCGGCGGAGTGCTGCGGCTCGCCGCGGGCGCCTCGTGCGCGGCGGTGGTGCCGGGCCGCGCGATCGCGGTCGCGCTGGACGCCGACGGCCGCGCCACGCCGCGCGCCCTCGTCCCGGGGACGAAGCCGGGGAGCGCGATCCCGCGGGCCGCGTTCGTCCTCGCGCCGGCCGCGCCCGCCGACCAGGACGAGAACGAGCTGGTCGACGCGACGATCGACGTCGTCGTGCCGCCGCGCACCCCGCCGACCGACGACATCTACATCTCCACCGACCGCAGCGGCTGGTCGCCCTCGGAGATCCGGATGGACCGCGTCGACGCCCGGCACTACCGCCTCGGACTGCGCCTCCACCGCGGCGCCCGCGTGCTGTTCCGCGTCACGCGCGGCTCGTACGGCACGATCGAGCGCGACGCGGCGATGGCGCTGCCGCCCGCGCACGTGCTGGTCGCCGAGCCGGGGGCCGACGTGACCGTGGTCGTCGCCGCGTGGGCGGACATCGATTAGCATCGAGCGGATGCGCGAAGGACTCGTCGCCGCGCCCGCCGAGACGCCGCGCCGGTTCGCGAACCGGGAGCACGCGGCGCTCAACGCGCTGTGGATCGGGATCCAGTTCCAGGACGCGGCGCTCGTGGCGATCGTCGTCCCCGCGCTCGTCCTGCGCATCGCACCGCGCGGCCACACCGCCACGCTGGCCTTGCTCGCGACGCTGGCCGGAACCGCGGTCGCGCTCGTTCCGCCGTTCGCCGGCGGCCTCTCCGACTGGGCCCGCCGCCGCGGCGGCGACCGGCGCGTCGAGACCGCGCTCGCGCTCTTCGTCGACGTCCTCGCGCTGGGCGGGATGGCCGCCTGCGTGTCGATCGGTCAGCTCGCCGTGGCGCTCGTCGCGGCGACGGTCGCGCTGACGACCGCGCAGACGATCTACCAGGCCCTCCTCCCGGACGTCGTGCCGCGCGGCGCGTGGGGGACCTCGGCCGGCTTCCGCGGCGCGATGACGCTCGTCGGAACCGTGATCGGTCTGCTGTGCGCGGCGAAGCTGCCGCCCCGTGAGGCGCTGCTCGCGACGGCGGCGATCATCGCGCTCACGACCGGGTCGCTGGCGCTCGTCCCGCGCTCGCCGGCCGTCGCTCCGCCGAAGGCGCGTGCGGTCATCCGCGACTCGCACGACCTGAACGTGACGCTCGTCGCGCGCGGCTGGATCGTGCTCGGGATGACCCTGCTGAACACGTACGTGCTGTTCTTCTTCAGCGACGTGCTCAACGTGCGCGACGCCTCGCTCGGCACCGGCCTCGTCGCCGGTGCGGCGTTGATCGGCGCGATCGCGTCCAGCGTGATCGCCGGACGAATCTCCGACCGCGTCGACCGGCGCAAGGTCGTGGCGCTCTCGGGCGTTCCGATGGTCGTCGCCGCGCTCGGGTTCGCGCTCGCGCCGGAACGCGGCTTGATCTACGCGTACGCGGTGCTGTTCGGACTGGGCTACGGCGGGATCTTCTCGGTGGGCTGGGCGCTTGCGCTCGACGCGGTCCCCGAGCTGGGCGACGTCGCCCGCGACCTCGGGATCTGGGGGACGCTCTCGAATCTGCCGGCCGTGCTGGCGCCCGCGCTCGGGGCGTGGATCATCGCGCGCGGCCACACCCCCGCCGACGGATACCGGCTGCTCTTCGGGACGTCGGGCGCGTGCTTCGCGATCGGCTCGCTGATCGTGCTGCGCGTCGGCGCGACGCCGGTCGCTTCGGCATGGTCGCTCGTGCTCGAATGGGCGGCGATGATCGTGCGCCAGCCGTACATCCACGTGCGCGTGCGGATCCGCCAGTGGGGCCGGCTGCCGTTCCGCCGCGGGCCGACGGTGCTGATCGCGAACCACGAGCACGAGGACGAATCGGAGATCGTCGCGGGCCGCGCGTTTCTGCAAGGACCGTGGAAGACGCCGATCTTCACGGCGTCGTCGCGGCGGCTCTACGAGCCGGGCTTCTTCGCGTGGCGGATGCCGTGGCTCGCGCCCGTGATGCGCAACGTGAACGCCGGACCGCTCTTCGCGGCGATCGGGATGCTGCCGCTGGAGAACGAGCTTTCGTCACGCCCGCTGCGCAGCATCGCGTTCGCGCTCGATCGCCTCCACGGCGATCTCGACGTGCGCGACGTGTTCCGCGACGAAGCGCTCCCGCTCGTGCCGGACGGCGCGCGGCGGCTCTCCGACCTGCGCGCGGCGCGCTTCTTCTACGCGGGCGAGCGGCGCGTGAAGCTCCTCCACGTGCGCGATCCGTACCGCCGCGAGCTGCTCGCCGAGATGCGCGCGAGCGTCGACGAAGACATCGCGCGCATCGTCGGCGTCGTGAAGCGCGGCGTGACCTTCTACGTGACGCCCGAAGGCTTCTACAGCACCGACGGACGGATGCGGCCGCTCAAAGGGATCGTCGACCATCTCGTGCGGGTCGGCGAACCGTGGCTGGCCGCGATCGCGTTCGACCCGTTCCGCGGGCGGCGGCTCTCGATGTTGTACCGGGTGCTGCGGCCGGCCGACCCCGACGACCTCGGCACGTCGCTCGCCGCCGCGCGCCCCGTCACGACGAGCGCGCTGCTGGCGACGTGGCTGCTCGCCGTGGATCTGCCCTTCGAAGCCCGGGAAGCCGTCGACGGCGTGACGCGTCTGCGCGAGGCCGTCCCGCCGGGCGGCTTCGTCGATCCGGAGCTGCGCCGGGACACCGATGCGTGCGTGCGCGAAGCGCTCGCGAAGCTCGCGGCACGCGGAACGCTGCTCGCCGACGGCGGCCGCTACCGCCTCGGCCCGCACCGCGCCGATCCGCACTTCCCCGACGTCGCCGACATGCCGGCGTTCCAAGCCAACTTCCACGCGGAGACGGTCGCCGCGCTGCGCAAGCTCGCCGGCGCCTGACGCGCTAGCGGACGCGGACGGTGACGGCGGTCTGCGTCGAAAAGCCGGTCGCGGTGCGGCCGACGAAGGTGACCGCGAAGGCGCCGTGGACGAACGGCGGCAGCGCGGGCAGCGTCGTGCTCCCCGCGAACACGCCGGCGTCGACGCGCGGGATGTCCATCGCGCGATCGCCGGCGGCCCCGACGACGGCGCGCACGGCGACGATCTGCGGCGTCGTGCGAACGATCGCGTGCACGGTCGTGCCGGACCGGACGACCGTCGGCGACACCGCGGCCGAGATGATCTGCGGCATCGGGGTCGGCGTCGCCGCCGGCGCCCGCGGCTCTGCGGAAGCGAATCCCCCGCCGGAGGCCGGGGCGGCCGCGGCGGCGGGCGATCCGTGAGCTGCGGCGGGCGGCGCGACGGCTTCGTGCGGTGCGACGATCGGCGCGGCGGGAGCGGCCGACGGCGCCGGAGCCGGCGACGAGCCCGCCGGCGTCGCCGCAGCGGCGGGAGCCGTCGAGGCCGCTCCGCGGCGCGGCGCGCTCGCCGGAGCGTTCGCGGCGACGCCGCCGGCGGCCGTCCCGCGGGGGGCCGAGCCGCCGCCCGGAGCGCCGCCGCCGGCCGCGGCCCGCGGCGCAGCGCCGTGCGCCGCGCTCGACGCGGGAGCGTTCGCGGTCGTCGTCGACGACGATGACGACGTCGTGCGGGCGCAGCCGGCGGTCGCGAGCGCGATGGCGGAAAGGAATGCGACGAAGCGGAAGGTTCCGCGCATGGGACCGACGCTCAGCGTGGTCGCGCCGCTGTTCAACGAGGAAGGGAACGTCGCCGAGCTGATCCGACGGCTCACCGGGGCCGTCTCCGGGATCGCGGGGATCGATTCCTACGAGCTCGTTCTCGTGAACGACGGAAGCACGGACGCGACACTGCCGCTGCTTCGCGAGCACGCCGCGCGCGACCCGCACTTGGTCGTCGTCGATCTGTCGCGCAACTTCGGCCACCAGCTCGCCGCGACGGCGGGGCTCGACGTCTCGCGCGGCGACGTCGTCGTGCTGATCGACGCGGATCTCCAGGATCCGCCCGAGCTGATCCCCGAGATGATCGCGCGCTGGCGCGAGGGATACGACGTGGTGTACGCGGTTCGGCGGAACCGCGAAGGCGAAAGCGCGTTCAAGATCTTCACGGCGCGGATGTTCTACCGCATCACCCGGCGGCTCACGAAAGTGTCGATCCCGGTCGACACGGGTGATTTCCGCCTGATGTCGCGGCGCGTCGTCGACGCGCTGAAGTCGATTCGCGAGCGCCACCGCTTCATCCGCGGGCTCGTCTCGTGGATCGGGTACCCGCAAGCCGCGGTCTACTACGATCGCGACCAGCGCCATTCCGGGACGAGCAAGTATCCGGTCTCGAAGATGCTGCGCTTCGCGATCGACGGCATCACGTCGTTCAGCGACGTGCCGCTGCGCATCGCGACCTGGTTCGGGTTCATCGTGTCGGCGATCGCATTTCTCGTCGCGCTGATCGAGATTCTCATCAAGGTCTTCACCGGCTACAACCTGCCCGGCTACACCTCGACGATCTTCGCGATCCTGTTCTTGGGAGGCGTGCAGCTGATCGGGATCGGGATCCTCGGCGAGTACGTCGGGCGAATCCACGACGAGATCAAAGGCCGTCCGCTCTACTTGCTCTCGAGCGTCGAGCGGTTCGGAGAAGGCGCACCGGTCGCGGTGCGCGGGGAGCGGCCGGAGGCGATACGGACGTCGTAACCGCGGCGCCGCGGCTCGACGCGCTCGCGGCGCTGTGGTTTCTCGCGGTCGCGCTCGTCGCGGGCTACGCGACGTGGCGCCGGCGCGCGCTGGCGCCGGCCGTGCTCGTCCTCGCCGACCCGTTCGCCCTCGCGCGCTACGCCGGGCACACGACGCTGACGTCGTTCAAGGCCGCGCTGCTCGGCGTCGCGGTCGCGCTGGTCGTGCGCGGCGCGCTGCGCCTGCCGCGCGAAGGCGCGGCGCGCGCGAGCCTGTTCGCGCTCGCCGGGCTGATCGTCGCGACCGCGGCGACGGTTCCGCTCGCGCACTTTCGCGCGCCGGCAATCCGCGAGACGCTCAAAGCCGTGGAGTACGCGCTCGTCTTTCTCTTCGCGTGGTGCGCCGCGCGGGAGCAGCCGGCCGCGGCGCGGCTCACGGGCGCGGCCTGCGGGGTCGCCGTCGTCGCCGTCGTGCTCGACGCGCTGCGCGACTACCGGCATCCGCAATCGGGACTGTGGTACCACGGCGAGGCGATCACGCGGATCGCCGGCCATCTGGAAGGGCCGAACCAGCTCGCGGCCTGGCTCGGCGTCGCGCTTCCCGCGGCGATCGCCGCGCTCGACGACGCGCTCCTCGTCGCCGTCGTCGCGACGCTCGGCGGCTTCGCGCTCGCGCTCACCCTCTCGCGCGGCGGGATCGCGCAGGCCGTCGCGGGCGTCGCGGGCGCGCTCTACGCGCGGGTGCGCGCGACGCCGCGCGCCGTGCGCGTCACGAGCATCGTGTTCGCGGCGGCGTTCGTTCTCGCGCTCGGCGGGCTCGCGGCCGCGACGCGCTCGGGCGCGGCACTCGTGCGCGTGTCCTCGGTCGATTCCAGCGTCGACCTCGGCGGGACGGGCTCGCGCGCGATCCTCTGGCCCGCGGCGCTCGCGATGGCGCGCGCGCATCCGATCCTCGGCGTGGGCGCCGGCAACTTCGAGCTGGAGCTGCCGAGCTACGGCGCGCCGCGGCGGGTGCGAACGCACGCGAACTCGCTCTACCTCGAAGCGCTCGCCGACGGCGGGATCGTGCTGCTCGCGGCGACGATCGCCGCCGCGCTCGTGCCGCCGCTCGCGCTGCTGCGCGCGCGCGGCGCGCCGCTCGTGCCGGCCGTCGCGATCGCGGGGCTCGCGCTCGCGGCGCACGGTGTGATCGACGACGTGACGTTCTACACGAAGGTCGGTCAGATGTGGTGGGTGGTCGCCGGGGTGGCCGCCGCGTGCGCGCGCGCGTCGTCTTCCTCGCCGAGCGCGATCCCCGGCACGAGGTAGGTCCGCACGTAGTCGGCGATCGCGTCTTCGAGCGTGCTCGCGGGCTCCGTCCACCCCGCCGCGCGCAGACGGTCGATCGTCGCGACGGTGCGGTACTGATACTTTCCGCGCAGCACCTCGGGCATCTCGACGTACTCGATCCGGGCCGGACGGTCGAGCGCGGCGAACACCGCGCGCGCGAGATCGTTCCAGGAGCGGTCGCGACCCGATCCGACGTTGTAGAGCCCGCGCGCCGACGGCTCGGCCGCGAGAAACGCCGTGATCGCCGCCGCGTCCTTGACGTACAGGAAGTCGCGCGTCTGCTCGCCGTCCCCGATGCCCTCGCGGTAGCTCCGGAAGAGCTGGATCGCGCCGCGCTCGCGGATCTGCTCGTACGCCTTCGCCACGACGCTGCGCATCGCGCCCTTGTGGTCCTCGTTCGGGCCGTAGACGTTGAAGTACTTGATGCCCACCGCGCGCTCGAGCAGCCCTTCGCGCCGCATCCACAGATCGAAGAGGTGCTTCGAGTACCCGTACATGTTCAGCGGGCGCAGCGAGTGCGGATCGAGATCCTCGCGCATGTCGGACTCGCGCGCGCCGTACGTCGCGGCGGAGGACGCGTAGACCAAGCGCGCGTCGCGCGCGAGCGCCCAGCGCGCGATCTCCTGGGAGCGCCGCACGTTGTTCGCGATCAGGTACGACGCGTCGCGCTCCGTCGTCGAGGAGCAGGCGCCGAGATGGAAGACCGTCGCGACGGCGCCGAAGGCGTCCGGCGCGGCTTGGATGCGGGCGAAGAACTCTTCCGCGTCGAGATAGTCGGCGAAGCGCAACGGGACGAGATGCTTCCACTTCTCGCTCGTCCCGAGCCGGTCGACCGCGATCACGTCGTCGGTCCCGGCGAGGTTCAGCGCGCGGAGGAGCGCGCTGCCGATGAGCCCGGCCGCGCCCGTGACCACCACGCGCCGCGCGGCGCGAACGCCGCCGTTCACGCGACGTCCTCCCGCAGCGAGCGCGCGTCGTCGCGGACGATCGTCTCGACGATCGCGCGGTTCGCCGGCGCGATGTCGCCGATGCGGAACGCGCGCGCGACGCGGTCAGCGTCCGCCGACGCACCCGCGCACTCGGCGAGGACGTCGTCGTGGCGCACCTGCGTGCCGACGCGCGCGACCACGCGGATCCCGGCGCACGGGCCGTCGGCGTCGACCAGCTCGCGGGCGAGCTCGCCGAGCGCGACCGTGTCGACGGCGACGACGATCCCTTCGCCGGCGGCGAGCGCGAGGCTGCGCGCGGGATCGACGGCGAGCGCCTCCAGCGCCGCCCCGCTCCCGCCTTGCGCTTCGATCATCTGCACGAACCGCTCGTACGCGGCGCCCCCGTCGAGCGCCGCCTGCGCGCGCACCGCGATCTCTTCTTCGACGACGCCGCCGACGCGCAGCATCTCGTGCGTCACGGCGAGCACCGCTTCCGCGAGCCGCTCGTCCCGCACGACGCCGCGCAGGAAGTCACGCGCCTCGATGGCCTCGATGCCGGTCCCGACCGCCGGCCCGAGCGGCTCGTCCATGTCGGAGACGAGCGCGCTCGCGCGACGATCGAAGCGTCCGGCGAGCGTGACGAGCGCGCGCGCGAGCTCCGTGGCGTCGTCCAGCGTTCGCATGAACGCGCCGCGTCCGGCCTTCACGTCGAACACGATCGCGTCCGCTCCGCCGGCGATCTTCTTCGAGACGATAGACGCCGCGATGAGCCCCACCGACGGAACGCTCCCGGTCCGGTCGCGCAGCGCGTAGAGCTTTTTGTCGGCCGGCACGAGCCGCTCCGACTGTGCGGCGATCGCGCAGCCGATCGCGTCGACTTGCGCGACGAACTGCTCGGGGCTCAGATCGGTGCGGACGCCCGGGATCGCCTCGAGCTTGTCGAGGGTGCCTCCGGTATGGCCGAGCGCGCGGCCCGAGAGCTTCGCGACGGGGACGCCGCACGCGGCGGCGAGCGGCACCGCGATCAGCGAGACGGTGTCGCCGACGCCGCCGGAGGAGTGCTTGTCGACCACGGTGCGGCCGCTGCGGAACTGCAGCACGTCGCCGGACCGGACCATGGCGTCGGTCAGCGCCTCGATCTCGCCTTCGCCCATCCCGCGGATCGCGCACGCCATGAGCAGCGCCGCGACCGGCGCATCGTCGATCGAGCCCGCGACGTAGCCCTCGACGATCCGCTCCCAGACGCCGGACGGCAACTCGTCGCCGTCGCGCTTCGCTTCCAGCGCGCGCCGAAGCCAGCCGGTCTCCACGGCGGCTCGGATTCGCCTGGGATCGCCGCGAAGCCCTCGCCGCCGCCGCCCGGCGCCCGCGCCGCCGGAACCGCGTCGCGCGGGACGCGCGTTGCAGGGAGCACGATGCCCGCCTTCTTCGTCCTCCCGCTCGCGCTCGCGCTCGTGCAGCCGGTGCCGCCGACCCCGAACCCGGTTCCGCCGACGCCGCCGCCGCTGGTCACCCCGACGCCGGTCCCGAGCGCGCCCGCGGGCAGCCCGCCGCCGAGCGCGGCCCCCAGCGGCGCACCGCAGACGCCCGGGGGTCCCGCGACGCCGACGCCGGCGGCGACCGCACCGCCGCCGCTCGCGAGCCCATCGCCGAACCCCTTCCGCTACGTCGTCGCGCCGGCCGATCCGCCGGCCTCGGGGCCGCGCATCGTTCAGATCGCGCTGAACGACCAAACCCTCCACCAGGGCGGACCACTGATGGTCCGCGTCACGACCAGCCCGGACGTCACCTCGGTCGTCGCGCGCGCCCTCGGCCGCGAGATCGGGATCCCGGAATCCTCGCCGGGGATCTTCGCCGGCATGCAGCAGCTGCCGACCGGGCTGCCGTTCTTCTTGCTGAACCGCACGTATCAGGTGAGCTTCGTCGCGACGACGGCCGACGGCCGCAGCGCGAGCTACACGGTTCCCGTCCGGCTCGAGCGCTGACGCGGCGGGCGAGCGCGGAGCTCAGTCCGCGCGGGATTCCGTCTCGCCGTGCAACGCCGGGTCGCGGTGCTCTTCGAGGTACTGCTCGAGCGCTTCGAGCAGCAGCCGGCGCTTTTCCGACATCTCGACCGCCGCATAGCGATCGAATCGCTGCTCGAGCACGCCGCGAAGCCATTCGTCTCGAAGGGCACGCGCCTCCGGCGACATCCGATTGTCGACGCCGGGCTGCGCGCGCAGCATCGCGTCGATGCGCCTGTTCGTCAGCAGGCGATAGATCGTGAACTCGCACGACGGCCGCATGTAGACGTTGTGCCGCCCGCGGCGGCCGGTACGCGCACGCCGCTGCCGCGCGATGAACCCGTTGTCGACCAGCTCCTTCATCGCTGCGAACACGACCGCGACGCTCGCGAGACCGAGATCTTCGCCGATCTCCTTGGTCGTCGGATACCACGCGGCGACGTCGCCGCCGAGCAGCATCGAGAGATACAGGTAGAGCGAAACCTGCCGCGTCGTGAGGACGTGAAACAGAAAACCGCTCCACCAGGCGGGAAGCTCTGCGAACGGGGCGCATTCGTCGCCGAAGCCCCCTTGCGTGATTCTGACGGTCGGAATCGCCTTACACCGAACGACTGCGCCGACGGCTCGAGAACGCCGCGATCCGGCGACGATACCGTCCGAAAATGCGCGCCTCCCGCCGCATCGCGCGGCGATCATAGCGCGAATTTCCGGACGTATTCAAAGCAGCGTTCGCGACGGCGACGGAAGCGGTGCCCGCCCCGAGGACCCGGCGACGCATCACGAAGTCCGGTGGGCGGCACCGCTCGCCGGCACGAACGGCGACGAACCTTCGTGCCGTGCGCAAGACGATGCCCGCGCCCGGACGGGTGAAACGGCGCATTTTCAGGACGCACTCGCGTGCGCGCGACGGCACGATGCGAGCCCGTTCGCTGGAATGCGCCGGGAAACCGCCGGAAACGACGAGCCCCGCGCCGGAAGCGGCGTGGGGCTCGGGCCGGCTAGCGCGGCGACCGGAGTCGCTCGGACGTCAGTTGGCGACTTGGACCTGGATCTTGCGCGGCTGCGCCTTCGGGTGGAGCGTGAGCGTGAGGAGCAGCATCCCGTGCTCGACCTTCGCCTGGATCGCCTCGGTGTCGATCTCGTCGGGGAGCAGGATGGACCGCTGGAACGAGCGCTTCTCGGACTTGCCGGTGACCGTCAGCACGCGCTCCTCGACGGTCACGTCGATCTCGTCGGGCTTGTAGCCGGGGACCGGCAGCTCGACGCTCCAGCCGTTCTCGGTGCGCTGGACGTCGCCGGTGAAGCCGTAGTTCGGGTTCCCGAACACCGCGCGGAACGGATCGAAGCCGAAGACGTCGCTCACGAGATTCCGGTTGCCGTTCTGGCGGGTCATCAGATCAGCCATGGGTTGTGGATGCCTCCGCAGGTACGCCGCCCGACCTTTCATCGGGTCGGCCAGATTTCTGTCACAGCCATCGTAGCCGCGTTTAGCAGTCTTGTCAATACTCTGCTAGAACTGCTCGGGGCCGTTCGTGGTATCGTTGGAGACCCGTGTCCGCCCTCGCCCCGACCCTCGTCCGCGCTCTGCCCGCCTCGTCGCGCCCGCTCGCCGAGCTGCTCGACCGCCTCCGCACGCCCCTGGCCGGGCGCGGGCTCGCCTTCGCGCTCCACGAGACGACGAGCACCGCCAGGCCCTACCTCCTCGCTTCGCTGCACGCGGCGCTCGGCGGGCAGATCTTCGTCGTCGTTCCGACGACCGACGTCGCGGAGCGGACGTTCACCGACCTGACGTACTACTTCGGCGAGAAGGAGCCGCGTTCGGTGGCCCTGCTGCGGGCGCGCGACGAGACGATCGGCGCCATCGAGTCGCCTTCCGAGCGCAGCGCGCGCATGAGCCTGCTCGCCGACCTGTGCGCGCAGAAGCCGCAGGTCGTCGTCGCCCCGGTCGCCGCGCTGCGGCAGTACGTCATCCCGCGCGCGGTCTTCGAAGAGAACGCCTTCACCCTCCGCGCCGGCGCGGACGCCGGCTGGGACGCGACGCTCGCGCGGCTCTACCGGCTCGGATACGCGCGCGTCGACGTCGTGAGCGCCGCCGGCGAGTACGCCGTGCGCGGCGGGATCCTGGACGTCTTCCCGGCGACGGCTGACGAGCCGGTGCGCGTCGAGTTCTTCGGCGACGAGGTCGAATCGATCCGGCCCTTCGCGCTGCAGTCGCAGCGCTCGAGCGGATCGCTCGACGCGATCGCGATCGCGCCGTGGCTCGAGGTGCTGCGCGACGAGACCCTGCGCGCACGCGTCGTCGCGCGCGCGACCGGAGAACCGAACGTCGTGTCGGCGCTGCGCGCGTATCTTGCCTCCGGCGCCGACGTGCCCGAGCCGTGGCTGAGCCTCGCGTACGACGAAGCGGCGAGCGTGCTGGACTATCTCGCGCCCGGTGCGCTCGTCGTCCTGGAAGAGCCCGGCATGCTCGAAACGGTCGAGCGCGGGCTCGAGGACGAGCGCTCGCGCGGGGCCGCGACGCTGACCGCCGCGATCGAGGCCGGCGAGCTGGACGTGCGCGAGGACGACGTGGGCGAAGCGCTGCTCGCCGACGTCGCCGCGCCGTATCCGCGGCTGCGCGATCTCGGCGCGCGTCTGGCCGCGCGCCGCGTGCTGACGATCACCGGCGGGATCGAGACCGGCGATCTCGCCTGGCTTCCCGCGGCGATGGAAGGCTTCGTGCTCGAGACGCGTCCCGCCGAGCACTTCAACCGCCGCATCGAGATGTTCACGCAGGCCGTACGCGAGTGGGTGGCGGCGGGCGAGACGCTGTGGATCGTCGCGTCGGGCGCCTCGCGCATCGCCGAGATCCTGCGCGCGGCGAACGTGACCGTCGAACGGAGCGCGCCGTTCGTGCACTTGCGCGCCGCCGGCGGCGACGGCGTGGCCCTCGGCGCTCCCGCGCAGGGTCGCGTCTTCGTCGATCAGGGCTCGATCGAGAACGGCTTCACGATCCCGGCGCTGCGGCTGCGCGTCGCCGGCGACCGCGAGATCTTCGGGCAGCCGGCGAAGCGCGTCAAGCTGCGCGCCGTGAAGGAAGGCGTCCCGGTGACGCTGGCCGATCTGAAGGTCGGCGACTACGTGGTGCACGCGGTGCACGGGATCGGCCAGTATCTCGGGCTTCGCACCGAGACGATCCTCGGCGCGACCAGCGACTATCTCGATCTGCGCTACGCCGGCACGGATCGCATGCTCGTGCCGGTGCACCAGATGCACCAAGTCACCAAGTACAACGCGAACGAAGGCGCCGCGCCGCGTCTTTCCAAGATGGGCGGCGCCGACTGGGCGCGCACGAAATCCCGCGTCTCCGAAAAGCTCGCCGCGATCGCCGAAGGGCTCGTCGAGCTGTATGCCGAGCGCGAGCTCGCGAAGGGCCACGCGTTCGCGCCCGACACGCCGTGGCAGGCCGAGCTCGAGGAGTCGTTCCCCTACGAGCCGACCCCCGATCAGGCGAAGGCGATCGACGACGTGAAGCGGGACATGGAGTCGCCGCGGCCGATGGATCGCCTCGTCTGCGGCGACGTCGGCTACGGAAAGACCGAGGTCGCGGTGCGTGCGGTCTTCAAGGCGATCGCCGACCGCAAGCAGGTCGCGGTGCTGTGCCCGACCACGCTGCTCGCCGCGCAGCACACCCGCACGCTCCAGAACCGCTACGCCTCGTTCCCGGTGCGGGTCGAAGAACTCTCGCGCTTCAAGACGCGCAAGGAAGCGCAGGCGGTGCTCAACGATCTCGCCGAGGGCAAGGTCGACGTCGTCGTCGGCACGCATCGCATCCTGCAGAAGGACGTCGTCTTCCGCGACCTCGGGCTGATCGTCGTCGACGAAGAGCAGCGCTTCGGCGTGATGCACAAGGAGCGCCTCAAGCAGCTCAAAGCCAGCGTCGACGTGCTCACCCTTTCGGCGACGCCGATCCCGCGCACGCTGCAGATGTCGCTGATGGGCGTGCGCGACCTCTCGCTCATCCAGACGCCGCCGAAGAACCGCATGTCGATCAAGACCGTCGTGGTGCCGGCCGCGGACGCCGTGGTGCAGCGCGCGATCAACGCCGAGCTCGACCGCGGCGGGCAGGTGTACTACGTCCACAACCGCATCGAGTCGATCTACGGCGTCGCGCGCGCGCTCGAGCAGCTCGTGCCGAAGGCCCGCGTCGCGGTCGGCCACGGACAGATGCGCGAGCACGAGCTCGAGCCGGTGATGGAGAAGTTCATCGAGGGCGAGATCGACACGTTCGTCTCGACCACCATCATCGAGAACGGGATCGACATCCCCAACGTCAACACGATCGTCGTCAACGACGCCGACAAGTTCGGGCTCGCGCAGCTCTACCAGCTGCGCGGCCGCGTCGGGCGCTCGAACCATCAGGCGTACGCGTTCCTCCTCTACCAGGCGCACAAGGCGCTGACCGAAGAGGCGAAGGCGCGCCTCGAAGCGATTCGCGAGTTCACCCATCTCGGAAGCGGGCTGCAGATCGCGATGCGCGACCTCGAGATCCGCGGCGCCGGCAATCTGCTCGGCGCGGCGCAGTCCGGCTTCATCGGCGCGGTCGGCTTCGAGACCTACGTGCAGCTCCTGGCCGAGGCGATCGCCGACCGCAAGGGCAAGCACCCCGTGCACGAAGACGTGCGCGAGGCGGTCATCGACGTCAAGCTCGACGCCTACGTCCCCGAAGGCTACATCCCGCAGGTGTCCCAGAAGATCGCGGTCTACCAGCAGCTCGCCGCGGCGCGGTCGCTGGACGACGTCGACGACGTCGTCGCGTCGGTGCGCGACCGCTTCGGCGCGCCGCCGCCCGAGTTCGACGCGCTGGTGGAGATCACGCGGCTCCGCGTGATGGCGCTCGCGGTCGGCGTCACCCGCGTCGTCATCAACGAGCAGCGGCTCACGCTCGGCGTCGGCAGCGGCTTTCAGCTCGACCCGGCGTCGATCCCGAAGCTGCAGTCGATCACGAAGAATCGCTTCCGCTTCGGCGAGGGCAAGATCACCATCGATCTTCCCGCCCGCACGCCGGCGGAACAGCTGCCCACGCTGCGCACGCTGCTGGAAGCGCTGGAGAGCACCGCGGCGTAGCGCAGACGGCGTTCGGCCGAAGCGCCGCTCGTCACGCGCGCGGCTCGGGGGCTTTCGGCGAACGCTGCGCGATGAGCGCGAGCCAGTTCGCGCGCGCCTGCGATTCGGTCAACGCCGGATCGGGATCGCAGGCGAAGCCGAACGCGTCGAACGCCGCGCGGTGCCGCTCGCGGATCGCGTGCGCGAGCTGCGGGACGATGAGACGCTTCCAGAGATCGGGCGTCCCCTGCCAAAAATGTCCGGGCGTCAGGCGGCGCGTGCTCTCCGGTGAGAAGCGCGCGAGCACCGCGTCGACGTCCTCTTCCGGCTCGAGCCCGAGCATGCGCAGCACGAGCGCGAGCTCGCCTTTCGGATCGCGCACGAAGTCCGCGTAGCGCAGCACGGCGTCCGAGGTCGGGGCCCAACCGACGCTCACGTCGAGCAGCGCCGACGCGCGCCAGCCGAGCGCGTAGCGCACGAACGCTTCGTCGACCGGCGTCGTCTCGGGCGCGAGCGAACGCTCGTCGCCGCACTCGCCCGCGATCCACCGCTTCGCGTCCGGCTCGCCGGGCGCGTACTGCAGGATCGAGAGGAGCACGTCCAGCGGATGCCGCGCCGTGACGAGAATGCGGAAGCCGCGTTCCCGCAGGAAGCCCTCGAAGGCGGCGCTGCGCCGCCAGTGCATCGCCATCGACATGTCGGCGGGGAGCTGACTCCACGCGACGTCTTCGGGCAGCCACGCCGCCCAGTTCGGGATCCCGAGCACGCCGGTGAGAACGCGCCGCATCCAGACGTTTCCGGTCCGCGGCGTCGATGCGATGAAGAACCGCTTGCGCGGCTGCGTGACGGCCACGCTCCCGCGTTCGTGCACGGGCCGGTCGGCCCTTGAGACGCGGCGTGCCGCGCGGGCAGGCAAGCGCGGCCTTCGTTTCTAATTGCTTGGGGGACCGATACGAGCGTCGCTACAGCGGGGGCACGCGCATGGAGAGCTGGGTCCGGCACTACGTCCGGGGCTTGAGCCGGGTCGCTCACGACCTGTGGGTCGGGATCTACGCGCTCGTCACGGTGATCGTGCTGAACGTCTTGATCCCACACACGCCGCAAGGCAAGGAGTTCGATGCGGCACCGCTCGGCGACGTCGCCTCCGCGATCGGAGCGGCCGGGGTCGCGCCGCACGACGTGCTTCCGACCGCGGGGCGCGTCCTCGCGGTCATCTTGGCGGTCGCGTACTGCGCGGCGTGCGTGGCCGTCGCCGGGTTCGCGTCGTTCCGAACTCCGCCGACCGACCGCGGCTCGTCGACGCCGTATTGGCTGGCGTTTCTGTGCGTCTTGAGCGCGCTCGGTCTCGCGATCGGCTCGTGGGCGCAGATGGCGCTGACCTATGCGACCATCGCGGTGCTGCTGCTCGCGGCGGCGTTCTCCCAACAGAGCCCCGCCGTCCACCGGCGGCATCTCCGCATCGCAAAATCCAAGTACGCGATCCACGGGCGCCGGCTGCTGCTCGCGATCGGGGCTGCGATCTTCGTCGTGACGTGCACGCCGGGCGAGGTGCGTTTCGCGCGTGACGTCACCGGCTTCGCGCTGCTCTACGCGGGGCTCGGCTTCTGGACGCTGCTCTTCACGCTCGTGTTCATCAGCTGGCCGCGCCGCGCGCCGAAACTGCGCATGTCGCTGTGGCTCGTGCCGGTCGGCTGGGCGGCATTCTGCGGGATCTTCAACGACAATCACGCTCTGCGGACGGTCCCCGAGACGACGCCGCGCGTCGCGCTCGCCGATCGCGCGCAGAGCTGGCTCGCCGCACACTGTCCGCCGCCGCGATCCTGCACCGTTCGCTTCGTCGCCGCGCAGGGCGGCGGCCAGCGCGCGGCGTTTTGGACGGTGCTCGCGCTCCAGCGCCTGAACGAGATTCGCGTTCCCGGCGAGCCGGCGTTCGACGACACCGTCTTCGCCGCGAGCGGCGTCTCCGGCGGCGCGATCGGCATCACCGCGTACTACCTGGCGCGCGAAACCGATCCGGCGTCCCTCGCCGGCGCGGCGCGGTACCGGGCGCGCGTGAACGAGCTGGTCTCCGACGACAACCTCGCGCCGATCATGGGCAGCTTTGCGTTCGGAAACTTCCTGCAGTTCTTCGTGCCGTTCCCGGTGCCGCTGCCGGGCTTCGACCGCGCGATACGGTTCGACACCGGGCTCGAGGAGACGTGGGCGCACGCGCTCGCGCGCGCTCCGAACCGCCTCGCCGCACCGTTCGCTTCACCACGCGACGGGCCCGCGCTGTTTCTCAACGGGACCAACGTCGAGACCGGCCGCCGCGTCGTCATCAGCGACGTCGCCGTCGGCGGCGACGCCGCGTCCTCGGCGTACTCGCTGTTCGACCTCGTGCCGTCGGTCCCGACGAGCACGGCGATGCATCTCGCCTCGCGGTTCGCGTACGTGAATCCGCACGCGACCGTGTGGACGCCCGCCGGCGCCGCTTGGGGCCGGATCGTCGACGGCGGATACTACGACAACGACGGGCTCTCCACGGCGGTCGACGTGATGCAGCAGTCGCGAACCGCGTTCGGCGCGGCGCTTCACGGCCGGGCGGCGACATTCGAGCTGTACTACATCTCGAACAACCCCGACGCGGACGACGCGCTGGACTTCGCCGGCTCGCCCGTGCCGCTGCCGGTCCCGCTCGGCGCGAAGCTCGTCCCGGCCGAGTCCGAGCTGCGGGCGCCCCTCGACGCGCTTCAGCACGGAGAGACGGCGTTTCAAGGCGCGGCGCTGCGTGCGCTCGCGAACCCGCCGAAGGACGGCGCGACCCCGTCGCCGTTCACGGTGTACGAAGTCTCGCTCGCGCGTTTGGCGGCCGCGCGCGTGGAGCACCACGATTCGCGGTACCGTTCCTTCTTCTGCGACTGGAAGCCGGCGCTCGGGTGGTGGCTTTCCGAGCGGTCGAAGGACCTGATGCGCGATCTCGTCGCGACGTACGATACGCGCGGCTCGGCGCCGACCGTCGCGCCGAAGGCGCTGTGCGACTCGACCGCATCGCGCTCCGGGAGCTAACGCGCCCGCGCAGCGACTCCGATATCTCCTAGGTGACGGCGACGGTCAGGAGCTACCGGCTCCGGTGCTGCGGCTGCGGAGACGAGCACGACGACGACGGCGTCGTGCTCGACTGTTCGCGCGCGCACGGCCCCGCGCTGCTCCGCTCGGTCTATCGAACGGAGCTGGCTGCGGAAGCCGCAGCCTCGATGATGCGCTACGCGCGCTGGCTCCCGCTGGGCCGCCGCATCGCCGTGGACGCGGGATGCGGGGTGTATCCGGCGCGCGCGCTCGGCGCGCGGCTGGGGCTCGAAGCGCTCTGGATCGCGTTCAGCGGGTGGTGGCCGGAGCGCGGCGCGACGCTCGCGACGGCGACGTTCAAAGAGCTCGAGGCGTTCGCGGTGCTCGGGCGTCTCGCGCCCGGCGAGCGGCGCACGCTGGTCGTCGCGTCGGCCGGCAACACGGCCGCGGCGTTCGCGCACGCGGCGACGCTGCACGACGTTCCGGTGCTCATCGTCATCCCACTCGAGGCGTGGGACCGGCTCGCCGCGCTGGTGCGCATCGGTCCGTCGGTGCGCGTCGTCGCCGTCGCGAACGGCCAGTACGACGACGCGATCGCAATCTCGCGGCGCCTCGCGCGCAAGGACGGATACGTGCTCGAAGGCGGGGTGCGCAACGTGGCGCGGCGCGACGGCATGGGCACGGCGATGCTGGCCGCGGCCGAGGCGATCGGCGTGCTGCCCGACGCGTACGTCCAAGCGGTCGGGAGCGCCGCCGGCGCGCTGGCTGCGCACGAGGCGGCGCTGCGGCTCATCGGCGACGGACGGTACGGCGCGACGCCGCCGCGGCTGCTGCTCGGCCAGAACGCGCCCTTCACGCCGATCCACGACGCGTGGTCGCGCCGTCGCGAAGCGCTGGACGAGCGGCCGCCGCAGCTCGCGCGCGAGCAGATCGCCCGCATCGGAGCATCGGTGCTCTCGAACGTCGCGCCGCCGTACGCCGCCGCCGGCGGCGTGCGGGACGCGCTGGCCGCCACCGGCGGCCGCACCTACGCGGTGAGCAACGACGAGCTGTTCGAAGCGTGCGCGCTCTTCGCCGCCGTCGAAGGGATCGACGTCGAGCCCGCCGCCGGCGTCGCGCTCGCGACGCTGCGCCGGGCCGTCGCGGCCGGCGACGTCGCGCGCGACGGGGTGGTGCTGCTGCACGTGACCGGCGGCGGCGCCGCGCGCCGGGCTCCGATCACCGCGGAGCAGCGGCCGACGCTCGTGCTCGAACGCGGCGCGCCGGACGACGAGCTGCTCCGCGGCGTCGACGCGCTCTTCGCGTAGCTCGCGAACCGTGCGCCGCCGCGCCGTTCAATACAGGCGCGACTCCGCGAGGTCGAGGTCGTACTGGATGCGGCGGTAGATCTCGTCGGGGATGCGGCCTTCGTCCCGCAGCCGCAAGATCTCGCGCCGTTCGGCGGCGACCGCGGCGGTCTGCACGCGATGGTCGAACGCGCTCGTCGCGTCTTCGGCGCCCCCGGGTCCGGTGGCGTGCGCCTCGAGGTGCTCGATGCGGTCGGTGTACTCGGAGCGCAGCCGCTCGAGGACGCGGCGCTGCGCGTCGTCGGCGGCGTCGTCACGCAGCCGCTCGATGCAATGCAGTCCGCTGCGCAGCGCGGCGACGCGCACCGCGATCTCGCGCTCTTCGCCGTCACCGTCCTCGCGCACGTGCAGCAGCTTCAGCAGCGGTCCGAGCGTCAGACCTTGGCCGACGAGCGTCACGAAGATCGCGACGAACGTCACGAACACGATCGCGTTCCGCTCCGGGAACGGCGCGCCGTTCGCGTCGCGATACGGCAGCGCGAGCGCGGCGGCGAGCGAGACGATCCCGCGCATCCCCGTCCAGCCGATCACGGTGAGCGACGTCCACGGCGGCAGCGGATCGTTGCGCGCGACGATCGGGATGAGCCGCGCGAGAAACGCGGTCGGATAGACCCACACCAGCCGCACGACGATCAGCAGCACGCTCAGGAGCAGCGCCGGTCCCACCAGCGCGAGCGGGTCGCGCAGCGCGCCGGCGACGGTGCGCAGCTGCAGTCCGATCGCGAGAAAGACGTACGCGTTCAGCACGTAGATCCAGAGGTTCCAGACGTTCAGCGCGAGCAGGCGCGTCTCGGGCGTCATCAGCAGATGCGAGCGCCGCGACAGCGTGATCCCGGCGACGACCGTCGCGAGGACGCCCGACACGTGCACCGCTTGGGCGCCGAGATACGCCGCGTACGGCACGCCGAGGAACATGAGGTTGTCGATGAGCGAGTCGCTCAGCTCCCAGCGGCGCAGCAGCCGTTCGAGCTTCCCGACGCACCACGCGACGGCGATTCCGGCCAGCACGCCGCCGGCGGCGACGACGACGAACGAGACCGCCGCGCCGCGCAGCGTGAACGAACCGTTCGTCGCCGCGGCGACCGCATATCCGTAGATCACGAGCGCGGTCGCGTCGTTGATGAGCCCTTCGCCCTCCACGATCGCGACGATCCGGCGCGGCACGTGGAAGCGCTCGAACGTCGCGCCGCCGGCCACCGCGTCGGGCGGCGAGACGATCGCGCCGAGCACGAACGCGGCGGCCAGTCCCATCCCGGGCACGACGTGCGTCGCGACCAGGGCGACCGCGACCGTCGTGACGATGACGAGGCCGATCGCGAGCTGCAGGATCGCGCGCAAGTTGGCCCGGAACAGCCGCCAGTCGGTGGTCCAGCCGGCCGAGAACAGCAGCGGCGGGAGCACGGCCAGAAAGATCCAGTTCGGATCGATGACGATCCGCGGCGTCCCGGGGATCAGCGCGAGCACCGTGCCGGCAAGCACGAACACGATGGGGTACGGGAGCGCGAAACGCTTCGCGACCACCGCGAATGCGAGCGCCGCGGCGAGTCCGAGGACGAGAAGCACCGGACCGCTCACCGTGCGCGTGCTCCCTCCCGCAGCCGGGTACTCCCTTCCCGTGACCCCCAACGACTCGCTGCCGGGGCAGATCGACAGCACCATCGACTCGGTCGCCGAGCTCGAACGGCGCAGTCTGGAGAACGCCTCGCTGCATCAGCGGGCCATCGAGCGCTTCGTGCTCGAGGTGGGACGGCCGCGCGCGGTATGGGTCGCGCTCGGCGTCGTCGCCGCCTGGATCGCGATCAACCTCGTCGTCGGCGCGACCGGCCGGCGGCCGCCCGATCCGCCGCCCTTCGCGTGGCTCGAGCTGGTCGTCTCGGTGGCGGCGCTCGGGATGACGATCGTCATCCTGACCGTCGAGAACCGGATGACCGAGACCGGCGAGGCCCGCGCCCGGCTCCACCTGCAGATGAGCATGCTGGCCGAGCGCAAGACGGCCAAGATCATCCAGCTGCTGGAAGAGCTTCGCTACGATCTGCCGCAGGTGCCCAACCGCGAGGACCGCGAGGCCCAAGAGCTGCTCCTGGCCGCCGATCCCCACGAGGTCGCCCGGGAGCTGGAGCGGCGCGCGCCCTCGCGCGGGGAGCTTCCGTAGCGAAAGTTGGCCGAATGGGCCGGTCGCGTCGAAAAGGACGCCGCTACCCAGCCCCGAAACCGGGGCAGGTCGCGGAGGCCCCCCGATCTCCGCCGTTTTCGTACGTCCACCCCGACGGAGTATCGATGTCCCGTTCTCTCCGCGCCGCGGCCGCCATCGGCGCCGCCGCCATCTGCGTCTCGCTCGCCGCGTGCTCGAGCGGCTCCGGCGGCGGCACCGTCGCGTCGGTCAACGGCCAGACGATCAGTCACGCCGACCTCGACCGCAAGCTGGAGTCCTCGCCGGCCGCGAAGCAGACGCTCGCGCAGATGATCCAGCAGGACCTGATCGATCAGTACGCGGCCAACAACCACATCCAAGTCACTCAGGCCGAGATCGACAAGCAAGAGAACGACATCAAGTCGAAGTACCCGCCCGGCCAGTTCGAGCAGGTGCTGAAGAATCAGGGCCTCACCGAGCAGGACGTGCAGAACATCCTCAAAGAGCGCATCGTGCTCAACAAGGCCGTCGCGCCGCAAGTGCACGTCTCGAACGCCGACGTGACGGCGTACTTCCAGAAGAACCACGCGCTGTACGACAAGCCGGCGCAGGTTCGCGCGCGGCACATTCTCGTGGCCGATCAGAAGACGGCGCAGACGGTGCTCGCGAAGCTGAAGGCCGGCGGGAGCTGGGATGCGCTCGCGAAGCAATACTCGACCGATCCGTCGACCAAGGACAAGGGCGGCGAGCTGGGCTGGTTCGGACGCGGGCAGATGGTCCCGCAGTTCCAGGACGCGGCGTTCTCCGCGAAAGTCGGCCAGATCGTGGGCCCGGTGAAGTCGCCGTTCGGCTATCACATCATCCAGGTCGAGGGCAAGCGTCCGGCGCAGAAGGCGACGCTCGCGGCGGTGCAGGGCCAGATCAAGGATCAGCTCGTCCAGCAGCAAGAGTCGGCGCAGGTTCCGCAGTTCCTGAACCAGCTTCGCTCGACGGCGAACATCCAGATCAACGACGACCGCTACAAGGACATCTTCCCGCCGCTTCCGGCGGCGTCGCCCGCGGCTTCCGCCGCGCCCGCTTCGGCCGCTCCGGCCGCGTCCGCGGCGCCGGCGTCGGCTGCGCCCGCGCCCAGCCCCGCCGCCAGCGGCAAGTAGCCCGGCAGCGAGCCACGCGAGGCGCCGGCGCGAGCGAGCCACGCGAGGCGGGAGTCGACCAGACCCCGCCTCGCGAAGCGTCAGGGGATGATCCGAATCGTCGGATTGGGTCCCGGTGACCCGGGGCTCCTCACCCTCGGCAGCCGCGAGTCGCTGCGGGCGGTCGGCCGCGCCGCGACGGTGCTCGCGCCGCCCGAGCTGGTGCGCTTTCTCGAGAGCGACGGCGTGGCGATCGAACGTGCGCTCATCGCCGATCAGGGCCTGTTCCTGCGCGGATCCGCCGAGGTGATCGACGGGTTCGTGCGCCATCTCGACGAGCGCGATCTCGGGCTCGGCGTGATCGGCAACCCGCTCTCCGACTTTCTGGGACTTCCGGTGCTGCTGCGCGCGCTGGAGCGGCGCGGCGTGAACGCGGAGCTCGTCCCCGGGATGCCGCGCGCGACGCTCTCCGCCTCGATCGCGATGCCGCTCGTACCGCTTCCGCCCGGATCGACGCATCACACCTGGGACGATCTCGTCGAGATCATGGCGCGGCTGCGCCGCTCGTGCCCGTGGGACCGCGAACAGACGCACGCATCCCTCGTGCGCTACCTGATCGAGGAGACGTTCGAGGTCGTCGACGCGATCGAGCACGGCAGCGACGGCGAGCTGTGCGAAGAGCTGGGCGACCTGCTGTTCCAAATCGTCTTCCACTCGCAGCTCGCGACGGAGCGCGGGAAGTTCTCCGTCGCCGACGTGATCGACGGGTTGTCGAACAAGATGATCCGCCGCCACCCGCACGTGTTCGGCGACGTCGCGGTCGCCGACGTCGACGCGGTGTGGGCGAACTGGGAGCAGCTCAAGTCGCAGGAAGCGACCGGGCAAGCGCGGACCTCGAAGCTCGACGGCATCCCGAAGCACCTCGGCGCGCTGCAGCGCGGCCAGAAGATGCAGGAGAAAGCCGCGCGCGTCGGCTTCGACTGGACCGACCCGCGCGACATCACCGAGAAGCTCCACGAAGAGCTGCGCGAGCTCGCGGAGGCGCGGCTGCGCGCGGGCGATCTCAAGCCGGAAGACCCGCACGTCCGGGAAGAGCTGGGCGACGTGATGTTCACGGTGGTGAACCTCGCGCGCCGGCTGGGGATCGACGCCGAAGGCGCGATGCGCGACGCCAACGCGAAGTTCGACCGCCGCTTCCGCTACATGGAAGCCTACGCGCTCGCGAGCGGCCGTCCGCTCAACGACATGACGCTGGACGAGCTGGAAGACCTGTGGCAGCAGGCCAAGACGGCCGCGTGAGCGGCGCGCAATGCGGCGCCGGACGAACCGCAGGCGACGCCGGCGAGGTGCTGATTCGTCTGCGCATGAGCGCGCACGACGCGCACTACGGCGGCAATCTCGTCGACGGCGCGCGCGTCCTGGCGCTCTTCGGCGACGTGGCGACCGAGCTGCTGATCCGTCACGACGGCGACGAAGGCCTGTTCGTCGCGTACGACCTCGTGGAGTTCAAAGCGCCCGTCTACGCGGGCGACTACATCGAAGCGCGCGGCCGGATCACGAAGACCGGCACGACGTCGCGCGCGATGGAGTTCACCGCGCACAAGGTCATCGCCGCGCGCCCCGACGTCTCGCCGTCCGCGGCCGACGTGCTCGACGAGCCGCTGCTCGTCGTCCGCGCGCGCGGAACGTGCGTCACGCCGAAGCCGCTGCAGCGCACGGCGCCACGAGTGTAGGCGTTCGGAGCGGAGCCGATCGTCGCGCCCGCCGGCGACGGCGAACGGCGTGCCGCCCGATTACAAGCCGACGCTCGCGAGCAGCGCGCCTTCGGCGAGGGCGCGCAGCTTCGCGTACGCGGTCTCGCGCGGCATCGGCGCCATCCCGCAGTTCGTCGAGCAGACGATCCGGTCGTCGGGCAGATAGCGCCGGGCGACTTCGATCGTCGCGTTGACGTCGTCCGGCGTCTCGACGCGTTCGCTCGCGACGTCGATCACGCCGATCGCGAGCGTCTTGTCGCCGGCGAGCGCGAGGACGTCGGGCGGAACGTGCGAGCCGGCCAGCTCGATGCTGATCTGATCCACGCGGCTCTCCGCGAGCAGGGGCAGCACGTGGGCGTATTGGTCCCAGCGGCCGCCGAGGTTCGCTTTCCATTGCACGTTCGCCGGGATGCCGTAGCCGTAGCACACGTGCACGGCAGTCGCGCAGCCCGCGGTGCCGAGCGCGCGGTCGAGCGCCTCGACGCCCCACTCGGCGACTTCGTCGAAGTAGACGTTGAACGCGGGCTCGTCGAGCTGCACCACGTCGACGCCGGCGGCGACGAGATCGGCGACTTCGTCCGCGATCGCGCGCGCGAACGCGAACGCGAGCTCGCGGCGGCTTCCGTACGCCTCGTCCACGACCGTGTCGACCAGCGTCATCGGACCCGGGATCGTGATCTTCAGCGGCCCGTCGGTGAGCGTGCGCGCGAAGCGCATCTCGTCGACGTGCACCGGGTGCGTGCGCCGAATCTCGCCCGTGATCGTCGGGCACACCGCCTCGTAGCGGTCCGCGCGGATGCCGCGCGTCTGACGCTTCGTCGCGTCGACCCCCGCGAGCCGCTCGGCGAAGCCGTGCACGAAGTGGCGCCGCGACTGCTCGCCGTCGGTCACCGTGTCGATGCCGGCGCGGAGCTGCTCGGCGATCGCGATCCGCGTCGCGTCGCGCTGCGCATCGAGCAAATCGGCGCCCTCGAGCCGCCAGCTCGGGAAGATCCGCTCCGGCTCGGCGAGCCACGACGGCTTCGGCAGACTCCCCGCGATCGTCGTCGCAAACGGCATCGCCGCCCTTTCGCCGCGCGGTGCGGGCGCCCCGGTGGGCAGCTCAGGCGGTGGTTGCGTCGACGGGGCGCAGCGACGGCCAGGGCGCCGAGCGGAGCCAACGCTCGAAGCCGTCCGCCGAGAGCGGCCGGCTCAAATAGTAGCCCTGCGCAACGTCGCATCCGAGCGCGGTCAGCTGCTCGAGCGCGTCCGACGTCTCGACTCCCTCCGCGACGACCCGCAGTCCGAGCGCGTGTCCGAGATCGCTGATGAGGCGAACGATCTCGCCGTCTTTCGCGTCGGCGGCCATGCTGATCACGAAGCTCTTGTCGATCTTGATCTCGGCGACCGGAAGCCGCTTGAGGTTGCTGAGGCTCGAGTAGCCGGTTCCGAGATCGTCGATGGCGAGGGCGACGCCGAGCTCCGCGAGCCGCTCGAGCGGCCGCTGCATCCGTCCGTCGTCGCTCATCACGGCGCTCTCCGTCACCTCGAGCGTGAGCCTCTGCGGTTCGATCGCGTGCTCGAAGAGCAAGTCCGCGACGATCTCCGGCAGCTGCGGCTCGCGCAGCGCGTTGAGCGAGAGATTCACCGCCATGCCGAGCCGCAGGCCCTGCCGATCCCATGCCGCGAGCTGGCGAATCGCTTCGGAGAGAACCCAGCGCGTCAGCGGAACGATGACGCCCGTCTGCTCGGCGAGCGGGATGAATTGATCCGGCGGGAGGACGCCGAGCTCGGGATGCGGCCAGCGCACGAGCGCTTCGACCGAATGGACGCTCGCGGTACGAATGTCGAGCTTCGGCTGATAGTGGAGCAGCAGCGCGCCGGCATCGACCGCCCGTCGCAGATCCGCGAACAGCGTAAGCCGCGCGGCGCCGTGGCGGTCCTGCGAAGACTCGTACGTCAGCGCGCCGCGGCGACCGCGCTTCGCCGCGTACATCGCGACGTCGGCGCGGCGCAGCAGCGTCTCCGCGTCGTTGCCGTGCTCCGGGTAGAACGCGAGCCCCAAGCTCGCCTCGACGTCGATGCTGCGCTCCGCGAGCACGCACGGCTGCGCGAGCTCGGCGAGGAGCCTCTCGACGATCGGCATCACCGTGGCCTCGTTCGCGTCGCGCAGCACGACGGCGAACTCGTCGCCGCCGAGGCGGGCGACGAAATCCGATTCGCGCAGCACGCTGCGGAAACGCTCGGCGATCTCTTTGAGCAGCGTGTCGCCCGCGTGATGACCCAGCGTGTCGTTGACTTCCTTGAACCGGTCGAGATCGACGACGGCGAGCGCCAGTGTCCCGCCGCGCGCCGACGCGAGCGCGAGCTCGCGGTTGAGCCGCTCGTCCAGGAACGTGCGATTCGGCAAGTCGGTGAGCGCGTCGTGCAGCGCCTGATGCTTCAGCGCGGTCTCTGCCCGGTGCCGTTCGGTCACGTCGCTCGCGACGGCGATGACGCCCTCGACCGCGCCGGACGCGTCGCGCAGCGGCATCCAGCGGGTCTCGAGGACGACGCCCCGGACCTTCGTCTGCGCCGTGTGCTCCTCGCCGTCCATCGCGCGCCGCGCCTGTTCCAGCAGCGCGGGCTCGTCGGCGTAGAGCGCGAAGAACGAGCGTCCGAGCATCTCCTGGGCAGCATGACCGAGCGCGCCGAGATCGCGGCCCTCGGCCATCTTCACGGTTCCGTCTCGCTCCAGCGCGATGAGAATGACCGGCGCGTTCCCGACGAGCAAGCGCAACTGGCGACGGCTCTCCGCAAGCGCGCTCCGCTGCTCGGTGAGCCGGCGGTCGATGCGCGTCGTGATGAACGCGACGGCAAGGAGCGAGAAGGCGAAAAACGCGATCGCGCCGCTGCCGACGGTCGCGAAACCGACGACGTCGGCGTCGAGCGGCGGGGGCGCCGCGACGAATCGGGCCGCTGCCATGCCGGTGTAGTGCATCCCTGCGATGGCGAACCCGACCGCGATGGCGGCGCCGACGCGGCGCCATGCGAATCGGCCGCGAACCGGCTGCAGCGAAAAGAATATCCGCAACCCGACCAGCGAGACGACGATCGCGACGCCGACCGAGAGGGCGACGACCCGCACGTCCCACTCGGCCCGCGCGGGCATCCGCATCGCGGCCATCCCGACGTAGTGCATCGTCGCGACGCCGATCCCCATCACCACTCCGCCGGCGAGCCAGTGCTTCACGCGCAGCACCGGCGCACTCGCGACGAACAGCGTGACGGTCGATGCCGCCACCGCGGCGATGAAGGACAGCACGACGAGCGGGACGTCGTAGTCGATCGGCACCGGCAGATGGAACGCCAGCATGCCCGTGAAGTGCATGGACCACACGCCGCCGCCCATCGCGGTCGCGCCGCCGAGGAGCCACCAGACGCGGGCACGCCCGCGGCTCGCGGCGACCCGCTCGGTCAACGCCAGCGCGACGTACGCCGCGACGCTCGCGATGAGAATCGAAAGCGCCACCAAGTGCCAATCGTACCCGCTGGCCAGCGGGCACACTGCGTAGCCGATGCCGTCCATCCTTGCCGAGGCCGTCGGAGCGAATGTCCTTCACGTCCCTTTTCGGCCCGTGCAAGCCGCGCGGCACGGAACTTTACGAACTCCTCGATGCTGCTGCGCGGAAAGTTCACACGGCGCGAGCTTCCGCCACGATCCCGACCCGGCCGTTCTCCGGCATGGCTCGGGGTTCACGTCGGGGAAACGTGCACCCGTTGCGGCTCGACAAGTACATGAAGGTCTCGCGGCTCGCGAAGCGGCGCACCGAGGCCAAGGACGGGATCGAAGCGGGCCGGATCACCAAGGACGGCCGCGCGCTCAAACCGGGCTACGAGGTGAAGCCCGGCGACGTCCTGGTCGTCCACTACCGGACGAAGTTTCTGACCGTCCGCGTGCTGTCGGTTCCCGAGCGCGTCGTCCCCTCGCTCAAACCCGCGGATCTGTACGAGGTCGTCGAGGAGCGCAGGGACGACCCGGCCGACTGGCTGGGCTGAGCGCGATGGCCGAGCGCTCGCGGCTGTCGGCCGACGCGAAGGACGCGCTGGCGCGCGACGCTCCGGGCGACCCGGGCGTGCGGGCGGCGCTGCGCGCCGGGCTCGCGTACTACGGCGCGTCCGCGAGCGCCGACGGCGTGGTCTTTCGGACGCGGCGGCCGGCGGTGGCACGGCTGGCCCGAACGCTCTTCGAGGAGCAGCGCGTTACGGCGGCCGTGCGGCGCGGACACGATGCGCGGCTCTACAAGGCGACGACGTTCGAGATCGACCTCGCCGCGTCGGCGGTCCAGCCGCCGCCGCCGCGCCCGCGCCGGCGCGACGAGCGTCGCGCCGAGCTGCGCGCGGCGTTCCTGTGCGCAGGGTCGGTCGCCGCGCCCCAGCACGGCTACCATCTCGAGTTCGTCGTCCCGGACGCCGAGCGCGCGGCACGCATCGCCGCCCTCATCGGGGCCGAAGGCGTGACGCCGCGGACCATGCTGCGCAAAGGGCGCCGCGTGGTCTACCTGAAGGCGCTCGACGAGATCGTGACCGTTCTGGGGGCGATCGGTGCCTCCGGCGCGGTGCTGCGGCTCGAGGACGTGCGGGCGGTCAAGGAGACGAAGAACCGCATCCGGCGCCTCGTGAACACCGAAGCGGCCAACGTGGAGCGGGCGGCCGCGGCGGCGGCGCAGCAGCGCGAAGCGCTGCAGTATCTCGCCGACGCCTACGGGCTGCGAAATCTCTCCCCGGTCCTCCGCGAAGCGGCGCAGCTGCGGCTGGCGCATCCGGACGAGACCCTGGCCGAGCTGGGGCGGCGCTGCACGCCGCCGGTCGGAAAGGCGACGATCAACGGACGGCTCGCAGCGCTCATGCGGCTGGTGAAGCGTTTGCGGGGCGACCGAGAGGAGCCGGAAGTTTCCTTCGCCTAAAGCGAGCAGGCTATGCGCATCGGTATCAACGGGTTCGGCCGCATCGGCCGCAACTTCACGAAGGCTCTCCTGGAGCGGTATCCCGACGTCGAGATCGCCGCCGTCAACGATCTGACGAGCGCCGCCGAGTGCGCTCATCTCTTCAAGTGGGACTCGAACTACGGTCCGTACGACGGCGACGTGTCGGCGAGCGGCGACAGCGTCACGATCGACGGCAAGACGATCAAGGTGCTGGCCGAGCGCGATCCCGGAAAGCTGCCGTGGAAGGATCTCGGCGTCGAAGTCGTCGTCGAGTCGACCGGCATCTTCACCGACGCCGCGAAGGCGCGCGCGCACATCGACGGCGGCGGCGCGAAGAAAGTCATCATCTCCGCGCCGGCCAAGGGCGAGGACATCACCGTCGTCCTCGGCGTGAACGACGACCGCTACGATCCGGCGCAGCACCACATCATTTCGAACGCCTCGTGCACGACCAACTGTCTGGCCACGGCGGTCAAGCCGATCGTCGACGGACTCGGCTGGCAGCGCGGCTTCATGACGACGATTCACTCGTACACGAACGACCAGAACATTCTCGACGCGCCGCACCGCGATCTCCGCCGCGCACGCAACGCCGCGACGAACATCATCCCGACCTCGACGGGCGCGGCGAAGGCGCTCTACCTCACGATCCCCGAAGTGAAGGGGACGTTCGACGGGTTCGCCCTGCGCGTGCCGACGCCGACGGTGTCCATGATCTACCTCGTGGCGCAGACGAAGAAGCAGACGACGCGTGACGAGCTGAACGCGCTGCTGCGCGGCGCCGCCGAAGGAACGCTCTCGAAGTACGTGCAGTACACCGAGGAAGAGCTGGTCTCCAGCGACTTCAAGAGGAACCAGTACAGCTCGATCGTCGACGGCAAGCTGACGAACGCGAACGGCGACCTGATCCAGATCGCGGCCTGGTACGACAACGAGTGGGGATACTCGTGCCGTCTCGCCGACCTCGCGCAGATGATCGCGGCCAAGGTCCCCTCGTCGGTCGGATGAGACGCAGCCTGCGAACCCTCGTCCCCGTCGCCGCCGCGGTCTTCGCGGCGGCGACGTGCGTGAGCGGCTCCGCCGCGCCGCGCGGGCTGGCCCTCGACGACCTGCGCGACATCGTGGGCGTCTCCTCGCCGGCGATCTCACCCGACGGGTCGCGCGCCGCGATCGTCGTCACCCGCATCGTCTGGGACGACGACACGTACGAGCGCACGATCGATCTCGTCGATCTGAAGACGCACGCGCACCGCTCGCTCACGTCCGAGCGCAAAGGGCTCGGCGATCCGCGCTGGTCGCCGGACGGGACGAAGCTCGCGTTCCTCGCCGCGACGGGAAGCGGCGAAGACGCGCGCACGCAGGTGTTCGTGATGCCGATGGACGGCGGCGACGCGCGGCCGGTCACGAAAGCGCCGGAAGGCGTCGAGCAGTTCGCGTGGCGTCCGGACGGCGGGGCGATCGCGTACGCCGCGAGCGACGCCGATCCGAAGAAGCACGGCGCGGCGCGCTTCCGCGACGCCTTCGTCTTCACCACCGAGCCGATCACCGAGCGCAAGCCCCCGAAGCCGGTGCATCTGTTCGTCATCCCGGCGGACGGCGGGACCGCGCGCCAGCTCACCACGGGCAACGACAGCGTAACGACCGGCGAAGCGCAATCGACGCTGTCCTGGTCGCCGGACGGCAAGACGATCGCGTTCCTGATGGCACCGAACGCGATCCTGAACGACTCCAACCGCGCGCACGTGGATCTCGTCGACGTCGCGACGCGGAAGCTGACGCGCCTGACCTCGCACGACGGGTACGAAGCCGACCCGCGATTCTCGCCGGACGGCAAGCACATCGTCTACCTGCACTCGAACGGCGACAACCAGATCAATCTGACCGAAGCGTACGTCGCACCGGCGAGCGGCGGCGAGGGCACGCCGATCTCACGGCCCTACGACCGCGCCGTCGGCGCGGCGGTCTGGATGCCGGACGGCAGCGCGATCGCATTCGCGTGCCACGACGGCACGTCGCTCGCCCTCGTGCGCGCGCCGCTCGACGGCGCCGCGCCGGCGCGCGTCGACCTCGGTGACGTCAACGTCGCCTCGCCGCTGGACGACGCGTTCGCGCGCGACGGCGCGATGGTGTTCGTGGGCACGACGAGCACGCAGCCGTCCGAGCTGTATTACCGCCCGGCGAACGGCAAGCCCGTGCGGGTGACGGACTACAGCGCGCGCATCGCCGCGCTCGCGCTCGCCCCGAGCGAGACGATCGCGTTTCCCACCTCGCTCGGCCGTGACGGCGACGCGGTTCTGACGAAGCCGGTGGCGTTCAGCGCGGGACGCCGCTACCCGCTGCTCGTGTACATCCACGGCGGCCCGACGTCGGCGTCGACGCGGTCGTTCGACCGGGTCGTCCAGCTCGCCGCGTCGCGCGGCTGGCTCGTGCTGCAGCCGAACTATCGCGGCAGCGACAATCTCGGACTGGTCTATCAGCGTGCGGTCCGCTACGATCCCGGCGCGGGGCCGGGGGCCGACATCATGGCGGCCGTCGACGCCGTGCGCGCGCGCGGCATCGTGGACGACCATCGCATCGGCGTCTACGGCTGGTCGTACGGCGGGATCATGACCGCCTGGATGATCTCGAAGTACCATGTGTGGCGCGCCGCCGTGTCGGGCGCGTCGGTCAACGACTGGACGACCGACTACGGCGTCGCCGACGACTCCGACTCCGACCGCGCGCTGTTCCACGGCTCACCGTTCGTCGCCGGGAACCGCGCCGAATGGGACCGCGCCTCGGCGATCAGCTATGTGCGCGACGTGACGACGCCGGTGCTGATCCTCTCCGACGTCGGCGACAACCGCGACCCGTTCGCGACCTCGTCGATGTACTGGCGCGCGCTGCGCGACAACCACAAGGACGCCACGCTCGTCGCCTATCCCGTCGACGGCCACTTCCCGCGCGATCCGGTGCGCGGCGCGGACGTCTACCAGCGCACGCTCGACTTCATCGCCGCCCACTTTCGGTGAGCGAAGCGAACGCGAGCGTGAGGGACTGAGCGGTGTGCACCGTCCTGCTGCTCCTGCGTCCCGGAGAGCGGTGGCCGCTGCTCCTCGGCTCGAACCGCGACGAGCGGCTCGACCGCGCGTTCGACCCGCCGGCGCGCTGGTGGCCGCAGCTTCCGCGCGTGGTGGGCGGTCGCGACCGCACCGGCGGCGGAAGTTGGCTCGCGGTGAACGACGACGGCGTCGTCGCGACGATCGTCAACGGGATGGACCGGCTCGGCCCGCTCGCCGGCAAACGCAGCCGCGGCGAGCTCGTGCTGCGCGCGGTCGCCGAGCGCACCGCGGCCGCCGCGGCGAACGCGATCGCGGCGCTCGATGCGGAGCGCTACCGCGGCTTCACGCTCGTCGTGGCCGACCGCGAGCGCGCGTTCGCGGTCGTGAACGACGAACGCGCGATTCGCGCGCACGCGCTCGCCCCGGGGCATCACATGGTGACGCCGGACGGCTGCGATCGCGCCGGCTCGCCGCGCTTCGAGGCGCACTTTCCGGCGTTCCGCGCGAGCGCGGCGCCGGAGCCCTCGCGCGACGACTGGGCGGAGTGGATCGCGCTGCTGCGCCACGCCGACGAGGACGACCCGCACCGTGCGATCACGGTCGTCACCGATCGCGCGTTCGGCACGGTCTCGAGCACGCTGCTCGCGCTGCCGGCCGAGCACGACGCGCCGCCGATCGTGCTCTTCGCGAACGGACCGCCGACCGAGGCGCCGTACGAGCCGATCGTCGCACCGTGGGATCGTCGTCCGCACGTCGAAGGCGCGTCGCGATGAGCTTCCGGACCCTGGCCGATGCCGACGTGCGCGGCAAACGCGTGCTGCTGCGCGAAGACCTCAACGTGCCGATGAAGAACGGCGCGATCGCCGACGAGACGCGCATCACCGCCGCGCTCCCGACGCTGCGCTGGCTCGCCGAGCACGGGGCGAAGACGATCGTGCTTTCGCACCTGGGACGCCCCGACGGCAAGCGCGATCCGAAGTTCAGTCTGCGCCCCGTCGCCACCCGGCTCGGCGAGTTGCTCGCCACCGACGTTCGCTTCGTCGACGACTGCATCGGCGAAGAGTGCGTGCGCGCCTCGCACGCGATCGCGGACGGCGGTTTCGCGCTGTTCGAGAACGTGCGCTTCCACCCCGAGGAGGGGGCGAACGATCCGGTGTTCGCGCGCGAGCTAGCGCGCTCCGGCGATCTCTACGTCAACGACGCGTTCGGCACGGCGCACCGCGCGCACGCCTCGACGGCCGGCGTGGCCGCCGATCTTCCGGCGTACGCGGGGTTTCTGATGCAGGCGGAGCTCGAGGCGCTCGAGCGGCTGACGCGGAATCCCGCGCATCCGTACGTCTGCGCGATCGGCGGCGCGAAGGTCGCCGACAAGGTCGGCGTCTTTTCGAATCTGATGAAGAACGTCGACGCGTTCGTCATCGGCGGCGGCATGGCGAACACGTTCCTCGCGGCGCAAGGCGTCGACGTCGGGGCGTCGCTGCGCGATCCCGACCTCGGTCCGGCGACGGCGATCCTCGCACAGGCGAAGGACGCCGGCGTGACGCTCCACCTTCCGAGCGACGTCGTCGTCGCCGACGCGTTCGACGCCGACGCGAGCGCGCGCGCCGTCCCGCTGGCGCAGGTCGGAACCGGAATGATCCTCGACATCGGCCCGCAGACCGCGCAGACGTACGCGGCGGTGCTGCGCGAGGCGAGGACGATCGTGTTCAACGGGCCGATGGGCGTGTACGAGAAGCCGGCCTACCAGAACGGGACGCGCACGATCGGCGAAGCGATCGCCGAAGCGACGAAGCACGGCGCGACCAGCGTGGTCGGCGGCGGCGACGCGGCGGCTGCGGCGCACGCGCTCGGCTTCGCCGATGCGATGACGCACGTCTCGACCGGCGGCGGCGCGACGCTGGAGTATCTAGAAGGCAAGACGCTTCCGGGCGTCGCGGCGCTCGAGCGATGACGCGCCGCAAGCCGCTGATCGCCGGCAACTGGAAGATGCACAAGACGATCGCGGAGACGCGAGCGTTCATCGCCGCGCTCCGAGAGCACGAGCTGCGGCTCGACGAGGTGGACGCCGTGATCTGTCCGCCCTTCACCGCGCTCGCGGCCGCCGGCGAAGCGCTGCGCGGCACGGCGATCGGCCTCGGCGCGCAGAACGTCTGCTGGGCCGAGAGCGGCGCGTACACCGGAGAGATCTCGCCCCGCATGCTGGTCGAGCTGGGCGTCCGCTGGGTCGTCATCGGGCATTCCGAACGGCGCGCGATGTTCGGCGAGCTGGACGAACGGATCAACGAGAAGCTGCGCGCCGCGCTGGCGCACGGGATCACGCCGATTCTCGCCGTCGGCGAGACGGCCGAGGAACACGTCGCCGGACGCGCGCGCGACAAGGTGCGCTGGCAGGTCGAAGCCGCGTTCGCGGGCATCGACGCCGGAGACGTCGCGCGCTGCGTCGTCGCCTACGAGCCGATCTGGGCCATCGGCACCGGCCACGCCGACACGCCCGAGAGCGCGAACGCGATCATGGGCGAGATCCGTGCGGCGGTCGCGGGCTTGCAGGACGTGCGCGTGCTCTACGGCGGAAGCGTCAAGCCGGAGAACCTCGCCGCGTTCGTCGCGCAACCGAACATCGACGGCGGGCTGGTCGGCGGCGCGTCGCTCGAGCCCGCCTCGTTCGCCGCGCTGCTCGCCGCCGCGCACAAAGGAGTCACCGCGTGAAGCGCCGGCCTTTCGTCCTCTGCATCCTCGACGGCTGGGGATACACTGCGGAGACGCACGGCAACGCGATCGCCGCAGCGGATCTGCCGAACTGGGACCGCATCGTCGCGACGTACCCGAACACCCTTCTCGAGGCGAGCGGCGAAGCCGTCGGGCTTCCGAAGGGCGTGATGGGCAACAGCGAGGTAGGCCACATCAACATCGGCAGCGGCCGGGTCGTCCCGCAAGGCGTCGTCGTCATCGACGAAGTGATCGCCGCCGGAGACCTGCCGAACAACGCGACGCTGCGCGGCTGCTTCGACCACGTCCGCGCGAGCGGCGGACGCGTGCACTTCATGGGGCTGGTCTCCGACGGCAAGGTGCACAGCTCGCTCGACCATCTCGAAGCGCTGATCGACGCCGCCGTCGAGGCCGGCGTGCCGTTCGTGGTCGACGCCTTTCTCGACGGGCGCGACACGCCGCCCCGCTCGGCCGGAAACTACCTCGCGCGGGTCGACGCGCACGCGGCGAGCGCCGGGCGCGCGGGCGCGATCGCGACGATCTCCGGGCGCTACTACGCGATGGACCGCGACAAGCGCTGGGAGCGCACGCAGAAGGCGTACGATGCACTCGTGTTCGCGAAAGCCGAGCATCGGGCGGAGACCGCGCAGGAGGCGCTCGCGGCGGCGTACGCGCGCGACGAGAGCGACGAGTTCGTCGTGCCGACGATCGTGGGCGAGCCGCGTCCCGTCGCCGACGGCGACGCCTGCATCTTCTTCAACTTCCGTCCCGACCGCGCGCGGCAGCTCACGCTCGCGTTCAGCGACGCGGCGTTCGGGCACTTCCCGGTGAAACGATTCCAGAACTTCGTCTTCGCGACGATGACGCGCTACGAGGAGAACTTCCCGAACCCGGTGCTCTTCGGCCCGCGGCCGCAGTTTCGCGTATTCGGCGAGGTCGTCGCGGACGCCGGGCTCACGCAGCTACGTCTGGCCGAGACCGAGAAGTACGCGCACGTCACGTACTTCTTCAACGGCGGGCGCGAGGACGTGTTCCCGGGCGAAGACCGCATCCTGATCCCGTCGAATCGCAGCGTCCCGACCTACGACAGGGCGCCGGAGATGTCGGCGAGCGACATCACGAACGCGGCGGTGGAGGACGTGGCGCACCAGCGCCACGACGTCATCGTGATGAACTACGCGAACGCCGACATGGTGGGCCACACCGGCGTGTGGGACGCGACGATCTCGGCGCTCGAGACGCTCGACGGCGCGCTCGGCCGGCTCGAATCGGCGGTGCTGCGCGCGGGCGGGACCCTCGCGATCACCGCGGACCACGGCAACGCCGAAGACAAGATCGACGCGGAGGGCAACCCGCTCACCGCGCACACCACCAACCCGGTGCCGTTCGTCATCGTGTCGGAGCAGACGGTAGGAATGCTCGCGAGCGGCGGAAAGCTGGGGGACGTTGCGCCGACGCTGCTGCCGCTGCTCGGCCTTCCGGTCCCGAGCGAGATGACCGGAACGAGTCTGCTCGTGCCCGCGCGGGAGCCCGTCCGGTGAAACGCAAGCACGTCTTCGCGGCGGCCGAAGCGCTGCGCGAGCACGCCGGGGGCGAGCTCGACTGCGCGATCGTGCTGGGCAGCGGGTTCGGCGGCGTGCTGCGCGAGCGAATCGGCGGCGTCACGGTGCCGTACAAGAAGATCGACGGGATGCCGGCGACGACGGTCGCGGGCCACGCCGGCGAAGCGCACGTCGGGATGCTGCACGGCCGGCGCGTCGTCGCGTTCAGCGGCCGCTTTCATCTGTACGAAGGCCGTCCGTGCGACGAGGTCGTTTACCCCGTCGTCGCCGCCGCGCACGCCGGCGCAAAGACGTTCGTCCTCACGAACGCCGCGGGCGGCTTGAATCCAGAGTACACGCCGGGCGACATCATGCTGATCACCGATCAGCTCAATCTCACCGGGAATAGCCCGCTGATGGGCGAGTCGCTGCTCCCCGGCGCGGACGCCCGCTTCACGGACATGCTCGATGCATATGCGCCGCATCTGCGGGAGCTGGCGCGTCACATGGCGAGCGAGTACGGGATCGTCCTGCACGACGGCGTCTACGCCGGCCTCGTCGGTCCGGCGTACGAGACGCCCGCCGAAGCACGCTATCTGCGTACGATCGGCGCCGACGCGGTCGGGATGAGCACCGTGCTCGAAACGATCGCCGCGCGCGCGCTCGGCCGCGACGTCGTCGGCTTCTCGCTGATCACCAACGTCCACCTGAGCGGCGCGAAAACCTCGCACGAAGAGGTGCTCGCGACGTCGACCCGCGCCGCCGAGAATGTCGCCCGCCTCGTGGAAGGCATCGTCGCGAACGCGTAAGCCCGGTCAGCGCAGCCGATAGCAGCCGCTCGGGTCGATCTCGAGCCTGCGGTGGCCGATTGCGGCGGCGCGCACGACGTGATCCCAGAAGGTGAGGACCCGAATCACGACCGGCCGCAGCCGCGCGAGCGTCTCGCGGGCGCGCGACGAAACCGACAGCACGTCGCGCTGCCAGGCGGGATGCTCGCGCGGCAGCGTCGCGCGGACGTCGATGTCGCCGTCCGCGCCTTCCCCGGGGTACGCCGGCGGCGTCGCCGCGAGAAGCGCGGCGCGCGGCGATTCGCGCGGCGGATTCGTTCCCCTCATGCCGCTTCGTCCGCGAGCGCCTCGCGCAGCCGTTTCATCGCGCGCAGGTGGAGCTGCGAAACGCGCTGGGCGGAGATGCGCATCGGCGCGACGAGCGTCCGCAGCGGGCGTTCCGCGTAGTAGTGCGAGACGATGATGCGACGCTGACGCGAGGGCAGCGCGGCGACGGCCGCGCGGACGCGCGCGCGCTCGGTCCGCGCTTCGTAGACGGCCTGCGGGTCACGGCCGAAGTCGGGCTCCAGGCGCTGTCCCGACGGAAACGGCGCGTCGAGCGAGAGCGGGATCGCGCGATGCGCGTTCGCACGAGCCCGCGCGAGCGCGGGATGGCGGCGCTCCATCGCGTGAGACGAAGGCAGCGTGCCCATCTCCTGCGCGAGCGCGAAGCGCGCGTTCTCGGCGTCGCGCAACGTGCGCCGGATGCGCTCCGGAACGGGGTCGAGACGGCGCACGCCGTTGAGCATCGCCCCGAGGACCAAGCGGCGCGCATAGAAGGGAAGCGGGACGCCGCGCGACGGATCGAACGCGTTCACGGCGCGCACGAGCCCGACGCAGCCGTCACCGATCAGGTCGTCCAGCTCGGCGCCGCTCACGGCCCGGTGCACGCGCCGTGCGATCCGGCGGACCATCGGCAGCAGCTCGCGCACGAGGCGGTCGCGATCTTCGCGCGTCAGGTGCGCGCCCGAAGCGTCGGCGTGCGCGCCCGGAGTGTCGACGCGCGCGTTCCGAAGGTCAGCGCTCATGGCGCTTGCGGACGAACAGATCGTCGGCGACCTCGCCGAGCGCGATCTCCGCGAGCGGTCCAAGCCCGGCGGCGAGCGGCTTGAGGATCTCGCGAAACAGGATCGCGCTCGTCACGTCGCGGGCGTCGGTGCGCTCGCGCGCGAGGACGTCAGCCGCGATGGAGGTTGTTGGCGATTCGCAGCATCTCATCTGCGGCTTGCACCCCTTTGGCGTTCGCTTCGTACGCGCGCTGCGCGCCGAGGATCTGCATCATCGACTCGACCACCGAGACGTTGGAACGCTCGAGCATGCCGAACGCAATCGACGGACCGTCCGGCGCGCCGGGCGCGAACAGATGCGCGGCGCCGGAGCGCTCGGTCGCCGCGAACAGCGTGCCGCCCAGCGGGCGCAGCGCTTCGGGCGCGGCGAACGACGCGAGCCGCAGCCGTGCGATCTCGCGTCCTTTCGCCTGCGGCGTGTCGATCAGCACGCGCCCGTCGCGCTCGACGCGCACGGCGAGCGCGTCGGCCGGGATGCGAACGCGGGCGAGCGCGTAGCCCGACGCGTCGCGCACCGCACCGTCCGCGTCGCGCGAGAACTCGCCGTTGCGCGTGTACGCGCGAGCCGCGCCGCGCTCCACGACGAAGAACCCCGGGCCGTCGATGGCGACGTCGAAGGGGCCGCCGCTCCGCACGAGCTTGCCCTGCGCGAACACGGCATGCCGTCCGACGCTCGTCGTTCCGAGCCCGATCGCGCCGGCGCGCACGTCGGCGAACGTGGCGGCGGAGCTCTTGAATCCGGCCACGTCGGCGTTCGCGAGATTGTCGGCGACGATCTCGAGCTGCGTCTGCTGCGCCGCCATCCCGCTCGCCGCCGCTTCCATCGCGCGGCTCATTGCACGCGCACCACGTCGTTCGCGGCCTTCTCGCGCGTCGCGTCGATCGCCGAAAGCGTCTTCTCCGCCGTCTCGAACGCGCGCTGCGCCGTGAGGATCGCAAGCGTCTCGCCGATCGGGTTCACCGTGCTCGTCTCCAGCGCGCCCGCGAGCACGCGCGTCCCGCCGGGGAGCGGCAGCCGGTCGAGGATCCGCCCGCGGTCGTGCACGGTTCCGTCGGCAGCGATCGTCGCCTGCTCCGAGACGCGCAGCGGACCGCACGCGCCGTGGAGGCGGCGGCCGCGATCGTCGACGATCCAGCCGTCCTTGTCGCGCTGAAACGCGCCGTCGCGCGTCGTGACCTCGCCCACGCGAAACGCGCCGGCACCGAGCAGCGCGAGATCGAAGGTGCGCCCGGTCCGATGGACGGCGCCCTGCTCGTGCGTCTCGCGCGCGCCGACGCTCAGCCCGCGCGGCGTGAGCGCGACCGTCGCGGCGCTACGCCGAAACCCGTCGGTCGAGGCATTCGCGAGGTTGTGCGTCGCGACGTCGAGCTGCGCCCGCGCCGCCCGCATCGCGCTGCCCATCCACTCTATTCCGTCCATGCGCGGATGCTAGGCCCGGCGCGATTGCCGCCTCGTCGCAGGGATATTGCCGGTACGTTTCTTTCAGGCCAGTGCGCGTCCGCGCTCAGTTTTCTGATGAGTCGCTAGACGACTCCACTAGGGGCCGACGATGACGATATCGGGAACGCGATGCGCGTAGAGAGGCGGAACGGGATCGCCCGGCCGCAGATACAATTCCGAGTGGTTGCCGAGGTAGATGCGCGTTCCGATGGGCAGTTCGTGGTGGTCGCGGTGCATGAAGATTGGGCGGCGCCGGATGACATCCGAGCCTGGTGTCGCGACCGATGATCCAGGCGATAGGCGTCGTTCGACTCCAGCGCGGTGCATCGGGTTACAACCAAGCGCGACAAAGGCAACCGTTCCACACAGTGCCGCGATCCACGAATTCGACGGACGATGTACGTGTGAGCGGGTTTGGTCATTGAGATGGCCTGCGGAAGGGAGCCTGACAATCAATCGGATGTCGTTTCATCGCAAAGCCGAGTCGGCAGTGCCGCCGTCAGCCGATAGTCTCCACTGGCGCGCAAACGCGGGCCCAGGACGCGCATGACCGTGTTTCCTACTTGTGGTAGGATACCCAAGTGCCAGCTCGGGAAAAGGTCTCGGTCAGCCTTGATTCGGAGCTCGTCGCCCAGGCCCGGCGTCGGGTCAGGCGCCGCGAGCTGTCCGCGTACCTGAACGAAGCTCTTCAACGGCGGCTGCAAGCGGACGCGATCGGCGCCTATCTTCGCGACGCGGCGAGCCGCGTCGGTGACGTCCCGGTGGGCGTCGGTGAAACGGTCGATCGCGCCTGGAACGACCGCTTCCGCGCGGCGCGGCTGACCAAGGTGCGCCGCCGCATCGCGCACGCTCTCGGCGAGCCGGCAGCATCGCAGGCGCACGCCGAAGCCGGCGAGCCGCCGACGGAAAGCGTCGACTTGCTCCGCTTGCTGGAACGGACCACGACGCAGCACGTGCCGCTCGAAAGCGTCGTGGGGTCGCATCCGGCCGTCGCTGTGAAGGGCGACACGGTCACGATCGTCGGCCTCGATCCGGCGCTTGACGCCGAGCCCGACGCGGCTTCCGCTTGAGCGAGGTCGTCGTCTTCGACAGCGGTGCGCTCGGAGCGCTCGCGGACGACGATCCGCGGATTCGCGCGCTGCTTCGAAGGATCGTCGAAGAGCACGCGGTCGTGTGCGTTCCCGTCGTCGTTCTCGCCGAATGCTACGGTGACCAGCGCTATGACGTGCGGTACGATCGCGCGCTCGACGCGCTCGGCGGCTTCACGTCGGTGGTGGATCTCACGGCGCGCACCGCGATCGACACGGGACGGCTGCGGAACGCGGCCGGTCTTCCGGGGACCGAAACGATCGAGGCGATCGTCGTGGCGACTGCGGCGTCGTATCCGCGGGCCAGCATCGTGACGGCGAATGTGCGGCACGTCCGCCCGCTCGCCGCGTGCTCGGAGCGCTCGCTCGGCCTGATCGATCTGAACCGGTTGCCGGTACGCTGACCGTGTCGCGTCCTGCAAATCGGCGCGGTGCCGCTGCGGCGTCTGCCCCGGGACCGTCCGCGGGCGCGGGCGCGGCCACGGAATCCGGGGGCGCGGCGGCGTAACCCCTACGGGATGGGGCGGCCGGACGGGCGCCGCCCGCGTGAGGAAGCTGGATGCAGATCGGGATCTTGGGCTCCGGGAACATCGGAGGAAACGCCGCACGCCTGTTCGCGAAGGCCGGACACCACGTCCGGATCGCCAACTCGCGCGGGCCGGAGTCCCTGCGCAAGCTCGTCGAGGAGATCGGGCCGAACGCCGAAGCCGCGACGCCGCAGGACGCCGTCGACGCGAGCGACGTCGTGCTCATCGCGATCCCGTGGACGAAGCGTGAGGAGGCCCTCGGCGAGATCGAAGGCTGGGACGACAAGATCGTCATCGACGCGATGAACCCGTACTCCGAAGACTTCGAGATCGAAGACCTCGGCTCGAAGACCTCCACCGAGTTCACGCGAGCGCTCGTCCCCGGCGCGCGGGTCGTCAAGGCGTTCAACACGATCTACTACAAGCGGCTGGCCGGAGACGGAAAGCCGAAGGGCGAGAAGGGACGTCTCGCCATCCCCGTCGCCTCCGACGATCCCGCCGCGAAGCGCGTCGTCATGGATCTCATCGACGAGATCGGCTTCGATCCCGTCGACAACGGCGGGCTCGTCGAAGGCGGTCGCAAGCAGCAGCCCGGCTCGCCCATCTACAACAATCCGATCACCGCGAAGGAGATGCGCGAGCAGCTCACGCGCGCCTGATCGCGCGGCGGTCAGGAGATCGCGCGCATCGCTCCGCCGTCGACCGGGATCGTCGTCCCGGTCACGTACGAAGCGCGCGCGGAAGCGAGGAACGCCACGACGCTCGCGAACTCCTCGGGGGTCCCGATGCGGCGCAGCGGGATTCGTGAAGCGCGCTTCTCCAGCGCTCCGCCGCCCGTCTCGCGCAGCCGGTCGGTGAGGATCGCGCCGGGCGCCACGTTGTTCACCGTGATGCCGTGCGGGCCCACCTCGTCGGCGAGCAGCTTCGTCATCCCGACGACGCCGGAACGCATCGCGGTCGACAGCACGCTGTTCTCGAGGACGCTCTTCACCGAGAAGCTCACGATGTTGATCACGCGACCGCGCCCGTCACGCGGGAGGTGCGGCAGGACGAGCCGCGTCATCCGCACGGTGCTGAGGAGGTTCAGCTCGAACGCCGCGCGCCACGCTTCGTCGTCGAAGCGCTCGAACGGCGCGAACGGCGGACCGCCGGCGTTGTTCACGAGGATGTCGATACGCCCGTACTCGCGCAGCGTCGCATCGACGATCGCCTCGCATTGCTCGGGCGCGCGCACGTCGACCGGAACGGCGATCACCCGCGCGCGGCTCCGCTCGCGAATCGCGGCCGCCGTCGCCTCGAGCGTGGCGGCGTCGCGTGCGCCGATCGCGACCGACGCGCCTTCGTCGGCGAGCGCCTGCGCGCACGCGCGCCCCAATCCTTTGCTCGCCGCGAGGACGATCGCGACGCGGCCCGCGAGCTCCAAATCCATGGGACCCGCTTTCCCGCGAACGCGCCGCGCGCGCGGCTAGTGGACCAGGGTGTGCTCGGTGGTGCCGTTGCCCGCGGCCGCTTCGGCGGGCTCGAGCGCCGGCGAGTCGCCCGCTCCGGAAGGCGGCGCCGAGGCGGTCGCGGGAGCCGGCGTCGCGAACGGCGCGCGATCGAGCAGCGCGAGGTGTGACATCAGCAGCGAGCGCAGCTCGCTGCGCGCCTTTTCCGCGGTGTCCGAGTGCCGCTGCGCTTCCCGGCGCGCTTCGTCGATGCGGTCGCCGAGCGAGGCGATCTCGCGTTCCGCCGCGATGCGCGCCTCCTGGCGGATCAGGTCGGCCTCCTTGTGCGCGGCCGCCTTCACCTCGTCGGCGGTGCGCTGCGCGAGCAGCAGCGTCGACTGCAGCGACTCTTCCATCGCCTTGAAATGCGAGATGCGTTCGCGCAAGTCCGAGATCTCGGCTTCGAGCGCGGCGCGGCTCTGCGCTTCGTCTTCGAGCGTCTCGATGATCTCGTCGAGGAACTCGTTGACCTCGTTCCGGTCGTAGCCTTGAAGCGACTTCTTGAACTCTTTGTGTTGGATGTCGACGATCGTGATTTTCGCCATCAGCGCAGGTCCTTGATTCCGAGGATGCCGTCGTTGTCGAGCTGTTCCCGGACCCCCGCCGAGTTCACGTTCACGCCGTGCGGCACGACGAGATAGATCGCGTCCGCGAGCTTCTGGATCCGGCCGTCGATCGTGTACGCGACCCCCGAGGTGAAGTCGACCACGCGCTGCAGCAGCGTGCGGTCCGCGCCCTGCACGTTGACGATGACGACTTGCCGCGCGCGAAGCGCGTCGGCGATCTCCGTCACGTCGCCGAACGAGCGCGGCGCGAAGACGGCGACGGAGCCGCCCGTGCGGCGCGGCGCCTCGCTCAGCGAGACGACGTTCCGCTTCGAGGACACCTCGTCGGCGTAGACTTCGTCTTCCTCGAGGTCCTCGCGGATCGCGAACCAGGACCCGATCCTCGCGAACATGCTCATACGGAGCTCCTTTCCTTCGGGGGACGCGGACCGAAGATCGCGGTCCCGAGCCGTACCATCGTCGAGCCGTGGCGTACGGCCGACTCCCAGTCATCCGACATGCCGAGCGAGAGCGTCGCCCCGCCGACCCGCTCGAACGCGCCGCGCGCGGCGGCGAACGCCGCGTCGACGTCGCCGGCGAGCGGTCCGATCGCCATCACGCCGTCGACGTGCAGCCCTTCGTCGCGCAGCCGCGCCGCGAGGGCCGGCGCGTCGCGGGGAGGGGCGCCGAAGCGTTCGGTGGGCGAGACGTTCACTTGCACGAGAACGCGCAGCGAGCGGCCGACGTCTCGCGCCGCCTTCGCGAGCGCGAGCCCGGCGTCGAGCCGGTCGACGCTCTGCACCACGTCGAAGAGCCGCACGATCGCCTTCGCCTTGTTCGTCTGGACGTGGCCGATGAAGTGCTTCGTGCACGGCGGCAATCCGGCGTACTTCTCGCGCGCCTCCTGCACGTAGTTCTCGCCGACGTCGCGCAGCCCGGCGTCGATCGCGGCGACGACGGCCTCGCGCGGCTGCGTCTTCGTGACGGCCAGAATCGCGACCGATCCGCGCGGGCGTCCGGCGGCGAGAGCGGCCCGGTCGACCCGCTCGCGCATCGTCTCCACGCGCGCCGCGACGGTCCCGGTGGCGGAAGGCATCGACCGGCGTTTTCCACGAGCCGAGCGCCGTCTCCCGGGCCGGAGGCTAGGGGACCGGCGTCGGCACCGGCTCGATCTCGCGATCGGGCAGCCGCGCGTCGGTGCGCTTCCCCTTCCGGTAGGAGTACACGATCATCGCGACGCCGATGAAGATCTGCACCACGGCGACGAACTGCCCGCCGTCGAGGCCGAGCACGGTGAAGCCCGGCTCGCGCCAGATCTCGGCGACCGAGCGCGTGATGCCGTAGATCGTGAACCAGCTCCACGCCACGACGCCGTCCGGGGGCCGGCGCGAGTAGATGAACAGCACCAGCGGCAGCGTGAGGAGGTCGAGGATCGCCTCGAAGATCTGCGAGGGGTACCGGTAGCCGTCCGGATAGTTCGGAAACAGGATGCAGTAGGGATGGTCCGGCAGGCACAGCTTCCCGGGCAGCTCGTCGTTGATGAAGTTCACGAGCCGCGTCGTGAAGATGCCGGCCGAGAGCAGCGGAACCGCCTCGTCGCCGATGATCCCGAACGTCAGCCCGGGGTGCTTGCGCAAGAACAGCAGGATCGCCAGGATGACGCCGACGAGCGCGCCGTGGAACGCCATCCCCCCCTGCCAGATGGCGATGAACGTGATCGGGTGCGCCAGGTAGTCGGCGAGGTTGTGCTTCGTGATGACGTCGGCGATGACGAAGCCGACGCGGCCGCCGATGAGCACGCCGACGAGCGCGTAGACGAGGAAGTCCTGGATCTGCTCGGTCGTGAGCCCCATGCGGCGGCGCCCCGCCGGCCGGTTCATCCAGAGGAAGACGCAGACGAACCCGAACAGGTACGAGATTCCGTACCAGTGGACCGCGACCGGCCCCAGCCGGAACCCGATCGGATCGATGTTCGGATAGCTGAACCAGTGGCTCACGGGGCGACCTTACGGGCGCGGCCCCGGAACCGCCTCCCCTTTTGGCGTAGTCCACGGAGCCGTGTCCGCGAACGTCAACGTCCTGGCCGCGTTCCTCGCCGGGATCGTCTCCTTCATCTCACCGTGCGTCTTGCCGCTGATCCCGGCCTACCTCTCGTTCCTCACCGGATCGAGCCTGGAAGAGCTGAAGGCGCAGAGCGACGCCCGGGACCGCCGGCGCGTGATGGTCCACGCGCTCTGCTTCATCGCCGGGTTCACGATCGTGTTCATGGCGCTCGGCTTCACCGCGAGCGCGGTCGGCACGGCGCTGATCGAATATCGCGACTGGGTCGCGAAGATCGGCGGCGCGATCGTGATCCTCCTCGGGCTGAACATGATCGGCGTGTTCAAGATCCCGTTCCTGATGATGGACAAGCGCCTGCAGATCCGCAGCGCGAACCGCTCGTACGTCGCCTCGTTCCTGGTCGGCCTCGGGTTCGCCGCCGGATGGTCGCCCTGCGTAGGGCCGATCCTCGCGGGGATCCTCGCGCTCGCGACGCAAGAGAAGTACGGCCAGGCGATGTTCCTGCTGTTCGTCTACTCGATGGGTCTGGCGCTGCCGTTCTTCATCGTCTCGGCGGCCATCTCGAGGTCGCTGGGCGCGCTGAACCGCGTCAAGCGCTACCTCGGCGCGATCGAGATCGGCGCCGGCGCCTTTCTCGTCGCCACCGGGATCGTGCTCATCACCGGGACGTTCGGGCGCGTCGCCGGCTGGTTCTACCAGTACGTCAAGCCGCCGAGCATGTAGCCCGGCCGATCGCACGAGCTCGGGACGGCCCGTCTGCGGGATGGGACGGCTATCGGGACGGCTGCCCGCGGGATCGGGACGCGGTCTGCGGATCGCGAAAGCCGCCTGCGGAATTGCGGATCTTGGCAATATTTGCCAACGCAGGTACACTAGCTGCGTGCGGACCATGAACGTGAGCCTGCCCGATGACCTCGACGACTTCGTCAAGGAGCAGACGGCGAGCGGCGGCTACGGCAACCAAAGCGACGTGGTCCGTGACGGTCTTCGGCTCCTACGCGAACGCGCGCACAAGCTGGCGGTGCTGCGGCGGCTGCTTGCGGAAGGTCAGGCCGATATCGACGCCGGCCGGACCGAGCCGATGACGGATGAATTCGTCCGCGGCGTCGCCGAACGCGCCCGGGCCCGCGCGGCGGCACGCCGGGAATCGCCCTGAACGGCACTCACTGCGACATCGCGCTCAGCGCGCGCGCCGTCGCCGACGTCGAGGCCGCGGCCGACTGGTACGCCGATCGCCACCCGGACGGACTCGACCGATTCTCGAACGACTTCGGCCGCATGCTGAACATGCTGTCGCTCTTTCCGACCGCGGGGCGCGAGCGGCCCGAGTTCCGGCACGGCTTGCGGTCGCTTCCCGTCCATCCGTTCGTCGCGTTCTACACGGTGAACGCCGAGCACGAGCAGGTCGCGGTCGTGCGCGTCCTGCACGGTCACCTCGATATCGAAGCCCTCGACTTCTAGCCGAGCGTCCGCGGTCTCGCGCGGGCGGGGGTTCGGCGCGTGCGTCGAACCGGCGGTCCGGTGATCGTCCTGTGGGCCGTGGCTCTCCTCGTGTTCCTTCTCGACCGGTGGTCGAAGACGGTCGTGCTCCACTCGTTCCTGCCGAACGAGAGCCGGCTGGTGATCCCGCATCTCCTCTGGTGGACGTACGTGCAGAACACGCACGGCGCGTTCGGGCTCTTCGGCAACTCGCCGGCGCTGCTGATCGTGCTGGCGCTGATCGTCTTGGCGATCTTCACGTACGCATTCCGCGACGCGGTGCGCCGCTCGAATCTGGTGCGGGTCGCGTTCGGGATGATCGTCGGCGGGGCGATCGGGAACATCGTCGACCGCTTCCAGCACCGCTGGGTGGTCGACTTCATCGACTTCAAGACGATCTGGCCGAACGTGTTCAACGTCGCCGACTCGGCGATCACGATCGGCGTGGCGCTGCTGATCATTTCCTCGCTGCGCCGCGAGGCGCGCCGCTGACGCACGTCGTCGATCCGGCGCAGGCCGGCTCGCGGCTCGACGTGCTCCTCGCCGGGCTCACCGGCTTCTCGCGCTCGCACGTCGCCGCGGCGCTGCGCGCCGGAGCCGCGACGGTGAACGGCGCGTCGGGGAAGCCGAGCACCCTGCTCGAGCCGGGTGACGTCGTGGCGTATGAGATCGATGCGCCGCGGCCGCTCACCGTCGAGGCGGAAGCGATCCCGCTCGACGTCGTGTACGAGGACGACGACGTGCTCGTGGTCGACAAGCCGGCGGGGATGGTGACGCATCCGGCGCACGGGGCGACCGACGGCACGCTGGTGAACGCGCTGCTCGCGCACGCGCCGCAGCTTCCCGGCGAGCGACTGCGCGCGGGGCTCGTGCACCGCCTCGACCGTGACACGTCCGGGCTGCTCCTCGTCGCGAAGACCGACGAAGCGCTCGGGACGCTGGGGCGTGCGATGCAGGCGCGCTACATCGAGCGCACCTACCTCGGCATCGTCGTCGGGATCCCGGAAGACGCGCAGGGCACGATCCGCGGCGCGATCGGCCGCGATCCGCGCAACCGCTTGAAGTACGCGATCCGTGCCGACGGCAAGCCGGCCGCCACGCACTACGAGATTCGCGAGCGCCTGCAGGGCGCGAGCGAGCTGATCTTTCGCCTCGAGACCGGGCGCACGCACCAGATTCGCGTGCACATGGCCGCGCTCGGCCATCCCGTGGTCAACGATCCGATCTACGGACGCGGCGACTCGCGGCTGCCGCTGCCGGGTCAAGCACTCCACGCGTGGCGGCTGCGCTTCAAGCACCCGCGCACGAAGCAGTACCTCTCGTTCGAGAGCGAGCCGCCCCCGGAGTATCTCGCGACGCTCGAGATGCTCCGCCGGCGATGAGCGCCGCTCCGGTAGGACGCTTCGTGCTGCGCGCGACGGCGGGCGCGGCGCGGCGCGGCACGCTGACCACGGCGCACGGCGACGTCGAGACGCCCTGCTTCATGCCGGTCGGCACGCTCGCGAACGTCAAGCTGCTCGAGCCGAACGATCTGCGCGAGCTCGGCGCGCGCATCGTGCTCGCCAACACCTACCATCTGTGGCTGCGGCCCGGTCGCGAGACGCTCGTCGAGGCGGGCGGCATCCATCGCTTCATGGCGTGGGGCGGCCCGATCCTCACCGACTCCGGCGGCTTCCAGGTGTTCAGCCTGGAATCGCGGCGCGCGGTCGACGAGGACGGCGTGACGTTCCGCTCGCACCTCGACGGCAGCGCACACCGGTTCACGCCGGAGAACGTCGTGGAATTTCAAGAAGCGCTCGGCGTCGACGTCGCGATGGCGCTCGATCAATGCGTGAAGCTGCCCTCGCCGCGCGCGGAGGTGGAGCGCGCCGTGGTACGCACGACGGCGTGGGCGCGCCGCTGCGCCGAGGCGCGCCGGCATCCCGAGCGGACGATGCTCTTCGGCATCGTCCAGGGCGGCGTCGACGAAGCGCTCCGCGAGCGCAGCGCGGCGGAGCTGGTCGCACTCGATCTCCCGGGGTACGCGATCGGCGGGCTCTCGGTCGGAGAGTCGCGCGAGGAGATGGATCGGATCGCGCGCTCCACGGCCGCGCTCCTCCCCGCCGGCAAGCCGCGCTATCTGATGGGCGTCGGCACCGTGCGCGATCTCGTTGCCGGCATCGACCGCGGCATCGATCTCTTCGATTGCGTCTACCCGACGCGCAGCGGCCGGCACGGGCGCGTCCTCACGCGGTCGGGAACCGAATACAACATCCGGCTCGCCGCGAACGTGCGCGAGTTTTCGCCGCTCGATCCCGAGTGCGGCTGCCGCGTGTGCGCGACGTACACGAAAGCGTACCTCGCGCACCTCTACCGGTCCGGAGAGCTGCTCGCGCAACGGCTGCTGTCGTACCACAACGTCGCCGCGCTCAGCGAGCTGGTGCGTGACGCGCGCGCCGAGATCGAGCGCGGACGCTGGGAGACGTTCCGGGCGCGCTTCGAGCCCGCGCCGGCGGGCTAAGGCGGAGGCAGCACGCCGAGCGCGCGGGCGCGCGCGACCGCCTCCTCGCGTCCGTGCGTCTCCAGCTTGATCCCGACGTTCCGAAGGTGCGTGCGGACCGTGTGCGTGCTGCGGCCGAGCAGCGTGGCGATCTGCGATGCGGTCCGCCCTGCGGCGACGAGACGCAGCACGTCGATCTCGGTGGGGGTGAGCGGTCCGTCGGTCGGCCGGCGCGCGAGCCTGCGGCGCGCGGCGGCGACGAAGCGCGCGTAGCCCTCGACGTACGGTCCGGCGCCCTCGATGCGGCACGCGGAATCGAACGTCGCGATGCGCCCGGGCGTCGCGGCCCGCGTCGCGAGCGCGCGCGCGATGCGGCGCCGGCGTACCTCGTCGGCCGCGATGCTCGACGTCGCGACGCTGACCGCGAGCGCCGCGCGTGCATCGGCGCGGGCGGTGCGTTCGTCGCCGAGCGCCAGTGCGGCCAGCCCGTGGAGCGCTCGCGCCAGAGCGCGCTCGCCGTCGGTCGCGCCGCCGCGGCGAAGCTCCGCCGACAGCGCGTCGCGCGCCGCGACGAAGTCGTCCCGCCACCCGGCGACGAGCGCATCGCCGACGATGCGTCCGAAGCGCACGCCGTAGCGCGCGGGCATCGGCTCGGCTTCGATGAGCGCCCGCGCGTGCCCGACCTCCGCGTCGCGTCCCCGCTCGACCGCCATCTCGTAGAGGCTCGCGCGAGCAGCCCGCGCGCCGGCGGCGTCGCCCCCGCGCACCGCGTGCCGATGCCGCAGGAGCGCGTGCCGCCACTGCGCCTCGACGCGGCCGGTGCCGGTGCGATGCAGCGCCTCGGCGACGCCGTGGATCGCCGCGGCGGCCCGGTCGGCGCCCAGAGCGTGCGCTTCGCGCAGCGCGCTCGCACAGCCGCGTTGCGCTTCCGCGAACGCGCGCCTGCACAGCGCCGCTCGCGCGAGCCGCTCGCCGACGCGCATCCGCTGCACCGGACCGGCGCCGGCGCTCATCGCGCACGCCTCCGCGGCGCGACGCTGCGCGCCCGCGTCGTCGCCGGTCGCGGCCGCGATGTGCGCGAGGAGCGCGAGGCGGCCGCTTTCGAGCTCGGGCGGCGCACGATTCGCAGCGAGCGCGGCCGCGCGACCGTAGAGCGAGCGCGCGACGAGCAGCGGCGCGAGCAGGTCGACGACGTACCCGTGCACGTCGGGCGCCGCGCGTTCCGCGGCGCCGCGCAGCGTCGCTTCCGCGCCGACGATGTCGCCTTCGCACTCGCGCGCCGTCGCATCGAGGAGATCACGCGCGACGGGATCGTGGCCCGTTCGCGTCAGCGCGTCGGCGATCTCGAAGCGCGCCGCAACGACGCACAGCTCATACGCCGCGCGCGGCGCGAGCACGTCCGGCGGATGAGTGCGCGCTCCACTCGCGCGCTTGACGACCCCGGCCCCCATGGCTGTCCCCACCATAGCATGCTGTCAACGATCTCGCAAGTTCATGCTATTGGAACACGTCGCCTTCGCCGGCCCTTCGGCGGCCGGAAGGGAAGGACGTTGGGCGGGAGCCGCGGCTCGGGGACGGGGACGTCGACCAGCTCGAAGAGCAGCTCGAGGTCTTCGCGCGTGTAGGTGGGCAGCCCGAGACGCCGGCGTTCCTCGGCGCACATCTCGAGCAGGGCGATGTACTCTTCGTCGTCGCGATGCGCCATGCGCGCATCGTCGCGCACGGGGGTGCCAGCATCGTGTCACCTGCGAGCCGCCACGCCGCGCGCTCGCGCGCCGATCGGGGCTCAGCCCGCCTTGACCGCCTCCAGCTCGCGCACGATCGAGGCGCAGTCGGCGCACAGCGACGGATGCTCGGGATCGGTTCCGAGCGGGAGATATTTCCAGCAGCGCGCGCACTTCTCGCCGGCCGCCGGCACGACGGTCACGCTCGCCGCGCCGTTCGCGGAGCGCTCGAGCCCGCGCAGCGCCGAGACGACGAGCGCTTCGCGCAGGTTGTCGCCGAGCTCGACGAACCGCTCGTAGTAGGGGGATTGCACGGCGACGCTCGCGTCGAGCTGAAAGTCGCGTACGCCTTCGCTCGCGGCGACCTGCGCGCGCAGCGCCTTCAGGGCGCTCCACGTCTCCAGCGCCTCGCCGTCGGCGGTCTCGGCCTTGGAAAAGGTCAGGAAGAACACGGACTCGTCCTCGCCGCGGAGCGCGGGATCGACCTGCTGCCACGCCTCTTCGGCCGTGAACGAGAGGATCGGCGCGAGCAGCACGCACAGCGTGCGCAGCATCTCGTAGAGCGCCGACTGCGCGCTGCGCCGCCGGTGCGCGTCGGGCGCCGACGAATACAGCCGGTCCTTGAGCACGTCGACGTAGAACGCCGAGAGGTCCTCTTTGTCGAAGCGCTGGATCGCGACGTACGCTCTGTGCAAGTCGAACGCGAGGTAGCTCTCGCGGACGTCGCGCGCAAAGGCGTCGAGCGCGGCGAGCGCGAGCCGGTCGATCGGCTCCATGCGCTCGCGCGGCACGAGGGTGTTTGGCGTCAGGCCGTCGAGCGCGCCCAGCAGGTAGCGCAGCCGGAAGCGAATGTTCTTGTACGTGTTCGCGACGTTGTCGAGCAGCTTCGCACCCAGCCGCACGTCGCCGCTGAGATACTCCGTCGACGCGACCCACAGCCGCAGCACGTCGGCGCCGTACTTCGACATCGCTTCGTCGACCGCGATGTAGTTGCCGGCCGACTTGTGCATCGCGTGACCGTGCTGATCGACGACCCAGCCGTACGAGATGACCTGCTTGTACGGTGCGCGGTCGCGGGTCGCGACCGAGGTCAGCAGGTTCGAGCGGAACCAGCCGCGGTATTGGTCGCCGCCCTCCAGGTAGGCGTCGGCCGGATACGGCATGCCGCGCTCGACCAGCACGGCGCGCCAGGTGACGCCGGACTCGAACCAGATGTCGACGATGTTGCGCTCCTTCGCGAACGCCGTGCCCCCGCATTCGGGGCATTGCATCCCCGGCGGCGCAAACGCTTCGAGCGGCTCGGTCCACCAGAGGTCGGACGCGTTGCCTTCCTCGAACGTGCGCGCGCGCATCGCTTTGGCGAAGCTGCGCGCCAGCGCCGGGTTCAGGAACGACGCGCCGCACGCCGTGCACGACACCGAGGGGATCGGCGTCCCCCACGCGCGCTGCCGCGACACGCACCACTCCGGATGGTTGCCGACCATCTGCGACATGCGGTTCTCGCCCCACTCGGGCAGCCACGACACGTCGTGGACGGCGCGCTCGGCACGCTCGCGCAATCCGTTGCGGTCCATGCCGATGAACCATTGCGCGGTCGCGCGGAAGATGACCGGATTCTTGCAGCGCCAGCAGTGCGGGTAGCTGTGCTCGTACGCTTCGGCGGCGACGAGCGCGCCGGACGCACGCAGGTCTTCGACGATCCGCTCGTTCGCCTCGAAGATCGGCATCCCGGCGTACGCGCCGGCCTCGGCGGTGAAGCGACCCGCCGCGTCCACCGGCGTGACGACGGGAAGCCCGTAGCGCGCGCCCGTCTCGAAGTCGTCCTCGCCGTGACCGGGCGCGGTGTGGACGGCGCCGGTGCCGGTCTCCAGCTCGACGTACGGTGCGAGAACGACGAGCGAGTCGCGGTCGAAGAACGGGTGCCGCACCGCGAGCTTCTCCAGCGACGCGCCCGCAGTCTCGCCGCGCAACGCCGCCTCGCCGGCGTTCAGCCGGTTGAGCACGCTCGACGCCAGCGCCGTGGCGACGATCACGTCCTCACCGCCCGCGCGGTACACGCCGTACGTCGCGTCCGGGTTGAGCGCGATCGCGACGTTCGCCGGAAGCGTCCACGGCGTCGTCGTCCAGATCAGCACCGAGAGCGGCGTCCCGTCGTCGTCGAGACCGACCTTCTCCAGCAGCGCCGCGCGCTGCGCGTCCGTCGCGCGGAACCGGACGTAGATCGACGGCGAGGTGTGGTCTTTGTACTCGATCTCCGCTTCCGCGAGCGCGGTTTCGTCGACGACGCACCAGAGCGTCGAGCGGAGTCCCTTGTAGAGATAGCCGTCTTGCGCGAGATCGGCCAGCGTTTCGACGATCGTCGCTTCGAACGACGGCGCGATGGTCATGTACGGGTCGTCGAAGCGCCCGAACGTGCCCATCCGCAGCATCTGATCGCGCTGGCGCCCTTGCCAGTACAGCGCGCGCTCGCGGCAGGCGCGCCGCAGCTCGAGCGGATCCGCCTGCCGGAAGTCCAGCTTCAGGTGCTTGAGGGTCTCGCGCTCGATCGGCAGGCCGTGCATGTCCCAGCCGGGGACGAAGTCGGAGTACTGCCCGTCGAGCAGGTGGATCTTCACCAGCGCGTCCTTCAGGACGCGGTTCAGGAAGGTGCCCATGTGCAGGTCGCCGTTCGCGTACGGCGGGCCGTCGTGGAGCACGTAGGGCGGGTTCTCGCGGTTCCGCTCCAGCCGCTTGCGATAGACGTCGCGCTCCGCCCACCACCGCACCAGGGCCGGCTCGCGCTTGGGCAGCTCGCCGCGCATCGGGAAATCCGTCTTGGGCAGGTTCAGGGTGGAACGGTAGTCGGGCGCGGTGTCGGACATCGAACCGTTCCCTTCGCCGTCACGGCGAGGACCTCCGGGACGTCGCGCCGTGACGGCCGGAACGTCGTGAAACGACGCGGCGAGGCGCAAAGCGGTACGGGTTTCCGACATACGCGGCGCACCGGAGTTCCGCTATGCTGGCACGGCATACGGACCGGAGGGCCGAGCGATGTGCAGACTTCGCCTTTCGTCTTCCCGAGCCCGATACGGGCTCGTGGCGCCGGTCGCGCTCGCGGCCGTGCTTCTATCCGGGTGCGGCGGCGGAGGCGCCTTCGCACCGCCCGTTCCCGTCGGCCGGCAAGCGGCAGGCCAGACGGTCGCCGTGCAGTTCACGATCGCGTTGCCCGCGCCGGCCGGGACGTCGGCGGTGCGGCGTCGCGTGCGGTACGTCTCCGCGTCGACGAAATCCGCGACGGTCGTGGTGACGCCGGCCGGCGGGACCGCCTCAGCGCCGGTGGTGATCGCGTGCACGAAGAGCGCGTGCAGCGGAACCGTGCAGGCGCCGGTCGGTTCGGACACCTTCGGCGTGAAGCTCTTCGACGCCGCGAACGGTACCGGCAACCTGCTCTCGACCGGGACGCTGACGCAGACGATCGTCCTCGACGCCGCGAATCACGTGAACGTCACGTTCGACGGCGTCGTGCGCGCGCTCACCGTCGCCTTGTCGCCGTCCGCCGTCACCGCGGGGAGCGCCTCGAGCGTCGACGTCGCCGTCGGCGCGTTGGACGCGGACGGGAACACCGTCGTCGGTCCGGGCTCGTACGTCGACGCGAACGGCAACCCGCTGACGATCGCGCTCGCCGACTCCGACACGTCGGGGGCCACGCATCTTTCGACCGCATCGCTGAGCGCGCCGCCCGCGACCCCGGTGAAGCTCTCGTACGACGGCGCGGCGATCCCGTGCGTGACGATCACGGCATCGGCCGCATCGTTGACGCCGGCCCACGCGCTCTTGCCGGCCGCCGGCCCGCCGACGTTGTATGTCGCGGGATTCGCCGCGGGCAGCACCACGCCGGCGGTGGTGCGCGCGATCGCGAACCCCGCGACCGCTCCGAACGTCGCGCGGACGATCTCCGGCTCCGCAACGAATTTGAACCCCGGCATCGACGGACTCGCGACCGACGCGTGCGCGAATCTGCTCGCGACGACTGCGAGCCAGACGCCGGCGCAGCAAGTGCTCGTGTTCGGCGCGACCAGCAACGGCAACGTTGCGCCGTCGCGCTCGTTCGGCGATCCGAACAACCAGGATCCCGGCGCCGTTACGGTCGACGCCGCGGGCGACGTGACCACCGCGTACACCGGGGGCTTCTACAACGGCTTCGAAACGGCCGCCCTCGAGACGTTCTCACCGACGGCGAGCGGCGCGGTCGAGCCGCTCCGAACGATCGGAACGCCCGGCCGTCCCGAGTTCGGCGTCGGCTACGACCCGAGCGGAGCGATCTGGGCCGCCGAGGGATCGGGCGACGCGCTCGACGTGATCCCGTCCTCCGCGACGAAGCTCCCCGTCGAGCCGACGCTGTACGGGAACGTGTTCGACGAGCTGGCCAGCGACGGGGGAACGATGCCGCTCGCAACGGTCGACGCCGCAGGCAACGTGTACTTCGCGAGCTCGGTCGCGGCGAACATTTTCTACACGTCTTCGTCGACGTACACGACGATGTGGATCTTGCAGTTCGCGGCGCAGTCGAACGGCTATCCCGCACCGCGCCGCAGCATTCGCGCGCCCTACGACTCGAATCTCCCGCCGGACCAGATCGTCTTCTCACTCGGTACCGACGCGGCCGGGAACCTGTACGTGCTCGGGCCGAACGCGAGCGGCGGCCCCTCGTCGGTTTACGAGTACGCGGCACCGCCGTCGACGTCGTCGACGCCCAGCGCGACGTTCAATCCGACGCCCGCTCCCGGTCTGATCGCGGTCGCGCCCGACGGGACGATCTACGGCAGCGCGCTCGACCTGAACACCGGCTTCGATGAAGTAGCGACGTTCGCACCGACGAATCGGAGCACGCCGGCGTCGACGCTGAATCTGCACACCTCCGACTCCGTATGGTATCTCGGCGTCGCGGCCGATGGAACGCTCTACGTCGGGCTCGTGGCGTTCGGCTCGACGCAGTACCGCGTCGCGGTGTACGCGCCTGGGGCGAGCGGAAACGCCGCGCCGCTTCGCACGATCACGCTTCCCTCGCCCGCTTCGTTCTCGATACAGGCGGCGCTCGATCCGCTCGGCAACCTGTACGCCGTTTACGTGGTCTACGACGCGCAGACCGGCGCGGCTACGGGAACGACGGTCCAAGTCGTCCCCGCGGGGGCGACCGCGCCCTCGCGCTCGTTCACCGTGCCGATCGCCGAAGGCGCCGGCCCGGCTTACGACGCATCGCGCAGCGCGCTCGTTCTCGGGAACGGCGGAACCTTCGGCACCTTCGCCCGCTACGAGCCGTATCAGCAGGAGCCCGAGGAGCTGCAAGAGTTTCCCGTGACGTCGACCGGGATGGCCGCGCCGATCGCGCAGATTCGCAGCGGCGCGACGGACGGCATCCCGTACGATCCGATCGCGGTCGGGCACGACGCGGCCGGGCGCATCTACGTCGAGAACGCGGGAGACGGGTCGGTGCGCGTGTACGATCCGCTCACGCGCACGATCGTCCGCTCGATCCTCGGGCTTCCGCTGGTCGGCTCGATGGCCGTCGACGCCGACGGCACCGTGTACATCGCCGGCAGCGCGGGCGCATCCGACGCGAATCTCGACGCGCGCCTTCGGCGCGGCGCCGCCGTACGAGCCGGCGCGACGGCGACGCGCCGTCCGCGCGAGACCACGACCGCCGACTACGGCGCGATTCTCGTCTACGGGCCGACGGCGTCGGGAATCGTCTCGCCGACGAGCGTGATCCCGGCCACGACGGTCGGTCTGGCGCCGGTGGCCCTGGCGATCGCGCACTGACGGTCGTGCGCCGCGGCGGCATCACGGCAACCGCGCATGGGGCGGTTTTCCGCCATGGCGCGGCGCGGCCCGCCGGGCTACCGTTGGCCGGACAGCCCGACGGAGGCCGCCATGCCGCGTCGTTCCCCGATACGCCACCGAACCGACACGAAGCCGGTCTCCCGGCGATGCCTGCCCCGATGCCCGGCGACCCTCCTCGCGGCGGCGATTCTGAGCGCGTGCAGCGGCGGGGGTTCGGCGATGCCGCCGCGCGCGATCGTGCCGCTGTCCTCTCCGCGCTCCGTCACCGTGCACTTCAGCATCGCGCTCCCGGCGCGGTCGAGCGCCGGGCTTCGGCGCCGTCCGCGCTACGTGTCGGCCTCGACGAAGTCCGCAACCGTCACGGTGACGCCTGCGGGCGGGAGCCCGGCGACGCCGGTCGTCATCAACTGCTCGCCGGCGTCGTGCACCGGTCAGCTCGCCGCGCCGGTCGGCAGCGACACCTTCGCGGTCAAGCTCTTCGACGCAGCGAACGGAGCGGGAAGTCTGCTGTCGACGGGCACGCTCACGCAGACGATCGTGCTCGACGCGGCCAACGTCGTGAAGGTCACGTTCGACGGTGTCGTGCGCGCGCTCGCGCTCTCGCTGGCGCCCTCCGCCGTGACGTTCGGCAAGGCGTCCACGGTGAACGTGTTGGCCGCCGCGCTCGACGCCGACGGGAACACGATCGTCGGGCCGGGATCGTACGTCGACCTGAACGGCGACCCGCTCACGATCATGCTCGCGGATTCGGACGCCAGCGGTGCGACGAAACTCTCGGTGACCGCGTTGAGCGCGCCGCCGCCGACACCGGTGACGCTCTCGTACGATGGCGCAGCGATATCGTGCGTCACGATCACTGCGAGCGCGACGGCGCTCGCGCCGGCGACGGCGCTGCTTCCGTCGACCGGTACGCCCACCCTGTACGTCGCGCGCAGCACGCAGATCGAGGCGATCGCCAACCCCGCCACGAGCCCGACCGTCACGCGCACGATCGCCGGCGGCGCAACCGAGCTGGGCGCGGGCATCACGGCCGTGGCAACCGACGCGTGCGCGAACGTCCTGGCTGCAACGAACAGCAGCACGCCGGCGCAGCAAGTCCTCGTCTTCGCCGGCACGGCCAACGGCAACGCGGCCCCGCTGCGGAGCTTCGGCGATCCGAACAGTTCCAACCCGGGCGCGATCACGGTCGACGCTTCCGGCCGTCCGACGGTTGCGTTCGATGACGGCTGTGGGACGATCGAAACGTTCGCAGCGACGGCCGGCGGCGCGTCCTCGCCGGTCCGCACGGTGTCGACCGGATGTCAGGGAGCGATAGGACTCGTCTACGACGATGCGCGGAACCTCTGGGCGTCGAACGATTGCGTGTACGAGGTTCCTCCGTCCGCAACGACGACGCCGAACACACCGACGCTTCCGGGCAACATCGCCGACGAGCTCGGCGCCGTCACGGCGACCACCGTCGACTCGCGCGGCGATCTCTACGCCGCGAGCACCGTATCCAGCTGCGACGTGCTCTTTCAGGGCGTTTCGCTCGACATCTTGCAATTCGCGCCGCAATCGAACGGATATCCCGCCCCCGCGCGCGTGATGTCGCTCGGCACCAACATCGTCACCGTCGGGTCGGGCGAGAACATCATCGTCGGAATCGGCACGGACGGGACGGGGACGTTCTACGTGGCCTATCAGACCGAAGGCGGGATGCACGTCTACGAATACGCCGCCGCGCCGTCGACGAGTGTCGCCCCGATCGCGCAGTTCGCCTTCCAGACGCCGTCGACGATCCTGACCGGCATGGCGGTCGCGCCGAACGGGACGATCTTCGTGAGCGGCGCGAACCCGGACCTCACCAGCGGTTGGGTCCTGACGTTCGCGCCCGGGAACACCACCGGAACGGCCGATGAAATGCTGTCGGTCGGCGGGTACCCGTGGTTCGTCGGCGCGACCGCGACCGCGCTGTACGTGGGCCTTACGCCATGCTGCTCGCAACCGGAGCCGTACAGCGTGGCCGTCTACGCGCCGGCGGCGAGCGGAAACGCGACGCCGCTCCGAACGATCGCCCTTCCCTCGGCGAGCAGTAGGATGTTCGGCGCGGTGGACCCCGCCGGTGACGTCTACGCGATGCCCGACACCGAACCGAGCACCGTGCAGGTCGTGCCGGCCGGCGCAACGACTCCCAGCCGGACGTTCGACGTTCCGTTGTTCGCCGCCGCGCCGTCATACGATCCGACGACCGGCAATCTGGACATCGCGAGCAGCATGACGAGCGGGCCGGACGAAGATTCGCTCCCGGCCTCCGACGTTCTCGACGAGATCCAAGCGTACGCGACGTCATCGAGCGGCACGGCTTCGCCCGCGGCGCAGATCCGCGACGGCGCGCCGGACGCGCCGCCCTTCATGACCGCCCAGCTCGGCCGAGACGCCGCCGGGAACATCTACGTCGAGTCCGCCGGCGACGGCTCCGTGCGCGTGTACGATCCCGTCACCAAACAGCTCGTCCGCTCGATCCTCGGTCTTCCGGCCGTGGGACCGATGGCCGTCGACACGGACGGCACCGTCTACATTCTCGGCGGGGCCGGCGTCGCCGATGCGAATCTCGACGCGCGCCGGCGCAGCGCACGGCTTCACACCGCGCTCCGGCCCATCCCGGCGGCCGCCGTGCCGGTCGCCGGGTCCACGCCTTCAGGGAGCGACGCCAGCGCCGACTACGGCGCGATCCTCGTCTACGCTCCGAACGCGTCGGGGCTGGTGGCGCCGGCCGCCGTCATCCCGGCTTCGGTGGTCGGCTCGCAGCCCGTGGGACTCGCGATCGCCCACTGAGCCCCACCCGGCACCGCAACGTCCGCCCGCCGCGGACGCGCTACGCCGCTGCGCCGATCTCCGCGACGCCGGCGCCGCGTGCGGCCGCCCCGGCGTCGGTGGCCTGCACCCAGCTCTGGCGCAAGAGGAACGCGCCCAGCACGGCGTACCAGCCGTAGACGAAGTCGCGGGTCGCCGCGGCTGCGAGGACGCCCGCCGCCACGAAGCCGATCGCGAACACGACGCCGACGCGAGCCGCCGCTGCGGTCGCCGCGTCCCGGCCGGCGAGGAACGTCGCCGCAGGTCGGTGCGCACGCACACGCCGATGCCACAGAAGGGCGCGCAGCACGCGCCCTCCGTCCATCGGATACGCGGGCAGCAGGTTGAAGACGGCGAGCACCGCGTTGGCGAGGAAAATGTACGTCGCCAGCAGCGCGAACGCGTCGCCGGCGGGTCCGGGAACGGCGCGATCGACCGCGATCTGGAGCCCGAACGCGAGCACGGCGAGGATCCCGCTCAGCGCCGGTCCGGCGAGCGCGATCAGCGCGTCGGCGCGCGGCGTGCGCGGCTCTTCGGCGAGCGTCGCCACGCCGCCGAGCAGAAACAGCGTGATGCCGTCGGTGCGCACGCCGAAGCGGCGCGCGACGAGCGCGTGCGCCAGCTCGTGCGCCAAGACCGAAGCGAACAGCGCGAGCGAGCCGACCGCGCCGCACAGCCACGCCTGCGCCGGCGGCAGCGCCGCGAGCGCGCGCGTCAGCGCGTACGTGACGAACGCATACACGGCGAGCCACGAAACGTGGACGCCGATACGAACGCCGAACAGCCGCCCGAGAACGAGAGTCTGCCGCACCGTGACGCGCGCCTTCGCGCGTCAGCGTTCGGTGCCTGCCGCCTTGTGCGCCTCGCGCGTCAGGAGTTCGTTCAGAACGTCGAAGTTGCGCTCCGCGAGGCGCTCGATCTCCGGCGCGACGCTGCGCAGGTGCGCCGCGAGCGCGTCGCGCCGCGACCACGCGTCGTCGACGCGCGCGGCGATCTCGCTCGGCGGCGGCGCCGGCTCGCCGGGGACGAACAGCGCGCGCGCCGGGTAGCGCAGGTCCTCGAGCAACGCGTTGACCTTCGGGTCGTAGGGCACGGCGAGGAACGGAACGCCGAGACGCGCGGCGATGATGAGGGCGTGCAGCCGCATGCCGATGACGAGCGAGGCGCGCGCGATGACCTGCGCCGCTTGCCCGAGCGGATAGTCGGGGAGCAGCACCGGCGTCGACGCGCAGCGCCGGATGATCGTCGTCGACACCTCGGCATCCGGCGGTCCCCCGAGCGGCAGGAACGCGACGCGCGCGCCGTAGCGCCCGGCGAGCCGGTCGACGACGGTCGCCATCGTCTGGACCGTCGTCTCGTTGCCTTGCCACTTGCGCACCGACACCACGACGAGCGGCGCACCGAGATCGCCCAGCCCTTCGGCGGCGAGATCGAGCGGTGCGCCGCCCGGCTCGAACAGAAAGACGGGGTCGGCGGTTCGCTCGACCCGCACGTCGGGAACGAGCGACGCCATCAGCGCGCGCGAGCGCTCGTCGCGCACCGTCGCCGCCGTGATCCCCTTGCAGAAATTCCGCACGACCATCCGGCCCCAGAAGTCGAGCGGCCCGACCGATTGCGCGAACACCATCGTGGGTTTTCCCGCGCGCACCGCGGAGCGGATGATGTTCGCGTAGTACAAGAGGCTGCGCAGGCTCGTGACGTTCTGCAGCAGCCCGCCGCCGCCCGAAAGCACGACGTCGGCGCGCTCGATCGCCTCCTTCACCTGGCCCGGGCTCCAGCGCGGCGTCGCCTCGACGCCGTAGGCTTCCGAGGTTTTTTGCGGGTCGCCGCTCAGCACGTCGACGACCGCCCCGGGAAACCTCGCGCGCAGCTGCCGCACGATCACCTCCAGCAGCGCCTCGTCGCCGAGGTTCCCGAAGCCGTAGTAGCCGCTCAGGAGAAGGCGCGTGCTCACGCGGCGCCCGGACGCAGCCGGCGGTAGAGCGCGACCGCGATCGCGCCGACGATCGCGCCGAGCACCGCGCCGTTGAGCAGACGAAGCCCGGAGGCGGCGAGGGCGGTGTGCAGGTGCGAGAACGTGTCGACCACGTCGCCGAGTCCCACGCCGATCGCGAGCGCGAAAAGCCAGCCCCAGCGCGCGCGATCCGCCGGGAGCAGCGCCGGCAGCAGCATCAGCGCGGGGAATCCGACGACGAACTCCTTGAAGCGCGGCCGCACCTGCAGGAGCGTCGTCAGGTGCGCGCGCAGCGCGAGCTCGAAGGACGACGGCGCGATGTCGCTCTGATTGCCGCTGCGGGCGAGCACGAGATAGCCGACGCCGAGCAGCACGCAGGCGCCGACGATCTGCGCGACGGTGATCGGCGAGGCGGCCAGCTCGCGCGCGCCCAGGCGCGAGCCCCAGCGCGGCGTGAGAAGGTACAGGGCGAGCGCGATGAGGGGCGGGAGCGCGAGGACGGCTTTGACGCCGCTGAAGCGATCGACCTCGAGCATCGTGAGCGGCGTCGAGAGCAGTCCGATCACGACGAGCACGCCGCCGAGCGTGACCACCGTCGCGATCGCGAGCACGCGCAGACCGTCGAGGATCGCGCCGCCGGTCGAGGTCGCGCGCGGCGCTCGAAACGCCGGCGCGATCGCCGCGAAACCGGCGATCGGAAAGGCGATCGCGCCGGTCAGCGCGAGCACCTTGCGGGCCGCCATGTCGTGATGCGTCGCATAGCCGGCGGCGAGCAGCAGCGCGTCGACGGCGAAGAACGCGATCGCCCAGCGCGGGCCGCCGATGCCGAACTCACCGAGCAGCAGCAACAGGACCGACGGCACGGCGAGCGACACGAACGCGATCTCCACCGGCCGCACGACGAAGCGCGGGAACGGCGAGGCCGTACCGACGCGCAGCCCGGCCCGGCGCACGCCCTCCGCGATCCGGCGCACCAGCTCGACGTTCGTGGCCATGATCGAGCGGCCGTCCCACTGGTGCGCGTACGGGCGCAGGTACACGACGCGGATGTTGCGCTCGCGCACGCCGAGGTCGTAGCGCTGCACGATCTCCTCGGGCTTCAGCTTGTCCTGTTCGGCCTTCGCGATCGCCTGCACGCGAACGGTGCCGCTCGGGAGATCCTGCGCGAGCTTCTCGCTGCCCGACTGGTTCTGGCGCACGTCGTACGTCTCGACCGTTCCGAAGTCGAGCCGGTCGGCGCGCATCGCGGCCGCGGTCGCGTCGATGGCGTCGGGATACCCGAGCACCTGATTGCGGAGTCCGAAGAAGATCACGGTGTGCGCGTCGTGCTTGCGCGCGGCGTCGCGCAGCACGGCCGCGATCTGCGCGGGCTTGAAGGTCTCGTCGTTCTCGATCCGCGGCACGAGGTGCAGCGCCAGCTCGCGCGCGAGCGCGATGCGGTCGGACGGCAAGCCGAGTCCCAGCGCGCCGAAGTAGTCCGCCTGCGTGCGGATCGCGTAGACCGCCGGGACTCCGCGCGTGAGCAGGCGCACCGAGCGACGGCTGAAGCGCAGCGCGAGCTGCCGCGCGTAGCGCGCCGCGGTCGGCGCGTCATACGCGATCAGATACACTTCGTCCGCGCGAAAGGCGTGCTGCGCCGCCAGCCGCGCGAACAGCGGATCGCGAAAGCCGTTGAGGCGCGCCTGGTCGAGCAGCGACGTGCCGGGGTAGAGCGCCGCGGTCGCCGAGGACGGCACTTGCGAGCCCAGCTCTTCCTGCACCGCGAGCGACGTCAGACCGGCGCGGCGCAGTGCGATCAGGAACGCGCGCTGATCGTAGTTGTACGAACGTGCCAGCGATTGGAAGTCCTGGTCGTCCATCACGATCTCGACGCGCGAGGCCGCTCGCTCGTGACGCTCGCGGCGAGCCGTGACGAACAACGAGGCCAGCAAACCCAGCGCGAGGAGCACGAGAAGAGCACGACGGTACGTCACCGCGCCGCGCTTTCGCCAGAAAACAACAAGACCCGCGTGGCGGGTCTTGTTGCCGTCGCGTAGCAGGTTGCCCTACTACCGGGTGTGGGCGACGATCGAATGCGCCGGAAACCGGCGGGCCCACACACCTGACGCTCGTCCTCTTAGAAACGGCGCGTCCGTTTCCTTCGTCGCGGCGAACGGGGTCAGGTTAAGAGTCCGTAACCGAGGGGCCGCCGTACGGCTAGGTCGTCCATGAGGGCGGTCGCTTGCAGACGAAGGCGTCGATCCCTTCCCGAGCATCGGCAGCCAGGGCGTTCATCGACATGACCTCCTTGGCATAGGCATACGCCTTCGGCTGATCGAGATCGATCTGCGCGTAGAAGGCCGCCTTCCCGAGCCCGACCACGAAGCCGGCCGCGGAGGCAATCCGCCGAGCGAGCTCGCGGCTCGCCACGCGAAGCTCCTCCGGTGCCACGACGCGGTTCACCAGCCCCCACTCTGCGGCGGTCGCCGCGTCGACCGGCATCCCGGTGAGCAGCATCTCCATCGCGCGCTTGCGCCCGATGGCGCGCGTCAGCGCGACCATGGGCGTCGTGCAGAACAGGCCGATCTTCACCCCCGGGGTCGCGAACGTCGCCGCGCTCGAGGCGACCGCGAGATCGCACGTCGCCACGAGCTGGCAGCCCGCGGCGGTCGCCACGCCGGCGACCTCGGCGATCACCGGCTGCGGGATCGACTGGATGGTCTCCATCAGCCGCACGCAGGTGTCGAAGACGAGCCGGTAGGTCGCGATGTCCCGGTCCATCATCTCACGCAGGTCGTGGCCCGCGCTGAACGCCGGCCCTTCGCCGCGCAGGATCACCGCCTTGACGGTGCGGTCGGCGCCGAGCGCCTCGAACGTCGAGGTCAGCTCGCGCATGAGCTCGAGCGAGAGGGCGTTGCGCTTCTCGGGGCGGTTCATCGTCACGACGGCGATGCCGTCGGCGGCCTCGACGAGCAGATGGGTCGGAGAGACGGCGAGCATCGTCGTCTCTTAGTCCCGCGCGCGGCGGTTGCCTGGCAAGGGGGCTCCTCTCCTTTGGCGGTAGAGCGCGCCCATGGCTCGCCCTCACGGCGCCGCATGAGACGCGGCGCGTTCATCGCCGCCTCCGTCGCGACCGCCCTGCGCGCCCGCGCGGCCGGCGCGCAGAGCGGGACCTCGACGCCCGCGCCGGGGGCGATCGCGGACGAGGTGCGCACGGAGTTCCTGCACGCCTGGAACGGCTACAAACGCCTCGCGTGGGGGCGCGACGAGGTGCGGCCGGTCAGCGGAACGACGAACGACTTCTTCGTGCCCGGCACGACGTTCGGACTCTCGATCGTCGAGGCGCTCGACACCCTGTACGTGATGGGACTCGACGACGAGCTGACCGCCGCCACGCGCTGGGTGCTCGACAATCTGCGCTTCGACGTGGACGGCGACGTGCAGATGTTCGAAGCCGTGATCCGGCTCGTGGGCGGGCTGCTCGCGGGCTATGCGGCGACCGGGGAGAAGGCGCTGCTGGAGCGCGCGCGCGAGTGTGCCGACCGGCTCTTGCCGTGCTTCACGAAATCGCCGACGGGGGCGCCGTATCGCTACGCCAACCTGCGTACCGGCGCGGTGCGCGAGCCGAAGATGAACCTCGCCGAGATCGGGACGAACGTGCTCGAGTTCGGCGAGCTGACGCGGCTGACCGGCGATCCGAAATACCTGCGCGCTTCGCTGCGCGCGTACGAGGTCGTCATCGCGAAGCGCTCGCCGCTGAACCTGCTGCCGACGTACTTCGACGTCGAGCGCGGCATCTTCACCGACGACGACGCGATCGCGCCGAACCCGCCGGTCGACTCGTTCTACGAGTACCTGTGGGGCGGGTGGCAGATGCTCGGCGACACGCGCTGCCGCGACTGGTACCGCCTGCTCACCGACGCGATCCTGAAGTACCAGGTGGACCGCACGCGCACGGGACTGTGGTTCCGGCAGGTCGACGCGCGGACGGGGACGACGACGGGTACGCGCCAGATCGAGCTCGCCGCGTTCTACGCCGAGCTGCTGGCGAAGGGCGGCGACCGCGCGATCGGCGAGGCGTATTACGACGCCTTCACCGCGGTGGCGCGGCGCTACGGGATCATCCCGGAGATCTTCGACTTCACGACGCTGGACGTCATCTCGCCGAGCAACGAGTTTCGGCCAGAGTACGCGAACGCGGCGTTCGACCTGTGGTTCCTCACGCGTGACCCGAAGTACCGCGACACCGCGTACGCCCACTTTCTCGCGCTGCGCGACAACTGCCGCATCGCGAACGGCTACACGATCGTCGACGACGTCCGGACACGCCCGATGAAGCTCGGGGATCTGTTCCCGGCCTACGGGTTCGCGGAGAACTTCAAATACCTGTACCTGATCTTCGCCGACACGCCGCGCTTCGATCCGTCGGGGTACTACCTGAGCACCGAAGGCAAGATCCTGCGCGGACTCGTGCGCGCGTGAGACGCGCCGTGCGCGCGCTCGGCGCGCTGCTCGCGTGCGCGCTCGCGCTCGGCGGCTGCACGCGCAGCGCGCCGGAGACCGGCGCGGACGGCCGGAGCCCGTGGACCATCCCGCACGTGCTGCGGCTCGTCGACGTGGCCGACCCGGACAGCTTGAACCCGCTGCTCTCGACGATGGACCTGAGCTATGACCTCTCGGCGCTGCTGTTCTCGTATCTGGTCGTCGACGATGGCCGCGGCCGCCTCACCGGGGATCTCGCGCTGCAGGTGCCGACGCTCGCGAACGGCGGAATCTCGCGCGACGGCCGGACGTACGTCTACCATCTGCACCGCGGCGTCCGCTGGCACGACGGCGTGCCGCTCACCTCGCGCGACGTCGCCTTCACCTGGCGCACGATCATGAACCCGCACAACAACGTGCTGCATCGCGAAGGCTACGACGAGGTCGCCTCGATCGGGACGCCCGACCCGTACACCGTCATCGTGCACCTCAAACGCCGCTACCCGCCGTTCGTCACGCAGTTCTTCACCACGCTCGACGAGGGCGCGAAGCCGATCGTCCCCGAGCACGTGCTGGGCGGCGCGAGCGAGATCAACGACGTCCCCTTCAACGCGGCTCCGGTCGGCAGCGGGCCGTTCCGGTTCGTGCGCTGGGATCGGGGCGAGCGCATCGTGCTGGCACGCAACGACGCCTACTTCAAGGGGCGTCCGCAGCTCGAGCGGATCGAGCTGACGGTCGTCCCCGACCTGAACAGCGAGATGACGGTGCTGCGGACGCACGCCGCCGACATGCCGGTCGCGGCGACCGCGCTCGTCTACGACCGGATGCGCGACGCCGCCGGTTTCCGGCGCACGCTCACGCCGTGGAACTCGCACACGCTGCTGATGCTGCAGGACGCCCGCCCGGCGCTGCGCGACGTGCACGTCCGCCGCGCGATCGCGCACGCGATCGACTATTCCGTGCTCATCGACAAGGTGGCGTACGGAACCGGCGTGCCCTCGCACGACATCGTCCCGCCTTCGGCGCCCGGCTACACCGCGTTTCCACCGTACGCGTACGATCCGGCCGCAGCGAACGCCGAGCTGGACGCGGCGGGCTGGCGACGCGGGCGCGACGGGATCCGCGCCCGCAACGGCGTGCGCCTCCAGCTTCTCACCGTGATCCCCAGTAACGGGATCGGGCCGGAAGTCGCGGTGCAGCTGCAGCAGATGCTCGCCGCGGCGGGCATCGGGATGACGATCAAGATGTATCCGTACCACGGCGTCTTCGCCTACGACGGGCCGATCGTGACCGGCCGCTTCGACATGGCGATCTACGCCGTGACGGTCGCCGCCGATCCCGACACGACGACGGTGCTGACCTGCGCGCAGATCGCGCCGCGCGGCGACAACCAGGAGCACTTCTGCGATCCGCGGATCGACGCGCTGGAGCGCGCCGGCCTGCGCACCGACGACCCGGCGAAGCGGGCGGCGATCTATCGCGAGATCGACGCCCGCGTCCGCGACGCCGTGCCGTTCATCGTGCTGTGGGACCAGCGGCGTCCGATGGTGCTGAGCACCGACGTCCGCGGCTACGACCCCGCGCCGGGCGCTGGGCCGTGGTGGAACGCCTGGACCTGGTCGATCTGAGCGCTACGGTCCGAACACCGCGATCCCGCCCGCCGCGCTCGCCGTCGGCGGCTCGGGGACGAAGACGTTGCCGGTCGTGGGATCGGCGGCGACCGAATGCGAGCCGGTTCCGGTGGGGATGTTGCCGAGGAAATTCCCCGAGCCGTCGAGCACGCCGAGCACCGGCGTGAACACCGCGCCGGTCTGCCCCGTCACCGAGATGCCGTTCGCGGTCCAGTCGCGCGCCGCGACGTAGAAATGGTTGAGCTTCGGATCGTACGCGATCTCGTCCGAGCCGCCGACCTGCGTAACGCGTGAGACCACCGAGCCGTTCGTCGCGTTCATCACGAGCGTGAACTGCTGCGAGCCAACGTTGGCGTCGCACGCGATGACGAGAATCTGGTTCGCCGGGTTCAGCGCCAGCCCGGACGGGTTGCAGCCGGTCTGCGCGTACTGCGCGGTGACTTGCGGCGTGCCGGCGACGACCGTCGACGCGGGGATCACATCGAGCTCGCCGGTCGGATTCGTCGTCGTGCCGTCGTTGTTCACGTAGAAGTTCTTCGTCTGCGAGTCGTAGAGGCAGGCGTCGAGCCCCGCTTCGCCGGCGCCGAACTGCGCGCCGCTGAAGGTGAACTTCGCGACGACGGTGTTCGCCTTGCTGCCGGTCACCGCGATCCACGACGCGAACGGCGGCGTGTCCTCGCCGTTCACGAACATGACGAGGTTGTCGTCGGGATCGTAGCAGCCTTCGTCGCTGCGCTTCCCCGACGTGGCGGTCGGGATGGAGGCGACGATCGACATCGAGCTGGCGCTGACGAGCGCGACGCGGTTCACGTCGCCGGCGTACACCGTGTCGGTGTTCGGGATGACGACGACGCCGTCGGGCCCCGAGGTCGCGTTCGAGGACCCGACCCCGGCGAAGCCGGTGACTTGACCGATCAGCGAGAGGCTCGTCGTCGAGAAGACGTCGACCGACTTGTTCGTGCGATCGGCGAGATAGTAATGAGAAGACGTCGGATCGACCGCGCCGATGTCGTAGGAGAAGCTCCCGCCCGCGGGCAGGTTCGGGACGGCGATGAACGCCTTTTGATGCAGGCCGGTCGCGCCGATCGGGCTGGGCGCGACGGTCGGGTGCGAGTACGGAGCGGAGATCGAGCTTCCGCCGCCGCACGCGCACAGTGCCGCTGCGGCGAGCACGAGCGAACCGGCGAGAAGGGTCAGGCGATGCGACATCACACCACTCCCGGGACGAATGGCCAAAGCAAGGTGTATCGTATCTAGCACACTGTATACCCGGTGTCACCGAGCGAGCGCGCGTCCGGCGGAGCAGCATGATCACCGATACCTCGCAAGACGGCTATAACGATGCGGCGGGATGGACCGCCAGGCGGCTTCATCCGCTGTTCGTGGCGGAGGTCGGCGGCCACGATCTGCGCGAGGCGCAAGATCCCGCATTGCTCGCGACGCTGCGAGCGCTGCTCGACGAGCACGCCGTGCTCGTGTTCCGCGACCAGCCGTTCGACGACGACGAGCAGATCGCGTTCGCGCGCCGGCTCGACGGCGAGCTGGTGACGAAGGTCGGCAAGAGCGTGCTCGAGGGAAAACGCCGGCTACGGCACGACCCGCTCACCGACATCTCGAACCTCGACGAGAACGGCGCGATCCTCGACACCGAGGATCGCCGGCGCATGTACGCGCTCGGCAACCGCTTGTGGCATACCGACGCGTCGTTCCAGCAGCCGTCCGCGCGCTACTCGATGCTCTCGGCGCGCGCCGTGCCCGAGCGCGGCGGCGACACGGAATGGGCCGACATGCGCGCCGCCTACGATGCGCTTCCGGACGACTTGAAGCAGCAGATCGCCGGCAAGCGCGCGTACCATTCGCTGCTGCACTCGCGCGCGAGCATCGGCTTCACCGACTTCACCGACGCCGAGCGCGCCCAGTTTCCCGGCGCCGAACAGCCCCTCGTGCGTGTCCACCCCGGCTCGGGCCGGACGACGCTGTATCTGGCTTCGCACGCCGAGCGCATCGCCGGCATGCCCGTCCCCGACGGCCGCATCGTGCTGCGCGAGCTGATCGCGCTCGCGACGCTGCCCCAGTTCGTCTACCGCCACCGCTGGTGCGTGAACGATTTCGTCATCTGGGACAACCGCTGCACGATGCACCGCGGCGTTCCCTTCGACGACGCGTCCCAGCGCCGCGACTTGCGGCGCGTCACGACGCTCGATACTGCGGTCTAAGCGTCCATCCGCAGAACGGGCTTGACCGTGACGCCGCGCTCGCTGTCGGCGGCCGCGTCGTCGATCGCCGCGAACGGATAGAACCGCACGAGCTTGTCGATGGGAAAGTGGCCCTGGACGAAGAGGTCGACGAGACGCGGGATGAAGACGTCGGGGACGCTGTCGCCCTCGACCACGCCTCGGATCGTCTTCCCGTTCTGCATGAGATCCATGACGTCGACGGCGAGTTCCGTGCCGGGCGGCGACGCGCCGACGACGGCGCACGCGCCGCGCGGTCGCAACGCTTCGACCGCTTGGCGGATCACGGCGGCGAGCGCGGTCGAGTCGAGCGAGAAGTCGACGCCGCCGCCGGTCGCGTTCCGGATCGCTTCGACGGGACGTTCGCTGCGCGCGTCGATCGTCAGCGTCGCGCCGAGCTCGCGCGCGAGCGCGAGCCGCTCGGGGACGACGTCGACGGCGACGATCGTCGTCGCGCCGGCGGCATGCGCCGCCATGACGGCGCTCAGCCCGACCGCGCCGGCGCCGAATGCGGCGAAGCTCGACCCCGCGGAGACGCGGAGCGCGTTCAGCACCGTCCCCGCCCCGGTCTGCACGCCGCACCCGAGCGGGCCGAGCATTTCGAGCGGCGCGTCGCGGCGCACCTTCACGAGGCTGCGTTCCGCTGCGATCGCGTACGTCGCGAACGACGACTGTCCGAAGAACCGGTCGTGCACGGCGCCCCCGCCGGCGCGGATCGCGTGCGATCCGTCGCGACGCGCGGCGGCGAAGTTCAGCGCGTTGAAGCGCTCGCACCCCGCCGCGACGCCCGATTGGCACGTCCGGCAGGCACCGCACGAATCGAACGTCAGCACGACGTGGTCGCCGGCGACCACCTTGGTCACCCGCTCGCCCACCGCTTCGACGATCCCGGCGCCTTCGTGTCCCAGGACGATCGGCAGCGGCACGGGGTACACCTGATCGCGCACGACCATGTCGGTGTGGCACATGCCGGTCGCGACGACCCGCACGAGGGCTTCGTCCGCTCTCGGCGGCTCGATGGTGACCGTTTCGAGGACGAACGGGCCGCCGGCGGCGCGCACGACGGCCGCCTGCGCGGTGCGGTGGAGCGCGGACGGGATCTCTGCTACTGCCCTTCGCGCGCGAGCGGGAGCCGCAGGCGGTAACCGACGGGCATGAACTGCCAGCCGAAGCGGCTCGTGAGCCCGCCCCAGATCCCGCGCGGGAAGAACAGCGCGAACAGCACGGCCGACGCGCCCAGGCCGACGAGATACCACGCTCCGCTGCCGCCGAAGATCGTCTCGACGAGGAAGAAGATCACCGCGCCGACGATCGGGCCTTCGAAGGTTCCCAAGCCGCCGACGAGCGTCATGAAGATCATGTACGCGGTCCATTGCACGCTGAAGTACGCATGCGGCTGGAAGCTGATGAGCGTGGCGAGCGTCATCGAGCCGCCGGCGGCGCAGCCCAGGGCGGCGAGGACGAAGATGACCTGCTTCGTCTGATAGACGCGCACGCCGACGGACGCCGCCGCCTCCTCGTTGTCGCGGATCGCCTGGATGGAGACGCCGAGGCGGCTGCGCAACAGCACGAACACGGCGCCGACCAGCAGCACCATCATGCCGAAGGCGAGCCAGTAGTTGTCGGCCCGCCGCGCGGACGGCGCGAACGCGGAGATGGCGATGAGCGAGAACCCCGTCTCGCCGTTGATGAGACGGTCGAGGTTCACCAGCAGATGCCCGAGCTCGGCGAGCACCCACATGCCGATCGCGAACTCCCCGCCGCGAAGACGCAGGACGAACGGCGAAAGCGGAAACGCCAGCAGGCCGACGAGCACGGGCGCGACGATCAGCGCGACGTAGACGGGCACGCCGGCGTGGGAGAGCCGGATGGCGGCGTACGCACCGAGCCCGAAGAACAGCTGCTGGCCGACCGAGACGAGCCCGCCGTAGCCGGCGAGCGCGTTCCACATCGCGGCGAGCAGGACGTAGACGAAGAGCGTGGTGAGGCGATCGGTCCAGTAGGAGCCGAGGAACAGCGGCCCGAGCGCGAGCACGACGAGCAGGGCGCCGAGCGTCGCCATCGCGGCGATCGACGCGCGGCTCCAGCGATGGACCGTCACGCCGGCGGCGGCGGTCATGCCGGAGTCCTCCGCATGCTGCGGAACGCGCCGCGCTCGCGCGCCGCCGCGTACAGCCGCACGGCGAGCACGACGAGGAACACCAGATGCCCGCCGATCAGAAATCCCTGCGGGTTGAGCTGCGAGCCGACGTTCTGCGCGACGCCGAGCACGATGCCGCCGAGCAGCGTCCCCCACAGCGACCCGGTGCCGCCGATGACGACGGCCTCGAAGGCGAAGATGAGCTGCGTCGCGCCGGCGTACGGGTCGAAGGTCGCGCGCAGGCCGAGGAACGTCCCGGCGATCGCGACGGTGCCGAGCGCGATCGCCGTCGCGGCAGCGTAGACGCGGCGCGCGTCGATGCCGACGAGCTCCGCCGTGTCGGGATCCTGCGCCGTGGCGCGAATCGCACGGCCGAGCGGCGTACGGTCGAGGAACAGCTGCAGGCCGCCCAGGAGCGCGAGCGCGACGACGAACGTGAGCAGCGCCAACTCGCCGACCGAGAACCCACCGAAGCTCCAGCTCGAATACGCGAGGTCGCCGATGTTCGGCGCGAGCGAACGCGTATCGGCGCCGTACACCTTGAACAGCACGTTGTCGATGACGATCGCGAGCCCGAAGGTGCTGAGCAGCGGGACGAGCTCGCCGTAGCGCAGGCTGCGATCGATGATCCCGCGCTGCAGGAGCCATCCGACGATCGCCATGATCGGGATGACGATCAGCAGCGCGACGAACGGCGAGAGGTTCCATTGCGTCGAGATCGTCAGCACGAGGAACGCCGAGAACACGGCGAGGCTCCCGTGCGCGAGGTTGATGATGCGCATGACGCCGAACATGAACGAAAGGCCGCAGGCGAGCAGCGCGTAGTACCCGCCCAGCAGCACGCCCTCCACGATCTGGTCGAACCAAATCATGCGTGCGTCTCCGGCTCGGCGCCCCGGCCAAGGCCGAAGTATGCGCTGGTGACCTGCTCGCGGCTCAACTCCGCGGCCTTGCCCTCGAGTACGACGCGTCCCTCCAGCATGCAGACGAGCCGCGTCGCGACGCGCAGCGTCCGCGAGAGATCCTGCTCGACGAGAACGACGGTGGTGCCGGCATCGATCACCGTCTTCAGCGATTCGTAGAGCCGTCCGATCGCGACTGGCGAGAGCCCCAGCGAGATCTCGTCGATGAGGAGCAGCCGCGGATTCGTCATCAGCGCGCGCCCGATCGCAGTCGCCTGCTGCTCGCCGCCGGAAAGGGAGCCGCCGCGCTGCCGGCGGTGCTCGCGCAGCATCGGGAACGCCTCCAGAACGGTCTGCAGGTTCCAGCGCCCCGGACGTCTCGTCGCGCCGCCGATCACGAGGTTCTCTTCGACGGTCATCTCGCCGAAGAGCTTCCGGCCTTCCGGGACGAGCGTGATCCCGCGGCGCACGCGAGCGTGCGCGCGCTCGCGCGCGAGATCGCGTCCGTCGAAGACGACACGCCCGCTCGACGGCCGGTGTGCGCCCGCGATCGCACGGAGAAGCGTCGTCTTGCCGGCGCCGTTGGCGCCGACGAGCGCGAGAATCTCGCCGTCCTCGACGGTGAACGAGACGTTGCGAACGGCGTGAAGAAGGCCGTGGCGAACGTCGAGATGCTCGACGGCGAGCAGGCTCACGTGACCCCGCTTCCGAGGTACGCTTCGATCACCGCCGGGTGCGCCAGCACGGCGTCGGGGACGTCGTCGGCGATCACCCGCCCGGCGTCCATGCACACGAGCCGCTCGACGACCTGCAGCAGCACGTGGAGGATGTGCTCGATCCAGACGATCGCGATCGCGCGCCGGCGCAGCTCGCGCACGATCGCGACCAGTTCGCTCGCCTCGGCGTCGGTGAGGCCGCCCCCGATCTCGTCGAGGAGCAGCACCTTCGGACGCGTGGCGAGCGCGCGCGCCAGCTCCAGCCGCTTGCGGTCGAGGAGCCCCAGCGCCTCGGCGCGGCGATTGCCGAGGCGAAGCATCCCGCACAGCCGCAGCGCTTCGATGCTGCGCTCGTACGCGTCGCTGCGGGCGTCGTGACCGCCCATCAGCGCGGCGACGAGGACGTTCTCGAACACCGTCATGTGCGTGAACGGACGCGGCACCTGATGGGTCCGGGCGATCCCGAGGCGGCAGCGGCTCGCCGCGTCGAGCGCCGAGACGTCGCCGCCGTCGAACTCGACGGCGCCGGTCGAGGGAGGATACGCGCCGGCAAGGACGTTGATGAGCGTCGTCTTGCCGGCGCCGTTCGGACCCACGATGCCGAGAGCTTCGTCGGCGCGCAGCGTCAGATCGACCGCGTCGACGGCCGTGAACGGACCGAACCGCTTCGTGATCCCGCCGGCGATCAGGATACCGCGGCCGTCCGGTCCCGGCATGAGCTTCTCTGGGTCTGGGGAGCTAGGCGTTGTACGGGAGGAGCTTGGCGGTGATCGGGATGTGCGGGTCGCCGGCGTGTTCCGTCAGCACGAGGTCGAAGGGATACTTGCTGCCCGGCTTCGACTTGACCCACTGATCGCCGATGATGAGCGTCGTAGCGACATTCGGCACCGGCCCGTGCGTGAAGTCGACTTTGCCGACGATGCTCGTCATGTCGATGCGCGAGATCGCCTTCGCGACGGCGGCCTTGTTCTTCGGGTTGCCGCTGTTCTTGAGCGCCTCCATGCCGACGTCGAACAGCGAGAGCGACGCGCCCAGTTGCTGGTTCCACTGCCGTCCCGTCGCTTTTTCGTACGCGTCGGCCAGCTCGCGCGAGCGCATGCCGTTGAACGGCGAGGGATACGGAAAGTCGCGGTGCCAGTACGCGCCGCTGGAGAGCCGGTCGCCGAGCGAGCCGAGCGCTTCGGTCGTGCCGGGGAAGAGTCCGGTCTTGGCGACCTGCGCGATCTTCACCATCTTGGTGTAGCCTTGCTGCGCCGCTTGCCGCCAGAACGTCGCGAAGTCCGGCGGGATCGGGAACGTGAAGAACACTTCGCAGTTTTCGCTCTTGAAGCGCGCGATCTGCGAGGAGAAGTCGGTCGTTCCGTCTTCGTATCCGCCCGGATCGACGACGTTGTAGCCCGCTTTTCTGAGGTCGGGGACGAGGTGCTCGCGGATCGCGTTGCCGTCGGCATCGTTCGGCAGCAGCGCCGCCACGTTCTTGTTGTGCGGCAGCAGCTTCCACTGCGAAACGTAGCAGTCCAAGAACGCCTTCACGCCGAAGCTGAACAGATACGTCCACTTGAAGGGCGAGGGCGCACCGGGCTTCGCGCCGCGGCCGAAGTACCACGCCTCCCACGGCATGATCGTGCCCAAGCACGGCATGCCCGCCGCTTCGCACGCGTCGGACACCGGGTTGACGACTTCGGGCGTCGAGGTGACGAGCATGAAGTCGATCTTCTCCCGCGTGATCAGCTCGTTCGCGAGCTGGCCCGCGCGCGCGGGATCCGACTGGCTGTCGCGATCGAGCACTTCGACGGCGTAGTGCTTGCCGCCGACGGTGATGCCTTTGGCGAGCGTCTTGCGCGCCGTCTCGAGAATGAAGGGATCGCACTCGCCGAAGCTGCCCAGCGGGCCCGTGCGCGGGCTGATGAAGCCCAGCTTGATCGTTTCCGCCGCCGCGGCCGACGCCCAGACCGCCGGCGTCCCGGCGACGGCTGCGCCTGCGGCCGCCGCGCCGACCGTTCGAACGAACTCACGCCGTGAGCTCCGATGCGCCATGAATCAACCTCCTGACGATTGCGGGTGATGATGGACCGGACCGGCGACCTGCTCAGAACGGATAGTGCTGCGGGCCTTCGATGGTGATCCAGCGCAGGTCGGTGAACTCCGCGATGGCTGCTTTGCCGCCGAAGCGGCCGTACCCGCTGCCTTTGACGCCGCCGAACGGCATTTGCGCTTCGTCGTTCACCGTCGGCCCGTTGACGTGGCAGATGCCCGCGTCGATGCGCTTCGCGACGTCGAGCGCGCGCGCGACGTCGCGCCCGAACACCGCCGAGGAGAGCCCGTACTCGTTGTCGTTCGCGACGCGGACCGCTTCCTCGACGCCGCGCACGCGCACGACGGCGACGACCGGCCCGAACGACTCCTCGCCGTAGATCCGCATCGCCGGCGTCACCTCGTCGAGGACCGTCGCCTCCATGATCGTGCCGTTGCGCTTGCCGCCGGCGACGAGCTTCGCGCCCTTGTCGACCGCGTCGACGATCAGCCCTTCGATGCGTTCCGCGGCTTCGCGGCCGATGACCGCGCCGAGCACGACGTCTTCCTTGGTGGGATCGCCGGTGGAGAGCGATTCAGCCTTGCGGCCGAGCCGCTCGACGAACGCGTCGGCGACGGCTTCGTCGACCACGATGCGCTCGGTGGCCATGCAGATCTGGCCCTGGTTCATGAAGCCGCCGAACGCCGCGGCGTCGACGGCTTGCGCGAGATCCGCGTCGTCGAGGACGACCAGCGGCGCCTTTCCGCCCAGCTCGAGCAGCACGGGTTTGAGCTGGCGCGCGCACAGCTCCGCGATCGTGCGGCCGACGCGCGTGGACCCGGTGAAGTTGACGCGCCGCACGGCCGGATGCGCGATCAGCGCCTCGACGACCACCGGCGCGTCGGCGAGCGCGTTGGTGACGACGTTGACGACGCCGTCGCCCAGACCCGCTTCCGCGAGCACCTCGCCGATGAGGGCGTGCGTGCCCGGACTGATCTCGGACGCTTTGAGGATCACGGTGTTGCCGCAGGCCAGCGGCATCGCGATCGCGCGGATGCCCAGGATGACGGGCGCGTTCCACGGCGCGATCCCGAGCACGACGCCCGCCGGCTGACGGACGGCCATCGAAAAGCAGTTCGGCTTGTCGGCCGGGATGATCTCGCCGGTGATCTGCGTCGTCATCGACGCGGCTTCGCGCAGCATCCCGGCGGCCAAGTGTACGTTGAAGCCGGCCCAGCCGGCGGACATCGCCGCTTCGGCCGCCATCACGCGCGCGAAGTCGGCCGCCCGTGACTCGAGGACGTCGGCCGCGCGCAGCAGCTTCGCGCGGCGCGCGTTCGGTCCGAGGGCCGACCACGCCGGAAACGCGGCCGCCGCGGCGTCGGCGAGCGCGCACGCCTCGGCGGGCGTCATCGCCCGCGCCGAGGTCACGACCTCGTCCGTGATGGGGTTGCGGCGCTCGAACACGGGGCTCGCGGTGTCACGGGGCGACGCCGTCAGCATGATGAGACCACTCCTCGGAGCACGGATGCAGAAAATATCTTGCCGCGCTCGATACGTCCCGTCAATTGGATGAATTTCGTAAGCCCTTGGACTATACCGGGGCCTAACATCCCGTCCGGAAGGCGAGCCGTGCCGAGAACGAGCCCAGCGGTCACGAAAAAAATCCATGTCGACGCGATCGCCTCGGGCCTCGCGCCGCGCGAGTGGCGGATCGGGTCGGAAAAGCGGGCGCGCTGTCACGCATACCTGCTGCGCAGCGGGAGCGCCGAGGCGCGGCTGCCGGACGGCACGCTCGCGAGCAGCGCCCCCGGAATCACGTGGCTTCCCCGCGACGCGGGCGTCAGCGTACGGCTCGCGGCCGGCGCCTCGGGCTTCCTCCTGGCCGTGGACGAAGAGCTGCTGGCGCAGACGTGCGAGAGCAATGCCGAAGGTCTCGCCCTGGCGCACTTCGCGCGACGCATCGTGTCCTTCGGCCCGGACGATACCGCTGCGGCGCTGGACGACCTCATAGCGCCGTTCAGTGCGATCGAGCGCGAAGTCCGCCGGCCGCAACCGGGCTCGCGCGCGGTCGTGGTGGCGCACCTCGGACTTCTTCTCCTGCGGCTGTGGCGGCTCGCCGGGGCGCCGGCGGCGGTCCCGGCGGGCGGCCCGGAACGGATACGGACCGTCGACCGGTTTCTGGAGCTCGTCGACCTGCACTTCTCCGAGCACTGGCCGATCGCAAAGTACGCACAGGCGCTCGGGATCACGGAAGACCGCCTGCACTCCGTCTGCACGAAGGAGTCCCGGCGCAGCCCGCTGGCGCTGATCCACGGCCGTCTCGTCAAGGAAGCGCGGCTGCGTCTCGAACGCTCGACGCTGCCGGTCGAAAAGATCGCCGCACGGCTGGGGTTCGCCGACCCCGCGTACTTCAGCCGGTTCTTCCGCCGTCAGGTCGGCACCTCGCCCGCCGCCTACCGGCGCAGCGCGATGGAACAACGGCTCAGCGAGCTCGACACGTTCGCGGCGTGGCCGTGACGGATCGGTAGTTCTACGGACGCGACGTCGCCGTCTCGGCGGCTAGCATCGGCGCATGACGTATGCGCTCCTCGCCGCCACCATCGCGCTCCATGTGCTGCTGTGTCTGCTGATCGCTGACTTCCTCGCCGGATTCGTTCATTGGGCGGAGGACACGTGGCTGCGGCCCGGCGTCTCTCCGCTCCTCGACGCGTGGGTCGTCTTGCCGAACGTCGAGCATCATCAGCGGCCCGGCGGCATCCGCCGAGCGACGTATTGGGAGAACAACCGCGTCACCATGGCGCTCGCCGCCGTTCCCGCGATCGTTCTCGCGGCGTGCGGCGTGCACGCGTGGGAGCCATATCTCACGCTGCTCATCGCCTCACAGTCGAATCAGATCCACATGTGGGGTCACTGCGCGAACCCGCCGCGGCTCGTGCGTGCGCTGCAGCGGATCGGGCTCTTTCAGCCGCCCGCGCATCACGCCGTGCACCACAAGCGCCCGTACGGCGTGCGCTACTGCACGACGACGATCTTCCTGAACCCGATCCTGGACGGGCTGCGCTTCTGGCACGCGCTGGAGACGATCGGCGAAGTCGTCGGGCTGCGCGTCTATCGTGCCACGCCGGCCCGCGGCGGGTACTGAGTCCGGTTTCCGCGCCGACTATCGTCGGGAGAAATCAGTCGCCGGGTGCCGGGATTTCTCGTGCGGCGGCACCGGAGAGCACCGGCGGTTTCGGCCGGCGAGGGACGAACGCTCCTGCCGGCGGCGCTCCACCGTTCCCAGCGCCGCCGCTCCTCCCGGTACGGCTGTGCGTGAATCCCAACCGCGCCAAGAGCATGAGCGGCAGCCACAGCAGCGCGAGCACGATGTGCAGAACGACGTTCCGCTCGCGGCGTGCGTCCGCGCGCAACTGCCGAAGTCTTGCGCGGACCTCGCGATGATCCAGTCGTTCGCTGCGCGCCGTTTCGGCGCGTCCGCCGAGCTTCATCGTCTAGTCCGATCCTACCACATCGTCTCTGCCCCACATCGGTCGATCCAGCGCTCGCTCGTTCAAGAAAAAGCGAAGGTCAGCGATAACGCGAGGCGGCGAGAACAGCCGTCAGGACCGATGCAACGTCGGGACGTCCTTTCCGCTTAGGGTCCGATCTCGGCCGGCGTCCTACGGGCCTTGGTGATCGGGCGACGAATTGCGGCGCCATACCCAATACGGCATTTGCCGTAGGGCCTGTCACGCATCAACGCCGCTAAGGGGGTTCGACGTGCTCGTGTTGCTGTATCTCGCCGCGCTGATCGGGCTGGGGCCGATCCATGGATCGGGCTCGACGCCGCACCACACGCCGGTCGTCGTCGCGCCGGCCGACGTGTTCTTACCGACCGGAGGGTGACCGTCTTGGCGAAGGGCGCTCCAGGCCGAAATCGTCATGCTGGCGCGTGCGTGGGCAGCCGCCGGCGATCACCGCCGCGACGGGAGGGAGTGGCGCTTCCGGCTCGGTCCCACCGGTCAAATGCTCCGACTGCTCGTTCCGGGTCGTCACCTATCATTCGTACAGCAGCCTCCCGCGAGATGCATGTTTCCGCGACGTCGCGACGCCGGTCCGCGCGCCAACCGTGCTGGTCGAGGTCCTCGCCAAGCACGAGTTGCGCGCCGCCGTTGACGACAAAGTGAGGTTGGTGATCGACGTCGGAGCACCGTTCGCCCGGGCACGGCGCTGAAGCACGTGGGGCGGCGACGTGCGTGTCGGCTCAAACGGTTGCGCATCGACTCGCCTGCGCAACCGTGAGGCTAGTACGGTAGGCCGTCGAGTTGTTGCATTTCCATCGGCCACGCGTCGCGCTGAGCACAATTGTGACGCCGGCTAGGCGAACATCTGTTCGCCAGGACGACAAGGAAGCAGCGATCAACGGTTGCTCTCCCGTCCTGTTGGGTGTCGTCATTGATTAGTGAATCCGAATATCGCGACAAGAAGCACATCAACGTCGCGAACGCGCAGAGGTGCCCTTCGTGCGGAACTACGCAACTGGGTGCCGCCATTCGGCGCGTCGACGATACGGTGGTCGTTTACTGCGTCGATTCCCGGTGCAGAGCCTACGAGACGGCGCGAAACGTCCCGAAGGCGTCGTACATACACCATTGGCCCGGCCAAAGGGCGCCCGCGCCGAAGGAGCCGCAGCGTGATAGTCGTTTCATCGTACCGTTGGACCGACAAGAATACGTCTTCGCGCGTGATGCGCATTGCGTGCACTGCTCCTCGCCCCTCAGCGAGGTCGTGGAATCCACTCCTGAAATAGAGGAGTGGCGCAGATCGCAACGGCCGCCGGCTGCCGAGATATCACTTTTCCCGGACCTCGGCGAACCGCTACGTAGCCGGGCTGGCGTAACGACCTCTCCACCCTTCGCCACGCGGCCGATGCGCGTGAAGCGCAGGCGGAACATCGATCACATCATTCCGTACTGGGCCGGCATCTTGATGGTGAGCCACCTCGACGCGAGAGGCGTCGATCTCATTGGCTCAATCGCCGTTGTAGGAAGTTGTCCAGACTGCAACTCGAAGCGTCAGGTTCGGAAGAACCCGTCGCAACTCGTCAACGAAGCCATGGCGAATGTCGAACTCGTCCGACTACAGAGGCTGTTCGTAGAGCGCGTCCTCATTGATGCAGACGTCGATCCCGTTAATGACGGCCGTCGCTTCTTGAAGGCGCTCGGCCTTCTGCGAAGCCTGTTGACCACCGGAAGGCTCGCGGAACCGTTCAGCGACGCCGTCTAGCGGCGCGGAAGCGCGATAACGTTGCCGAGGTCCGGCATGGGACGATCCGATCGCGGCGCCGCTCCGTGATGCACGACATTGACAATGTCTGCGAGTGTCAATTGCAAACATTCGACATGTTCCGAGCCGCACTGACAGCGGACTTCCACCCAGACTTCTGTGGCACCGGCGAACGTCGCTTCCCGGATGACGCCGGCGTATCGGCCGTCAAGGCAATAAGAGCGATCTTGCATAATGACCGTGCACGCGTCCGACATGGCTTCCTCGATTGTAGTCTTTGGCGAACCACGACGCGTAGGGGACCCCTGTGGCGTTCCTGTGGACGAAGCGATGTTTCTTGCGGAAGACGTGAGGACAGGCTGTGGACGGGGTGTGAACGAGACTGGCTCTGATTCGCCCTGCCACCTCACCAGGGAGGCCAGCACGGGCACATGGCGCTCAGTGCCTTCCTGGTTCCTCTGCTGCCTGTCAGACTCATGGCACACCGCTCAGCGACGTTCAGAGATATCGTGTGACGGCCCCGGAGACGCTCGTCACGGCGCGGACGTATAGCATAGCTGCCAGTCGTACTGTCACGCTTCGGTCCTCGCACCCGAGCGGCACGTCTGCTTCGTCGAGAGGCGCCGCCTGACGACGACGCCTCCTCGGAGTTGCTACGAGTGTCGACTAGTCAGTCGTGAACGGGTCGGCGTAGCCGCGGCTGCGACGCTGCCGGGCGAGCATTGGGTCGCAGTAGACTTCGCTCCAGAGCGCGGCGTCGCCGGCACCGAAGCCTTCGAAGCGCCACGTGGCGGCGGTGAGCGGTGTGAAGCGCGGCGTTGCGGCGGCTCGCCATTCGCGCGCTTCATCTTCGGTGAAGCCGAACTGTACCCAGAGCGCTCGATCGGGGATGTCGGCGATCACGTCGTCCGCGTCGCCGGCGGGATCGCGCGGAATTCGCTTCGCGCGAAACTCGGAATCGTCCAGGAGTCGCGGCGAGCAGCCGAAGAACAACGGGAATGTCATCGGTGGGCTTCTCCATCGGTTGACGGGCTCGGTCGGTGTTGACGCGCCGGCCGGGCCGCTTACTTGTATGCGTTGATTGTAGCATGCGAACGCGTGTTCGGCAAGGCAGTTTCGATGGCGCTCGTCACCACGTTTCTGAACGCAGTAAGCGTTTCATATGCGCGCCGTGGGCGCAGTCGTTTGCGCGCGAACAGTGCGCGCGCATCGTCATCGTGCGCGAGCAGGCGTCGCAACGATCACCGTCGGACTTCTTCGCTTCAGTGCGATGATGGCGGACTTGCGGCGCTTCAGAACTTCCAGCGCCGGAAATATCTACTGGCCACGAGTGGTACGCGTCGCGCAGAGTCGGCTTCCTCGGCTGGTGCGGAGCCGCAAGGCGTTGCATCTTGCGCTCAGTTGGCGCAATACTATGAGTCCAGATGGCGCAAGACCTTAGTGATGTGATTTCGGTGCTGGGCGGCCGGGCGACGTTGGGCAACCGAGTCGTTCGTAATGGTCGGGACCTCGACGCTCTCATTCATGAGGGCCTCCCCGTAGCCGCCCTCGATCACGCAATCGAGGCTTTGGTGGCAACCCAGCGCGCAATTCTGGACGGCCTTGGCATCGCTGAGAGCACGGTACGCCGCCGCAAAGGGCAGGAGAGCGCGCGCCTGGACCTCGTTGAATCCGAGCGCACTGTGCGGCTCAGCCGTATTGCAGCGCTCGGGAAGGACGCGCTCGGATCGACCGCCGCCGTTGGCCGTTGGCTGCAAGAGCCCAATCGCGCTCTGGGTGGCGTGAAACCCATCTCACTGCTGCAAACCGATGTCGGCGCGTGGGAGGTCGAGGCGGCCCTGACCCGTGCGTTGCTGGGTGGTCACAGCTGACGCGCATTGCAGATCGATCGCATTTCTCGAAACGACGCTGCCGCCGGATTGGAAGAACGCTTCGGCCCCGGCGGAATTGCGCACGATCGGCGACATGTGGGTGAACAGCATACAGTCCCTGGCCCTCGCGGTGCCCTCCGCGCTGCTGCCCGACGTCCTCGTCGAGCGCAACGTCCTTATCAACCCGCTCCACCCACGCTTCGCGACGGTTACATGGACAATTGAAGATTTTGCGTACGACGTTCGGCTCTTGAGGTAAAGCGCGGTGTGCGCGCTCAGGCGTGCACATGAAAAGAACTCTGCTCGCGTTACGAGTGCGGTCGCACGACGTCCATCAACAGCAGCGGGCCGCGTTCGCGTTGTTTCGGCCACGACGTTTCACCGTGCATGACGATGTCGGCGACCACTTCGCCGATCTCGTTCGCGGTGATCCAGTCCGGCGGCCCGGGAACGTCGCGCGTGCTGACCGGACCGTTCACCACGAGCTCGCGCACCGTCACGGCGGCGTCCTTGGTCTCCGCTGCGAGGACGCGCGTCAGCATCAGTTGCGCGGCGCCGGCGATCGACACGAGCCCCGCGTCGGGGACGGGATAGAGCGCCGCACCGCCGCCGATTCCGAGATACAGCGCGCCGGGGCGATGGAGCATCGCCGGGACGAACGCGCGCGCGAAGTGGAAGTGCGCGCGGAACATCTCGGTCATCACGCGGTCGTACGTCGCCTCGTCCACGTCGAGCAGCTTGCCTTCCCACCAGCCGCCCAGCGACGGGATCGCGACGTCGACGCCTCCGCCGGCCGCTTCGACGAGCGCCAGCGCGGCGTGCGCGCCGCGCATGTCGCTCACGTCGGCGACGATCGGGATGAAACGGCCGAGGTCCAAGCCGTCGAGCCTCGCGGCGAGACGCTCCAGGCGCGCCGGATGCCGCGATATCGCCAGCACCCGCGCGTCGTGGACGCGCGCCAGCAGCGCGCGGACGATCTCTTCGCCGACGCCGCCCGCGGCGCCGGCGACGACCACGCTGCGAATGTCAGCCGTGCGTCTTGAACCAGTCCGCGCCGACCGTCGGGCCGCACTCGATCGTCGTCCGGCCGCGGATGACGCGGATGACGTTGCCCGGCTTGCGGATGCGGTCGACCCCGGCGCCGCGCAGCGTGGTGATCGACGCGTTGCCGGTGAACGCGCGGAGCGCGTAGAGCCGTTTGCCGCCCTTCGGGCACGAGCCCTGGTCGATCTCGGCCGTCATCCCGGGCGCAGGATTGGCCTCGGTCTGGACGCGGATCGTCACGCCGTTCTTCGCGCTCTCGTAGAAGGCGATGCCCGGCATCGCGTTCTTGCCGACGCCGGCGAGGTTCGTCGACGGCAGGTTGGTCAGCGGGTGCTTCGGGTTGCCGTAGCCGTTTTCCACGAGCGGCGTCGTTTTGGGACGCGGCGTCTCGTGTTCGGCGGAGCTGGCGAAGCGGGTCTGCCCCGCGACGACGACGGCGAGCAGGAGCACGGCAGCAGCAAGGGACGCACGCATGCCGCGGTGGTACCCCGATTCGGCCGGCGTCATGTGCTGCGCCATGGTTCGCCGCGGCTGAGCGCTACGGGGTCAGCACGACCTTCTCGCAGTCGTCCTTCTTGTCGCGGAACACTTCGTACATGCCGGGCGCGTCCTGGAGCTTCGCGCGATGCGTGATCACGAAGCTCGGATCGATCTCGCCGCGAACGATGCGCTGCAGCAAGTCGCCCCAATACTGCTGCACGTGCGTCTGCCCCGTCCGCATCGAAAGGCCGCGGTTGACGAACGAGCCCATCGGGATCTTGTCGACGAGGCCGCCGTAGACGCCGGCGAGCGAGACGTTGCCGCCGTTCCGCACGCACATGATCACGTCGCGCAGCACCGCGGGCCGGTCGGTCTCCCACTTCAGGAACTGCCCCAAGCGGTCGTAGGCGCCTTCGATCCCCGTCGCGTGCGCTTCCATCCCGACCGCGTCGATGCACGAGTCCGGCCCGCGTCCGTCGGTCATCTGCTTCAGATGGTCGTTGAGGTCTTTGATGCCGTCGCGGTTGACGGTCTCCGCGCCGCTCTTGGCGGCGAGGTCGAGCCGGTATTGCAGCCGGTCGATCGCGATGACGCGCCCAGCGCCCTGCATGAACGCGCTCTTGATCGCGAACTGCCCGACCGGACCGCAGCCCCACACGGCGACGGTGTCGCCCGGCTCGATGTCGCAGTTGAGCGCGGCCATCCAGCCCGTCGGGAAGATGTCGGAGAGGAACAGCGCCTGCTCGTCGGTCAGCTCGTCGGGCACGACGATCGTTCCGACGTCGGCGTACGGCACGCGCACGTACTCGGCCTGGCCGCCGGCGAATCCGCCGAGCGCGTGCGAGTAGCCGAAGAGCCCTGCCGGCGAATGTCCCCACAGCGTCTCGGCGATCTTCTTGCTCTCGGGCGGGTTCGAGCGCTCGCACACCGAGTACAGGCCGCGCGAACAGAAATAGCACTCGCCGCACGCGATCGGAAACGCGACGACGACGCGGTCGCCGACCTTGCGGTTCGTCACGCCGCTTCCGACCTCGACGATCTCGCCCATGAACTCGTGTCCGACGATGTCGCCGGGCTGCATCGTCGGGATGAACCCGCCGTACATGTGCAGATCGGAGCCGCAGATCGCGGTCAGGGTCACGCGCACGATCGCGTCGCGCGGATCGACGATCGTCGGATCGGGCTTGTCCTCGACCCGCATCTTCTCTTTGCCGTACCAGCAGTTCGCTTTCATCGCTGACGACGTGTCCCCAGCTGCGCCGCGCACTACGCGGGGGACGGACGGGCGCTACGCCCGACGGCCAGGCGAGAGGATACAGGCGCGCCGCGCCGGGCGAGCGAACGCACCATGCCGTGCGGGGGGAGACGGCGCCGGCCGCGCGCGCAGACGAAGTGGACGCGTTCCCGCAGCGCATTGCGGCATCGGCGACACGGACGCTGCACCGGCATGCCGGGCTCGTCGCCGGAGCGTCGACCTTCGCGGCGATCGCGCTCCTCACGGGGCTGTCGGCGAGCGCGATGAACAACTACACGCTGCTGGCCGACGCGTGGCTGCACGGGCGTGCGTGGGTCGTTCCGGGCGGGCCGTACATCGACGCCGTGCCGTGGCACGGACATCCGTACGTGATCGAGGCGCCGCTGCCGGCGGTGCTGATGCTTCCGCTCGCGGCGCTGTCAGGAACGGCCGCGAATCAGAACCTTGTCTGTGCGGTGCTCGCCGCGATCGCGGTCGCCGCGACGCTCGGGCTCGCGCGCAACGTCACCGGATCGGCCCGCTCCGGGCTCGCGCTCGCCGCGTTCGCCGCGTTCGGCACGAGCCTGTTCGCGGGCGCCCTCGACGGCGGCGTCTGGTTCATGGCGCACGTCTCCGCCTTCGCCTTCACCGTGCTCGCGCTCGTCGAGATGACGGGCAAACGGCGCGGCTGGCTCGTCGGGATCTTCGCCGCCTGCGCCGGGCTCTCGCGCTATCCGCTGCTCCCGGTCGTCGCGATCTACGTCGGATGGCTGGCGATGGCGGGCCGCCGCCGCTCGGCGCTCGCGTGTGCGCTCGCGGTGTGCGCGTTCGCCGTCCCGTGGGTCGCCTACAACGAGCTGCGCTGGGGAACCCTGCACGATCCGGGCTTCACGATCTGGTATCACGTGATGGATCCGCGCTCGCACGGCGGCCTGCCGCCGTTCTCGCTCGCGAACCTCCCGATGCAGCTCGAAGCGTACTTCCAACGCCCGCCGCACCTGCTGGACCGCTTTCCGTGGATCGCGCCGCCGATGTTCGGCTTCGCGATCACGTGGTCGAGCTTCGGGCTCGTGCTCGCGCTTCTCACGCTGCCCCGCATCCCGCGCGACGTCTCGATCGCCATGCTGTGGCTCGCCATGCTCGTCGCCGCGATCCCCGGCTTCCTGTACTACGATACGGGCGGCGTGGAATACGGGATGCGTCACGCGCTGGACTTCGAGCCGTTCGCAATCGCGCTCGTCGCGTTCGCGCTGCGCACGCCGTGGAGCGCGCTGACGCGCCCGCTGCTCTACGCCAACGCCGGCTTCGGCCTCTACGAGACGCTGCTCTTCGCGCTGTCGCCGCCGACGTCGTGACGGCGCGGCCGGCGAACTGGGCGATGACGGATTCGAACCGCCGGCCATCTCCGTGTAAAGGAGCCGCTCTCCCGCTGAGCTAATCGCCCCCGCCGTCATTCCGTATTCGCGCGAGCGCCGCGAAATCCCCAGGCGGCCGGCACCGGGAAACGCGCGCCGGTGGCGGGCATACTGAGGGGAATGCAGCGCCGCCGTCTCGCCCTGGACGACTCGCGCCCCATCTGGCGCTCGATGCTCGTCTTCCTCGTCCCGCTGATGGTGAGCAACGTGCTGCAGTCGGCGTCGGCGACGCTGAGCAGCATCTATCTCGGGCGGATGATCGGCGTGCGCGCGCTCGCGGCCGCGTCGACGTTCTTCCCGATCTCGTTCTTCATGATCTCGTTCTTCATCGGAATCGCGAGCGCGAGCTCGGTGTTGATCGGACAGGCGTACGGCGCGCATGACGAAGACCGGCTCAAGTCGGTCGCCGGCAACACGATCACGCTCTCGATCGGGCTCGGCGTCGTCACCGGCGGGCTCGGCTTTCTGCTCTGCCCGCAGCTGCTGCGGCTGATCGGCACGCCGCCGGACGTCTTCGCGGGCGCGCTCGTGTACGCGCGCATCGTGTTCGCATCGCTGCCGCTGCTGTTCGTGTACCTCTCGTACACGACGTTCGTGCGCGGCACCGGCGACACGCGCACGCCGCTGTTCGCGCTCATCCTGAGCACGGCGGTCAACATGGTGGTCACGCCGGCGCTCATCGCGGGCTGGCTGGGGCTGCCGAAGCTCGGCGTCGCGAGCGCCTCGGCGTCGGCGATCGTCGCGAGCGCCGCCGCGATCGCCTACGTGCTCGTCTCGCTCGCGCTCGAGAAGAACCCGCTCGCCTTCGACCTCCGCCTGCTGCGCCACATGAAGCTGCAGCCGCGGCTGATCGTCACGATGGTGAAGATCGGGATCCCGACCGGGATTCAGATGGTGCTCGTCTCGCTCGCCGAAGTCGCGGTCATCGCGCTCGTGAACCGCTTCGGCTCGTCGGCGACCGCCGCGTACGGTGCGGTGAACCAGATCGTCTCGTACGTGCAGTTCCCGGCGATCTCGATCGGGATCACGTCCTCGATCTTCGGCGCGCAGTCGATCGGCGCTCAGCGCTTCGACCGCTTGCGGCGCATCGCGAAAGCCGGGGTCGGACTGAACTGGGCGATCGGCGCCGTCCTCATCACGGTCGTGTACGTCTTCGACCACGCGCTGCTCTCGCTGTTCGTCACCGACCGGCACGTGATCGAGACCGCGCATCAGCTGCTCGAGATCACGCTCTGGAGCTACGTGCTCTTCGGAACGTCGAGCGTGCTGTCGGGGCTGATGCGCTCGAGCGGAACCGTGCTCTGGCCGACCGCGCTCTCGATCGTCTCGATCTGGGGCGTCGAAGTTCCGGTCGCGTACGCGCTCGCGCCGCATCTCGGGCTTCCGGGCGTGTGGGTCGCGTATCCGGTCGCGTTCTTCGCCGGCCTGTGCTTCCAGTTCACGTACTACTTCTTCGTGTGGCGCCGCAAGCGTCTCACGACCCTCCTCGACGACCGCACGCACGCGCCGGCGGCGACGTAGTCCGCGCGCGGCGGACGCGACCTCAGGGCCCGCCGGCGGGCGCGCGCAGCAGCGTGATCGTGCGGCCTTCGACGCGAATGCGCCCGGCGCGCACGAGGGCGGACAGCTCCGTCGTGACGGTCTCGCGCGTGCTGCCGATCAGCGCGGCGAGGTCGGCGTGCGTCAGCGCGACGTCGAGCTTCACGCCGTCCTCCACGTCGACGCCGTGCTCGGGGACGAGGCGTTCGAAGAGATTGACGAGCCGGTCGGCGACTTTCGCATAGGCGACGTCTTCGACTTGGGCCGACATGTCGACGAGCCGGTCGTTCAGCATCTTCGCGACGTTCAGCGCGATGCTGGGACTCTCGCTGAGCACGGTGAACAGATCGTCGGCGGAGCTCACGCAGACGAGCGTGTCGTCCATCGCGGTCGCGACCGTCGAGCGCTCGCGGCTCCCGAAGAGCGCCTCCTCGCCGAAGAGGTCGCCGGGACCGAGCATCGCGACGGTGATCTCCTTGCCGTCGGCGGTGAGCCGGCCGATCCGCACGTGGCCGCGCTTCACGAGATAGACCGAGCGCGGCTCGTCGCCGGCCGCGAAGATCGCGGCGTGCTTCGGATACTCGCGCATCGTGAAGATGTGCTCCCAGCGCCGCACGCTGTCGTCGGCCGAGTCCTCGAAGAGCCGGTTGCTCTTGAGATACCAGACCTTGTTCTCGCGCGGCTCGCGCTTCACGGCGCCGTCTCGGCGCTCACGGCAGCATCTCGCGCGGCGTGAGCCGCACCTCGGTCGTCGCGCCGCCGCGGCGCAGCGTCAGCCGCAGCACCGGCCCGGTGAGCCCGTGGATCGCGGCGGACAGCTCGGTGTCGCCGTACTGCGCGACGGGCCTGCCGTTCACCGCGACGATCTCGTCGCCGACCCGCACGCCCGCCACGGCGGCGGGCGAGCCCGGCGCGACGCCGATCACGTCGACGGAGCCGGGATCGTGCTGGTTCAGCGACAGCCCGGTGCGATCGGTCGGGAAGTCGGGGATGCTCTGGCCGTTCGGCGCGAACGTCACCGTGCGCGCGCGGTAGTCGAATGTGACGGTGTAGCGCTGCAGCACGTCGGCGCCGATGTTGCCGGCGATCGTGCGCGAGGCGAATCCGCCCGCCGGCTGGTTCGCGAGCTGCACGATCGGACGCCGCAGCGTCACGCCGGCGAGCGTGAACTCTCCGCCGCGCACGAGCGTCGCCGGAACGGACCCGCCGATCCCGCCCGGCGACACGTACGGCACGCGCGGCGCGGTCGCGAAGAGGCCGTGCGCGCGCGCGAACGGCTCGAACACGATCAGGCCGCCCGAGTTCCCCGTGTCGACCTCGAACAGCCCCGTGGCCCCGTCGATCGTCGCTTCGACGTACGGCGTATGGCCGTCCGACCGGAACGGAAGCGTCACGGCGCCGGGAAGCGGCGCCGGCGCCGGCGCGCTGAACGGCGCGAACGTGACCGTCCGCGCGGCGTAATCGATCGTCGTGCGAAAGTTGGCGAGGACTTCGAAGCCGACGATGCCGTCGGTCGTCACGTCGCGCATCGCGTGCACGAACGCGTACGGCAGGTCGAGCACGAGAAACTGCTGATCGCTCAAGCGCGCGTCGCCGATCGCCAGCGTCCCGGCGTTCGCGATCGTCGCGCGCTCGGTGCCGGTGCCGACCCCGCCGACGTCGATGCCGCCGGTTCCGACGAGCCCGAGGCGACGCGCCGCGTCCGGCGTGACGACGTTCACGCCGCCGCTGTCGAAGACGACCTCGAACGGCGGCTTCCCGCCGACGGCGATCGGGATGACGACGTTGCCGCTCGAGCCCTGATTGTAGCGAAAGCGCACCGTCGTCTGCGTCATCCCGCGCGGAAGCGCGCCGTGCTCCACCGGCGCCGGACGTGCGAGCGCGCCCGGAGCGAGCGTCCCGACGAGCTGCGCATGCTGCACGCGCACGTCGGTGACGCTGCCGTCGGACTCGGTGGTCGTTTGGCGAAAGTTCAGCAGCGCGCCGCCCACGGGACGATAGTCGCTGAACGTATCGGTCTCCGGACCGTTGTCCGCGTCGATTACCGCGCGCGCGAGCACGTGCGTCGTCGAATCGAACCACAGCTCGATCGCGACGCCGCCCGGCGGGACCGCGCGCACGACGTCGCAGGAGACCCCGTCGGCGACGCGCTTCCCGACGAGCGAGATCTGTGCGGGATCGTTCGCCGCGCCCCACGCGTCGCGCGAAAGGTAGGCTTCGGTGATCGCCTCCGCTTGGCTGGCCGGCAGATCGGAGACCGACACGATGCCGTTGTTCGCCGTCCACGACGAGCCGTCGAAGCCTTGGTAGACGTCGAGCGGCCCCACGACCACGTGGACGCGCTCGTGGCCGTTGCGCACGTCGAGGGTCTGGGTGAACGTCCCGGTCGCACCACCCTCGCTCAAGCTGCCGTCGCTCTGCAGTCCGGCAGCCGCGCGAAACGCCGCACCGCCGATCGCGGCGTCGCCGGCGCGCAGGATCGAGCGCGCGTCGTCGGCGCCGGCGCGCGAGCGCGGCGCGATCGGAAGCGCGACGATCGCCGTGAAGGCGGTCGCGAGCACGACGCGGAGCAGCCGGGAGCCGATCGGGGACATCGCCGCGATGGTTCGGTCCGCCGCTCGCGAGTCATGCCGCGCGGCGCCGCGAAGAAAGGCTTCGTGCGCGGGACGGTCCAAGCGGCTCTCGCGGGCACGGCGCGCGAACGGAGGAGGCTGCAATGGACGAGGACCGCTTCAACATCTCGGTCCGCAAGTTTCTCAAACAGGTCGGGGTGACGTCGCAGCGGGAGATCGAAAAGGCGGTGCGCGACGCGTCCGAGGCCGGGAGGCTCGAAGACGACGGCGTCGCGGCGACGATGACCCTCGACATCCCGTCGCTCGGCGTGAAGCACGTCGTCGAAGGAACCATCGAGACCGGCTGAACGGCACCGACGCGGTTTCGGCGGCGGCGGACGGCCGCCGGGACGAACCGCGCGGGACACGGCACGAGCGGCGCCGGACGCGGGACGAGCGCCGTGGGCGCGTTCGACGTTTGCGGCTACAATGAAGGCATGACGGTTCGGCGCGCATGGCGTGACGCGGCGATCTACGCGGGGGTCTGGACGATCCTCGGCGTCTTCGCGGCGACGCAGAACGTGGCGTCGACCATCTACGTCGGCGAGCGCGTCGACTGGATCGGCACCTTCGGCACGCAGCTGCTGAACTGGTACACTTGCGGCATCGGCACGCCGCTGTACCTCTGGCTCGTCCGACGGTATCCGCTCGTCGGGGGGCGCGTCCTGCGCCGGCTGCCGCTCTACGTCGTCGTCGTGCTCGCGTGCGTCGTCCTGAAGTACGTCGTGTGGATCCCGCTGCAAAACGCGCTCTTCCACACGCACTGGACGTTCGCGTCGTCGATCGTGCCGAACGTCTTCGGCGTCGCGACCGATCAGGTGTACTTCGTCGTGCTGCTCTACGCGATCGAGTTCTACCGCACCGCTCGCGAGCGGCGCCTCGCCGCCGCGCGGCTCGAAGCGGAGTTGTCGCAGGCCCAGCTCGACGCACTGCGCTCGCAGCTTCAGCCGCACTTCCTGTTCAACACGCTCAACGCCGTCTCGGCGTTGATGCACCAGGACGTGGACGCTGCCGACGAGATGCTGGCCCGGCTCAGCGACATGCTGCGAATCACCCTCTCGTCGGACGGCGCTCAGGAAACGAGCCTGCGCGACGAGCTGGTCGTGCTCCGCCTGTACCTCGACATCATGAAGGTGCGGTTCCGCGAGCGCCTCGCGGCCCAGGTCGACGTCGGCGAGAACCTGTTGGACGAGCGCGTCCCCAGCTTTCTGCTGCAGCCGCTGGTCGAGAACACGCTGCGCCACGGAATGAACGCGTCGTCGTCGACGGTCACGGTCGAGGTCGCCGCGCGCGCAGACGGACCGACGCTCTCGCTGTGGGTGCGCGACGACGGCGGCGGGCTGCCGCCGGGCGAGCTGCAGGAAGGGATCGGTCTGCGCAACACCCGCCGGCGGCTGGAGGGCCTGTACGGCGATCGCGCGCGGCTCGACGTCGCCGGACGCGCGAACGGCGGAACGGAAGTGCGCGTGCGCATCCCGCGCGGCGCCCGGTTGCCGACGTGATCCGCACCGCGATCGTCGACGACGAGGCGCTCGCGCGCGAGCGTCTCCGCGAGCTGCTCGCCGGTGTCGACGACGTCGAGCTCGTCGCCGAGTGCGCCGACGGCGACGACGCCGTCGCGGCGCTCCGGCGCCTCGCGCCCGATCTGGCGTTCCTGGACGTGCAGATGCCCGGCCGCGACGGCTTCGGCGTGCTGCGAACGCTCGCACCCGAAGAGCGGCCGCGCGCGGTGGTCTTCGTCACCGCGTTCGATCGGTACGCGGTCGACGCGTTCGACGTGAACGCGATCGACTACGTTCTGAAACCGTACACGCGCGCGCGCATCGCCGCCGCGTTGGACCGGGTACGGCTGCGCCTCGGCGAGCCCCATGTCGAGCAGCGGCGCCGGCTCGACGCGCTGCTGGCCGCAATGGCATCACGGAACGCCGTGCCGGAGCGCCTCGCGGTCCGGACGCGTGAGGCCGTCGAGTTCGTGCGCGTGGCGGAGATCGACTGGGTGCGCTCGGACGGCAACTACTGCCGGATCGTCGCCGGGCGCGGCGAGCTGCGGACGCGCACGCCGATCTCGGAGCTCGAGGCGGTCCTCGCGCCGGCCGGCTTCGTGCGCGTCCACCGCTCCTACATGGTCAATGCCGAGCGCATCGTGCGCATCGAGCCGTGGGCCAGCGGCGAGTACGTGCTGTTCCTGCGCGACGGCACGAAGATCAACACCGGCCGCGGATACGGCGACGCGGTGCGAAAGATGTTCGCGTAGCGGGCTCCGCGAGCGCGCGGCGACCGGCCCCGGAGGGATGCCGCCCCAGGCCGGCGGTCCGCTCAGACAACGCCCGCGATTGCACGGCGACTTGCGTGATGCACTGCACGGCCCTGCGTCACGCTACGGTTGGCTCGCGTCGATCGCGGCGGCCGTGGATGCCGCGATGCTGTCGGCGACCAAACGGCGAGCACGCGCCGTGAAATGCGCGTCGTACGAACCGAACAGCGGGAGGGCATCGGGTCGGAGCTCTTCACGTTCAAAGGTCGGCCACAGGTCGATGCGGCGAAGACCGGCTCTCGCGAGCAAGGCGGGCAGCTCGGCATGGAATCGCCGCGTCTGCGATCGCAGCGTGCGGATGCACGCAGCATCGAATGAAGCCCGGAACTGCTGCCCGATCTGCTCCGTGGGTGAGACGTCGAACGACACGGGGAGCTCGACGAAAACCGCCGGAACGTGCTCGGCGCGCGCCGTCGCGCCGAGATGCTCGATCGACGTCCGGCCGTCGAGCCAAGGAGCGCCGAAATCCAAATCGCTGCACCCGGCGGGGATTGGATCACGCATCAGCGCGATGCTGTTTTGCTGCAGCACGATTGCGTCGGCGAGGTGCTCCGCTGCCAAGAATTGCGCGTAGTCGGCCGATGCACCGAAGGCCCGCGGACCGACGATCAGAAACGGCAGAACTTCGGGTACTCCGTGCTTTGCGACGAAGGCCGGCGTATCGAGATCCTCACGCAAGCGGTTCTCGATCGAATCATACCACGTCGTACCGTTCCAGATGGTCGAGTTCCCGACGTACGCGATGCGAAATCGGTGGGGCGTCCACCGGGGGATGGTCGCCGTATCGGGCCTGACGCGCGTGACGTCGTCCCACGACGCGATCCTGCGAACCGTGCGCGCGAAGCGGTCGGCCACGATCACCGATCGGTCGGGCGCAAGCGCGAGCCCGACCGGCTCGACGAACGAATCCGCTCGGAGCGGACCGTCGGATCGCCCGGCGACTCGGAAATCGCCGCCCTCGGCGCGCCCGCTGAGGACCTCGGTGCTGCCGTCCGTCTCGAGATAGCGCAGCGCTCCGGTCACCACGTCGGTGTACAGGACCTGAGTCGGACTGAGAGCGACGATCCCGAAAGGCGAACCGATGTTGTAATTATAGGCCAGGTACCCGGTGGCGGCCGGTTTCGCGAGCTTGACGCCGTTGATCGGGACGTCGTCGTGCACCACGACGAGATCGTCCGGCGCCGTAACGAACAGCATCCCGCTGCGCGCGTCGAACGCGACGAAGTATGCCGCTTTGGAAGGTGTGGGGATGGTGACGACGCGCCCGGACGCTTCGATCTTTCGCAAACCTGCCACGGCGTCGCCGACGTAGACCGCACCGCTCGGTGTGGTCGCGATTCCCAAGGGCGCGGCGAAACGGGCCACCGGCGCGGCGCCGTCCGTCGTGCCGGCGGAGCCGCACGTACCGGCGAACGTCGTCACGACACCGTGCTCGAGGCGCCTGATGCAGTGATTCCCGGTGTCGGCGATCAGCAGTGCGGTGCCTGCGAACGCGAGGCCGCCGGGCGAATCGAAGCGGGCCGACGACGCGGTACCGTTCGCGAAGCCGCCCGGTACCCTGAGTCCGCCGGCTTCCGGAACGCCGCCGCCGGCGACGACGTCCACCGTCCCGCGCAAAGCGTCGATGCGCACGATACGTTGCGCCGAGCGGTCCGACACGTACACCGTTCCGTCCGGCGCGACTGCCGTTCCGAACGGTTCCATGAAGCGCGTGCCGGCGAGAGAACCGCCGGGAATTCCGAATGCTCCACTACCCGCGATGGTCGACACCGCTGGGAACGTCTGCGAACCCGTCGACGACGGCGCAAGCACCGCGCCCAGCATGAACGCGGACAACCACGAGCGAGGCACGCGCCGCGCTTCGCATGCGGCGCGAACAATGCCTGCGCACCGCGTCCTGCGGCTGTCATCGCAACATCAAGTGGTACTATCGAACTTCGGTATCGAGGCACGACATAGAGATCCTCGAGGATCGACATCGCGCGCAGCGCCGATGTGTCGAATGGCGGGAGCAGGTGGACGAAGCCCGTGAGGACTTCGCCGCGTCGCGCGACGAAGAAGTGCGTCGGCCCGTGCGCGATCCGCTCGGATACGTAGCGCCGCGCGGCTGCCGCGTCCGCCGCGCGTCCGTAGAATGGGCGGTGCGTGTCGAACGGCGAGCCCAGTGCGTCGACGTCGCTCGGCATCGCGCGAAGGACCGCTGTTCGACCTTCGTCTCGGATCGCGCTCTCGTTGGCCGGCGGAGGCTTCGTCGTCGTGGGTGTCGCACTGTACGCCACCTTTCACGAGATAGGAGCCGGACGATGCGTTCACGCCTGGGATGGTTGCTGCTTGGCCTCGCCCTTTGCAGCACGTCTCTTGTCGCCTGCGGTGGTGAGGGCTCGTCGTCGACCCACGCGGCGGCCGTGGTGCCGGCCGTCGCCGCGCAGCACCCCCCGGGCGTGAGTGCCGGCGGCAAGCGACGGGCGAAGTCCCTCAGCGCGCCGACGTGCTCCGGGACGGGGCAGAACTCGTTTATCGGGGGCGGGCAAGGAAACACGGCGGACGGGGTCGGCGCCGGCGTGCTCGCGGGCTCGTACAGCTACGTTTGTGACCAAAATTCGGCAATCGCGGCCGGTCAGCAGAACATCATCTCCAGCGCGAGCGACTCGGCGTATTATTCGTTCATCGGCGGCGGCTTCGAGAACACGATTACGGGCCTAGCTTCAGGCGCTGCGATCGCTGCCGGCTTGGGCAACGCAATCTCGACCAGCAATACCTCCGGCTACGCCTTCATCGGCGCCGGGACGAACAACGAGATCACCGACGCATCCGGGTTCGTCGGCGCGGGGGGCACGAACACGGTCTCGGCACTGAACGGCGCGGTCGTCGCCGGTGAGAACAACAGCGTCACGGTGCAGGACGGCGTCGTCGGCGGCGGCAGCTCCAACGCGATTTCGGGAGAGTACGGCTTCATCGGCGCCGGCTCGACGAACACGCTGTCGGGTGAGTACGGTGTGCTTGCCGGAGGACTGAACAACACGGTCTCCGGTGAGGGCGCGTACATTGCCGCGGGCGGCTACAACACCGCGTCGGGCGAAGGCGCGGTCGTTGACGGGGGATTCAACAGCAGCGCGTCCGGCACGTTCGCGACGGTTCCGGGCGGTTACGTCAACAGCGCCGCAGGAACGTACAGCCTCGCGGCGGGCGCGCGGGCGAGCGCGGCGCAGACCGGCACGTTCGTGTGGAGCGACGGCTCCGACGGCGACACGATCCTGACGTCCTCGCGTGCATATCAGTTTCTGGCGCGTGCATCGGGCGGCTTCACCTTGTACACCAATGCCGCGAGCACCGTGGGCGCGCAGCTCGCCGCGGGTTCCGGCACATGGGCGTCGCTGAGCGACCGCAACGCGAAGACGAACATCGTGCCGCTCGACGACGAGACGGTGCTCGCGAAGCTCGACGCGTTGCCGATCAGCCGCTGGAGCTACAAGACGGAGCACGGCGTGCGGCACGTCGGGCCGATGGCGCAGGACTTCTACGCTGCGTTCAACGTCGGCGAAGACGACCGGCACATCACGTCCATCGACGAGGACGGCATCGCGCTCGCTGCGATCAAGGCGCTGCACTCGCGCGTCGCTTCGCTCGACGCCGAGAACGCGCGGATTCGTGCGAAGGACGCGGCGCAGATCGGACAACTGCGCCGTCGACTTGCAGCGGATGAGGCGCACGAGCGCCGCCTCGACGCCGAAGTCGCGAGCCTGGTGGCGCGCTCACTGCGATAGCACCGGACGTACCCACCGGACCGCGGCAGCCGTTCGCGACGACGATCCATCGGACGCTGCGGGCACCGGATACGGCGTCGCAATTGCTGAACCTGCCCGATGATCGCCACGTTCGAGCTGCCGCCTCGGACGAGAGGATCAGTGCCCGTTCGCGAACGGTCGCCCTGGTGTGACGGCGCGCGTTTGTCCGCCGGGCAACTCCTCCCCTTGCCAGTTGGGCCACGGTGACGTCAAGCATACAACCGACTTGATTGCGGACTGTATCGGGATGCGGTCCTCTGCTTCCTTCGAAACAACGTGAAACCTGATACTTCTCGCAGCTCCGCAGCGAGGCCGCAGCACGATATCGGTCGGGACCCCATGGTGCGAGAACTCGGCGCCCGACGCGCCATTGATCTCAATGCCGCGCTCGATCGCTCCCGGCACTCTGACGTTGGCATTCACGCTGAAGTCGACAACAAACAGCGTCCGCTTCTCATCCTTGACGACGTAGATCGTATCCTCGGATCGGGTCTGCCGTATGACCTGCCATCCGGACGGCAAGGTCATTCCGTGCGAGTAGTATAGCGTTTCGACTCGACTGGGAGATTCGGGCTGCGTGCTGACTCCAGCACAAGCGAGGGCTAGACCGAGGATTGGGACGGCAATCCACGTCATTGGAAAGTATTTTGCGGAGCCCAGACGATCGTTTCGATCTGTTGCGGAGTTTCGCCGTATTGCACGTTCACGCCCATAATGTGTGTTTAACTTCCTCTATGCAGGCGGCACGCGACCACTCTTGTTTCAGAAGCACCCCAGCTTGTCGTACGGTTCTTGCAGCCCGAGCAGGTGTCCTGACTCATGCTGAATGCTGCAGTTCGTGCTGACCTTTCCACCGCTGCTCAGCGTGCCCGTGAGAATGGGATCGTGCAGTGGCCTTGCCGGCAGCGCGCACTGCAGCCCCAGGTACGGCTGCTCGCCGGCGCCGACGGCCGTCGGCGTGGCTGCGGCACCGTACGATGGCCGCGACTCGCTTGCCTCAAGCAAAAACCGCTCCAAAGAGCGGTTTTCGTGGTAGCGCCAACGGGAGTCGAACCCGTCTCTCCGCCTTGAAAGGGCGGCGTCCTAACCGATAGACTATGGCGCCGGGGACCGGGGCGCATTGCCCGGGCACCGGCGCCATACCTCTTCTAGAACGCTCCCAGGCCGTTCGGCGTGCCGAGCGTGAAGGCGCCGGGCAGCGGGTTCAGCTTGTAGAACTTCATGTACAGCGGCATCGCGCCGACCGCGTTCGACGGGTAGTCGCCGGCCGCCGCGAACAGGCCTGCCACGAACGGCGCACCCGCGCTCGTTCCGCCCATCACCTGCCACCCGCCGGTGTTGGAGTTGTAGACCGCGATGCCGGGATTCAGGTCCGCGTCGAACGACACGTCCGCCACCGCGCGCGTCGAACAGCCCCAGCCGCTCTGCCACGAGCTCGTTCCCTCGTACCGGCTGCAGCCGGTGCCGGAGTATGCCCACGGCGTCTCGCTCCAGCCGCGCGACGTGTTCGCGTTGCGGACGAGCGTCGTGCCGCCGACCGAGATGACGTTGCGCGACGACGCCGGATACTCGACGAGCTGCTGATCACCGGCGCTCGCCACGATCGGCACGCCCGGATGGGTGTAGTGCGGATCCCACTGGTTCACTTGCCCCTGGTCGAAGCCGTTCTGGCCTTCCGGCACGCCGAAGCTGTCGCTCACCGCGCCGGGCTTGTACGAGGCCGCCACGTCGGTGATGTTCGCGAGGCTGTCGAAGTTGTCGTCGTTCGCCTCGGCCAGCACGATCTTGCACGTCGGGCACGCGGCCGACACCATCGCGAGGTCGAGCGAGATCTCGTCGCTCCAACCGGCGTTGTACTTCGGATACGGCCCGGGCTTGCCGGTCTGGTTCACTTTCACGAAGCAGCCCGTCAGCGACGTGCACGGCGGCAGCCCGAAACGCGCCCGATAGATCGCCATGTCGGCTTCGGCGGTCGGATCGTCGTACGCATCGACGACGACGACGTAGGGACCGGACGGCAGCGCCAGCGGATTCGCGGCCGGCAAGCCGTAGGCGCTGCGCAGATCGCCCGCGGTGTAGCCGCTGACGCTCAACGGTTTCGGGTTCGAGATCGGGAGGATGTTCGGGTTCTTGTTGACGTTGCAGTTCAACACGCCGGGCGTCGGCGGGCACGCCGGCTTCCCCGGAATCGGACTCGGTGACGGCGTGGGCGTCGGTTCGCCGGGAAGCGCGCGCGCCGACTGCGTGCCGCGGTGCGCGGCGTCGGGCAGTACGGTACCCGGAACCGACGAACCGCCGGCGTTTCCGGCGCACGCGGCGATGCCCGCAAGGGCGACGACCACGAATACTGCGCGCGCAAGGCACGGGATGATGGGCTTTCTCACGGCACTCCTTTGCAAAACGACGGTGTCAGTCGCGGTTGGTGACGACGTCGACCATCGCGTCCACGACGATGGGATCGAACTGGGTTCCACGGCTCTCGACCAACCGTTCGAGAGCGAGTGACGGGGCGAACGGAGGACGGTACGGACGGCGGCCGATCATCGCGTTGAACGCGTCGGCGACCGAGACGATGCGGGCGACGCTGGGGATCGCACCGCCTGCGAGTCCGTCGGGATAGCCGCGGCCGTCGAAGCGCTCGTGGTGATTGCGCACCGCGGGGGTGAGGTTGACGGCGAGCGGCGTCGCGGCGATGATCTTCGCGCCTTCCTCGGCATGACGGCGCATGATCGTGAACTCTTCTTCGCTGAGCTTGCGCGGCGCGTTGAGAATCTCGGGCGGCGTGGTGATCTTGCCGATGTCGTGCACGAGCCCGCAGCGCGTCACGTGGACGACGTCGTGCTTCTCGAGCGAGAGGCGCTTTGCGAGGCGGCCGCACCACGACGCGACCGCGCGCGAGTGCTCGGCCGTGAGCGGGTCGGCATGATCGACGCGCGTGATGAGGTCGTCGAGCACGACGTCGATCTCGTCGATCGCCTCGTGGAGCGCGGGCTCGCGCACCAGCCGCGGCATCGCCGCGAGCCGGTCGACCTCCGAGCGAACGAGATCGATCTGACCGCGGTCGATCGACGAAGCGCTCTCGAGGACGAAGCGTCCCACGCGATCGGCGACGGCGGCCAGGAGGGAGCCGACGGGAAGGACGCCGGCGAATCGGCGGCAGGCCTGATCGACCCAGCCCAGCAGCGTCGTCCAGTCGGCGATCTCGACCGCGACGGAGAAACGCTCCACGAAGCGCTGCATGACGATCTCCGCCCCGACCGTCCGGTGGGCCGGCGCGATCGTCTCGACGGCTTCGGTCGTGAGCCGGCGCTTCGCATCGCGAAGCGCCAGCGCGAGGCGTGCGTCGCCGTGACGCACCGAGCGCGCTAAGTGCAAGGGGACAACTCTCCAGCGGTGGATTCGGCTCGCCAACCCGCCTTGGCGTGCCGAGATCACCGTATCCAGGCCGACGGCCGACGTATCTACCTAACTCTAGGTAGTCGATAAAAAAGGGTTGCCCTTTTCCTTCGTGCCTTAACGGCCGAGCCGGCCGCGGATTACCATTTCTTTACGCGCGTCCGGCGCGCCGTTCGTCGAGCAGGCCCTCACGAATCGCGAACGCCACCGCTTGGCGGCGCCCGCTGCAGCCGATCTTCCGGCAGATGCTGCGTATGTGGACGTCGACCGTGTGCGCGCTGCGGTCGAGGTCCGCGGCGATCTCCTTGGTCGTCGAGCCGGTGCCGACGAGTCGCAAGATGCGCTTCTCGACGTCCGTGAGCAGCGCCAGGCGCGAGCGCTCGGTGCTCGGCAGCGGCAGCGCCGCCAGGAAGCGGCCGAAGCCGCCGAGCTCGACCTCGTCGAGCCGTTCGATCGCGTCCGCCAGAGCGTCGCCTTCGGGGTCGGTCTGCCAGCGCGCGTACAGCGCGCGCACCGCCTCGACCATCGCCGAGAAGCGCGGACCGGCGCGCCGCGCGGCGCGGCGCAGGTCGGCGATCGCGCTGCGCGCTCGGCCGCCGTGCGCGAGCAGCGTCATCGCGATCGCGAGGTAAGCGTTCGTCCGCAGCGCCCAGCGGTCGGCGGCGTCGACCTGGCGCAGCGCCTCGCGGCTCGCTTTCATCGCCGCCACGCTCTCGCTGCGCATCGCCGCGGCCGCCGCGTAGACCGCCGCTTCCGCCCAGCGCTGCGCTCGGCGATCGTGATCGAACTGCTTTTCGGCGCCCGGCGCCAGGAGCTGGTACGCGTGCTCGAAGCGCCCGTCCCAGCTCGCACGCAGCGCCTGCGCGGGGAGCAGCGTCTCGCTGGCGAGCTGGTCCAGAAACAGATCGCGTTCGCGCAGCTCGGCGTCGAGGCGCTCCAGCGCCGCGACGTTGCCGGCGATCGTCTCCAGCTCGTAGAGCGCGAGCAGCGCGTAGACGACGAGCGGATCGTTGCCGGCCTTGCGCGCGATCTCTTCGAGCCGCTCGAGATGCCGGCGCGCCGCCGCGGCGTCGTCGTCGACGTCGATCGCGAGCACGTACAGGACGCTGCGGGCTCGGCCCGCGACGTCGTAGACGAACGATGCCTCGGCTTCGGCGACGGCGCGCTCGGCGAGATCCTTCGCCGACACGTAGTCGCGATCGTCGAGCGCGACGTAGGCGGCTTGATGCAGGATGCGGCAGCGCAGCGCCGCGGCTTCGACGGTGTGCAGGCGGCTCAGCGCGATCCGTGCCGCGCGCCGCGCGTCGTCGGTCCGGTGCGCGCCGACGTAGGCGGCGCCGAGCAAGCCCCACAGCGGAGCGTCCCACTGCGAGCCTTCGCTCGACGCCACTTCGCTTTCGAGCAACGCGACGGCGTCGTCGCGCCCGCGGCGGACGAGGTCCAGCCCGTAGCGCAGGACGATCTGCCGCCGCGCGTCGCCGTCGGCGGCCGCGATCGCCATCTGGAACCACGCCTCGGAGACGTCGAGACGGTCGTCGGCCGACGCGAGCGCCGCGCGCACGGCGAGGGCGCGCGGGCGTGCGACGACGATGTCCTCGGGAAGGGCGGCGAACGCTTCGCGGACCGTCGCGGCGCCGCCGCCGTCGAGCGCGCCGAATCCCCCGCGATCGAGCATGCCGGCGAGCGGCTCGGCGTCGCGCGCGCGCACCAGCAGCGCGACGCCGTCGCTCCAACGCCCGGTCGCCTCCAGCGCCGCGGCCACGCGACGGGTCAGCCGCGCGCGCCGCGGCTCCTCGAGCGCGTCGATCCGCGCGAGCACGCGCGCTCGGTACGGTTCGCCGTAGGCGAAGGCGCCGTCGCCGACGCGCTGGACCAGGTGCGCGCGCACGAGGTCGTCCGCATCGGCTTCGGAGATCTCCAGCCGCTCCAAGAGCGGCCGGTCGAAGCGGCCGGCGAGCGCCGTTTGGAACAGCCGGTCCTGCGCCGCCGCGACGCGCGCCGACAGCGCCAGCTCGACGAGCGCATCGTAGAGTTCGTCTCGGCCGTCGCCCTCGAGAACGTCTTCTCCGGTGAGCGCGAGCGCGAGGCCGAGCGGCCAGCCGCGCAACCGCGCGTGCAGGCGCTCGAGCTCGCGGTCGGTGAGCGGCGCGCTCAGCGCACGGGCGGCGGCGCGCAGCTCGTCGAGATCGATCCGCAGATCGTCCTCGTCGACCGGCAGCGTGGTGACGCCGTCCGCCATCCAGCGCGCGACCGGCAGCGCGTCGGCGCTCCGGGCGGCGAGAATCCAGCGGATGCGCGGCTGCGTGCGGTCGACGAGCCCCGCGACGAGCGCCGCCGCGCGCGGATCGCCGAGCGCGTGGTGGAGATCGTCGAGGACGACGGTGCCTTGGAACGCCGCGAGGTGGTCGAGCGCCCAGGCGAGCGCCGCCGCGTCGTCGCCGCCGGTGAGACGGGCCGCCGGGATCGCGACCGTCGACGCCATCGCCGGCAGCCGCTCCGCGAACGCATCGCTGAGCCCGCGAAGAAACTCCGCCGGCGCGGCGTCCTCGGGCAAACCGTCGAGGCGGACCGCCGCGACGTCGCGGCGGGCGACGTACTCCCGCAGCGCCGTGCTCTTCCCGCTCGCCGCCGGGGCGACGATGAGGACCACGGGCGCCGCCGACGCGGCGTCGAGCCGCGCGAAGAGGCGGTCGCGGGGGAAGAGCGAGACGCTGTCAGGGTTCACGGTTGTGACGAGGTTCGTAGGCCCGGCTGGATTCGAACCAGCGCGCTACCAGTTATGAGCCGGCTGCTCTACCGCTGAGCTACGGGCCCCCGCCCGCTGCCCTTCGACGGCTCGGCGCGGCGATTCCCCGCGCGCGGCGGCGCCCGGCTTCCCAGTCTTCGGCAGACGGGCACCGCTTCACGAATCGCGCCCGGATGGGTATGCTGGTCGCACCGAACCATCGCCCTTCGGGAGGGATCGATGCTCAAGCGCCTCTTCCTGGCCGCCTGCTGTCTCGGGGTTTTGCTCGCAACCGCCGCGCCGGCTCAGCCCGCGTCCGCGTGCCCGTTGGTCTGCTACTACGATCACGGCAAATGGGTGTGCGGCTGCAGCTGACGCTCCCCTAGCCGCGTGCGCGCGCCACCCCGGCGCGCGCCCGCCGGCAGAGCGGATCGATGAGCCGTACCGGCGGGATCGCCCGACCGGGCGGAATCAGCTTGGGAAGCGTTGCGCGCTGACGGAGCGGGCACAACAGCTTGGTGTTCGGTCCCCGACGCCGAACTTGAAGCGGATCTTCGCCGCCACAGCGACGCGCATTCGTTTGTCATGCCGGCGGCTGGGCTTTGGTCTGGGTTGTCTACGGATCCCCGAACAGCCGCATTGGTGTTCCCGCGCGGGTCACGAAACTGATGACCGAATCGCGCCCTCGACCCAGCGAACGCGCCGCTGCGGCGACCTTTTTCCCGGCGTCACCGGCCGCGCCGCATGCGGCTGTCGTGAGCGCGGCGCTCTAACGCCGATTTGTGCTGGTGCACGTACCGATCCGTCAGCGGAATGCGAAACTCGGCCATGCCGCTCGCCGGCGAGTAGATCACGTCCTTCCGAACGAGCTGGTTACGAATGGAACTGATCGTTTCCGACGTTGTGCCCAATAGCGCCGCAATCTCGCCCACCGTATGTGGACCCGGGCCTAGATCCGCCATCGCGAGGACATACGAGCACTCGCGCGGCGTCAGCAGCCGAAAGCGCGCGTCATAGAAGTCGTCCTCAAGGAGCCGACGCATGCCGGGAATCGCGCGCTCGACATCGGCCTCGGTAATCGCATCGCCGCGGTGAGCGAGCCACGCTGCAGAAGCGTACTCCTGAATGAAATAGGGGTAGCCTGCGCTTTCCTCTGCAAGACGCGCGAGCGCGGCTGGTGCAATATGGACGCCCCGTTCTTTCGCTGGTATCGCGATCGCGTCTTTTGTCTCGTCTAGGGTGAGCAGGTCGAGACGAAAATACCGCCAGCGCTCGGTGTACGTACGGACCTTGTGCAGGTGCTCGCGGCTTCCCGGAAGCCCGGCCGCCAGGAGATATGCCGGGCGCTTCGTGTTCGCCGTAGCGTGAACGAACGTCACGACGTCGCGTAGGCCGTCGGCGGGACCGCTTTGCACTTCGTCGATTGCGAACACGAGGTGCCGCCCGTTGTGCCGCGCTGCATCGTTGAGGTCTTCGAGTGCGGTCACGAGGTCGGGCGCCTCGTGCCGCGGCGCCGCAAGGGAGACCGCCCCGAGCTCGTTGGGGAGTTCGTACGAGGCACGCGGCAGCGCGTCGATGATCTTCTCGAAGCCCGCCCGAAGCTTCTGCGAAAGTGAAGCGGTCTCTCTCGCGGCGCGTTCGACTCCGCGTCGCAGCGTCGAGATGAATGGTTCACTCGGCGAAGGCTCAATAGCAATGATGACCGCGTTCGTATTCGCTGCTTCCGCGATGCAGCGACGGAGCAGCGCCGTCTTCCCCATGCCGCGCAGGCCCGTGAAGACGATCGGCTGTGCCCGAGCCCCGCTCTCGGAAAGGTTCAGCGAGTATTGGGCAGCGCTGCTTTCTGCGTCGCGGCCCACGAGCGCGGGCGGTTCGCTGCCAGGGGCGGTCCGAAAAGGATTGTCGAGCCGGCCGATCATCGACGGGGCGACACAAGCGTGTCAAACGTGACAACGCTCTTCCGCGTCTGTCAAGTCTGACAAAAACGGTTCCGGACTGTCAAGGGTGGCAAATCGCCCCAAGGCGCACACCTTCCTCTACGTGCAAGCAGGCTACGCAACGAGTCCCCTACCCCGCCGAGGCCGGGGCGGAGTGCCGGGCACCAGCGCCATACCTTTCGAGGCTCGGTGGCCCCGGCTGGATCCAACGAGCGCGCTACCCAGGCATGAGCCGGCTGCCCTACCGCTGAGCTACGAGCCCTGCCCGACGCCCTTCGACGGGCCGCCGGGGCAATTGCCGGGCCCGCTATCCGCGCTCCGTGGCCGCGAACGCGCGCTTTCCGGGATAGCGCGCCACGCTCGGGCCGAGGTCCTCGGCGATCGCCATCAGCCGATTGTACTTCGCCGTGCGGTCGCTGCGCGCGAGCGATCCCGTTTTGATTTGTCCCGCCCCGGTCGCCACGGCGATGTCCGCGATCGTCGTGTCCTCCGTCTCGCCGGAGCGGTGGGAGATCACGGCACGGTAGCCGGCGGCTTGCGCGGTCGTCACGGCGTCGAGCGTCTCGGTCAGCGTGCCGATCTGGTTGATCTTCACCAGAATCGCGTTGGCGCAGCCGTCGCGGATGCCGCGTTCCAGGCGTTCGACGTTCGTCACGAAGAGATCGTCGCCGACGATCTGCACGCGCTTGCCCAGCGTTTGCGTGAGGAGATTCCAGCCGTCCCAGTCGTCCTCGGCGAGTCCGTCTTCGATCGACACGATCGGATACGTCCGGCACAGACCATCGTAGAGGGCGACCATCTCTGCAGACGTCAGCGGATGATCGTCCGGCTTGTGCGGCCAGTACGTGCCGTCGCGATAGAACTCCGTCGACGCGGGGTCGAGCGCGATCGCCGCGTCGGTCCCCGGCGCGTAGCCGGCCTTCTCGATGGCGCGCACCAGCATCTGCAGCGCTTCGTCGATCGTCTCGAGCTTCGGCGCGTAGCCGCCTTCGTCGCCGACGAGTGTCTGGTGTCCCTCGTCGTGCAGCGTCTTCCCGAGCGCGTGAAAGATCTCGGATCCGCAGCGCACCGCGTCGGCGAACGTCGGCGCGCCGAGCGGGACGATCATGCACTCCTGAAACTGCAACGCGCCTTCGGCGTGCTTGCCGCCGTTGATCACGTTCATCATCGGCACGGGCAGCGTCGCCGCCGACGGACCGCCGAGATAGCGGTAGAGCGGGACGCCGACCGAGACCGCCGCCGCGCGCGCGACCGCGAGCGAGACGCCGAGCAGCGCGTTCGCGCCGAGATTGCTCTTGTTCGGCGTCCCGTCCAACGCGATGAGCGTGCGATCGAGCTCGCGCTGCGCGGTCGCGTCCATCCCTTCGATCGCCGGTCCGAGGATTTCGTTGACCGCGGCGACCGCTTTGAGCACACCCTTGCCGCCGTAGCGCTTCGGATCACCGTCGCGCTTCTCGACCGCTTCGTGCGCACCGGTCGACGCGCCGGACGGCACCATTGCTTCCTCGACCGCGCCGAACGACGTCGCGACGGCGACGGCCACCGTGGGGTTTCCGCGCGAGTCCAACACTTCGCGCGCGCGCACGCTTTCGATGAGCGGGCGTCCGCCGCCGCGCAGCGACTCGATCGACATCAGCGCGCGGCGACCCATTCGGCAAGGACGTTGGCGCGCGGAAACAGCTCGTCGTCTCGGAAAAAGATCGCGACTTCGCGCTCCGCGGAGGCCGGCGAGTCGGAGCCGTGCACCAAGTTCCGGCCGATCGTCTGCCCGTAGTCGGCGCGGATCGTCCCCGGTCCGGCCTTGATCGGATTCGTCGCACCGATCGTCGCGCGGCACCCTTCGATCGCGTCCTCGCCCTCGATCACGAACGCGACGATGGGCGTCGCGGTGATGTAGTCGACCAACCCTTGGAAGAAGCCCTTCCCCTCGTGTTCCGCGTAGTGCCGCTTCGCTTGCTCCTGCGTCACCTGCAGCATCTTCAGGCCGAGGATCGTGTAGCCGCGCCGCTCGAAGCGGGCGAGCACGTCTCCGACCAAGCCGCGGACGACGGCGTCGGCTTTCGCGAGAATCAAGGTACGTTCGACTGCCATAGCGGAGCGTCTATACGTGCCGAGCCGGAACGAACCTCTCCTCGACGTCGCGCGCGTCCGCGCCGCGCTCGGAGGGACGCGGTTCGCGGACGTCCGCGCGGTCCGCGAAACGGGCAGCACGAACGACGATGCCGCCGCGCTTCTCGGCGATCCGTCGGCTGCGGGCGCGACGATCGTCGCCGACTACCAGCACGCCGGCAAAGGCCGCAAGCCGGGACGCGCGTGGATCGCGCCGCCGGCGAGCGCGTTGCTGTTCACCGCGATCCTGCCGGAGACGGTCGCGACCGGCGCGCTCTGGGCCGTGCCGTTCTGGGTCGCGCTGGCGGTCGCCGACGGCGTCGAAGCGGCGTGCGGCGCGCGTCTCGAGCTGCGCTGGCCGAACGATCTCGACCTCGACCGCCGGAAAGCCGGAGGGATCTTGTGCGTCTCGCGCGTCACGGGCGCGGACGCGCACGTCGCGTGCGGGATCGGGCTCAACGTGCAGCGTCCGGACGACGCCGCCGTCGCGGCGATCGTGCCGCCCCCGGCGTACCTCTCGGACGCCGTGCCGCATGCCGAGCGCGAGACGCTGCTCGCCGCGATCCTCGGCGCGATGGACGGGCTTCTCGACGTGCTCGACGCTCCGGACACGATTGCGCGCGCGTGGGAAGACCGCGCGGAGCTGCGCGGTCGACCCTACCGGCTGCGGCTCGACGCCGACGGGAGCATCGTCGAAGGACGCGCGCTGCGCCTCGACCGCGAAGGCGGGCTCGTCGTGGAAGCCGCAGGCGGGCGCGAGCGCGTCGTGCACCTCGCCGACGCGCGCGTCGTCATGTGACGCGAACTCGGCGGCGCGCTAGCGGGCGACGCCGCCGAGCGGAACGTTCGCTTTGCCGAGCACGGCGATGGCGTTCGTTTCGAATCCCGCGTCGAGGCTCAGCGCCAGGTTCGCGGTCGCGCTGACGTGCGCAGGCTTCGGGATCATCTTCGCCGTGATGCCGCCGTCCTTGAGCGCCTTCGTGGCGATCATCGTGTCGGCGTTCGACGCGAAGAACAGGACGACGTCGGCCATCGCGTCAGCGCGCGCCGTTCACGAGACGGTCCAGCCCGGCGGCGACGTCGTTGAGCTCGCCGACCCGCGCGACCGCCTGCTGCGTGCGCTCCGCCATCTCGGTCGCGAGCGTGTCGATCACCACGACGTCGCCCAGAATCTCCTGATTCAGCTCCGACGCCGCGAGCAGCTTCTGCGAGACGCCGCGCGCGATCGCGACGCCGCCGGCGCTCGCCGAGTCGCCGTGCGCCTCGGTCGCGGCCTGCATCAGCAGCTCGCCCTGACGCTCGACCGCCGCGCGCGTCTGCGCGACGTGGTCGCCCGAAACCTCGCTGCCCACGATCACGACCGCGAGCTCCCGCGCCGACTCGCGCACCTGACGGCTGCGCTTGCTGAGCTGCCGCGCGATCCGCTCGATCACCGGCAGCGCGAGACAAAGCGCGAGCACGAGACCGACGAGACCCCATACGACGAGCGAGACGATCGCGTTGGTCTGAATCGCGGTGAACGTCGCGAGCGGGACGCCGAACCAGCGCAGCGCGACGACGTGCATCCGGTCGTCGGTGATCGGCTCGATCCGCGCGAGGTACGGGACGCCGCCCTCGACGTCGACGCCGTAGAACGGCCGCGTCACCGCGCGCACCGTCGGCGACGCCGCGTCGTCGACGAGCCTCGTCCCGTCGGCGCGCGCGATCGAGCTGGAGATCATCTCGCCTTCGAAGACGATCGCCGCTTTGCCGCCCAGCGCCTGCGCCGCCTCGTCGACGACGTCGAAATAGTGGTCCATCAGGATCCCGCCGTACACCGCGCCGATCGTCCGCTCGTTGCTGTCCGAGATCGGCGTGGCGGCGACGATGCCGAGCCCTTCGGTCAGGCCTTCGCGGCCGGACGTCGACGACTCGATCTGCGTGACGAGCTGCTCGGGGGCGAGCTCGTCGTGCGGCAGCGACGCCGTCGTGCTCACGGTCTCGCCGTCGAGCGCCCGCGCGACGAACGGCGAACGCAGCACGTCGCCCGGCGGACCGCCGTTCGCGCGTGCGACGACGCGCCCGTTCACGTCGACCACGGTGAGGAACGAAAGCCCGCCTTGATGCGCGATGCCGCTCAAGGTCTCTTCGAGGTGCGCGTCGTGCGCGAGCGTCGCGCGACGTACCGCGTCGTCGATCGCCGCCTGGGTGACCAGGAGCTTCACGGCGTCGCGCTTCGCGTCCCAATAGCCCGCGAAGCCCGTCGATCCGCTCGTGACCTGCTGGGACGCGAGGCGGTTCAGATCGACCGCCATGGTCTGGCGTGCGGCGATCGCGCCGATCGCCGCGGAGATCGCGATCGCGCCCACCATCGTGCCGATCAGCTTCGCGCGCAGCCCGAGCTTCATACCGAGACTCCCTCCGTGGCGGCGCCGCCCGCGCACCGCTCCAACTGTTCTTCGATCGCGGCGGCGCGCCGGTTCATGCCTTCGACGGACGACGTGATGCTCTGCGCCGCGGACGTGACCTCGGCGTTGACGATCGTGAGCACCTCGACCGACGCGGTGTTCTGTGACGAGACGGACGTGATCGCGTCGAACGCTTCCGAGACGCCGTGCGAGTGCGCCGCCATCTCCTGCGCGGAGCCGAGGGTCGCCGCGACCGACGTCGCGATCTCCTGGATCGCGCCGACGACGCGAAACGCGTTCTCCGACATCGCGCGCGTCACCTCACCGATCTGCGCGATCTGACGGTTCGCGTCGAGCACGGCGGCGACGATCGCCCGCAGCGCCTCGGACGCGTTGTCGGTGGAGCGTACGCTCTCTTCGAGCCGCTCGTCGAGCCGCTGCATCGCCGCGGTCACCTGCCCGATCACGGCTTGCGTCGAACCGACGTGCCCGGCGATCTCCTTCGTCGCCTGCACGCTGCCGTCGGCGAGCTTGCGAATCTCGGTCGCGACGACGGCGAAGCCGCGGCCGTGCTCGCCGGCGCGCGCCGCTTCGATCGCCGCGTTCAGCGCGAGCAAGTTCGTCTGCTCCGCGATTCCGTCGATCACGCGCACGATCTCGCCGATCTGCGCGGAGTTCGTTCCGAGCCGCCGGATGTCGCCGGCCAGCTCCGCGATGGTCGCTTTGATGGTGGACATCGCCTCGACGATCGTGTGGATCGCCGCGCCGCCGCGTTCGGCGGTCGCCGTCGTCTCGGTCGAGATGCCGAGGAGCGAGTCGACCTGCGCGGCGACTTCTTCGATCGCCGCCGACATCGACGATGCGTCGAGCGCCGTCTGGTCCAGCGCACGCGTCTGCTGCTCGGCGCTTCCGGCGAGCGATGCGATGGCGTCCGTCATCGCGCGCACCTTGACGAGCGCACCGTCGACGATGCGCGCCTGCTCGGCGATGCCGTCTTCGAGCTGGCGCTGCGCGAGCGCGCCGCCTTCGATCACGGCGAGCGACGCGGTCGCGCCCGACTGCAGCTCGGCCGCGGCCTCCACGAGCGAGCGCGACTCGGCGTGCGCCGCGGCGACCGTCGCGCGCATCGCGCCGATCAGCGCGTCCAGCTCGGCGGCGCGCACGCCCGCGTTCAGCGCGGCAAGATCCGCGTGCAGCGCGTCTTCGGGACGATCCGGTCCCACATGCTCGGCGCGGGCGGTCGTGCCGTCGCGCGTTCCGAGCGCTGCGCGCATCGTCGGCGGCGGGTCGCACAGCACGGCGACGAGGCATCCCGCGAGGGCCAGCAGGGCGCCCGAGACGGCGCCGACGCCGTGCGCGCCCTCCGCCACGAATCGCGCGACACCGCTCGCGAGCGCGGCGGCGAATGCGAAGCGGCGGCCGGCCAGCGTGCTCGTCGCCGCCGCGGCCGCGGGCGCGAGCGGGTCGAGCGCGGGCAACGCCGGACAGCCTGCCAGCGCCGCACTGCAAAGCGTCCCGGCGCACCCGGCCAACAGCACGTGCGCGGACGACGCACCCGCGCGAGCGCTCGCGATAAGCTTCACCCAGGGTGATTCGGCCGTTCGCCCGGCCGCCTTGAGCCTCACGATCCGGTCGCTGCCGCGGACGGAGCGCGGGCTCACCGCCGCCGGCCGCTCGCGAAGCGCTACGCGGACTTGTTGGCGCGGCTGCGGCGTTCGCAGGACTCGCAGAAATGCGAGTGCTTGTTGTCCGTGTCGAACACCGAATTCGAGTAGTACATCGCGCAGCGCGCGTTGTAGCAATGCTTCAATCCGAGCGCGTGGCCGATCTCGTGCACGCTCTCCTTCAGCAGGCGCTGGAACAGCGCGTTCTCGTCGGCCGCGTCACCGTAGAACTCGGACCGCAGCCGGTGCAGCGAGACCACGGCGGTTCGCTGCGCCTCGCTCGACGATCCGAAGACGAACTGATGCGACGTCTTGTACAGGTCGAAGTCGGTGACGCCGAGCACGATCTCGTCCCGCACGTCGAACGCCGCGCTGAGCCGCGCCGCCAGCGAGCCGAAGAACAGCTGTCCGCGCGCGCTGTTGAGCGCGCTCTTCGGAACGACGAGCGCTCTGCGCACCACCGCGCCGGCGAGGAAACGCTCCTCCAAGCAGAGCGCGAGCCGGGTGAGCAATCCCGGGTCGATCGCGTTGATCGGGACGATGCTGATCTCGCGCACGGCCGTCGCTCCGGTTCGGTCCGCGCGGCGAACGGTCCTGGGCGCGCCGCGACGAAAGCGCACCGGATGATCGTCGGGATCGGAATCGACCTTGCCGAAGTGGAGCGCTACCGCTTCGACGAGGCCATGCGCGAACGGTTCGCGCAGAAGGTGTACACGACGGAAGAGATGGCGTACGCGATGCGCAAGCGCAACTGGCCCGAGCGTCTCGCCGGGTTCTTCGCCGCGAAGGAAGCGACGCGCAAGGCGTTCGGACACGCGATCCCCTGGCGCGCCGTCGGCGTGACGCACGAACGCAGCGGAAAACCGGCGATTCGGCTCTTCGGCGAGTACGCCGCGCTGCTCGAGCGGCGCGGCGTGCGGGCGGTGCATCTCACGATCACGCACACCGCGACGACGGCCGCCGCGGTCGTCGTGCTGGAAGGCTGACGTGCGGGCGGTCAGCGCCGCGCAGATGCGCGCCGTCGACGCGGCCGCGGTCGCGCGCGACGGCGAGGTCGCGCTGATGCGCGCCGCGGGCGAAGCGATCGCCGCGCTGATCGAGCGCTACGCGCGCGGCGACGGTCCCGTCGTCGCGCTCGCCGGACGCGGCAACAACGGCGGCGACGCCTATGCCGCGCTCGCGGCGTACGGCGGGACGCGCGCGAAGATCGTGTACAGCGCCGCGGCCGGAGGCGGGAGCGAGGCGCGCCGCGACGCACGGCAGCGCGCCCTGCTCGCCGGCGCCGCAGAACGCGTCGGCGTTCCGGAAGCGGGGGCCCTGCGCGAGGCCGGGCTCGTGCTGGACGGGGTCCTGGGCGTCAACGCCCGCCTCCCCCTGGGCGGCGACGACGCGGCGTTCGTCGACGCGCTCGCGACGGCGGGGCGGCCCGTCCTCGCGCTCGACGTGCCGACCGGGATCGATCCGACGACGGGCGCCGCCGGGGAGCGTGCGTTCCGGGCCACGGCGACGATCGCGCTCGGACGCCCGAAGCTCGGCTGCCTGCTGGACCCGGGGCGGGACCGGACGGGCGAGCTGTGGTGCGCGCCGATCGGGATGCGCGACGCCGACGCCGCCGGCGTCGACGACCCGCCGAGCTTCGTCATGGACGACGCCGAGTTCGCGGCGCTTCTCCCGGCCCGTGCCGACGAGTCGGAGAAGCGCAGCGCCGGCGCCCCGCTGGTCGTCGCCGGCTCCACGCAGTTCCCCGGCGCGGCGGTCCTCTGCGCCTGGGGCGCGGCGCGCGCCGGCGCCGGATACGTCACCGTCGCCGCGCCGGAAGGCGCGGCCGCCGCGCTGCGCACGCACCTGGTCGAGCAGGTCGTCGTCACCTACGACGAACGCCACCCGGCCGGCGCGCTGCGGGCGATCCTCGACCTGACGAATCGCTGCTCGAGCGTCGCGATCGGTCCCGGGCTCGGTCTTTCCGAGGCCTTCGGGACGATCGTCAACGGGCTCATCGCGGAGACGGACCTGCCGGTGGTCGCCGACGCGAGCGCGCTGTTCCACCTCGCGAAACGTCTCCCGGCTTATCGCGACAAAGCGCTCGTGCTCACGCCGCACGCCGGCGAGTTCGCGCGCCTCAGCGGCAAAGGGACGGTCGCGCCGGAGGACCGTCTCCGCCGCCTGCGCGCCTTCGTCGACGAACACGGGATCACGACGCTGCTCAAGGGCCGGACCACGCTCGTCGGCGGGCGCGAGGCGACGTATCTCAATCCGACCGGGACGAGCGCGCTCGCGACCGCGGGGACCGGCGACGTGCTGACCGGGATGATCGGCACGCTCCTGTCCCAAGGGCTGAGCCCGCTCGACGCCGCACGGACGGGCGCCTACTGGCACGGGCGAGCGGGGCACGTTGCGCTCGCCCGCCGGCACTGGGGCGTGATCGCGCGCGACGTCGCCGACGCGCTGGGCGAAGCGAGCGTCATCGCCCCGCAGGACCCGAGCCTCGTCCGGCTGTTCTGAGGCTCGGCCGCCGCTCCGTCCCGGAGCCGGGAGGCGCTTCGAAAACCTGGGAACCCGGTGTGAACATCGGCGGTGCGGATTTGGTACCCTAGAGCAGTATGACCCGAGGTCTCCCCCTGTTCGTGCGCCGGGCAGCGTTGCTCGTCGTGACCGTCTCGCTCGTCGCCGGATGCGGCCGTCCGAGCCGCCCTGCGCGCCAGACCGGCGCCGCCGTCGTACCGGTGATGACGGCGCGGTACGGCAGTGTCTCGCCGACGACGCTGCTCTCCGGAACCGTCGCGCCCCTGCAGAACGTCGGGATCACTTCGACGCTCTCCGAGCCGGCCGACACCGTGAACGTGCAGGAGGGGGACCGCGTGACGGCCGGCGAGGTGCTCGCGCAGCTCGACACCGCCGACCTGCAGGCGCAGCTCAACGCCGATCTCGCGACCGCGCAGAGCGATCGCGCGAAGGCGACGCAGACGTACGATCAAGCCGGGCTCACGATCGTCCAGAACAGCAACACCGTGAACGCCGCGCGTGCGGCCGTGCGGCAAGCGCAGGTGACGCTGCAGAACGATCGCACGAACCTGCAGCGCGACGCGCAGCTGCTGCGCCAAGGCTACATCGCGCAGTCGCAGTACGACCAGCAGGCGACGACGGTGAAGAACGACCTGCAGGCGGTGCAGAGCGCGCAGGTGACGCTCGCGAACGACATTCAGCAGGTGCGCGCGAACGGCTCGACCTCGACCGGGCTGCAGGGCGCGACCGTGGCATCGGCTCAAGCCGACGTGCAGTCCGCGCTGGCCGCCGCCGATCAGGTGCGCGTCTCGATCTCGAAGGCACGCATCGTCTCGCCGGTCGACGGCGTCGTCGTCAACCGCAACCTCAACCCCGGCGAGTTCCCGGGGACGCGCCAGCTCTTCACGATCCAGCAGGTCGACCACGTCTACGCCGTGCTCAACGGGGCCGGCTCGCAGGTCGTCGGATTGCGGAACGGCAGCCCCGTCGCGATCACCGCGAGCGACCTGCCGGGACGCCGCATCGACGGCCGGGTCGTCGGCGTGCTGAACGCGGTGAACCCCGGCTCGACGAACTTCGTCGTCAAAGTGCTCGTCGACAACGCACGCGGGCTGTTGCGGCCGGGGATGGTCGTCTCCGGCACGGCGGCGCTGCCCGGCGCGAGCGGGATCCGCATCCCGGTCACGGCGTTCCTCGACACGACGAACAGCACCGTGCAAGTGGTGCGCAACGGAACCGCGCAAACGGTGCACGTGACCGAGCTCGCCGCCGACGGCAAGAACGCGATCGTCTCGGGGCTTCCGGGCGGCACGGTCGTGATCTCGAACGGCCAGCTCGGCCTTGCCGACGGCCAGGCCGTTCAGCCGCAGAGCCAAGTGGCGGAGAAGTAGCGCCCTCATGTGGTTGACTTCGCTCTTCGTCCGGCGGCCGACGCTCGTCTTCGTGCTGCTCTCGCTCATGCTGCTGGCCGGCGCGCTGGCGGCGATGACGCTCGTGCAGCAGCAGTTCCCGAACGTCTCGAATCCGACGATCAGCATCAACGTCTCGTATCCGGGCGCGTCGACGACGGTCATGCGCGACGCGATCGTGAAGCCGATCGAAGACGCGCTCGCCGGAACGCAAGACCTGCAGACGATGAGCTCCAACATCCAGGCCGGACAGGCCTCGATCGTCTCGCAGTTCGTCATCACGTCGGACCAGAACACCGACCTCGTCAACACGCAAAAAGCGCTGACGCAGGCCGAGAAGAATCTCCCGAGCAACCTCACGCCGCCGACGCTCGGTCTCCGCGACCCCGCGCAGGCGGTCGTCGTGACGCTGGGACTCACGTCCTCGAAGCTGACCGCGAGCCAGCTTTCGCTGATCGCGAACGGGCGCATCGTTCCGTACATCGAGCAAGTCCCCGACGTGTCCGGCGTCAACGTCGGCGGCGGCGTCACCCCCGCCTACGAGGTGGTCGTCGACCCGCAGAAGCTGGCCGCCTACAACGTCACGCTGAACGACGTCATCAACACCGTCGCCAGCAACAACGAGCGCGCGCCGGGCGGGATCGCGTACGGGTCGAACCGCGAGACGCAGATCGACGTGCGGGGCGACATCATGTCGCCGGAGTCGATCCTCGGCCTCCCGATCGCGACGTCGGGCAGCAGCGGTTCGACGCCGACCGGCGCGGTCAGCGGCTCGTCGAGCGCGTCGGCCGGCTCGCTCGATCCGTGGACGTCGGCGACGCAGGTGCTGCGGGTGAGCGACGTCGCGAGCGTTCAGGACGGTTACGAGCCGCGCCGGCAGTACGCGTCGATCAACGGCGTCGCCGGGACGTTCCTCCAAGTCCAGAAGGCCGCGGACGCGTCCGAGGTCACGGCGTCCGACAACGTGATCGCCGCGCTGCCCCGGATTCGGGCGCAGTTCCCGGACATCACCTTCAACATCATCAACGTCCAGTCGAAGTATACGGCGCAGCAGATCGACAGCGTGATTCGGACGCTGACGGAAGGCATCGTGCTGACGGGCATCGTGATGCTCTTTTTCCTGGGGTCGTGGCGCAACGCGATCGTCGTGCTCGTCGCGATCCCAGCCTCGCTGTGCGTCGCCTTGTTCGTCATGAAGATGATGAACCTGACGATCGACACGATCTCGCTGCTCGGGATGACGCTCGTCGTCGGGATCCTGGTCGACGACTCGACCGTCGTCCTGGAAAACATCGAACGCCATTTCGAGATGGGGCAGAAGCCGCACGAAGCGGCGATCGCCGGCCGAAGCGAGATCGGCATGGCGGCGATCGTCATCACGCTGGTCGACGTCGTCGTGTTCCTGCCGATCGCGTTCCTCCAAGGCCAGGTGGGACGAAACCTCGCCGAGTTCGGGATCGTGGTCGTCATCTCGACGCTCACGTCGCTGTTCGTCTCGTTCACGATCACGCCGACGCTGGCCGGGAATTGGGCGCTCAAGGGCAACTGGAAGCCGCCCTTCTTCATCCGCAAGTTCGAGCAAGGCTTCAGCAACGTCCGCTCGTGGTACGCGCATCGCGTGCTGCCGTGGGGACTGCGCCACCGCGTCGGATTCGTGGTGTTCTGCGGTCTGTCGTTCGTGTTCGCGATGGCGATGGTGCCGCTCGGGATCGTCGGTTCCGAGTTCATCCCGCCGGTCGACCGCGGCGAGATCTTCACGCAGATCACCTTCCCGGTCGGCACGCCGCTGACGACGACCACCGAGGCGGTGCTGAAGTTCGAGCGCGAGATCCGCGACCTCCCGGACATCGACGCGGACACCGCGGTCGCGGGCGGCTACGCCTCGCCGTTCGGCGGGTTCCTGATTCAGGGCAACGTCGGGCAGGTGCACGTCTGGCTGAAAGACGATCGGAAGCATTCGACAAATTATTGGGTCAACCAGTACCGCCGGATGGCGGCGAAGACGCTTCCGAACGTTCAGGTCGTCGTCATCCCGGCGACCGGGACGGGCGGCGGGAACGCGCAGCCGATCGACGAGCTGGTCACCGACGTGCAGGGCGGCGATCCGACGAAGTACGCCGAAAAAGTGTACTCGCTGCTCCAGCACACGCCCGGCACGGCGAACGTGTACAGCGCCGCGTCGGCGCTGCAGCCGCAGGTCGAGCTGACGTTCGATCGCGCGAAGGCGCGCGCGCTCGACGTGAGCATCGGCGCGGCGACGACCGCGGCCAGCGCCGCGTTCGGCGGCGACGTCGCGACGCAGTTCGAGACGGCCGACGGCCTCGAACAGGTCGAGGTGATCTATCCCGCCGAGCAGCAGACGAGCTTGGCGGAGTTCGCGACGATCCCGATCCGCGCGCAGAACGGCAACATCGTCCACCTCGGCGACTTCTCGTCGCTGTCATGGTCGCCGGCGCCGCCGCTGATCACCCGCGTCGACCGCAACACGGTCGTCGACATCAGCGCGAACGTCGCGCCGGGACACTCGCTCTCGAACGTCCAGCGCGATTTCACCAAGGAGCTGAAGTCGCTGCACTTGCCGCCGAACATCGTCGTGCGCCCGCGGCCGATGGGACAGCAGGACCTGATGGCGCAGACGCTCACCGGGCTGGGCGGCTCGCTGATCCTGTCGGTGGTGCTGGTGTTCCTCTTGATGGTGGCGCTCTACAACAGCTACCTCTCGCCGCTCATCATCCTGTTCTCGGTGCCGGTCGCGGCATGCGGCGCGCTCGGCGCGCTGGCGATCACGCACGAGACGCTGAACCTCTTCTCGCTGATCGGGACGATCTTGCTGGTCGGGATCGTGACGAAGAACGGGATCCTGCTCGTCGACTACGCGAACACCTTGCGCGAGCGCGGCGAGTCGAAGCTGCAGGCGATCCAGGAGAGCGCGTTCACGCGGTTCCGCCCGATCATCATGACGTCGATCTCGGTCGTCGCCGGCAACTTCCCGCTCGCGCTCGCGCTCGAGCCGGGATCCAGCGTCCGCTCGAGCCTCGGCGTCGTCGTGATCGGCGGCATCCTCAGCTCGCTGGTCCTGACGCTCGTGCTCGTCCCGATCATGTACATGTGGCTCGCGCCGGAGCACTTCCACGCGACCCACAAGCTGGAGCCGGACGACGCCCAACCACCCGCGCCGCATCACGGCGACGGACACCGCCCGGCCGCGCTGCCCAGCCACGCCTAGGCGTCCGGCCGCCCGGCGAAAACGAGGTATGGACGCGGACGCCGGGCGCCCCGTACGATGACGTGGTGCTTGCCGTCCGCCGCGATGCGCGTGAACGGCGGGCGTGGAGATCAGGAGCGAGCCGTGGTCCGCGAGATCGTCTTACCGGAAACACGACCCGAGATCGAGTGGCTGCGCGGACGCGCGGTGCGCAAGATGAGCCCGCGCGCCAGCCATTCGGCCGCCGAGCAGTGGTGGGCCGAGCGGCTTCGCCGCTGGGCCGGCGACCGCGGATTGGTGCTGCACGAGTGGCGTTTCCGCGTCGCCCCGCCCGGCGAAGAGGTCCGGCCGCTCGTTCCGGACGTCTCGTACGTGTCGCGCGAGCGGCTCGACGCGCTTGCGCCGGAAGATCGCGAGACGCCGCCCCTCGCCCCGGACGTGGCGGTCGAGATACGCTCCCCGGGCGATAGCCGTGCCGACGTCATGGACAAGGCCGGCACGCTGCTGCGCGCGGGAAGCACGCTCGTCGTGATCGTGAACTCGCGAACGCGAACGGTGATCGCGCGCGACTCCGCGGCTGCGACGATCTTCTCGCGCGGCGAGACGTTCGCGCACCCGGCACTGCCCGGCTTCGCCGTCGCCATCGACGCGATGTTCGAGGAGCTTCGCGCGGCGCTTCGCCCTCGCGGGTGAGGCGTCAGCCGCCGGAGGTGATGAGATCCCGCAAGCCGGCCTCGTCGAGGATCGGAACTCCGAGCTGCTCCGCCTTCGCGAGCTTGCTGCCGGCTTCGTCGCCGGCGACCACGTAGGCGGTTTTCTTCGAGACGGAGCCGGAGACTTTGCCTCCGGCGGCGACGATCAGCTCCGTCGCCTGCTCGCGCGTGAGGGTCGGGAGCGTCCCGGTGAGGACGAGCGTCTTCCCCGCGAGCGCGCCCGCCGGCGCCCGCTCGCGCTTCGGCGCCGTGACGTCGACGCCGGCGGCTTTGAGCCGCTCGATCATCGCGCGATTCGGCGGCTGCGCGAAGAACAGCACGACGCTGCGCGCGATCTGCTCGCCGATGCCCTCGCTCTCGAGCAGCTGTTCTTCGGTGGCCGCGGCGAGCGCGTCGACGGAGCCGAAGTCGCCGGCGAGGATCGCGGCGTTCTGCCCGCCCACGAAGCGAATGCCGAGCCCGAACAGCAGCCGCGCAAGCCCGCGGGCCTTCGACGCCTCGATCGCGGCCAGCACGTTTGCCGCCGACTTCTCCGCCATGCGCGGAAGCGTCAGGAGCTTCTCCGCGTCGAGCCGGTAGATCTCGCTGACGTCGCGCACGAGACCGGAGTCCACGAGCGCAGCCGCGAGCTGATCGCCGATCCCCTCGATGTCCATCGCGCCGCGCGAGGCGAAATGGCGGACGCGCTCGCGCTGCTGCGCCGGGCACGCGGCGTTCGTGCAGCGCGACATCGCCTCGCCCTCGGGATGGTCGACGTCGGAGCCGCACACGGGACAGCGATCGGGGAGCACGTACGGCTTCGGCTTGCCCTTCCGCAGCTCTCTCACCGGGCCGACGACGCGCGGAATCACGTCGCCGGCGCGGATCACGATGACGACGTCGCCGATGCGGATGTCGTTCGCCGTGATGTACTCCTGATTGTGCAGCGTGGCGTTCGAGACCGTCACGCCGCCGATGCGGACCGGCTCGAGAACGGCGAACGGGTTCAGCGTCCCGGTGCGGCCGACGTTGACTTGGATGTCGAGGAGCTTCGTGCGCGCTTCGCGGGCGCGGAACTTGTAGGCGATCGCCCAGCGCGGGTCTTTTCCGACGCTCCCGAGACGCTGCTGCAGCGCGAGATCGTCGACCTTCACGACGACGCCGTCGATCTCGTAGTCGAGCCCGTCGCGCTCCTCTTCCCAGCGCGCGACGTAGTCGACGACGCCGTCCACGGAAGCCACACGCTTCGCGTTCGGGTTCACTGGGAAGCCCAGCTCCCGCAGCCACGCCAGCAGATCGTGCTGCGTCGCCGGCGCCTCGTCCGCGTCGAGCTCGCCGACCGCATACGCGTAGAACGAAAGCGACCGTTCCGCGGTCGCCTTCGGATCGAGCTGACGGATCCCGCCGGCCGCGGCGTTGCGCGGATTCGCGAACGGGGCGGCGCCGCGGGCCTCGCGCTCGGCATTGAGCCGCGCGAAGTCGCTCTTCCGCATGTAGGCTTCACCGCGAACGTCGGCGTGCCGCGGAACCGCGTGCGCCGAGCGCCGCAGGGCGAGCGGGATCGAGCGGATCGTGCGCAAGTTCGCGGTGACGTCTTCGCCGACGCTGCCGTCGCCGCGCGTTCCGCCCGCGCTCAGCGTCCCGCCGTCGTAGCGCAGCGAGACGGCGAGCCCGTCGATCTTCAGCTCGCACACGTACGCGACGGCCTCGCCCTCCGCGACCCCGCCGAGCTTCTTGACGCGCGCGTCGAACGCGCGCAGCTCGTCGGCGCCGAAGGCGTTCGCGAGCGAGAGCATCGGGCGCGCGTGCACGTACGGCGGGAAGCCGGCCGCCGGCGCGCCGCCGACCCGCTGCGTCGGCGAGTCGGCGCTCCACACTTCGGGATGCGCCTGCTCCAGATCGAGCAGCTCGCGCAGCAGCGCGTCGTATTCCTGATCGGCGATCTGCGGATCGTCGAGAACGTGGTATCGGTAGTTCGCGTCGTCGATCGCCGCGCGAAGCTCGTTCGCGCGGCGCTGCGCGGCGCTCAGCCCCACTGCTTGGGCGTGGCGATCTGAACCGGGTAGCCGTCGGGATCGGCGATCACGGCGAGTCGGCCGAAGCTTTCCTCGTGCGGCTCTTGCAGGATCGGGATGCCGGCGGTGCGGGCGTCGGTGATGAACTTGTCGACGTCGTCGACGTAGAACCCGAGCTGCAGCGATCCCGGTTTGACGCCCAGCTTCTCGCTCGCCGGGTGGAGGCCGAGCATCTTCCCCTCGCCGAGATCGAAGTCGACCCAATGCGGCGCAGCGTCGGTACCGAGCTTGAGGTCGAGGATCGTCTTGTAGAAGCGCTTCGAACGCTCCAGGTCCGCGCACACGAGCATCGCGAGGGCGAAAGTTGCCATGACGCTCGGGATTCGACGGCCGGGCGCGGGTCCTTCGTACGGCGCGTGGACCGCGAGCGACGCCGCGCCGAAACCGTCCCGGCGCGGCAGGTACCGGTCTTCGGCGTCGGGTAGCGCGCGGGCGTGACCGAAGGCGAGCTGCTCTGGACGCCCGATCCCCACTGGGCCGCGTCGAGCGCGGTCGCACGTTTCATGCGCCGCGCCGGCGAGCGCCGCGGCCGCACGTTCGCGGACTACGAGGCGCTGCGTCGCTGGTCCGTCACCGATCTCGACGGCTTCTGGGCGGAGGTATGGGATTTCTTCGACGTCGCGTCGTCGAGCCCGTACGAATGCGTGCTGAGCGAGCGGCGCATGCCGGGTGCGGTGTGGTTTCCCGGCGCGCGCGTGAACTACGCCGAGCACATGCTGCGGCACGAAGCGAACGCGGCGCCCGGCGAGACCGCAATCGTTCACAGCTCCGAGCTGCGCCCGCTGGCGCGCATGTCGTGGCAGGAGCTGGGCGCGGCCGTCCGCGTTCTGGCGACGCGGCTGCGCGCGCTCGGCGTGCGGCCCGGCGATCGCGTCGCGTCGTACATGCCCACCGTTCCGGAGAGCGCGATCGCGATGCTCGCGACGATCGCGATCGGCGCGGTGTGGTCGTCGGCCGCGCCGGAGTTCGGCGCGCGCACGGTGATCGACCGGTTCGCGCAGATCGAGCCGGTGCTGCTCTTCGCCGCCGACGGCTACCGCTTCGGCGGCCGCGACTTCGACCGCGGCGCCGAGATCCGCACGATCCTCGACGCGCTGCCCACGGTGCGGACGCTCGTGTGGCTGCCGTATCTGCACGCTTCCGCGGACTCCGATCGCGCGCCGGCGCGAACGTTCGGGAGCGCGGGCCGCGCGCGGTCCGTCGTCCCGTGGCCCGAGCTGCTCGACGCAGAGCCGCTCGCGCGCGAAGATTTCACCTACGAACGCGTGCCGCCGGATCATCCGCTCTGGGTGCTCTTCTCGTCCGGAACGACGGGGCTGCCGAAGCCGATCGTCCACGGCCACGCCGGTATCCTGGTGGAGCATCTGAAGAGCACCGGGCTCGGGCAGAACCTCTCGCCCGAGAGCCGGATGTTCTTCTACACGACGACCGGCTGGATGATGTTCAACGCGCTGCTTTCGGCGTTGCTGCAGGGATCGTCGGTGGTGCTGTACGACGGGCATCCCGCGTATCCGGCGCCGGCGCTGCTGTGGCAGCTCGCCGCGGACGCCGAAGCGACGTCGTTCGGCGCGAGCCCGACGTTCGTGCAGATCATGCAGAAGGTCGGGATCGTTCCGAAGGGCGCGTTCGATCTGTCGCACCTGACCGGCGTGCTGCTGACCGGCTCGCCGGTGACGCCGGAACAGACGGCCTGGTTCTACGAGAGCGTCAAGCGCGATTTGTGGGTGACGTCGCCGTCGGGCGGGACGGAGCTGTGCGCCGGCCTCGTCGGCGGCTCTCCGCTCCTGCCGGTCCGCGCGGGCGAGATTCAAGCGCGTCTGCTCGGGATGGACGTGCACGCGTGGAACGACGACGGCGAGGAACTCGTGGACGAGGTGGGCGAGCTCGTCGTGACGAGCCCTGCGCCCTCGATGCCGCTATACTTCATGAACGACCCGGGCGGCGCGCGCTATCGCGAGACATACTTCGAGCGGTTCCCCGGCGTGTGGCGTCACGGCGACTTCATCAAGATCAACGAGCGCGGCGGCTGCTTCATCTACGGCCGCTCCGACGCGACGCTGAACCGCAACGGCGTGCGCATCGGCTCGGCGGAGATCTATCGCGCGGTCGAACGCCTGCCGCAGATCGCAGACAGCCTCGTCGTGTGTCTCGAGCTTCCCGGAGGCGATTTCTTCATGCCCCTGTTCGTGCGGCTGGCCGACGGCGGCAGCCTCGACGAGGCATTGCGGGCGGCGATCGTCACGACGCTGCGCGACGACTGCAGCCCGCGCCACGTCCCCGACGAGATCCTCGCCGTCCCCGCGATCCCGTACACCTTGACCGGCAAGAAGATGGAGATCCCGGTGCGCCGCATCCTCGCCGGCACGCCGCCCGACAAAGCCGCGAGCCGCGAAGCGATGATGCAGCCCGATGCGCTGGACTGGTACGTCGAGTTCGCGCGCGCACGAATGAGCGCCGTTGCATCGAGCCGCAACGCGTAGCAGTCGTGCGCTGCAGCTTGGTTCAGACGATCAGATGCACGTCGCCGAACTCGTGACGGCGGTAGCCGCGCCTGGCCGCTTCGTCGTACGCGGATGCCAGAGCAGCGTCCGGCAGAAAGGCACGCAGGATCGCCTGGTGCGTCGCGCTCCCGTGGTGAAAGCCGGTCAGGAGCCCGTCTGCGGTCGTGATGCGGTCGCCGTCGCCGATCACCAAGTCCGTCCAGCCGCGCGCAGGCACGAGCTCCCCGCCCGAAGCCGCGCTCTCCAGCGCGCGCAGCGCCGTCGTCCCGACCGCGATGATGCGGCGCCGCTCGCGGCGCGCTCGGTTCACCGCGTCCGCTGCGACCGGTGAGACGGCGAAGCGCTCCGTGCCCGGGCGCTCGGGCGACTCGAAGCTGGAAACGCCGCAGTGCAGCGTGACCGTGACGACCTCCACGCCGCGCAGCCGCAGCGCGGCGAGCACGCGGCGCGAAAACGGACGCGCGGCGGAGGGCATCTCGGCGGAACCGGGCTCGCGCGCGAAGATCGTCTGGTAGTCGCGCAGCGGAAAACGGCGCGTCACGTAGCCGTAGCGAATCGGTTCGCCGTAGCGCGCGAGGTAGTCGGTCATCGGCAGCGGGAGCACGAACGACGCGTACCAGAGCCGCGGTGACGCGGGGTCGACCGGCGCCAAGGCGCGGGCGCACGCACCGCCGGGGAGGCGAAGCTCCTCGCCCGGCTGCACGGAGCCGCGCGGCTCGACGGTCCACAGCCGCGCGTCCATCGCGGTCGCGACGTGCAAGGCGATCGACTCGCCGTTCGCGCGCTGCGCGACCAGCGCGGCGGGGATCGTCGCCGAATCGTTCACGACCAGGACGTCGCCGACACGCAGCAGCAGCGGCAGATCGAGGAAGCTCGCGTGCGAGTGGACGCCGGACGCGCGATTCGTGCCCAAGAGACGCACCTCGTCGCGCGCGAGACCGCGGCATTCCGGCGGCTCGACGGCGTCCTGCAGCTCCGGTATCGCCGGGCGCACGATCAAGCGAACGCCGCTTCGGCCAGCACGACGCGCTCGAAGCGTGCGCGCATCGCAGCGACCGCTTCGAGCAGCGCCCGCGCGGATTCGGCCGGATCGCGCAATGCGCTGGCGTCGGCATCCGGAACGGCGTCGCGGTGCATGCGCGTGTCCATCTCGCCGGGATCGGCGACGAGCACCCGAACCGGCGTCCCGTCCAGCTCGGCGGCGAGAACCCGCGAAACGGCTTCGAGGGCGGCCTTCGACGCGCCGTATCCTCCCCAGCCCGGGTAGGCTTCCACCGCGGCGTCCGAGGTGACGTTCACGATCGTTGCCACGTCCGCGCGGCGCAGCAGCGGGAGAGCGTGCTGCGCGAGACGGATCGGCGCGTACACGTTGACGTCGAAGAGGCGACTGAACGTCTCGGGGCCGATGTCGGCGATCGCGGGCAGCGGGAGCGCGCCGAGCGTGGACGCGTTGTTCACCAGCAGATCCAGCCGGCCGAAGGAGCGCGCCGCGTCGATCAGCGCGTGCGCGTGCGCCGCATCGGCGATGTCTCCGGCGAGCGCGACCACGTGTCCGAACGTTGCCAGCTCCTGACGAGCGCGTTCGAGCTCGACGGCGTCGCGCGCGTCGATGACGACGTGCAGTCCGTAGGCCAGCAGCTCGCGCGCGAGCGCCTTCCCCAGACCGCGAGATCCGCCGGTGATCACGGCGACGTGTCCGGCGTCGAACCAGTCTTCCATGCCGCAACCGTACAACCTCAAGTAAGGTTGAGGTCAAGAGCATGGCCGAACTTCTGACGGTCGGCGAGGCGGCGGCGCGCAGCGGCGTCCCCGTCTCGACGCTCCACTTCTACGAAGCGAAGGGGCTGATCGCCAGCGTGCGCAGCAGCGGAAACCAGCGCCGCTTCTCGCGCAGCGAGCTCCGCCGCATCGCCGTGATCAAGGTCGCACAGCGGGCGGGTATCCCGCTCGTCGAGATTCGCGACGCGCTGTCGGGACTGCCGTCAGGGCGAGCGTTGAGCGCCGCCGACTGGCGCCGGCTTTCGAAACGGTGGCGCTCGGACCTCGACGAGCGCATCGCGCGACTGACCGCGCTCCGCGATCAGCTCGGGGACTGCATCGGGTGCGGCTGCCTCTCGCTGGAGAGCTGTCCGCTCCGCAATCCGGGCGACGTCCTGGCGAAAAGCGGCGCCGGCCCGCAGCTCCTTCCGTTCGACTGACGGCGGCCGAGCGCGGGACGGGTCGGAGGAAGAACGCCGCGTCACGAGCCGAAGCATGCCGGTCCGGTGCAAGGCGCGCCGGATGCCGTCGTGCGGTTCGCGCGGCGGCGCGCGGCGACGAGGGCAACGGCATGGCGCAGAGCGGGCAGATCGGGACGTTCGCGTGGGACGACATCGATGTCGGCGCGTGGGCGCCGACGAAGCGCGCGCTCCATCGCTACGCGCAGATGCTGGGAAAGATCCGTGTCGCGCGCTCGCCCTCGGAGCCGAATTGGATGTTCACGGCGCTGTATCTCGGGGCGCGCGGCTTCCGCACCGGTGCGATTCCGTGCGGCCTCGAATCGTTCGAAGCGTCGGTCGACGTCTACTCGGCCGAGTTGCTGCTGCAGCGGAGCGACGGACGCGAAGCCCGGATCGCGCTCGGGACCGCGGAGAACGTCGCGGCGGTCTACCACGCGCTGCAGCGTGCGCTCGACGAGCTGGACGTGGAATGCGCGCTCGATCCAACACCGCAGGAGATCCCCGACCCGACGAGCCTCGACGAGGACACGCGCCCGACCGAGTGGGACTCCGCCGCCGTGCTGCGGTGGTTCCGCGTCAGCACGGCGGTCGCCGATCTCTTCCAGCGCCGCCGCGCGCGGTTCTTCGGGCGATCCGGCGTGCAGCTCTGGTGGGGCGCGTTCGATCTGTCGCTCATGCTGTTCAACGGCAAGCACGCGCAGGCGCCGGCGGACCGCGGCTACCTCTTGAAGTACGATCTCGACGCGGAGCTGCTCAACGTCGGACTGTACTACGGCGAAGAGAACGCCGCGCCGTTCTTCTACGGCTACATCCACCCCGAACCGCCGAATGCGCCCGGTCTCGCGATCGCGCCGGACGCGGCGTCGTGGTCGGACGCGCTGCACGAGTGGGTGCTGCCGTACGAGTCCGTTCGCCGTTCGTCCGACCCCGCCGCCGCGGTGAACGCGTTTCTCGACGCGCTCGTCGGACACTGTTTCGACGCCGCGGGCTGGGACCGCGCGGCGCTGGCCTACGAGGCGCCCAAACGCAAGCACGCGACGCTCGACTGACCCGCCGCGCCGGAGGGAGACGGCGGGTGGCCGGGACGGTGACCGGCGGCGTCGGCGTTACACCTCGACCGGGACGCGGCCGTTCTTCGTGAGGTCTTCGAGCGTCTCGAAGTTCGCGCTCTCGAGCTGCTTGATGCGGTCGGCGCTCACGCGGATCCGGCCTTTCGCGCGCTCGTCCGCGAGCACGCCCCGCAGGTACGTGCCCGTGTGCGAGGCCGGGTCGGCGGCGATCTCTTCCGGCGTGCCGGTCGCGACGATCGTGCCGCCGCGGTCGCCGCCCTCCGGGCCGAGATCGATCACGTAGTCGGCCGTCTTGATCACGTCCAGGTTGTGCTCGATGACGAGCACCGTGTTGCCCATGCCGACGAGGCGCTGCAAGACTTCGAGCAGCTTGTGGATGTCGGCGAAGTGGAGGCCCGTCGTCGGCTCGTCGAGCACGTAGAACGTCCGGCCGGTCGCGCGGCGCGACAGCTCGGTGGCGAGCTTGATGCGCTGCGCCTCGCCGCCGGACAGCTGCGTCGCGGGCTGGCCCATCTGGATGTAGCCCAGGCCCACTTCGCAGATCGTCTGCAGCTTGTTCTTGATGCGCGGGATCGTCCCGAACAGCTCCGTCGCCTCGTCGACGCGCATCGCGAGCACGTCGGCGATCGACTTGCCCTTGTACTTCACCTCGAGCGTCTGCGCGTTGTAGCGCTTGCCCTTGCACACCTCGCACGGCACGTAGACGTCGGGCAGGAAGTGCATCTCGATCTTGATGATGCCGTCGCCTTGGCACGCCTCGCAGCGCCCGCCCTTGACGTTGAACGAGAAGCGCCCGGGCGTGTAGCCGCGCATCTTCGCTTCGGGCGTGAGCGAGTACAGCTCGCGGATCAGGTCGAACGCGCCGGTGTACGTGGCGGGATTCGAGCGCGGCGTGCGGCCGATCGGCGACTGGTCGATCACGACCATCTTGTCGAGCGCCTCGGCGCCCTTCACCCGCCCGTACGTCCCGCCCGCCGGCTGATGGTGCAGGTGCTGGTTGAGCGCCTTGACGACGACCTCGTTCACGAGGGTCGACTTGCCGCTGCCGCTCACGCCGGTCACGCACGTGAACGTCCCGAGCGGGATGTCGACGTCGACGCCCTGCAGGTTGTTCGCCTTCGCGCCCATCACGCTCAGGATGCTGCGCCCGCGCTTGCGGTGCCGCGGGATCGCGATGAACTGGCGTCCCGAGAGATACGCACCCGTGAGCGACTCGGCGTTCGCCTCGATCTGCTCGATCGTTCCGACCGTCAGGATGCGGCCGCCTTCCGCGCCCGCGCCGGGGCCGATGTCGACGATCACGTCGGCGGCGCGCATCGTGTCCTCGTCGTGCTCGATCACGATCAGCGTGTTGCCGATGTCGCGCAGCGTCTCGAGCGTCGCGAGAAGCCGGTCGTTGTCGCGCTGGTGCAGCCCGATGCTCGGCTCGTCGAGGATGTACAGCACGCCGACCAGCGACGAGCCGATCTGCGTCGCGAGCCGGATGCGCTGCGACTCCCCGCCGGAGAGCGTCGTCGCGCTCCGCGACAGGTTGAGGTAGCCGAGCCCGACGTTCTTCAAGAAGCCGAGCCGGGCCCGGATCTCCTTGAGGATCTGATGCGCGATCTTCTGCTCGCGCTCGTTCGGCTTGAACGCGCCGAAGAACGCCTCGGCGTTCTCCACCGACATCGACGTCGTCTGATGGATGTTCTTCTCGGCGACCGTCACGCCGAGCGCCTCGGGCTTGAGCCGCGCGCCCTGGCACACCTTGCAGGTCGAGGCGCTCATGTACTTCTCGATCTCTTCCTTCACGTAGTCGGAAGAGGTCTCGTTGTAGCGCCGCTGCAGGTTGTTCACGACGCCCTCGAACTGCGACTCGTACTCCCACTGGTGGCCCGAGCGCGACTCGTAGACGAACTTCTGCTTCTTGTCCGCGCCGTACAGGAGCGTGTCGACGACGTCGTCGGGCAGGCTCTCGACCGGTGTCGAGGGCTTGCAGCGGCGCGAGCGCAGCAGCCGTTCGACCTGCTGCATGTAGTACGGGTTCGTCGACGGATAGCGGCCGCTGCCGAGGTTCTTCGACCACGGCACGATCGCGCCGTCGGCGATCGACTTCGTGCGGTCGGGGATGACCTTCCACGGATCGATCTCGATCTTCACGCCGAGCCCGCTGCACGCCGGACACGCGCCGAACGGCGAGTTGAACGAGAACAGCCGCGGCTCGAGCTCCTGGAACGAGATCCCGCACGACGCGCACGCGAACGACTCGCTGAACGTCGACTCGACCCACTGTTCCGACGGCTTCTCGGTGCCGGGATTGACGCGCGCCTGGTGCAGCACCGCGACGATGCCGCTCGAGAGCCGCAGCGTCGTCTCGATGGAGTCGGTCAGCCGCCCGCGAATGTCGGGCTTCACGACGAGCCGGTCGACGACGACCTCGATCGTGTGCTTGCGCTTCTTGTCCAGCTCGATCTTGTCGCGGAGCTCGCGGATCTCGCCGTCGACGCGCACGCGCGCGAAGCCCTCTTTGGCGATCTCCTCGAAGAGCTTGGTGTACTCACCCTTGCGCCCGCGAATCATCGGCGCGAGGAGCTGAATGCGCGTCCCTTCGGGGAACTGCATGATCTGGTCGACGATCTGCTCGGCGCTCTGCGCGGAGACTTCACGCCCGCACTCGTAGCAGTGCGGAACGCCGATGCGCGCGTACAGCAGCCGCAGGTAGTCGTAGATCTCGGTGACCGTGCCGACCGTCGAGCGCGGGTTGCGCGAGGTCGACTTCTGGTCGATCGAGATCGCCGGCGAGAGCCCTTCGATGTAGTCGACGTCGGGCTTCTCCATCTGCCCGAGGAACTGGCGCGCGTACGAGGAGAGCGACTCGACGTAGCGGCGCTGGCCTTCGGCGTAGATCGTGTCGAAGGCGAGCGAGGACTTGCCCGAACCGGACAGCCCGGTGACCACGATCAGCCGGTTGCGGGGCAGCGTCAGGTCGACGTTCTTGAGGTTGTGCTCGCGCGCGCCCTTGATGACGATCGCATCCAGGGCGTGCGTGCTCCCGTCCGGCATACCTCGCTAGAACCCGCCGGGCGGCCTCTGCGGTTACGCTCGGCGGCTCGGCAGGGCTACAGCGGACCGGGGCCCGGGTTGGGCGGCGGCGGGATCGCTCCCGAGCCGCGGAGGTTGAGGTACTCGCCGACGACGACGAGCGTCGCATACGCGACGACGATCTGCATCAGGATCTGTCCGACGATCGGGCCGAGGAAGGGGATGAAGTGCAGCGCCGCCCCGATGATGCCCGCGATGATGCTCATCACGAAGATCAGGATGCCGAGCACCAGCGTCGGCACGAAGCGCGCCATCGTGATGCGGAACGACTCCGCGATCGCGCCGAAGCCCGGCACGTTGCCCACGACCGCGGCGGGGAACGCGTAGAGCACGAACACGAAGAACACGAACAGCGACAGGAAGAGCGTCGGGATCGCCAGCACGCCCGCGACGATGCCGAGCAGAATCAGCCCGATGAACGTGACGAGGACGTTTCCGGCGTCGCGCTGGAACGCGGCGGCCCCGTCCGAGAGATCGGTGGTCCCGCGCATCCAGGCGGCTCCAGCCATCCCCGTCGTGTACGCTTGGTTCGCGATGAACGCGATCAAGCCCAGGCACGCCAAGAGCAGCCCGGACAGCAGCCCTGCGCCGAGACTGCCGGTGGTCACGGTCGTCCCCCCGATCGTGGTGTAGGTGACGGACGGCGTGAGGAGCGTTCGCAGAACGCCCATCACGATGCCGATGACGATGCCCGGAACGACGATGATCCAGTTGCGCTGGAGCAGGTCCCAGGACCGGGAGAAGATGCTTTCAACCGGCTGCTCTACCATGCCGGCCGACTTCGCCGGGTTCTCGTCCCGTCCCCCTGGACGGGCGTGCCCTCAGGGTTCCCGCCTGTTGCCGGCGAGGGGCAGCACGGCCATGACGCCCGCGATGGAATCGACCACGGCGTCCGGCGGCGGAGCGCCGTCGGGGAGGGGAATGGCGTGCACGTCGATCAGCACCGTGAACAGCCCGGCCTCCTGCGCGCCGCGGACGTCGCGATCGTAGCGGTCGCCGACCATCGCGGTGCGCTGCGGCTCGCTGCCCAGCTCGCGGCAGGCGTGGCGGAACAGCTCCGGGTCGGGCTTCACCATCCCGACCTCGTCGGCGAGAAAGAAGCCGTCCATCCGCCCGCGCAGGCCCAGGCGGTCGATCTTGTCGTGATGCGTCGCGGCGAAGCCGTTGGTCACGAGACCGAGCTTGCAGCCGCGCGCGCGCAGCGCGTCGAGCAGCTCGACGGCGCCCGGCGCAAGAGAGAGCACGTCGGCGCGCGCCTCGACGTACGCCGCTGCGAGCCGCGCCGCGAGCCCGAGGTCGTCGACGCCGATCTCACGCAGGGCGTCGTACCACATCCGCGTGCGCTCGTCGCCGATCGAGCGCGTCAGGTGCTCGACGCTCAGCGCGGCCCAGAAGCCCATCGCGGCCCCGTCGTAGGCGTCGGCGAGGGCTCGCGCGTCGATCCCGCGCTCGCGCGCCGCGATCCGCGCAGCTGCGAGCGCGGCCGAGCGGTACGCCGCCGTGTCGTCGTGCAGCGTGTCGTCGAGGTCGAACAGCACGGTGTCGATCTCGCGCATCAGAAGCGCACCAGGAACGAGCGCAGCGCATAGGCGCCCAGCTCGAAGACGAGATGCTCTTCGACGATTCGCGCCTCTCCGTCGACCGGCCGTTCGACGGCGTCGACGCAGATGGCCTCGCGCATCCGCGCGCCGCAGCGGAGCGCCACGCGGCGCGCCGCGCCGTCGCACTCGCGAACGCGGACGATCACGCCGGAGGCGTCGTCGGACGGATACGTGGCGACGATCAGCACCGAGGTCTCTTCGCACGTGAAGAGCCGCACGCGCTCCTCCGTCGCGTACGCGTTCCAGCCGTGCTCCAGCGCGGAGATCGTCGCGCCGGCGGTCGGGACGAGCGCGTACTCCAGCCGCTGCTCTCCGCGGTCCGCGTTCGGATCGGGCCAGCGCGGCGCGCGCAGCAGCGACGTCCCGAGCATCACTCCGCCGTCTTTCAGCCCTTCGGCGTTCCAGCCGTAGAGGTCGGGCGTGAAGATCGCGAGCCCGCCCGTGTCGTCGGCGACGTGCGCCCAGCGCTGCGCAGGCACTTCGAACTTCGCGCGCTCTTCGTCGGTCTGCGGGTACGTGCTGCGCACGATCGTGCCGTGCTGCTCGCCGAAGCGCGCCTCGCGCGCGCGCAGCGCGATGCGGTGCTCCGCGCGCAAGAGGACGTGCCGTTCTTGCCAGCCCACCGCGATCTCGACCCGCAGCCACGGCTCCCCTTCGTGCGCCGCGACGCGCATCGAGAGCGGCGACGCTTTTCCGACCGTGAGCCGCGCGACGACGCCGCCGTCTTCGACCGACGCGCCGGCGGGCCGGACGAGGACGCTGCGCGAGCGATAGCTGCGGTCGACGTTCCAGGCGTCCCAGGCCCTGGGCCGGTCGACGTACGCGGCGATCGCGTTCGCGAGCGCGACGACGTTCGGACCGTCGGCGGCGCTCAGCTCGACGATGATGCCGTCGTCACGCACGCGCGCCCGCACCCACTCGTTCGCGACGATCCACGCGTCGCCGTCACGCTGCGGTTCGACGGCCGCAGGCGGAAGCAGCCGGACGTCGCCGCGCGGCAGCACGGCCTGCGCCGCTTCGGCGACGCGCGCGACGATGCGCAGCGCACGGTCGAGCTCGCCGTGCGCCTCGGTGTAGACGGCGCCGATCGAGCTGCCGGAGATGACGTCGTGGAACTGCGTACGCATCAGGATGCGCCACGCGCTGCGCAGGTCGTCGACGAGCGCGGCGCACGTCGTCTTCGGCGCGCGGATCGCGACGCACCACGCGGCGAGCTCCTCCGCGCGATCCAGCGCGCGCTCGAGCTCCGCGGCGCGCGCCTTCAGAGCGTGGTGCGTCGTGTACGTGCCGCGATGGTTCTCGAGATACAGCTCGCCGCGATGCTCGGGGAGATCCGCGCCGGCGAGCTCGCGCTCGAACCAGCGGTCGACGCGCGTCCAAGCGCGCGAGTCCGGGGCCACGCGGCCGATCGCGCGATCGGTCACGCCGCCGCCGCCGTCGCCGTAGCCGATGACGAGCAGGTCGCCGCGCTCGCGCGCGCGACGCAGACGGCGGTCGGTGAGCTCGCCGTCGTACCCGGCGACGACGGCCGAGATCAGCAGCGAACCGTCTTCTCCGAACCAGCGGAAACGCGGATGCGGCCAGCGCGTCGTGTCGTTCCACTCCAGCTTCGTGGTGAGGAAGTACGGGACGCCGGCGTGCGCGGCGAGCTTGGGGAACGTGGACGGAAAGCCGAACGTGTCGGGGAGCCACGCCACGGTCGGCTCGACGCCGAAATGCTCGCGCGCCCAGGCGATCCCGTGCGCGAACTGACGCAGCACCGACTCTCCGCTCGGCGCGTGCAGATCGGGCTCCACCCACATCGAGGCGACGCTCGCGTCCCAGCGCTCGCCGACGTGCGGACGAATCCGCGCTTCGAGGCGCGGATCGGCCGCGAACGCCCACGCGTAGAGCTGCGGCTGGCTCTGCGCGAACACGAACGCGCCGTCGGTTTCCAGCTCGCGGAGCGCGGTCGCGAAGGTTCGCAGCGCTTTGCGCTTCGTCGCGTCGTACGTCCACAGCCAGGCGACGTCGAGGTGCGCGTGGCCGACGAGCGGCACGTCGATCGGCCGCCCGTCGCGCACCGCGTCGCGCGCTTCGACGACGGCTTCGCCGCCCGGACGCTGACGCGCCAGCGCGAGGAGCAGCTTCCAGTGGATCCCGCCGCCCGAGGGCAGCCCGTGCGTCGGAAGCGAACGCTTCTCGACCTCGAGCGTGATGTCGCGCTCGCCCTCCAGCGGCGGAAGGTCGATCGTGCGGTGCATCAGGTCGAACGCGCCGTGCACGACGCCGTCGACCCGCAGCAGCGCGCCGGTGCGCGTGCCGTACGTCATGCGAAGCGGTCCGGGCGGCAGCGCGGCCCGCGCGCCGAGCACGACGATCGCCTCGTCCTCGGCGCGCCGCGCGAAACGGAGGCGCATCAGCGCAACGTCGCCGTGATCTTGTCGTTCACCGTCGTGCAGTTCGCGCGGGGCGCGTTCTTCGAATCGAGCACGTAGTGGAACTCGACGCGCGGCGCAGCCGCGCCGTTCGCGTGCGGAAGCGTCACGCGGAACGCCGCCGCATACGTCTGGTCGGCACCGAGCACGGGGATGGGCTGACTTCCGAGCACTTGGCCTTGGTGCACGACCTCCAGATGCTGGCGCGTGTCGGCCGGCTGCGCCGCGACGCCGCGGTTCTTCACGTCGACCGTCACGACGTAGACGTCGGCGTCCTTCGTCGCCCCGAGCGTCGCCTTGACGCGCGGGTTGGACACCAGGAGGTCGGCCGGACAGGCACTCGGCGACGCGCTGAGCGCCGCCGCGAGGAACACCGCGAGCATCAGGCCGGTTCGTACCCGCACGGCGGCGCGATCATCGCTCGTCCTCGTAATAGTCCAGCTGCGGCTCCTCGCGGACGAGCGTGTCGGTCGCGTCGACGACGAACTTCCGCGAGTCGGGATAGAAGCACACGTCCCCGCGGTCGACGTTCGCGATCATCAGCACGAGCGCGTCCTCGCCGGCGTCGTTCCACAGCCGGTGCGCGCCGTCGCGATCGGTCGGGAACGCGACCATGTCGCCCGGCCGCAGCGTCCACGTCCCGCGCGGCGTCCGCAGCGTCGGCGTCCCGGTGAGAACGACGAACAGCTCTTCCTCCCGCGTGTGCCAGTGGTACGGACAGTAGTGATCGCCGGGTCGCAGCTTCCCGACGACGTAGCCGAGCTTCTCCGCGCCGAGCGTGAAGCCGACCTCGGCGAACTGCGCCCGCCACGGCGCCGGACCGTCGCGCTTGCCGAGCCACCAGAGGTCCTCGACGTTGATGCGATTCACCGCGATTCCCCGCCGCGCGTCGATCGCCGCTCCGAGCACCGCGTGCGCGTCGTTGAAGACGCACGCGCCGTCGCCGACGAGCAGGTGCTGCAATTGCAGCATGCGCAGCCGGCGCATCGAGAGCACGGCCCGCTCGGGATCGCCCAGCTTCGCGTCGGGCATGAACGTCAGCGCTCCGGCGGGCGTGCCCCACAGGACGTCTCCCACGATCGCGGTGCGCCGCGCCGCATCGTGCAGCGCGATCTCGCCTTCCGTCTTGCAGCCCTCGAAGCCGATCACGCGCCAGCCGTGCACGTCGTCGCCCGGCTCGACGCGGCGATCGACGCCGACCGTGAGCAGCGGCGCGTCGAGCGCGCTCGCGACGACGCGCGCGCCCGTCGCCGCGACCACGTCGGCGGTCGCGCGCTCGTGGTCGCGGTTGGTGATCAGCACGTCCGCGACCCCCCGCGTGCGCAGCTCCGCGAGCGTCGCTTCGTCGGGCCCGATCGGATCGACGACGAGATTCCCGGCCGCGCTTTCGACGAAGAAACCGTTGAAGTCGAGGTTGCGGTCGGGCTGCCACCGCGACCACGACCACACGCCGGGGACGGCCGTCGCTCGCATGCCTTTTCGTTGCGCGCGGCGGTCCGCGCATCCCCCGTGTGCGGCAGGCGAGCGTTCGGCCGCGCGCGCGAAACCTTAACGGCCGTTGCTCGCTGCGATGCGGGAACGCGGCGCGACCCGGGCCGAACGCATGTGCGGTGAGGCGTCTGCCCGCCCTCGTTCTCACGCTGGGCTTTTCCGCGTCGCTCGCGGTCGTCGCAAACGCGGCGCCGCATTCCGCCGCGCCGGCGCGGACGCTTCCGGCGCGGGTCGTCGTCGATTCCCCGAAGCCGGTCCCGACGGCGTGCGCCGAGGCGCTGGGCTACGAAAAGGCGGCCGCCGCCGACGGCGTCGCGCCGCAGATGTCCCTGGACGCAGCGACGGCGGGGCTTTCGGCGAACGAGCGCTGCGTCGATCCGGTGATGCATCCGGTCAACGAAGCGTTCTTGCTCTCGCAACGCGCGATGGCGAAGCTCGCGCTGCACGAGCCCGACTGGCGCACCGATCTCGACCGCGCGAACGCGCTCCTCGCAACGTGCGAAGCGCGTCGCGACAAGGACGCGGCGCCGGCGATCCCGTTCTGCAAGACGCAGACCGCGTTCAACCAGCGCTTCGTCGCCACGTACGCGCCGCCGACCGCCGCACCGCAGGCCGCGACGGCGCAGGCGCCGGTTCCCGCGCTGCCCGCTCCGCTCGTCGCGCCGGTCAACCCGCCCGGGATGGCGACGCCGTTGGCGAGCGCCTCGCCGGCGCTGGTCGGTCCGGTGCCGCCGCCTCCTCCGCGCGCGCAGTAGCGGCTCGCGCACGCCTGCGCGGCTGCGACGTTCGTCGGCGTCTCGTGGCGGACGAGGCATCGCGTCGCGACGAAGCAAAGCCGACGCGCAGATGACCCTTCTCGAGGCGGCGCTGCGCGGCGAATCGACGCGGCGCGCGCCGATCTGGATCATGCGCCAGGCCGGACGCTACCTGCCCGAGTACCGCGCGATCAAGGAACGTTCGTCGTTTCTCGAAATGACGCGCGACCCAGCGATCGCGGCCGAAATCACGCTGCAGCCGCTGCGCCGTTTCGCGCTCGACGCCGCGATCGTGTTCAGCGACATCATGACGCCGCTCGAAGCGCTCGGGATCGAGATCGCGTTCGCGCCGGGGCCGTCGATCGCGCACCCGCTGCGCTCGCGCGCGGCGATCGACGCGCTGACGCAGCGCGACGAGATCGCGCCGTTCGTCGGCGAGGCGCTGCGCATCGTCCGCGCGGAGCTTTCGCCGGACGTCGCGCTGATCGGCTTCGCCGGCGCGCCGCTCACGCTCGCGGCGTATCTCGTCGAAGGCGGCGGCAGCAAAGAGTTCGAGCAGTTCCGGAAGTTCTTGCGCGCCGACCCCGCCGCGCTCCACGCGCTTCTCGAGAAGCTGACCGAGCTGACGATCGCGTACGTCCGCATGCAAGCCGCCGCCGGCGCGGGCGTCGTGCAGCTGTTCGACAGCTGGGCCGGACTGCACGACGCCCCGACGTACCGAGAGTTCGGCGCGCCCTACGTTCGGCGCATCATGGACGCCGTGGGCGAGAGCGGCGCGGCGCGGATTCTGTTCGCGCTCGACGCCGCGCACCTGCTGGACGAGATCGCGGCGATCCCCGCCGAGGCGGTAGGCGTGGACTGGCGCACGCCGCTCGGCGCCGCGCGCGCGCGGCTGCCCGGCCGCGCGCTCCAGGGCAACCTCGACCCCGCCGTGCTGTTCGCCGACGGCGCGACCATCGAACGCGAAGCGCGGCGCGTGCTGCGCGAGGGGCTCGGCGGAGCGCACGTCTTCAACCTCGGTCACGGCGTGTGGCAGGCGACGCCGGTCGACGCGGTCGCGCGGCTCGTCGACACCGTGCGAGGCTTCGAACGGGCGTGACGGATGCACCGGCGTCGGACGCGGCGAGCGCCGCGGCGCGGCTCGTCGGCGCGCTGCAGGCGTCGATCTGCGCGCGCGCGGAGGCGCTGGAACGCGCGGCCGGGGAGACGTCCGGCGCTGCTGCCGCAGCGTTCGTCGTCGACGCGTGGGAACGCGAGGGCGGCGCGAAGGCCGTCGGCGGATACGGGTCGACGCGCGTGATCGCGAACGGCGCGGTGTTCGAAAAGGGCGGCGTGAACACGTCGGTCGTGACCGGGGCCGCGCTGCCGCCCAGCGTGATCGCGCAGCGGCCGGAGCTCGAAGGGCACGGGTTCTTCGCGGCGGGCGTCAGCGTGGTGCTGCATCCGCGCAATCCGTACGCGCCCGCCGCCCACTGCAACTATCGCTACTTCGAGGCCCGCAACGACGGCGTGCGCTCCGCATGGTGGTTCGGCGGCGGCGCCGACCTGACGCCGTACTATCCGGCGCTCGAGGACGTGCGCCACTTCCACCGCACGCTGCGCGCCGCGTGCGACCGCCACGATCCGGCGTTCTATCCGGCGTTCAAGGCGTGGTGCGATCGGTATTTCTATCTGAAGCATCGCGACGAGACGCGCGGCGCAGGCGGGATCTTCTACGACTACCTCGATGCGGACGGCTTCGGCGAGAGCGGCGAGCGCACGGCGCTCGCGGAGGAGCGCGCCGTCGAAGACCATCTCGCGTTCATGCGCGACGCGGGCGAAGCGTTCGGCGAGGCGTACTTTCCGCTCGTCGAGCGGCACGCGCGCGATCCGTTCGGCGAGCGCGAGCGCTCGTTCCAGCTCCTCCGGCGCGGCCGCTACGTCGAGTTCAACCTCGTGTACGACCGCGGCACGGCGTTCGGACTGCAGAGCGGCGGGCGCACCGAGTCGATCCTGATGTCGCTGCCGCCGCTCGCGCGCTGGGCATACGACGAACGGCCGGCGCCCGGGACGCCGGAGGCCGCGCTCGCGGCGTACCTGCGGCCGCGCGACTGGTTCGCCGAGGACCCGTTCGCGTCGTGAGCGGCCGCGCGATCCTGCTGGTCAACCTCGGCTCGCCGGCGTCGACCGCGACGCCCGACGTCCGGCGCTACCTCGACGAGTTCCTGATGGATCCGTACGTGCTCGACGTGCCGCATCCGGTGCGCGCGCTGATCGTGCGCGGTTTCATTCTGCCGTCGCGCCCGGCGAAGTCGGGCGAGGCGTACGCGAAGATCTGGACCGAGGACGGCTCGCCGCTGATCGTCATCTCGCACCGCACGCGCGCCGCGCTCGAAGCGCACACCGGGGTTCCGGTCGGCCTCGCGATGCGCTACGGCAGCCCCTCGATCGCCGGAGGGATCGACGCGCTGCTGGAGCGCGCCGGCACGGTCGACGACCTCACGGTCGTCGCGATGTATCCGCAGTACGCGATGGCGTCGACGATGACGGTCGAGGTCGCGGTCGAAAAGGAGCTGCGCGCGCGCGGCGTACCGCACCGGTTCATCCCGCCCTTCTTCGCGGACGACGGCTACCTCGACGCGCTCGCAGCGCTGGCGCGCGAGCACCTTCCCGGCGACGTGCAGCAGGTGCTGTTCAGCTACCACGGGATCCCGAAACGCCACCTTCGGAAAGTCGATCCGACGCGCGGGCACTGCCTCGGCTCGCCGGACTGCTGCGAGACGCCCTCACCCGCGCACGCGACGTGTTACCGTCACCAGGTGTTCGCGACGACGCACGGCGTCGCGCAGCGGCTCGGGCTCTCACGCGACCAGTACGCCGTGTCGTTCCAGTCGCGGCTCGGCGGCGGATGGCTCCAGCCGTTCACCGACGTGGTCCTCGCGGAGCTGCCCGCGCGCGGCGTCGAGCGCATCGCGGTGGTGTGCCCGTCGTTCGTCGCCGACTGCCTCGAGACGCTCGAAGAGATCTCCATTCGCGGGCGCGCGAGCTTCCTCGCCGCGGGCGGCAAAGCGTTCGCGTACCTGCCGTGCCTCAACGACGATCCGCGCTGGATCGCCGCGCTCGCGAAGCTGTGCGACGCGCCGTCGGCGGTGCAGCGATGAACGTCGCCGTCGTCGGGGCCGGCATCGCGGGCCTCACCGCCGCGGCGCGGCTGCGCGACGCGCACGACGTCGTCGTCCTCGAGCGCGAGCCGGTCGCCGGCGGGAAGATCCGCACCGAGCACGTCGACGGCTTCGCCTTCGACTGGGGTCCGAACGGTGTGCTCGCCGCGAGTCCCGCGCTGCGCGCGCTGCTCGCGGAGACCGCACTGGACGACGAGCTGAGCGCCGCAGCGCCCGGCGCGGCGAAGCGCTACATCTTCTGGAACGGCGCGCTGCACGCGCTTCCCACGAAGCCGCCGGAGGCGCTGCGGATGTCGCTGCTCTCGCCGTTCGGCAAGCTGCGCGCGCTCGGCGATGTGTTCGCCCGGCCGTGGGACGCGGCGCCCGACGAGACCGTCGACGCGTTCATGCGCCGGCATTTCGGCCGCGAAGTCTCGGAGCGCATCGTCGCGCCCGCACTGCTCGGCGTCAGCGGCGGCGACGCGCGCGACACCAGCCTCGACGCCGTCTTTCCGCGCGTGCGCGCGCTCGAACGGGCTCGCGGGTCGGTGATCCGCGGGATGGCGCGTGCGCGCGGCGGCGGGCTCGGACGCCTCAGCAGCTTCGGCGCGGCCGGGATGCAGCGCCTCACCGATCGTCTCGCCGAGCTGCTCGGCGAACGGATCCGCTTCGGTCTCGCGGCGGAGCGGCTGGAGCGGCGCGGTTCGGGATGGCGGATCCATCACGCCGCCGGGCCCGACGGCGCGGCGTCCACCGACGCCGACGCGGTGATCGTCGCGACGCCGGCCGACGCGGCGGCGCGGATGCTCGCGCTCGCGGACGGCGAGCTGGCGGCGCTGCTGCGCACGATTCCGTACGCGCCGATGCGCGTCGTCGGCATCGCCTTTCACGCCTCGCACGTCCCGGCGCCGCTCGACGGCTTCGGCTTTCTCGCGGCGCGCGATCAAGGCGTGCGCATCCTCGGCGCGGTCTACACCTCGTCGCTGTTCCCGCAGCAAGGGCCCGAGAACGTCGCCTATCTGCGGGTGTTTCTGGGCGGCTCCGTGGACCCGGGCGCGGCGAGCCTCGACCCGGCCGAAGCGCGAGCGATCGTGCGCGCCGACCTTCGCACCGTCCTCGGGATCGAGGCCGAGCCGATCGCGTATCAGGACGTCGTGTGGCCGCGCGCGATTCCGCACTACCGCGTCGGCCACCGCGCCCTCGTCGCCGCCATCGAAACCCGCGTCGCGGCGCTGCCGGGGCTCGGGCTGACCGGCAACGCCTACCGCGGTCTCGGGGTCGCCGACACGGTCCGCGACGGCCGCACGGTCGCGGACGCGATCGCCGGGACCTCGGCGGGAACGGTCCCGTGAGAAGCGGCGCCGAATTCGCCCGCATGCGGTGTCTCACGGGAATGATGCTCGCGGTGGCGCTCGCCGCCGCGAGCGCGACGTGCGCTTCGGCCGCGCAGACGTACGCGCCGTACGCCGACGGCTTGACGTGGCGCTTTCACTGCACGCCGACCGACGGAGCCGCGTTCGACCTGAGCGAAACGTTTCACGCGCGCGGCACGTCGGGCGCGCTGCAGGCGTTCGCGTTGGCGATCTCCAGGAACGGTGAAGCGCCCGTCGTGCAATCACTGCACGGCGTCGACGCGGCCGGCAACGGCTACCTCATCGGCACGTATGAGAACGGCACGCTGCACGCGCTCGCGACGCCGGCGCTCACCGTCCCGGCGAATCCGGCGCCCGGGTTCACCGTGCGCTACAACCGGCTCGACGAGCAGGTCGTGCGCCGCTACGTCAAGGAGACGAATCTGCGCGGCGCCGACGGCTCGACGTTTCACGCGGTGCTCTACGCCGACGAGACGGGCACCGGCTCCGCGACCTACGCGTACGCGCCCGGCGTCGGCCTCGTCCTGAGCAACACGATCCCGCGCAACGGCGACGCGGTGCTCTGCCAGCGCCGCTCGTAGGATCGCGACGGCGCGGCGTCAGGCCGTCGCGCGAACGAGATCCGCGTGGCGCAGGTCGGTGACGAACATGTGGCCGGGCTCGTGCGTGATCGCGAACGGAATGCGGCTGTCGACGATCACGCTCTGCGGCGTGACGCCGCAGCCCCAGAAGACCGGGACGTCGCCCGCGTCCAGCACCGGCGGATCGCCGTAGTCGGGCCGCATGAGGTCCGCGATGCCGAGCTGCGCCGGATCGCCCCACGCCACCGGTTCGCCGTGCGCGACGCGGTAGGGCCGCGTCACGTCGCGCACGCGTTCGACGTCCGCCTCGCGGTAGGGGCGCATGCTCACGACCATCACGCCGCGCAAACGGCCCGCCGGCGCGAGCGGAACGCGCGTACGGTACATGGGCACGTTGCGATCCAGCGCGTAGTGACGCGGCGGCAGCCCGGCGGCGACGAGCGCGTGATCGAACGTGAACGAGCAGCCGATCAGAAAGGCGACGAGGTCGCCGCTCCACACGCCGAGGAGATCGCGCGGACGGTCGACGACCCGGCCGTCGCGCCACACGCGGTACCGGCCGAGATCGGTGCGCAGGTCGGCGCCGGGCGCGCTGCGCGGCGCATACGCGCCGGGCCGCAGCGGCGGCTCGACGAGCGGGCACGGTACGGGATTCCGCGCGCACAGGTCTTCCAGCTCCGCGGCGTAGTCGCGCGGCACGACGACGAGATTCGCCTGCACGTTGTCCGGCGCGAAGCGCTCCGTCGGCCCGCCGGTCGTTCCGGCGCGAATCGCGGCACGGACGCCCGCCGCGGTCATCACGTTCATTGCGCCGGTGAGATGCCGTCGGCCAGGTCGCGTTCGCGAGCGTCCCACTCGCGCTCGGTGGGATCGCCGTAGCCGCCGCCGCCCGCGGTGCGGACGATGATCGCGTCGCCGGGCTGCATCGCGACGCTCGTCTTCGCCGGCAGATCGCGCACGTCGCCCGAGCGCGTGACGAAGACGTGCGCGCCGGTCGCGCCGTCACCCCCGCCCTCGGCGCCGCGCGGTCGAACGGCGTGCCGTTCGGCCATCAGCGACGCGGTCGCCGTCCCGTCGCGCAGCGCGAACGCCCGCACCAGCCCCGACCCGCCGCGGTACCGGCCGTCGCCCGCGCTCTGCTCGGCGAACTCGTAGCCGGTGATCAGCAGCGGCATCGTGCGTTCGATCGCCTCGATCGGCGTGTTCAAGGTGTTCGTCATGTGGACGTGGATGCCGTCGATTCCGTCGGCGTGGGGGCGCGCGCCCATCCCGCAGCCGTTCGTCTCGTAGAACGCCCACGGCCGGCCCGCGCCGTCGATCCCGCCGATCATGACGTTGTTCATCGAGCCGCCGCTCTGCGCGGGGACGCGCCCGGGCGCGAGCTTCGCCAGCGCGCCGAGCACGAGGTCCGCGTTGCGCATCGACGTCTCGACGTTTCCGCCGCTGACCGGCGCGGGCCGGCGCGGATTGAGCAGCGTTCCTTCGGGGACGTGCACGCTCACCGGACGGAACGAGCCGTCGTTCATCGGGATGCGCGGGTCGGTCACGGCGCGCAGCGCGTAGTACGCGCCCGAGAGCGTGACGCCGTAGACCGCGTTGAGCGGCATCGGCCGCTGCTCGGTCGTCCCGGTGTAGTCGAGCGCGACCGTCTCGCCGCGCTTCTCCAAACGCAGCCGAAGGACGATCGTCGGCTCGCCGTGCTCGTCCTCCATCACGTCTTCGTGCTCGACGAGGCCGTCCGGCAGCGCGCGCAGCGCCGCGCGCGTGCGCCGCTCGCCGTCGTCGAGCGCCTTCTGCAGCGCCGCCTGCACGGTGTCGAAGCCGTAGCGCTCGATCAGCTCGAGAAAGCGCCGCTCGCCGACGACGTTGCCCGCGATCTGCGCGCGCAGGTCGCCGGCGCGCGCCTCCGGCGTGCGCGAGTTCGCGCGCAGCAGATCGACGGTCGCCTCGACGACGCGATCCTCGCGCATGAGCAGCGTCGGCACGTACACCGCGCCTTCCGCGAAGAGATCACGCGCGTCGGGCGGCATCGACCCCGGGACCGCGCCTCCGACGTCGGTGTGATGCGCTTTGTTCGCCGCATACCCGACCAGCGTGCCGCGGTGATGGATCGCGCGAATGACGGTGACGTCGTTGAGGTGCGTGCCGGAGAGATACGGATCGTTGACCACGACCATCTCGCCCGGTCCGAGCGCTCTGCCGTGCTCCTCCAGCCACAGCAGCGAACGGCGAAGTCCCCACGGGAGCGAGCCCAGGTGGACCGGGATGTGCTCCGCTTGCGCGATCAGGCGCGCCTGCGCGTCGAACAGCGCGCACGAATGGTCGAGCCGCTCCTTGATGTTCGGCGAGTACGCCGCGTCGCGCACGGCGATCCCCATCTCTTCGCTCGCGTACACCAGCGCGGAGGCGACCAGCTCGGCGGTGATCGGGTCGAGGGCGTTCGTCACGGCGTGCGCTCCAGCAGCAGGTTCCCGAAGGCGTCGACGTGCGCGCTCCACGCGGGCCCGACGTACGTCGTCGCGTCGTACTGCTCGACGACCGCCGGTCCGGCGAACGCGTCACCGGGCCGCAGCAGCGCGCGCGCGTAGACCGGCGTCTCGACGTACGAGGTTCCGTCGAAGACCTCGCGGCGCTCGCGCAGCGTCCGCTCGTCGGGGGCGCGCCGCATCGGCATGACCGCCGCGGCGAGCCGCGGCTTCGGGGTGGTGCCGATCCCGACGACGCGCGCGGCGACGATCTCGACCGGGTCCCGGCGCGCGGCGAACCCGTAGCGCTGCTCGTGCCGGCGATGGAACGTTTCGACGGCGTCCTCGAGCGAGCGCGGCGCCGTCGCGACCAGCTCCGTCGACTGCCCGACGTAGCGCAGGTCCAGCTCGCGAACGAAGCTGCGGTCGTTCTTCGCCACGCCTTGCTCGCCGAGCGCGTTGTCGCACTCGCGCGTCAACGTGTCGAACAGCTTGCGCGCGCGCGACCAGGCGTCCTCGCTAGCCGGCGCGACGATGGAGCGCACTGCGCTGACGCGCACGTCGGCGGCGAGCAGACCGTACGCCGAGAAGACGCCGGGATGCGGGGGAACGACGACCCGCGCCACGCCGATCTCCGCGGCGACCGCGCACGCGTGCAGCGGGCCGCCGCCGCCGAACGCGAGCAGCGTGAAGTCGCGCGGATCGTGCCCGCGCTCGACGGAGACGATGCGGAGCACCTTCGCCATCTCGGCGTCGACGAGCGCGACGATCCCGGCCGCGGCGCGCTCGACGTCGCCGCCGAGCGGGGCCGCGACCGTCTCGACCGCCGCGCGCGAGCGCTGCGCGTCGATCGGAAAGGCGCCGTCCAGCAGCGCGCTCGGGTTCAGGCGCCGCAGCACGACGTTCGCGTCGGTCACCGTCGGCTGGTCGCCGCGTCCGTAGCACGCGGGTCCCGGCTCGGCGCCCGCCGACACCGGTCCGACGCGCAGCGTTGCAGCCGCGTCGACCCACGCGATCGTGCCGCCGCCCGCGCTCACCTCGGCGAGATCGACGAACGGAAAGCGCACCGGATAGCCGCTGCCCTTCACGGAGCGGCCGCTGTGCGTCGCGCCGGCCGCCTCGAACGACGCGCTCACCTCGGGCGTGCCGTCGAAGATCGTGCCGGCTTTCGCGGTGGTCCCGCCCATGTCGAACGAGAGGACGTTCGCGATCCCGAGCGCCTTGCCGACGTACGCGGCGCCGATGACCCCGCTCGCCGGACCGCTCTCGATCAGCGTCGCCGGGCGGTTCGCGGCGCTCTTCAGCGCCGCCATGCCGCCGTCGGAACGCATCACGAAGATCGGCGCCGTGACGCCGAGCGCGCGCACGGAGCGCGCGACGCGTTCGAGATACGCCTGCACGATCGGCGCGAGCGCGGCGTTGACGACGGTCGTCGAGAAGCGTTCGTACTCGCGATACTGCGGATCGATCTCCGACGAGAGCGAGACCTCCGCGTCGGGCACCGCCTCGCGCAGCGCATCGGCGATCGCGCGCTCGTGCGCGCCGTCGACGTCGGCGTGGAGGAGCCCCACCGCCACCGCGCGGATCTCCCGGTCGCGGATCGTCTCGACGGCGCGCCGAACGGTCTCCATGTCCAGCTCGACGATCGCCTCGCCGGCGTGATTGCGCCGCTCGCGCACGACGAGCCGGTCCTCGCGCCGCGCGAGCGGCTTCGGCCGCCGCACGTCGAGATCGTACAGCACGCTCCGGTTCTGCCGCCCGATCTCGAGCACGTCGCGGAATCCTTCGGTGGTCACGAATGCGACGCGCGGAAGCTCGAGGTGCATCTGCCCGAGCAGCGCGTTCGTCGCGATCGTCGAGGCGTGCGCGACGAGCGCGATCTCGTGCGGCGCCATCTCGCTCAGCAGCGCGCGCAGCGCGTCGAGCAGCCCGTCCTCCGGCGCCTGCGGCGTCGAGGCGACCTTGTGCCGGATCAGCCGTCCGTCGTCGGCGAGCGCGACGAGGTCGGTGAACGTGCCGCCGATGTCGATCCCGACCCGCCAGCTCACGCGGCACTCACTCCGAGGAAGGCTTCTTGCACGAGCGGGTCGCCGATCAGATCGCGCGCGGCGCCGTGCAGCACGACGCGTCCGGTTTGCAGCACGTACGCGTTGGTCGCGACGCGCAGCGCTTCGCGCACGTTCTGCTCCACCAGAAGCACGGCAGTGCCGGACGCGGCGATCGCTTGAACGCCGGCGTAGATCTGCGGGATCAGGATCGGCGCGATGCCGAGCGACGGCTCGTCGAGCAGCAGCAAGCGCGGGCCGCTCATCGTGCCGCGCGCGATCGCGAGCATCTGCTGTTCGCCGCCGGAGAGCGTCGAGGCGCGCTGCTCGAGCCGCTCGCGCAGGATGGGGAACGCCGCGAACGCCGCCTCGAGCCGCTGCCTGCGGCGCTCGCGGTCGCGGTCGACGTACGCGCCGAGAAGGAGGTTGTCGCGGACGGTGGCGCTGGCGAAGACGCGCCGGCCTTCGGGCACGTGCGCGATGCCGAGGCCGACGATCCGATGCGCGGGCAGCCGCGTCACGTCGCGGCCGTCGAACGCGATCGTCCCGCGGTCCGGGCGCACGAGCCCGCTGATCGCGCGCAGCAGCGAGGTCTTGCCGGCGCCGTTCGCGCCGACGAGCGCGACGATCGCGCCGGCCTCCGCGCGCAGCGAAACGTCCTGCAGCGCTCGCATGCCGTCGTACGAAACGGACAGGTCCTCGACCGCGAGAAGCGGCGCGGTCACGACGCGATCTCCCCGTGCTCGAGCGGCGAGCCGAGGTACGCTTCGACGACGCGCGCATCGCGCACCGCCTCGGCGGCGCTCCCGCGGAAGATCGTCTTGCCGGCGGCGATGACGACGACGTGCTCGGCGATCGGCATGAGAACTTCCATGACGTGCTCCACCATGAGCACCGTGATGCCGCGCGCGAGGATGCGCCGCAGCAGCTCGACGGCGTCGCGGCATTCGGCCGGCGTCAGCCCGGCCATGACCTCGTCGAGCAGCAGCAGCTGGGGGTCCGTCGCGAGCGCGCGCGCCACTTCCAAGCGCTTCTTGTCGGCGATCGTGAGCGCGCGGCCGAGCCGATGACGCTTCTCGGCGAGGCCGACGAACTGCAGAACCTGCTCGGCGTGCCGCGCGGCGTCGCGCACGCGCGGATGGTGCAGCAGCGAGCCCGTGGTGACGGCCTCGAGCACCGTCATGTCGGCGAAGGTCTGCACGATCTGGTACGTGCGCCCGATCCCGAGCGCCGCAACGCGATGGTACGGCATCCCCGCGATCTCGCGTCCCCGGAACCGGATGCTGCCGGCGCTCGGTCTCTGCGCCCCCGCGATGCACGAGAACGCCGTCGATTTTCCCGCGCCGTTCGGCCCGATCAGTCCCGTGAGCGTCCCTTCCGCGACGTCGAGATCGACGCCGTCGAGCGCGCGCAGCGACCCGAAGCGCTTCGTGAGCCCGCGCACTTCGAGCAACGGTGCGTGGCCGCTGCGCGCGGAGTCGCCGCTCACGGTTTCGGCGACGACGACGGCGCCGGCGTCGGCGACGCGAGCACCGAGGGCGGGAGCGCGACCGACGCGGGCACCGTCGGGAACGGCAGCGGCGTCGCGCCGGAAGCGGGCGATGCACCGGCCGCCGGCGTCGCGCCGGAAGCGCTTCGCGCGCCGCGCGGCGCGGGAGTCGGGCGCGACGTCGCCGCGGTCGCCGGAGCGGGGCTGCCGCACGCGACGGTCACGTCGTGCGCGCGCTCGCCCGGCACGATGCGGCAGCCCGCGGCGAGGCTCAGCGTCCAGCCGTCGCCCGACGACGCGCCCGGTGCCGGCGCGGGGACGACGATGGTCATCGGCGCGTTCGTCATGAGCGCGCCGGCCGGCGCGTCGAGCGAGCCGAACCAGCCCGACGCGGTGACGGGCGCGTAGAGCGAGCCCTGACCGGGAACCGGCGTCACGTCGTTCGGATCGAACTGGAAGTTCGCGTCGCGCAGCGGGATGCGCAGCACGGGCCCCTCGACGTACCGCGCGCGAATCGACGCGAGCCGGGTCGCGAGCTCCGCGGCGCGCTGGTTCTCCGCGATCCGCAAGCCGCCGTCGTCGTAGGCGGGTGCGCGCGCGAGCGCTCGCGCGGCCGAGGGGCGCACGTGGTACGCGGCGGCGAGCATCGCCGCGAGATCGGAGTGCGCGTTCAAGCGGCGCCGCCAGCCCGGCGTGGCGCTGTCGAGGAGCGCTCCGTACGCCGGGCCCGAGGCGTACGCGAAGGACCGCACGAACGAGGTGCGACGGCGTCCGCTCGCGAGCTCTTCGACGGCGCGAATCGCGCGATCGCTCGCGACGGTCGTCAGCTCGACGCCCGTGTCCTCGGCGAGCCCTTCGTTCAGCATGAGCGCGTTCTCGTTGCGCGCGGCGTCCGGAAACTTCTCCACGCGCTCGGCGCGGAACGAGAGGGCGTCCGCGACGAGCGCGGCGCGCCGGTCGGCGGGTGCGATCACCGCGCGCGCGAGGGCGCGCCACTCCATCTGCAGCCAGTAGCGTCCGTCGGCGGTGTCGAGGTGCGCGTTGTCGGCCGCCTGCGGCGGCAGCCCGATGCGGTCCTGGATGCGGTGCCAGGACTCGTGCATCACCAGGATGCGACGGGCGATCGGGTCGTCCGGCAGCGGCCACATCACCATCGACCAGCGGTCGCCGCCGATCGTCACGGCGGTGTTCGCGATCCCGACGTCCGGGGGCAACGTGCCGACGAAGACGCCGTCCCGCGGCGCCGTCTGCATCGCGGGGCTGGCCTGATTGGCGACCGCTTCGCGCGTTCGCGGATCGACGAAGACCATCGGCCCGCACAACGAGACGCCCCACAGCCGGCCGCCGTCGACGGCGCACTCCGCGCTGCGGTCCGCGAACGCACGCGCGGCGACCGCGACGTCGATCGCGTCGCCGGCGGCGCGCAGCGGCGCGGGCGCCGAGACGAACAGCAGGCACGCGGCCGTCGCCGCGGCGGCCGCACCGAGTGCGCCGCGGCGACGACGCAAGGCGTCGACGACGGTGCCCACGATCCCGTGCGGACGCAGCGCGGCGATCGCGCAGATGATCGCACCGTAGATCACGAGATCGTACCCCTTCCCCGCTCCTCCCAGCTCGAGCGCGACGCCCTTCGCCAGCGCGACGTACACGAGCGCGCCGACCGCGGGTCCCCACAGCGTGCCGATCCCGCCGACCACGCCGATCAGCGCGATGTCGATCGACACGCCGAGCGAGAGCGTCGAGGGCGGATCGACGAACAGGGTGTATTGCGCGTACAGCACGCCGGCGGCGGCGGCGAAGGTCGCGCACCAAGCGAACGCGATGAGCTTCCATCGCCGCTCACCGATGCCGACCGACGCCGCGGCGGCGTGGTTGGCGCGCAGCGCGCGCAGATAGTAACCGAGCCGCGAGCGCTCGAGCAGGATGGTCGCAAGCTGCGCCGCCGCGAACAGCACCAGCGCGAGGAGCACGTACGGGCCTTTCGCCGGGAACTGCAGCGCCGCCCACCCCGAGGCGATGGGCAGCTCGAATCCGTTCGCGCCGCCGAGCCCAGGGACGTTGCGCACGAACGCGTCGACGAGCGCAGCGACCGCGATCGTCGCGATGGAGAAGTAGTGCCCGCGCAGCGCGAGCGTCGGGAAGCCGGTGATCGCCGCGAGCGCCGCCGCGGCCAGTGCGCCCGCCGGGAACGCCAGCCACGGGGAGAGCCCGTGCGTGACGCACAGCGCCGCCGCGTACGCGCCGCACGCGAAGAAGATCGCGTGCCCGAACGAGACGTTGCCGGCATACCCGCTGATCCAGTTCCACGACTGGCCCAGCACCGCGTAGAGCAGCAGCGTGAACAGCAGGTCGAGCAGCACGGCGTCGTGCACGCCGGCCGCGGCGGCGATGCAGGCGGCGACGATCGCGCCCAGCGCGAGGAGATGCGCCCTCACCGCCGTCCCAGCAGCCCTTGCGGACGCAGCAGCACGATCGCGAGGTACGCGACGTACACGGGCACCATCTTCAGCTCGGGCGCGAGATAGAACCCGCCGAAGACTTCGAGCAGTCCGACGAGCAGCGCGCCGACGAGCGCGCCCTGGATGCTGCCGAACCCGCCGAGCGCGACGACGACGAACGCCGTCAGCGCGAACTGCGCGCCCGCGGTCGGGTACACGGGATACGAGAGCATCAGCAGCGCGCCCGCGGCGCCGACGCATGCCGAGCCGATTCCGAACGCCGTCGCGTTGACGCCCTGCACGTTGATGCCCATGAGCGTCGCCGCGATCCGATCCTCGGCGACGGCGCGCATCGCGCGCCCCGTCTCGGTGTACTCGACGAACGCGAAGAGCGCCGCCGTGAGGACGAGCGCGCCGAGCCCTTCGGCCAGGGTCGCCTGCTCGACCGTCACCGAGCCGAGCCGGATGACGCCTTGCAGCGGACGATTCTGAATCGAGAGGAAGTCGCTCGAGAACGACGCTTGCGCGATGCCCTGCAGCAGCACGAGCAGTCCGAACGTGCCGAACACCGTCGCCTCCGGCGGCCCCGCGAGCAGCCGCCGGATGAACACGCGATACACGACGATCCCGAAGAGCAGCAAGGCGATGACGACCAGCGGAAGGCCGACGAGCGGCCCGATTCCGACCAGCGCGAGGCCGAACGTCGCGTACATGGCGAGCATCAGGAACTCGCCGTGCGCGAAGTTCACCACGTCCATCACGCCGTAGATCAGCGTCAGGCCGACCGCGACGAGGGCGAAGACGAGCCCCGTGAGGAGCCCGCTGACCAAGAGCTGCCCGAAGGTGCTCAGCGCTTCCACGCCGGCATCGGCCACACGACGGGCTTCACCGCCACGTCGAACGGCCACACCGTCTCGTACTTTCCGTCCTGCACCTGCTCGATGATCCCGATGCCGCCGTCGTTCTGCCCGGTCGCGTCGAAGTGGATGCTCTTCCACGGCATCAGCGTCTGGTCGCCGGGGATGTTCGTCTGCTGCAGCGCCGTGCGAATCGCCTCGGGCTTCGTCGAACCGGCGCGATCGATCGCGTCGGCGAGAACGAGGATGCCCATGAAGTCGCGCGCGGTGTTGCCGTCAAGCGGCTTGCCGCCGAAGCGCTGCCGGAACAGCTGGTCGATCAGCGGGACGGCGTGATTGCGGTGCTTGATGTCGAGCGAGAACACCTCGCGCGTGAAGACCCCTTCCGCATCCTTGCCTTCGGTCTTGACGAAGTTCGGGTCGATGAACCCGGCGTCCTGAGCCATGATCGCTTTCGGCTGCACGCCCTGATCCTTGAAGCCGCGCATGAACAGCAGCGAGTCCGGGAGATACGACGCCATCATGATGACGTCGGGCGCCGCGGCCTTGACGCGCTGCACCTCGGCGTTCACTTCCGTCGTGGTCGCGGGATACGCGATCCGGGCGACGATGTCGTAGCCGAGCTTCTTGCCGATGCTTTCCTCGGCGTCGCTCGCGCCCGTACCGAACAGCCCGTCCTCACCGACGATCGCGACCTTCTTGACGTCGACGTGCTTCGTCTTCTTCAGGTCGGCGAAGAATTGGTAGAAGTTGCCGGCGAACGTCGCGTCGTTCGGCGTCGTGCGGAAGAACCAATGCAGTCCGCGCGCGGTGAGCGAGGGCGCGGTCGAATCGGGATTCAGGAACGGGACGCCGTAGCGCTCCGCGACCTGCGACGCCGTCGCCGTCGTCGACGAGATGTAGGCGCCGATCAGCGCGACGGCATGGTCCTGGGTGATGAGCTGCTCGGCGGCGGCGCGCGCCTGGTCCGGCTTGCCTTGCGAGTCGGCGAAGACGATGCGGACCCGCGCGTGCCCCAGATGCGGCAGGCCGCTCTTCCCGACCATGGGGAGCGGATAGCTGACGTGCCCGTTGACGAGGTCGGCGGCGAGCTGCTGCGCGGTCCGGAGCCCCGCGCCGGTTTGCGCGGAGGCGCCGGTCAGCGGCAGCACCGACCCGATGACGATCTCCGGCGGGTCGGCGGCCCGCGTCGGGACGGCGGAGACGGTCCCGCAGAGCAGGGCGAACGCGAGGGCATAACCGAGACGGCGCGCGACCATAGCATCTCCTCGAAAGCGAACGCAGGACTGCGTGAGTCCGCCCCGCCCGCCCCCCGTTCCTTGCGCCGGGCAGCAAACGTTAGAGAGAACAAGTGATGTCCGTGATCCGTGCCGCGCTGCCGCACCGCTATTGCGCGACACGCCAGCGCCTCATCGCGGGCTCCTTCGCGCAGGGTGAAGAGACACTCACCGTTTCGGTGCAGAGCGCGTGAATGGTCTCGGTTTTCGGCCGCGGTGCTGTCCGACCATGAGCGTTGCGTAAGGGGCAGCGCCCCAGGGACTTGCATCGGTCGGCATACCGTGGTAAGTACTAGCTAGCGAGGTCGCGTCGGTTGCCGCCGCGTTCGGGGGGGGGTCGCTATGGGGTGTCACCGTGCGCAGTACTTCGCGCTTCTCATCGTTGGCGCCGGCGTCTTCGCGAGCTGCTCGGGCCACCCAGCCCGGACCATTCCTGCGGCGCCCACCGAAACACACTACAACGGTCGACATGTTCGGTCCTCGAGTCCGGCGAGTTGGTGCACGCTATATCAAAGCGGTGAAACGATGCTTGCGAATTGCAAGATCGCCCCCGGCGACACGATTAATGTCGACGACCTGTATTTTCCAGAATCCGGCGACCCAGCCCTCACGTACCCGACTTACACGTGCACGATCAATTCCGAGTATTTTTCTTATGTGGAGGGTGGTGCACCGGTTTCCGGACTCACCATAACCGGCGGTGACGAAGGCGGGGGACCAAACTGCTTTACGGAAATGGCGTCGAGCTTTACCATCGCGGCATCGACGGCTCTCCCGAGCAGCTTCTACACGGCGGTCAGCGTACTGGGAACATTCACTCTATGCATGCCATCACTCGGCCAATGCTCGAGCGGCGGCTCTTTAGGAAGCACGACGGTAACCGTTCAGCCAGCTTCAGCTCCGACACCGACGCCAACGCCGACGGCTTCGCCTCAACCAAATTGCACGACACAATTTCCTCTGCCTTCACCAGCGAACGCCAACACGCCGGCAATTACCCAGGCGAACGCCTTGATCTTGAACTCGCCACCACTCTTGAGCCTCGTGCGCTACCTTTCAGCGCACGGCAAGCTACCGGCAGTCGTGGCATTTAATAGCAACGGTTCTTTTGCAGCGGCCTATACGCCGAACGGCCAGCTTCAATGGGATTCTCAAGGCGTGGCGTCCGCAGGAAGCATCACAGCGAACAATCCGGTGGCCCAGGACCCTGCGCAGATCCTATACCACGAGCTCGTGCACGCTTATGATCAATCTCAAGGATTTCAGTGGCTGAGCTTCACCGGGCTGTCGGCCCAGATTGGTAGTCGTACAGTGACCTTCACCGCCGACGTGAACGGCCAGAACGCAATCGAACACGCGTACGTCCACAATGCGATCGTTAATGCGTTCGGTATAGACAATACCGGTGCATTGTATAGCGTGTTCAATAACGCGGACCAAACAGCAGCTCAGGCGAAGACGGACATTTTCGCAAACCAACGGGCGGTATTTTCGCGGTTCTCGCAAGTGGTAATTCCGAGCTCGTATCCACCGTTGAACTATCTCTGTCCAAATCCTCAAGCGGCCATCCGTTTCGCGGGTGCTACGATCACGATCGATGGATCGGCTCCCTCGCAAACATTTGTCAATGTCATCTCTATCGGTTTGACGAATTAGAACGCGCGCCATTCATGAAACTTGTGACGGCTCGAATACTTGCGTGCGTGCTTACAATCGCTGGCCTCGGGGCACGCGCGAGCGGTCAAGCCTTCGACGCGGAATGCCATGCGCCGCCCAGCCTCCTGCAAACGCCCGGCGGCCGTCTTACGGTGGAATACGCGTTGGTAGGGCTCGGAACACCAGTCTCTGCAATCGGCGGTGAAGCAAAGACGCCGGCAAACGGTCTCTTCGGAGCGACTCTCGAATACGGAAGGAATAACGGCGGCGATGGGGCGGCCGGACTTTACTTGATCGCGGAGTCGTACTCGGATCTTGAGGGCTTGTTATTTCCGCCTCGTGGTTTGGACTCCCGCGCGAGGGCGTCTCTGCTTCTTCTGGTTCGCGCACATCGTCCGCTTCAACTGTCTGAGCCGTTCACTCTGACGTTCGACTTACCACGCCCCGTCGCAGTCCCATTGCAAGCGTTCTATTCCGACGAGGACCGCGATGGCACGGTTCCGGCAACCAGCGTTGAGCGGGTGAGTTCTTCGCAATTTCGAGCGACGTTTCCAGCGGTCACCATTCCCCAGTGTGCCGCCGTTATCTTGACTGAGTGAACCGTGAGGTCGACCATTCGCAGGCGTTCCACGTCCTGAAGGTCGGGAGAGGCACTTGATCTTGCGCGGCGCCGCACCGAAGCTCTTGATCGCGCTCGTCGCGTTGTGGACGGCATCGGGGCATGACGTCGCGCTCGCTTACGATGCGGAATGTCATGCGCCGCCCCGCCTTCTTCAAAGTTATGGTTATCCGTTCACGAGCGAATTCGTGCTGATCGGCGACGGAAGGGCCATAGAGCCGGACGGCGGCGTCGCGACGACGAGCTCCGCGTTCTTCGACGCGTCCGTGACCTTCGGGAAGAACAACGGGGGCGACGGAGCTGCAGGTCTCTACCTCGTCCCGCAGACCTATCGAGACGTTTCGTCGCTCTTGTTCGCCCCGCTCGGGCTGCAGTCTCGCGCACAGGCTTCACTGCTCTTGATCGTGCGCTCGTCGAAGGCGATCGTGTTGCAAGGGCCGTGGTCGGTCGTCTTCACGCTTCCGAATCCCGTGCGCTTCGAGACGCTTCGAGCGTTTTATTCCGATGATAACCGAGACGACATCGTGCCGGCTTTGTCGGTAGAGCGGACCGGTCCGGCCTCGTTCCGCGCGGTCTTCCCGCCTCTCTCGATGCGAGACTGCGCCGTCGTCGTGCTCACGCGCTGACGGTTAGATCGACCATTCCCAGGAGTTCCACGTCTCGATGACGCCGTTGGGGCGGAAGCCTTTGAAGTCGGTGTTGACCGACTCGATCTGGCGCGGCCACCAGAGGTAGACTTCGGGCGCGTCGCGGGCGAGGAGCGTCTGAATTTGCGCGTACGCGCGCTTGCGCGTCGCTTCGTCGTAGTGCGTCAGCGCGGTGTGCTGCGCCGCGTCCATCTCGGGGTCGCAGTAGCGCGTCCAGTCGTAGCCCTTCGGCGCGACCTCGCTGCACAGGAATTCCGAGGAGTCGTCGGGGTCGATCCCGGCGTACCACGTCTGCAGACCGGCGTCGTATTTGCCGCCGGACAGTATGCCGGTCTCGCCGCCCGCGTACAGCAGCGCCGTCGTGTAGCCTTTGAGCTGCACCTCGATCCCCGCTTCGTGCAGCATCGAGGCGATGAGGACGCTGCGCTGGCGGTCGGTGATGCTGTCGCTGCGGTAGGCAAGTCCCATCGAGAACCGCTGTCCGCTCTTCACGCGGATGCCGTCCGCGCCGCGCCGCCACCCGGCCGCGTTCAGCAGCGCGTCCGCCGCCTTGAGATCGCGCTTCGCCGTCCCGGCGTGCGGGTCGAAGGCCCACATGAACGACGGCAAGTCTTCCGTCGCCGCGATGGTCGTTCCGTAGGTCAGGTCGCGCACGAGCCGCTGCTTGTCGATCGCGAGCCCGATCGCCCGGCGCACGCGCGGGTCGGCGAACGCGGGGCGTGCGGTGTTGAACAAGATCGCGTCGTTGGCGTTCATCGACACGAGCCGCACGCGGACGCCGTCGATGCCGGTGAGCTGGGGGTACGTCCGCGGCGTCGCCTCCATGAACCAGTCGATCTCGTGCGAGCGGGTGAGGTTCGCGGCGGTGTTCTCGTCGGGGACGAGACGGAGAACGATCCGCTGCAGCTTCGGCTTTCCGCCGAAATACGCGTCATTCGGCACGAACTCCAGCTCGTCGCCGCGCACCCATCGGGCGAGCTTGAACGGCCCGGTTCCGATCGGGGCCTGGTTGAACGCGACGCGGTTGAGGCTCGCGTATTTCGCGAGCAGGTGCGCCGGCACGATGAAATACGGCGCGTCGCTCGGCGCGAAGAACGTGTTCACCGCCGGGGCGAACGGGCGCTCGAGATGGAACACGGCGGTGTACGGATCGGGTGTGTCGACCCGCGTGATATCGTCATAGCCGTGGCGAGTCGTGATGTTCGTGTTCGGGTTCATCAGCGCATGGACGCTGAACGCGACGTCGGCGCTCGTGAACGGCACGCCGTCCTGCCATTTCACGCCGTGCCGGAGATGATACGTGATCGTCAGTCCGTCCCGGCTGATCCCGCCGTTCTCCAGCGTCGGGACGACGCTCGCCAGGATGGGCACCGGACGCTGATGCTCGTCCGCCGAGACGAGCGGATCGAAGATCATCCCTTCGATCTGTGCCTCGATCTGCTGCGTCGAGATGAGCGGGTTCAGCGTGTTCGGCGAGAGGATCGTCGCGATTCGCAGGACGCCCGGCTGCGTCCACGGGTGCCGTGCGCCGGCGGCGCCGTTGCCCGCGCGCGTGCACGCGCTCGCGAGAAGTACGGCCGCCGCGACAAGCGCGGCAAGCCTCGATCCCGATCGTCTCATCGAGCGCGGACGTTCGCCGCGTCGCACGCGGGTTCCCGAGGCCGGCGAGCGCGCTCGTTCAGGCGATCAGCGGCCCGCGGCGGCGAGACGCGCCTCGCCCCGCTTCGCCTGGCGGATCGTGAGCGCGATCAGTCCGCCGATCGCGACGAGATCGATCGCGTACGACAAGACCGCTGCGAGCGCCGACACGAGAAACGCGATGGCGAGCGCGCGCAGCAGCGCATCGGCGACGAGAACGACGCCCCAGAGGATCGTCAGGCCGCGCAGCCCCGTCCGAAACTGCGGAATCTCCCAGCGCGCATCCCAGCGTGCTTTCGCGGCGGGATCGTCGCCGGTCGAATACCGCCGTCCGAGCACGAACATCAGCGGCCGCGGAGCGGCGAGCGAAGCGAGGCAGATCCCGCCGAACAGCAGCGTGACGATCGACCCCTGCGCCAGCCCGAACGCGGGATTCCGCGTGATCAGCGTCAGCGCGATCCCCACGACGAGGGAACAGAGCACGAGCCCGCCGATCGGGTCGAACCCGCGCCGGCGCGCGAGACCGAACGCTCCGTCGCCGAGCGGAAACACCGCCGCGACGGCCAGCGCGACCACAACGGAAACGCCACGGTGCGTGAGCACCTGAACGGCGATCAGGGGAAGAACGATGCTGAAGAGCAGGCTCCTCAGCAACGGCCGAAAGTTGCTGCCCATGCCGCCTAGTACGCCGCCGCCGCGGGCGGAGTTTCGGAGCCCGGCCGCTTCGGCGCCGCCGAGGGCGCGCAACGATTCCGCGAGGTCCTCCCGCAGCAAGAACGACACGCCGTTCAGTCGCGCGACCGACTCTTCCGAGGCCGGATCGCTCGGGAAAGCGCGCTCGAGCCGCTCGAGCAGGGCCTTTTCCTTTCGGGTTCGCGGCTTCACGAGACGTGCGACCACGCCGAGCAACGCTTCTTGGTACATGCCGTGAACGAGCAGGCTACGCACCGCCTCTACGACAGCACGCTCCTCGAGGCGCGCGGCGGCCAGGCGCTCGTGCAGCAGCCGCTCCACCGTCGCGGTCGTCGTCGCGTCATGCGCCGATCGCTTTTCCGGGAGGATCGCTCGATAGAGTGCGGCGTCCAGCCGCAGCGTCACGTGAACTTTCGCGTCCTTCGTCTCAGCGGCCGAAAGCACGGTCGCGCCTTCCCAAACGGACGGCTCGGCACGCATCGTCCGTCGCTTCCGGGTCGTCATACGCGTTGTGCCGGTGGTTTCGATCTTCGAAGTACGCGCTGAAGCGCAAAGCCGGTAAGTGCACGTCCAGCGCGGGCGCGGGGGGTGCGGCGGCGGAACGTTCCGTCACCGCACCCCGTCGATCCCAACGCCGCGACGTCGGGCCGGCGCGGTACCCCGCAGCGGGCCGGCTCGTCGCGTCTTAGCGCGGCGTTCGGTGCACGGCGGCGGTGACGATGGCGAGCGGAATGCGGCCGATCTTGCCGGCCTTTTGCTCGCTGAACCACATCGCGCCGTCAGGACCCGCGCACAGGAACGTAGGCGACGCGCTCGCCGTCGGCACGGCGTACTCGGTGATCGCGCCGGCGAGGGTGATGCGGCCGATCTTGTTCGCCCCGGTTTCGGTGAACCACAGCGCGCCATCGGCGCCGGCCGCGATCTCGAGCGGGTTCGCGTTCGCGGTCGGAATCGAGTACGTCGTCACCGCGCCCGCGGTGGTGATGCGGCCGATCGCGTTCGTCTTCGGCTCGGTGAACCACAGCGCGTTGTCGGCTCCTTTCGCGATGCCGGCGCTCGACGTGCCGACCGGGAAGCTCGAGAATGCCCCGGATGTCGTCACGCGGCCGATCGCGACGCCCGACTGTTCGGTGAACCAGAGCGCGTTGTCCGGTCCGGTGACGATCTCCGTCGGCCCGACCGTGCTTCCGATCGAGTACCGAGTCGGCGTCGTCGGCGACGAAGGCGTGACGAAAGCGATCTGATTTTGCTTGCCGTCGGTGAACCAGACGTTGCCGTCCGGCCCGCTCGCCATCCCGACGGGCTCGCCGCTGCCGTAGTTCGCGAACACGTAGTGCGTGAAGTCGTCCTGCATCGCCGCGATCCCGGGTCCGGCTTCGTTCGTCCACCACAGCCGCTGGTCCGGACCGACGATGAGCTTCGTCGGATACGGCTGGCCGCTGATCAGGTTCTGCACGTGAAATGCGCCGGACGGCGTCATCTGCACGATGTGATCCGGAGCGCGTTCGAGGAACCACAGATTGCCGTCCGGTCCGGTCACGATCCCGGCGGGCGTCGACGACGCGCCGTCGGGCGTCAGAAACTCGGTGATCTTCGCTCCGCCGCCGGGCGTCGGCGTGGCGGTCGGTGTCGGCGTCGAGGTCGGCTTCGACGTCGGCGTCGTCGTCGGGACAGGCGTGGCCGTCGGCGCCGGCGTTGCGGTCGGCGTCGGCGTCGCGCTCGGGGCGGACGTCGGCGTCGCGGTCGACGTCGGTTTCGCGGTCGGCGTCGGCGTCGCGGTAGGCGCGCTGCTCGGCGTGGCGGTCGCGGTGGGATGCGGACTCGGCGTCGGCGACGGTGACGGTACCGTCGACGGCGTCGATGCGGCACCGGGGTTGAACGGCCGCGGCACGGTGCCGGTTTGTCCCGGGCCGCAGGCGGCGAGCGCGGCGGACGCGCTCAAGAACAGGACGGCATTCCGTCCCAACGAACGCTGCATGGTCCATTCCTCCGACGAAAGGTGGCCTGTGGCCGACGATACGCAAGCCGCGGCCTTGCGCGTAGTCGAGGAAACCCTACAATTGCGGGGGGCCGTGCGGTAACGTGGTCTCGCAGCGCGTGCTCTGCCGCGCGCTCGTGGGCCGCGGCGCGGAGCTCGAACACCTGGCGGCCGCGCGCCGCGCCGCCAGCGGCTCGCACGGCTCCGCGATCATGCTCCTGGGCGAGCCCGGGATCGGAAAGTCACGCCTGGTCCGCGAGTTTCAGGAACGCTTCTGCGCGCGCGTTCCGGCGACCGTCGTGCAATGCCGGCAATTCGGACAGGCGGCGTTCGATCCGCTCGTCGACGCGCTCGCGCGTCTCGACACCGGCGCGCCACGCACGTTCCGCGACGCCGCATCGAAGGACGAGCAGATCGGCGCGATCGTCTCCGCATTCGAGCGCGCCACCGCACACCGGATCACCACGCTGATCGTCGAAGACGCGCACTGGGCGCAGCCCGAGCTCGTCCAGATGCTCGCGAGCCTTGCGCGCTGGTCCGCGAACCGCCGGCTGCTGCTGATCGTCACCGCGCGCGATGCGGACGTCGCTTCGTCGAGCCCGCTCTTCGTCGCGCTCGCGCAACTGGCACGCGAGTCGACGATCGTGCGGCTGGAGCCGCTGGCCGCGCACGAGCTCTCGCAGCTCATGGAAGACGCGCTGGCCGGGATGGGTGCCTCCGTTCCGGAGAGCGCGCTGGCCGACGTGCGGCGGCGCAGCGCCGGAAACCCGCTCTTCGCCGAAGAGCTGCTGCGTCACGCCGTCGACGCGCAGCGTGGCGCGCACGACACGCCGGCGCACGCCGTCCCGCTCTCGCTGCAAGGCGTGATCCGCGAACGGCTCAATCGCTGCGGCGCACGCGACCGCGAGATCCTCTCCGCCGCATCGGCGTTCGGGCAGCGGTTTCGGGTCGACGTGCTGGCGCAGGTGTTCGCGCTTGAGCACGGCGCGCTCGTCGATGCGCTCGGCCGTCTCGTCGAGCTGCAATTGGTCGAGCCGACCGCCGATCCGCTCGCATACGAGTTCCGGCACGCGCTCGCGCGCGACGTCGTCTACGGCGATCTGCTGCCGGCCGACGCGCACGCGTTTCATCTGCGCATCGGCGCGGCGGTCGAAGCGATCCCGGATCGCGAGCCGTATGCGGAGCTCTTGGCGCACAGCTTTTGGGAGGCGGGTCAGCCGGCTCGCGCGGCACCGCACTGCGAGCGCGCCGGCGAACGCGCGATGTCGTCGTTCGCGTACGAGGATGCGGCCGCGTGGTTCGAGCGCGCTGCGAGCGGGTTCGACCGCCCGCACGACGTCGGCCGCATGCTGTGGCGCGCGTCCGTCGCGCTGAACCGGTTGAACGACCAGCAGCGCGCCGCGTCGCTCTACGAGCGCGCGATCGCGAAGCTCGTGGAGGCGGGGGACCTGGATGCGGCGGTCCGCACGAGCACGTACCTCGCCGCGACGCTGTACAACGACGGCCGCGAAACCGAGTCGGTGGCGCAGTTCGCGAAGGCCGCCGCGCTCGCGGCGCGCTCAGGGTCGACGGAGCTGCAGCAGCATGCGCGCATCCGGGTCCTCCTGCTGCACGCCGTGAAGCACGACGCGGAGGCGGCCGCGGCGCTGTGCGAGGAGGTCGATCGCTTCCCGCTCGACGAGGCGTCGCGCGACGCCTTCGAGTACTTCCTGGCGCGCGCGGACATCCACGCGTTGCGCGGCGAGCTCGCGCAGCGCGCGGAGGCGATCTCCGCGGTCTTCGCATCGCTCGCGCGGCGCGGGTCGCCGCCGAACGAGGCGCGTTACGCGCACGCATGCCTGGCCAACGAAGCCCTCGCGTTCTGCATGCTCGACGAGGCGCGCCGTCACGCGCTCGCAGGGCTCGAGATCGCCCGCGGAATGAAGTCGGAAGCGCCGTACATGCAGGCGCTGCTCGCGGAGATCGAAGAGCGCGCCGGGAACCTGCGCGCGGCCCGCGCGCACCTCGATGCGATTCCGCCCGGCGCCGAGCTCATGCACGACTTCGAGCGGCTCGTCGCGACGATCCGCTTGGGCCTCGCGACGGGCGACGACGCGCTCCTCGCGACGGCGCTCGAGCGCGACGACGTGCTCCGACGCGCCGAGCGCGGCGGTCATGCGAACATCGTCGCGCACCTGACGATCGACGTCGCCGCTGCACTCGCCCGGCTCGGACGTGACGCCGAAGCGGTCGCACTCGCGCGGCGCTTCGTCGAGACGCTGCGCAGGCCGTATCCGCTCTTCTGGGAGATCGTCGAAGCGGCCCGGCTCGTGCCCTCCGAAGCGCCCGCGCTCCGGCAGCTCCTCGCCGCCGATGCGACCGCCGCCACGCCGGCCGGCGGCGCGACGCTCGCGCTGCTCGATGCGCTGATCGCGCGCGGGGGCGGCGACGACGACGCGTGCGCGGCGCATGCCGCCGACGCGGCGCAGCGGTTCGCGGCGCTCGGCTGGCCGTTGCGCGAAGCGCTCGCGCTGGAGCTCGCCGGCGATCGCTCGGGCGCCGTGGCGATCTATCGGCGGATCGGCGCGGCTGCGGACCTCCGCCGTCTCGAACGCGGTGCGCCGGGCGACGAAGCGGCCGTGCTCAGCCCGCAGGAGCGCGCGCTCGCGCGGCTCGTGGCGCACGGAAAGAACAATCGCGAAGCGGCCGACGCCCTGTGCGTCTCGGTGAAGGCCGTGGAGAAGTACCTGACGTCCATCTATCGCAAGCTGGGGATCTCGTCGCGCACGCAACTCGCCGGCGTCGTCCTCTCCGAGCGCCGCGACCTCACGCCGCGCTGAGCGCGTCGGGCGCCGCGCGGACGGCGAACTACGTCCCGATCAGCTCCTTGAGCGCGTGCTGGAAGATCTTCGGCGCCTTGCCCTGGAACAGCACGCTCTCGTTGCCGCCGATGGTCTTTCGCAGGGCGAGCAGCTCGTCGCGGAGCGCGGCGGCTTTCTCGAACTCGAGGTTCGCGGCGGCCTCACGCATCTTGCGCTCGATCTCCTTCGCCATCGCCTCGGCGACCTCGCGCGGAAGGTGCGCGTCGCGGACCGCGTTCGCCGCGTCCTCGCCGCCTTGCGCGTTTCCGACGAGGCTGAGGATGTCGTGGACTTCCTTGCGGATCGACTTCGGCTCGATGCCGTGCTCGGCGTTGTACGCCACCTGCATCTCGCGCCGGCGCTTCGTCTCGCCGAGCGCCTTCGCCATCGACTCGGTGACGACGTCCGCGTACATGATCACCTTGCCCTCGACGTTGCGCGCGGCGCGCCCGATCGTCTGGATCAGCGACGTGCCCGAGCGCAGATAGCCTTCCTTGTCGGCGTCGAGGATGCCGACCAGCGAGACCTCCGGCAGATCGAGACCTTCACGCAGCAGATTGATGCCGACGAGCACGTCGAACTCGCCCTTGCGCAAGTCGCGCAAGATCGCGATGCGCTCGAGCGTCTCGACCTCGCTGTGCAGATAGCGCACGCGAATCCCGTTCTCGATCAGGTACTCGGTGAGGTCCTCGGCCATCTTCTTCGTCAGCGTCGTGACGAGGACGCGCTCGTCCTTCGCGGCGCGTGTGCGGATCTCGTCCATCAGATCGTCGACCTGATGGCGCGTCGACCGCACCTCCACTTCGGGATCCACGAGGCCCGTCGGCCGGATGATCATCTCGACGACCTGCGTCGAACGCGACATCTCGTACGTCGACGGCGTCGCCGAGACGTAGATCACCTGCTGGACGTGCGCGTCGAACTCTTCGTACTTGAGCGGGCGGTTGTCCATCGCCGAGGGCAGCCGGAAGCCATGCTCGATCAGCGAGATCTTGCGCGCGCGCTCGCCGCCGTACATCGCGTGGACCTGCGGCAGCGTGACGTGCGACTCGTCGATCATCAGCAGCCAGTCGTCTTGGAAGAAGTCCAGCAGGCACCACGGCGTCGAGCCGGGCGGACGGCCGGAGAGCGGCGCCGAGTAGTTCTCGACCCCGTTGCAGTAGCCGACCTCGCGCAGCATGTCGAGGTCGTAGCGCGTGCGCTGCTCCAAGCGCTGCGCCTCGAGCAGCTTCCCTTCGCTGCGGAACAGCTTCAGCCGCTCCTCCAGCTCGTGCTCGATCTCGACGATCGCCCGGCGCAGCTTCTCGTCGGGCGTGATGTAGTGCTTGGCCGGGAAGATGCGCAGCTCGTCCTTCGAGCCGGCGTACTCGCCGGTGAGCTGGTTCACCACGTTGATCGCCTCGATCTCGTCGCCGAAGAACTCGATCCGGTGCACCAGCTCCTCGTCGACGCCGACGAACTCCAGGGTGTCGCCGCGCACGCGGAACGTCCCGCGCACGAGGTTCAGGTCGTTGCGCCGGTACTGCATCCCGATGAGCTTGCGGAGGAACTCGTCGCGGTCGAGCGTCTGCCCGACGCGAATGTCGGCCGCCATCTCCATGTAGTCCGACGGCGAGCCCAACCCGTAGATGCAGGACACCGAGGCGACGATGAGCGTGTCGCGCCGGGTGAGCAGGGACTGCGTCGCGGAGTGCCGGAGGCGCTCGATCTCGTCGTTGATCGAGCTGTCCTTGGCGATGTAGGTGTCGGTGTGGGCGATGTACGCCTCGGGCTGGTAGTAGTCGAAGTACGAGACGAAATACTCGACCGCGTTGTGCGGGAAGAACTCCTTGAACTCGGCGCACAGCTGGGCCGCCAGCGTCTTGTTGTGGCACAGCACGAGGGTCGGCTTCTGGACCAGCTCGACGATCCGGGCCATCGCCATCGTCTTGCCGGAGCCGGTCACCCCGAGGAGCGTCTGCGCGCGGTCGCCCCGGAGAACGCCCTTGGCGAGGGCGTCGGTGGCCTTCGGCTGGTCACCGGCCAGCGGGTACGACGAAACGAGCTCGAACTTGGGCATGGCGGCTCTTCCTACAACCCCGCGCCGGCCGGGGCGGTTGAGCGCGGCCGGCCGAACCAAGCCAGGACACCGGCCCCCGCTTGCCGGAAACGTTCCTGCTTCCCCTGTGCGCCGCGGCGCTTCCGGAGGCAGAAGGAGTCCGACCCGTGATCCAGCCGCCCCTGTTGTTCAGCGGTACCTCGAACCGGCAGCTCGCGGAAGAGATCGCGAAAAAGATGCAGACGCGGGTCGGCAACGCGCTCGTCGACCGCTTCAAGAACGAAGAGTGCCGCATCGAGATCAAGGAGAACGTCCGCGGCGCCGAAGTCTTCGTCGTGCAGTCGCTCTGCCGTTCGCCCCAGGGAGCGACCGTCAACGACTCGCTCATGGAGCTGCTGCTCATCATCGACGCGCTCCGCCGCGCCTCCGCGAACCGCATCTCGGCGGTCATTCCGTACTACGGCTACGCGAAGCAGGACAAGAAGACGAAAGGCCGCGAGCCGATCTCCGCCAAGCTCGTCGCGAACATGATCGAGCGCGCCGGCGCGGAGCGCATCGTCACGCTCGACCTGCACGCGGCGCAGATCCAGGGCTTCTTCGACGTCCCGGTCGACAATCTGCCGGCGACGCCGACGCTCTGCAACTTCCTCAAGAACCAGAACCTCCAGGGCGACAAGGTCGTCGTCGTCTCGCCGGACGCCGGCGGCGTGCCGCGCGCCGAGACGTTCGCGAAGCGGCTGAAGTCCTCGCTCGCCGTGATCATCAAGCGCCGCCCCGAGCCGGACGTCTCCGAGGTCACGCATATCGTGGGAGACGTGGAGGGAAAGATCGCCGTCGTGGTCGACGACATGATCTCGACGGGCGGGACGCTCGTGAAGGCGGCGGAGGCGCTCCGGAAACGCGGCGCGACCGAAGTCTACACGCTCGCCACGCACGGAATCTTCGCGGGCGACGCGATCGCGCAGTTCGAGAAGTCGGACATCAAGAAGGTGATCGTGACCAACACGATCCCGCGCACGATCGACTCCCCGAAAGTCGAGCACCTGACGATCGCGCAGATCGTGGCCGACGCGATCAAGCGCATCACGTCGAACCGCTCCGTCTCCGAGCTCTTCAACGCCGACGAGACCGAGGCGCCCGCCACGTCGACGGCGATCGAAAACGAACTCTCCGCCGTCGTCGCGGCGATCCAGTGACACCGTAAGGAAACCGTCTTGGCCAAAACCCACACCGTCGACACCCTCGTCCTCGAGCCGCGCAGCGAGATCGGGACGGCGCGCTCGCACGCCCTGCGCCGCGCCGGCAAGATCCCCGGCGTCGTGTACGGTCACGGCGGCGCGACGCCGATCGCGATCGAGGAAAAGCAGCTCACCGACATCCTGCTCTCCGGCAACCGCGCGCACGTGCTCGACGCAAGCATCGCCGGCACGCGCGATTCGGTACTGCTGCGCCGCATCGAGAGCGATCCGATCACGCGCAAGCCGCTCAGCGTCGACTTCCAGCGCGTCTCGAAGAACGAAGCGATCTCCTCGTCGGTGCCCGTCGCCACGACCGGGACGCCCGTCGGCGTGCGCGACCAAGGCGGCGTGATGGACGTCGTCCTCCATGCGATCGAGGTCCGCGGCCCGGCCTCGCAGATCCCCGACAACCTCACGGTCGACGTCCGGGACCTCGCGGTCCACGAACACCTGACGGCGGGACAAGTCACCTTGCCGAAGGGCTTCACGCTCGTGACCCCGGCCGACACGATCGTCGTCGCGGTCTCGCTGACGCGTGCGGGCGCCGGCGCCGGTACCGACAACGAGGAGCAGCAGCCCACCGAAGCGCCGGAGGGCTAGACCTCGCCCGATCTCGCGCTCATCGTCGGACTGGGGAATCCCGGCCCGAAATACGCGCGCACGCGCCACAACGTCGGCTTCATGGCGGTCGACGCGCTGGCCGCGCGCTGGGGCCTCCGCGACTGGCAGAAGAAAGGCGAGGCGCGCTACGCCGTCGACCGCGGCCGGAACGCGATCCTCATGCAGCCGCAGTCGTACATGAACCTCAGCGGCCGTCCGACGCAGGGCCTGGCGACCTTCTACAAGATCCCGCCGCAGCGCATCCTCGTGATCGTCGACGACCTCGACTTGCCGTTCGGCACGCTGCGGATGCGGGCCGACGGCGGCAGCGGCGGCCACAACGGCCTCAAGGACATCATCGCCGTGTTCGGCCCCGGCTTTCCGCGGCTGCGGATCGGGATCGGGCGCGGCCACGATCCCGACGCGATCGATCGCGTCCTCGGCGACTTCTCGGCCGAGGAACAACGCGAGCTGCCCTCGATCGTCGAACGGGCCGTGCTCGGTGCGGAGTCGTGGCTGGACGAAGGTGTGATCTCCGCCATGAATCGGGTGAACGCTAAAGCCTGACCGGCGCGCTCCCGATCATCGGGATATGCACCGGATCGCCGCGTTTTTCGCGACGCTGGTTCTGCTGCTTCCCGTGGCAGCGACCGCGTCGGAATCGTCCGAAACGATCGACCTTGCGTACCTGCGTCCGCACCGCCCCGTGGTGCAGCCGTCGCAGGCGCACCGCCTGCTGGCGGACGTCAACGCGGCGCGCGAGCAGCGCGGGCTGCCGCCCCTCGTCGAAGATCCGCAGCTCTCTCGCTTTGCCCTCGAAGTCGCCGAGCAGATGGCGACCCGCCATTACTTCGGGCACACCGACCCGGACGGCGTAACGTTCGAGGACCGCGTGCGCTCGTCCGGGCTGCGCTTCCGCTACGCCGCCGAGAACATGGCGTTCGACGAGGACGAGGCGCACGCCAACGAGGCGTTCCTCACCAGCCCCGGCCACTACGCGAACATCGTCGACCGCCATCCGCGCTACGTCGGGACGGCGGTCGTCTCGGCCGGCGACGGCGAGGTCTTCTTCGTGGAGGAGTTCGCGAGCTAAGAGGATTCGCGCTCTGAACGAGCGCGAACCCATCGCGTTCGCCCTACGGGCGATCCGCCCGCCCTCGGAAAACGTATCCCGCCCCGGCCGCGCGCCGGGGCTTTTTCGTCGTTTCGCCGATCACCTGATGAACCGAGCAGGCGCGTCGACGCGTTGATACGGGGACAAGGAGGACGCATGGATCTCAAGGGACGCACGCTGGTCATTCGCGTCGATGAGGCGACGCTCGGCGCGGAAGGCGCCACCTTCTTCTCCGACCTGGTCTTCCTCGGCAACCTCGGGATGCGGCCCGTCGTCGTCGCGCCGAGCGCCGAGGCCGCCCGTGCGGTCGTGCGGACGATGAATCGGAGCGGCGATGCCGCGGTCGGCGTCTCGGGCGCCGACGCGGGGATGATCCCCGCCACCCCGGGTGAGACGATCGGCAACGTCGGGACGAAGCTGCTGCACACGCTGCTCGACGCGGGCTACGTGCCGGTCGTCGAACCGCTCGCGATGAGCTTCGCCGGCGCCGACGTCGCGATCGCCGCCGACGAAGTGGCGCGGGCGCTCGCCAGCGCGGTCGGTGCGGCGCGTGCGATCTTCTTCAACGATCAGGGCGGCGTCATCGACGCGAAGACCAAGATGCTGGTCGATCAGCTCACGCCCGCCGAAGCGCTCGAGATCGCCGAGCACGATGCGATCGCGGACGATCTGCGACACGCAATCCGCGCCGCTGCGCTCGGCGTGCGCGGCGGCGTCGGCGCCGCGCAGATTTGCGACGGGCGCGTCGCGCATGCGTCGATCGTGGAGTTTCTCACCGCCCGGCATCTCGGGACGCAAGTGGCGGGTACGATCCACATGGAATGAAGCACGCCGCTCGTCTCGCCGCCGCCGCCGTCTTGCTGCTCGCCGTCCCGTTGCCCGGTGCGAGCGCGACGATACCCGGGCTGCGCGCGAGCGGGACGATCGTCGTGCAAGCCGACATCGAAGGCGCGCCGATGACGCTCGGCGGACGCGTCGCGCTGTATCATCGCGCGCCGCTGTACCGGCTCGACGTGCTGTCGCTCGCCGTGCCGGGCGCGGGAAGCGAGCTGAGCGCGGTCGCATCGCAGCTCATCGCGCCGGGCGGCGTATCGTTCGTGTACGACGCCGCGACCGGAACGCTGACGGCGTGGTCGAATGCGAATCGCGCCTATTACACCGCGACGCCGGACCGGCGCACGTCGTTCGCGCTGCCGCCGCCGGACGCCGCGCGCCGCGCGGCCGCGGGCGATCCGCTCGCCGCGCTCGCGAACGTCGCGGCCGCCTTGCGCGACGTGCAGAACGCGACGATCCAGCTCACGGGGCATGCGAACGTGAACGGGCATCCCGCGACCGAGCTCGACGTGCAGATGCGGCGCCAGATCCCCGGACACGCGGCGGAGAACTACCACGCGCAGGTCGCGCTCGCGGACGACCTCGGCGACTTTCCGCTGCAGCTCACGTTTCAAAGCACGCCGGCGTCGCGCGGCGACGTCGGCGGGACGATGAAGCTCGACCTCACGACGGTGCAGCGCGACGTGCCGGCCGACGACGTGTTCGAAGCGCCCGAGGGCTACACGCGCGTGAGCTCCCTTTCGGGCGTCCTGCGCGTCCCGCGCTAGAACGCCGGCACGTCGCCGCCCGGACACGGGTCCGGCGTTCCGGCGATCGCGGCGATGCGCGCGCCGAGCGGCGGGCGGTCGTCGAAATACCAGCGCAGCGAGCGGCGGTCGCAGAGCGGCAGCAGGTCGTCGTCGGCGTAGCGCACGAGCGAGCGCACCGCGTCGGCGCGGTCGTGCGTCGCCGCGAGCGCGAGCGCGTCGGTCTCGCCCGTGACCCGTCGCGCGTACGTCGTGTAGATCGGATACGTGACCACGAGCACGAGCCCGAGGAAGGTCGCGACGAGCGCGAGCCGTGAGACGGCGTCGTCGTCGCGGCGGAAGCCGACGCGGTCACTGAGGAACACGGCGATCGCGGCGCTGAAGATGAACAGCGTGACGGCCAGCACCGTCTGGCGCAGCACCGCCCCGGCGCGAATGCGTTCGAAGGCTTGCGCGAGCACGAAGCGCAGCTCGCCGGGAAGCAGATGGACGAGCGCGAGATCGCCGAGCAGGACGCGCGCGGTCGGTCCCGCTCCGGCGACGGAGCTCGCCATCGCGTTGCTGTGCCGCGACGATGCGACGACGATCACCGGCGTCCCCGGGACGCCGACCGCGCGCGCCACCTCGGCGCCGAGCGCGGCGACCTCGCGCGGCGTCGTCTTCTCCGCCGGTCCGCCCGGAAGCATCGGCGCAGCGGCGACGCCGATCAGCGTGCCCGCATAGAGCACCGCGGCCACGACGAGATACCAGCGTCCGCGCAGCGTGTCGACGAGCCACAGCACACCGGCGACGACGAGCGCACCGGCGATCGCATCGAGACCGATCCGCACGAGATACTCCAGGAACCACTGCGGCACGTGCTCCTCGGTGGTCCCGGCGTTGAAGCCGACGCGATAGCTCAAGAACGCGAACGGCAGCGAGACCAGCGGCGCGAGCACGCCGATCGCGGCGCCGAACACGGCCCGCTGCGCCAAGCGGCTGCGCGTGCGGCGTCGCATGGCGTCGCGCAGGCGCGCCGCGGCGCCGGAGCGCCACAGCCACCAGAAGCCGAGGATCTGCGCGAGCGCCCAGCCGGCCGACGCGCCGTGCGTGAGGTCGGCGATCGCGCGGGCGCGCCGTTGCCGCCCCGGGTCGACGAGCACGGCGGCGTTGCGCGTGAGCAGCTCGCGCGGCGTGAGCGCGTCGATGCGCGCGTCGAGGCGCGTGCGCGCGGCGAGCGCGGGCGCGCGCGACGCCCCGAGCAACGCCAGCCCGAGCAGCAGCGCGACGAGGAGCCGTCGCATCCGGCTCAGCGCAGCGCCGCCGGCGTCTCGTCAGGAAGCGATGACGCGTGCTCCTGCGGGAAGCGCTTGCGGAACTGCTCCCAGCCGCGGAAGTTGCCCGACCACGTGGTTGCGTCGCCGAGTGGTGTCGCGACGTGTTCGAACGGCGACCAATGCCCGTTGGCGCCTCCGGCGACGAGCTTGTCGTACAGCTCGACGTCCTTCTCGTGGTCGCGCACGCCCGCATGCGAGAGGTAGCTGACGCGCGCGCAGCGCGCCACGCTGATCTTCAGACGCTGCTCGATCGAGAGCGAGGCCTCTTCGTCGTCGAGGATCAGCGGCGTGTGCCACTCGCCGAGCGCGAGCGGCCGGGGCGTGCTGCGCCGGAACTCGTGCAGCATCATCTCGGCGATGTGCTTCAGCTCCGGCTGGGCGTCCTCGTGCGTGCGCTGCGTGAAGAAGTTCGCCCACTCCGTCGCCGTGATGATGACCGTGATCCACGAGAACGGCTCGAGAATGCGATTGACGAGCTGCTTGTGCAGATTGATCTCGCTCGACGACAGCCGCTCGGCGTGCACGAGCGCGTCGGCCAGCGCGTGCCGCCACTCGGCCTCCGCGAGCGCCTGCTGCGCCGCGTCGAGCTGCTCGCGCGCCTGCATGCCGCTTTGATTTCGCCCCCACCACCGCGGCATCGCCGGATCCTGCCGCACCGCGTCGATCATCTTCTTGATCGGTATCGCCCGCGAGCTCCCGGCGTTGCGGGAGTTATGGACCACGAAGCCGTCGGCCACGAAGTTGTGGAACGGCCCGGTCACCTCAAGGTCGTACGTCGGCCGGATACCGACGTACTCGATCGCGATGACGGTCACGAACTGCACGACCTTCGCGCGCTTCTTCTTCGGCTGGTACGGGCGCTTCAACCGCAGATCGCCGATGGCTTCCCAGAACGTCTCCAGCGGCTCGCCATGGGTGACGACGGACGCGCCGACCCGGTCGGCGATCATCCGAGCACTGTAGCCACGGTCCCGCATGCGGCGAAGCCACTCGCGGTCGCGAAGCGCGTCGCTTCCGTTCACCGCGAGCTTCACGCCGGGCTTCCACGTGAGCAGCTTGCCGTTCGCGGAGAATGCCATGTCAGCCGCTTCATGGAGCGTCTCCCAGCCTCGCTCGGTGAAGAAGCGGTGCTCCGCGGACGCGACAATCGACGTTCCGTCCGAGGTCGTGACGCGATACACGGGCTGATTTCCGGAAAATGTGACGTCCCGAACGTTCGTGTAATAGATTTCGCGCGTCACTTCGTCGCACGAGCGCAAGCGCATGCGGCCCAGCCGCGAGCGCAGCGAATACCGATTGGGCTCGGCGCGGCCGAGCGCGTATGCGATGAGATCCGCGCCGCGGATGCGATAGCGTCCGTCCGGGCCGACGTGGCGCTCGATCCCGACCCGCTTGCAGATGCCATTGACGACGGTGTAGTGCCGATATCCGAGCCGCCGCGACGCCTCGTGCGCGTCGTACATCGCGTTCGGGTCGATGTCGTCGATCCGAACCGCTCGCGCCTTCCCGGCACGCGCGGCAGCGCCCTGATGCCACTTCTCGTAGAACTCGGCGATCGAGAGAGCGTAGCGCCTGGTGTCGGCGCCGCCGGAGGGAAGATCGAAGTACAGCTTCGTGTCGCCCGCGAGACAAAAGACCCGATGCGTCATCACCTCGGAATGGATGAACCGCGGGTACCGAACTTCCATCGTGACGAGGCGTACTCCGGCGGGGGAGACGCTATCGAGCACGACGCGGGCCGAAAATCCCATCGCTCGAACGTTCTCCGGCGCGGCGCGGAATTCCACCGGGGGAGCGTGCCGACGACGCGGAAGTCGTCACGATGACGAGCCGCTGCGCGCAGCGCGCATGAACGGGGAGGCCGTCGACTGGGTGAGCCTGGCAGTTCGCTGGGCGCACGTCGTCGCCGGCATCACGTGGGTCGGCGGGACGCTGTACGTGCTGCGCCTCGACGACCGGCTGCGCGCTCCGGACGACCCCGTGCTGCGGCGGCGCGGCGTCGTGGGTGAGACGGCGCTCGTCGAGCTGGGCTCGCTGTTCCGCGTCCGGCGGATCGCGCCCGGATCGGAAGCCGGCGGCGCCGGCGACGGCGCGCACTTCCTGCGGCACGAGGCGGAAGCGACCTGGCTGACCGGACTCGCGATGCTCGCGCTCGTGTACTGGCTCGGCGCGTCGACGTACCTGGTCGATCCCGCGGTTCGTCCGCTGACGCCGCACGTCGCCATTGCGTTGAGCATCGCGACGCTCGTCTGCGGGTGGCTCGCGTACGCGCTGCTGTGCGCGATGCTCGGCACGCGCCGCTCGTGGTTCGTGGTCGCGTGCGTCGCGGCGTTCGTCTTGCTGGACTGGAGCTTGTTCCATCTCTTCAGCGGACGCGCCGCCGCACTGCATCTCGGCGCAGTGCTCGCAACGATCATGGCCGTGAACGCCGTGTTCACAGTGCACCGCGCGCATCGCGACGCCGTCGATGCTGCCGCCACCGGACGCCGCGCGGATGCGCGGCTCGCCGCGATCGCGCGCACGCGCGCGCAGCACAACGGCTATCTCGCGTTTCCGGTCGTTCTTCTCATGATCGGCAGCCACGCGCCGGTGCTGTACGCCTCGGCGAACGGATGGATCGCCGTCGCGCTCGTCTGCGCGTCGGGCGCGCTCGTGCGGCAGTTCTCCGTGCTCAGCCACTCGCGCCGCTATGTCATCGCGCTCCCCGTCGCGGCCGCGGTGCTGTTCGTCGCGGCCGCGCTGATCGGACGCGGCGGAGGACGGTGACTACGTTTCGGCCGGCTTCTTCGCGATCGAGCGGGCCGGGTTGCCGACCTGCTTGTCGCCGGGCGGGACGTCGCGGATGACGACGGCGCCCGCGCCCGTGATCGCGCCGTCGCCGATCGTCACCGGGGCGACGAGCGAGTTGTTCGTGCCGATGAAGACGTCGGCGCCGATCTCCGTGCGGTTCTTGCGGACGCCGTCGTAGTTGCACGTGATCGCGCCGGCCGCGTAGTTCGTGCGGGGGCCGACGCTCGCGTCGCCGATGTACGCGAGATGATTTGCCTTGACGTCGTCGCCGACGACCGCGTTCTTGATCTCGACGAAGTCGCCGATCTTCACGCCGTCGCCGAGCCGCGTCCCGCCGCGGATGTGCGCGAACGGGCCGATTCGGACGTGCCGGCCGATCGCCGAGTCGAGGATCACGCTCTCGGTGATCTGCGTCTCGTCGGCGATCTGCGCCGCGCCGATGCGGCAATTCGGGCCGATCGCGCAGCGCGCGCCGATCCGGGTCGCGCCCGCGACGGTCGTGTTCGGATAGATCACCGTGTCGACGCCGATCTCCAGGCCGGCGTCGAGGTACGTCGTCGCGGGATCGACGATCGTCACCCCGGCCCGCATGTGCGCTTCGCACAGGCGGCGGTTCCGGATCGCGCGCGCATCGGCGAGTTCCACGCGGTCGTTCACGCCGAGCACGCTGCGGTAGTCGGCCACCGCGACCGCGACGACGCGCCGGCCGGCCGCGTTCAGCAGCGCGACGGTGTCGGTGAGGTAGAACTCGCGCTGCGCGTTGTCGTTGCCGACGCGCACGATCGCCTCGCGCAGCGCCGTCTCGTCGAACGCATAGATCCCCGCGTTCATCTCGTCGATCGCGAGCTGTTCGGGCGTGCAGTCCTTCGCCTCGACGATCGCGTCCACGGCGGTCCCGTCGCGGACGATGCGCCCGAAGCTGGACGGCAGCGGCATCCGCGCCGTCACGAGCGCGAGCGCAGTGCCGGCGCCGGGTTCAACCGCCGATTGCACCTTTTCGAAGATCGACGCGTCGACGAGCGGCATGTCGCCGTACGCGACCAGCACCGTGCCGGAGGCGGGGGCCAACGCCTCCAGCGCGATGCGAACGGCGTGTCCGGTGCCGAGCTGCTCGTTCTGCACGACCGTTTGGACGCCGAAGCCGCCGAGCAGCGGATCCAGCTCGCGGTTGCTCACCACGACGATCTCGTCGACGCCGGCCGCGCGCAGCGCGTCGAGCACCCACCACAGCATGGGCCGCCCGCAAATCTCGTGCAGCACCTTCGGGCGCGCCGACTTCATTCGCGTCCCTTTGCCGGCGGCCAGCACGATGGCGCGCGTGCTCACCGATTCCACTCCTTCTGCTCCTTCGCCGAAACGCCGCCGAACAGCTCGAGCGCGCCGCGGAAGCGCTCCCGCACGAGATCGCGCCCCAGCAGCTCCATCGAGTCGAACAGCGGCAGCGACGTCGGGCTGCCCGTCATCGCGACGTAGTACACCCGTGCGAGATCGCGGAACTTCTTGCCGAGCGTCTCGGCGACGCCTTTGAGCACGCGCTCGACGACGTGCTTGTCGAACGTCCGCTCCGCGTCGAGGCGCCACATCGCGAGCGCGAGCGCCTTGCGAACGTCCGGCTCGTCGAGCTTCGTGCCCGCGAACTGCTCTTTCGTGAGCGACAGCCGGCCCGCGAACAGGAACGCCGCGAGCAGTCCGATGTCGCTGAGGCGTTCGATGCGCGAATGCGCCATCTCCGCGATCGCCGTGAGGCGGCGGCGGTCGAAGCCCCACTCGGCGGTGCGCGCCATGAGCTCCTCGACGGACAGCGCGCGCACGTAGCGTCCGTTCAGCCAATCGAGCTTCGCCGTGTCGAAGACGGGCCCGGCGAGCGAGATCTTCGCGAGGTCGAGCTTCTCGATGAGGTCGCCGACGCCGAACATCTCTTCACCCTCCGGCGCCGCGACGACCAGCAGACCGAGAAAGTTGAGCAGCGCCTCGGGCAGATAGCCCATACGCTGGTAGAACAGGATGCCCGTCGGGTTCTTGCGCTTGCTGAGCTTCGACTTGTCGGGGTTGCGGAGCAGCGGAACGTGCATCAGCACCGGCGGCTCCCACCCGAAATAGCCGTACAGGAGCAAGTGCTTCGGAGCGGAGGGCAGCCACTCTTCGCCGCGGATCACGTGCGTGATCTCCATCAAGTGATCGTCGACGACGTTCGCGAGATGGTACGTCGGCAGGCCGTCCGACTTCAGCAGCACCTGCATGTCGACGGTCGCGTACTCGAACGGAATCGGCCCGCGCGCGAGATCGTCGACGACGCAGGTTCCGTGCGACGGAACCTTCATCCGGACGACGTACGGTTCGCCCGCGGCGGCACGCTCGCCCGATGCTTCCGGCGGAATCGACAGACAGTGCCCGTCGTAGTGCTGCGGCACGCCGGCGGCGCGCTGCGACGCGCGCATCGCTTCGAGCCGTTCGGGCGTGCAGAAGCACCGGAAGGCGTGGCCGCCGGCGAGCAGCTCTTCGGCATACCGGCGGTAGATCGCGGAACGCTCGCTCTGCCGGTACGGCGCGTGCGGGCCGCCCACGTCCGGGCCTTCGTCCCACGTGAGCCGCGTCCAGCGCAGCGCGGCGAGGATCGTGTCCTCCGACTCGCGCGTCGAGCGCGCCTGATCGGTGTCCTCGATGCGCAGGATGAAACGGCCGCCGTGCTTGCGCGCGAACGCGTAGTTGAGCAACGCGACGTACGCCGTACCGACGTGTGGATCGCCGGTGGGCGACGGAGCGACGCGCGTCCTGACCTTCGCGGCGGATCGGCCGACGGCCGAACGCGAAGGATTCACCGAAGGTGAATCCACTCAGCCGACGAGCTCTCTCCGCTTGCCGCACTCGCGTTCGACGAACTCGATGATCTCGGAAAGCGGGGCGCCCGGCGTGAAGATCTGGCGCACGCCGAGCCGCTTGAGCTCCTCCGCGTCGTCCGCCGGGATCGTTCCACCGCCGAAGAACACGACGTCGTCGGCGCCCTGCTCCTTCAGCTGCTCGAGGACGAGCGGGAACAGCGTCATGTGCGCGCCGGAGAGGATCGACAGACCGATCCCGTCGGCGTCCTCCTGGATCGCGGTCTGCACGATCTGCTCGGGCGTCTGGAACAGCCCCGTGTAGATCACCTCCATGCCCGCGTCGCGCAGGGCGCGCGCGATCACTTTCGCGCCGCGATCGTGCCCGTCCAATCCCGCCTTCGCGACGATCACGCGAAGCGGACGCCGTTCTTCAGTCCAGGTTTCCATGCTCAGAATTGCGTGTTCTCGGTGTAGCGGCCGTAGACTTGCACCATCGCGTCGATGATCTCGCCTTCGGTGCAGACGGCTTTGACGCAGTCGATCAGGCGCGGCATCACGTTCTCGCTGCCCGCGCACGCGCGCTTCAGCGCCGCCAGCGACGACTCGACCGCCGCCGCGTCGCGCGCCGCGCGCACTTCCTGGACCGCGCGTGCCTGCCCGCGCTCGATCTCCTGGCCGATCTTGAGGAGGTCGATGTCCTTCGTCTCCTCCGGGCGCTCGAACGCGTTGACGCCGACGATGATCCGCTCACCGCTCTCGATCGAGCGCTGGTACCGGTACGACGCGTCGGCGATCTCGCGCTGCGGGAAGCCGGCCTCGACGGCCGCCACCATCCCGCCGAATTCGGCGATCCGGTCGAAGTACTCGAGCGTCTGACGCTCGATCTCGTCGGTGAGGGCCTCGACGAAGTAGGCGCCGCCGAGCGGATCGACGACGTTCGTCACGTTCGTCTCGTAGGCCAGCACCTGCTGCGTGCGCAACGCGATCTCCACCGACTTTTCGGTGGGCAGCGCCAGCACTTCGTCCATCGAGTTCGTGTGGAGGGACTGCGTTCCGCCGAGCGCCGCGGCCATCGCCTCGAAGGCGACGCGCACGATGTTGTTCTCCGGCTGCTGCGCCGTCGCGCTGCATCCCGCCGTCTGCGTGTGGAAGCGCAGCTGCCACGAGCGCGGATCCTTCGCTCCGTAGACGTCGCGCATCCGGCGCGCGTAGATGCGCCGCGCGGCGCGGAACTTCGCGATCTCCTCGAAGAAGTCGATGTGGCTGTTGAAGAAAAACGACAGCCGCGGCGCGAACGAGTCGACGTCCATCCCGCGCTCCATCGCGGCCTCGACGTACGCGAAGCCGTCGGCGAGCGTGAACGCCAGCTCCTGCGCCGCCGTCGAACCCGCCTCGCGGATATGGTATCCGGAGACCGAGATGGTGTTCCACTTCGGCATCTCGCGCGTGCAGAACTCCATCATGTCGACGATGATGCGCACGTGCGGGCGCGGCGGAAAGATCCACTCCTTCTGCGCGATGTATTCCTTGAGGATGTCGGCTTGCAGCGTGCCGCCCAGCTTCGCGCGCGGAATGCCCTTGTTCTCCGCCGTCACGATGTACTGCGCGAGCGCGATCGCCGCCGGGCCGTTGATCGTCATCGACGTCGTGATGGCGCCGAGGTCGATCCCGTCGAACAGGGTCTCCATGTCGCGCACGCTGTCGATCGCGACGCCGCACTTTCCGACCTCGCCCCGTGCGCTGGGACTGTCGGAGTCGTAGCCCATCAGCGTCGGCATGTCGAACGCGACCGACAGCCCCATCTGTCCCTGCGAAAGCAGGAAGTGGTACCGCTCGTTCGTCTGTTTCGCGTTGCCGAATCCGGCGAACTGCCGCATCGTCCAGAGCCGCGAGCGGTACATCGTCGGGTGGATCCCGCGTGTGTACGGGAACTCGCCCGGCACGCCCAGGTCGCGCGCGAGATCGATGTGCGCGACGTCCTCCGGCCCGTAGAGCGCCTTCAGCGGGACGTCCGAGATCGTCCGGTCGATCGCGCCGGAGCCCCTCCCGGAGCGCGGCGCCGCGTGGGCGGCCTTCCCTTCCCAGCGCTCGACGAGCTCACGGTACTCCGGCGAGACGTCGGGGCCGAGTCCCGACGAGCGCTCGATCATCTTGGCCACGGAATGTTCTTCTCCAAAACCGGCCCCGTTCCCGAGCGCCCCTGCGCTCGCCGTCAGAGGCCTTTCACGGTCGCTCGGACGCCGCCGTGGGCGTGCGCGCCGGAATGGACGTGGACCCCGTCGCCGACGCCGAAGGCCGAGAGCACGCCGGCGGCGGCCGCGTACGGGTCCATGTCGCCGTCGAGCTGCTCGATCACGCGCTCCACCCGGCCCTCCAGCGTGCCCATCGCGAGCTGGCGGACGCGGTGGGCGAACGCGGCGCGGCGCTTCTGCGCCAGCTCGCCGCTCTCGCGCAGCCAGGCGTCGTGCTTCAGGATCGCCTCCCACAGCTTGTCGACGTTCTTGCCCTCGACGGCCTGCGTGCTGATGAGGGCGGGCACCCAGCCGCTGAAGTTCAGCATCTCCATCATCGAGCGGATCTCGCGCTGGAGCTGGAGCGCCATCGGGTGGTCGCTCTTGTTGACCACGAAGACGTCGGCGATCTCGAGGACGCCCGCCTTGAGCACCTGGACCGAGTCGCCGCTGCCGGGCTGCAGGGCGACGAGGGTCGTGTCGGCGATCTCCGCGATCTCGATCTCCGACTGTCCGACGCCCACGGTCTCGATCAGCACGACATCCTTGCCGAAGGCGTCCATCAGCGAGGCGGCGTCGGCGGTCGCGCCGGCGACGCCGCCGAGGTGGCCGCGCGATGCCATGGAGCGAATGAAGACGTCGCGGTCGACGAAGTGCTCGGCGAGCCGGATGCGATCGCCGAGGAGCGCGCCGTGGGAGAACGGCGAGCTGGGGTCGACCGAGATGACGCCGACCGTCTTGCCGAGCCCGCGGACGTGCGTGACGAGCGCCGAGGTCAGGGTCGACTTGCCGACGCCCGGCGGTCCCGTGAGTCCGATCGTGATCGCGCGTCCGGTCAGCGGATAGAGGGCCCGGATCAGGTCGGCGACGCGTCCCGACTCGCAGCGTGAGATCGCGCGCGCCAGCGCGCGCGGGTCGCCCGCGCGGAACGCGCCGAGGAGGTCGTCCATCGCGCCCACGCGTTCACGCAGGCGCGGGGCGGTTCCCGCGTTAGGCGGCGCCCTCCGCACGGTCCACGACGCGTTCCACCGCGTCGGCCAGCTCGTCCACCGCGGTCTCCAGATTGTTGAACTTCGCAGCGATCTTCCGGCGGTCGATCTCGCCGGTGAGCGGCTCGGAGACGTCTTGAATGAAGGTCCGGCGCTCGACGCGCTGCTTCACGTCCTGGAGGAGCTGCTTCACGTTGCGTGCGTCGTCCATTGCACCGCGCTCGTACCCCGGGAGCGCAAGCTACCAAACGGCTTAAAGGTATGTCCTTTCCACAGATATTCGGCTCTGCGGGTATGCCGCGGTCGCTCCGCGTAGCCACGGCGGGTGACTCCGGGGTACGTGCGCACGCCGACCATCGCCGCCGAGAAGATCGTCTTCGCGTGCGAGGACGATCTCTGGCTCGTCGGCGCCGACGGCGGTATCGCGCGGCGGCTGACGACCATGGAAGGCGAGTGCTCGCTTCCCCGGCTCTCGCCGGACGGAACGCTGCTGGCCTTCGTGGGACGCGACGAGGGGCATCCCGAGCTGTATCTGATGCCGGCCGAGGGCGGTCCGCCGCGCCGGCTGACGTACCTGGGCAGCGAGGTGCTCTACGCGTGCGGCTGGTCCGCCGACGGCGCGTGGGTGTACTTCACCTGCGACAGCGGCTCGCCGTTCGCGCGCGAGACGCTCGCGTTTCGGATCGCCGCCGAGGGCGGCGAGCCCGAGCGCCTGCCGCTGGGACACGCGATGTCGCTATCGGTCGGGCGGAACGGCGCGACGCTGCTGGGGCGGAACGCGCTCGATCCTGCGCGCTGGAAGCGCTACCGCGGCGGAACCGCGGGGCACCTGTGGGTCGATGCGCGCGGCGACGGCGAGTTTCGGCGCCTGTGCAAGAATCTCGACGGAAACCTCGTCTGGCCGATGTGGCTCGGCGAGCGCGTCGCGTTCCTCTCCGACCACGAAGGGATCGGAAACATCTACTCCGTGACCGCCGGCGGCGAGGACGTGCGGCGGCACACCAACGAGCGCGACCACTACGCGCGCTTCCCGGCGAGCGACGGCACACGGATCGTGTACGCGTGCGGCGGCGAGCTCGTGCTGTTCGATGCGCACGACGGCAGCGTGCGGCGCGTCCCGGTGGAGACGCCGTCGACCGCGCTCGAGACCGCGCGCCGGTTCGTCGACGCCGGCGACCTGCTCGAGCGATGGGAGCCCTCGCACGACGGCACGGCGCTGGCGCTGGTGACGCGCGGACGCGCGTACACGATGCCCCTGTGGGAAGCGGCGGTCGTCGAGCACGGCGGTGAGGACGGCGCGCGGCGGCGGCTGATCGCGTGGCTCCACGACGACGCGCGGATCGCGTACGTGGACGATACGTCGGGCTTCGAGCGCGTCGCGGTCGCGCCGGTCGATCAGAGCGAACCGCCGCGCCATCTCACCGCCGAGGATCACGGCGTGCTGCACGAGCTCGTCGCCTCCCCGGCCGGCGACCGGCTCGCGTTCGCGAACAACCGCAACGAGCTGTGGCTGCTCGACGGCGACGCGGCCCCGCGCCGCTTGGACACGAGCGTCGCGGAGCGGATCGGCGACCTCGCGTTCTCGCCCGACGGCCGCTGGCTCGCGTACACGTGGTCGGGGAAAGAGCACACGACGATCGTGCGCATCGCGGACTGCGTGCACGGCACCGTGATCGATGCGACGACGCCGCTGCGCGAAGATCGTTCGCCGGCCTGGGATCCCGACGGCGACTACCTGTACGTCATCTCGATCCGCGACTTCCACCCGGTGTACGACGCGCTGCAGTTCGAGCTGAGCTTCCCCGAAGCGTCGCGGCCGTATCTCATCCCGCTGCGCGCCGATCTCGCGAACCCGTTCGTCCCGAAGCCGGCGCCGCTGCACAAGGCGCGCGACGACGACGACGATGACGACGACGATGCGAAGCCGCGCGTCCGCGAGGTTCGGATCGACGCCGAGGGCCTCGCGCTGCGGATGCTGGCGTTTCCGGTCGACGAAGGGGATTACGACCGCATCGCCGGCGCGAAAGGGCGCGCGATCTTTTCGCGTTTCCCCGTGCACGGCATCCGGCCCGAGCCGCAGGAGCACGACGAAAGCGACGGCGAGCTGCTCGCGTACGATTTCGAAGAGCAGCGCGGGGCGACGCTGGCGCTCGACATCGACGATTTCATCCTCGGCGCCGACGCCCGCACGCTGGTCTATTCGTCGCGCGGGAAGCTGCGGGCGATCGACGCCGGCGGCGATCTGCCCGAGAACGGCGACGAGGACAAGCCGCCGCAGGAGGTCGGCCGTCGCAGCGGCTGGCTCGATCTCGGCCGCATCGGCGTGCTCGTCGAGCCGCGCAGCGAGTGGCGGCAGATGCTGCGCGAGGCGTGGCGGCTGCAGCGCGAGTTCTTCTGGGACCAGCGGATGTCGGGCGTCGACTGGCACGCGGTGCTGCAGCGCTACGAAGCACTGCTGCCGCGCGTCCGCACGCGCAACGAGCTGTCCGACGTGATCTGGGAGATGCAGGGCGAGCTCGGCACGTCGCACGCGTACGAAGCCGGCGGCGACAAGCCGCTGCCGCCGCAGTACAAGCGCGGCTTCCTCGGCGCGGATCTCGCCTGGGACGAAGGCGCCGGCGGATATCGCGTCGTGCGCGTGCTGCGCGGCGATCCGTGGAATCGCGAGGCCGACTCGCCGCTCGCCGAGCCGGGCGTCGACGTGCGCGCGGGCGACACGATCCTGGCGATCGGCGGACGCGCGCTGCGACGCGATTTCGGTCCGGGGTCGGCGCTCGTGAACCAGGCCGGTCGCGACGTCGTCCTCACGGTGGCGCGCGACGGCGGCGAGCCGCGGCGCGTCGTCGTCCGGGCGCTGCGCGACGAGCGCATGGTGCGCTATCGCGCGTGGGTCGAAGCGAACCGCGAGCTGGTGCACGAGCGCAGCGGCGGGCGCGCCGGCTACGTGCACGTCCCCGACATGGGACCGTGGGGCTTCGCCGAGTTTCACCGCGGCTATCTGAGCGAGTTCGACCGCGACGCGCTCGTCGTCGACGTGCGCTACAATCGCGGAGGCCACGTGTCGGCGCTGCTGCTCGAAAAGCTCGCGCGCAAGCGCGTGGCGTACGTCGTCTCGCGCTGGGCGCCGCCGTTCGCGTATCCGGAGGAATCGCTCGCGGGCCCGATCGTCGCGGTGACGAACCAGTTCGCGGGCAGCGACGGCGACATCTTCAGCCACTGCTTCAAGCTGTACGGGCTCGGCCCGCTGGTCGGGATGCGCACGTGGGGCGGCGTCGTCGGGATCAACCCGCAGCATCGCCTCGTCGACGGCACCGAGACGACGCAGCCCGAATACTCGTTCTGGTTCACCGACGCCGGCTGGGGCGTGGAGAACTACGGCACCGATCCGACCCACGAGGTCGACGTCGCCCCGCAGGACACCGCGCGCGGCGTCGATCCGCAGCTCGACACCGCGCTCCAGCTCGTCGACGAGCTGCTGAAGACGGCGCCGCCGCGGCCGACGTTCCCGCCGCGCCCGATCCGCGCGATGCGCCGATGAGCGGCACGAGGCGCGAGGAAGGCGCCGCTGCCGCGCACGAATCTGCGCGCTTCATGTCGACCTCGCCCGCCGCCGCGAAGCCCGTCGTCTTCTCCGGGATCCAGCCCACCGGGCAGATCCACATCGGGAATTATTTCGGCGCGGTGCGGCGCTGGGCGGCGGAACAGGACGCCGCGTTCAACATCTTCTGCCTCGTCGACATGCACGCGATCACGGTCCCGCAAGACCCGGCGACGCTGCGGGCGCAGATCGTCGAGACCGCCGCGATCCTGCTCGCGGCCGGCATCGATCCTGCGAAGTCGAAGCTGTTCGTGCAGTCCGACGTCGCCGAGCACGGCGAGCTGGCATGGTACCTGAACTGCGTCGCGTCGATGGGCGAGCTGAACCGGATGACGCAGTTCAAAGAAAAGTCCGCGAAGCAGCGCGAGCACGTGCGCGTAGGCCTCTTCACCTATCCGCTGCTGATGGCGGCCGACATCCTGCTCTATCGGACGACCGCGGTTCCCGTCGGGGCCGACCAGAAGCAGCACGTCGAGCTGACGCGCGATCTCGCCGAACGCTTCAACGCGCGCTACGGCGAGACATTCGTCGTCCCGCACCCGGCGATTCCCCCGATCGGCGCGCGCATCATGGGGCTCGACGATCCGACGAAAAAGATGAGCAAGAGCGAGCAGAAGACGGGGCATGCGATCGGGGTGCTCGACCCGCCCGATCGCATTCGCAAAGCGATCATGTCGGCGAAGACCGATTCCGGCAGCGAGATCCGCATCGATCCCGAGCGCCCCGGCGTGACGAACCTGCTGCACATCTACATGGCCGCCACCGGCGCGTCGCAGCAGGACGCCGAGGCGCGCTTCGAAGGCAAGGGCTACGGCGAGCTCAAGAAGACGATCGCCGAAGCGCTCGTCGAGGAGCTACGGCCGCTGCAGGAACGCTATCGGGAGCTCCGAGCGAACGACGACCACGTGCACGCGCTGCTGCGTGAGGCGGCGGACGACGTCCGGCCCATCGCGCGCCGCACCGTCGACGACGTCAAGCGCGCGATGGGCGTCGGTCACTGACGCCCACGCGATAGGTGTCGCGCGCGCCGGCGCCGATCGTGAAGCCGGCCCCTTCGAGGCGCAGGGACCGCGGTCGATCGCGCACGACCCGCAAGCCCTCGACGCCCGACGGAAGGCCTTCGGCCGACGGACGGAGATACGGCGACCGCGTCGCTTGCGCGAAGGCCGCGCCGCTCGCCGGCACGTCGGCGGCCGCATCGTGCGCTTCGAGCACGTCGACGACGGCCCGAACGGAGCAGCCGTGGTGACGCGCCACCTCGAGCACGGCGGCCACCGAGCCGCTCGGGCTCACCAGCACGCCGTCACGCCCGTGCGCGACGAGATAGAAATGCCAATCGACGGCCGGACGGCACAGCGAGACCACGAGCCGGTCGTCCGCGTGCGACTCGCACCGCTCGAGCAGCACCGCCTCGTTCCATCCCCCGGTGCCGCCCTCCAGCGCCCACGCCGTCACCTCGAGCTCGTCGAGGACGTGGCACAGATCGAGGGCGCGTTCCTCGTCGTCCCCCACGACGACGACGTGCCGCCCCGATATCCCCTGCGCGAGCTTGAGCGGATCGGCGTGAGGCGGCAGCCGGCGCGCGTTCACGAACGCGTTGTCGAGCGTCGGAGCGCCGACCGCCTCGCGTGCGTCGAGCAGCAGCATCCGCGGATCGGCGGCGACCCGTGTAAATTCCCGCAGCGCGAGGATGCGGCTCACGAAGAAAGCTTTCGCGTGCGACGACGGGGCTTACTGCGCTCCCTTCCAGCGTCGGCTCGCTTGGCTCACTTGACGGCGGCCCGGGCGGCGTGATACGGTACGCGAGCCGAAGCAGGGGTCGGGGCCCCTCACCGGATGCCTGCGGGCGATCCGGTCGTTCCAGGACAGCGGGGACCGCTTCGGCGTCTTCGCTTTTTTCATGTTCCGTCTGGAGAGTTTGTCATAGCACGACCGCTTCGCGTCAACGAGCAGATCAGAATCCGCCAAGTCCGCGTCATCGACGACCAAGGGCAGCAGCTCGGCGTCATGCCGACCGAAGACGCCCTCGGAATGGCCCGAACGAAGGGGCTCGACCTCATCGAGGTGTCCCCGACGGCGATTCCACCGGTCTGCCGTATCGGCGATTACGGTCGGCTGAAGTACGAGCAGTCGAAGAAAGACAAAGAGGCGCGCAAGAAACAGCGCAACTGGGAGTTGCGCGAGGTCAAGCTGCGTCCCAAGATCGACGTCCACGACTACGCAGTCAAAGCGAAGATGGCCGAGCGCCTTCTTCTCGACGGCGGCAAGGTCAAGGTCACGATCATGTTCCGCGGACGCGAGATCACGTACACCGCGTTCGGGAAACGACTGCTCGACCGCATCGCGAAAGACCTGGAGAACACGGCCACGGTCGAGCGCGAAGCGAAGCTCGAAGGAAAGAACATGTTTCTCATTCTCGCCCCGCGAGCGACGCCGCTCGGGCCGCCGAAATACGTCCATCACAAAGACGAGCCGGCGCCCACGGACAAGGATCTTCACGCCGACTCCGGTCAGCCCGAAGACCAGCATCCGAGCGACGAGCCCGCGCCGGCGGTCGTCGGGAGAGCCAGTGCCTAAAATCAGAACGCACCGCAGCACCGCCAAGCGCGTGAAGGTCACCGCCACCGGCAAGGTCCTTCACCGTCACCAGTTCGACGGCTGCGGCCACATCCTCAGCAAGAAGTCGCGCAAGCGCAAGCGGAACTTCCGCCGCGACCAGCCCACGTTCAAAGGCGATCTCAAGCGTTTCGCGCCGCAGATCCCGTATTTGCTGTAGTGGTTTCGGCTGCGCCGAACCCTTCGCGTTCGGGCTTCGCCCGATCCGCCTCGGAGAAGAAGTAGGAAATGGCTCGCATCAAGCGCGGACTCAACAAGATCAAGCACCGCCGGAAGGTGATGAAGCTCGTCAAGGGCTTCCGCGCCGCGCGCCGGCGCAACTATCGCGTCGCGAACGAAGCGCTGCTGCACTCGCTGGCCTACGCGTTCCGCGACCGGCGCGTCCGCAAGCGCGATTTCCGCGCGCTGTGGATCGCCCGCATCAACGCCGCGGCGCGGCGCGAGGGGCTCACGTACTCGAAGCTGATGGCCGGCCTGAAGAAGTCCGGCGTCGCCGTGAACCGTAAGGCGCTCGCCGATCTCGCCGTGCACGACGCGGCCGCGTTCGGGCGACTCCTCACGCTCGCGAAGGACGCCCACACGCAGACGAACACCGCGGCCTAGCGCCGCGGAGCGTCTTCCCCCCGGAACACGAAAAGGGCGCCGTCCACGGCGCCCTTTCTTCGTGGTCCGGCTCGCGTCAGCGCGCGAGCGATGCGAGCGCGACGGCGACGTGCGAGGCGATCCCGGTCGCCATCGCGCGCTCGTCGATGTCGAAGGCGGGGTGGTGGTTCGGAAAGCGGTGCGCGTCGTCGCCCGCGCCGAGGAACCAGAAGCACGCCGGCACCTCGCGCGCGAAGTACGAGAAGTCTTCGCTGCCCATCACCGGCGGGATCTCGATGACGCGCTCGGCACCGAGCTCCGCGCCGAGCGTCTCGCGGACGAACGCCGCTTCCGCCGGATCGTTCGCCGTGACCGGGTACGACGGGATCCACGAGAGGCGGCAGCTCGCCCCCGCGGCCGCGCAGGTGTGCTCGGCGATGCGCTTCACGCGGCCTTCCATCGCCTCGCGCGTCGCGTCCGACATCGTCCGCACCGTCCCTTTGAGCGCGACGCGCGGCGGGATGACGTTGTAGGTCGTGCCGCCGTTGATCGCGCCGACCGTCAGCACGGCGGGCTCGATCGGATCGACTTCGCGGCTCACCACGCGCTGCAGCGCGCCGACGACGTCGGCCGCGACGACGACGGGATCGACGGAGAAGTGCGGCATCGCGCCGTGCCCGCCTTTGCCTTCGACCACGAGATCGAAGGAATCGACCGCGGCCATGATCGGCCCCGCGCGCAGCCCGATCACGCCGCTCGGAAGAACGCTGACGATGTGGAGTCCGTAGGCGCGCTCGATGCCGAAGCGCGGGATGACGCCGTCGACGATCATCGCCTGCGCTCCCGCGCCGCCTTCCTCCGCCGGCTGAAACAGGAACGCGATGCGCCCCGCGATTCGGTCGCGCATGGCGGCGAGCAGACGGGCGGCCCCGAGCAGCATCGCTACGTGCGCGTCGTGCCCGCACGCGTGCGTGACGCCGGCGTTCGTCGAGACGTACGGGACGTCGTTCTCCTCGGGCATCGGCAGCGCGTCCATGTCGGCGCGCAGCATGATCGTCGGGCCCGGCCGCGCGCCCGTCAGGAGCCCCACGAGGCCGGTCCGGCCGATCCCCGTCGTCACGTCCAGGCCGAGCGAGCGCAGGCGCTCGGCGACGATACCGGCCGTGCGGGTCTCTGCGAACGCGAGCTCGGGATGCGCGTGCAGATCGCGCCGTACCGCGATCGCCTCGTCGAGGAGCTCGGAAGGAAGCGCGAGCGTCGTCATGGCGCGGACTTCCGTGCCCGGCGTCGCGCTCCCGGCACCCGGCCGAACCGCGGCGGCGGCCGGGGTTGACGCCTCCGCGGCGGCTGTGGTTCACTGACCGCACATGCTCGCCCGCTTCGCTTGGTACCGTCGCTCGTACGGCTGCACGCCCCGCGTGCCGGTCGAGAGCGCCCTCGCCTGAGCAGGACGAACGACACCTGCGACGCGAGCCTCTCGCCGGCACGGCGGGAGGCTCGTTTCGTTTCACCGACGAGAACCGATGATCGCGCGCTCCGTTTCTTCACCGCTCACCGTCCCGGGCGACAAGTCCATCGCCCACCGCGTGCTGCTGCTCGCGGCGCTCGCGCGCGGTGCGTCGCGGATCCGGAACGTCCCTGCGGCGCTCGACGTGCGCTCGACGCGTCGTGCGCTGGGCGCGCTCGGCGTCGCCTTTCGCGACGAGGGCGACGACCTCGCCGTCGACGGAGCGGGCGGTGAGTTCGCGGCGCCGGATGCCCCGATCGACTGCGGAAACAGCGGGACGACGATGCGGCTGCTCTCCGGCGTTCTCGCGACGCGCCCGATCGTCGCGACGCTCGACGGCGACGCGTCGCTGCGCGCGCGCCCGATGCGGCGCATCGCCGAGCCGCTCGCGGCGTTCGGCGCGCGGTTCGCGCTCTCGCCGGCCGGGACGGCGCCGTTCACGCTGACCGGAAACGGCGCGGCACGCGGATCCGACGTCGCGGTGGCGATGGCGAGCGCGCAAGTGAAGTCGGCGCTGCTGTTCGCCGCGCTCGGCGCGCACGGCACGACGCGCGTGACGGGGATGCTGCGGACGCGGGATCACACCGAGCGGCTGTTCCGCGCGTTCGGGATCGCGTGCCGGGACGACGGCGGCGCGCTCGCGGTCGACGGCCCGGCGGTTCCGGGCGCGTTCGACTTCACCGTCCCGGGCGATCTGTCGAGCGCCGCATTCCTGCTCGCCGCGGCGGCCGTCGTCCCCGGCGCGAGCGTGACGGTGCACGACGTCGGGCTGAATCCGACGCGCACCGCATTCCTCGAGGTGCTGCGGCGATTCGGCGCCGGGATCGAGGCCGTCGTGACCGACGACGGCGCCGAGCCGCGCGGGCGCATCACGGCGCGCGGCGCCGTTCTGCACGGGATCGCGATCGCGCCGGCGGAAGTACCCGGCCTGATCGACGAGCTGCCGCTGATCGGCGTCGTCGGCGCGTTCGCACACGGCACCACGACGGTCGCGGGCGCGGGCGAGCTGCGCGTGAAGGAGTCCGACCGGATCGAAAGCTTCGCCGCAGCCGCGCGCGCGATCGGTGCGCACGTCGACGTCGCGCCCGACGGCTTCTCGGTGCGCGGACCGGCGCGCTTCCGCGATGCCGACGTCGAGACGCACGGCGACCATCGCATCGCGATGGCGTTCGCCGTCGCAGGGCGCGCCGCCGGCGTGCGCGTCCGCCTCGACGATCCGGAATGCGCGGCGGTGTCGTTCCCCGGGTTCGCCGCCGCGCTGGGGTCGCTGCGATGAACGTGCGACGCGCGGCCGTGATCGGCCATCCCGTCGCGCACAGCCGCTCGCCGGCGCTCTTCGCGCGCATGGCCGCTGCGAGCGGGATCGCGCTCGAGTACGTGGCGCTCGACGTCGCGCCCGGCGATCTGGAACGGACGCTGCGCGGCTTTCGCGGCGACGCGGCGTTCGTCGGCTGCAACGTCACGCTTCCGCACAAAGAGGCGGCGCTCGCGCTCGCCGACGTGACGGAGCCGGCGGCGCGCGCGTGCGGTGCGGCGAACGTGCTGACGCGCGAGCGCGGAACGCTGATCGCCGACAACACCGACGTCGCGGGCGTCGAAGCGGCGCTCGCGGCGCACGGCGTCCCGCTGCGCGGCGCGCGCGTCGCGATCCTCGGTGCCGGCGGCGCGGCGCGCGCCGTCGCCGAGGCGGCGCGGCGCAACGGCGCGGCGTCGATCGTCATCGCGGCCCGCGACCTCTCGCGCGCCCGCCGCACCGCGCAGGCGTTCGGCGCGACCTCTTGCACGTTGGACGCCGTTCCGGTGTCCGACGTGTATGCGAACGCGACGCCGGTCGGGATGCAGGGGCAGCCGCAGCTCTCGCTGCTGCCGGCGAACGCGCCGCGCGGCGCGGCGGCGTTCGATCTCGTGTACGTCCCGGAGAACACGCCGTTCCTCGCCGGTGCGCGCGAGCGCGGGCTCGTCACGATCCCGGGAACCGCGATGTTCCTGGCGCAGGCGGCGGCGACGTTCGAGCGCTGGTTCGGCATCGCGCCCGCGGGAGCGGAGGTATGAGCGCGCTGCGATTTCTCACCGCCGGCGAGTCGCACGGCGAGGCGCTCGTCGGCATCATCGACGGCATCCCGAGCGGACTCGCGCTCGATGCCGCGACGCTCCTCGCGCAGGCGCGGCGGCGCAAGCTCGGATACGGCCGCGGCAACCGGCAGGCCATCGAGACCGACGAAGTCCGCATTCTCGCCGGCGTGCGCCGCGGCGTGACGATCGGCAGCCCGGTGGCGCTGCTGATCGAGAACCGCGACCACGCACGCTGGGCGGAGATCATGCGCGTCGACGCGCCGGAGGACGGCGCGCCGGCCGCACGCGCTGTGCACGTGCCGAGGCCCGGGCACGCCGATCGGATCGGCGGGATCAAGTACGGCCGCGACGACCTGCGCGACGTGCTGGAGCGCGCGAGCGCGCGCGAGACCGCGATGCGCGTCGCGCTCGGCACGGTCGCGCGCACGCTGCTCGCCGCGCTGGGCGTCTCCGTCGCCAGCCGCGTGATCCGCATCGGCGACGCGATCGACGAGACGCCGTGGCGCGACGTCGCGCCCGAAGAGATCGACGCGTCGCCCGTCAGGGCGCTCGACGCCGGAGCGTCTCGATCGATGGTCGCCGAGATCGAGCGCGCGCGCGTCGCGGGCGATACGCTAGGCGGCGTCTTCGAGGTCGTCGCGCGCGGCGTCCCGATCGGCCTCGGATCGTACGCGCAGTGGGACCGCCGGCTCGAAGCAGAGGTCGGGCGCACGTTTCTCGCGCTCAACGCGATCAAAGGCGTCGAGCTGGGGCTCGGCTTCGCCGCCGCGACGCGTCCGGGCTCGACGGCGCACGACGAGTACGAGCCCGGCGAGGGCACGCTGACGCGCTATCGGAGCAATCGCGCGGGCGGCATCGAAGGCGGGATGAGCACCGGCCAGCCCGTCGTCGTCCGCGCCGCGATGAAGCCTATCGCGACGCTGATGAAGCCGCTCGCCTCCGTCGACCTGCGCACCGGTGAGGCGACCCGCGCGCACATCGAGCGCAGCGACGTCTGCGCGGTCCCCGCGGCGGCCGTGATCGGCGAGTCGCTGCTGGCGCTCGTCCTCGCCGGCGCCGTGCTCGAGAAGTTCGGCGGCGACTCGATGGACGAATTGCGCGAGCGCGTCGCGGCGTGGGAGCGCACCGCGCATGCCCGATAACGTGTGGCTGTGCGGCCCGCCCGGCGCCGGAAAATCGACCGTCGCACCGCTGCTCGCCGCGCTGCGCGGCGGCGAGAGCGCCGACGTCGACGCGCTCGTCGAGGCGGAAGCCGGACGCCCGATCGCGCGCATCGTCGAGGACGACGGAGAGGACGCCTTTCGCGCGCTGGAGCGCGGCGCGATCGCGAAGCTCGCCGAACGGGGCAACGCCGTGATCGCGCTCGGCGGCGGCGCGCTTTGCGACGCCGAGAATCGAGGCGCGATCGCCGCGAGCGGGACGCTCGTGTTCCTCGACGCGACGCTGGAGACGTGCCGGCGGCGCACCGCGAGCGGCGGAGCAACGCGGCCGCTGCTGCGGGAGCCGGGCGCGCTCGGGCGGCTGTACGACGAGCGCCGTCCTCGGTACCTCGACGCGGACGTTCGCGTGGCGGCCGACGACGAGCCGTCCGCGGTCGCCCGCCGGATCGCGTTCATGCTGGCGGAGCGGCGCGTCGTGAACGTCGCGGCCGGGGACCGGTTCTTCGTCACGATCGGCGACGACGTCATCGACCGTCTTCCTCAGCGCGCGACGCCGCCGGACGGCGCACGGGTCCTGGTCGTCGCCGACGAGCGCGTGCGCTCGCTCGCGGACCGCGTCGCCTCCGCCTATGCCGCGGCGGGATTCGCGGTGGCGACGCACGCGGTCGTCGCGAACGAGGCGCTGAAGTCCCTCGACGCCGTCGCGACGCTGTACGAGACGTTCGTGCAGGCGGGGATCGATCGGCGGGGTCTGATCGTCGGCGTCGGAGGCGGGACGATCTCCGACGCGGTGGGCTTCGCGGCGGCGACGTTCCAGCGCGGCATCCCGTTCGGCGCGGTTCCCACGACGCTGCTCGCCGCGGTCGACGCGGCGATCGGCGGCAAGACCGCCGTCAATCTCCCGAGCGGAAAGAACCTCGTCGGCACGGTGACGCAGCCGGTATACGTCGCGATCGAGCCTCGCGCGCTCCGGACGCTGCCCGCACGCGACGTCGTGTCCGGATACGGCGAGATGCTGAAGTACGGCATCGCGCTCGACGCGCACCTCTACGACGACTTGCGCAGCAGCGAGAAGCGGCTGCTCGAGGACCCTGCTCGCGCGGTCGACGCGATCGCGCGCTGCGTCGAGCTGAAGCTCGACATCGTCGCACGCGACGAGCACGACCGGACGGGCGCTCGCGCGATTCTGAACTTCGGACACACGGTCGGACACGCTCTGGAAAGGGTCGGCGGCTACGGGACGCTGCGGCACGGCGAAGCGGTGATCGTCGGCATGCGTGCGGCGCTCGCGCTCTCCGAGATACGGGGTACGCTCGACGCCGGGGCCCGCGCGGACGTCGACGCGCACCTCGCCGCGCTTCCCGTGCCGGACGCATGGCGCGGCTTCGACGCCGGCGACGTCGTCGCAGCGACGCGCGGCGACAAGAAGCGTCACGCGCGCGGAACGCAGTTCGTGCTGCTGAACGCGATCGGCAGCGCCTACCTCGACGACGGCGTGCGCGAGGCCGACGTGCGGGAAGCGCTGCGGCGGATCGCCGCGTGAACGTTCTGGTCGTCAACGGGCCGAACCTGAACTTGCTGGGCGAACGCGAGCGCGCCGTGTACGGCACGACGACGCTGCACGACATCCAGCGCGCCGTACGCCGCCACGCCCGAGCGCGCCGTGTGCGCGTTCGATTCTATCAAAGCAACCACGAAGGCCGGATCATCGACGAGCTGCACCGCCGCCGGCGCTGGGCGCACGCCGTGGTCATCAACCCGGGGGCGCTGACGCACTATTCGTACGCGCTGCGCGACGCGCTCGCCGCGATCGCGCTGCCGGCGGCCGAAGTCCACATCAGCGACGTCGACCACCGCGAAGATTTCCGCCGCATCTCGGTGATCCGCGACGTTTGCGCGTATCGCTTCGCCGGCCGCGGCATCGACTCGTACCTCGACGCGCTGGACGCGCTCGCCGGCGCCGCACGCGGTTGACCGGCGCGCGCGCTCGTCGCGAACGCAGCCCGCACGATGCGCCGCCCGACGCTACGCGGTGTGTGCGCGCAGCCAGTGCAGCAGCGTACTCGTCACCGCCGGGTCGACCCGTTCCGGCACGCTGAGATACCAGTCCAGCGCCGCTTCCGGATTGGTCGCGCGATCGGCCGGAATCGGCTCGAACAGGTGATCGTCGTCCGGGAAGACGCGCACGGTCACGTCGCCGTGCGCGGCGTGCAACAGCCGCGGGAGGTTCTTCGCGAGCACCTGGCTGTCGCGTCCGCCCTGCAAGATGAGGATCGGGCAGCGCACGCGCGCCACGTCGACGATCGGATCGACGTCCATCGACGTCCGCAGCCATGCGTCCGTTCCACCGTCGGTGCTCTTGCGAATCTTCTCGAGCGCGCTGAGCTCGTCGCGCCGTGCCTGCTCGCGCTTGTCCGCTGGGACGCTCGCGAGCACCTGCTGCATGAGGATGCGCGCGATCGAGTCGGCGGGCGGCGCCATGAGGACGATTCCCGCGACGCGCGGGTCGTGCGCCGCCACCGTCGGTACGAGCTCTCCGCCTTCGCTGTGGCCGAGCAGATACAGTCGCTTCGGATCGACTTCCGGACGCGCGCGCGCGAATGCGAACGCCGCCCGCACGTCGCCGAGGAACGCATCTCGCGTCGGTGCGCCGCCACGACCGCTCGCGCCCACGCCCCGCTTGTCGTAGCGCAGCACAGCGTATCCGGCGTTCGAAAGGACGTTCGCGAGCTGCAGGAAGATCGCGTTCGGCCCGACGCGCTCGTCGCGATCTTGCGGGCCGCTTCCCGCGACGAGCACCAGCGCCGGAAACGGCCCGCGCCCGTCCGGAATCGTGAGCGTCCCTGCAAGGCGCGTCCCGTCCGCCGACGCGAACGACACGTCGTCGCTGCGGTAATGCGGCGTCTCCGTCGGCAACGGAGTCGGGGCCGGCGTCGGCGTCGCGACCGGTGCGGTCGAGGCGTCGTATCCGGTACGCACGATCGACGCCTGCTGCGCGGGGATGTCGATCTCGTCGACCACGTAGGTCGACGGCGCGTACCAGAAGTTCAGGCGGAGGCCCCCGCCTTCGAGCGCCAGCACGACGTCCGACGGCGAAACGCCGCTGGGCCGCGTCACGTCGCCCGCCGGCACGGTCGAGTCGACGATCGCACGAGCGCCCGCGAGGACCGCGAGCGTCACCTTCTGGGCGTGCTGCGCGGCGAGGATCGCCGGCAGGACCACGAGCGTTCCCGGGAAGTTGTCGCTCGCTACTTCGAGCGGCGCGCCCGCGTCCGCAGGGATCGCGACCGTCTGTCCCGGGACGCGGACGGTCATCCGGCCGGGCTCCGCGGCGACGTCGGTCGCCTGGGAGCCGTTGGGCAGCGTCACCTCGGCATGATAGCCGACCGGCGAGAGGCTCGACGCGTCGTAGCGCGCGACGACGTGTGCGTTCAGATGCAGGGCCGCCAAACTGAAGTCGTCGGTGACGACGACGGTGTTCCCGTCCTGCCGGAACACGACCCTGCTCGAACCGATCGGGGTGCCCGCTTTGCGCAGCTCGTAGCGATACGTCCCGTCCGGCGGTCGCGCGGCGACCGCGGCCGCGGGCGCTTGGGGCGCCGCGGCGAGAAGCGCCGGCGCTGCGGCGACGGATAGCGCGAGCACGAACGTCAAGGGCTTCATGTCGTGAACCGTACTCCCCGCGACGGAGCTGTGTTGTCGTATCGGTACCACGCCGCTCCGAGCGTGTTTCAGTGCTTCGGCGCCCGTCGCATTCCCCGCCGCATCAGCAGCATGAACCGTCGAGATCAGGTCAGGGAATCGCTATCACCCGGTCGTCCGGCGGCGGATCTTCGTCGAGCAGCGCGTGCAGCGCCGGAAGAAAGCGTGCGGCGGGACTCCGCCGGTGCTCGGGCTCGACGACGTCGTGCGACGGGCCGAGGCCCAGAAGGCGGACGATGCGCGCGTTCTTCGCGCCCGCGCCGCGCCACCGCGCGACCAGATCGTCGATGGTGCGATTGTTCACCGACGTCTCGCCCGCATTGCGCACGATCTCCACGTGCGCCGCGCGCGGCGGCCCCTCGCGCGCGTCTTCGCGCAGCGCGTCGGCGAGCGCGAGCCCGGCGAGGAGCGAGCGGGTCGTGTAGCGCGGATAGCCGTGCTTCGGCGCGCTGCGTCCGCGGTCGACGGGATCCCACCACAGGAACACGTTCGGCGCGCGCGCCAGCACGCGGCGAACGAATCCGTGCCAATCGTGCGGGAGCTGCTTGATCCCGAGAAACGGCGCGACGGCGACCGCGCGAAAGACGCGCGCGTCGTGCTGCGCGAGGTGCAGCGCCACTGCGCCGCCGAGCGAGTGGCCGACGACGACGATCCGATCGCCGAGCTCGCTCGCGGCGTCGACGACGCCTTTCGCGAACGTCAGCAGCTCGTGCGCCGACAGCTCGGCGAGCGCGCCGGTCATTCGGTCGGCGTGTCCGTGGCGCGGCATCCGCGGCACGAGCACGTTCTCGCCGCGCTCGAAGCGCGCGCGTGCGAAGCCCTTCCACGTTCGCGGACTCGCCGTGAGCCCGTGCAGCAGCACGGTGACGCGCCGCGTGCGCTCCCCGTGGTGGAGCACCGTCGAGCGCATCTCCTCGTCCAGCAGCGGCGCTTCGCGCGCATCGAGCGACGCCGCGAGCGCATCGGCGTCGAGACCGGCGCGATCCGCCGGCGCGGCGTCACCCAGCTCGGGCGTCGTCACGCGTTCGCCAGCGCGATGACGGCGAAGCGGCGGTCGTCGCTTTCCAGGCGCTCTTCACGCAGGATCTCTCCGAGCGCGCGGGCGGTCTCGCGGGCGAACGCGCGCGCGTCGGGAGTGTCGATCCCGGCGATCGTCGTGGCGACCGCGATCAGGTCGTCCACGCCGCGCGCGACGCCGTCGCGAATGCCGCGTTCCGTCTCCCGCTCCGGGATGCGCGCACCCGCCGTCCCGGACGCGAGCATCAGCACGTAATCCAGCGCGGCCGCGGTGGCCAGCACGCGCGAACGGTGCGGCGCGAACGCGGGCTCGTCGCCGAACTCGCGCGTCGCGCGCAGCAGCGCGCCCTGCAGCGCGACGACTACTCGCGCCCGCTCAGCGCCCATAGCACGGCGACCTGCGTCTTGTTGTCGGGAAGCTCGTCGGCGCGGATCCTCTCCCACAGCTCCTCCGCCGCGAAGATGCCGATCTCGATGTCCTCGTTCTCGTCCGGCTCGGGTTCGCCGATCTCGTACTCGTCGACGGCGCAAAAGTGCAGCAGCTCGGAGCAGAATCCGGGCGCCGAGTACGCGGACCACAACCGGCGCACGCCCTTCGCTCGATAACCGGTCTCCTCCCGAAGCTCCCGCGCCGCGGCCTGCTCCGGCGACTCGCCCGGATCGATTCCGCCGGCGGGAACCTCCCAATGATCGCGCCCCAGGGGATGGCGGTACTGCCGCACCAGCAGCAGCTTCCCGGGCTCGGGACGCACGATCAGCACGACCGCGCCGCCGTGCTCGACGACCTCGACGTCGTGCGGCTTCCCGCCTTCGCTGCGGACCGTGTCGACGCGCAAGTTCACGACCTTGCCTTCGTAGACGCGACGCGTGCCGAGAACGTCGACTTTCGTGTCGTGCGAGTCCATGCGCTCAGATGACCGTCGTCGCCGAAAGCTCTTCGAGAAGCGTCGGGCGGTGCGGCTCCCATCCGAGCTCGCGCGCGGCCTTTCCGCTGTCGACGTTCAGGTCGCACGCGAACGCGTCGGCGAGGACGCCCATCGTCGCGCGCGCTTCGTCGAGCGAGATCGCAGCGACGTCTCCGTCGCCGCCCGCGGCGCGCGAGGCGGCCGCCGCGATCTCGGCGTACGGCACCGACGCGCCGCGCGTCGCGTTGTAGATGCCGTGCGCGCGGCGGTCGTCGACGATACGCCCGTACAGCTCGCCGAGCGCGTCGTGCCGTACCGTCGGCCAGCGGTTCGCGCCGTCGCCGACGATGCGCAGCGATCCGTCGCGCGCCTGCTCGACCATCGCGCCCACGATCCCGCCGCCGTCGCCGTACACGATCCCCGGGCGAATCACGCTCGCGCGCAGCCGGCCGTCCTGCGCGAGAACGAGACCTTCGTGCGCGGGCCGAAACGCCGCGATCTCCAGCGGCGCGAGCGGCGAGGACTCGTCGATCGACGCGTCGCCGCGTGAGCCGTAGATCCACACGCCGCTGGTGTAGAGGAACGCGCGCCCGGGCGGCGTCGCGTCGAGCAGCGCTTCGAGCGCGGCGCGCTCGACCGCGACCGTCTCGCCGGAGCGTTCGAACGCGGCGTAGACGAGCGCGTCGGCGTGCGCGGCTTCGCGGCGCAGCAGGTCGAGGTCGCGCAGATCGCCACGGACCGGCTCGGCGCCCAGCTCGCGCAGCGTGCGCTCGGCGGCGTTACTGCGCGCGAGAGCGCGCACGGCGTGCGTCCGCGCCCGCAGCGCGCGGACGACGCTGCGCCCGACGTATCCCGTTCCGCCCGTCACGAACACCGGCATGATCTCCTCCGTTCCCTAGCGCTCGGGAGTCGCCCGCGGACGGCGCGCGACGAGCACGATGTCGAACATGACCGCCACTTCCGCCGCGGTGATGCACGCGCGCGCGCCCCAATGCGGATGCCACACGATTGTTACGAGCGCGAGGACCGCGGTCGCACAGTAGGCCACCGCCTTGGTGACGTCGGCGCGCGCGGTCGGGGCGCTGGGATCGTAGGCGCGGCGCATCATCAGCAGGGTCCCGGCGATCGCGATGACGGACACCGCGACGCCGAGGGTTCGCTCGCGGCGGAGCATGTCGAGGATTGGCAAGCCGCCGACCGCGATGAGCACGGCGATCACGGCGAGCCAGGCGATCTCGGCGTAGCGGCTGTCTTTCACGGCGGCCGGTCTTCGGGTCGGGGCCGCGCGCCCCCCGGATGCGAGGCGTCGCGCGTGGAACGCCGCGCGGGTGCCCACCGCCCTCGGCCCGCACAACCCCCGGCTCGCGCTCGTCCACCGGCTCCTCGCGGCCGCCGGCCGGCGCGAGCAGCGACGCTTCGTCGCCGAAGGCGCGACGCTGCTCGCCGAGGCCGACCGCAGCGGCGCGGCCCCGCGGGAGGTGTACGCGACCGAGCGGGGCGTCGCCGCCGACGAGGCCGCCGCGCTTCTCGCGCGCTGGGAGACGGCCGGCGTCCCGGTCTTCACCGTCCCGGACCGTGCCTTCGACCGGCTCTCCGATCTGGAGTCGGCGACCGGACTGCTCGGCGTCTTCGACGTCCCCGTCCGCTCGGCGGCGGACGTCCTCGCTCGCCCCGGGACGGTGCTCGTCCTGGCCGGCGTGAACGACCCGGGAAATGCCGGCACGCTGGTCCGCTCCGCGGAGGCGTTCGGGGCGGCGGGCGTGCTGTTCGGACGCGGCGGCGTCGATCCGTACAACCCGAAGGTCGTGCGCGGCGCGATGGGCTCGCTCTTCCGCGTCGCGGTCGCCCAGACCGATGCCGGCGAGCTGCTCGCCGCGTGCGAGGCGAGCGGCCGCCCGCTCATCGCGGCCGCGAAAGAGGGCGAGGACGTGCGCGCCGCGGGCCTTCCGGCGAACGCCGTCGTCGCCGTCGGCAACGAGCGCCGGGGCGTGCGGGACTGGCTGCCGCGCTGGGATCGGGCGGTGCGCATCCCGCAGCGCGAGGCGACCGAAAGTTTGAACGCGGCGGTCGCGGGCAGCATCGTCCTGTACGAACTCTCGCGCTGTCAAGACCCTTGTCAAGCCGCCGAAAAACCGTGATTTGTCAAGTCTTGGCGGGCTCCGGGGCCGGTGCTATACTGACCCCGCCGACGCATCACCGCGCGCGAAACCCGACGACAGGAGAGGACCGCCGACAGCCATGCGCACCTCCGAGATCTTCTGGAAATTGTTCGCTTCCACGGGCTCGATCAGCGCGTATCTGATGTACCGGCATTTGCATCCGACGCCGTCGCCGTAGACGCGACGGCCGCGTCCCGACAGCGGGACGCCCACGAACGGAGAACTTCGCGAAACGCCCGGACACAGGTCCGGGCGTTCGCGTTTGGAGTATGACGACGACCGGGATGACAGAGCTGGAGAGCACCCTGCAAGCGCTGGCCGCGCGCTTCGACGACGCGGTGGCCGCCGCGCGCGACGAGCGCGCGCTCGAAGACGTGCGGGTCGCGTTTCTCGGCCGCAGCGGCGAAGTGACGGCCGTCCGCCGCGCGATCGGGACGCTGCCGCCCGCCGAACGGCCCGGCGCGGGGAAGGCGATCAACGAAGCGGCCGCGGCGCTGGAAGCGAAGCTCCGCGACGCGCTCGCGCGCGTCGAGCGCGAAGCGCTGGAGCGCTCGCTGAGCGATCGCATCGACGTCACCTTTCCCGGCCCGGCGCCGGCGCTCGGCGCGATCCATCCGGTGCGCCGCATCGCGCTCGACGTCGCGCGCTACTTCACGCGCCACGGTTTCGCCGTGGTGCTCGGTCCGGAGATCGAGACCGACGCGAACAACTTCGACGCGCTGAACATCCCGCCGGATCACCCGGCGCGCGAGGGGCTCGACTCGTTCTACTTGCGTCCGGATCTGGTGCTGCGCACGCACACGTCGCCGATGCAGGTGCGTTCGATGCGCGAGCACGGACCGCCGATCGCGATCATCGTCCCCGGGAAAGCGTACCGGCGCGACGCGGTCGACGCGCGCCATCTCTACATGTTCCATCAGGTCGAAGGACTGATGGTCGGCCGCGACATCCATTTCGGTCACCTCAAAGGCATGTTGCTCGGCATGATGCGCGAGCTGTTCGGCCCGAGCGCCGACGTGCGGTTCCGGCCGTCGTTCTTTCCGTTCACGGAGCCGTCGGCCGAGGTCGACGTGAAGTGTCCGGCGTGTCACGGTGCGGGCGGCGCGTGCCGCACGTGCGGCGGCAGCGGCTGGATCGAGATCGGCGGCAGCGGGATGGTGCACCCGTCCGTCCTGCGCGAGGTCGGCTACGATCCCGATGCGGTCGCCGGATGGGCGTTCGGCTGCGGGCTCGAGCGCATCGCGATGAAGCGCTACGACATCAACGACATTCGGGCGTTCGTCGAGAACGCGCCCGGCTTCGCGAAGGCCCTGGCATGATGGTGATGGACCGAGCGCAGCAAGGTCGTCCGCTCCGCAGCGCGTCGAAGCGAGATCGAATCGGGGGCCCCACGCAAAGCGTCGGGGGCGCGCAGCCCGGGGCGGAGCGCCGTTAGACATGCGCGTTCCGATCGCATGGCTTCGCGACTACGTCGATCTGCCGGAGGATGCCGGCGAGATCGTGGCGCGCCTGGCGGCGCTCGGCTTTCCGGTCGACGACGTCGAGACGCGGCCGCGCCTGACGAACGTCGTCGTCGGACGCATCGCGAAGCTCGAACGGCACCCGAACGCGGACCGCCTGCAGCTCTGCACCATCGACGTCGGGGAGGCGAGCACGCTGCTGATCGCGACGGCGGCGACGAACGTCGCGCAGGGACAGACGGTCCCCGTCGCGCGCATCGGCGCCGAGCTCGCGGGCGGACTGACGATCGCGCCGCGCAAGATGCGCGGCATCGATTCGCAAGGGATGCTGATCTCGGCCGAAGAGATCGGACTACCCGCGGAGTGGTTCGAGGACGGCATCATGCAGCTCGAGCCGGAGATCCCGCTCGGCACGGACGCGATCGCCTATTTCCGGCTGCACGATCCGGTTCTCGACGTCGACGTCACGCCGAACCGTCCCGACGCGCTGTCCGTCGTCGGGCTCGCGCGCGAGCTGGCCGCGTCGTTCGGCGTCGCGCTGCGCGAGCCGCCGACCGGCGTGCGGATCGCGGGCGCCGGCGACGACGCGCGCGTGACGCTCGAAACCGTCGACTGCACGCGCTTCGTGTACCAGCGGGCCGGCGGGCTCACCGTGCGTCCCGCGAAGTCGTGGATGCGGGTTCGGCTCGCACTCGCCGGTCAGCGTCCGATCGACAACCTCGTCGACATCTCCAACTTCGTGATGCTCGAGCTCGGACAGCCGCTGCACTTCTTCGACTGGGATCGCGTCGCCGGGAAGCACCTCGTCGTGCGCGACGCGCGCGACGGCGAGCGCTTCACCACGCTCGACGCCCAAGAGCGCGTGCTCGACGGCAAGGCGATCGTCATCGCGGACGGCCAGGGTCCGACGTCGCTCGCGGGGATCATGGGCGGGCTGCGCAGCGAGGTCGTTGCGACGACGACCGAGCTTCTCATCGAAGCCGCGTCGTGGAGCGGTCCGCGGATCCGCCGCGCGAGCGTCGCGCTGAAGCTGCGCACCGAGGCGTCGAGCCGCTTCGAGAAGTCGCTGCCCTCCGCGCTCGCCGATCTCGGCGCGGCGCGCGCTGCGCATCTCCTCGCCGCCGAAGGCGGTACGGTGTTCGCACCGCACGCCGCCGGCCGCGCTTCCGCGCCGCCGGCGCCGGTGCGCCTGCGGCGCGGCGAGGTGCGGCGACTGCTGGGCTTCGACCTCGGCGACGACGAGCTCGTGCGCGCGCTCGCGTCGCTGGGGTTCGCGGTCACGGCCGAGACCGACGAGCTCGCCGTCACGCCGCCGTACTGGCGCGGCGACGTCGCGATTGCCGCCGACGTCGTGGAAGAAGTCGCGCGCGTCGCCGGATACGACAAGGTGCGCGCGGAGGTTCCCGCGATCCCGCCGCAAGCGATCGCGTCCGCTGCCTTCGACCGCGAGATGCAGCTCGCGGAGATCTTCGCCGCGCTCGGTTACGACGAGTGCTTCTCGCTCTCGCTGCAGCCGGCCGGCGTCGCCGAGACGTGGCGCGCGAACGGCGTCGACGTTCCGCGTCCGGTCGAGATCCGCAATCCGCTCAGCGAAGACCAGCGCTTCATGCGCTTCTCGTGCGCCCCGGCGTTGCTCACCTTCGCCGCGCGCGACCACGCCGTGCGGCCGTACCGCGTGTTCGAGCTCGGGCACGTGTTTCGCGAAGGCGACGGAGCCTCGAACGGCGCGGCCGCGCCGCATGAGCGCGTCGAGCTGACGGCGCTGCACGCCGGCGGCCCCAGCGCGTTCGCACGCCTCAAAGAAGACACCCTGGCGCTCGTGCGTCGCGTCACGGGCGTCGACGCGCGCGTCGAGCGCGCGGCGTTCCCTTCGCTGCATCCGGGGAAGACCGCCGCGCTGCGCGTGGGCGAGACGATCGTCGCGTACGTCGGCGTCCTCGATCCGCGGCTCGCGCGCGCCTACGATGTCGACGAGACGACGGCGCTCGCGACCGTCTTCGTCGAGGCGCTGCCGGCGTACGCGCCGCCGCGGTATGTCGCGCCGTCTCGCTTCCCGGCGCTCGAGCGCGACCTCGCGCTCGTCGTCGACGAAGCCGTCGCCGCGGCCGAGGTCGTGGACGCAGCGCGCGTCGAGCCCCTCGTCCGCTCGGTGCGGCCGTTCGACGAGTACCGCGGCCCGCAAGTCGGCGCGAACAAGAAGTCGCTCGCCCTGCGCATCGTGCTGCAGAGCGACGAGGCGACGCTGACCGACGCCGACGCGGACGCGGCGATCGCGCGAATCCTGGCGGCACTGCGCGAGCGGGTGAACGCGGAGCAGCGTGCATGACGTGGCCCGATCTCGTCATCGCGGCGGTCGCGCTGCTCTTCGCACTGAAGGGGTGGAAGCGCGGGTTCGTCGCCGAGATCGGCGGCTTCATCGCGCTCGCCTGCGCGCTGTGGGCGGCGTTCGCGTACCGCGGCGAGCTGGATCCGTTCGTCCGCCAATATTTGCATCTGGGCGAAGGCTCCGCGCACGTCGTCGGGATGGCGGCCTTCGCCATCGGCGTCTACGTCGTCCTCATGCTCGTCTCGGCGATGCTCTCGCGCGTCGCGAAGCTGCCGGTGATCGGGATCGGGAACGCGCTCGGCGGCGCCGCGATCGGACTCTGCAAAGCCGCGCTGGGACTGTGGCTCGTGCTCTACGTCGCGCTGTTCTTCCCGCTCACGCCCGATCTGCGCCACGATCTGCACGGCTCGCAGCTCGTCGCGTACCTCACCGAAGAGAACCCGCGCGTCGACGCCGTCATCAAAGGGACGCTTCCGTGGTTCGTGCGTCCGTTCGCGCAGCCGTTCTTCAACCGTCACCGCGTCTGACGCGGCGGCGTGCCGCCTAGCGCCGTTTCATCGCCTGCCCGGTCAGCGTCGTCGTCGTGACGACGACGTTGGAGGTCGCCGTGTTGCTGTGCGAATCGGCATACGTGATCGTGCAGGAGCCGGGCCCCGTCGCGGTGACGGTGAACGTCGCCGGCGCCGCGCCCGACGACGGCGTGACCGTGGCGATCCCGCTGCACGTGTTCTGCTGAGTGACGGAGCCCGTGTAGCTCGTCTCCGACACCGTCTCCGTCGCTTGATCGGACGAGCCGGCGCCGTTGAACGAGAGCGAGCTCGGTCGAACGATGAGCGCCGTCCCGGACGACGTGCCGGGAGACGGGCCGACCGCGAGCGCGACGGCATAGCCGAGATCGTTCGAGGTGATCGTAGCGACCGCCGAGGTGCTCGGCTGCACGGCACCGCTGTCCGACGTGTACCGGCGAAGCTGTCCGGGTTCGGAGAAGATCTGTTCGAGGACGAAGATCGACCCGTTCGGCGCCCATTCCCCGAACCCGAGCCCGAACGCGTTTCGCTCGGCCAGCGCGTTCGGCGTCTGGACGCTGTCGTCGACGAAACTGGTGCCCGGATACGTGTACGGATAGGTGGTGATGTCGCCGGCGGCGTCGACTGACGGAATCGGGATTTCGGAATCGTTCAAGTCCTTGACCGCGATCGCGCCGCTCGGCACGTAGCTCCCGCCACCGTTCGGGACGTATCGAACGACGAGCGACTGCGAGGACTGCCCGCCCGACGGCAGACCGGCGAAGCCCACGAGCAGATCGCCTTTGCTGTCGAACGCAAGCCCACCGACCGTCGCATACGAATACGTCACGTTCTTCAGGGGATGGGTGCAGTCGCCGATCGTCGTCGGAGTCTCGCTGCCGTTGACGATGCTCGCGCGATAGAGCGTGCACGACGATGCGCCGCCCACGACGGCGGCGAAGTACGCGTTTCCGCTCGCGTCGTAGACGAGCCCGCTCAGCGACTGGACGGACGAAAGCGAGGGGAACGTCGTGACCGCGGACGGCGGAACGTTGCCGTTCGAGCCGGGGGCGAACGTGATGATCTCGTGGCCGTACGCGATCGAAATGTCGCCCTTCGCGTCGGCGGCGAGGCCGACGGTGGCAGGCCCGTACGTGCTCGCATACGTGAGGTCCGGAATTTGCGTCTGGTCACCGCTGATGTGGACCAGCGGCGCGGCGTTCGTCGTCACGTTCTCGTCGAACGCATCGAGGATCGCAGGAGAGGGCGCGGGAGTGACGACGCCGCTGATGTTCTGGTAGACGGGCTGCGCGAGGGTCCATACCGCCGCGCTCGTCGGCTGCGCGCCCGACGGCGACATCGCCGCGGTCGCCTCCGACAATCCGTTGGCCGTCGCGTCGAGCGTGATCGTCGACGGGGAGCTCGCGCCGTCGTAGGCGAGGCAGGCGTTCACGAGTCCGCCGGTCGTGACCGCAAGCGACTTCGTGTTTCCGCCCGGCGCCGTGCCGCACGCGCCGTTCGACGCCGGCGCATACAGATACGTCGCGCTCGTCGGATCCGTGTCGGTCAGCGTCGCCGTCGTCCCCGTGCCGGGTCCGACGATCGCGTATCCCGCAGCGTCGACGACGTACACGACGACGGAGATCACCGATGCGGTACCCGCGGGCGGCGCGACGGTTCCCAGCTGCAGCACGAGCGCGTGCGGAACGCCGTTGAACGTGATCGCGACGTCGTTCGGCTTTCCGAGGGCGATCGTCGCTGAGGTGCTGCCCTGCGAAAGGATGCTTCCGGTGCCGTTCGTTCCCGAACAGAGCGTCACCGCGAACGTCGCCGGACCGGGCGGTACCTGCAGCGTCCAGTTGCACGAGACCACCGGCTGGTTCGAGCTCGGCGTCGAGCAGCCGGCGATGGGGCCGCCGGGCGTCGTCGCGGAGAACACCTGCGGCGAGGCGCCGTTCACGCTGATCGCGATCGACTCCGTCCCGGGCGAGACATACTTCACGCCGCGGCGCAGAGCGCTCGTGCCGCGCGTCGTCAGCGGAATCTCGATTTGGAACGTGACCGCGGCCGTGCCCGCTGCGGACGTCGGCACCGGCGTCGGCGTCGCAGTGGGCGGCGCCGCGGCTCCGGGGCCGCCCGGCACCGACGTGCCGCCCCCGCCGCCTCCGCCGCACGCGCCGAACGCCGCGCATCCGGCAACGATCGCGGCGATGGCGATTCGGCGCATGAGACACCTCCGGGGAAGGCGGGACCTAGCGTTCCCGGCCCCCGGAAGACGTCCCTCGTCGTCGGCGCCGCGCGCGCAGGGGCCCGGTGCGCCGCTCCGGTAGGGCTTCGACGTGCGCCGCCTTCGTCGTTTCATCTCGCTGCTCGCGCTCCTCACCGTCGTCGCGGTCGCACTGGGCGCCGCGCCGGCTCGACCGGCGCCGCTCGCGGCGGGACCCGCGTTCGTCGTGACGTTTCCCGCTGCGCTGCACGCGAGCGCGGTCACCGGGCGCGTGTACGTCGCGCTGTCACGCCACGCGAAGCCGGAACCGCGGGAAGAGGCCGGCGAGCTCGCGACGAGCGTGCCGTTCTTCGGACGCGACGTCGTCGCGCTCGCGCCGGGCGAAGCGGTGACGATCGACGCGACCACTCCCGGCTATCCGACGTCGACGCCGACGCTCGCGGCCGTCCCGCCCGGCGACTACGACGCGCAGGCGATCCTCAGCGTGTACACGCGGTATCACCGCGCCGACGGGCACGTGATCTGGGCGCATCAGGACCGGTGGGAAGGGCAGCAGTTCGGTCTCTCTCCCGGGAACCTCGTGAGCCGCGTGGTGCGCGTGCACGTCGCGCCCGGCGCACGGATCGCGCTCGCGCTCTCGCGCGTGCTGCCGCCGGTCGTCGTTCCGCCCGACACCGCGTGGGTGAAGCACGTGAAGATTCGCAGCGCGCTGCTGACGCGCTTCTGGGGCGTGCCGCAATATCTCGGTGCGACGGTGCTGCTCCCCAAGGGCTATGCGGCGCAGCCCGGGCGCCGCTATCCCGCCGTCTACGCGCAGACCCACTTCACGCTCGGCGCGATGTTCGGATTCGATCCGGCGCGCAAGCCGCCAACGCCGAAACAGCGTGCGGCGCTTGCGCGGTACGGTGCGCGGGAATCGGCGTACGAGTGGACGCACGAGTGGATGCGCGGCGACGTACCGCCGATGGTCGGCGTCGTGTTCCAGCATCCGACGCCCTACTACGACGACTCGTACGCCGTCGACTCCGCCAACAACGGTCCGTACGGAACGGCGATCATGACGGAGCTGATCCCGTATCTCGAGTCGCATTTCCGGCTCATCCGCTCGGGAACCGCGCGGTTCCTGATCGGCGGGTCGACCGGCGGCTGGGAGGCCCTCGCGCTGCAGATCGACCACCCGGACGCGTTCAACGGCGCATGGGGGCTGTATCCGGATCCGGTCGACTTCCACCGTTTCCAGCTCGGCGATCTCTACGCCGACGCCAACGCGTTCACCGAGCCGTACGCGGAGTGGAACGCCGCGGAGATCGGCGCGCAGCGGCGTGCGGACGGACTGGTCGTCGAGACGATGCGCGGCGAGAGTCGGCTCGAGTACGTGCGCGGCTCGCACGCGCGCTCGGGCGAACAGTTCAACGCCTGGGACGCGGCCTGGGGTCCCGTCGGCGCCGACGGCTATCCGCGCGAGCTGTGGGACAAGCACACCGGACGCATCGACCGCGCCGCGGTGCTGTGGTCCCGCGCGCACGGGTACGATCTGACCGAGTACCTCGTGCGCAGCTGGGCCCGCATCGGTCCCTCGCTCGTCGGAAAGCTGCACGTCGACGTCGGCGATCAGGACGACTACTGGCTGAACCTCGCGTGCTATCGCATGCAGCACGCGCTCGCACGGCTCACGCCCTCGCCGCGCGCGGTCTTCCACTACGGCCGGCCGTTGGCGCCGCACGGCTGGCAGGCGCGCTCGAGCGCGGACTACCTGCGCGAGATGGCCGCGCGTGTTCCGAACGGCGTCGCGGCGGCAGCGAACTGGACGGCCACGGCACGCTGAGTCCGCGCCGCGGCTCGAACGCCTATCCGACCTCGATCGCCTCACCGGTCGCGCGCTGCACCGCCGGGCCCGTCGACGAGGCGAGATTGTACGCCGCGTTCACGAGGCCGACGTGCGAGAAGGCTTGCGGGAAGTTTCCGACGAGCCGCTTGTTCTCGACGTCGTACTCTTCGGACAAGAGGCCGACGTCGTTGCGGATCGAGAGCAGCCGCTCGAAGATCTCTTTCGCTTCGTCGCGGCGTCCGGCCATCGCATAGTAGTCGCACAGCCAGTACGTACAGGCGAGAAAAGCGCCCTCGCCCGGCGGAAGACCGTCGACCTTGTCGTTCCGCTGCTCGTAGCGCCACAGAAAACCGTCGTGGACCAAGCGCTTCTCCAGCGCTTTGACGGTCCCCAGCATGCGCGGGTCGTCGGCCGCGATGAAGCCGACGAGCGGCATGAGGAGCGAGCTCGCGTCGAGCAGCTTCGATCCGTACGACTGCACGAACGTATCGTGTTTCGTGTCGAACCCCTTGGCGCAGACTTCGTCGTGGATCTCGTCGCGCAGCGCGCGCCAACGGTCGACCGGGCCCTCGAGCCCGGACTCCTCGACCGCTTTGGCGGCGCGATCGAGCGCCACCCACGCCAGCACTTTCGAGTGCACGAAGTCTTGCGGGTCGCCGCGGACTTCCCACATCCCGCAGTCGGGCTCGCGCCAGCGGCGCTCCACCGTCTCGACGACCGCCCTGGTGAGGCTCCACTCGTCTTCGTCCGGGGTCACGCCGGCGCGATGCGCTTGGTACATGACGTCGACGACTTCACCGTACACGTCGAGCTGCAGCTGTCCCGCGGCGGCGTTGCCGATGCGAACGGGCGTCGAGCCGGCGTAGCCGCGGAGCCACGGCGCTTCGAACTCCGGGATCCGCCGCTCGCCGGCGATGCCGTACAGGATCTGGAGCTTCGACGGCGCGCCGGCGACCGCGCGCAGCAGCCATCCGCGCCACGCGTACGCCTCCGACTCGTATCCGGCGCTCAGGAGCGCGACGAGCACGAACGTCGCGTCGCGGAGCCAGCAGTAGCGGTAATCCCAGTTGCGCACGCCGCCGAGCTTCTCGGGAAGCGAGCAGGTCGGAGCGGCGACGACCGCACCGGTGTCGCCGAACGTCAGCGCCTTGAGCGTCAGCAGCGAACGGACGACGGCTTCGCGATACGGGCCGTTGTACGAGCAGCGCCCCGCCCATTGACGCCAAAACGCGTCGGTCTTCTCGAGCGCGTCGCGAACGGCCAGCGGCCCGGGCGCGACCGCGTACGAAGGGAAATACGCCAAATCGAACGAGACGCGCTCGTTCGCCCCGACCGTGAACTCCGAGATCGTCGTATGATTCGCGCCGTGCATGGGGACGTCGGAGTACAGCACGACGGCATCGGGCCCGGCGACGGCGACGATCGCTCCGCCGCGCCGGTGCACCCACGGGATCGTGCGCCCGTAGTCGAACCGCACTTTCATCTGCATGCGCAGCGGAACGCGGCCGCGCACGCCGACGACGTGTCTCACGATCCTCGGCCCGCCGCTGTCGAGCAGCATCCCGTCGAGGACGCGGCACTCGCCGTTCTCGCACGTGTACGTCGTTTCGAGCACCATGCTCTGATCGCGATAGGCGCGCTTGACCTGCTTGACGCCGGCGAGCGGAGCGAGATTCCAGAAGCCGTTCCCGCCCTCGCCGACGAGCGCCGAGAAGCACGCGGCGGAGTCGAAGCGCGGCAGGCACAGCCACTCGATCGAGCCGTACCGGCTGACCAGCGCCGCGGTCCGCAGATCGCCGATCAGCGCGTACTCCTCGAGCGGCCGTGACATCATATCGACGGAGCTTGTACCCGGTCGGCGGCCCGTGCCGTCGGCCCCCGCAGCCGGCCGAGGCGCCCAGCCCGGCCAGCCGCCTGTCGCTGTCGCACGGCGGCGACGAATGCTACGCGGCCGAACGCACGACGCAAGCGCGAACGTGCGCTCGCCGCGCGCGTCGTCAGCGCTGCGCGGTCGCCCCCACCGGCGTGCGCTCCGCAGCGGCGGCAGCGGCGTAGCGTTCGCGGTGGAAGGCGGCGTCGCCGAGGAGACGTTCCAGCACGGTCAGGCGCTTGAAGTATTGGCCGATGCGCGCTTCTTCGCTCATGCCGATTCCGCCGTGCAGCTGAATCGCGTTCTGGCCGACGAAGCGGCCCGAGCGCGCGATCTGCACCTTCGCCGCGGAGACGGCCTGCGCGCGCTCGTGCGCGTCCGGCTCACCGTCGAGGATCATCGCCGCGCGCGTCGCGGCGGAGCGCGCCAGCTCGCACTCGACGAACATCTCCGCCATGCGATGCTGCAGCGCCTGAAACGAGCCGATCGGCACGTTGAACTGCACGCGCTGCTTCGTGTACTCGACGGTCGTTTCGAGCATCGCGCTCATGATGCCGAGGGCCTCGGCGCAGAGCGCCGCGACGGTGTGGTCGAGCCCGCGCGCCAGGATCGGCGCGCCGTTCGTCGCGTCGCCGATCGCCGCGTCGCCGCCGAGGCGCACGCCCTCGAAGCGCACGGTCGAGACGTCGTGCCGGTCTTCGGCCGGGTACGGCGTGCGCGTGACGCCGGCCGCGTCGGCCGGGACGGCGAACAGCGCGACGTCGTCGCCGAGCCGCGCCGATACGACGATCGTCGTCGCGGTTCCCGCGTCGAGCACGCGCACTTTCGTGCCGCCCACGATGAAGCCGTCGCCGTCGCGGCGCGCGGTCGTCGTGACGCGCGCCGGATCGTAGCGCGCGCCCGGTTCTTCGTACGCCACCGCGAAGCGCCGTTCGCCGAGCGTCAGCGGCTCGAGGAGATCGGCGCGGTCGGCCGCGCGCAGGATCGTTCCGGCGAAGACGACCTGCGAGACGAACGGCGCAACGACGAGACCGCGGCCGAGCTGCTCGGCGACGAGCAGCGTCTCCAGCGGACCGCCGAAGCCGCCGAGGTCCTCCGGTGCGCCGATCGCGAGCCAGCCCAGCTCGGCGAACGTCGGCCAGTGATCGGCGCCGTCGTCCGCCTCCGCGGCGAAGCGCGCCACGCTGTCCTTGATCAGCGACTGCTCGGGCGAAAGAGCGAAATCCATCGACGCCGTCCTTACAGCTTCAAGATGCGCTTGGCGATGATGTTCTTCTGGATCTCATTGGAGCCGGCGTAGATCGAAGTCTTGCGCAGGTTCAGATAGCGCGCCATCGCCTTGTGCTCCGCGTACGGTCCGAGCGCGTCGAGCGCGAGCTCGCTGAGCTGCTGCTGGATCTCGGTCCCCGTGATCTTCAGAATCGACGATTCCGGTCCGGGACGATTCCCGGCCGCTTCGGCGGCGAGCACCCGCAGCTCGGTGAACGCGAGCGCCTCCAGCCGAATCTCGATCTCGCTCAAGCGCTCGCGCACGAACGGGTCGTCGATGCCCTCGTCGCGCAGCAGATCGCGCACGGCCTGGGCCTGCTGCCGGCAGTACGGGATGCCCGCGGTCCCGGTGCGCTCGAACTCGAGCAGGAACGTCGCGCATTTCCAGCCGTCGCCCTCCGCGCCGACGCGGTTCTCGACGGGCACCTCGACGTTCTCGAAGTGCACCTCGTTGATCTCCGCGCCGCCGTCGATGGTGACGATCGGCCGCACGCTGATCCCGGGCGTCCGCATGTCGCACAGGATGAACGAGATCCCGGCGTGCTTGGGGACGCTCGGATCGGTGCGGGCCAGCACGAAGATCCAGTCGGCCCACTGCGCGGCCGTGATCCACGTCTTCGTGCCGTTGAGCACGTACGTGTCGCCGCGCCGCTCCGCGCGCGTCTGCAGCGATGCGAGATCGGAGCCGGAGCCCGGTTCCGAATACCCCTGGCACCAGAACTCTTCGCCGCTCGCGATCGCCGGCAGATACCGCTCGCGCTGCGCGTCGTCGCCGAAGTTGATGATCACCGGCGCCACCATCTGCAAGCCGAAGGGCAGCAAGCGCGGCGCCCAGCCGTACGCGCTCTCCTCGGCGAAGATGTGCCGCTGCACCGGCGTCCACCCGGTGCCGCCGTAGCGGCGCGGCCACCCGGGCGCGACCCAGCCGCGCTGGTGGAGCTCGCGGTGCCAGCGATAGTAGTCGTCCTTGACCAGCGCCTCTTCACCGTCGCGCACCTTGCGCCGGATGTCGTCGGGCAGCCGCTCCGCGACGAACGCGCGCACTTCCTCGCGGAACGCGCGCTCTTCGTCGGTGTAGCCGAGGTTCATGAGCGTCCTTTCCAGTCAGCGAAGCGTTCGCCGCGCTCGGCGAGCTCGTGCAGCAGCGGCGCGGGCGTCCACGCGGCGCCGTGAACGCGTTCCAGCTCGCGCATCGTCGCGTCGATCGCGCGCAGACCGACGCGGTCGGCCCAGTACATCGGCCCGCCCCGCGCGGCGGGGAAGCCGTACCCGTACACGTAGACGACGTCGATGTCGCCCGGGCGCGCGGCGTAGCCCTCGGCGAGGATCGCGGCGCCTTCGTTCACCAGCGGGTAGAGGCAGCGCACGACGATCTCGTCGTCGGCAACCGTGCGCCGCGCGATGCCCGCTTCGGCGGCGAGCCGCTCGATCAGCGCGTCGACCTCGGGGTCGGCGACCGGCGTGCGATCGCCGCCGGCATACCGGTAGAATCCGGCTCCGGTCTTCTGTCCGTAGCGCCCCATCTCGCACAGGACGTCCTCGATCTTCGAGTAGCGCCCTTCGGGCGGGTGCTGCGCGTAGCGGCGTTTGCGGATCCGCCAGCCCACGTCCAAGCCGGCGAGATCGCTCACGGCGAGCGGTCCCATCGCGAAGCCGAAGTCTTTCATCACGCGATCGATCTGCTGCGGCGAGGCGCCTTCCTCGAGCAGAAAATCCACCTCGCGCTTGTAGACGGCCACCATCCGGTTTCCGATGAAGCCGTCGCAATTGCCGGCGATCACCGCGATCTTGCCGAGCTGCTTCGCGATGCCGAGCGCGCGCCGCAGCGTCTCGCGCGAGCTGTGCTCGCCGCGCACGATCTCGAGCAGCCGCATCACGTTCGCGGGGCTGAAGAAATGCATCCCGCACACGTCCTGCGGGCGCGACGTCGACGCCGCGATCGCGTCGACGTCGAGCGTCGAGGTGTTCGTCGCGAGCAGCGTGCCGGGCGCGGCGATGCGGTCCAGCTCGCGGAACACCTGGTGCTTGAGCTCGGCTTCTTCGAACACCGCTTCGATCACGAGCTCCGCCTGGGCGGCCGCGTCGAGCGCGTTCGCGAGGGTGATGCGCGCGCCGCGCGCGGCGGCTTCGCCGGCGTCGAGCTTGCCTTTCGCGACGCTCGCCGCGTAGGTCGCGTCGACCGTCGCGCGGGCGCGCCCGGCTTGCGCGGCGACCGGCTCGATGAGGGTGACGGCGATGCCCGCGTTCGCACAGGCGATCGCGATCCCGACCCCCATCGTGCCGGCGCCCACGACCGCCGCGGTCCGGACGGCGAACGGCGCGGGCGCCGACCCGTCGGGCAGCGTCGCCGCCTCGCGCTCGGCGCGGGCGACGTGCTCCCGCGCGGCCGCCTCTTCGGCGGCATTCGGAACGGTACGGTCGGCGGTCGTCATCGCGTCCCCTCTCCGGTGCGGCGGTCTGCGCCGCACAATGCAACAATCCTCTTTGTTAGTCCGCCGGCTCCGGCGCCAGCATGCGGAGCCACAGCGCGGTCATCTGCTCCACGAGGCGCTCGATGGCGGGCGGGCGCGACGCATGAAGCCACTCGACGAGCAGCGCGGTCGCCGCCCCCGCGAGCGCGACGCTGGTCAGGCGCTCGTCGAGCGCGGAGCGCGCCGCCTCGCCCCACTGCAGCGCCTTCACCGACTGCCGCACGAACTTCTCGCGCGAGGCGCGCTGGTGCAGCTCGGCGGCCTGCGAGACACCGACGATCTCCACGGCGTAGACGCGGGCGCGGCACGGGTCCTGGGTCAAGTAGTCGAAGTACGCGCGGTTCGCGGCCCGCAGCCGCTCGGCGACCGGCACGTCCAGCTCGCGCAGCGCGGCGCGCACGCGCGCGAAGACAGCCGACGCGAGGTCGTCGTAGACCGCGAGCAGCAGCGCTTCGCGCGAGGCGAACTCCGCGTAGAAGTGGGCGGTGGTGACGCCGGCTTCGCTGCACAGCTCGGGGATCGTCGTGCGCGCGTACCCCTGCCCGCCGAACAGCCGGATCGCCGCGGCCGCGAGCCGCGCGCGCCGTGCGGCCCGCCGTTCCGCGAGCGAAAGCCCGCCGTAACGACGCTCCTTCAGCGACGACAAGGAACACCGCCGGTGCTTGTCACAAGGAAGTTTTCTCCTTCACGAGGGTCCGTACTTGCACGACCTTGCACAGCAGATCGTCAGCGGTCTCGCCACCGGCTCGATCTTCGCGAGCATGGCCCTCGCATTGGTGCTCATCTATCGCTCGATGGGCGTCATCAACTTCGCCCAGGGCGAGATGGCGATGTTCACGACGTACGTCGCGTGGCAGCTCGTCGCCGACGGGATGCCGATGTGGGCCGCGTTCCTGCTCACCGTCGTCGTCGCGTTCGCCGGCGGCGTCGTGCTCGAGCGGGTCGTCATCCGGCCCGTCGAGCGGGCCTCGCCGCTCGCCGTGGTCATCGTCACCCTCGGGCTGTTCATCGCGCTGAACGGGCTCGCGGGCTGGATCTGGGGCTTCATCGTCAAGCCGTTCCCGACGCCGTTTCCCACCTCGCCGATCCAGATCGCCGGCCTCGACTTCAGCGCCCAGGACCTCGGGGTGATCGCCGTCTCGCTGGTCACGCTCGGGCTGATCTCGCTCTTCTTCCAGAAGACGAAGCTCGGCCTCGCGATGCGCGCGGCGGCGATCTATCCCGAGCAGAGCCGCGTGCTCGGGATCCGCGTCGGCTGGATGCTCGCGCTCGGATGGGGGCTCGCTTCGGTGGTCGGCGCCGTATCCGGCATCATGATCGCGCCGATCGTCTTTCTCGACCCGAACATGATGCAGACCGTGATCGTCTACGCGTTCGCGGCGGCGGTGCTCGGCGGCATCGAAAGCCCGCTCGGCGCGGTCGTCGGCGGACTGGTCCTCGGCGTCGCGATCAACCTGCTCGGCGAAGTGATCGGCAACGAGCTGCGGCTCGCGGCGGCGCTCGCGATCATCGTGCTCGTCCTCGTCGTCCGGCCGGCGGGGCTGTTCGGCCGCGTCGCGGTGCAGCGCGTCTAGTGGGTTCACGTTCCGTGAACCCGTCGCGTTCGCCCTCCGGGCAATATGCCTTCGACGGCACGACGCGTCGTTCGATGCTGGGCCCAGCGCTCGCCGTCGTGGCGATCGCGGTGCTCCCCTGGATCGTGCCGTCGTTCGTCGTGTTCGATCTGATCTACGTCGCCGCGTACGCGATCGGGATCCTCGGCCTCGTCATTCTGACCGGGATGAACGGCCAGATCTCGCTCGGCCACGGCGCGTTCATGGCGCTCGGCGGCTACACCGTCGCGATCCTCGCGCACGCGATGGGGTGGCCGTACTGGGTCGGCGTCCCGCTCGCCGCGCTGACGTCGGGACTCCTCGGGATCATCGTCGGCCTGGTCGCGCTGCGGCTCGCCGGGATCTACCTCGCGCTCGCGACGTACTCGCTCGCCATCGCGACGCCGTCGTTCCTGAAGCACTACAAGAGCGTCACCGGCGGGTTCGGCGGCATCTCGCTCGACCAGCTCACGCCGCCGTCCTGGATCCCGCTCGGGCCGCAGCACTTCGCGTACTACGTGGCATGGGCGCTCGCCGGGATCGCGTTCCTCGCCTCGGCCTTCGTCGTGCGCGGCCGGTTCGGACGCGCGCTCCGGGCGTTGCGCGACCAGCCGATCGCGGCGATCTCGTTCGGGATCAATCCGTACGTCTACAAGACGCTCGCGTTCGCGTGGAGCGCGCTCCTCGCGGGCGTCGCTGGCGCGCTGTTCGCCGTCGCCACCGCATACGTGAGCCCCGACACGTTCAGCCTCGCGCTCTCCATCACGCTGCTGGTCGGCGCGGTGCTCGGCGGCATCGCGACGTTTTGGGGCGCGCTCGTCGGCGCCGTCATCGTCGAATTTCTGCCGCTCGTCGCGCAGCAGATCAACAACGGCGCCCCCGGCGTCGTCTACGGCGTCGCGCTCATCGTCGTCATGCTGTTCGTTCCGGACGGGATCGCGGGCGGGCTGCGTCGGCTCGCGACGCGCGCCGGCCGCCGCGCGCCGGCGATCGCCCTCGACACGTCCGTCCCCGCCGCTCCGGTAGCGGTCAACCAGCCCACGCGCGAGTAGCGCACGCCGCGCCGTTCGGCGCAGAGGAGGTATCCGTGAGCAGATCCGTCAGCAAGACCGCGGTCGCGATCGTCGGAACGGCGTTCGCACTCGCCGTCACCGCCGGGACGCTGGCGTCGGGACGCGCCGCCGACGTGCCGGGCGTCAGCCCGACCGAAATCGTTCTGGGAGGCGACCACCCGTTCAGCGGTCCGGCGTCCGCGTACGGCGCGATCGGCAAAGGCATCGGCGTCTACTTCGACTACGTGAACGACCACGGCGGCGTCAACGGCCGCAAGATCAAGTGGATCGACCTCGACGACGGTTACAATCCGCCGCAGGCCGTACAGGACGTGCACCAGCTCGTCGAGCAGGATCACGTCTTCGCGATCTTCGACTCGCTCGGCACCGAGGTCAACACGGCGATCCGGCCGTACCTGAACCAGAACAAGATCCCGCAATTGTTCGTGGCGACGGGCGCCTCGAAGTTCGGCAACGATGCCAAACAGTATCCGTGGACGATCGGCTGGCAGCCGGACTATCAGGCCGAGGCGATCCTCTACGCGGAGGACGTCCTGCGGAACCACCCGCATGCGAAGATCGGCGTGCTGTACCAGAACGACGACTACGGGCAGGACTACATCACCGGCTTGAAGCGCGGCCTCGGCAAGCACGCCGACATGATCGTGAAGATGGCGTCGTACGAAACGACCGATCCGAACGTCAGCTCGCAGGTCGCGACGCTGAAGGCCTCGGGCGCCGACACGTACATGATCTTCGCGACACCGAAGTTCGCGATCCAAGGGATGGTCGCCGCGGCGCAGCAGTCGTGGCACCCGACGATCTACCTCAACAACGTGGCGAACGCGATCCCGTATATGAAGGCGGCGGCGAAAGTCGGCGGCCCCTCGGCGGTCAACGGCATCATCACGACGATCTATCTCAAGGACCCCGCGAACCATGCGCGCTACGCCGGCGATCCGGCGATGAAGCAGTACCGCGAGATGATGACGAAGTATTTGCCGAGCGCCGACCAGGACGACGGAAACTACCTCTACGGCGTCGCGATCGCGTACACCATGGTGGACGTCCTGCGGAAAGCCGGCAAGGACCTCACCCGCGAGAAGGTGATCGACGCCGCCACGCACCTCAACGAGCCGAACAACCCGTGGGCGTATCCCGGCGTCGTCATCCGCACGTCGCCCGGGTTCCGCTTCCCGATCACGCAGATGATCACGGCGAAGTGGCTCGGGACCGACTGGTCGCCGACGGGCGTTCTCGTCGACACGCGCTCGCTGACCCAAGCCGAGAAGTAGCGGCGTGCCGGCGCTGCTCGAGGTTCGCGATCTGACGATCCGCTTCGGCGGGATCGCGGCGCTCAGCGACGTCTCGTTCGACGTCCCCGAGGGCCGCGTCACCGGACTGATCGGCCCGAACGGCGCCGGCAAGACCACCTGCTTCAACTGCATCACCCGGCTCTATCAGCCGAGCTCGGGACGGATACTCTACAAAGGCGAGGATCTGCTGCGGTGTCCGCCGCAGCAGATCGTGCGCAAGCGCATCGCGCGAACGTTTCAGAATCTCGCCCTGTTCGATCGCATGACCGTGCTGGAGAACGTTCTCGTCGGCGCGCACGTGCGCTTTCCGCGCGCGATCTACGGCCACGTCGAGGACGCGATCGTCGACGAAGCGCTCGCGCTGCTCGACCGCTTCGAGCTGCGCGGCGTCGCGCACCGCCCGGCGGCCGGCTTGCCGTTCGGCACGCGCAAGACCGTCGAGCTGGCGCGAGCGGTCATGGCGCGGCCCGAGCTGCTGCTGCTCGACGAGCCGGCCGCCGGGCTCGCGCACGACGAGGTGAGCGCGCTCGGCGAGCGCATCGCGCGGCTCGCGCGCGAGCTGTCGCTCACGGTCCTCATGGTGGAGCACCACATGCAGCTCGTGATGCGCGTCTCCGACCACATCGTCGTCCTCGCTTCGGGCAAGACGCTCGCCGACGGACCGCCGCAAGCGATTCGCGACGATCCCGCCGTGGTCGAAGCCTACCTCGGCGCGGTGTAGACGATGGCGCTTCTCGAAGGCCGGGGCTTGCGCGCGCGCTACGGTGAGATCGAAGCGCTTCACGGCGTCGACCTGGCGGTGGAGCGCGGCACGATCGTCGCGCTGCTCGGCGCGAACGGCGCGGGCAAGACGAGCACGCTGCGCGCGCTGACGCATGCAGTGCCCGGCGGCGGCGACGTGACGTTCGACGGGACGCCGCTGCGCGGCAAACCGGAAGACGCGGCGCGCCGCGGGATCGCGCACGTTCCCGAAGGCCGCGGAACGCTCAGCTCGCTCAGCGTGTGGGAGAACCTCACGCTCGGCGCGTACGTCGAGCGCCACGCGAAGCGCGTGCGCGCGCGCTTCGACAAGGTCGCGGCCTACTTTCCGTGGATCGCGGACCGCCGCAGGCAGGCCGCCGGGACGCTGAGCGGGGGCGAACAGCAAATGCTCGCGATCGCGCGCGCCCTCATGATGGAGCCGCAGCTTCTGCTGCTCGACGAGCCCTCGCTGGGACTCGCGCCGAAGATCGTGCGCGAGATCTTCGATCTGCTGTGCCGGATCAAGAACGAGGACGGCATGACGATCCTCGTCGCCGAGCAGAACGCCACGGTCGCGCTGGCGGCGGCCGATCACGCCTACGTGCTGGAGACGGGCCGCGTCGCGCTCTCCGGCCCGTGCCAAGAGCTGCTGCTGAACGACCGCGTCCGGCGCTCGTACCTCGGGTACTGAGCGCGCGATTCGTGCGCGAGGCGCCGCCGCGACGGCGCCGAATCAACCCCTTCCCTTCGCCGACGGAGAGAGACGTATGCGTGGCTTGATGATGGACGTTCCCCTGCTGACCAGCTCGATCATCACGTACGCGGCACGTTTCAACGGCGACCAGGAGATCGTCTCGCGCGCCGTCGAGGGCGGCATCCACCGCTACACGTACCGGGACGCCGCGGCCCGCAGCGCGCAGCTCGCGAACGCGCTGCGCGCGCTCGGCGTCCTCGACGGGATGCGCATCGCGACGATCGCCTGGAACACGTACCGCCACTTCGAGCTGTACTACGCGGTCGGCGGGATCGGCGCGGTCTGCCACACCATCAACCCCCGCCTGCACCCGGGGCAGATCGCGTACATCGTCAACCACGCCGACGACCGGTACGTCTTCGTCGATCTCACGTTCGTGCCGCTGGTCGAGGCGCTCGCGCCGCATCTGCCGCGCGTGCGCGGCTACGTCATCATGACCGACGAAGCGCACATGCCGCAGACCTCGCTGCCGAACGCGCTGTGCTACGAGACGCTGCTCGCCGCCCAGCCGGCGACGATCGAGTGGCCGTCGTTCGACGAGAACACCGCCTGCGGGCTGTGCTACACCTCGGGAACGACCGGGGATCCGAAGGGCGTGCTCTACTCGCACCGCGCGATGGTGCTGCACGCGATGAACGTCGGCGTCGCGACGGCGACGCGCCGCAACGACTCCAGCTCCTGCATCATGCCGATCGTCCCGCTCTTTCATGTGAACGGGTGGGGGATTCCGTACGCGGGGCCGATGATGGGCTCGAAGCTGGTCTTCACGGGTCCCGCGCACGACCCGGCGAGCATCTACGAGCTGATGGAAGGCGAGCGCGTCGCGAGCGCCGCCGGCGTGCCGGTGATCTGGCTCGGACTGCTCGCGTACTTGCAGCAGACCGGCAAGGAGCTCACGGCGCTGAAGTCGATGAGCGTCGGCGGCTCCGCCGCGCCCGCCTCGCTGATCGAGTGGTTCGAGTCGCGCGGGATCGAGGTGATCCACGGCTGGGGCATGACGGAGACGAGCCCGGTCTGCACCAACGGGTCGCTCAAGCCGAAGCACCGCGGCCTGCCGTGGCCCGAGCGGCTGAACCTGCAGCGCCGCGCGGGACGCTGCGCCTACGGCGTCGAGATGAAGATCGTCGACGAAGAGGGCAACACGTGCGCCGACGACGGCGAGTCACAGGGCGAGCTGTACGTGCGCGGCCCGTGGATCGCGAACGCGTACTACAACAACGCCGAAGCGACGGCGAACCAGTTCACCGACGACGGCTGGTTCCGCACCGGCGACATCTGCTCCATCGACGCGGACGGCTATCTGACGATCCACGACCGCGCGAAGGACCTCATCAAGTCGGGCGGCGAGTGGATCAGCTCGATCGACCTCGAGAACGCCGCCGTCGCGCACCCGGAGCTGCTCGAAGCGGCCGCGATCGCGATCCCGCACGACAAGTGGGCGGAGCGTCCGCTCCTCGTCGCCGTGCGCAAGCCGGGCAGCGCGGTGGGCCGCGACGACGTCCTCGCATTCCTCGACGGCAAGGTGGCGAAGTGGTGGCTGCCGGACGACGTCGTCTTCGTCGACGAGATGCCGCACACGGCGACCGGCAAGATCTCGAAGCGCACGCTGCGTGCGCGCTACGCGAACGGCGACTTCGCCCTTACCGGCGCGAGAGCCGCTGCGGCGACGTAACCTCGCGCCGCTCCGCGACCCCGTGCAGCGGGCCTCACTCGCGACGCCCGCTCGGTCGCGGGTGTGTTTCACCGAGCGCGACGCGCGGTAGGATGGAGCCGACCGAGCGAGGAGTTGCGATGAACATTCGAAATGCCGTGAGCCGCGTGCTGCACCCGGGCGAAGAGCCGCCCGCGCCCGATGCGCTGACACTCATCAAGAGCGATCACGCCGAGGTGGAAGGGCTGTTCGGCAAAGCATTGGCCGACGACACGAAGCCCGCCGAGCTGCGCAGCCTCGCCGCGACGATCTGCAAGCTGCTGACGGTGCATGCCGATATGGAGGAGGCGCTCTTCTACCCGGAGCTCCGCAAGAAGGGCGGCGAGGAAGAGACGGACAGCGTGCTCGAGGCCAACGAAGAGCACGGCATGGCGAAGGACATGATCGCGAAGATCGAGTCGCTCGGCCCGCGTGACGAGACGCTCGAGGCGAAGGTGACGGTCCTCAAAGAGATGATCATGCACCACGTCAAGGAAGAGGAATCGACCATCTTCAAGGAAGCCCGCGCGACGCTCGGCGCCGAGCGGCTGCAGGCGCTCGGCGAGCAAATGCAGGCGTTCAAAGAGCGCGCACTCTCCGGACGCGGCGGGCGCGGCGCACGCGCCGGCGCCAAGAAATCTCCAGCGAAGAAGTCCGCCGCGAAGCGCACGCCGGCGAAGGCGTCGAGCGCGAAGAAGTCCGGCGGCCGCAAGACGGCCGCCGCGCGCGGCGGTGCATCCTCGCGCAGCGGGCGAAAAGGCGGCGCGAAGAAGCGCCGCTAGACCGTCGCGGTCTGCTCGGCTTCCAGGAAGACTTTCAGCGCGGCTTGGACGCCGGCGCCCGCGTGCACCGGCGCGCCGGCTTCCAGCAGCGCGATCTCGAGCGCGCCGAGCGCGCCGAGGATGTCGGTCTGGGTCAGATCGCCCATCGTCCCGATGCGGATGATCTTCCCTTTGAGCGCCTGCTGGCCGCCGCCGATCACGACGCCGCGCGACTCGCGCATCTCCTTGCGGATCGCGTCACCGTCGATGCCGTCGGGCAGCCCGATCGCGACGACGGTCGGCGAGTGCGCGCCTTCGCGCGAGTAGAGCGAGAGCCCGAGCGCGCTCGCCGCCGCGCGGATGGCCCGCGCGTACCGGGCGTGCCGCTCCCACGTCGCCGCAGCGCCGGTGCGCTCGAACTCGTCGAGCGCGACGTCGAGCGCGAACGCGATCGAGACGGGCGGCGTCCACGGCGTCTGCCCGATGCGGTCGAACTCGCGCGCCTTGCGCAAGTCGAAGTAGTAGCGCGGCGTGAGGTTCGCATCGATGCGCTGCCAAGCGCGCGGCGCGACGGCGACCATCGCCAGCCCCGGCGGCGCGGCGAGCGCTTTCTGCGACGCGGCCACGACGACGTCGAAGCCCCAGGCGTCCATCTCGAACCGGCTCGCCGCGAGACCGCTGACCGAGTCGACGACGGTGTACGCGCCGTGGCCGCGGATCGCTTCCGCGAGCGCGCCCATGTCGCACTGCGCGCCGGTCGACGTCTCGTTGTGCGTGAGCAGCACGCCGTCGAAGCGATGCTCCGCGTTCGCGTCCGCACGCAGCCGCGCGCGCAGCGCGTCCGGATCGACCGCACCGCCCCATTCGGTGTCGAGGACCTCGACATCGCAGCCGACGCCGCTTGCGATCGCGATGAGCCGCTGTCCGAACACGCCGATCGGGCACGCCAAGAGCCGGTCGCCGGGCCCGAACAGATTGCCGATCGCGGCTTCGAGCCCGCCGGTCCCCGAGGAGCCGAGCAGCAGCACGTCGGCACGCTCGGTCCCGAAGATCGGGCGCAGCCGCGCCGCCGTGCGCTCCAGCAGGGCGCGGAACTCCGGGCCGCGGTGATCGATCAGCGGGCGCGCGCACGCAGCCAGGACCGGCTCGGCGACCGTCACGGGTCCGGGGATGAACAAGAGGTTCTTCGACACGGCTTCTCCGGCGGACGTTCGACGCACGGTGTTGTATTCCGAGGTGATGGAGTCCCCCGGGCGCCGGATACGGCTGACCGCATATTCGGCCTGCGCGGGTTGAGCGAGCAAAGTCGGCGCAGCCGACCTGGCGCAGGTCCTGCGCCGCTTGCCGCCCCCGAGCGATCCGAACGTCCTGGTCGGCCACGCGACCAGCGATGACGCGGGCATCTACCGCCTCAGCGACACGCTGGCACTCGTCCAGACGGTCGACTTCTTCACGCCCGTCGTCGACGACCCGTACGACTTCGGCCGCATCGCCGCCGCGAACGCGCTCAGCGACGTCTACGCGATGGGCGGCACGCCGCTCACCGCGTTGAACGTCGCGGCGTTTCCGATCGAGGAGCTCGGCACCGACGTGCTCACGCGCATCCTCGAAGGCGGCGCGGCGGTCGCCGCGCAAGCCGGGGTCACGATCCTCGGCGGCCACACGGTGAAGGACGACGAGCCGAAGTACGGCCTCGCCGTCACCGGCACCGTGCACCCCGACCGGGTGGTGACGAACGCCGGCGCGCGCGCGGGCGACGTGCTCGTCCTCACGAAGCCGCTCGGGACCGGCATCCTGACGACCGCCCGGAAGCGCGACCTGATCGAGGACGAAGCGCTGGCGCCGGCCATCGAGCAGATGGCCCGCCTCAACGACGTCGCCTCACGCGCGATGGCCGTGCACGGCGCGCACGCCGCAACCGACGTGACGGGCTACGGCCTGATCGGGCACGCGCGCGAGATGGCGAGCGCCTCACGCGTCGCGCTGGCGATCGACGCGCGCGCCGTCCCGGTGCTCGACGGCGTGCGCGAGCTGATCGCGCGCGGCGCCGTCCCGGGCGGCACGCAGGACAACCTGATGGAGCACGCCTCGTTCACGACCTACGCACGCGACGTCGGCGAAACGACGCGCATCATCCTGTCCGACGCCCAAACGTCGGGCGGCCTGCTGATCGCGCTCGCACCGGAGCACGTCGACGCGCTGCTGCACGACCTCACCGTGCTCGGCACCGCTGCGGTGATCGGCGAAGTCCTGGCCGAACCCGCGGGCGGCATCGTCGTCCGATAGCGCGCGTGCGGTACGACGCGATCGTCGTCGGCCTCGGCGGAATGGGCAGCGCGGTCGCGGCGCACGCAGCGTCGGGCGGGATGCGCGTGCTCGGGCTCGAGCAATTCGGACCGGCGCACGACTCCGGCTCCTCGCACGGCAGCACGCGCATCATCCGCCAAGCCTATTTCGAGTCGCCCGCGTACGTGCCGCTGCTGCGCCGCGCCTACGAGCTGTGGGACGCGCTGGAAGCGCGCACCGGCACGACGCTCCGCGCCAGAACCGGCGGGCTCTTCGTCGGACGCCCCGACACGCCGCTCGTCGCCGGCACGCTCGAAAGCGCGAAACGCTGGAATCTCGCGCACGAGATCTACGACGCGCACGAACTGCGCCGCCGTTTCCCGATGACGACGCCGCGCGACGACGAGATCGCCGTCTACGAAGCGGTCGCCGGCGCCGTCTTCCCCGAAGCCGCCGTACGCGCCCACCTGCGCATCGCGGCCGACGCCGGCGCCGACCTGCGCTTCCACACACGAACCACCGGCTGGACCGCGGGCCGCCGCGGAGTCGGCGTCAACGTCGGAACCGACGTCATCCATACCGGCATGCTGGCGATCTGCAGCGGCCCGTGGCTGTCGCGCGGCACGCCGCCGAGCTTCGGCAAGCCGCTGCGCGTCGAACGCAACGTACAATTCTGGTTCGCCCCGCGAATCACAGCGGCCGTCACCCCGGAATGCCTGCCGATCTGGTGCGTCGAGCGCGACGGCGACCGCATGTTCTACGGCTTCCCCGACTTCGGCGAAGGCGTGAAGATCGCGCACCACGGGAGCGGAATCCCCGCCGACCCGGACGACTCCGACCGCACCGTCCGCGACGACGAGGTCGCGCGCGCACGCGACGCGCTCGCGTCGTTCGTCCCCGACGCCGCCGGCGATCTCGCGCGCGTCGACCCATGCATGTACACGCTCACACCGGACGAGCACTTCGTCATCGGCCCCGCCCCCGGCTCACCGCGCGTGCTGATCGCCGGCGGCTTCTCGGGCCACGGCTTCAAGTTCGCCCCCGTCGTCGGCGAGATCGTAGCAACGATGCTGGCCGGCGAAGCCCCGCCATTCGACCTGAGCATCTTCGCGCCCGACCGCTTCACGCCGAGCACCGCGCCCCAGCCCATCCCCGAAACACCGAGCACGACGTCCTAGATCCGGCGGAACGCGCCGACGACGGCTTGCCGCGCGAGCGCCGGCGCGTGATCGACAGGCGCCATGACAAGCGCACCCGTTCACCTCGGCTCGCTCACCGTGCCGGCGAAAGCCGCACGCGACGTCAAAGCCGCCTTCGCCTACCTCTCGCACGACCCGGTGGAACGTACGCTGATCGACCGCATCGAGCACAGCGACACGAAGCACCGCATCACGATCAACCACAAAGGCAACGACACCTACGATCCCATGAGGGAGACGATCACCTGGGATCCGCGCAGCGCGCTGCTCACGACGACCGGCGGCCGCCAATCCCCCGCGCTGGGCCTAGCGCACGAGATCGATCACGCCGTGGAAAGCGCCGACAACCCGCTCGCGTACGATCTGCTCGCCGCCCGCCGCGACGTCAGCTACGACAACCTCGAAGAAAAACGCGTGATCCGCGGCTCCGAAGCCCACGCCGCCCGCACGCTGGGAGAAGACGTCCGGCACGACCACGACGGCATGCTCTACCGAGTCCCATCGCCCACAACGCGCTGAAGCGCCGCGGAGCGCCCTCCACCAACCGTGCCGGGATCGCCCAGGGCACATCCCCACGGCGGGGGCTCGCCGCGTCGCGGGAGCGCAGGATGCGCGGAGCGACGCGGCGCGCAGCGACCGAAGCGCAGGATTGCGCGCAGGGAGCGTCCCCGCCGTGGGGATGTGCCCTGCGCGATCCCACCCGCGACGCCGGAACCGAGGAGTACCCGCCGTCGCAGCGCCGGTTGACGCCCGTTACCGCCGCTTCGGCGTAGTCCCAGCCCCGTTACGGGTCCCGGTACGCGCACCCCCGTTGCGCCCGATCGCCGTCCGCTTCGCCCGAGGCCGCAACGCAACGACGTTGTCGCGCGCCTTTCCGTCGGTAGCACCGAGCAGCACCGGCGTGATGACGCGCTTCCCGAGGGCATGCTCGAACACTTCGCTGAGCTCGTCGACGAACGAGAACTGCATCGTGTCGCGCACCTCTTTCGGCACGTCGTCGAGATCGATCTCGTTGCGCCGCGGCAGCAAGACCTTCTTGATGCCGGCGCGCTTGGCTCCGAGCACCTTCTCCTTGACTCCGCCGATCGGCAGCACCTGACCGGTCAGCGTGATCTCGCCGGTCATCGCCAGCTCAGGATCGACCTTCAACCCGGTGAGCAGCGAGGCGATGGACGTCGCGAGACTGACGCCGGCCGACGGCCCGTCCTTCGGGATCGCGCCGGCCGGGATGTGGATGTGCAGATCGTGCTTCGCGAACCAGTCGTCGGGCAGCCCCAGCTCGACCGAGCGCGAGCGGAGGAACGAGATCGCCGCCGTGGCCGACTCTTTCATGACGTCGCCGAGCTGACCGGTCAGCGTGAACTTGCCGCTGCCCGGCATCGCGGTGGTCTCGATGAAGAGGATGTCGCCGCCGACCGGCGTGTAGGCGAGCCCCGTCGCGACGCCGACGGACGCGGTCCGCCGCTTCACCTCGTTGTAGAAGCGAGGTTTCGAGAGGTACTCGACGAGGTTCTCGGGCTTGACGCGCACCTTGAACTTCGCGTCCTCGGCGACCCGGCGCGCGACCTTGCGGAAGATCGTGCCGATCTCGCGCTCGAGATTGCGGACCCCGGCCTCGCGCGTGTAGTCGACGATGATCTGCTTGAGCGCCGAATCGGTGATCGACGCCTGCGCGTCGCGCAGCCCATTCGCCTTCCTCTGCTTCTGGACGAGATACCGCTTCGCAATCTGCAGCTTCTCCAGCTCGGTGTAGCCGGAGAGGTTGATGATCTCCATGCGGTCGCGCAGCGGCCCGCTGATCGAGTCGAGCGTGTTCGCGGTGCAGATGAAGAGCACGCGCGAGAGGTCGAACGGCAGATCGAGGTAGTGGTCGCGGAACGTGTTGTTCTGCTCCGGATCGAGCACCTCGAGCAGCGCGCTCTGCGGATCGCCGCGGAAGTCGCCGCCCACCTTGTCGATCTCGTCGATCATCATCACCGGGTTGTTGGTCCCGGCGTCGCGCAGCGCGCGCACGATCGTGCCGGGCATCGCGCCGATGTAGGTGCGCCGGTGGCCGCGGATCTCGGCCTCGTCGCGCACGCCGCCGACCGACAAGCGCACGAACTTGCGGCCCATCGCCTTCGCGATGGACTGTCCGAGCGACGTCTTGCCGACGCCGGGCGGTCCGACGAAGCACAGGATCGGCCCGGTGAGCTTGTTCTTCAGCTTGCCGACGGCGAGGTACTCGACGATGCGGTCCTTGATCTTCTCGAGATCGTAGTGGTCCTCGTCGAGAATGTGGCGAGCGCGCCCGATGTCGATCTGGTCGGACGTCGAGATGCCCCACGGCAGCTGCGTGAGCCAGTCGAGGTAGGTGCGGATGACGCTGTACTCGGGCGACGCCGTCGGGACTTTGGAAAGCCGGTCGAGCTCGCGCTCCGCCGCCTTCTTGACGTCGTCGGGCATCTTCGCGTCGTCGATCTTCTTGCGCAGCTCGTTGGCCTCGGCTTGCTGCGGATCGGCTTCGCCGAGCTCTTCCTGGATCGCCCGCATCTGCTGGCGCAGGTAGAACTCGCGCTGGTTCTTCTCCATCTCGCGCTGGATGTCGCTCTGGATCTTGTGCCCGAGCTCGACGACCTCGAGCTCCTTGGTGATCAGGAGCGTGAGCTTGCGCAGCCGCTTGCCGGTGTCGCGCTCCTCGAGGATCGCCTGGCGGTCGGGCGTGTCGAGACGCATCGTCGACGCGACGAAGTACGAGAGGAGGTTCGGATCGGAGATATTGTTGACTTCCATCTCCATCTCGCGGGGCGCTTGCGGCAGATAGCCGAGGAGCTTCTGGAACAGCGTCGCGAGGTTGCGGTGCATCGCCGTGACCTGTTCGCTTTCGCGCGTCACGTCGGGAAGCTCGGTGTAGGTCGCCGCCATGTAGGGTTCGGTCGCGACGAACTGGTCGACGCGGAACACCGGCCCGCCGGCGACGATGCAGCGCAGCGTGCCGTCGGGGACCTTCAGCATCTTCTGGATCGTGCCGATCGTGCCGACGCGGCGCACGTCGTCGGGCGTGGGGTCTTCGATGTCCTTGTCTTTGAGCGCGACGAGGCCGATGTGCTTGCCTTCGCGCAGCGCTTCTTCGACGAGCTGGATGCCGGGCCGCTTCACGACCGCGAGGGGGATCACGGTGTTCGGGAAGAGCACCGCGTCCTGCAGCGGAAGGATGCCGAGAATTTCGGGTACGTGTTCGGGTTTCGCCATTACGCGAGCGTCCTCATGACCGTCATGCGGATCTCGCGCCGGACGATCGGGTGGTTTTTCGGGTTTTCGGAGAGCGGGAGGCGGATCGCGAGGATCCCGTCGCGATAGACGGCGGTCGCGCCGTCCTCGCGGACCGGAACCGGCAGCGGGATCCGCTTGAGGAAGTCCCCGTACTGGATCTCCTTGCGCAGCAGCGACGTCTCGCGCGAGAGGTCGCGCAGCGCGCGCGTGCCCGCGATCGTGAGCGTCGCGTCGTCGCAGGCGACGCGCAGCGAGTCCGCGTCGGCGCCGGCGAGCTCGACGTGCACGACCAGCGCGCGCTCGCGCTCGTCGAAATAGACGTCGGTGTTGGGCTCGAACGCGCCGTGCGCCCCGCGGGGCGCGAAAAGCCGTTCGAAGTCGAGGGTCTCGTCGTGATGCCGCACGCGAGGAGTCCTTTCGTCGGGGATTAGCACTCTGCTTAACAGTCTGCCAGCGGGCTCGGTTCCAGCCCGCCCGCCTGCGGAAAAGCGTACCCGGCGCACGCGGCGCCGGTCGCCGAATCCACAGACTCCACAGGGCCGTGTGCAAAGTAAGAAAGGCTTAATGGAAACGGCGCGCAACCCGAGCGGGGTCTCGGCGTTCGACGCCCCGAACTGCGCGGGACGACCGCGCCCGGCATGGATACCCTCTCGACGACCGTCCCCGTCCCCGGCGAGCTGCCGCGCGTCTCGCTGCTGGCGCGCGTCCGAGCCGCAGCGCCGGCCGTCCTGACCGTCGTCGCCCCGGCGGGTTTCGGAAAGAGCACGCTCGCCCGCCAAGCCGCAGCGGTGCTGGGCGAGGCGACCGCCGTGTGCGAGTGCGCCCGCGAGCCGTCCGCCGAAGGCGGTGCGACGGCGCTCGACCTCGCCCGCAGGCTGCCGGCGGCGCTCGCCGCGGAGGAGCCGGGCCGGGCCGCGGCGCTCGCGCGCGACGAGGCGATGATCTCCGACGGAGGCGGCAGCGCGGCGGAGCGCGTCGCGCGCGCCGTCGCGGCCTGGGCCGTCCCACCGGGCCGGCGATCCGCGTTCGTGTTCGACGACGTCGAGGAGCTGCTCGGCGATCCGGCCGCGCGGGCGCTGCTCACGCGGCTGCTCGCGACACGGCCGGATGCGCGGACGGTGATCCTGTGCTCGCGGGAGCCGCTGCGCCTCCGTCTGACGCGCTTCGCGTCGCCGCACCGGATCATGGCCCTTCGCGGGCCGGACCTCGCGTTCGACGCCGCCGAGATCGCCGCGCTGTTCGGCGCCGGCGCGACCGACGAAACGCTTCGGCGCGTCGCGGACGAAACCGCCGGGTGGCCCATCGCCGTGCTGCTGCTCGCGCGCCTCGCGCGCGAAGACCGGCTCGGCACGCTGCCGCACGCCCCGTCCGGCGTCGCGCACGAGTCGCTGCGCGAGTACGCCGAAGAGCACGTGCTGTCGGCCGCGCCCGACGCCGCGATCGACGCGCTTCTCGCGTGCAGCGCGCTGCCGGGCTGCGGCGAAACGGACGTGCGCGCGATCCTCGGCGCCGCGACGCCGGATCCCGCCGGCATGCCGGACGCGTGGCACGCGTTCTCGTCGTTCGTCGAGGGCTCGCCGTTCGTCACGCGCGACGCCTCGAACGGGTACCGCGTCCACGCGCTACTCGGCTCGGCGCTGCGCGCTCGATACGCGGCCCGGCTCGATACGGTCCTCGCTTCGCTGGCTTCCGCCGCGGTCCGCGCAGGCGACCACCAGCGCGCCGCGGAGATCGCGCTCGCGCACGCGGATGCCGAAGGGGCTGCCGCGGCGCTGGAACGGGTCGACGTGTCCGACGACGACGGGCCGTCGCTCCGGTACGCGCGCGTCCTGGCGTCGCTCGACCGCGCGACCGTCATGCGCCACCCGCGGCTGTGGTCCCTCACCGCGCTGCTCCGCGCGTACGTCGCCGACGCGGCGGCGCTGCTCGACGAAGCCGACACGGTGTGGGCGCGCGCGCAGGCGGACGCGCCTGCGACGCGCATCTACGTCGCGATCGTTCGCGTGCTGATCTCGAGCGTCACCGGCGACTTCGAGCGCGGGCTGCGCATCGTCGAGGAGCTGCGCGCGAGCATCGGCATCGGCGCGGCCGGCGAAAGCCCGGTTCACGGCTGGCTGCTGTACCTGCGCGCGGTGATCGGCGCACGGCTCGGGCGGCTCGCCGACGCCGAGCGCGACGTCGAGTCGGCGTGGCCGTACATCGTTCGCGTGCCGGCGGCGGCGACGGACGCGCACGTGGCGCTCGGTGCGGACGTCGCGCGCGTCCGCGGAGACCGGACGGCCGAGCGCGATCGGATCGCGCGCGCGCTGAGCGCCGCGCAAAGTGCCGGAATGCGCAACGCGATCGCGCTCGTCGAAGCGGAAGCGGCGCTGGGCGCGTGGCTCACCGGCGAAGAAGCGGCATGCGACCGGCATGCGGCGACGCTCGAGGGCGCGGTCGAGCGCGACGCGCTCCATGCGTTCACGTTCTTCGCCTCGGCGCTGCGCTCGCGCGCGCACGCGACGGGCGCGAGCGGCGGCGCAGGCGGTGACGAGACGTCGGCGACGGTGCGCGAGCAGGACGCGGCGGGCTACCTGAAATGGAGCGCCTGCGGACATCTCGTCGCGGCCTCCTCCGCGTGCGATCGCGAGGCGGCCCGCCGCCACGCCGAAAAAGCGCGCGAAGCGGCGGCCGGGCACGGCTCACCGTACTACCGCGTGCTGGCCGCGCTCGCGCTCGGCGCGCTGGACCCCGCGCGCCGCGACGCGATGCACGCCGAGGCGGCGGAGCTTGCGCAGACCATCGACGCGCCGCGGCTGCAGCGCGCGGTCGGTGCCGTCGCGCGCGGAGAGGACGGCGATTGTCTCGCGCCGTTCGTCGCGCGCTACCGCCGCGACGCCGTGAGCGCGAGCGCCGAAGCGCCGCGGCTCGTCGTCGAGGTGGTGCGCGGCCGCGTCCTCGCCGGCGGCAGCGAGCTGGCGCTCCCGGAGCGCGAGCACGCGCTCCTCACCGTGATGGCGACGCGGCCGGAGGGGCTCGGACGCGAGCGGATCGCCGACCTGCTCTGGCCGGATCACGACCAGCGCGACGCGCGCAACGCGTTTCACGTCTGCATGCACCGGCTCAAGGCCCGCATCGCAGGAGACGATCTCGTCGTGCGCAACGGCGACACGTACCGGCTCGCCGGCGCCGTGCGCGTCGACCTGTGGGAGATCGACCGCGCGCTCGCACGCGCACGTGCCGCGGACGCCGACGACGCGGCGCGCACCGCCGCGCTGCGCGACGCGTACGCGCTTCTCCGTGCCGAGCGCCCGGCGAAGATCGAGGCCTGGGACTGGTTCGAGCCGACGGAGCGCCGTCTGCGCGAGCTGCGCTGCGAGACGGCGCAGGCGCTGGCGAACGCGGCGCTCGCCGAGGGCCGGCCCGCCGACGCGCTCGCGCTGTGCCGGGAGATGATCGCGTACGACCCCTGCGACGAGCCGGCGCGCGAGATCGCGATCCGCGCGTACCTGCACAGCGGCGACCGCGCCGCCGCACTACGGCACTACCGGCAGTATCGCGACGTGCTGATGGCGGAGCTGCAGTGCGAGCCGTCCGAGTCGCTGGCGCGACTCGTCGGCGCGGCGCCTTGACGCGTCCTCAGACGGCCAGCGCCGCGCGATCGATCTTCTGTCCGCCGAGCATCACGAGCGCAGGCGCCTTCTCCAGCAGCCCCGCGTTCGCGCTCGGGTCACCGTTGAACGCGACGACGTCGGCCAGCATCCCGGGCGCGAGCCGGCCGCGATCGCGCAGCCCCATCAGATCGGCTCCGCGCGAGGTGGCCGAACGAAGCAGGTCCAGCGGCCGCATCCCCATCGACTGCAGCAGCGCGAAGTCTTTGTTGTTCTCCTTGTGCGGGAACACGCCGGCGTCGGTGCCGTAGACGATCGTCGCGTTCGCCGCGAGCGCGCGCTGCATGCCGGCGTTCCGAAGCTGCGCGGCCTGCTCGGCCTTCATCATGCTGTTCGGGCGGATCTGATTCGGGTTCCCTGGCTGCAGGATCGAGTCGAGCGCCCAGATCGTCGGGACGAGGACGGTTCCACGCTGGCGCATCTCGTGGAGCGTCGCGTCTTCGACGCCGGTGCCGTGCTCGACGGAGTGGACGCCGCCCCTCACCGCCATCGCGATGCCCTTGTCGCCGTGGCAATGCGCCGCGACGTGCAGCCCGAACTTCGTCGCTTCGTCGACGACCGCTTGAATTTCGTCGAGGTTGAGCTGCGGAACGTCGAACGCGTCGCCGTATGACATCACGCCGCCGGTGGCGAGGATCTTGATGAGGTCGACGTGGCGCTTGACGTGCTCGCGCACGCGCTGCCGGAAGCCGTACGGCCCGAACGACACGCCGGACTCGATGTCGCTGTCGACGTGGACCCACGAGGGCAGATCGTTCTGGTCGCCGTGCCCGCCCGTGATCGAAAGCGCCGGCCCGGCGACGAGCATGCGCGGCCCGACGATCGCGCCCTTCGCGATCGCGTCGCGCATCGCGAGATCGATGCCGTTGCCGCCGCCGACGTCGCGCACCGTGGTGAAGCCGTTCGCCAGCATCGCGTGCGCGTTGTGCACCGAGAGCAGTGCCGATTCGGCGATCGAGTCCGACGCCTCGAGCTTGCGCTCGAGGTAATACGAGACGACGGTCCACGCCGCGACGTGCGTGTGCGCGTCGATCAGCCCCGGCATCAGCGTCGCGTCGCCGAGGTCGATCGTCGTCGCGTCGCTTCCCGCGTCGCCCGCATTGAACGAGACGATTTTATCGCCGCGCAGCACGAGGACGCCGGGCGAACGCATCGCCGTCCCGTCGAAGAGGCGCGCCGCGCGCAGCACCGTGACGCCTTGCGCAGCGCGGACCCGGTGCGGCCAGAGCGCGGCGGCGAGCGAGGCGCCGAGCCCGGCGACGAACGTCCGCCGGTCGAACAGGGTCGACGCGTGCGCGAAGACGCCGGGGTCGAAACGCCCGTGCGGGCAGCGGCAAGAGAACTCGTCGTGCGCGTGAGCCATGGCGCCCGCTACGCCCACGGCACGCTGCCCGCCTGCTCCGCCGGGCGCAGCCGAGGCGGCGCGGCTCGGTCGAGGCGGGAGCGCGGGGGCGGCGCGAGCGTCAGTCGACTTCGCGGGCGTTCAGGTCCACGAGCGCGCCGTTGATGCCGCTGCCGCGGTCGCTGGCGAGGAATGCGAGCACGTCCGCGACCTCTTGGGGCGTCGCGGCCGCGGCGAAGTCCTCCGGGCTGCGCAGCGCGCGCGACGCTTCGGTCGCCACGCCGCCGAGCACCAGCGCGTTCGCGACGATGCCGTCGGGCTTGTGCTCGCGTGCGATCGCCTGCATCAACACGTTCACGCCGGCCTTCGCCGCGCCGAACAGCCCGCGCTTCGGCGCCGGCTGCTTCGACGAGCCGGCCGTCACGGCGACGATCCGCCCGCGCGAGCGCGCGCCGTCACGATACCGCTGCGCGAGCATCGCGCGCAGCGCCGGAACGGCGAGATTGTACGCGGTCGCGACGAACGCCGCTTCGCTCGCGCGCAGATCGTCCAACGTCGAGTCGAGGAGCGCCACCGTGCGTCCTTCGCCCGCCAGCGTGACCACCGCGTCGACACGGCCGTATCGTTCCACGCATGCCTCGATCGCCGCCGCAGCCTGCTTCGGATCGTCGAGATCGGCCGCGAACGGGATCGCCGCCGCTTGCTCGTCGTCGTCCAGCAGATCGTCGATCGCGCGCGCCGCGCGTTCGAGCGAACGCGAGAGCACCAGCACGCGCGCCCCCTCGCGCACCAACGTCGCCAGCGTCGCTCCGCCGACGCGGCCGGTCGCGCCGGCGAGGACGATCGCGTCGCCGTCGAACAGCCGCACCTCAGCGCACCGCCCGGAAGCACGTCGCGGCGTGATCGTCGACGACGCCGACGGCCTGCAGGAACGAATAGCAGATCGTCGAGCCGACGAATCCGAAGCCGCGACGCCGCAGCTCCGCGCTCAGCCGGTCCGAGAGGTCCGTGCGCGCCGGCAGATCCGCCGTCGTGCGCGGCCGGTTCACGATCGGCTTGCCGCCCGCGAACGCCCAGAGGAAGGCGTCGAACGAGCCGCGGTCCCGCTGCACCGCGAGAAACGCCTTCGCGTTCCGTACCGACCAGCCGACCTTCGCGGCGTTGCGAACGATCCCGTCGTCGGCGAGCAGCCGCGCGACGTCGCGCTCGCCGAAGCGCGCGACCTTCGCCGGATCGAAGCCGCGATACGCGCGCCGGTACGCCTCGCGCTTGCGCAGGATCGTCGCCCACGAGAGCCCGGCCTGCGCGCCCTCGAGGACGATGAACTCGAAGAGCGTGCGATCGTCGTGCACGGGGACGCCCCATTCGTCGTCGTGATACGCCGTCATCGCGGCGTCGGCGCCGGTGGCCCATGCGCACCGAACCGGCGCCGCTACGGCCACACGTAATACCGCGCGCAGCGCGTATCGCCGACGAGACACAGCGGCGAGGTCGAGATGTCGATGTGCCCGTTCGGATGCCGCTGCACGATCGCGTAGGTGTGCGGCCGCGTGCCGAACCGCACGACGTCGAATTCGCCGAGCGCGTCGCCCGGCTCGCCCGGATCGCGATAGACGAACTCGACGGGCGGATCGAATCCCACCGCATCGAGCGTGTGCTTCGTGATCTCCGCTTTCGCCCGATCGCGATCGGGCCGGCGCGCGTACTCGCGCAGGGCGTCGCGAATGGTGTCGATGTCGTGCGGCGTCGCCGGCTGCGGGGGCGTCCACGCCGCGCGCTCCAGCTCGGGCAGCAGCCCGACCGCGGGCGCGAACCACGCGCGCACCAGCGCGACGCAGCCGGCGCGCGGCAACGGATCGTCGCCGCCCAGCATCTGGTTCAGCACGACGAACGCGGCGAGCCCGCGCATGAACCCGGCGACGCGCTCGGGCGCGCCCGGCGGGAGCGGCTCGACGTTCTGCACGCTTCCGGTACGGTCGACGTCGGCATCGTACCAATGCGGCGGATTGCCGCTGCCCGCGGTGACGAGAACCAGCTCGTCGCTGCCCATCGGATTCACGAGCAGGCGCTGCGCGTCGCGAAACATGATGTGCACGTCCGGAGGCAGCATCGCGCTGTGCTCCTGCGCCTGAATCGCGCGCCGGATCGCCGACGCGATCGCAACGTTCTGCTCGTCGTTCGGCAGCGGCAGCTTCGCCATCTCCGTCTGATAGTGGCGCGAGGCCGGATCGCTGCCGGCCATCAGCGAGCAATAGCGCTGGTACGCCGGCTTCGCGCCGGGCTGCGGGCCGGCCGCGGCGGCGGGTGCCGCCGCACGAACCGAAACGGCGAGCAGGACGGCGGTGCACGCCGCCGCGATGAGCCTCATGGCGCCTGATTGGCCGACTCGCGAAACGCGGTCCTCCCGGGAAGCCGGCGCCCGCTCGCCGGAAGCACCGCCGCGCACCGCGTGAGGCGAGGGCCGCGGCGGGGCAACACGGTGAGCATGGACAGCGACACGCACGTCACCGAGACGAAAGAGACCACGGTCGAGAAGAAGACCGTCGTGCACGAGCCGACCGTCGTGGAGCACGTCGTCGAGAAGAAGAAACCGGAGACCGTCGTCATCGAGACGACGCACACCGAAGCGTAGTCAGGCGCCGTCGGCGCGGATACCGGGCCGGCGCACGGCGAAGACGGCGCGCGCGTGCGCGCCGCCCTGCGCTCGCCGCGTCACGTTCAGCTCCTCGGCGAGCGACCACACGATGAACAGTCCGCGTCCGCGCTCGGCGAGGACGTCGGACGGGAGCCGCGGCGCGAGCACGAAGCCGGGACCGCGGTCGAGCACGTGCAGCACCGGCGCGCGCTCGGGATCCCATTCGAGCACGATCTCGATGGGACCGGGCGCGTGGCGCACGACGTTGCCGAGCAGCTCGCCGAAGGTCACCTCGGCCGCGAACCGCTCGTCGCCTTCGACGCCGCGCTGCGCGAGGAGCGCGGTGAACTCGGCGCGCACCGCGCGTCCGCGCTCGACGTCGCGCGCGTCGAAGTCCCAGCGGGTGAGGTTCGCGCCGTTGCCGACGATGCGCGCCGCGAACAGCACGACGTCGTCGTGCGCGCCCTCGGAGAGCACCGTGTCGTAGACCGCCTGCGCCGGATCGTCGCGCTCCGCGATGCGCGGATCCGCGAGCGCGGCGCGAACGCGCGCCTCACCCTCGAGCGGATCGCGCGTCGACTCGGTCAGCCCGTCGGTGTAGAGCAGCAGCAGCGATCCTTCGGCGATCGGCACGACCGTCGTGTGCGCTTCGCTGCGATCGCGCAGCCCCAGCGGCAGTCCGCTCGCCGGAAGCTCGTCGATGGTGCCGTCGGCGAGCCGCACGAACGGACGCGGATGCCCGGCGTTCGCATACGCGAGCGTGCGGGCGATCGGATCGAACACGGCGGCGAACGCGGTGACGATGCGCTCCGGATGCTCCGCTTTGAGGGTGCGGTCGGCGGCATCGATCATCGTCGCGGGATCGGCGTACACGTTCGCGACGCCACGCAGCACTTGCCGCATCGCCGCCATGATGACGGCCGCTTCCAGGCCGCTTCCGGAGACGTCGCCGATGGAGAGCACGATGCGGCCGTCGGGCAGCCGGACGGCGTCGTACCAGTCGCCGCCGATCTGGGTTTCGTTCTGCGCCGCGACGTAGACGGAGTCGAAGCGCAGCCCCGGCACGACCGGCAGCGAGATCGGAAGCGCCGCGCGCTGGAACGCGCCGGCGACGTAGCGCTCGCGCTCGTAGAGCTGCGCGTTCTCGATCGCGACGGCGGCGCGCCGCGCGATCTCCTCGAACATCGGCCGGTCGTCATCGCCGTAGACGTGCGGCGTCGTGGACCAGTACGCGACGATCGCGCCGAGATTCCGGCCGCGCGAGCGTAGCGGCACGATGATCGACGACCGCGGCTCGAGCGCAACGATCAGCTCGCGGTACTGCGGCTGCACCATCGAGGCGAAGACGCTCGGATCGATGCGCGCGTTGATCTGCGTGTGCGGCGCGCGCAGCGCGGCGGCGATGATGGGCTCCAGCTCGGGCTTCGCGGTGGACGCGCCGACGAGACGCTCCACGACGCCGTCCATCGCCGGATCGGAATGCACCATCGCGGCGATCACGACGCGCTCGTGCTCGTCGAACAAGTCGACCACGGCCCAGTCCGCCATCGCCGGAACGACGATGTCGAGCACGCGCTGCATCGTCGTCTGCAGGCTCAACGACTCCGCGAACGCTTCGCCGGCCTTCGCCGCGAACTGGAGCTGCTCGTACAGACGCGCGTTCTCGATCGCGTTGGCGGCGCGCGCCGCGAGCGTTTCGGCGATGCGCACGTCGCCGTTCGAAAGCGTTCGGCCGGAGCGCCGTGTGACGAGCTGCAGGATCCCGTAGATCTGCGAGCGCCCGACCAGTGCGACCGTCGCGACGGAGCGAACGTCGAGCCGCCGCATGTCGTCGAGGTGCCCGGGGTCGCGCGCGGCCCGCTCGAGCGCGTCCTCGGGGACCACCGGGATCAGGAACGACTTCCCCGTGCGCGCGACGTCGGCCGACGGACTGCGCTCGCGCATCGGGTACCGGTTCAGGTACTGTTCGGCGAAGCTCGCCTCCGCGGGATCCTCGTGAGCGATCGACGCCAGCCGCAGCGAGCCGTCACGCTCGCTCAAGAAGACCGCGCAGAAGTCGGCGATCTCGGGCACCGCGAGCCGCGTCAGCTCCCGCAGCGTCGCCTCGATGTCGAGCGACGACCCGAGCGCCTCGCTCGCGTTCGCGATGAACCGCGTGTGCGCTTCGGCACGCTTGCGGTCGTCGATGTCCGTGGAAGTTCCGACCCACTGCACCGGCCGGCCGGCGTCGTCCAGCACGGGCGCGGACCGCGTGAGGAACCAGCGGTAGACGCCGTCCGCCCCGCGCAGCCGTGCCTCGACGTCGTAGACCTTCCCGCTGGCGAGCGACTCGCGCCAGCTGTCCATGATCCCGCCGAGATCGTCGGGATGGATCATCTGGGTCCAGCCCGCGCCGGCCTGCGCGACGGTCTGCTCGTGCGAAAGCCCGGTGTAGTCGTACCAGCGGCGGTTGAACCACTCGAGTCCGCCGTCACCCGACGCGAGCCAGACGATGTGCGGGAACGCGTCCGCCAGCGAGCGCACCTCCGCGCTGCTTCCGAAGCCCATCCGCTCCGCCGACTCCGCCATGTCTCTTCGTTTTCGGCAATCCGCAGGCACCGCCCGCGCCGGGCGGTCGTTCGCTCGACCGATACCCGGTCCGTCATGCGTACCCGGAAATCACGAAGGCCCGCGAGATCGCTCTCGCGGGCCGTCGTTTCTGCACTCTTCGCTCGGGGCGAAGACTACATCATGTCGTAGCCGCCCATGCCGCCGCCCGGCATGCCGCCGCCGGCGCCGTCCTTCTTGGGCTCGGGCTTGTCGGCGATCAGCGTCTCGGTCGTGAGGACCAGCGCACCGATCGACGCGGCGTTTTGCAGGGCCGAGCGCGTCACCTTGAACGGCTCGACGATGCCGGCCTGGACCATGTCGACGAGCTCGCCGCTCATCGCGTCGAAGCCCTTGCCGCGCTCCGCGGTCTTGACGCGGTTCACCTCGACGCTGCCCTCGAAGCCGGCGTTCTCCGCGATCTGGCGGAGCGGCTCCTCGAGCGCGCGGCGGATGATGTCGACGCCGATCTTCTCGTCGGGGTTCGTCGACTCGGCCGCGGCCTTCTCGACGGCCTTGATCGCGTGCACCAGCGAGCTGCCGCCGCCCGGGATCATGCCTTCCTGAACCGCCGCACGGGTCGCGCTGAGCGCGTCTTCGATGCGGTGCTTCTTCTCCTTGAGCTCGGTCTCGGTGGCCGCGCCGACCTGGATCACCGCGACGCCGCCGGAGAGCTTCGCGAGGCGCTCCTGGAGCTTCTCGCGGTCGAAGTCGGAGTCGGTCTCTTCGATCTGCCGCTTGATCATCTCGATGCGGCCCTTGATCGCGTCCTGCTTGCCGCGGCCGTCGACGATCGTCGTCTCGTCCTTCGTGACCTTGACCGTCTTCGCCTGACCGAGGAGGTCCGGCGAGACCTTGTCGAGCTTGAGGCCGAGCTCTTCCGAGATCACCGTCGCGCCGGTCAGCGTGGCGATGTCCTTGAGCATCTCCTTGCGGCGGTCGCCGAAGCCCGGCGCCTTCACCGCGACCGTCGTGAACGTGCCGCGCAGCTTGTTCACGACGAGCGTCGCGAGCGCTTCACCTTCGACGTCTTCGGCGATGATGAGGAGCGGCTTCTGGACCTGGACGATCTTCTCGAGCAGCGGGAGGATGTCGGCGATCGCCGAGATCTTGCGCTCCGTGACGAGGATGTACGGATCGTTGAGCGTCGCTTCCATCCGCTCCGAGTCCGTGACCATGTACGGCGAGATGTAGCCCTTGTCGAAGAGCATCCCGTCCTTGGTCTCGACCTCGGTCTTCATCGACTTCGACTCTTCGACCGTGATGACGCCGTCCTTACCGACGGCCTTCATCGCTTCGGCGATCAGCTCGCCGATCGTCTTGTCGTTCGCGGAGATCGACGCGACCTGCGCGATCTTCTCGGTGGTGTCGACCTTCTGGACCAGCGTCTCCATGTCGGAAACCGCGGTCTCGACCGCGCGCTCGATGCCGCGCTTGATGAGCAGCGGGTTCGATCCCGCCGTCACGTTGCGCAGACCTTCGCGGATGATCGCCTGCGCGAGAACCGTCGCGGTCGTCGTGCCGTCGCCGGCGATGTCGTTCGTCTTCGAGGCGACTTCCTTGACGAGCTGCGCGCCCATGTTCTCGAACGTGTCCGGGAGCTCGATCTCCTTGGCGATCGTCACGCCGTCGTTGGTGATCGTCGGGCTGCCGAACTTCTTGTCGAGGACGACGTTGCGTCCTTTCGGGCCGAGCGTGACCTTCACCGCGTCGGCCAGGGTGTTGGCGCCGCGCTCGAGCGCGCGCCGAGCGTTCTCGTCGAATACGAGTTGCTTCGCTGCCATGATTCCTGTACTACACTCCGGCGGGGACGCGCGCGTCGTCGATCACGGCGAGTACGTCCTTTTCCGAGATGATGAGGTACTCTTTGCCGTCGAGCTTGATCTCGGACCCCGAGTACTTCGAGTAAATGATGCGGTCGCCGACCTTCACGTCCATCGACAGTTTGGTGCCATTGTCGAGCGTGCGGCCGGTACCGACGGCCAGAACGCGGCCTTCTTGCGGCTTCTCCTTCGCCGTGTCGGGAAGGATGACGCCGCCGATGCTCTTCTCGGCCTGTTCCACGTGCTCGACGACCACGCGATCGCCCAGTGGCTTGAGATTCACGAAAACCATTCCTCCGAAAGCTTGTGCTGCCGGGTGGGAGAGGGGTTAGGACCGTTGGCACTTCGATCACGAGAGTGCCAGGCAAGGGTAAAGATTAGCAGACTTAGCACCCGAGTGCAAGAGGCGAAGTCGGCGAAGTGCGATGGGTACGATGACGGCGTGCGGAGGGTCTCCCGGCTCATCGTCGAGCGCGTCGCGCGGTGCCCGTTCTCCGTGGCGCACGAGTACGCCGAGGACTTCCTGCGCGACGCCGAGCGCTCCGTCGAGGTGAAGGTACCGCTCCGCGACTTCATCGCCGGGCTTCCCGGCGCGGCTCGCGCGCCGGTGAAGATGGTCTTCGCGCTGCACCCGGACGATCAGGAGTCGGGCCGGCTCCACGACGCGCTGGCGATCGAGTGGCACGCGGGGACGCGGCTCTTCCCGCTGTTCCATGGGACGCTCCGCCTCCGGATCGCGTCCGTCGAATCGACCCGGCTCACGTTCGAAGGCGCGTACCGTCCGCCGCTCGGGCTGTTCGGGTCCGTGTTCGACGCCGTCCTCGGGCGGCGGATCGCGCGGGCCACGATGCGCGAGATGCTGGACCGGATCGCCGCGGCGCTCGAGCGGCGCGAGCAAGAGTTCGAGGCCGGCCTCCTTTCGCCGCCGCGGCGCGACCCGCCGGCGAGCGAATCGGCGTACGGCATCGGCGCGTAGCCCGCAGCCGCGAGCGTCGGGGAGCGGCGCGGCGGCGGCGCGAAACGCCCGTGACGTGGAACGAAGCGTGGCGCTGCGGGAGTGGCTGACGGCGGGGCTGGCCGCGGGGATCGTCGGCGCGATCGCCATGGCGGCGTTCCTGTACGTCATGCTGCTTCGCGGGGTCCCGACGCAGCCGGTGCTCGGGTTGCCGGCGTGGGCCGGCGCGGGGCTCGGGCTGCAGATTCTCGTCGGCGCGGCGTGGGGCGTCGGCTACGGCTATCTCGCGCGCAGCCAGCCGCAGATCGTGCGGCGACCCGTCGTGTCCGGGATCGTGTTCGGGATCGTCGTGTACGCGGCGATGCAGACGCTGGTGATCATCGACGGCGCGTACCATCGCCCGTCCGCCCCGACGACCATCGCCGCGCTGTGCGGCTACGTCGTCTTCTACGGACTGCCCGTCGCGCTGATCGTCTCGCGCATGCTGCGGCGCGCGTGATCGCCGAGATCGCGATCGACACCGGCGCGCTGGCTCGCAACGCGTCGGCGCTCGCGCGGCTCGTCGCGCCCGCGAAGCTCACCGCCGTGGTCAAGGCGAACGCGTACGGACACGGCCTCGTCGAGTGCGCGCGCGCGCTCGCGCCGCACGTCGACAAGCTGGGCGTCTACGCCCCCGAAGAAGCGCTCGCGCTGCGGGAAGCCGGTATCGACGCGACCGTCCACGTGTTCGGGCCGGTCGCGCCGCGCGAATTGGACGCGGTGCACGCGGCGAACGCCGAGCTGACCCTTTGGGATCGCGGGCTGTACGCGCGCCAGGTCGCAAGCACGGCGCGCCGCCGGCGCGCGCGATTCGCGGTGCAGGCGAAGGTCGACACCGGCGTCGTGCGCCTCGGCGTCCCCTGCGCCGACGCACCCGCCGCGCTGCGCGAGTACGCTTCGACGCCGGAGCTTGACCTCGCAGGCGTCTTCAGCCACCTCGCCGCCGCCGAGGAGCTCGACTCGCCGTTCACGCACGAGCAGCTCGCGCGCTTCGTCGCCGCGACGCGCGAGGTCGCGCCCGGCGTGCCGCGGCACATCGCCGCGACCGCCGCGGCGATGCTGTGGCCGGAGACGCGGCTCGACGCGGTGCGCTGCGGGATCGGCCTGTACGGCATCTGGCCGAGCGAGGAGACGCGACGGCGCATGAACGGCGACGGACTGCATCTCGAGCCCGTGCTGTCGTGGCGCACGCGCATCGTCGCGCTGCACGACGTCGAGCCGGGAACGACGGTCGGCTACGGACGCACGTGGACGGCGACGCGCACATCGCGCGTCGCGACGCTGCCGGTCGGGTACGCCGAAGGATTGCCGCGCAACGCGGGCAACGCGGCGCACGCGCTCGTGCGCGGCGTGCGCGCGCCGCTCGTCGGCCGCGTGTGCATGGACATGGCGTTCGCCGACGTCACCGACGTCCGCGACGCCGCGACCGGCGACACGGTCACGCTGATCGGCCGCGACGGCGACGAGCACATCACCGCCGAAGGGTTGGCCGCGGCGTGCGGCACGATCGGCTACGAGATCGTCGCGCGTCTGCCCGCGCACGTGCCGCGCACGTATTCGAAAGCGTCCGGGCGGGGCGCCTATTCGGAAGCGCCGGCGGAGAACTCCGCGAGCGCTTCGCGCAAGTCGATCGTCCCTTCGTAGAGCGCGCGGCCGACGATCGCCGCGTCGACGTTCGGCGGCGTGCCGTCGCGCAATTCGCGCAGATCGTCGAGCGTCTTCGCCCCGCCGCTCGCGGTGACGCGCACGTCGGCGAGCGAGGCGACGTGCGCGAGCGCGTCGACGTCGTAGCCGCCGCCGGTCCCGTCGCGCGCGATCTCCGTGTAGACGATGCGCGCGATGCCCCATTCGCGCACCGTTCGCACGAGATCGTCGCGCGAGACGTGCGTCTCGGCGAGCCAGCCGCGCGTCGCGACGCGCTCGCCGCGCGCGTCGATGCCGGCGACGATCCGCTCGCCCCAGCGCTCCGCGAGCCTGCGCGCCTCGTCGGGCTTCTCGACGAGGAGCGTCCCGATCACGACGGCGTCCGCGCCCGCCTCCAGGCGCGCCGCGACGTCCTCGGCGTTGCGCACGCCGCCGCCCGTCTGCACCGGAACGTCGACGGCCGCGCAGATCGCGCGCAGCGCGGCCTGGTTTTCGCCGGTGCCGAACGCGCCGTCGAGGTCGACGACGTGCAACGCGCGCGCCCCCGCGTCCACGAACGCGCGCGCGCGCGCAACCGGATCCGCGTCGTACCGCGTCTCGCGCGTCGGATCGCCGCGTTCGAGGCGCACCGCGTGGCCGCCGCGCAAGTCGATCGCGGGGTAGAGCGTCAGCGCGCGTCTCGTCACGCCGCCGCGATGCGCAGGAAGTTGTCGAGGAGCGCAGCGCCCGTGGTGCGGCTCTTCTCCGGATGGAACTGCGTCGCCATCACGTTGTCGCGCGCGACGATCGCCGCGAAGCGTTCGCCGAACTCGCACGACGCGACGGTCGCGTCGCTCTCCCCGACCCGGTACGAGTGGAGGAAGTACGCCCACGCCCCGCTCGGGACGCCGTCGACGAACGGGTGGGGCGTCTCGATCCGCAGCTCGTTCCAGCCCATGTGCGGGACGCGCGGGGCGCTCTCGAAGCGGCGCACCTCGCCGGGTAGAATCGCCAGACCGGCCGCCCCGCCGTACTCGTCGCTGGAGGCGAACAGCACTTGCATACCGACGCAGATCCCGAGAAAGGGCCGCCCGGCCGCGATCGTCGCCCGGACGGCGCCGTCGAGCCCGCGAGCGCGCAGGGCGTCCATCGTCGCGCCGAACGCGCCGTCGCCGGGAAGGATGGCCGCCTCGGCGGCGGCGACCGTCTCCGGCTCGCCGGTCAGCACGAAGCGGGCCCCGCGCCGCTCGAGGGCGGCGAGGAGCGAGCCGACGTTGCCGCCGCCGTAGTCGATCACGGCGATCCGGGGAGCGCTCATCTCGGCCTTCGCGCTTCGTTCCTCGCCGCCGCGTTGCTTGCCGGCAGCGTCGCCGCGTGCGGCGGCGGGGGAGGCGGCTCCGCACCCGCCGGCGGCTTCAGCAACACGCCGGTCACGCCGGCCCCGACGACCGCGCCGACCAGCACGCCGACGAGCACCCCACAGCAGCCGCCCCTGGCGAGCTCGCAGCTCCATGTCCCGACCGGCTTCGAAGCGCGGGTGATCGCGAACGTCGGCGGCGCCCGCGAGCTGGCCGCACTCCCGAACGGCGACCTCATCGTCGGCACGAGCGGAACGACGATCGCCATCGTCCCGGGCGCGGAGAACGCCGGCGTGGCCGGCAGCGCCGCGACCTTCGCGACCCTCGACGACGCCCCGGCGCAAGGCGTCGCCTACGGCGGCGGCTTCGTCTTCGTCGCCTCACAGCACGGCGTGTGGCGGATCCCGTACGCGAGCGGCCAGCAGACGGGCACGCCGCAGAAGATCGCCTCCGTGCGCACCGGACCGGTCGCGCCGAACTCGGACGGCGACGTGCACACCACCAGCTCGGTCGCGGTGAGCGGCTCCACCCTGTACGTCGGCGTCGGATCCTCGTGCAACGCCTGCACGGAGGTCGATCCGACGCGGGCGACCGTGCAGCGGATGAACCTGGACGGCAGCGGGATGACGACGCAGGCGACGCGGTGGCGCAACGCGATGGCGTTCACCACCGACCCCTCGTCAGGGACCGTGTGGGCCGGCGGCGCCGGCCAGGACGATCTGCCCGCCGGACACCCGTACGAGTTCATGGACGACGTCTCCGCGCACGCGGCGCCGGCCGACTACGGCTGGCCGCAGTGCGAGGAGAACCGCGTCGGCTACGTGAGCGGGGCGCGCTGCTCGGAAGTCGTTCCGGCGATCGAGTTCCCGGCCTACTCGACGATCATCGGCGCGGCGTTCTATCCCGCTTCGCAGGGCGGCGCGTACGCGTTCCCCACGGCGTGGCGCGGCGGCATCTACGCCTCGATGCACGGCTCCTGGCACACGAACGCCTCCAACGTCCCGGTCGACCCGCCGCACGTCGCGTTCGTCCCGTTCTCCGGCACGCAGCCCGCGCGCCCGGTGAACTGGTCCGATCCGACGACCCAATGGAACGACTTCTTCACCGGCTTCCAGGATGGGTCGGGCAGCCGCATCGGCCGCACGACGGGCGCCGCCGTCGGACCGAGCGGGAGCCTCTTCGTCGCCGACGACCAGACCGGAAACATCTATCGGATTCGCCCGACAGGAGCCTCGACGAGCGCCGTTCGCCGCGGCCGCTGAGGCCGAAGCGACCCGGGTATGCGGTCAGCGATGCGAAGCCTTCGTGCTCTTCCGTTCGCGCTGCTGGCCGCGGCGGCGCTCGTCGCGCCCGCCGCCGCGCCGCCCGCGCGAGCCGCGGGATCGGCCCCGCTCACGGTTCCGGCCGGCTTCACGGTCGAACGGATCGCGTCCGTCCCGAGCGCGCGCGAGCTGAGCGCCGCGCCGAACGGCGACGTCTTCGTCGGAACGGGCGGCCGCGACGTCTACGTCGTTCCCGACGCCGAAGGAAAGCCGGGCGAGCCGCGCGTGTTCGCGAGCTTCGACGACGCGCCCGACGCCGGCGTCTTCCTCGCGGGCGACTGGCTCTACGTCGGCGGCCAGTTCGGCGTGTACCGCATCCCCTATCACGCCGGCGACCGGACCGCGCGCGGCAAGGCGGAGAAGGTGGCATCCGTGCGGCCGGGCGGCTCGTCCGACCACGTCACGACGACGGTCGCACTGACGAAGGGCGTCCTCTACGCGTCGGTGGGCTCGTCGTGCAACGCCTGCACGGAGCACGACCCGACGCGGGCGACGATCCAGCAGATGACGCCGGACGGCAAGGACATGCACCCCAAGGCGGTCGGGATCCGGAACGCGATCGCGCTGGCCGTCCAGCCCGGCACCGGCGATCTGTGGGCCGGCGTCGCGGGGCGTGACGACCTCGAGCACGGGCACCCCTACGAGATCTTCGACGACGTGAGCGCGCACGCCGGAACCGCCGACTACGGCTGGCCGCCCTGCTACGAGAACCGCAAGGCGGTCGACGGCGCGAACTGCTCGAGGGCCGTCGTCCCCAAGGTGGTCTTCCCGGCATACGAGACGCCGATCGGCGCGGCGTTCTACCCGCCGGATGCGAAGGGCCCGTACGCGTTCCCGGAAGCGTACCGCGGCGGCGCGTTCGTCGCGCTGCACGGCTTGTGGCATCAGCCGCCGGTCGCGCCGCGGGTGGCGTTCGTCGCGTTCCGCGGCAGCGAGCCGCTGCGCCCGGTGGACTGGGCCAACCCCGACGCGCAGTGGTCCCAGTTCGGCGGCGGCTGCCAGAGCGCGAGCGGCGAGCGCTCCTGCCGGCCGACCGGCGTCGCCGTCGGGCCGCAGGGCTCGCTCTTCGTCGCCGACGACCTCGCCGGCGCAGTCTACCGGATCCGCCCGGCGCGCCGCTGAGCGGCGGCCGCTCCGACGGCCTCGCGGCAAGGCGCCCGCAAGTGTGACGGTGAGCGTACTGACCGAGCGCGCGAGCCGTGGTATGATGTCCGCCCGGCCGGGTTCATTCAGCGGGCGGGTCGTTGCTTGTCCGGAGGTATCGGTTTGGGTCCGCGGCAGGAGGTCGTGCTGCAGGGCGAGATCGACATCCATGATGCCGATCGCCTTCGCACGCTCTTCGACGCCTGCGCCCAGGGCAAGCCGGTTCTCGTCGACCTGAGCCGCGTCACCTACCTCGACTCGACGGCGCTGAACGAGCTGGCGCGCCTGCGCCGCCGCTGCGACGACGTCGCGATCGTCGTCGCCTCCCCGCAGATCGAGCGCATCCTCGAGATCGTCGGCTTCACGAGCACGTTCCGGATCGTGCGCAGCCGCGCCGAAGCGGGTTAGCCGCTAGGCGGAACGCTCCGTGAGCGAGCCTTTCGTCGACGGCACGCCGTCGGCCGCGACCACCGTCTTCGCCTGTGCGAACGCGCGGGCGAACGCCTTGAACGCCGCCTCGCACAGGTGGTGGTTGTTCGACCCCGCCCAACGGAGCAGGTGGAGGTTGAACTTCCCGTGGTCGACGACGCTGCGGAAGAAATGCGGGACGAGCTCCGTGGGCAGCGCTCCGAGGCGGTCCACGGAGAGCGGCACGTCGTAGTTGAGGTACGGCCTGCCGCTGAGGTCGACGGCGCACTGCACGAGCGCGTCGTCGAGCGGCACGGCGATCGAGCCGAAGCGCGCGATGCCGCGCTTGTCGCCGAGCGCGTCGTCGATCGCGCGCCCGAGCGCGATGCCGACGTCCTCGACGACGTGATGGTTGTCCATCCCGTCGCCTTGCGCGCGCAGCTCGAGCCCGAGGCCACCGTGCACGGCGAGTGCGTTCAGCATGTGATCGAAGAAATCGACGCCCGTGGTTATCGCGACGGGACCGCCGTCGAGCGAGAGGCGCAGCTCGATCGTCGTCTCGCGCGTTTGCCGACGAACCTCGCCGCGCCGCGCGCTCAGCTCAGGGCCTCCGCCGGCTTTACGTTCACCGCCCCGTTCGCGGCGCTCACGGCGCCGTTCGTCGCAGTGCGCGACGCGAGCGGCTCGAACGGATGGATCGCCGGCCCGACGTACGTCGCCTGCGGACGGATGAGCCGGTTGTGCGAGTACTGCTCGAGGATGTGCGCCGACCAGCCCGCGACCCGCGCGCACGCGAACACGCACGTGAACTCGTCCTTCGGAAAGCCGAGATCCATCAGCAGCGGCGCGGTGTAGAAGTCGACGTTCGCGTAGATCTTCTTGTCGGGCTTCGTCTCTTGCAGCACCTTGTTCGACGCCTGCTCGAGCGCGACGGCGAGCGCGTACCACTTCGACCCGGTGCGCTCGGCGAGCTCCTTCGCCTTGCGATCGAGATGCCGCGCGCGCGGATCGCGGATCTTGTACTCGCGATGTCCCATCCCCATCACGCGCTTGCCCTTGGCGAGCAGATCGCGGACGTAGCGCTCGGCGTTCGCGTTCGCATCGCCGCCGAGACCGATCTCTTCGAGATGGTCCATCGTCCCGGACGGCGCGCCGCCGTGCAGCTCGCCGGTGAGCGTCGCGATCGCCGCCGTCACCGCGCAATAGAGGTCGGCGTTCGTCGACGCGACGACGCGCGAAGCGAACGTCGAGGCGTTGAACGAGTGGTCCGCGAGAAGGACCAGGTAGGTGTCGAGCGCGCGCTCCTGCTCGCCGTTCGGCAGCTCGCCGGTGCGCATGAAGTAGAAGTTCGCCGCGTGGCACAGATCGGTGCGCGGCGCGATCGGCTCGAGGCCGCGGCGCAAGCGGTCCCACGCGGCCACGACCGTCGCCGTCTTCGCGATGAGGCCCAGCGCCGCCGCGACGTCGCTGGTGTGCGCGCCGTTCGGCTTGTGCGGAAGAACGTGCGCGAGCGACGACACGGCGGTGCGGAGCACGTCCATCGGCCACGCGCCGCGCGGGATGTCGCGCAGGATCGCGAGGGTCGGCGGGGGCAGCTCGCGCTGCGCGGCGAGCGTCTGCGTCAGCGCGGAGAGCTGCTGCTCGGTCGGCAGCGTCCCGTGGAAGAGAAGGTGGACGATCTCTTCGAAGCCGGCGTTCGGCGCGAGGTCGTCGATGTCGTAGCCGCGGTAGGTGAGACGCCCGACCTGCCCTTCGACGTTACTGAGGACGGTCTCGCCGACGACGACACCTTCCAGACCGGGATTCACGACCGTGGACATAGCGACAAGACCGTTTCTCGGTCGTGGCCGTTCAGTCCCACGCCGCGCGGAGCGCCCGCGCGGCGTGAGGACATCGGCTCACTCGGACGTGACGGCCGCTCCCCGAACGATCTTGCCGCTCACCACGCGGCCGACGGCGGTGTCCGCGTTGACCTGCATGATCTCGATCTTCCCGACGTTCTCGTTGACGGTGAGGTACTTGCCGCTGTCGGGGTCCCGGATCTGCTTGACCTTGACGACGTCGAAGTAGGAGCCGACCGTGACGCCCTTCGAGGCGCCCAGGTTGATGATGATGCTCGCTCCGTCGACGTCGATCACGTGGCCGCTCAGCGAGATCGGCGGCGGACCGGCGGTGAACTTCGTCGGGTCGAGATGCGTCGCGATGGCGATCGCCTCGTCGTTGATGAGGTGGCCCATCGAGGAGCTGAGGAACTGCTGGTTGCCGTAGCTGCCGGCGGTCCAGCCGCTGTAGCCGCCGCCGCCGAACGACGTCGCGCTTTCGGTCTTCTCGTCGCTGAACGACTGCACGATGCGGCCGGTCTGCGCGTCGACGACCCGCACCGCGACCTTCAGCGTCACGCGGTCGCTGCGCACGCCGCCGATGAGCCCGCCCGCGATCCCGCCGATCGCCGAGCCGACGGCCGCGCCGCTCGAGCCGGTGTGGTCGAGCTGCAGGATGTTCCCCGAGATCAGGTAGCGAGCGCCGACGAGCCGGCCGGCGTTGATCGCGGTCGCGGGATCGACCTCGCCGCTGGCCTGGAGATGGTGCTCGTTGAGCGTCGCGTCCAGATTCTTGCGGTCGAGCATGTCGAACTTGCCGCTGTTCACCATCTGGTCGGTCACCAGGTCCGACAGCGCGACGCCGGGCTCGAACTGACCGTACCAGTTCGACGTGAGGCCGACGGTGCTGAAGTTGAGCACGGCGACCTTCGGCGGCGCCGCGCCGGCGGCGAGCGGAGCGCCGACCGTTCCGGCGAGCAGCAGCGGGACGAAGAGCGAGACGATTCGGCGCACGAGGGACCCTCCGACGGGGAAAGTTCGCCCGCCTCGATGGGCGAGACGAGCAGAGACGGGAATTTTGGCTCGTCTCGGAGATCAACCCTGCCGCTCTGCGCCGGTCGCGGCGGCGCGACGGCGTGTGGAACGGGTAGACGAGCGCCGTGAGGGAGCCCACCGCCACGCGGCTCGTCCGCGAGACGTACGCGAAGTGGAGCGCCGACGACGGGTGGCTGTACGCCGCCGCGATGGCGGCGTTCGGTGCGCTGGCGCTCGCGCCGCTGCTCGTGATCGCGCTGCGCATCGCCGAGGCGGTCGGCGGCGAGCGGACCGTGCTGCACGGGCTCGCGCTCGTCATCGACCCGATCGTCGGGCACGGCGGCGTGCGCGCGCTCAGCGGGACGGAAGGTCTGAACGGGCGCCCGGCCGGGATCGTCACCGTCGTGCTCTCCGTGCTCGTGGCGCTGTTCGCGGGCTCGCGGCTGTTCTACGCGCTGCAGCGCGCGCTGCACGCGATGTGGGACACGCCGGTGCGGCGGGGCGCGACGGTGCTCACCACGGTCGCATCGTTCCTCGCCGCCGCGGTGCTCGCGGTGTGCGCGATCGGCGCGACGACCGCGGTCATCTTCGGCAGCGCCGCCGCGTCGATCGCGGCCCACGCGTTCGGCGCGCACGGCGTCGCCGCCGCGATGCTGATCCGCATCGTGATCGTGCTGTGCGGATCGCTCGTGCTCGCGCCCGTCGTCGCCGCGCTGTTCCGCTGGCTGCCGGGCGCCGCGCTGCACTGGAGCGACGTGTGGATCGGCGCGCTGACGACGACGACGGGGTTCGCGCTCGCGCAGTTCGCGATCGGAACCTATCTCGCGTACGTGAACTTGCCGTGGACCTACGGCAGCGCGGCGTCGGTGATGCTGATCCTGCTGTGGCTGTACTACTCGTCGTATCTGTTTCTGCTGGGCGCCGAGTTCACCGTCGTCTACGCGCGCGAAGTGGGCTCGCTGCGCGGCCGCCGAGCGCCCGCCGCCCGAAACATCGCCGACGCGGCGCGGTTATGAGCCGCGATGGCTCTCTTCTCGCTGTTCCTGCACTCCCGCCGCGCACTGATGCGCCTGCCCGCGCTGCTGCGGAACGAGCGCGTCCCGCGCCGGCTGAAGATCGTCGCGCTCGTCGTAGCACTCCTCATCGTCTCGCCGCTGAACGTGCTCGGCGACATCCCGTTCCTCGGAATCCTCGACGACGCGGCGCTGCTCGCGCTGCTCTTGAACTGGTTCGTCGGCGCCGCCGAGCGCTACGCCGCGCCCGACACGATCCCGGGCGACGACCTCGTCACGCCGCGCTGACGTCACGGTGAAGCGGTAGCGGCCGGCAGGGGCCTCGGCGTCGGGCCCGCGAGCCGGATCAGCGCGTCCGGGAGCGCGAGCGTCGTCTGACCGTCCTCGAGCCGCAGCGTGTAGTGCGCTTCGTGCGGCACCTCGCGGCACGCCATGTTCTTGACGTCCGACGTGCACTCGCGCGACGGCGCAACGAACGTGGACGGCCCGATCGCGACGGCGGCGATCGAGGCGAGCCCGGTCCCGATGAGCGTGCACGCCGCCGACGCGTCGGCCGGGCATTCGATACGGCTCACCAAAGGCGCGCGCACGAACGTGCCCGCGATCGGCGTCCAGGCGCTCGCGAGCTTCGTGCGCGCGTCGACCACTTGCAACTCCAGCGTCCCGAACGCCGCATCGCCGAGCTCGGTCGCCGGCCGCAGGGCAACGGAAAGCCGGGCCGGCGTGTCGACGTGCGTATCGCTCGCGGGCACCACGGCGAACGTCCCTTCGTCGCGCACGGCGTCGCACGGCGACGACTCCGGCAGCGCGCGGCGCACGCGCACCTCGCGCTGCACGGGCAACGCGCCGTCCGCCGCGTCCAGCGTCACGCCGACGACGTCGGTCGACAAGAAGGCGGGCTCCGCGGCGGCAGAGCGCTGCGACGGGTTCGCGGGCGCGCCCGACACGTCGCGCTGCACGGCGTTCGGCGCACTGTCCGCGCGTGCGCCCTCGATGCGAATCGCCGGGCGCCGCGGCCCGACCGTTTCGTCGAACGCTTCGCCCGCCGAGCCGTCGCTTTCGACGAGCTGCGCGGGCAGCGAGGATCCGGCGACGACGCCGTTTCCGCCGAGCGGCGGTCCGTTGAAGCACGCGTCCGTCGCGGTGGAGCCCGGGTCCTTCGCGTACGTCGCGCCGCCGATCTTCACCGCGGCGACGCGCTCGAGGCCGCTGCCGCTCAGCGCGACGAACCGGTCTCCGAGCGCCGGCTCCGCGGAATGCGCGACGTCGACGTGGGCCGGGCGCGGCGCGACGACGACGCTCACCGCGTTCTCGACCCGCTTGCGGTGCAGCGGATCGTCCTCGTAGAAACGCACCACCGCGGTGCCCGCGGGCACGTCGGCGAGCGATCCTTGCAGCTCGACGCTGCGGTCGTCGAGCGTCGTGGCCTTGAGCGGGATCGGCGCGGCGTTCCCGACTTGGAGCTCCGCGCCGGAGAGGCACGGCACTTCCGGCGAGCGGGCGATCGCGTCGAACGCTCCGCCGGTCACGGCGGCGTGATGCGGCACGGGCGCGACCGACCACTTCGCCGGCTGCGGCAGCGCGACGCGCGCGACGTCATGGATCGGCTGTTCGATCGGTGCGAAACCGAAGCGCCCGCGCAGCGCGACGGAGTACGCACCGTCGGTGCTCCCGGCGAGCTTCGCGCGCGGGATCGTCGGCGCGTCGACCGAGCGCGGTTCGAGCGGGATCGAATACGCCGGCTTTCCGTCCGGCGTGACGACGAGCGCGGTGTCGTGCACGAACGACGACGTGCGGTCGAGGTGCAGCGGCATCTGCACGCGCTCGGTGCGCGCGCAGGCGCCGCCGTCCGGCGTGCCGTTGACGACCACGGGCGGTGAGGCTTCGGCCTTCGGGTCGCCGATCGTGAAGAACAGCACGTCCGAATGCGCGGCCGGCGGGCGCAGCGTCGGCACCTTCATCCCCATCAGCAGCTCGCCGCCCGGCATCGTGCCGTGCGGCGCGACGAGCTGCAGCGTCGTCGGCAGATACTCGTATTCCTGATGGCCGGCTCGAGCGAAGATCTGCCACACCGCGAGCAGCGGGATCAGATACGTCGCGACCTGCACCGGCGCCGCCGCGCCGGCGAGGCCGCCGAAGAACTGCGCCTGCGTCGGCGCCTCGATGTTCGTCTGGTACGTCGTCGAGCTGAGCGTGGTCTGCACGCACGCGGCGACGTCGGCTTGCGAGCCGCCTTCCGTGTAGCACGCGTCGAGCGAGGTGCGATCGGCGCCGAGCGACGCCGCGACGTCTTCCACGCGCTCGCGGCCCGTCACCGGATCGATCGAGCCCTCCGAGAGCGACGAAAGAAAATCGCTGAACCAGGCGTAGCGGTCGACCGCATCGTTCGACGACTCCGCCATGTCCATGAAATCGGTCGGATGCGCGTCGACGTAGTCGCGCACGCCGTCCATCCCGCGCGTCTTCGCGTCTTCGGGAACGATGAAGAAGATCGGGATCCCGCGCGCGCGTCCCCGGCCGTAGGTGAAGCGCAGCTCGCGCGGCGTCGCCGGCGCGACGGCGCGCCCGCGGGTGACGGCGAACAGCCGGTCCTGCGGGCCGCTGCGCTCGTAGAGCCAGCGCTGCGGCGCGCTCTCGGTGAGGAACGCGACGTCGACGTGGTACCGCACGGTGGTCTGCGGAGGGCTGTAGTCGGGATAGCGGACGACGACCTCGTCGCCGGGCTGCAGCGCCGGCACCACCGCGGCCGGCAGCGTCACGCGCTTCCCGCCGACGACGCGCGTGACGAACGCGTCGACGCGCGCCCCCGCCTGGGGCCCCGCACTCGCCTGAACCGCGAACGGCGCCGCAGCGCCGGTCGCGGCCATGACGTGCGGCGCGCCGCTCGTCAGCCCAACGAGGACCGCGAGCATGCCGGAAATCCCGCGCGCGCAAAGCGACTTGAACGTCAGGCCCTTCACGGGATGAATAACGCTCGAGAGCGTGGTGACGTTCATCGACAGGTGCGTCTCGAGCCCGCGTCGCAGGAGAAGGCAGTCGGGCTGCCGCACCGCCGGCACCGACTCGAGATGGGGGTCCCGCGTTCAAGCACCGCTTGAAGAGCGCCGCCGACATCAGCGGCAAAGTTCGTGCCAAGCGCAACCACCCGGATGAAGCGCGGCGAAGCGCAAGCTACAGCGCGCGGGACGTGACCGACGCCTCCGGATTCCGTATCGTCTGCTTGTTCAACCGCGACATTCCGAACGCATTGGAATAAATACTCGACCTCATAGACGCGATTCGCACGAAAGAACAAAGTTCGTTCGCTGAGCGCCCGGTGCGCGAAGTGATCTACTACTCCAGCCGTTCGAAGAGCGAGCCGCTTTCGATCTTTCCGTCGGTGGAAAAAGTCGTAAAGGCGCGTGGACGGCTCATTACCGAGTTCCGTGCCCCGGAAGCGTCGGTTCCGGCGCAAGCGACGAGCTATTCGTCGGTGCACGTGGTCCTTGAAGCAACGCTGCGTGAACAACCCGCGTCCCAAGCGTTCTCGGCATGTTGAGAGATCCAGATTCGCTCGGTGTTCGAGGAAGCGTGGGGCGAGATCAATCATCGCTTGAAATACGCCCCGGTCAAGCGCGCCTACGCCGCGGGCCTCATGGTGCCGAACGAGGATGCCGGCACCTCGACGCGCTGAAGTCGCTGTTGGACGTTGCGCTCAATATGCCGATCTCATCGGGCGAAGAGAACTTCGACCTGTAGCTCGACGACCTACGTCAGAAGCCGCCGCTGAACGCGGCTTCTGTATTTTTCAGTCGCGATCGCTTGCATCGCGTTACGCGGCGGGCAGCTCCGCGCGCGCGACGGCGTACTGGAGCAGGCGGTCGACCAGCGCTTCGAAGGGGATGCCGGCCTGCGCGGCTTCGTCGGGGAGCAGGCTCGTCGACGTCATCCCGGGGAGCGCATTGACCTCGAGGATCGTCGGGCGGCCCTCTTTGCTGACGATGAAATCCGTGCGCGAGTAGTCGCGCAGCCCGACGAGGCGATGCACCGAGAGCGCGAGCGTCTGCAGCCGCTGCGTCAGGTCGTGGTCGATCGGTGCCGGAACGAGGTGGCGCGAGCCGCCGGGCTTGTACTTCGCGTCGTAGCTATAGAATTCGTCGTCGGGGACGACCTCGACGACCGGCAGCGCCTCTTCGCCGAGTACGCCGCACGAGAACTCGCGTCCCGGACAGAACTCTTCGGCGATCACCTCCGGCGTGCGCTCCGCGGCTTCGATCATCGCGTTGGACCACTGCTCGTGCGTGCGCACCAAACGCACGCCGGCGCTCGAGCCGCTCGCGCGCGGCTTCACGACGAGCGGGAGGTTCAGCGAGCCCGGGAGCAGCGGCAGCGTTCCGCCGGTGAGATCGAAGGTGTCCCACGCAGGCGTCGGCAGCCCTTCGGCATTGAGCAGCTTCTTCGTGAGGTGCTTGTCGAGCGAGAGCGCGCACGCCGCCAGCGAGCTGCCGGTGTACGGGATCTTCATCCACTCGAGCACGCCTTGCACGACGCCGTCCTCACCGGCCGTGCCGTGCAGCGCGTTGAAGACGACGTCGGGCGCGAACTCGCGCAGCGCGTCGACGAAGCGGCCGTCGAAATCCAGCGAGCGCGACTCGTGACCGAGCGTCGCGAGCGCGCGCACGACCGCGGTCCCGCTGTCGATCGAGACCTCGCGCTCGGCGCCCGGTCCGCCCATCACCACGGCGACCCTCAATCGTGCCATTACGCGTTCGCTTCCAAGGGCGTGTCCGTGAACTCTCCCGCGAGGTGGACTTCGAGGTGCAGCGCCACGCCGAACCGCTCCTCGACCGCTCTCCGGACCCGCGTCAGGAGCACGGCGACGTCGCGCGCCGTCGCGCCGCCGGTGTTGACGATGAAGTTCGCGTGGACGGCCGACACTTCGGCCCCACCTTCGCGCCAGCCCTTGGCGCCGACCGCCTCGATCAGGCGCCCGGCGTGATCGCCGGGCGGGTTGCGAAAGCACGAGCCGGAGTTGGGGATCGCCACCGGCTGGGTCGCCTTGCGCCGCACGAGCCGGGCCTGCATCCGCGCACGAACCTCGGCGGCGACGCCGCGCTCGAAGCGCAGCGCCGCGCGGGCGACGATCGCGTCGCGCGGGATCGACGTGCGGCGGTAGCTCCAGCCCACGTCGATCGCGTGCGCCTCGGGGCGCGAGGGCGTCTGCACGACGACTTCGGTCGCGAAGTCGCCGATCTCGCGGTCCGTCCCCGCATTCATGCGGATCGCACCGCCCACCGTCGCCGGGATCCCCGCCAGCCCGTCCACGCCCGCGCCGCCCAGCGTCGCGACGCGGGTGCACAGCACCGGCAGCGAGGCGCTCCCGCCGGCCTCGACGACGACCGCGTCGCCGGCCTCCCGCACGTCGAGCGCCGTGAACGCGCCGCGGAGCCGTAGCACGATCCCGCGCATCCCGCCGTCGCCGACGAGCAGATTCGACCCTTCGCCGAGCACGAACATCGGCAGCCGGCGCCGGAAGACGCGCCGCAGCATGATCGCGAGCTCGTCGGACGTCTCGACCTCGACGAAGGCGTCGGCCGGGCCGCCGATCTTCCACCACGTGTAGGGCGCGAGCGGCTCGTCGAACCGCGCGCGCTCGCCGAACGTCTCGCGCAGCGCCGTGCGATCCGACGGGTCGAGCAGGTTCGCGGTCTTCACCGCGCGAGCGGCGCGGCGAGCCGCTCGCCCAAGCGGTGCGCGACCGCGGAGATCGACCCGGCCCCCAGCATGAGGACGAGCGCGCCGTCGGGCGCCTCGCGCGGGATCGCGTCGACGAGCGCCTCGACGTCCTCGACGTAGCTCACCGGCGTCCCGCCCGCTGCGAGCGGCTCGCCGATGGAGCGATGCGAGATGCCCGGGATCGCCGGCTCGGACGCCGCGTACACCGGCGCCAGGACGACGCGGTCGGCGCCGCCCAGCGCGCGCGCGAAGTCGTCTTTGAGATAGCTGGTGCGCGTGTAGCGATGCGGCTGAAACGCGACGACGATCGGCTTCCCACGCGCGAAGCCCCGCGCCGCGGCGATGGTCTGCGCGATCGCGGTCGGGTGGTGCGCGTAGTCGTCGACGACGGTGAGCGCGCCGCGCCCGACGATCTCGAAGCGGCGCCGCACGCCGCGAAAGCGCGCGAGCGCGCTCGCCGTCACGTCGAACGGGATCCCGATCGCGCGCGCGGCGCCGAAGGCGCCGAGCGCGTTGAGCACGTTGATCTCGCCCGGAACGCCGAGCCGCACCTCGCCGAGCGCGACGCCGACTTCGCACACGGTGAAGCGCGAGCCGAGGTCTTCGTAGATGATGTCGATCGCGCCGAGGTCGGCCGCCGCGCGCGTCGCGAACGTCGTCACCGGCGCGTTCGCCTGGCGCGCGACGAACGCGCTCGACGGGTTGTCGCTGCCGATCACCGCGCGTCCGGACGGCGGAACCTTGTTGACGAACTCCGCGAACTGCGCGAGCAGCCGCGGCAGATCGGCGTCCGACGCGACGTGATCGTTCTCGACGTTGGTCACGATGGCGATCGCCGGCGCCAGGTGCAGGAACGAGCCGTCCGACTCGTCGCTCTCGGTGACGAACCAGCGTCCCGCGCCGGCGCGCGCGTTCGTCCCGCTGTCGACGCGGACGCCGCCGACCGCGACCGTCGGATCGAGGTTCGCGGCCTCGAAGATCGACGCCAGCATCGCGGTGGTCGTCGTCTTTCCGTGCGTCCCGGCGACGGCGGCGAGCTTGTGGCCGCGCGCCAGCTCGGCGAGCATCTCGCCGCGCGTCACGACGCGCAGCTTACGCGCCAGCGCTTCCTGGAACTCGGCGTTGCCCTTGTCGATGGCCGACGAGACCACCACGACGTCGGCGTCGCCGACGTTCTCCGCCCGGTGCCCGATGGCGACCCGGGCGCCTTCGGCTTCCAGCTCGGCGACCAGGCGCGTGCGACGAACGTCGCTCCCGCCGACGCGCGCGCCGCGCGCGAGGAGGAGCCGCGCGATCGCGCTCATGCCGATCCCGCCGATCCCGACGAGATGGTACGCCGTGTCCGTCACGGGACTTCGTCGTTCGCTTCGGCGGCGCCGTCGACCCGCGGCGCGAGCGCGGCTGCGATCCGCGCCACGATCGCGGCTTCGGCGTTCCGCGGAACGAGCGCGCGCGCCGCGTTGCGCATCGCGGCGTTCCGGTCGGGCTGGAGAACTTCGCGCAGCGCCCACCAGAGCCGGTCGCCGTCGAGCTCGCGGTCGGGGACGACGACCGCCGCGCCGCCCTCCGCGAAGACCGCCGCGTTGTGCGCCTGGTGCTGGTCGGCCGCGTGCGGGTACGGCACCAGCACCGCCGGAACGGCGGCCAACGCGATCTCCGCCAGGGTCGAGGCGCCGGCGCGGGCGACGATCGCGTCGGCGGCGGCGTACGCGTCGGCGGGATCGTCGAGGTACGGCACCAGGCGCACGCGGTTGCCCTCGGCGAGCGTCCGCTCCTCCGCCTGCATGTACGCATGATCGCGCTCGCCGCTCACGTGGAGCACCTGCGCGTTTTCGACGGGCGCTCGCCGGGTCACCATGGCGGCGACTGCTTCGTTGATCGAGCGCGCACCCTGGCTGCCGCCCATCACCACGACCGTGGTCCGATCCGGATCGAGCCCGAGCCGTCCTCGCGCGCTCGCCGCGTCCTTCGCGATGTGGAGCGAGGCGCGCACCGGCGCGCCCGTCTGCACGGCCTTTCCGGCGAACGACGCGGACGACGCGGCGTAGGTCGTCCAGACTTCGTCCACGAGCGGGCGCAACAGACGGTTCGTCAGCCCCGGCGTCACGTTGATCTCCAGCAGCGCGATGCGGCAGCGCACGAGCCGCACGGCGCGCAGGATCCGCGCCGCGACGACGACGGGAAAGCACACGTAGCCGCCCGTCGCGATCACGACGTCGGGGCGAAACTCGGCGAGCGCGCGGAGCGCTATGAACACGCCGGCGGCGTTGCGCGCGAGCGTGCGGAGCGTGTCGAGCGACGCAGTGCGGCGCAGCGGCGCGCTCGGAACGAAGCTCAGCGGCAGCGTGGTGACGAGGCGCGCTTCGAGCCCGTCGCGGTTCCCGAAGAAGCGCGCGCGATACGCGCTCCCGTACCGCGCGCGCACCGCGTCGTCGATCGCGAGCGCGGGATAGACGTGCCCTCCGGTGCCGCCCCCCGCGTACGCGATTCTCAGCTGCATGCCCAGTGACTCGATTGTCCGCGCGGCGCGCTTTCCCATGCGCGCCGCCCCGGCTTACGGTCCCTCGATCACCCGTACGAAATCGTTCGGGCGAACGTACTCCGCGAAGGCGTGCTCGATCGCCGCGGCGTCGACGCCGACGAGACGCTCGGCGTCGAGATGCGGCTGGTCGAGCGGAAGGCCGAGCGAGGCCGCGTCGAGGAGCCCCGAGCCGATCGCCTGGATCGAGGCGCCCGCGACGACCGACTGCCGCACGACCGACGCCTTCGCGAGCGCCAGCTCGAAGTCACCGACGGGCTCGGTCTGCATTCGATGCAGCTCGTCGCCGATCAGCGCGACGATGCGCTGCTCGTTCGCGGGCAGCGACGCGAAGGCGATGGTCAGCTCGTACCGCGAGCGGCGCGGCGCGAGCGACGATTCCACGCTGTAGACGAGCCCCGTGCTCTGCCGGAGGTCGCGGAACAGCCGGCTCTGGTTCGGCCCGAGCGAGCCGCCGCCGAGGATGGCGTTCCCGAGCAGCAGCGGGTAGAGCTGCGGCGAGGAGCGCGGCACCGCGACGATCTCGTGCAGCATCACGGTGTCTTGACCCAGCGGAAGCTGGACGCGCACTTCGCCCGGACCGTTCGGCGGGACGGGCGGAAGATCGAGCGCGGGCGGGGGCCCTTCGGCTTTCCAGCCGCCGAACGCGGCTTCCACCGCGGAACGCGCGGCGTCCGGCGTCGTGTTGCCGATCACGACGATCGTCGTTTCGTCGGGGCGCATCGTCTTCGCGTAGTAGGACTCGACGTCGTTCAGCGTCAGGCCGCTCAGCTCGTCGACGGTCGGCTCGCGCAGCTGCGGATCGCCGGGCGGAAGCAGCTCGCGCTGCAGCCGGCGCTCGATCGCCGTCGCCGTCCCGCCGAGGGCGGTGCGCAGCTGATCGACCGTGCGCCGTCGCGCCAATTCGAACGTCGCTTCGTCGAAGCGCGGCTGCAGCTCGTTCTCGGCGAGCAGCCCGATCGCGCGGCCGAACGAATGCGACGTCGCTTCGAGCGCGAACGAGCTGCCCGCGGAGACTTGCGCGTCGGCGTCGTCGAGCGCGCGCTGGAACGCCACGCGGTCGCGCGTGCGCGTTCCGAGCCCGTAGAGCGCGTCCAGAACGTCGGCGACGCCCTCCTGGCCTTGCGGCTCCTCGAGCGCCGGCGCCGTCTTCACGCGGCCGTAGACGAACACCGAGTCCGAGATCGTCTCGGGCTGCACGATCAGCGTGATCCCGTTCGCCAGCTTCATGCGAGCGGGCGTCGGCGGCGCGGGCGGGACCTGCGTATCACGCACGAGCTTCTGGGCCCAGGCGGGGAGCGCCGTCGACGCGGGCTGCGCCGCGAGCGGCTTCTCCTGACCGACCTGTGCCGCCGTCGGCGCGGCGCTCTGCGAGGCGGACGCCGACGGCGTCAGCTCGCCGACGATCGCGTGGCGGACGTCGAGATAGCGCTTCGCGGCGCGGTTCACTTGCGCCAGCGTCACGTCGGCGATCAGCTGCTGCTCGCGCGCGATCGACGGCTCCTTGTCGAGCGCGATCGTCGTCGCCCAGTCCGACGCGAGCGCGGAGATCGAGTTGCGGCTCTCCTCTTGCCCGGTGATCAGCTGGCGCTTCGTCGACTCGAACAGCTCGCGCGGGACGCCGTGCTGCACGAAGCTCGTGAGGATCGCTTCGAGCCGGCGCTCCGCCGCGGCCGGATCGGCGCCTTGCGGAAGCGCCGCGATCGCCATCCCGACCTGCGCCTCGGGGACGTACGGCAGCGAGTCCCAATCGGTCTCCAGCGCTTCGCCGGAGTCGGTCAGCGCCGCGAGCGGCCCGCGCGCCGAGCTGAGGATCCCCTGCAGCACGAACGACGGCAAGAAATCCTCGCTGTTGACGCCCGGAAGCCGGAAACCGACCGCCGCGAGCGGATAGATCAGCGTCGTGTTGCGCCGGATCACCGTGCGCTGCAGCGGCTGGAGATGCGCGACCTCGTGCGCCGGAACCGGATGCGACGGAACGGCGTCGAACCGCGCGCGGATCTGCGCCAGCGCCTGATTCGGATCGACGTCGCCGGCGACGACCAGCACGGCGTTGTTCGGCGCGTACCAGCGATCGTAGAACTTCTTCAGCTCCGGTCCCGTGAGCTTGTCGAACGACGCGACGGTGCCGACGCCTTCGTGTCCGTACGGCGTTCCTTTGTACGCGAGCAGCTCGACGTCCCGAAAGAAATCCGCGCCCGGCTCGGACTGATCGCGCAGCACCTCCTGCTCGATCGCGCCGCGCTCGCTCTCCCACTGGGACTGCAGGTCGAGCGCGCCGCGCATGCGGTCCGATTCGATGCGCAGCACGGCGTCGAGATCGGCGGCCGGGACCGTGAACTGAAACTGCGTGAGCGTGTCGTCGGTCTGCGCGTTGAACGTGCCGCCGAGCGCCGTCGCGATCGTGCCGAGCTGCGCCGTCGAGAGCGCCGACGTCCCGCGGAACATCATGTGCTCCTGCGCGTGCGCCATGCCGGGAAAGTGCGGCGCGTCGTCGCGCGAGCCGACGAGATACGTCATGTCGGTCGCCACGGCGGGCGCGAGCGCGTTCCGCACGATCACGACGTGCAGCCCGTTCTTCAGCGTCGCCTGGAGGACGTCGCTCGTCGAGGTGGGCGGCGGCGCGGGCGCCTGCGCAGTCAAGAGAACGCTTGCGAGAACGGACGCCGCAAGCGCCGGAAAGGATCGGAACGGTCCTGGCATGCCGCGCCTACGTTCCCCGCGAACGCTCGGACGCCCCTGAGAACCCGCGAGCTAGCGCGGCGTCAGGGCGCGCGGGATCGCGAGGATGCCGGACGGCGAGCCGACGTTGCGCAACGTGGCGCGCGGCGAGCCGTCGCGAGCGTAGACCGAGACGAAGCCGTCGCCGTTCGTGCAGCCGCTGTTCGCGACGTAGACGGTGTCGGCGGTGAGCGCGAGGGCGGCGTGCGGGCCTTGGATGCCGTAGATCCGCGCGCCCAGCTTCCCGGCGAGCGGGTCGTCGAAGACGTCCAGCTCGGCGCCGGGGCCGACGCATTGCAGCGTGCCGTGCAGCACGCCGAGCGAGCCGTGGGGTCCGGCGACGAGCGCGATCAGCGTGCGCCCCGGAAAGCTGAAGTACGCGAGCTGATGCATTTGCGTGTCGTAGATGCGCACGAGGCTGTTCTGCACGTCGGTGACGGCAAAGCGGTCGCCGGGAAGCGCGGCGATCAAGCCGGTCTGCATCGCGACGGCGTGCTGCATCCTTCCGTTGCGGTCGTACAGCGTGACGCGATATTTCGAGAGCGCGACCGTCGCGCTGCCCAGGCCGAGCGCCGACGTCGCGCCCAGCGCGGCCATCGGTCCGCCTTCGGCGCGGCCTTGCGCGTCGTAGCGTTGCACGTACTGTGCGGTCTGCGAGTAGAACACGAAACCGTCGCTGCTCGGCGCTACGAAGCCGATCGACGAGAGCGGAAACGTGCGCAGCGTGCGCGTCTGCAGCGTCGGCGAGACGGAGTCGACCTCGCCGAATCCCGAGCGGCTGAACGCCACGAGCATCGTGCCGTCGGGCAGCGTCTCCAGCAGCCCGTAGCCCCCGGCTCCCGGTCCGCCGGTCGCCGGGATGCGCGTGTTGCCTTCGACGTACAGCAGAAAGTCCGCGTTCGACTGCGCGTCGTGCGTCGCGACGACGACCGGGCCCGCGGGCCCCGGCGTCGGCTGCGCGGGCGCGGAGGCGCTCTGCGCGCCCGCCGGAGCGCCCGCGGCGAGCGCGACGAGAACGGCCGCGAGGAACGTTGGCCCGACAGCACGCGACGACACCGCTCGCATGAGCGGCGGTTCGCCGAGACGGGACGCTTCACCGGCGCGCGGACGGCGTTTGAACGCGCCGCCGCAGCCGGCCTCCGTGACCGCAAAAGGTAGGGATGCACCCCCATGCGCACGCCGGTTCGCCCGCTCTACCCTGATCATCACCATGCATGTTCAGTTCGGTGCACCGGCTTTTCCGCGTCGGCGCAACCCGCGCGGGCTCGGCCCCGCGGCGCTCGGCGCGCTCCTCTCCGTCGGGCTGGCGAGCTTCGGCGTCTCGGCTCTCGCGCCGCGCGCCGCGGAGGCGCAGAGCGGCGCAACCTTCACCAGCACGGCGAACCCCGGCGGAGGCGAGATCATCGCCGGCACGCTCGGGACGTCGTCGCTGCCTGCGGCGACCGCGGCGCTGCTGCGTCGCGTGCACGCTTCGCTCGGCGGGCGCCCGACGATCGTTCAAGTCGCACGGAACGCGCGCGATCACTCGCTGGCGCTGCTCTTCACCGCGACGCGCGGCGGGACGCCGTACACCGGGATCGCGCTCGTGACCGCGGCCCCCGGAGCCCAAGCCGGCGGCGCGGCGCTCTACGACACCAGGGCGCGCTTCCGCACCACGGTCGGTCCCATGATGCGCCGGCTCAACGCGATGACTTCGCCTTCGGCGGCCACCTCGCACGCGGCGACGAAGCTCGCGCCGGCCGAGCCGCTCGTCACGCACGAGTTCCGTGACGGGACCGGCAGCATCGGCGTCCCCGCGGACTGGAAGCTCGAAGTCTACGGCGGCGGAAGCGCGATGGCCAGCGGCCCCACCGGTGAAATCGTGGCCTACAACATGGCCTGGTCGGCCATGGACATGTCGAATCCGCGCGCGCAGTTCTTCATGCGCTCGCAGCCCCCGCAGATGCGCCGGGACTTCCTGAGTCGGGTGGCGCTGCTGCCGTACACGAGCGACCCGGTGCAGGCGTGGCTGACGGTGCCCAACCAGCTCGCGAAGCAGCGCGGCGGCTTTCAGCCGCGCTACGACGTCAAGCGCGCGACGAGGAACGGCAACATGGCCGACATCGTCGCGATCGTCGAAGGAAAGAAGCAGGCCCACATCCTCGCTCACGCCCTCGTCCTCCCGCCGAATCCCAACGGGCAGTGGACGCTGACGAACACCTTCGTCTACGTGCCGGATTCGGAGATCGCGCGACAAGGCGCGACGGCGAGCGCCGTGCTGAACAGCGTGCGCATCAACTTCGGCGCGGTCGCCGCGCAGGGCGCCGCGATCCGGCAGATGTTCCAGAAAAACTTCGAGACGATGATCGCCAACGACCGCGCGCAGGACGCCGCCCGCGAACAGCGCGGCAACGAGGCGATGGCGGCCGACCGCGCGGCGCAGGAGGGCATGCACAAACAGGCGGTCGCGATGGAGAACTACTCGCTCGACCGGGCCGTCGTCGTCGATTCGCGCACGGGAGCGCATTCGACGATCGGAAGCGGCTTCGCCGACACGCTCGTGCAGAACAATCCGAACTACCAAAAGGTACCGACGCAACAGCTGCTGCGCGGGGTCGACTACTAAGCGGAATCGTGTACCTGACGCTCTTCGCGCTGCTGAGCGCCGTCGCCGGGTGGGCAGCGTGGCGCAGCAATCCGCTGTACTCGACGCGCGCGACGATCCGCTTCGTCGTGCTCGTCGGGCTCGCGAGCGCGGCCGTCGTCGCGGCGGCGGTCGCCGCGGCCCAGCTCGCCGCCCGCATCTCGACGGCGCTCTCGGTCGGCGTGACGCTCGCGGCGGTCACGGGCGGAACGTGCCTGCTGATCTGGCTGATCGTCAGCCTCTCCGCGCCGCCCGTTCCGCATGCCGCGCGGACGCTCCGTCCGGTGCGCGTGCATCGCGCCAAGCTGGGCCGTTGGGTGCGAGCGTTCGTCTCGACGCTTCTCGCGCTCGGCATCCTCGCGCTCGTGCTTCCCGGCGACGACAAGGTGATCCCCGAAATGCTCGGCGTGCTGGCCGTGATGCTCGGAACCGCGATGCTCTTCGCGGGCTACCTCACCGCACGCGCGATGGACGGCGCGCTCGCGACCGTCGAGTCCGCGCCGTGGATGCACTGGCGCTACACCGGCGAGCAGTGGCGGGCGTGGGCCGACGCGGAGACCGCGCGACTGCGCGCGCCCCCGCCGCGCTGGGTCTGGCGGCGCGACTGGAAGCGGCTGCTGCTTCCCGCCGCGGGCGTCGCGGTGGGGGTTTGGCTCTTCGATCCCGGCGGATGGATCTGGAAAGCGTCGTACCTCGCCGCGCTCGTCCTCGTGACGGCCGGCGCGGTCGCGCTCTCGGAGCGCTACGCGGCAGGCGCGCCGCGGCGCCTGCGCGCGCTGCTGCTCGGCGCCCCGCCCGAATCGTACTTCGGCGACGCGGGCGTCTTCTCCGACGGCGTCTTTTCGGAGTGGCGCAACGCCGGCAAGTATCTGGTCGCGGCGGCGCTCGACGAGCGCAAACCGCGCAGCGTCGCCCTACGCTTCGTCGAGATCGTCCCCGGCCCGAATCCGCCGGTGACCGTCGCCCAAGACGTGTTGATCCCGCCGGACGCGGACGGCGACCTCGTGCGGCTGCAGACGCTGCTGTCCGCCGCGTGCCCGACCGCGCGCGTCGCGGTCGCGACGCCGGCTGCGGCTCAGGAGACGGCGCGGTAGCGCCCGACGTTCGCGATCAGCGCGACGGCGACGAGCGAGACGATCAGCGACGTGCCGCCGAACGAGATGAACGGCAGCGGGACGCCGGTGACCGGCCACGACGACGTGACGACGCCGATGTTGACGAACGCTTGGATGACGATCGTGAAGGTGCAGCCGAGCGCGAGCAGCATCCCGAAGCGGTCCGGCGCCTGCAGCGCGAGCTGGATCGCGCGAACGGCGAAGACGACGAAGAGCGCGATGACCGCGACGCAGCCGAGAAGTCCCAGCTCCTCGCCGAGCACGGCGAAGATGAAGTCGGTGTGCGCTTCGGGCAGATAGAAGTACTTCTGCCGTGACTGGCCGAGCCCGACGCCGAAGATCCCGCCGCTGCCGAGCGCGAGCAGCGACTGCACGATGTGGAAGCCGGTGTTCTGTGCGTCCTTCCACGGATTGATGAACGCGAAGACGCGCGCGCGCTTGTAAGCCGACGAGCCGACCGCGATCGCCGCCGCGGGAAGCATGGCCATCACGCACATGATGAGGTGCTCGATCCGCGCGCCGGCCGCGAACAGCATCGCGAACGCGGTGAACAGGATCAGCGAAGCCGTACCCATGTCGGGCTCGACGAAGATCGGGATGGCGAGCATCGCCGTCACCATCAGGGCGGGGAAGACGCCTTTCGAGAGCGAGCGCACCTTCTCGCCGAGCTGCGACAGGCGGGCGGCGAGGAACAGCACGAGCGCGAGCTTCGCGAGCTCAGACGGCTGGAACGAAAGCGCGCGCAGCCCCAGCCAGCGGCGCGCCCCGCCGCTCGCGAAGCCGACGTGCGGGATCAGCGTCAGCACGAGGAGCACGAACGTGACGGCGAGCACGCCGGGTGCGATCGTCTTGAGCTTGCGGTAGTCGACGCGATACGCAGCGTACGCGAACACGAGCCCCGCGACCAAGTACGCGAGCTGGTGCTTCAGATAGTGCGCGGTGTCGTGGTAGTACTCGTAGCCGAACGCGCTCGACGCGCTGAACACCATCACGAGCCCGAGCATCACCAGGAACGCGACGCTCCCGACCAGCAGCGGGTCGGGCGGGCGCAGGGTCACGCGCGGCCGCGCTTCGGAGAGGCCGCGCTCGCGCGGCGCGCGAGCGCTCTGCGCGCGCGGCGCCGCGGCGCGTCTAGCGTGCACCGGCCAGCCGGCCTTCGAGCGCGCGCACCGCCTCGGCGAACGACTCGCCGCGATGCTCGGCGGAGCGGAACATGTCGAACGACGCGCAGCCCGGCGAGAGCAGGACGACGTCGCCCGGCGCCGCGAGCGCGCGGGCGCGTGCGACCGCGTCGTCCATCGACGTCGCGCGCTCGACGCTCGCGCGCTTCACGACCGCCGCGATCTCGTCCGCGTCCTCGCCGATCAGGACGACGGCCTTCGCGCGCGACGAGACGACCTTCCCCATCTCGGCGAAGTCGGTGCCCTTCGCCTTCCCGCCCGCGATCAACACGATCGGGCGGTCGAACGAGCGCATCGCGGCGATCACCGAGCCGGGATTCGTCGCCTTCGAGTCGTCGACGTACGAGACGCCGTCGATCTCCGCGACCGGCTCCAGCCGGTGGCTCAGCGCGCGGAAGCCCCGCACGCCTTCGCGCACGGCGTCGAGCGGGAGCCCGGCGGCGAGCGCGGCCAGCACGGCCGCCATCACGTTTTCGACGTTGTGCCGGCCGAGGAGCGGGATCTCGTCGACGCCCAGCACGTCGACCGGGCGCGGATCGCCGGTCGGCGGCGCGTAGACGATCGTCTTGCCGTCGCGCAAGTAGACCGTCGACTGGCGGTGCGGCTCGCCGGAGAACCACCGTGCGCGCGCTTTGATGCGGTTGCCGTCCTCGCCGGGAGCCGACGCGACGATCGGATCGTCGAGGTTGCCGACGAACGTGTCCCCGGGGCCTTGGTTCGCGAAGATGCGGAACTTCGCTTCGGCGTACTCCTCCATCGAGAAGTAGCGGTCGAGATGATCCGGCGTGACGTTGAGGATCACGCTGATGCGCGGCTTGAACGAGCGGATCGATTCGAGCTGAAAGGAGCTGACCTCTGCGATCACCCAGTCGTCGGGCGACGCGTCCGCGGTCTCGCGGATCAGCGCGATCCCGATGTTGCCGCCGACGCGGACCGTCTTCCCCGCGGCGCGGAACAGCGCGCCGATGAGCGCGGTCGTCGTCGTCTTTCCTTTCGTGCCCGTGACGGCGACGATGGGCGCGCGGCAGATGCGGTACGCGACCTCGACCTCGCTGAGCACCGGGACGTTCGCGGCCTGCACGCGGCGCACCAGCTCGCCGTTGAGCGGGATCCCCGGCGAGAGCACCGCGGTGGTGATCGACGGCAAGATCGCGTCCAGCTCGCCGGGCGGGACGAAGCGCACGTTCTTCGGCGCGAGCTCCTCGAGCGCGGCGGCGAGCGCCTCGCGCGGGGCCTCGTCGGTTGCGTAGACGGCGCCGACCCGGGAGTGCAGCACGTCGGCGCTCGCGCGGCCGCTGCGGCCGAGGCCGATGATGAGGACGTGTTCGGTGCGATCGAAGTGACCGCGTGACGACGGAGTCATGCTGTGCGTGCGATCAGGGCGAAGCCGAGGAGCGAGAGGACCAGCGAAGCGATCCAGAAGCGCACCGTCACGGCCGTCTCCGTCAAGCCGCCGAGCTCGAAGTGGTGGTGGAGCGGGCTCATCCGGAACACGCGGCGGCGCGTCGTCTTGTACGAAGCAACTTGGATGATGACACTCAAGGTTTCGGCCGCGAACACGCCGCCGATGAGCAGCAGCAGCAGGTGCGCGCCGGTGAGGATCGCGATGCCCGCCAGCGCGGCGCCGAGCGCGAGCGAGCCGGTGTCGCCCATGAACACGCGCGCCGGATGACGGTTGTACACCAAGAACGCGAGCACGGCTCCGAGCGTCGCGCACGCGACCGCGACGGCCGCGTAGCCTTCGAGCCCGCGCGACGCTTCGAGGATCCAGCCGCAGTACGCGAGCACGAGCAGCGGCGGGACCGCGACTCCGCCGGCCAAGCCGTCGAGCCCGTCCGTCAAGTTGACCGCGTGGGTCGTCGCGAGCACGACGCACACCGAGAGCAGGTACCAGACCCAGGGCGGAACGGCGCCGATCCCGAGCAGCTCGCTCGGCTGCGGCCCGGCGACGAGCAGAAACACGATCGCGGCGACCACGGTGAGACCGAACTTCGCCCGCGCGCCGAGCCCGCGGTTCTTGGCACCCCGAATCTTCGCCAGGTCGTCGACCGCGCCGATCGCCATGCACGCGAAGACGAGCACCGCGAGGGCGAGCGTGGCGCGAAACGGGACGTAGAACAGCGCGCACAGCGGCGCCAGCGCGAACAGCACGCCGCCCATCGTGGGCGTTCCGGTCTTCGCCCGGTGCGTCTTCGGTGCGTCCTCGTACGCGATCTGCCGCGCCGACGCGCGCTGCAGCGCCGCGATGAGCCGCGGCCCGAGCAGCGCGCCGAGCACGAAGGTGGTCCCGCCGATGAGCACCAGCGGGACCATCAGCGCGCCGCTGCGTCCGGGAAAGTACCATTGCCAGCGCGTCCAGGCCGGGATCCAGACCGTGCTGTGCTCGATCACGCGCGCACCAGCGGGTTCGCGCCGTCGCCGCGCCAGGACAGCACGACGAGCGGCGTCTGCTCGTCGCCGTTGCCGTGCGGGTTGCCGATCAGCGCGCGTTCGACCGCGGCGCGGTCGAGCGCCGGCGAGGCGCCGAGCGTCTTCGCCCGGCGCAGATCGTTCGCGTCGACCACGGCGACGTGCACGCCGAGCGCGGACGCGAGCTCCGTCGCGACGCGATCCGGCTCCGCCGGCCCGAGCACGATCGCGCGCTCGTACGGCGGAAGCGTTCCCGTGTAGCCGTCGATCGTGGCGATCGCTTCGCCGAGCACTTCGTAGAACACGCCGTGGCGTCCGCGCAGCCGCCCGGCGACGTGCGCGAGCGCGGCCCACACGACCTTTGCGGCGCCGGCGTGATCGATCACGAGCTGGAGCGACTCCGGCTGGCTCACCGTCGCGAGCGCGCCGGCGCGGCGCGAAAGCGCGAGCGCGAGCTTCGAGGGACGAATGTACTCCGCCGGGATGAAGCGCGATTGTGCGATCGCGACCCCGGTCTCCGCCACGACGACGACGTCGCCGGGCCGCGCGATCCCGCGGACGGCGTCGCCGATCAGCACGGCGAGGTCGTCGCCAGGCGCGATCAGCCGCGTGCGGACCGGGATGGCCACGAGCCCCTCGGGCAGCCCTTCTTCTTTCAGCGCGACCGGGATCACGCGAACACCTCGGCGCCCAGCGCCTCGGCGATCTCCTCCATCTTGTACATGCGCGAGCCCTTGAGCAGGATCGCGTCGCCTGCGCGCACGTTGCGGCGGAGCCACGCCGCCGCTTCGTCGTTGGTGGCGTAGCGCACGACCGTGCCGCCCTTGCGCTCGACGCCGCGCGCCGTGTCCTCGGCGTAGCGTCCGCCTGCGAGCACGACGTCGAGCCGTGCCGCGAGCTCGCCGACCTTCTCGTGCATCGCCGGCGCGCCGTCGCCCAGCTCCGCCATGCTGCCGAGCACCGCGATGCGCCGCCGCGCCGGCTCGCGCCCGAACGTCCCGAGCGTCGCGAGGACGCCCGAAAGCGAGGCGTTGTACGCGTCGAAGACGACGCGCACGCCGTCCGCGAGCTCGACGATCTCGTAGCGTCCGTGCGGCAGCGCGAGCGACGCGACGCCGCCGGCCATCCGCGCGAAGTCGCCGCCGCAGAGCAGCGCCGCGGCGAACGCGCCGGCGAGATTGCGGCGGTTGTGATCGCCGGGAAAGGCGATGCGGATCGGGTGCGTCGCGGTCGCGCCGCTCTCTTCGATCGACCAGATCGCGTCGCGCTCGGCGATCACGGCGCGCTCGCCGTGCGGCGGGCGCTCCTGGTCGATGCCGAACCAGACCGGCGGCGCGGCGAGCGAGGCCGCACGGACGCGCGACGCCTCGTCGGCGAGGTTCAGCACGCCGCGCCGCGCGCCCGACGGCAGCGCCCACTTCGTCTCCGCGATCCGCTCGCGCGAGCCCATGATCTCGAGGTGCGCTTCGCCGACGTTCGTCAGCAGCGCGACGTCGGGACGCGCCGCCTCCACGAGCACGTCGAGGTCGCGGTACTTGCGGGCGCCCATCTCGACGATCGCCACGCGCCCGTCGCCGTCGGCGAGACCGCACAGGAACTTCGCGACGCCGATCTCGTTGTTCTCGTTCTCGGGCGTCGCGGTCGCGTCGATCCCGCTCGCGCGCAGCAGCGCGAGCAGAAACTGCTTCGTCGTCGTCTTCCCCGTGCTGCCGCTGATCCCGACCACCGTTCCGCCGATCCGGGCGCGTGCGAGCGCGCCGAGATCGAGATATGCCTGCGTCGTGCTCGCGACGACCAGCGCGGGACGTCCGGGCGGAACCACGGAGGCGTCGTCCACGATCGCGCACGCCGCGCCGCGCGCGAACGCTTCCGCGACGTAGGCGTGTCCGTCGAACCGCTCGCCGCGCAGCGCGAGAAATGCCGCGTCGCGCGCGAGCGCGCGGGTGTCGGTGCCGACCACGAACGCTTCGGGAAGCGCTTCGCCGGCGACCGCGCGCGCGTGCAGCGCCGCGATCGCCGCCGCGGTGTGAAACTTCACGCGCGCAGGGCCTCGGCGCGCTTCGAGAACGCGAGCCGGACTTCGTCGCGGTCGTCGAACGGGCGAACCTCGCTGCCGACGATCTGGTAGGTCTCGTGGCCTTTGCCGGCGACGACGATCGTGTCGCCCGGCTGCGCGGCATCGATCGCGCGCCGGATCGCGCTGCGGCGGTCCAGCTCGATCGTCGTGTGGGGATATCCGTCCGCCACCGCGCGCGCGATGCTCAGCGGGTCCTCGCCGCGCGGGTTGTCCGACGTCACGATGACGCGGTCGGCGAGCCGCGCGGCGATCTCGCCCATCTGCGCGCGCTTGCCCGGATCGCGGTCGCCGCCGCAGCCGAACACCACGATCAGCTCGCGCTTCGTCGCCTCGCGCGCCGCGCAGAGCACGTTCTCGAGCGCATCCGGCGTGTGCGCGTAGTCGACGATCGCGTCGATGCCGAAGGCGCCGATCCGCTCCATTCGGCCGGGCACGGACCGTGTGCGAGCAAGCCCGCGCGCGATCGTCGCGTCGTCGATGCCGAGGACGCGCCCGAGCGCGAACGCGGCGAGCGCGTTGCGAACGTTGAAGCGGCCGGGAAGCGCGATCGTCACTTCGACATCGCCGACCCGGAAGCTGGTTCCGTCGCCTTCGAGCACGATCGCGGTCGCGCGCACGTCGGCGTCGGCGTCGAGCGCGTAGGTGATCGCGTTCGGCAGCTCGCGCGCGAACGCGGCGCCGGAGGGATCGTCCGCGTTCAGCACGGCGACCGGCGCGAGGTCGAACAGCGTTCGCTTCGCGGCGACGTAACGCTCGAGCGTGCCGTGAAAGTCCAGATGATCGCGCGTGATGTTCGTCAGCGCGGCGGCGCGGAAGCGGACGCGGTCGACGCGCCGCAGCGCGAGCGCGTGCGAGCTGACCTCCATCGCGACGGCGCGCGCGCCGGCGTCGCGCTGCTCGGCCAACAGGGCCTGCAGCTCGATCGCGAGCGGCGTGGTGTTGCTGAGCGGCCAGCGCCGCTCGCCGAGCGCGCCGCCCAGCGTCCCGATCACGCCGCAGCGCATGCCGGCCGCCTCGAACACGTCGCGGACCAGGTGCGTCGTCGTCGTCTTGCCGTTCGTCCCGGTCACGCCGACGACGGTGAGCGCGGCCGACGGCTCGTCGTAGAAGGCGTCGGCGAGCACGGCCGCGGCGACCCGCGTGTCGGGGACGACGATCGCCGGCACGTCGGCGTCCGATGCGCGCTCGACGACGACCGCCGCGGCTCCGCGTGCCGCCGCGTCCCGTACGTAGGCATGCCCGTCGGTCCGTTCGCCGCGCAGCGCGACGAAGAGCGTCCCGGGGCGCACCGCGCGCGAATCGCCCGCGAGCGCGTCCACCGTCGCCGGAAGCGAACCGACCACGCGCGCGCCCGTCAGCGCGGCGAGCAGCCGTGCCGTCTCGCGCATCACCGCTTCCCTTTCGAGCCTCGCGCGTGGCGGACCAAGCGCGCCGGCGCGAAGGCCGGCATGTAGCCCGCGTGCAGCATCGCGGCGCGGGCGAGCGCCGCGAACACCGGCGCCGCCACGTCCGAGCCGTAGATCGAGCCCTGCGGGCGCTCGACCTTCACCAGAATGACGTACCGCGGCTGCTGCGCCGGGATCATCCCGACGAACGACGCGACGTACGCGCCGGACAGATAGCGGCCGTTCTCGACCACCTGCGCCGTCCCGGTCTTGCCGGCGGTCGTGTAGCCGGGAACCTTCGCGGTCTCGCGCCCCGTCCCGCGCACGACGACGGCGCGCAGATAGCGGCGCAGGATCGCCGCGGTGTGCTCTGAGATCACGCGCCGCTCGATCTCCGGGCCGTAGCGGTAGACGACCTTTCCGGTCGCGTCCTCGATCGCGTCCAGGATGCGCGGGCGCAGCAGGATCCCGCCGTTCGCGATCGCGCAGTACGCGCGCGCGAGCGCGAGCGGCGTCGTCGAGATGCCGTGGCCGAAGGAGATCGTCGCGAGCGACGAGCCGCTCCACTGATCCGGGGGAAGCACGATGCCGGGATTCTCGCCGGGCAGCCCGACGTTCGTGGGATCGCCGAACCCGAAGGCGCGGATCATCTTGTACACCGCCGCCGGCCCGGTCGCCATCCCCATCTCGGCGGCGCCGACGTTGTGCGAGTACGCGATGATGTCTTCGATCGACTCGGTGCCGCCGAGCCCGGCCGCCATCATCCCGTCCTCGGCGTTGTGGATCACGTGTCCGCCGACCTCGATCGCATCGCGCGCCGGGAAGCGCGCGTCGGGACCGAACTTCCCGCTCTCGAGCGCCGCCGCCGCGGTGATCAGCTTGAACGTCGAGCCGGGCTCGTACGCGTCCTCGACCGCACGGTCGCGCCATTGGTCGGGCGTGTACGACGCGAAGTGCGCCGGGTCGAAGTCGGGAACGTTCGCAATCGCGAGCAGCTCGCCGGTGTTCGGGTCCATCACGACGACGCTGCCGCTGCGCGCGTGCCACTTCTTCACGTCCGCGCGCAGCAGCCGCTCCGCCTCGAACTGCAGGTACGGATCGAGCGTCGTGACGATCGTCTTTCCGGGGACGGCGCGCTCGATGACCTGCGTCTGCCCGAACGGGATCGCATGGCCGAGATTGTCGGCTTCGACCCGCGTCCGTCCGGGCGTTCCGCGCAGCAAGGCGTCGAACGAGTACTCGAGACCGTCGAGGCCGTTCTCGTCGGTGCCGGTGAAGCCGATCACGGTCGACGCGAGACGCCCGGAGGCGACGAAGCGCAGCCCGGTCTCCTCGGGCGCCGTCACGATGCCGGTGATCCCGAGCGCGCGCACGCGCTGCGCCACCTCGTGGGGCACCTTCCGCGCGAGCCAGCGGAACTGCGAGCCGTCGCGCAGCGCGAGCTCCAGATCCATCACCGGCTTGTGCACGATCGGCGAAAGCTTCGCCGCGACCGCGTGCGGATCGGTCACGTCGGCCGGCACGGCGTAGATGGACTCGGACGGCAACGAGCGGACGAGCACGCCTCCGTCGCGGTCGAGGATCGCGCCGCGCTTCGCGAACGTCTCCACCGTCTCGTCGTGCTGCGCGAGCGCCTTACGCGCGAGCGACGGGCCGTCTCGCACTTGGATGACGGCCAGCCGTGCGGTCAGCGCGGTCGCGAGCAGCACGACGAGCAGCAGCGAGACGTTCGCACGCACCGGTGCGACGCGCGCGAACGAGCGCGCCGCCATTACGCGGCCCGTCCTTCGGAGTGCATCGGCGGCGCGATCAGCGCTGCGTCCCGAACCAGGTGGCGAAGAACGCGATGCCGGCCGGCTTCGGCTGCGGCTTCACGGCCGGCAACGCGACGACGGCGTACACGTTCGGATCGTGCATCTTCAGCGCCGCCGCGATCGCGGCGAGCCGGTCCGGCGAGGTCAGCCGCGCGATCCGGTCGTCGGCGCGCTGCGAGTCTTCCTGGAGCGCGAGCTTTTCGGTCTGCGTCCGCGCGAGCGCGTAGCTCAGCGACGTCACGTTCGCCGTCAGCCACACGTACCCGAGCAGCGGCAGGAACAGCGCGACCGTCAGCGCGATGACCGCGCGGACCGGGGCGTGGGAGCGGCGCCGCGCGCGCCGCGAGCGCCGCCGCGTCGCGGTGCGCGCGCGCTCGACCTGGCGCGGAGGCGGAAGCGGCGCCCGCTGTGCCGCGATCACGCCGCGTCCTCCGCGACGCGCTCCGCGACGCGCAGCTTGGCGCTGCGCGCGCGCGGGTTGTCGCGCGTCTCGGCGTCTCCGGCGACGACCGGCTTGCGCGTGAGGACGCGAATCCGTGCGTCCTCCCGGAAGGCGTGCTTCACGATGCGATCCTCGAGCGAGTGGAAGCTGATGACGGCGATCCGTCCGTGGAGTGCGGTCCGCGCGATCGCGGAATCGAGCCCGTCGCGCAAGGCACCGAGCTCGTCGTTGACCGCGATGCGCAGCGCCTGGAACGTGCGCGTGGCGGGGTGGATGCGCTGATGCGCCGGCGCGCGAACCGCGCGCGCGACGACGTTGGCGAGGTCGACGGTGTCGCGGACCGGCGTCCCGGCCTCGCGCAGCGCGACGATGGCGCGTGCGATGCGGCGCGAGTGCCGTTCCTCGCCGTAGCGATAGATGAGGTCGGCGATCTCGTGCTCGCCGCGCGTCGCGAGCAGGTCGGCCGCGCTCTCGCCGCGGGTCGGGTCCATCCGCATGTCGAGGGCCGCGCCGGCGCGGAACGAGAAGCCCCGCTCGCCCACGTCGAGCTGCATCGAGCTGACGCCCAGGTCGAACAGCACGCCGTCCATCTCCGCGACGCCGAGCACGTCGAGGCGGTCGTCCAGCTCCCGGAAGTTCGCGTGGACGAGCGTGAAGCGCGGATCGTCGAGCGCGCGTTCGCGCGCCGACGGATCGGCGTCGAACGCGACGAGCCGTCCGGAAGGGCCGAGCTTCTCGAGGATCAGCCGCGCGTGGCCGCCGGCCCCGAACGTCGCGTCGACGTAGACGCCGTCCGGCCGGATCGCGAGCAGCTCGACGACTTCGCGCGCGAGCACCGGAACGTGCGTAGGCGCGGCCGCGTCCGATCCGCCGGAACGCTGCGGAGCACCGGCGCGCTCGGCGGCGTCACGGCGCTCGGCGCGGTCCGGCGGTCCGGGGCAGACTGAGCCTGAGCCTTCCGAGAACGACGATCCGTCGAAGGGTCGCATCGCGAGCAGCGCCATCTAGAAGAGGCCGAGCTCGGAGGCGTAGTCGGGGAGCTCGCCGTGGCTCAGCGCATGCGCGTCGTAGCGCTGCTTCGACCACAGCTCGACGCGCTTGAGCGAGCCGATCGAGACGACGTCCTTCTCGATCCCGGCGTAGTGCCGCAGCGCGGGCGGGATCACGAGCCGTCCCTGGCTGTCGGTGCTCAGCTCCTCCGTGTGCGCGAACAGCCGCCGCACGTAGGCGCGAAACGGCGCGTCTTTCCTGGGCGCCGCCTCGAGCCGGGCGCAGATGTCCGCCCACGCCGGCGCCGGATATAGCGCGAGACAGGGGTCCGGATCGCCGATGGTCAGGAAGAAGCCGGCGCCGAGCCGCTCCCGAAACCGCGCGGGCACGACGAGACGACCCTTGTCGTCAAGGCTGTGCTCGGCCGAACCGGTGAAGAGCGGACGATCCGACATACGGACCTCCACTCAGGCTCCAACCTGCTCCACTTCGCTCCACTATACGCCACCCACCCCACGGCCCACAACCAGCAAGCGACGCTTTCTTGCAGTTTCACGGCAAGCTGAGCACGCGGCCGAACACATGTTCGCTCTGCATTTCTGCGTTGTCGGATGGCTGCATTTGGAATGCACTTGCGGCACATTTATGGTACACTAAGGCAGAGGATCACCACCATGACCATCGCCTCACCGCCGCGTCCGGACCTCGCCGCCTACAACGAAGTGACCCGGATGGAGCCGGGCACAGTCGTCGCTGAGCTCGTCGAGATCCTCGGACGCAAGATCACGGCGCTCCTCGCCGGCGTCAAGGATACACGGACGGTGGATGCCTGGGTCGCCGGTCGCGAAGCGGGACGCAAGTTCGACGTCGAGCGGCTACGGCTCGCATTGCGCATCGCGAAGATGCTGCGGACGCGCGACGACAAGCGTGTGGTGCAGGCCTGGTTCATGGGCCTGAATCCGCAACTGGGCGATCGCAGCCCAGCGCGCATCCTCCGCGACGGTGACCCGGCCATGGACGCGGAGGGCGTCGTGAGTGCGGCCCGGGCATTTCTGATAGGCGGGTAGCGTGCTGCAGGCGATTTCCGTGCCGAGGCCGCTTTTCCGCGTCGCACGGACGCCAGTGTGGGATTGGCCCGATTGGGCATTCGCCGGCAGGGACGGCACGTTCGGGAATCGCTACGACGACCCGGAGAGCGAGTACCGCGTCCTGTATGCGAGCGCGACGAGGTACGGCTGTTTCATCGAGACGCTCGCGCGGTATCGGCCGGACCTCGAGCTGTATGCGGAGCTGGCGACGATCGACGGTCCGGATGATTACGTCCCGCAAGGCGTCGTTCCGGCGTCCTGGCTGCGCGAGCGCTGGATCGGCGAGGCCCACGCGACGGGGACGCACGCCGATGTCGGCTCGTCGCCCTGGATCGCGTACCTGCGAACGAAGCTCCCAGGCGACGTCCTGGGAGCGAATCGCGATGATTTCGACGCAAGCGTCCTCTACCTGAGCGCGCCGCGGGCGCTCACTCAGGCGGTATCGCGGATTGCGTTCCGTGAAGGCTTCGACGGGATTCGATACCTCTCGAAGTACGGACACGACATCGTGCACTGCGCCGTCTTCGAGGGCCGCGTGTTCTTCTCGGATGAGGCCGAGTCACGAATCGCCTGGAACGACGAAGAGCTGCACCGTGCGCTGCGCGTCCATCATCTCCGGCTGGAGGATGCAGGAGCGGTAGAGCGCTCGGAAGCCTAGCCGCTCCAGGCGCGCGTTCGCGAGGAGCGGCGAACGGAAAGAATTCGGCGCGGCGCTGCCGTACGTTGCGGCCTCCGTGCGGCGCAACACATGCCGGCCGCCGGTGGTAGTGTTTCTCGGAGGTGGGCGGAAGATGGCGTCGCCCGGTTATCAACAACGAGTCGACCGCAGCGTGGACCGCGCCGCGGTCCTCGAGCAATTGCATCGCGCTCGCTCGCGCAGCGGGGAGTGCGAGATGGCGTGCGGGGCGGCCGAGGCCGACATCCGCGCCGCGCAGCGGCGGCTCGACGCGGTGCCGCCCTACGAGCGCGGGTGGCCGCTCGAGATCATCGCCGCGCTCGCGATCGTGGCGATCGTGCTAGAGTGGTATCCGGCGCGGATGATGAGCCTCGTCTTCTTCTTCGCGTCGCGGACGGAGCTGATCGCGCTGACCGCCGCGTTCGCCGCGACGGGCTTTCTGCTCGGACTGCTCCTGGGCGAGCTGGTCCGGCGGCAGCGGCGCCCGCAGTCCAGCGTCGCGCTCGACGCGGTCTTTCTGGTGCTCGCCTCGATCGCGGCGATCGGCTTCCTCACCGTCGGCTATCTGCTTCGCTATACGTACGCGACGGCATCGAACGACGGCTCGCAGATGCCCAACAGCCCGACGATCCAGGCGGCGGCGCTCACGATGCTGGCGTTCACCGGGATCGTCCTCGCGTTCACGTCGGGCTACTATCGCGAGTCGTTCGAGACCCTCGCGCTGCGCCGCCGGCTCGGCTCCCTGCGCGGGCGGCTGCGCACGGCGCAGCGGCACCTCGACGCGACGCGACGCGAGGTGGAGATCTCGGATCGCGCCGTGCGGCTGGCCGTCGCCGACGACGACACGACGATTCCGACGGTCGGCGAGACGATCTACGGCGCCGGCGCCGCCAACGGGGCGGTGAACGGCACGCGAGGCTGACGGCACGGTGCTCGTCCCGCCCGGTATTCGCGTCTCGACCCTCGGCGGCCGCGCGCCGGCTCGCGGCATCGCCGCGGCGGCGCTCGCCGCCGCCGGGCTGCTGGGCCTCACCGGACTCGCGGCGTGCGGATCGGGCGCCGGCGGGTCGGCGTCGGCGGCGACGAGCGGGACCAGCGGACGCACCTGTCCGAGCGACTGGCTCGCGCGCGAGGTCGGCTCCGGCCGCGAGGTCGAGCTGCTCGTCGCCGCCGGCGCGACGATCCCGGCGAACCGCTGGCACGCCTACCGGGCGATGGCGACGGCCGTCGCCGGCTGCGCGGCGCCCGGCGCAGCGCTGACGCTCCGGCCCGTGACGGCCGAGTCGCTCACGGAGCTGCCGCTGTTCAGCGCGACGGTCCCTGCGCCGGTCGGGCAGAACGAAGTGAACCCGCTCCTCTACCGCTCGGAGAGCCGGCGTTTCGCGGTGCGCGAGGCGGCCGCCGTCGACCGGCTTCCTGCCGTCGCGAAGACGACGGGCGGTTCCGACCCGCTCGGGGCGCTCGCCGCGGCGGGGCAGAGCCTCGCGCTCGAGCCGCCCTCCGACAAGCGGGTCGTCGTCGTGATCTTCAACGGCTGGCAGCAGAGCCGCGCGCTGAACTTGTTCGCCTACCGCCGCGACCCGGGCGCCTCGACCGCGGCGGTGGTGCGCTCGCTGCGCGGCAGCGGCGCGCTGCCGGCGCTCACCCGCGCGGACGTCGTCATCGCCGGCGTCACGGCCGGGGTCGCGTCGATGCAGACCAGCGATGCGCAGATCGCGGGCTTGTGCCGGTTCTGGCGCGGCGTGGTCGAGGCCGGCGGCGGAACGCTGAAGCTCTGCGTCGCCGCGCTCCCGGGCATCGACGAATAGCGCCGAACGTCCAGATTCGGTTCGGCGGCAAGGCGGGGTGCACTCCCCGGCGAATCGCGTGCAGGACGTGTTCCCCCGCGCCCTCCGGACGTTTGCGCTCGTCGCGCTCGCCGGACTGTCCGCCTGCAGTGCCGGCGGTCTAGTCCCCGGCGGTCCTCACTCGCTCCCGCCGTCGCAGCTCGCTTCACTCGTGCGCGGTGCCGCGGCTGCGAACTCCGTCGACCCGAAGCTCGTTTCCTCGGTAATCGACGCGGAGTCTCACGGCGATCCGAGCGCCGTCTCGCGCGTGGGAGCACAGGGGCTCATGCAATTGATGCCGGGAACCGCCGCCGAATACGGGGTGGCGAATCCGTTCGATCCGTACGAGAACGTCGAGGGCGGGACGCGCTATCTGCACGACCTGCTGCGGCGCTATCGCGGAAACGTCCGCTTGGCGGTCGCGGCCTACAATGCAGGCCCCGGAGCGGTCGACGCCGCGCACGGCGTTCCGGCGTATGCCGAGACGCGCGCGTACGTCGAGCGCGTGATCGCCGGCCTCCGCTAACCCCGTGGCCGCCGTCCCGGGCGTCGCGCCGCCGCTCGCCCGCGCCGCACCGCCGCGCTTTCCGGGGCTGCGCATCCTCGACGCGTACGTCCTGCGCGAAGTGACGGGTCCGTTCGGCTTCGCGCTGGCGGCGTTCTTCCTGTTCTGGTTCGCGAACATCTTCGTGCTCGCGGCCGACTACATCGTCAACAAAGGCGCGCCGGTTTTCCTCGTGCTGCGCTTTCTGCTGTTCCGCATCCCGCAGGCGACGCCGATGGCGTTCCCCTTCGCGTGCCTGTTCGGGATGCTGCTCGGCTTCGGGCGCCTCGCCGCCGACAACGAGATCGCCGCGCTGCGCACGTCGGGGATCTCGTTCCGCCGCATCATCGCGCTGCCGCTGCTCGTCGGCGCGCTCGTCGCCGTCTCGGCGTTCCTCATCAACGAGCACGTCGTGCCGGTCGCGACCGACCTCTCCACCCGCAGCTTCTATCAGATCCTGTACCGCTCCCAGACGCTTCCCATCGAGCCCGACATCTTCCGCGAAGACCCGGTCACCAAGAACGTCTTCCTGATCGGGTCGGTCAGCTCGGACGGCAAGGTCATGCAGAACGTGCAGATCTACCAGCCCGATCCCACCTCGCCGTACCACCAGATTCTGACCGCCGCGACCGCGCGCATCGAAGGGACCGACATCGTGCTGCAACACGCGGTGCGGACCCAGATCAAGGCCGACGGGCAGATCGGCGCCGTCGACGTGAGCGCGGAAGAGATCCGACTTTCTTTGCCGATGGGCGACAACGGCCAGAACTTTCTGAGCAGCTCGTTCAACGATACGTATACGATGAACACGCAGCGGCTCAGCCGGGACATCAAGTTCCGCAAGGAGACGGGGCAGGGCGGCGCCGAGCTCGCGGGACGTGAGATGACGCTGGGAACGAAGTACGCCTTCCCGTTCGCCTCGTTCATCGCCGTGATCGTCGCCGTGCCGCTGGCGGTGCGCTTCGGGAAGCGCGGCCGGACGCTCGGGATCGTGCTGTCGATCGTCGTGATGTTCGTGTACTACGCGATCGTCGCGGTCGCCGGCGCGTTCGGAAAGAACGGCGCGTTGAATCCGTACCTCGCCGCGTGGCTGCCGAACATCATCATGGCGCTCGCGGGCGCGTGGCTGATCTGGCTCGAAGACCGGTGAGCCGACGTCTGTGGCGCGCGAGCGCGGCACTGGTCGCGCTCGTGCTGGCATTGGTCAGCGTCCCGCCGGCGACGGCGCTCGCCGACGACACGTCCGATCAGACGCACGCGAACCAGCTGCTGCAGCACGGCTGCGGGGTGCAGCCCGATCCCAGCCCCTTCCCGGTGGCGCAAGTCACGGGCACGCCCGAGCCGACGGGGCCCGCGCCGGAGTCGTCGTCGTCGCCGACGCCGGCGCCGTACGTCGGAAAGCCGAACGCGCCGATCGGCCCGCAGACGCTCGTCCCGCCGCCCCCGACGCCGGCGCCGGGTTCGGCCACCCCGCCGCCGCTGATCTCCCCGTCGCCGTCGCCGAGCGGGTCGCCCGGGCCCGTCTTCATCTACACGCAGACCGCGCCGCCCTCGAGCACGCCCGAGCCGCAGCCGACGTACGCGTCGGGTCCGATCAGCCCGGCCCCGAGCGCCTCGCCGTCGGCCTCACCGCCGCCCGGCGCGCAGCAGCTGCCGCCGAACACCTATGCGGTTCTCGGCGACAAGCTGACCGGGACGAACAAGCCGGGCGAGCCCTTCGACCTCGTGGGACACGTGAACATCTTCTACGCCGACGGCGTGCTCGGCGGCGACAAGGCGCACTACGACGGGCAGCGCTACATCGACATCACGGGGCACACGTTCGTGCGCAATCGCGCCGGCGACACGACGCTGTTCGCCGACGCGGTGCGGTTCGACACGACGACGCAGCAGGCGACGCTGATCCACGGCCGCGGCGAGTCGACGAACGGCGTGGAGCAAGGGAAGATCCACTTCGCCGGGTCGCAGATCGTCACCGATCGCGACGGCGTGACGCACGTCGCGCGCGCCTTTCTCACGACGTGCGAGAACCCGCGCTCCGGCTATCACGTCGAGTCGAAGACGCTCGACATCTACCCCGGCGACAAAGCGGTCGGGCACGCGAACGTCGTCTACCTCGGCGCCCTCGCCGTGCTGTACCTTCCCATCCTCGTCATCTCGCTGCGCGCGGAGCAGATGGGCTCGCGCCGCCAGCCGGGATTCCTCCCGCTGATCGGCTACGACGCGGTCGAAGGTTTCTACATCAAAGCGCGGATCGGGTTCTCGCCCAGCGACTACTACTACGGCTACTACCGCATCGAGGAGTACACGCGGATCGGGCTCGGTCTGGGCTACGTGGGAACGATCCGGCGCAAGGACGGGAAGCGGCAGACCGACATCAACTTCTTCACCCAGAAGAACAAGCAGGACGGCAGCCAGAGCAGCAACTTCCAGCTCACCGACCAGGAGAACTTTTCGCGCACGACGCGCGGGCAGTTCTCGGTCAACTACACCGGCGACTACGGGCCGCTGGTGAACCTGCCCGCGCAGATCGACATCAGCGCCGCGGTCGACCACGGATCGCCGAAGGGCAACACGCAGAACTACAGCTTCCAGCGCCAGACGAGCGGGTCGCAGCAATCGACGAACGACTACGGCTTCACCGACCACCAGATCTTCTCGTCGAACTTCACCAACGACCTGACCGTCTCGTACACGACCAGCCAGTCGCAAGGGTTCGGAACGCAGGACACGCTGCATTTCCAGACGCTCACGCACTACTCGTCCAGCTCGTACGACTACGACCTCACGTTCGACCGCTACGACGCGAACACGACGAGCTACAGCGTCCAGAAGGAGCCTGAGCTCGAGATCCGGCCCCACAACCCGCTCTTTCCGCACGAGACGCTCGTCCCGATCACCGCGCAGTATCTGCTCGGCATCTACGAAGACCCGACCGTGCCGCTGCAGACGTCGCGCGGGCAGGCCCAGCTGCAGTTCGGGCCGATGCTGGCGCACTTCCTCAACAGCGACTTCTCCGCGCAAGTGACCGTGCAGCAGGACGTCTACGGGACCGGCGACCTCAAGGCCAACATCGCGCAGCAGGCGACGCTCACGACCCCGCTGTGGGGCCACGTGCTCAACACGATCTCGTACGACGAGACGCACGCGAACGGGCCGCTGGCGGAGCCGTTCAAGGTGATGGACGTCCTCGGCGACGCGACCAAAGAGGCGAACGACGTGCTGCGCCTCTACAACGACGACATCTACTCGTTCTCGCTGACCGCGTCGACGTTCTTCAACCGGGAGGCGCAGGCGGTCGGGTACGAGCTGACGCTGCGGCCCTCACCGCGCTCGACGCTGGACCTCGGCGGCACGTTCTCCCCGGGCCCCGGGAACGGCTTCGACCGCACCAATGTTCAGATCGCGACCCCGTTCGGGTATGAGAGCGACCTGCAAGTCGCCGCGTACGTCGACTGGAAGAACCACATGCGGATCGAGGACAAGAACATCTACTATCGCAAGGTGATCGGGGACTGCTACGAGATTCGCCTCGCGTACAACGAAGACACGAAGCAGGTCAGCATGACCGTCGACCTGCTCGCGTTCCCGTCGTACCAGGCGAACTTCGGGATCGGTCAGACCTCGTTGAGCTCGATCATCCCGCAGAACTTCTCGACCACCAGCTTCACGACCGGACAATGAGAGGCCATCGATGAGCACCTACACGCAGCCGTGCGAATACGCGCTGTGCAACTGCACGGTGACCGGCGGACTGGAGGGCGCTTCCTACTGCAGCGAAGTCTGCGAGAGCCGCGACGCACGCGACGAAGAAGCCGAAGCGACCTGCGCCTGCGCCCACCCACCCTGCGACGCCGAATAGGACCCGCAGCCACAACCAAGACGCCGGCGCCGGCTCGCGAGCGCAGCTCGCGAACGCGATGGGTTCGGCGCTCGTCCAGAGCGCGCGGCGCTTCGTTCCGCAGCGCAGCGAGGTACACGCGGCTCGCGAGCGCAGCTCGCGAACGCGACGGGGTTCGGCGCTCGTCCAGAGCGCGCGGCGCTTCGTTCCGCAGCGCAGCGAGGAACACGCGGCTCGCGAGCGCAGCTCGCGAACGCGATGGGTTCGGCGCTCGTCCAGAGCGCCGAACCCTCTATGGTGTGTTGTAGACGGTGATGCCGACGATCTGCGAGGCGGGGTTCTGCACGCCGGTGGAGTTCGCGGGCTTCAGATCCGACTTGCTGGTATCCAGCGTCTCCGGGGCGACCGAGAACGTGTAGTCGGTGTTCGTCGGGCCCGTCGAGCTGAGCGAGTCGACCACCGCGCCGGTCGTGTCGACGGTGAACAGGCTGATGTTCCAGAGCGCACCGAGGACGCCGTGTACGCCGGGCGGGCAATCCGAGCCGGCGCCCGGGCTCGGGCTCGGAGAGGGCGTGGCCGAAGGCGCCGGCGTCGCGACGGGCGAGGGGAGGTCGAGCAAACAGCGGTTGAACGTGATCTCGAAGCCGCTGTACTGTCCGCTCGGAATGGTCGGGACGAAGGTGACTTCGTTCGGTACGAGCTGGACCCGGAACGTGCCCGGCGTACCGGTGGCGGGATTCTGATAGATCTGGAACAGCCCCGGCGCGTTCGTGTACTGCGTCCCGCCGACCACGGAAGAGCTGCCGCCGCCGAGGATGAAGAAGTAGCTCCAGTTATTGAAGTTCGTGTTGAGGCCTTGCGCGTACGGCTGCTGGTTGTTGCCGGCCGTATTGAGCACGATCAGGTAGCTGAAGTTCTGGACGTCGATCGGTGCCGCCGTCTCGAACTGGATCTGCATCTGCCCGGCCGGAACGAGGTTTTGGCTCGTGCCCAAGCCGGTGACTTGTCTCCCGCACCCCGATAGGACCATCATCGCCGCGACCACCACGGCCATCGCCACCCGACGCACGTTTCTCTCCTTCGCGACCGCTCGCGCCGCGGTCGCCGCGTTAGCTTGCGCGTTCGCCCTGCATCTGGCCTTCCCGCCCGCCGGTTGGTGGTGGCTCGCGCCGTTCGCGTTCGCAGGGCTCTTCGCGTCGTGGTGGAGCGTCGCACCGCGCTCTGGGGGTCTGCTGGGATACGCGAGCGGGCTCGCGTTCTTCGTCGTCGGCTTCTCGTACTTCGGGAACACGGCCGGGTCGCTCGTCGGCCCGTTCGCCCCCCTGCTCGATCTCGGCCCGGCGGCGGTCGAGTCGGTCGCGTTCGCGTTCGCGGCTCTCGCGACGTCGCTCGCCGCGCGCCGCTGCGATCCGCGCGTCGTGCCGCTCGTCGCCGCGGCGGCGTTCACACTCGCTGAGCAGCTGCGCTCGACCGGCGTGCTCGGCGTTCCGTGCGAGCAGATCGGGATCGCGATGATCGACTCGCCGCTGCGTGCGCTCGCCGCGTACGGCGGCGGATACGCGCTCACGTTCGTGACGGCGCTGCTCGGCGCGTCCCTCGCGTGGTGGCTGACGCGGATGCGCGATCGCGCGCGGCTCGCGACCGCGCTCGTCGCGTGGACGGCCGTCGCGGCGTGCGCGCTCGCGGCCTGGATCGCGTGGCCGGCGCGCCACTACGCGCCGCCGCACGAGCGCGTCGCCGCCGTGCAAGGCGGGATCGAGCAGTCGCTGAAGCGCAGCGCGCACGGTCTGACCGTCGCGCTCACGACCTACGACATGATGACGCGCGCGCTGCGCGCGCAGCATCCCGCGATCGTGCTGTGGCCGGAAACCGTCATCACGGCCGACCTCAAAGACGAGCCGGCGCTGCGCGCGCGCTTCGCGACGCTCGCCGACTCGCTGCGCACGACGCTGTACGCGGGCGGCTTCTGGGACGACGGGACGCGGCTCGAGAACGCGCTGCTGATCTTCGACGGACGGCTCGGCACCGCCGACGTGCGCGGCCTGTACGTCAAAGAAGCGCTCGTGCCGTTCGCGGAATGGCTTCCGGGACCGGCGTGGCTGCGCGCCCTTCCGCTCGCGTCGAACATCGGCCCGTTCGCACCCGGCCACAACGACATCGAGACGGTGTACGGCGCGACGCCGCTCATCTGCTGGGAGTCGCTGTTCGGCGACATCGCGCACGCGCGCCTCGCCGAAGGCACGACGCTCTTTCTCGTCGCGACGGACGACGCGTGGTTCGGCCGCACGGAGTTTCCGTACGAGCACGCGATGGCGGCCTCGTTGCGGGCCGTCGAAACGGGCCGCTGGGTGCTGCAGGCGGCGGCGACGGGCATCAGCGGGATCGTCGCTCCCGACGGCACGTGGACGAAGCGTTCGGCGCTCGGCGGCCGCGCGCTGGTCGTCGGCGACGTCGGCCCGCCGGCGCCGGCGCTCTATGCGCGGCTCGGGCCGGGGCCCGTCGGGTGGGCGCTCGCGCTCGCCGTCGTGCTGCCGTTCGTGCGCGTGCGGCGGAGACGACCGTGAGGATGACGTGGCGCACGCCGGCGTCGCTCGTCGCGCTCGCGTTCCTGGCGTGGGTGGGTTACGAGATCGGACGCGCGGGGAGCGACATGACGCCGCCGCCGATCCAAGGCGCGACGAAGCTCATCAACGGTGCGATGCACGGGAAGCGCTTCGATCAGAAAGCGTGGTCGCTCGACTACGACACGATCACGTTCAGTCCCGACGGAACGCAGGCCACCATCGCGCACGTGCGCGACGGACGAATCCATCGGCCCGGCAAGCCGGACGTGCTGCTCAAAGCCGACGACGTCACGTTCAACACCGTGACGAGCGATCTCACGGTCGGCGGCCCGATCGACGTCGTGGAGCCGCTCGGCGACGGCGAGACGCGCACGTTCAAGAGCGTCGGCGCGCGCTACTTCGGCATCTCGCGCACCTTGGAGCTCACGCACCCGTCGACGATCACCGGTCAAGGCGCGACGCTCACGGTCGCGAACGCGCAAGTCAACTTCCGGACCGGCGACATCACCCTCGGGCGCGTCGTCGGAACGAAGCCGGGCGGCGTGTGACGCGCGCCGCACATGCGAAAGCGGCGCAGCCGTTCGGCGCGCCGCTCGCAGTTCGTTCAGGTCTCGCCGCCGGCGTTTTTCTTCGCTTCGGCGATCAGCTTCTTGACTTTCTGCCCGCCCTTGTGTCCGATCTGCTCGTAGAAGTTCGGGCCGTACTTTTCCTTGACGACCTTGCCGCCTTTTTGGCCGATCGACTCGTAGAATTCCGCGCCGTGCCGCTCGCGCGTGGCTTGCCCGCCTTTTCGCCCGATCTCTTCGTAGAATCCCGAACCGTACCGGTCGCGAACGGTGTCGCCGCCCTTTTTTCCCGCTTCACGAACCGACATCTCGCCTTCGATCTTCTCGGTCCGTGCCTTCGTCGCCGCCGCTTTTTTCGGGTCGGCCATACGTCAGCCGCCTGTTTTCGTCGTGCGTTTCAGCTTCTGACCGCCTTTGGCGCCGATCTCTTCGTAGAACGACGGGCCGTACTTGCTCTTCGTGGCCTCGCCGCCTTTCCGTCCAATCGCTTCGTAGAACTCGGATCCGTACTTCGCTTTGACGCGATCGCCGCCGCGTTTCCCGGCTTCTCGGACGCTCATCCCGCCGCCGGCAGTCGTCACGTTCTCGTTGGTCGCCATAATGGAAATCGTCCCCCTGAGCTGTCGGCCCACCGTTCGCCTCGTACCCAGCGAAAGCTAGGTTAAACGGTGCTCTGGTCCATCTTCGAAGGCCCCCGCGTGTACGACGGCCTGGGCGGCGCGCCGTTCACGACCGACGTCGCGGTCGCGGACGGACGCGTCGTCGCGGTCGGCGATCTCTCGGATCGCGACGCCTTCGAACGAGTCCCGTGCGGCGGGCTCGCACTCGCGCCCGGGTTCGTCGACGTTCATTCCCATTCCGACGAGCTTTGGCTCGTGGACCCGCGCTGCGAAGGAAAGATCCGGCAAGGTGTCACGACGGAGATCGCGGGAAACTGCGGCACGTCGGCCGCGCCGCTGGCCGGCGCCGCGCTCGAACGAAAGCGCCGCGATGCGCGCGCGTACGCCCTCGACGTTGGATGGACGACGCTGGACGAGTTCTTCGCGGCCGTGCAGCGTGACGGTATCGCCTTGAACGTCGCGTCACTCGTCGGGTTAGGGACGACGCGCGCGTGCGTCGCCGGGCCGGCGGCGCGAGCCCTGAAGCAGCCCGAAGCGGAGGCGCAGACCCGGCTCGTGCGCGAGGCGATCGAGCACGGCGCGCTCGGCGTGTCGAGCGGGCTCGTCTACGAACCGGGACGCTACGCGAGCCTCGAGGAGCTGATCGCGTGCGCGAGCGCGGCGCGCGACGCCGGCGCGCCGCGCTACGTCTCGCATCTTCGCGACGAAGGCGACGCGCTCGAAGACGCGCTCGACGAAGCGATCGCCGTCGGCCGCCGCGCCGACGTGTCCGTGCAGTGCTCGCATCACAAAGCGGCCGGAAAGCGCAATTGGGGCAAGGTTCACCGCACGCTCCATCGGATCGACCGTGCGCGCGCGCACGGCGTCGACGTCGCATGCGATGCGTATCCGTACGTCGCCTCGTGGACCGAGCTCGCGACGATCCTCCCGCCCGCGGTGCGCGACGGCGGCGACGCGGCGGCGCTCGCGCGGCTGCGCGATCCCGCCCGCCGCGCGTCGGCGTCGCTCGCGATCGAGCTCGCGCGCGATCCGCGCTTCGGCGGCGACGGCTGGGACACGATCCTCGTCACCAACGTCGCGAGCGAGAAGAACGCCGGGCTCGCCGGGATGCGCCTCGATGCGATCGCACGCGCATGGCGCATGCGTCCGGCGAACGCCGCGCTGCGCCTGCTCGAAGAAGAAGCGCTGCGCGTCGAGGCGGCGTTCTTCTCGATGAGCGAGGACGACGTGGCGGCCGTCTACAGCGCGGAGTTCTGCTGCGTCGGCAGCGACGCGTCGGCGCGCGCGTTCTCCGGCATCACCGCACGCGGCGTCCCGCACCCGCGCACGTACGGGACCTTTCCGCGCGTGTTCGGCCGGTACGTGCGCGGCCGGCGCGTCTTCGACGTCGCCGAAGCGGTGCGCAGGATGGCCTCGCTTCCCGCGACGCTGTTCGGACTGCACGAGCGCGGGACGATCGCCCCCGGCATGCACGCCGACTTGGTGGTCTTCGATGCCGAGCGCGTCGTCGACCGGGCGACCTACCAGAATCCGTTCGTGCCGCCGGAGGGGATTCGTGACGTGTACGTCAACGGACGCGCGGTGGTGCGCGACGGAGAGCTGACCGGGATGCGGCCGGGGCGCGTGCTGCGCAACGGCCGGTGAGCGCGCCCTCGTGACCCGCGCCGGCTTCGTCGCGTCGACCCTTGCCTTCGCGGCGCGCGCACCGCGCCGCGGCGTGTGGGCGGACGTCACGCTCGACCGGGAAGGGTCGTCGCTGCTCGCACCGTTCACCGTCTCGATCGCGCTGCACAACACGACCGGACACGTCGTGCGATTGCTGTTTCCGACCGCGGACCTCTTTCGCATCGACGTGTTGCGCGACGACACGCCGGTGTGGTCGTCGGTGACCGGTCACAAGCCGATCCCGATCACCCGCCAGCTCGACGTGCCGCCCGGATTGCTGAAGCTCGCGCAAGTGATCGTCGACTCGACGACCGTGGACCGTCGCGCCTTCGCGCCCGGCCGCTACATCGTGCGCGTCGCGATGCTGGGGCTCGACTTCGGGACGGTCGTCGACCGGCCGATCGTCTTCGATCCGCCGACTTCGATCGCGACCGCGCTCGCGACGAAGCCCGGCACGGTGCTGACGATCGCCGGCGAGCCGTACGTCGACGGCAGCACGCCGCGACTGCGCGACGCCACCGGAAGCATCCGCCTCTCGCGCGCGCTCGGGATCCGTCCGACCGGAACGTACGTCGTGCGCGGATTCCTCGACGCGTACGGCGACGAGCGCGTCTTCGACGTCGGCCGCAGCGCGCCGGCGTTCGACAACGCGCCCTCGCCGCCGCCCTTCTAGACCGGCCCCGCCACGACGTCGACTTCCGTCGCGCGCACGACGACCGCGTCCCCCGGCACGCCGCGCGGCGCGCGGATCAGCACGACGCTGACCCAGATCGTCCAGATCGCGAACGGCACCACGCCGATCACGAGCGCGCCGAGTCCGGCGAGCGCGAGAAAACCGGTCGTGAAGAACACGCTGAGCGTCGACACCGCCATCAGCAGCGCGCTGAGATATCCCCACCAGACGAGGCCGGCGGGCAGGCTGCCGTGGCGGCGCCCGCTGTGGCTGACCGCGAACATCATCGCGACGAGCGGCGCGGTGAACATCGCCCCGACGAGATTGTACGCGTCGTACAGCATCCGGACGACGTTGTCGCCGAGGACGGCCGCCGGATGGAAGGCGACCGTCATGGCGAGCGCGCTCCACGCCAGCTCGACGGCGACGGTCGTCACCGCCGCGGCGAAGGCGTACGTCGGCAGCCCGTCGTCGATCTGCGGCGCCAGCCGCAGATAGGCGCGCAGCTGCACGGCGAACCACAGGAAGAGCACGACGCCCGGAAACGCGAGCCAGTTCGCGAACAGCCACATCGAGCGGTGCGCGCTCATGTACGCGCCGATGTCGGCCGGCGTCGCTTCGCTCGGCGGCGGCATCCCGGGCAACAGCACCGCGAGCAGAACCACGATGACGAAGAGGATCCCGGCGTACCCCGCGGATCGCTCGACCCGTTGGTTGTACATGGGCAAGGCCTCCTTTCGGTCCCTCGGCCAGGACCGTTGGACGGCCGCTAGGGCGATCCCCCGTCGATGGCGGCCGGCGTCCCGGCCGCCGCCGTGCCGGCCGGGTCGGTGAGGCTGCGGTAGAGCACCGTGACGAACAGCGCCGCGAACGCCCAGTACGCAATCGTCGCGACGGACGACACGGCGACGCACGCCGAGATCAGCGCGGCGAACGCGCCGAGCGGCGGCGCCGCCATCGGTCGCTCGCTCGCGTGCGTCATCACCCAGGCTTGCACCGGGAAGAAAAACGGTACGGAGACGAACGAGAGTCCATAGTACACGGCGAGCAGGATGACGTACGCGAGGAGCGACGTTCCGAACCGGCGCCGGACGATGCGAAAGGACTCGCCGATCGCCGCGAACCCGCCTCGGCGTCCGCTGACGATCGCCGGCGGAACGTACATCAGGAAGACGCCGACCGCGAAAAGCGACAGGCCGAGCGTCGGGATCGCGAGGATGACCGCAACCACGCAGACGCCGAAGTATCCGATCGCCGCGACGAAGAAGGCCGTCCACGTCCGCGCGAACGTGCGCGTCGCGTCAAGCAGCGTCGCGCTGCCCCGCACGGCGAGCGCATCGGCTACGCCGAACGTCGCGACGATCGTCCACCACCACGCGAGCAGCGCGAACGGCGCGATGAGGGCGATGAACGCGATGCTGCGGGCGGCGGCGTCGTCCGCCCGCGGTCCGGAACGCACCGCGTACTCGCCGTGCACCAACGCCGGAACGATCGTCAACGCAGCGACGACCGCCCAAACGACGAAGTCGACGGCGACCGCGAGCAGCACGATCCCGAAAAGCAATCCCCAGCCGCGACGGAACAGCTGCCACGCACGGCCCATCGCCGGCTCGAGAATCGGCGGCGTCGCGCTCGCCGCCACCGGTGCGTTCATGTCGACGACCCCTCCTTGGCGCGGAGCTCGCGCTGCAGCGCCTCAACAACCTCTTCGGCACGCCGGCGGAGGTCCGCGAGCGGTCCGTCGTTCTCGATGACGTAGTCGGCCCGGCGGCGCGCGAGCGCCGGATCGATCTGCGCGGCGATCCGCCGCTCGACGTCGGCGCGCCCGGCGCGATCGCGCGCGACGACGCGGGCGATGCGAACCTCGTCCGGAGCGACCACGACGACCGTGCGATCCATGCCGCGCCACGCTTCGCCCTCGAACAGCAGCGGGACGACGTGCACCACGATCCCGTCCGAGACCGCTTCGTCGAGCGCCGCGGCGCGGGCGCGGACGCGCGGGTGGGTGATCGCGTTCAGCCGCGCGCGTGCCGCCTCGTCGGCGAACACGATGCGCGCCATCGCCGCCCGATCGAGGCTTCCGTCGGCGGCGATCGTCTCCGGCCATACGCGGGCGATCTCCGTGAGCCCCTCGCTCCCGGGCGCGACGACTTCGCGCGCGATGATGTCGGCATCGACGACGGTCGCGCCGCGTTCGTGAAAGACCTCCGCGACGGCGCTCTTTCCGGATCCGATCCCGCCGGTCAAGCCGACCCGCAGCTTCGCCACGCCGAACGCAGTTCGTCAGCGCGCCGCGGGCGCCTCGGACGAACGGCGCGCCGCGTTGCAGCGCCGGAGCAACCCGCAGGAAAACGAAAACGGGGAGGCAGCGTGCCTCCCCGTTCGCTTTTTTCGATGCGCCCGGCGGATCAGAGCGTCGGGCTGAGCTCCGCGCCCAGGGTGCCGAAGCCGTCCTCGGACGCGTACTGATCCAGCTCTTCCGGCGCGACGTCGGCGACGTGCTGGATCGAGCCGGTGATGCGGCGCGTCGAGTGGTTGATCGTCAGGAGCGTCACTTCGACTTCCTGGCCCGGCGAGTACTGGACGCTGTTGTCGAACTCGCCCTTCGGCACCATCGCGAGCACGCCCGGGACGATCTCGACGAGCAGATAGTTCGGTGTGACCTTCACGATCTGCGCGATCAGCTTGTTGCCTTCCCACAGCTTGTCCGCGTGCTCGACCCACGGATCGGGCAGCGCGTGCTTGAGGGAGAGAGAGACCTTCTTCGCCTCGGGATCGAACTTCATCACTTCGACCGAGACGGTGTCGCCGATCTTCACGACCTCGGACGGGTGCTTGATGCGCGCGTACGAGAGCTCGCTGTTGTGGATCAGCCCGTCGATCCCGCCGAGGTCGACGAACGCGCCGAACTCGGCGAGCCGGACCACGACGCCTTCGCGAATCTGACCGACCTGCAGCGTGCCGAGCAGCTCCTGCTTCTTCGCGTTCAGCTCTTCTTCGAGGACCTGACGCTGCGAGAGCACGACGCGGTGCCGCTTGTGATCGAGGTCGATGACCTTCAGCCGCAGCTTCTTCCCGACGAGCTCGTCGAGGTTGCCGACGGGCTGACGGCGGATCTGCGAGGCGGGGACGAAGCCGCGCATGCCGAGGTCGACGAGGACGCCGCCCTTCACGACTTGCGTGACGGTCGCTTCGATCACTTCGTCGTTCTCGTGCGCCTCGATGACCTTCTCCCAGGTCTTCAGCGCGCGAGCGCGGCGCTCGCTCAGATAGAGCTGGCCGTCCTGGTCGTCGATCCGGTGGATCATGACTTCCAGCGTGTCGCCGACCTTCAGTTCTTTCGGCTCGACCGCGAGCGAGAGCTCGCGGAACGGGAGGATGCCTTCGGACTTGCCGCCGATGTCGACGAGCAGCTCGTCCTGATACTTCGCGACGATGACGCCGGTGAGGACCTGGCCCTCGTCGAGGACCTTCAGGGACTCTTCGTACAGGCGCTGCTCGAGAGCGAGCTGGTCTTCTTCTTCGTGGACCGCCGGCGGCGGAGCGATGGTGGTAGTGATGGTGAGGTAACTTCCTTACGTTGTATTTTTATTGTTGGCAGCGGCGGCACCACCAGGTCCCGCGCTGGCCGATCACCGTGCGAACGATGGGTTTCCCGCATCGCGGACACGGTTCGCCGAGGCGGCCGTAAACGGCGAGCTCATTTTGAAAGCCGCCTTTCAGCCCCTCAGCGTCGACGTAATCGTCCACGGACGTTCCGCGCGCTTCGATCGAGCGGAGCAGGACGTTTCGGATCGCGCCGTGCAGCCGGCGTTTCGCCGGCTTGCTGATCTTGTGGGCCGGGCGGCTCGGCCGGATCCCCGCTTCCCACAACGCCTCGCACGCGTAGATGTTGCCGACCCCCGCGATCCGCGACTGGTCGAGCAGGAACGTCTTGATCGTCGTGCGACGCCCGTCCAGCATACTCACAAACGCCTCACTGGTAAACCCCTCGGAGAGCGGCTCGACGCCTCCGTCGGCGTCCCAGGGGTCGTCGCGTGCGAGGAGCCGCATCCGGCCGAACTGCCGTACGTCGGCGAAGCACAGCCTGGTCCCGTCGGTGAACGCGATCAGGACGTGGGTGTACGGGACCGGCTCGGTCAGCCCCGGTTCCTGGACGATCAGCCGGCCGGTCATCCGCAGATGGACCGCCAGCCGCCGCCCGGAGCCGAGCCGGACCACGACGTACTTCCCGCGCCGCCCGACCGACGCGAACGTCTCGCCGGGCAGGCTGCCCGCGAGCGACTCGCCGGCCGGGGCGATCGCGACCTTCGGCAACAAGACGGTCGCCGACGCCACGGTCTTGCCGGTCAGCGCGCTCGCCAGACCGCGCGCGATCGTCTCGACTTCGGGAAGCTCGGGCACCACGGATCACAACCCGGATCCGGCTGCCCGCGTTGCGTCGGCCCGCTGCTCCCGCGTGCGAGCGGTCGCCGCTAGTCCGTGACGACGATCGCGGGCAGGGCCAGCCGCCGGCCGCGGGCGAGCCCGAGGCGCGCGGCGTCGCCGGCGCCCAGCTCGATGACGTAGCGGCCGGTTCCGGCCCGGCGCGCCACCGCGTCGTCCGGGGTCCCGGGCTTGGTCGCCGGCACGTTCGCGGCGATCGCGCTGATCGTGCCGTCCGCTTTGACGAAGACCATGTCGAGCGGCGCGATCGTATCCTTCATCCAGAAATGCAGGTCCTGATCGGTCCCCGGAAAGACGAACAGCATCCCCTGCCCGCGCGGGATCGTCGCGACGTTCATCAGCCCGCGCTCGCGGCGCGCCTCGTTCGCGGCGACGGCGAGACGCATCGTCCCGAGCGGTGCACGCACATCCGCAGAGCGGCAGCCCGCCTTCGGCAGCGGGATCGCGTCGCACCAGGCGAGCGGGGTCGGCAGCGGCGGCGGCGCCGGGACGATCACCGGCGGCGGCGTCTGCGCTGAGGCGCGTCCCGCCGCGCACGGGACGAACGACGCCGCGCACGCGACCGCGACGAAGGCGAGCGCGAAGCGCTTATGCCGCATCGCCGGGAACCGCGTCGGGATCGAAGCTCTGCACGTCGTACCAGTTCTTCCCGGTTTTCAGCGTCGCCTCGACCGGCACCGACAGCTCGAGCGCGTGCTCCATCTCGTGCTTGACGATGCGGCTCACGCGGTCGAGATCGCTCGTCGCCACCTCGAAGATCAGCTCGTCGTGGATCTGCAGCAGCATCACCGCGTCGAGCAGATCCGCGGCGAGCCGGCGGTCGAGCCGCACCATCGCGAGCTTCATGAGATCCGCGGCCGAGCCTTGGAGCGGAGCGTTCGTCGCCTCGCGCTCGGCGGCCGCGCGCAGCATGTAGTTCTTCGCGCGCAGGTCCGGCATGTAGCGGCGGCGGCCGAGGATCGTCTCGACGTAGCCGCGCTCGCGCGCCTCGTCCAGCGAACGCTCGATGTACCCGCGCACGCCGGGAAAGCGCTCGAAGTACGCCTCCGTCATCGCGCGCGCCGTCGCGCGATCGATCTCGAGCCGCTGCGCGAGGCCGAAGTCCGACATGCCGTAGAGCAGGCCGAAGTTCACCGACTTCGCCATCCGGCGCTGATTCGGATCGACGTCGGCGAACGGGCCGACGTCGAAGATGCGCCGCGCGGTGAAGTCGTGGATGTCCTGACCTTCGTGGAACGCCGCGCGCATCGCTTCGTCGCCCGAAAGGTGCGCCATCAGCCGCAGCTCGATCTGCGAGTAGTCGGCGGCGAGCAGCACCCGGTCGGCGCTGCCCGCGACGAAGGCCTTGCGAATCCGCCGCCCCAGCTCGCCGCGCACGGGGATGTTCTGCAGGTTGGGATTCGTCGACGACAGCCGACCCGTCGCGGTCGCGGTTTGATTGAAGACCGTGTGGATGCGGCCGTTCTCGTCGACGAGCTGCGGCAGCACGTCGACGTAGGTGCTCTTGAGCTTCGCGACCTCGCGCCACTCGAGCACTTTCGCGGCGATCGGAAAGCTGCGCGCGAGGCCATGCAGCACGTCGGCGCCGGTCGCGTAGCCGGTCTTGTTCTGCCGTCCCGCCGGCAGGCCCAGCTTGTCGAACAAGATGCGTCCGAGCTGCTGCGGGCTGCCCAGGTTGAACTCTTCGCCGGCGACGTCGTAGATCTCGCGCTGCAGCCGCTCGACGTCGGCGTCGACCTCGCGAGCCAGCTCGCGCAGCGCGGCGGGATCGAGCGCGACGCCCACCCGTTCGATCGACGCGAGCACCGACGCGAGCGGCAGCTCCACGTCGGCGTACAGCGCGAGCTGGCCGCGCCGCTCCAGCTCCTCGCGGGTCGCGCGCGCCAGCAGCCCCGCCGCGTCGGCGACCGCGGCGTCGGCGTCGTCCGCGAGCGTGCGGTCGAGGAACTCGCTCGTCGCCTGCGCGGCATCCGCGAACGTGCGCGACGGGTTGAGCAAGTGCGCGGCGATCATCGGATCGTCGCCGATCGTGCGGATCGGCAGCCGCAGCTCGCCCATGAGCCGCTTCGCATCGTACGCGACGAGCCGCGGCACGCGCTCCCACAGCGTCCGGAACGCAGGGCCGACGTCGGCGGCGTCGAGCGCCGAACGCAGGAAGGCGAAGGCGCTGCCGTCGGCGGTCGAGACGGCGACCGCGTCGCGCCGCAGCGCGACGGCGACCCGTTCTTCGCACGCGGCGGCCCCGAGCAGCTCCGCCAGCCGCGCGTAGTCCGGCGGATCGGTCGCCGCGACGAACGACCGGTACTCGCCGTGCAGGGTCTGCTCGGGCGGCGCGGCGACCGGCTGCGCCGGCGGCTCGAGCCGCGCGAGCAGCGTCTTGAACTCCAGCTCGCGGTACAGCGCGTAGAGCGCGTCGTTCGCCGGCGGCGCGTAGCGCGCGCGCTCCCACTCCAGCGCCAGCGGGAGGTCGCGCTTGATGAGCGAGACGTCGCGGCACACCCGCGCCTGCTCGCCGTACTCGCGCACGAGCGCTTCGAGCTTCGGCGATCCGGCGAGGGTCGGATCGGCGAGCAGCGCGTCGAGCGAGCCGGCGTTCTTCACCAGCTTGATCGCGGTTTTCTCGCCGACGCCGGGGATCCCGGGCAGGTTGTCGGACGGATCGCCTTTCAGGCCGCGATAGTCGGGGAGCTGCCGCGGCTCCAGCTCGAAGCGCGCACGGACGGCGGCTTCGTCGTAGCGGCCCAGCTCGGTGATCCCGCGCCGCGTCATCAGCACCGTCGTGCGCGCGTCGACGATCTGCAGCAGATCGAGATCGCCGGTGACGACGATCGCGTTCTCGCGCGCGGCCTCCGCTTGGCACGCCAGCGTCGCGATGACGTCGTCGGCCTCTTCGCCGTCCATCTCGACGATCGGGATGTCGTACACGGCGAGGATCTTCCGCACCAGCGCGAACTGCGAGCGGAGCTCGTCGGGCGTTTCGGTGCGCTGCGCCTTGTACTGGTCGTAGAGGGCGAGACGCGCGGCCGGAAGACCCTTGTCGAACGCGGCGATGACGTGCGTCGGCCTCTCGTCGGCGATGAGCTTGTTGAGCATCATCGTGAAACCGTACGCGGCGTTGATCGGGACGCCGCGCGTCGTCGTCAGCGCGGGCAGCGCGAAGAACGCGCGATAGACGAGACCGTAAGTGTCGAGCAGCATCAGCCGCGCCGACTCCGGCGCCGGCTGCATCTCGAGCGCGATCCGCTGCTGCATCACTTCACCTCGATCGCGAGCGTCGCGGCGCCGACGTCTCCGTCGTCGGAGACCTTCAGCACGGAGACGACGTAGCGTCCCGGCGTCTGCGGCAGCGTGAGATCGAAGCCTTCCTTGTCGGCGCGGTCGATGCGCCAGAGCAGCTCGTGCGCCGAGGCCGCCCCGAGCGCCGCCGTCGCCGGCGCGCCGCGCTCCGTCGCGCCGAGGTCGACCGCCGTGGAGCGCGTCGGCGTGACGGAGCCGTGCCAAGCCGGATCGCCCGAGGTCGGGTCCTGCGTCGTCGTGCCGGTGCCCGCCAGAAGCGCCGCCGCGTCCTCGAACGAGGCGCCGCCCGAAGCGCGCTGATCGGCGAGGCGGATCGCGAGGGTCGCCGGAGCACGCTCGTCGCCGTCGGCGATCGTCACGTGCGCGACGCTTCCCGGCGCGTACGACGGCTTGTCGGCGGCGAGCGCCGTCGTGCGCGCGTGCCCCGCGCCGTCGATGGCGACGTGCTGCGTCGCGTACTCGAGCGCGCCGTCGCGCACGAACGCCACGCCGATCGACGCGTCGCCGACCGTCTGCGGGACGGTGAAGGTCGCCGCGGCGCGCCCGCCGGGCGCCGGCACCGTCTGCTCTCCCATCGCGCGCGCACCCTCCAGGTCCACGAACGCGTCGCCCGCCGCGCCGCTCAGCGACGCGTCGACCCGGATGCGGTCGCCGACGCGATAGCGCGACTTGTCGGTGACGATCTGGGCCTCGACGCTGCGCTGCGACGTTCCGCCGAGGAGCGCCTGAGGCGCCACCGTGACGGCGTTCGCGTCGAGCGCCGTCTTGCCGTCGACCGATGCCTGCGCCAGCGCGATGTTGGTCCCGGGCACGACGTTCCGGAAGACCGCATGCGCCCGGCCGTCGGCACCGAGCGTCACCTGCTGGTCCTGCACCGTGGGTCCGTGCTCCAGCTTCACGCGCACCGTCAGCCCCGCCGCCGGCCGTCCGTCGGCCGCGTCGAACCCGCGCACGTCGAAGGCCGCCGGTTCGCCGATGTCCAGCTCGGTGCGGTCGGGGACGATCGCGAGCCCGACCCGCGCGGTCGGCGTGGCGACGTGCGCGGAAGCGGTCGAGGCGCCGCTCGAGGCGAGGATCCCGTAGGTGGACGCGAGCCCGTCCGTGGGGCCGGGGATCGTCACGCGCGCGATCCCGGTCTGGTCGGTCCGCACCCGGACGTCTTCGATCTGCGTCGTCGCCCAGCCGCCGGCGTCGGCCGGCGCGCCGGGCGGCGTGAGGTGCGGCGAACGGACCACGCGGACGCGCACGTCGCGGCCGGGAAGCGGCGTCCCGTCGGCGCGCTTCGCCGTCACCGCGACCGGGAAGGCGGCGTCGCCGGGACACGGGCCGCCGCAATCCGCGGCGACCGACAGCACGACGTCGCCGGCGACGCCGTCGATGTGGAAGGCCGCGCCGCCCGTGGCGCCCCCCACGCTCGCGAGGATCGCCGCGTCGCCGGCCGGCGCGTCCTCGGGGACAGTGAGATCCGCCGTGAACGCCCCCGCGGCGTCGAGCCGCGCCCCGGCCGAGGCGAGGGTGCGGCCGCGCGTCGCGATCGTCACCCGCGCTTCTCCGCTCGCCGGACGGTACGCCGTGCCGGCCCGGCGCCGCGCGAAGCCGACGAGGCGAACGTGCTCGCCCGCGCGCACGTCGGCGCGGTCGGCGCGGACGCCGACCAGCATCGCCGGGACGGGCGGCTGCGCGAGGAACGAGACGAAGGTCTTGCTGGCGCCCCACTCGGCCAGGGCGAAGCGCGGGCGCTGCGCACCGGTCCAGCGCGCGATGCCGTGCGCATCGGTCTTTCCGTACTGGAAGCTCGTTCCGACGAGGTAGGTGATGCGCATCCCGGCGAGCGCCTTCCCGGTGCGCAGGTCGGAGCCGTAGAGGACGATCCCGCCCGGCGACTCCTTCGTCAGAAGCCCGACGCGCGTGAGGTCGAGCCACGTCTGCTGAGCCGCATCGCCGCGCCGCGCCTCGATCACGAAGAAGCCCTCGCGGTTCTGCAGCGGGACCTCGACCTCGTTCGGCGTGTAGCGCGGGCCGGCCGGAGGCGTGAAGCGCCAGCGCGCGACCGGCGTCCGATGCGCCGTGTCGATCGGGCGGGCGCGCGAGGCGCCGGCGACGAGCACTTCCGCCGGGTCGACCGCGTACGCGGCGAAGTCGACCGGCGCGCCGCTGTAGGTGTCGAGCCGCACGGTGATGCGCTTCCACGGCACCGCGACGTCGCGCGCGTACAGCGCGAACGTGCGGTCCCATTTCCCGGAATCCGGGAGCGGGCGCGCGGCGAACGCCGCGGACGGGACGAGCAGCGCGGCGCACAGCGCCGCGGCGAAGAGCGCGCGGATCGGACTACTTCTCGTAGATGATCTGACCGCTGACCGTCGGGTCGGTGGTGCGGAACCCGATCGTGTACTCGCGCTTGTCGGTCTTCTTCAGCACCTCCTGCGAGTTGCTGATCCCGGTGAAGACCGACGAGCCGCTGTCCTTCCCCTGATAGCGTATCCCGGCGCGGTCGATCAGATAGAAGTTGGAGACGTCCGGGACGGTGTCGTACCCGAGGTCGTTGGTGAACTCGATCCGCACGATCAGGTAGGTCAGCGTGCCGTTCGAGACGCCGGGCGCGGACTCGCCCGTGGGAACGAAGCGGGCGTCCAGAATCTTCACGTCCTTGTCGCCTTGGAACGCCGACGTGACCGGCGGGATGTCGTTCTGGTTGCACGCGATGAGGCCGGCGCACAGCAGCACCGCCGCGGCTACACGCAGGATCATGCGCGGGTTGGGTTCGGCGGTTGCGCCGCCGCGTCCCGCGCAGGGCCGGCAGCCGCGGCGGGTAAAGGTGCGGACCGTGAGCGACGACCGGACGGGGAGGAACTCCGCCCCGACAGGCTGCCGTTACTGCGGCAGTGATGAGACGGACGAGCGGTCGACCGACCTGCACGATCGGAGTGCGACATTCCAGATAGTCGTGGCGTGCGCGTCCTGCGGCGCCGCGTTCGCGGCGCTCTCGCGCAACTGATGGTCGCCCGCGCGCCCCTGGCCGCCGCGCTCGCCGGCGGCGCTCTCGCCGTGCTCGCTTCGTTCGCGCCCGGTGCCGCGGCGACGCCGCCTCCGCCGGCGCGCGTCGACGTCACGAAGATCCAGCCCAAGGCGCTGCTGCCGAAGAGCAAGCTGCACACCGAGTTCGTCGTCGAGACGAACAAGTACGGCCAGGTGACCCGCGTGCGCAGCGGCAAGTCGTCGCCGAGCGCCAGCTTCAACACGCAGACGTACGGCAACGCATTGCAGGCGTTCATCCGCACGCCCGACGGCCACGCGATCGCCGGCTCGTACCGCCTGACGTACGACTACGACCCGCACACCGAGCGCGTCCGCCGCGACGTCGCGCTGATCAAGGCCGGCGGCGTCAACCCGAACGCGAAGGGCGCCGCGCTGCAGCTCATGGAGTTGGCGCGCAAGTACAGCCACGACGTCACGAAGGAGCAGCAGCAGCGCCAGCCGCAGCCCGCTCCCAGCGTCAACCTGAAGCGCCTCCCCGACCTGCCGCAAGTGATGAACACCCCGCACCCGTAGGGGCGGCGGCACGGACCGACTTGCCGGCCGGCCTGCATGTTGTGAACGACATGCGTGCCGACCATCTTCGCGGACGACGGTTTCGCCGTGCGCGTCTATCTTCGTGACGAGCATCCGCCGCCGCACGTCCACGTCGAGCGGGCGCGCAGCGTCATACCGGTCGTGATCTCGCTCGCCGGCGCGCGCTGGCGGGGAGACTGGTTCGGCCGCAAACCGCGATCCGACGAGCTTCGACGAGCGGTTGCCGATCGTGGAGCGCCGGCTGCAGTATTGCCTTTTCCAGTGGAACCGGTATCATGCGCGAAAGGGTCGACATGACGACAGCTGAGATGGACGATCGGCTCGCCAATCCCACGCCGCACGAGCGTCCATGGGCGACCTTCGTGCGCTACGACGCCTCGCGCGACGAGCTGCAGCTCGGACTCGACGGCGGCACCGTCCTTTCGGTGCCGCGCGACACCATCGAAGAGCTGCGCGGTCTGCCGAAGTCGCACATGCGGGACCTGCGCTTGATGGCGGACGGTCACGCGCTTTCGCTGCGCCGCGACGACATCGACATTTCGATCCCCGGCCTCGTGCGCGATCTCGTCGGATTCGGACGCCGGGCGCTCCACCCGAACCAACTCGCCTCGCCGCGCGCACGCAGCCGGCGTAGCGGCCGACCGCCGAAGAAACGCTCGTGACCGATGGCGCGCCGGCATCGCCCTGAAAAGGCCGGAGCTGCCGGCGAATCGCTGATGCAGTGGTACGTCAAGGACCGGATGCGGCCCGATCCGCGTGTCGACGCGGACGTCGAACGGTCGTGCACGTCGAAGCAGCAGTATGCGAGCGCGGAGGACGCGCACGTCCACGCCCTCATGAACGGCATGGGCGACGTGCTGTACGAGTACGCGTGCCGCTACTGCGGCTTCTGGCACCTCACGCGACGGCCGAACTGAGCGGCGCGTGCGGGTCGTCCGCGCTCAGCTCGGCGCGGTGAGCGCCGCCTTGTCGGCGTTGGCGGGGTCGAACGTCCATTTGTCGTCCAGCTCGAAGATCTCGAACCAGTTCCGCAGCTCCGGGTGCTCGTGCAGCACGGGATAGCGCGGCAGCACTTCGGCGAGGTGCGCTTCGTCGCGGATGGCGCGGCCGCTGAGACGTGCGTTGATGTCGTTGAACGTCGTCGTGTTGCAGTGCGTGCGTATCCACTCGGCCACGTCGTCGTCGCTCCGGGCGCCGCGGACGGCTTCGGTGAACTGCTCCTCGGTGATGCCGAGGTACTCGAACAGGTACGCCGAGATCCCGGGCGTGACTTTGTAGAGGCCGAGCGTGCCCTGCAATTTCGCGCGGACCTTGTCGACGGTGCGCGGCAGAAAGACGAGCCCGGCCAGCTGCTGCCACGGGCTGCGCGGCGGATGCACGCGCAGATCGCAGTCGGGATACGGCAGCGCCTCGTTCATCGCGCCGGCTCGCTCTCGGTGCGGTAGGCGCCGATCGCGTCGAGCACCGGGCGGTCGTCGAAGCGGAAGAGATACGCGTCGCTCGAGGCTTGGTGGCGGTACGGCATCCACGCCGGGACGCAGAACGTGTCGCCGCGCTCCCATCCCAGACGCTCATCGCCCACCGTCGTCGCGCCGCCGCCTTCGTACACGTGATAGACGACGCCGGCCGTCTCGCGCATCGGGGGCGACGCCCCGCCTGCGGCGACGCGCTCGGCGGCGGCGCCGATCACGCGCGACACCGGGCCGCCGTCCCGACCGTGCACGTACTCGACGCGTGCGTACGGCCCCGGCTGCGCGTCGAGCGCGCGCCGCACCGGCTCCCAGGGGTAGCGCAGGTGCGAGTCCTCCGGCGCCGGCTGCGAGGGATAGCGCTCCTCGCTGTACGGCTGCGCGAAGTTCGCCGGGAAGAATTGATAGACGGGAAGATCGAGGCCGTCGAGCCACACCATCGGGCCGTCCCCCTCGTGGCCGTGGTCGTGATACTCCCACGACGGCGTCAGGATGACGTCCCCACGGCGCATCGTCACCTTCTCACCGCCGACCGCCGTATATGCCGCGTCGCCTTCGACGATGAAGCGCAAGGCGAACGCGACGTGGCGATGCGCGCGTGCGACCTCGCCGGGGAGGATGAGCTGCAGCCCCGCGTACAGCGTGTCGGTCGTGTGCGGCGCGCGCAAAGCGGGGTTGACGAGCTGCAGAACGCGGCGCTCGGCGTCGCGCGCCGAGACGAGATTCCCCGCGCGCTCCAGCAGCGGACGCATGGCGCGCCAGCGCCAGACGTGCGGCACGGCCTTCGGCTGCGGCCGCGGCGGGACCATCGCCTCCATCATCGTCCACAACGGCTGCGCGGCGGCGGCCTCGGTCTCGGCGTACAGGCGTTCCAGCGAATCGGCGGCGATCATCGGCGTGCTCCAGGCTCCCGGCCGGGCCGGGCGGCATCCATTCCGCACCGCCGGGGTCCGTGCCCTCGCCGTGAGGCCGGCGGCGAGCCGCGGGCCCAGGGTCGAGGCGCCCCCGCAGCGCAGACTCTCCGGTCCGTCGTCTTCCGGAGGTTTCCTTGCGCTTCGTTTCCTTCAGCACCGCCTCGTCCGCGCCGCGCCCCGGCGTGCTGGAGGGCGAGTCGATCAGGCCCATCGAGGGCGTCGACTCGCTCGACTCCTTGATCGCCCTGCCGCCCTCCGAGCGCGACGCCGCGCTGCGCCGCCTCGGTGCGCCGGTCGCCCGGGCGGACGCGACGCTCCACGCGCCGCTGCATCCCAAGAAGAACGTGTTCTGCGTCGGGCGGAACTATCTCGCGCACGCCGAGGAAGGCGCTCGCGCGCGGGGCGAGGAGCTCAAGCTTCCCCCGGTGCCGACGTTCTTCACGAAGGCGCCGACGGCGATCGCCGATCCCGACGCGACGCTGCACCTGAGCGGCGCGGTCTCGCAGGCGTACGATTGGGAGGCCGAGCTCGCGGCCGTCATCGGGACGCGCTGCAAGGACGTCCCCGAGGAGCGCGCGCTCGAGGTCGTGTTCGGCTACACCGCGCTGAACGACGTGACCGGGCGCGACGTGCAGCGCGCGACGACGCAGTGGTTCAAGGGCAAGACGCTCGACGAGACGTGCCCGATCGGGCCGGTGCTCGTCACCGCCGACGAGATCGGCGATCCGCAGACGCTCGACGTCAAGCTGCGCGTCAACGGCGTCGAGAAGCAGAATCAGAACACGTCGGTGATGATCTTCTCGGTCGCGCGCTGCATCGCCGAGCTCTCGAAGGGCACGACGCTCGAGCCGGGCGACATCATCGCGACGGGCACGCCGGAGGGCGTCGGCTTCGCGCGCACGCCGCCCGAATATCTCGCCGACGGCGACGTGATGGAAGTCGAGGTCGAAAAGATCGGCATCCTGCGGAACCCGGTCGCGATCTCGGCCGCGCCGGCGCGGTGAGCCTGCTCTCGCGGCGCGGCTTCGGCCTGGGCGCGGCGGCGCTCACCGTGCTCGCCGCGTTGCCGCGCCCCGCGCGCGCACAGGCGCGCCGCACGCTGACGATCGGCTACGTCCCGGCGACGCTGTTCGCGCCGGTGTTCCTCGCCGTCGAGCGCGGTTACGTGCGCGACGCCGGGTTCGACGTCGCGATGACGCCGATCGTCGCGGGCGCCGACTCGATGGCGCTGCTCGCCCAAGGGCAGTTCGACGTCGCCGCTGCGGCGCTCTCGGCGGCCTTCTACAACGCGGTGAATCGCGGGCTCGACGTGAAGTACGTCGCCTCGACGGCGTACCAGCCGAAGCGCGGATCGCCGTCGGCGCTGCTCGTGCGCGAGGATCTCTACGACGGCGGGCTGCGTCGCGTCGACGGACTCAGGGGCAAGCAGGTCGGCTGGATCGGCAACAGCGGCGCCGCTTCGGCGTATTACGTCGCGCGGATCCTGCGGCCGGCGGGTTTGCGCCTCGGCGACATCGAGCCGGTGAACGTTCCGAACCCGGATCAAGAGGCGGCGCTCGAGCGCAAGGCGATCGACGCCGTCTTCACCTCGGCGCCGTTCAGCGAAGAGTTCGAACGGCGCAAGCTCGCCGCGTTCGTCGGTGCGCCGCCGCCCGGGATCGCCGCATCCGGCGCGTTCTTCGGCCCTTCGCTGCTGCACGACGGCGGGCGCGCACGCGCCGTGATCGACGCGTTCCGCCGCGCCGCGCGCGACATCGACAGCGGCGGCTTCACCGCTCCCGCCAACGTCGCGGCGTGCGCGAAGTACACGAAGCAGCCGGCGAGCGTGATCGCCGCGTCGCCCCGCTACGACGTGAAGCCGGACCTGCGCATCGACGTGGGCACGCTGGAGGACATGCAGCGCGAGTTCATCGCCGACGGGGTGCTGACGTACAAGGACCCGATCGACGAAGAACGGCTCGTGGCGCGCCTCTGAGACGATGGAGCTGATCCGCGGCGGGCGTATCGCGACGATCGACGGGCTGCGCGGCATCGCGATCGTCCTCGTCGTGTGGTTCCACGTCTGGCAGATCAGCTGGCAAGGCGTCGTCATCCCGGTCGTCAACGTGTCGCTGCAGCCGCTCGCCGAGACCGGTTTTCTGGGCGTCGCGTTGTTCTTCTTCATCTCCGGGTTCGTGCTCGCCGTGCCCTACGCGGACGCGCGCTTCGTCGGCGGCGCGCCGCCCACGGTGCGGCACTTCTTCACGCGGCGGTTCCTCAAGATCGTGCCGTCGTACGTGCTGTGCATCGCGGTGCTGATCGCGGTCGGCTATCAGAGCTATCCGACGTTCGCGGCCGGCGCGCGCGACGTCGTCTACCATCTGCTCTTCGTGCACGACTGGTTCGGCGTCTCGTACGCCGGGATCGACGGCGTCATGTGGTCGCTCGGCGACGAGGTGCAGTTCTACGCGCTCTTTCCGCTGCTGATCCTCGCGTTCGTCCGGCGCCCGTTCGCGATCGCCCTCGCGATGATGGGAATCGCGAACGCGTGGCGCATCTGGTGTCACTTCGCGGACCCGTACTGGATCGAGCTGCGGCTCGCCGCGCTCCCCGCCTACCTCGACGACTTCGCGGCCGGGATGCTGTGCGCGTGGTGCTACGTCGCGATCGCGACGCGGCGGCCGGATCTCGCCGCGCGGCGCCGGCTCTTCACGGCGCTCGCGCTCGCCGGCGCGGCCGGGTACTGGCTGATCGCGAGCGTCTGTTACCACCAGCGCTTTCAGCACGGCTGGCCGCACCTGTGGGACGTCGAATGGCGCACGGCGCTCGCCGCGACGTTCTTCTGTGCCGCGCTCGGCTCGCTGTTCGCCGTGCGCCCGCTGCAGCTCGCTCTCGCGAACCCCGCGCTGCTCTTCATGGCCGCGATCTCGTACAATCTCTACCTGTGGCACCAGCCGATCGCGCTGGCGCTCGTCGGCCGTCACATCCCGCCGTGGACCGGAAGCGACCAGCACGCCGATCCGCGCTGGATGCTGAGCTTCGCGTTCGTCGCCGTTCCGGCGGCGATCGCGGTTTCCGCGGCGATCACGTACGCGTTCGAACGCCCGATCCTACGGCTGCGGCTCGGCGCGCGGCGCAAGCCCGCGCCATCCGCCTCGCTGCCCGCGACGCCCGCAAGCTGACGCCGGGAGGGACGGCTTGACGGAGCGCGAGAACGGCGCGACATGAAGATCGCGGTCCCGAAGGAGCGCGCGCCCGGCGAACGGCGCGTCGCGCTCGTGCCCGAGATCGTCGCGAAGTTCGTGAAGGACGGACACGCCGTGAGCGTGGAGCGCGGCGCGGGCGAGCGCGCGTTCTTCGCCGACGCCGCGTACGAGACGGCCGGCGCGACGCTCGCCGACGGCGCCGAGGTCTACCGTGACGCGGAGATCGTCGCACGCGTGGCGCGTCCGTCGGACGACGAGCTTGCGGCGGTGCCGCGGGGCGCGACCATCGTCGGATTCCTCGCGCCGCTCGGCGATCCGCGCGGCGTCGAGCGCTACGCGGCGCGCGGCCTCTCGGCGCTCGCGATGGAGCTGATCCCGCGCACCACGCTCGCGCAGGCGATGGACGCGCTTTCCTCGCAAGCGTCGATCGCCGGATACAAAGCCGTCATCCTCGCCGCAGAAGCGCTGCCGCGCTACTTTCCGATGCTCACCACCGCGGCCGGAACCGTGCAGCCCGCGAAGGTGCTCGTGATCGGCGCCGGCGTCGCGGGCCTGCAGGCGATCGGGACCGCGCGCCGGCTCGGCGCGGCCGTCACGGGCTACGACGCGCGCGCCGCGGTGAAGGAACAGGTGCAGTCGCTCGGCGCGAAGTTCCTCGAGATCGCGGGCGTCGAGGCGACCGGTCAAGGCGGCTACGCGCGCGAGCTGACGCCCGAGGAGCTGGAGATCCAGCGCGCCGCGATGGTGAAGGCGATCGGCGGTTCCGACGTCGTCGTCACGACGGCCGCGGTCCCCGGACGCAAAGCGCCCGTGCTCGTGACCGCCGAGGCCGTCGCCGCGATGGCGCCCGGCAGCGTGATCGTCGATCTCGCCGCCGAGACGGGCGGCAACTGCGCGCTCACGGTGGCCGGACAGACGGTCGTCAGCCCCAACGGCGTCAGCGTGATCGGCGCGGTGAACCTGCCGGCGACCGTTCCGGCGCACGCGAGCCAGCTCTACGCGCGCAACGTGCAAGCGCTGCTGTCGTACCTGATGCGCGACGGACGGCTCGCGCTCGACGCCGACGACGAGATCGCGCGCGGCGCGACGATCGTGCGCGACGGCGAGATCGTCCACGAACCGACGAAGACCGCCCTGGCCGCCGCCGGAGGACCCGCGTGACCGCACACCTGCTCACCGAGCTGACGATCTTCATCCTCGCGGTGTTCGTCGGCCTCGAAGTCATCTCGAAAGTGCCGACCACGCTGCACACGCCGCTGATGTCGGCGACGAACGCGATCCACGGCATCGTGCTCGTCGGCGCGATCCTCGTGGCCGGCGTCGCGAACGCGCCGTTCAACGCGATCGTCGGCTTCGTGCTCGTCCTCCTCGCCTCGCTCAACGTCTTCGGCGGCTACACGGTGACGGAGCGGATGCTGCAGATGTTCCGGCCGAAAACGCCGGCGGCGAAGGCGCCCGGAGACAACGCGTGATCTCGACGACCGGCACCGACGTCGCGAACTGGGTCGACGTCGCCTACCTGATCACCGGGATCTTGTTCATCCTGGGCCTGCGCTACTTGAGCTCGCCGAAGACCGCCCGGCTCGGCAACCGCATCAGCGCGGTCGGGATGCTGATCGCGGTCGTCGCGACGCTCACGCAAGGCATCGTGAACTGGTGGGTGCTCGGCGCGGCGCTCGTCGTCGGCGCCGCGATCGGGATCGTGTCGGCCCAGCGCGTGAAGATGACCGCGATGCCGCAGATGGTCGCGATCTTCAACGGCGCGGGCGGCGGCGCGGCCGCGCTGGTCGCGGCGGGCGAGCTGCTGAAGGTGTACAACGCCGGAACCGTGCCGACGTACGACATCTCGTTCACCTCGGTGCTCTCCGCGGTGATCGGGGCCGTCTCGTTCGCCGGCTCGATCATCGCGTTCCTCAAGCTGCAAGAGGTGATGACGGGGCGCCCGGTCACCTATCCGGGCCAGCAGATCGTCAACGCGCTCCTGCTCCTCGCGATCCTCGTGTGCTGGGGTCTGGTGGTCGCGAACGCGCCGAACGCGCTGGAGTACTTCTGGATCGCGCTCGGGTGCTCGTTCGCGCTCGGCATCCTCTTCGTGCTGCCGATCGGCGGCGCCGACATGCCGGTCGTCATCTCGCTGCTGAACTCGTTCACCGGCCTCGCGGCGGCGTCCACGGGGTTCGTGCTCGGCAACAACGTCCTGATCATCAGCGGCGCGCTCGTCGGCGCGTCCGGCACGCTGCTCACCGTCCTCATGGGCAAAGCCATGAACCGCTCCGTCACCAACGTGCTCTTCGGCGCGTTCGGCGCGGTGACGGTCAGCGCGGGCGGGGGTGCTGCGAAGCAGCACAACGTGCGGAGCGTCTCAGCCGACGACGTGGCGGCGATGGTCGCGTACGCGAACGAGGTGATCGTCGTCCCCGGCTACGGGATGGCGGTCGCGCAGGCGCAGCACTCGATCCGTGAGCTGGCCGATCAGCTCGAGAAGCGCGGCGTCGACGTGAAGTACGCGATCCACCCCGTCGCGGGCCGCATGCCGGGCCACATGAACGTGCTGCTCGCGGAGGCGAACGTGCCGTACACGTCGCTCTACGACATGGACGACATCAACGGCGAGTTCGAGCGCGCCGACGTCGCGCTCGTCGTGGGAGCGAACGACGTGACGAACCCAGCCGCGCGCGAGGACAAGACCAGCCCGATCTACGGGATGCCGATCCTCAACGTCGACAAGGCGCACAACGTCGTGGTGCTCAAGCGCTCGATGAACAGCGGCTTCGCCGGGATCGACAACCCGCTCTTCGACGACCCGAAGACCGTGATGCTCTTCGGCGACGCGAAGAAGTCGATCGACGGCGTCGTCGCGGGCGTCAAGGCGCTCTGACCGCGTCGTTCGTGCCGCCCTGCGCTTCCGTTCTTCGACGCGCACGGCTCACCGGGCGATGAACCACCCCTCCTCGTTCGTTCGGCGCGACGGCCGGTGAAGCGCAGCGCGTTCGTGGCCGGCGCCGCGGCCGGTCTCGCGAGCTGGGGCGTTCCGCGCGCACGTGCGGCCGGCGCGGTTCCACGCACCCTGACCGCAGCGGAGTGGCCGCAGCACGCGCGGCCGCTCGTGCCGGTGCAGGTCTCGCTGGATCGGGTGACGCGCACGACGGTCGGTCTGCGGCCGTATCGCGCGAGCGGGTTCGTCGTTCGCGCCGAAGGCCGCGACGAGCAGACGATCATTCACAACTACGGCCACGGCGGCGGCGGGATGACGCTGTCGTGGGGGACCGCGGTGCTCGCCGCGGAGCTGGCGATCCAAAGCGGAAAGAACCGCAGCGCGGGCGCGTGCGTGCTCGGTTGCGGCGTCATCGGCCTCACGACGGCGCTCGCGCTGTTCGATGCGGGCTTCGACGTCACCATCGTGGCACGGGATTTGCCGCCGAACACGACGTCGAACATGTCGGGCGCGCAGTGGAGCCCGACGTCGGTCTTCGACCCCGCGCGCGTGGACGCGGCGTTTCGCGCCCAGTACGTGCGCGCGGCGCACGTCGCGAACCGCCGCTACCAGACGCTCCTGGGCGACGACTACGGCGTCCGCTGGATCGAGAACTACGACTGCCGCGACGAGGACCCGAACGGGTTCCTCGACGGAGCCGCGATCAGCCCGATTCGCGACCTCTATCCCGAAGCGAAGACGTACGGGCCCGGCGAGCACCCGTTCCCCACGCGGTACGCGACGCGCTTTCTGACCATGCTGATCGAGCCGAACCGGTACTTGCGCGCGTTGGTTCGCGACGTGCTGACGCGAGGGATTCGCATCCATCAGCAAGTGTTGACGCGCGAAACGCTGTTCGCGGACGCGCCGTGGCCGCTCGTCGTGAACTGCACCGGGCTGGGCGCCAAAGAGCTCTTCGGCGACGGGGAGCTGGAGCCGGTGCGCGGACAGCTCTCCGTGCTCGCGCCGCAGCCGGCGGTCGACTACATCACGCTGCACGGCGGCCGCTACATGTTCCCGCGCAGCGACGGCGTCGTGCTGGGCGGCACCTTCCAGCACGGCGACGCCGACCTCGCCCCCGACCCGGCGACGGAGCGCCAGATCGTCGCCGAGCACGCCGCGTTCTTCGCCGCGATGAAGACCCGCTAGGTCGGAATCAGCCCAAGAATCCGCGCGCCGGAAAGTCGGGCGGGCGCTGGAGCCAGTTCTTCGGCGAATAGACCGCGCTCGCGTCGACGAAGTGCAGGGTGAAGGCATGACGTGAGGCGTCGGAGCGGTTCGGCGCGCTGTAGTGCGGCAGCAGGCCCGTGAACGCGACCAGCGTCCCCGCCTGCACTTCGACCGGCTCGGCTTCGGCTTCGGTCGGCCACGGCGCTTCGTCGAGCGTCTCCATTCGCGGAACGCCGTTCTCGACGACGAAGCGCTCGCGCAGCGGCGTGCGGTGGCCGCCGCGCTGCACCCACAGGCAGCCGTTCGTGCGGTTCGCGTCCTCGAGCGCGAACCAGAACGTCGTCACCGTGAGCGGATCGCCGTCGAAGTAGGTCGCGTCCTGGTGCCAGCGCACTTCGCCGCCGATGTGCGGCTGCTTGAAGATGTACATCGACTGATACACGCGCGGCTCGCGAACGCCGAGCTCCACCGCGATGTCGTGCAGCTTCGGATCGTGGGTGAAGCGGTCGAAGACCGGGTCCAGGTCGTGCATCGCGTGCCCGATCTTGTTGATCGAGAGCTCCTTGGGCTGCCGCAGGCGGCCGTCCGCGTCGAACGCCTCCTCCTCGAAGAAGCAGCGCACGACGCTGCCCGAGGTGAGGAAGTACTCCTCGCCTTTCGTCTTCGCTTCGTCCCTGGTGGAGAACACCGCCCCCGATTGCGCGGGATCGAACGCGTCGACGATCTCGCCGGCGCGCGCGCGGAGCGCGGCCACCTCGTCGGCGCTCTTCACGTTCGGGACGACGACGAAGCCGTCGGTCTCGAAGCGGCTCCGCAGCGCCGAGGTGGTGTGCATGGCGCAGGCGTTCGAGAACCGCACGGCCCGCCCCCGGGCGCGCGCGGTACGCGCGTCATCGCCCGGTCGCGCGGCACGCGGAGACATGCCGAGAAGGGCCGGGGCGCCCCGCCCGCGCACGGGGGCGCATGCCGCTCCTCATCTCGCACGTCGACCTCCGCGTCCGGAACCGCGCCAAGGCCGTCGACTTCTACGACGGGCTGCTGAACGTGCTCGGCGCCGTCCGCGAGGACGGCGAGAGCTTCACGACCTGGACGATTCCGCCGGCCGATGCGCCGCCGGACTGGGAGGCGACGGAGTGGTTCGGGATCACGGAGGACCCGCAGATGACGCCGAACGCGCTGCGCGTCGCCTTCGATGCGCCCTCACGCGGCACGGTGGACGCGATCGCGACGTATCTTCCGGCGCTCGGCGCGAAGAACGTCGAGATGCCGCACGAGGCGTACGGCCCGCGTTACTACGGGTGCTTCTTCGAAGACCCGGACGGCAACAAGCTCGAAGTCTGCCACATGGGATAGCCGACGGCTGTCGCAGCACGCGCAAGCCCGCTGCGTGCGCCGGTGCGCCTACGGCCGCGGCGGCATCCGGCGGTCGGCGTACGTGGACGCGACGGACGCGATCACGAGCAGCAGCATCACCGCCACGCCGATCTGGCTCGAGGCGTAGTGCAGGATCGCCGAACCGATCAGCGCGATGGACGCGATCAGCGTGAGCGCGCGCGAACGGCGCGAGAACCGCTGCGGCGCGTTGGGCCGCGACATCCGGAGATAGAACAGAAAGTACACGAGCCCCGGCCAGCTCGTACAGGAAACCCGCCCGCAGCAGCGTCGTCACGGCGCGCTCGTCGCATTCGGTGCGCGCCCGCCGCTCGCGTCGCCGCGGGGCGCCTCGAAGTTCCAGGCGGCGGCGTTCCATGTCGGAGTGAAGGCGTTCGGGAAGAAGCCACGGAGCGTGCGCCGGTACGCGTACGAGTACGCCGGGTCGAACAGGAACACGATGGGGACCGCTTCGGCGACGCGCCGCTCGATCCGCCCGTAGAGCGCCTTGCGCACCGCGCGGTCGGGCTCGCGTACCGCGCGCCGCTCGAGCGCGTCGACCCGCGGATCGCACCAGCGCATCACGTTCGCGCTTCCGTCGCACGCGAGCAGAAACGAGTCGTCGGGATCGGCGCCCATCGTCCACGGGACGTACGCGAGGTCGAAGGCGCCGGTCGCCAGCGTCCCGCCTTGCGCGCGCGGCAAGAACAGCTGCACGTTCGAGAGCTGCTTGATCGTCACGCGCACGCCGCACGCCGTGAGCTCGCTCTGCACGACCGTGGCGACGCGCATGCCGGTTTGTGACTCCGGGAACTGCACGTAGGTCAGCGCGAGCGGACGGCCGTTCTTCGCGCGCACGCCGCCGGCTCCGCGCCGCCACCCCGCCGCGTCGAACAGACGGTCCGCCGCGGCCGGATCGTAGGCGGGCTCGTGGACCGACGGATCGCGGGCCCACGAGCCGAGCGGCTGCGCGGTGTCGACGACGGGATAGCGTCCGAAGGTGATCTTCGCCGAGATGCCGGCGCGGTCGATCGACGCGGCGATGGCGCGCCGCACGCGCACGTCGTCGAGCGGCGGATGCGCGGTGTTGATGGCGATCCCCGCGACGAGCGCCAGCGGGACGGTCCGAAACGCGACGTCGCGCTCGCCGGCGAGCGACTCGCGCTGCGCGGGCGAGACGAGATTCCAGTCGATGGCACCGCTGCGCAGCAGCGTATAGTTGGTTCCGGGATCCGGGACGATGCGCACGTCGAGCCGCTTCGCCGCCGGCGCGCCGGCGCGATACGACGGATTGGCCTCGTACACGAGCCGGTCGCCGCGCGACCACGAGACGAAGCGGTACGGCCCGTCGCCGACCGGATGCGCGCCGAACGCGCTGCGCGCCAGCGACGGCTCGTGCTCGAGCAGATGAGCGGGCAGCACGTACTGCGGCGCGCTGCCGTCGCCGAACAGCGTCGCGACGGCCGGCGCCCAGGGCTCCTTCAACGTGACGCGCACGGTGTGCGCGTCGAGCGCGCGAACGCTCGCGATGCGATCGTATCCCGCGCGCGACGCGACGGGATTGCGCGGGTCGAGGATCGCGTGCACGGTCCACACGACGTCGCGCGCGGTGACCGGAACGCCGTCCTGCCACCGCGCGTCCGGCCTCAGCCGGTACGTGATCGTCCGCCCGTCGCGCGCGAGGTCACCGTTGGCGACGCTCGGGATGCGCGTCAGCAGCACCGGGATCGGACGGCCGCGCTCGTCGAGATCGACGAACGGCTCGAACGCGAGCCGGGCCACCTGCTGTTCGACGTCGTTCGCGTCGGCGTGCGCGAACAGCGGGTCGAGCGTCTGCGGGTCGGCGGCGATCGCGAAGCGTACCGTCGTGCCGGGCGCGGTCGCGTTCGCATGGTCCGCGCGAACGCAGCCGCCGGCGAGCACGAGCGGCACGCAGGCCGCAAGCGCGAGCGGGCGGCGGAACGGGAGCATCGCCGCGTGGTTTCACGGGCGACGCGCGCCCGGCCCTTCGCGGGCGGGCTCAGCTCGCCGGCGCTTCGCTCTCCGTTTGCGGACGCCAGGCGCCCCAGGGATGCGTGCGCGCGTGCTCGATCGCTGCGTCGAGCGCGCCTTCTTGATCGCGCCCGCACCCGCACGGCATCCGCCCGTCGCCGCCGCAGCCGAAGGCGTCGTGACGGTCCAGCGCGTGCCCGCACGTGCACGAGACCAGGTATTTCATCGGGCGCTCTCCGTCGGATCGGCGCCGACGATCCGCTCGATCGACGCAAAGGGAACGAGCCGAACGCGACCGTCGGCCGAACCGGCGTCCCAGCGCTCTTCCAGGACGAAGACGCTGCGCGTCGAGACGTGCTCGATGCGGCCCGTCACCGTCGCGTCGGCGCCCGGAGCGATCAGCGTCGCGCGGCGTCCGAGCCATCGACAGGCCTCCGCCTCGGAGACGCCTTCCGCCGGGCGGCGCTGCCTCGTCACAGCAACGGTCTTGCAGGTGCAGTAGACTCGGCGGTCGCGCGTCGCCGCGAACGCTCCGAGAAACGCCGCACACCCGTGCGCGTCGTGCAAGGCGTATTCATGCCCGCACTCGCATGACGCCGTCCGTTCGACCATGGGGACGTCATGATACGACCGCTCTCGGCGGGGGTCGGTACGCATGCGTACTCATCCCGTTCTCATCCGGGGCGCTCGTGTGCGCGGCGGCCCGCCCTGTGCCGCGCTCGCGGAGAACCTGGGGCGCCGCCGTGCCGAGGCCTGGCGAACGGCCTGCGGAGGTTCACGGTGTTCCTCCGAAGAAGCTGGGGCTTCATGGTCGCAAAGCCCGAATTTTTCGAGGTTCGAGCGGGGCGGAGCGCCGCCGGCCCGTCCGAGCTCGATCGCGTCGACCTGAGGCTGCTCGAGGCGCTCCAGCGCAACGCGCGCTCCACGTATGCGGAGCTGGGCGCGCAGGTGAACCTCAAGCCGCCGGCCGTGCACGATCGCGTCAAGCGGCTCGAGGCGCGGGGCTTCGTGCGGCGCTACGCCGCGCAGCTCGACGCGCGGCGGGTCGGATACGAGCTGACCGCGTTCGTCAGCGCGTTCTGCGCCCCGGACCTCGACTACGACGCGTTCACGACCGCGATCCAAGGGTTCTACGAGGTCATCGAGATCCACAGCGTCGCCGGCGACGAGACCTACCTGCTCAAGGTCGTCACGCGCTCGACCGCGCACCTCGACGATTTTCTGACCCGCCTGAAGCGCGTCCCCGGCGTCGCGCGCACGCGCACGACGATCGTCCTCGCGACGCCGTTCGAGCGCGGAGGGCTGCCGGTCGAGGCCCTCGCATGATGCACGTCCTCGACGACGCGCGGCTCGTTGCGCCGATCGCCGGCGGCTGCCGCCTCGGCTCGCATCGCGTCCTCGAGCCGAAGGGCGCGCTTCCGCAGAGCGCGTGGCGGCTCGACAACACGCCGCATGCGTACGCGAACGAGATCGTCTGCGACGTCGAGACGCTGAACCTCGACTCGGCGTCGTTCGCGCAGATCGTCGAGGTCTGCCGCGGGGAGGCGGACGCGGTCGCGCTGCACGTGCTCGCGACGGTCGCCGAGCGCGGGAAGCAGCACAACCCCGTGACCGGAAGCGGCGGGATGTTCGTCGGGCGCGTGCGCGAGATCGGTCCCGCCCTGGCCGCCCGCGACGACGTCGCGCTCGGCGACCGGATCGCCTCGCTCGTCTCGCTGACCCTCACGCCGCTGCGGCTCGACGCCATCGACTCGGTCGACCTCGCGACCGGGCAGCTGCAGGTGCGCGGAACCGCCGTGCTCTTCGAGAGCGCGCTGTACGCGCGGCTCCCCGACGACCTTCCGGTCGCGGTCGCGCTCGCCGTCCTCGACGTCGCCGGCGCGCCCGCGCAGGTCCGGCGGCTCGCCCGGCCGGGCGCGACGGTGTGCGTGATCGGGGCCGACGGCAAGTCGGGGATGCTCGCCTGCGCGCAGGCGCGCGAGCGGGTCGGCCCGCAGGGCCGCGTCGTCGGGATCGTTCCGTGCGCCGAGACCGTCACGTCGCGGCTGCTGCTCGAACACGGCTACGTCGACCGGCTGGCCGCCGCCGACGCCCGCGACGCCCTCGCCGTCCTCGAGCTGCTCCCTGAAACCCTTCCGGAGCTCGCCGACGTCGTGATCAACTGCGTCAACGTTCCGGGGACGGAGCTGGCGTCGATCCTCTGCTGCAAGGACGAAGGGACGGTCTACTTCTTCTCGATGGCAACCTCGTTCACGGCCGCCGCGCTCGGCGCCGAAGGCGTGGGCAAAGACGTGCTCATGATGGTCGGCAACGGATACGCCAAGGGGCACGCCGCGATCGCGCTCCAGACGCTGCGCGATCACCCGCCGATCAAGGAGCATTTTTTCGCACGCTACGCGGGCGAGGAACGGGCGTAGAGCGATCGTGCAGCATCACGTGAAGGCGCCGGCCGATCCGGCCTTGCTGGAACACCGCAACATCCGTCAAGGCGAGTTCTGGCGCGAGATCCCGGCCTACGAGCACGTCGACGAGGCGACGTTCCTCGACCACATCTGGCAGGGACGGCACTCGGTGAAGACGCCGGAGGAGCTGTGGGAGACGATCGGCGAGATCGTCGATCCGACGTTCCTCCAGGACGCGAAGGAAGGCTTCCGGCGCGCGCCGATGGCGGTGCGCGTGTCGCCGTACGCGATCGCGTCGATCGACTGGACGAAGCCGTACGAGGACCCGATTCGCCGGCAGTTCATCCCCGTCGCCTCGAAGCTGCTGCCGGATCATCCGCGGCTCACGCTGGACTCGCTGCACGAGCAGGACGACGCGCCGGTGCAGGGCCTCACGCACCGCTACGTCGACAAGGCGCTCTTCCTTCCGCTCCAGACCTGTCCGGTCTACTGCCGCTTCTGCACGCGCTCGTACGCGATCGGACCCGACACCGAGCTCGTCGACAAAGCGGCGCTCGCGAAGACGCCCGACCAATGGCGGCTGGCGTTCGAGTACATCGCTTCGCGTCCCGAGATCGAGGACGTCGTCATCTCGGGCGGCGACACCTACCAGCTCGCGCCGAAGAACGTCACGCTCATCGGCGAGTCGCTGCTCGCGATCCCGCACGTTCGCCGCATGCGCTTCGCGACCAAAGGCCCGGCCGTGATGCCGATGAAGATCCTCACCGACACGGCCTGGGTGGACGCGCTGGCCGGCGTCGTCGACAAAGGCCGCGCGCTCGGCAAGGACGTCGTCGTCCACACGCACTTCAACTCGCCGAACGAGATCTCGTGGATCACCCGGCGCGCGATGGACGATCTGTTCCGGCGCGGGATCACGGTCCGCAATCAGAGCGTGCTGATCCGCGGCGTCAACGACGATCCGCGCGTGATGACGACGCTGGTGAAGCGGCTCTCGTGGATCAACGTGCACCCGTACTACGTGTACATGCACGACATGGTCAAGGGCGTCGAGGAGATGCGCACGTCGATCCAGACCGCGGTCGACGTGGAGAAGCAGGTGCGCGGCGCGACCGCGGGCTTCAACACGCCGCTGTTCATCTGCGACGCGCCGGGCGGCGGCGGGAAGCGCGACGTGCACTCCTTCGAGTACTACGACCGGGAGAACGGGATCGCGGTGTACAGCGCGCCGGCGGTGAAGCCGGGCCAGTCGTTCGTGTACTTCGACCCGATCGACACGCTCTCGCCCGAAGCGCAGGCACGCTGGGCGATCCCGGCGGTGCAGGACGCGATGATCCGCGAAGCGGTCCGGCGCGCCGGAGGCGCGGTCCCGGCTCCGGTCTGAACGCCGCACGGCGGACAAACGGCCGCCCGCGGGTAACCACGACCCCATGCTCATCAACGCGATCACGTACATTTTCCCCGACGACAAGGCCGACGAGGCGGAGCGGATGCTGCGCGAGCTGCGCGGCGCGTCGCTCGCCGAAGAGGGCTGCGCGGGCTTCGAGGTGGCACGCGGGAATGATGCCGACCGCTCGACGTTCGTGCTGTTCGAGACGTGGCGCGATCAGGCGGCGCTCGACGCGCACTACGAGACCGCCCACTTCGAGCGGCTCGGCACCAAGGGGATTCGGACGATCGCGCTCGAGCGCCGCGCGGTCAAAGGCACGCCGGTCGTCTGAGTGCGGGTCTGCGTCTACTGCGGCTCGTCGCCGGGCGACGATCCGCGGTTCGTCGCTGCGGCGCGCGCCTTCGGCGCGATGCTGGCGCAGTGCGGGATCGGGATCGTCTACGGGGGCGGACGCGTGGGGCTGATGGGCGCGCTCGCCGACGCCGCGCTCGCCGAAGGCGGCGAGGTCGTCGGGATCATCCCGCAATTCCTCGAGGAGCGCGAGGTCGCGCACGTCGGCGTCGATCTGCGCGTCGTCTCCTCGATGCACGAGCGCAAAGCGCTCATGGCCGAGCTGTCCGATGCGTTCGTCGCGCTGCCGGGCGGCTTCGGGACGCTCGAGGAGTTCTTCGAGATCGTCACGTGGGTGCAGCTCGGGCTCACGCACGCGCCGTGCATCCTCGCCGACGTCGAAGGCTTCTACGCGCCGCTCGTCGCGGCGATCGATCGCGCGCTCGAGAGCGGCTTCGTGAGCGCACGCAACCGCGCGATCGTCGAAGTGTACGGTTCGCTCGAGCAGGTCGTGGAACGCCTGCAGTCACGCGCCCCGGGCGAGGGAGCGCAGCGCGCGTAGGGTTCGACGGCGCCGCGGGGACACGAACGCCATGAAACGTTTCGCTTCGCTGGTCGTCCTCGGCGCCGTGCTGGCCGGTGCCGGGGTCGCTGCCCACGTCGCCGCGCCGGCCGCGGCGCAGCCGATGCCCAGCTCCAGCCCCATGCCGATGCCGATGCCGAACCCGTCGGGAAGCCCGATGCCGGGCGGCTCGCCGATGCCCTCGATGGAGCCGCGCTCGTAACGCGATTCGGCTACTCGACCATGGCGCGCGGCGCATCCGGGAACGCAAGCCGCTCGCGGCTCGCATGCCGCCGGCGGACGGCGTCGCTCGGACGGGCCTCCAGACGCGCGCTCGTCATGACGGCGCGTCGTCCTTGTGCTGCGCGTACGTCCGCGGGTCGAAATACCAGGCGGGCAGCGTCGCGGGAAACGTGATGTCGCGGAACTTGTAGTCGACGATTCTGCCGTCGTCGTCGTATCCGCCTCCGACGACGCCGTGGATGTCGGTCACGACGGGATAGCCTTGCACGTCGCCCATCGTGACGGTGAAGACGACGGGATAGACCGGCCCTTTCCCGCCGGTTTGCAGAAACAGCTTGTCGGTGGCGACGAGCTTGTGCAGCTCGTACGTGCGCTTGTCGACCCACAGCTCGCGCAGACGATTGCGTTCGACGTCGCGGATCGGCTCGATCTTCAAATGCAGCTCGTCGCCTTCGACGTCCATCGACACGACCTGGTAGTCGAACTCCAGGAGCGCGCGCACTCCGCCGATCACGGGCAACGCGGCGTTCGCGGCCGGCTCGGGTGTCGGCGCCTCGGTGATGGGCCGCGGGTGCGCGGGCGCGGGCTCGAACACGTCGGCGGTCGGCGGCCCCGGATCGCGATCTTCGTTGAACGCCGGCCGGTCGAACGTGAGATCGCCGCGCGCGTCGTCGCGGTAGACCATCCGCGAGAGCGCGGCGCGGTCGCTGTTGCGGACCCAGAAATGCACCGTGTAGCTTCCCGTCGGATCGGGATAGCCGTTCGTCGCCTTCTGCGCGCGAATCAGCGTGTACGTCTCGTACGGCGGCGGCGGGCGGTGCGCGTGAAACGCCTCCCGGATCAGACCGAGGATTCGCTTCGGCGACGGCGTGGGCGTCGTGCTCGGGGCCGGCACGAGCGCTGCCGCCAGCAGGACGGAAGCCAGCATGTCCGTTGCTACGGCGTGCGCGCGAGCACGGCCCGCCGAGTCAGGCCGACGAAGCGACGGCGGACGGGGTCCCGCCCGTGCGCTCTCGCACGCCGGTCGCGACCCACAGCCAGTTCGCCGCCGTCAGCAGGCCGAAGACGACGAAGACCGCCCGATAGCCGAGGCGCGACGCGATCGAGCCGCCGAGCAGCGGTCCGAGGAACATCCCGAAGAACGTCGCGCTCGCGACGATCCCGTACACCTGACCGCGACGCTCGGCGGGGAACATCCGCCCGATCCACGCGTTCGCCGTCGGCAACACGCCGCCGAGGAACGCGCCGACGCCGAAGCGCAGCGCGAGGAACACCCAAATGCTGGTCGCCCACGCCTGCGGAACGGTGAAGACGCAGACGCCGGCGAGCGCGATCAGCAGCACCCGGCGATAGCCGATCTGGTCGCTGCGCTTGCCGAGAAACGGCGAGGCGATCAGATCCGCCGCGCCGGTCACGGCGAATGCGGCGCCGGCGGCCGTGCCGATCCAGCCGGTGTTGCCGACGAGCGCGCGCACGAACAGCGGCACGATCGGCTGCACGCCGAGCGCTGCCACCTGCGCGAGCATCACGACGACGAACATCGGCGCGAGCGACGGATGCCGCGCGAGCTCGCGCAGCTCGCGCCAGAACGGCGGCCGCGCGCGTGCGTGCGTCGGCCGCAGGAACCGCTCGTGCACGAGCAGCGCGCACGTCATCGCCGCGATGAACGCGACCGCCGACGTCCAGAAGAACACGTAGCGATAGTTGTGCAGGCGGTCGGCGAGAACGCCGCCGACGAGCGGGCCGCACAGACCGCCCACGAGCTGTCCGGTGGCCATCCAGCCCAGCGAGAACCCGAGCGACTCTTCCGGCACGGTCGTTCCGACGAGCGCGGTCGCGGCGGCGGAGAAGCCGCTGAACATCCCCATGCAAGCGCGGATCAGGAACAGCGTCACGACGTTCGGCGCGAAGCCCATCAGCGCCGTGCCGAGGCAGATCGCCGAGCACGAGCGCACGACCATCGCTTTGCGCCCCACGCGGTCGGCGAGCCCGCCCCAGATCGGCGAGAAGATCGCCGCGAAGATGAAGTTCACCGAGGCGATCGCGCCGGCCCACAAGTCGACGGCCGACTCCGGCTTGACGCCCAGCTCGATCACGTACAGCGGCAGGAAGGGCGCCGAGATCGAGAACGCGAGCGACATGATCGTCTGCACGCCGACCATGAGCCACAGCGTCCGTTGCCACGGTGCCATCGCTCCATTCTGCCCGAAGTGACGCTGCGGCGCCACCGCGAACGTCTCATCGCGGATGGAGGTCGTACGCTTCAGCGGGCTCGAGCGCCACTACGGCGCGCACGAGGTGTTCGCAGGGCTCGCCGGCGTCGTTCGCGACGGCGAGCGAATCGGGCTCGTCGGGCCGAACGGCGCCGGAAAGTCGTCGCTCGTGCGGATTCTTGCCGGCCGCGACGAGCCGGACGCCGGGACGGTCGCTCGCGCGAAGGAGCGCCGGCTCGGATACCTGGCGCAGGACGCCTCGGAAAGCGGCCCGCGCACGCTGCGCGCGGCGTTCGCCGACGCGCTCGCGCGGGGCGTCGCCGCGGAGTGGGAGATGCGCGCGACCCTGAACCGCTTCGACTTCTCGGAGAGCGATCTGGACCGTCCGCTGACCGAGCTTTCCGGCGGGCAGCGGACCCGGGCGCTGCTCGCGCGGACGTTGCTGGAGCAGCCCGACTGGCTCATCCTCGACGAGCCGACGAACCACCTCGACCTCGACACGGTGCGCTGGCTCGAGGACTTCGTCGCACGCGACGCCCGCGCGTACGTTGTGGTGTCGCACGACCGCTACTTCCTGGAGACCGTCGCGAACCGCATCTGGGAGCTGGATCGCGGCGAGCTGGCCGCGTACGAGGTCACGCCGGGACGCGCGTACTCCACCTACGTCGAGCAGCGCGAGGCGCGGCGCGAGCAGCAGCGCCGCGACTACGAGGCCGCGCTCGCGGAGCGCAGACGCCAGCGGGCGGTGATCGACGAGCTGCGCACGCACGGCTCGCACAACTACAGCGCGGTGCGCAGCCGCGAGAAAGCCTTCGACCGCGTCGACGTCGCGGCCGCGCCGCAATCGGAGCGGCGCCGGATCGGCGTCGCGCTGCGCGCGGCGCGGCGCGCGACCGGCGGCCCCGCGGTCGAGATCGCCGGCGTCACGAAAGCGTACGCCCGGACGCTGTTCGCGAACGTCGGGGCGACGTTCGTGCGCGGCGACCGGGTGGCGATCGTCGGTCCGAACGGCGCCGGAAAATCGACGTTCCTGCGCATCTTGAGCGGCGAGCTCGCGCCCGACCGCGGAACGGTGCGCTACGGCGTGGGCCTGCGCACGGCGAGTTACTCGCAGAGCTCGGTCGACGATCTTCCGGCGCGCGCGAGCGCGGTCGAGGCGGTCATGCGGATGGGCGTCTCCGACGAAGAGGCGCGCGCGCTGCTCGGGCGGCTGAATCTCGGCGGCGACGCCGGCGACAAGCCGGTCGAAGCGTTTTCCGGCGGCGAACGGCGGCGCATCATGCTCGCGCGATTGATGGCGCAACGCGCCGACTGTCTGTTCCTCGACGAGCCGACGAACGATCTCGACATCCCGAGCCGAGAAGCGCTCGAAGACGTCCTCGCGTCGTACGACGGGGCGCTGTTCGTCGTCTCGCACGACCGCTATCTGCTCGCGCGGCTCGGCGAGCGCGTCGTCGCCATCGGCGACGGCGTCGTGACGCTCGACGACGACGGCTATGCGGCGTGGGAGCGGCGCGAGCACGAGCGCGTCGAGCGCGCGCTCGCGGCGCCGCGCGCGACCGCGAACGCCGGCGGCGAAGACCGGCGCGCGCGGCACGACGCGCGCCAGGAGCTGTTCCGCAAGCGGCGCGCCGTGAACGACGCCGAGAAACGCGTCGCCGCGCTCGAGGCGCGGCGGGCGGAGCTGCAGACGGCGTTCGCGGCGCCGGACCTGTACGATGAACCCGAGCGGGTCGTCGCCTTGCAGCGCGAGCTCGACGCCAACGGCGCCGAGCTCGAGGCCGCGATGAGCACGTGGGAGCGCGCCGCCGAGGCGCTCGAGAGCGCCTCCTAGCGCACCCCGACGCGCGTCAGATGTGGAGGTTCAGCCCGGCGAAGACCGCTTGACCGGTCGTGCGGTCGAAGCCGTCGTAGTAACGCCCGACGAGATCGACGTTGCGCGTGATGCGCACGCCGGCGAGCACGTCGTAGAGCGCGCCGGTCCTCACCGGCGTGCCGAAGAACGTGCCCGGCTGCTGGCCGAAGCGCCCGATGCCGACGCCCGCGCCGACGACCGCGACGCCGAGCGGCAGACGCAGGGTGTCCTCGGCGGTCACGCCGTACTGACCGCCGCCGCTCGTGAGCGGCGCGATCGCGGAGATCTGCGGATGCGTCCCCGGAAGCCCGATGCCGAGCCCGTGGAGGGTGACGGCGACCGCGCCCGCGGCGCCCGACGTGCCGTTGACGCTGGTCGTGTTCATGTAACCGCCCTCGACCGAAACCGGGAGGGATTGCGCCGACGCGAGCGCGGGAACCGCGACGAGACCGGCCAGAAGTGTTGCTGCGAAGAAGCTGCGCATGACGGTGCAACGCTTTTCCGTGAGCGAACGTCGCCACACGCCTGACTTCGGAGGGAGCGGCGGGACGAAACGTGCGCTCCGTCACCTCCGGGGTGCGAGCATCACGGTAGCAAGCGGCGGCAAGCGCAGCACCACCGACCACGCCTTCCCGTTCGCCTCGACCGCTTCGGCCGTGAGCGCGGCATTGCCGACGCCGCTCCCGCCGAAGCGCGCGTCGTCGGTGTTGAGCAGCTCGGCGTACGTTCCGGCGCGCGGGACGCCGAGGCGGTACGCGTCCCGCACGACCGGCGTGAAGTTGCTCACCGCGACGACGACCGCGTCGTCGTCGCGTCCGCGCCGTGCGAATGCGACGACGCACAGATCCTTGTCGGTGACGATCCATTCGATCCCGCGCTCGTCGGTGTCCAGCTCGTGCAGCGCGCGCTGCTCGCGGTGCAGCGCGTTCAGCGCGCGGACGAGCGACTGCACGCCGCGATGGCGCGGCGACCGCAGCGCGTCCCAGTCGAGCTGCCCGTCGTGGTTCCACTCGCGCTCCTGCGCGATCTCACCGCCCATGAACAGCAGCTTCTTCCCGGGATGCGCGTAGGTGTAGCCGAGAAACGCGCGCAGGTTCGCGAAGCGCCGCCACTCGTCGCCCGGCATCTTGTTGAGCAGCGAGCCCTTGCCGTAGACGACTTCGTCGTGCGAGAGCGGCAGCACGAAGTTCTCGCTGAACGCGTACATGAACGAAAACGTGAGCTGGTCCTGGTGGAACTTCCGGTACAGCGGGTCCTCGTGCATGTACGCGAGCGAGTCGTGCATCCAGCCCATGTTCCACTTGTAGCCGAAGCCGAGCCCGCCGGCGGCGACCGGACGCGACACGTTCGGCCACGCCGTGGACTCTTCGGCGAACGTCGTGATCCCGGGCGCTTCTTCCGAAGCGACGGTGTTGACGGCGCGCAGCAGCGCGATCGCTTCGAGGTTCTCCCGCCCGCCGTGCACGTTGGGCACCCACTCGCCGCAGCGCCGGCTGTAGTCGAGGTAGAGCATCGAAGCGACGGCGTCGACGCGCAGCGCGTCGACGTGGTACTCGAGGAGCCAGAACAGCGCGCTCGCGAGCAGGAAGTTCGCCACCTCGCCGCGCCCGAAGTCGTACACGAACGTGTTCCAGTCCGGCTGATAGCCGCGACGCGGATCGGGGTGCTCGTAGAGCGCGGTTCCGTCGAAGCGCGCGAGCCCGTGCGCGTCGTTGGGAAAATGCCCCGGCACCCAGTCGACGATCACGCCGAGACCGGCTTGGTGCGCGCGGTCGACGAAGTTCGCGAACTGCTCCGGCGTGCCGAACCGGCTCGTCGGCGCGAACAGCCCGATCGGCTGATAGCCCCAGGACCCGTCGAAGGGGTGCTCCGCGACCGGCATCAGCTCGAGGTGCGTGAAGCCGAGCGACACCGCGTACGGGATCAGCTCGTCCGCGAGCTCGTCGTACGTCAGATAGCGGTTCGCGGGGCCGCGCTTCCACGAGCCGAGGTGCACTTCGTAGATCGCCGTCGGCGCGTCGTAGCGTTGCGTCTCGGCGCGGCGCGCCATCCACGCGGCGTCGTTCCACGCGCGCTTTCCGGGGAGCGCGACCACCGACGCCGTCATCGGCGGACGCTCGCACGCGAACGCGTACGGATCGGCCTTGTGCGGGAGCAGCGTACCGTGCGCGTCGTGCAGCTCGTATTTGTAGCGCGTCCCGAGCGGGACGCCGGCGACGAACACCTCCCACACGCCGGCCGCGCCGCGGCGCATCGGGTTGAGCGTGCCGTCCCAGCCGTTGAAATCGCCGACCACCGCGACGCGGCTCGCGTTCGGCGCCCAGACCGCGAACGCGACCCCTGGCGATCCGTCGACGACCATCGGATGCGCGCCGAGCTTCTCGTAGAGCCGGCGATGCGTGCCCTGCGCGAACAGGTACGCGTCCAGCTCGCCGAAGATGCGCGGATCAGTCTTCGCGTGCATCGGCGTCCAGGATCGCACGGATCCCCTCCATCGGGATGCGAAGCCACGCCGGCCGGTTCGCCAGCTCGTACGACATCTCGTAGAACGCTTTTTCGAGCACGAACAGGTCGAGCAGCGCCTGCGCCTGCGCCGGATCGTCCGGATACGAGCTGCAGCCCGCGATCGTCTCGCGATAGCCCTCCAGGAACGCCGCCACCGTGCGGCGCTCCCAGTCGCGCGCGAGCGGCTCGAGCCCGCTCGTGTCCTCGCCGCGATCCTGTGCGAGCCCGCGCACGCCGGCGACCGCCGCGTAGTTGAACGAGCGCAGCATCCCGGCGACGTCGCGCAGCGGCGACGACTTCCGACGCCGCGCCTCCGGCGGACGCGCAGGCTCGCCTTCGAAGTCGACGATCATGAAGTCGTCGGCCAGCACCAGCACTTGGCCGAGATGGTAGTCGCCGTGAAAGCGCGTCTTGGTCACCCGCGCGTCGACCGCGGGCGGCGCGACGCGAGCGAGGATCTCGTCACGCCGCGCGAGCAGGGCGTCGGCGCCGGCGCGCAGGTCGGGCGGGATCCGCGCCGCTTCGCGCGCCAGAGCGTCGAGCGCGCGCTCCGCGGTCGCGCGCGCCTGCTCGGCCCACGCCTCGAGGTCTTCGCGCATCGTCGGCTGCGGTTCGAACGCCGGATCGCCGGTCGGCGTCGCGAACGCGCGGTGCAGCTCCGCGGTACGCACGCCCAGCGTTCGGATGCGCGAGAGGAAGATCGCGTGCTCGTCGACGTCGACCGGGTTCTCGATCCCCGGCACGGCCGGCGCGACGAGCTGCTGCGGCGCTTCCAGCGTGCGCCGGCGGTCGAAGAACCGCTCGAGGTACGCGAGCGTCGTGTTCCAGCCGTCGCCTTGCGTCGAGACGAACGCCTGCAGGATCGCGATCGCCATCGGCGCGCGGTCGTCGCGTTCGTACTCGACGTAGCCGTACAGCGCCGGCGTGTTGCGGTAACCCACCGCGTCGAGGAAGCGCGCCACCTCCAGCTCGGGCTGCGGTCCGGCGTGCGTGCGCCGGTACCCCTTGAGCATGATGCGGTCGTCGACGACGACCGAGGTGTTGCTCTGCTCGACGTTCATCCGCCGCACCGCCGGACGTTCGCCGAGCGGCAGCGCGCGCAGCGCGTCGGTGGCGTGGCCCGCGAACGTTCCGCCGCGATAGCCCTCGCGCCGGCGCTCGCCGCGCACGTCCTCGAGGAAGCGCAGGACGAACTCGTCGGTCGCGAAGCCGTCGAACAGCAGGCCGTCACGCGGTCCGCGCCGGACGCGCGCCATCGTCGCGCGCGTCATCTGCGCGCGCTCCTCGGGCGGCACGTCGTCGTCGATCGTGAGCGGGATGAAGTACGCGCGCTCGATCTCCGGCAGCTCGAAGATCGCGGCGTACGCGCGCTCGGGATCCCCCGGCGCTTCGCCGTCGCCGAGCCGTGCCGCGTCGAGCAGCGCGATGCGTCCGGGCGCGGCGCCTTTGTCGGCGAACCAACGCTGCTGCGGGAGATATGCGGGCAGCACTTCTCCCTCGAGCAGCGCGACCGCCGACGATCCTAAACGGCTGTCGCCCACGGTCCGCGGCAGGACGAGCGTGAGCAGCTCCGGGAGGCGGCCGGGCTCGGTCGACTCCCAGGCCGGCGCCTGCGCCGTCTCGGAGAGCAGGAACCAAAAGAAGCCGTGGCCGGGAAGCGTGACGACATACTTCTCCTCGGTGATCGTGCCGAACGGGCTCCAGCCGATCATCTCGACCGGGACGCGCCCGCTGTAGGCGGACAGATCGAGCGCCGCCTGCTGCGGCGCGCGCGAGAGGTTCGCGACGCAGAGCACCGTCTCGCCGTCGTGCTCGCGGACGTACGCGAGCACTTTGCGGTTCTGCGGGTTGACGAACGCGAGCGTGCCGCGGCCGAAGACCTTGTAGCCTTGGCGAACCGCGATCAGCTTCCGCATCCAGTTGATGAGCGAGCCGGGGACCGCGCTCTGCGCCTCGACGTTCACCGACTGGTAGCCGTAGACGACGTCCATGATCGGCGGCAGGAACAGCCGGGCCGGATTCGCGCGCGAGAAGCCGCCGTTGCGATCCATCGACCACTGCATCGGCGTGCGCACGCCGTCGCGATCGTTGGCGTAGATGTTGTCGCCCATCCCGATCTCGTCGCCGTAGTACAGGATCGGCGTCCCCGGCATCGAGAGCAGCAGTCCGACCATCAGCTCGATGCGCCGCCGGTCGTTCTCCATGAGCGGCGCGAGGCGGCGCCGGATCCCGATGTTGATCCGCGCGCGCGGCTCCGTCGCGTAGACGCGGTACATCGTCTCGCGCTCGGTCTCCGTCACCATCTCGAGCGTCATCTCGTCGTGGTTGCGCAGGAAGATCGCCCACTGGCAGTTCGACGGGATCTCCGGGGTCTGACGCATGATGTCGACGATCGGATAGCGATCCTCTTCGGCGATCGACATGAACATGCGCGGCATCAGCGGGAAGTGGAACGCCATGTGGCACTCGTCGCCCTCGCCGAAGTACTGCGCCACGTCCTCGGGCCACTGGTTGGCTTCGGCGAGGAACACCCGCCCCGGATACTCGGCGTCCACGACGGCGCGCATGACCTTGAGCACCGCGTGCGTCTCGGGGAGGTTTTCGGACGTCGTCCCTTCGCGCTCGTACAGATACGGCACCGCGTCGAGGCGCAGCCCGTCCACGCCGGCGTCGAGCCAGAACCGCATGACGTCGAGCACCGCCGCCAGCACGAGCGGGTTCTGATAGTTCAGGTCGGGCTGGTGCGAGAAGAAGCGGTGCCAGTAGTACTGTCCGGCGACGGCGTCCCACGACCAATTCGAGGTCTCGGTGTCGGTGAAGATGATCCGCGCCCCGGCGAACTTCGCGTCGTCGTCGCTCCACACGTAGAACTCCCGCTCCGGCGAGCCTTTCGGCGCCCGGCGCGCGCGCTCGAACCACGGGTGCTTGTCCGACGTGTGGTTCACCACGAGCTCGGTGATGACGCGGATCCCGCGCTCGTGCGCCCGGCGCACGAACTCGCGAAAGTCGTCCATCGTGCCGTAAGCCGGGTTGACGTCCACGTAGTCGGCGATGTCGTAGCCGTCGTCGCGCAGCGGCGAGGGATAGAACGGGAGCAGCCAGATGCAGTTCGCGCCGAGGGCGCGGATGTAGTCGAGCTTCGCCGTCAGGCCCTTGAAGTCACCGATCCCGTCGTCGTCGGCGTCGAAGAACGACTTGACGTGGATCTGATAGATGACGGCGTCTTTGAACCACAGCGGGTCGGCCGCGTCGTCCATCACGAGCAAGGATTGTCGTAGTCGACCCGCATGCGCGTGTCCACACGCAGGATCGCGGCCGGATTGGTCTGCGGATCGAGGCGCATGCGCTGCACCTCGCCGCGCCACATGAACCGCTCACCGCTCAGCAGCTCCTCGGCCGCGAACGTCTCGTCGCTGTCGATGCCCAGCTCGTGCAGCGGCAGGTGCAGCGCAACGTCGGCGGCGTGGAGCGGATCGAGGTTCACCGCGATCAGCAGGGTGTGCGCGCCGGCGCTCTTCGCGTAGAACAGCACGGTATCCGCGTCGGCGCGCAGGAAGCGCACGTTGCGCCAGTCGTGCAGCGCCGGGTTCTCGCGCCGGATCGCGTTGACGCGCGTGATCTCGGCGACGATGTTCCCCGGGGCGTTCCAGTCGCGCGTCTTCAGCTCGTACTTCTCCGAGTCGGCGTACTCTTCGCGCCCGGGCAGCGCCGCGTTCTCGCACAGCTCGAACCCGCTGTAGATCCCGTACAGGCTCGACAGCGTCGCCGCGAGGACGAGCCGGATGCGGAACGCCGGACGCCCTCCGGTCTGCAGGAACGGCGGCAGAATGTCCGGCGTGTTCGGCCAGAAGTTCGGCCGGTAGTACTCCGCCATCTCGGAGTGCGCCAGCTCCCCGACGTACTGCGCGATCTCGTCCTTGAAGTTGCGCCAAGTGAAGTAGGTGTACGACTGCGAGAAACCGCCCTTCGCGAGCTGCTTCATGATCTTCGGACGCGTGAACGCTTCGGCGAGGAACAGCACGTCGGGATGGCGTGACTGCACGTCGCCGATCATCCACTCCCAGAACCGGAACGGCTTCGTGTGCGGGTTGTCGACGCGAAACGTGCGCACGCCGTGCGCGACCCAGAACTCGACGACGTCGCGCAGCTCGGCCCACAGCGCGGCGGCCGCGGGACCGTACCAGTCGAAGTTGACGATGTCCTGGTACTTCTTGGGCGGGTTCTCGGCGTACTTGATCGTCCCGTCCGGCCGGAAGACGAACCATTCCGGGTGCTCGCGCACGTACGGATGGTCGGGCGACGTCTGCAGCGCGTAGTCGAGCGCGACCTCCAAACCGTTCGCGCGCGCGGCGTCGACGAAGGCGTCGAAATCGGCCGGTGTCCCGAGCTGCGGATGCACGGCGGTGTGCCCGCCTTCCGGTCCGCCGATCGCCCAGGGACTTCCGGGGTCGTCCGGGCCCGGGTCGAGGCTGTTGTTCTTGCCCTTGCGGAACGCACGTCCGATCGGGTGGATCGGCGGGAGGTAGACCACGTCGAACCCCATCGCGCGGATTCGCGGCAGCTGCTTCGCCGCGTCGGCGAACGTGCCGTGCACGCCGGGCGCCGCGCCTTGCGAGCGCGGAAACATCTCGTACCAGGCCGCGAAGCGCGCCGCGGGCCGGTCGGCGACGACCTCCAGCTCGCGCGGATACAGCGTCGCGCGCGAGCGGTCCGGCGCGCGCGCCATCACCGCCGCCAGCTCCGGAGCGAGCAGCGCGGCGGCGCGCGCGTCGTCGCTCTCGAGCGTCTCCAGCTCGCGCAGCGTGGCTTCCAGCCGCGCGCGATCCGCCTCGCTCGCGCGGGTCAGCGCCGCTTCGACGAGCGCGCGTCCTTCGATCGCTTCCAGCGCCAGGGGCTGCCCCGCCTCGCGCTTGCGCTCGACGTCGTGCCGCCACGACGCGAACGGGTCGGGCCATGCTTCCAGCGTGTAGACGTAGCGCGCGTTGCGCTCCAGCGGGAAGTCGGCGCGCCAGCGATCGTTGTCGAAGAGCGTCAGCGGCGTCTCGCGCCACGCGCTCGCGCCGCGCTCGCGATACTTGAGCACGCCGGCGATGACATCGTGGCCCTCGCGGTACACGTCGGCCTGCACCTCGAGCCGTTCGCCGACGATGCGCTTCACCGGATGCCGCCCGGCGTCGATCTCCGGCCAGACGTTCTCGATGACGACCGCGCGCGCGTGCGCGACGACGTCGGCGACGCTCTGCGTCGCGCGCTTCCCGTTCGGCGGAGCGCCGGCGAAGATCCGCGCTTCGCGCGGCCGCAGCACGACGCGCTCGTGGACGGCGAGCGCACGGCGCGGCGCGCGCGGCGTCACGTCGAACAGCTCGGCGCCGCCGTCGACGGCGCGGAGCAGGTCGCCGGCGTCGACCCGCGTCTCGGCGTCGCCGGCGTTCAGCAACGCGAGCGCCGCGCTCGGGCCCGCCTCCGCGCGGCGCAGCAGCGCGACGGCCCCGCGCTCGGCCCACACGCTGCGCTCCGGCCCTTCCTGGTTCAGCGCGGGGACGTCCGCTTTCATCGCGTTGACCTGCGCGATGAACGTGCTGATGTCGAAGCGCGCGCGCTGCCAGTGGTGCGGCCGCGTCATCACGACGTCGAACGGGCGGTCGAAGCCGAACTCGTAGCCGATCGGGATCATCACGCCGGTCGAGAAGAACGCCGCGAACAGGTAGCGGAACATGTACTCGCTCTCGAGCTCGACGTCCGAAGAGCCGCTGCGCTCGGCCGCGAGCCGCGGCGTGTCGTGGCTCTCGGGAAACGCGATCGAGGGCGCGATGTGCCGGAACTGCTCGTACTGGTCCAGCAGCCACGACGAGCGGAAGTCCCACCACTTCGAGCTGTTGAAGAGGTAGTCGAAGCGCGCCGGGCGCAGCGCGAGAACGTCGGCGGTCGGAGCGCCGAGATTCTCGGCGGCGAAGACGACGTGCGGATCGAGCTCGCGCGCCGCCGCGATCAGCGACGACCAGACCGGCGCCGGCACCTTGTACGCCGCATCGCACCGAAAGCCGCGCACGCCGAGGCGGACGTAGTGGCGAACGACGTCGGCGAAGAACGCGAGCATCTCGTCGCGCGCGCGCCGCTCGGACCAGTCGAGCTCGGCGAGGTCGGTCCACACCGTCACCTTCGCCGGATCGTCGGGATCGGTCACCGAGGGCGAGACGACCGCGCCGCGCGCGTCACGCCGGTACCACTCGGGATGCCGTTGCACGAGCGCGGCGTCGCGTGCGGTGTGGTTCACGACGAGGTCCATCATGAACGCGACGCCGCTCTCTCGCGCGCGCTCCGCGAAGCGGCGGATCAGCTCGTCGTCGCGTTCGCGCGCGTCGCCGCGAAAGAGCGGATTGAGCCGGTAGTAGTCCTTGACCGCGTAGAGGCTGCCCGACTCGCCCGTTTCGTGAAACGGGTTGACGAAGACCCAGTCGAAGCCCATCGCCGCGATCCGGGGAAGGTGCTCCGCCCATCGCTCGACCGGGCCGACGAGGCTGGGAAACAGGTTGTAAATGCGCGGACCGGTCCTCATCTGAACCGGGGATACCCGGTTCGCTCGCGGTGTAGGCCGCGTGTGCGAACGGCTTGCCCGCCTGCCGAGAGGGGAGAGGCGACCGGCTGAGAACGCCACCGAACGCGCCCCTGCAGCCTGCCCTTCCGACCGAGCGCGCGTTCACGCCGTGATCGATCCCGGCGCGCCTGCCCGAAGCGCGATTTCTCGCCCTATTTACGAAGGAGGACCATGCAGAACGACAAGCTGCCGTTCGGTCGATTCATCCCCGGCATGCTGGTGCTTCCCGCCGTCCTCGTGCTGCTCGCCGCGGCGACGACGTCGCGTGCCGCCGGCCCCGGCTCGTACACTGCGAAACAGGCCGCATCCGGGGCGGCTGTTTACACGGCGCACTGCACGCAATGCCACGGCGTGAAGCTGGAAGGCGGCGCCGGACCGACGCTCGTCGGCGCGAGCTTCATTCACAAGTACAGCACGGGCACGGCGCTGTACGACTTCATCAGCACGCAGATGCCGGCCGACAAGCCGGGATCGCTGTCGCAGCAAGACTATCTCGACGTCACGGCGTTCCTGCTGCAGAAGAACGGGCAGCCCGCGGGCGACGTCGCGCTCGCGCGCGACAATCTCGGACAGGTGACGCTCGGCGGCGCCGCGCCGGCCGGCAAAGCGCCGACCGGCAAGGTGAAGAACGCCAAGAACGCGCCGGCCCCCGGCAACGCGAACAACGAGATCGTGCGCGGGGCGGCACCGACCAACAAAGTGTACGCACGAATCCCCGCCAACGCGAACGTCAACGTCAGCGACGCGATGATGCGCTCCGCGAACACCGACGGGGCGAACTGGATCCTCTCCGGCCGCGCCTACGACAACGCGCGCTATTCGCCGCTCAAGCAGGTCGACTCGAGCAACGTCGGCCGGCTCGTCCCCGTCGCGCTGGTGCAGACCGGGATGACGGCGAGCTTCGAGACGACCCCGATCGTCGTGAACGGCGTCATGTACATCAGCTCGCCGGTCGTCGACAACAAGATGAAGATCATGGCCGTCGACGCGACCACCGGCCGCCCGATCTGGGACAGCACCTACACCCTGGGCTCGTACCAGATCTGCTGCGGCCCCGTGAACCGCGGCGTCGCCGTGGGTTACGGGATGGTGTACTTCGTCACGCTCGACGACCAGCTGATCGCGCTCGACGCGACGACCGGCAAGACGCGCTGGCAGAAGACCGTGGCGAACGCCGCGGTCGGCTACTCCGAAACCCTCTCTCCGACCGTCTACGACGGCATGGTGATCATCGGCAGCGCCGGCGGCGAGTGGCCGATCGCGGGCTTCGTCGCCGCGTACGACGCGCGCAGCGGCGCGCAGAAGTGGCGCTGGAACTCGACCGATCCGAGCACCTACGGCGGCGACTCGTGGAAGCGCGGCGGCGCCATGGTGTGGACGACGCCGGCCATCGATCCGGCGACGAAGTCGGTGATCTTCTCGACCGGCAACCCGAACCCGGACCTCAACGGCGCCCCGCGCAAGGGCGACAACCACTGGAGCGATTCGATCGTCGCGCTCGACGTGCACACCGGAAAGTTCAAGTGGGGCTATCAAGAGGTCAAGCACGACGTCTGGGACTACGACGCGGTGAGTCCGGTCGTGCTGTTCGACGTGCACGTCAACGGCAAGACGATCCCGGCCGCCGGTGAAGCCGGCAAGGTCGGCTGGTTCTACATCGTCGACCGCCGGAACGGCAAGCTGATTCGGAAGTCGGCTCCGTACGTGCTCATGTCGAAGAACATGTTCTCGCAGCCGACCGCGAAGGGCGTCGTGATGCTGCCCGGCGCGAACGGCGGCGCGGAATGGTCACCGCCGGCATACTCGCCGGACACGCACAACGTGTACGTGCTCGGCATGGACCAGCTCATGCGCTTCCAGGTTCATTCGGCGCCGTATCAGTCGGGCCGCATCCGCCTCGGCAGCGCGTTCAGCAACGTCGAGCCGGGCGGACTGCAGGACGGGCGCTTCGTCGCGATCGACGTCGAGACGGGCAAGATCTCGTGGACGTACAAGACCCCGCAGCCGCTGATCGGGGGCGCGCTCGCGACGGCCGGCAACCTCGTCTTCTTCGGCGAAGGCAACGGCTGGTTCGACGCGCTCGACGCGACGGCCGGAAAGCGGCTGTGGCGCTACAACCTCGGCGCGGGCGTCAACGCGCCGCCGATGACCTACGAGGTGAACGGCACGCAGTACATCGCCGTCGCGGCGGGCGGAAACTTCCAGCTCGGCTATCCGTACGGCGACGCGGTCGCGATCTTCAAGCTCGGCTCGAAGTAAGTGACGCGAAGGGACCGGCGGCGACGCCGGTCCCTTTTCTTCCCTGACCAATGCCGGTCCATGGCGAGGACGGCATGACGCGGCGTTTCGGCCGATGAACGGGCGCACCGTGAAGGCTTCCGCCGCTTCCGTGCGCGAACGGGCCGAGGCGCTGCTGGCGCGGATTCGCGCGGTCGACGCCGCGCTGCGCTGTTACGTCGCCGTGGACGAAGCTCTCGTGCTGCGCGACGCCGAACGGCTCGACGCCGTGCCGGCGAGCGCGCGCGGCCCGCTGCACGGCATGGCGCTCGCGGTGAAGGACCTCATCGACGTCGCCGGGCTGCCGACACGCGCCGGATCGTCGTTCTTCCGGCGGGACGCCGAGCGCGACGCGCCGGTGGCGGCGGCGTTGCGCGCGGCGGGCGCGCTCGTGATCGGCAAGACGAACACGCACGAGTTCGCGTGGGGCATCACGACCGACAACCCGCACTTCGGGCGGACGGGGAACGCGTGGGACCCCGCCCGCATCGCGGGCGGCTCGAGCGGCGGGTCCGCGGCGGCGGTCGCCGCCGGCCTCGCCGACATCGCGCTCGGAACCGACACGATCGGCTCGATTCGCATCCCGGCCGCGCTCAACGGGATCTGCGGCATCCGGCCGGCGACCGGGACGTTTTCGCTCGAGGGCATCGTTCCGCTGGCGGCGGGTCTCGACACCGTGGGACCGTTCGCGCACGACGTCGCGACGCTGCGCGCGGTGTACGACGCGCTGGCCGGTGCGCGATCATCGGAGAGCGAGCGCGGGAAGCGGAGGCTGCGCGCGTGCCGGCTGCGCGGCGGCCGCTGGGACGCCGTCGACCCGGCCGTCGCGTCGGCGATGGACGTCGCGGCTGCGGCGCTGCGCGACGCCGGCACGAGCGTCGACGAGGTGAGGTGGTGGGACGACGACGTCGCCGGCGCGGTCGGCGTCGTGCAGCAGCACGCGGCGGCCGCCTTCCACGCGCCGATGCTCGCGGCGCATCCGGAGGGCTACGGCGAGGACGTGCGCGCTCACGTGAGGCGCGCGATGAGCACGAGCGGCGAAGACGCACGCCGAGCCCACGCAACCATCGCGCGCGCTCGAACGGGCTGGGATGCCGCGACCGCGGGCTACGACGTCGCGCTGGCCCCGGTGTGCGGCGACGTCGCTCCGCGCGCGCCGGCGCCGCGGACCTTTCGCGACGACACGATCCCGTTCGTCGCGCCGGCCAGCGGCTTCGGCCTGCCGGTCGTCGGCGTGCCGATCGGGTTCGGCGCGGACGGCTTGCCGCTCGGCATGCAAATCATCGCGACGCAGGCGGAGCCCGCCGCGGCATTCGACGCCGGCCTCGCATTCCAGCGCTCGACCGGCTGGCATCTGCGCCGTCCGGCGATCTTCGCTGCGTCGAGCTGATCGTCAATCGGCGGCGAGCGAGTCGACGTCCGCGACGTACGGCGCGAAAAGCGGCGTCGACGCGACCTTCGGCGACAGCACCGCGCGCGCGTGGCTGCCGCCGTCGTGTCTGCGCGTGACGCTCAGATCGTCGGTGAGAGCCGAAACGATGTAGAGCCCGCGGCCGCGCTCGCTGAGGAGGTCGGCCGGAAGCTTGGGCAGATGACGGAATCCGGAGCCGCGGTCCAGGACGTGCAGCACCGGGGAGGCGCCCGTGCAGTCCAGCACGATCTCCGCGTTTCCCGGCGCGTAGCGGACGACGTTGCCGAGCAGCTCGGCGAAGACCGTCTCCGCGGCTGCGAGCGCCTCCGCGTCGAAGCCTTGCGCGACGAGCAGCTCCGAGACGCGGCGGCGAGCTTCGCGCGCGGACGCAGCGTCGTGCGACGGTACCTGGGACCGCACGATCGCGCCGTCCGCAGTGGCGTCGAAGCGTCGCATCGTCAGGACCGCGACGTCGTCGTGCCCGAGATCGCCGACGACGGCCTGGTGGATCTCCCGCGCGAGCGTCGGCGAGTCGCGCTTCACCGAGTCGCAGACGAGCGTCTTGAGCCGCTCTTCGGCGCCGGCGACGTCCCGCGACGGCTCGGTCAGGCCGTCGGTGTAGAGCACGAGCAGCGCATCGTCGGACAGGGTCGCGACCTCGACCGCGCGCGCCGTGCGCGAGGCGCCGAGAGGCACGCCGTCGGCTTGCAGCTCGCGCACGCGATCGCCGTCGCACAGCAGCGGACGCGGGTGTCCGGCCGACGCGTACGCGAGCTCGCCGGTGACGGGGTCGAACACGCCGACGAACGCGGTGACGATCCGTCCGCTGCCCTCCGCCTGGAGCGTGCGATCGGCCGCGTCGAGCATGAGCGAAGGGTCGGCGTGGACGTGCGCCACGCCGCGCAGCACTTGCCGCACGTTCGCCATCGTGACGGCCGCGTCGAGCCCCGAGCCGTCGACGTCGCCGATCGAGAAGACGATGCGTCCGTCGGCGATCCGCACCGCGTCGTACCAGTCGCCGCCGATCCGCGCGTCGTCCGCGCCGGCCTGGTAGAACGCGTCGAAGATCAGTCCCGGCATCCGCGGAAGGTCGCGCGGCAGCGCCGCCTCCTGCAAACGGAGCGCGATGCGCTGTTCGTAGTCGAGCCGCTCCGTGACGGCATGCAGGCGCATCGACAGCCGGCGCGTTCGCAGCATGGTCTCCACCCGCGCCGCGAGCTCCAGCCGCTCGACGGGCCGCAGCAGCAGGTCGTCGACGACGCGCCACGCGTCGCGGGTGACGAGCCCGACGTCGCGGCGGTCGACGAGCAGCAGCACCGGGAGGTGGAGCGGCTCCTGTGCGCGGCGCATGTCGAGCACAGCGGTCCAGTGCTCGTGCAGCGACAGGCCGTCCGCGATGCAGAGGTCGGCGTCGCGGTCGCGCACGTCGTAGACGACGTCGTAGCGCCCGCGCAGAGCGTCTTCGAGCAGCCGGCGATTCTCGGCGTTCGCGAGCATGACGAGAACGCGCTCGTGGCGCGCCCCGTCGCCGCTATCGGCGGTCGGCATCCACCGGGAGCGAGGCGAGGATCGAGCTGAGACGAAGCGCTTCGCCGATCCGCACGCCGTTCGAGGTGATCTCGAACTCGCGCACGCTCTTTTCGAAGTCGCTCAGCCGCTTCTTCAGCACGCCGACCGCCTTGCGGAGCTCGATGTGCTCGCCGACCTCCCGCTCGAGGTAGCGCAGAAACAGCACGTTGTCGGCGAGGTAGCTGATCCCGACGTCGGTGACTCGGAACTCCATGATCTCGCGAAGCTCGTCGACCAGGATCAGCGTCACGCCGATGTTCTGCAGGTAGCGCCCGAGCGCGTGGATGCGCTCGCCGATGTCGTGCCCCGCCACCGAAACGCGGTAGCCGCTGATGCTGTCGATCATCACGAGCCGCGTCCCGCGCGCCTCGACGTCGCGGCGTACCATGTTGGCGAACTCGTCGGGGCCGAAGCGCAGCGCCTCCAGCTCGACGACCGAGAGCGTTCCGCGCTCGAGCATCTGCCGAACCGGGATACGGACCCCTTCGCAGCGCTGGATCAACGTTTCGCGCCGCTCGTCGAAGGTGTAGACCGCGGACCGCTCGCCGCGCGCCGTCGCTTCCTTGACGAACTGCATTCCGAGCGTCGTCTTGCCGACCCCGGTCGGTCCGCTGATGATCGTCACCGTCCCGCGTTCGATCCCGCCCGACAACAGCTCGTCGAGCTGCGGCAGCCCGGAGGGCAGGATGACGGGCTCGAACGCGCGGCCGTGCTGTTCGGGGATGAGCCGCGGAAAGATCTGCGCGCCCGACGGGCCGAGCCGCATCGCGTGCGCGCCGCTGCGGTAGTCGGAACCGCGGAACTTCGAGACCTTCAGCTCGCGCGCGCGCGACCCCGTCGAAAGCTCGATGACGCCGTCGACGATGAAACGGACGTCGTCGTCCGGGGTCTCGCGGCTCGACTCGGACGTGAGCAGGACGGTCGCGCCCTGCTCGACCAGATACCGCAAGAACGAGAGCGCCTGCCGCCGGAAATGGAAGACGTCGGGCGCGAGGTAGCGCAGCTGCGTCATCGAGTCGACGAACACCCGCCGCGGCTTGATCCGCTGCACCGCCTCCACGATGCGAGCGGTCGTCGGATCGCGCTCGACCTCGCTCACCGAGAAGATGTCGTACGTCTGAACCGTCTCGAAGATGTGCGACCCGGGCGTCAGATCGAGCACGTTGACGCGCTCGGCGTCGAAACCGCCGCGCGCGGCGTTGTCGCGCAGCTCGGACTCGGGCTCGGCGAACGTGATGTAGAGCGCCGGTTCGCCGGCGTCGCCCGACGTGAGGAAATGCCACCCGAGCGTCGTCTTGCCCGTGCCGGGCGGGCCGGTGAGGAGATAGGTGCGCGCGGGGATGAACCCGCCCAGCAGCACGTCGTCCAGTCCGTCGATGCCGGACGACACGCGTTGAGCCGTGATCACCACGTCCGTATCCCCGAATTCAGGAACTTTGTTGCACGCGATTGGACGGAAGGTTGGCCCTTCACGGCGAGGCGGCATCGTCTCGTCGAAAGGGGCGCACGATGCGCGCTCGGTAGCGACTCTTATGCAGCCCGGCAGGCAGGCGCTCGACACGATCGAGATCCGCGGGATTCGCGTGCACGGACGTCACGGCGCGTATCCGGGGGAAAAGGACGCGCCGCAGCCGTTCGACATCGCGATCGTCGTGCACGCCGACCTGCGCGCTGCCGCAGCCTCCGATCGCCTCGCCGACACGCTCGACTACGCGGAGCTCCACCGTCGCGCCGTGCGCATCGTCGCGGCGCGCTCGTTCGATCTCGTCGAACGGCTCGCCGACGAGATCCTGCGCGTGCTCTTCGAAGACGCGCGCATCGCCGAAGCCGAGGTCAGCATCGCGAAGCCGGGACGCCTCGACGGCGCCACGGCGAGCGTGACGCTGCGGCGGCGGCGCTCCGAGCCGTAGGCGCGCTGCGGCTACACGGTTACGCCGAAGCGGAAGCGACCGGCTTCGGCCGCGGCGGCTCGTACGTGGCGCGCGACTCGTCCTGCGGATACCGCGAGAAGTTCCCGCGCACGAACTCGGCGACCAGCGCGTCGAGCAGCATCGTTCCGAGCGGCACGAGCGTCTGCTCGTACAGCTCTTTGGGACGCACGTCGGGGCGCCCGATCTCGATCGTCCCCGCCAGCTCGCCGGTATCGATGCCTTCGTCGATCCAGAACCACGAGACTCCGCACGTCGCATCGCCGTTCTTCACGGTCCAGTAGACGGCGTCGCGCCCGCGATGCACGGGCAGCGGGCTCGGATGGAAGCACAGCGCGCCGACGCGCGGCAGCGCGCGGTCGGCATCCTTCAGGATCTTCGTGTAGTTCGCGAGCAGCAGCACGTCGGACCGCGCCGGATCGTCGACGAGCTGGACGCCGTGCTTCGCGCACACCGCGAGCGCGGCGTCATAGATGGAGCCGGAGCCCCAGACGGTGATCTTCAGAGCAGCCCCCGGTCGTCGAGCAACGGTAATCGGCGAGCGCGCCCTCTTAGCCGCCCGCCCGTGGAACTCCGTCTCACCGCTCGTCTCGGCGGGCCTATGCGGCGCTCGGCACGCGGCGCTGCTTCGGCCGGTTTCCGTTCGCACGCGAGGCTGCTGCCTTCTTTTCGCTCGTCTTGCCCCGAGCGCGGCGTCCGATCGCGCGCGCGAACAGCGTCCCCAGCTCATCGGCGAGCAACCCCGGAACCGAGACGTCGACGTTCAGATTCCGGAACGAGATGCCGTCGCCCCCCGGCTGAATGGCGATCCGCCCGATCCTGCCCGGCGCCATGCGAGCGATCTCGCGAACACGCTTTCGCGGGAAACGCACGCGAATGCCGCAGCGAAGCGTTAGATCGATCGTATCGGCCGCGCGGTTGTAACGCGCGGCGATCACGTCCGTCGGCTCTTCGCGCTTTCCCGGCTTGACTGCGGCTCGGTACATCGCGTCGGTCAGCCGAGGAACAGCAATGCTCCCAGGCACTCGCTTATGCCGACCAACTCGCGTGCGCGCGCGATCTCGCGTCGGGTGAGTCGAACGGCGTCATAGGGAGTCAGATCCGCGTCGAGCTGTATCTTCACTTTCCCCGGTCCTCGGATGACATGAACGTGCGGTCGGTGACCGCGCTCGTCGCGCGTGTTACGACGAGGCGATACCCGGCCGCCTCGAACCCCGGCATACGGTCGATGATAAGCCGAGCCGCTTGGCTTGTCGAGCCCTTGCCGTTGCGGCGCGCCGTCCGCCGAAAGCGTCAGCGGGGGTCGCGGACGGCGCGCGTCGGGTCGGATGCGCGCTCGTAGAGGCGCAGCATGCCGCCGAGAAACATGAGCGTGGCGCCGAGCGCGACGATCCAGTAGCCCCACTCGACGTGGACTTGGCGCAGCAGCATGTCGCTCAGGCCGGAGAGCAGCGAGCCGTGGCCTTGACCGAGCGAGCCGAGCACGCGCGATACGGCGGCGGCGAGACGATCGTGGAACGAGTAGAGCAATCCGCCGATCAGCAGCGAGCCGAGGATCGCCGGCGTGACGATGTTCAGCATCGCGGTGACACCGACGACCGCCGCGACGACGACGACCCACACGCCGTCGCCGCGGCCGTTCAGGAAGTAGGTGATCTGACCGACGAACGGGAGCGACGCGAACGGGCAAAAGCAGCCGGCGACGGCCACGAGCGCGCCGATCAGCGCGAGAACTCGTGCCGTCACGCCGCGCGCATCACGCGGTCAACGCTCCGACAGCGCTTCCCGCACGATGCGCTCCTGCTCCACGGCGTGCGCGCCCGCGTAGCCTTCGGAGGGGCTGGCGCGGTACGGGCGGCCGACGTAGTCGATGTCGACGATACCGGCAGGGAGCCGCTCCACCAGACGCCGCCGGACGTGCGCACGCGCGCCCATGTTCTTCGGCTCTTCCTGCACCCACACGATCTGTTTCGCGTTGGGATACGACTGCAGCGTCTCGACGAGCTCGTTCGTCGGCAGCGGGCTGAGCAGCTCGACGCGTACGATCGCGCTCTTCTGCTGCTGCTCGTAGAGCGGGCTCGCGATGAGATCGTAGTACACGTGGCCGGTGCAGAGCAGCACGCGTTCCACGCCGGCCTTGTCCGCCGGCGCGCCGCCCGCGCCGTTCGCCGCGTAGCGCGGATCGTCCATCACCTCGCGGAAGCGTCCCGCGGCCAGCTCGTCGATCGTCCCGTAGGCGGCCCGGTTGCGAAGCAGGCTCTTCGGCGTCATCACGACGAGCGGGAACGCCTGCTTCGCCTTCGCCTGCGCGCGCAGCAGGTGGAAGTATTGCGCGGCGGTCGAGCAGTTCGCGACGCGAATGTTGCCCTCGGCGCTGAGCTGCAGGAAGCGCTCGAGACGCGCGCTCGAGTGTTCCGGACCCGCGCCTTCGTAGCCGTGCGGGAGCAGCAGCGTCAGACGCGTCTGCTGGCCCCATTTCGCGGCGCCGGCGGCGATGAACTGGTCGATGATGACCTGCGCCCCGTTGTTGAAGTCGCCGAACTGCGCTTCCCACAGCACGAGGCCGTCGGGCAGCAGCGTCCCGTAGCCGTACTCGAAGCCGAGGCACGCGTACTCGCTCAAGGGCGAGTTGTAGATCTCGAACGACGCCTTCGCGCCCTCGATGTGCTGCAGCGGGACGTACTTCGCGCCGGTCTTTGCGTCGTGCAGCACGGCGTGCCGGTGCGAGAACGTGCCGCGCTCGGTGTCCTGGCCGCTGATCCGGATCGGCGTCCCGTCGCTGAGCAGCGAGGCGAACGCGAGCGCCTCAGCCAGGCCCCAGTCGACCTCGCCGGTTTCGCGCAGCTGCTGCGCGCGGCGCTGGAACTGCTGCACCAGCTTGCGGTTCGGCGTGAAGCCGTCGGGCGCGCGAACGACCGCGTCGGCCCAGCGCAGCAGCCGTTCCTTCGCGACCGTCGTGTCGGGCGAGGGCTCGCGGTGTCCGATCTTCGCGTCCGGCTGCTTGGGCTCGGCCGGCCGCGCGCGCACGTTCTTGTGCGCTTCGGCGATCCGCGCCGACGCGGCGTCCTGGACCTCTTTCACCTGCTCCGCGGTGAGGACGTTCTGCGCGACGAGCTGCGCGGCGTACAGCTCCCGCACCGTCGGGTGCGACTTGATCGTCTCGTACATCCGCGGCTGCGTGTAGGCCGGCTCGTCCTGCTCGTTGTGCCCGAAGCGGCGGTACCCGATCAGGTCGACGACGACGTCGCGCCCGAACTTTCGGCGATAGTCGATCGCGAGGTGGACCGCCGCGATCGAGGCGTCGACGTCGTCGGCGTTGACGTGCACGATCGGCAGATCGTAGCCCTTCGCGAGGTCGGACGCGTAGCGCGTCGAGCGTGCCTCTTGCGGGTCGGTCGTGAAACCGACCTGGTTGTTGGAGATGACGTGGATCGTCCCGCCCGTCGAGTAGCCCGCCAGGCCCTGCAGGTTGAGGACTTCCGCGACGACGCCCTGCGCCGCGAACGCCGCGTCGCCGTGGATGAGGATCGGCGCCGCCACCTCGGTGTTCACCGTCGGCGGGTTGACGTCGTGGCGGGTCTGGAGCGCGCGCGTCATCCCTTCGACGACGCCGTCCACCGCTTCGAGATGCGAGGGATTGTGCGCCAGCTCGACGTCGATCGTCGTCCCGTTCGGCGTGACGTACCGGCCGTGCGCGCCGTGGTGATACTTCACGTCGCCGGTCGAGTCGTCGGCCTCGCTCACCTCTTCGCGCAGCGAGGCCGACTCGAACTCGTCGAGCAGCTCTTCGTACGGGAGGTTCACGACGTGGGCGATCGTCGCCAAACGGCCGCGATGCGCCATGCCGAGCACGACGGCCTTCGTACCGTCTTCCGCGAGCAGCGAGATCGTCTCTTCCAGCATCGGAATCATCACGTCGAGGCCTTCGACCGAGAAGGTCTTCTGCGACATGAACTGCTTGCGGAAGTAGCGCTCCATCGTCTCGACCTTGGTGAGACGCTGCAGGATCTGCGTCTTCCGCTGCGGCGTGAGCGGACGGCGGTGCTTCCCGCTCTCGATGTAGTCGCGCAGCCATTCGCGCTGCTGCACGTTCGAGATGTGCTCGATCTCGTAGGCGATCGTGGAGCTGTAGGTCTTGCGCAGCTCGGGCAGCACGTCGGCGAGCGTATTGCCCGGAACCTTCACGCGCAGGATCGAGGCCGGGATCGCCGCGAGCATCGAGGGCGTCAGGCCGTACGTCTGGGGATCGAGGGACGGATCGCCGACGGGCGGCGAGCCGAGCGGGTCGAGCGTCGCCGCGAGGTGCCCGTGGCGCCGGTACGCCGAGACGATCGCCATCCCCGCTGCGATCGCGCGCAGCATCTCCTCCGAGGGAAGCCCGGCGACCTCCGCGGTCATCGGCTCGCCGGCGGCTTCGTGACGCGGCTCCGGCGGCGCCGCACCGTTCGCACTCGCCGCCGCGCGCACGCCCGCCGCCACGCCGAGCTGCGCGAAGAGCGTTTCGTAGAACGCGTCGGCGCCGGAGAGCAGCTCGTCGACGCGCCGTAGGAACTCACCCGACTGCGCGCCTTGAATGACGCGGTGATCGTAGGTCGAGGTCATCGTCATGACCTTCTCGACCCCGAGCTGCTCGAGCGTCGAGCGCGACGCGTGCGCGAAGCCCGGCGGATACGAGATCGCGCCGGTCGCGATGATCGCGCCCTGACCGACCATCAGCCGCGGCACCGACGCCACGGTTCCGATCCCGCCGGGATTCGTGAGCGTGAACGTCGCGCCGGTCTGCTCCTCGACCGACAGCTTGTTGTCGCGCGCCTTCGCGACGAGATCTTCGTACGCCGCGCGGAATTGCGCGAAGTCGAGCGACGCCGCGTTCTTCAGCACCGGCACGACGAGGAAGCGGGAGCCGTCCTTCCGCTGGGCGTCGACGGCCAGCCCGAGATGCACGCCGGCTTCGACCTTCTGCGGCTTGCCGTCGACGCGCCGGAACGACGCGGTGATCGCGGGCTGCTCGTGCGCCGCGCGTGCGAGCGCGAACGCGATGACGTGGGTGAACGACACCTTCTCGGAACGCCCGGCCTGCTTGAGCGCCGCGTTCAGCTCGGCGCGGCGCTGCTCGAGCGTGCCGACGTGCAGCGTGCGGAACGAGGTCGCGACCGGGATCGTCAGCGACTGATCCATGTACGACGCGAGCGTCGCGGTCGAGCCTTTCAGGTCGGTGACCTTCGCTTCCGCCGCGAGCGGCGGATACTGCACCGCCGGGCCGGCCGCGGGCATCGCCGAGCCGATCCCGCCCGAGAACGCGATCTTGCCCGAGGCCACGGCCGCCTCGACGTCCTCACGCAGGACGAGTCCGTCCGGCCCGGTGCCCTTCAGCTGCGCCGCGTCGATGTGCAGACGCTCCACCAGCCGGCGGGCGTGGTGGGACAGGACCCCCGCCTTGCCGTTTCCGGCGCGATGCGTCTCCGCCGGCGGCGCCGCGGCGCCGCTCGAGCCGTAGCCGCTCGGCGTGACGAGCGCCGGCTCGGCCGGCGCCTCGAGGGGCTTGCGCGCCGCCGGCGCGGGCGAACCGGCGGCCGTCCCGGCGGCCGGCGCAGGAGCCCCTTCAGGCTTTCGCGCGGTCGTGTCGATCTCGGCCAGCACCGAGCCGACGGCGACCGCCGTTCCTTCGTCGCCGTGGACCGCCGCGATCACGCCGCTGGCGGTCGAGGGCACCTCGACGTCCACCTTGTCGGTCGTGATGTCGACGATGGTGTCGCCCTCGTCGACCCAATCGCCGACCTTCTTGCGCCATTCGACGATCGAGCCTTCGCTCACCGACTCGCCCATCTCAGGCAGGGTGACGTTCACCAGGGTTTGCAAACGAGATCTCCGGAGCTGCGTTGTGGCATCGTGCCGAGCCTGGGCTTCGGTCCGCACGGAACGGGTGGCCTCCCGGCCAACCCGTCCATGATACGCCGATGCGCCGGACGTGTGAACCGGCGCCCGCCTATAGAAGAAAGAGGCGAGCCCTATGGAGTTACGCGACCTTCGATATTTCGTCGCGGCCGCGCAGCACCGCAATTTCAGCCGCGCGGCCGAACAGCTCGCGGTCTCCCAGCCCGCGCTGAGCGAGCAGATTCGGAAGCTGGAAGACGAGCTGGGCGCGCCGCTCTTCCAGCGCACCAGCCGCGGTGCGACGCTGACCGACGCCGGCGAAGCGTTCCTGCCGCGGGCGCGTGCGGTGCTCGCCGAAGCCGACGCTGCCGCCGACTCCGTGCGTATGGTGACGAGCGGCGTCGCCGGAACGCTGACCCTCGGCTTCATCGACTCCGCCGCGCTCGCGATCTTGCCGCCGCTGATCCGGCGCTTCACGGAACGCTACCCGAGCGTGAAGCTACGGCTGCGCGAGCTCGGCACGCAGCAGCAGCTCGACGCGCTGGCGAGCGGCGCGATCGACGTCGGCATCGTGCGCGGCCCGGTGTGGGGCGACGGCGTGAGCGGACGCCGCCTCGCCACGGAGCCGCTGCTCGTCGCGCTCCCGTCGAGTCATGCGCTCGCGCGGCAGAACGCGATCCGGCTCGCCGATCTGCGCGACGAAGGGTTCGTGACGTATCCCGCCGAGCGTCATGCCGGGCTCTACGACGAGATGCTGCGCCTGTGTCACGCTGCCGGCTTCGAGCCGCGCATCGTGCAGGAGGCGAACGAAATTTCGACGATCTGCGCGATCGTCGCCGCCGGCCTCGGCGTCGCGGTCGTGCCGTCGTCGGCGACGACGATCGCGCTTCACGCGGTCGTCTACCGCGAGATCGCGGACCCCGGCGCAGAGTTGGAGCGCTGGGCCGTGTGGCGAGACGGCATCACGCTCGGCGCCGTCACCGCGTTCGTCGCCTCCCTCCCCGACGACGAGCGCGTCGCGTAGCTATCGCGAGCGCAGCGCTCGAACTTCTACCCGCAGCTCGCGCAGCTCGGCGCGCATCTCACGGTTCTGCGCATCGAGCGCGCCGACGCGCGCGTGGAGCGCCTTCACCGCGGCGAGCGCGACGCCGTCTTCGTCGATCGACGTGATGTGCTTGTCGTCTTCGCCGACGTTGAACGCCGCATAGAAGTCCTGCGCCATCGGGCCGACGTGCCGCACGCCGTGCTGCGTGCGGTAACTCCAGCTGCTGATCGGCAACGACGCGACTTTGCGCAACACCGAGTCCGCGTCGAGCGGCACGACGTCGGTCTTCGCGTCGCGATCGCTCAGCGAGGCCCACGTTCCGGATCCTGCCGAAAGCTGCGCACCGACGGTGCTTCCCGCATTCGTGTACAACGTGAACCCGCCGGAAGCGCGCGCGAGGAACTGATACGCGCGGGACGATTTCAGAAAGGCGGTGCCGTCCGAGCCGTCGCTCCAGACGAACGTCCCCGTCTGCTGCGCCTGCGCGCGCTCGCCCGCCGCGAAGCTGTACGTACCGGAGGCGACGTTTTCGTAGCCGCCGGGAACGGTCGCGAACGCACCGGAAGCGGTTTGCAAGTATCCGCCGTCGACCACGGCGCCTTCGCCGGAGACGGTGTTGTAGCCGCCGGAGGCGATGTAGCCGCCCGCACCCGAGACGTTGTTGTTGGTGCCGGCGCCGATGAAGCCGTATTCGCCGGTGACGGTATTCGTGTTGCCGCCCGCGATCGCCGTGTAGTCCGCCGACACGCTGTTCGTGTATCCGCCGCCGACGAAGGCGTCGGTGCCGGAGACGCTGTTCTGCCTGCCGCCGACGATGGCGCCGCCGTAATATCCGCCGACCGTATTGTACTGGCCGCCGCCGATCACGGCGAACCACCCGCCGAGCGTGTTCTGATTCGTCGTGCCGCCGCCGACGAAGCTCCACGCGCCTTTCACGACGTTGGACTGCCCCCCGCCGATCGAGGAGTAGTCGGCGGTAATGTTGTTCGCGGCGCCTCCCGCGATCGACGCGTCCGCCGCCGAAAGCGAATTGCCGTCTCCGGCGACGATCGCGCTGTACGCGCCGTACTCGCCGTCGATCGCATTCTTTTGGCCGCCGCCGATGAACGACGACTCCGCCCCGCCCTGCGAGACCAGATTGTCGTATCCCGCGACGATGCTGGAGTCGCCTTGGCAGGCGGCGTTCGAGTACCCGGCCCCGACGAACGATTGGTATCCGCCGGCGTATCCGGCGACCGATCCGCCGACGAACGACCCGGTCGCGTTCGAGCTGCACGACGCCAGCGCGAGCGTCCGGCGCTGGCCGCCTGGCCGTCCGCCGTGGTTCTGCGCCGGGGCTCCCGAGCCGGGCGAGGCACCGGCGGCGGGAACCGCGTGCGATCCGCTGGAGCTGCCGCCGCATGCGCAAAGGATCGTCGCCAGCACGGCGCTCGTCGTGCAGATGAGGGCAGGACGTCCCATGGGAACCTCGCAGCGGGTAACGCCGTCGTGGTAACACGCGGTCACACGCTTATCCTGCCCTCAGCTTCGAGCAGTCGCGGCCGCGGGCCGCGTGCGGTCGTGTGTCGCGCGCGGACTCCGCAGGCGGCAGCGGTCGAGCGGCGACGAACGTGATGCGAGCGCAATCGACGGGTTGTCGCCGGCACGTCCACTCGGTACGCTCTCGCCATGACCGGCGGCGGGTACACGATCTTTCCTACGGCGCTCGGCTGGAGCGGCGTCGCTTGGCGCGGCGAGCGGGTCCTCGGCGCCTCACTGCCGATCGCTTCGGCGGAGACGATGCGCGGCCGGTTCGCGCGACGCTTTCCGAATCTGACCGAGCGCGATGCGCCGGGGGCGGTCGCGCTCGCGATCGAGGGGGTCTGCGCGCTGCTCCGCGGCGAGCGTGCGCCGCAGCTCGACGAGCTCGTGCTCGAGATGGACGGCGTCGCCGAGCTTCCGCGCCGCGTGTACGAGGTGACGCGCACCATTCCGCGCGGCAGCACGCTGACGTACGGAGCGATCGCGGCGCAGCTCGGCGACCGGAACGCGGCGCGCGCCGTCGGCCGCGCGCTCGGCGACAATCCGTTCGCACCGATCGTCCCCTGCCACCGCGTTCTCGCCGCCGACGGAACGATGCACGGCTTCTCCGCCGCCGGCGGCGTCGCGATGAAGCTGCGGCTCCTCGAGCTCGAAGGCTGGCGCGCGCAAGCCGGTCCGAGTCTGTTCGAGGAGCACTCCGCGCCGCGCTGACCTGCGCGCCGGGCGACGGCGCTCGCGGCCGGCTACGGCGCCGGCGAGCTGCTCGCGGCCGGCTGGGCCTCCGGCGCTTGGCGGCGTTCGACGTCGCGATCGGGCAGCGAGGTGGCTCCCGGAAGGGGCGAGGGCGGCGGCGGCTCGACGCAGGCGCCGCTCGCGACGTCGTCGCCGAGCAGCACTTCGAGCCGCGCGCCGCGCTGGATCGTGATGTCGGCGCCGTGGTGCAAGAAGCCGTACGGACCGAGGACGTAGCCCGAGAACGGGATCCAGCCGACGATGCCGGGGACGTTGCGCGAGCTGCCGGTCGCCGTCGCGTTCGCCGCTTCTTTCCAGTCGAGCGTCGCCTGCACGTGACGGCCGTCAGGGAGCGCGAGATAGCGCGTCTCGATCACGACGTAACCGCCTTTGCCGCCGCGGTCGGCGTGGTGGGCGATCGCGACGACGCCGTAGCCCAGCACGCCGATCGGGACGTCGATGCCGTCGCTCGTGCGGGCCGGGTCGACCGTTTGGATCCGGAACGACTCACCGGGCTGCGCGGTGGACGTGTCGATGTTGTCGAGGAGCACGACGGTGTCGCGCACGCAGGGCGGCTTCGGCGGCGTCGGCGAGGGGATCGGCTGCATCATCGCGACCGGCGCCGCCGGGCCTCGCACCAGCACGACGAGCAGCGGCGTCACGGCGGCGAGCGCGGCGGCTGCACGAGAGAGCGAACGCATCGGCAGGAGAACGCTTCAGCGTCGGCGCGCGGCGTCATCGATGCCGAGCGCTCGCCGCGTTCTCACCGAAAATCCCCCAAAACCGGGGCTGGTCCGGCGTCATGCATCGGGTATGCGGTCTGACGCAATGACCAAGACGACTCCTCTCGACATCGTTCGCCCGCTCGCCGTCGGCCTGGGAATTTTCGGCGCGTGCAGCGCCATCGGCATGGCGCAGTCGGCGAATCCGTGCGCGCCGGGCGGCGCGAACGGCGGCGGCATGTACGGTCCGACGACGTGGAACACGTTCGACCCGGCGTACAACGACATCAATTCGTGGCAGCCGGGGTGGGACACCGGCGCCTACGACCGCAATCACATCCTCGTCGGCGTCGTGAACAGCTTCGCGCCGTATCGTCTCACGCTGATCCAGCCGCAAGGCGGCACGATGACCGTCGACCTCAAGCAAGGTACGGTGATCCGCCCGACGGGCGACACGCCGTCGACCGGCCAGCACGTCGCCGTGTTCGGCTACTGGAGCAACGGCACGTTCATCGCCAACCGCGTCGTCCTCCGCGGCTGACGCAAGCGCCGTAACGAGCGCAGCGAAGGCACGAAAAACGCCGGTGACGTACCGGCGTTCTTTCGTTTGGTGCCCAGGAAGGGACTCGAACCCCCACGGCCTTGCGGCCACTAATACCTGAAACTAGCGCGTCTACCAATTCCGCCACCTGGGCGCGGACCGACGACGATTCAGCCCGCCCGCTCAACGGCCCTGCCGCGCAACGTCGCTCCCGCGTCCCCTACGTGCTTCGGACGGCGGCACTCCCGAAGCGCGGGTCGCTCAGCGTGCGGCGATACGCTTCGGCGTCGAACGCGAAGCCGTCCGGACCGGCGCGCACATCCAAGCGCCACCGTTCCGGCTCTTCGTCGACGTACCGTTCGGAGCCGAGCCGCGACCAGATCACACGATCGCCCGACGACGTCACGTCGGCGGTCAGCGACTCCTCGTAATCGTCCCCGCCGCACAGCGCGCAGACGTAGAGCCGCGTTCGTTTCGTCGGGGTCTCCGGGGCACCGGCACGCAGCGCAGCCGCCGGATCGCGCCGCGTACGCCACGGCCCGAGCGCGGCTTTCAGCCCACGCGCCGCGGGATAGAGGTCGCGCATGCGAACGCCGTCGATGACGTATTCGAATTCACCGGCCGGGCCGTCGAGCGCGACGATGTCGAGCGTCGAGAGCGGCGCGTCGCGCAAGCGCGCGGCGAGGCGCCGCGGCCACGAGCCGCGCGCGTCCTCCAGCGACTCGTCGTTCGTCGCCGAGCGCCGGCCGGGCTCCGCATACGCGTCGGGGTCGTCGACCCAGCCGCAGCGCCGGCACACGTCGTACGCTCGTGGCGATGCGAACGAGTCGCCGAGCCCGCAGACGGGACAATCGCGCTCGCCGGCGTCGAGCTCGAGCAGCGCGACCCCGCCGTTCCTTCGTTCGCCGACGTCCCACCAAGGTCCCGACCCCATCGACGCGACGTTCGTGCGAGACCGACGCGTGCCCGCCCGGCGCGTCAAACCTCACGTGGGCGCGGCGCGGGTGCGGCGGCCAGGCGCGCCCGAAGCCAGAGGACCGGGCCGACGCCGGCGAACGCGAGCGTCGCGGTCGCGAGCCACGCGACGCGCAGCGACGTGGCGTCGGCGAGGACCCCGAACGCCCACGGCGCGATCGCCGATGCGCCGTAGATCGCCGTCAGCGCGAGACCGAGCGCGCTCGCGGCGCGTTCGGCGCCGCCGACCTCGACCATCGCCGCCGCCATCAGGCCGTTCCAGCCCGCGCCGGAGAGCCCGAGCAGCGCGCTCGCGACGAACAGCGGCACGACGGCGCCGCGGTGGAGAACGCCCAGCGCCGCGCATGCGATTACCGCGATCACGCAGATCAAGGCGAACGGCACGAGACGGTCGCCGCCGAAGAACCGGTCGCTGGCGAAGCCCCACCACAAGCGCCCCGCGATCGCCGTCGCTTGCGCCAGCGCGAACGCGAGCGCCGCGATCCCCGCCGCGAGACCGACGTCCACGACGCCCGTCACGGTGACGAACGCGTTCATCGCGAGCTGCACGGAGACGAGCACCATCGACGTCACGGTGACCGCGATCAGCCGCGGGTCGCGCGCGAGCGTCGTCATGCCGCGCAGCAGGTCACGCACGCGCGGCGGTGCGGCACCGTTCGCCGCCGACGGAGCGTCTTCGTAGAATGCGTACGCGAACAGCGTCGGCACCGCGACGAGCAGCGCCGACACCACGAACGCCGTGCGATAACCGCCGGGCAGCTGCGCGAGCACGGGCAGCGCGAGCGCTCCGACGGTTCCGCCGAGCGGAACGCCCGCTTGCCGAACACCCATCGCGAACCCGCGGTCGCGGTCGAACCAGGTCAGGATCGCGCGTCCGCCGGCCGGCGTGGACACCGCGTAACCCGCGCCGTACACGGTCATGCAGGCGATCAGCCACGGATACGAGACGAGCGCCGCCGCGCCGAGCAACCCCGCCGCCATCAGCGCGCCGGCGGCGAGCAGCATCTTCTTCTCGCCCCATTTGTCGGTGAGCGCGCCGGCGAGCGCGGTGAACGCCGTCGAGCCCAGCATCAGCGCGGTGAACACGATGCCGAGCTGGGCCTTCGAGAGCGCGAACGTTCCGACGAGGATCGGGGAGAGCGATCCGAGCGCCTGCTGCACGACCGACGCGCCGGCTTGCGCGCCGGTCATCAGCGCCAGCACGCGCCAGCGCGGGCTCATCGCCGCATCCTAACGTCCGTACACCGGCACCATCCGCGCCGTCGCGAGCACGCGACCGCGCGCGTCGAGCGCAGCGAGGGCGAACGTGTAGTGATGCGCCGGTCCGGGCGGCGGACACGGTCCGCCCCAGCCGATGGTGCCCCAATCGTTGCGCTCGTTCCGTGCGCCGCGCGGAAGGATCGCTCCGAGCGCGCGCGCGCCCGCCGGAATGTCGACGACTCGCCAATGCACCCAGCCGCCGCGATTCGGCGCGTCGTAGTCGATCGCGGTGAGCCGGAGCCGCACGGTATGCGGCGGAGGCGCGGTCCAGCGAATGCGCGGCGTGCGGTTCGCGCCGTGACAGCCGTCGCGGTTCCACACGAACGCCTCCGGAACGCGTGCGCCGTCGCGCACGTCGGGACTCATCAGCGCGAACGCCGCCGCGAGCAGAACCGTCATGCGAACCGCCTTTCGTCGCTCACGTGCGTTGCACCAGCGTGATCCCCGCGGCGATCGCGGCCAGCCCCGCGACGTCGTGCGCGCCGACCGGCTCGCGCAGCAGCGCCGCCGCGATCGCGAGCCCGAACGCCGGCGTGAGGAAGTAGTACGCGCTCACGCGCGACGCTTCGCCGTGCGCGAGGAGCCAGAACCACAGCAGCGACGCGCCGACCGACATGACCAGCACGCAGTACACGAACGACGTGACGAACGGCCGCGTCAGCTCCGCGTGCGGCATGCCCTCCGTGAGCACCGCGAGCGGCAGCACGACGATGCTCGCGGCGAGGAGCTGCAGCGCGGTCACAGCGCGCAGATCCATCCCGGCGCACCACTTCTTGAAGACGATCGTCGACGCGACGCTTGCGACGACGCCGCAGAACGCGAGCGCGACGTCGTGCGGAGCGGCGCTCCCCGTGCCGGCGCGCGCGGCGACGATCGCGACGACGCCGCCGAAGCCGAGCACCATTCCGGCGATCTTTCCGCGCGTGAGCGGCTCGTGCAGCGCCCAGGGCGCCACGAGCGCGAGCAGCAGCGGGTTCATCGATGCGACGATCGCGCCGACGCCGGACGCGAGATGGCGCAGCGCCTCGTACGTCAGACCGAGATACAGCGCGTTGCCGAGGACGCCGAGAATCGCCACCACGCCCCACTGGCGCGCCGTGCGCGGAAACGCCGCGCCGAGCGCACGCGCGATCGAGAGCGCGATCGCGCCGGAGAGCGCGAACCGCGCGGCGAGGAACCAGAGCGGCGAGGAGCCGAGCACGCCGATCTTGCTCGGGACGTATGCGGACGCCCACAGGAAGATGTAGAACAGCGCTGCGGCGGTTCCCAGGGCGCGACCGCTCATGGCGGCGATGGTACGACGGCTGAAACCGCCTACGCTCCGACCAGAGTCTCAGTGCCCACCGATGCCCCAGGTCCTTCCCCTCTCGTCGGCCGAGCCCGTCGATCCGTACTCCGCGACCGTCACCGCGGTGGTCGAGCACGTCGCGCCGTCCGTCGTCGGAATCGACGTGCGCGCGGGTGCGCGCCGCGCGGGAAGCGGATCGGGCTTCGTCGCCACGCCCGACGGCTTCGTCATCACGAATTCGCACGTCGTCCACGGCGCACACGAGATCGAGGTCGCGCTGCTCGACGGCCGCCGCGTCCGCGGCATCCCGGTCGGCGACGATCCCGACTCGGATCTCGCCGTGCTGCGCATCGCGGCGCCCGACCTCGTCCCGCTGGAGATGGCCGACTCCTCGGCGATCAAGGTGGGGCAGCTCGTCGTCGCACTGGGCAACCCGTTCGGACTGCAATGCACCGTCACGGCCGGCGTCGTGTCGGCGCTCGGTCGCACCTTGCGCTCGCGCTCGGGCCGGCTGATCGACAACGTCGTGCAGACCGACGCCGCGCTCAACCCCGGGAACAGCGGCGGCCCGCTGGTCGACGCGCGCGGGCGGGTCGCCGGCGTCAACACCGCCGTCGTCACCGGCGGCCAAGGGATCTGCTTCGCGATCGCCTCGAACACCGCGACGCGCATCGCCGGGCTGCTGATTCGCGACGGCGCCGTTCGGCGCGGGTACCTCGGCATCGCGGGGAGCGACGTGGAGATCCCACGCTACCTGCAGCGCGTCCACTCGCTCGTGCAGCTGCGCGGGATCCTCGTTCAGGACGTCGAGGAGCACAGCGCAGCCTCACGCGCCGGCATCGAAGCCGGCGACGTGGTGATCGCGCTCGGCGACGGGATCGTCGACGGCGTCGACACGCTGCACAAGCTGCTCACCGACCGTCCGGTCGTCGATTCGCCGACGACCGTGACGCTGCTGCGCCGCAATCGTTTGGTGACGCGCACCATCGTCCCGAGCGAAGCGCGGCCGCGCGAGCACGCGCCGCAGCCATGAGAAAAGGACCGGCGCGCCGCTGCGCGCCGGTCCCTTTCGCGATCCGACCCGAGCGCTTAGAACGCGCCGGTGCCGTTCGGCGTGCCGTTGCCGGTCGGTCCGTCGTATCCGGTCTCGCCGGTGCAGTAGTACGCCGGCGAGCAGCGGCCGTTCGAGCCGCTCGTGACGTCGTACAGCGACGAGGTGTGCGAGTAGCCGTACGACGCGTTGCTGACGGTGTTGCCGGCCAGCGCGTAGATCGACGCGATCGCCGGCGAAGCGACGCTCGTGCCGCCGAAGACCATCCAGCCCGACTCACCGTCGTACGCGTAGCTGTCGTACACCGCGACGCCCGTGTTCGGGTCGGCGTCGTACGCGACGTCGCCGATCATGCGCTTCGTGCACGTCGCGTCCTTCTGCCACGACGGCTTGCTGATGTACTTGCTGCAGCCGCTGCCCGTCCCGCTCCACACGGTCTCGGTCCAGCCGCGCGAGTTGCTCGCCGTCTTCAGCGTCGTGCCCCCGACCGCGGTCAGCGTGTTGTACGCCGCGGGAACCGCCGCGCCGTAGCCGCTGTCGCCGTTCGACGCGGTGATCGCGATGTTGGCGTGGTTGTAGTACGACGCATAGCTCGTCTCGCTCGACGACTCGCTGCCGCCGTAGCTGTTCGAGATCTCCGTCGCGCCGAGCGACGCCGCCGTGTTGACCGCGGTGCCGAGGTCCGTGAAGCTCGTCGAGTTGGCCTCGACGACGAGGATGTGACAGTTCGGGCAGTTCGCGGAGACCATGTCGACGTCGAGCGACTCCTCCTGTCCCCAGGACGCGTTCTTCGCCGGCAGCGTGGACGTCCCGGACTCGCCGACCTTCTTGAAGCAGCCGTTCGCCGTGGTGCACGCCGGCAAGCCGAACTGCGCGCGATAGACGCCGAGATCGCTCTCGAGGTTCGGATCGTCGTACGCGTCGACGATCGCGACCGTCTTCCCGGAACCGCCGGTCGTCGCCGCGGACGTGATGTTGTATGCGGCCCGCAACTGCGTGGGCCCATAGCCGCTCGGCGTCGACGCGTCCGCGCGACGCAGGTTGCCTTCCGCCATCGCGTGCTCGCGGCCGGCCGCGGTCAGCACCCACGCGAAGCAGCGCGCTTCGCCGGCGGGGGCAGCACCGCACGACGGCTGGATGTAGCCGGCGGCGACGTCACGTTGGAACTCTGAGAGGCTGTCGGGCCCTGCGCCCGATCCGCTGCCGCCGTTCGACGGCAGGAAGGTGTTGGCACCGCCGCTGCATGCGGCCAGGAAGAGCACGCTCGAAGCGAGCGCGCCGAAAACGATTCGTTTCACCCGGGCTCCGTTTTCGTTCGGTTGAAGCGGCGGAGCAGCACCAAGGTCTCTCGGCGATACACCCGTCCGCGGAGTTGGATAGCCGGAGGGTATCGCCGTCCCCGCTCTGAGCCCCTTCTCAGGATCGACAAAAGTTGTTGCCGATCACACCGCCGAAGCCCGCAAGGATGGTCCTGCGGCTTCTTCCCATCCTCGGGATCACGTTCATCGACATCCTCGGGTTCAGCATTCTGATCCCGCTGATGCCGTTCTACGTGCTGAAGTTCGGCGCGCCGGCGATCGCCGTCGGCGGCGTGTTCGCGGCGTACTCGCTGTGCCAGTTCGTCTCGGGGCCGGTGTGGGGAAACGTCAGCGACCGGCTCGGCCGCAAGCGCGTGCTGATCGTCTCTCAGATCGGTTCGACGATCGCCTGGACGCTGCTGGCGATCTCGCCGACGATCGTGTGGGTCTTCGTCTCGCGCGCGCTCGAAGGGCTCAGCGGCGGGAACATCGGCGTGACGCAAGCCTACGTCGGCGATCTCGTCGAACCGAAAGAGCGCGGACGCGCGTTCGCGTACGTCGGCGCGGCGTTCAGCGCGGGCTTCGTGTTCGGTCCCGCGACGGGCGGGTTTCTCGCGCAGCGCTACGGCTTCGCGGTGCCGTTCCTGCTCGCGGCGGGGCTGCAGCTCGTGACGCTCGTGGTGACGGTGTGGATGCTGCCGGAGTCGCGCGCCAAGACCGTCACCGAAGGTGAGGGCGTCGTCGGCTTCCGCGACATCTTCGCCTCGCTCGCCGACCGCGCCACCGCGCCGGTGCTGTGGCTGCGGCTCGTGTACACGCTCGGCATGTACGGCTGGTTCGCGTCGATGACGCTGATCCTCCACGCGCAGCTCGGCTGGGGCGTCGTCGACACGTCGAGCGCGTTCGCCGTGTTCGGCATCTTCCAAGTGGTGCTGCAGCTCACCGCGGTCGGCAGCGGCGTGGGGCGCCTCGGGAATCGCGGCGCGACCAATCTCGGCTTCGCGCTGCTCGCGCTCGGCTTCGTGCTGACGCCGTTCATGCATACGCTCGCGCTCGCGTCGGTCGTGCTGACGCTCTTCGGCGTCGGGATCAGTCTCGAGAACGCCGCGTTCCCCGCGCTCGTCTCCGACCTCGCCCCCGACGCGCGGCGCGGCACCGCTCTCGGCGTGGTCGCGGCGCTCGACAGCTTCGCCGGGTTCGTCATGCCGCCGGTCGTCACCGGCGTGTTCGGCGCGCACGGCACCGCGCCCGCGGCGGCGATCGTCGCGGGACTGGTCGGCGCGGCGCTCGCGATCGGTCTCGTGCAGGCGCGGACGGCGCGCGGCGCGGAACGCACCGCCATGGCGGTACCGGCGGAATGATGCGCGCGCTCGGCAAACGGCTGCGCGGCTTGCGCGCGAACGACAAGTGGCGCGCCGGGAACGAGAAACGCTTCGCCTACGTGCCGCACACGATCGTCGTGCGCAGCAGCGCGTTCGCCGATGGCGAACCGATGCCGGCGACGGCGGAATCGCCGCCGCTCGAATGGACCAACGTCCCCGACGGCACGGCGATGCTGGCGCTCGTGATGGAAGACGCCGACGTCCCGTTTCCGCGGCCGGTGCCGCACGCGGTCGTGTACGGCATCGATCCGTCGCGCAGGCATCTGGACGCGGGCGAGATCGATGCCGCGAAGCTGGAGCTCGGTTACAACGTCGTCGGCCGGCGCGCCTACGGAAAGCCCGCGCCGATCCCGGGCCACGGTCCGCACCGCTACGTCTTCACGCTCTTCGCGGTCGACTACGTTCCGCGCTTCGATCAGCCGCCGACGCGCGGGCGGCTGCTCGACGCGATCGCCGGGCACGTGCTCGCGCTCGGCGAGCTGACGGGCACCGTGGAGCGCGTCTAGACGCTGATCCAGCCCGCGCCGGTGGCGAGCGCGACGGCCTCGCGCCGCCCGCTGCAGTTCAGCTTGCGGCAGATCGAGCGGATGTGCGTGTCGACGGTCTGCGGGCTGCGTCCGGTCTTCGCCGCGACGTCCTTCGTGCTCGCACCCTTCGCGAGGTGCTGGAGGATCTCACGCTCGGCCGGCGTGAGCCGGCTGTAGCCCGGCTCTTCGGGACGCGCGACGGGCAGCGCCTCGAGCATGCGCGCGAGTCCCCCGAAGTGCTCCGAGCGCAGGCGCTCGAGCGCGCCGGCGAGCAGCGCCGGTTCGGCCTGCTCGAGCGCGACGCGGTACAGCGTACGCGCCGTCGCGGCGAACGCGCGGACGCGGCGCATCGCCGGCGTCGCGAGACGTTCTGCTTCGGCCAGATGACGGTGTGCCGGCGACGCGCGTCCGCGCACCAGCTCGCCGAGCGCGAGCACGACGTGCGCGCGCACGACCCGGAACGTGACGCGCGGCGCGCGGTCGATCGCGGCGAGCGCGTCGTCGCGCGCGCGCTCGCCTTCGTCGTGCAGCCCGGCGGCGAATGCGTACAGGGCGGTCTCGGCCGCGCGGATCGCGCGGCGTTCGTCGGTCGGCTGGCCGGCCGTCGTGTCGGCGATCAGCTCGTAGGCGAGCCGGAAATCGCCGCTCCACGTCGCGCGCAGCGCGAGCGCGGGCAGCAGCGCCTGCGCGCGCGCGGTCTGCGGCGCGCCCGCGTCGTCGAGCTCGACGTCGAGCTGCGCGAGCCCCGCGTCGTCGCCACGCTCGACCTCGATGGCGTACGCCGCGAGCACGCCGAACATGCGCGCCTGCGCGCTCGCGCCCTTGCGCGCGTACTCGCCGAGCTTGTCGAGAATCGCCAGCGTCGCGATCGGATCGTCGCCCTCGCCCGCGACGTAGTACATCACGCTGTACGCGCGCGCCGCGACTTCGAAGAGCCCGCGCGCGGTCGCGAGCTCGGCCGCCATCTGCGCGTAGCGGCGGGCGTCGGCGTGGGACGTGAACTGATAGACGTAGGCGACCTGCTGGTAGAGCCGCGCGCGCGCCTCGTCGTCGAGCGCCTCGGCGCCGTGCAGCGCGTTCGACGCCGCGGCGAGCGCTTCGGCGATCTTTCCCGTCGCGGCATAACCGGTGGCGAGGGTTCCGAGCAGCGGCACGCGCCACGCCGCCGGGATCGCGGCGTCGCGCGCGTACGGCTCGAGCAGCGTGACGCAGTCGCGGCCGTTGCGAACGAGCGCGATCGCATAGCGGTGGACGAGCGCGATGCGCAACGCGTCGTCGCCGGCGCGTTCGATCGCCGCCAAGAACCCGCGCTCTGCGACGTCGAACGCCCCGCGGTTCGCCTCGAGCATCGCGCGCACGCCGAGCACCGCGGCGTTCTCGAGCCGCGCGCGGTCGGGCAGCACGTCGATGGCCCGGGCGACGATCTCGGCGGCCCCGCGTTCGAGCATGGCGATCCCGGAGCGCGTGACGAGCGCGGCGATCTCCTCCACCGCGCCGACGTTCGCGTACACGCTGAGCGCCGCGACGTCGTCGCCGCGCCCCTCCAGGATCGCGCCCGCGCCGACGTGCGCGTCGTACCACGCGCTCGCGCCGAGCCGCCGCAGCTCGCGCTCGAGGAAGTCGCGGAAGAGGTCGTGGTAGCGGAAGCGCCCGTCGGCGCTGGCCGTCACGAAGGTGACGCTGCGGCGCAGCGCGTCGAGCTCGCCGGGCGGCATCCCGAGCGCGTCGGCGGTGTGCTCGTCGAACGACGGCAGGACGGCGGTCGCGAGCAGGAAGCGCTGCTGCGCTCGCGCGAGCCCGGTGAAGACCTGCTCGGCGAGATAGCGGTAGATCATCTCGCGCGTCCCGCTCGCCGCGCCGGCGAGGTCGAACGCGTGCGTCCGCGCGCGCAGCGCGATGCCCAGCGCGACCGGCCAGCCGCCGGTCAGCGCGTGCAGCGCCTCCACCTCCGCCGGGTCGCCGCCGCCGTCCGCCTCCGCCGCCGCCAGCGCCTCCTCGGGCGTGAAGAGCAGCTCGTCCTCGCCGACCGGCAGGTCCATCCGGCCGTATCCGACCCACGAGGCGATCGGAAGACCGGCATCGCTCCGCGTCGCGACGATCCAGCGGATCCGTTCGGCGGTCCGTTCCACCAGCGCGACCACCAACGCGACGGTGCGCGGATCGGCGGCGGCATGGTGCAGGTCGTCGACGACCACCGTACCGACGGCGCGCTTGAGGTGTTCGGAGAACCACGTCGCCAGCTCGCGCACCGGGTCGTCGGCGGCGGCGATCCGCTCCTGCGCCGCCGGGAAGGCGGCGCGCGCGTCGGGCGCGAGCGGGGCCAGCGCGTCGGCGAGCCGGCGCGCGAACAGCAACAGCGTCGCGTCGTCCCGAGCGACCTCGACGCGAACGGCCTCGAGCCGGGCGGTCTCCAAGAAGTCGCGCAGCGCGACGCTCTTGCCGAAGCCGGCCGGCGCGATGAGAACCGTGACGGGAAAGCGCGTCGCGCGTGCGAGCCGGTCGTTGACCCGGGCGCGCATCAGCGGCATGGCGTGAAGTTCCTCCGCCTCCCGGGGTATACCCGCGCTCAGAAGACGTCGCCGAGCCAGGAGACCGTTCGGACCCATGACCGTACCCGTCGTGCGCGCCGCGTGAGACGCCCCGCGTTCGCGGCGCTCGTCGCCGCATCGCTCGTCGCGCCGCTCGCGCTGGCAGGGTGCGGCGGCTCGGCGCCGCCGGCGCCCGCGTACGCGGCCCTCCCGGCCGCGCAGACCCGCGCGCCCGCCGAGACCGCAATGGGCCTCCCGGGCGAGACCGCGATGGGACTCCCCGGCGAGACCGCAATGGGCATGCCGGGCGGCGCGTTCGCGTGCACCGGCCTGCCGGCGACCGGCGCCGCCGCGTGCACGATCACGCTCGCGCTGAACGTGAAGGCCGACGCGAACCCGAACGCCCCCGCCGACCTGCTCGCGGGCTTGCATCCCGCCGACCTGCGCGCCGCGTACGGCTTCCCGTCGGCGAACGCGGGCGGCACCGTGGCGATCGTGGACGCGTACGACGCGCCGACGGTCGAGGCCGATCTCGCGGTCTACCGCGCGGCGTTCGGGCTCGGCCTCTGCACCTCGCTCAACGGCTGCTTCAGCAAGCTCAACGAGAGCGGCGCCGCCGGCCCGTATCCGGCGCCGAACACCGCCTGGGCGCAGGAGACGGCGCTCGACGTCGAGATGGTCTCCGCCGTCTGCCCGCGCTGCTCGATCGTCCTCGTGGAGGCGCGGAGCGCGGCGCTGACCGATCTGGCCGCCGCGGTCGACACGGCCGCGAAGCTCCGGCCGAAGGCCATCAGCAACAGCTACTACACGCTCGAGTGGCCCGGCGAAACCGCGCTCGACGCCCACTACGACCACCCCGGGATCGCGGTGACCGCGAGCTCGGGCGATCGCGGCTACGCCGCGTACCCCGCCACGTCGCCCTACGTCACCGCGGTCGGCGGGACGTCGCTCACGCGCGAGGCGTCGGGCTGGAAGGAGACGGGCTGGGAGTACACCGGCCACGGCTGCAGCGCCGACGAGCCGCTCCCGTCGTTCCAGAGCTTCCTGCGCGCGCTGTGCCCGAAGCGCGCCTCGGTCGACGTCGCACTCGTCGCGGACCCGGCGACCGGCGTGACGATGTTCTCCACCGCTGCGGGCGGCTGGGTCGTCGCGGGCGGGACGAGCGTCGGCGCGCCGCTGCTCGCCGCGGCGTACGCGCTGGCGCCGGCCGTCGAGCCGCTCTCGTACACCTACGCGCACCGCACGCAGCTGCGCGGCCTGGGGAACTCGACGTACTCGCTCGAGACCGGTCTCGGCGTCCCCAACGGCGTCGCCGCACTGTAGCCCGCCCACCGCATCACAGCCCGGAAGGCGGCCCGGCCGATCGAAGGCGGCTCGGCCGAAGGCCGAACGCGAAGGGCTCGCCGGAGGCGAGCCCACGTACCGCCACAGATCGAGCCATCGTAGGCGGCTCGACCGAAGGTCGAACGCGACGGGCTCGCCGGGAGGCGAGCCCACTACCCGATTTTCGGTAGATTCGGCGATCCTCGCGGCCGGTAGCTGCGTGCCGAGGAGGATCACCCAATGTACAGGCTCGCCGCCGGCGCCGTCGCGCTCGGCCTCGTCACCGCATCGTGCTCCGGCGGACACTCCGCCGGCTCGTTCATCCCGTCGGGCGCCGTCCCGCAATCGGTCGCGCAGACCGGCGGCAGCAGCGCCGAGAGCGGGATGCGGACCACCCGCGCCGTCGCGATCAGCGCCGTGCCGGCCGGCTGGGCCGCGACCGCCACCCAGGCGTTCGACCTGAAGAGCGCGTCCGACCAGGGCGCACTGGCGTCCACGAAGAGCCTGACGGTGCGGGTCGGGCTGAACCTGCGAAACCCGCAAGGCCTGCAATCGCTGATCAAATCCGGCGGCCGTATCACCCCCGCCGAGTTCGTCGCATCCTACGGGCCGACGAGCGCGCAGGTCGGGCAGGTCGAGAAGTACCTGCAGAGCCGCGGTCTGACGAACCTCACGGTCGAGCCGAACAATCTCATCATCAGCGCGACGGGAACCGCCGCCGAGATCGGCGCCGCGTTCGACACGAAGCTCCACGCGTTCTCGCTCAACGGAAAGAGCGTGTACGCCAACGTGTCGCCGGCGTACGTGCCGGCGTCGCTGAACGGCATCGTGGTCGCGGTCCTCGGCTTGAACGACGTGCAGACCTTCACGACGCCGCTCCACAAGGGCACGACCGTCGCCGCCGCGCGTCCGCTCACGGCCGCGCCGTCCGCGTCCGCGACGCCGATGCCGGAGTCGCCGTGCTCGCTCTACAGCGTCTCGCTCGTCGGCCTACCGTCACCGCAACCGGAGCCGAGCCCGGTCGCGCAAGACGCGGGCTGCGCGCGCAACTACATTCCGTCCGACTACTGGCGCGCGTACGACATGATGGGACTGCCGTCGTATCCGACGGTCAACGTCGCGATCATGGCCGAAGGCTCGGTCTCGGCGTCGATCAGCAACTTGCGGATCAACGAGCAGGGCGACTCGCTCGCGCAGGCGCCGGTCGTCGTGAAGACCGTCGGACCGGGCAGCAGCGACACCTCGGGCGACGACGAGTGGACGCTCGACATGATCGCGTCGAGCGGCATGGCGCGCACCGTCAAGACGATCTACCTCTATGCAACCACCTCGCTGACCGACTCGGACATCGCGCTCGAGTACAGCCGTTGGGTCACCGACGATCTCGCGCCGGTCGGCAACTCGTCGTTCGGCGGCTGCGAGTACGGCCCGTACGTCGACGGCTCGATGGTGCTCGACGACGAAGAGCTCGCCGAAGGCGCCGCCCAGGGTCAGACGATGTTCGCGTCCAGCGGCGACACCGGATCGTTCTGCTCGGTCGGCACGCCGAACGGCGTCCCCGCCGGCATCCCGCTCGTCGAGTATCCCGCCGCGTCGCCCTACGTCGTCGCGGTCGGCGGAACGACGCTGCTCACGAAGACCGACGGCTCGTACGAAGGCGAAGTTCCGTGGTACTCGGGCGGCGGCGGGCTGAGCCAGTTCGAGTACGGTCCCGCGTGGGAAGCCGCGGCGCAGCCGGTCAACAGCGCCGGCGCGTTCACCTTCCGCGGCGTGCCGGACGTCGCGATGGACGCCGACCTGCAGACCGGGATGACGATCTATCTCGCCGACGCCGGCGGATGGACGACGATCGGCGGCACGAGCCTCGCCTCGCCGCTGATGGCGGGCGGCTGGAACCGCATGCTGCAGCTCAAGAGCACGCTGGGCTTCGCGCCGCCGATCCTCTACTCGCTCTGGAACGCGTCCGCGGCCGTCACGCCGTCCGGCGTGTTCCCGCCGACCCGCTCCGTCGGCCCGTTCAACGACTTGATCGTGGGCGGCAACGGAGCGTACACCGCGGCCCCCGGCTACGACTACGCGAGCGGGCTCGGCAGCGTGAACATCGGTCGGCTCGACGGAGTTCTCGGCCGCTAGATCCTCCACACGGCCGAGGCTGCGCGAGGGCGTCCCATCACCGGGGGACGCCCTCGCCGCGTTCAGAGGCCTGCGTGGACCGTCGTGCCGCCGTCGATCACGATCGTCTGCCCGGTGACGTACGCCCCGGCCCGGGCGGCGAGAAACACCGCCGCGCCGGCGACGTCGTCGGGCTCGGCGAGACGGCGCAGCGCGGCGCGCTCGACCGCCGGATCGGCGATCTTGGGATTGTCCCAGAGCGCGCGCGCGAAATCCGTCTTCACGATCCCGGGCGCGAGGCAGTTCACGCGCACGCCGCGCGGGCCCCATTCGATCGCCAGGCTCCGCGCGAGCCCGATGAGCGCGGTCTTCGAGACGGCGTACGCGCCGATGACGTCGGTGCCGCCGAGCCCGGCGATGCTGGAAAGGAAGATCGCGGCGCCGCCGCCGCGCCGCGCGACGATCGGAAACGTCATGTTGGCGAGCCAGAGCGTGCTGCGCACGTTGCTGCTCATGATGCGGTCCCAGGCGTCGTCCTGGATCCCCGCCAGCGGGCCGTAGTAGGGATTCACCGCCGCGTTCGCGACGACGACGTCGACGCCGCCCCACTCGGCGACGGTTCGATCGACGAGCGCCTGGAGCTGCTCTTTCTTTCCGACGTGCGCGGGCACGGCGATCGCGCTGCCGCCCGCCGCGGCGATCTCGTTCGCGACCGCGGCGCACGCCTCGCCGTCGCGGCTCGAGATCACGACGCGGGCGCCGCGCTCGGCGAAACGCTCCGCGATGGCGCGCCCGATCCCGCGCGACGAGCCGGTGACGATCGCGACCTTGTCGCGCAGGTCGAAGAGATCGGTCGAGGCGGCCATCCGCGCGCTTTCACGCCGCGCCACGCGGCATCATCCTTCGATGAGGCGGAAGAGCTCCGGGTAGACGCGCTCGACGGCGGCCTGCGGGATCGCCGGCTCGATGACGTCGTGGATGTGCGGCAGCCCCTGGAGAACAACGGTTTCGACCGCGACGCCGCGGCGCGCGAGCGCGGCGAACCGGCGGCGCGCGTGCGCGTTGTTGATGACGGGATCGTGCTCGTTCAGGACGAGCACGGCGCGGCGCGCGTGCTCGCCGTCCCGCGCGCGAGCGAGGCGCGTGGACGGCGCGATCGACGCGCCGAGCGCGCGCGTGGCGAAGCGCGGGTAGCCGTGGGACGGCGGCTGCGCCTTCCGGCGTCGCGGGTCCCACCAGCCGAACGCGTTCGGCAGCGCGCGCAACGCGGCGCCGAGCGCATCGTTCGCCGCGCCGGGGAGCGCGTGCAGCCCGCAGAACGGCGCGATCGCGAGGGCCGTGTCGACGCGCGCGCGCGCCGCGAGCCAGCCGGCGAGCACCGCGCCGACCGAGATCCCGGCGACGACGACGCGCTCGCCGCACAGCGCTCCGAGCGCCAGCGAGCGCAGCGCATACGCTTCCAGGTCGGCCGCCCGCAGGTTCGCGAGCGCGTCGGTCATGCGGTCGCGATAGCCGTGGTACGGCATGCGAAGCGCGAGGACGTTGTGTCCACGGGCGGCCAGCTCCGCGCCGAGCAGGTCGTACTGCGGCGGCGCGTTGGTGAGCCCGTGCAGCAGCACGACGGCGAGCGGCGTGACGTGAGCGTGCAGCCAGCGGCGCGTGCCGTGATACGGATGGATGCGCGGGTCGTGCCGCTCGCGAGCCGCGATCGCCTCGAGCCGTGCGCGGGCCTGCGCGATGCGCGCCGACACCTCAGCGCACCTGCGGCGCGCTCGCCCGCGGGACGAGCACCGTCACCGCGCGCGGCAGCGCGACGAACTCGGCGGGCAGCGCGGTGACCTCCTCGCTGTCGGCGAAGACGGGAAAGGCGCGCCCGTGCACCGAGCGCACGACGAAGCGCGTGCCCTTCACCGCTTGCACGTCCGGCGCGTGCGGGAAACGGCGGAGCAGCACGGCGGCGACGATTCCGAGCGCGTGCAGCCAGTTGCGCACGTCGATCGAGTAGAGCCACAGCGTTCCGTCCTCGAGGCTGCCCTCCGGGTTCTCCACGATTCCGCCGAAGCGATAGCTGTTCGAGACGGTGAGCTGGACGGCGCGCACCATGCGCCGTGCGCCGCGCTCGTCTTCGATCTCCAGGTGCAGCGGACGGCTCGCCCGCAGCGCGCGCAACGTCGTCACCGGGATCGCCAGCATCCCCAGCCGCTGCTTCACGTCGTGCGTCTGCAGCCGCGCGATGCGCGTCGACAAGCCGACCGACGCCTCGTTGAAGTACGGCGCGCCGTTGACGCGCGCGACGTCGATGCGGAGCGGCACGCCCTCGTCGATCAGCGCGGCGACGGCGGCGGGATCGCTCGGGACGCCGAGCGTGCGCGACAGCTCGTTGAACGTGCCGAGCGGAAGGATCGCGAGCGGCAGCTGCGTCTCGATCAGACCGTCGATCGCGGTGACCAGCGTCCCGTCGCCGCCGCCGACGACGACCGCGTCCACGTCGTCGCGATGCTGGACGATCGCCCGCGACAGCTCCCCGGGCGGGATGTCGCGCGTGATCCGCACGACGTCGTGTCCGCGCGCGCGGAACGCCGCGGCGGCCTCGTCACGCGCCGCGCGCCCGCGGCGCGCGCGTCCGTTGATCGCGAGCAAAACGCGCTTGGGCACGCCCCTGGTTGTTCCCGGGAATCGCCCGACGCCGCGGACGGTCTGAAGCCGGACGCCCGCGCTCGCGGTTCTGGATAGCGCCATGTCCAGTCCCCTCACCGTCACCGGCGCGGAGCGTTCGCTCGCGCGCGTCATCCCCGCCTCGGCGCAGCTCGAGGGGGGCGGGTTCCTCGTGCACCGCCCGATCCCGGCCCGCGGGATCGACCAGATCGATCCGTTCCTGCTCATCGACGAGCTGGGCCCGACGGACGTCGAGCCCGGCAAAGCGGTCGGCGCTCCCGACCACCCGCACAAGGGCTTCGAGGTGATCACCTACACGATCAGCGGCGAGTGGGAGCACCGGGACTCGCACGGCAACCACGGGATCCTCGGGCCGGGCGAAGCGCAGTACATGGTCGCGGGCAGCGGGCTCGTCCATTCCGAGATGCCGACCGACGACTTTCAGCGGACCGGCGGACCGCGCCACGGCTTCCAGATCTGGGTGAACCTCGCCCGCGCCGACAAGCGGACGGCGCCCCGCTACAAGGACGTCAAGCGCGAGACGATCCCGGTGGTCGAGCCGGCGCCGGGCGTGACCGCCCGCGTCCTCGCCGGCAGCGTGTTCGGCGTCGACGGACCCGTGCGCAGCGTGACGCCCTGGACGTACGTGCACGCGACGCTCGCGCCGGACGCGCGCATCGAGCAGCCGGTGAGCGCCGGATGGACGGCGACGGCATACGTGTTCGGCGGCATCGGGCGCACCGGCGCACGCGAGCTGCGTCGCGGCGACTACGCGGTGTTCGCGGACGACGGCGAGACGATCGTGCTGCAAAACGCCGGTGCCGAGCCGCTCGAAACGCTGCTGTTGTGCGCGCGCCCGGTCCGCGAGCCGATGGTACGCTACGGCCCGTTCGTGATGAACAGCGTCGACGAGATCCGCGAAGCGTTCAGCGACTACCAGCTCGGCCGCTTCGGCGAGATCAAGCCCGCGCTCGCCGACTAGAGCCGCTGCCGGCCGCGCGCGCGGCCCCGCAAAAAGGCTGAGGCCCCGGCGGTTCCGGGGCCTCGTGACTTAACCCATTGGCGTAACCTCTGGTCTTACCTCGGGCCTTCTTCTTGTACCGATTCGCGCGCGGGGATAAACGCGCTCGCGCGAGCGGATCGACAACAATCGTACACCGTTCGACCGCGTACGCCGCCGTGCGAGCGGGAACGAACGGCGTCGTGACGGCTGACGCAACGGCGAACGATGCGCGCGGCGAGCGGACGTTCGGTGCCGCGCTGACCGAGCATCTGGGCGCGCTCCAGGCGAAGGACGCCGAGCGGTTCGGGGCCACGCTCGGCGAGGACGTCGTCGTCGTCGACGGCGCGGGCGCGATGAAGCGCGGGCGCGACGTCGTGCTGCGATCGCACGCGGAGTGGTTCGCGTCGTCCGATCCGTGGACGTTCGAGTACGAGGTCGTGCTCGTGCGCGAGATGCGCGACGCGGCGCTCGCGCTCATCGACGTGACGTACCGCCACCGCCCCGAGCTGGAGCCCGCGCGCTTCCTCCTCTCGCTCGTCTTTGCACGCGACGCGAACGGCGAATGGAAATTCGTGTACGATCAGAACACGCCGCACCGCGGTTGACGCCGGCGCGGCGCGGTTGAGCGCGGTGGGAGCGGGGTATCGAGTCCCGAGCACCTCGTCGACTTGGAGTGAGTCTTTTCGTGCAAACGCGCATCGCGACCGCCGAAACGAACGGGCGCGCGACCGCGCTCGGGACGGTCATCGTCACCGGCGGAGCATCGGGTCTGGGCGCCGCGATCGCGGACGCCGTCGTCACGGCAGGCGGCACGCCGGTCGTCTTCGATCTGAAGCAGCCCGTCGCCGCACGCGATCGCGAGCACCACATCGTCGATTGCGGCGACCGGTCGGCGATCGAGCGTGCCGTCGAGGCGGTCGCACGCGAGCACCGCATCTCGGCGGTCGTCGCCAACGCCGGGATGGACGCGTGCGGCGACTTCGACAAGGTCTCCGCCGAGGACTGGGACCGCGTGATCCAGGTGAACCTGATCGGGACCGCCGCTCTCGTGCGCGCCGCGTTGCCGCACCTGGAGAAAGCGGAGAATCCGCGCATCGTCACGGTGGCGTCGACGCTCGGGCTGCGCGTCCTCGGCGCGGCGACCGCGTACTGCGCATCGAAGTTCGGCGTCGTCGGGCTGACCCGCGGATTGGCGCTGGATCTCGCCGGTCGCGTCGGCGTGACGCTGCTGATCCCGGGCGGGATGAAGACGGGCTTCTTCGACGGGCGCGACGAGCAGTTCAAGCCTGCACCGGACGCCTTCGAAAAGAACCAGCTCAACGATCCGCGCAACGTCGCGGAGGCGGTGATCTTCGCGCTGACGCGGCCGAAAGGCGTCGAGGTGCGCGAGCTGATCGTCACGCCGTCGCGGGAGACGTCATGGCCGTGATCGGCGCGCGCGCGAAGGCGGTGCGCGCGTAGGCGGCCGATGTCCGCCTGCACCGTCGTCATCGCGACCTACAACCGGCGGCGCGTGCTCGCCGGGACGCTGCGCAAGCTGACGGCGCTCCCCGAAGCGCCGTCGATCGTCGTGGTCGACAACGGCTCGCGCGACGGAACGGCGCGCACGGTCGCGCGCGAGTTTCCCGAGGTCCTGCTCCTTCGTCTGCCGCGCAACGTCGGCGCCGCGGGGCGCACCGTCGGAGCCCGTGCCGCGAAGACGCGCTACGTCGCGTTCTGCGACGACGACTGCTGGTGGGAACCGGGCGCGATCGCGCACGCGAGCGCGCTGCTCGACGCACATCCGGGCGTCGCCGTGCTCAACGCGCGCGTCGTCGTGAACGGCGCAGTCGACGAAGCCTGCGCGCTGATGGAGCGCAGCACGCTGCCGAAGCGCACCGCATGCCCGGGGCGCGCGATCGGGCAGTTCATGGCCGGCGCGTCGATCGTGCGGCGCGACGCGTTTCTCGAAGCGGGCGGGTACGACGAGCGCTATCTGATCGGCGCGGAAGAGTCGCTGCTCGCCGTCGACTTGCTGGAGCGCGGCTGGGAGCTGATCTATGCCGACGAGCTCGTGCTGCACCATGCCCCCAGCCCGGTGGCGCGCGCGACCGACGTGCGCAGGCGGCTCGTCATGCGGAATCGGCTGTGGACGATGTGGCTGCGACGCTCGCCGCGCGCCGTGCGCCGCGCGACGTTCGCGCTCGCGTGCGACGCCCTGCACGATCCCGTCGCGCGCGCCGCGCTCGCCGGCGCGCTGCGCGGGCTCCCGTGGATCGTGCGCGAGCGCCGTGCGGTGCGCCCCCAGGTGGAACGGATGATGGAGCGGCTGATCGAGCTTCCGGCCTGATGCTGCGCGCGTTCCCGGCGGAGCCGACCGTGGACGCCGGCGGCACGCTGACGCTTCACGTCGCGACCGATGCGCCGCGCTATTCGCTGCGCCTCGAACGCTGGGGCGGGGGATGCGTTCCCGTCGCGGAGTTCGGACCGTTCTGCGGCGTCGACGCAGCGCCCGGCGCGGTCGACGTCCCGTGGGACTGGCCGGCGGTGACGCTCGCGCTTCCGCCGGACCTTCGCTCGGGTGCCTACGTCGTGCGCGCGCTCGTCGACGAAGCGTATCGCGCGCCGAAAGGGCCGCGCGAGGGAACGCCGGACGCACGCTGGGGAACCGCGCTCGTCGTCGTGCGCGCGCCGTCGCGCGCGCGCGTCCTCGTGAACCTTCCGCTGTTCACCTATCACGCCTACGACGTCGCGCACGTCGACGGAACGCTGGGCGAAGGCGAAGGCGAGTGCCTCTACAGCGGGCCGCGCACGGTGACGCTGCTCCGCCCCGGCGGCGGCACCGGCGGACATCCGTGGGACGAAATCAACGTCGACGTCTACGACCGCGCCAGCCCGCGGCAGACGTTCGCGCACTGGGACCTGCACGCGCTGGACTGGCTCGCGCGCGAGGGCGTCGACGTCGACCTCTGCACCGACCTCGACCTGCAGCGCGATCCCTCGCTGCTCGACCGCTACGCGATGTTGTGCTCGTTCGGTCACGACGAGTACTGGACGCGCGAGCGCCGCCGCGCCGTCGAGCGATGGGTCGAGGGTGGCGGCGCGCTCGCCGTCTTCGGCGGAAACACGTGCTGGTTTCGCGTCCGCTACGACGAGCGCACGCGGACGATCGCGCGCGACGGCAAGTGGAGCGACGACGAGCCCGAGGACGCGTTCACCGGGCTCTCGTTCCGCCACGGCGGCGGCAAGTGGATCGGTTTCCGCCCCGCGACCGGATACCGCATCGAGCGCGATCACGCGCTCCTCCGCGCCGCCGGGCTCCGCACAGGCGACCTCGTCGGCGAGGCGACCACGGCGATCGGCTACGAGTGCGACGGCGTCGACCGGCGCTTCGCACCGCAGAACACCGAGGTGCTTGCGCGCGCGTCCATCGGCCACTGGGACGTCTCCGACGGCAGCGGCGACGTCGCGCCCGGCTCGCACGCCGCGATGATCGTCTACCGCCGCGGCGAGGGCGCCGTCTTCAACGCGGGAACGGCGGACTGGGCGCGCGCGCTCGCGCAAGGCGACGCCGGCATCTCCGCCATCACGCGCGCCGTGTTCGCATCGTTCACGCCGAGACGCTGAGGCCGTCGAGCTCCGCGATCACGCGCTCGACCGGGATCGCGAGCAAGCCGGGATCGACGCGGTTCGCGTGCGGGTCGCCCGTCGTGCCGTTCCACAGCACGCGATGATACGGCCGCGGCGGCGGGCCCCAGACGCTCGGTGCGATCGGTCCGAACAGCACGACCGACGGGCGGCGGAACGCCGTCGCGAGGTGCGCGACGCCGGTGTCGCCGCAGACCACGCGCCCCGCCGCTGCGACCAGCGCGGCCAGCTCGCGCAGCGTCGTGCGGCCGGCGTAGACGTGCGTCGGCGGAACGCCCGCCGCCGCTGCGATGTGGCGGGCGCGCTCGCCTTCGTCGGGTCCGCCGGTGACGATGACGCGGCGCCCGAGCCGCTGCTCGGCGCGCGCGACCTCGATCCAGCGCTCGACCGGCCAGCGCCGCGCCTCGCTCGCCGCACCGGGATGGATCAGCGTCGCGCCGCGCGCGCGGCGCGGAACGGTGAGCGAAGGGCGGCGGATGTCCAGCTCGAGCGGGTTGGCCGGGATCCCCGCTTCGCGCAGCAGCCGGCACCAGCGCGCCACCTCGTGCTCGTTCGGATCGTACTCGGCGCCGCCGGCCGATTCAGGAATCTCGTCGTTGCGGAACGCGATCGTGCGCCGCACGCCCGCGTCGAGCAGCACGCGGTGCGATTGCGGGCCCTTTCCGTGCAGGTTCACGCCGAGATCCGCGCCGTGCACCTCGCGCGGCAGCGCCGCGAGCGGCTGCGCGTCGACGACTTCGTCGATCGCGCCGTCGAGCAGCTCGACGAGCGCGGAGAACGCCCGCGGCGCGGCGAGCTGGATGCGCGCATCCGGATATGCGCGGCGGAGCGCGCGATATGCCGGGACGCCGGTGAGGAAGTCGCCCAGCTTCAGCGCGCGCAGCACCACGATGCGCACCGCGTCAGCCTCCGAGCGCGAGCTCGCCGGCGGGCGCGACGGGGAGCAGGCTGCGGTACACGTCGAGCGTCTCGGCCGCGACGCGCGACCACGAGTAGCGCGAGCGCGCGCGCTCGGCGCCGAGGCGCCCGAAGCGCTTGCGCATCGCCTGGTCCTCGCGCAGCACGTTGAGCGCGGCGGCGAGCTGGCGCGGCGACTTCGGCGCGACGTGCAGTCCGGTGATGCCGTCGAGCACCGTGTCGACGAGGCCGCCGACCGACGAGACGATCACCGGGACGCCGCACGCCATCGCTTCGAGCGGCACGATGCCGAACGGCTCGTACCACGGCACGCACACGACGACGTCGGCAGAGCGCAGCAGCGGCGCGACTTCGGCGCGTTCGACGCGGCCGCGCAGGTAGACGCGGTCGGCCACGCCCGCTTCGCGCGCGATCTCGGAGAGCCGCTGCGCCTCCGGATCGCTCACGAGATCGGGCGCCTCGCCGCCGCCCGCGATCACGAGCTCGGCGCCCGGAACCCGGACGAGTGCTTCGATGACGTCCGCGATCCCTTTGCGCGGGACGAGCCGCGAGAGCGTGACGATGCGCATGCGACCGCTGCGGCGCGGCTCCACGGGCCCGTCGGGGCCGAACAGCGTGAGGTCCACGCCGCACGGCACGATGCGCACGCTGCGCGCGCTCGCGCCCATGCGCATCAGCTCGAACACTTCGGCGCTCGACGTCGCGATCACGCGGTCGACGCTGCGCGCGATCGTCTTCTCCTCGTCCAAGCGCGCGGCCGGCGACGTGTCGGCCGGGCCCTGGTGGCGCTTCTTCTCCGCGCCGAGCGCATGGAACGTGTGCGCGACGGGGATCCCGAGCGGGCGCGCCGCGCGCAGCGCCGCGACGCCGCTCATCCAGAAGTGCGAGTGCACGACGTCGGGGCGCCAGCGGCGCCACGCTCGCGTCAAGCCGTCCGCGAGCGCGCCGACGTGCGGGTAGATGTCGTCCTTCGCGATCGGGCGCGCCGGGCCGGCGTCGACGTGCTCGACGACGAGCCCCGGCGCCATCGCGACCTGCTTCGGCGTCTTCGGATCGTCGCGGCGCGTGTAGACCACGACGCTGTGCCCCTGCTTCGCCGCCGCTTCGGCGAGCGCCGCGACGTGCACGTTCTGCCCGCCGGCGTCGACGCCGCCCAGCGTCGCCAGCGGGCTGGCGTGCTCCGACACCATCGCGATCCTCATGCGGTCACCTCCGTCAGCAGCGCGTCCCAGTCGCGCAGAAAGCGTTCCAAACCGTAGCGCGTTGAAGCGTAGGCGCGCGCTCGCTCGCCGTCCGCGCGTGCCGCGTCCGGATCGGCGGCGTACCGTTCGAGCGCCCGGCACAAGCGCGCGACGTCGGTCGACACGACGCCGCAGCCCGCCGGCACGGCCTCCGTGGCTTCGGTCGTCGCGAGCGCGACGACCGGCATCCCCAGGTGCATCGCCTCGATCAGCGTGAGACCGAGGGACGTCCAGCGCACCGGATGCAGGTAGACGCGACGGCGCGGCATCTCGGCGTGCAGCGCCGCCTGCGGCGGGTCGTCGAATCCGCCGAGCGAGCCGGCGTCGATCCCGAACAGATCGAGCGGGATGGCCTGCGCGAAGCGCGGCAGCAGATCGGTTCCGGTGACGCGCCCGCGACGGCGCGCTTCGTTGATCGCCACGGCCGCGCGGGGCAGCTCGCCGGTGTAGCGGTAGCCGGGATCGACGACGCCGTGCTCGATCACGCGCGTGCGCGTCGTCCCGCTGTCCCAGAGCAGGTCGTTGAAGTGCGTGACGTGCACGATCGTCACGTCCGGACGGTCGGCGGCCGGATGCCGCATCTCCGCGATCCGGCCTTGCGGCGCGTTGTGCTCGAGATAGATCGCGGGGACGTCGCGGCCTGGGCGGCGTCCCAGCCACTCCTCCGCGAGACGCTCGAGCTCGCTCGGACGCTGCAGGATGACCGCGTCGACGTCGAGCTCGCGCGCCTGCGCCGGCGTCACTTCGATCGCGTTCGCCGGCCAGTCCCACGTGCGCGCACGGCCGCGCCCGTCCGGGCCGCGGTCCGGCAGCACGGGGATGTAGTAGGTGTGCCGTCCCTGCACGAGCGAGGTGACGTACGAGCCGTGCACGTGCCACAGCAGCACGCGCTTCGTGGCGACCGTCGTCTCGCGCGGCGCGGCGCGTTCCGGCGCGATCACGCGGGCACCGCCGTGCGTGCGCGCAGCGCGTCGAGCGCGCAGAGCACGTCGTCGACGCCGACGCATTCCACGCACGCGTGATCTCCGCGCGGGCAGACGCGCGCGCGGCAGCCGCGGCACGCGATGTCCTGGTCGCCGAGCAGCACGTGCTCGACCATCCACGGCCGGAAGCGCGACGCCGGGATCGTCGGCGGGAACAGCGACACCGTCGGCGTCCCCACCGCGGCCGCGACGTGCGCCGCCCCGGTGTTGCCGACCACGATGGCGCGCGCATCGGCGACGACGCGCGCGAGCTCCTCGAACGACGTCGCGCCGGAAAGGTCGAGCGCTTCGCGGCCGGCGACGCTCGCGCAGAGGTCGCGCTCGTCGGCTCCGCCGGTCACCACGACGCGCTCGCCGCGCGCGGCAAGCGTACGCACGAGCGCGCGGTTCTTCTCCGGCGACCACGCTCGCGCGGGGACCGTCGCACCGGGATGGACGACGACGTACGGCCCGACGAGCGGTTCGAGCGGGTTGCGCTGCGCGACGCGCATCGCGAGACGTCCGTCGTCTCCGGGCACGAGTTCGAAGCCGCCCGCCCGCACGAGCGCGAGCGCGCGCTCGACCTCGTGCACGTCGTCGGGGACGCCTCGATGGCGCAGGTCGAGCAGCGCGCCCGGATAGTCCTCGCTGATCGCGCCGACCCACGGGACGCCCGCCATGCGCAACAGCAGCGCGGCGGGCAGCGGGCTTTGATGAAACGAGGTGAAGACGAACGCGCGGTCGGCGTGCAACGCCGCGATGCGGTCGACGTAGTCGTCGACGTCGCCGCGGCGCGGCACCGCCGGGTTCGCCGCGATCCAGCTGGCCTCGGCACAGATCACGCGGTCCACGCCGGGGAGCGTCTCCGCCGCGGCGCGCCCCGCCGGTCCGCACACGAGCGTCAACTCCGTCGCCTGTGCGGCGAGCGCGCGCAGGGCAGGCCCCGCGAGGAGGACGTCGCCGTTGCTGTCCTGACGAACGGCGACGATCTTCATGCGGCGCCGTCCAGCGCGAGCGCGACGGCGTGACGCAAGTCGCCGGCGACGAGCGGAGCGGCCGCCACTTCGTGCGCGAGCGTGCGCTCCGTCGGGACGAGAATCGCGCGCGCGCCCGCGGCCTGCGCCGCGTCGACGTCGGCGCCGATGTCGCCGATCATCACGCAGTCCTCGACCGCGACGCCGAGCGCGCGCGCCGCTTCGAGAAGAAGCCCCGGCGCGGGCTTACGGCAGTCGCACCGCTCGCCCGGATCGTGCGTGCAGACGAGGATCGGTCCGAGCGGGCCGAGCAGCGCGTCGATGCGCGCGTTCACCGCGTCGACGTCGGCGCGCGAGATCCGCCCCTGCGCGACGCCGCTCTGATTCGACACGACCGCGGTCGCGACGCCGGCGGCGCGCAGCGCTTCGAGCGCCTCCTCGGCGCCCGGCATCGGCTCGACGCGCGCCGGATCGCCGTTGTACGGGACGTCGACCACGAGCGTGCCGTCGCGATCGAACAGCACCGCGGACGGGAGCGGCTTCGGCGCGCGCTCGCGGTCGGCGAGCAGCGCACGCACGGCCAGCATCCCGCGCAGGCGATGGTACACCGCGGCGAACGGAAGGACGGCCGAGGTGACCGCCATCGTCGCGATCTCGCCGCGCGTCCGCGGCCCCGGCGCGATGCGCCGCCACGCGAAGGCTGCCGTCTGCGCGCCCCAGGCGGTCAGCAGCGCTCCGCCGAGCTTCGGCTTGCGCAGCGCGAACGCGCCGAGCGCCGCGACGGCGGTCGCGACGGCGACCGCGTGCGCGCGGAAGGCGCCGCGCGGCGCGCCGGCGCGCGCGCGCCAGTCGCGCCCGTGCAGCGCGCTCATCAGCGCGTCGTCGGCGTTCCCGGCTTGCAGCCGGATGCTGACCTTCCAATCGGCGGGACGAACCGGGTGGAAGACGTGCCGCGTCCCGTTCACGATGCGCCGGCCCCGCGCGACGATGCGCAAGCCCAGATCGGCGTCCTCACGGTATGCGCGCGGAAAGCGCTCGTCGAAGCCGCCGCACGCGAGCAGCTCGGCGCGGCGATACGCGCAGTCGGCGGTGATCCAGCGCGACGTCGCGAGCCCGGCGACGTTCCGCTCCCAGTCGGTCGGGCGACGATCGGCGGGCAGGGGCACGGTCACCCGGCCCTGCGAGCCTGCGACGTCGAGCGGAAGATCGCGCAGATCGTGCGCGAGATCGTCGAGCCAGGTCTCGTCGACGAGCACGTCGTCGTCGACGAACGCGACCCAGGTCGCGCGCGAAGCGCGCCATCCGGCGTTGCGCGCGGACGCCGGGCCGGCCGCGCGGCCGGCGAGCACAGTGAGGCGCGCGGACAGGTCCTGGTCGAGATCGCCGAGCTCGAGCGGCGCGCTCCGCTCGCGCCGGTCGTCGACGAGGATGATGCGCTGCGGTCGCGGGCCGCGCGAGGCGGCGATCGACGCGAGCAGCCGCGCCAACGAGGGGCGTCCCACGGTCGGGACGACGACGTCGATCATCCCGTCATGCCACGGCGGAAACGGTGGCCGAACCGCGCGCGAAGCTCTCGCGCTTCAGCAGGAACGGCCCGATCGCGAGCGCGTCGACCGGCGCCGACCCGAAACACTCGAGCGCGTCGCGCGGGCTGTCGACCATCGGCCGCCCCGCGGTGTTCAGCGACGTGTTCACGACGACCGGCACGCCGGTCTTGCGCTCCACCGCGTCCAGCATGCGGGCGACGAGCCGCTCTTCGCGCCGATCGACCGTCTGCACGCGCGCCGTGCCGTCGACATGGATGACCGCGCGCAGCTTCTCGTGCCACTCCGGCTTCACGGTGTGCACGAACAGCATGTACGGCGACGGAAACGGCCCGTTGAAGATCTGCGGCGCTTTCTCGAGCAGCGTCATCGGCGCGACCGGCCGGAACTGCTCGCGCCCTTTGACGTCGTTCAGCCGGCGCAGCGTGTCGGCATAGCGCGGGTTCGCGAGCAGCGAGCGGTGGCCGAGCGCGCGCGGGCCGAACTCGCTCCGGCCCTGGAACCACGCGACGATCCCGTCCTGCGCGATCACCTCGGCGACCGCTTCGGCGATGTCGCGCGGACGCGTGTAGTAGACGTTCGCGCCGTCGAGCGCATTCTCGATCTCGGCGTCGGTCCAGCCCCGCCCGAGCGCGGCCGTCGGCATCGGACGGACCTCGTCGCCCATCGCACGGGCGACGTACATCGCCGCGCCGAGCGCGGTTCCGGCATCGCCGGCCGCCGGCTGCACCCAGACGTGCTCGAACGGCCCCTTTTCGGCGATGTACGAGTTCGCGACGACGTTGAGCGCGACGCCGCCCGCGAGCACGAGCGCGCGCATCCCCGTCTCGTCGTGGAGCTTGCAGGCGAGCTCGAGCATCGTCTCCTGCAGCGCTACCTGCACGCTGGCCGCCAGGTCCGCATGCCCTTCGGCAAACTCCTCGCCCTCGCGGCGCGGCGGCACGAAGCGAGCGAGATCGATCGGCCGCGCCGTGAACCCGCCGTCGCCGCCGGCGTGCATCGACGCACGGATATCGGAGAGCCAGCGCGGCTTTCCGTACGACGCGAGCGCCATCACCTTGTACTCGTCGGAGCTGCGCTTGAAGCCGACGTGCATCGTCAGCTCCTCGTAGCGCAGCCCGAGCGAGTCGGGGAGCGCGACGCGGTGCAGCACTTCGAGCTCCCCGCCGCGCACGACGCCGGCGAGGTAGGACGTCTGCTCGCCCCGGCCGTCCATCACCATGACCGCGCAGTCGCGGTGCGGGCCGGCGAGATACGCCGACGCGGCGTGCGCGACGTGGTGCGGCACGAAACGCACCTTCGCGCGATCGAGCCCCGGAAGCGCGGTGGCCATGAATCCCGGCGCGCGACGCACGAAGTACGTGCGCAGCGCTTCGTACTCGTTGTCGTGCAGCTCCGTCCCGTCGGGCGGCGCGAGATCGGGATCGTAGGAGTACGCGACCGCGTCGAGATCGCACGGCTGCACGCCGCCGAACGCGAGCGCCCAGCGCGCCGATTCCTCCGGCAGCTCCCACGTGGAGAACGGAACGCAGACCTTGCCGTGCTTGCGGCGAGTGAAGCGCTCCTCTTCCGCGGCGGCGACGACGTCGCCGTTCACGACGAGCGCCACCGCCGGATCGTGAAAGACTGCGTTGACTCCAAGCACTCGCATCCGGCGACGGGATTCCCCGGAGCATAAAAGGGGAAACCCCCTTTCCCGCTCACCAGCACGAGCACGCGCGCGACGATCGCGCGCGCATTTTCGTACGCCAACGTACGGATCGATTCGGACGTTTTCACGGTGAGCGCTCGCACGGGCCGGTCTTCGCAGCGTCCGAGGGCCGCTTTCCGTCGTGGCACGAGTGTTCGAGTACGCGCACTCGCGGGTAAAGCGCCAACCCGGCGCCTTCGCTTGCCGCTGCGGATGGTCGGCAGGCGACGGCCCCCCGACGGTGACGGGGACGGCCGGGATCCGAGGGGACAGGGTGACAATCACACGATGGCGGGATCGGATGCCCGCCGACCTGGTGAGCGCAGCGATGTTCGCGGCCGTCGTAGCCGCCGCTCTCCCGTTCGCTACCGTACCTGGTCCGATGAGCGCTCAGTTTATCGTGTCCGGGATCTTCTTCACCGCGGCATGCGCGGAGCTGGTCACGTTCGCCGTGCTCCTCGCGCTCTTCCGCCGAGAGCCGCTGCTCTCGACGCTCGCGCTCGTGGGCGGATTTCTGTTCGCCGGGCTGCTGGCGCTCGGGCTGAGCCTCACGATGCCGGTCGGACCGGACCTCTCTCCGCTCATCACCGCGTGGGCGCATGCGGCGTCGTGGACGTACGTCTGCTGGCACGTCGGCGTCTCGATCGCCGCGCTCGCGTACGTCGCCGTCCGGCTGACCGCGACACGCCGCGCGCGGCCCGTCTTCGCGACGGGCGCGCAAGCGATCGCCGTGATCGTCGTCGCGACCGTCGCCGCGTGCGCGGTCTTCACCGCATGCGTGGAGTTCGCGCCGCGCCTTCCCGCGCTGTCGGCCGGCGAGGACATGCACGGCTACTGGCGCACCGGCGTCGGCCAGGTCCTCATCGCCTTCCACGCGATGGTCCTGCTCGTGTTCGCGTGGGCATGGGGACGCGGCGCGATTCCGCGCGCCGCGCTGCTGGGCTACGGCGCGCTCGTCGTCGAGTTCGTGCTGCGCGTGCTCTCCGGCGAGCGCTTCACGGTCGCGTGGTACGTCGCGCATCTTCTCTTCCTCGCCGCCTCGTCGTTCGTGCTCGCCGCGACGATCCATCAGCTGCTGGGATGGCGCGATCGCGCGAAGCTGCTCGAGCGTAACCTCGAAGGCGAGGCGCGGCAGGCCGAGCTGCACGCCAAACGGCTCGCCACGCTCTCGCGGCTCGTCGCGCCGACCGGCAGCGACCAGGAGCACTTGAACGCGCTGCTCGCCGAAGGCACACGCGGCCTGCAGCCGCGCGGACCGGCGTTTCACGGCATCATCGCCCGGGTCGACGACGAGTCGACGAAGACCGACGAACTGGTCGTCGTGGCGTCCTACGCCTCGCACTCGTCCGGCGCGGACTTCATCCCGCGCATCGGGATGCGTTTCGGCGTCGCCGACGCACCGTTCGCGGACGTTCTGCGGATGCGCCGCACTGCGTCGTGGGCCGACGTGCGCAGCGAGCTCGCGTGGTGGACCGCCGCGCACGCGCAGAACCGCCCGTGGGCCGCGGTCGCCGCGACGCCGTTCTTGGTCGAAGGCGCGCAGTACGTTCTCGCGTTCGGATCGGCGGCGCCCCTCGCGCGCCCCTTCGAGCCGCTCGACCACGCGTACATCGAGACGCTGGCGTCGCTGTGCGCGCTGCGCCTGCAGGAGATGCAGCAGCGCGATCTGCTGCGGCGCGCGATCGAGTACGACCCGCTGACCGGGACGCTCAACCGTACGACGTTTCGCGAGCGCGTCGCCTCGGCGCTCCGCAGCGGCGCCGAAGGCGCGCTGCTCGTCGTCGACGTCGACAACTTCCGCGAGGTGAACGAACAGCTCGGCTATCAGACCGGCGACGAGCTCCTCGTCCAGATCGCGACGACGCTCTGCCGCAGCTCCGGGCCGCGCGAGATCATCGGCCGGCTCGGCGACGACCGGTTCGCGATCTTCACCGAGGAGCCGGCACGCGAGCGCATCGCGCAGCGGGCCGCGACCTACCTCCACACGTTCCAAACGCCGCTGTTGGCGGCAGGCGAGTACCGCGCGCTCACGTCGAGCATCGGGATCGCGACGGCGCCGAACGACGGGACGGACTTCGAGCGCCTCGTCGTGCGCGCCGAAGCGGCGGTGTTCGCGGCGAAAGAGGCGGGAGGCGCGCGCAGCGCGTTCTTCGACGGCCGCGCCGAAGAGCGGTTCATCTCGTTCCGGCGCATGAAGTCCGAGCTCTGCGAAGCGTTGGCGCGCCGGCAGCTCACGCTGTACTTCCAGCCGCACGTGGAGCTCGCCACCGGACGCGTCGCGGGACTCGAGGCGCTGCTGCGCTGGAACCATCCCGAGCGCGGCATCGTGCCGCCCAACACGTTCCTGCCGTTCGCCGAAGAGCACGGCCTCATCGGCACGATCGGCGAATGGGTCATCGGCGAAACGATCCGGCGCTCGCGCCGCTGGCGCCTGCGGCAGCCCGATCTCACGGTCTGGTTCAACGTGTCGGCCGCCGAGCTCGCGGACCCTTCGTTCATCGAGCGGCTGCAGCGCTTCGGGCCGGATCTGTCCGGGCTCGGCGCCGAGATCACCGAAACGGTCGCGATGAACGACGTCGCGTCGAGCACGAAGACGCTCTCCGCCATGCGTGAGACCGGCCTGCGCATCGCGCTCGACGACTTCGGCACCGGCTACTCCTCGCTCGCGCAGCTGAAACGCTTGCCGATCGACGTGGTCAAGGTCGATCGCGCGTTCATCAGCGGCGTCCCCGACGACGTGCACGACGTCGCGATCGTCGAAGCGGTGCTGGGTCTCGCGTCGTGCTACGGCTTCGAGACGATCGCCGAAGGCGTCGAGTCGGACACGCAGATCGCGTGGCTCGCGTACGTCGGATGCACCTACGCCCAAGGCTTCGCGTACGCGCGTCCGATGCCGGCGCACGAGCTGGACGCCTGGTTCGCCGCCCGCGCCGGCATCACGGGAGATGAAGAGACCGCCGCCCACGCCGCCCCGGCGTAGCGCCGGCCGGCGCTACGCCGGAACGAATCGGCGACGCGGCGCCGCTACAGGCGCCGTTCGCGAACGCGGCGTTCGAACGTCGTCAGCGCCTGCTCGAAGCGCGCACGAAACACGCCCTGCCCTTCGCGTCGCATGAACGCGCGGATCTCGCCGAGGTCGACGTCCGCGGCAAGCGCGACGCCGACGGCGGCGCGCAGCGCCGAGAAGTCGTCCCACGCTGCAAATTTGTTGAGCCGATCTCGCACGACGTCCGTGGCCGTGACGACGTGCAGGACGCGCTCGCCATCGCGTACCGTGTCGAAGCGGTTGACCGTCTCGGCGCCGATCGCGAGCGGCCCTTTGGGAAACTCGACGGTGAAGTGGGACGCGGGGTGGGTGAACATTCCGTTCGCGAACGAATATCCGAGCGGCGTCAAGGCGGCGACGACTGCTTCGCCTTCTCCGGAAAAGGTCAGCACGAAGTCGAGGTCGTCCGACTGGTAGACGTCGGGAGCGTAGAACGTCGCCGCGCTTCCACCGCAAAGCACGGCTTCGATCCCGGCACGATCGAGCGCCGTTCCGACCGTGAAGGCGACATCACGCAACGTCGCGTCCGGCGCGATCAACGGGCTTCCCTCGACGGCGCGGGCGCCGGCGCTCCGCTTCCAGCGCAGCACGGACGTCCGGCATGACTTCCGCCAGGCGCAGGGCGAGAGCACGAAGCTCGTTTGCTGCTAACCATTCCACGTTGAGCATCACGCGCCGCTGGTTGCCTGACAATACCGAAACGAGAATCCCCTCGCGCTCCAGCTCGTCCAGAATCCGCTGGACGGAAAAAAGCGGCGCGCGGGCGACGCGCGCGACTTCGCGGGGATAGGTGTCCCGCAGAGCGAGCGTGACGACGACGACCCGCGTTCGGGTCGCCCCGCCGAACAGCTTCAGGGCGTCCATCGGCTCCGAGCATCGCACGATCGCGGCCCGGATGCAACGGATTTGTTGGTCGTTTGACCACGATTTTATGGTCGTTCGACCACATTTCCGCGGCTTTATGAGTAGCGCCGGGGCCGTCATGAGATAGCGGCGGTGCGGTCATGCGACAGCGCGCGTGCCGTCACGGCGCAGTGCCGGGCGCCGTCATGGGGCAACGCCGGTGTCGTCATGGTCGGCGCGGTCATAGACAGCGTCGGTGCCCGTCATGCGGCAGCGATGCGGCGAATCGGGGCGCCGGGCCCAGAGGGATCGAACGTTTGTTCGAGTATCATCCCGGTCCCCATGCCGCTCGCCGCCGTGCCGGAGTACGCCGAGCTCCACTGCTGGTCGAACTTCAGCTTCCTCGAGGGCGCCTCGCACCCCGAGGAGCTGGTCGCGGTCGGGACGGCGCTGGGGCTGCGCGGGATCGCCCTGACCGACCGGGACGGCCTCTACGGGGCGGTGCGGTTCGCGAAGGCCGCGGCGGGAACGCCGCTGGCGGCGCTGTGCGGCGCCGAGCTGACGCTGGAGAGCGACGATGCGGCGCCGGTCCGTCCCGGGCGTCCCGCTCGTCCGGCGAAGGAGGTGCCGACCGACACGCCGCGGCTCGTCCTGATCGCCGCCGACAAGACCGGCTACAACAATCTCGCGCGTCTCGTCTCCACGGCGCAGCTGCGCGGCCGCAAGCGTGACGCGCGCCTGCGCCTCGGCGATCTCGAAGGCCGCACCGCCGGGCTGATCGCGCTCTCCGGCGGCCGCAACGGGCTCGTCGAAAAGGCGCTGCTGCGTCGCGACGACGACGCGGCGCTCGCCATCGGCGCACGGCTGCGCGATCTCTTCCCCGGGCGCTTCTACGTCGAGCTGCAGCACCACGTCCGCGCCGAGGACGTCGCGCTCGTGCGCGCGCTCGTGCGGCTCGCCGGCCGGCTCGACGTGCCGTACGTCGCGACGAACGGCGTCGCGTACGCGACGCGCGGCGATGCGCAGCTCGCCGACGTGCTGACGTGCATCAAGTACGGCACGCCCTTGCAGAACGCGGGGACGCTGCTGCGCCCGAATCACGAGCACGGCCTGAAGTCGCCGGCACGGATGGCGCAGCTCTTCGCCGAGTTCCCGCCGGCGCTGCGCAACACGATCGCGATCGTCGAGCGCTGCGCGTTCCGGCTCGAGTCGCTGCGCGGCGAGTTCCCGCTGTACCCGATCCCGGAGAACGAAACGTCGCCGCAGTCGTATCTGCGCACGCTGGTCTACGCAGGGGCGAAAGAACGCTACGCATGGCCGCTCGACTCGAAGGTCGAACGGCAGCTCGAGTATGAGCTCGGCGTGATCGCGCGGATGGATCTCGCCGGTTACTTCCTGATCGTGTGGGACATTGCGCACGCCGCGCGACGGCTGGGCGTGCTCGCGCAAGGGCGCGGCTCGGCGGCGAACTCCGCGGTCTGCTACGCGCTCGGGATCACGGCGATCGATCCGGTGCGCAGCGACCTGCTCTTCGAACGCTTCTTGAGCGAGGAGCGCGGCGAGGTCCCCGACATCGACATCGACTTCGCGCACCAAGACCGCGAGAAGGTCATCCAGTACGTCTACGAGCGCTACGGCCGCGAGCACGCCGCGATGGCGGCGGAAGTCATCACCTACCGCACGCGCTCGGCGCTGCGCGACGTCGGAAAGGCGCTCGGGCTGACGCTCGGACAAGTCGATCAGATTCTGCGCGAGTACGACGCGCGCGAGTCGCTCAGCGGCGCGCTCGGCGCCGACGATCTGGATCACGCGCCCCTTCCCACGTCGGTTCTGCAGCGCCGGGACTTGGACACCGGCTCGAACGTCGTGCCTTCGCGCGGCGACGACACGCCCGCCGCGACGCCGGGCCGCCCGCTCGTCCCAGGCTTCCAGGACGCCGACGAGTACGCCGACACCTACTGCCGGCTCTACGGCTTCAAGGCCAAGGACTTTGGCGCCGATCCGGATCCGCACGTGCGCGGGCCGGTCGGCGGCGCGCTCGGCTCGCTGATGATGCACTTGTGCCGGCGGATGGACGGCTTTCCGCGGCACATGGGGATCCACAGCGGCGGGATGGTGATCACGCGCTCGCCGCTGGTCGAGGTCGCTCCGGTGGAGTGGGCGACGATGCGCGACCGCACGATCGTGCAGTGGGACAAGGACGACCTCGCCGATCTCGGGCTCATCAAGATCGACCTGCTCGGCTTGGGGATGCTCTCGCTGCTGCGCGACGCGTTCGCGCTCTACGCGCGGCGCTATCCCGAGCGCCCGCCGCTCTCGCTCGATGCGATCCCGCCCGACGACGAGCCGACGTACGCGATGCTGCAGCGCGCCGATTCGATCGGCGTCTTCCAGGTCGAGTCGCGGGCGCAGATGTCGATGCTCCCGCGGCTGAAACCCGCCTGCTTCTACGACATCGTCATGCAAGTCGCGATCATCCGCCCCGGCCCGATTCAAGGCGACATGATCCATCCGTTCCTGCGCCGCCGGAACAAGCAGGAGCCGGTCACGTATCCGCATCCGAAGCTGAAGCCGGTGCTGGAGCGCACGCTCGGCGTCCCCCTGTTCCAAGAGCAAGGGATGCGCATGGCGATGGAAGCGGCCGGATTCACCGCCGGAGAAGCCGACCGCTTGCGGCGCGCGATGGGACACAAGCGGTCGCGCGAGCGCATGGCCGAGATCTATCCACGGCTTGTGGACGGAATGGTGGACAACGGCATCGCGCGCGACGACGCCGACAAGCTGTATCACATGCTCGAAGGCTTCGCCGACTACGGCTTTCCCGAGTCGCACGCCGCTTCGTTCGCACTGCTGGCCTACGCGTCGGCGTACGTCAAATGTCACGAGCCCGCCGTGTTCTGCGCGGCGATCCTCAACGTGCAGCCGATGGGGTTCTATTCGACGGAAGTGCTCGTCAACGACGCGCGCCGGCATGGCGTCGCCGTCAAGCCGATCGCCGTGAACGAGAGCGAATGGTGGACCTTCGTCGACCGCGAGGGCGCGCTGCGGCTCGGCTTCCACCTCGTGCGCGGGATGGGCGAAGCGCAGCGCGAGCGGCTCGAGCGCGCGCTCTCGCACGAGGACGGTGCGCCGCGGGAGTTCACCGACCTCGTCGACTTCGCGCGCCGCACCGGGCTCGAGCGCGACGCGATGGAGAACCTCGCCGCGTCGGGCGCGTTCGCGTCGTGGTTTCCAACGCGCCGTGAAGCGATGTGGGCGCTGCGCGGCCTCGACGAGCGTGAAGCGCGCGGCGAGCTCGGCCGCGCGATGGAGATCGACGACGAGCCGCAGCCGCTCTTCGCCGCGCTGTCGCCCGAAGAGACGACGACGCTCGACATCGGCGCGACCGGCGTCAGCGCGATCCAGCCGATCGCGCACGTCCGCGGCTACCTCGAAGCGCGCAACGTGCTTCCCGCCGGCCGTCTCGCCGCGATGCCGAAGAACCTGTTCTGCAAGATCGGCGGCCTGGTGATCACCCGCCAGCGCCCGGGAACCGCGAAAGGCTTCGTCTTCCTGACGATCGAGGACGAGACCGGACTGGTGAACGTCATCGTGCGCCCCGACGTCTACGAGCGCAACCGCCGCACGATCCGCGGCTCGCAGTGCCTCATCGTCGAGGGCGTCTTACAGAAAGAGCAAGGCTGCATCGACGTGATCATGAAGCGCTGCTGGCCGCTCGAGATCGCCGAGCCGATCACCGAAAAGGTCCGCGCGAGGAACTTCCACTGAAGCGTGTCGGCCCGGCATGGGGCCCTGCCGGCCCGGGCACTACCGGGAGTACCAGCCTGCCACCGGGAACCATCGAAAGGGAAGTACCTGTTGCTGAGGCCGTACCCCATGCCCGATGTAGATGCGCTGAAACGCCTCGTCGAACGCAGCCCGAAGCCCAACGGTGTCGAGTTGCTCGACCTCTCCTGCGGAAACGATTCATCGAATGAACCGTCCTTGTGGGTTACATTCCTAGTCGACGAAGGCCTCGCGAACTCGAATGAAGATGTCAAAGCGCTCAACGCTTACCGGCATTATGTGATATCTGAACTATTGAAGGCCGCTCCGGAGACATGGCCCTACATCGAATTTAAGGCGAAGCGATCCGGTGAGTTATCACGCAGATCTGCTCGAACAAGCTGAATTCCTCGTAAGACGCGAGCCGCGGAGACCGCGACAGGCAAGTCTACGAAGAGCCGTTTCCGCAGCGTATTATGCACTATTTCATCTGCTTGTTAGTGCAAGTGCGCGAATCGTTTCGGAACAACGCTTCCGACTCGCCGTTGGGCGCGTGTTTAACCACGCGGCGATGAAGGAGGTCTGCAAAGAATTTGCCCGCGGCCAGATTACGAACCGAGCGTCACCAACGTACGGATTCATCACACTCCCGATAGAGCAACAAATCATTGACGTTGCGGAAACATTTGTTGCGCTGCAAGAATTACGGCATATTGCAGACTACGATTTATCGCGCACGTTTGATAGGTTGGACGTGCGATCAACAGTCGCTCTTGTGCGCTCCGCGTTTCAAAGCTGGGAACAGGTGCGCGGTTCGCAGAATGCTCGGACGTTCCTTGCAGCACTTCTCTTCGAGAAGCAGTGGAAGCGCGCGTGATCAGCGCTTTGCATGCGCGACTCTCACAAGCGCACTGCAAAGAACCTACTTCGCGAGCACCAAGAGCGCGTTGTTCAGGAGGCGGCCCGGTTCGGTGATGTAGTGTCCGGACATCCAGAGTCCCGCCGAAGCGCCGCCGTCGAAGGCCATCGCCTGATAGGCGCCGAGCCCGCGCATCACGTCGGCCATCTGACGGATGGTTCCGCCCGACGTCGCCATGATCAGCGTCGTACCGTCGCGCGTGATGCCGACGGCGCTGCGCGCGGCCGAGTAGTACAGGATCTTCGGGTCGCGGAAGCCTTCGGCCGCGGGATTCACCGTGACGCGGCCGTCGGTCACGAGCCGTGGGCCGCAGCCGATCGCTTCACGGGCGTACGCGAACTCGCCCATCGGTTCGCCGTCCGTGCGTACGACGCGGTATTGCACGCGGCGTCCGAGCGCGAAGTGCGACGCGGCTTTCGCTTCGCCGCGGAAGTAGATCACGTAACCGTCGCGGGGGATCGCGGTCGAGCTGTGCTCGATCGCCGTGACCACGCCGTTCGTCACTTGGATCTGCGGGCCGCCGGAGAGTCCCGTCTGCGCGCCCCACTCCGGCGTGAAGATCGTGATCGTATCGGCCGTTCCGGACGGGTAACGGTTGATCCAGTACGCGTACCAGTTGTTCGGCCAGGTCCACTGCCCGTCGAGGCCGCCTTCAATCTTCAGCGGAACGCGCACGATCTCGGCGTGGTCGTCGCGGTCGAACCACAGCACGTCGCCGACGTCGCCCTTGAACATGAGCCCGCCGCCGGTGATCAGCGTGTGGTTCGGGTTGCGGATCGCGGCGTTGCCGTAGGCCTCGAAGTCGCCGCCGTTGATCGCCGCCACGGCGCCGTAGCGCCGCGCGATGTCGTCGAGCGGCTCGACGCGCCCGGGCCGCCCGTCGGCCAGCCCGACGCGTATGCGCACGTCGGCCAGCCGCACCTTCAGAAACGAGACGGGCCGGCCGGCGACGACGCCTTGCCCGACGACCACGGGACCCGGAAGCCCGGCTCCCGGAGGCTGAACCACCGGCACGTCGCGATGCCGCGGCGCCGCCGTCGAAACGACGGGCGTTCCGGCAAGCAAGACGGCAAGCGCCGCCGCCGACGCGCGACACAACGAGCCCACCCTGAAGCGACCCTCGGAGAAGACCATCGTTACCGATCAACGGCCGCGCCGGCCGTCGCATCGCAGGTACGCGACGTGCTACGATAAGTTTCCGCAACGCCACTGCACGCTTTCCGAGGAGGGCGCCATGAGCGCATCCGCCGACTCCGCGCGGCACGACCAGACGGTCACCGTGTACCTCCGCGTCAGCAACACCGCGGCCGCGATCGCGTTCTACGAAAAGGCCTTCGGCGCCGTCGAGCAGCCGGGCCGGCTCACCATGCCGGACGGCAAGGTCGGCTACGCGTCGTTCGTCATCGGAAACTCCGAGGTGATGATCTCGGACGAGAGCCGGGAGTGGGACTCGCCGGGCCCGGAGATGCTGGGCGGCACGACCGTGAGTCTCTCGCTCGTCGTCCCGAACGTCGACGAAGTCGTCGCTCGCGCGCAGGAACTCGGCGCGCACGTGCCTTCGCCGCCGGCGGATCAGTTCTACGGGCACCGTTCGGCGCGCGTCTACGATCCGTTCGGCCATTGCTGGGTCGTCTCGACGGTGATCGAGGAGATGTCGCCGGAAGAGATGCAGCGCCGCATGGACGCCTGGACGGCGTCGCTCGCGCAGCCGGCGAGCACGTAGCGCGGGACTCCACCGACGCAAACGGCCACGGCGCAGCCGTGGCCGTCTGCGTTTCATCGGTCGGAGATCAGAACGCTCCGATGCCGTTCGGGGTGCCGTTGCCGGTCGGCGCGTCGTAGCCCGGTCCGGCGGTGTAGAGCATCGTGTCGCTGCACGGCGGCGGCGGCGCGGGCGGAAGGGGCACGGGCTCTTCCGCCTGCGTGACGGGCTCGCACGGATCGACGTTCGTCCCGCTCGTGATGTCGTAGAGCGAGCCGCGCGACTGGTAGAGCTTCTGCGCCGGGAACGGATAGCGGCGCTGATCCGCATCGCCGGGCGTGCCGTAGCCCGCGAGGCCGTAGATCGCGGCGATGGCCGGTGAGGCGATGCTCGTGCCGCCCATCACGCCCCAGTTGTTGCCGCCGAGCTGACCGTCGCTCTCGTACATCGCGACGCCCGTGTAGCCGTCGGAGTCGTACGCGACGTCGCCGTAGATGCGGGTCGGGAACTGCGTCGTCGCGCCGGACGGGCTCGTGTAGACGCCGTAGCAGTTCGGATCGGCTTGCTGCCACGGCGGCATCGGCTCGTAGGCGCTGCAGCCGCTGCCCGTTCCGCCCCACGCGACTTCGCTGAAGCCGCGGCGGGAGTTGTCGGGCGTGAGCGTCGTGCCGCCGGCCGTGACGACCGTGGGGAAGTCGGCGGGGATCAGCGGACCGAACGCGCCCATGTCGCCCATCCCGTCCATGTCGTACAGCTCGTAGTCGTAGCCGTAGTCACCGGCGCCCGCGACGACCGCGATGCCGGGATGCGTGTAGTACGAGAGCCAGCCGCCTTGCGAGGGCGGAAGGGGATCGGTCGGCGACTCCTGTCCGACGTAGCTGTTCGAGATCGCGACGGGGTTGAACGACGCCGCGGTGTTGACGCCCGCCGCGAGATTGTTCATGAAGTCGTCGTTCGTCTCGACGACGACGATGTTGCAGTTCGGGCAGTTCGCCGAGACCATGTCGACGTCGAGCGCCTCTTCGATCGTCCAGCCGCTCTCCCCGGGGATGTCGGACGGCGGCAGCGTCGGATAGGGTCCGCGCCGCCCTTCCTGGTTGACCTTCTTGAAGCAGCCGTTCGCGGTGGTGCACGGCGGCAGGCCGTACATTTTGCGGTAGACCGCGAGGTCGCTCTCGATGAGCGGATCGTCGTACGCGTCGACGATCGCGACGGTCGAGTTGTTGCCCTTGGACTTCGCCGCGGCGGTAAGATTGTACGCGGCCTGCAGATCGGAGGGGCCGTAGCCTTGCGGCAGTTGGCTCTTCCGCACCGTCGGCAGCGCCGCCGCGCTGCGCGTGCTGCCCGCGGCGCGCATCATCGCGGCCGCCGTCACTTTGCCGCTCGCCGTGAGCATGTAGGCGACGCAATGCGCGCGATGCGGCATCGCTTTCGCGCAGACCGGCTTGATGTCGCCGGACGCGATCGCGTCGCGGAACGTCTTGTGCATCGCCGTGTTCGCCGGCATCTGAGAAGTCGGCGTCCGGGGGGCCAAGCTCCCCAGACCGCCACCGCATCCTGCGAGGAAGAACGCGCTCGTCATGAGCACGCCGAGCGTCCTGAATCGCACCCGTCTTTACCTCGGCTTCATAGTCGAATGTCGCCGCGCATGACGCGCCGCGACGATCGTTCTCCTCAGAAGTGTCGGCAGGGCGGGTAGGAATCCTCTTTTCGCGAAAGCGCGCAAGCATGCGCTTGGGACGAAAACTCCCCGTGTGCCTAGTTGTGCTGCTAAGCACGCTTGCGGCATCGCGCGCGGATGCGCGCGTCGTGCGCTTCGACCTCATCTCACGCACGCCGGTCGCGTACGGGTACGTGAAGATCGTCGGACGGCTCGTCTATGCCGACGTCCCCGGAACGCCCGCCAACGCACGCATCGTGGACCTCGAGAACGCACCGCGCGACGCCGACGGCGCGGTCGCGTCGTCCGGCGACGTCGTGATCCTCGCACCCGCCGACGCGGCGCATGCGAACGGCGCGGCGATCGTCGACATCCCGAATCGCGGCGCCGCGACGTCGCTGTGGCTGAATCGCGGACACTTCGCCCCCGACGCGTCGAAGACGGACGACGACGGCGACGGCTTCTTCATGCGGCACGGCTTCACGTCGATCAGCGTCGGCTGGGAGTGGGACGTGCCGCACCGCGCGGGCGTGCTCGGTCTGCGGGTACCGGTCGCGACGGAGAACGGGCGAACGATCACCGGGCTCGTGCGGAGCGACTTTCACGTCGACGCGCCGGCGGCGTCGCATGCGATCGCGCACTACCCGGACCAGACGCCGTACGAGCTCGCCGACGCGAACGATCCGGCGAACGTACTGACCGAGCGCGACGACATCCTCGCGCCGCGGCGCACGATCTCGCGCGCGCGCTGGCACTTCAGCGCCGACGGCACGGCGATCGCGCTCGACGGCAACTTCGTCCCCGGCCGGATCTACGAGCTGATCTATCGCGCCAAGAACCCGGTCGTCGTCGGCCTCGGACTCGCCGCGGTACGCGACGCGGCGTCGTTCTTCGAGCACGATCCGAGCGCGCCGGTGCACGTCTCGCGCGCGTACGGGTTCGGCATCTCGCAGAGCGCGCGGTTCCTGCGCACGATGATCGCGCGCGGCTTCGACACCGACGAAGACGGACGTCCGGTGTTCGACGCGATGATGCCGATCGTCAGCGGTCCCGCGCTGGGAAGCTTCGACCATCGCTTCGCGCAGCCGTCGCGCGACGCCGACCCGATGTCGTCGTTCTTCTATCCGACGGACATCCCGCCGTTCCACGAAGCGGACTTCCCGCTGCCCCCGCAGCTCAAAGTCATCGACATCCATACGTCGTACGAGTATTGGGGCCGCACCGCCTCACTCATGACGACGACGGAGGACGGGCGCGCCGACGTACCGCTGCCCGCGAACGTGCGGCTCTACGCGATCGGCGGCGGGATGCACGTCCCCGGCCTGTCCTCGGATCTGCGCCGCGGGATGCGGCAGCGCACGGACCCGCTCGACTGGCGCTGGGTGCCGCGCGCGATGCTGCTGCACCTCGATGCGTGGGTGCGCACCGGCGCCGCGCCGCCGCCGAGCGTCTACCCGACGATCGCGAGCGGGACGCTGGTGCGCCCGGAGTCGTGGTCGTATCCGCAGATCCCCGGGCTGACCGCGCCGAACCCGTTCACGGCGCTGCACCGCACGTACCGGTACGACTACGGCCCGCGCTGGAACGAGGGGATCGTCGACCGCGAGCCGCCCGGCGTCGGCCCCGCGTACGCGACTTTGCTGCCGCTGCCCGACGGCGACGGGATCGACCTCGGGATGCTGCGTCTCCCGGAGATCGCCGTGCCGCTCGCGACCTACACGGGCTGGAACCTGCGCGACCCGCGCGACGGGTTCGGCGACCATCTCGTCGACTTCGTCGGCTCGTTCGTGCCGTTCGCGTCGACCGCCGACGGCCGGAACGCGGTCCACGACCCGCGCGCATCGGTCGCGGAGCGCTACGCGAACCGCGCCGCGTACCTGCGCGCCTACGACGCCGCGGCCGCCACGCTCGTGCGCGACGGCTACGTGCTCCCGGAGGACGCGCCGCAGCTGCACGCGCGTGCCTTGGCGCTCTGGCAGGAGCTCGCCGGAACCTAGAGATACGAGACCGGCAGCGCCGCGGGCGGGGACGGCGCGACGAGAGGGCGGACCATGACGCGTCTTACCGCGGCGCTCGCCGTCGCGTTGGTGACAATCGGCCTCGCCTTGGGACACGTCCCGGGCCGCGCGAGCGCGCAATCGTATCCCGACGACAACGGCGCGGGTGCCGAGCGCGGAATCGAGCAGCTGAACAACTCCGGTCAAGTCGGGACCGCCACGCTCTTCGCACACGGCCTCGATGCGCTGGTGTTCGTGCGCATCCACGGCGCGGAGCGACCCGAATCCGTCCGCATCTTGCGCGGGCCCGACTGCGACGCGCTCGCGCCGATGCCCGCGTTCGTGCTGAGCGACGTGCACGGCGGCGTGTCGCGCTCGCTCGTGCACGTGAGCCTCCGCCGGTTGCTGTCCGGAAACTATAATGTCGTGGTGTTCGCGTCGACCGCGATGCATGCGGGCGTCACGGCGTGCGGACATCTCTTTTCGAGGTAAAACGCCATGCCCGACGAGACCGCCGAACCGCGAACCGCCGTACGCACCGCGGTCGCGGCCGACCTGAGCGACCCGCAGAACGTCGACACGGCGGACGTCTCGCGGCGCGGCTTCGTGAAGCTCGGCACCGGCGCTGCGTTCGTCGTGGCGAGCACCGGCGACGCCGCTGCGCAGACCGCGGAGTTCGGCAAGCCGCATCCGCCGATCGTCGCCGAAGACGATCCGGCGATCGTCGTCTCGCGACCGCGGCTCGTGCCCCAGGCCGGGACGCCGATCGGCGCGTACGCCGCGCAGCCGCGGTCGGTGACCGCCACGACGCCCGGCGTCGTCGTGATCCAACAGATCTGGGGCGTCGACACGCAGATTCGCGACGTCGTGCGGCGTCTCGCGAAGGCCGGCTACGTCGCGATCGCGCCGCAGCTCTTCGACCGCGTGAACGCGCCGAACGGCGACGGCGCGACCGACGTCGCGCCGTTCCAAGCCGCGGCGGCGCGGATGACCGACGAAGGCCTCGTGCCGACCGACGTGATCGCTGCCCGCGATTGGATCCGCACGCAGGCGCGCGACGCGAAGGTCGGCATCACCGGCTTCTGCATGGGCGGCAGCATCGTGCTGCAGAGCATCATCGGCTCGAAGGCGTTTGCCGCCGCATCGATGTTCTACGGGAGCGTCCGCCCGGGGACGCCCTCGAAGGATCCGACGACCCCGTCGACGTTCGACTTCACGTCACGCACCACGACGCCGCTGATGGGCAGCTTCGGCGCCCGCGACACCTCGATCAATCCCGACGACGTCCGCGCGATGTTCGCTCGTCTCACCGTGCCGCACGACGTGAAGATCTACGACGAAGCCGGCCACGCGTTCCTCGACGACACGCGCCCGCGCTACGTCCCGACCGCCGCCGCCGACGCCTGGCGCAGAACCCTCGCATGGTTCCATACGTATCTGATGTGAGCGCGTAGGTGAACGTCGAGGCACTGCTGTTCGATACGTTCGGCACGCTCGTCGACTGGCGGACGAGTCTCATCGAGGACCTCGAGGCGTTCGGAACGCGGCGCGGCTTGCGCGTCGAGTGGCCGGCGTTCGTGGACGCGTGGCGCGCCGCGTACAAGCCGTCGATGGACCGCGTGCGGCGTGGTGAGCGGCCGTGGGCGCCGCTCGACGTGCTGCATCGCGAGTCGTTCGACGAGCTGACCCGGCGTTTCGGCTTCGCCGACGAGCTGAACGAAGCGGATCGGGGCTGGTGCGTCGATCGCTGGCACCACTTGCGGCCGTGGCCCGACGTCGTGGCGGGGCTCGAGCGGCTTCGGCGGCGCTACATCTGCGGAACGCTGTCGAACGGCAACGTGCGGCTGCTGGTCGATCTCGCAAAGAGCGCGCCGCTGCCGATGGACGTCATCCTCTCGGCGGAGCTGTTCCGGCACTACAAGCGCGATCCGGAGGTGTACCGCGGCGCCGTCGATCTGCTCGGAACGCCGCCGGACCGCGTCCTGCTGGTCGCGGCGCACAACGACGATCTCCATGCCGCCGCCGGCGAGGGGATGCGGACGGCCTTCATCGCGCGCCCGACCGAGTACGGGCCGAACCAGGACCACGACCTCGCGGCCGACCCCGGCGTCGACGTCGCCGCCGGCAGCCTGGAGGACCTCGCCGACCGGCTCGGGGTGTAGAGCCGTCGGCCCGAAATAGACTGTCTCTTGTGCATACTGTCTCGCATGCAGTATGCATCGCATGCAGCCTACCGACGCGGACGGCGCGGACCGCAAGTAGTCGGGTGGCCGCAGGGCGAACCTATGTTCGTATGAAGACCTTCCGCGGTTCGGTTCGCGTGGGGGACCGCCCGTGATCTCGTCGCTGTCGTGGCTCACGGTGGCGCTCGTCGCGGCGGGGCTCGCCCTGGGCTTCGTGGCGGCCTGGGTCGTCCTCACGGTCACGACGGTCGCGGCGCTGCGGAGCCAGTGCGGCGAGCTGCGCTCGTCCAACGCCGACCTGACCGATCGCGAGCGGACGGCGCATGCGGAGCACAGCGTCGCCGCGGCCGCGCAGGCGCGGCTCGAAGCGGAGATCGCGGCGGCGCGCGAGGAGCGCACCGCCGCCGCCGAGCGCGAAGCGGCACTGCACCGCCGGCTCGCGGAAGCGATGGCCGCGCAGGCGAGCGCGGAGCAGGCGATCGCGGACCTCAAGAACGCCCGCGCCGAGGCCGACTCGAAGTTCGCCGAGCTGGCGAACAAGATCATCGCCGACGCGCGCGCATCGCTGGTCGAGGCGGCGAGCGAGAAGGTCAAAGTGGAAGGCGAGGTCGCGCGCGCGGAGGCGCAGGCGAAGCTCGCGGAGATCTCCGCCGGACTGAACGCGCGGCTCGGCGAGCTCGGCTCGGCGCTCGCCGCGATGCAAACCGCGCGCGAGCAGGACGCGCAGAAGATCGCCGGCGAGCTGGGCGCGCTCGGACAGAAGGCAGCGGCGCTCTCCGAAGCGATCGCGATGACGCACACCGCGACGAACCGCGTGTCGACGCTGCTCTCGACGCGTCAGGCGCGCGGCGCGTGGGGCGAGTACGAGCTGAAGCGCCTCATCGAGATGACCGGGATGACCGAGCACGTCAGCTTCGACGTGCAGAAGGCCGGTTACGGCGACGACGAGCGCGGCCGTCCCGACGTGGTGCTCTACATCGCCGGCGGCGGGACGCTGCCGATCGACGCGAAGGTGCCGTTCGACGCGTACCAGGAAGCCGTCGACGCGACCGACGACGGCTTACGCGCGGCGCGCCTCGCCGACGCCGTCAGCGCAGTGCGCGGACAGGTGAAGTCGCTCGCGCAGCGGCGGTATCACAGCACGCCGGGCTGCATCGGCTGGACGATCATGTTCGTCCCGATCGAGTCGATGCTGTCCAGCGTCCTCGCGGCGGACAGCGGGATCCTGCAGTACGCGATCGACAACCGCGTGCTGATTGCATCACCGCTCTCGCTGCTGGTGTATCTGTTCGCGTTCGCGCAAGGCTGGTCGTACGCATCGCAGCAGCAGAACGCGCAGAACATCCTCGAGCAGGCGAAGCTGCTGGTGGGGCGGCTCGCGCCGTTCGTCGAGCACCTCACGAAAGTCGGCGGCGCGATCCAAAACGCGTCGGACGCCTACAATCGCGCCGTCGGCTCGTTCGACCGCAGCGTCGCGCCGCAAGCGCGCCGCATCTACGAGCTCGGCGGCGCCGACGAGCTGCCGCCGCTCGTCGCGAAGGCGAGCGAAGTGCGGCTGCTCGATTCGGACAAGTACGTGTTCGGACAACAGCGCCTTCTCCCCGAGCCGGCCGCGCTCGAAGGCGACAGCCCGGACGAATCCGCGGCGCCGGACGAAGCGCGAGAGACGCCGGCGCAACCGGCGAAAGCGAACGGAGCCGCCGATGAACGGCCGGCTCCGCCGCTGTTCGTGTCGTAAGTTCGCGCCGTAGCTTCGCGCCGAGCGCGAACTACTGAACCGCCGCCAGCGGCTTTGCGACGGCGTCGAGCAGGTCGGGCGTTCCGGGGACGCGTTCGAGGTGCGGGAAGCGCGGGCCGCCATGATAGTCGATCGTGTAGGTGCGGTAGACGTCGCCGCCGCTGACGAGGATGCGGATCGGCCCGCCATGTTCCGCGTCCTTCAGCACCTGATCGACTTGCTGCTGCCCGCCGGTGAGCGCGCGATCGTTGAACGCCATGATCTTCTGCCCGGGGCCGATTCCGGCCGCGTACGCCGGCGAGTTCTCGATCACGTCGACGACCGTCCCGTCTGCCCGAGCCTGGATGCCGAGCGAAAAGCGCATGTCGATCCCGTGACGGTGCGCCGACTCGATCTTCCCGAGGGCCGTCATCTCCGGCGTGTATACGAGCTTGTAGCCGCCCGGGGTGAACGGGTCGGGCGGATGCGGCGCGATCACGTCGAGATGCTGGTGGAGAAACGCCGTCCAGTCGTACGGCTGCACCGCGTTCAGCGCCTCGACGATGTCGGCGCGCGTGTACGTGACGGTGATCGGCCCCGTGTTCTGCCCGTTGCCGAAGAAGTTGCGCGCGACATCGTTCAGCGAGCGCTTTCCGCCCGAGAGGCGGCGGATCGTGATGTCGGCGTCGAGCCACATCAGCGCACCTTCGGGATAGTAGTCGACGCTGCGGCGGATGTTCTCCCACTGCGGCGGCGCGCCGTACAAATCCGAAGCCTCCGTCGCGGTGTCGATGAGCGGACGCCAGTCGCGACCGCGCGTCGAGTCGAGGAACGCGTACGTGCCGGCGAGCGAGTCGAGCCAGTCCTGCCGTGACCAGATGCCGCTGCGCTCCGCCTGCAGCTCGCCGTAGAACTGCGTCATGCCCTCGTAGACCCACAGCGTGGTGTCGACCATCGGGTCTTGCAGGTTCTTCGTGGCGAGATCGGCGGGACGCCGGTATTTCCCGTCCCACGAATGGTTCCACTCGTGCGGGAGGAGGTCGGCGTCGGCGATCAGTCCGGCGTGGTCGGTGAGGAAGTCGCCGGCGGTGCCGTCGTCGCTCGACTGATGGTGCTCGACCCCTTCGCCGGGCATCACGTCGCTGAGCGTGAGCAAGAACGTGTAGTGATCGAAGTGCCGCCACCGATAGAGCGCGTGCATCTGCGTGACGAGATTGCGGAACTTCTGAATCGTCGCGTCACCGGCGTCGAGCTCGTCCGGCGTGTCGGCGAACGCCGCGAGCGTGACCGGCGCGCCGTTGAACGTGCCGAGCGCCCAGGTGCGCGAGTTGATGCCGGCGTCGAGCGGAGAGTCGACGAGCATCGCCTGGCTCACCGGCTTGAACGTGACGTCCGCGCCGTTGTGCGAGACGGTGTCGAGCGCGGTCGCGTACTTCCAATCGGCGCCGGGGAGCGTGAGCGACGGCGCGATGACCTGCGTGTGGTAGTCCTCGACTTTCGGCGTGAGGATGACCTTGTTCCACGTCAGCGAGAGCAGGTTCGGCGTCGAGAGACGCGCGTTGCTGTACTGTCCGCCGTTCGCGCCGAGGTAGAGGTAGTCGACGTCGAGCGACGACACGCCCGCCGGGACGTCGAGGTGGAACGCGTACAAGTCGACCGGATCGCGCGTCCACGCGATCGCATGGCCGCCGCCGCTGATATGGATCCCGGCAAGGTTCGGAATCGGGCCGCTCGGCGAATGCTCGCCGGGGATCCACTTCGGATACACGAGCGTCAGCGCGCCAGCGGTGACCGGAATCGTCTCGTGCATCGCGAGCAGACCTTGCACCGCGCGCGACGCGTCCACGTGCAGCGTGATCGGCGGGGTCGCTTGCGCCGAGACCCGAAGCGGCACGACGAAGCCGGCGCTCGCCGTCAGACATACAGCGGCCGCCAACGCAACCGCACGAAACACCTTCTTCACCCCGTGCGCGTTCGGTAGCCCCGAACACGATCCTCGAACCGCTTGCGACGGCACGGCCGCAATAATTTCGCGCGTGCTCGCCGTCGTGTGCGCGACGCTTACCGTAACGGCGCGTGCGTTCAGCGATTCAGTGCCTTCATGAACCGCTGGGCGAGGTCGCCGTCGTGCCGCGCTTATCTGCGCACGGCCGACTCGAAACGAAATTCCATCAGCTCGGTCACCGGCCGGTAGCCGAGGCGAAGGTAGATGCCGGTAGCGACCGGGTCGCCGAGATCCGCGTACAGCGCGCAGCGCAGCGCGCGGTTGAGCACCTGACGCGTCACCTCACGAACGCACGCGCGCGCATAGCCGCGTCCGCGCTTCTCGCGCGGCGTATAGACCCACAGCACGCGCGCGACGCCGGCGGTCGGCGTCGAGATGCCGGCCATCGCGACCGGTCCGCCGTCGTCCCAGAACCAGAGCTGGCCGGCGCGCAGCCGCTGATCCACCATGCGCTCCGGATCGCCGCCCGGCGCGTGCACTTCCGCGTTGAAGCGGCGCGTCCAGTCGAGAAGCAGCGCGCGATCATCGGATGTCGCGAGCCGAAAGCGCCCCGGCGGCCGCGGGCCTTCGCGCACGCGACGCGCTTCGTACAGCCGGACGGCGCGCCGCGGCACGATCGTCGCGCCGGTGAGCGCAGCCCAATCGCCGGCGAACGCGGTCGACGCGGCGGGCTCGCCGTTCACGCCGGGAAGCTGCGCGCCGGCCTCGTGCACCGCGGCGGCGAGCTGCTCGACGTGCCCGGGCGCCATCCGCGAGATCACCGCCGGCGCGTCGAGCGGCGACTGAAACGCGAGCCCGGCGAACCGCCCGCCGTCCTCGACGACCCAATATCGCCCGGGTGCCGGCGACGCGGCGCGCGCGGACAACAACGTCAGCAGCAGATTGTTCACCACCGGCCGCCGCAGCAGCGCCTCGCGGCAGCGCGCGAGCGCGACGGCGGCACCCTCGGTGAACGTCACGGTCGCGGGCATCACGTGATGTTCGCGCCGCGCGCGCGGCGGCCTTACCGGAGAAGCGACGGCCCGCGGGCTTTCGCACGCGGGCCGTCAGAGTGCGGTCATGTCGCCGGCGGCCTCGCGGTCGCCGGCGCGTGGCGCGTCGTCTAGTACGCCGCGATCGGCTCGTTGGAGATCGCGACGTCGTACTCGTCGTGGATGTCCTTGCCGGTGTAGTCCTTCATCATGCCGACCGCGATCAGCGTGATCACGGCGCAGATGGCGATGTAGATGGCGATCGCCGTGCTGCTGTGGTAGGTCGTGAACAGCCAGGCGGCGATCAGCGGGGCCGGTCCGCCGGCGATGATCGAGGCGAGCTGATAGCCCAGCGAGGCGCCGCTGTAGCGCATCCGCGGCGTGAAGCTCTCGGCGATCAGCGCCGCCTGCGGCCCGTACTGGATGTCGTGCGGGATCAGGGAGAGGAAGATCGCCAGGAAGATCAGCGCCGGGTTCAGCGTGTTCAGCAGCGCGAACCAGATGAACCCGAAGACGAGCGTCACCAGCGCGCCGATTTGGTAGATGCGCTTGCGTCCGAAGCGGTCGGAGAGCGCCCCGAAGAGCGGGATCCAGACCGCCGACCCGATCGACGCGATCAGGACGCACGTGAGCAAGAAGTTCTGGGACTGGCCCAGCGTCTTCGTGCCGTAGGCGTAGACGAACGCCGTGAAGATGTAGAACGGCGCCTGCTCCGACATGCGCGCGAAGGCGGAGACGATCACCTCGCGCCCCTGGAGCCGGAGCACCTCGAGGACCGGCGTCTTCTCGATGCGGTTCTCGCGCTCGAGGCGCTGGAACGTCGGCGTCTCGAGGATGCCGAGCCGGATCCACAGACCGAGGCCGACCAGGATGATGCTCAGGAAGAACGGGATGCGCCAGCCCCACTCCGCGAACGCCGGGCCGGGCGCGAGCGCGCTGAACCCGAGGACGGCGATGTTCGCCAAGAACAGGCCGGCCGGAACGCCGAACTGCGGCCACGAGGCGATGAGCCCGCGGCGCTTGTTGGTCTTCGCCCACTCCATCGAGAGCAGCACGGAGCCGCCCCACTCGCCGCCGACGCCGACGCCCTGGATGAAGCGCAGGACCGAGAGGATGACCGCGCCCCAGATCCCGATCGAGGAGTAGCCGGGGACGAACCCGACGAGGAAGGTCGCGATGCCCATGAGGAGCAGCGTCGCGATGAGGGTGGCCTTGCGGCCGATGCGGTCACCGTAGTGCCCGAAGATGGCCGCGCCGACCGGCCGGGCGATGAAGCCGACCGCGTAGATACCGAACGCCTGTAGCAGCCCCGCGGCCGGCCCGCTATTCGGGAAGTACAGCTTGGCGAAGACCAGCCCGGTCACGACGCTGTACAGGAAGAAGTCGTACCACTCGATCGAGGTGCCGATCGTGGACGCGATCACCGCCCGGGTGAGCTCGCGTCGCTGATCTACGGTCGGCGTCCCAGCCATTGCCGCTGTCCCGGCCATCGAACCTCCACTCCGGCAGAACCCCGCCGGCAGTCAGATGCAGGCCAGCCCGGCCTGCGTGCAAGCAGTTTGTCTGAATGGTACACGGCCGCTCGCTGTTTCACAAGGCCTGATGAGGAGCGCCTCCTCGGATCACGAATAATCCGTCAACTCGCCGTCCCGCTGAATAGGACGCGACGTCCGACAAGCTTCAGCGCTTCATAAGGATTATCCAGCGCATCTGCGGTTGACGAAGACGCTCATGCCATCACGTCCGCGTGTGAGCAGAACGCGGCAACTATTTAATTCGCAACCTACGTGGGTCGTGCGCACATGACCGCGTTGCTGGTGATGCCCACGATGTATCGTCCAAATGAGATCCGTATCCCAACCTACGATTGCGAAGTCAAGCTCCGAGCCCTGGCACGAAACTTTGTTTGCCGCACGTTGCAAAGTGCAGCTCGATTCAGCACTTGTTGGACCATCATAGTACACCAAGGGCCACGCGGGAAGCGCGTCGCTTCAAACCTTGTATTTACGCCGGACTTAGGAAGATTCGCGCCTGGGAGGCCGCAATGATTCCATACCGTTTAGTCGGCTCCGCGAAATAGCGATCCCTCACGTATTGCCTTGCAGCGCCCAGATCGCGCGCAATAGCGGTTATAGGCGCTTGCATGTATCTTAGCAGCTAATGCGCCAGCGTGCATAAGCCTCCCAGCCAGCAATTCATCGACCCAAGCGTGCAGCTCGCCGGCAACATGCGCACGAAGCGTGACGGATAAATCGAGTAATGATTCAACGTCGACATTTACCCGCCTGTTGACCATATGATGGCGCTCCGCAGATCCGGCCACAAGGTGCAAAGAGTTCACGGTCTTGGCATTTTGCCCGATGAACTCGGCGGCGTCAATTCGTCGTAAAGGTGTGCGGTCGGCGGAAGTTGTAATCGAGGCACCACGCTTCGATCGCAGAACGCGCGTCAAAGATGGTCGGGAACGCGTGCTCGTTCATTAAGTTCGTCGCGAAAGCGCCCGTTGGAGCTCTCGATGCCGCCGTTCTCCATCGGACGGCCGGCTCGATGAACTGCAATCGACATTCGCGCGTGTGGCCAGCCGAGCATCGCGTTGCTCGTTTATTCAGTCCATTGTCGACTTTCAGCGTCGCAGAAAGCCCCGCTCCACCGCGAGAGCGAGCGGAGGCGCGCGCGTCGTCGTCGCGCAGGATCGCGACGATCTGCGTCTGGGTGAAGCGGTCTTCCGTATCGGCCGGCTCCTTCGGCCCTTCGGCCGGCGGAAAGCACAATCTCAGCTGGCCCGGATTACCGGGCGACGTGAAGCCGTCACTAGGTCTAAGAGTAGCCACCGTAATGAATCCCGCCTTCGCAGACAGCGAGACCTTTCCGTGATTTAGGTAAGAATATCCCCATAGGCCGCAATCGATGACTGCATCGCTCTAAGCTCTGCGGACGACAGCCCTAAGGCGCTGGCCAGCCAGTCGTCATCCATTTTATAGCCTCGGTCGTTCTCTAGAGTCCGAATGCCAACGTATCGCAAGAATGAGCCAGTGAACGACGTGCGTACGGACGAACCCCGCACGATCGCCCGAACGGGATCACTGTTGAGCACATACGAGAGCCGCTCCGCTTCATCGGCGCTAAGGCAAGGAATGACATATAGCTTGTGATCCGGCACAAATTGCGTCCCCGCCAACGGCGCCGCAACGAAGTCGCTCGCTATTTCGCGCACGACGACTTTGTCCCTTGATAGCACGGCCGAAGTGACTGAGTACATTCCCAGCCACCTGTCGCCGCGCGGATCAAAATTCCTAAACGTCCGTCGACCTTGCAAGAAGCGCTTAAAGCGCCGCGCGAATGCAACCGCCTTTGGAAACAGTTCTTCCGCTTCTCGCTCGCTTAGTCCTTGACTCGCGTGCTCCTCATCATGGAAAAACAGTACGCCGAGTTCGGATTGCGCACACTCACGGGACACATCCTCGCCGCGAACGAGAAGCCTAACTGCGTCCGCTTCGACCAGCCCGTCTATCTTTGGCACGCCGTCTAATCTTCCGCGCGCCGGCTCGTTCCGTACCCGCACAAGCGATCCGACACGCTCCAAGATGTCAACGAACAGGATACCGTTTGCACCACGTGTGTCGACGCCCTTACGAATCGCTTCCCCATACACGGACGGCTTGCGAAGCGGAACACTTGCCTGCAACGCATCGTCCGGAAGCATCAAGAGTGGCGAGCGCTCGTCCCTGGGATCGACCGGCTCAGCCGAAATATGCAGTCGCCGAACGTTGGCTATTGCCTCGTCCAGCGAAGCGCGGGTCGTCACTGTCGCGCGGCCTTGCGGAATCCACGTGACGGTCGGTATCCTGCGTGACCTGCTCGGACGCCGACGCGCTACTACAATGCTCGTAATATTCGCCGCATCGGCAAAGACCCGGATACGGCTCAGATCCTCGATTCGCGTAATCGAGTACCGCGAATGCGGAGGTAGGGTACGAGCGCGAAACCCACGGCCGGCAAGTTCCGACTGGAACACCGACGCGTTAATGAGAAACGCAAGCCGGCCCGAATCTCTAAGATACCGGTCAACGGATACGGCGACAAACAACATTGAAAGGTCTAGCGGAGCACGACTACTCCGCTGGCGCCTTCCCGGAGCTATCTCCGGATGCAAGCGATACAGCAGCCAAAGGTCCTCGTTGTCTGTCCGATATTTCTCCGGAAGCGTCTGCCACGATACCCATGGTGGATTCCCGACGACTACATCAAATCGGCTTTCGAACGCTGGCGCCAGTGCATTAGTAAGCAAATTCCACCACATGCCGTTTCGCCCTGATTCGTGAAGCGTCTGAAGTTTCCGACACAGCGCGTCGACCGCTGAGACAAAGGGCTGTGCGTTCCACGGCAGGTCGGGCATCGCCCCACGCAAATCGGCGATCGTTGAGAGCCAGTTGCTCGTATGAGTCAATTGATGCTCTACGATCGTTCCAAATGTGCGAATTCGATCGTGCGTCATAATTGCGGTCGGGATACGCCACTCGCCTTCAGCGGTCTTAACCGTTAGCACGTCGCCATCCAACAACCCACCATGTCGCGGCGGTGACACTGAATCGGCCAAGAACACCGGCAGCGCGACTGTTGACTGCGCCTTCCGGATAAGCGGAGCTAGAGCCAGCAAGTAGTTAACGCGGGCGGCTTGGACGGCGAGAGGGCTAAGGTCAAAGCCAACTACGTTCTGCGTGATGTATGAAAGCAACTCATGAGCGGGAACGTCTGCCGCTCTCTGAAGAATTCGGTTTAGCACTTCTATAAGAAATGTGCCTGATCCGCATGCTGGATCGAGGACCCTCGACCGATACGTTATTGGTTCATCCTTGGTATCGACAAGGTCAATCGTATAAGCCGCGAGCCAGTCGGGAGTATAGAACTCTCCCAGCCTGTGTCGAATGGTCCGTGGCACAAGCTCCTGATAGAGGCTTTTAAAGACGTCGCGAGCCACTGTGGGCGTGATCTCGACTACCTCGGCGGAATACTCGCCGACGGTCGACACCACGCGTGCGACCGCGTGCTCGACTGCCATGGAATACTCAGCGACGTACCAGGAAAAGATGCCTGGCTCGATGACATTCGCCGCGTATGTCGAGCGCGTCAGCTCACCACGCTCGAGCTCTTCAAGGGCCGCCCAGAGCGAGCCCCCGGCTGACAGTCGTGACATCAGCTTTGCTCCCGTCGCCCCCTCCAAAACAACAAGAGCAAATAGTCGCGCAACTAGCGCGAAATATGTCTGGAGAGCGAAGAGTACTATCGATGAAAGAGCGCCGTCGGCAGACACGCCCAACCCTTCACACAATATAGCCCATTCCGCCACATTCGACGCCGTAGAAAATCCAGACGCATTTCCAATATCCAACGCCCACTGTGCGAATAATACATGCGTTCGCGGAGAAGCCTTCGTCGCCAACGTTTCCGAGAGCGCTTGGACAACGCTTTTTGCGCACTCGCTGTCGCGACCGAAGTCTTCGCGAAGGTTTTCGATGGTAAGTCCCCGACCAGATGAAAGGGACTCCATAACGTCGACCAACGAGCCGAGAGTGTCAAGGTCGACGCGAACAGGTGGCTGCACGTTCCATGCATTATGTTGCGCTGTCACATAAATCAGCCAGCTTCCATCAAAGGCGCAGCCGGCGACGCGTTCGAGAGGCAGAGCGTTTTCTTCCGCAATACCGCGGAGGTACTGCTGCACTTGACTAACCGCATGGCGTGTTCCGGAGTGCATAACCGACGCTCGAAGGGCACCAGGCGGCTCGAATTCGATCACAAATCGATTGAAGACGGCGTCAGCTCTCCCAATAGACAAGAGCGGGGCGTCTAGCGCAGAAGCGCTCGCTTCACACGGTACGGCCAAGCGAACCTCGACTCTGCGCCGTTCCCTAGCGCCCCTTTCACGGAGTGCGCGCTCAAGAGCCGGCTCTACAACCTCACGAAGAGCCGCTTCAGGACGTCCGGGACTGCATGCCGCGAAGCTAATGCCGTCTTGGACGGCTGCCAGCAATGCATCGATGGCATGCTCGTCACTGCGCATCACGCGCTATACGGAGCCGTTCGCTGAGCGAAATTCGTCGAAGGATGTGAAAACCGACACGAAGACGGGCGCGCCAGTGAACGACAGTGGAGATATCGGGCCAGTTAACATAAAGGGATATTGCGAGGGCTTCATCGCCTGAGGGTCAACAAACGACTGATACAACTCCAGCGCAGCGCGATCGCCGATCGTTTCCTGCAGCCGGCGAAGTTCCGTGCCGGACGTCAGTCCGTACCCGAAGCAACGCACGCGTAACTGCGTGTATATGCCGCGTCGCAATGACCCAACCTCTTGCGTTATGAACATCCATCCCAAGCCGTATTTCCGCGTCGTTCTCACATAGTCAACGAGTCGCTCAGATAGCTCCCTCTGACTGTCAAACTCTGCGTCGTCGCTCGCGAAGCGGTGGGCTTCATCAAAAACGACAAGGACGTTCATACGTTTGCCGTCTTTGTACTGTTCCTCCGCGCGCCTGTTGATCACGGAGCACACGATGCGCAGCAGTCGCGCTTTCACGCGGCCGCTTTCCAGTATCTCACCTCCACCGTCCGTGCTCGAAAAATCAATCACCACGAACGGACGAGCACTTTCCACCGTCAATGCCTTATCTATCACGCCGTAGAGCGAGTGGCGCTTTCGCTGTCCCGGCCCGCGGTCGGTGAAGAGCGAGTGCAGCGGTTCGAACTCCGTAAGCGCAACAGAAAATTCCGATGCAGAACCGAGAATCGATGTAATGGTCTGTTCCAAGCGCGAGCGGGTTTGTTGCGAAGCATAAATACGCATCAATGCCTGGGGGTCGTTCGCCAAGTCGCCTAACGTCGCCCGAAGCACCTCCGCGGCCGTCTTGTGTTCCCACTTTTCGATGGACTGTATAACCCGACGAAACTCGGCAGCGGCTGACTCGCGCTGCTCGTCGCCGCGAATCGTCAAGACGTCCTTGAAGAACCGCGTCTCTAGCAACAGGTCAGTTAGGAGAATTGCGTCTTTTTGTAGCCGCAGATCACTCGACAAACGGTACGTGAGGACTTCCCTACCCTGGGCCTCCGCCCACTCTTGCAGAGAGAATGGCAGACCTTCTTCAGTCGTGAACTGGCCTTGCGGGTCGATCACGATTACGCCGATTTCGGGGTGTCGCAATTGAGCGGCCATGAGGTACGCCGCCAAGACTGACTTGCCGCTTCCAGTCATACCGAAAATTCCGGTGTGATACGCTTCTCCAGAGCCGCCGGCGCCCGTGGCCCCAAAGTGGCGAATCGTGACCGGCATCTTCACGTCGGTTCTGTAAATCTTTCCGAGATACGTAATTTCGTCTCTGTGGCGGCGAAGCAGGTTTGTAAGAAACTCATCGTCGACCCGCGAAACCTTTGCCCCTGTAGTCGGTGACATCGTCAGTGACCCAGCGCTCTCTTGGGGCGGCTCGCCCGACGCAGGGTCTGGGCCGTCCGCCATGTAGGCGGCTTGCACCACTACATCGGCCGTCCGAACATCGCCGACGCCGCTGAGATGCGGCAGACTACCGTAGCGCTTCAATACGCCGCGCATGTTCGGATCTTCATGCCACCGGTTCATAGTGAGAATTTCAGTGACGGTTCCGATGGCTATCAGGCAACGATGCCCAAGAGGATGCGCGAGGTAGACGAGTTCACCGCGGAGCGGTGCGTTAGACGCTGGCTCGAGGATGTCAACCGTTACGCGCGTCGTTGTACTCGGCGACCCTATATTCCCGACGGCGGACTCATCGAAAGGCGACATGCATTATACTCCCTCGGTACGATAAGAATGGACGAGCAACTCGGCGATTTCCGGTTTGCCCAGTTTGCTGACGCCAAGTTGCACGGCTGTTTTTAGTGCCCCGAGGCCAAGTCCGACGCTCTTCGCCATCACGTCTGCCAAATATTGAGGATACGGCTCTTTTACAAAGGGTCCGGTAATCTGGCTCGCGATCGTAGAGCACACGGCATCGAGCACCTCCACCGGCATGTTCGCCTTAAGCTCGATCCGAAAGGCGGGGGACAGTTCGTCTGGCTTAAAGTAGGTGTACACGATCTCGCGATTTCGGAGCCCCGCAATATTCTGCTGCAGTTCGCTCTGAATGTCTTCAACACCCGGCGTAGCGGTAAAGTGCAGCGTACTCCAAGGATCGGCGGGCACTTGCTGAACGCGCAGCAGTTCGCCAGGCTCAAGCAACACGCCGAGAAGATACTTGTCGTCCCCCGGGACATCTCGATTGAGAGCTATAGCCAGCTGGTCACAAATTGCCCGAGACGAATCGAATTTTGGCATCGCGACGATCGTTTGATCTGTCGCCGCTATTCGCAAGTGCTCGACTGTGCCAAGGCGCTCCCACGTTCGCCTGATTTCCTGCCGCACTTCGCGAGAAAAAGCCGTCAGCGCAGAATTTAGCTGGATGACGAGCGTGAGATGCGAACCATCAAGAATCTTTACATCGTGCGGAGCCGTAGATAGAATTGCTAACTCTTGCGCTACCATGGTCCCCCGCGCAAGCCGTTCAACGTCGGGATCATGCTTTGCCGCACGGGCCCACCACTCGTACTGCGCGCTGTCCCACTTGGTTGTCGTGAGCGACAAACCCTCAACTCCCACCGCAACGCTGAGAACGATATCGACTGCTGCTGTGCGTTCCACCGCAAAGCCGCCGTCCACAGCCGCGATCGAGCGCGGCTCGACAGGCGTATAGCGCTGAACCAAGCCGAGCCTTTGCATAGCATCGCGGAGTTCTTGGCGCTGTTCAAGAACCGGGCCGAGGAAATCGCTCACGTCCACAATCATATCGCCGGCACCGCGGAGCAAGTCGGCGAGGAGGTCTTCAGGAAGGCGCGCGTAGCCCTCCGACACACGGCCATCATTCATTGCTCAACGTCACGCCCAACAGTTAGGTGCCTTATGCGAACGCGCACGGTACTCATTCAAAGACGACTCATATTCCGTCTGTTTCACCGGGCCCATAGAGTGCGCGCACAAAATACGGGTTAGCACGAAAACCACGCCAGGCACCATCCCGCTTCGACCGCGGAATCGCCCACCGCTCACGCCAATACGCCGAATAGTCTTCGACATCAAGCTCAAGCCGCGGGCCAAAATCTCCGCCCGCCATCCCGACATTAAGGTCCGCAACAAGGGGGTACAGGAACACTTGGCGCTTCACACCATGTTCAAAATACCGCCGTGGGACACCCAAACGGTCGAGTGCCCGTTTAATGAGTTGCCATCGCTGCTTCGGGCCATGGCCGTATCCGCCCAGAACCAACTCGGGCTCGTACTTTTTCAGGAACTGCAGAATCTGCGGGTACAAGGCTTCCAAGTGTAGAGGCCCGCAGCCCCTTGTGTACCCGATCGGGTGCGCTAGTGTCCGATCCTTGTACCGAAGGCGGTTATATATTGAGCTCCGACCAAACGCGCTCGTCGTGGTGATTGCAACGAGCGGGTCGCGAATACGCTTTCTTGCCATCTGCGTTTTGCGCCCGCCGTACGTTACCCAGTACATTTGATGAACATAACTGCTGGCGACTAGACCTGCCACAAGCTTGCCGCCCAATACATTTGAATATGGCGGGATCGCGCCGATGGTGTACGCGTCGAGCGTGCGATTAATTAGATCCAGTTTTTTCGACGATGGGTACGAAAATAGCCGGTCGCGCGCACTTAGATCCACAGGTGGAGACTGCAGGCCAATCACGCCGATGAGTGCGCCATGAAAACTGTCCCAGACGACAAAGCGAAGTCTACGACCATAACCGGTGGAATATGGCAGCGACCACGTCCACCTTGCAATCTGAAACAGCTTCTCTTCATCCGTTCGCGGCCGCACGATCTTGATGATGGGCCGAATCGAAGACGGATCCAAATCGCGACCATCAATGAAGTATTGCTTGTAGCGCTCAAATGATTCCGCCGCATTCGACCGCGAGACTGTATTCAGGTTTCTGGCAGCAACGTGCATTTCCTGAATGCGCGCCTTATCATGTGTCGAAGCGGCATTCCAGAAGGCCTCACTTGCACTCACGATCTGCGCGCGCAGTGTCGCCGTGCGCGGCCCGCCGCGCGCTGCGCCCCCGCCACGCTTTTTCTCGTCGGCGCGATCACGGCCACGCGTTCCGGCGAGCTTCACGTCCGCAAGCCACGCAAGAAGTACACTGAGAACGTCTCCGACCCGCCCGCCGACATGCGGCGATCGCTTAGCGTGCCGACAGACGCTTTCCTCTCGATGCTGCCAACTACGCATAGACTGCGCCCCGTGCGTGCAGAACTGCGAGGGCCGCTACTTGGATACAGCGCAACGCGCTTCCCGCCCCTAAGCATTTCAGAGCGGGCTCGACTCGCCGCATGTCTGGGCGGATTCACGACATTGTCAGTGTTCGAACCGATTTCCGTAAGCGCTACTGTGGCGCTGCCGCGCCAGGATTATGTCCCACCGCCGTGCCGGGTAGCCGACTTCTCGTTCTCCGAGCGCAGTGCGGCGAGCGCGCGATCGATGTGCGGCAGCGGTTCGAGATCGGTGTAGGATTCGAGGATCTTGCCGTCCGGGGCGATCACGTAGCTCGTGCGGTTCGCGTACTCGTCGGTGAGCTTCGCGTCGTATTCGGTCGCGATCTTGAGGCCGGGGTCGCTGGCGACCAGGAAGTCGCTGCGGCACTCTAGCGTCGAGAACTTCTTCTGCGTGTCGATGTCGTCGGCGCTCACGCCGATCACGGTCGCGCCGAGCTTCTTGAAGTCCGCGATGTGATCGCTGAACGCGTGGGCTTCCTCCGTGCAGCCGCTGGTGAACGACTTCGGGAAGAAGTACAGCACCACCGGACCCTTCGCGAGCGCCTGCTTCAGGTCGAACGTCTCGACGTCGCCGCCGAGCGCGGCTTGCGCCGTGAACTCCGGCGCCGTCGCGCCGGGATGCAGCTCCGCGAGCGCCGGCGCCGCGGCCATCATCACGCCGGCAACGATCGCGGCCGCGGTGAGCGCGATTCGCTTGTTCGTCATCAAACCGCCGCTGCCGATGCTTTTTGTGCCTTGGCCATCGCTTCGTTCAGCTCGTCCGTCAGCGCGCTTGCGGTCTGATATCCCTGAACGAGTGTGACGATTGGCGGTGCGGCCAGCAGCAGCGTGTTCTCGCAGTACGAGACCGCATCGCTGTTCGACAGGCGCTTCGCGGTGATGAGGAGCACCGCGAACACCGACGACGCGCGATCGCCGGTCGAGCAGTGGATGAGCGTCGCGCCGCCGCGGCTGATCCCCGACCACAGCGCAATCGCACCGTAGCTCGCGTTCCGATCGAACTCCGGCTGCGTCATCGTCCGCCAGATCTCGAGCTTCGGGTCGTTGTAGTAGACGATGCCCTGGCTCTCCACCAGCTTGCGCTCTTCGGCGTCGAACACCGGAGGAGCCGGATACGGAGGCGGCGTGCTCGTAGTCTCGCCCGGCTGCCGCACGTTGATCACCGTGCGGATCCCGGACGCTCCGAAGCGCGCGATCGCGTCGCGCGAGGGCTGGCCGGTGACGAAGATCGTCGCGCCGTCGAACGTGATGATCCGCGCGCCGCTGTACGCGACGAACTCCAGCGAGTTGATGGTCGGGAAGGGGAAGGTCGCCATGCGTCCACTCCTTCGCACGGTTCGAGGGATCGCGAAGCTTCGTCGCGGCACCTCGCCCGCCTGCTACGGCGTCGGCTGCTGCGCGAGCGCCAGCAGCGTGCGAACTTCTTCGTCCGTCGTTTGCGAGAAGTCGTCGTACCAGGCGCCGACGCCGCCGAACGGTGCCGGCGTCGATGCGCACACGACCTCGTCGGCTTCCGCGTCCAGCTCGGCGCACGTCTCGCGCGCCGCGACCGGCACCGCGACGACGACGCGCGCCGGGTTTCGCAAGCGCACGGCCTGAATCGCCGCGCGCATCGACGCGCCCGTCGCGAGACCGTCGTCCACCAGGATCGCGGTGCGGCCCTCGACCGGGACCGGCGGGCGGCCGTCACGGTACTCGTGCTCCCGGCGCGCGAGCTCGCGCTCTTCGCGCTGCGCGACGCGCGCGATGTCGCGCTCGTGCAGCCCGTACCAATCGCACACGTCGGCGTTCAGGACGCGCACGCCGCCGGACGCAATCGCGCCGAGCGCGAGCTCCTGGTGTCCCGGGACGCCGAGCTTGCGGACCACGAAGACGTCGAACGGCGCACGTAGCGCCTTCGCGACCTCGAAGCCCACGGGCACGCCGCCGCGCGGCAGCGCGAGCACCACCACCGGCTCCGCGCGCAATGCGGCGGGCAGCGCTTCGGCCAGGTAGCGACCGGCGGCGCGCCGGTCGGCGAAGACCATCGCCGACCGTTCTGCGCGCCGGACGGCGGTTACTTGCGGAGGCGCCCTCCGCCGCCGGCCCCGCCGGTGCGTTTCGCTTTCGCGAGCGCCTTCTTGAGCTCGGCGCCGGTGTCGGCGTCTTTCGCTTCGGCGGGCTTGGCGTCCGCGACGTCGCTCGCGTTCTCGCGAGCGGTTGAAGGCGTCGTTTTCCGACGAGCGTCCATTAGATCGACCTTTCGATCAGCGTGATGAACATGCAAACCGTCGCCAACAGCAAGAGCCACGAGCTTCGTTGGAGCCAGCCGGCGAGCCGGTCGTTCTGTTCGACGTTCGCGTTCGTCGCGACGGCGAGATCCGCGATGCGATCCGCGAGGAACGCACCGTCCGTCAACGGGCCGTCGGGCAGCTGCTCGATGACTTTCTCCGCGTCCGCCATCGGCCGGTATCGCCGCAGGCTCACCGCGACGAGCAGCCCCACCAGCGCCAGGATGAACAAGCTCGCGCCGACCAGGAACGGCAGCCGCACCCCGATCGGCCCGGACAGATATGCCTTGAAGTCGTCGCCCTTCAGCAGCAGCACGCCGCTGAAGAGCGTGATCACGGAAATGTACGTCTTCGCGTGATCCATGAGGTCTTTGAAACGCCCGATCTCTTCGTCGTAGAGCGACTTGAAGAAATCGTACTGCTTCTCAGTCGCCATCGACGTGCGCCGCGTGCGCGTTCGCAACCGGCGGCGCGTGCGCGCGCCGGCGGCGGATGGGGAGACGTGGCAGTGATGTCAGCATGCGTTGCTCGGATCGCCGCCGTCGGGCTTCTTGCCGGCTTGACGCACGCGCGTGAGCTGGCTGAGCACGTCGAACCAGAACGGCGCGCCGAGCGAGATCGCCACCGCCGTCGTCACGAGCCCGACGATCTTCAGGATGATCCACCAGACGTCGCGGATGAAGCGGCCGAAGCTCCAGCCCATCGGGACGACTTGCGGCTGCACCGCGTCGCACGACGTGAGCTGCTCGACGTACGGCGGATTCTTGCTGAAGCTCCAGCCCAGCGGGATCGTGCCGATCACGCTGCTCACGAACGCCGGGCTGTTCTGCGGGTTCGTTCCGAACGCCGCCGCGGTCGAGCGCAGCGCGGCGTTGCACGAGAGCGCGCGCACGACGCGCACGGAGTCCGCATTCCAGAGGATCGCGAGCGCGAGGCCGATCCCGAGCAAGATCTGCTGCGAATGGATCTTGTACCAGCCGGAAACGCGATCCATGTGGTCGTCGAACCAGTCCTCGACGGCTTGCACGAACCTCGTGTAGTCGCCGTTCGCCCGCGCCAGCAGCGCGTCGACTTGCGATCCGATCCCGAGCGCCTGCGCGTTCGCGCGAATCGACGCAATCAGCAGCGCGCTCATCGTCTGCGTCCCGCCCGACGGCTTCGCGGGCGACGTCGCCGCGTTCGCCGTGCCGCCCTCCGCCGCCGGAGCGCCCGTGTTCCCCGCCGGCGCGCCGGCGTTCCCCGCCGCGGCACCGGCGCTCGCAGATCCGGCGTCGCCCGCGGTGGGAGCCGCGACCAGCGTCGCGGTCGGCGGGTTCAGCAGCCCCATCAGGATCGTGCTGAACTGCTGCGCCGACAGATATTGCGGATCGCTCTTCGCGTCTCTCTTGAGCGCGGTGAAGATCGGGTCTTCGAGGAACGCCATCGCCGCCTGCGAGGGCGCGCCGGCGCCGCCCGACAACAGCCGCTCGATCGCGGCGATCAGCATCTTGGAGCGGACCTGCATGATCGTGTTGATGCGCTCGCCCGCCCACGACGTCAGCAGGCTGAAGGCGATGTAGACGACGATCAGCCCGATCGCCGTATCGATGATCGGGGTGACGACGCTCGGCATCAGAGCACTCTCCGTCCCGGCCGGGCAGTTCGACGCCGCTTCCGGCCGCAGCAACGCCGGCGCGCGTTCACCGCGCCCGCTCGCCTTCCTACGCTCAGCGATGCAGCCGCTCCTCGGCCTCGACGCGCTCGCGGCACGTTGTCAGGCGCGCGGCGATCCCGTCCGCGGTAAAGTGTGCGGCTTTCCGACATACTGCACGGGAGACGAACGGGGCTATCGTCCTGCTATGGCAACTCGTCCGGCCCACCGGCTTTTGCCGTTCGTGCTGCTGCCGCTGCTGGCGGCGTGCGGCGGCGGCCCGCAGCTCACGCCGCCCCCGACGCTGCCGCGGCAAGGCTCACCGTCGAGCGTCGAGGTGCAGTTCACGATCGCGCTCCCGGCGCGAACCGCCGCGGCGGCGCGCCGCGACCCGCGGTACGTCTCGGCGTCCACCAAGTCCGCCGCGGTGACGGTCACGCCGGCCGGCGGGGTGCGAGCCGCCCCGGTCGTGATCGCGTGCTCGAGCACCGCGTGCAGCGGACAAGTGCCGGCGCCGGTCGGCAGCGACACGTTCGCCGTGAGCCTCTACGACGCGCCGAACGCGACGGGGCATCTGCTCTCCACCGGAAGCGCCGTGCAGACGATCGTGCTCGACGCCGCGAACGTCGTGAGCGTCACGTTCGACGGCGTCGTCGCCGGGCTGCGCGTCGGCCTTTCGCAGACCTCGACGACCCGCTGCTTCGCGACGACGCTCGGCGTCGCCGTCTCCGCGCTCGACGCGGACGGCAACACGATCGTCGGACCCGGATCGTACGTCGACGCGAACGGCAATTCGCTGACCGTCACGCTGAACGACGCGGACACGTCCGGGTCGACGGCGCTCGCGCAGACCACGCTGACCGCGCCGCCGGCGCAGCCAATCCCCTTGACGTATAACGGCAAGGCCGCGACGCAGGCGATCGTCACGGCCACGGCGCCGGGCGTCGCGAAAGCGACCGCGACGCTCGCGTTCCCGGCGAGCACGGCGCACAACCTGTACGCCGTCAGCATCCCAACGGGCACCGTCGGAACGTACCGGATCGTCGACTTTCCGAGCTCGGCGAGCGGGAACGTCGCACCGCTTCGGTCGTTCGGCCTTTCCGGCGGACCGTCGGCACTCATCGGCGGCCTCGCGATCGATGCGGTGTGCGACGCGTACGTCGGCAACACGACGGCCAATGGGGTGGACGTTCTTCCGGTGGGCGCGAGCGGCGCGGTTCCGCCCGTCGCGGTGCTAAGCGATACCACCAGCGCGGAGGTCAGCGGTCTCGCGCTCGACTCCTCCGGCCGCCTCGGCGTCGCGTATGCCGGAGCGCCGGGAACCGACGAGATCGCGTTCTTCGCCGTGCCGCCCTCGTCGTCGGCCGGCCCGATCGCGCGGCTGAGCGGCGCCGCCACGGGGCTCGCGTTTCCGCTAGGCATCGCGTTCGCATCGGACGGCTCGTTCTCCGTCGCGAACGGGATCGGAAACAGCGTGACCACGTACGCGCGCACCGCAACCGGAAACGCTTCACCCTCTCGGACGATCGCGGCGAACATCACGAGCGCGCTCGACGACGTGGGGTCGCTCGCCGTCGGCCCCGACGGCTCGTTGTACGTCGCGAACGCCGGCGCGGGGCACGGCGGGGACGGCGGGGTCGACAGCGTGACGGTCTACGCGCCGAGCGCAAACGGCTATACGATGCCGTCGCGCACCATAGCCGGGAGCGCGACGCAGCTGTCGTTCCCCATCGGGATCGCCGTCGACGCGGCCGGAAACGTCTACGTCTGCAACGGCGGCGCGGCGACGACGACGATCACCGTGTACGGCCCGGGCGCGAACGGCAACGTCGCGCCGGCGCGCAGGATCGCCGGCAGCGTGACGGCGATGTCGTACACGGCCGGGCCGACGCCGATCGGGGTCGACGCGAGCGGCGCGCTCTACGTGCTCGATCGTGCGTCGCCCGTGTACGGAACGTCGGTGCTGGTGTTCGCGCCCGGCGCGAACGGCAACGTCGCACCCGTGCGTGCGCTCCCCGGAGACGCGACGACGAAGATTGCCGCGTACGACCCGACCGCGCTGGCCGTCGATTCGGCCGGCACGATCTATCTCGACTCGGGGGAGAACGCGCAGACGCACGGCATCATCGCTTTCGCCCCGGGCAGCACCGGCAGCGTGCCGCCGTCGCGCACGCTCTCGGGTCCAGCGTTCGCAGGCGCGTTGTGGGGCATGGCGACCGACGCCGCGGGCAACCTCTACGTCGAGCGGTCGACGGCCACGGGGTTGAGCGAGGTCGACGTGTTTCCCGCCGCGGCGAACGGCACCGTCTCGCCCTCGCGAACGCTCGGGGCGGCGTTCGACGAGCAGTTCGAGGGTACGCCGATCGCCGCCGACCAGGCCGGCGACATTTGGGACTCCGGCGTCAACGGCGCGGGCGGATCGACGAACACGATCAGCCGATACGCCGCGACGACGAACGGCACGGCAGTACCGAACCGCGTCCTGTACGGAGGCGCGATCGGGCCGTACGCGCCCGCCGCGGTCGGCTTCGACGGGGCGGGTTACCTGTACGTGCTGTGCCGCGGCGATCAGACCGTGAAGGTCTACGCGCCGGGAGCGAACGGACTCGCCGCGCCCGTGCGCACGATTCAAGGCATCCCCGCGTCCGCGCTGGACGACCTCCTGGTCGACACCGACGGGACGACGTACGTGTCCACGGTGAATTTCACCGCAAACACGGTGTACGGCGCGATCCTCGTCTACGCACCGGGCGCAAACGGCATGGCGACACCCGTTCGAACGATCACCGGCTCCGCGACGACGTTGGGGAAAGCGCTCGCGCTGAGCTTCGGCCCGTAGCCGCCGCGTCCCCGAAGCGCGCTACAGGCCGATCTGTCTCGCGATGATCATGCGCTGCACTTCGTTCGTGCCTTCGCCGATCTCGTTGATCTTCTGGTCGCGGTACATCCGCGAGATCGGGTACTCGTCCATGAAGCCGTACCCGCCGTGGACCTGCAGCGCCTCGTTCACCACGTGGTGCGACACCTCACCGGAGTACAGCTTCGCCAGCGACGCGCTCAGCTCGAAGGCGCGGCCGTTGTCCTTCTCCCACGCGGCCTTGAGCACCATCAGCTTCGCGTGCTCGATCTGCGTCACCATGTCGGCCAGCTTGAACTGGATGGCCTGCAGCTTCGAGAGCGTCGTGCCGAACGCGCGGCGCTGCTTCGCGTACTTGTAGGCCTCGTCGTACGCGCCCATCGCCAGCCCCACCGAGAGCGCCGCCACCGAGATGCGACCGCCGTCGAGGATCGTGAGGAACTGCTTGAGTCCCTTGCCGCGCTCGCCGAGCAGGTTCTCCTCGGGCACCTCGGCGTCGACGAACGAGAGCTCGCGCGTGTCCGACGCGCGCCAGCCCATCTTCTTGTACTTCTTCGAACGGGTGAAGCCGGGGGTGTCCTGCGGGACGATGATGTTCGAGATCTCTTTGCGGCTGCCGTTGAGGCCGCTCGCCCCGGTGAGGGCGGTGATCGTCGTGCCGCCGGTGATGTCGGTGCCGCTGTTGGTGATGAACGCCTTGCTACCGTTGATCACCCACTTGCCGTCCTTCAGCTCGGCTCGCGTCTGGACGTTGCCGGCATCGCTCCCGGCGTCGGGCTCGGTCAGCCCGAAGCCCCAGAGCTTCTCGCCCCTTGCCAGGGGGACGAGCCACTTCTGCTTCTGTTCTTCCGTGCCGAACAGATAGATTGGGGAGGCGCCCAGCGACACGTGCGCGGCGAGCGTGATCCCCGTCGAGGCGTCGGCACGCGAGATCTCCATCACCGCCAGCGCGTAGCTCACGGTGTCGCCGCCGGCGCCGCCGTACTCTTCCGGGAAGGGCAGCCCCATCAATCCGAGCTCGGCCATCTTCTTGACCAAGTCGTACGGGAACCGCTCCTCCGCATCGTTGCGCTCCGCCTGCGGCTTGACTTCGTTCTCCGCGAAGTCGCGGCAGAGATCGCGGATCGCCTTCTGCTCGTCGGTCAAGTCAAAGTTCATCGTTCACCGCAGGTATGGTGGGTGGGGCGCCCAATACCCTCGTAATTCTGACGCCGGAGTGCCTGTCGTAGCATGATCCGTCTCCGCGGCGTTTCGCTCACGTATCCGAACGGTACGCGGGCGCTGGACCTCGTCGATCTCGAGATCGAGAAGGGCAGCTTCGTCTTCCTGGTCGGCCATTCCGGGACGGGCAAGTCGTCGCTCCTCAAGCTCATGTACCGCGAAGAGCTGCCCTCGGGCGGCGAGGTGTGGGTCGACAACGTGCGCGTCGACACGCTGCGCCGCGGCAAGGTGCCGAAGCTGCGCCGCAACATCGGCGTCGTCTTCCAAGACTTCAAGCTGCTCCCGCACAAGACGGTGTGGGAGAACGTCGCCTTCGCGCTCCAGGTCACCGGCACGCGCACGCGCGACGTGATGCGCATGGTGCCGCGCGCGCTCGATCTCGTCGGGCTCTCGCACAAGAGCCGCATGTTCCCCGACGAACTCTCCGGCGGCGAGCAGCAGCGCACGGCGATCGCGCGCGCGCTCGTGGGCAACCCGAAGATTCTGCTGTGCGACGAGCCGACCGGCAATCTCGATCCGTCGAACACGACCGAGATCATGGAGCTGCTCCAGCGCATCAACCTCAAGGGGACGACGGTGGTCGTGGCGACGCACAATCAGCACGTCGTCGACCGCATGCGGCGCCGCGTGGTGCGCCTCGAGCACGGACGCATCCTGCACGACGACGAGCGAGGCTATTATTTCCGTGGACTGGGGCAGACTGCGGTTCTTCCTGGGTGAGGTTCTGACGAACTTCACCCGCAACGCGGGGATGCAGTTCACCGCGATCGGCACGGTGGCCGTGACGATCGTGCTGCTGGGCTCGTTCCTCTACGTCCGCCAGACGCTGGCGACGTTCGGCACCGGCGTGCTGCAGCAGATCGAGATCGCCGTCTACCTGAAAGACGACGTGAACGACGCGCAGGCGCGCGCGCTGGCGACGCGCTTCGCCGCCGACCCGCGCGTCGCGAACGCGATCTACGTGCCGAAGGCCGAAGGGCTGAAGCGCATGCACGACGTGCTCGGCAAGGACTTCGACACCTCGCTGCTCACCGCGAACCCGCTGCCGAACACCTATCGCGTCCACGTGAAGGACCCGGACTCCGTGCCCAACGTCGCGGCGTGGATCGCGAAGGACCCGCGCGTCGCGAAGACCGACTACGCCGCCGACACCGTGCAGAAGCTGCTGCGCGCCGCGGCGGTGATCGGACGGATCGGGATCGCGCTGATCGCGCTGCTCTCGATTTCCGCGGCGATCGTCATCGCCAACACGATCCGGTTGACGGTGTTCGCGCGGCGGCGTGAGATCGCGATCATGCAGCTCGTCGGCGCGACGAATCTCTACATCCGCATGCCGTTCATCGCCGAAGGGATGCTCGCCGGCGTGCTGGGCGCGGCGATCGCGATCGGCGTGCTGGCTGGCGCGCAGCACGAGATCGTGCCGAAGCTCGCGCAGACGCTCGCGTTCGTCACGTTCGACGTCAACGGCCCGCAGCTGTGTCTCGAGCTGCTCGGCTGCGGCGCGGCGGTCGGGATCGTCGCCGCGTGGTACAGCGTGGGGCGCCACCTGCGCGCGTGAACACCTCGCGCACCGCGCTCGCGCTCGCGGCGCTGCTCGCCTTCGCACCGCAGCTCGCCGTCGCGAAGAGCCACGGCGCAGCGGCGCCGTCTCCGGCGCACGCGCGCACCGCGGCGCAGATCGAGGCGCAGCGCGCGAAGGTCCACAACATCCACCTCCAGCTCAACACGAAGAAGGCGCAGCTCGAAGACGCCAAGACCCGCGAGGCGCAGATCAAGGAGCAGCTCGACGAGGCCAACCGCAACATCGGCGCGGTGAACGGCCGGCTCGACGCGCTCCGCGGCCAGATGAAGTCGACGCAGCGCAAGCTGGACTGGAACAAGATCCAGCTCGCCGGCGCGCAGGCGACGCTGCGCCGGCATCAGGACGCGCTGAACCGCCGGCTCGTCGACGCCTACGAGCAGGGTGATCTCGGGTACCTCGACGTGCTGCTCCGCGCGCGCTCGTTCTCCGACTTCGTCGAGCGCTGGAACGACATCCGGTATCTGGTCAAAGCGAACGAGGCCACGATCCGCGCGCGCAAGGCCGACGAGGCGCGGATCGCCGCGATCCAGAGCGGGCTGATCGGCGCGCAGGCCGAGCTGCAGGGCGAACAGGACCAGGTCGAGCAGCAGCAGCGCGCGCTGGCGGCGCTCGCCGTCCAGCGCGAGCGGCTGCTCGACGCGGCGACGGCGGAGCGGCAGAGCGTGCAGAACCAGGTCGCCCAGCTCGACGAGATCTCAGAGGCCGAGGAGGCGCGGCTGGAAGCCCTCGTCGCCGAGGCGCAGCGCGAGGCCGAAGCCGAGCGCGAGGCGCAGCGGCGGGCGCGGATGCTCGCCGGCGAGTCCGTCGAGCCCGAGCCGGGGGCGCCGGGGCAGCTGATGTGGCCGGTGTCCGGACCGATCACCTCGCCGTTCGGCTGGCGGATGCACCCGGTCTACCACCGCATGATCCTGCACGCCGGGATCGACATCGGGGTGCCGACGGGGACGACGGTCGCCGCGGCGGCCGCCGGCACGGTGATCGTCGCCGGCTACGAGGGCGACTGCGGCAACATGGTCGCGATCGACCACGGCGGCGGCCTCTCGACGATGTACTGCCATCTGTCGCAGATCTTCGTGGGCGTGAAGCAGCAGGTCCAGCGCGGGCAGGCGATCGGCGCGGCCGGCGCCACCGGCGATGCGACCGGGCCGCACGTGCACTTCCAGGTCATGCTGAACGGCAAGCCCGTCGACCCGATGGGCTACCTCCACTAACGAGGACGTGACATCCGGGTCTTCTGCGTGGCGTCAGACGGCGCTCGAGGTGACATGAACGATGATGGTCTGGCCCATCCCCTCGTCCATCATGATGAACACGCGAATCAGACGCTGCGCGTGTATCACCTCGACGAGGTACTCATCCCCCACCGGACCGTACTCGCTGAGACGCGGGTAGACGCGGGGACCGTCCTTTGGAGACAGCCGCAGCTGGCGAAGAAGCTGCTTCTTCAGAGCCGCGGGAACGAGAGCTTCCCAATGCGCCTTCGCGCTTTTCGCGACGAAGACTTGGTAGAGCCGCCGCAGCGGCTAGGCTTCCGAACAGAGATCGACGATCTCTCCCGACTTCGCTTCCTCGACGCCCCGTCGGTATGCTTCCTGCGCCTCAGGCGTCGACAGCGCGTCAGCCCACACGTCTTCGGCGACGCGCTGCTCGATCAAATCAGCCACCCCGTAACTCCTGTTGTAGTATTCGACGACGTCGGACCGCGAACGCACGAAGGCCCACAGCATCTGAAAAAGGTCGATAGCACCGGTCAGCCGAGTGAGCGGCGATGGACGCTTCACGATCATGTCGCGCAACGTCCGGCGCGTGGACGGGTCCAAGTCCTTCCATCGATCGCGCACGTAGTACTCGACGCGATCTAGGTCGGACAGCAGCCGCGCGATGTACGCCGAGCGGCGGGCACCGCGCCGGGGCCGTCCCGACATGTCGGCGCCGAACCGCGGTTCACGCGGGACCCGCTCTTCGTCCGCGAGTTGTGTTGCCATGAGTCCCAGTAAGCTACCCCTTACTCGTTCTTTCGTCGAACCAAAAGTGATACTTTACGCTGCCCGGCGCACCGATCCTTACGCCTCGATTGGAAACGCCGCGACGAGGCCGAAGGTGCCCTCGAGCGGCTTCGTCGAGGCGGAACGGTGAACCGAGACCGAACCGGCGTCCGAGCCAGGTCCAAAGAATCTCGGTCACCGTTAGAGGCTCAGGCCCGGATGGAACAACTCGCCCACGGGGCGGGTTCATAGGGTAATACTCCGCGCCCCCCGCTGAAGGACCGCCGTTTGACCGCCCGTACCCGTCTCGTGTCCGCCGCGCTCGTCGTAGCGCTCGCCGCCTTCGGCGGTGCCGTGTATGCCGAGCGCGCCGCCGCATCGGCCGCCGCCGACTCGCCCACCGTCGTCCTCGGCGACGGCTCGAAGATCGCCGGCTTCGATTTCGCCTCGCTGATCAACGGCGGCTCCTCGCAGCAGCGTCTGGTTCAGGACGCGTACGACAGCGTGCAGCACGCCTATTACAAGCCGGTCGCCGATCAGCTCCTCGTCACGGGCGAGCAGAAGGCGCTAACCGCGCTGCTCCACGCGCGCGGCGTCGCGAACCCCGTCGTGCCGCACAACGTCGCCACCGGCGACCGGACGCGCGACCTGCACATCCTGCTGAGCACGCTGCGGTCGGTCGAATCGCGCTACGGCAGCGTCGCGCCGGCGTCGACGTTCACGCAGTTCGCGCTCGTCGGGATGCTCGGCGGGCTCGGCGATCCCTACACCACGTATCTTTCGCCGCAAGAGATCAGCGGGCTCGACGAGCAGCTCGCGGGCGGCAACTTCGGCGGCATCGGCGTCTACATCGTCAAGGACAAGCAGGGCGACGTCCTCGTCGATCCGATCGAGGGCAATCCCGCGATCAAAGCCGGGATTCGCCCGGGCGACCAGATCACCGCGGTCGACGGGAAGTCCGTCGCCGGCGTGGACATGGACGTGATCGAGCACGAGATCCGGGGACCGCTCGGCACCGTCGTGTCGTTGTCGATCCGCCGTCACGGCGCGGCGCCGCGCGTCGTGCACGTCACGCGCGCGGACATCCACGTTCCGTCGGTGCTCGCGAAGGACGAGCACGGCATCGAGTACATCCGGCTCGCCGATTTCGGGCAGACGTCGGCCGACGAAGTCCGCAAGGCGCTGCTCGAAGGCAAGCGCGACCACGTGCGCGGCTACATCCTCGACCTGCGCAACAACGGCGGCGGACTGCTCGACGCGGCCGTCGACATCTCGAGCCTCTTCATCCCGAGCGGACCGATCGTCTCGACGATCGACCGCGCCGGCGACCGCGACACGAAGTCGGCGACGGGCGACGACCTGCACGTCAAGCCGCTCGTCCTGCTGGTCAACCGCTACACCGCGAGCGCCTCGGAGATCACCGCCGGTGCCGTTCAGGACTATCACGTCGGAACGCTGGTGGGCGAAAAGACGTTCGGGAAAGGCGTCGTTCAGAGCCTTTACAACATGCCCAACCGGGGCGCGCTGAAGATCACGACGGCGCGTTACGTCACCCCGAAGGGTCGCGACATCCAGCACAAGGGGATCGTCCCCGACGTGGTCGTGCCCCAGCGCGTCGACCTGCCCATCATCGACACTTCTCAAGACAAGCAGCTCAGCGTCGCGAAGAAAATCATCGACCGCGAAAGCAAGAAAGACGTTTAGATGAAACGGATCGTCCCCGTCGCGCTCGTCGGGCTGCTCGCGCTCGCGTCCGTCCGCGGCCCCGTCGCGACGGCCGCCGGGCCGACGCTCAGCATGCAGCAGAGCGAGGAAATCGTCGCGAGCTACGCCCACCTCACCGCCGACTTCTACAAGAAGGTCGACCGGCAGGCGGCGCTCGAGGGCGCGCGCATGTCGATGCTCGAGTTCCTCAAGAAGCACGACGTCCCGAACGCGACGCTGCCGCAGATTCACGCGACCGACGACGACGCCTCGAACGCCGAGGCGCTGCAGCACGAAGTGCAGACCGCGGTCGGCTCGTACGCCGCGAAGCTCAAACCGCTGGAGTCGCTCAACGGCCCCACGCAGCTCACGTACGCCGCGATCAGCGGCGTCCTCGGTTCGGTGAAGGACCGCTACACGGTGTTCCTCTCGCCGAAGGAGTACGCGGCGCTGAACGAAGGGCTCGACGGCAGCTCGTTCGGCGGCATCGGCATCTCGTACGACATCGACGCGAAGACGAAGAACCTGCACGTGCAGAACGTCATCCTCGACGGCCCGTCCGACAAGGCCGGCCTGCAGGCGGACGACATGATCACGGCGGTCGACGGCAAGTCGATCACCTCGATCCTCGGCACGACGACGAACCCCGACGTGCAGACGAAGAAGATCTCCGCGGCTCTCCGCGGTGATCCCGGCACGAAGGTGAGCGTGACGATCCAGCGCGACGGCAAGCTGCTCGCGCCGGTGACGATCACGCGCGCCGAGATCCACGAGCCCAGCGTGTTCGCGAAGATGCTGCCGAACGACATCGGCTACATCCAGCTCGCGGTGTTCGGGCAGTCGACGGGCCAGGAGCTCGACAACGCGCTGAAGCGTCTCGACAGCGAAGGCGCGAAGGCCTACGTGCTCGACCTGCGCCGCAACGGCGGCGGCTACCTCAACGCGGCGATCGACGTGTCGTCGAAGTTCATCTCGAGCGGCCCGATCGTCAGCGTGCAGTCGCGTTCCGGCGTCGACACCGAGTACGACGCCGAGAACGACGCGATCCCGCCGCGCCCGCTCGCGGTGCTCGTCGACCAGTACACCGCATCGGCGTCGGAGATCACCGCCGGCGCGATCCAGGACAGCGGCGTCGGCAAGATCGTCGGAACGAAGACGTTCGGCAAGGGCGTCGTGCAGACGATCTTCCCGATGCGCGACGGCTCGGCGGTGAAGATCACGACCGCGCGCTACTTCACGCCGAAAGGCCGCGACATCAACAGCGTCGGCATCCAGCCCGACATCCAGAGCGTGCTGCCGAAGGACACCGCCGGGATCCGCTTCCGCGATCCGAAGTCCGACCCGCAGCTCGAAGCGGCGCTGAGCTACATCGACGGCCGGATCGACGTCAGCACGACCACCGGCACCCCGCCCGCCCCCTCGCAGCAGCGGTAACCGCGCAGCGCCGTCGCGCCGGTGCGCGGCGAACGGCGAGCCGCCTCGGCGGAGGCGGAGACGAAAAAGACGCCCGCAGTGATGCGGGCGTCTTTCGTTGCGGCGGTACGGCGGATCAGCGCTTCTTGCGAGCCGTCGCCGTCTTCTTGGCGGCCGTCGCCTTGCGTGCCGGCGCCTTCTTCGCGGCAGGCGCTTTCGCTGCGCCCGCCTCCTCCGCGGTCGCCTTGCGCGCCGGCGCCTTCTTCGCGCCCGCCGCCTGCGCGGGCGTCTTCTTCGCCGCCGCGGTCTGCGAAGCGGCCTTCTTCACGCCGGTCGCCTGCGCCGGGGCCTTCTTCGCGGGCGCCGCCTGCGCGGGAGCCTTCTTCGCCGCGGCCGCCTGCGGCGAGCCGGACTTCTTCGCCCCGGCCGCACGCGTGGTCGTCGACTTCTTGGCCTTCGCCGTGGACGGCGCTGCGGCAGCGCTCTTGCGCGTGCGGGTCGTCCGCTTCGGCGCGGCAGCGCCGGCGGAGTCGTCCGCTTCCGGCTCTTCCGCCGGCTGCGATCCGGCGCCGAGAACCGTCGCGGCGGCGTCGGCGAGCCGGCGCGTCGCGGCGCTGACCGCGGCGACCGCCGTATCGGCGAGCGCCTTGGTGACGCGTTCGGCCGTGCCGGCGGGCTGCTCGTCCTGCGTGCGGCCTCCTCGGCCCCGCCCACGACCCGGCCCCGCTGCGGCGGCGGCTTCGTCGCCCTGACGGGCGCCGGCGGGGAGCGCCGGGACCGGCGGAGGCGCTTCGAGACGGCCTCCGTAGGCCAGCGCGCGTTCCTCGGGAGTGCGGTGGCGGCGCGACGGGCGCGCGGCCTTCACCGGTTCGGACTTCTCCGGCGGCGGTGTGATGACCGGCGGGGGCGGCTCGACCGCGACTTCGCCCCGGCGGCGGTTCCACGGCGCGAGCGCGCGGGAAGGCGCCGGCGGGGCCGTCTCGCCGGTGGGCTGCGCCGCGCCGTCGGCGCCGACGCGGAAGATGTGGCGGTCGGGGACGGCCTGCGGCTGCACCTCGCCGGCCGCCAGCGGCTGGCCGGCCTGCCCGTCGCCCGCGCCCGCACCGCCGCGTCCGCGGCGGCGGCGGCGCCGGCGGCGGCGTTTGCGCTCGCCCTGGCCGTCGCCCGCGACGCCGGCGCCGTTCTCGCCTGCGACCGCATCGGCTTGGTCTTCTTCGCCCTCGTCGACGTCCGCGTCGATGGTCGCGACGCCGCGTCCGGCTTCGTGCCGTCCCGGCGCGCCCGCCGTCGCGGCGGCGGCGGTTCCCGTTCCGACGCTCGCGGCGGCTTCGCCGGTGCCGCGCCCGCCGCGTCCGCGGCGGCGGCGACGGCGGCGATGCCCGCCCTCTTCGCGTCCCTCGGCGTCGTCGCCGTGGCCGGCTGCGGCCGCCGCGGCGGCCGGCGTGACCGGCGGACGGACCCCGAGCTCGCCCGCGGCGACGCGGTCGCCGGACAGCTTCTCGCCGGGCAGCACCCCGCCGACCCGTGCCCCGGAGAGCACCTCGCCCGGCATGAGCGCGACCGCGCCGTCGGCCGCCTTCTGAGCGATCGTCTTCGGGGCCGCGGTCTTCGCGACGACCTCTTCCGTGGTGGAGATGCCGATCGAGGTCCGGCCGCCGACGCCCTTCTGGGCTTCCTCGGCCAGCTCGCGCAGCTCTTCGCTCTGCTCCTGCGCGGTGAGCGGCTTGCGGCCGCGTCCGCCGCGGCGGCGCCGCTTGCGGCCTTCGCCGGCGGCTTGCGCCGCGGCGCTGCCGATCGCGAAGCGCGGCTCGGCGAGGATGTCGCTGCCGTCGACGTCGATGATCTTGATGCGGATCGTCTTGCCGATCGCGTTCGCGGCGTTCTCGACTTCGATGAGCCGGCCCGCGACGACCGCCGCCGCCGACGTCGCGACGGGAAGCCGAACGTTCAGCAGCTCGACGTCGAACTCGTCGCCGACGCGGATCGGCGCGAACGGCTGCGACGCTTCGCCGTCGAACAGCACGCGCGGGCGTTCGGGGTGCACGGCCGGGTCGACGTAGACGTCGATGGGCGCGCCGATCTTCTCGGCGAGCTGCAGGCGCTCGTCCTCGTACCAGTACTCCGCCTGCGCGGCGACGCTGGCCGACGCGGCGATGTGCACGTGGTGCGCGGTGCCGTTCTTGTGCGCCGCGATCTCGCGGAACGCTTCGATCGCCACCGACTCCGGCGACATCACGCTGCCGAGCCCCTCGCACGTCGGACACTTGCCGCGCAGCTGCTGGCCGAGGTCCTTGCCGACGCGCTTGCGGGTGAACTCGAGCAGTCCCAGCGGCGAGAACGACTGGATCGTCGAGCGCGTGCGGTCCTTGCGCAGACCCTCCTGCAGCGCTTCGATGACGCGGTTGCGGTCCTTCTCCGACGACATGTCGATGAAGTCGCAGACGATGATCCCGCCGATGTCGCGGAGGCGCACCTGGCGCGCGATCTCCGCGGCGGCTTCGACGTTCGTGCGGACGATCGTGTCGTCGAGGTTCTTGCCGCCGGTGAACTTGCCGGAGTTGACGTCGACGACGGTGAGCGCTTCGGTCGACTCGATGACGATCGAGCCGCCCGACGGCAGCTTCACCGTGGGCTTCATCAGCCGCGAGATCTCTTCGTCGATCTTGAAGTCGGCGAAGAGGCGCTTGCCGTGCTCGTAGTACTGGATGCGCTCGACGTACTGCGGCCCGAGGAGCCGCATGAAGTCGCGGACGTTTTCCGTCTCGGTCTCGTCGTCGAGCAGCACGCGGTTGACTTCGGGCGTGATGAAGTCGCGCGCCGTCTTGTAGACGAGGTTCATGTCCTTGTGCAGCAGCGCCGGCGCCGGAATGCGCTTGTACTGCTCGAGGATGCCGTGCCACATCCGGATCAGCACGCCGAGGTCGGCGATCAGCTCGGCGTTCGAGACGCCGGCGGCCGCGGTGCGCACGACGGTCGCCATCCCTTCGGGACGGATCGCCTTCATGACGGTCTTGAGCCGCTCGCGCTCGGCGGCCGACTCGATCTTGCGCGAGACGCCGCTGAACTTGCCGGTCGGCATGAGGATCAGGTAGCGCCCCGGCAGCGAGATGTTCGTCGAGACGCGCGCGCCCTTCAGCCCGCGCGGCTCCTTGACGATCTGCACGAGGACGTCGTCGCCGCGGTTGACCTTCTCGGTGATCGTGTAGCCGCTGCGGCCGGACGTGATCTCGACGTCACCGATGTTCAGCGGCGTCTTGTTGATGTCGTCGACGTACAGGAACGCGTTGCGTCCCAGTCCGATGTCGACGAAGCTCGCGCCCATCCCGGGCAGGACGTTGACGACTTTCCCTTTGTAGATCGAGCCGATCACGCGCTCTTCGCGCTCGACGTAGATCTCCGCGAGACGACCGTCCTCGAGGATCGCGACGCGGTTCTCCCACGGATCGCTCGAGATCAGGATATCGGTCGACAAAGTAGGGTGGCCTCTCCCGGACGTCGGCGGCCGTCGTCCGCGCGCACATCGCGACGACGCTCTGCGTCATCGAGCGGGCACCGCGGGCGGACGCTCTCGTCCCTAAAATTCGATCAAAAGCTTGTTTGAACGCATCCGCACGATCCAACGCCGCCTCTTTCGATCGGCGCGACCGCTAACGGAGTGCTCTCAGGCTGGCTGTTCCGGAAGGGCCCGCCGCGGTCCTCTGGTGCGGCACGCCCCGGTCCCGGCGGCAGCGAATGTCGCTTGCTCAGCCCACCGCTACGGCAGGTGGCGGGCTTTTTGCCCCGCGCTTATTTCGGTTTTCAACGGAAACCGAACTATGGCCGGCGATCGAGTAAGGCTTTCGCCGGCGGCACCGCGGGCGTTCGAAGGGATCACTCGTCGGTGATGTCGTCCGGATTCTCCGGGAGGCTTGCCAGCTCGTCGAGGGCGATCTTGAGGCGCTGCTTCACGACCTCGAGGCGATTGCGGGCGCCGATGCAGCCGCCCATGGTCCGCAGACCGAGCGCCGCTTCCGCGGCGAGCGTCTCGACCTCGCGGCTGGCGCGCTCGAGCCGGTCGAGCGGCGGGTCTTCGTCTTCCGGGCGGTGGCCGTTCATCGTCACTTCACCTGCTATGCGCGACGGGCGGCGTCGTCGCCGAACACCAGGGCGTCTTTCTGCAGCACGATGTTGAGCAGGATTCCCACCGCGACGTAGTCCGTCATCAGCGCGCTGCCGCCGTACGACATGAAGGGCAGCGGGATGCCGGTGATCGGCATGATCCCGATCGTCATGCCGATGTTCACGATCATGTGGAAGGCGAGCATCGCGATGAGGCCGACGGCGAGCAGGACGCCGAAGCGATCTTTCGCCGCGAAGATCGACCGCAGCGCCGACGCGATCGTCACCGTGTAGAGCGCGATCAGCAGCAACGCGCCGATGAAGCCCCACTCCTCACCGAGCGCGGTGAAGATGAAGTCGCGGGAGTTCTCCGGGACGAACGCGAGCTGGGTCTGCGTCCCGTGGTAGAGGCCTTTCCCGAACCACTCGCCGCTGCCGACGGCGATCTTCGACTGGTTGAGGTTGTAGCCGACGCCTTCCGGATCGAGCTTCGGATCGAGAAAGACGAGCAGCCGCGCGCGCTGGAACGGCTTGAGCAGATGCTCGCTCGTCAGCACGTACGCGGCCGCCGCGACGATGGTTCCGACATACAAACCGAAGTCGAACAAGTTCGGAAGACCGATGTACAGCTCGGCCGTGAGAATGGCGCCGATGACGAGCGTCGTGCCGAGGTCCGGCTGCTTGAGGATCAGCACGGCCGGGATTGCGACGACGACGAGCGGGAGGATGATCTCCTGGATTTTCCGGTACGTGCCGCGGCACAGAAGCGCGGCGAGCGCGATCGCGATGACGACCTTCGCCGGCTCCGACGGCTGGAATTGGAACGGGCCGAGCTGAATCCAGCGTGCCGCGCCGAGCGCCGAATGCCCCTTGAAGGCGATGAACAGCAGCAGCGCCAGCGTAATCAGATACAGCGGCAACGCCCAGCGCCGCCAGACGCGATAATCGACCCATGCCGCGCCGATCATCATCGCGACCCCGATGCCGGCGTAGATGAACTGCTTGCGCCACTCGTCCGCCGCGTAGTGCGCGTGCAGCGTCGCGGACCGGATGAACAGGATGCCGAGCAGGGTGACCAGCACGGGAGCGACGGCGAGCGGCCAATTGAACCGCGTGTACCAGGGCCGATCCACGCCGCACGGCGTTCGCGGAAGCGATGGCAGCCTCCGCCGCAGGGGCTCGGCTGCTAGCGCCTATTGATCTGAGACTCGAGCCGCGCGAGCTCGGCAACGACCGTCCGGAACGGAGGAGGAGGTTCGAAGAACATGACCCGCATCTCCGCATAGTCGGAAGCGAGCTGCCGCAAGTGGTCGTCACTCGGAACGAGCACGAGCGACCCCGGGACGGCGAGATCGTAGCGCGCCCAGCTCGCGCGGTAATAGCGGTCTTTGTAGCGTCTGACGTCTTCCAGTATCGAAAGATCCCGTGCGGCGCTTGCGCCGACCGCGGTGCCGAACATCGTGGCAACGTCGGAATAGTGGCGCGAAAAGAAGCGCGGCAAGAGCGTTCGGAAGCTCTCTGCGTGAAGCGCGGTCACCTTTTCCCAACACGTGCGAGCGGGAGTCAACGCGACGCACGTCACGGCCGCATCGCGAACCGCATCCGGAAACTGCTCTGCGGCATACGGCCGGAACGTCCGTATCTCGCTCGGCTCGGCTGCAGCGCGCCACCCCAGCTCGATCTTCACGCGCTCTCGAATGTACGAGTGCGCGATTTCCGGCGCGCTGCTCGGATAACGAAAGAGCAGCGTATGGCCGTAGCGGTCATCCGGGTCGACGTTGAGATCCCAACCGCCAACACCGAGTTTTCCCGCGAACGACGTGCGTAGCGCCGGCGCCAAGCTGTGGCGGACGTAGCGCGCACATGCCTCGTCCAAGGAGCGCCCGTGATGTCGACGCCCATTCGCAGCGCCGCTTCCGCGAAGACGTCGCGCCGCTCCGCCGGCGCAAGAGATGCGACCTCGTCCATAGCTACGGTTTCAGAATCTGGTCGATGAACGGCAACATCCATGCAGGGACACGCTGCGAGCGCTGCGCGAGTTCATTCGAAAGATCGTGTTTCCGGACGAAGTCACGGAGCTTTCCGATGTCAGCGTCGGAAACGTGCCGGTTGCCGATGGCGCGTAGCGCATCGATGACGAGGTCCGCAGGACCGGCGTCACGCGCGAGCGCTCGGGGTCCAGCGGTCCGCAGCTTGATGCGGTGACCGCCGATACGCAGCTCGCGCGGAAACGAATCGGTGCGGTAGACACGCTGCGCCGGAACCTGCGTCGTTAGCCCCAATGTATTCGCGGCGGCCATTTCAGTGGGCTCGATGGTCGCACCGGTCTTCCGCGCGTGCGCCGAAATCACGGCTTCCGTGGTCGGAGCGAGCGGACCGATGCGCGGGTTCACGCGCGGCACGTCATAGTAGCCCTTAGCGAGCCGGCGTATGGCTCCGTCAACGGCGAGCCTGCGTATCGCCTGCCGGACCGCTTGCGCGGAGCCAAGGCGAGCGTGCACCAGCTCGGACGGAGTGAATACCGTTCCGGGGTCAAGCCGTCGGATGTAAGCGCGGACCTGCGCTACAACGGATTCACCCAAGTCTGTAGCATTATACTATAGAAAAACGTGACAAGCCAGCGGCCGAGCCTACCCCGCTTTCGCCGTCTGGCCGGTCAGCGCGCCGCCCGCCTTACGGCGCCGCCGACGTCCCGACTTCGCGCCGGGAGCGTTCTGCGTCGAAGACTGCTTGCTCAGCGGCGTATGCCGATCGAGATCGGCACCGGCCGGCGCATGGTTCGATGCGAGCGAGTTCGGCGAAGATGCGTCGACGACCGCGTCGGTCGCTGCTTGCGATCGCGGCGTCGATGCCGGTATCGCGTCTGCGCGCTGAGCGGCGTCCGCCGTCGCAACTGCTCCCGACGGCTGCGGGACCGCGGTGAACGGGGCGGCCCCGATTCCGAGCGGCTCGAAGGCCGGGGCGGGCTGCGCGACCGGTTCGGGGGCGCGCTCGGGCGGCGGTCCCGCCGGCGGGCGCGGCGGCGCCGGCGGAGGCGTGCGCTTGTTGATCGAGAGGATCGGGATGTTCGCGAGCATCGCGACCTCGTGCTCGCGCTGCTCGAACGTGACGTCGCAGTTCGGGACGTCGACCTCGACGTAGCGCGAGATCACCTCGATCAGGTCGTGCTTGAGCGACTCGACGACGTCGGGCGCGAGCGACAGATGGTCGGAGAGCAGCACCAGCCGCAGGCGCTCTTTCGCGGTCGCGCTCGACGCCGGGCGTCCGAAGAATTTCGAGAGAAAATCGAACACGTCAGTTGCGGCCCCCGAACAGCTTTTCGAAGAACGTCTTTTCGCGCGGGATCTCGGGCGGCGTCTCGAGCGTCCCCGCGATCCGCTGCGCGATCTGCCGGTAGGCTTCGCCGACCGGCGACACCGGATCGAGCGCGACCGGCTCTCCTCGGTTCGTGGAGACGATGACGTCCGGCGCGTCGGCGACGATGCCGATCAGCGGCAAGCGCAGGATGCCGTTGACGTCGTCGACCGAGAGCATCTTGCCTTTACGCACGAGCGCCGGGCGCAGCCGGTTGACGATGAGCTTGACGCAGCGCTCGTCGCCGAGCAGCCCGACGACGCGATCGGCGTCGCGCACCGCGGACACCTCGGGCGTGCAGACGATCAGCGCTTCGTCGGCGCCTGCGATCGCGTTGCTGAAGCCTTTCTCGATCCCGGCCGGGCAATCGATCAGCACGTAGTCGAAGCGGTCGCGCAGCGACGAGATGAGGTCGCGGAACGCGGCGGTGTCGACGTCGTCCTTCTCGCGCGTCTGCGCCGCGGCAAGCAGCTTCAGCGAGGGAACGCGCTTGTCGGAGACGAGCGACTCTTCGAGCGTCGCCTTCCCTTCGAGCACGTCGAGCACGTGATTCCGGACGCGTGCCTCGAGCCCCATGACGATGTCGAGGTTACGCAGTCCGACGTCGGCGTCGACGAGCACCACGCTCGCGCCGGTCGCGGCGAGCGCCGCGCCGATGTTCGCGGTGGTCGTCGTCTTGCCGACGCCGCCCTTGCCGCTCGTCACGACGATGGCGCGGCCGCGCACGCGCGGGACCGCGGCCGCCGCGGGCGCCTCGGCGACCGCGGATTCCGGCACGGCGCTCGCTTCGCCGGCGCTCGCCGGCGAAGGACCGGCTTCCGCTTCCGGTAACGGGACGACGGTCAGCCGGTCGTCGTCGGACGAGCGCTCCTCAAGGGCCGGCTCGGCTCGGCCGGCGGGCGGAGGCTGCTGTTCGATCATCTCGTGCATCCCGGTCTCCCTTAACCCGCTTTGCGGAAGAGCCGCCCGAAGAACCCGGGCGTGGAGAAGGTGGTGAACGGAACGAGCTCGCCCTCGAGACGCCGGGCGATCTTGTCGTAGATGACGGCGAGCCGCGCCTCGGCGATGAGCGCGACCGGCTCGCCGCGGTTCGTCGTGTCGATGATCTCTTCGTCGTCGGGGACGATCCCGAGCAGCTCCGCCGAGAGGATGTCGGTGACGTCGTCGACCGAGAGCATGTCGCCCGAGCGCACCATCTCGGGGCGGATCCGGTTGATGATGAGGCGGATCGGCAGACCGCGCTCGTGCAGCTTGCCGATCACGCGGTCGGCATCGCGGATCGCGCTGACCTCGGGCGTCGTCACGACGATCGCTTCGGCGGCGCCGGCGATCGCGTTGCGGAAGCCGTGCTCGATCCCCGCCGGACAATCGATCAGCACGTAGTCGGAGAACGCCGCGATCTCGTCGACCACCTTCGCGAACTGCAGCTCGCTGATCGCGGTCTTGTCGCGCGTCTGCGCGGCCGGCAGCACCGAGAGGTTCTCGAGCCGCTTGTCCTTGATCAGCGCCTGCCGGAGCTGACAGCGCCCTTCGACCACCTCGACGAGATCGAAGACGATGCGCTTCTCGACGCCGAGCACGAGGTCGAGATTGCGCAGCCCGATGTCGGCGTCGACGAGGACGACGCGATGGCCGCGCTTCGCGAGCGTTGCGCCGAGGTTCGCGGTGGTGGTCGTCTTGCCGACGCCGCCTTTCCCGCTCGTGACGACGATGCGCCGGGCGCTCATGCCTGCATCTCCTTCCGAAGGTCGGCTTGGTTGAAGGGGACGACGACGATCCGGTTGTCGACGATCGAAGCGTGCTCGGGGCCGCGCGGCTTCGCATCGGCCGCGCCGCTCGCGATCATGGTCGCGATGCGAAGCTGCGTGGGCGCCAGCTCGAGCGCGATCACCCGCGCGCCGCGGTCGCCTTGGGCGCCCGCGTGCGCGACGCCGCGCAGCGCGCCGAAGACGACGATGTCGCCGGAGGCGACGAGCTCGGCGCCGGGGTTCACGTCGCCGACGACGACGAGGTTGCCCAGATTGTGCAGGGCCTGCCCGCCGCGCAGCGTTCCGCGATGGTAGAGGGTGGAGATGCCGACCGGGATGCCGCGCGCCGGGCCGTGCGGGAGCGCGACGCCGGCGCTCGCGACGCCGCTCGCGACGCGGGGCGGGTCCTTCCGCCGCCGCGCCATGTCGGCGCGGGCGCCCGCGAAGTCGGCCACCAGCGAGCGGGCGTGGTCGGAGAGGACGACCTCGCGCTCGCGCCGTCGCGGCAGAACCGCGACGTCCCCGACGCTTGCCGTGCCGAGGTAAGCCAGATCGAGATCCGCCGCGGCCGGCGCGATCGCCTCGACCCCGCTGAGCCCGTCGAGGGTGATCCCGAACTCGGAGAGCGCGTCGCGGAAGGCGGCGATCTCCTCGGCCCGCGGCTCCAGGATCCCGAGATTGGCCACGGCCCGGCTTCCGCGGTAGAACTCGGGGCGCGCGCCGAACTGCGCGCGCAGCTCCTCGGCGGCTGCTCCGAGGGCCCGGTCGACTTCGATTTCGAGACTGCGTCCGCGCCCGCGCACGGTGCTCATCGGCGCCCCTCCTTGATCATCCGCGCCCGTTCCGATGCCTCGAAACGGCGCCCTGCGCCGTCCACACGCATTGCACGGGAAACTTTCGTTGTCCACAGCCGTCCCACAGATTTGACGCTGAGCTGGTGGAAAGCTGGGGTCCGAGGTCGAATCAACGCGCTCCGGCCGAACCCCGTCCGGCGCCCCTCGAGGAAGCTCGTCATGATGCCGTTCCGTCGTATCGCCGTCATCGCCGTTATCATCGCGATGATGAGTGCCAGCATCCCGGCACCCGCGCTCGCGCTCAACACCGCTCAAGAGATCCAGATCGGCAAGAACTACGACAAGCAGATCACCGACAGCACGGTGATCGTCACCGACCCGCTGCTCAACCAGTGGGTCAACGACATCACGAACAAGCTGTGGGCGCAGACGGCGCGCAAGGACGTGCCGTACTCGATCAAGATCCTGGACGTCTCGGACATCAACGCCTTCTCGACGATGGGCGGGTACATCTACGTCAACGAAGGGACGCTGGATTTCGTCCAGAGCGACGACGAGCTCGCCGGGGTGCTCGGCCACGAGACCGGCCACATCGAGCGCCGCCATGCGGTGACCTCGAACAACAAGGCGTCGATCCTCAACGTTCTCTTCACCATCGGCGCGATGTTCTCGCCGATCATCTATCAGTTCGGCCAGCTCGCGGAGGCCGGAATGCTCGCGCGCATCTCGCGCGACGACGAGAACGAAGCCGACAAGTACGGGCTGATGCTCATGACGCGCGCGGGCTACGATCCCGACGCGATGTACACGTTCATGGAGCACCTCGGCGCGACCGAGCGCGAGTCGCACGACGCCGTCTCGAAGTACCTCGCCGACCACCCGTTCACGGACAAGCGCCTCGCCAACCTGCGCGGCGACCCGCAGCTGAACCCCGCGCTGCGCACCGACGACGAAAAGCTCGCGCAGGCGATCCACGATCTCGACACGGCGCGCTACAACATCGCCGCGCTGAAGTTCGCCGACATCCTCAAGCGCCGGCCCGACGACGCGACGGCGCAGTTCGATCTCGGCCAGGCCCAGCTCGCGATCGGGCAGGTGTCGAAAGGCGAGCAGAACCTCGCCGCCGCGGCCGCCAAGGAGTCGCCCGAAGCGAAAGCGCTCGCCGACGTGCGCATCAAGGACCTGCGCGAGGCGGAGCGGCGCCTCGACCTGCTCCATCCCGATCTCCAGCCGCTGCGCGACGCCGTGACGGCGGCGCAGAACGATCAGACGCAGGCGGCGACCGCGATCGCGTCCCGCCGGCAGCAAGGGCTCGACCAGATCAAGCAGGTGAAGGCGCGCATCGAGAACATCGTCTACGGCATGCCGAACCTCGGCAGCGTCCAGCCGCGCAAGGACACGCGTCTGGACACGCTGATGCACAACATCAACACGATGTCGAAGTCGCTCGACACCGCGGTCGGCAAGGCGTCGGAGACCATCGGCGGCGTCGGGTCGCTCGAGCGGAACAAAGAAGGCGGCCTGCTCAAGGACAACCGCGACATGCTGAACCAGCTCGCGGCGCCGGTGAAGCTCGACGCGCCGCCGCCCCAAGCGCTCGCGACGTTCCCGACGTATCCGAAGATGCTGGCGTCGATCGCGGCGGCCGACGGCGACATGGTGCGCGGCGTCGACGCCGCGCGCGCCTCCCTCGCGTTGCTCGACGTCGGGCTCGGCGATCTCGACCGCTTCGTGCACACGCTGCAGCACGCGCGCCTCGACCGCACCGGCGACATCCAGCAGTTCGACTATCAGTCGATCGAGCCGGCGATGACGAAGGCCGTCGACTCGCTCAACAAGGCCGCGGTCGGCGCGGCGCAGGCCTCGCAGCTCTTCAACATGGCCCGCGCGCGCCAGCTGGAGACGCAGATCGACATGCTCGGCCTGCAAGAGTCGCCCGATCGCTACGCGACGCTGCAGCACGCGCTGGACCTGCGCTTCCACACCGGCGGCCCGAGCTACGACACGCTCGAGGCGCAGGATCTCACGCCCGGCGACGTCGCGGCGGCCGTGATCGTCGGTGCCGACACGAACGCCGCGCCGCAGGCGATCCTCGCCGAATCGAAGGCGACCGGCAAGAGCATCGTCGACCTGGCGAACGCGCGCGGCATGTACGCGCAGTCGCTCGAGATCTTCCTCGGGCTCATCTGGCTCGACTACATGGACGACCCGGACAAGGAAGCTCGCGGGATGACGTAACCCCGCTCGGCCGGACGGGGTAGGAGCGTACCGTGAATGCCTCGTCCGCCGCGGCGGTCTTCGAACGTCTGCGGGGCTCGCTCAACGTCGGAGCGGTCCACGCCGGCGCGCGCCGTCCGTTCAAATTCTTCCTCTGCGGCGACCCGGGGCTCATGAGCGAGCTGCGGCGGCTGCTTCTCGCGGGGCACCCCGGCGACACGATCCCGCCGGAGGCCGCGGCGACGCTCGAGACCCTCGACGTGGAGCGCGCCGTCGACACGACGGACGCCCGCGCGGTGATCTGCGTGGCGCGCGCGACCGACCGCGGGGCGCTGGGGCTCGAGAAGCTCGTCGCGCTGAAGCTGCCGGTCCTCGTGCTGATCGTCGAGCCCGGCATCACGGCGACCAGCGGGCCGATCCAGGCGCCGCCGGCGGGCGGCGCCGAGGAGTACGTCGTCGACCGCCTCGCCTACCAGCCGCTCGCCGGGCGGTTCCTGCCGCATCTCGTCGACTGCTGCAAAGGGCTGGAGGTCGCCGTCGGCCGGCAGCTGCCCACGCTGCGCGACGTCGTCGCGGCGAAGCTCACGCGCGACGCCGCGATGAACGCCTTGAAGGTGGCGGGCGCGAGCGCCGTGATCGACCACGTGCCCGTGCTCGGCGTCGTGCTCGGCGCGTTCGCGTCGGGCGCCGACATGTTCGCGATCACCGGGATCCAGATGACGCTGATGCTGAACATCGGCGCCGCCTACGGGCGCGATCCCGATCTCTCGCAGATGCTCGAGCTGCTGCCGGTCGTCGGCGGCGGGTTCGGCTGGCGCGCGTTGGCGCGCGAGCTGTCCGGCTTCATCCCCGTCGGCGGGATCTTCATCAAGTCCGCGATCGCGTACGCCGGCACGGTCGTGGTCGGCGAAGGCGTGTCGTACTACTACCGCAACGGCCGCCAGATGGGCGTCGAGGACGCCGCGCGCGTCTACGAAGAGGCGAGAGCGTCGGCGATGACCTTCGCGCGCGACATGCTGGCGCGCATCCGCGGCGGCAACAACGGCGCCTCCGGCGGCAACGGCACGGCGCGCTGACCGCTCGGGCGCGACGCGGGGCGACGCGCCCGCGAGCCTCAGCGCTCGACCAGCCACTCCAGCAGCTGCTCGTCGTCGAGGCCGCCGTACGAGGCGTTCAGCGTCGGGCGAACCTTCTCGGCGATCTGCGAGGCGAGGACCGAGCGCGCGTGCGGCTCCAGCGAGGCGCGGCGGGCCAGGAAGCGCTCGATGAGGACGCGGTCGTCCTCGCGCAGCCCGGTGTCCGGGCGCGCCCGGCGCTCGAGATAGGCGTCGAGATCGGGGATGGGGTCGGCCCGGTCGCGGACGACGATCGTGCCGGCGGCGAAGTCGCCCAGCCGCTTGTTCTCTTTCGAGAGCAGCGTGCTGACGGCCGAGGCGGCGTACGCGACGAGCAGCATCTCGACGAGCCGCACGAGGTTGCGGATGACGACGGCACCGGCGTCGATCGGCAACCCGCCGTCGCGCAGCACGCGGATCCCGATCGCGCGCTTCCCGGGCGTACGGCCGGACCACCAGATCTCGAAGACGATGAACCAGCCGATCGTCACGACGAACAGCACCGCGACCCAGATCGCGACGATCCAGGGGCCGATGACGGAGCGCGGGAGCACGCGCTCGACCGCCGTTCCGGCCAGCGCGAACGCGACCGAGATCACCACGACGAGCAGCAGCTGCGCGAGCGTGTCGATCGCGACGGCGAGGAAGCGGCTTCCCAGGCCGGCCAGCTCGTAGCGGATCGAGACCGCTTCCCCGGTCCGGACCTCGACGCTGCGCTCCATGCGCGCCAGTTCGCGCAAAGAGGCGTCCCGCTCTTTCGCGAAGCCTGAGACGATGCGCGAACGGCGTTTCGTGATCGCGCGCCGCGCGCGCTGGGACCGGCTGGCCGCGCTCGCGGATCGCGCCGCGGCGCGCGGGATTCGCTCGCTCCCGGCCGATGAGATCGACGAGCTCGCGCTGGCGTATCGCGCCGCCACGAGCGATCTCGCGATCGCGCGTGCGCGCGGCGAGGATGCCGCGATCGTGGAGCACCTCAACCGGCTCACGGCGCGCGCCCACGCGGTCGTCTACGTCGCCGCGGCGCGCAGCGGCTGGAGCCGGCTCGGCGGCTTCGTGCTGCGCGACTTCCCCCGCGAGGTGCGCCGCTCGTGGGCGCCGATCGTGGCCTGCATCGCGGTGACGGTGATCGCCGCGCTCGTCGCGTTCGCCTCCGTCGCCGCCGATCCGCAGAACGTGCACGCGCTGGTCCCCGGCGTGCCGATCCCGCCGCTCGACCGGCCGCTGCACGACACGAACTTCGGCTTCGACCGCGTGAACTCGCCGCTCGCGGCGTCGACGATCATCACCAACAACGTGCGCGTCGCGGCGATCGCGTTCGCGGGCGGGATGACGGGCGGCCTCGTCACGGGATGGATCATCCTGACGAACGGCCTGATGGTCGGCGCGCTCGCCGCGCTCTACACGAAAGCGGGGTTCGGCGCCGACTTCTGGGCGACGATCGCGCCGCACGGCGTCATCGAGCTGACCGCGATCCAGATCGCCGGCGGCGCCGGGCTGCTGATCGCGGGCGGGTTCCTGCGCCCCGGACGGCTGCGCAGGCGCGACGCGCTCGTCGTCGCCGCCCGCCGCGCCGCGACGCTCGTGCTCGGCGTCGCGCTGCTGCTATGCGTCGCGGGGACGATCGAAGGCTTCGTCTCGCCGCAGCGGCTGCCGATCGCCGCGCGCGACGCCATCGGCATCCTCACCGCCGTCGCGCTCGTCGCGTATCTGTTCGGTGCGGGCCGCGGCGACGTCAGAGCAGACCGCGCGTCTTGACGTCGACGTAGGCGTCGAGGAGCGCGAGCGTCAGCTCCGCCGCGGGCACGTCGACGACGAGGATCCCGCGTTCGCGCAGCGAGGCGACGGCGCGCGCACGCTCTTCGGCGAGCGTCGCGGCGACGGCGGCGCGATACGCGTCCGCCGCGCGGCGCGGCTCCGCCCGCAGCGCCGATTCGATCGCCGCGTCGTTCATCAGCACGACGAGGACGAGATGCTTCTTCGCGAGCAGCGCCGTCGCGGAAAGCACCGCGCTCGACGCGATCGGATCGAAGATGTCGGTGAAGAGCACGACGAGCGAGCGCCGGCGCAGCGTGCGGTCCAGCTCGAGCACCGCGCGCTCGTAGTCCGGCTCCTCGACGTGCGGCTCCACGTCGGAGAGCAGGTCGGTGAGAGCGGCGACGTGCGCGGCGCCCGCGCCCGGCGCCACGCGCGCGAGCATCGCGGCGGCGAACGCGAGCGCGCCGACGCGGTCGGCGGCGAGCCGGGCCATCGCGGCGAGCGCGAGCGCCGCGCCGACGGCGTAGTCCAGCTTGCGCCGCTCGCCGAGCCGCGCCGCCATGAGCCGGCCGGCGTCGAGCGCGAGAACGATCTGCTGCGCGCGCTCGACGTCGTACGTCGCGACCATCGCCCGGCCGCGGCGCGCCGACGCCTTCCAGTCGATCGCGCGGAACTCGTCGTCGGGACCGTACTCGCGCAGGCTCGCGAACTCACCGCCGGCGCCGCGCAGCCGCAGCCGGCGCAAGCCCGCCTGCATCAGCTTCGTGCGCGCGACGACGTCGCCGCTCGCATCGAGGGCGCTCAGGTCGGGCAGCACGCGCAGCGGCACGGGCGCCGAAACGTTGCGCCGCAGCTCGACGATCCCGAGCGCCGACTGCACGCGCGCGTGATACGAGCGCAGCGTCGTGCGCCCGCGCTCGCGCGGCGCAAAGCGGATGCGCACCGTCGCGCGCGAGCGCGCCGCAACCGCGGCACGTGCTTCCGCGGGATCGATCGCGAGCCGCTCCGCCGGCGCCTCGACCACCGCGACGCGCCGCGCCCGCGGCGTGCGGTTGACGATCTCGTACGCGAACGCGTCGGCGCGGCCCAGCGCGATGCGCGCCGGCACCGTGCGCGCGATCTCGAGCGGGCCGCGCAGCAGCAGCGCGTCGTAGGCGGCGAGCAGCGCGAAGAGCAGCGCGCCCGTCGCGACGGCGTACGCCCAGGGCTCGACGCGCGCGAGCAGCGCCGCGAGCGCGCCCGCGACGACCAGCGCCGCGACGCCGCGCGGCGCGATGCGCGGCATCAGCGCTCCGGCGCGGGAACGCTCGCGAGCACGCGCGTCACGACGTCGTCCCCGGTGAGCCCGTCCAGCTCGGCTTCGGGGCGGACGATGAGCCGGTGCGCGAGGGCCAGCGGAGCGACGTCCTTCACGTCGTCCGGCGTCGCGAAGCTCCGGCCGTCGAGATGCGCGGCGGCCTGCGCGCCGACGACGAGCGCGAGCGCGGCGCGCGGGCTGGCGCCGAGCGCGACGTCCGCCGACGTACGCGTCGCGGCGACGACGTCGTACACGTACGCTTGCAGCGACTCGGCGAGATGCACGCGGCGCACCGCGCGCTGGGCGGCCTGCAGCGCCGTCGCGTCGGCGAGCGCCGTCACGCCCGCCGCGGCCAGGTCGCGAGCGTCGAAGCCGGCGACCGCGCGGGCGATCAGGTCTTTTTCTTCGGCCGGCGCAGGATAGCCGGTGCGCACGCGCACGAGAAAGCGATCGAGCTGCGCCTCGGGCAGCGGGTAGGTGCCCTCGAACTCGATCGGGTTCTGCGTCGCGCAGACGATGAACGGCGCGGGAAGATCGTGCGTCGTGCCGTCGATCGTGACGCGCCGTTCCTCCATCGCCTCGAGCAGCGCGGCTTGCGTCTTCGGCGGCGTGCGGTTGATCTCGTCCGCCAGGAGCACGTTGGTGAACACCGGCCCTTTGCGCAGCGAGAACGTCGCGCTGCGCTGGTCGAACACCGTCGTCCCGACCACGTCGGACGGCATCAGATCCGGCGTGAACTGCACGCGTGCGTACGCGATCCCGAGCAGCCGCGCGAGCACGCGTACCGCGAGCGTCTTCGCCGTTCCCGGCACGCCTTCGACGAGCGCGTGACCGCCGGCGAGCAGCGCGACGAGCAGCCCGAAGGCGACGCGGTCGCCGCCGACCACGACGGCCGAAAGCCCGGCGCGCAGCCGCGGCCCGAGCGCCGCGACGGCGTCGTCCCGTTCGATCGCGTCCACTTACGCGATCCGCGCGGAAGACCGTCGCGCGCGGCGCGCGGCGGTGCGTTCGATGCCCATCGTGGTCTTCGTCTCCTTCCGGATCGCGTGCGCGAGCGCCGCGACCGCGATCAGCGTCCGATCGTCGGCGACGACGCTGGACGCCGCCTCCGACAGCCGCGTTCGCAGGGCCTCCGTCTCCGGCGCCGGCGCGGCGCGCTCGAGCAGCCGCCGTCCCTCCGCGACGAGCGCGTCGCGAGCGCGACCGCGCGAGCGCGCGCGGCCGTACAGCGCCGCGACCGCGTCGAGAAACTCGGCCGACGTCGGCTCGCGCGGCGGCTCGAGACGGTGCGGTGGACCGAGCGGGACGATGCCGTACGCGAGCCACAGCAGCCCGGCGAACGCGCAGAACGCGAGCGCGACGAGCTCGGGCACGTCGAGCGCGCGATACCACGGCCGTCCGAGCAGATCGGCCCGGATCGCTTCGTCGAACGCGACCACGCCGTGCACGCGGCGCGGACGCGCGAGCAGGTAGGCGAGCCGCGCGTCGTCGCCGCGCGCGAGCGCGTCGTTCTGGAACGGCGCCGCGCTCGCGACGCCGACGATCTCGCCCTGCCCGAAGCGGTAGCGGACGACGAGTGCACCGGCCCGGTCGCGCAGCAGCGCCTGCACTTGCGCGCGCGCGTGCTTGCGCGTGACGATCCGCAGGTCGCCCCGCGCGGCGAGCGTCCCGACCGTCGACGCCCACGGCCCGCGGAGCGCACCCGCCGGGCCACGGGCTCGATCGAGGATGACCGGCTCGCTGAGCATCACGTCGCGCCTGCTCTCCGCGTCCTCGCCCGCGGGCGGGGTCTCGCCGACGTCGATCATGCGCCCACCCGCGCGCACCCAATCCAGCAAAGCGGACGCCTCGCCGGCGTCCCAGTCCAGCTGCGCGGGACCCTCGGGAAACGCGACGATCAGCGTGTCGATGCCGCTCCGTGTCAGCGCCTCGTGGTGCTCGCGAAAGCGGACGACGTCGACCCCTTCACGTGCCGCGACGTCGTACCACGCGCGGTACCCGCCGGGTCGGTAGTCGGTGCTCGCGCGCGTCGCGACCGCCGGTCGCTGCTCCTCGTGCGGGACGAGCAGCGTCGCGACGACGATCGCGGCGAGGATCGCCGCAGCGGCGACGAGATCGCGCTTCATCGCGCGGCCACGCGCGCGTACGATTCGCGCATCCGTTTGACGAGCGCCGCGTCGACGTCGCGGTCGCCGAACAGTGCGACGACCGCGTCGCGCGCGAGCGCGTCGAACGCCGGATCGCGCACGGCGCGCCGCCACTCGCCGGGGCTGCGGGACGGATCGAACGCGACGCGTCCGCGCTCGTCGAGCGCGCGCAACGCGGACGACCACAGCAATGCCGCCGCTTCGCGCAACCGCCCCGCGGCGAGCGCGTCGAGCGCGCGCGCGTACAACGCCGCCGCGTCCAACCCGTCTTCGAGGGCGGCGGCGTGCGCGGCGGCGCGTCCGCGAGCCGCGGCGCGGGCGCGCGCAACGCGCGCGAATCGAAGGATCGCCCACACCGCGCCCGCGACGAGCGCCGCGAGCACGGCCAAGCCGATCGCCGTCGTCAGCGCGCGATTGCCCGTCGCGTGCCGCAGCGGTCCGACGAGCCAGTTCCACAGCGTGCGGAGCGCGTCGCCGATCGCGTTCCAGATCGTGCGGTGCGCCTTCGGCTGCGCGACGTGGAAGCGCGGGTCGGACAGCACCGCGCGCGCGACGGCGCGCGGATCGCCGTGCGGCCAGCCCACCGCCTAGACCGGCGCGACGCCGAGCGCGCCGCCCTCGGCGGCCGGCAGCAGATCGATCCCCTCCCGGCGCACCCGCACGTCGACGGCGTAGACGACGAGGAACGTCCCCATGAGGCACTGCGTCAGCAGATCGCCGACGCCCACCGTCGCCCAGTACGCGGCGCGAACGTGCGTCAGCTCGGTCAAGAGCGCGCCGACCGCGACCATCGGGAGCGCCGTCGCGAAGTTGAGCAGGATGGCGATGAGCCCCGCGGCGAGGCTCCGCCAGCGCGTCGACGCCCCGAACGCGCGGCTCAATCCGGTCGTGACCGCGGTGACGGGATGCATCGCTTCCGTCACGACCGCGATAGTCGCGAGTGAGTACGCGATGAACAGCCAGCCTGCCAGGATCACGGCGAGCGCCACCACGACGAGCCCGCCGATGACCGCGACGACGACGGCGATCGCGAGCACCTTCACCACCGCGGTGATGAACGTCAGCGCGAACACGAGCGCGAGATACAGCATGATCCACGGGATGAACGCGAGCAGCGAGATGATCGCGAATTGAATCGCCACGAAAAGCTGCGCGAGCCAGCGCCGCAGTCCGATCCGATACGCCGTACGCAGGCTGATCGTCGTTCCGCCGTACGCGGCCGCGACGACGGCGACCAGGGCGCTCCACTGCAGCAGCCGCGCGAGACCGGAGACCATCGTGATCCAGATGCCGTTCGTATCCGCTGCCCGCAGCTCTCGCATGACCTCGGGCGAGGGCCTCGCGCCCGAGCCCAGATTCCCGAGGAGGCCGAGCACGTCGGCCGGGGACTGCACCATGAACGCGGACAGCACGAGCACCGGGACCAGCACGACCGCCGCGACGAGCGCGATCGGCACGAAGCGCCGAACGAAGAGCGTCACCGCGCGATCGAGGAGCTCTCCGGCACCCAAGGGACGCAGCACCGTGGTCTGCACGCGCCGGAAGCGTTCGCGCGCCCGCGGAGCGAATCCCCGGGGATGCAGGTCGGCACGCTGGCGGCGCTGTGGCGATACCCCGTGAAGAGCCTCAAGGCCGAGCCGCTGCAGCGCGTCGCCGTCCTTTCGGACGGGCTCGAGGGCGATCGCACCGCGGCACTGACGGTCGAGACGCCGACGCACGCCCGCGCCGGAAAGCCGTATCGCGGCAAAGAGAACAATCGGCTGCACCTCACGAGCGACCCGGAGACGGCCGCGTCGTACGCGCGCGACCGGCACGTCGACGTCGGCCTCGACCGCGCGCGTCCGCGCTGGTTCGACGCCCGTCCCGTCTCGGTGCTGCTCGACCTGTGGGTGCGCGACGTGGAGACGCTGCTCGGCGCGTCGCTCGACCCGCTCCGCTGGCGCCCGAACCTCTACGTCGTCGCCGACCCGGCGTTCGCGCGGCGCGAGGCCGACCTCGTCGGCGCGACGCTGCGGATCGGCGGCGCGACGCTCGACGTCGTCGCGACGATCGACCGCTGCGTGACCCCGAACTACGACGTCGCGACCGGCGAAGAGAACGCCGACGTGCTGCGCCGCATCGCGAACGACCGCGACAACGTGATGGGCATCTACTGCGAAGTGACCGTCACCGGCGACATCGCCGTCGGCGAAACGCTCACGTTGACGTAGCGCCTACAGCGTGCGGCGGCCTTCGATGGCGCGGGCGAGCGTCGTTTCGTCGGCGTAGTCGAGGTCGCCGCCGATGGGAAGGCCGTACGCCAAGCGCGTGACGTTCACGCCGCTCGGCGCGATCAGGCGCGACAGATAGAGCGCGGTCGCCTCGCCTTCGGCGTTCGGATTCGTCGCGACGAGGATCTCGGCCGGATGCTCGGCGGCGACGCGGTCGATGAGCTCGCGCACGCGCAGCTGCGCGGGACCGATGCCGTCCATCGGCGAGATCAGCCCGCCGAGGACGTGGTAGCGGCCGTTGTACGCCGACGTGCGCTCGATCGCGAAGACGTCTTTCGCTTCGCCGACGACGCAGATGAGGCTCGCGTCGCGCCGCGGGTCGGCGCAGATCGCGCACGGGTCCTCTTCGGTGATCGCGAAGCACGTCGCGCAGAGGCGCACGCGCTCTTTCAGCGCGACGATCGCGTCGGCGAGCGCGTTGGCGTCACCTTTGGGGCGGTTGAGCAGGTGGAAGACGAGCCGCGCCGCGGTCTTCGGCCCGATGGTCGGCAGCTTGCTGAACTCGTTGATGAGGGCCTGAACCGGGCCCGCGATGATGGTCGGGATGACGTAACCTTCTCGAGCTGTCCGAGACCGGGCTAACCGAACCCGGGGATCTTCAGCCCGCCGGTGACCGAGCCCATCCGCTGCGAGGCGTACGCCTCGGCCTTCGCGCGCGCGTCGTTGCACGCGGCGACGACCAGATCTTCGAGCGTCTCGACATCCTCCGGATCGAGCGCGTCCTTGCCGATCGTCACCTTCGTCACGCGAAAGTCGCCGGTGATCGTCACCGTCACGACCCCGCCGCCCGCGGCGCCCTCGACGCTGTAGTTCTGGATGTCTTCCTGCGCCTTCGCCATCTCTTGCTGCACCTTTTGCAGCTGGCGCATCATGTTCTGATTCATCGGATCGTCGTTTCTCCGGGGCGGCTCACGTCAGCTTTTCGAGCGCGTAGCGCACGAGGTCGTCGGGGTCGTCTTCGCCGTCGTCGTGCGAAACGCCGGTCTCCGGCGGCGGCGCCCCCGCCGCGACCGTGACGCGCACGTCGAGCGCGCGCCCCGTGGCGCCCTCGATCGCCTTGCGCAGCGTCGGAACGTCCTTCTTCAGCATCTCCGCCGTGACGGGATCCGGGACGCGCAGCGTCAGCGTCTCGCCGTCGAGCGACGCGACCGTCGCGCGCGAGAGCGTCGCGCGCAGCGAGGGTTTCTCTCCCTCTGCGCGCGTCCGGACGCTCTGCCACAGCGAGCGCACTTTCTGAACGGTGAGATCGCCCGCCGAACGCGCCGGCTGCCGCGGCCCCGCCTCGGCGGCGGACGCGGCGGACGCGGCGGGCGGCGGCGTCTCGGACGTCGAGAGCGCCTGGGCGGCGTGCGTCTCGCCGCGCACCGACGACGCGGCCGGAGCCGCGGTACGCGCACCGCTCGCGGGCGCCGGGGTCACCGGTGCCGCAGCCGGATGCGTGCCGCCGGCGGCGCGCGGTCGTGCGGCGTCGTCGTCGCGAGCGCCGACCGTTCGCCCCGCAACCGGCTGCGGCACAGGCGCCGCCGGCGAAGCGCCTTCGAGCGCCGCGACGCGCGCGGCGAGCGCGTCCAGCGACGGGTCTTCCGATTGCAGCAGAAACCGCAGCAGCGCGCTTTCCAGCTCGAGCCGCGCATTGCCGGAGCCGCGCGCCGCGGCGAGCGCGTCGGCGAGGAGACGCAGCGCGCGGACGAGCCTCGGCTGCGGCGTCGCAGCGGCGCGCTCGCGCGCGGCGTGCGCGTCGTCCTCGGCGAGATCGCGCGCCAGCAGCTCCGGATTCACGCGCGCGACGAGGAGGTGGCGAAACTCCGCGATCGTGCTGCGGATGAGACCCGCCATGTCGGTGCCGGCGTCCGAGGCCTCGTCGACGATGCGCAAGGCTCCGGCGGCGTCACCGTCGAGCGCGGCGTCGCGCAGCGTGCGCGCGAACGCGCGCCCGGTCTGCCCGAACGCGTCCTCGACGACGGCCGCGTCGACGGGACCGCTCGCGAACGCCGCGACCTGCTCCAGCATCGTGAGCGCGTCGCGCAACCCGCCGTCGGCGCGGTAGGCGATCGCACCGAGCGCCGCGTCGTCGATGGGGATGCCTTCCGCATCGGCGATCTCGCGCATCCGCGCGATCATCGTCGGGATCGCGATGCGCCGGAAGGCGTAGCGCTGACAGCGCGAGAGGATGGTCGGCGGCAGCGCCTCGGGGGCGGTCGTCGCGAGCACGAACACCGCCCACTCGGGCGGCTCCTCCAGCGTCTTGAGAAACGCGTTCGCGCCCTCTTTGGTCAGCATGTGCGCCTCGTCGATGATGTACACTTTGCTGCGCATCGTCGAGGGCGCGAACTTGACCGCGTCGCGCAGCGCGCGGATCTCGTCGATCCCGCGATTGGACGCTGCGTCGATCTCGAGGACGTCGAGCGCGGTGCCCTCGATGATCGCGCGGCAGTTCTCGCACGTGTTGTCGGGGTGCGCCGTCGGTCCGTTCACGCACTCGATGCAGCGCGCGAGGATCTTCGCGGCCGAGGTCTTACCGGAACCGCGCGGGCCGGAGAACAGATACGCGTGCGCGAGACGCCCGGTCTCCAGCGCCGAGGTCAGCGTCTTGACCACCGCGTCCTGCCCGACCAGGTCGGCGAACGTCCGGGGCCGCCAGGTTCGGTAGAGCGACACCCCGCCGAGTTCGGGACGCCGCGAGCGGGTCCCGTCGCCGCCGCCGGGCAACTCCGGACCACCTTTACACGTTTTAAGAAGGAGCCCCGGGGGTACCCCAGATGGCACCGGCTCCTGTGCGTCGTGCGCGTTCGCTTTTCCAAGCGAGGCGTCGCCTTCATGCCTCGGCCGGGAAGTAAGGAACGATGACTGCGACTTCGGTCGACCTGCGCGCCGCGCTGCGAGAACACTTCGGTTACGAGCGATTCAACCCCGGTCAGGAAGAGGTGATCACTCGCGTCCTGGACGGTGAAGACGCACTCGCCATTCTGGCGACCGGCGCCGGAAAGTCGCTGACGTATCAGCTTCCCGCACTGATGCTGCCGGGGACGACCATCGTCGTCTCGCCGCTCATCGCCCTGATGAAGGATCAGCTCGACATGCTGGCCGAGCGCGGCGTGACGGAGACCGTGGCGCTCAACTCGACCCTCTCCGAGGACCAGGAGATGGCCGCGGTCGCGCGGATCGCGTCGGGCCAGCTGAAGATCGTCTTCGTCACCCCGGAGAAGCTCGAAGACGACGCGTTCGTCGGCATCCTGCAGAACCTCGACATCCCGCTGTTCGTCGTCGACGAAGCGCACTGCATCTCGCAGTGGGGTCACGACTTCCGCCCCGCCTACCTGAACCTGGGCAAGGTGATCCAGCAGCTCGGTCACCCGACGGTGCTCGCGCTCACCGCCACGGCGACCCCCGCGGTGCGCGAGGACATCCTCGTGCAGCTCGGGATCCCGCACGTCAAGCCGATCGTCAAAGGCTTCGACCGCCCCAACCTCGTGTACTCGGTGCGCCGCGCCGACAGCGAAGCCGGAAAGCTGAAAACGCTGAAGGAGCTCTTCGAAAAGGGCGAGCTGGAAGGCACCGGGATCGTCTACACGGCGACGATCAAGAACGCGCTCGAAGTGCAGAAGTACCTGCAGGACGAGCTGGGCCTGCCCGCCGCGGTGTACCACTCGAAGCTGCAGAAGCACGACCGCACCGCGGTGCACGAGCTGTTCATGCAGGAAGCGATCCGCGCCGTCGTCGCGACGAACGCCTTCGGCCTGGGCATCGACAAGCCGAACATCCGGTTCGTCGTGCACTTCGATCTGCCGGGCAGCGTCGAAGCGTACACGCAGGAAGCCGGACGCGCCGGCCGCGACGGCGACGAGTCGAAGTGCGTGCTGATCTACCGCATGAGCGACACGCGCGTCCAGAACTACTTTCTCACCGGCAAATATCCGGACGTCGAGGAAGTCCAAAAAGTCTTCGGAACGCTCGAGATCTTCGGCTCGCAGGAAGGCGGCGTCAGCCTCACCGATCTGCGCAAGATCACGCAGCTCCCGCTCACGAAGCTCAAAGTGATCCTCGCGCTGCTGAAAAAGAGCGGCTTCATCGAGAACGCGACCCGCGGCACCTACGCGCTCACCGAAGCGGCGCGCGAGCAGCGCGAGATGGTGCTGAACCTCGCGAACTACGAGACCAAGAAGAAGTACGATCAGTCGAAGCTGGCGATGATGCTGCAGTACGCCGAGACGACGGGCTGCCGCCGGCGCTTCATCCTGAACTACTTCGGCGAGGACTACGACGCCGACACGTGCGGCGCGTGCGACAACTGCCTGCAGGGGAACCGCGTGCAGACGTCCTCCGGCTACCGGATCTCTGACGTCGTGTTCCATGCGAAGTTCGGGCAAGGCACCGTCGAACGGGCCGAGAAGGACCTCGTGACGGTGCTGTTCCCGAACGTCGGCTACAAGACGCTCCTGGCGTCGGCCGTGTCGCGAGGAGCGCCCGACCAGAAGATCGCGTAGCCCCTTCGTTTCGATAGGAGTCCCGTGCGACGCGTCCTCGCGCCGTTCATCACCGCCGCGTTGCTCTGCGCCGTCGCGCTGACCTCGACGGCGCAAACCCCGCCGCCTCCCGCCGCCGCGACTCCGGTCCCCGTCCCGACGATCGTCCCCCTCGCGACGCCGTCGGGCCCGCCCCCCGCGCCCTCGCTCCCGGAGCCCGCAACGAGCCCCGCCCCGGCGACGCCCGTCCCCCCCGGCGCCGCTCCCTCGCCGCCCGAGTCGGCCCCGCCCGGCGAAACGCCGCTCCCGACCGCGACGCCGACGGAACCGCCGATCATCGCCGAGCCGCCGCAGCTCGCCGTGGAGCCCACCAAGACCGTCTCGGCGCGCATCAACAGCGCGCTCGGCGAGGTGACCGTCACCGTCGCCGATCCAACGATCGCAACGGCGGTCGTCGATCAGGCCCAACGCGTGCTCTTCGTCACCGGCGTGAAGATCGGCGCGACGAACGCGACGCTGACCGACGCCCGCGGCGTGACGCGCACCGTCCCGATCCGCGTCGCCTACGCCGCCGGAACGCCCGCCGACGAGATCGAGCTGCGTGTCACCGGAGCGCCGGCGAGCGCGGAGTTCCTGCGCGACCGCATCGCCGACGCGGTCGCGGCCGCCGCGACGCTGCGCCCGGGCGCGAGCGTCCAGCTCACCGCCGACCTGGTCCCGATCCACCGCGATCTCGGCGTCGACGACCGCACGACCGTCGACGTGCCCGTGCAGATCGCCGGCAACGACTACCTCACGGTGAGCGGCACGACGCGCGTCGACCTCGTCAACGTCGCGCTCCCGCCGATCCAGCCCGCGCGTCTGCTCGTGAGCGACTACCCCGAACGCCTCACCGCGAACGGCGTGCTGTTCACCGCGCGCCTCGACCGCGCCCAGTCACAGCGCTTCCTGTACTACCACTACGACCCGAAGACCGAGCCCGCGCGCCGCATCCTCCTGAAAGCGCACAACGGCTCCGGCGCACCCGCCACGGTGCAAGTCATCGACGGCAGCGCCGGACCCGGCCCGAACGAGATGGAGATCGGGCATCTCTCGACGCAACGCTTCTTGGTCCGCGAAGCGCGCAACGAAGGATCGGTGATCCCGATCCCGCCGAACGCGACGGTGAACCTCGTCGATCAAGCGCTTCCGCCGGAAAGCGTCGTCAGCGGCATCCTGCAATTGCGCCTCGTCGGCGGAAATCCCATCGACCTCACGCTGCTCGCGCAGAACGCCGCCGACCCGGTCGATCAGTCGATCGCTGACACGCAGCTGCTGTCCGGAGGTGCCCCGCACGCCCGCGGCATCTATCAAGTGCCGACGTTCTTCATCGAGCGCACCTACGACGTCGACGGTGCAGACCTCGAGATCCCGGTCGGCCAGCTGCCCCTCCCGAACCTGCGCCAAGGTCAAGCGCTCGCGGGCGACTACGGCGTGCAGCAATCGATCACCGTCGTGATCGTCAACATGACGAAAGGCCCGCGCAACGTCGCGCTGTACGCGAACCCGCGCGGCGGCCGCGCCACCGGAACGTTCCTCATCGACGGAACGCTCGTGCAGGCGCACGCGCTCCCAACGTTCTCGCGCTTCAAGCTGTGGCAGGAGCGCATCAACGCCGGCACGTTCCGCCGCATCCACATCGTCACGATGCCGGAGGGCGGTTCCAGCTATCCCTTGCGCTTGGTGTTCGCCCAGGACGACGGGAGCGTGCCGCCCGGCGCACCGGGGAGCCCGATCTACTAGCGCGATTCGTGCCGACACGACGCCGTGCGACGCGGAGCGACGTTCACAGAGCACGATCGTGCCGAGAACACCACCCGGCACGGCGCGCAAACAGCCGCGATCCCGCGAAGTCGGGGACGGCGGACGGTGCCTCGGCGGGGGCTCGTCGTGGAGCGAGAGCGCAGGATGCGCGGAGCGACACGGCGCGCAGCGACCGGAGCGCAGGAAGCGCGCAGGGAGCGTCCCCGCCGAGGCACCGTCCGCCGGCCCCGACCCGCCACCACCCGTGGGATGCTACGCGCGCCGAGCCACCCTCTCATACACCGCCACAACCGCTCGCGCGCAAGCATCCCACGCAAACCGCGCGACCGACGCCGCGCGGACATCACCGGCGTGCCGTTCAGCACGATCGGGATCTGCGAGCAGCGCGCGCATCGCGTCGGCCCATGCGACGCGATCGTCCGGATCGAGCAGCGGCGCCGCACTGTTCGCGACTTCGATGAGGGATGACGAGCGCGCGGCGATCGCCGGCAGGCCGGCGCACATCGCCTCGGCGAGCGCGTAGCCGAAGCCCTCGTATCGCGAGGGGACGAGCGCGCACGTCGCTCGCGCGTAGAGGCGGTCGAGGTCCGCTGCATCGACGTATCCGCGGAGATCGACGCGGTCGGCGACGTTGAGTTCCGCGGCGCGCGCACGGATCTCGTCGGCGTACGGGGTGAACGGGCCGACGGACACGATCGTCAGGTTCGGCACGGAAGGCAACGCCTCGATGAGGATGCCGAGGTTCTTTCGGCGTTCCACGGTTCCGACGACGAGGGCCAACGGTTCGTCGCGATCGGGATCGCGCTCGATCGCTGCGAAGCGCGCGTCGACGCCGGGATACACGACGTCGACGTGCGCGCCCGGGTCGACGAGTTCGCGGTATTCGGAGGCGCTGAACATGCTGTCGCAGACGATCGCGCTCGCGCCGCGGTACAGTGTGCGCTGGAACGTTCCGAAGTAGAAGCGGGCGTAGGGGCGCGTGTGCGATTGGACGCGCAGCCATGCGAGGTCGTGGACCGTGACGACGGTCGGGAGCGTGCGAAGGGCGGGCATCGTGCCGGCGCTCGCGTGGAGGACGTGTGCGCCGCTTCGTGCGGCAGCGAGGGGGAGCAGCAGCTGGTCCCAGAGGACGCGGCGGTCGAAGCGCCAGGGGTCGAGGTGCGGGGCTTGCAGCGCGCGCACGTCGACGCCGGCGCTGCGGAGGGCGCGGGCGAGATCGCGCTGATAGACGCCGGCGCCGGTGGCGGTGCCGACGGCGAGCTGCGTGTCGAGGGCGACGATCACACGCCGCAGCGTTTCAGAGGTGCGCCGAGGTTCGGATCGGCGGTCGGGTCGCGCTGGACGCTGATGCTGAGACGGCGCGCGCGGGCGAGCGCGCGGCGGGCGCTCGCGCAGTCGCCGCGCGCGGCGTATGCCCACGCGAGGCCGGCGTAGGCGTCGCCGCTGTTCGGGACGACGGCGGCGGCGCGCGTGTAGTGGCGCAGCGCGCCGGCGACGTCGCCGTTCGCGAGCGCCTGATATCCGGCGGCGAGGAGATACGTCTCTTCGTTGGGCGCGAGCGCGAGCGTCTGCTCGTAGGTACGCTGCGCGCGCAGCCACCAGGTGCGGCGCTTCGGCGGATCGACGTAGCCCGCGGTGGCCTGGAGCTGGCCGAGACGCCACAGGGCCTGGCCGCGCACTTCGACGGCGTCCGCGCCCCGAAGGTTGTTCACGAGACGCTGCTCATCGTCGAGCGCGCCGAGGAGGTTGGTCTGCGCGAGCGCGCCGATGAGGCCTTGCGCGCGCTCGACGTCGCCCGCGTCGATGTACGCGCGGACGGCGGCGGCGTTGTCGCCGCGCGCTTCCGCGATGCGCCCGCGGAGGTCGGCGGTGCTCGCGTCACGCGGGAGCGGCGCGAGCAGCGCGGCCGCTTCGTCGAGGTCGCCGTCGTGGACCGCCGCGGCTGCGCGCGCGAGCGGCCCGCCCAGGAGCGGGCGGAGCAGCGACGGATCGGCCGCATGCAGCGCGGCCGGGAGCGACGGACGCGCCGCGAGGTCACCGTAGGCCGCGGACGACGCGAGCTGCACTGCACCGAGGGCGGCGAGGACCAGGAGCGCCACGACCGCGATCGCCGTTCGAACCACGACGGAAAAGCTACGCATGTCGGTCGCCCGGAACCTAGCGCGCCGCGCCGACGGCGCGGTCTCCGGGCGCTGTGCCTTCCGGGCCGCTGCCGGCGGGCGTCAGAAGCGCACGGTGAAGTTGAGGTCTTCGCGGTTCTGGTTGAAGTTGAACGTCGGCATCACCGTGTCGGTGTAGCGGTCGTTGCGGAAGAGCGCCTGGATCGAGCTGGTCGTCTTCGGGATGTTGTAGGTGAAGGTGCCTTGGTACTGGTCCTTCTCCTCGTCGATGTTCTGACCGAGCGTCGTGCCGTACGCACCGTGGAAGTACTGCTTGTTGTAGGCGAGCCCGAGCACGGTGTCGCGCGTGACGGGCAGCGTCACCGACGCTTCGTATGTGTTGTGGAAGTCGTTGATGTAGTTCGGGTAGAACAGCGGCGGCGTCGCACCGGTGGCGAGGTACGCGTTGAGCGCGGCGCCCGCGGCGACGTCCGGTCCGGCCTCGGCCGGATTGAACGGAACGTAGGCGTAGGCGGTGCGATCGTTGCGCGAGAGCCGCTCCAGCGAGGCGCTCAGGCTCAGCGACGCGCCCTGGCCGAGGATCGGGAGTGCAAACTGCAGGCCGCCCTGCAGCTTGTCGAACTCCATCATCGTCCCGCTGGCGAAGCCGGGGCCGTAGGTGAGCTGCCCCATCGCGTTCGGCGTGAGCTCGCGCAGGCGCTGCCCGAGGAGCTGTCCCTGCATCCGCAGATCGCCGAGCCGCACGGGGGTCGTGACGTTCAGCGTGAAGCCTTGCGTGTTGGGGGCGTAGGCGCTGAAATACTCGGGCCCGCTGGCGACGAACGGGTTGAACACGGGATAGATGTACGTCGTCGCCGCGCTGGCGGCCGTGTGCGTTCCCACCGCGGCGTCGAACGACTTGTTGATCGCGACGTTGTTCGCGAAACCGAAGAACTGCGGAAAGTAGTTGCCCTTCCACCACTGGAACGTCGCGGGCGCCGGACCGAAGTACTCGAGCGGACCGCCGACCATGAAGTTCGGCCCGACCGCCTGGTATTGCAGCGTCGCGCTGACCTGCGCGATGCGCAACTTCAGGCCGACGACCTCGGCGCTGTCGGTGATCGCTGCCGTGTCGTACACGTCCGGCGTGTACTTGCTGACCGCGCCCTCGCCGAAGAGCGTCGGGTGGTTCGTCCGATCGCCCAGGCTGACGAACCAGATCGGGATCTGCGCGTCGAGGCCGAAGACGGTGTCGCTCACCACGCCGAGCCCGTTTCCGGCCGCGTTCCCGTTCGGCGCCGACTGATAGAAGTCCACGCCTTCGGAGTCGGACACGTCGGCGAAGTCGAAGATCCGCTCGACCGAAAGCCCGACCTCCGCGCCCGGCAGGAACGGGATCTTTTCGTTCACGCGCAGGTTGACGTGGTAGCGCTGGTACTGATCGTTGTTCGTGTACGTCAGCCCGACGTAGGTGATCTGCACCGTCGTCCCGGCCGGCAGCGGGGTGAGAAACACGACCTGATTCGTCTGCTGGATGAAGTACCAGCCGTTCGCGGCGATCGGGCACGCGCCGCCCGCCGGCGTGAGCGCGTTCGCGCCGCACGAGACGCCGTCGACCGACGAGACGTAGACGGTCCCCGGGACCGCTTCGCGGGTCAGGTACACCGATCCGAGCGAACCGCCGTTCGCGGTGTACGTGTCGGTGCGCAGCGCGCCGGCGCTCGAAGCCGGCGCGCCGGGCTGCACGTAGCTCGTCTGCGGCCGCGTCACCGGAAAGAAGTAGTCGTTGCCGGAGAACTCGGCGTTCGGATCGGCGACGTTGGTCAGCGTGTTGATCATCGTCTGGTCGATGCGCGTCCACGAGAACTGGAATGTCGCCTGCCCGGCGACGACGCCGCCGATCTCGAAGCCCTTCTCGTAGGGCTGCACGGGGTTCTCATAGCCCGGCCCCTGCTGCGTCGCGTCAGGCGCGCGGTACGTCAGCCCGAGCCGCGAGGACGCCATGTTGTCGAGCTGGCCGTCGCGGAAGTACAGGTTGCCGAACGTTCCGGCGCTCGCGACGTTGACGAGCACGTCGGGCTCCACCGAGTACTTCGCGTCGGGCGTGAACTCTCCGCCGTACCCGTAGTTGACGATGTGCACCGGGATCGAGACGGTCAGGTTCTCGTTGATCGTGTAGATGAAGTTGAACTTGTCGTCGTAGCGGATGAGGTTCCCGGCGCCCTGCTGCTGGAGCGGGCTGTTGTCGGCCGGCGAGGAGATGAAGACGTCGACGAACGGGTCGACCGCGCCGTGTGCGAGCGTCTGCGGGACGCCGTAGCGCTGCCGGGACGAGTTGTCGTCGAGGATCGTTCCGTGCATGCGGATCGACTGCGCGAACTTCGTGCGCTTGTCCAGCGCGTCGAGCGCGTCTTCGAGGTTCGTCACGCGCACGCCGAGCGCGTCGAGCTCGTCTTTGAGCGCGTCCATCAGCTTCTGCAGCTTGTCGAGGTCCGCTTTCGAGGCGTAGCCGGCGCCGTTCGCCTGGAGCTTGGCGATGACGCGCGCGACGATGACGGCCATCTCGTAGCGCGTCAGCGGACGGTCGCCTTTGAACTTGCCGTCGGGGTAGCCCTCGACGAGGCCGTCGGCGGCGAGCGACTGGATCGCCTGGTAGGCCCAATGGTTCGCGGGGACGTCGGAGAACGGCGTGGCGGTCGCGGGGCGGCCCAGCGCCAGCAGCGAGCCTACCGCGAGGCTCGCCGCAACGACGAGGGTGCCGAGACGGTTCATCGCTTCCTCCGGGAAGGTTGCTCCGACGCCAAGAGCCCGTCCCGGTTTCGAACCACGACGGGCGCGCGCGCACGCGCCCGTCCGGGGGCGCATGCGTCCTCGCTATACCAAAGCGAGCGTTACCTCTCCTCCGTTTTGCCGGGAAGTGTGAGGAAGCGCTCTGCGATCAGCAGCGCCGCGTAGTCGTCGACGGGGCGCTCCGGCAGCAGCATCCCGATCGGGATCAGCCGCCGCCACCCGCGCGGAGGATGGTCGCGGAAGTACCGGGCGCGCGCGCGCAGCGTCGTCGCGTACTCGTCGACGAGCGTCACGTCGAGTCCCAAGCCCGCGGCGACGGCGGCGACCTCGGCGGCGTTCGTGCCCCGGCCGATCGCCGCGATGCGGACCGGCGTGCCGGCGATCAGCGCGGCGAGCCGCTCGCGCAGCTCCTCGAGCGGCACGATCCCGAGCGCCGGCGGGGCCCCGTCGGTCACGAGCGCGTAGCCGCATTTGCGGGTCCCCGGGTCGAGCCCGAGGACGGTCACCGCGGCACCAAGCCGAAGTCGAGCAGCGCGCCGCCGGAGTGCGGGTAGACGTCGCCGCTGGCTTTCGCCACGATGCGATAGCGCCCGCGCAGCCGCTGCAGCTGAATGAGCACGTCCTGCGCCTCGTTCCCGTTCACCGCGATGTTCGTGGCGAACGCCGGCGGCATCCCGCGCGTGACGAGCTGCCGGCTCGCGTCGCCGGTGAGGACCTGCAGCGCGAGGAGATTCAGCGTCTGGCCGCCCTGCACGTCCATCGACGCGAGCACGTCGCCGCCCGCGGCGATGCGCCGGTCGACGTAGTGCTGGAACGCGAAATGCAGCGCGTCGCCGTGGAACATGTTCTGGTACGCGATCGGGATGAGCAGCACCGACGTGTCGGCCGGATACGTCACGACGTCGTCGCGGATGCGGGCCAGCTCGCGCTTCAGCTCCTGCTGGATCTGCGGGTCCGACGAGTGCAGCCGGTAGGGCTTGAGATCGTACGGGTCGTGCGTCCACGCGCGGTCGGCCTGGGTAACCGTCTGATCGAAGAACGACGCGAGCTGCGGCAGCACGACGTCGTCGGGCTGAAACGGCCGGATCGTCAGCGCGAGGTTGACGATCGGCGCGCCGATCGGGATCACCAGATCGTTGCCGCGCGTCGTCTTCAGCTCGTTCTGCTGCGCAATGGCCTGCGCTTGCAGCTCGTTGATGCGCGCGTTGATCTGACCCAGCCGGAAGAACGCCGTGCGCACCTGCGTCGAGGCGACGAGCGCGATCAGCGTCACGGAGAGCGCGATCAGCATCCCCGTGGCGACCGCGACGATCGTCGACGTGTACTTCGGGCGCAGCCCGAACAGCGTCAGCCGCTTGCGTCCGACTTGGTGGCCGACGCGGTCACCGATGTACGCGATGAGCCCGGCGACGATCGTGATCGCGAGAACGCCGGCGATCCCCGGCAGCACGGAGGGCATCAGCAGCCCGCCCGTCGTTTCGACCCGGATCGTGCGGCGGATCGGCCGAGGGGCGAAGGCGTCGGGTTCACGGCGAGTCTGCGCACTAGACGCGCGAGGCCCGGCGGAGCAGCACGATCCCGATCGCGGTGAACACGACGTTCGGGATCCACGCGGCGGGCCCGGCCAGCCACGTCGCGATGCTGCCGATCGACAAGAAGATCGTCGCGATGACGTAGTACACGAAGACGATTGCGACGGCGAGCCCGAAGCCGAGTCCGGTTCCGCCGCCGCCGCGCACCGGCCGCAGCCCGAACGGCACGGCGATCAGCGTGAACACGAACGCGGCGAACGGGCGCGCCAGCTTCGAGGCGTACGTCGCGGTGAACGAGCGCACCTGATCGGGCGAAAGGCGGCCGGAACGGACCCGCTCGCTGATCTCGGCACGCGAGAGCTGCTCGGGATCGCTGATGTCGATCTGCTGCTTCGCGATCTCGTTGGGACGCTCGCCGATGTCGACCTCGAGCGACGGCGACGACACGGTCCGCACGGTCCCGTCCGGTGCGAAGTTGTACGTCGTCGCGTTCTCGAACGTCCAGTCCGGCGGCACGTACTTCGCGCGGTCGGCGATGATGAACTCCTGCGGCTGCTGGCGCGCGTCGTAGCGGATCACGGTCACGTTCAGCAGGGTCGACGTCGGAACGTCGAGCCCGCTCGCGATCGTCACCTGCTTCCCGCCGCCCGGAAGCCGGTTCACGGCCTGCAGGCTCGAGAGCGCCGGCCCGGCGTGCTCGATCGCCTGATTCTTCACGTAGGCCGCCTTGTCGTTGGCGAACGGCACGAACATCTCTTGGAGCGCCAGCGAGACGAGCGAGAGCACGAAGCCGACGACGAGCAGCGGCGCGACGACGCGCGCGAGCGAGATCCCGCCCGCCTTCATCGCGGTCACCTCGCTCTCGCCCGAGAGACGCTGCATCGCGAGCAGCGTCCCGAGGAGCATCGCCATCGGGATGACCTGCAGCAGAAAATACGGCATCTGCCACAGGAAGTACTCGACCGCCGCCCACAGCGGCGCGTGCTCCTCCGAGACGAGCCGGCCGATCGCGATGATCTGCGTCGCCACGAAGATCAGGGTGAAGGCGGAGAAGCCGAACGCGAACGGGCCGAGCAGCTCGTTGAACAGATACCGGTCGAGGATCGTCGGCGGCCAGAACGGTGCTCGCGGCGTGATGTGCCCGAGCGCGCGCGCTTCGGTCACAGCCGGAAGCCTTCGCCGAGGTAGAAGCGGCGCGCGATCGGCGAGTCGAGCACGTCCTGCGCCGTTCCGCTGACCTCGATCCGTCCGTCGTTCATGATGTACGCGCGGTCGACGATCGCCAGCGTCTCGCGCACTTGGTGATCGGTGATGAGCACGCCCAAACCGCGGTCACGCAGCTGGCGGATCATCGCCTGGATGTCGGCGACCGCGATCGGGTCGATCCCGGTGAACGGCTCGTCGAGCAGCAGGAACGCGGGCTCGGTGGCGATCGCGCGCGCGATCTCGACGCGGCGGCGCTCCCCGCCCGAGAGCGAGTCGCCGCGCGCGTCGGTGAACTCCATCAGCCCGAACTCGGAGAGCAGCTCGGGCAGCCGCCGTTCGCGCTCCGCCGCGGCGACGCCGTTCATCTCCCAGATCAGCCGTAGGTTGTCGCCCACCGACAGCTTCCGGAAGATCGAGTTCTCCTGTGCGAGATAGCCCAGGCCCGCGCGCGCGCGCTCGTGCATCGGGGCGCGTGTGATCTCGCGCGCCTCGCCGTTGCGCTCCAGCACGACGGTCCCGCGGTCCGGGCGCACCAGCCCGACCACCATGTAGAACGTGGTGGTCTTTCCGGCGCCGTTCGGACCGAGGAGCCCGACGACTTCGCCGCGCCGGACCTCGGCGCTGACCTCCTTCACGACGGTCCGGCGGCCGTAGCTCTTCACCAGGTCGCGCAGGACGATCCGGTCGCCGGCGCCGTTCACGCGGCCGCTCCGGACGTCACGCGCACGTCGTGCAGCCGCACGTCGCCGTCGAGGTGGTCGCCTTCCAGCACGGCGCCGTTCGCGCCGCGCAGCACGACGTGGCCTTCGCCGTCGAACCGTTCGGTCTCGGTGTCGTAGCGCAACGTGTCGCAGGTCAGAATCGATCCTTCTTGGGTACGCGCGCGCACGCCGCCGGTCATCAGGACGCTCTTGTCGCGCTGGCTGACGGTCGCCTTCGGCGCGTCGGCGACGGTCGCCGCACCGCTCTTGTCGATGAACGTGACGTGCGGCTGCTGGAGCACCGCCGTCCCCTCGTGCGAACCGACGATGTCTCCTTCGAACAGCATCGCTCGTATGGTATAGACGCGCCGCCCGTGAATCGTTTCGCTCAGCACGGTCGGCGTCTGCGCCGTTCCCACGCCGCGGACGTGGACCGGTACGGGCGTCGCGCCCGGCGATCCGCCCGCCGTCGGCGAGGCGCCGGCGCTCGCCGCCGACGGAGCGCGCGGCGCGCAGCCGGACGCCGCGGTAAGGACGAGGACGACGCCGAGGACCGGCCGGCTAGCGCGCATCGGTCCGTACTACGGCGAGCGCCAGCGGCACCACTTGGAGCCCGAGCGGAAAGAACAGGATGATCGTGTTGATCCCGCCGTCGATCAGCAGCGCGACGAGGGCCGACGCGAGCCCGAACGCGAGCGCGCGCGGGACCGGACGCGCGTCGCGCCCGGCGCGCAGCACGCGCGAGAGCACGATCCAGAACGAGGCCGTGAGCGTGACGACCGCGACCACTCCGCCCTCGGCGGCGAACGCGAGCGGCAGCGAGTGCGGGTCGAAGGCGACCGGCGTCGCGCGGCCCGGCGCCTGCGGCGGGCGCAGCTCGTCGTAGAGCCGCGGGAACGCGAGCGGCCCGACGCCCAGGAGCGGAAACCGCTCGAACGTGGTCAGCCCCGTCCGCCAGGCCACCTCGCGCGCCTGCGTGTCGCGCGGGTTGTGGTGGAGCGCGCCCGGGCCGAGGTTGATCGCGAGCCCGGCGAGCGCGACGGCGACCGCGGCGCCGAGCAGGACGCGGGCGCGGGTGAGTAGCGCGTAGATCGCCAGCCCGCAGACCGCGCTGAAGATCCCCCACCGCGAGAAGGTCGCGGCGAGGGTGATCGCCATGACGGCCGCCGCCGCGACCGCCAGCCGGTCGCGGCCTCGGCTCGCGGCCGCGAGGGGCAGGGCGACGCCGAGGGCGATCAGCGTGTAGGCGGCCAGCTCGTTCGGGTTCAGGAACGTCCCGACGACGCGCCCGTTGTCGTAGGCGTACAGCGCCGACGGATGCCGCGAGACGGTCATCGCGATCGCGGCGAGCGCGGCCAGCATCCCGGACCACAGGAACGTCCGCAGACACAGCCGGACCGCCGCCGCGTCGAGCGCGCGGGCGACGACGAGCCCGGCCGCGCCGACCCCGGTGACCATGAGGCCCAGCCCGATCCCGAACACCGGGTCGAACCCGGTGAGCCCGGCCAGGATCGTCGCGCCGCCCGGAGCGAGGAACGCGAGCGTCAGCAGGTCGCGCCGGCACGTCCGCCAGGCGCCGGGGACGACCGAGAGCAGCGCGAGGACGGCGATCACGCCGATCGCCGCGGCGGCGGGACGGGGCACGACGGCGGGGATCGGCGGGCGCGCCGGGTCGAGGACCGCGAGCGTCCCGTAGAGCGGGATCAGCGCGAAGAGCACCACGAGCCCGGCGGCGGCGAGACGGTTCACGCACCCTCCGCGAGGGCGACCAGGGCTCGCGCAATCGCCTCGGCGCCGCCCGGCCCGCCCATGCGCTCGCGGCCGACCTCGCCCATCCGGGCCCGTCGCGGGCCGTCGGCGAGCAGCGCGGCGACCGCGGCCGCCGCCGTGTCGGGCTCGCCGGGGACGAGCAGCAGCGCGTCGCCGAGCAGGCCGCGCTGCCGCTTGCGGTACCAGGCGTCGCGCGGTGCGTCGTCGAGCTCGAGCGCGACGACGGGCACGCCGTTGGCCGCGGCCGCCTCGTTCGCGGTCCCGCTCTGCCCGATCGCCAAGGACGCCTCGGCCAGGAGCGCCCCCAGCGGGCCCGTCCAGGCCCGCATCCCGCCGCGCTCCAGCGCCGGCGCGAAGCGCGCCGCGTCGAGATTCGGCGCGACCGAGAGGACCGCTTCGACGTCGGGGACGCGGGCGCGCAGCGCCGAGATCACGCCGGCGAGCCGCAGCGCGTCGGCGTACGCACGCTCGCGCGAGCCGGGCAGGACCGCGATGCGCAGGGACGCGCTCCACGACACGCGCTCGTCGCTCGCGAGCAGATCGACGATCGCGTTGCCCGGCGCCTCGGCCGGGACGCCGCGCCGCACGAGATCGCGCGCGGTCGCGGCGTCGCGCACGAACACGCGCCGCGCGCCGCGGAGCAGCGCGCGCTCGCCGGGCCCGTACGGCGCGACGTGCACGCTCTTCGCCGTCCCGACGAACGCGAGCGCCGTTCGCGCCAGCCGCGCCATCGCGCAGGCGTACGCGTCGCCGACCGCCACGACCACGGCGTAGCGGCCGCGGGCGCGCCACAGGAACGCCGCCTGCCGGGCGACGAGCGCCCACAGCCCGGCCCGCACGTCGCGAGCGAGCGCGCGCGGGTTCATCACGACGAGCCCGCCGGACGGCATCGTCCGGCGCGGCCCGACGTCCGGGAACGGCTGCGCGCCGTGCGCCTCGCCGACGAGCGGAAGGTGCTCGGTGCGCAACCCGGGATCGAGGTCGCGCACACGCGCGGCGATCGCCGCCGCGATCGCGGCTTCGCCGTGGCCGTTGCTCACGAACAGCGCGGCGCTCACGTCAGCGGCTCCAGCGCGAAGTCCGCGATCCGCGCCCGCCCGCTCGCGTCCTTCACCAGCTCCGTGCGCGAGGCGAACCGCGCGTAGGGCCCGGCGTGCACGATCGGAACGCCGTCGACCACCTCCGGCTCGTGCAGCGTGTCGTGGCTGTGCCCGCCGAGGATGAGCTCGAGGCGCGGCACGGCGCGTGCGAGCTCGCGGTCGTGCCGCAGACCCAGGTGCGAGAGCGCGATCAGCGTCGTGCCGGCGGGCGTCGACTCCGCGATCGCGCGCGCGACGACGATCGGGTCGAGGAAGCGCCAGCCGAAGAGTCGCTCCCACGGCGAGCCGGGCGGATACTGCGTGACGAGCAGCCCGAAGAAACGCAGCGTCCACGGCGTCCCCTCGTCGTCGTCGCGCTGCAGGACCACGTCGGCGCTGAACGGCAGCGGACGGTTCTTCGTGTCGATCAGGTTCGCGCAGACGATGCGATGGCGCATCCGCGCGACGCGCGCGCGCACGGCTTCGAAGAGATAGTGGAACTCGCGGTTGCCGAAGGCTTGCACGTCCAGGCCGGCGCGGTCCAGCTCGGCGATGATCGGCTCGCTGCGCCGGTAGAGCGTCTGCGAGCCGCGCAGCGAGTCTCCGCAGTCGACGTACATCCCCGGCTTGCGTGCGCGCAAGGCCGCGATCGGCGCCGCGAGATGCCGCCGATCGTGGACGTCGGAGGTGTGGTAGATGCGCACGTCAGCGCCCCGCGCGGCGCTCGGCCGCGACGTCGAGCACCCAGCGCGCGTTGCCGTCGAGCGCGTCCGCCGGGCCGAGCGCCGCGCGCAGGCGCGCGTAGCTTGCGAGCTGGGCGTGCGGCGCGTCGAGCAGCCCGATCAGCGCGTCGGCGAGCGCCTCCGGCGTGGCGCGGTCCTGCAGCAGCTCGGGAACGATCTCTTCGTCGAGCACGAGGTTGGGGAGCGTGACGTACGGGCGCTTCCAGACGGCTTGAAAGTAGCGCGCCTGCGCAGCGGTCAGCGTGTACGTCGCGACCGCCGGCGTCGCGATCAGGGCCGCTTCGAGGACCGCCGTTCCGGACGCCACGAGCGCTGCGTCGACGCGGCGCAGCGTCGCTCGCGCGTCGCGCACGATGTCGATCGCGAGCGGTTCGCGTGCGGCGAGCAGCGCCTCGAGCTGTGCGAACGCCGCGTCGTTCGCCGCGACGACGACGGCACGGAGGTTCGGGCGCCGCGCGCGCACGCGGGCGAGCGCATCCAGCATCAGCGGTGCGAGCCGCTCGATCTCGCCGCGGCGGCTCCCCGGCAGCAGCGCGACGAGCCCGCCGTCCGGGGCGGGCGGCGGCAGCGGCTCGCGCGCGTCGATCGTGGAAACCATCGGGTGCCCGACGTAGCCGATCGGCAATCCGCGCGCGCGGTAGAACTCGGCTTGGTGTCGGAAGATCGCGAGCGGATCGCACACCGCGGCCACCGCGCGAGCGCGCCTCGCGTTGTCGAACCACGCCCCGGGCGGGACGTAGTGCACGATCGGCGCGCGGAAGCCGAGCCGTCGCAGCAGGAACGCGAAACGCGTGTTGTACGCGCCGTAGTCGACGAGCACGAGCAGGTCGGGCGGACGGCGGAGCAGCCGCGCGACGAGCGGAAGCGCGGCGGCGAACAGCATCGGGATCCGCTTGAACGCCTCGAGCGGACCGATCGAAGCCCAGCCTCGGTTGCGCTGCACGATGCGGACGCCGGCCGCCTCGAGGCGCGCGTCGCCGACGCCTTCGGCGTCGATCTCGGCGTGCGCGCGCATCGCGCCGAGCAGCTCGGCGGCGAGGACTTCGCCCGACAGCTCGCCGGTGTTGAAGAAGACGCGCAGCGGCCGCATCGCGCGCGTCCCTACTTCAGGATCCCGCGCTCCGACGGCGCTTCCAGGAAAGCGAGGAGCGCGCGGCCCTCCGTCGTGTGCAGCGTCGGTCGCAGCTCGGCGACGGCTTGCGAGAGATTCAAGCCGGAGCGGTACAGCGTTTTGAACGCGGCTTTGAGCTCGGCGAGCGTCTCGCGCGCGAAGCCGGCGCGCCGAAGTCCGACCGAGTTCAGCCCGTGCACTTCGATCGGGTTGCCTTCGGCGAGGAAGTACGGCGGAAGGTCGCGCGTGAGCTTGCTGTAGCCGCCGAGAAACGCGTGGGCGCCGATGCGCGCGAACTGGTGCACCCCCGCCATCGCGCCGATCGACGCGGAGTCTTCGACGACGACGTGGCCGGCGATCTGCGCCATGTTCGACATCGTCACGTTGTTGCCGACGCGGCAGTTGTGCGCGACGTGCACGTACGCCAGCAGCAGGCAGTCGGTGCCGATGCTCGTGAGCGGTCCGGCGTCCGCGCTGGGCCGGTGGATCGAGACGTACTCGCGGATGACCGTGCGGTCGCCGATCGTCGTGAACACCTGCTCGTCCTCGCGCGCCTTGCGGTCTTGCGAGGGCGCGCCGATCGAGGCGAACGGATGGATCTCGACGTCGGTGCCGATCGTCGTGCGTCCGGTGACGACGACGTGCGCGAGCAGCTTCGTGCGCTCGCCGATCTTCACGTGCTCGCCGACGACACAGTACGGACCGATCTCGGCGTCGCGGCCGACCTTCGCGTCGGGATGGACGATCGCCGTGGGCGAGATCACAGGCGCAGCACCGACGCTTCGAAGCCCGACGCTTCCGCGTCGCTCACGATGGAAAACGTCAGCTGCCCGGTCACGCAGGGAGTGCCCTCGACGCTCGCCTCGACGTCGACCCACCCGATGTTCAGCTTCGTCTTCGAGACGCGTGCCTCCATGTCGAGCCGGTCGCCGGGAACGACGGGACGCTTGAACTTCACCTTGTCGACCGCGGCCAGGTAGGGCACCTTGCGCGCGAGGTCGCCGGGCTGCATGATCGCCGCGCCGCCGAGCTGCGCGAGCGCTTCGATCATGTAGACGCCGGGCAGCAGCGGGTTCCCCGGGAAATGCCCCTGGATCATCGGCTCGTTCATCGAGACGTTCTTGTAGCCGCGCGCGAAGCGCATCGGCTCGAACTCGGTGATGCGGTCGATGAGCAGCAACGGGTAGCGGTGCGGCAAGATTCGCATGATCTCGCGCACGTCGAGGATCGGCATCGTTCTCCGTTATCCGGGCTGGTCGGCGGCGTACGCCGCGCCGCTCTCGCCGTGCGCGCGGCGAACGAGCTCGCGGACCGCCGTGCAGTGCAGCTTGTGACCGCTCTTCACCGCGACGACCTCGCACTGCGGATAGGCGCCGAGCAGCGCGAAGTCGCCGACGAGATCGAGCACCTTGTGACGCGCCGGCTCCGAGGGGTGGCGCAGCGGCGCAAGCGGGCCGTCGGGGCCGAAGACGACGGCGTTGTCGAGCGTCCCCCCCAGCGCGAGCCCGCGCTTGCGCAGCGCTTCGACCTCGTGCTGGAACGCGAACGTCCGGTTCGCCGCGATCTCCGCCCGATAGACGTCGGGCGCGATCTCGGTCTCGACGTAGTGCGTCCCGACCGGCGCAGGATAGTCGACGACCATCCGCACGCGAAACGTCGAGGCCGGCGCGACGACGAGCATCTTGTCGCCGTCGCGGAACAGCTCGGCTCCGGCGGGGATCCAGCGCCGCCGCGGCTCGTGAAGCGTCACCAGCCCGGCGCCCGCGATCGCGTCGCAGAAGACCTTGGCGCTGCCGTCGGCGATCGGGATCTCGGGGCCGTGCACGTCGATCAGCGCGTTGTCGACGCCGCTCCCGAGCAGCGCCGAGAGCAAGTGCTCGACCGTCGAGACGCGGTGCTCGCCGAGGCCCAGCACCGTCGCGCGCACGGTCTCGACGACGTAGTCGGCGCGCGCCGGGAACTCGACGGCGTCGTCGAGGCGGAAGCGGATGCCGTGCCCCGCCGCGGCGGGAAGGACCCGGACCTCGGCGCGCGCTCCGGTATGGAGCCCGACGCCGTCGAACGCGATCTCCTCGCGCAACGTCGTTTGATACTGCACTACTTCTCGTTCCGATCGCTTTCCAGGGCGTCGACCCGAGCGAACAAATTCGGCAGACGGCGCAGGAGCGCCTGGAACCGCAGCTCCTCGCGATGATCGCGAGCCGGGAAGCCGGACACCGTCGCGCCGGCGGCGACGTCCTTCGTCACCTTGCCCATCCCGGCGACGACGGCGCGGTCGCCGACGGTCAGGTGCCCGCCGAACGCCGCCTCCCCGCCGACGAGGACGTAGTCGCCGATCGTCGTGCTGCCGGCGAGCCCGACGAGCGCCGCGATCACGCAATGCCTCCCGATCCGGCAGTTGTGGCCGATCTGCACGAGGTTGTCGATCTTCGTCCCTTCGCCCACCGACGTCGCGCCGGTCTGCGCGCGATCGACGCAGGTGTTCGCGCCGATCTCGACGTCGTCGCCGAGCGCCACGATCCCGACCTGCGGAATCTTCATCGCGCGGCCGTCGACGAAGGCCCAGCCGAAGCCGTCGGCGCCGACCACCGCGGACGGCTGCAGCACCACCCGGTCGCCGGCGGTACAGCGGTCGCCGAAATAGGCGTGCGCGTGGAACAGCGCGTCGGCGCCGACGACCGCGTCCGCGCCGATCGTGACGCCGGCGTGGAGCACCGCGCGATCGCCGATCCGCGCGCGGGCGCCGACCGTGACGTGCGGACCGATCCACACGTCCGCGCCGACGATCGCGCTCGGATCCACGCGGGCGCTCTCGTCGACCGACGGACCGCGCGGACGCGGCGGCTCGAGCGGCGCGAGCAGCGCGCTCAGCGCGGCGCGCACCGCGCCGACCACGAGGATCGGCTTGGGATACGCCGCCGCGCTCTCGAGCAGCGATTCGTCGGCGAGCACCGCGGCGGCGCGCGAGGCGAGCGCGTCGCGCAAGTAGCGCGGGTTCACCGCGAAGGTCAGCGTCGTCGCATCGGCGTCGGCGATCGCGGAGATCCGCTCGATCGGGACCGACGCATCGCCCACGACCCGCCCGCCGGTCCGCTCCGCCAGCTCCGCGAGCGTCCCGAGCAGCGTCACGCCGGTTCGGCCTCGTGCGAGGCGCGCGCGCGCCGCGGCGGCGCCTCGTCGATCGAGAGTGCGGTGAACATGCGGCTCGTTACGGCGTCGGGCTCGGCTTCTCGACGATGTTGAGGATCTTCTCGACGTCGGGCGTGATGTCGACGCCGCCGTAGCCGACGAACTGGCGCGTCAGCACGTAGGTGAGATGCTTCTGCGTCGCCACCTGCTCGGCGGCGTTGCGCACGTCGTCGGTCAGCTCGGTCTGGTCCTGCGCGAAGCGCTTCTGCAGCTCGGCGCGCTCGCGCGCCTTCACGCCGGCCGGCTTGTTCGAACGGTCGATCGTCTGCGCGTCGACGGCGAGCTGGTTCTGGTAGTTCTGAAACTTGGGCCAGTTCGCTTGGATGCGCAGCGTGTCCACGAGGCCGATGTCGCTCTGCGGCGCGTTCGAGCAGGCGGTCAGGCCCGAGGCGAGTGCGCCGAGCGCGGCGGCGACGATGAGGGCGCGTGTCGTCTTCATTCGTGGAGGCTTTCGATGTCCTTCATGGCGTCCGGCGTGAGGTCGACTCCGCCGGCGGGCGCGACGACGTCGTTGACGACGACGGAGATGCCCTTTTGCTGTGCGATGAGCCGCACTTCGCGGTCGATCTGCGCGGTGATCTGATCGTAGAGGTCGTCGCGCTTCTTGCGCAGCGCCGCGATCTCCGACGCCGCGCCGGCGTTCGCCGACGCGTCGACGCTGCGCAGCTCGGCGTAGCGGCGCGAGAGGTCCTGGCGCGTCTTCTCGAACTCGGCGATCGTCGTCTTGGCGTCGGCTTGGAAGCGCTTCTGGTAGTCCTGGTGCAGCCGCTCGATGCGCGCGCGCAGGTCGGGCGGAAGGTTCGGGTTGACGCGCGTTTGCGGCTTTCCGTCGGGCCCGATCATGCTGATCACCGGCGCGGTCGCCTCCGTACGCACCTGCTTCGCGAGCGTCGCCTGGCGCTGCGCGAGCGAGCCCAGCGAGCGCTTCCGGATCTGCGCGACCTGCGCGTCCAGGTCGTGCTGGACCTGGTCGTGCAGCTCGGCCTGGAGCCCGGAGAGCGTCTGCTGGTCGCGGTTGCGCTGCGCGGCCACCGCGTCGGCCTCCTTGCGGTCGAGCGCGGCGAGCTGCTTCTGCGCCTGATCGCGCGCGTCGTCGTCGAGCGCGAGCGACGAGAGCTTCGTGCGCAGCGCGAGCCGCTCCGCCGCATCGTCGCTCGCGAGCTGCAGCGAGAGCGCCGACTCCTTCGCCTGCAGCTCGTCGGCCTTGGCGCGATACGTGCGGTTGGCGCGATCGTTCAGCGCTTTCTGCACGGCGGCGATCTGGGCCTGATCCTGCTTTCCGAGATCGGTGCGATAGGCGTCGAGGTCGCGCTGCGCCTGCGCGGCGACCGCGGTCTGCTGCTGGCGCGCGGTCGCGTTCAGTGCGCCTGCGATCTGCGCCGCGCTCGGGCCGCCGCGCGCCGCGCCGCGCAGCGCGGCGTCGATCGCGCGGTTCTCTTCCTCCTGATATTCCTTCTGCTTTTGGGCGAGCAGATGGTTGGTGCGGTTCGCGGCGTCGCTCAGCTCGCGCTCCAACGTCTGCTCGCGCGCGAGCAGCTTCGGATCCGGGCTCGCGACGGCCGGCGCCGTCGTCGTGAGATCGAACGCGTCGATGCTGCGGTCGTACCGCGCGAGCTGATCGTAGAGCGGGTGCTTCTTCACCAGCTCGTCCATGCGCACGTAGCCGACCAGCCCGGAGCCGGACGGCGCCGACGCGGACTGGGCGGTGGAATGCCCGCACGCCGCGAGCGCCGCCACGGCGACGAGCACGGCGATGCGGCGGATCATTTCAGCTTGGCGGTCACGTCGCTCGTGATGTCGGTCCCGCCGAAGATGATGTTGCCCTTGTCGACGACGAGGATCAGCCCTTTCTGCTTCGCGACCTGCGAGATCGCGTCACGCGTCGCGTCGACGACCGGCTTGAGGGTCGTGTTCTGCTTGTCGTCGAGCGTCTTGCGATAATCGCGCAGCACGGCGTCGCGGTCGGCGTTGCTCTTCGCCGACTTCAGCTTCGCCGCGGCGCTCTGGTCCTCGCTCTGCTTGAACTTGAGGAACTCGTCGGTGGCGGCCTTCACCTTGGGCGTCGCGTCGATCGCGGCTTGGTCGACGTAGCCGACTTTCGAGGGCGGCGGCGTCGAGACGGGCGGGACGGGGTCGCCGATCCCGGTCAGCAGATCGCGCACGTTGGACGTGATGTCCTGACCGCCCACGATGACGATGCGCTTGTCGACGACGACGCTGAGATTCTTCGACGAGGCGACGGAGGCGATCGCGATCTGCGCCTTGCGGAAGAGCGGCCCGAAGAGCTGCCGCTGCTTGTCGGCCATCTTCGACTGGAACTCTTGCCCGAGACGCTGCTGCTCGGCCTGCGACGCGTGCGCCGCGCGCGCGATGTACTGTTTGCGCAGGTTGATCCCGTACTGGTTCAGCTGCTGGTTCGCCGCCTGGAACGACGGCAGCGCCGCGAGCGCCTGCTGGTCGAGCGAGCCGATGTCCGTCGGCGCGCTCGCGCCGAGCGCAGGGATCGCGAGAGCCGCCGCGCCGAGCGCGAACGCCAGCGCGAGCAGCCGGCCGCGCGTGAATGGATGGTTCATGACTAGAAGCTCTGTCCGATACCGAAGGACGTGTGCGTGCCTTCCGTCCCCTTCGCGAAGTCGAGGCGCAGCGTGTGCAGCCCGAGCTGCGGAACGTCGAAGCGGATGCCGACGCCGACGTCGCCGTGGAAGATGAACTTGTTGAGGTCGAACGTCTCGAACGTCGTGTCGTTGATCGCGACGGTGGAGAGGCCGCCGCGGATGCGCGTCGCGCCGGACTCGGCGAACGTCACGATCGAGAACTTGCGGTCCGCGGTGATGGGGATGCGCAGCTCGGCCTGCCCGAGCAGGATGTCCGTGCCGTAGAACGGGTCGGAGTAGCCGCGCAGATCCTGATCGGAGAAGATGAACAGCTTGTTCGGCGGCAGCTCGCCGGTCGAGAATCCGGCGCGTCCGTGGACGCCGAACGTCATGTTCTTGCCGACCGGGAAGAACTTCGCCAAGTCGAACGTCAGGATCGAGTAGTTGAAGTCGGAGCTGATCCAGTGGCCGCTCACCTCGTCCGAGAGCGAGGCGTGCACGCCGCGCCGCGGATTGAAGATGTCGTCGCGCGTGTCGGCGGTGAGCCCGAAGATCAGGCTGCGGACGTTGTAGGGCTTGTTCTGGTCGATCGTCGCGATCGACGGTGCGGTGACGCCGAGCGCGTTGTTCAGCGTGTCACACTCCAGAGGGTCGATCAGACACGTGTCGGCGCCGAGCAGGTTCTGCGAGGTCGGGAAGTAGTAGCCCGACGGCAGCGACGCGCTCGCCTCGACGCGCTGGATGTTCAGACCGCCGGTCAGGCTGAAGATGTCGCTCAAACGGCGGCCCAGCGTCACCTGCGCGCCCGACGCCTTCGAGGTGTAGTTGGAGACGATGCCGTTGACGACTTGGTAGTTCGTCGGGTCCTGCGGGACGATCGTCACCGGCTGCGGTCCGGACGCGGGGCACGGCTGCGGCGCCGTCACCGTCGTGCCGTTGACGACCGACGTCGCGCCCGCGCCGCACGCCGAATACACCGGATAGTAGTTGAGCTGGCGCTGATTGAAGATCGTCGCGGCCAGACTGTACCGCTGGGATTTCGGCGTGCTGCCGAGATACGGGATCGTGACTTGCAGCGATTCGTCGTCGACGCGGGAGCCGCGCTCGAAGCGAACCGCGGCGCTGTTCCCGGTCCCGTTGATGTTGTTCTGCGAGTACGAGAGCGTCCCGGTCAGGCCGGTGCCGGTGAGACCGCCGGAGTAGCCGGCGCCGACGCTGGCGGTACCGGTGCGCTGCTCTTTCACTTGCCAGTTCAGGGTGATGAGCCCCGGGCGCTTCGGATCGGGCCCCGGCTTCGCCTGGAAGTCGATCTTCTCGAAGAAGCCGAGGTTGTTCAGCCGGTCGTAGTCGCGACGCAGCGCCGACTCGGTGACCACCATCCCCGGACGCAGACGCAGCTCGCGGCGGATCACGTCGTCGTGCGTCGTCGTGTTGCCGGTGATCTCGATCGCTCCGACGCGCAGCACGCTGATCGTGTAGCGCACGTCGGCGGTCCCCGTCTTCAGATCGACGGTCGACGGATCGATGCCGGCGACGACGTCGCCGAGCTTCAGATCGTACTTCTCGTAGAGCGCCTTGAGCGCGTCTTCGTCCTTGTTGCGCTGCTCCTCGGAGTACGGGCTGCCGGGCTTCGTGACGAGCGCGGCCTTGATCACGTTCGGCGGCAGCAGCGGATCGGCGTCGGGCGGCTCGGTGATGAGGATGTTGCGGACCGTGAGGCCTTCCTGGATCGTGAGGGTCAGCACGCCCTGCGGCGTGATGTTGACGTCGGTGACGTGCGAGGCCACTTGGCCGCCGAACCCGATCTTGTCGTAGTAGCTGTTGATCTTGAGGACGTCTTGCTGATAGGTCTTCAGATTGAACACCTGGCCCGGCGCGGTGTCCATCAGCGCGAGCAGCGTGTCGGCCGAGACGCTCTTGTTGCCGTTGAAGCGGATCGACGTCACGACCGGATTTTCGATGACCCGGAACGTCACGGCTACGCCGTCGGGGCGCTGCTTGATGATCGGGGGCGCCTGGTCGGCGAAGAACCCGAGGTCGGCGATCGCGCGCAGATCCTGCTGCACGACGGCCGGATCGAAGGGGTCACCGACCTTCGTGCGGACGACCGAGAGGATACGGTCCGTCGGGATGTGCGTGTTGCCCGTGACCGAGACCGACACGACGGTCGGGGCCGCGGGCGCGGCGCTGGCCACGGGCGCCGCCAAACCGAGGAACGCGAGCACGACGAGCACGATGCGCGACGTGCGGCGGAGGCGTTCGAACAAGCGGAAGACGTCCTTCGTACGAGATGTGCCCAGGGCCCGCCGTCGGCAAGGGCCGGGTCGCGTGATACCGGGGTTAACGCGTGACGGTCCGTCGGCGTTCCCGCGTCGGAGGGTACGACGCCTCGCGCGGAGGGCCTTGCGGCCGGGCTAGATTTGACGCTCCGGGCGCGGTCAGGGGTACTTCCGGACGATCGACAAGGTGAACCCTTGCCGGTAGGAGAGCGGCTGGATCCCTTGCAGCCGCGTCCCGAAGATGTTGCCGTACGAGCCGTAGCCGTACGGCGAGGTCGTGATCGCCGGGTTCCCGTTCTGGTCGAAGTAGCTGAACGAGATCGACGTGATCGCGTCCGGGCGGGCGGTGAAGCCGGTCGTCGTGCGGATCGGGTTCGCCAGCGTCTGGCCGAAGCTGGCGTAGATGTCGCGGTGCCCGATCTGCTTGAGCGCCTGGTACCCGACGCCGCCGCCGTAGTCGACGGTCAGCTCCAGGTCGGTCAGGTTCAGCACGCCGGTGAAGACGCGCTCCACGGGCGCCAGGAAGCGCTGCGTGAGCTGGCCGTTCAGCACCGAGAACGCCTCCTCGTTGAAGTTGACGACGCCGGCCTGATACGTCGTGACGCCGGGCGGGTCCAGGGGATTCTCCGGGGCGGGCGCGCCGCGCAGATTGGTGCCGTTCTGCTGCTGCCCGAAGTTGACCGCGCCGAAGACCGACGCGTCGAGGAGCAGGCCGACGATCTGCTCCTGCGAGTACGGCGGATTGGACGTGAAGGTCAGCGGCTGCTGCCCGCTCGCGATCTCGTCGGCCGGTCCGTCGGCCAGGATCGTGATGTCGGCGCTGCCGACCGCGTTGCGCGTCGGATCGGGGTCGGGGTTGTCGACGTGGGCGTAGGCGCGCAGGTCGATGTACGGGTCGACGCCGTTCGCCGGATCGAAGCGCACGGAGGCCTGCTCGACGCGGAACGCCCGGTTGTAGGTCGAGAAGACGCTTCCCGGCGTCGCGGTGAGGACGCCGCTGATCCGCGGCTGCAGCACCGTCCCGCTCAGATCGAGCGTCCCGGTTGCGCCAATGTCCATGATCGAGGACTGCACCCGCACGTTGCGTCCGGCGTGCGCCACCAGGTCGAAGGCGAGGTCGAACGGTGGCCCGCCACGCCCGGCCGGTGAGGCGCCGCCTTCCGCCGCGAGCTTGTAGAGCGCCGCGAACGGGATCGACGCGTTCGACAGGGTGAGGTTGCCCCCCAGCGTCGGCAAGCGCGCCGTGCTCTCCAGCTGGACGCTGCCGTCGACGCTGCCCCGCCCCAGCGGCGTGTCGATGCGGGCGCCCTTCGCGGTCAGCGCGATCGCGTACCCGCGCTGCGGCGAGCCGGGGAACGGAAGATCGATCCGGCCGCTCCCGGTGAGCGTGCCGCCGCCGACGTCCGCGTGCAGCGCGTCGAGCGCGACGCTCGTCCCCGAGAAGGTGAGCTGCGCGTTCGCCTTCGTGACCCCGGCCTTGTCCAGCTCGGAGATGTAGAACGCGTTCGCCAGCCCGGCGGTCCCGACGACGCGCGGCGCGCGGGCGGTTCCCTCGATCTCGAGCCGCCCGTCGGCGAGCCCGCCCAGCTTCGCGGCCGGACCCGGAACGAACGGCGCGAACGGGCCCAGGTCGAGCCGGTCGAGCGCCAGCGTGAAGGAGAGGGGCGCATTGGGCGCCAGCCCCAGCGGGCGCAGCGACACCGGCAGCGAGCCGGCGAGCAGCGCGCTCCCTTTCGCGAACGTGGCCTCGGCGTCGTTGACGGTCAGGGTCTTGCCGTCGTACGCGACGCTTCCCAGCACGTGCGGTATCGCGAGCGCGGCATAGTGGGCGCCCGTCAGCTCGAAGCCGACGGTCGCGCGCGGCTTCGCGATCGTTCCGGTGATGAGGGCGTCGCCCGTCGCCGCGCCGCCGATCGGATAGCGCGGGCCGCGCGGGCGCACCGCGGCGAGTGCGGCCGCCAGGTCCGGCGTCTGCGCCTCGACCGATAGGGCGAGCGGATCGGTCCGCGCCAGACCGAACGATCCGGCGGCCGTGAAGGTCGCGAAGCCGAGGTCCGCGCTCGCCGAGGCGATCCGGATGCGGTCGACGTCGCCGGTCGCGTGGACCGTCGCGCTCCGGATCGCGAAGCCGTCGACCTTGCCCCCGCTCAGGCTCGCCTGGCCGCCGAGGGCGAGCCGCGGCCAGCGGCCGGAGACGGTGCCGCTCGCGCTGACGCTGCCGAGCACCGGTGCGTGAAAGCCGAAGGCCGGCAACCAGGTCGCGAGGTCGACGGCCCGCGCCGTCACGGCCGCGTGGACCGACGCGGCGCGGAGGGCGGCGACCGGAGCGCCCGGGCCCGGGATCGCCGTGCCGTTCGCGCGCAGCGCACCGTGCGGTCCGGCGACGTTCACCGCGGCGGCGATCGTTCGGCCGCGCTGCGACCACGTCGCGTCGGTGGCGCCGAACGGGAAGCGCCGGTAGCGGAAGCCGGCGAGATCGACCCGCCCGTACGAGCGCGCCGTCACGCCGTCGTCCGCGAAATCGAAAGCGACCCTCCCGCGCCCGTCGAGCGTCTCCGCCTCGTCGAAGTAGTCGTCGAAGTCGGCGAGATTCGCGTCGGCGCTGCGCGCGTCGACGCTGAACGCGCGTCCACCGTCGCTGAGCGCGGCGTCGACGGTCGCGTGGGTCGAGCCGACGGTGATCGTTCCGTCGGTCGCGCGCAGGCCGCTCGGACTCAGCGCGAGGGTCGCGCGGGCCGCGCTGAACGCCAGCCCGTTGTACGAGCCCTCGGGTGCGACGACGCGGCCCGCGAGCCGGGGCCGCGACCCGTTGCCGCGGACGCGCAGCTGCGCCGCGAAGCTGCCCTCGAGATAGCGCACCGGAAGGCGGAGCGTCCGGGCGAGCTCGCCGATCTCACCGATCGGGACCCCGGCGTCCAGGTCGTACGCGAGGGCGTCCGGGCCGCTCGTCCCGATCCCGCCGACCGTGCCGGCGAAACGGCCGTACGTCGCGCCGAGCGCGGCGACGCCGCGCCTGATCCGCGCCGTCGCGTCGCTGAACTGCAGGTCGACGCCGCCGCTCACCGGGTAGCCGGCGGCCGTGCCGCCGGCGAGGAGGACCGTGCCGTCGAAATGCGGGCCGCCGCGGAGATCGGCCGTCCCGAAGACGGCCAAGCTGCCCTTTGCGAGCGGGAGCCCGGCTTTGCGGAGCGTCGCGGCCTGCAGGTCCGGCGCGGAGACGAGGAACGGTCCGCCGGCGTCGGCGGCGACGGCGCGCCCGCCCGCGAGCTGCCCGTCGGCGGCGACGATCCGGATGTTCTTGCCCTCGATCGCGAGCGTCCCGGCGAACCGCCGCACCGGCACGCCGTGAACCGTCCCGCCGGCCATCTCGGCGTCGCCGGTCTGAACGACGACGTGGCTGCCGGTCAGGGCCGCGCGAACCGGCGCGTGCAGCGCGCCCTGGGACCCCAGCGCGCCGGTGAACGGCGCGAGATCGGCGAGCGTGCCGTCGTAGCGGCCGTCCAGCGCGAACGTCTTCCCGTCGAAGGCGCCGTCGCCGCTGAAGCGCCCCAGCGGGCCGGCGATCCGGATCGAGCCCAGGCGGAGGTCGTCGAGCGAGCCGCCGAGCCGGACGCTCCCCGAGCCGAAATCGAAGTTCGCGGCGCGCATCCCGCGCCCGCTGAAGCTGCCGGCGATCCCGAACGCGCTCGGCGTCCCGCCGCCGGCGAAGTCGCCGTTCAGGACGCCGGAGATCGGCGGGAAGCCCGGGACGCGAACGCCCGGCAGTCCCGAGGCGAGCAGCGGCGCCTGCGCGAGCGGGAAGTCGCGCGCGTGCAGCCAGCCCGCGCTCTGCGAGATCGGCCGCTGCAGCTCGAAGCCGCCGGCGATCGACGCGCCGCCCGCCGTCCCGAACTCGAAGGGCCCGAACTCGCCGACGCCCTTCGGGTCGACGTTGAACGTGCCGGTCCCCGCGGTCGGCCCAGCGAGCGCGATCGTGCCGCGCGCGCTGAAGCCCGCTCGGGGCGGCTCCGTCAGGAGCACGGTCATCCCGACGTCGCTGCGAGGCGCCATCACGTCGGCGTACGGCAGCGTGCTGCCCGGGCCGTGCGCCGCGACGGCGAAGGCCAGATCGTCGCCTCCCTTGCGGATCAGGATGCGCCCGCCGAGCGAGGCGCGCATGCTGCCGAAGCGCGCCTCGACGCCGTTCATCACGACGCTGTCTGCATAGTAGTCGACGGTCGCGCGGACGCTTTCGATGGGATAGCGCTCGTACGCGATGCGCGGCGCGACGATCGCCGAGCGGATCAGCGGCTGCGCGATGCGCGAGGCGAGCAGCGTCTCGAGATGGACGGGCCCGCTCACGGGCTGCTTCGCCATGAACGCGAAGAGCGCGCGCAGCTTGCGCACGTCGGTGTCGCCCGCGATCGCGATCCGAAACGTCGGCTCCGTGAAGAGATCGTACAGGGCGCCGCGCCCGTGGAACGGCACGCCGGCGGCGTCCGCGTCGAGGCGCGGGACGGCGACCGTGTCGCCGGCGATCTCGACGGGACCACGCAGATCGCGCACCGGCTTCGCGAGCGCGCCGACGACGAGCGCGCCGTCGCGCAGCCGCGCGCCGCCGCCGAGCGTGTACGCGAACGGCTGTCCTTGCTTCGGCGCGAGCGCGTACGCGTCGACGTCGACGTCGTCGAGGACGCCGCCCGCGAACGCGACGGCCGGCGTGTGAACGAGGAAGTTCAGCAGCCCGCGCATCGGCAGCTCGCGTGCGGTGAAGCGGTTGAGCGCGATCCCGCGCGGGACGTCGATGACGCTGCGCACCGCGAGCGGGAAGGGGCGCAGCGGCGCGCTCTGCGTCGTGCGCGAAAGGAGGACGCCGTCGAGCCGCATCGTCGTGCGCGCGTCGGACTTCACGGACGCGTCGAGCGTGAGGTGCTCGATCGTCTGCACGCGCAGGTCAGCCACGCGCGGCGCGACGTCGACGAGCCGCAGGGTGCCGTCGCGGATGCGTGCGGTGAAGTACAGCGGCTCGGCGGCGGCGCGCGTCGGCGCGGGCGGCGCCGCCGGCGTCCCGCCGCGCTTCGCGAACGTCAGCGAGCCGTCGGCATGGCGGGTGATCGTGAGCACCGGGCTCTGGATCGCGACGGCGGCGAAGCCGTAGCGATGCTGCCCGCCCGGGAAGATGTCGCGCAGCGCATAGTCGACGTCGACCCGCCGTGCGTCGAGCACCGGGTCGCCGTCCTTCTCGACGTGGACGTCGAAGAACGTCGCGTGGCGGATGCCGATCGTCTCGGCCCCGATCCGGACGCGGTATCCCGTCGCGACCGAAAGCCCCGTTTGGAGGACGGTGCGCACGATGACGTGGCGCAGCCCGACGACGGCGAGCACGAGCACCGCGACCGATGCAGCGACGATCACCGCTCGACGCGACGGCCTCACGCCAATCACCGCTTCCTACGTCCCCGAGCGGGCATCGGCGCAAACGTTAGCAGGGCGGGACGCCGGACACCTGGGGGCTCGGTACGCCGCCCGGCGGTTCTAATCTAAAGGTCGAGGTTCCGAACCGTGCGCGCGTACTCTTGGATGAAGAGCTTGCGCGGCTCGACCCGCTCGCCCATCAGCTCGGTGAAGACCTTCTCGGCGGCCTCGCTGGCCTCGTCGAGCTCGACGCGCTTCATCCGCCGCGAGCCCGGATCCATCGTGGTCTCGGCGAGCTGCTCGGCGTCCATCTCGCCGAGCCCCTTGAACTGCTGGACCGTGAACTCTTTGGCGTCCTGACCGTCGAAGATCGCCTGCAGCTCCGGCTCGGTGAAGGCCCACCATTGGCGCTTCCCCTTCCGCACGCCGTACAGCGGCGGCTGGGCGATGTACACGTGGCCTTCCTCGATCAGCGCGCGCATCTTGCGGTAGAAGAACGTCAGCAGCAGGGTGCGGATGTGCGAGCCGTCGACGTCGGCGTCGGTCATGATGATGATCTTGTGGTAGCGCAGCTTCGCGAGGTCGAAGTCGTCGCCGAACCCCGCGCCGAGCGCGGTGATCATCGTGCGAATCTCTTCGTTGGCGAGCATCTTGTCGATGCGCGCCTTCTCGACGTTGAGGATCTTCCCGCGCAGCGGCAGGATCGCTTGCGTGTTCGGGTCTCGCCCGCCCTTGGCGGTGCCGCCCGCCGAATCGCCCTCGACCAGGAAGAGCTCGGACTGCGCGGGGTCGGTCGACTTGCAGTCGACCAGCTTCCCGGGCAGACCGCTGCCCTCGAGCACGTTCTTGCGGCGCGTGAGGTCGCGGGCTTTCTTCGCCGCTTCTCTCGCGCGCGCGGCCTGCATGCACTTGTCGACGATCGCGCGCCCGAACTTCGGGTTCTCCTCGAGGAAGAAGTCGAGCCGTTCGCCGACGAGCGCGTTGACGATCGGCCGGATCTTCGCGTTGCCCAGCTTCGTCTTCGTCTGGCCTTCGAACTGCGGCTCCTGGAGCTTCACCGAGACGATCGCGGTGAGCCCTTCCATGCAGTCGTCGGTCGACAGGTTCGCGTCGTTGTCCTTGAGCATCCCGCGCTTGCGCGCGTAGTCGTTCACCTTCCCCGACACGGCGGTGCGGAAGCCGGTGAGGTGCATGCCGCCTTCGATGGTGTTGATGTTGTTCGCGTACGAGTAGACGACTTCGTTGTAACCGTCGGTCCACTGGAAAGCGCACTCGATGACGACGTCCTCGCGTTCGCCGTTCGTCGAGATGACCGGCGTGAGCGACTCCTTGTTCTCGTTGAGCCACTCCACGAACGAGACGATCCCGCCCTCGTACAGGTACGTGCGCTCCTTCGGCTCGTCGGGGCGCTCGTCGCGCAGCGTGATCGAAAGCCCGCGGTTGAGGAAGGCCAGCTCGCGCAGCCGGTTCTCCAAGATCTTCCACGAGAAGTCGAGCGTCTCGAAGACCTCGGCGTCCGGCTTGAACCACTGGTACGTGCCGCTGCCCTCGGCGCGACCGAGCTTCTTCAGCTTCTGCGAGGTGACGCCGCGCTCGAAGCGGATCTCATACTGCGCGCCGTCGCGCTTCACGCGCGTGATCATCCACTCGGAGAGCGCGTTCACGACCGAGATCCCGACGCCGTGGAGGCCGCCCGAAACCTTGTAGCCGCCTTTGCCGAACTTCCCGCCGGCATGGAGGATCGTCATGACGACCTCGACGGCCGGCAGCTTCTCCTCGGCGTGGATGTCGACCGGGATCCCGCGGCCGTCGTCCTGGACGGAGCACGAGCCGTCCTTGTAGAGGACGACCGCGATGTTCTTCGCGTATCCCGCGAGCGCTTCGTCGACGGCGTTGTCCACGGCTTCGTAGACGAGCTGGTGGAGCCCCCGCTCGGCGGTGTTGCCGATATACATGCCGGGGCGCTTGCGAACAGCCTCGAGGCCTTTGAGGACCTCGATCTGCTCGCCGGTATAGTCTTGCATTCTCGCTCTCAGACTTCGACGCGAACGCGCTTTTCTACTTGAGTGCCTCGATCGCGCGCACGAAGTCGTAGAGATCGCCGAGCGCGTTCTTGCGCACCGGCGAGTCCATCTCGAGCCGCGTCGGATCGATGCGCGTCTCGAGCAGGACGAACGAGCTGGCCAGCTTGCGGAGGCGCACGCGGTCGAGCGGTTGACGCAGCTTGTGCAGCGCGGCCGCGCGCCGGAGCTCGTCCCACCAGCTGCGCAGCAGCCGGCGCCGGACCGCGTCGTACGTCTCCGCGGACAGGCCGTCGACCAGCGCGAGCACCTCTTCCGAGCCGAGCCACGGCGCCTCGAAGAGGAGCCGCTCGCAGGCGAAGCGGCGGCGGCGCTCGTCGTTGTCCCGGCAGGGCGTGCAGGTCGGTCCGGCCTCGATCGGCGCCTCGCACAGGGCGCAGAACGCGCCGCCCCGCGCCCGGTGGGCGGCCCGCGTGCGCTCCACCGTCCGCCGCAAGCGCGCCAGCGCGTCGTCCAGCGTGCGTGCCGGCGGCATCGCCGGCGGCTCTTCACCGGCCCGGCGGGGCCCCCCGGCGTCCGAGCCGCGGACGGGGCGGCGAATCTTCCCGACCCGGAACCGGAGCCGGGCCAGGTCGCGAACCTCGGGCAGGCTGCACAGCCCGCGCACGATCTCCGGCTCCAGGAACGCCAGCTGGTGGGACCATGCCGGCGAGCTGGTCAGCACGACCAGCACGTCGCGCTCGATCGCGACCGGCTGCGCCGCCCGCGCGACGTCGGCGCCGACGAGGTCGGGCCACAGGCTGCGGACGGCGACGAGCGGATCGCCCGCCGGACCGCCCGCCGGGCGCCACCCGTCGAGGACGCTCCCCAGCCTCAGCATCGCGCGACGGTCGCGGAGCGGATCGCCCACGTCGCCGCCGAGACGAGGGTCGCCGGGACGTCGGTCGTGGTGAGGAACGCCTGCTCGAAGGTGCCGACGGCCTCGAGGAAGCCGCCGGCGCGCTCGGCGTCGAGCTCGCTCAGCACGTCGTCGAGGATCAGGATCGGGGCGTCGCCGCTCCGCGCGCGCATGACCTCGTATTCGGCGACCTTCAGGGCGAGTACCGCCGTGCGCTGCTGACCTTGCGACCCGAACGCCGCCAGGGGCTTCCCCTCGACGAGCAGCCGCAGCTCGTCGCGGTGCGGACCGACGAGCGTCGTGCGCCTCCGCACCTCGCTCTCGAGCGCGGCGCCGAGCGCCTCGGCGACGTCCCCTTCCGGGCTCGGCACGTACGTCACGCCGAGCCGCTCGCGCGCTCCGCGCCAGCGCGCGTAGATCGCCGCGGTCGCGGCCGCGAGCTCGTCGACGAATGCGCGCCGGGCCGCGATGAGCGCGCTCGCCGGGCGGACGAGCTCGTCGTCGTACGCCAGGAGCAATTCACGGTCGGGCGCGATCGCGCCGCGCAGCAGCGCGGCTTTCTGCTGCACGACCTTCTGGTACAGCGCCAGGTCGCGGTAGTACGTCGGCGAGAGCTGCGCGAGCGCGTTGTTCAGAAACGCGCGCCGCAGCGCCGGACCGCCCGCGACGAGCTGCAGGTCCGCCGGGACGAACGTGACCACGCGCGTCCGCCCGAGAAACCGCGCGAACCCGACACCGGAGCCGTTCACCTCGAAGCTCTTGCGCGTCCCGGCCGGCGAGCGCGCGATCGTGCAGCGCAGATGGATCGTTCCGGCCGCGATGCGCGCCTCTCCGGCGATCTCGGCGCGCTCGGTGCCGTCGCGAATCAGCTCGCCCTCGCGCCGGGCGCGGAACGACTTCCCGGTCGCGAGCATCGCCAGCGCTTCGAGCAGATTCGATTTTCCCTGGGCGTTGGGGCCGGCGAGAACGTTGAGCCCCGACTCCGGCGCGAAGTCGAGGCTCACATAGTTGCGAAAATCGGCCAGCCGGACGCGGTCGAGCCGCACGGCGGATTACTGGCGCAGCGGCATCAGGACGTAGAGCTGCTCGCCGGAGTCGCCCGTCTCGAGCGGGCGAATGGCGGCCGGCGAGAGCGGCCCGAGGAACTCGAGGACCGTCTGCGGCGAGTCGACGTGGTTCAGGATCTCGACGAGATACCGCGCATTGAAGGCGATCGCGAGGTCCTCGCCGCTCTGCTCGACCTCCAGCTCTTCGTACGCGTTGCCGGTGACGTCCGATTTCGCCGTGATCATCAGCGTTTGGTTCGCGATCTCGAGCTTGACCATCGAGGCGCGGTCGCCGGCGACGAGCTCGGCGCGGCGCAGCCCCCCGATGAGCGCCTGCGTGTTGACGACGACGCGCCGGTCGAACTTCGCCGGGATCACTTGCTGGTAGTTCGGGTACTGCCCGTCGACGAGCCGCACCACGATCGACGTGGTCCCCGCGCTGAACTGGAGCTGGTTCGCCTGCGCGCCGAGCGCGGTGACTTCCACGAGCTCCGCCGCGCCGAGGTTTCGCGCGACCTCGTTGAGCGCGCGCGAGGGGACGATGTACTTGGCCGTGCCGTCGATCCCGCGCTCGAGCGTCGAGCTCCAGCGCGCGAGCCGGTAGCCGTCGGTCGCGACGAGGGTGATCTTTTCACCGTCCAGCTCGACGAGCGTGCCCATCAGCACGGCGCCGCGCGCCTCCTCGTTCGAGGCCGCGAAGATCGCGGCCCCGACGCCGTCGCGGAAGCGCTTCGCCGGCAGCGCGAACGACTGCCCCTTCTGCGCCGTCGGCAACGGCGGGTACTCGTCGGCCGGGAGCGCGTGAAAGTCGTAGTTCGAGCGCTCGGCTTTCACCGATGCGCGCGACGGCGAGCCGGTGAGCTCCAGCAGCCCCGCCGGCAGGTTCCCGAGGTAGCCGCTGAACAGCCGCGCCGGGACGGTGACCGCGCCGCCTTCGGCGATCTCGGCCGGGAACGACTGCTCGAGCGTCAGCTCGAGATCGGTCGCGCGGACCCGGATCCCGTCGCCCTCCGCGGTGAGCAGCACGTTCGAGAGGATCGGCACGGTCGTGTGCGCGTTGACGACCTTGCTCGCCGCACCGACGGCGGACGCGATGTCTTTCGTACTACACGTGAACTTCACTGATCCACCGTTTCGAGGACGTCCCGCGTCCCGTCATATGTTGAAAGAAGAATCGTCGTACCAGCAGTAAGGCGGTGAACAGCGTGGATGAACGCCGAACCCCGCGCGGGCCGTGGCTTTGCGCCGATGTCAAGGTGTGGACGGCGCCGCCCGGTCGTCCACGCGATCCCCGTCGTCCGCGCGCCTCCCGCTTTTCCACGCCTCCTAGATGACCCTGTGCCCCCGCCGGGGATGGACAAGGTGCAAACGGCAGGTGGCGCCTCTTCGGCGGCGCCGGCGCCCGTTCGCGGTCGAAGAGCCGAAGAAACGGCGAAGCCCGGGAGACTGCCCGGGCTTCGTGCGCGGATGAAAGAAAACGAATGCGGCTCACTCGCTCTGGACTTGCGCGATCAGCGAGCGGATCTTGTTGCGGAAGGCTTCGTCGGACTCCATCATGTCGTTGATCTTGTCGCGCGCGTACATCGCGGTGGTGTGGTCTTTCTTGCCGAACTCGCGGGCGATCTGGGGGAGCGACGCGCCGGTGAGCTGCCAGGCGATGTACATCGCGACCTGCCGCGGCAGGGTTACGCGCTGATCCCGGCGCTGCGCCTCCATCTCCTTGATCGAGATGCCGTACGACTTCGCGACGCGCTCTTTGATCAAGGGGATCGTGACGCGGTGCATCGGCGCCTGCGCGACGGCATTCTTCAGGACGTCGGCGGCGAGGTCGACGGTGATCGGCGACTTCGTCAGCGACGCGAAGGCCACCACGCGGATCAGCGAGCCTTCCAGCTCGCGAATGTTCGAGGGGATCACCTTCGCGATGAACGCGAGGACTTCGTCGGGAACCGGCACCTTCTCGATCTCGGCCTTCTTGCGCAGGATGGCCTCGCGCGTCTCGAAGTCCGGCGGCTGGATGTCGGTGAGCAATCCCCACTCGAAGCGCGAGCGCAGCCGGCTCTCGAGCGTTTGAATCTCTTTGGGCGGCCGGTCGCTGCTGATCACGAGCTGCTTCTGCGCTTCGTGCAGCGAGTTGAAGGTGTGGAAGAACTCCTCTTGGGTCTGCTCCTTGCCCTCGAGGAACTGGATGTCGTCGATCAGGAGCACGTCGACGTGCCGGTAGCGATTGCGGAACTCGACCGTCTGGTTGTTCTTGATCGCGATGATGAACTCGTTCGTGAACTTTTCGGACGACACGTACACGATGTTCGCGCTGGGATTTCGCTGCAGCACGCGATGCCCGATCGCGTGCATCAAGTGCGTTTTGCCGAGCCCGACGCCGCCGTACAGGAACAGCGGGTTGTAGGCCATCGCCGGCGCCTCGGCGACGGCTTGAGAGGCTGCGTGGGCGAACCGGTTCGACTGCCCGACGACGAAGTCGTCGAAGGTGTAGCGCGGGTTGAGGTTCCCGGCACGCAGCTCCTCGGGGGCGGGCGGCTTCGCGGCCGGAGCGACCGTCGGCGGCGTCTCGGTCTCGGCGCCCGGATCGACCACCACCCGGAGCGCGATCTCCGCGCCGAGCAGCTCCTGGAGGACCGAGGTGATGTCGGACTTCAGACGGTTCTCGACCCAGTCGCGGGCGAACGTCGTCTGGACGGCGAGCACGATCTCCGAGGGGGTGAGATCGACGAGGCGCATCGGCTTGAGCCACATCTCGAAGACCGGCTTGTTGTAGCGCGGCTCGAGTCGTTCGAGCGCTGCCGACCAGAGATCGTGGGGGGCCGCCGTGCTACTCTGCATCCATTTCCACCGCATAGTCCGGACCGGCGAGAGAGTACGCGCCGGGGGGAGTGAGCGATGGGGATTGGCCCGGCGGGGGCGGCATCCTGCGCGACTTACCCCCAGGGTTATCCACTTCTCCACAGGACCGAAATCGGCGTTCTGACGAGGCGCGAACGACGTATCCACGGTCGCCTCGCCGCATCGGGGAAGGCGCGAAACCGGCCTCGGACGCGGGCGGGGACGCAATGGCCCGGTGATTTGTCCACAGCGCCCTCCACAGCTGTGGACACGTCAGGAATGCTTCGCAGCTGCGCTCGTTTTCTTGACGCTGCGGCGGGCTCGCCCGTATACTGTCTTGTCGCACCCCCGGCCGGAGCGTTCGGCCGGAGCTCAGGAGAGATCACCTCGTGAAGCGGACCTATCAGCCGCACAACCGGCGCCGGAAGCGCGTCCACGGCTTCCTCGCGCGCATGAAGACGAAGAACGGCCGCCGCGTCCTCGCGGCGCGCCGCAAGAAAGGCCGCCACCGCCTGGCCGTCTAGGCCGGTTCGGTCTCGGACGCCGCGGCGCGCGCCCATGCGCACCTACGAGTCCCTGCGGCGCCGCGGCGATTTCGCGCGGGTGAGAAGCCGGGGCAAACGCTACTCCGGCAGCTTCCTGACCTGCTTCGTCGCCGCCGGCCGGCGGCGGACGCGGGTCGGCATCGCGATCGCGGTCGCGGTCGGCGGCGCGGTCGTCCGCAACCGCCTGCGGCGGCGCATCAAAGCGATCCTCGACCTGCGGGGCGCCGGCGCTCCGCCCTATCGCGACGTGCTGTTCGTCGCCCGCCCCGGTTCCGGCGAGCTGCGCTTCGCCGAGCTGGCGGGCGAGATCGAGCGCATTCTCGGGCGGGCGGCATGACGGCACGCATCCCCGTCGTCGCGGCGCTGCGGCTCTACAAGGCGATCGTCTCGCCGCTGCTCCCACCCGCCTGCCGCTTCGCGCCGACCTGCTCGGAGTACGCGGCCGAAGCCGTTCAGAAACACGGGGTCGTGCGGGGCGGTACGCTCGCCCTGCGCCGCCTCGTGCGGTGCGGCCCCTGGCACCCCGGCGGATACGATCCCGTCCCCCCGCGAAAGGCCCGTTGACTCACGTGCACCCGTTGCTCGCCGCGAACGCCTTCTTCGACCCGGTAGTCCACGCGCTCGGCCAGGTCCTCACTTTCATCCACATGGTGATCCCGTCGTACGGGTGGGCGCTGATCGCGCTCGCGTTCGTCGTGCGGCTCGCGCTGTGGCCGCTCTCCGACATGCAGTTCCGTTCGATGGCGGAGATGCAGAAGATCCAGCCGCTCGTCAAAGCGCTGCAGGCGAAATTCAAGAGCGATCCGCAGGCGCTCAATCAGAAGACGATGGAGCTGTATCGCGAGCACAAGGTGAACCCGCTCGCCGGCTGCGTCCCGATGCTGATCCAGTTCCCGATCCTCATCGGGCTGTACTGGGCGATCCAAGGCCGCATCAGCACGTTCCGGAACGAGCACTGGCTCTGGATCGGCTCGCCGCTCTCGTATCACTTCCCGAACGTGTTCGCGACGAGCCTCGCCGTGCCGGACATCTTCCTGCTCTGCCTGTACGTCGTCTCGATGTACTTCACGGTGCGCTACGGAAGCCCGCCGTCGTCCGATCCTCAGCAGGCGCAGACGCAGAAGATCATGGCGTTCTTCTCGCCGGCGATGATCGCGTTTTTCGGCTTCAAGTACCGTTGGGCGTCGGCGCTGTACATCTATTGGCTGGCGACGAACGTGTTCACCGTCGCGCAGCAATATCTGATGTTCCGTCGCTACGGACTGGTGGGCGCGAAGCCGGCCGGGGGCACGACGGCGGTCGCGGTCGCGGCGGCGCCGGCGGCGAAGAACGGCGCCCGCAAGCAGCCGGCGCTGGACGACGGCGGAGCGGCCGCGTCGACCGAAGCCGCGGCGAACGGGAAGCGGAGCTACCGCTCGAAGAAGCGCGCGCGCCGCTGACATTGCACACCACCACGAGAGCGAAGCGACAGAGAACGAGCATGGACGAATACGAAGGCGGGCGCCGCGGCGCCCACGGACAGCGGCGTCGCGGCGGCCGCCCGCCGCAGCAGCGCGGCGGCGCGCCGGGCGGCAACGACCGCCCGCGCGGACGGCGCCCAGCCCCGCCGCGCGCGTACGACGCGCCTCCGCCGTCGGTCGAGCCCGAGGCGGCGAAACCGGCGCGGGCGCTGCTCGAAGAGATCCTCGCGAAGATGGGGCTCGACGACGTCGAGATCGTCTACATCGCGCGCAGCGAAGGCGAGTACTTCGAGGTGCGCGGGCCGAGGCTCGCCTCGCTGATCGGGCGCGAAGGCAAGACGCTCGAAGCGCTCAACCTGATCTACAACAACATCATCAACGCGGGCGTCCGGAACAACCGGCGCTACTACACGATCGACGCCGAAGGCTATCGCGCGCGCCGCGCCGATCAGCTCAAGACGCTCGCGCTCGCGACGCTCGAGCGCGTCGTGCGCGAAGGCAAGGCCGTGCGGCTGGAGCCGATGCTGCCGTCGGAGCGCAAGATCGTCCATCTCGCGCTCGCCGACTCGCCGTTCGTGCGGACCGAATCCGAGGGCGTCGAGCCCGAGCGGCGCCTCGTCGTCCACCCGAAGGAGGCCGCTTCGTAGACCGCGACGCCACGATCGCCGCGGTCGCGACGCCGCCCGGGCGCGGCGCGATCGCGATCGTGCGCTGCAGCGGCCCGGACGCGCGCGCCGTCGCCGCCGGCGTCTTTCGCGGCGTGCGGCCGTTGCGCGACCGCGTCGCCACCTACGGGGAGATCGTCGGCGTCGACGGCGAGGTGATCGACCGCGGCCTGGCGCTCGCGATGCTCGCGCCGCACAGCGCGACCGGCGAAGACGTCGTCGAGCTGCACGTGCACGGCAGCCCGGTCGTCGTCCGCGAGACCCTGCGCGCGCTGCTGCACGCCGGCGCGCGCGCGGCCGGCCCGGGCGAGTTCACGCGCCGGGCCTTTCTCAACGGGAAGCTCGATCTGAGCGCGGCCGAGGCCGTGGCCGACGTGATCGACGCGGAGTCGCGCGCGGCCGCGCGCGCCGCCCAGGCGAATCTGACCGGCGCGCTGCGCGCCGAGGTGGAGTCGGCGTCGCGGCGGCTGGCCGCTGCGCTCGAAGAGCTGGCGGGCGCGATCGACTACCCCGACGAGGTCCCGGAGCCGCCGCGCGAGCGGCTCGCCGCGGTCGTCGAGGACGAGCGCGCGCGCCTCGCCGCGCTCGTCGCGGGATGGGAGCGCGGCCGGCTCGTGCGCGAGGGCCTCTCGCTGGCGATCGTCGGCCCTCCGAACGCCGGGAAGTCCTCGCTGCTGAACGCGCTGCTCGGCGAGGAGCGTGCCATCGTCTCGGCGATCCCCGGCACCACCCGGGACGTGATCGAAGAACGTTTCACGATCGGCGACGTCGCGGTGCGGCTCGTCGACACCGCCGGGCTGCGCGCGACCGAGGAGCCCGTCGAACGAATCGGGATCGAGCGCGCCCGGCGCGCGCTCGCCGCCGCCGCCGTCGCGCTCGTGGTGGTGGACGGCTCGCGCGCGCTCGACGCCGCGGCGCGCGAGGTCCTGGCCAGCACCCGGGCGCGGCCGCGCGTCGTCCTGTTCAACAAGCGGGACCTGGGCGCCGCGGGATTCGCCGAGCGGGAGCCGGAGGAGTCCGGCGCGCTCAGCGGCTCCGTCTACGACCCGGCGACGATCGAGACGGTGCGGACGGAGATCGCCCGGGCGGGCTGGGGCGAGGAGGCCATCGACCTCTCCCGGCCGCATCTCGCCTCCGCCCGGCAGGCAGACGCCGTGGCGCGGGCGGGCGAGGCGCTGGCCGAGGCGGCCGCGACGCTGGAGGCGGGCGCGCCGCTCGATCTGCTGGCGCCGGACCTGCTCGTCGCGATCGCGGCGCTGCGGGAAGTGACGGGCGCGGCCGCCACCGAGGCGATTCTCGACGGCGTCTTCGCGCGGTTCTGCATCGGCAAGTGATGCGGGCGCAACGCCCGGATCGTCGCGCGGCCCGGACGGGTCTATGCTGACCGCATGCACCAGATCGACGACGTCCGCTGGGACGCGATCGCCGGCCGCGATGCCGGCCGAGCGCAGCTGTTCGGCGTGCGAACCACGCGCATCTACTGCCGGACGGGCTGTCCGGCGCGCACTCCCGCGCGCCGCAACGTCGTCGGTTTCGCCGACGCACGTGAAGCGCGCGCCGCGGGCTATCGTCCGTGCAAGCGCTGCGTGCCGGACGAGCCGAGCGCGGACGGGGCGACGCTGCGGCTCATGGAGCGCGCCGCCGCGCTCCTGAGCGCGGACGAACCGCCGTCGCTCGCGGACGTCGCCCGCGCGGTCGGGCTGAGCCGCTTCCATTTTCAGCGCGTGTTCCGGCGCGTCACCGGCGTGACGCCCGGCGAGTACGTGCGCGCGCGACGGGACGAGCGTTTCCGCGCGCGCGTACGCGACGGCGTGAACGTGACCGCGGCGATCCAGAGCGCGGGGTACGGTTCGGCGAGCCGCGCGTACGAAGCGCGCGCGCTCGGGATGACGCCGACGCGCGCGCGTGACGGCGGGCGCGGCGAACGCATCGGATACGCGATCGCCGCGTGCTCGCTGGGGCGCGTGCTCGTCGCGACGAGCGACCGCGGGATCTGCGCGATCGCGCTCGGCGCGCGGGACGAAGCGCTGCGCGACGAGCTGACGCGCGACTTTCCGCACGCCGATTGCGTCGAAGACGTGCGCGTGAACGCGCTGCTGCACGACGTCGTCGCATTGATCGACGATCCGGCGACGCCGCGCGATCTCGCGCTCGACGTGCGCGGAACGGCGTTCCAACGCCGCGTGTGGAACGCGTTGCGCGAAGTCGCGCCCGGCGCCCCGCTCACATACGCCGCGCTCGCGCGTGCCGTCGGCGCGCCGCGTTCGGCACGCGCGGTCGGCGCCGCGTGCGCGGCGAATCGGCTTGCCGTCGCGATCCCCTGTCATCGCGTGTTGCGCGAAGACGGTCGTGTCGCCGGTTATCGCTGGGGCGCGGAACGCAAACGCGCGCTGCTCGCACGCGAGCGCGCGCCGGCGGGCGAGGCGCGCGATCCGGCACGCGAGGGCGCAGCGCGGTAACCGCGGTACTACACGCCGCGGCGCGCTCGCGCGACGCCTCTCGCCGTGCTACGATGAGCGGCGCTCATGAACGTGCTCCTCCGCGGCGACGACGCCGCCGTGATCGTCGTCGGCGGCGGACACGCCGGATTCGAAGCGGCTTTGGCCGCGGCGCGCGCCGGCGCAGAGACGCTCCTCATCACGGGCGACCCCGAGCGGATTTGTACGCTAGCGTGCAATCCCTCGATCGGAGGCAGCGCGAAGGGCCAGCTGATACGCGAGATCGACGCGCTCGGCGGTGCGATGGCGCGCGTGACGGACCGCGTGTCGGTGCACAGCCGCTTCCTCAACGAGTCGAAGGGACCGTCCGTTCGGGCGCTGCGCGCACTGGCCGACAAGCCGTCGTACGCTCGCGTCGCCCGCGCGGTTCTCGGGGCACAGCCCCGGCTGGCCGTCGTTCACGGGATGGTCGAGGACCTGGTCGTGCACGACGGCGCGGTTCGGGGTGTGCGGCTGGCCGACGAGCGGGTGCTTCGCGCGCCGAACGTGGTGCTCGCAACGGGGACGTTCCTCGGCGGGAAGACCTTTCGCGGCGCCGAGGTTCGTGCCGAAGGCCGGTTCGGCGAATCGCCGGCGCTCGGGCTTTCGGCCGCCCTTGCGCGACTGGGGTTCCCGCTCGGACGGCTGAAGACCGGCACGCCCCCGCGCGTCGACCGCCGCTCGGTCGACACGCGCGCCATGATGCGCCAGAACCCGAGCGAGGAGCCGCTGCCGTTCGCGTTCGACGCGCCGCGGCGGTTCGCGGGCCCTCAGCTTCCTTGCTGGATCGTCGACACGAACGCCGAGACGCACCGGCTCGTGCGCGAGAACCTGCATCGCTCACCGCTGTACGGGCTCGATTTGATCCGTGGAATCGGGCCCCGCTACTGCCCGTCGATCGAAGACAAGGTCGTGAAGTTCGCGCACAACCCGACGCACCAGGTGTTCGTCGAGCCCGAGGGCTGGGACGAACCGACGTATTACGTGGGCGGCTTCTCGACCTCGCTGCCCGCGGACGTGCAGCTCGCGATGCTGCGGACGCTCCCCGGCTTCGCCGACGTGATGATGCTGCGGGCCGGCTACGCGGTGGAGTACGACTTCGTCCAGCCCACGGAGCTGGATCCGACGCTCGAGACGCGGCGGGTCGCCGGACTCTTCCATGCCGGACAGCTGAACGGAACGAGCGGCTACGAAGAGGCGGGCGCGCAAGGGCTCGTCGCCGGCGCGAACGCCGCGCGGCGCGCACTCGGACGCGCGCCGCTACGGCTCGGACGCGCCGACGGCTACGTGGGCGTGATGATCGACGACCTCGTGACGCGCGGCGTCGACGAACCGTACCGGATGCTGACGTCGCGGGCCGAGCATCGGGTCGTGCTGCGGCACGACAACGCGGATCTGCGCCTCACCCCGCTCGCGCGGGAAGCGGGGCTGATCGACGACGCCGGCTGGGAGGCATTCCGGCGGCGGCGCGACGCGCTCGAGGCCGCCCGTCGAGCTTCGCAGACCGCGCGGCTGAGCGCAGCAAGCGCCACCGCGCTGGACGTCGCGCCCGGGACGACCATTGCGCAGGCGCTCCGACGCCCGGACGTGCGCATCGAGATGATCGCCGGCGAGATCCCGGGCGGAGCGGATCGTGAGACTGCGACGCGGCTCGAGATCGAGCTGAAGATGGAAGGATACGTTCGCCGTCAGGACGGCGCCATCGCGCGCGCGGCCCGTGACGAGGCGATCCAGCTCCCGGTCGATCTCGACTACGGGCGGATCCGGGCGCTCTCGCGCGAGGCGCGCGAGAAGCTCGACCGCGTTCGGCCGCGTACGCTCGGCGCCGCGGCGAGGATCCCTGGGCTCACACCGGCCGACCTCGCCCTGCTCGGCGTCCACATCCATCGCCACTACACCGCCTCGGCGTGACGCCGCTTCCCGACCCGGACGCACGCTCGCGGCTCGTCGACGCGGGCATCGATGCGGCCGTCGCGGAGCGCCTGGCCGTCTACACCACGCTCGTCTTGCAGGCGAACCGCCGGGTAAACCTGACCGGAGCGAAGACCGGGACGGCCTTCGCGGAGCACATCCTCGATGCGCTGACGCTGCGCGCTGACGTCGATGATCCGCTGATCGACGTCGGCTCCGGGAACGGGCTCCCCGGTATCCCGCTCGCGATCGCGACCGGGGTTCGCGTTACGCTGCTCGAGCCGATCAAGAAGCGAGCCTCGTTCCTGGATGCCGCGCTTCGGCAACTCGGGCTCCACGGCCGGGTGGTGGCCGAGCGCGCCGAAGACGCAGCACGCTCGGCGGACTACCGCGAGGGCTTCGGAACCGCGACCGCGCGCGCCGTGGGCGCTGCACCGACGGTCGCGGAGCTGACGGTGCCGTTTTTGCGGGTCGGCGGCCGCGCCGTACTGCAGCGCGGCGCGATGCAGGACCGCGAACGCCACGCTGTTGCGGACGCCGCGCTCGTGCTCGGCGCGATGCTCACCGAGGAGCGCCTGCTCGCGGGCGAGCGACGAGTCCTTATCCTCCAGAAAGTCGCCTCAACCAGCCCGCGCTTCCCCCGCAAGAACGGCATCCCGGCAAAACGCCCGCTCTGTTTGTAGCCGACACGTCGGCTGGACGCCGCGCCGGCGAACGTTCCACGGGGAACACGGTCACGCGAATCCGCGCCTCATGTTCGCAGCAAGCTAGGGCTACAGGCGCCCGGCGATTCCGGCTTCCGTGTTTCACGTTGAACAGTCCAGCATAGGGCGCTATGCCGAAATGGCCGCTACGCCGTAGAATCACGCTCGGTGCGTCTGCCTCTCGATGATCAGCTCCTCACGGCGCTCGCGCCGGCGGACGTGTACGCCGTCGGAGGCCGGGTCCGCGACGAGATCCGTTCCGGTCTGGACGGCATCCCGCGCGAACCGAAGGACCTGGACTATGTCGTCACCGGGATCCCGCTCGATGAGCTCATCGAGCGGCTGAAGCACGCGGGCCGGGTCGATCTGGTCGGCGCCTCCTTCGCGGTGCTGAAATTTCGGGCGCCTGAAGGGGAGGCCGACATCGCGCTTCCGCGCCGCGAGCGCTCGACGGGAAGCGGGCATACCGAATTCGCGGTCGAGAGCGGTCCCGAGATTCCCCTGGAAGACGACCTGCGGCGACGAGACTTCCGCATGAACATGGTCGCACGACGCCTGCGCGACCACGCCCTCGTCGACCCGTTCGGCGGGGTCGCCGATATCGCGGCGAGGCGCATCGACGTCGTGTCCGACGACGTCTTCCTCGAAGACCCGCTCCGCATGCTACGCGCGGCGCAGTTTGCCGCCCGGTTTGGCTTTGCGCCGAGCGAGCGTGTAACGGCAGCCATGCGCGCCGCGGCCGCGTTGCTTCCGACGGTCTCCTCCGAGCGCGTGGGCATCGAGATCGAGAAGATGATGCGAGCGGAGAAGCCGTCGGTCGGCGTCGAGATTCTTCGCGACGCGGGCGTGCTCGAGCACTTGTGGCCGGAGCTCTTGGAGGGCCTGGGCGTCGAGCAGAACGAGTGGCACGCCTACGACGTGTACCGCCACAACCTGATCACGATGGACGCGGCACCGTCCGGCGATCTCGTCCTGCGCCTCGCCGCGCTGCTGCACGACGTCGGAAAGGCGCGCACGGCGGTCCCGCGCGAGGACGGCCGGGGGAACACGTTCTACCAGCACGAGCACGTCGGCGCGGAGATGGTGCGCCCCATGCTGGAGCGGCTGCGGCTGCCGCACGAGACGATCGAGAGCGTCGCACACCTCGTGCGGCACCACATGTATTCGGCGGACCCCGAAGCGCAGGACAAGACCCTGCGGCGCTTCGTCCGCCGGATCGGCGTGGAGCACCTCGACCGGCTGTTCGCCCTGCGCTGGGCCGACATCGCCGGCTCCGGCACCGGCAAGCGCGACGACAGCAACGAGCGCTTCGAGGCGCGGATTGGGGCCGTGCTCGCGGAGAGCCCGGCGTTCAGCGTGCGCGATCTCGCCATCTCGGGCGATGACGTCATCGCGATCTTCGTTGGGAAGCGCGCCGCGCCGGCCGGCTTCAAGGGTGACCGCCGTGTCGGCGAGATCTTGCGCATCTTGCTGGAGGAGGTCACCGACGACCCGTCTCGGAACGACGCCGCCGTGCTCGCGCAGCGCGTCGAACGCTTTGTGGACGAGCAGCTCTCCACGTCCTCGATAGGTTCGTAGCGTGTCGGCGGTCCATCCAGCGCAGAAGACGGCGCGCGTCATCGCACTCGTCAATCAGAAGGGCGGCGTCGGGAAGACGACGACCGCGGTGAACCTGGGCGCTTCGCTCGCGCTTCTCGGGCGGCGCGTCTTGGTCGTGGATGCGGACCCGCAGGGCAATACCACGACGGGATTCGGCGTCGACAAGCGAGCGGTCGAGCGGGACGTCTACCACGTTCTCCTGCACGACACGCCGATCGCCGACGTCGTTCTCCAGACCGACGTGGAGAATCTCGCGCTCGTGCCGGCCACGCTGAACCTCGCCGGCGCGGAGATCGAGCTCGTCGCCGCGCTGCAGCGCGAGCTGCGCCTCAAGGCCGCGCTGCGCCCCGCACTGCACGCGTACGACGACATCCTCATCGACTGTCCGCCGTCGCTGGGATTGCTGACGATCAATGCGCTGACCGCCGCGAACGAGCTCATCATCCCGGTGCAAGCCGAGTACTACGCGCTCGAAGGCCTCACGCAGCTCGTCGGCATCGTGCGGCGCGTGAAAGAAGGGTTGAACCCGGATCTCGTGATTCGCGGCGTGCTGATCACGATGTTCGACGGGCGCACGAAGCTCGCCGGCGAGGTGCTCGAAGAAGTGAACCGCTACTTTCCCGACCGCGTCTTCCAAACGCAGATCCCGCGCAACATCCGGCTCTCCGAAGCGCCGTCGTACGGAAAGCCCGCGATTCTGTTCGACGTGAAGAGCCGCGGCGCGCAAGCATATCTTTCGCTCGCCAAGGAGCTGGCAATATGACGCGGCGCGGACTGGGGCGCGGTCTCGGCGCACTGCTCGGCGAGGCCGGAACCGCCGACGTGACGACGCCGCCGCCGGCAAAACGCGAAGGCGTTCCGCAGATCGCTCTTGCCTCCATTCGTCCGAATCCCAGCCAGCCGCGAACGAACTTCGACGAAGCGGCGCTCGCCGAGCTGCGCGATTCGATCGCCGCGTTCGGCGTGCTCGTTCCGATCATCGTGCGCGAAGCGGCCGACGGCTACGAGCTGATCGCCGGCGAGCGGCGCTGGCGTGCCGCGCAGGCGGCGGGACTCGATGCGATCCCGGCGATCGTGCGCCGCGCCGACGATCGCGAATCGCTGGAAGTCGCGATCGTCGAGAATCTCCAGCGCGAGAACCTCGATGCGCTCGAAGAGGCGATGAGCTTCGCGCACTTGATGGAAGCCTACGATTACACGCAGGAGCAAGTGGCGCAGCGCGTCGGGCGCAGCCGCCCCGCCGTCGCGAACGCGCTGCGGCTGCTCTCGCTCTCCGACACGGTGAAGCAGCTGGTTCGCGAAGGGAGGCTGAGCGCAGGCCATGCACGCGCGATCCTCGCGCTCCCGCCGGAAGCACGCGAGCCCGTCGCGCTGCGCGCCGCCGCCGACGGGCTCTCGGTGCGCGAGGTCGAGCGCATGGCGCAGGACGGCGGAGCGCGACGCAGGCGCGGACCCGTGCAGCAGCGCGCCGGAGCGGACGACGAGTACGTGCAGCGGCTGCGCTATCGCTACGCGACGCAGGTGCGCGTGATCGGCGGTGCGCGGGGCGGGACGATCGAGCTGCGTTACGCGGACACGGACGACCTCACGCGCATCGTCGACCTCTTGCTCGGCGAATCGGCGTGATGGCGGGCGGATCGCGGCGCGTGCGTGCGATCGGCGCGCTCGTCGCGACGCCGCTGCTGCTCGCGGCGACGCCCTCGCCGCCGCGCTACGGCCCGGTCCCCGTTCACAGCGCGCAAACGGCCGTCGTTCGCCGCTACGTCGATGCGCTGCGCGAGGGACGTTTCGACCGCGCGTTCGCGCTGCTCAGCGCCGACGAGCGCGCGTACTTCGGCGACGCCTCGGCGTTCGCCGGTGTGTTCGCCGCCGACGGATACGCGCTGCGGCGCGCGACGATCGTCGGCGCGCGCGGCGACGATCGGGCGCGTGTGTACTTCGTTCGCGAGCGGATCGCATACGTCGATCACGCCGACGACTCGCGCCGCGAGCTGGACGCGACCGTGCCGATCGGGGTCGTCCCCGGGCGCGGCACGCCGCGCATCAAGGACCCGGGAAAGCCGTATCGCGCGTTCGCCTCGACATCGTCGTCGAGCGTCTCCGGGCTGCGCGTGACCGTCAAGAAGGTCGACTTCTATCCCGATCGCATCGATGTCGTCGTGCGGTTCACCAATGCGGGCGACGGGTTCGTGACGATCTTGCCGTACGGGCGCAGCGTGCTCCGGGACGCGCTCGGCGGCGTGTACCGGCTGATCGCGACGAGGGACTGGACGATCACGGACAAGCGCTTGTACGAAGGGATCCCCCTCGCTCCGAACGCGCAGTACACCGGCTCGATGGCGTTCGCGACGGCGCAGCGCTTCGTCACCGCCGACCGCGGCTGGTCGCTGACGGTCGCGCCGGCGCTGCGCGACGGTTCGGATGCGCCGTTCGACGTGATCGTCCCGATTCGGCCGCTTGGGTAGCGCGGAGGTGAAAGAGAGGAGCCGCCCGCGGGCCGACGGAACGGAACGCGGCATTCATGCGACGCTTCGCGTGGGTCCTCGCGCTTGCGGCGGCCGTGTCGATCGACGGCTGCGCGGGCGCCGGTTCGGTCCTCGGCACGGCGGATCGCACGACCGCGAACCAGGTCGTCATCACGGTGCTCGGCTCGACGAACGTGCCGCGTGTGCTTCCCGGTGCGACGATCGCGCTCAGCGCTACGGCGACGATCGGCGCGCAGAACGGCGTGTCGCCGATCGGGACGTTCGTCTGGAGCGCCACCCTCGTCTCGGGCGGCTCCTACGTCGCGAACGCGAGCGGCGGCACGAAGCCGTGTCAGGCCGTCACCGTGACGAGCGGCGGGACGACGCAGCCGTACACGACCGACTTCAGCGTGTACCTCACGATCGACCCCACGAACGAAGCCAACGTGCTGTTCTCACCGCCGCCGCTGATCCCGGCGCCGCCGGGAGGGAGCCTCGTCACGAGCTATCCGTACTGCGTGCGCATCGCGGCGAACGCGATGACCGGTCCGGCCGGACATCAGACGGTCGCGGCCGGCGGGTCGATGCTGGTCGCCGTCGTGGATCCGCTCGCTCCCGAACAGTAGCCGGAGCGCCGCGGTGACCGAGGTGCGCGCGAGGCGCGCCTCGCGCGCCCGTTTGCGCGGGGTGTACGCGATCCTCGACCCGAGTCGCGTCGAGCCCGTTGCGTTCACCGAGGCCCTGCTGCGCGGCGGGATCCGGCTGATCCAGATTCGCGCGAAAGGCGGGATCGACGCGACGACGCTGATCGCGCTGGTCGGACGCATCCGCGCTGCCGGCGGGCTCGCGATCGTCAACGACGACGTCCGGCTCGCGCGGCTCGCCGACGGCGTGCACCTCGGCCAGGAAGATTGCACGGCGCTCGACCTCGCGCACGTCCGGACCGCGCTCGGCGACCGCGTCATCGGGCTGTCGTGCGGAACGCCGCAGGAAGCCCGGGCGGCCGACCCCGCCATCGTCGATTACGTCGGTGCGGGTCCCGTCTTCGCGACGGCGTCGAAGCACGACGCGGGCTACGCGATCGGGATCAACGGCGTCGCGGCCGTCGCGCGCGCGACGTCCCTGCCGTGTGCGGCCATCGGCGGGATCGGGCTCGACACGCTGCGGCGCGTTCGCGAGAGCGGCGCGACGATGGCCGCGGTGATCTCGGCACTCGTGTGCGAGGATGCGGAGGCGACGGCCCGCGACTTCGTCGCACGCTGGGAATGACGGTCGTCTGCGTGGTCGGCACGACGCATCCGCTCGCGTTCGCGGGCCTGACGTTGTCGATGCTCGCGCTCGCGGCGGACGGCGTGCGCCCGGTGGCCGTCGTCGCGGGCGTCACGGCGCAGGACGCCGCTCGCGTCACCGCACGCCGTGCGGTCGATGCGGACCTCGTCGGGGCACAATTCGAGGCGCTTCGGGATGCCGGCGTCGCAGCGTTTCACGTCGGCGCCCTGCTCTCGGCCGACATCGTCCGCGCGGTCTCCGCGGGCCTGGCACGCTTCCCGGGCCTCCCGGTCGTCGTCGATCCCGTCGTCGCGGCGACCGGCGGCGGCGCGCTCGCCGATCCGAGCACCGTCACGGCGCTGCGCGACACGCTGCTGCCGCGTGCGACGCTTGTCACGCCGAACTTGGACGAAGCCGAAGCGCTGCTCGGCCGTCCCGTTCGGGACGTTGCCGCGATGGGCGAAGCGGCGTCCGCGCTGCGCGATCTGGGCGCCCGCGCCGCGCTCGTAAAGGGCGGGCATCTGAACGGCGAGGCGGTCGACGTCTTCAGCGATGGGGACGGGACGCGTTCGTTCGCGGATGCGCGGCTCGCGACGACGCTGCGGGGAACGGGCGACTTGCTCGCATCGACGATCGCCGGGAGGCTCGCCGCCGGGGACTCGCTGGAAGCCGGGATACGGCACGCACGTCGCCGCGTCCGCGAGGCGATCGCGAACGGCGTGCCGTTCGCCGGGGCGCGCGTCGTGGGGCTCCCGGGCGAACGGCCCCGCGACGACTAGCGTCCCCGGTTCGGACCGTCTCGGCGCCGTCCGCGGCGAACATCGGCACGAAGCTCTTTGATCGCGCAGTCGATGCCGTCCAAGCGCGCTTCGACCGTCGCGAATCGCCGATCGACATCGGCGAAGCGCCGGTCGACGCGGTCGAAACCGCGCACCATGCGCTCCTCGAGCCGGTCCACCCGATGCTCGAGGCGGTCGATTCGAGCGGACTGGATCTCACTCGCCTCTTTCACGGTGACGATCAACGCATGTAGGCCGACGAAGCGCAGCTCGAACTTGGCGTCCTGCTGCGCGAACCGCTGCTCGAGCTTGGCGTCCTGCTGCGCGAACCGCTGCTCGAGCTTGGCGTCCTGCTCCGCGAACCGCTGCTCGAGCTTGGCGTCCTGCTCCGCGAACCGCTGCTCGAGCGTGGCGTCCTGCTCCGCGAACCGCTGCTCGAGCGTGGCGTCCTGCTCCGCGAAGCGCTGCTCGAGCGTGGCGCCCTGCTCCGCGAAGCGCTGCTCCAACTTCGCATCTTGCTCCGCGAAGCGCTGCTCCAACTTCGCATCTTGCTCCGCGAAGCGCTGCTCGAACTTCGCATCCTGCTCCGCGAAGCGCTGCTCGAACTTCGCACCTTGCTCGGCGAAGCGCTGCTCCAACTTCGCATCTTGCTCCGCGAACCGCAGCTCCAATTTCGCATCGTGCTCGTCGAAGCGACGCTCCGTCGTCGCGGCGAGCGTTCGGATCAGATCGTAGAGGTCGGCGAGCGTCGGGTCGGCCATGGGCACAGCATACGCGGGGTGCGATGTCCGCCGCGTTGCCGCGATGTTACGGAACGTAGCGGGGCAGCGCCTCGCGCAGTTGCTCCAACGCCCACGCGATATCGTCCAACGAGGCCGCATAGGAGAACCGGAGGTACCCCTTTCCGGCCGCGCCGAAGCTCGAGCCCCCGAGACATGCGACGCCGGCGTGCTCCAGCAGCCACCGCGCGAGGTGCCGGTCGTCGGACGCGATGCGCGAGACGTTGGGGAAGGCGTAGAACGCACCTTCCGGCGTCGTGCACGTCACGCCGTCGAGCGCGTTCAGCCCGCCGACGATCGCGTCGCGCCGCTCGCGGAAGATCGCGTTCATCCGGCGCACCGGCTCGTCGTCGCCCGTGAGCGCCGCGATCCCCGCGCGCTGCACGAACGTCGCGACGCACGAGAACGTGTTGTTGTTGAAAAGCGTCACCGTCTTCGCGATCGCTTCGGGCGCGATGCAGTATCCCAGCCGCCAGCCCGTCATCGCGTACGCCTTCGAGAAGCCGTCGATGATGATCGTCCGTTCCCGCATCCCGTCGATCGTCGCGATCGACTCGAACCGCGGGCCGTAGACGTTCCGCGAGTAGATCTCGTCGGAGATGACGAGGAATCCGTGCTCTTGCGCGAGGCGGGCGATCGTCTCGAGGTCCTCGCGCGTCAGCACGCCGCCGGTCGGGTTGTGCGGGGAGTTGATGACGAGCGCTTTCGTCTTCGGTCCGATCTTCGCGGCCAGCTCGTCGAGGTCGAGCCGCCAGTCGCGCGACTCGAGCAGGTGCACCGGGACCGCTTTGGCCTGCAGATAACCCGCGGCGGATGCGTACGCCGGGTATGCCGGGTCGGCGTAGATCAGTTCGTCGCCGGGATCGAGCAGCGCCGAGAGCAGATTCCAGATGATCGGCTTCGCGCCGGCGCCGACGACGACGTTCTCGCGGCCGAACGCGGGCGTCAGGCCGCGGAAGCGGCTCGCGTAGTCCGCGATCGCATCGCGCAGCTCGGGGATGCCGGCCGAGGGCGTGTAGTGGCTGTAGTTCGCCTCGATCGCCTCGATCCCGGCGCGCTTGATGTGCTCCGGCGTGTCGAAGTCCGGTTCGCCGATCTCCATGTGTACGACGCGCCGGCCCTGCGCTTCGATCGCTTTCGCCCGGGCGAGGACTTCGAACGCCGACTCGCTTCCGAGCCGCGACACGGCTTCACAGAGGTAATCGGCGTGGTGGGCGATGGTCGTCATGGGCACCTGTAAAGCGTAGGTCGGCGACCGGCTGCCGCCGAACGGAGCGGAATTCATGCGAACCCTGACGGAGGTTTTCGCGCCGGGCGCGCCGTCGTTGCCCGAGGGGCTACGAACCCTCGTCGTTTCTCCCGACCGCACGGTCGAACCTGGGACGACCGTACGCGCGGTGTTCGCGTTCTACAACTTCGGCGGCGCCGCGGCCACCGGACTCCGGGTCCGCTTCAATCTCCCTGAAGCGCTGCGCTACATCCCGGGAAGCGCGCGCGTCGACGACCGGCCGCTGGACGATGCGCGCGGCGAAACGAACCTGCTCGCGCCCAACGGGGCCGACGTCGGCGAGGTTCCGCCCGGCGTCGAGCGCAGGATCGCGCTCGCGTACTCGGTCGCGCCGACGATCGAGAACGGCGCCGTCATCGAGCTGCAGGCGGCGCTCGCCTCGAACGAGACCGACGTCATCGGGTCGAACGTCGTCCGGCTCGTCGCTGTCAGCGCGCCGCAGCTCGAGAATCCCGAGACGTTCGCATCGCTCGAAGCGATTCGTGTCGCCGAGCCGGGCGAAGAGATTCACGTCGCGGCGCGCGTCCACAACAGCGGACACGCCACCGCGCACGACGTCGTCGTGGTGCTGCCCGTCCCCGACCGCACGTCCTACGTCGCCGGCAGCGCGCTCGTCGACGGCCGCGAAGTTCCGATCGACGAACGCGGCGGCGATCCGTTCGGCTTCGGCAACGCGGCGATCGCGTCGAGCGCGCTCGCACCAGGGGCCACGCTCGTCGTCGAGTACCGCGCGCGGATCGACTCGCCGCTCGACGACAACACGCGCATCGTCCTGACCGGCGCGGTCGCATCCTCCGAGACCGCCGAGTTCGAGCTCGCGCGCGCCGAGCTCACCGTTCGAAGCGAAAGCCGCTTCGACACCGACGCGACGCGGCTCGTGGTCGACGCGCCGAGCGAGGTCGAACCCGGGCGTCGCGTGCGGGTCGCGCTGGTCGCCGAGAACGACGGAACGTGCGCCGCCGACGACGTGCGCATCCGGCTCGCGCTCCCGGACGGCCTGCGCTACGCGCCCGGTTCGCGCGCCGTCGACGGCCGCTCGGTCAGCGAGAGCGAGGCCTACGGCACGTTCCAGTTCGCACGGGTCGACGCGGGCGCTCGCGTCGAGGCGGCGATCGACGCCTACGTCGTCTCGCCGGCCGTCGACGGGACGCCGCTGCCGATCGCGGCCTCGCTGCGATGGGGCACCGGTTCGCGGCCCTTCGAGCGCACGCTGACGGTCCGCTCGACGCCGCGGTTCCTCGAGACCCGGAACGTCCTCACGCTGGACGGCCCTTCGCAGGTGACGCCCGGCGGCGAAGTGCGCGCGACGATGCGCATCGCGAACGACGGCACCGCGCAGGCGACCGGGGTTCGCATCGTGATCGAGTCGGACCCGGCGCTGCAGCTCCTGCGCTACGCCGACGAGGGCGGCGAGGCGCGCGTGCAGCCGGCCGGCATTGACGTCGGGACGCTCGCGCCCGGCGCGACGCGCGCGCTCGCGCTGATCGGGACCGTCGCGTCGCCCATCCCCGACCGCTACGCGATCCGCGTGCGGGCGCGGCTCGAGAGCGATCAGACGCCGGCGCTCGCGCTGGGTCAGGTCGAGCTGCTCGTCCGCTCGCGCCCGCGGTTTTCGCCCGCGGCATCGACGCTGGCCTATCCCGCCGGGGACCCGCTGCGCCCGAGCGGGCACGGCGACGTCGTCGTCGCGATCGTCAACGAAGGCACGGACACGGCGCGCGACACGCGATTGCAGCTCGACATCTCGCCCGACGCGCGGATCGAAGCGGTCGACGGCGCGACCCGCGTCGGCACCGCGCTGCTGTTCGGGGACGTCCTTCCTGGGGCGCGCGCCGAGGCGACCGTCCGCATCCGCCTCGCACGGCTGGTCGCGCGCGGCACGACGATCACCGTCAGCGGCCGCGTCGAAGCCGTCGGCCTGCTGCCCTTGGCGCTCGCGCCCGTCACCATCGCGACGATCGCGGAGGCGCGCTTCGACCAGCAGGCGAGCCTGAAGACCCAGCCCGCTGAGACCGTCGATGCCGGCGAGGCGTTGTACGTCCGCCTCTCCGTCCGCAACACCGGCGACGGCGCGGCAAGCCGCCTCGTCGTCCGCGGCGCGCTGCCGCCGAACACGGCGTACTTCCCCGGCTCGACCGCGGTGAACGACATCCCGCTGCTCGACATCGACGGCGGCTCCGTGCTGTGGTCGAAGGCGGGCCTACTGCTCGAAGACGTCGATCCGGGCGTCGAGGTCACCGTCCGCTACTGCGCCATCGTCAACACGCCGCTGGCCGCCGGAACGCTGATCGACGCCCACCTCGACATGACGTGGGACGGGGGCGGCGCGCTGTCCCTGTCGTCCCCCGCGGTGCGGGTCCGTTCGGCGCCCGCGTTCGCCGTTCGCGCGTCCGGGCTGCCGTTCTCGGTGTCGGGCATCGCGCCGCGCACCGCCGACGTCCTGAGCGAGGTCGCCGAGCAGCGCCGCATCGCGCAAGCGATGCCGCCGGTCGCCGCCCTTCCGCCGCCGGCCGCGGAGCCGCCCGCACCGCCCGCGCCTCCCGCACCCCGGTCCCCGGCGCCCGAGGCGTCCGCGCCCGCGGCTTCCGCGCCCGCGGCTCCGTCTGCACCGGCGTCACCGGCACCGCCGCCCGCTCCGCCTTCCTTCACGCCCGAGGGAGCGGCGCCGCCACCGTCCATGCCGCGCGAAGCGCCGTTCTGGGCCGTGCCGTCCTCCGCACGGCCCGAGCCCCCGCCGTTCGCCGTGCCGCCGGAGCCCTCCGCCGCGGTCGCCCCGCCCGAGCGCTCCGCGGCCGTCGCCCCGCCGCAGCCGCAGGCTGCCGTGGCGCCGCCCCCCGCTCGACCGGCGGAGCCGCCGGCGGCGCCCGAGCGCCCCTCGGCCTGGTCCGCGGCGCCGGAAGCGGACGTTGCTCCGGCGCGCGAAGCGCCGGAGCGGGCGCTTCCGAATGCTGCCGGCGTCGCCGAGCCGGACGCTGCCCGACGGCCGGCTCCCGAAGCGGAGGCCCTGCCGCCGGAAGCCGGCGCCGCGTCCGAAGCCGCCCAAGCGACCTTCCTCGCGGCTCCGGAGCCGGCACCGCCGGCGCCCGAGCAAGCGGTCGCATTCCACTACGAAGAAGAGACGCTCGAGGCGCGTTTCACGCCGAGCCTGCCGACCGCCGAACCTGCCGAAGCGAAGCGCACCGCCCAAGGTCCCCAGGCGGACATCAGCATCGAACCTTCCGAGGCGGAGATCTCGGAGCCGACCGCGGAGACGGCAGCGCCGCCTCATCGCGCCGAGCCCGTCTCCGCAGAGCCGGCTGCGGCCGCCGCCGCGCCCGAGGCGCCGGGACATGAGCCCGCAGAACCGTCGGCAGCCACCGGCGTGCCCTCTTCCGTACAAGGGGGCGCGCCGGCCGGACGCGCCGGCGCCGAGGCGCCGACCGAAGCGCTGCCGGTACTCGACGCGGCGATCACCGCCGCGTCGGAGGCGCCGACGGAATCACCCGGCCCCGCGCCGGCTCAATCCGGCGCCACGGAAACGGCCCGTGAAGACGCTCCGCCCGCAGAACCGCGCGGAGCGGCACCACCGGCCGCCCGGCCGACTGCCTCTTCCCCCACGTCCGCGCCGGCAGCCGACGCGTCTGAAGCTTCCCAGAGCGACCTCGATCGCCTGATCGGCGAGCTGCGCGCTGCGCAAAGCGGCACCGCGACGCCGACGCGCCCGCCTGCCGGCCGCGCAAAGCCGCAGCCCCCGCCGGCGCCCGCCGCGCCTCCCGCGAAGCGGAAGCCGTCCGCGTCGGAAGAGGCTTCTCGCACCGCGGATGTTCCGGCGCCCGCAGCGGCCCAGACCGCCCCCGAAGCGCCAGCCGTCGCCGAAGCGCGACCGGTCGCGCCGAGCGAAGCCGAAGCCGCTGAAACGGCCACCGCCTCGCTCGAACAGCCCCCGGCTGGAGCACCAGCCGCGGGCGCCGCCACGGCGCCGCAGGCGCCGGCCGGCGTGCGGGAAGCACGGGCCGCCCAGCCGTCCGACGCGGAAGCGCTCTCCGCGGAGCACGCGGGCACGTCCGCTGCGGCAACGCCGCAGGTTCCAGCCTCGCCGGAGGCTCCGTCGCTCGCGGCCACTGCCCCGCGCGAAGCGGCGCCGCCGGCCGAACCGTCGCCGGCCGCCGAGCCGCCGCCCGTTGCTGAAGCGTCATCCGCGCTCGAACCGCCGCCGGTCCTTGAACCGCCGCGCGCCGTCGTGTCGTCGTCCGCGGTCGAATCGGCACCCGCCGTGGAACCGGCAGCCGCCGTGGAAGCACCACCGGCCGTCGAGCCGCCGCCGGCCGTCGAGCCGCCGCCGAGCGTGGAACCGCCGCCGGCCCTCGAGCCGCCACCGGCCGTCGAACCGCCGCCCGCGGTCGAGCCGGTGCGCTCCGCCGAACCGGCTGCGCCGGCTCCCGCGCGCGAGCCGGCCCGTGTCACGCAGGAGCCGTCGCCCGCGGTGGCGGCGCGCGAGCCGCTCGCGCCGGAACCGGTGGCCGCACCAGCCGTTGCGCGAGTGCGACTCGTGTTCGCGCGCGACGCGCTCGAGCGCGCGCTGATGTTCCTCGAACAGTCGGACTACGGCGGACTGATCACGCACCTCTTCGCGATTCGGACGCTGATGCCGACACAGTTCGTCGGCATCGACGGCGACGTTCCGGGTAAGCTCGCCGCTCAGCGCGAGGCGCTGCGCGGTGTCGTCGACCGGCTGTTCATCAAGATGCGTATGCCGCGCTACGCGCTGACGGCGAAGGACGTCGAAGACCGCTCGAGCCGCGCCGCGCTCGTCGATCTGATCGGGGCGTTGCGCGACGGAACGAGCGCTGAAGATGCGGGGTCCGGCGATGCTGCGGTGGTTCTCGAAGGACCGCTGGACATCGGCCGCCTCACGCCGCACGTCGCCGCGCTGGAGTCGGAACCGCTCGGGAGCGCGCGCCCGTGGCTCGTGCTCGCGAACATGCTTCCGCAAACGTTCGTCACGCCGCGCGAAACGGGTCAAACGCTGAGCGCGTACCGAAGCACGCTGGTGGCGACGTTCACGAACGTCGCGGCGCTGCCGAACGAAGAGTTCCATCGTGTGCTCGGCGGGACGCAAAACGCCGCCCTCGACGCCGCCCTGCGCGACGTTCGCGCGGCGTTGCGCGACGCGCACGAAGCGATCGCGGCGAAAGCATAGCGCTCCGCTCCGCCGCAGTGCCGCACAGCGAGTTCTTCTTCCCGGGCCTGCTGTTCCTGATCCTTGGGATCGTCATCATCGCCGTCGCGTACTGGCCCGAGCGCTGGACGATCGGGTGGAAACCGTTCGTCACCGCCGTCTGGCCCGTCGAGCGTCTGCCGTTGCGCGAGAACACGACGCCGCAGGAAACCGACATCACCGCGGGCGTGATCGTCCTCCCGCGCGAGATCACGTGGCCGACGCTGATCGATCCCGCCGCGGGACCGCTGGACGAAGCCGAACGCGCACGCGTCATCGAAGGCCTCGGCATCGTGGGCGACCCGTGGTCCGCCACCGTTCTCGCGAAAGCGTTCGACGAAGAAGAAAACGAGCTGCGCGTCGCCGCGATCGAAGCGCTCGGCGTCTCCGAAGGTCCGATCGTCGCGCCGACCCTGGAACGCGCGTACGCCTCGTACGTGATTGCCGAGCGCTACGCCGCGATCGACGGCGCGTCGCGCAACGCGAACGTACCGCTGCTCGAACGTGCCCTGCGCGACACCGACGGAACCGTCGCGCTGGCCGCCGCGTACGGGCTGCACCGCGCGAAGCGCGACGACCTGATCGAGAGCGGCCTCGAAGGCCGCACGGACGCGCGCGCGGCCGAGATTCGCCGCATCCTTCCGATGCTCGTGTAGCGCGCCCACCGCAGCGTCCGAGCCCAGGAGGTCGAGGCTCGCCCGAGAACATGGCCGACCCAACCACGTAGAGGCTTGGCCGCAGGGGGTGCGTCCCGGCGAGGCAGGCTCGAGAACGGAGCGCTCACGTGCAAGACTACCAGGCGCTGGCGCATCAGGTGGAGACAAAGGCCCAGCTTTCCGATCACCAGCTCGCGGTTGTCAACAGCGAGATGATGCAACGGCGAAAATCATTGACCGCCGCGTATCTTCTCTGGTTTTTCCTGGGCGGGTTCGGCGCACATCGGTTCTATCTCGGTGAGACGTCGAGCGCCTGTATATTGCTCGCCCTCGTGCTCGGCGGATGGTTCACGATCTGGATCTACGTCGGCTTCATTCCGCTCATCATCGCCGGCGTGTGGCTGATCGTCGACGCGTTCCGCCTTCCCGGGATCACCGAGCGGGTCAACGCGCGCCTGGAAAACACGCTCATAGGCGTCCTCGTGCGGCAGCCATAAACGCAGAGACGCATCGGCAGCAAGCCACGGCGGCGCGCGTGCGACCGATCGTGCCGGGGCGGGCGGGGGACGTGCCTGCGACGTCCCCGTCGCAGGCATGTCCCCCGCCCGCCCAACCACCCAGCGAAAACGAATCGTCAGATCGGCGGAATCTTCCGCCCGAAGTACTCCGCGATCACATGCTGCGCCACCGGCGCCGCAACGTTCGCACCGTAACCGCCGGATCGTTCCATGTACACCGCCATCGCGAACTTCGGATGATCGCTGGGCGCCCACGCGACGAACCACGTCGTGTTCGGCCCGGCGCCGCCGCCCGTTTCGGCGGTGCCCGTTTTCCCGGAGTACGGTAAGCCCGGGATCGCAAGCCCGTAGGCGGTCCCCCACGGCTCGGTGACCTGCGCCATCCCCGCGCGAACCTCGCGCAACGACTCTTGCGTCACGGGGACGTGACGAATGATCTGGTGGTCGAACGTTTTCAGAATCTTGCCGTGCGGCGAGCGAATCGCCGCCACGATGTGCGGACGATACAGCGTCCCGCCGTTGATGACGGTCGCCGCGACGTCGGCGATCTGAAGCGGCGTCGCCTCCATGGAGCCTTGGCCGATCGCGAGCTGACATGCGTCGCTCGGTTCGAGGTGATAGCCTTTGCCGAACGTGGCTTGGACCCACTGCTCGGTCGGCCAGTTGCCGGGAAACTCGCCGGGCAGATCGATGCCGAGACGCGACCCGAGTCCGTACTGCGTCGCCCAATAGCGAAGACGTTCGTTGCCGAGCCGATAGCCGAGCTGATAGAAGTAGCCGTCCGACGACGCGGCGAGCGCTTTGACGAAGCCGACGGTTCCGAGCCCGCCGGCGGCGATGTCGTAGAAGGTGTGCCCGTGACACGCCCACGCGCCGGAGTCGTACAGCACTTGGTGCGGCTTGATGACGCCGCTGCTGATCGCGGCCGAGCCGGTGACCATCTTGAAGGTCGAGCCGGTCGGCGTCGCGGCGCCGATCGCGCGATCGTAGAGCGGATGCAGCGGGTCGCGCAGCAGCGCAGAGTAGTGCTTTTCGTCGATGGGCGTGGCGAACTCGTTCGGATCGAACTCCGGCATCGACGCGAGGGCGAGGACGCCGCCGGTGTACGGATCCAGCACCACGACCGCGCCGGCGAGACGCTCGCCGCGCGCTTTGCCCCAGCGCTTCAGCTCGGCGGCGAGGTTCTTCTCGACGATCTTCTGCAGACGCCAGTCGATCGTCGTGACGAGCGTGTCGCCGGGGACGGGATCGACCGGCTTCAGGCGGCGGACGAGCGCGCCGGCGGCGTTGACTTCGACCTGCTCGCCGCCGGCGCGGCCGTGCAGCCAGCCGTCGTACGCGTTCTCCAGACCGTCCTTGCCGACGACGTCGTTCGGTGAATAGCCGAGACGCTTGCGCGCGTTGTACTCGTCTTCGTCGATCGCACCGACGTAGCCGAAGAGGTGCGCGCCTTCTTTTCCGTACGGATAGTTCCGCACGGGCTGCTCCTCCATGTCGACGCCTTTGAGATCGTTCTGCGCTTCGGCGAGGCGCGCGGTCTGCGCCGGCGTGAGGTCGGTGGCGAGGATCACCGGACCGTACGGCTCGTAGGTCTGGACTTCGTCGAAGCTGCGGTAGTCGTCGTTGTGGTGATGGAGCAGGCGATGGCGCAGCTTCTCGACCGGGATGCCGAGCACGTTGGACAGCATCCCGAGCGTCGAGTCGATGTCGGTGATCTCGGAGGGGATGAGCGCGCAGACGAACGACGGGCGCGAGCGCACGAGGACGACGCCGTGGCGGTCCAGGATGAGACCGCGCGGAGCCGCGACGGGGATGAGCCGGATCTGGTTCGCGCGCGCACGTGCAGCGAACGTTTCGCCCTGCACGAGCTGGACTTGCGCGAGGCGGACCACGATCGCGATCAGCGCGAGGAGGAGCAGCGCGACGAAGCCGGCGATGCGCAGCAGCGGCTTGTCATTCGGAAGGCGTTCGATCGCCGCCATCAGCCGTACCGCTCGATCGTCGTCTTGTCGGCGACCAGCCGTCCGCGCAGCACGAGCCAGACGAACGCCACCAGCGCGGTGAGCGCCGCGCGCCACAGCGCGAGGTGGAAGTGCGCCCCCGCGTAGCCGGGCGGAAACCCCTCGATTCGCATCACGCTCCAGAAGACGAGGTCGCGCACGAGCACCGACGCGCCGCACAGCACGGCCGGCGCGAAGACGCCGTCGGCGAACATGCGCCGAGAGAAGCCGCCGACGAGAAGCGCGACGATCGTCGTCGCGAGCGTCCACGCGCCGTTCGTACCGGCGAAGATGTCTTCGAGCAGACCGGCCGGGATCGCGAGCATCGCGCCGCGGCGCGCGCCGGCGCGCACGGCGTAGAGCACGACCGCGACGGTGACGAGCGACGGCACGGCGCCGTGGAACGCCAGCGGCGCGAACAGCACCGTTTGGACGAAGGCGAGCAGCGCCGTCCAGCCGAGCACCGGCCAGTAGGCCGGGCCGACCGCGATCTCAACGCTGCGGTAGCTTCTGCGGGAGAACGAGGACACGAGAGAGAGCCGAGAGGTCGACGGCGGGCTGGACGATCGCGCTCTGATCGAGCGCACCGGCCGCGGCGGGTTCGAGCTGCCGGATGCGGCCGATCAGCACGCCGGCGTGGAACGACCGTCCTTCGCCGGTGACGACGCGGTCGCCCACGTGCAGCTTCGCGTCCTGCGAGACGTACTGCAGCTTCACGCGCGTCGTGGTGCCGACCGCGATCGCCCACCAGCGGCCTTTCTGCACGACGGCCGGAAGCTTCGAGGTCGCGTCGGTGACGAGCAGCACCTTGGACGAGAGCGGATCGGCTTCGACGATGCGGCCGACGACGCCGTCGCCGGTCACCACGCCGTCGTCGCGCGCGACGCCGTCCTTCATCCCGCGGTCGATCGTGACGAGACGCAGCGTCGACTCGGGGTCGTAGCCGATCACCGTCGCGGCGATTCCGTCGGGGTGCGCGAATTTCGCCGCGTCGAGACTTTCTGCGGCCGGGACGCGCGCGAGCGCTTCGGCGAGATCGTCGTTGCGCGTGCGCAGCGCCGCGTTCTCGGCGCGCAGCCGGCCGTTCTCGGCGGCCAGCACGGGCGTGCGCGCGACGGTCTGCCAGCCGGAGCGAACGCCGTTGACGACGGTCGCCACCGCGAGCTGCAAGTACGTGCTGGCCGAGGTGACCGTCATGCTGAGCGGCGACGTGCGGCCGGCGCGGGCGAAATCGAGCTGGAGAAGCGCGAGCAGAGCGGCGACGATGACCGCTCCGACTATCGCGAATAGCTTTCTCTCATCCCGATTCGTAACGATTGGTACCACCTCGTCAGCCGGTCGGCGTGGGGCTGCAGCCGCTCGAGCAGACCGGGCGACGCGAGAATCTCGCCGGCTCCGCGCGCGACGCACCCCAATGGATCGTCGGCGACCGTCGTCGGCACGTTCGTGCGGGCGCCGATCTCGCCTGCGAGTCCGGGGATCAGCGCACCGCCGCCGGTCAGCACGATCCCCGCTTCGAGCAGCTCGCCGACGAGATCCGGCGGCGTCGCCTCGAGGATCGACCACGCCGCGCGAGCGATGCGATCGATCCCGTCGCGCATCGCCTCGCCGACCAGCGTCTCGTCCACCGTGATGCGACCCGGGCGCAGGGCGCGCATGTCGGTCCCGGCGACCGCGTACGGCTCGCGCCCCGGCGCGCGGCCCGCGAAGCCGCGCTCGATCTTCAGCCGTTCGGCCGTGAGCTGGCCGATCGCGAAGAACTCTTGTCGCAGCCGGGCGGTGATGGCGGCATCGAACGTGTCGCCGCCGACTTTGATCGAGTGCATCGCGACGACGCCCGAGAGCGTGAGCACCGCGATCTCCGTCGTCCCGCCGCCGATGTCGATGACCATCGCCGGACGCGTCCCCGTCACGTCGAGCCCGGCCCCGACCGCTGCCGCGACCGCCTGCGGGACGAACGTCGTGGTCCGCGGGCCGGCGGCGCGAATCGCCTCTTCGACGGCCTTGCACTCGATGTCGGTCGCGCAGCCGGGGACGCAAGCGATCACGCGCGGCGCGACGCGCGGTCGCGCGGCGAGCGCGCGGTCGACGAGCGTCTTCACCAGCGCGTGCGCGCCGCGGAAGTCGGAGATCGTGCCGCCGCGGAGCGGGCGGACCACGCTCACGCGTCCGGGGGCGCGGCCGTCCAGCTCCTTCGCCGCCTGGCCGATCTCGATGAGCGCGTCGTCCTCGGTGCGGTAGGCGACGACCGACGGCTCGCTCACGAGGATCCCCTCGTCGTGCGAGTACACGACCGTGTTCGCGGTGCCGAGGTCGATCCCGACGTCGGGACTGAAGGTCGCGCGGAGCGCGCCGCCGAGCGTCTGCTTCACCGCACGGCCTCGCGCGGGCTGCTCGCCGCTTCCGGCGGCTCGTGCACCATGGGCTGCAGCCGGTAGCCGACGCGCGGAAGCGCCGCGGCGAACGCCGCGAGCGGGAAGCCGACCACCGTGAAGTAGTCGCCGTCGATCCGCTCGACGAGCGTCGCAGCGAAGCCCTGGATTCCGTACGCGCCCGCTTTGTCGAGACCGTCGCCGCTCGCCGCGTAGGCGGCGATCGTCTGCTCGGAGAGCGGTGCGAAGCGGACCCGCGTCGACACGACGTCGGAGACGGTTCTTCCGGTGCGGTCGTCGCGCAGCGCGAACGCCGTGTGGACGGTATGCCACCGACCGGCGAGACGGCGGAGCATCGCGCGCGCCTCGCTGACGTCCCGAGGCTTTCCGAGCGCTTCGCCGTCGACGTCGACGACCGTGTCGGCCGCGACGAGCAGGTCGCGCGAGCCGGACGCGCCCGCGGCTTTTCCGGCGGCGTGCCGTAACGCGAGATCGGCGGGCCGCAGCTCCGGCAACGGCCGCTCGACGTATGCGCTCGGGACGACCGTGACGCGCAGCCCGAGCGACGCGAGGATCTCGCGACGGCGGGGGGACGCGCTGGCCAGCGCGACGGCGTTCAGCGGAATTTCGTGTGCGATACTCCGAGTCTACGTGCGCGTGCGCGCGCTGACAATGCGTATGCGCAAAGTTCTCGCGAGAACAGCACGCTCACGCCATGTCGAGGCGTACGACGTCCTCGGCGGACTCGCCGCGCACGACGCGGCGATGATGCCCGTCGCGCACGAAGACGACCGGCGGACGGCCGAAGCGGTTGTAATTGCTCGCCATGCTGTAGGTGTAGGCGCCGGTCGTGCGAAGCGCCAGCAGGTCGCCGGCCGCGATTCCGCGCGGCAGGAGGTAGTCGCCCATCTCGTCGTTCTCGCACGATCGGCCGACGAGGGTCGCAGGCTCGTCCGGGCCGAGCGCTTGCGCGGCCACCACGTCGAGCGCATGACGCGCGCCGTACAGCATCGGACGCGGGTTGTCGGCGAGCCCGCCGTCGACGACGACGAAACGCCGCCGGCCCTGCGTCTTGACCGCCATGACCCGGTAGAGCGAGCTTCCCGCGCGCGCGATGACGGCCCGCCCCGGCTCGAGGGCGAGCCGCACCCCGCTCCCCTCGGCCCGGCGCGCGAGCGCGGACGCGAGCGCGCGGACGTCGAGCGGCAACGGGTCGTCGGGGCCTTCCGAGACGCCGATCCCGCCCCCGCAGATCAGCTCCGCGACCGGCAGCCCGATCTGCAACGCGCGTTCGCGCACGGCGAGCAGCTCCTCGAGGCTCGCGACGAACGGTCCCGGATCGGCGAGCTGGGAGCCGAGGTGCGCGTGCAGCCCGACGAGTCGAAGCTGCGGCAGCTCGGCGACGCGCGCGAGCGTCGCGCCGATCGCGTCGAGCGGGAAGCCGAACTTCGTGTTCTCGCCGCCCGTGCGGACGAACGCGTGCGTGTGCGCTTCGATCCCGGTGTTGACGCGCAGCATCACGTCGACCGGCGCGTCGGCCGGAACGATCGCGGCGAGCCGTTCGAGCTCTTCGCGGTTGTCGATGACGTCGAAGGCGACGCGGCGGTCCGCGATCGCCTGCAGCTCCGCGCCGGTCTTGCCGCAGCCGTGGAAGTACATGCGGCCGGCCGGGAAGCCGCCCCGCTCCGCGGTGACGAGCTCGCCGAGCGAACAGACGTCGAGCCGCAGCGGCGTTTCGGCGAGGTGCTCCGCCAGCGCGGCGCACAGGAACGCTTTTCCGGCGTAGCCCAGCGCGATTCCGTGCCGTTCGCAGGCGTCGATCAGATGCGCGATCTCGAGGTCGAGCACGTCGAGATCGACGACGAACAGCGGCGTTCCGTAGGAATCGGCCAGCTCGCCGGCCGGCACGCCGCCGAGCGTGCGTTCGTGCGCGTACTCGATCAGCGGTACAGCCCTCGCTCGGCGATGTAGCGGTGCACGGGCTCGGGGATGAGATAGCGCACGCTCTTGCCCGCGGCCATGCGCTCGCGAACGAGCGTCGCCGACTCGGCGACGAGCGGCAGGTCGAGCCGGCGCGTCTTCTCGCGCCGCGCCGGATCGAACGCGGTGAGCGCGGCGTCGATCTCCTCGGGCGAGACCCCGCCGCGCGGCGCGACGACGAGCGCTTCGAGCGCGTCGAGCACCTCGTCGAGGCGGCGCCAGCGCGAGCGCACGAGCGAGTCGCCGCCGACGATGAACGTGAACGCCGCGCCGGGATGGCGGGCGTGCAAGCGCGGGAGCAAGTCCGCGGTGTAGCCGCTCGCCTCCGGCGCGAGGTCCGTTTCGTCGAGCGCGAACGACGGATTGCCGGCGATCGCGAGACGGATCATCTGCGCGCGCTCGTGCGGCGGCGCGTTCATCGCGGAATCGCGGTAGTGACGGCCCTCCCGCGTCGGAACGAACAGCACGCGCTCCAGTGCGCACGCTTCCCGTACGGCTTCCGCGACGAACAGATGACCGTTGTGGATCGGATCGAAGGAACCGCCGAAGATCCCGAGCCGTGTCACGAGTAGTCGAACTCGACGCCGGCGATGCGCACGGTGTCGCCTTCGCGCACGCCGAGCTCGCGCAGCTTCTTGTCGACGCCCATCTTGGCGAGGATCTGCTCGAAGCGCGCGAGCGCCTCGTCGGACTCGAAGTCCGTCATCCGCGCGAGACGCTCCACGCGGTCCCCGCTCACGACGTACACGCCGTCCTCGACGCGAATCGCGAACGGCTCGTCGGGGACGAGCTCGATCAGCGCGGGCTCCGGCTCGGCGATCGGCGGCGGCGGCGTCGCGCGAATCGTCTCCCACGCCGCGTAGACCAGCTCTTGCACGCCCTCGCTCGTCGCGGCCGAGATGCCGCGCAAGCCGGGGATCGCCGGGCGCAGCGCCTCGTAGGTCGCGCGCGCTTCGGGCAGATCGAGCTTCGTGATCGCGTGCAGGATCGGCCGCTCCAGCAGCGCGGGGTTCCAGGCGCGCAGCTCGTTCTCGATCGTCGCCTTGTCGGCGAGCACGTCGTCCGGCGGCTTGTCGCCGGCGATCAGATGGACGAGCACGCGCGTGCGTTCGACGTGGCGCAGAAAGCGATCGCCGAGACCTGCGCCCGCGTGCGCGCCTTCGATCAGCCCCGGCACGTCGACCATCACGAACGACTCGAAGTCGGCGACGCGCACGACGCCCAGCTGCGGCTCGAGCGTCGTGAACGGGTAGTCGGCGATCTTCGGCCGCGCCGCGCTGACGACCGAGAGCAGCGTCGACTTCCCGGCGTTCGGGAGCCCGACGATCCCCGCGTCGGCGAGCAGCTTGAGCTCCAGCTTGAGCTCGCAGCGCTCGCCCGGGGCGCCGCGCTCGGCGAAGCGGGGCGCCTGCCGCGCCGCGGTCGCGAAGTGCTGGTTGCCGAGCCCGCCGCGGCCGCCTTTCGCGACGCGGACGCGCTCGCCCGGGGCGCTCATGTCCGCGAACAGCCGGGGCTGCCCGCGCTTGCCCTCGGCGTCCAGCTCGGTGCGCGTGACCAGCGTCCCGACCGGGACGCGGACGACGAGCTCGTCGCCGGCCTTCCCCGACTTGTTCGAGGTCGAGCCCGCCTTGCCCGACTCGGCGGCGAACGTCTTCTTGAAGCGAAAGTCGACGAGCGTCCCGAGCTCGGGGTCCGCCAGCAGCACGACGTCGCCGCCGCGGCCGCCGTCGCCGCCGGCCGGCCCGCCCTTGGGCACGTATTTCTCGCGCCGCCAGGCGACGATGCCGTCGCCGCCGTTCCCGGCGGTCACCGCGATCGTCGCTTCGTCGATGAACTGCATGCGCTACGAAAGCAAAAAGAGCCGGGGTGCGGCTCTTTCGTCGGCCTTGCGGAGCCGGCGGTCAGGCCGCGGCGGCCGGTATGACGTTGACGTGCTTCCGATTGCGCGAGCTCGTGAAGGTGACGCGCCCCTCGGCCACGGCGAAGATCGTGTAGTCGCGGCCGATCATCACGCCCTGACCCGGGTAGAACTGCGTCCCGCGCTGGCGAACGATGATGTTTCCGGGGATGACGTGCTCGCCGCCGTAGCGCTTCACGCCGAGCCGCTGCGCGTTGGAGTCGCGACCGTTGCGCGTCGAGCCGGCGCCCTTCTTGGACGCGAACAGCTGCAGATCGAACCGGAACATAGCCGCGACACTATACCAGACGGCCGGGCCGCCGGTCAAACGCGCGTGACGGCCCGGCGGGTCTCGACTCGCATCCGGACCCCGCGCCCCGGACGCAGCGTCACCAGCGGCTCGGGCGGCGGCGGCGCCGTATCGAGCGGCCGGAGCCGGAAGCGCCGGGCCAACAGGGCGAGCACCAGGACGGCCTCCGTCCAGGCAAAGCCCTCCCCGATGCAGATCCGGCTCCCGCCGCCGAACGGGAAGTACGCGCCGCGCGGGAGCGCGGCCGTCTCGCCGTTCGACCACCGCTCCGGCCGGAACGCGTCCGGCTCGCGCCAGCAGCGCGGATTGCGATGGGTGACGAGCGGCGAGATCAGCACGACGGTACCGGGCGCCAGCTCCCACGGCCCGAGGCGGAACCCGCGGGCGATGCGGCGCCCGAGGATCCAGGCGGGCGGGCGGAGCCGGAGCGTCTCGGCGACGACGTCACGGGCGACACGCAGGCTCGGGACATCGGCCGCGAACGGATCGCGCTCTCCCAGAACCGCGTCGAGCTCGCGGTGGAGCGCAGCTTCGGCCTCCGGATGCCGGCCGAGGAAGTCCCACGCCCACGCCAGCGCGTTCGCGGTCGTTTCGTGGCCGGCGAGCAGCAGCGTCAGCGCCTCGTCGCGCACCTGCTCGTCGGGCATCGGCGTGCCGTCCTCGTCCCGGGCGCCGAGCAGGATCGAGAGCAGATCGCCGCGGTCCGCCCGGTCGCGCCGGCGCTCTTCGATCAGCCGGTAGACGACCGCGTCCAGCGCCGCCCGGGCGGCCGCGAAGCGCCGGGTCGCCGGGTGCCAAGGAAGGTGGTCGAGCAGCTCGCCGTACGCGGCGATCGAAGCGGGGAACGCGGCGAGAACGTCCGTCAGCGCGCGGCCGATCGCGTCGGCCGCGTCGTCGACCTCGGCCGAGAACAGCGTCGCGGCGGCGATGCGCAGGGCGATCCGGTTCATCAGCGCTCCGGCGTCGATCGCTTGGCCGTCGGCAAGGCCGTCCGCCGCCTGCCGGGCGACCGCGATCATCGTCGTCGCGTAGCCGGCGACCCGCTCGCGGTGGAACGCCGGCTGCACGAGCCGCCGCTGCCGAAGGTGGAGCGGCTCCTCGCTCGTGAGGAGTCCCTGCCCCAGCAGTCGAGCCATCCGGCGGGTGCCGCGGCTCTTGACCACGTCGGAGCCGTTCGCCGTGAGGAGCGCGTCGATCAGCGGCGGGTCGTCGACGAACCAAAACCGGCCGCGCGGCATCCGCCACGACGCGACCGGCCCGTAGCGGCGCGACACCGCTTCGAGGAACCCCGGCACCCGCGCCAGCGAACCGCCCACCGTGGCGAGGTTGCGGAGCGCGGCGAGCATCGAGGGGCCGGGCGCGACGGGCGGCGGGGTCACGTCCCAATCGACTCCGGCCCGCGCCGGGAAGGTTCTCGCGCGCGTCGCCCGCCGCGCGGGGAGGGGCGTTTCCGCGCCCTCCGAACCGCATCGTGTTTTGGAGAAACGCCGCGTCGTCATCACCGGGTTGGGCGCCGTCACCCCGCTCGGCGCCAGCTATCCGGCCTTCTGGGAAGGGCTCGTCGCGGGCCGCAGCGGGGCCGGGCCCATCACCGCATTCGACCCCAGCAAGCTCACCACGCGGATCGCCGCCGAGGTCAAAGATTTCGACGCCGACACGCTGATCGGGCGCCGCGAGGCGCGGCGGATGGACCGCTACGCGCAGTTCGCGCTCGTCGCCGCGCGCGAGGCGATGGCGGACGCGAACTTTCCCACCGACCCCGACATCCTCGACCGGACCGGCGCGATCACCGCGACCGGGATCGGCGGGATCATCACCGTCGAGCGCACGACGCTCGACGTGGGGCCTTCCGAGAAATGGGACCGCATCTCGCCGTTCTTCGTCCCGATGCTGATGGCGAACGCCGCCGCGGCGCAGATCTCGATGAGCTACAAGCTGCGCGGGCCGGTCTTTGCCGTGGCCAGCGCGTGCGCGAGCGGAAACGACGCGATCGCCGTCGCCTACGACAAGATCGTGCTCGGCGACGCCGACGCGATCGTGACCGGCGGCAGCGAGGCGACGGTGATCGCGACGGCGATGGGCGGCTTCTGCACGATGAAGGCGATGTCGACGCGCAACGACGAGCCGCAGCGTGCCTCGCGTCCGTTCGACAAGGGCCGCGACGGCTTCGTGCTCGGCGAAGGCGCGGGGATTCTGATCGTCGAGGAGCTCGAGTTCGCGAAGAGACGCGGCGCGAAGATCTACGCCGAGATTCTCGGGTACGGGCAATCGGCGGACGCCTATCACATCGCGCAGCCCGATCCGGAGTCGCGCGGCGTCATCCTCGCGATGGAGCGCGCGATCGAGCGCAGCGGCGTGCGGCGGCAAGACGTCGGCTACGTCAACGCGCACGGCACCTCCACGCCGCTCGGCGACGCGGCCGAGTCACAGGCGATCGAGCGGGTCTTCGGCGAGCACGCGACGAGCGGAAAGCTCGTCGTCTCGTCGACGAAGTCGATGCACGGCCACTTGCTCGGCGCCGCCGGTGCGATCGAGGGCATCGCGACCGTCCTCGCGCTGACGAACGGCATCATCCCGCCGACGATCAACTACGAAGAGCCGGATCCGGAGTGCCGCCTCGACTACGTGCCGAACGTCGCTCGCAAGGCGCCCGACCTGCGCGTGGCGATGAGCAACGGCTTCGGGTTCGGCGGCCACAACACGAGCGTCGTCTTCGGGAGATATGAGCGGTGAGAGACGGCGCGCGCGGCTGCGCGCGCTGCTGAAGGCGGCCGGTGCGGCGGACGTCGATCCGGCGCTCTTCGAGCAGGCCTTCGTCCACGAGTCGGCGTCGCGCGAAGGGGCCGGCGCCTCGAACGAACGGCTCGAGTTCTACGGCGACGCCATCCTCGGGTTTCTTGCCGCGCGCTGGCTGATCGAGCGCTATCCCGATGCGAGCGAAGGCGAGCTGACGCGCCGCAAAGCCGCGCTCGTGAGCGGCGAGGCGTGCGAGAAGACGGCGCGCCGCCTGGGCTTCGGCGAGCTCGTCGTGCTGGGCGAAGGGATGCAGCGCAGCGGCGGCGCGCAGAACGGCTCGATCCTCGCCGACACGTTCGAAGCGTTCATCGCGACGCTCGCGCGCGGCACCGATCTCGAGCGCGCGGCGCAGTTCGTCGAGCGGGAACACCTTCTTCCCAGCGACAAGGCCGCGAGCGGCGACGCCGACGCGAAGACCGCGCTGCAGGAGTTCGCACAGGGCGTGCTGCGCGTCGCGCCGATGTACTTCGAACGCGCCGAGGGACCGGCGCACGAGCGTCGCTACACCTCGCAGGTGCGCGTCGGCGACGAGATCCTCGGTGAAGGGATCGGCCCCTCGAAGAAAGCGGCGCAGACGAGCGCCGCGGCGATGGCGCTCGCGAAGCTGCGCGCGCGCCATCCCGAAGTCCCGGCGGCCTCGACGTCGAAGAACGACGGACGGGTGATCGCGCTCGACAAGCGGCGCGCTCGCTCTCCTCGCAAGCCCGAACCCGGAGCCCCGGTCTAATCGTGCGCCTCAAGTCCCTGAAAGTCTTCGGCTTCAAGACGTTCGCCGAAGCGACCACGCTCGACTTCGTCGACGGAACGACCGCCGTCGTCGGTCCGAACGGCTCCGGCAAGTCGAACCTCGTCGACGCGATCCGCTGGGTCCTCGGCGAGCAGTCTTCGCGCAGCCTGCGCTCGCAGAAGATGGAAGACGTCATCTTCGCCGGCAACAACGCGCGCAAGCCGCTCGGGATGGCCGAGGTGTCGCTGACGTTCGACAATCACGACCATCAGCTGCCGCTGGACTTCAACGAGGTGCAGATCACCCGGCGCGCCTACCGCGCCGGCGAGTCGGAGTTCTACATCAACCGCGAGCAGGTGCGGCTGCGCGACGTGCACGAGCTGCTGATGGGCACCGGGCTCGGACCCGGCTCGTACGCGATCGTCTCGCAAGGCCAGATCGACGCGATCCTCAGCTCGAAGCCGACCGAGCGCCGCGCGCTCTTCGAAGAGACCGCCGGGATCGGAAAGTTTCTCGCGCGCAAGCACGAGGCGCTGCGGCGGCTGGAAGCCACCGAACAGAACGCGATCCGCGTGAGCGATCTGCTCGCCGAGCTGGAACGGCGCGTCCCCGAGCTCGACGCGCAGGTGCGCCGCGCGAAGCGCTATCGGAAGGTCACGGCGCGCGCGCGCGACCTCGAGATCCTCGCGTACCTGCGCGCGTCGTCGTCGCGGCGCGCCGAGCGCGAGCGCGTCGCCGCGGAGCTGGAGCGCCACGAGGATCGCCGCGCGGCGGCCGCCGCGCGCGCCGCCCAGTTCGGCGCGCAGCTCGCGACGCTGCGCGAGTCGCTCTACACGCAGGAGCTCGAGCTCGAGAAGCATCGCGCCGAGGCGCAGAACGCGCGCGCGGAGCTTGCGCGGCTCGAAGCCGATCGCGCCGCGGCCGCCGCGCGGCGCGACGGCCTCGAGCGCCAGTCGTCGGCGTCGGGCGCCGATCGCGAGCGCGTCGAGGCGGAGCGCGATTCCCTGCGCGAGCAGATCGCCGCGCTCGAAGAACGGCTCGGACCGCTGAGCGCGCAGACCGACGCGTCCCGCGAGCGGGAGCTGGCCGCGTCGTCGGCCGTTGCCGAGGCACGCGCCGCGCTGGACGCCATCTACCAAGAGCTGCGCGCCGTCGAGGCGCTCGCCGCCGAACGCGCGGCGAGCGAGGCGGAGCGGCGCGCGCAGATCCAGGGCACGCGCGCCGAGATCGAGCGGCTCGAGCGCGAGCACGCCGCGGCGCAGACCGAACGCGACGCGCACGCCCGGGCGGTGGAGGACGCGCGCGCAGGCTTCTCCGAGCGCGAGATCCTGATCGCGAAGTACGAAGCGGAAGCGAACGCGCAGCACGAGCGCGCGCGCGTCGCACGCGAGCGCGGCGAGGCGATCGCGGCTCGCGTCGCCGACGGCCAGCGCCGCCATCGCGAGCTGGCGTCGGAGCTGGCCGGCGCCGAATCGCGGCTGCACACGATCGAGGAGCTCGAAGCGTCGCTCGAAGGACACGCGCACGGGACGCGCGCCGTGGTGGAAGCGGCGAACCGCGGGCAGCTGCGCGGACTGCACGGCGTCGTCTCGAACCTCATCTCGACCGACGAGCGCTACGCGCGCGCGCTGGACGTCGCGTTCGGCGCCGGGCTTTCGAACATCATCGCCGACACGTCGGAAGACGCCGAGGCCGCCGTCGCGTACCTCCGCGAGCGCGAGCTGGGCCGCGCGACGTTCCTTCCGCTCGACACGCTGGCGCAGCGCGAAGGGCGCGACCCCGCCGCGCTGCGCGGCCGCGACGGCGTGATCGGCTACGCGCACACGCTCGTTCGCGCGGAGCCGCGCTACCGCGGCATCGTGGCCTATCTCGTCGGCCGCGTCCTCGTCGTCGACGAGCTGCGCACGGGGATCCGGCTCGTGCGCGGAGAGGGCTTCCGCGACTCGATCGTCACGCTCGAGGGCGACGAGATCCGCGGCGGCGGCGCGATCACCGGCGGCCGCTTCCGCAAAGAGCGCTCGATCCTCGCGCGGCGCGCGCAGGCCGAGACGCTGCGCGAGCGGATTCCGCAGGTGCGCGCGGCGCTCGAGGCGATCGAGCGGGAAGGCGGCGTCGCGAAGGCCGAGCTGGACGCGGCGGCCGTCGAGCGCGACGAGGCGACGCGGCTGGCGAACGAAGCGGAGGTCGCGCTGCGCGACGTCCGCACGCAGCTGCAGGCGCTCTCCGCGGAGATCGAGCGGCTCGACGGCGCCGTCGCCTCGGCGGCGGCGCGCATCGGCGCGACGGGCACGGCGCGGGACGACGCGCACTCGCGGCTCGGCGCGCTGGAGCGCGTCGCCGACGAGCACGTCGATCTCTCCGATCAGCGCGCCGCGCTCGAGGCCAAGCTGGCCGAAGCGCGCGAGCGGATCGCCGCGGTCGAAGCCGACCAGGCCGACGTCGTGAGCGCGGCGAGCAGGCTGCGCGAGCAGATCGCCGCGCTCGGCGCGGAGCACGACGCCGCGGTCACGCGTCTCGGCCTGCTGGACGCCGATGCCGAGCGCGCCGGCGCGGCGCGCGCCGCGATGCTGCGCGAGCTCGACACGCTGCGCGCGCGCACCGACGAGCTGGACGAGGCGCTCGGAACGGCGCGCGAGCGCGTCGCCCGGGCCGACGCGGCGGTCGAGACGGCGCGCCGCGCGCGCGAAGCGACCGGCGATCAGTTCGCGCAGCGCGAGGCGGACGAGCGCATCGCGCAGAGCGAGGACCGCGAGGCGACCGCCGCCGGCGAGCACGGGCGCCGCCGTCTCGCCGAGATCGACGCCGAGCTCGGGATGCTGCAGCAAACGTTCGCCCAGAACCCGGCCGGCGACGACGAGCAGAACGACGTCCTCGCGCGCTACGCCGGCGAGCCGGACGAGGTCGTCGACGAGCTGCCTCGGCTGCGCGAAGAGCTAGCGCGGCTCCAAGCCAACGTCAACCTCAACGCCGAGGCCGACCGTGACGAGCTCACGGAGCGCGAGCGCTTCCTGCGCGAGCAGATGGACGACTTGTCGCGCGCCCGGGAGACGCTGCTCGCCACGATCTCGGAGATCGAGCGGTCGTGCCAAGTGCAGTTCAACGAGACGTTCGACGCGGTAAAGGCGCGCTTCGCCGAGACGTTCCGCGAGCTGTTCCCCGGCGGGCACGCGGAGATGTGGCAGACGAATCCGGACAACCTGAGCGAGACGGGGATCGAGATCGCCGTGCAGCCGCCGGGCAAGAAGATGATGTCGCTCACCGCGCTCTCCGGCGGCGAGCGCGCGATGACGGCGTCGGCGCTGATCTTCGCGCTGATCGCGGTGAAGCCGTCGCCGTTCTACCTGCTCGACGAGGTGGACGCGGCGCTCGACGACGCGAACGTCGAGCGGCTGTCGGCGAAGATCCGAGACGTGTCGTCGACCGCGCAGATGCTGATCGTCACGCACAACAAGAAGACGATGGAGCTGGCGCAGCGCATGTACGGCGTGACGATGCAGGAGCCCGGCGTCAGCTCGATCATCAGCGCGACGCTCGACGATCGGCCCGCCCCCGCGCGCGCCGAGCCGGAACGTGAGCCGGCCGCCGTCGCCTGACGCCGCGCTGCTGTCGGTCTACGACCGCGGCGGCGTCGTGGAGCTCGCGCGCGCGCTCGCCGCGCGCGGCGTCCCGCTGTATGCCACCGGGGGCACGCGGGCGCATCTCGCCGCGCACGGCATCGAGGCGGGCGACGTCGGCGAGCTGACCGGCTACCCGGCGCTCTTCGACGGTCGCGTGAAGACGCTGCACCCTGCGATCTTCGGCGCGATCCTGAAAGATCGTGACGACCCGGTGCACCGCGAGGAGGCGCTGCGGCACGGGATCCCGACGATCGCGACGGTCGTCGTGAACCTCTATCCCTTCGAGGCGACGGTGGCGCAGGAGGGTGCGACGCTGCAGGAGGCGATCGAGCAGATCGACATCGGCGGCGTTTCGCTGATTCGCGCGGCGGCGAAGAACTTCGATCACGTGACCGTGCTGAGCGATCCCGCCCAGTATCCCGCGTTCCTCGCCGCGCTCGACGCGGGCGGGGTCGATTCGGCCACGCGCCGCGCGTATGCGACGCGCGCGTTCGAGCGCACGGCCGAGTACGACAGCGCGATCGCGCGGTATCTCGAAGCGGGCTTGCTCGCCAACGAGCTGCCGGGCTCGCTCGCGCTGACGATCCCGATCGCGCAGCCGCTGCGCTACGGCGAGAACCCCCAGGACCGCGCGGCGTTCTACCTCGCGCGCGAGGCGCAGCTTCCCGAGCAGCTCGGCGGGAAAGCGCTCTCCTATAACAATTTGCTCGATCTGGACGCGACGCTGCGCATGCTCGTGCGCGCACCGCTCGGCTTCGCCGCCGACGCGCCCTCGCCGTTCGCGCGGCGGAGCGTCGCGCGCGCGGCGATCGTGAAGCACACCGTGCCGTGCGGCGTGGCGGAGCGGGACACCGTCGCGGACGCGGTGCGAGCCGCGCTCGACGCCGACCCGGTCTCCGCGTACGGCGGCATCATCGCCGTCGACGGAACGGTCGACGCCGCGGCGGCGGCGCACCTCGCGCAGTTCTTCCTCGAGATCGTCGCCGCGCCGGCGTTCGACGACGACGCGCTCGCGCGGCTGCGCAAGAAGAAGAACCTGCGCATCATGCGCTACCGGGCCGGGATGCCGGAGAAGATCGCCGAGGAGCTGCGGGTGCGCAGCGCGCTCGGCGGCGTGCTCGCCGAGGACGACGATCCGCAGGCGCCGCGCGAGCGCTGGAGCGTCGTGTCGCGCCGCGCGCCCGACGAGCGCGAGTGGCGCGATCTCGCCTTCGCGTGGGACGTCGTGCGCCACGTGAAGTCGAACGGCGTCGTGGTGCTGCGCGACGGCGTGACGCGCGGGATCTGCGCCGGGCAGACGAACCGGGTGAGCGCCGTGCAGATCGCGACGCACCGCGCGCACGAGCACGCGCGCGGAGCCGCCTGCGCGAGCGACGGCTTCTTCCCCTTCGACGACGGCCTGGTCGCCGCGGCCGATGCCGGCTGCACCGCGGTCATCGCGCCGAGTGGCTCCATCCGCGACGCCGAGGTGATCGCCGCCGCCGACGCACGAAATCTCGCCCTCGTCTTCTCGACGCACAGGTACTTCTTGCATTGACGACGGAGCGCCGCTAGACCGTGGCGGGATTCATCATCCGGTTGGTCGGATACGCGCTGCTCCTCGAGCTGTCGTCGCGCTTCGCGCAGCAGCTCTGGGTGCAGCACGGGCTGGACGACATCGCGTCGCTGCAGGCGCTGCACGACGACGGGATCATCGTGCTGTGGGCGGCGCCGTTCGTGCTCGCCCTCTTCGGTTCGGGCGCGCTCCGCACGACCGCGATCTTCTTGGGTTTCGCGCTCGCCGCCGCGGCGCTCACCGCGCCGGTCGCCCTCGCGCATTTCGCTCCCGCCGGCTAACGCTATCCGAGGGCGCACATCCCGTGACAGCCTGGCGAGTGCATGCCGGCGCGGCGGCGGTTGCTGGGAACGGCTGAGTGCGGCAGCGTAGTCTTCGGCATGGCACGCTACCTGCACACGTCGATCTTCGTGAACGACATGAACGAGTCGATCGACTTCTACACGAAGAAGCTCGGGTTGAAGCTGCTCGACGGACCGTTTCACTATCCGGGCAACGCCGACATGGCGTTCGTCGGTGACAGCTGGGATGCGTACATCGAGCTCGTCTACGATCTCGAAGAGCATCCGCCGTACCAGATCGGCAACCGCTACGAGCATCTCGCGCTGGAGATCGAGGGCGACTTCGCGGCCGAGATCGAGCGGCTGCGCGCGCAAGGCGTGAAGATCACGCAGGGGCCGAAGAAGTCGCCGGGCGGCTCGCGCTGGATCGCGTTCGCCGAAGACCCGAACGGCATCCCGGTCGAGCTGCTCGAGCCGCGCAAAGACGCCGCCGCGTAGCGGGCTCGCGTTCCGACGTTTGCGGGCACGCGCGGGTTGCCGCGCACGCGCGCTCGGTGCCGCCGATGAGGGCGATCTCGTGAACGCGGCGAAGGCGGCCGGTCGACCGTGAGCTCCATCAACGCACCGCGGGGCACGCAAGACGTCGTCCCGCCCGACTCCGCCCGCTGGATTCGTCTCGAGAGCGACTGCCGCGAGATCGCGCGGCGCTTCGGCTACGGCGAGATTCGCACGCCGATGTTCGAGGCGACCGAGCTGTTCGAGCGCGGCGTCGGCGAGACCACCGACATCGTCGAAAAAGAGATGTACACGTTCGAGGACAAGGGCGGGCGGCGCATCACGCTGCGCCCGGAGCTCACCGCGGGGACGGTGCGCGCGCTGCTGCAGCACAATCTCCTCGCTCAGGGCGCGCAGCGCCTGTACTACGTCGGACCGTTCTTCCGCTACGAGCGCCCGCAAGCCGGACGCTACCGGCAGGCGAACCAGTTCGGCGTCGAGTGCTTCGGCGTCGCGGGCGCCGAGGCCGACGTCGAGGTGATCCAGATCGCCGCGCTGCTGATCGCGCGCTACGGCATCTCCGACGCGACGCTCAACGTGAACTCCGTCGGCGACGCGACGTGCCGTCCGCGCTACCGCGACGCGCTCGTCGCGCACTTCCGGCCGCACGCCGCGGAGATGAGCGCCGACTCGCAGCGCCGGCTCGAGCGCAATCCGCTGCGCATCCTCGACTCGAAGGACGAGAAGGACGCGCCGTTCGTTGCGACGGCGCCCACGCTGCTCGACGTCCTGTGCGACGAGTGCCGCGCGCACTTCGACGCGCTGCGGCGCTACCTCGACGCGGTCGGAATCCCGTACGTCGTGAACCCTCGCATCGTGCGTGGCCTCGACTATTACACGCGCACCGTGTTCGAGTTCGTCTCCTCCGCGCTCGGCGCGCAGAGCACCGTCTGCGGCGGCGGCCGCTACGACGGCCTCGTGCAGCAGCTGGGCGGGCCGCCGACCCCGGGCGTCGGCTTCGGCCTCGGGCTCGAACGGTTTCTGATGGTCGTGAAAGCGACGGCCGGCGACGCCGCGCCGGCGCGCGAGGGCATTCAGGCGATCGCCCTGGGCGACGCGGCGCGGAGGCGGCTCGTCCCCATCGTCGCCGCGCTTCGCGCCGTCCGATCCGAGCCGACCTACGCCGAGTGGGAAGGCCGCAAGCTGACCGCCCAGTTCAAGGTGGCCGATCGGAACCGGGCGCGCTGGGCGCTGATCCTCGGCGATGACGAGCTGGCCGCGGGCGAGGTGGTCCTCCGGGACCTCGAGGCGCGCTCCGACCGGCGCCTGCCGCTCGCCGAGGAGGCGGCGGAGGTCGTCCGGACCCTTGTCGAAGCTACGTCGTGATGGAGCACGACGAGGCCGCCCGCGTCCGCGCGCTCGGCGAGATCGCCGCGGAGTTCGACCTCGACGCGATACGGGTCCGCACGGGCGACACCGAGATCGAGATCGTGCGGCGCGATCCGGCCGTTCACGCCTCGCCCGTCTACGGGCCGGTGCTGGCCGGGCCGATGGTCGCGGCCGGCGCACCGCCGCCCGCCGCTGCGCCGGGCGGCGGGGAGATCCCGTCCCCCGACGGCGGGCCGCCGCCCGGGACCGCGGTCGTCACCGCGCCGATCATCGGCGTCTTCTACCGCGCCTCCGCGCCGGGAGCGGATCCGTTCGTCGAGATCGGTTCGCGGGTCGAGAAGGGCGAGACGCTCTGCATCCTGGAGGCGATGAAGCTGATGAACGAGATCGCGTCCGACTACCGGGGCGTCGTCACCCGCATTTTGCCGGAAAACGGAGCGCTCGTGTCGCTCGGGGAGCCGCTGTTTTGGATCGAGCAGTGATCGAGGGGCGCCGCGGCTTCGCGGCGCTGCTCGCCGACCGCCGCGGCCAGCTCGACAAGCCGCACTACGAACCGCAGGTCGCGGCGATCGTCGCCGCGATGGTGCGGGCCTTCCGCGGCGGCAACAAGGTCCTGTGGTTCGGCAACGGCGGGAGCGCCGCCGACGCGCAGCACCTCGCCGCCGAGTTCAGCGGACGCTTCCTGCGCGAGCGCGGAGGGCTGCCCTCCGAGGCGCTGACCGTCAACACGTCGGCCGTCACCGCGATCGCGAACGACTTCGGCTACGAGACGCTGTTCGCGCGGATGGTCGAAGCGCTCGCCCGGCCCGGCGACGTCGTCGTCGGCATTACGACGAGCGGAACTTCGAAGAACGTCGTGCGCGGGCTGCAGCGCGCGAAGGAGATCGGCGCGGTGACCGTCGCGTTCAGCGGGAACGGCGGCGGGCCGGTCGCGGAGATCGCCGACCACGCGCTGATCGGCCCCGACGGCTACAGCGCAATCGTTCAAGAAGTGCACATCACGATGGGCCACATCATCTGCGATCTCGTGGAGCAGGAGCTCATCTTCGCGTGAGCGCGTGAAACGGCCGGCGGTGTTTCTCGACCGCGACGGGACGATCATCGAAGACAGCGGGTTCATCGGCGATCCCGCGCGCGTGCGGATCCTGCCGACGGTCGCCGACGCGCTGCGGCTGCTCGCCGGGCACGGGTTCGCGACCGTCGTCGTCTCGAATCAGTCGGGCGTCGCGCGCGACTACTTCGACGAGGACGCGGTGCGGGCGGTGAACGCGCACCTCGCCGCGCTGCTCGCCGGCGAAGGCGTCTCGATCGACGACTGGTACCATTGTCCGCACTACGGCGTCGAGTGCGCGTGCCGCAAGCCGGCGCCCGGGATGATCCTGCGCGCCGCCGAGGAGCACGGCCTGGACGTCGCGCGCAGCGCGGTGGTCGGCGATCGCGGGAGCGACATCGAGCTCGCGCGCGCCGTCGGCATCCCCGGCGTGCTGGTCCCCGGTCCGGAAGCGTATGCCGGACCCGAGCCGGCGTTTCGCGCGCGCACGCTGCTCGAGGCCGCGCAATGGATCGTGGCGCGCGCCGGGCGCGACACGGCGGCCGGAGCCGCGCATGGCTGAGGCGCTCGCCGGACGGCACGCTGCCGATCTCCTCTCGCGCATGGCGGGGCGGCGCGTCGTCGTCGTCGGCGACGTGATGATCGACGAGTGGATCTGGGGCGACGTCTCGCGCATCTCGCCCGAGGCGCCCGTCCCGGTCGTCGCGGTGCGCGAGCACACGTTCACGCTCGGCGGAGCGGGAAACGTGGCGAGCAACCTGCGCGCGCTCGGCGCGCGCGTCGCATTCGCCGGCGCCGTCGGAGACGACGCGGAGGGCGCGCGGCTGCGCGCGATGTTCGACGACCTCGGCGTCGACGCGCGCGCGCTCGTCACCGTCGGCGACCGGCCGACGACGCGCAAGACGCGTGTCGTCGCGCACAACCAGCAGGTCGTGCGCGCCGACTGGGAGTCGGTCGCGCCGCTGCACGACCCCGACCGCGCCGCGCTGGCGGATCGCGTTCGCGAGGCGCTGCGCGACGCCGACGCGATCGTGCTCAGCGACTACGCGAAGGGCGCGCTGCACCGCGACATCGTCGAAGCGGCGCTCGGAGCGCCGGTCGTCGTGGCCGACCCGAAGCCCCAAAACGTGGCGATGTTCTCCGGCGTGACGTGCATCGCGCCGAACGTCGGCGAGGCCGCGCGCGCGTCGGGGATCGCGATCACCGACGACGCCTCGCTCGAGCGCGCGGGGCGCGTGCTGCTGCAGATGCTCGACTGCAAGCTCGTGCTGATCACGCGCGGCGAGCACGGCATGTCGCTGTTCGGCCGCGACGGCGAGCGGGTCGACGTCCCGGCCGTCGCGCGCACGGTGTTCGACGTCTCCGGCGCCGGCGACACCGTCGTCGCGGTGCTGACGCTCGCGCTCGCGGCCGGGATCGACGCGCAGTGCGCGACCGAGCTGGCGAACTTTGCCGCCGGCGCCGTCGTCGAGAAGCTCGGGACGGCGACCGCGACGCCCGACGAGATCGTCGCGCTGATGGAGCACGCGCGTGGACGCTGAGACGTTCGCCGGCGCGGTGCTCGACGCCGAGGCCGCGCTCGCGTGGCGCCGGGCGCAGCGCGGCGCCGGACGGACCGTCGTGTCGACGAACGGCGTGTTCGATCTGCTGCACGCCGGGCACGTCGCGTATCTCGCGTGGTCGCGCGCGCAAGGCGACGCGCTGATCGTGCTGGTGAACGAGGACGACTCCGTGCGGCTGCTCGGCAAAGGCCCCGGTCGTCCGATCGTGCCGTTCGCCGATCGCGCGCGCGTCGTCGCCGCGCTGCGGAGCGTCGACGCGGTCGTCGGCTTCCGGCAGCGAACGCCCGAGACGCTCCTCGACGCGCTGCGTCCGGACGTGCACGTCAAGAGCGCGCAGTACCGGCTCGAGGACCTTCCCGAGCGCGCCGTCGTCGAACGGCACGGCGGCCGTATCGTCCTCGCCCCGCACGCCGCCGGCCGCAGCACGACCGATCTCGTCGCCGCGATCCGCTCGTAAGGACGCCGTGCGCATCGCGATCACCGCCAACGGTCCCGGCGAGTTCGCCGGCTGGGTACGGCCGCTCGTCGCCGCGCTGCTCGCGCGCGATCCGTCGGTGGAGATCCACGTTCTGTGCGTCCCGGACGACTTCGCGACGGGCCGCGAGGCGCAGTACCTGCGCACGCTCTTCCCGAGCGTGCACGTCCATCCGCCGTCCGAGTACGTCCGGCTCGCGCTCGGCCGCGGCGTCGAAGGCGTGCCGGCGCGCGTCGACCGCGTGCAGTATCTCGGCGGCGATCTCGCCCATGCGTCGCGCGTCCACGCGCGGCTCGGCGGGACGCTGACGACGTACAAATTCTCCCGTGCGCGCTACGCGAGCGAGGTCGCCCGCGTCTTCGCCGTGGACGAGGCGAACGTCGCGCAGCTCGTCGGCTGGAAGACGCCGCGCGAGCGCATCGAGGTCGTCGGCAATCTCGCGATCGACGGTGCGCTCGGCGAAGCGGCAGGCGCGTACGGCGACGCGGGCGAGGATCTCGCACCCGGCGGCATCATCCTCTTTCCCGGCTCGCGGAAGCACGAGGTCGCAAACGTCTTCCCGTTCTTCTTGCGCGTCGCGCTCGACTTGCGGCGGCGGCTGCCGGACGTGCCGATCGCGTTCGCCGGCTCGCCCTTCGTCGAGGACGAGACGGTGCGAGCCGCGCTCGCGAACGGTGCGCCGCATCCGTTCATGTACGGCGTGCGCGGCGAGCTGCGCGGCGGCGAGATCGTCGCCGGCGGCGCGCGCTTTCCGCTCGTGCGCGAAGCGATGCGCGCGGCGTCGCGCGCACGGCTGGCCGTGAGCATCCCGGGCACGAAGCTCGTCGAGCTGGCGGCGCTCGGCGTCCCGGCCGTCTCGTGCATGGTGCTCAACGCAGCCGAGCTGATCGTCGTCCCCGGGCTGCTGCAGTACGTCGGGAAGATTCCGCTCCTCGGTCTTCCGCTCAAGCGCGCCGCGGTGCTCGCGGGGAGCCGGCGCTTCGCATACTTCGCGCAACCGAACATGGACGCCGGGCGCGAGATCGAGCCCGAGCTGGTCGGGACGCTGCTGCCTTCGCACGTCGCCCGCGTCGCGGCCGAGCGCTGGTCCGACGCGGCGTGGTGCGCCCGTGCCGGCGCCGAGCTGCGCGCGCTGTACGTGAGCCATGCGGGCGCCGCGGACCGCATGGCGGCCGCGCTGCTCGAGCCCGCGGTGCACAGCCGCGAGCGCGGCCCGAAGGCCGGCGTCGGATGATCTCCGTCGTCATCGCCACGCGCGACCGCGCCGCGCTGCTCGACGGCGCGCTCGGCTCGCTGCGCGCGCAGGAGCAGGCTCCCGACGCGGAATTCATCGTCGTCGACAACGGCTCGCGCGACGCGACCCCCGACGTCGCGCGGAGGCACGGGGCCGCGTACGCGTACGTCGCCGAGCCGAACCGCGGAAAAGCGCGCAACGCGGGGATCGCGCTCGCGCGCGGCGAGACGATCCTGTTCTGCGACGACGACGTCGTCGTGCCGCCGCAGTTCCTCGCGGCGCACGCTCGGCAGCACGACGCGGACATCTTTCCGCTCGCCGTGTCCGGCCCGATCGTCAACGTGCCGTCGGCGGACGACCGCCCGCAGCCGACCGCGGCGAACTTCTCGCGCGCGTTCTTCGTCACGTGCAACGTCTCGGTGCGCGCGTCGGCGCTGCGCGCGGTCGGCGGCTTCGACGAGAGCTTCGACCTGTACGGCTGGGAGGACACCGAGCTGGGCGCGCGGCTGCGCACGCACGGCGTGCGGCGCGTGTTCGCCTGGGACGCGTACCTCTGGCACATCAAGCCGCCGACGCCCGAGTCCCTCGAGGACGCGCTCGGCAAGGCGCTCGAGAAGGCACGGATGGCGGCGCGCTTCGTGCGCAAGGCGCCGAGCCGGCGCGTCCGTCTGGCCACGGGCGCGTACGGCGCGAACCTCGCGCGGGCGCGCGTGCTCGCGCCGCCCGCGCTGCAGCCGCTGCTCGCCGGGATCGCGTCGAGCCCGCGCGCACCGCGCGCGCTGAAGCTGCTCGCCCGCGAAGCGCTGCTCGACAACGTCTACACGAACGAGCTGATGCGCGCGCTGCGCGGCTGACGCGCGTGCGCGTGCTGTTGGTCAGGCTCGACGGAATCGGCGACGCCGCCGTCTGCGCGCCGCTGCTTCTCGCGCTGCGCGACGCGGGACACGAGGTGGGCGCCGCGCTCACGACGCGCAACGCCGGCTTGTTCGCTCCCGGCGCGCTGATCGCGGAGCACGTGCTCGAACGCATCCCCTGGCCGAAGCACGGGTCGACGCCGGCCAGCACGGCGCGCGCCCAACGCGAGATCGCGGCGCTCCGTTACGACGCGGCGCTGGTCGCGAGCGAGGAGCCGGAAGCGTACGCGCTCGCGAAGCCGATCCCGCGCCGGGTCGGCTTCGTCACCGCGCGTCAGCGTCCGCTCAAGACCCTGTGGGCGCGGATGCAGCTCACCGATGCGGTGGACCGATCGCAGCGCGTCGGCCGCGACGAACGGCACGAGGCGGACGTGCTGTTCTCGCTGGGTCAGGCCCTCGCACGCCGGTCGCGACGCGGCGTCACGCAGCCGCATACCGCACCGCGCGCGCCGGCCGCCGAGGCGGGCTCCCCGCACTTCACGGCGCCGTCCCGGGATGCGAGCCGGCTGCGTACGCTGTTCACCGGAAGCGGCGAGCCTCCGCGGCGCGGCGGCCTCGTGCTCCAAGCAGGTCCCAAGTGGGCGTCCTCCGGCGTCCCGGCTTCGGCGCTCGCGGTGGTCGCCCGGGCGCTGGAAGCGCGGGGGCGCCGCGTGCTCGCCGCGCCGGCCGACGCCGCGGCCGTGGCGAGCGCGCTCGGCGTCGCGCCCGAAACACCGCCCGATCTGCGGGCCTGGGTCGCCGCGCTCGACGCCGCCGAAACGGTGATCACGACGGACACCGGCGCGGCGCACGTCGCCGGGATGCTGGGGGTGCCCGTCGTGGACGTCTTCCCCGATCCGCACTTCGCGGAGCAGGTCCGGCGGTGGTCGCCGTGGGCCTCGCCGTACGCTGCGCTCCGGGCGTCGGCCGTCGCGGGCGCTCCGGTCCGCGCCATCGAAGCGGCCCTCGATGAACTCCGCGCGCAGCGCTGAGCGGGCGCTCCTGGTCGCTGCCGGCGGCGGGATGGGCGACACCCTTCTCGCCGGGGTCGTCGCGCGCGCGCTCCTCCGGCGGTTCGCGGCGGTCGACGCCGTCGTGCTGCCCGCGCACGTGGATGTCGCGGCCCACGTCCCGGCCTTCGGCCGCGTGCTGCCGCTGGGCGAGCGGCTCCGCGGCCGGTACGCCGCCGCCGTGGTGACGTGGGCGACGACCCGGAACGCGCTGCTCCCCTGGCTGGCGCGGATCCCGGTCCGGGTCGGCCAGGCGCGGCGCGCGTATTCGGGGCTTTTCACCGAGCGCGTCGTCGTGCGCAGCGAGCTCGGCGACCGGACGACGCACTGGACGGAGATCCTGCTCGACTACGCCCGCCCGCTCGGATGCGATCTCGCGGATCCCGTTCCGGAGTTCGCCGTCGGTGACGCCGAGCGACGCGATGCCGAGGCGCTGCTCCGCGTCCACGACGCCGCGACGGCGTTCTACCTGCTGCACCCGACGCGCGGGCTCTCGGCGCAGCGCATGCGCTGGCCCGTCGACGGCTTCGTCGAGCTCGCGCGCCGCCTCGCCGCGCGCGACGGCGTCCCCGTCCTCGTGACGGGGTCGCGCGAGGACGCTGCGCTCGCCCAGACGATCGCGGACCGAGCGGGCCGCGGCGTCGCTTCCGTCGCAGGCGCGACCAGCGTGGGCACCTTCGGAGCGCTCGCCGAGCGCGCCCGGGCGGTCGTCGCGATGGACTCCGGCCCGATGCACGTCGCCGCGGCAGTGGGCGCGCCGACCGTCGGAATCTTCGCGCTGCAGTCCGACGAGCCGGACCGCTGGGCGCCGCGCGGCCGGCGCACGACGCTGGTGCGCCCGGCGTATCCGTGCCCGGCTTGGCACCGCAAGGAGACGTGCCCCGACTTCGCTTGCGTCCGGGCGCTCGACTCCGGCGCCGTCCTGCGTGCCATCGACGGACTGCTCGTCGCCGCCGCCGAACGCTGACGGGTGATCGCCTACGACGATTTCGCGCGCGTCGACGTGCGCGCCGGAACCGTGCGTGCCGCCGAGCCTCTCGCCGGCGCGCGCATCCCCGCGTACGCGCTCCGTATCGACTTCGGGCCGGAGATCGGCGAGCGCCGTTCGTCGGCCCGCATCACGGGCCGGTACGCGGCCGAGGAGCTGATCGGCGAGCAGGTCTGCGCCGTCGTCAACTTCCCGCCGAAGCGAATCGCCGGGTTCGCCAGCGAGGTGCTCGTGCTCGGGATGGACGACGCGGACGGAAACGTGGTGCTCGTGCGTCCGACGTTCCGCGTCCCGGACGGCGCGCGTCTGTACTGATGGTCCGCACCGAACCGCGTCTCGCGATCCGGACGGTCGATCCGGGTGACGCCGAGACGCTCGATCGCATCGCGCGACTCGAAGCCGCGGCGTATCCGGTGCTGCAGGCCGATACACCGGACGGCTTCGCGCGCTTCGCCGAGCGCGTGCGCGCACTCGCCGCCGAGACGGGGACGCGCGTCGCGATCGCCGAGCTGGACGGCGAAGCGGTCGGCGCGATGGCGACGTACGAGTTCACGATGCGGCTGCGCGAGCGCGACGCGCGCGCAGCCGGGCTCGGGTCGGTCGCGGTCTCGCTGGCGCACAAGCGGCGCGGCATCGCGCGCGCGATGGTGCGTAGATTCCTCGACGATGCGCACGAGCAGGGCGCCTCGATCGCGCTGCTTCACCCGTTCCGTCTCGACTTCTACCGGACGCTGGGCTTCGGCTACGGAACGCCCACGCAGCGCTATCGTCTCGCGCCGGCGACGATCGACGTGCGCGGTGCGCGCGGTACGGCGCGCATCCTCGGCGCCCGCGACCTCGAGGCGATGCTGGCGTGCGACGAGCGCGTGCGAGCGACGACGAACGGCCTGCTCGCGCGCTCGCCGGCGCGTCTCGCCCGGCTGCTCGCCGAGCCTGGGCTGCGCTACGTCGGGGTCGACGACGACGGAACGCTGCGGGCGTTCATGCAGACCAGCGTGCGCTTGGGGCCGGAAGGAAGCACGAACGCGAACGAGCTGATCGTGCGCGAGGTCTACGCCGAGACGCCCGCGCACGAAGCGGCGCTTCTGGCCTACCTCCGCGCCCAGCGCGATCAATTCGCGCGAATCGTGCTGGAGACGCAGCACGAAGCGGCGTGGCTCGTCTCGGGCGATCCCCGCGACGGCAGCGACGCGCTCGTCGCGCCGCCGGCGACGCACCGGGTCGCCGAGCTCGGGCTCGGCGTGATGTACCGGCTGGTGGACGTCGAGCGCGCGTTCGCGCACCTCGGCGCTTCCGACGCGCCGTTCGCGCTGCGCGTCGACGTCGCCGACGCGTTCTTTCCGCACACGTCGGGCGGGTGGACCTTCCGCTTCGGCCCGCACGGCGCGCCGTGGCACGACGCGAACGCGCTTCCCGACGCCGCTTTGCGAATCGGGGTCGCCGATCTCTCGTCGCTGGTCGCCGGCTCGCTGCGCCTGCGCGAGATCGTGCGGAGGGGGCTCGCGAGCCTCGAGCCTCTCGCGATGTTCGACCGTGCCGCGCGGGCGCTCGACGCCGCGGAGCGGCCGATCTGCACGACGCGCTTCTGATGCCGCGTCTCTCGATCCAGCTCTGCACGTACAATCGCGCGCCGTTGCTGGAGCGCGTGCTCGAGGCGTGCTTCGACCAGACGCTCGCGCCGGACGCGTACGAGATCGTGCTCGTGAACGACGGCTCGTCCGACGCGACGCCGGCGGCGATCGAGCGTGCCGCTCGGCTCGCGACGTGCCGGCTCACCGTGGTCCATCAGGCGAACGCGGGGCTGGCGAAGGCGCGCAACGCCGGGATCGCGCGCTGCACGGGCGAGCGCATCGCGTTCATCGACGACGACGTCCTGCCGACGCCCGCGTTCGCCGAAGAGCACCTGCGCACCGACGAGCGGCACGGCGACGTCGTCGTCCGCGGCGCCGTCATCAACACCGAGTCGTTCGACCGGCTTCCGAGCGCCGCGTGGTCGCTGAAGAACTACAGCGCCAACTGGTTCTGGACGTCGAACGTCTCGGTGCGCCGCGCGCGGCTGGACGCGGTCGGCGGCCGTTTCGACGAATCGTTCAGCGAGTACGGCTGGGAGGACATCGAGCTCGGCTTGCGGCTGCGCGCGATCGGGACGAAGGCGGTGTTCAACCGCCGCGCCGTCGCGTTTCACTACAAGCCGCGGCCGAAGGGGACCAATGTCGCCGGCATGCTGCGTCAGGTCCGCGCGCAGGCGCGCACCGCGGTCCGTCTGGAGCGGCTCCATCCCTCGTGGCGCGTCGCGCTGGCGATCGGAGACACGGTCCCGCAGCGGCTGCTCGGCGCAGCCGTCGGGAGCGCGTTCGTGCGCGCCCGGCTGGAGCGCCTCGTCGGCGAAGCGGCGGGCGAACGGCGGCTCTCGCCCGCGCGCCTCGGCGCGGCGCGGCTTCTCGCGAGCGCCGCCTACTACGAGGAGCTGGCGCGGGCGAAGCAGGCGTCGCCGTCGCGATGAGGATTCTCCTCACGCGCACCGATCGGGTCGGCGACCTCATCCTCTCGACGCCGGCGATCGCATCGGTGCGGCGCTCGTTTCCGGACGCGCACGTGACACTGGCGTGCAGCCGTTACAACGCGCTCGTCGTCGACCGCTCGCCCGACCTCGACGAGGTCGTGCCGTACCCCGACGGCGTGAAGCCGGCTCTGTTCGGCGCGCGCTTCCGCGGCACGGACCTCGCGATCGCGCTCGCGCCGCGCGACGTCGACCATCGCATCGTCGCGGCGACGCGCGCGCGGCGGCGCGTCGGCTACACGTATGCGACGCGCATCGCTGCACGGGTCATGCTGAAGCTGCGCCTGACCGACGTGCTCCTCAGCTCGGCCGATCCCGCGCTCGCCGACCGGTTTCCCGACCGCGCGATCCCGCACGAGGTCGACCAGGTGCTCGCGGTCGTCGCCGCGGCGGGCGCGACCTCGCTCGTGCACGACTTGGTGCTCCCGGTGACGGACGCCGATCGGGCCGCCGTCGCCGAGCTGCCGCCGCACCCGATCGTGATCCAGCTCGGACGCCGCTGGACCGAGCACGGGTCGACGGCCGACAGCTGCATCGCGCTGTTCCGCGAGCTGCGGGCGCTCGGACGGCCGCTGGTCGCGACCTACGGCGACGACGCAAGCGAGCTGGGCGCCGCGGTCGAGGCGGCCGGGGTCGCCGACCGCGTCCTCGGCGCGCTGCCGTTCCACGTCTGGACGGCGGTCTTCGAGCGCGCCGCCTGCGTCGTCACGATCGACACCGGTGCGACCCACGTCGCAAGCGCGGTGAAGGCGCCCACCGTCGTCCTCTTCGAGCACAAGTGGTTCCGGCTCGCGTCCCAGGAATGGTCGCCGTACCGCGTGCCGAACGCGATCCTCCGCAAGCCGCCCAGCGAGTCCGACGAGGCGCTGCGCGCGTCGCGCGCCGAGATCGTCGCGGGCGTCGCCTCCCTGCTATGACCGACCAGCCGCGCATCTCCGTCGTCGTCCCGACGTACAACCGCCTCGACAAGCTCCGCTACGTCGTGCCCTCGCTGATCGCGCAGGACGTCGGGCGCGGCGCGTTCGAGATCCTCGTCGCCGACTCGCATTCGACGGACGGGACGGCCGAGTACTTGGCGGAGATCGCGCGCGAGCACCCGTTCGTGCGGCATCTGCCGGGGCCGTACACCGGCCGCGCGATGGCGCGCAACGCGGGGATCGAAGCCGCGCGCGCGCCGGTGGTGCTCTTCAACGACGCCGACATCATCGCGTCCCCGGATCTGCTCGCGCGGCACCTCGCCCACCACGATGCGCCGGGAGCGCGTGCGGTCGTCGGGATGGAAGTGCAGGTTTCGTCGCTCGAGGACTACGCGGCGAAGCGCGACGACGCGGCGAAGCGCGGTCCGCTGCACGGCGAGCGTCCGAAGAGGCTGACGTGGCTGTACTTCCTCACCGGCAACGCATCGGTGCCAAAGCGCGAGCTCGACCGCGTCGGGCGCTTCGACGAGACGTTCACCGGCTACGGGCACGAGGATCTCGAGCTGGGATACCGCTTGCAGCAGGCCGGAGTCCCGATCGTCTACGAGCCGCGCGCGGTGAACTACCACTGGGACCCGGTGAGCTGGGACAAGCAGCAGGAGAAGTACGAGCTGGCGGGGCGCTCGACGGTGCGCTTCTTCAAGAAGCATCCGGCCTGGGACGTGAAGCTGCGGCTCGGGATGACGCCGGTTTCGCTTGCGCTGCACGGGTTCGTCGACGCGGTGCCGCCGCTGAAGCGCTGGATCGAGGCCGGCGCCGGGCGTCCCGGTTTCCCGCGCACGCTCTCGTATCAATATCACTACCTCACCGGAGTCAAGGCCGCGCTGCGTGGATGAAACGTTGAACGTACCGGTCGTCGCCCGGCGCACGATCGCGAGCTTGGGCGCCGACGATGCGGGCGCGTGGGTCGAGCTGTACGGCTGGGTCCATCGGCGCCGCGATCACGGCGGTCTGATCTTCATCGATCTGCGCGAGCCGCCCGACGATTCGGTCGCGCAGACGCCGCCCGATCCGGTGATCCACAACCTCGTGCAGCTCGTGATCGACCCGAGCGTCGACGGCGATCCCGAAGCGACCGCGGGGCTCGGCGACGAGCTGCGCGCCACGCTCCCCAACGACCGTAAGGTCTTCGCCACGGCCGAAAGCCTGCGCAACGAGGACGTGGTGCGGGTCATCGGCCTGATCGCGCCGCGCCCGCCGGCGACGCAGAACCCGAGCTTGTCGACCGGCGAGATCGACGTCGACGTCTACGGCATCGAGGTGCTCGCGCGCTCGAAGACGCCGCCGTTCGTCGTGAACGCGGAGGAAGAGCCGGCCGAGGACGTGCGGCTGCGCTGGCGCTACCTCGACCTGCGCCGTCCGCGGATGCAGCGCAACCTGCGCGTGCGGCACCGCATCGTCAAAGCGATGCGCGACTGGTACGACCGCAACGGCTTCATCGAGATCGAGACGCCGAGCCTCATCAAGTCGACGCCTGAGGGCGCGCGCGACTACCTCGTCCCTTCGCGCGTGCATCGCGGCTCGTTCTACGCGCTGCCGCAGTCGCCGCAGATCCTCAAGCAGATCCTGATGATCGGCGGCTGCGGAAAGTACATGCAGATCGCGCGCTGCTTCCGCGACGAGGACCCGCGCGCCGACCGCGTCCCCGAGTTCACGCAGCTCGACGTCGAGATGACGTTCGTCACGCAAGACGACGTGATCGACGTGATGGAGCGCGCGATGCGCTACGTGTGGCGCGAATCGCTCGGACTCGACATCCCGCCGATGCCGCGCCTGACGTTCGCCGAGGCGATGCGGCGGTACGGCTCCGACAAGCCCGACCTGCGCTTCGGGCTCGAGCTCACCGACGCCGCCGATCTGTTCCGCGGCGGCTCGTTCTCCTTGTTCGCCGGGCTCGCGGAGAGCGACGCGAACCGCGTCGTCGCGTTGCGCTGGCCGGGCGGCGCTGCGCTCTCGCGCCGCGAGTTCGACGCGCTCACCGAGCTCGCGAAGGGGTTCGGTGCCAAAGGTCTCGCGTACGTCTCGTTCGCGCCGGACGGGGTGAAGGGGTCGATCGCGCGCTTCGTCGATGCGGAGCTCGCGGCGCAGCTCCGCCGGCGCACCGGCGCCGAGGACGGCGACGCGCTGCTCTTCGTCGGCGACGCGTCACGCACGGCTTCCGACGTCGCCGGCAAGCTGCGGCTCGAGATCGGCGAGCGCCTCGGACTGCGCGACCCGGCCCGTTACGCGTTCTGCTGGGTCTTGGGGTTCCCGCTCTTCGAGCGCGACGAGCAGAGCGGGGAGATCACGTTCTCGCACCATCCGTTCACCGCGCCGCTGCCCGGACAGGAGGGCCTGTTCGACACCGATCCGCTCGCGATCACCGCGCAGCACTACGACATGGTGCTCAACGGCTACGAGCTGGGCAGCGGCTCGATCCGCAACCACCAGCCGGAGTTCCAGCGCCGGGTCTTCCGCCGGCTCGGGCTGAGCGACGCCGAGATCGAGGACCGCTTCGGGTTTTTCATGGAGGCGCTCTCGTACGGCGCACCGCCGCACGGCGGGATGGCATTGGGGGTCGACCGCATCGTGATGCTGGCGTGCGGAGAGAGCTCGATCCGCGACGTCATCGCGTTTCCGAAGAATCAGACGGCGCGCGACCTGATGATGGACGCGCCTTCGAGCGTCCCCGACCAGGCGCTGCGCGACGTGGGGCTGCGCGTCGTGGCGGCGGCTCCGCCGGGGTAGGCGCGCTCGAACCGGCGTTCGGCCCGCCCGGAATGACGAGAGAGCGAGGTTCGTGCGAACCTCGCTCTCTGCGTTGAGGCGTCCCTCGACCCGGGTTCGGGTTCGAGCGGCGGCCCGCTCAGAACGGGTGCACGTCGCGGCGCGTCTCGCGAAACAGCATCTTTTTGTTCAGCTCGCGGAGGGCGTCGATCGATTTCTTGTGCTCGTCGGATCGGCCGTACTTGTTCGCCGCGCGGAGCGACGCGTCGAGGCTCCGCTCTCGGGCCGCGTACACGAGGAAGGCGCTCAAGTCGCGGTCGTCGATCCGAAAGTTCATGGTGCGCACGGTATTTCCAAGCCGTGCGCGATCTATGCCTATCCGGACGCACAAAAATTCGGGCCGGGCGCTTCGCGCCCGCCGACGATCTGCGACACGTGATCCGGTGCTGACGGAACACGGCGACAGCACGTCTCTTCCCCGAAATACCTATGTCGAAACTGGGCCGACCAGGCCGTTGGCGCGTGCGAACACCGCGTCGAGCATCGATTCCGTCAGCACGCCGGTGTTGGTGTTCTGCCGGCTCGGATGGTACGAGGCGAGGACGAACAGCTCGCGGCCGTCCGCAAAGCGTACGCGGGTCTCGGCCAGGTGCGCGAACGGCGCGCGCGGCGCCACGTACGTCGCGCCGCGCTGCTTGATCAGGGCGTGGACCGCGTCGTCGGCGAACTTCCCGAGCGTCACCGCGACCCGCATCGCCCGCAGCGCCTCCAGCTCTTCACGCAGATAGGGTGCGCAGCGATCGCGCTGCGCCGGAGTGGGCTTGTTCTGCGGCGGCGCGCAACGGACGGCCGCGGTGATGTAGGCGTCGCGCAGCACGAGCCCGTCGTCGCGCCCGACGGCCTGCGGCTGGTTCGCGAGGCCGGCCCGGTGCAGCGCACGATAGAGCCACTCGCCGCTGCCGTCTCCGGTGAACGGCCGCCCGGTCCGGTTCGAGCCGTGGGCGCCGGGCGCCAGACCGACGAGCACGATGCGCGCGTCCGGGTCGCCCCAGCCGGGGACCGGACGCGCCCAGTACTCCTGGTCGCGGAAGGCGCGCTTCTTCACGCGCCCGACCTCCGCGCAGTAGGCGCGCAGCTCCGGACAGCGCTCGCACGCGACGACGGCGCGCTCGAGCCGCGCCAGCGCGCTCGGGCTTGCGGCCGGGCGGCGGCTCGGCCTGCCTAGCGCCTGCTCGTCTCGGCGCAGCGTCTCCATCGCCGCGGTGTTGGACCGCGGCGGCGCCGGCCCTGGCGGTACGACCGTTCCCGACCTCCGCGATACGACCGTTCTCCTTGCGAGCCGGCGACTCGCGGTGCGACCATCGGCGGGCCGTGTCCCGCAGCCTCGACGTCCGCGCCATGACGGTGTTGGCCCTCGCTCACGTCACCGACGACGTGAACCAGAGCTTCATCCCGGCGCTGCTTCCGTATCTCATCCTCGAGCGCCACATCTCGCACGAGACCGCCGCGACGCTCGTGTTCTGGCAGGCGGTCTCGTCCTCGGTGATCCAGCCCGCCATCGGCGTGCTCGCCGACCGGCGTTCGATGCCGTGGCTGATCGCGATCGGGATCGCGCTCGCCGGCGGCGGCGTCGCGCTGCTCGGCGTTCTCCCGACCCTGCCGCTGCTGTTCCTGGCGGCGCTCGTCAGCGGGATCGGCGTCGCGACGTTCCACCCCGAGGCGGCGCGCTTCGCGAACTACGTGTCGGGCGAGAAGAAGGCGAGCGGGATGCGCTGGTTCACGGTCGGCGGGAACCTGGGCTTCGCCTTCGGACCGGCCTTCGCGACCGCGGCGATCTCCGCATGGGGCATGCACGGCACCCTGGTCGCGGCCGTCCCGGTCGCGATCCTCGCCGGCGTCGTTCTCCTCGAGCTGCGACGGCTCAAGACGTTCGTCCCGGCGCACGTCGTGAAGCGCACCTTGGCCGGGCGCGACGACTGGGCGTCCTTCGGAAAGCTCAGCGCGTTCGTGATCCTGCGCTCGATGGCGTACATCGGCTCGGTCTCGTTCGTCCCGCTGTTCTTCGTCGAAGCGCTGCACACGTCGCCGGCGGCCGGCGACGCGATCCTGATGGCGTTCCTGCTCGCCGGCGCGGCGGGGACGATCGCCGGCGGGCCCATCGCCGACCGCGTCGGACGGCGTCCCGTCATCCTGTGGTCGACCGCGCTGACCGCGGTGCTCTTCGGTGCGCTCGCCTTCGTCGGGCCCGCCGCCGGCATGACGATCGCGGTGCCGTGGATGCTGCTGACGGGCTTCATCTTCGTCGCCGCGCAGGCGTCGTTCGTCGTGCTCGGCCAGGAGTATCTGCCGAACCGCGTCGGCCTCGCCTCCGGCGTGACGCTCGGTCTCGCGGTCTCGCTCGGCGGCGCGTTCACGCCGGTCCTCGGCATGATCGCCGACCGCTGGGGCGTACCGGCGTCGATCGCCACGGTCGCCGCACTCGCGCTCGCCGCGACGCTGTGCGCGCTGACGCTTCCGCGTGAGACGCGCCGTCGCGCGCAGATGGCGGAGGCGGTCGCCTAGCGCCCGGCGTGCGGAGTCACGCCATCCCGGGGAAGCCGAGGCGTGCGAGCGCCGCGAACGTGACCACGCCGGCCGCCGTGGAGAGATTGATCGAGCGCACCGCCCCCGGCCGCATCGGTATGCGCAGCGCGCGCTCGGGATTCGCGTCGAGCAGCGCTTGCGGCAGACCGGACGTTTCCTTTCCGAAGACCAGCGCGTCGCCGCGCGCGAACGGCGCGTCGGCGTAGCCGCGCACGGCGCGCGTCGAGAGAAGCCACCGGCGCTCCGGAGGGAACGCGGCGAGGAACGCGTCCAGCGACGGATGCAGCACGACGCCGACCGCGTTCCAGTAGTCGAGACCGGCGCGCTTGAGCGCGCGGTCGTCGATCGCGAAGCCGAGCGGCTCGACGAGGTGCAGCGCGCAGCCGGTCGCCGCGCACATGCGCGCGACGTTTCCCGTGTTCGGCGGAATCTCGGGCTCGACGAGAACGACGTGGAGCGGGGCATCGCGCACCGCGCCCAGCGCGACGACGCGATCGTTCGGCTGTGCGCTCATCGGCGCAGCAGCTCGGCTCCGTTCGCGAGCGCGACGAGGTCGCCGGTACGCTCGCGCGGCGCGAGCACGTACGCGATGCCGCCGTGGCGCCGGAACAGCGCGTCGAATGTCGCGCGCTCGTAGCGCGTCGCCACGTCCGGCTGCGCGGGGTCGTTCACGAACACGCGCTCGCGATCGACGCCGCGGACGACGACGAGGTGCCCGTCGCTGCGCGGAAGCGGCGCGTTCGGGAGCTCGCGCTCCTCCCACGCGAGCGACACGGCGACGGGCAGGCCGGCGTCCAGGAACGCCGCGACGTGATCGGTCCCGCGCAGGAAGGCGACGGCGGCGCGCAGGCCGTGCGCGCCGGCGTACGCGGCGTTGAAGGCCCAATTGCCCGTCCCGCGATACGCGGCGTCGTAGACGCCGCGCGCGACGGACGCGACGTCGGCCCGGACGCCGTGGAAGCGCAACAGCATCGCGAGCGCCGCCGCCGAGCACCAGCCGCGCTCGTCGGGATGCGCGGCCAGGTACTGCGAGAGCTTGGGCACGTCGAGCGACGGCGTGCTTTCGCGCGCGCGTACCGCTGCGCCGCCCGTCGGAACCGCGACCGCGACGGCGTCGCAGTCGACGGTGCTCGTGACGGTGACCGCGGTAAAAGGCACGGTGCTCTCGAGGACGTCGACGGCGATCTTGGTCAGGGCGTCGGCGCCGTCGAGCGAGCGGCGCTCGTCCGCCGACCAGCGCACGTAGAGCAGCGGCTCGGAGACGGTCCGGTCCGCGCGATGCACGATGAGCGCGAGCGCGCCGGCCTCGGCGACCGCGTTCCACGAGACGATCGCGCGACGTGAGGGCGGAACGTGCAGCGTGACGTGCCGCTCGGGCCGCTCGACGACCCTCAACATGCGCGAAGCGGCGAGCGGCGTTCGCGCGAGGCGGTCGTCAGATGCGCCACTCCCAGCAGTTCCAATAGTTGGAGATGTACGAGGCCGGCTTCCAGTTCTTCAAGTCGGAGTTGACCGCCGAGAACGAGTTCTGCCAGTAGAGGTACACGACCGGCACGAGCTGGTGGATGCGCTCCGCTTCCCGCTGGTAGAGCGCCTTGCGCTTCGCACGATCGAAGGTGAGCAGCGCTTCGTGGCTGGTCCGCGTCAGCACCGGGTCGTTCAGCCACGTCGTGTTCGCGCCGCGCGGCGGGATGAAGGCGCCGCTCCACAAGCCTTCGTTGTCCGGATCAGGAGCGTTCGTGTCGATCGTGAACTCGCTGTCGAACCGGCCGGTGTAGATCGGCCCGTTCATTGCGAAGAGCAGGTTGGTCTGATAGTTCTTGATCTGCAGCCGGATGCCGGCGGCGGCGAGATCCTGCTGCATCTCCAGCTCGGCCTGCACGTTGGCCGGCTTCGACGGCGTCGTGGAGACCGAAAACGTCAGCGGGACGCCGTCGCGCGACCGGTCGCCGTGGGCGCCGGTGCGCCATCCGGCGGCGTCGAGCAGCCGCTTCGCGTTCGCGACGTCGTGCGGATACGGCCGGATCCCGACGGGCGCGGCCCACGACGTCGGCAGGATGTCGCTCGCGGCGCGCAGGTTGTAGCCGTGGTAGATCGTGCGGTTGATGCGATCCCAGTCGACCGCCTCGGCGACCGCGAGCCGCACGCGCACGTCCGAGAGCGCCGGCTTCGACGTGTTGAACGCGAGCCGGCGGTAATTCGCCGTCAGCCGCTTCGTGATCGCGTACCCCCGCAGCGTGCGCAGGCGCGGCACCTGCGCATCGGGGATCGACTCGTAGACGTCCACCTCGTGGGTCTCGAGCTGGTCGAAGAGCGTGTTCGCGTCCGGAACGATCTTGTAGACGATCCGCTGGAGTCCGGGCTTGCCGCGCCAGTAGTACGGGTTCGGCGCGAATTCGAGCGACGAGCCGTGATTCCAGCGCGTCAGCACGAACGGTCCCGATGAGATCGGCCTCGCGTTGTACGCCGCGTGGTTGATGTCCGGCAGGTTCGCGAGCAGATGCGCCGGCAGCGGCGGGTACGCGGCGCCTCCGTAGGCCCACGTCCCGAGGATCGACGCGTAGACGTGCTTCAACCGCACGGTCGCCGTGAGGTGATCGGCGCTCACGCCGATGGCGGCGATGTCGTCCCAGCCGGCGCGCAGCTTCACGTTGTTGCGCGGGTTCATGGCGGCGCGCCACGTGAAGACGAAATCTCGCGCGTCGTACGGCGCGCCGTCCGACCAGCGCATCCCGGGCCGGAAATGCAGCACGATCGTCTTGCCGTCGCGGCTGATCCCGCCGTTCGCGAGCGTCGGAACCTCTCGCACCGCGGCGGGCAGGTACTCGCCGTTCGGATCGTAGCGGAAGATCGGCTCGTCGATCAGGTTGGCGATCTGATCGGTCGCATCGGTGTGCGCGAACATCTCGTTGAGGCTGTCCGGCTCCTCGCCCGCCGATCCGATGACCAGCTCGCCCGGACGCGTCCACGGGTTCCGTGCGCCCGCGTGACCTGCGGACGAGGACTTCGTGCACGCGGCTGCCGCAAGCGGAAGCGCAGCGCTCAGCGCGCCCGCGACGAGCGCGCGAAGCAGGCCGTCACGCACGCAGCACCGCGGTCTTCGCGAGCGCCGGCGCGATCGCGTCGTAGAGCGCGTGCGGCCCGTTGCGAACGACGTCGTCGCACGGCAAGCCGGTCTCGGCGCGCGCACGCTCGATGTGCTCGCGCGCCTCGTCCGGATTGCAGTCGCGCGTGTTGAGCGCGATCCCGACGACACGGGCGGGCTTCACCGTCGCGCACAGCGACTCGTACGTCCGGATCAGCGATCGATACGAGAGGATCGGCACGTCGTAGTCCTCGATCGTCGTCCGCGCGACGTTGTGGACGAGGACGAGCGCGTCCGGCGCGCCGCCGTACAGCAGCGCGAGGGTGACCGGCGCGAAGGCCGGATTGTTGATCCCGCCCTGGCCTTCGAGGAACAGCAGGTCGCGGGCGCGGCGCCAGCCTTCGAGGACGAGCTGCTCGGCCGCGCCCGGCGCGAAGTCGGCGACGACGCGGTCGATCGCGGTCCCCCAGCCGGCGATCGCGATCCCGATCTGGCCGGTCGGGACGAACGCCGCGTCGACGCCCCGGTCCTTGGCGGCGCGCAGCAGCTCGAGCGCCGCCGTCATCTTGCCCACCGCGGCGTCGCTGCCGACCGTCAACACGATCTTCGCCTCGACGTCCCACGCGGCGCCGGAGAAGATCGGCGCGGGCGGCGGAAGACGCAGGTCCCAGATGCGCGTGTCCTGCGCGCGCGCGAGCGCGGCGAACTCCGGGTCGTCGCTCAGCATCGCGTGCAGCCCGCTGACGACTTCGAGCTTCGCCTGTAGCGCTTCGCGGATCGCGGCCCGGAACGTTTCGGGGAGCGCGCCGCCTTTCGGCGCGATGCCCACGAGCAGCGCGGTCGGATCGAACCGCAGACCTTCGCTCACCGAGCCGACGAACGGCGCGTCGCTGCGCAAGTACGGCATCACGTCGACGACGCGGCGTCCGGCGTGATCGGGATCGACGACCGCGACGACGTCGTCCGACGAGTATGCGATCACGCCGTGCGCCATCTTCGCCGCGCGCGTCGTGAACGCGTACGGCGTCAGGACGAGATAGCGCCGCTTCAGCGCGCGACCTCCGCGCGCTCGCGCACGCCGAGTCCCGGGCCGTTCGGGAGCACGATCTTGCCGCGCTCGTAGGCGATTCCGTCGAACGGATCCGCCGCGGTGAGGAAGGGGCCGTCGAGGTCCGCCCAGTCGACCAGCGGGCTCAGCTGCGCCGCCGCGGTCGTGAGGATCTGCGACTCGAGCATGCACCCCAGCATGAGCTTCAGCCCCAGCGCGCGCGCGGTGTGGATCATGCGCAGCGCGCCCCGAATCCCGCCGCACTTCACGAGCTTCACGTTGACGCCGTCGACGGCGTCGCGCAGCGCCGGAAGGTCGCGCGCGTCCTTGGCGTCTTCGTCGGCGACGATCGGGATCGGCGAGCGTTCGCGGATCCAGCGCAGCCGCTCCGGATTTCCGGCCGGAATCGGCTGCTCGCAGAACTCGATCTCGTAGCGTTCCATCGCGCGCAGCAGCTCGACGGCGCGTTCGGGCGTCCAGCCTTCGTTGGCGTCGATGCGAATCGTCCCGGTATAGATCGCGCGGACCGCGTCCAGCGTCTCGAGCTCCGCGCCGGTCCCCAGCTTCACCTTGATGACGGGATGCTCGCCGACCTCGCGCACCTTCGCGATCGTCTCGTCGAGCGGTGCGATGCCGATCGTGAACGACGTGTGCGGGGTGCGGGCCGGGTCGAGCCCGAGCAGCCGCCACAGCGGACGGTCCACGTCTTTCCCGACGAGGTCGTGGAGCGCGATGTCGAGTCCGCACGCCTGCGCTGGCGGCAGCCCCGCGAGCAGCGCGTCCATCGCGTACGGATCGTCGCCGAGCTTCAGACCGCGCAGTCCTGCGCTGACGCCGGCGACGTTCTCCGCATAGCGCTCGCTCGGCGCGCTCTCGCCGAGCCCTTCCAGCCCGTTCCAGCGCAGCCGCACGACGACGGTCTTCGCGACCGACTCGGACGAGCGGGCGATCGTGAACGTGTGCTTGAGCGGAAGGTCGAGCGGCTCGACCGCGATGCGGATCGCCATGGCCGCGGCGTTCGCCGGGGAAAGGGGCCTCTCATGGCGCGGCCGGCTCGCTTTCCCGTCTCGATCGTATGGCTGCGCCGCGACCTCCGGCTCGACGACAACGTCGCGCTGTATCGTGCCGCGGAGGCGAGCGAACGCGTCGTCTGCGCGTTCGTGCTCGACCCGGCGCTGCTGCGCGGGCCGCGCGTGGGCCCGCCGATCGTGCAGTTCTTCTTCGATTCGCTCGCCCGGCTGCGCGGCGAGCTGCGCGAATTGGGCTCCGACCTCGCGCTGCTCGAAGGCGAGGCCGCCGCGGAGCTCGGTGCGTTCGCGCGGCGCGCGCGCGCGAGCGCGCTGTTCTACAGCGCGGACGACGATCCCGACGCCGTCGTTCGCGACCGGCACGTCGAAGCGCGGCTCCGCGAGGCCGGCATCGCCGTCGAGGCGTCCACCGACCAGGTCTACTACGAGGCCGCAGCGATCATGCAGGGCGGCGGCAAGCCGTACGTCGTCTACACGCCGTATCGCCGCCGCTGGATGGCGCGCTTCGCCGACGAGCCGCTTCCGCCGGTGCCGTCGCTGCGCGCGGCGCGTGCGAAGCTCGCGGAGCGGACGGCGATTTCCGCGACGCGCGAGGTACCGCGTCCCGAAGACTACGGGCATGCGTCGAGCGATCGCTATCCGCGCGGCGGATCGCGGGAAGCGGCGCGGCTGCTCGCGCGCTTCGTGCGCGACGCCGCTTCGCGGTACGCGGAGCTGCGCAACGCTCCGGCCGTCGACGGCACGTCGCGACTTTCGCCGCACCTGCGCGCCGGCACGATCGGAATTCGAACCGTCGTGCGCGCGGCCGCGCCGTTTCCGGCGTGGCTCGCCGAGCTGATCTGGCGCGACTTCTACCATCAGCTCCTTGCCCACCATCCCCGCGTCGCGCGCGAGCCGTTTCGCATCGAAGCCGCCGGGCTCCGTTACGAGGACGACCCGCAAGCGTTCGCGGCATGGAGCCACGGGCGCACCGGGTATCCGCTCGTCGACGCCGCGATGAAGCAGCTCAACGAAACGGGATGGATGCACAATCGTCTGCGCATGGTCGCGGCGTCGTTTCTCACCAAGCACCTCTTGCTCGACTACAGGCTCGGAGAACGGTACTTCGAGCAGCGTCTCGCGGACGCCGACGTCGCGGCGAACAACGGAGGCTGGCAATGGGCATCGTCGGTGGGCACGGACGCGGCGCCGTACTTTCGCGTCTTCAACCCGACCGTGCAGGCCAAGACCTTCGATGCGCACGGCACCTTCGTGCGCTCGATGCTTCCCGCGCTCGCGCGCGTTCCCGAACGCTACGTGCATGCGCCGTGGACGATGCCGGCCGACGTGCAGCGTGCGTGCGGGTGCGTGATCGGCACCGACTATCCGGCCCCGATCGTCGATCACTCCGTCGCACGCGAGCGCGCGATCGCGCGGTATGGTGCCGTGCTTGCGCGGACGCCGCGCGGCGCCGCCACGCCGGTCGGGTCGCGTGCGGCCGGCGGGGCGCGTTCGCGACCGCCGCAGCGCTCGCTGTTCGAGCCGTGACCGCATTCTCGCGGCCTGTCAAGACTTGACGGAGGGTATACGATACCGAGCGACGCGACTGCGGTGGCTCGCGCAGGTTCCATGGTGGTGGACCAACGTCGAAACCACGGGAGCATCAGCTCCGGATACGACCGGATGGTCGATCGCTTCGATCGGACACTGGGCGCCCGGGCCGCACCCACCTGCTAGAAGGCAGGTCTTCAACCAGGTTCCAGACGGCCGCTGCGGTCGCGTCCTCCTCAACCCGCCTGCGGCTCGCGCGTCAGACGCTCGTGCGCAGGCGCGCGTCCGCTGCGCGCAACGCGCGGATCGCCTCCCCGACGTCCGCCCACGGATCGCCCGGCTCGGCGGCCGTGTGCTCGACGATCGCCCACGCATTGCGAGCCGCTGCCGCGACGGCGGTGGGGTCTTCGCCCGCCGCCACCACGCAGGCGGGATAACGATCCTTCGGGCCGGCATGCGGGAGCGCCGACCAGCTGGGGCATGCCCGCAGCCAAGCGCTGTCGGTGTCCTTGATCAGATGCTTCGCCTCGGCGAGGTCGGCCGCGATCGTGCCGGGCGCCTCGGCGAGCACGACGGTGACGTTGGCGGCCTTCGCGAGCCGGCCGAGCTGCTTCGCCGCGGCGACGGTGCGAACGAACGTCTCCGGAGGGACCGCACCCGGCGCCGGCGCTTCGGTCCGAATCACGGCGGCGCCGAACCCGCTCGCCAGCTCGACCAGCATCTCCCGGGCCGACGCTTCGCCATCCGGGTCGAGCGCATCCGCGGCGTCGATGCCGAACGGAACGATCCCGAGGTCGATCGCGACCTTGCGGAGCTGGGCGACGTACTCGGCGTCCGTGCGGGGAAAGTCCGTCACGTCGGCGAGGACGCCGTCGACCTCGAGCAGCGAGGCGCAGCGTTCGAGCCACTCGAGCTGCGTGAGGTCGTGCGACGAGAGCGGGCGTCGAAACGACCGGCTCGAAACCGCGATCCGCATCCCCGCCGTTTCACCGGAGCACTCCGACGACCATCGTGACCGCCTCGTGATCGACCGCCAGACGCTCGGGAATCTGATCCCGCTCGCCGCCGTGGTGATCGCCCTCGCCGAGTACTTGCTCGACCACACGACGCCCCGCTATGCGAGCCCGTCGTTCTGGATCGCGCTGATCGCCGTCGTCGCCCTGCTCGCGCTCGTCCAGGTGCTGCGCTTCGGCGGGGCGCGCCGACCCGGGACGGCGAAGCCCGACTATTCGGCGACCACGCTGATCCGCCGCCGCACCGACATCGACGACCGAGGCTGAACGCAATGCAACTTCTCGAGCCCCAGACGCTGGCCGTCCAAGATCCCGAGCTGTACGCCGCGATCGAGAACGAGGAACGCCGGCAGCGCGACAACCTCGAGCTGATCGCGTCGGAGAACTACGCCTCGCGGGCGGTGCGCGAAGCGAGCGCGTCGGTGATGACGAACAAGTACGCCGAAGGCTATCCGGGGCGGCGCTACTACGGCGGCTGCGAGTTCGTCGACGTCGCCGAGACGCTCGCCATCGAGCGGCTGAAGAAGCTCTTCGGCGCGGAGCACGCGAACGTGCAGCCCCACGCCGGCGCGCAGGCGAACATGGCGGTGCTGATGGCGGTGCTGCAGCCCGGCGACACGCTGCTCGGAATGTCGCTCGCGCACGGCGGCCACCTCACCCACGGCACGAAGGTCTCGTTCAGCGGCAAGCTCTACCACGCGGTCGCGTACGGCGTGCGCAAAGACACGGAGCTCATCGACTTCGACCAGGTTCGGTCGCTCGCGCGCGAGCACAAGCCGAAGCTGATCATCGCCGGCGCCAGCGCCTATCCGCGCACGATGGAGTACGCGCCGTTCCGCGAGATCGCCGACGAGATCGGCGCGACGTTCCTCGTCGACATGGCGCACATCGCCGGCCTCGTCGCCACGGGCCTGCACCCTTCGCCCGTCCCGATCGCCGAGTTCGTCACCTCGACGACGCACAAGACGCTGCGCGGCCCGCGCGGCGGTCTCATCCTGTGCACCGAACGGTACGCGCAGCCGATCGACAAGAGCGTCTTCCCGGGGATCCAAGGCGGTCCGTTCATGCACACGATCGCGGCGAAAGCAGTCGCGTTCGGCGAAGCGCTGCAGCCGGCGTTCGCGACGTACCAGAAGCAGGTCGTCGCCAACGCGAAGGCGATGGGCGAGGAGCTGCAGCGCGCCGGAGCGCGCCTGGTCGCCGGCGGGACGGACACGCACCTGCTGCTCGTCGACCTCACGCCGAAGGGGCTCACCGGCAAAGCGGTCGAGGAGTACTTGGACGAGATCCGGATCACGGTGAACAAGAACGCGATCCCGTTCGACCCGCAGAAGCCCGCGATCACGAGCGGAATCCGGATCGGGTCGCCCGCGATCACCTCGCGCGGCTTCGGCGAGGCGGAGGCGCGCGAGGTCGGTGCGATCATCGGCGAAGCGCTCGCCGACGTCGGCCGCGGCGAGAAGAAGCCCGCGCTGCGCGCGCGCGTCGCCGAGCTGACCGCCAAGCACGACGTCCCGTAGCGCGACCCCGTGGCCTGGTGCTCGTCACCGTCGAAGGCTGCGCGCGCGACCTCCTGTACCAGCGCGGGCGCCGGCACGACGACGTCATGTCCGCGCTCCGAAACCCGAGCTGGAAGCCGCCCGGCGAACGCGGCTAGTGCTGCGTGACGACGGGAGGCTTGCCGAAGAGCATGTCGATCTTGTTCGCCGCGTCGAGGTGGATCAGCACCTCGTCGGTGCCTTTGACGAACTGCACGCTGTAGTCGCCGGTGCCGAGGCGGGTCACGCTACGATAGTCTCCCAGCGCGGCGTTGAGCTGGCGGACCACGCCCGCGACCTGCTCCGGTGCGAACCGATCCAGAAACGACGCGCTGAACCACGCCGGTTCGATCGGAACGGTGAAGATCTGCACGACGCGCTGCTGCGCGATCGCGTCGACCGCCGGCGGCATCGGGGTCGGCGTGGCGATGGGCGTCGCGGCCGGCGAGGGCGCCGGAACCGCCGGCTGCTGGGCGCCCGCGGTCGCGGTGCAGCACAGGACGGTGAGCGCGACGAGCAAGGATCGCATGCCGCGACGTTGGCGTCCGGCGCGTCCGGCGCCTTGCGAAGCGGCTGCGCCGAGGCGCATCGAGGGCGCGTCGGGCGCGCACCGAAGGTCGCGCCGTGCCGAACGAACCGCTCGTCGTCGACCATCCTGCGGTCCAGGACCGCCTCGCGCGCCTTCGGGACTCGTCCACGCCCACGCCCGTGTTCCGCCGGCTCGTCGAAGAGCTGGGGCTCTTTCTCGCGTACGAGGCGACGCGCGTGCTCCCGAAGACGGAGCTCGAGGTGCAGACGCCGGTCGGCCTCGCCCGCGTGCAGCGCATCGCGACGCGGCCGGTGGTCGCGCCGATCCTGCGTGCCGGCCTCGGGCTGCTGCCCGGTTTTCTGGACGTCGTCGACGATGCGGTCGTCGCGCACCTCGGCTTCTATCGCGACCCGCAGACCCTCGCCGCGATTCCGTACTACGCGAACCTTCCCGACGATCTCGCGGCGCGCGCGGTTTTCGTGCTCGATCCGATGCTGGCGACCGGACATTCCGGCTCGGCTGCGCTGACGACGCTGGAACAGCGCGGAGCGACGTCGCCGATCTTCGTCTGCATCATCGCGGCGCCGGAAGGCATCGCGACGATCGTCTCCGAGCACCCGACCGCGCACATCATCACGGCGGCCGTCGACGATCACCTGAACGACCACGGCTACATCATTCCGGGACTCGGCGACGCCGGAGACCGCATGTTCGGGTCGACCAGCTCCGTCCCGGTGAGCGCTCGCGCGACATGACGCGCGCGGAGGGGCCGCGAGCGGCGTCGTGGTAGGGCGGCGTATGCGCGCTGCATCCGTGTACGGTCCTTTCTGCCGTTGATCGACGATCTCTTCCGGCTTCCGAAAGCCGAATTGCACCTGCACGTCGAGGGCACGCTCGAACCGGAGCTCGCGTTCGCGCTCGCCGAACGCAATCGCGTTGCGTTGCCGTATGCGTCGGTGGACGAGATGCGGCGAGCGTACGCGTTCACCAGCCTGCAGTCGTTTCTCGACGTCTATTATGCCGGGATGGCGGTGCTGCGCACCGAGCAGGACTTCGCCGATCTCGCGAACGCGTATCTCGAGCGGGCGCGTCGCGACGGCGTCGTGCACGTCGAGATGTTCTTCGACCCGCAGGCGCACGTCCGGCGCGGCGTCCCGTTTCGTACGGTCATCGACGGATTGTGGGCGGCCGTCTCGCGCAGCGAGGAACGCTTCGGTGTCAGCTCGGCGCTCATCATGTGCTTTCTGCGCGATCTCGGACCGGATGCCGCAGAAGCGGCGCTGGACGCAGCCCTCCCGTACGGCGAGCGCATCGTCGCCGTCGGACTCGACTCGGCGGAAGTGGGCAATCCGCCCGCACCGTTTCGCCGCGTCTACGAGCGGGCGCGCGCGGCCGGCTGGAGATCCGTCGCGCACGCCGGCGAAGAAGGCCCTCCGTCGTACATCCGCGAGGCGCTCGACGTTCTGCACGTCGAGCGGATCGATCACGGCGTGCGCTGCCTCGAAGACGCGGCGCTGATGGCGCGGCTGCGCGACGAGCGCATCCCGCTGACGGTGTGCCCGCTCTCGAACGTGCGGCTGCGCGTCGTCGATACGCTGGCCGATCACCCGCTCGCGCGGATGCTGGACGCCGGTCTGGCGGCGACGGTCAACTCGGACGACCCTGCGTACTTCGGCGGCTACGTCGGTGACAACGTCGCCCGGACGGCGGAGGCCCTTCGTCTCGGCGCGGATGCGCTCCTGACGCTGGCCCGCAACAGCATCGACGCGTCGTTCATCTCCGCCGAGCGGCGCGCCGAGTACCGGCGCCGCCTGGACGACGCCGCGCGAGCGGCGTTCGGCACCGCCCCGCACTAGCGCGGATCAGCGAGGCGTGCCCACACGCTCCCCGGCCGCGCGGCGCAGGTTCAGGTCGTAGCGCAGGATGTTCGAGTCGACGTTGCGGTACGTCACGTTGACTCCGCGAACGCCGGAGACCGCCAGCGGATCGAGCGCGTGGAACGTCACCGACCGCCCCGGCGCGACACGAACAGGCGCGCCGCTCTCGGTCAGCTCGATCGCGTCCATCGACTTCTCGCGCGCGCTCACCGCGTTCAGCGTCACGCGCGTGCGCGGATCGTCGCCGCCGACGAGGATCGTCTCACGGCTGCGGTTCGTCAGCGTGATGACGAACTGCGGCGCACGCGTCCAAGGCACCGCGCGTTTCGCCACGTGAATCGCATACGGTCCGGTACGCGACTGCAGCTTGAGATTGCAGACGTCGCACCGGCCCGCAGCCGGAGCCGCCCGAAGCAGCGCCACGACGAGCACGGCGAGCACCGCCGTCGCGAGCGCCCGGGCGCGACGGTGTCGCCTCCGGCCCTGGAAAGACGCGGTGCCCGCGTGCGCGCATTCGTCCATCGACACACCCCTCGCTCAACCGGCGGTTCCCGTTCGTCGTACCGCCGCGGAGGCGGCGCGTCAACGACATTGCGCGGAGGCCGAACGCTGACGGTCAACGGAGCCCCGTTGGCGAATCTCGCCACGCCGTGGACGACGACGACCGACGCAACGGAGCCCGGGCGGGAAGCGGAACGACGCGTCCGGGCTGGGACGAGTACTTCATGGACATCGCGCGGACGGTCGCCACGCGGGCGACCTGCCCCCGCGCGCGCGTGGGCGCGGTGCTGACCCGGCAGCGCCGGATCCTGACCACCGGCTACAACGGCGCGCCGCGGGGCGTCGCCCACTGCACCGAGGCGGGCTGCATCATGGTCGCCGGGCACTGCGTGCGGGCCACCCACGCCGAGGCCAACGCGATCGTCCAGGGCGCGCTCCACGGCGTCGGGCTGGAGGGGGCGACGGCCTACTGCACCCATCAGCCGTGCGTGGGCTGCTCGAAGCTTCTCATCAGCGCCGGGGTGGTACGGATCGTCTATGCGGACGCGTATCCGGACCCGATCGCGCAGGAGCTCCTGGCCGAGGCGGGCGTGCGGCTCGAGGACTACGCGTCCAGACCGGCCCTGACGTGACCGCGCTCCTCATCGCCGCCGCGATGGTCCTCGCGTTTGCCACCGCCTTCGCGGTGACGCCGTACGTGCGCCGGCTCGCGCTCAGCGTCGGAATGCTGGACGCGACCGGTGAGCGCCGCATGCACGACGTGCCGAAGCCGCGCATCGGCGGGATCGCGGTCTACCTGGGCTTCGCGTTCGCGCTGTTCTCGGCGATCGGCTATCTGATCAACGCCCACTACTTCCGGCGCGGCTCGGACCTGCAGAACGTGCACGACCTCGTCGGGCTCGTCTTCGGCGGCACGCTGGTGTGCATGGTCGGCATCTGGGACGACGTGATGGGGATGAACCCGCGCGCGAAGCTGCTCGCGCAAGCGGTGGTCGCCGCCGTCTCGATGCTCTACGGCTTCATGATCTCGTTCGTGCGCGATCCGTTCCACCACGGAACGGTCGTGTATTTTCCGCTGTGGATCAGCATCCCGATCACGCTGCTCTGGTACCTCGGGATGATGAACGCGATCAACTTCATCGACGGGCTCGACGGCTTGCTGTCGGGTCTGACGGCGATCGCCGGGATGTTCTTGCTCGTCGTCGACATGACGCACGGTCACCCGGAGATCGCGCTGATCCTCGCCGCGCTCGTCGGCGGCGCGCTCGGCTTTCTCCCGTACAACTACAACCCGGCGAAGATCATCCTCGGCGACTCGGGCGCGCTCTTCATCGGCTACGTGTTCGCCACCGTCTCGATCCTCGGCGGGAGCAAACAGGCGTTCACGATCTCGCTGCTCGTCCCGCTCGTGGTGTTGGGGCTGCCGATCGTCGACACGGCGGTGGCGATCGTTCGCCGGACGCGGGCGGGACGAAAGATCTACGAGGCGGACCGGGGCCACTTCCACCATCAGCTGATCTTCCGGTTCGGGCTCAACGTCCGGCAGGCGGTGCTGCTGATCTACGCCCTCTGCGTGGCGCTCGGCGTCCTCGCGCTCTTTCTGTCCGGTTCGCTCGGCGCCATCCGGCTCGTGTGAAGCGAGGAGCGGGCAGCGCTCGGTGATCCGGCTCCTCGCAGCGGCCGGGGCTTTCACGGGTACGGTGGTCGGCGGACTGGTTCTCGGAGTCATCTTGGAGCGGGTGACGGGCGGCAGCCTGTGGCCGCTCGCCGGCTTGCTCGCGGGGCTGGTCTGCGGGGTCGGGGCCGTCGTGGCGGCGCTGCTCCCGCTGATGAGGGCGAAGTGACGGTGATTGCGAGAAACGTCGAGGAGGGCAGGCTCAGCGCAGGGGGCAATAAGGGCGGCGCCGACCCGGAAGCTTCTTTGCGCGCGTACCAAGCGCGCAAGGGACGGATCATCGTGCGGACCTCCGTCTTCCTCGTGCCGCTCGTCGCGCTCGCGACGCTGCGGAATCCGGTCGCCGGCCTTCAGCTGGCGCTGGGCGGGGTGGTGGGCGTCCTGAACATGCTGGCTTCGATGCACGACCACGAGCGCTACCTCGAACGGAAGCGACACCGTGCCGTGCACGTCCTCAGCGTGCAGGTCCGAATCTTCGCGGTCGGCATCCTCCCGGTGGCACTCGCCCTCCGCCTCGGTCAAGTCTGGACGGTCGGGCTGTATCTCGCCGGATTCTTCACGCCGCTCGTGCTGTACGCGCTGGAATACCGGCGCAGCATCCTTCGAGGAGATTTCTGACTCTCGTGCCTCACGAACAGATCGGCGAACACGCCCTCTGGCACGTTCCCGGGATCCCGGGGCTGCTCGGTGAGCTGCATGCGGACACCCTCATCACGACGTGGGTCGCGATGGCGATCGCGATCGTCTTCTTCTGGTGGATCGGCGCCTCGTACCGCACGAACCGGATCACGAAGCGGCAGGCGACGTTCGAGGGGATCATCAGCTTCCTCTCCGATCTCGCGGTCGGGACGCTGGGACCGAAGGGCGAGCGCTTCGTGCCGATCTTCGTCGGCATCTTCCTCTTCGTGTGGGTCCTCAACGAGTTCGGCGTGCTCTTCGTGAAGGCGCTCGGCCTGCCGTTCGGCGGCTCCCCCACCGCCGACCTGAACACGACGGCGGCCTTCGCGCTGTGCGTGTTCTTCGGGATCCAGTTCCTCGCGATTCGCAAGAGCGGCCTCGGGGCGTACGCGCACCTCTTCAAGCCGTTCTTCTGGCTCTTCCCGGTGAACGTCATCGAAGAGATCGCGCGGCCGGTCGTCCTCGCGATGCGGCTCGCGTTCAACATCCTCGCCGGCGAGATTCTGCTGTTCGTGATCGCGACGCTGATCACGGCGAACATCGTGGTCGGCCCGGTGAACGTCTCGGTCGCCGCCGCGATCGCGCCGATCGGGATCGAGTTCTTCAACTTCCTGATCGGCCTGATCCAGGCGTTCGTGTTCACCCTCCTCAGCATCGTGTATCTCTCCTTGGCGACCGCCGAGGAGCACTAAGAAAGGTCCGTCGTGTCCGCTGAAGTCATCGTCTCCGTCGCCCTCATCCTCGGCTTCGCGATCATCATCGCGGCCGTCGCCTTCGGCTCCGCCATCGGCGACGGTATCATCGGCTCGAAGGCCGTCGAGTCGATCGCCCGTCAGCCCGAGGCGCGCGGAAACATCTTCACGTTCTACTTCCTCGGCGTCGGCATTCTGGAAGCGTTCCCGATCATCGCGCTCGTGCTCGCGTTCTACCTGCTGCTCGTCGTCGCGCCGGTGCAGACGATCGTCGGACGCATCGTGTCGGCGGCGGCGGGGGCCGGCCACTAGTGGGTTCGCACTTCGCGCGAACCCTTCGCTGCGCTGCGCTCCGCCGTGGTGCGGCCTTCGGCCGAACCGTTCGCGGCCGGTAGGTGGGGGCTCGTAAGGCGTGCTGACGCTCGACGGGACGATCTTCGTCCAGATCGTCAACTTGATCGTCTTCCTGGCGATCATGAACGTGATCTTTTTCCGTCCCGTCGGGGCGGCGATCGCACGTCGCCGGGCGTACATCGACGGTTTGAAGCACGACATCGAGCAGCTGCAGCGCGAGGCGAAGACGCACCGCGGCAGCGCCGACGAGCGCCGCGCCGCGGCCCGCCGCGAAGCCGACGCCGCGATCGCGAAGGCGCGCGTCGAAACGGCGCGCGAGAGCGATGCGATCCTCGTCGCGGCGCAGGCCCGCGCGGGAGAGATCGCCGCCAAGGCGCAGCTCGAGGTCGAGCGCGAGATCGAGCGCGCGCGCGAGGAGGAGCCGCGCATCGTCGACGCGCTCGCCGGCGAGATGCTCGAGCGCGCGCTCGGAGGTGCCGCGTGAGCCTCGAGAATCTGGCGATGTGGTCGCAGATCGGGGGCGCGGTCATCTTCCTGGTCTGCGCCGTGCTGATCTGGAGGAAGTGGATCGCCCCGGGCATTCGCGCGTACCAGCAGGCGAAGAACGCCGAGCTCGCCGAGGCCGAGGCGTTCCGCGAGAAGATGCGCGCCGAGCTGGATGCGGCGCAGGCCGAGGTGGCGCGCGCCGAGGACGACGCGCGCGAGATCTCCGCGCGCGTCGACGTCGTGGTGCACCGCGAGCACGAACGCGCGCTCGCCGAAGCGAACGCCGAGGCGGAGCGCCTGATCCGCAACGCCGAAGGCGAATTGGATCGCGCCCGCCTCGCGGCGCGCGACCGCCTGCGCATCGAATTCATCGAGAAGGCCCTCGCGCGTGCGCGCGAACGCGCGCCGCAGCGCGTCGGCGATGAGCTGAACCACGCGCTCGTCGTTCGCACCGTCGACGACCTGTCCAAAGGAGTCGCGTGATGGCGAACGAGACGCTCGCGCGACGTTACGCGACCGCGATCTTCGGCCTTGCGAACGACGAAAACAAGGTTCCGCGCGTGCAGCACGACTTGCACACGTTCGTCGAGGCGCTCGCCGCCGACGAACAGGTGCGGCGGTTCTTCCGCTCCCCGGTCGTCGACCGCAAGGAGAAGGAGCAGCTGATCGCCCAGGCGTTCTCGCGCTTCGAGCCGATCGCGCTGCACGCGATCCTGCTCTTGATCCGCAAGCGCCGCGAGACGCTCGCCGAGGAGATCGTGCGCCAGTTCGACCGGCTCGAGCGCGAGGCGCGCGGCGCGCAGCCGCTCCGCGTCACCAGCGCGCGCAAGCTCTCGCAGAGCGAGCTGGATCTGATCGTGTCGCGGCTTTCCCAGGCGCACGGGACGCCGTTCGACGTGACGCAGTCGGTCGATCCGACACTGATCGGCGGCGTGAAGATCGCGATGGGCGACCGCGTCGCGGACGGCACCGTCGCCGGCAAGCTCGACGACATCGCCCGCCTGCTCAGCACGAATTGAACGCGCCTGCCCGAGCTCGAAGCGCGAGCGCACCACTCTCCGAGGGCGCGGCCCTCATCGGTATCTCGACAGCCAGCCCAAACGGAATGCAACTATGATCAACGCCGACGAAATCGCCGGAATCATCAAACAGCGCATCGCGAGCTACGCGACCGGAACGAACGAGGCCGAGACCGGCACCGTCATCGAGGTCGGTGACAACATCGCGCGCATCTACGGCCTCGAGAACGCGCAGGCGTCCGAGCTGGTGGAGTTCCCGAACGGAGTCCAGGGCATCGTCCTGAACCTCGAGGAGGACAGCGTCGGCGTCGCGATCATGGGCCCCGACACGGACATCAAGGAAGGCGACAGCGTCCGCCGCACCGGCCGCATCGCGTCCGTCCCGGTCGGCGAGGTGATGCTCGGGCGCGTCGTCAACCCGCTGGGCCAGCCGGTCGACGGCAAAGGGCCGATCGAGACGACGCAGTACCGCACGATCGAGAACACGGCGCCGACCGTCATCGAGCGCCAGTCGGTGAAGCAGCCGCTGCAGACGGGGATCCGCGCGATCGACGCGCTCATCCCGATCGGCAAGGGGCAGCGCGAGCTGATCATCGGCGACCGCGGCACCGGGAAGACGGCGATCGCGGTCGACACGATCATCAACCAAAAGGGCGCGAACGTCATCTGCATCTACGTGGCGATCGGGCAGAAGAACTCCACCGTCGCGGCGTTGCAGCAGAATCTCGAGCGGCACGGCGCGATGGACTACACGACGATCGTGACCGTCTCGGCCGCCGAGCCCGCCGCGCTGAAGTGGATCGCGCCGTTCGCCGGCTGCGCGATGGCCGAACATTTCATGTACCAGGGCAAGGACGTGCTGGTGATCTACGACGATCTCACGCGTCACGCGCAGGCGTACCGCGAGGTCTCGCTGCTGCTCCGCCGTCCGCCGGGGCGCGAGGCGTTCCCGGGCGACATCTTCTTCCTGCACTCGCGCCTCTTGGAGCGCGCGGCGAAGCTTTCCGACGAGAAGGGCGCGGGCTCGATCACCGCGCTGCCGATCATCGAAACGCAGGCCGGCGACGTCTCGGCGTACATTCCGACGAACGTCATCTCGATCACCGACGGCCAGATCTACCTGCAGAGCGGGCTGTTCTTCCAGGGCATTCGCCCCGCGGTGGACGTCGGGATCTCGGTCTCGCGCGTCGGCTCGTCGGCGCAGACGAAGGCGATGAAGTCGGTCGCCGGCCGTCTGAAGCTCGATCTCGCGCAATACCGCGAGCTGGCGGCGTTCGCGAAGCTGGCGTCCGACCTCGACAAGGCGACGCAGCAGCAGCTGAACCGCGGCGACAAGATGACGCAGGTCCTCGTGCAGCCGCAGGGCGCCCCGCAGCCGATGGAAGACCAAGTCGCGGTCATCTTCGCCGCGACCCGCGGGTACCTCGACAACGTCCCGACCGATCGCGTCGGCGACTGGGTGCAGCGCTTCGTCGATCTGCTCCACGAGCGCCATCCGGAGATCACGAAGACGATCCGCGAGACGAGCGCGCTGTCGGCCGACGTCGAAAAGCAGCTCGTCGGCGCGATCGAAGAGTTCAACAAGGGCTTCTCGGGGCTCAATGCCTAGCGTTCGCGACCTCCGCGACCGGATTCGGTCGTTGAAGAACACCCAGCAGATCACCAAGGCGATGAAGCAGGTCGCCGCGGCGAAGATTCGCCGTGCCGAGGCCCTGCAGAAGCAGTCGCGTCCGTACGCGGACGCGATCGGCGCGATGCTGCAGGACCTGATCGCGAACGTCGGGACGGTCGACCATCCGTTCATGAAGCCCGGCGCCGAAGGCGCGCCGGAAGGCGCGATCGTGATGACGGCCGACAAGGGTCTGGCCGGCTCGTTCAACGCCGGGCTCATCCGCCAAGCCGAGAACTACGCGCGCGAGAACGCCGACGTGCGGTGGTACTCGATCGGGATCAAGGGCCGCAACGCGCTGCGCCGCCAGCGCGGCGAGACGCTGCAGTTCTGGCCGCTCGCGCAGGGCGACATGCTGACGAACGCGCGCGAGCTGGCCGCTCGTGCGACCGACGATTTCGTGAACGGCCGGATCTCGTCGATCACGCTCATCTCTCCGAAGCTGATCAACATGATGACGCAGCGGCCCGAGGTGCGCCGGCTCGTTCCGATCACCGCCGGCGAGAACGCGGGCGGCAAGGGCGAGCGCGCGCGCAGCGCGGTCGAGTTCGAGCCGTCGCCGGAGTTCGTGCTGAGCCGCCTGCTGCCGAAGTACCTCGAGTTCACGATCTATTCGGCGATGCTCGAGACCAACGCGTCGTTCTACGCGGCCCAGCTGGTCGCGATGAACAACGCCACCGACAACGCCAAGAAGCTGATCGACCAGAACACGATCGAGATGAACAAAGCGCGACAGGCCGCGATCACCAAGGAGATCCTGGAGATCGTCGGCGGCGCGGAAGCCCTCGCGAGCTAAACCGAAGGAAAGAGCACAGTGACCGCCACCGCGACCCCCACCACCCTCGCGACCGGAAAGGTCGTCCAGGTCCTCGGCAACGTCGTCGACGTCGAGTTTCCGCCCGATGCGCTCCCGAGGATCAACGACGCCCTGACGGTGCACATCGGCGGCGGAACGTCCCCCGCGGCGGCGTCGAACGGCGCGGCGACCGTGCGCGCCGACGACGCGACCGGACATGCGGCCGACATCCAGCTGGCCGGCACCGCGATGGCCGAGCGCGATCTCGTCCTCGAAGTGCAAGGCGAGCTCGGCAACAACCAAGTGCGCTGTCTCGGGATGGGCTCGACCGACGGGCTCGTGCGCGGCGCGGTCGTGACGAACACCGGCGGCCCGATCACCGTTCCGGTCGGCGAAGGCACGCTGGGCCGCATCTTCAACGTGCTCGGCAAAGCGATCGACTCGCCGGACCCGGTGAACGCGTCGGCGTACTGGCCGATCCACCGCGACGCCCCGACGTTCGCGCAGCAGGACCCCTCGCAGAAGATCTTCGAGACGGGGATCAAGGTCATCGACCTGATGGCTCCGTACACGCGCGGCGGCAAGGTCGGCCTCTTCGGCGGCGCCGGCGTCGGCAAGACGGTGCTGATTCAGGAGCTGATCCGCAACATCGCGCAGGTCCACAAGGGCTTCTCGGTGTTCACCGGCGTCGGCGAGCGGACGCGCGAAGGCAACGACCTCTGGGTCGAGATGAAAGAGTCGGGCGTCATCTCGCAGACCACGCTCGTCTTCGGTCAGATGGACGAGCCGCCGGGCGTGCGCTTCCGCATCGCGCAGACCGGCGTGACGATGGCAGAGTACTTCCGCGACGAGCTCGGCGCCGACGTGCTGCTGTTCATGGACAACATCTTCCGCTTCATGCAAGCCGGCTCGGAGGTCTCCGCGCTGCTCGGCCGCATGCCGTCGGCCGTCGGCTACCAGCCGTCGCTCGCGACGGAGATGGGCGCGATCGAAGAGCGGATCACGTCGACGCAAAAGGGCTCCATCACGTCGGTGCAGGCCGTGTACGTCCCAGCCGACGACTACACCGACCCCGCCGTCGCGACGACGTTCGCGCATCTCGACGCGACGACCGCGCTCTCGCGGCCGATCTCCGAGCTCGGGATCTATCCCGCCGTCGACCCGCTCGCGTCGTCGTCGCGCATCCTCGATCCGGCGATCGTCGGCGAGGAGCACTACGCCGTCGCCCGCGGTGTCCAGGAGACGCTGCAGCGGTACCGCGACCTGCAGGACATCATCGCGATCCTCGGCGTCGAAGAGCTGTCCGACGAAGACAAGACGATCGTCGGACGCGCGCGGCGCATGCAGCGGCTGTTCTCGCAGCCGTTCTTCGTGGCCGAGCAGTTCACGGGGCGCTCGGGCAAGTACGTGAAGATCGAGGACACGATCCGCTCGTTCAAGGAAGTGCTCGACGGCAAGGTGGACGATCTGCCCGAGTCCGCGTTCCTCTACGCCGGGGACATCGACGAAGTGCGCGCGGCCGCCGAAGAGATGAAGTCCCGGAGCTAGCGCGCGTGGCGAACGCCGTACCGTTTCAGCTCATCACGCCGCTCGCGGTGAAGTTCGACGGCGAGGCGGAGCTCGTGATCGCCGTCGGCACCGAAGGCGAGATCGGCATCCTGCCCTCGCACGCGCCGTACCTCACCGCGCTGCGCCCGGGCGTCCTGCGCGCGAACGTGCGCGAAGCCGGCGGCGGGACGCACCGCCTCGAGCTCGCCTGCAGCGAAGGCTTCATGCAGGCCCTGCCGGGGAAGATCACGGTGCTCGCCGACGCGGCGCTCGCGCGCGACGAGATCGACATCGCACAAGCGCGCGAAGACCTCAACCAGGCGCAGGACGAGCAGCGTGCCGCGGGCGGCGACCTGACCGCCTTCCGCCGCGCACAGTCGAAGATCGACTTCGCCAACGCCCGATTGGCCGTCGCCGGCGTCTGACGCCCGGCGCGTCGAGAATCGAAAAACGGCGCGTCTCGCAAGGCGCGCCGTTTCGATTCATCGCCGTCTCGCGGTCAGCTGGCCGAAGGCGGTTTGTACGTCAGCGCGGAGCGGAACTCGCGGACCGACTGGGTGAGCAGCTGCTTGTGCTGTTCGTCGGCGTGCTTCTGCAGGTGCGGGAACGCCTTCTGCTCTTCGTCGTCGATGTGCTCGAGGACCGCTTTTTGCAGGCCTTTGGCGGTCTTCTCGAACTTGTCGGAATCGCCGCCTTCCTTGAGCATGGAGTCCAGCTCGAACACGAGCATGTCGGCCGCTGCCGTCTCGTGGTACAGATGCAGCGACTCCGACTTCTTGCCGGCGACGAGGGCGATCGCCGGATAGACGAGGTTTTCTTCGGTCGCGTTGTGGACCGTGAGCAGCCCCTTCAGCTGCTCGAGCGTCTGCTTGCGCATCATCCGGTCGGACGACTGCGTGAGCTGTTGCAGCAGGCTCTTGATTCGCGTATGGTCGTTGAGAAGGATCTCCACGGCGTCGCTGCCTTGCGCTTTCATCTCGCCGGAGACCGTCGGGACCGATGTCGTGCTCTGGTGCATCACTCGTACCTCACTCGCGTAGCGTTCGACGAGGTTCCCGCACGCGAAAAGCGCAAAACATCGGCGCTCGCTCCCGCGAGCGTGAGACGTCGCGCTCGCTCGCCGAAGCTCGTGCTTCAGCGTACGCCGGGCGCCGGACGAGCGGGTGCGCGAACACGATGCCACGCGCACGCGGCGAACAGCACGATCGCCGCCGCTTGCGCGACGCCGCCCGCGATCAGCACCGGACGTGCGACCGCGAACGACAGTGCCGGCTCGGCGGCGATGCGCGCGACGAGCCCCGCGTTGAGCAGAATCCAGACCGTGGGCGGGGCCCAGCGCGGATAGCGTCCGGCCGTCTCGGGAAAGCGGTCCCGGTTGAGCGGGAGCATCCACCATGCGATGCCGATCACCAAGTTCACCAGCCAGCCGACGAACGCCAGATGCGCGTGCTCGACGGGCCACATCGAGGGCGGCGCGATCCCGAGCGCCTCGCCGGCCGCCATCGCGGCGCCCCAGAGAAACGCGAGGACGAGCGCGATCAGCGAGGTGCGGAGAAAGAGTCGCGACTCGCTCGGCATTCGTCGTCCTTCGTACAGCCGGGCCGATGTCCGTCCTTGTCGGTGACGACGGCGCCGCACTCGTCGCAGACGAGATGCAGCCAGCAGGCGGCATCGCCACCCGGCGTCGTCGCGTCGTCCGGGTCGCTCGTCACGCCGGCGACGCGATGGCGCGGTCGACCATCTCGATGTTGGCGACGTGCGCCGCCGCCATGGCGCGCAGCAGCCCGCGTGCGGACGCGTCTTCGACCGCGTCGACGTTCTCCTCGATCTTGCGGACCACCCAGCGCTGCCCGCGATTGAGCAGCGCGAGCTTTCCCGGGAGATCGGGGACGGCACGAACCTTCTCGGCGAAGTCGTTGATCGCGGACGACGGCGTGCCGCCGCAGCGCCGCACCGCCGCGCTCAGCTCGCGCGCCCAGTAGCCCTCGTCGTGAGCGACCTTGCGCAGCAGCTCGCGCAGGTCCGCCGACGGTGCGAGATCGAGCAGCTCGGTGAGCGCCTTGCCGCCGGCCCGCTCCGCGTCGCTCAGCATGTTGGCAAGCGTCTCGAAGTCCAGAGCCATGCGGTGACGTTCTGGGCGCGCGACTGCGCTGCCTATCGCGATCAGACGAGCGCTTGAGCGAAGACTTCTGCGACGTGGAGCGGGCGGATCGCGGCGCCGTGCTCGATCTGGTGCTTGCAGCTCATGCCGTCGGCGACGACCAGCGTGTCGATGCCGGTGTCGCGGACCGCCGGCAGCAGGTCGCGCTCGGCCATCTTCATCGACACCTCGTAGTGCTCGCGCTCGTAGCCGAACATCCCGGCCATGCCGCAGCACGACGACTCGATCTGCGAAGCGCGCAGGCCGGGAATCGCGCCGAGCGCGCGCATCACCGCCGGCATCGCGCCGAACGCCTTCTGATGACAGTGCCCGTGCACGACCGCGCGTGCGTCCAGCGCGCGCAGCGGCGGAGACCAGAGTCCGGCGTCCAGCTCGCGCGCGACGAATTCCTCGAACAGCAGCGCCTGCTTCGCGAGGGTGCGTGCCGGCTTCGTGCCCAGCATCGCGAGCGTTTCGTCGCGCAGCGTCAGCAGGCACGACGGCTCCAGGCCGACGATCGGGACGCCGCGGTCGGCGAACGGGAGGAGGGCCGAGATCGTCCGCTCCATCTCCGCGTGTGCTTCGTCGGCCATTCCGGCGCCGAGGTACGTGCGGCCGCAGCACAGCGGCCGCGCGCCGGCCGCCGCGACCGGAAAGATCGGCGCGTAGCCGGCGGCTTGCAGAACGCGGACCGCCGCGCGCGCGACGTCGGGTTCGAACCAGCGGTTGAACGTGTCGACGAAGAGCACCACCTCGCCGTTCGGCGTGCGCGGGGACGGCGTACGCGGATCGCGGAACGGCTTCGCGTGCCAGCGCGGCAGCGGGCGCTGCGCGGTGAAACCGCTTGCGCGCTCGGTGAGCTTCGCGATGCCGGGGATCGCGTCGCGCAGGTTCGCGAGCCGGCGGAACGGCCCCAGCCGGTGCGCGATCTCCGGGAGCGCGGCGACGATGCGGTTGCGCAGCGGCGTCCCGTGCGCCTTGCGGTAGTGCGCGAGGAACTCGATCTTCATCCGCGCCATGTCGACGCCGGTCGGACACTCGCGCTTGCAGGCCTTGCACGAGACGCACAGGTCGAGCACGCCGTAGAGCTCGTCGGACGCGAGCGCATCGGGCCCGAGCTGGCCGCTGAGCGCGAGCCGCAGGGCGTTGGCGCGGCCGCGCGTTACGTGATGTTCGTCGTCGGTGACGCGGTACGACGGGCACATCGCGCCGCCGTGCGCCTTGCGGCACGCGCCGTTGTTGTTGCACATCTCGGTCGCCGCGGCGAAGTCGCCCCACTCGGACCAGTCGAGCCGCGTGGGCACGGGCACGTGCGCATACCCGGCGCCGTAGCGGAAGTTCGTGCGGTCGTCCATCCGCGGAGCGTCCACGATCTTCCCGGGGTTCAAGACGTTGCCGGGGTCGAACGCGGCCTTGATGTCGCGAAACGCGCCCACGATGCGCGGGCCGAACATCTCCTCGTGAAACTCGGAGCGCACGATGCCGTCGCCGTGCTCGCCCGAGTGCGCGCCGTCGAAACGGCGCACGAGCGCGAAGGTTTCCTCGGCGATCTCGCGCAGCTTCCGCACGTCGTCGTCGCTCTTGACGTTCAGCACCGGACGGACGTGAAGACATCCGACCGAGGCGTGCGCGTAGAACGTCCCGCTGGTGCCGTGGCGCGCGAAGATTTCGTTCAGCCCGTCGGTGTATTCGGCGAGATGCTTCAGCGGAACGGCGCAGTCTTCGACGATCGAGACCGGCTTCGCGTCGCCGCGCATCGACGTCATGATGTTGAGACCCTGAGAGCGGACCTCCCACATCTCGGCCTGCTGCGCCGGGTCCGTCAGCTTCATCACCGCGGTCGGGAAGCCGAGCGACGCCATCAGCCCGTCGAGATCGTCGAGCTTCGCGGCGAGCGGCGCGGGCTCGTCGCCGCCGAACTCGACGAGCAGCAGCGAGCCGGGCTCGCCCCGCACGTACTTCGCCATGATCGGAGCGAACGCGGCGATGTCGCGCGACAACTCGATCATCGTGCGATCGACGAGCTCGACCGCGACGGGACCGAGCCCGACGAGCGCTTCGGTCGAGCGCATCGCGTCGCCGAAGCTCGGAAAGTGGCAGACGCCGAGCGCGCGCGCCTTCGGGATCGGCTGCAGAACGAGGTCGATCGCGGTGAAGAACGCGAGCGTCCCTTCGGAGCCGACGAGCAGCTTCGCGAGGTTGAAATCGCCGCTCGGCGCGACGGTCTGGACGGCGTAGCCCCCGACGTGCCGCTGCACTTTCGGGATGCGCGCGGCGATCTCGTCGGCTTCACGCGCCGCGATCCTCCGCACGCGTTCGACGAGCTCGCGATAGCGCGGCGTCTCGAAGCCGGTCGCCTGCGTGCCGACCGGTCCGAAGTACGCGCGTGTCCCGTCGGCGAGCACCGCGTCGATCCCCGCGACGTTGTCCGCCATGATCCCGTACCGGATCGAGCGCGCGCCGCTCGAGTTGTTCGCGGCCATCCCGCCGATCGTGCAGCGGCTCGCGGTCGACGGGTCGACCGGGAAGAACAGGCCCTGCGGCTTCAGCGCGCGATTCAGCGCGTCGAGCACGATCCCCGGCTGGACGCGCACGCGGCGGCGCTCGACGTCGAGCTCGACGATCTCGCGCAGGTGCGGGCTGACGTCGACGATGATGCCGTGATTGACGGTCTGTCCGCACTGCGACGTTCCGCCGCCGCGCGCCGTGACCGGAACGCCCTCCTCGCGCGCGATCGCGATCGTTGCTTCCACGTCGGCCGCGTTGCGCGGGATGACGACGCCGAGCGGCATCATCTGGTAGATCGACGCGTCGGTTGCGTACAGCCCGCGCGTCGTGCGATCGGTGAACACGTCGCCCGCGACGGAGGCGCGCAGCCGCGCTTCGAGCCGTTTCGCGAGAACCGGCTCGCGCGCGGATGCGGTCGCGGTCAACGCGGGTGCAGCGTCGTCAGACGGCGGCGAGCGCGGGCTCGCCCTGCGGGCTCGCCACCTTCGCGAGCGACGCGAGCGCCGGACCGACGCCGTCACCGTGCGGGATCCCCGCCACGTCGAGCCCCATCTGGACGCCGCACAGCGCTCCGGCGAGCATCAGATCGTTGAACGAGCCGAGATGCCCGATCCGGAACACGCGCTTCGCGAGCCGGCCGAGCCCGGTGCCGAGCGACATGTTGAAGCGGTCGAGGATCGTCGCGCGCAGCTTGTCCGCGTCGACGCCGTCCGGCGCGAACACCGCCGTGACGGTGTCCGAATACTCACGCGGATCGAGCGCGACGATCTCCAGGCCCCAGCCGCGCACCGCGGCACGCGTCGCCTCGCCGTGGCGATGATGGCGGGCGAACACGTTGTCGAGCCCTTCCTCTTGCAGCATCGTGACCGCTTCATGCAGCCCGTACAGCAAGTTCGTCGCCGGAGTGTACGGGAAGAAACCGGTCGTGTTGCTTTCGAGCATGTCGTCCCACGACCAGTAGGAGCGCGGCAGCTTCGCCGTCTTCGACGCCGCCAGCGCCTTCTGCGAGATCGCGTTGAACGCGAGTCCGGGCGGCAGCATGAGCCCCTTCTGCGAGCCGCCGACGGTGACGTCGACCTTCCACTCGTCGTGACGGTAGTCGATCGAGCCGAGCGACGACACGGTGTCGACCATGAACAGCGCCGGATGCCCGGTGCGGTCGATCGCGTCGCGCACCTCTTTGATTCGGCTGGTGACCCCGGTCGACGTTTCGTTGTGCACGACGCACACGGCTTTGATCGTGCGGTCCTTGTCGGCTTCGAGGCGCTCGCCGATCGCGTCCGGGTCCGTGCCGTGGCGCCAGTCGCCCGGGATTACTTCGACGTCGAGTCCGAGACGCGACGCGACCTTGCTCCACAGCGCGGCGAACTGGCCGACCTCGTACATCAGCACCTTGTCGCCGGGCGAGCAGGTGTTCACGAGCGCCGCTTCCCAGCCGCCGCTGCCCGACGCGGGCCACACGATGAGCGGCCCGGTCGTTTTGAAGATCGGCTTCGTCATCGCGATCGTCTCGGCGGCGAGCTTGCCGAAGGCCGGACCGCGATGGTCCATCGTCGCGCGGTCGATCGCGCGCAGGACGCGTTCCGGCACGTTGGTCGGGCCGGGGATCTGCAGGAAGTGAACGCCGCTGACGTGGGACACGAGCTCTCCTTGCGATGAGGGGTCTAGCGTACAGTTGTCGGCCGGGCGGGCGAGTCTTGCCGTCCGCTCGCCCGCGTTCCCGCGGCGCGCCCTACGCGCGCGGTGTTTCGGGCGGAATGGGCTCGCGTAACGCCGGGTCCCCCGCAGCGCCGCCGGCGCGCGGCGCGGTCGCCGGGATCGCGTTGACCACGAGCGCGACGACGATGAGCGCCATCCCGGCCAACTCGGTCGGCGAAGGGATCTCGTGCAGCTGGAGCGCGGCGGCGAGAACGCCGACCACGGGCGTCGCGAGCGACGCGATGCCGGCCACGCCCGCCGGCAGCCGCGAGAGGATGAACATCCAGAGGAACCAGCCCAGCGCGCCGCCGCCGAGCGACATGAACGCCATCGCCCCGACGAACTGCCCGGTCCAGCGAATCGGACCCGGGACGGCGATCATCAGCACGACGAGCGGGATCGTACCCCACAGCATCTGCCACATGGTCAGCGAAAGCAGATCGACCTCGTGGCGCGCGCGCAGCAGCTTCGCCCAGACCGCGCTCGCGCCCCACGAAATGCCCGCGACGACCGCGAAGGCGTCGCCGACCCACGTGCGCGCGTCGAGCGGCGAGACGACGAGCGCGAGTCCGGCCGCCGCGAGCCCGAGCGCGACCCACCGCAGCCCGGCGATGCGCTCGCCGAGAAACGGCCACGCCAGCAGCGCCGTCCAAAACGGCATGGTGTAGCCGAGCACGGCGGACTTTCCGGCGCCGCCGCCCGCGACGGCGAGCGTCTGAAAGATCGTCCAGCCCGTCGTCTGCAGCAGCCCGAGAATCAGCGTCGGAACGAACGGCGTCGGCCGCAGCGAGCGGCGCATGGCGGCCATGACGCCGAACAGCACGAGCGTCGCGATGCCGAGCCGGATCGCCGCGACCGCATACGCGTTCGCATCCGCGGTCGCGACCTTGATCGCGACCCAGGTGTAGCCCCAGATCAGCGCGAGCACGACGAGCGCCGCGTAGACGGAGCCCCGCGAACGAACCGGCGTCACGTCAACGTCCGACCGCCGCCGTCATCGCGCAGTTTCGCCGCTACGACCGGCCGCCGCCGCCGAGCTCGCGAGCCGCGGCTTCGGCGTGTCGACGAACTGCGCACCGTGCGCATGTTCAGCGTTCGATCGGCAGGTGCGCTTCGATGAAGGCGCGGTAGCGCGCGTAGGCGGCGCGGTAGGAGGCCGCGCGCTCACGGTGCGGGTTCGTCGGTTCGTCGTAGCCGACGGCGCGGGCGGCCGCGCTCGCGTCGTCGATGAGGCCGACGCTTTGCGCCGCGACCAAGGCGGCGCCGAACGCCGAGGCCTCCTGTTCGCGCGGCTGAACGGCGGGCAGCGCGAACACGTCGGCGAGCATGCCGCGCACGAGCTGCGCTTTCGTCAGGCCGCCCGTCAGCAGCAGCCGCTGCACGCCGGGTGCGATCGCATGCACGATCTCGAACACGGCGTAGACGCCGAACACCACCCCCTCGAAGGCGGCGCGCACGATCGCGCGGCGGTCGTGCGAAAGATCGAGGCCGTCGAACGAGCCGCGCAGCGAGCTGCTCCACCACGGCGCGCGCTCGCCGCCGAAGAACGGCAGCACGACGACGCCGTCCGCGCCCGGGCCGATCTGCTCCGCCATCGCGACCGCGCGCGCGAAGCGGTCTTCCTTCGGGACCTCGTCCATGAGCATCGCGAAGATCCAGTCGAGCGACGCCCCCGCCGAGCTGGTCGGGCCGCCGACGATGAAGCGCGTGTCGTCGGCGCAGTAGCAGAAGGTCCGCCCCTGCGGATCGACGACGGGCTCGTCGGAGAGCACGCGCACCGCACCCGACGTGCCGAGCGTCAGCGCGACGTCGCGCCTCCCGCTCGCGCCGACGCCGATGTTCGCGAGCGCGCCGTCCGACGACGCCAGCACGACCGCAGTGGAATCCCCGAGACCCAGCTCGCGCGCGACGCTGGGCCGGAACGTGCGCAGCGTCGCCGACGGGGCCGCGATCTGCGACAGCTTCTTCGGGCCGATCTTCGCGAGCTCGAGGGCACGCGGCAGCCAGTCGCGCGTGCGCAGATCGAGCATTCCGGTCGCGGACGCGATCCCGTGGTCCACGAGCCACTCGCCGGTCCAGCGGAACACGACGAGCTCCTTCAAACCCACGAAGCGCGCGGTGCGCGCCACGACGTCGCGCTCGTTCTCGGCGAGCCAGCGCAGCTTCGCGACCGGAAGCATCGGGTGCATCGGCGCGCCGGTCGAGCGATACAGCTCCTCGCCGGTGCCGTCGGCACGCCAGCGGTCGGCGATCGCGTGCGCGCGGCGGTCCATCCACGTCAGCACGTGGGTGAGCGGCTCGCCGGCGTCGTCGACGCACAGCACGCCGTGCATCGCGCTGGAGAACCCGATCGCGGCGACGTCGTGCCCGCGCATGCGCACGTCGGCGAGGACGCCCGCGAGCACGCGCATCGTCGCGCGATACACGACGTCCGCGTCCTGCTCGACGAATCCGGTTTCCGGCGTGACGAGCCCGTAGAACTCCGAGCCGCTCGCGACCTCGCGCCCGGCCGTCGTGACGGCGAGGACCTTGACGGCGGACGTCCCGAGGTCGATGCCGGCGACGACCGGTGCGGACTGCACGCGCTATGCCGGTTCGGGGATCGGTTCCACCCGGCCCAGGACGAACAGGTACGCGACGATTCCGACGACCAGCACCGCGGCCGCGACGATGAACGCGTTGGTGAACGCCCCCGTCCCCTGCGCGATGTAGCCGGTGATGATCGGCGCCGCGATCGCCATCACGTTGCCGAAGAAGTTCATGATCCCGCCGACCGAGCCGACGCTGCCCTTCGGCGCGATCAGGGAGGGGATCGACCAGAACACCGGCGCGGTCGCCGCAAGGCCCGCGAGCGCCACGGTGATCCACGCGACGGCGACGTTCGGGTCGTGCGTCGACGCGGCGCCGAGCACGGCGAGCCCGAGCAGCATCCCGATGACGACGATCCACGCCCGCACGCGGCTCGGGTCGTTGCCGCGCTTGACCAGCGCGTCGATGAGGAAGCCGCCGACGAGCAGATCGGACGCCGCGGCCACCAGCCACGGGACCATCGCGTAGCCGCCGCTCTTGATCACGTCGAGATGGTACGTCTTGACGAGATAGCCGGGCAGCCACGTCAGAAAGAGATAGAACGAGTAGTCGTACGCGGCGAAGGCGATCGTCACGCCCCACACTTTGCGCTGGCGCAGCACGTAGCCGAACGCCGCGCCGGCGCTCGCGCTCGACCGCCCTTCCGGCTGCGCGCCCCCCTCGAGGATGTACTGCCGCTCGGCGTGCGTCAGCCGTTTGTCCTCGCTGGGATTGCGATACCACAGCGTGAAGGCGACGAAGAAGAGAAAGCTCAGGATCGCCGTGACGAAGAATGTCGCGCGCCACCCGTACGCGACCAGGACGATCGCGACGAGCGGCACGCCGATCCCGGTGGCGAGCTTTGCCGCCGAGTCGAAGATCGCCGTGGCGAGGGCGCGCTCTTTCGCCGGGAACCAGTATCCCGTCGCCTTCGAGTTGATCGGGAAGGTCGGCGTCTCCGCGACGCCGAGCAGCAGCCGCGTCCCGAAGATCCAGCCGAAGCCGAGCGCGCCGCCCGCGAGCGTGGTCAACGCCGACGACACGCTCCACAGAAAGCTCGTGACGCGACCGATCGTTACGACGCCCCAGCGGTCGAGGATGACGCCGACGGGGATCTGCAGGAGCGCGTACGTCCACGCGAAGGCGCTGAGCAGATAGCCGAAGCCCACGTCGTCGATCCCGAACTCCTTGCGGAGCGACGGTCCGGCGACGGTGAGGTTGACGCGGTCGAAGTAGTTGATCAGCACGCCGACCCCGAGCAGGACGGCGATGCCCCAGCGCAGGTTCGTGACACGCTCGGCCGGAGCGATGATGCTGCGTTGCAACGTGAAGGCCTCCTCGAAGCGGCTAGTTGGCCTTTCCCAGATGCGAGCGCCTAAGAAACGGTAGCTTCGACGGCGAAACGTCGCCTCCGTGAAGCGTACGCCGCCCTGGGTCTGGCTCGCCGCGGTCGCCGTGCAGATCGCGGCACTGTGCGTCTGCACCTGGGCGATGGAGCAGTGGCTGTCGGAAGAGTCCGATCGCGACGACGAGCGCATCTGGCCGCGGCCCGGCCGGCGAGCGCGGCGCGGTCCGGCGGGGAACCCGTCGCCCCGCCCGCCACAGGAGCCCGCCCAGCCTGCGGCGGCGCCCGCGCCGCAGCAAGCCGCACCGCCGCCGTACACCGCGCCGGTCCCGCCGCCCGCGCCCTCTCCGTATGCGAACGGCGCCTACCCGGCGGCCCCCGAGCCGGCGGCTCCGCAGCCCCCGCCGTCGCCGCCCGACCGCGAGCTGCGTCCCGCGTACGAGGCGTGGCGCGAAGAGGCGGAGGTCATCCGGCCGCCCCAGCCGCCGCCCGCCGCGCCGCCGCCCGCCGTGCCGATGTTCGGCCCGCCGCCCGCGCGCGAGGAGGATCCCGACGCGGTCCCGGCCTTCATCGCCGAGGCCGCCGACGGGACGACGCAATTGATGCGCGCCTCGGTCGCGGGGCGCCCCGTGACGTTCGGATTCTATCCCGACGGCAACATCCGATTCGTCGACGTGGACGGCGGGCGGTACGCCGGCAAGGCGGAAAGCGCGCGGGCGCGGATGCGCGAGGTCGACGGGACGCGCGCCTTCACCGTCCAGATCGCGGTCGACGGACAGCAGCAGCTGCAGGCCATCTTCACGGGCGGCGTCCACGACAGCGAAACCCTTGCCCTCGAACCGCTCGTCGGGTGGAGCGTCGCATGAACGTCCTCGATCGTCTCGATACCACCTTGCGCGTCGTCGGAGGCGCACGGCTCGAAGGCAGCGTCGACATCCAAGGCGCGAAGAACGCCGCGCTGCCGATCATGGCGGCCGCCCTCCTCGCGCGCGGAAAGGTGACGCTGCACCGCATCCCGCGCATCACCGACGTCTCGGTGATGTGGTCGCTGCTCGAAGCGCTCGGCGCGCGCGTCTCGTTCGCCGACCGCAACACGATGACGATCGACTCCTCGAACGTCAACAAGTATCGCGCGCCCTACACGCTGGTGCGCAAGCTGGCGGCTTCGTTCGACCTGTGCGGCCCGCTGCTGGGACGCTTCGGGCGCGCCGAGGTTCCGCTGCCCGGCGGCTGCGTGCTCGGGACGCGCGCCACCGACATGCACGAGCAGGCCTTCCGCGCGCTGCACGCCGAGGTCTCGGTCGCGCACGGCTACTTGATCGCGCACGCCGCCGGCGAACGGCTGCGCGGCGGCGAGATCGAGTTCCGCATCCCGTCGGTCGGTGCGACGAAGAACGCGATGCTGGCGGCGGTGACCGCCGACGGCGACACGATGATCCGCAACGCCGCGATGGAGCCCGAGGTGGTCGACCTCGCGAACTTCCTGATCGCGATGGGCGCGCAGATCGCCGGCCAGGGCGGCGATACGATTCGCATCACCGGCGTGAAGGAATTGCACGGCGTCGAGTACGCGATCATCCCCGATCGCATCGCCACCGGAACGCTCATGGTCGCCGGCGCGATCACCCGCGGCGACGTAACGGTCAAGAAGACGCGTCCCGACGACGTGCTCGCCCTCCAGCTCGCTCTCGGCGAGTGCGGCGTGAAGGTCAGCAGCGGCGACGACTGGGTGCGCGTCCAGGCCGACGCGGTCAAGAGCGGTACCGACGTGGTCACCGCGCCGCATCCCGGGTTCCCCACCGACCTGCAGCCGCAGATGCTTTCGTTCCTGTGCACGGCGCCGGGGACCAGCGTGGTCGAAGAGTCCATCTTCAACGCGCGCTTCTCGTACGTCAACGAGCTCGTCCGCATGGGCGCCGACGTGCGCGTCGCGATGGACAACAACACCGCGCTCGTCAAAGGCGTCCCGCGCCTCTCCGGCGCGCCCGTCGAGGCGCCGGACATCCGCGCCGGCGCGGCGCTCGTGCTCGCCGGCCTCGGCGCGGTCGGCGAGACCGAGATCATCGGCCTCGAGTACATCGACCGCGGCTACGAGCGCCTGGAAGAGACCCTCTCCGCGCTCGGCGCGCAAGTCCAGCGCGCGAGCGGCATCATTCCCTTCAGCGAGCCGACCGGAACCTTCGAGACGAGCGTCTACCCGACGATCTGACCGCGTGCGGCCGCTTCCGCCTCCTGCTTCAGCGGACCGTCTCGAGGGCGCAGAAGATCTGCTCCTCGTCGGGGCGGTCGGAGTTCTCGTGGACGTCGATGTAGCGGATGATTCCTTCGCCGTCGACGAGGAAGATCGAGCGGTCCGCCATCCCGCGCTCGGCGTTGAAGACGCCGTACTGCTGCGCGACGGCGCCGTGCGGCCAGAAATCGGACAGCAGCGGATAGCTCGTGATCCCGAGCTGGCTCGCCCAGGCCTTGAGCGCGAACATGTGATCGACGGAGATCCCGACGACATGCGCGTTGAGACCGCCGAAACGCTCCGACGCCGCTTCGTAGCCCGGCATCTGCGTCGAGCACACGCCGCTGAAGGCGAACGGATAGAACGCGAGCATCACGTTCTTTCCGCGCAGATCGGAGAGCGTGATCTTGCCGCCGAGGTGGGAGCCGAGGGTGAAGTCGGGTGCGGGATCGCCGACCTTCAACGTGGGCGTAGAGTCGGCGCGGCTCGCGCGACCGGGTTGAACTGCCATGGGCCGCGCGTTCGCCGGTTCTCGGCCCGGCCCTCGCCGTCTGAAACCCCGCGCCGACGCGGGCGTACGTTGCGGCATGAGATGGTCGAACCGCACCGCGCTCGGGCTCGCCGCCGCCTGCTCGCTGGTCGCGCCGCTTCCGCTTTCGGCCGCGGACGGCGCGCCGAGCGCGGCCGCCGTGATCGCCGCGTCCCGCGCGGCGATGGGGATCGACGCGCTGCCGCGCGTGCGGACGCTGCGGATGCGCGGCGGCGTCGACATCGTCGGGGTCACGGGCTCCGGCGAACAGTGGAGCGATCTGCGCGACGGCCGGTTCGCGCAGGTCTCGGATGCCGGACCGCTGTCCGGCGCGCAGGGCTGGGACGGCACGCACGCGTGGAACCGCGATGCCGCCGGCGTCGTGTGGGACGACGGGAGCACCGCTCAGCGCTACGCGATCGTGCAGGCGGTCTACCTCGGCACGTACGCGCTCTGGTCGCCGCAGGAGGGCGGCGCCGCCGTCGCCGCGCTGGGGCGCCGCACGCTGAACGGCGCGAGCGACGACGTTCTACGCGTGACCCCGCGCGGCGGTCTTCCGTTCGAAGCGTGGTTCGACGCCGGCTCGCATCTGCTCGTCCGCACCGTCGTACCGATCGGCACGACGACGACCACGACGACGTACGCCGACTACCGCAACGTCGACGGACTGCGCGTCGCGTTCACGCAGCGGACGCAGACCGAAGGCGGCACGTCGGTCTTCACCGCGCACGACGTCGAAGCGAATCCGCCCGGCGCGGACGCCGCCCTGCGGCGTCCGGTCGAGCACGTCACCGATTGGACGCTGCCGACGGGGACGACGAGCATCCCGTTCGAGCTCGTCGACAATCACGTCGACCTCGACGTGACGATCGACGGAAGGGGACCGTACCACTTTCTCTTCGACACCGGCGGTGCGAACGTCGTCGACGCCGGGCTGGCGAAGGAGCTCGGACTGAAAGCGGCCGGCGATCTCGCGGGACAGGGCGTCGGTGCGGCGACGGAAGCGTTTCAGTTCGCGACCGTCGACGCGCTCGGCATCGGCTCGGCGACGCTGCGGCATCAGACCTTCGCCGTCGCGCCGGTACGCGCGGGGTTCGGGATGTCGAGCGGGAAGCCGGTCGACGGACTCATCGGCTTCGAAGTGCTCTCGCGCTTCGTCACGACGTTCGACTATGCGGGACATCGCGTCGTGCTGCGCGCGCCGGGCGCTGCGGTCCCGCAAGGCAAGACGCTGCGGTTCGTCTTCAACGGCGAGCACATGCAGATTCCGTGCGCGATCGACGGATTCTCCGGTGACTGCACGGTCGACACGGGGAGCCGTATCGGACTGAGCGTCGACACGCCGTTCCTCGCCGCGCATCCGTCGATCGTCACACCGGACGCGGCGGCGGTGGGCGCGAACGGCTTCGGCGTCGGAGGACCCGCGCTCGGGCGGCTGGGGCGGACGACGCTGCAGTTCGGCGGCTTCACGATCCCGCGCGTGATCAGCGATCTGAGCACGCAGACGAAAGGCGCGTTCGCCGATCCGTTCCTCGCCGGCAACATCGGCGCGGTCGAATGGAAGCGCTTCACCGTGACGTTCGACTATCCGCGCCGGACGATCACGCTGGTCCCGAACGCGGCGTTCGACGAGCCGGAGTCGTACGACCGCAGCGGCCTCTTCCTGATCCGGCGCGGCGCGGCGATCGTCGTCGCCGACGTGCGTCCCGGGACGCCCGCCGCGGCGGCGGGGATTGCGCGCGGGGACGTCGTTCGCAGCGCGGCAGGGCGCGCGGTGACGCAAGACGATCTCGCAGCGCTTCGCGAGCTGTTCCGCGGCGCTCCCGGGACCGCGATCCCGCTCGTCGTCTCGCCGCCCGGCGGCACGCCGCGCGCCGTGACCCTGACGCTGCGCGATTACGTCTGACCGCTCGCAAGGGGCGGATTTCCGCCATGCCGCCCCCGTCGCCGGTCCGATACCGTCGTCGCGTACGAGCGCCCGGGACCGGAGGATGGCATGGCGGCAGCGTGCGCGGAATTTCAGATCGACGCCGGCACGGACGGCGAAGCGCCGCGTCCGGCCGGCGGGGATGCCGCCGTCGCCGAGCCCGGCATCCCGGCGGCGCCCGACCCGGAGACGAACGCCGACGCGGCGCCCGCGCATGCGAGCCCGGTTGGGCACGGCACCGGGATGTGGGAGCCGTACGCGATCGCCGTCTTTCCCGGGGGATCGGTCTACGTCGCGATGGAGTCGCACATTCTCGTGTTCGCGCCGGGCGCGAGCGGGAACGTCGCGCCGGTCCGCGAGGTCGCGACGTATTCGGCGAGCTTCGCACCGAACTTCACGAACGGCTTCGCCGTCGGAGCCGGACCGTGAGCGACTCGCTGTCCGTGACGGTGCGTTACAGCAGCTGACTGCGTGCGACGAGCGCGGCGAGCTCCGAACGGTTGCGCACCCCGAGCTTCTCGTAGATCGACGTCAGGTGCTTCTCGATGGTGCGCCGGTTGACGGCGAACTGCTCGGCGAGCAGCGCGTTCGGCGTGCCGCGCACGATCATCTCCGCGATCTGGCGCTCGCGCGCGGAAAGCGCCGCCGGCGCGCCGGTGCGCGCGGGCCGCAGACGGCGCGCGTCGCCTGCCGCACCGGCCGCGGCGTAGCGCTCCGCCGCCGCCGCGCGTTCTCCCGCGAGCTCGAGCGCCTCCGCTTCGAGCAGCGGCCAGCCCAACGCCGCGTAGCGGTCCGCCGCGGCGCGTGCGTGCGTGCGTGCGTCGGGGTCGCCGGCGATGCGCGAGGCCAGCGCGCGAGCGTGGGCGGCGCTCGCCGCATACAGCGGCACGTGGCTCATGGCGTCGAGCGCAGGCAAGAAGTCCAGCGCCCGGCGACGCGTCCACGGATCGCCCATCCCGACGGCCGCCAGGATCGTGCCGGTCGCGGCGAACGGCGCCGCGAGCAGCTCCATCGCGCGGCGCAGCACGGCGCGCGCGCCGTCGTCGTCACCGCGCACCGCCAGCCGGCGCGCGTACGGGCCGGCGAACCGCCCCAGCGTCGAGTTGATGCCGCTTGCGAACGCCGCGTCGACGATCGACGGGGTGACGCTGCGCTCGATCAGGCGTTCGTCGTCGAGCGCACGGCCGACGTCGAGCGCCGCCGAGGCGAGCGCCACTGGCCCGGTCGTCGCCGGTTCGGGAATCGAAAGGCCCAGCTCGATGCGTTCGCGGGCTTCGTGCAGCCGTCCGCGCCGCGCGAGGACGATCGCCGCGTTCGCATGCGCGAGGACTTCGAGCGAGCGGAGCCGCCGGTCACGCAGCTCCGGCAGCAGCGCATCGAGTTTCGCGAGCGCTTCGTCGTCGTAGCCGAGGACGACGAGCCCGAAGGGCTCGTTGAAACGGCCGCTGGCGGCGTCCGTGCCGCGCGCCGCGCACGCCGCGACGTAGCGCGCGGCCGAGCGGCGCACGCCGTCCGGATCGCCGCGCACGAGAGCCGCATACATCTGCGCGTTGTGCAGCGAGGGCGACTCGCCGGCCGGCGCGGTCTCGCGCAGCATCTCGCCGGCCGACGCCGTGTCTCCGCGATCCAGATGGAGAAACGCCAGCGTCAGCGCGAGCTGCGCGCGCAGCTCGCTCTTCTGTTTCGGGAAGAGCCGCATCGTGCGCTGCAGGATCGCCATCGCCTCGGCGCTGTCGCCGCCGATCCGGGCCTGCCAGCTCATCAGCCGGTAATGCTCCAGCGCCTCGGCGTCCTGGCCGCAGCGGCGCGCGGCCTCGGCGGCTTCCTCGTAGAGCGTCGTCGCGCGAGGCGCGTTGCCGTCGCGCGCGCACGCGGCGGCGCTCTTCGCGAGCAGCCGCATCGCGTCGGCGTCGCCGTGTGCGCCGGAGAGCGCGCGCTCGTATGCGCGAACGGCGTCGGCGTAGGCGTGCAGCGCGTCGGCGGCGTCGCCGGCGCGCTCGTTGTACCGCACGCATTCGGCGTTCCGGCCGGCCGCCCAGGCGTGATACCCGAGGTCCTCGACGCGCGCGTCCGGGGCGGCTGCGAGCGTGTCCAGGATACGCCCGTGAAGCGCGCGCGTCTCGGCTCCGAGCATCCCGTCGTAGACCGCTTCGCGCGTCAGCCCGTGATGAAACGCGAACGTGCCGCGGCGGGAGTCGGTTTCTTCGATGAGGTGCGCGTCCCGCGCGCGGCGCAGCGAGCGCAGCACGCGCTCTTCGCGCGCGTTCGCGATGCGCGCGAGCAGCGCCGCGTCGAAGCTTCGCCCGATCACCGCCGCCAGGGACACGACGCGGCGCTCGCGTTCGTTCAACGCGCGCATCCGCTCGTCGATGAGACCGCGAATCGTGAAGGGCAGCGTGCGCCGCTCGCGCGTGCGCCGCTCCAGCGCGTCCTTCAGCAGCTCTTCGGCGAAGAAAGGGTTTCCCTCGCTGCGCTCGACGATGCGCTCGATCTCGGCGGCGTCGTCGGGCGCGCCCGCGCCGGCGTTCTCGACGAGGCGCCGCACGTCGCGCGCCGCGAGCGGCCCGAGGGCGAGGCGGCGGCACGCCGGGTCCGCGGCGAAGCGCGCGAGATACGGCGCGGCGATCGAATCGCCGCGCTGCTCCGTGCGGTACGTCGCGATCGCGAGCGCCCGCATTCGAGGCAGCGCGGGCAGCAGATGCGCGAGGAACCGCAGCGTGCCGTCGTCGGCCCACTGGACGTCTTCGAAGAGCAGAACGGCGAAACGGCGCGCAGCGGCCGCGGCGAACGCGTCCTGCAGCTCTGCGAGATACTCGGTGCGGTCCCGGGCGGGGCCGGGCTCGGCGGCGCCCAGCGAGCGGAAGGCTTCGCGGACCGGGCCGTAGGGCAGGTTGCCGAACTCGCGGCAGCGGCCCGCCGCGACGGCGGCTCGTCCGCCGGCCAGCGTCTCGCGGAAAGCCGCCAGCAGCCGCGTCTTTCCGATCCCCGCCTCGCCCTCGATGAGGACGAGCGCGCCGTGACCCTGCGCGGCGGCGCGGCGGGCCGACGCGAGCGCGTCGAGCTCGTCCTCGCGCGCGATGAGGCGCCGGCTCCTCGGAGCGGGGCTGGCCATCGTGCGCCCGAGTTCGCGAGCGGTCGAAGCGCGCCATGCCGCCGCGCCGAGGCGCTGAGGAATCCCGGGGCGAGGGCCGAACCCCCCTCAGCCGTATCATCAGCGGCGCCGTCGCATGCCGCGAGCGGCGCACGACCGGGAGTCATCGTCATCGATATCGGGATCGACCTGGGGACCGCGAACGTCCTCGTGTACGTCAAGGGGAAGGGCATCGTGCTGCGCGAGCCCTCCGTCGTCGCCAAGGACGTGCGCACGAACAAGACCCTCGCCGTCGGCGAAGAGGCGCGTCAGATGCTCGGGAAGACGCCGAGCAACATCCAAGCGATCCGGCCGCTGCGTGACGGCGTCATCGCCGACTTCGAAGTCACCGAGGCGATGCTCGGCTACTTCATCAAGAAGGTCACGCGCCAGCGCTCGTTCTTCAGCACGCTGTTTCGGCCGAAGCCCTCGGTGGTCATCTGCGTGCCGGCGGAGATCACGTCCGTCGAGGAGCGCGCGGTGCGCGACGCCGCCAAGCTGGCGGGTGCGAAGTCGGTCGACATCATCGAGGAGCCGATGGCGGCCGCAATCGGCGCCGGGCTGCCCATCGACGGCCCGAGCGGCAACATGGTCGTCGACATCGGCGGCGGCACGACCGACGTCGCGGTGATCTCGCTGGGCGGCATCGTCGTCTCCCAGTCGATTCGCGTCGCCGGAAACAAGCTCGACGAAGCGATCATCCGCCACATCCGGCGCGTGTACAATCTGATGATCGGCGAACGCACCGCCGAGGAGATCAAGATCAAGATCGGCTCCGCGTACCGGCTGGAGCAGGAGCTGGCGATGGAGATTCGCGGGCGCGATCTCATCAACGGCCTCCCGAAGACGGTGAAGATCACGTCCGAGGAAGTGCGCGAGGCGCTGTCCGAGCCGGTGCAGGCGATCGTCGAAGCGGTCAAGGCGGTGCTCGAGAAGACGCCCCCGGAGCTGGCCGCCGACATCATCGACCGCGGCGTCATCCTGACCGGCGGCGGCGCGCTGCTGCGTGGGCTCGACACGCTGCTCGGCGAGGTGACCGGGATCCCGGTCATCGTCGCCGAGGACCCCATGTCGTGCGTCGCGATCGGCACCGGGCAGCGGGTCGGCTACGCCGGCTCGATGCATCTCTGAGACGAATCGCCCGCGCGGCCGGGCGCGTTTCACGGGGTGAGATGACGTCCCGCCCGCGCCCGCTGCGACTCGCGCTCGTTCCCGTGCTCTTCCTGGCGTCCGGGACGTTCGCGCTCGCCGCATCGCCCGCGGCCAGTCCGGCGGGAAGCGCCGCGTCCGCGGCGCCTGCGCCGCCCCCCGCGCAGCAGAACGGCTTGCAGACGCCCGACTATCGCATCGAGACGAGCGAGACGCACTGGAATTTCAACACCGGCGAGTTTTCGATGCCGCATCGCGTGAAGTTCTATCGTCCCGGCACGGATGCGACGGGCGACCGCGCGACCGGCAACTCGAAGAACGGCACCGCGACGCTGTACGGTCACGTCGTCGTGCACGACTCGGGGAACACCGCGACGTCGGTCGGCAGCGGCGCGTACAGCGGCAGCGGTCCCGCGACGCTCACGTGCGATCAGCTCGACGTCGACTCGAAGGCGAAGCTGTACACCGCGACGGGACACGTCCACTTCTCGCAAGGCACGCGCAGCGGCTCGGCGTCGAAGGCGATCCTCAACCGCGCGAACGGGACGCTGCATCTCGAAGGCGACGTGCACCTGAGCGACTCCGGCTCCACCCTCATCGCGTCGTCGGTCGACTACAACCTGAACACGAAGGACGTGCAGGTCCTCGGCTCCCCGGCGGAGATGTCGCAGCCGGAGCACGCGCCTGCGATGCCGGGTCCGCCGACGCCGCGCCCGACGAAGCAGCCGGCGAAGCACGCCGGCAAGCCGGCGCCGAGGCCACGAGCGACGAAGTCCGGCGCGCGGAGCGAACGGAAGCGAACACCCGCACGGACCCCGGCGCGGACGAGTCCGGCGCACGAATCGGCGCCGAGGCCGAGCGCGAGGCCGGCGCCGCAGGCGAAGCCCGCGCCGTCGCCGCGACCCTCGCCGCTGCCGCACGCGTCGACGACGCCTCCCCCATCGGCCGCGCCGTCACCGAAAGCGTCGGGAGCCCCGCGATGACGATACGGCCGTTCGCCTACGCGCTCGCCGCCATGCTCGCGCTCGCGGCGGCCGGCGCGGGCGGCGCCGGCGCGAAGGGCATTCCCCCGGCGAAGCCGAGCGCCGCTCCGGCGACGCCGTCGCCGAGCTCGCCTTCACCCGAACCGTCGCCGATCGCGTCGCCGGGCTCGGATTCGACGTTCGAGACGCCGGAGTATCGCGTCGAGAGCGACACGATCGTCTGGAAGGGCAACGGCGACTTCGAGATGCCCCACCACGTCGCGTTTTCGCGCCCGGGAAGCGACGGCACCGCCGACAGCGCCAAGGGCAATCAAAAGCGCGGAACCGCGACCCTCATCGGCAACGTCGTGATCCACGACAACGGCGACGCGCCCGAAGCCGACGACCCGGAGTACGCGAAGGGCGGGCCGTCGACGCTCACGTGCGACCGCCTCGACGTCGACTCGAAGGCGAAGATCTACACCGCGATCGGACACGTGCACTTCGAGCAGGGAAAGCGCACCGCGAGCGCCGAGCGCGGCGTGATGGACCGCCGCACGGGCGAGCTGCACCTGGAGGGCGACGTGAAAACGAGCGACGGCGAGTCGACGATGACGGCGAAGACGCTCGCCTACAACGTGATCACGAAGAAGGTCGACGCGGCCGGCGAGCCGGTCACCATCCTGCAGCCGATCCCGACGCCGGCGCCCGGAAGCGTGAAGGCGACGCCCGCGCCGAAGAAGCACCGTCTGCCGATCCCGTTCTGACGCGATGATCGGCCTGTTCGACGACGGCGGCGACGGCGGACGGGCGGTGCGCGAACCGCTGGCGGCGCGGATGCGGCCGCGCACGCTGGACGAGTTCGTCGGACAGGAGCAGATCGTGGGTCCCGGCCGCGCGCTGCGCCGCGCGATCGAGACGGACCAAGTGCCCTCGATGATCCTGTGGGGCCCGCCCGGGACCGGGAAGACGACGCTCGCGCAGATCGTCGCGCACCAGACCGGCGCGCACTTCGCGTCGCTCTCGGCGGTGAGCGCGGGCGTCGCCGACTTGCGGCGGGTCGTCGCGGACGCGCGGAAGCTCCGCGCGAGCGGCCGGCGCACGGTCATGTTCATCGACGAGATCCATCGCTTCAACAAGGCGCAGCAGGACGCCGTGCTTCCCTACGTGGAGGACGGAACGGTCACGCTGATCGGCGCGACGACGGAGAACCCGTCGTTCGAAGTCAACTCGGCGCTGCTCTCGCGCTCGCGCGTGTTCGTGCTGAAAGCGCTCTCCGACGACGACGTGCGTTCGCTGATCGAACGCGCGCTGCGCGACGAGGAGCGCGGCCTCGGCGGACAGCACGTGCGCCTCACGCCCGAGGCGCTCGACGCGCTCGTGAGCTTGGCGAACGGCGACGCGCGTGTCGCGCTGAGCACGCTGGAGTTCGCCGCATCGTCGGCGGCGCGCGACGGCGACGGCTTGCGCACGGTGGACGAAGCCACGGTCGCCGACGCGCTGCAGCGGCGCGTGCGCGGCTACGACAAGAGCGGCGACGCGCACTACGATACGATCAGCGCGTTCATCAAGACGATCCGCGGCAGCGATCCCGACGCGGCGGTGTATTGGCTGGCCCGCATGATCGAGTCGGGCGAAGACCCGCTGTTCATCGCGCGCCGGCTCGTGATCCTCGCGAGCGAGGACGTCGGGCTCGCGGATCGCCACGCGCTGCCGATCGCGATGGCCGCGCAGCAGGCCGTTCACTTCGTCGGAATGCCGGAGGGCTTCTTTCCGCTCGCGCACGCGACGCTGTATCTCGCGACGGCGGCGAAGTCCAATGCGGTCGGACGCGCGTACGGCGCCGCGCTCGCCGACGTGCAGGCGACGCGCAACGATCCCGTCCCGCTGCATCTCCGCAACGCGCCGACGCAGTTGATGAAGCACCTCGGCTACGGCGAGGGCTACCGCTACGCGCACGACGACTATGCGGCGATGCAGGCCGAGGGCGATCTTCCGCCCGCGGTCGCGCTGCAGCCGAACCTTCCCGAGTCCCTCGGCTCCCGCGCGTACTTTCAACCCGGACGCCAGGGCGACGAGGCCCGGCTGCGCGCGTGGATCGACGCGCGCCGCGCCGGCGCGCCGGAAAGCGATCCGTTCGGCGACGACGAATCGTCGCCGTGACGCAGTCCCTCCGCCGGGGGCGCGAAGGTGGCGTCGCGCACGAAAGGAGATTCGGATGGCGACAACTCCCAGCGGCCCCAAGGGCGGCCCGGGCAGCGGCGAGCTCGAGGACGTCGAGGAAATCCAGGTCGACGAGGTCGAGGAGGACGACGAAGAGGAGTAGCGGGCCGGCGCACGCCGAGGCATGAGCGCCGCCGCAGCGCGATTCTGGCTCCTGGCGCTGACCGCGCTCGCCGTCGGGCTGGTCGTGCTCAACATCGACTGCTACACCGGTCTGCGCTGGACGGGCGACGCGGGCTGGGTGCTCGCGCCCGGCGCGCCGTTTCGCGCCGCCGTCACGTTCGTCGCGCCGGGCGGTGCGGCGGCGCGCGCGGGCGTGCGCGGCGGTGACGAGATCGAGCTGCGCGCGCTGCCGTTCGCCGAGCGCGTCTTCGCCCTCGACGTGCAGCCCGCGCACCGCCCCCTCCCGATCGCCGTCGTTCGCGGGCACACCGCGCTGCGCGTGACGCTCGTTCCCGAGCGCACCCGCTTGCGCTGGGACACCGCGCTCGGCAACGCGATCATCCTTTGGATGGCGCTCTTCGGTGGACTGATCGCCTGGCGCCGACCACACCTCGCCGAAGCCCGATTGCTGTCGCTCGCGCTCTGTTCGTACGTGACGGGCGACGTGCTGCAGTGGATCGTCACGCCGTCTCCGTCCCTGGACCTCGTCGCGCTGGCGTTCAGCAGCGCCGGCGTGGGCGGGGCGACCGCGCTCGGCGCGCTGCTCGCGTTCACCGCGCGGTTCGGCACGCGCACGCCGCTGCGCCGCACGGTCGACGCGCTCGCGCTCGTCGCGATCGGGATGCTGGCGGCGTTCGGCGTCGCGTCGGCGCTCGCGATCGCGACGCTCGCCCTCGATCCGGCCGCGCTCTATCTCGGCGCGTTCGGGATCGTGCTGACCTGCGCCGCGCAGCTGCTGCTGCTGTCGGCAGGGATCGCGGCGCTCGCCGGCTCGCGCGGCCTCGAGCGGCAGCGCGTCGCGTGGGCCCTGCTCGCCTTCGGCCCCCTCCTCGTGGCCACGGTCTTGCAGATCGTCCTCAACGGGGTCTTCCCGACGAGCGACACGCAGATCGCCACGTCGACGTTCGCGAACGTCGCCGCGATCGCGGCGCCGCTGGGTCTCACGTATGCGGTGATGAGCCGGCGGCTGCTCGACGTCGGGTTCGTGCTGAACCGCGCGGCGGTCTTCTCGACCGTCTCGCTGATCGTCGTCGGGACGTTCATGCTGGTCGAGTGGGCGCTCGGAAATTGGCTGACGGCGTCGACGAACGTGGCCGCGAGCGCCGCGCTCGCGCTCGGGCTGGGCTTCTCCATCCGCTTCATCCACGAGCGCGTCGACCACGTCGTCGACCGTGCCTTCTTTCGCAAGCGCCACGAACAGGAACGTGCGCTGCTGCGCTTCGCACACGAAGCGGCGTTCGTGACGAGCGTCGCGGCGCTCACCGAGCGCGCCGTCGACGAGATCGCGCGGCATTCGGACGCGGCGAGCGTGACGCTGCTGCTCCATCAGCCGGACGGCGGCTATGCCGGCGGCGGCGCGTTCGTTCACGAGAACGAGCCGGCGATGGTCGCTCTGCGCGCGACGCTGGAGCGCGTCGACCTGCACGCCCACCCCGGCGCGGTGGCCGGGGAGTATGCCTTCCCGCTGCTCTCGCGCGGCGAGCTGCTCGGCGTGCTCGTCTGCGGTCCGAAGCGCACGGGCGATCCCTATGCACCCGACGAGCTGCGGACATTCGATGAGGTCGCGCACGCGGTGGGCATCGCGCTCGGCGCCTTGAGCGTGGACCGGGGCGGCAGCGACGTCGCGGCATTGCAGTTCGAGGTGGCCGCGCTCCGCGCGGAGATTCGCGCGCTCGTCGAAGCCCTCGAACACGTCCGGATGCTCGAGCGTCCGCCGCCGGCCCGGCCGATCGCCCCGGAGCCGTAACGCGAACCGACGCGGCGCGGTGCGGGTTCAGGTGAACGGATGAAGCGGATCTACCTCGACCATGCTTCGACGACCGCGATGCGCGCCGAGGCGGTCGAGGCCATGGTCCCGCTGCTTCGCGAGGGCCACAATCCGAGCTCCCTGCACGCCGAGGGACGCGCCGCGCGGGCCGCGCTCGACGAGGCGCGCGAACGCGTCGCGCGCGTGCTGAACGCCGCGCCGCGCGAGATCGTCTTCACCGGCGGCGGTTCCGAGGCCGACGCCCTGGCGCTCGCCGGCGCGGCGGGCGCCGCGCGCGAGCGCGGACGGCACGTCGTCACCGTCGGCACGGAGCATCGCGCGGTGCTCCACGCGGCCGGCCGGCTCGAGAGCGCCGGCTGGCGCGTGACGCGCCTTCCGGTCGACGCGCGCGGGCTCGTGGACGCAGACGAATTCGAGGCCGCGCTGACGCCCGAGACGACCGTCGCCAGCGTGATGCTCGTCAACAACGAGACCGGCGTCGTCCAAGACGTGGCGCGCCTCGCGGCGCTCGCGCGCGAGCGCGGCGTCGTGTTCCATACCGACGCGGTCCAGGCGGCGGGCTGGTGCTCCCTCGACGTCGATGCGCTCGGCGTCGATCTGCTTTCGCTCTCCGGCCACAAGGTGCACGGGCCGAAGGGCGTCGGGGCCTTGTACGTACGGAGCGGGACGCCGCTGGAGCCGCTGATCGTCGGCGGCGGACAGGAGCACGGCTTGCGCGCCGGCACCGAGAACGTCCCCGGCATCGCCGGCTTCGCGACGGCGCTCGCACTCGCCGAGGCTGAGCGCGCCGACACGGCGCCGCGCGTCGCCGCGATGCGCGACCGGCTCGAGGCGGCGATCGTCTCCGCGATCCCCGACGTGCTCGTGAACGGCGCCGGCGCGCCGCGCCAGCCGGCGATCCTTTCCGTCGCGTTCGGCGGCGCGCCGTCCGACGCGCTGCTGATCCGGCTCGACCTCGAAGGCATCGCCGCCTCCGCCGGAAGCGCGTGCGCCGCGGGCTCGCTCGAGCCGAGCCACGTCGTCGCCGCGCTCGGCCTCGACGAGACCCACGCGCGCGGCGTGATCCGCTTCTCGCTCGGACGCTCGACCGGCGATGAAGACATCCGGTCGGTGGTCGAACGCTTGCCGTCTTTGGTGGCGGACGTGCGCACGCCCCTTGCCGTGTAGTGCTCGGGAATTGTGGGAAAGGGCCACACCGTGGCTCTAGCGAGCACGCGGAGGATCGGTTTTGAGCTCGGGGATCGACGGCGCGTTCATTCGGGACGTCCTGATCGGAGGCGGTGTCTTGCTCGCGGGGGTCGCGATCCTCATCCCGTGCTTGGCGCTCGCGAGGCTGCTCCGTAGGCTGAACGGCACGCTCGACGAGCTGGACCGGCAGATCGGCGCGCTCTCGGCGCCGGTCGTCGACGTGCTCGCGCATGTCGGCGGCATCGCGGACACTGCCGACACCACCGTCGCTCGCCTCACCACGGTCGTCGGCGCGCTCGAGAACGTCGCCGGCGCGACGAGCCGCACCGCACAGCTCGCCTCCGACGCGGTCGCGCCTGCGCTCGTGAACCTCGGTGCGACGTTGACGGGCGTCAGTGCCGGGGTGCGGCGGCTGGTGACCGGCCGGCGCGGCTCGGCGCCCGGCGGAGACGGTTCCGGTGGCTGAGCGCGGCCTTTCGGGATTCGTCGGCGGGCTCGCGATCGGCGCGCTCGCCGGGGCGACGCTCGCCATGGTGCTCGCACCGCAATCCGGGGAAGATACACGCGACCTGCTCGTCGCGAAGGCACGTGAGGCCGGCGAGCGGGCTCGGGACACGGCGGGAGACGCGGGCGATCTGCTCGCGCGCGGACGGCGCATCGTCGCCGAGGCGCGCGCGCGCATCGACGGCGCGATCGCCGAAGGAAAGGACGCGGCGGCGCGTCAGCGCACTACCCTCGAGAACGAAAGCTAGGAGAGAAGTTTGGATATCAAAGTCAACGTCCGCGAGTCCGAGGGCGACGCCTACGTCGTCGACCTCACGGGGGAGATCGACGTCTACACTTCTCCGAAAGTCAAGGACGCGATCACCGAGCTCATCGATCAAGAGCACTACAACCTCGTCATCAACCTCGAGAAGGTGCGTTACATCGACTCGACGGGTCTCGGCGTGCTCATCGGCGGCCTCAAGCGCGTTCGCGAGCACGGCGGCTCCGTCAATCTCGTCTGCACGAACCCGCAGATCAAGAAAATCTTCGACATCACCGGGCTGGTGAAGATCTTCGGCATCTTCGACGACGAGCAGAGCGCGATGAAGGCGCTGGTGTGAACCCCGCGACGCGACCGTTGGAAGTCTCCTCGCACGGGACCGTCGAGCTGAAGATCCCCGGGCGCGCGGAATGGGTCGCCGTGGCACGCCTCGCCGTCGCCGCCGTCGCCAGCCGGCTGCGCTTCTCGGTCGACGAGATCGAAGACATCAAGCTCGCCATCGCGGAGGCCTGCACGAACTCGATTCAGAGCGCCGGCGGCGTCGACGCCGGCGCGATCGAGATCGTCTGCGACGCGGAGGACGAGGAGCTTCGCGTGACGGTGCGCGACCGTTCGACCGGGCCGCACCTCGAGCCCGTGGGTGAAGCCCAACCTCTCGCCGAAGGCCGTACCGAGGAGCTCGGCGTGTTCCTGATCCGCGCGCTCATGGACAGCGTCGACTACTCGACCGATCCGCGCCGGGGGACGGAGCTCGTCATGACGAAACGCGTTACCGCTTAGATGTCATCCTCGGTTCCTCACGTCGACGAGGAACGGTGGGACCGTAACCGGGCGCGACAGGCGTTCGCGCGCTTCGCGGAGCTGCGTGCGAATCGCGCTCTCGACAGCGGACCCGACCATTCCGGGATCAGTGAGTTCGACCGGCTGCGGAACGAGCTGGTCGTCGCGCACCTCAACTTGGTGCGCTATCTCGCCGTCAAGTTCGCCAACCGCGGCGAAGCGCTCGACGACCTGATCCAAGTCGGCACCGTCGGCCTGCTCAAGGCGATCGACCGCTTCGATCTCGAGCGCGGCGTGGAGTTCACGACGTACGCGACGCCGACGATCGTCGGCGAGATCAAGCGCTATTTCCGCGACAAGGGCTGGGCGGTCAAGGTGCCGCGCCGGCTGCAGGAGCTGAACCTCTCGGTCAACCGCGCCATCGAGAAGCTGACGGTGAAGCTCGGTCATTCGCCGACCGTCGCCGAGCTGGCGCAGCATCTCGGCGCATCGGAGGAAGACATTCTGGAAGCGCAAGAGCTGGGCCAGGCGTACAACCTCCTCTCGCTCGACACCGAGCTCAACGGCGAAGGCGACAAGAAGTCGCAGACGCTCGCGGACTACGTCGGGCAGAACGACGCCGGGCTGGAGCTGCTCGAAGACCGCGCCAACCTCGAGCGCGCCTTCCAGGTGCTCACCGGCCGCGAGCGCGTCATTCTGTACCTGCGCTTCTACGAGAGCGTCTCGCAGACCGAGATCGCGAAGCGCCTCAACGTCTCCCAGATGCACGTCTCGCGCCTGCAGCAGAAGGCGCTCGAGAAGCTCAAGAACTTCCTCCAAGAGAAGTAGCAGCGGTGCGGACCGCGCCGTCGTCGCGCCGCGCAATCTGCGCGGGGGCTTGCGCGCTCGCGGTGAGCGCGTGCGGCGGCGGTGGAGGAGGCGGCGCCACGCCGTCGTTGCGGATCCCGCCGGCCGCGACGCCGGCGCCGCACGTCGACTGGCCGACCTTCGGGTACGACGCGCAGCGCACGGGTCACAATCCGAACGAGATCGTGCTCTCCGCCAAAAACGTCGGCGGGCTGCGCCTGCGCTGGTCGTTCGCCTCCGGCGGGGCGATCGTCGCGCAGCCCGTCGTCGCCGCGAACGTCGCGGCCGGCGGGACGACGACCGATCTGCTGTACGTCGGAAACGAGGCGGGCACGTTCTTCGCGCTGGACGCGGCGTCGGGTGCGCCGGTCTGGCGAGAGCAGCTCGGCGTGGTGTCGAACGCGTGCGGCGACTTGCCGTCGTGGGGCATCACGTCGACCGCGGTGGTGGGCCGCGCGCCGCCGGCGGTCTACGTCGTCGACGGTGCCGGCGTCGTGCACGCGCTCGATCTCGCCGCGGGCCGCGCGATCCCCGGGTGGCCGTCGCCGCCCGCGATCGTCGAAAATCCGCAGCTCGAATACGCGTACAGCGCGCTGGCGCTGGCGACCGGCGGGATTCTCTACGGCACCAGCGCGGGCTATTGCGACAACGGAACGTACTTCGGATCGATCGTGGCGCTCGGTGCGGCGAACGGCGTTCGGCGTTCGCGCTGGACGCCGGAACGCGCGCCGAACTGGGGCAGCGGGATGTGGGGTGCGGGAGGGGTCGTCGCCGATCCGCGGCCCGGCGTGCGCGACGTGTACGTCACGACCGGCAACGGGTTTCCGTCCGAGGGCGCGACGTACAGCGATGCGGTCATCCGTTTGACCGCCGGGCTCACGCCGGTCGCCGTGTCGTCGCTGTGGAATCCCGCGCTGCAGGACGACGACTTCGGCGCCAACGCGGTGACGTTCGTTGCGCCCGGCTGCCCTCCGCAGCTCGCCGTGGAGCAGAAGTCGGGGACGCTCGATCTGTTCGATCTCGACGCGATCGGCGGCGGTCCGGTTCAGCAGATCGCGATCGGCGCGACGACGAATCAAGGCTACAACGTCAACGCGGCGAGCTGGGATCCGGTCAGCGGTACCCTGCTGATCGCGAACGGCTCGCCGAACGGCGTCTACGCGGAGGGTCTGCTGGCGTTCGTGCCTGCGCTGTGCAAGCTGCAGCCGCTGTGGCAGGCGCCGCTCGGGGCATCGGCCCAGCCGTCGCCGCTCTCGCAGCCCGTCGTCGCCGACGGCGTGGTGTACTATGCGACCGGGCTGCAGAAAACCGTCGCGGCGTTCGACGTGCGTACCGGCCAGGCGCTGTGGACCTCACCGGCGTTCCGCGCCCCGGTATTCGCGGCGCCCACCGTCGTCAACGGCATGCTGTACGCGGCGTCGCTCGACGGTACCGTCGCCGCGTTCGGGCTGTAGCGCAAGGATGCGCTCGAGCCCCGCCGTAGATCGCTTCGCCGCGGACGGAGATGCTGCCATGGCCGATGCTTTGCGGGTCTTTCGCGTGATGCTCGAGGTCGAAGGCCTCGACGAAGCCGCCGCTTCCTACGGCGCGTTGTTCGGGACGCCGGGACGCGCCGTCGGCGGCGGACGGCACTACTTCGACCTCGACGGCGTCATCGTCGGCGTCGTCGACGTCGCGCGCGGCGGCGGTTCCCCGAGCGCCGCCGGGCAAGATCTGTACCTCGCCTGCGACGATCTCGAGGCGGCGCACGCGCGCGCGGGGCGCGTGGGCTGGCTCTCGCGCGGCGAGGTGCACGGTGCTCCGGCCGGCGCGATCGTCGTTCGCCCGTGGGGCGAGCGCTCGTTTTACGTCGAGGACCCGTGGCGCAACGGGCTGTGCTTCGTCGACGCCGCCTCACTGTTCACCGGACCGCGCTGAGCGACGTTCGTCGGCGCGAGCCCGTGCTCGAACAGGAGATTTACCAAGGCCGACGATGACTTGGGCGGCCGTACGGCAAAGCGGGTGTCCTTTCACTCGCGTTTGAAGGACGGCGTATGAAGCTACCGTACGGACTCTTGTTCTTTGCCGCAGTCGGCATCGCGGTGTGTGCCACGACGGGACAGGCGAGCGCGCAAGCCACGCGCACCTGGGTGTCCGGCGTCGGCGACGACGCGAATCCTTGCAGCCGCACCGCGCCGTGCAAGACATGGGCGGGCGCAATCAGCAAGACCACGGCGGGCGGCGAGATCGACGCCCTCGATCCCGGCGGGTTCGGTGGGCTCACGATCACCAAGGCGATCACGATCGACGGCGGCGGCGGCCAGGTCGCCTCGACGCTGGTCAGCGGAACACCCGGGTTCAGCGTATCGGCGGGCGCCACCGACATCGTGGTCGTCAGGAACATGCGCTTCCAAGGCTTGGCGAGCGGCACGTCGGGGATCATCTTCAACAGCGGCGCGGGGCTGGTCGTGGAAAACTGCTGGATTCAGGGGTTCACGTCGTACGGCATCCAGTTTCAGCCCTCTACGCCGGGCTCACTGTTCATCCGCGACAGCACTCTCGAGCTGAACTCGTTGGGAGGCATCAACGCGTCGACGACGTCGACGACGTCGTACAATCATGTCACGGCGATCAATACGTCGTTCCGCGCCTCGAACAACGGGCCCGGGATCACCGTCGGACAAAACACGTATTTCGACATGAAAGGCGGCGAGGTCGCCGGGAACGTGAAGTACGGCGCCTTGGCGTCCGGCGTGAACGCGTTTCTCGCGCTCGAGAACGTCGCGGTCACCAACAACTTCACCGGCGGCCTCCACGCGACGAGCAGCGGGATCATCGCCGCGGCGAACAGCGCCATCACGTTCAATGTCGGGACCGGCGTCGTCAACGACAACGGCGGGCAGACCGCCACGTTCGGCAACAACCAATTGCAGTACAACCGCACCGGCTCGACCGAGACCGACGGCACGTTCTCGCAGACGCTGACGCAGCACTAACTGCGGCACCCCGGACGGCACGGATCGAGGCCCCGGCGGGGCGGGGCCCGATCCCGTGCGGCGCGAATGAGCCCGGTCGCCCATGAAGTCCCAAGAGCTCCGGCAAGCGTTCGTCGACTATTTCGTGCGGAACGGCCACGCGCATCTGCCGTCCGCCTCGCTGATCCCCGACGAGATGAGCACGACGCTGTTCACGATCGCCGGGATGGAGCAGTTCGTGCCCGTGTTTCTCGGCGAGGCGCCGGCCCCGGCGCCGCGCGCCGTCACCGTGCAGCGCTGCTTGCGCGTCGCGGGCGCGAAGTCGGACATCGAGAACGTCGGGCGCACCGGGCGGCACGGGACGTTCCTCGAGATGCTCGGGAACTTCTCGTTCGGCGACTATTATAAGCCCGAGGCGATCCGCTTCGCGTGGGAGTTCCTCACGACGGTGATGCGGCTCGACCCCGCGAAGCTCCATGTGACCGTCCACACGAGCGACGACGAAGCGCAGCGCCTGTGGGAGACGCAGATCGGGCTGCCGCCCGCGCGCATCACGCGCTGGGACGAGGACAACTTCTGGACGATGGGGCCCACCGGGCCGTGCGGTCCGTGCACAGAGATCTTCTACGACACGGGCGCCGAAAACGCGTCGGGCCCGGACGACGACGCCCCGAACAAGGGCAGCCGCTACGTCGAGATCTGGAACGTCGTCTTCCAACAGTACAACCGCGGCGCCGACGGAAAGCTCGCCGAGCTGCCGCGCAAGGCGATCGACACCGGCGCCGGCTTCGAACGCATGCTCGCCGTCGCGAACGGACGCGTGTCGATGTACGAGACCGACCTGTTCACCGATCTGATCGCGGCGCAGCCGGGCGTGGGGCAGACGTCGCTCGATGCGGCCGAGCAGCTCGTGCGGCGCCGCATCATCGCCGACCACGCGCGCGCCGCGACGTTCCTCATCGCCGACGGCGTCTATCCCTCGAACACCGAGCGCGGCTTCGTGCTGCGCTTCCTGATCCGCCGCGCGATCCGCAATGGACGGCTCCTCGGCTATCCGCGCGAGTTCATGGCCGAGCTGGCCGGCGCGGTCGTCGCCTCGCTGCAGAGCGGCTATCCCGAGCTGCGGGCGCGCCTCGGCGACGTCCAGAGCACGCTGCGCGGCGAAGAGGCGGGCTTCATGCGCACCCTGGACCGCGGAACCGAGCTGCTCGAGCACCTCATCGACGACGCGCTCGCCGACTGCACGAGCCTGATCTCCGGTGAGGACGCGTTCGTGCTGCACGACACGTACGGGTTCCCGATCGAGCTGACGCGCGAGATCGCGAGCGAGCGCGGCGTGTCCGTCGACTCGGTCGGCTTCGAGCAGCACATGACGGCGCAGCGCGAGCGCGCGCGCGCCGACGCCGCGGCGAAGCGCGCGGTCGTGACGGTGACGGACCTGCCGACGCTCTCGTCCGCGTTCGAAGGCTACGGCGGGCTCGAAGCGGACGGCACGGTGCAGGCGATCCTCGTCCGCGGGACGCCGGTCGACGCCATCGAGGCGGACACCGAGGCGCAGGTCCTGCTCGATCGAACGTCGTTCTACGCGGAGAAAGGCGGACAGATCGGCGATCGCGGCCGCATCACGCACGGCGACGCGGTGTTCGAGGTGACCGACACGCAGTTCGTCGGCGAGGCGATCGCGCACCACGGCCGGCTGGTCTCGGGCGTGCTGACCGCCGGCACGCCCGTGCACACGCGGGTGTATCCGGAATGGCGTGAGGAGATCCGGCGCCATCACACGTCGGCGCACCTGCTGCAGCGCGCGCTCAAGGACGTGCTCGGCGAAGAGGTGGTGCAGGCCGGCTCGTGGGTCGGCGTCGATCGCATGCGTTTCGACTTTCGCAGTCCGAGCGGCGCGCTGACGCCGCTGCAGAAGCGCGCGGTGACGCAGCGCGTGAACGAGCTGATTCGCGCGGATCATCATCAGGAGATGCGCGAGCTGCCCATCGACGAGGCGAAGCAGACCGGCGCGATCACGATGGCGGGCGAGAAGTACGGCGAGCGCGTGCGGGTCGTGCAGTTCGGGCCGTCGGTCGAGTTCTGCGGCGGAACGCACGCGCACACGACGGGTGAGCTGGGGCTGTTCGTCATGCTCAGCGAAAGCTCGATCGGCAGCGGCGTGCGCCGCATCGAAGCGATCGTCGGGAAAGCCGCGGAGGCGTACGTCGAGCGGCAACAGGACACGCTGGCCGAGCTGGGCGAGACGCTCTCGGCGAAACCGGACGAGCTCGTCGAACGGGTCGAGCGGCTGCAGTCCGACGTGCGCGATCTGCAGAAGGCGATGAACGAGATCAAGGCGCGCCTCGCCGCCGCCGACGCGGCGACGTACGCCGAGCGCGCGGAGGACTTCGGGGGCGTGCGCGCGGTGCTCGCGGTCGTCCCCGAGGCAAACGCCGAAGCCTTGCGCGCGCTCGGAAACGCGATCCGCGCGCGGCTGCCGTCCGGCGTCGTGGCGCTGATCGGGACGGACGGATCGAGCGCGTCGCTGTTCGTCAGCGCGAGCGACGACGCGGTCCGCGCCGGCGTGCACGCCGGGAACCTCGTCAAAGCCGCGGCGCCGCTCGTCGGCGGCAAAGGCGGCGGCGCCGCGGCGCAGGCGCAGGGCGGCGGAAAAGACCCGTCGGGCGCGGCCGCCGCGCTCGACGCGATGCGCGCGGCGCTCCGGCGCGAGGCGGCGTGATCGCTCTGGTCGCCGCGGCGGCCGTCGCGAGCGCGCCGCTCACGCCGGACGCGGTTCTGGCGCGGTATCGCGCCGCGCTCGCGACGCTCTCCGAGCCGCGCGTCTTCGCCTTCGAGTACACGATGGTACAGACCGGCACCCGCGTGCTCGAGCAGAGCCATCGCGTCTTCCGCAGCGGCGGCGACGAGCGCGACGAGACGCTGGCGGTGAACGGCACGCGCTCGACCGAGCCGGTGATCCGCATCTTTCGCGGGCGGCCGTACCGCTATCGCGTCGCCGCGCTCGCGCCGCGGCCCGACGCATACGACTTCACGTATGCCGGGCCGCATCGCGACGGCCATCACCTCGACTACGTCTTCCGTCTCGCCCCGAAAGTGGCGTCGCGTGGGTTCACGTTCACGCAGGTGACGATCGACGGGCTCGCGTTCTTGCCGGCGTCGGTCGCGTTCGCCACGGCGCAGCACGGCGGCCGCGGGAGCGTGAGCTTCCGCAAAGCCGGCAAATGGTGGGTCGTCAGCGGTGCGACCGCTTCGGCCCGCGTCGCCGGCGGAACGGCGCACGAGGAGATCGCCTTCGTCCGCTGGCGCTTCCCGGCGTCGCTCCCCGCCTCGACGTTCTCGCTCCCGCGTCCGCTCCCGCCCGCCGACGCCGCGCTGCCGTGACGTCGCCGAACCGCGCGTAAGGGCGGCGCACGAGCGTCTAGTTTCCGCCGTTGCCGTTCATGTGGTCGAGCATGAAGATGTCGTAGACCCACGACTGGTCGTCTCGGTGCTGCACGGTGTATTGCTGCGCGCGGGCGGCGTCGCTCGTCGCCGACTGCTTCGCGGTCGTGCAGAGGAGCGGGACGCTGCCGTAGAGCGCGTTCTGCCGCTCGCCGGCGGACGCCGCGCGGCACACCAGCGCCGTCTTCCCGGCGTCGTTCGGCTGCGAGACGGCGGCGGTGGTATCCGCACGCGCGAGAGCGGGCGTTCCGAGCGCGACGCAGGCCGCGATCAGGGATGGCATCAGGGCTTTCATGTTCGTTTTCGCTTTCGGCCGGCGCGGCGCGCCGGCGGAGCGACGAGAAGACGCTCGTCGCGATCGGCAGCGTCGTTTCGTCGATGCGTGCCGGACGCTGCGTGTACGCCGCGGTCGAGCGGCGCGGTTCGGCGGCCTGCAACGGTGGAGGCCGAACCGTCCTCGCCGCGGCGGCGTACGAGATGTATGAACATGCTGCTCGCCGCCGTGCTGCTCGCGGCGGCCGTCGGTTCGCCGGCGCCCGGCGCCGCCGCCGCGACGGTCCATCTCAAAGACGACGCGTTCGAACCGGCCGTCGTGACGATCCATCCCGGCGAGCGCGTGGCGTTCGTCAACGACGACGACGACGCGCACACCGCGACCGCCGACGACAACTCGTGGGACTCCGAGGGGCTCAACCGCGCCGAGCGGTGGGTGCACGTCTTCACGAAGGCCGGCACGTACACGTATCACTGCACCGTGCATCCCTTCATGAAGGGCACGATCGTCGTGCAGGCCGCTCGGTGAGACGCGGAGACTTCGTCCACCACGTCGCCTGGACGGGTGCGGGCATCGTGTACGTGCTCGGAACCGACGGGATCGCGCGCGCCGCGGACGCGGCGCCGCGCGGCGGGTTCGCGTTCGCGCAGATCAGCGACAGCCACATCGGCTACTCCGGTCCGGCGAACATGGACGTCCGTGCGACGTTCCAGCACGCGATCGACGCGATCAACGCGCTCCCGCAGCAGCCGTCGTTCGTCATCCATACCGGTGACGTGACGCATCTGAGCAAGGCCCGGGAGTTCGATGACGCGCGCGCCATGCTCAGCACGCTGCGCGCTCCGCTCATCGCGCTTCCGGGCGAGCACGACGTGATCGGCGCCGAAGGGCCGAAACGGTTCGCCGCGTCGTTCGCGCGGAACGACGCCGCCGGCCGCGGCTGGTCGTCGTGGGATCAGGGCGGCGCGCACTTCGTCGCGCTCGTCAACGTCGGCGAGGGCGAGACGATGGGCGAGCTGGGCCCCGAGCAGCTCGCGTGGCTGCGCGACGATCTCGCGGCGCGCTCCGCCGATACGCCGATCGTCGTGTTCGGGCACGTCCCGTTGTTCGCGGTCTATCCCGCATGGGGCTGGACGACGCGCGACGGGACGGCCGCGATCGCGCTGCTGCGCCGGTTCTCGGCGGTGACCGTACTGAACGGCCACATCCACCAAGTCGTCGAGAAGCGCGACGGCAACATTCGCTTCGCGACCGCGCGCGCGACCGGTTTCCCGCAGGCGGCGCCGGGGGCGCCGGGCGCATCGCCGGGGCCGCTCGCCGTCGCTCCAGGGTCGCTGCTCGGCGTGCTCGGTTTTCGAACGGTCGAGCTCGACCGGTCGGCGGCGTGGCAGGACCGTTCGCTGGCGGACGCCTGATCGGCGCCGGCGAAACGCAGCCGATGGCGTTCGAGGGAACCGGATTCGAACACGCCTACCGCGCACACGCCGCGCGCCTCCGCTCCGTCGCGTACCACGTGCTCCACGATCGCGACGCCGCCGAGGACGCTGTGCACGGCGCGCTGCTTCGGGTGTGGAGCGCCGGGACGTATCGTGCCGAGCGCGGGCCGCTGCTGCCCTTCCTCATCGCCTGCGTCCGCCGTGAAGCGCTCGACGCCGTTCGCGGGACGGCTCGGCGGCGTGTCCGCGAGACGAGCGCGGCGGCCGCGGCGGAGCCGTTCGTCGATCCCACGGCTGCGCTCGATCCGGTCGAAGCGCAGCGCGTTCGGCGCGCGCTCGGCGTGCTTTCGCCCGAACAGCGGAACGTGATCGAACGCGCCTACTACGGCGAACGCACGCTGGCGGAGATCGCGCAGGAGCTCGCGATTCCGATCGGCACCGTGAAAAGCCGCCTCGCCGCCGCTTTGCGCCGGTTGCACGGCGCGCTCTCCGAAGGATCAGCATCGTGAACCATCTCGACGACGACGCGGAGCTGTACGTGCTCGGCATCATCGCCCCCGAGCGTGCGGCGGAGATCGAAGCGCACGTCGCGTCGTGCGAGACGTGCCGCGAGCGCGTCATCGCCGCGGAGGCGGCCGCCGCCGCGCTCGCCGGCGCGTTGCCTCCGGCGCCGTCCGAGGCGGCCACGACCGAACGGCTGCGCACGACCGTCGGTGGAAGCGCATCCCGGCAGCGGAGCTGGTTCGCCGGTGCCGCAGCAGCCGCCGCCGTCGTGCTCGCCGCTACGGCGGCGTACGAAGGCAGCGCCGCGCACGCCGCGTCGAGCCGCCTCGCCTCCACGAACACGGCGCTGCTCGCGATGGCGGCCTCGCACTTCGAGCACGTCTCGCTCACCACGCCGCCGGGGATGGTCGCGAAAGCGATCTACGCGCGCGACGGCGCGTGGTACTACGTCGTCGTCTCCGGCGCACCGCCCGGCGGGCACGTTCGGGTCGAGTCCGGCGGGACGTTCCGCGACGTCGGCGCGCTGGTGCCGGGGACGCCGGCGACGCTCTTCGTGCGCGGTGTCGGCCGCGTCGCGGAGATCGACATCACCGGCCCCGGCGACGCGACCGTCGCGCGCGGCATCCCGAGCTACTGAACGCTTCGGCGCTCGCAGCGAAGCGTCGCAGCGCCTTGCGACGCCGTCACCGCCGGCGCTTGCGATGCCGCGAGGCTACAGCGCTTGCGTCTCCGTCGCGGCGGCGATCCCCGCGAGGTGCGCGCCCGCACATTCCTCGACGAGCGTCCACGCGCTGTCGTCGGCGTCGAACACCGCGTAGCCGCCGTTCTGGACGCGGGCGCGCCAGAAGTCGCGGAGATCGCCGCCGGCAGCGTCGCACAGCGCGACGCGCACGACGGCGTCGTGCGTCACGACGAGCGTCGGCTCGCCGGGGCGCACCGATGCGGCGAAGCTGCGCCAGCGCTCGAGCACCGCACCGATCGTCTCGCCGCCCTCGAACGCCACGTGCGCCGGGTCTTCGCGCCACGCGCGGTAGCGCGCCGGATCGTTCGCGGCGATCTCGTCGCGCAGGCGGCCTTCCCACGTACCGTGCGCGATCTCGATGAGCCGCTCGTCGATCTCCACGCTGACGCCGAGCCTTTCGGCCGACGGCTGCGCGGTCGCGGTGCAGCGCCGCAGCGGCGAGGAGACGATGCGCCCGACGCCCGCGCGCTCCATCGCGCCGGCCAGCGCGAGCGCCTGCGACTCGCCGAGCGGGGAGAGGTCGGACTCGCGCCGTCCTTGGTAGCGGCCCGCGCGATTCCACGTCGTCTCGCCGTGCCGGGCGACGTAGACGCGCATCAGACCGCGAGCGAGCGGACCGCGCTGATCCCCGGGATCGCGCGGAGCGCAGCGACCGTCGTCTCGTCGGCGGCGCGATCGGTCGACAGCACCATGATCGCATCGCCGCCGACCGTGTTGCGGGAGACCTGCATCGTCGAGATGTTCACCTGCGCGTCGCCGAGCAGCGTCCCCACTTTGCCGATCATCCCGGGGACGTCGCGATGGCGCGTGATGAGGATCGCACCCGCGGGCATCGCGTCGATCTCGTAGCCGTCGAGCTCGACGATCCGCGCCGACCCGGCCAGAACCGTGCCGATGACGGACGTCTCGCCGGCCTGAACGCGCAGCGAGGACGCGTAGGACGATGCGTCCTCGTCGGTGCCCGTTTCGACGACGATGCCGAGCTCGCGCGCGATCGCTTCGGCGTTCACGACCGTCACCCGCCGTTCGGTCGTCGCCTGGAGCAGCCCGCTCAAGAACGCGCGAACGAGCGGCTCGGGCGGGACGCCGGCGAGCGCACCGCCGAGGACGAGCGCGAACGGCGGCAGCCGCTCCGGCCGTGCGTACTGCGGATAGAATCGGCCCAGACGATACGCGACGTCGAGGAACGGCACGATCCGCGCTGCGTCGGCGCCGTCCGGGGCGGGCGCGTTCACCGCCGCGGCCGCCGGAGCGCCGAGCAGGACGCGCGCGACGTCGTGTGCGAGCTCGGTGGCGATGCGCGCGAGCGCTTCGCGCGTCGACCCGCCGAGATGCGGCGTGGCGATGACCTTCGGGTGACGGTGGAGCGCGGCGCCCGTGCCGTCCGGGGGCGGCGGCTCGTCGGCGACGACGTCGAGCGCGGCGCCGGCCGGGACGCCGGCGTCGAGCGCCGCGAGCAGATCGCGCTCGACGATCACTCCGCCGCGCGCGCAGTTGATGAGGTACGCGTGCGGCTGCATCAGGCGCAGCTTGGCCGCATCGATCATCCCGCTGGTCTGCGAGGTCAGGGGGACGTGCAGCGTGACGAAGTCGCTCTGCCGCAGAAGCTCCTCGAGGCCGACCAGCTTGGCGTCGAACGCATCGGCGCGCGCCGCCGAGATGAAGGGGTCGCGCGCGAACACCGTCATTCCGAAGGCGCGCGCCCGCGCCGCGACGTTGCCGCCGATCCGCCCGAGCCCGACGATCCCGAGCGTCTTTCCGTGCAGCTCGGTCCCGATGAGTCCGCGCCGGTCCCAGTGTCCCGCGCGCACGTGTGCCACCGCCTCCGGGATGCGGCGCGCGAGAGCGAGCATCAGCGCGAACGTCTGCTCCGTCGCAGCGAGCGTGTTCGCGCCCGGCGTGTTGAGGACGACGATCCCGGCCGCGGTCGCCGCGTCCACGTCGATCGCGTCGACGCCCACGCCGGCGCGCGCGACGACGGCGAGCCGCGGCGCCGCAGCGAGCAGCTCGCGGTCGACGCGGGTCTCGGAGCGGACGATCAGCCCGTCCGCATCCGCGAGCGCGGCGCTCAGCTCGTCGCGCGAGCGCCCGACGCGTGAGTCGACCTCGATCCCGGCGTCGCGCAGCACTGCGAGCCCGGCGTCGGCGAACGGTTCGGCGACGACCACGCGCGGCCGCGAGAGGCGGGTCGGGACCATCGGGCGTAGTTGCACGCGCTTGGCTCTCCGCCTCTCCGCGACGCCGGCGATGGTGGTCGCGTTCGCGGTCCCGTTCGCGGCGCTGCTCGTTTCCGTCCAGACGGACGTCGGCTTCTGGGACACGGGCGATCTGCAGACGGTCGCGTGGATCGCCGGGATCCCGTATCCGACCGGATTTCCCGGCTACGTCATGCTCGGCTGGCTGTGGACGCACGCGCTCCCGTTCGGGACGGTCGCGCTGCGCTTGAACCTCCTCTCCGCGATCGCGGTCGCGCTCGGCGCGTCGGTGGTCACCGCGACGGCGCTGCTGTTCGAAATCGCGCCGGCGCTCGCGATCCTCGCCGGCTGGCTGTTCGCCTTCGCGCACGACGTGTGGGTACGCGGAACGTACGCCGACGCGCACCCGCTCGGCTTTGTCGTCGCGTTCGCCGCGCTCGCGCTCGCGCTGCGCTGGTCGATGCGCGGCGAGCCCCGCGCCCTCGTCGCGGCGATCGTGCTCGCCGGGGTCGCGCTCGCGCTGGACAATACGACGCTGCTGATCCTCGCGGGCGGCGTCGTCGCCTCGCTGGGCCGAGCGTGGCCGTGGCGCCGCGTTGCCGTGCCGGTCGCGGTGTCCGCGGCGATCGTCCTCGCCGCGTACGCCTACCTGCCGCTGCGCAGCGCGTACGTCACCGCGCACGGGCTCGATCCGACGCTCGCGATCGGCGTCCCGCCGGGGCGGCCGTTCTGGGACGACCATCACCCGTCGACCGTCGACGGCTTCCTGCAGCTCGTCACCGGGACGGAGTGGCAGCCGGGCTACACGCTCTCGCGGCTCCTCGCGCCGCAGACCGTCGCGCGAGCGGCGGCGCGCTACGGTCCGGCGCTCGTGAACGCCTTCCCGCTGGGCTTGCTGCTCGCCGCGCTGGGCGGGCTCGTCGCGATGGCCGCGGAGATCCCGCTCGCCGCCGTCGCGCTCGCGCTCGCGGCGGCGCTGCCGGCCGCGTTCGGCGCGTCGTACCAAGCCGAGGCCGATCCCGAGCGCTACGCGTTCGCGCTGTACGCGGCGGCGGCGCTGGGTCTCGCGTTCGCGGCCGACCGGCTCGTCCGGTTCGCCGGCCGCCGGCGTCCCGTGCTCGCGTCGGCGGTCGCGCTCGCGCTGCTCTGCGCAGCGCTCGTGCACGACGCGCTCGGCGCGCACGCGGTGCTCGCGCTGCGCGGCGAGGAGCACGGCACGGCGCTCGCCGAGCGCGTCGCCGCGGGCACGCGCGACGGTGCGATCGTCGTCGCGCCGTGGGACTGGGCGACCCCGCTCGCCTACCACGCGTACGTCGACGGCACGCTGGGCCGGCGCATCGTGGTCTGCGCGCTCGCGCTCGACGACATCGCCGACTACCCGGCGTGGACGAAGCGCGGTCAGCTCGCAATCCTCTCCGACGGCGCCCCGGAGATTCCGGGCTTTCGGACGCGGCTGCTCGACGGCGCCGGGCGCCCCCAGGTCTACGAGATCCTGCCGCCGTGAACGCGCTTCTCGCCGGAATCCTCGCCGCGCTCGTCGCGCTGCTCTTCGCGCACGGCCGCGTGACGCCGTACGACAACTACGTCCTGCTGGCGGACGCGCTGCTCCATCACCGGCTGTGGATCGATCCGCTGTGGCCGGGACCGGCGATCGACGCCGTGCTGTTCGACGGCCATCGCTACATCGTCAACGATCCGATCCCCGCGTTGCTGATCTTGCCGCTCGTCGAGGCCGTCGGCGTGCGCGCCAACCAGACGCTGCTGGCGTGTCTCATGTGCGGCGTCGCGGTCGGCGCGGCGTGGGCGTTCTTCGAGCGCCTCGGCGTCGCGCAGCGCCCGGCGATCTGGCTGCTGGTGTTCTTCTTCGCCGGGACGGATCTGCTGTGGTGCTCGATGCTCGGCGACGTCTGGTTCGCCGCGCAGACGTGTGCCGTCGCGTTCACGATGCTGGCGCTGTGCGAGGTGGCGGGGAAAGGCCGCGGGTGGCTCACGGGGCTGTGGGTCGCGCTCGCGCTCGGGTCGCGCTTCACGCTCGTGATGGCGCTGCCGGTGTTCGCCTGGTGGGTCTGGCGGGGCTTTCGCGAGCCGCGCCGCGACCCGCGCGCGCTCGGCGCATTCGTCCTGGTGCTCGTGCCGTTCTTCGCCGCGTGGGTCGCCTACAACATGGCGCGCTGGCACGTCCCGTGGGACGCCGGACACACGATCTTCTACCATCAGGACCCGTACATGGGCTCGCCCGACGGCTCGCCGTTCGGGCTCGGCAACGTCCCCGTGGAGCTGTGGTCGTTCTTCGTCCAGCCGCCGCTCTGGCTCGGGAAGCCGCCGTGGCTCGTGCCCGATGCGCCGGGAACGGCGCTCTGGTTCACGAGCCCGGCGCTCCTCCTCGCGTTCCTCGCGCGCGAGCCGCGCCGGCTCGTGCTCGCGCTGTGGGCGGCGGTCGCACTCGTCGCCGCGCCGTCGCTGCTGTACTACGCGAACGGCGGAGCGCAGTTCGGCATGCGCCACGCGCTCGACTTCACCCCGTTTCTCCTTGCCCTCATGGGACTTGCGGCCCAACGCGACCTGCGCGTCGCCGTTCGTCGCGGCGCACAGGCGCTGATCGTCTGGAGCGCCGCCGCCGGCGTGTGGGGCTGCTGGTACTGGAATACGTTCGTGCGCCACGACTAGGCGGGCTCACGGCTTTCCGCCGCCCGGTTGAGTTCTTCGCGCTTTCGGGTAGAGAACACGGCGACTACCGGAGGGAGAAGACGAATGGACGAACGCAACGTCACGATCGATCGGGAGAGCGGCGGGTCCCTGGCGACCTTCAGCCTGGTGGCGGTGATCGTCGTCGTGGCGCTGATCGCGCTCTTCGTGTGGCAGCCGTGGAACCAGACGAGCACCACGCGCAGCACGACGAACACGACGAGCTCGCAGCCGCTCAACGGCGGAACGACGGGCGGCGGCACGTCCGGCTCGGGCACGACGACGACGACGGGCGGCTCCTCGAGCGGCGGCGGGACGCACTGATGGATCGCCGCGACGATGACACGACGACGCGCGACACGATCGAGACGCTGAAGGCGGACACGCACGACGCGCTCGACGAGGCGAAAGAACGCGTGAAGGCCGGAGCCGAGAAGCTCGACCGCGCCGTCCAGGGTGACCGCATGCCGCTCGGCGAGCGCGTCGCCTCGCACGTGCGCGAAGCGGGACACGACTTGAAGGGCGACATGCACAAGGCCGCGCGCGACGTGCGCGACGCGTCGCTCCGCGACGAGGAAGGGATCTAGCTGGCGAAGCGCGATCCGCTCGCGGAGTACGTTCGCAAGCGCGACTTCGCGGCGACCCCGGAACCCAAAGGACGAAAGCGGGCTTCTACCAAGAAGCTCCGCTTCGTCGTGCAGGAGCATCGCGCGACGCGGCTGCACTGGGACTTCCGGCTCGAGGCCGGCGGCGCGATGCCGTCGTGGGCGGTCGCGAAGGGCCCGACGCTCGTCCCGATCGAGAAGCGCCTCGCGATGAAGACCGAGGATCACCCGCTCGACTACCAGACGTTCGAGGGCGTGATCCCGGCCGGCAACTACGGCGCCGGGGAAGTGATCGTCTGGGACAACGGCACCTACGAGCTGGCCGAAGGCGACGATCCCGTGCGCGAGGTCGCCAAGGGCAAGATCAAGTTCGTGCTGCACGGCAAGAAGCTCAAGGGCCTCTTCACGCTCGTGAAGATCAAGCCGCGCGAAGGCGAGCACGGCGAGCCGTGGCTGCTCTTCAAAGACCACGACGAGTTCGAAGATCCGGCGTGGCGGGTGGAGGACCACGCGGAGAGCGTCCAGACCGGGCGCACGCTGGCCGAGCTGCAGGCGCAGCGCAAGGACGCGCCGATCTGGCACAGCAATCGCGCGGCTTCGTCCGACGGAACGCTCGTGAAGCGCGCGGCGCGTGCGCGAGCCGTGAAGACCGATCCGATCCCGCGCGACGTGAAGCCGATGCTCACCACGCTCGTCGACGAGCCGTTCGACGACGACCGCTGGTTGTTCGAGCTGAAGTGGGACGGCTATCGCGCGATCGCGACGATCGAGAAAGACGAGGTCACGCTCACCTCGCGCACGGGCAAAGACCTGCTGCACCAGTTTCGGGAGATGGCCTCGCTCGCGAGCGCGTTCAAGTCGATCCCGGTGGTCGTCGACGGCGAGCTGTGCGTGCTCGACGCGCGCGGCAAGCCGGATTTTCAGGCGCTGCAGTCGCGCGAGAAGCCCGAGCTGAAAGGGCGCAAACGCACGAAGCCTTCGCCGGTCACGTACGTCGTCTTCGACCTGCTCTACGCGGACGGCCGGGATCAGCGGCAGCACCCGCTCGAAGAGCGGAAACGCCTGCTGGAGCAGCTGATCGTGCCCGATCGCGGCGTGCTGTACTCGAAGCACGTCCTCGCCGACGGCAAGAAGCTCTTTCACTTGGCGCAGCAGCGCGGGCTGGAAGGGATCGTCGGCAAGGTGCGCACGTCGCCGTACCGCTCGATCCGTTCGCGCGAGTGGGTGAAGATCAAGGTCAAGCGGCGTCAGGAGTTCGTGATCGGCGGATGGACCGAGCCGCGCGGCAGCCGCAAGGAATTCGGCTCGCTGCTCGTCGGCTACCACGAGGCCGGCAAGTTCGTGTATGCCGGCCACGTCGGGACCGGATACGACGCGAAGCGGCTGCGCGAGCTGATGGCGGAGCTGAAACCGCTGGAGCGCAAGACTTCGCCGTTCGCGAACCCGCCGAAGCCGAACACGCCGGCCCACTGGGTCTCGCCGAAGCTCGTCGGCGAGGTGGCGTTCGCCGAGTGGACGCGCGAAGGCATCCTGCGCCAGCCCGTGTTCATCGCGCTGCGCAGCGACAAGGATCCGGCCACGGTCGTGCGCGAGCGCGAGCAGCACGCCGACCCCGACGCATGAGCGCAGCGCGCGCGAAGAGCGCCGCCGACAAGGTCAACGCCGAGTGGCGCGGTGCGACGAAGAAGGGATCGCGCCCGAGCGCCGCGAGCGGCAGCGTCGTCGTCGGCGAGCGAAGCGTCGCGCTGACGAACCAGGGCAAAGTTCTGTTTCCGTCCGACGGCTACACCAAAGGCGATCTGGTCGCGTACTACCGCGCCGTGGCGCCGGTCATCTTGCCGTATCTGCGCGACAACCCGCTGACGATGGAGCGCTTCCCCGACGGGATCGACGTGCCGCGCGGGATTTGGGAGAAGCAGATGCCGCGCTACACGCCGGAATGGGTGCACCGCGTGACGATCCCGCCGACGACCGGCGAGCCGCGCGACGTGACGTACGTCGTCGTCGACGATGAAGCGTCGCTGGTGTGGGTCGCCAACCTCGCGGCGATCACGCTGCACATCTGGTACTCGCGCGTCGGCTCGCTCGACGTCCCCGACGTCATTCTGTTCGATCTCGATCCGGGCGAGCGTTGTCCGCTCGCACGGCTGGCGCGGGTCGCGCTGGCGTTCCGCGACGAGCTGCGCACGATCGGGCTGCGGCCCTACGTGAAGACGACCGGGGGGATGGGATTGCACGTCCTCGTCCCGCTCGCGCCGCGCTACGACTACGAGGTCGCGAAGGGGGTCTCCGAGCTGCTGGCCCGGCGGGTCCACACCGTGCTGCCGTACGACACGACGCTCGAGCGGGCCGTCGCGCGGCGTCCCGACGACCTCGTCTACCTCGACTGGGTCCAGGTCGGCCGGGGGAAGACCTACGTCGCACCCTTCACGGTGCGCGCCCGCCCCGGCGCGCCCGTGTCCATGCCGCTGGCGTGGAGCGAGGTCGAGGCGATGCGCCGCAAGCGGGCCCGCGAGACGACCGCCGAGATGCGGCGCTGGACGATCGCCAACGTCCCGAAGCTGGTCGCGAAGGGCGGCGACCCCTGGGTCGCCGAGGGCTGGAAGCCGCAGAAGCTCGAAGGCGCCCTTGCTAAGGCTCGCTCGCTATGGGAATAATGGTGGAGTCATGGCACACGCGATCTGGTCCGGTGCGATCAACTTCGGGCTCGTCACGATCCCCGTCAAGCTCTACACGGCGGTGCGGACGAACGACCTGCGGTTCAACTTCCTGCACGCCAAGGACGACGGGCGCATCTACAACGAGCGCCATTGCTCCGTCTGCGACGAGAAGGTCGAGTACGCCGACCTCGTCCGCGGCTACGAGTACGAGAAGGGCCGCTACGTCGTCGTCACCGACGAGGACCTGAAAGCCGTCCGGCCCGAGGCGACGCAGTCGGTGCAGATCGTCGAGTTCGTCGAGCTCGACCAGATCAATCCGATGTTCTTCGACACGCCGTACTATCTCGAGCCCGAGAAGAAAGGCCGCCACGCCTACGCGCTGCTGCGCGACGCGCTGATCGACTCGAAAAAAGTCGCGATCGCGCGCGTGGTGGTCCGTTCGCGCGAGCACCTCGCGGCCGTGAAACCGAACGGCGAGGCGCTCGTGCTGGAGCTCATGCACTTCGCCGACGAGCTGGTGAGCCAGTCCGGCTTCGACTTCCCCTCGCTCCACGAGAAGGTGGCCGACGCCGAGAAGAAGGTCGCGAAGATGCTCATCGACACGATGAGCGCGGACTCGTTCGATCCCGAACAGTTCCACGACAAGTACAAAGAAGACGTGCTCGCGATGATCGAGGCCCGCGCGAACGGCGAAGAAGTCGAAGCGCCGAAGCCGCACAAGCCGGCGGCGACGAACGTCGTGAACCTGATGGACGTGCTGCAGCGCTCGCTCGAACAGACGAAGGCGCGCGGCAAGGGACGCCACGCGGCCGCGACGGCAGACGAGGACGACGAAGCCGACGAGAAGCCGGCGAAGCGCGGCGGCACGCGCAAGACGACCGCGAAGAAATCGGCGAGCGCCGCGAAGCCGAAACGGAAGAAGTCGGCCGCATGATTCGCGCCGTTCTCGCGCTGGGGTTCGCGGCGAGCGCGGCGCTGACACCGATCTTCGCAACGGCGTCCGACGCCGACGACGCGCTCGTGCTCGCGCAGCGCATCGCCGGCCGCGGCGGCCAGGAAGCGCACGTGCTGCTGCACGCGGTCCCGCCCGATCTTCCGGCTGTGCCGTTGCCGGCCGCGACGCTGCTCGGCAGCGTTTCGCAGGCGCTGCCCGCGTCGACGAACGGTCTCGGATGGACGGCGGCGCTGAGCGGCCATCCGACAGAGCTCTATTACGATGCGCCGGACCGCGACGCAGCGGTCGCGTCGTACGAGGCGGAGCTTCGACGAAAGGGCTGGACGCGTGGGGAAAGCCTGGCCGACCGGCTGCCGTTGCCGCAGGGCGGCTTCACGCTTTCCTTCCCGCAACTGCGCATGTGGTGCTCGCCGTCGGGCTCGGCCGTACCGGCCGACATCACGCTGCAGGAGCCGCAGTCGCCGGCCTCCGCGCTCGACGTGGGAGTCGGCACGGGCGCGCAGGTGAACTTGCTGTGCGCCAAGCCGGGCTCGCTTCCCGCGTTTCCGATGCTCTTGCCGCCGTCGCCGCTGCCGAAGTTCCGCGCAAGCGCGGGGATCGACATCGCCGCGTCCGGCCCGTCAGGCGACGGAACCACGACGGCCGCGCGCATCACGTCGTCGTTGCCGCTCGCCGCGGTCTTCGAGAGCTTCGCGAAGCAGTTGCGCGACGCGGGCTGGTCAGCCGGAGAGCCGGCCGCGAGCGCCGGGATGCGCAGCGCGACGTTCACGAAAACCGTGAACGGCACGTCGTACGTCGCAATGCTCGCGATCTACGCGCTGGACGCCGGGCATTACGCCGCGGTGAGCGACGTCGGCACGCGGTAGCGGGCCGGCTCGCGGCGCCGTTCGCTGCGCGTGCCGGGCGCGGGTGACGCGGTTCAGTCGCCGCGCCCCACTCCGCGAGCTGCCGCGCCGCTTCGAACGCGCGGATCCCGTTACGATACGACGTCGGGCTCACGTTCAGCGATCCGTCCGGCTCGCGTTCGATGTGCCAGCCCGGGTTGCCGGCGCTGAGTTCGAGCCGCTCGTCGTCGGTGAGCGGGCGTGCCGAAACGATCATGACGGTGTCTCACGTCAGTCTATCACGCGCGTTTCGCGAGCGGCTAGGGACGCGGCGGCGCCGGCGCGTAGGACGGCCGAATGGGATCGCATCGGGTCGCCCTCATCCCGGGCGACGGTATCGGGCCGGAGGTGATCGGGGCCGGCGTGCGGGTGCTGCAGCGCTTGCAGGAGACCGACCGCGCGCTGCAGCTCGGCTTCGAGTCGTTTCCCTGGGGGTCCGACTACTACCGCGAGCACGGCGTGATGATGCCGGCCGACGGGCTCGACGCGCTGCGGCCGTTCGACGCGATCTACTTCGGCGCGGTCGGCGATCAACGCGTCGCCGATCACGTGACGCTTTGGGGCTTGCGGCTCGCGATCTGCCAGCCGTTCGATCAGTACGCGAACGTGCGCCCCACGCGCATCCTCCCGGGCTTGCAGAGCCCGCTGCGCGACTGCGCGCCGGGCGATCTGGACTGGGTGATCGTGCGCGAGAACAGCGAGGGCGAATATGCGGGGATGGGCGGGCGCGCGCATCGCGGGCACGCGATCGAGGTCGGCACGGAGGTGGCGGTGTTCACCCGCGCCGGAGTCGAGCGGATCATCCGCTTCGCGTTCGAGGCCGCGCGCGGCCGGCCGCGCAAGCACCTCACCGTCGTGACGAAGTCGAACGCGCAGCGCCACGGGATGGTGCTGTGGGACGAGATCGCCGCCGGCGTCGCGCGCGATTTCCCGGACGTCACCTGGGATCGCGAGCTGGTCGACGCGATGACGGTGCGCATGGTGAACAAGCCCAAGAGCATCGACACCGTCGTCGCGACGAACCTGCACGCCGACGTGCTGAGCGATCTCGCCGCCGCGCTCGCCGGCAGCATCGGGATCGCCCCCACGGCGAATCTCGATCCGTCGCGCCGGTTCCCCTCGATGTTCGAGCCGATCCACGGCTCGGCGTTCGACATCGTGGGGAAAGGGATCGCCAACCCGATCGGCGCGTTCTGGACCGCCGTCATGATGCTCGAGCATCTCGGTGAGAACGAGAACGCCGCCCGCCTGATGCGAGCGATCGAGACGGTGACGGCGTCCGGTCCGCGCACGCGCGACCTCGGCGGCGACGCGACGACCGATCGGGTCACCGACGCCGTCTGCGCCGCTCTGGCGTGAGCGCGTCCCGGCCGGCTATTCCGCCATCGCGGCCGGCGCGGCGTCTCCTCCGGTGACGCGCTTCCAGTTCAGCAAGAGCACGAGCGGCAGCGTCAGGACGAAGATGACCGCGCAGAGGCGCAGCACGCCGTCGTACGAGAGCACCGTCGCGTTCCGCATCACCATCTCCCAGAGCTGCGTCGGCGTGCCGTGCATGGTCTGGAGAAAGCTCTGGTCGTTGGGGTTCGCGGCGGTCACGCCGGACGCGAGCTGCGCGTAGTCGTCGTCCTGGTAGCGGGTCTGCAGAAACTGCAGCACCGCGATCCCCAGCGAGCCGCCGAGCTGCCGAACGAGCGTGTATATTCCGGTCGCGTTCGCCATGCGCTCGCGCGCGATCTCGCCCAGCGTGGCCGTCGTGAGCGGCACGAACAGAAACCCCAGCGCGAAGCCCTGCACCGCGCGCGGCCAGAACACGTCCCAGTACCCGGCCTCCTGCGTCAAGCCGCCCATCCACCACGCCCCGATCGCGAAGATGATCAAGCCGGCCGCGATGCAGATGCGGCCGTCGATCTTCCCGACGAGCCGCGAGACGATCGGCATGCTGATTGCGGTCGCGATCGCGCCCGGCAGCAGCGCCATCCCGGTGTCCGTCGCCGTGAAACCGAGGACGTTCTGAAAGAAGAGCGGCAGGATCAGCGCCGTCCCGTACAGGCCGAACCCGCTGATGATGCCGATCGTGCTGCCGGCGCTGAAGGCTTTCGACTTGAAGACGCGCAGGTCGACGAGCGGCCGCGCGTCGCGCAGCTCGCGCACGCAGAAGATCACCAGCGAAACGACCGCCACCACGCTGAGAACGTCGATGGTCGAGGACTGGAACCAGTCTTCGCGCTGGCCGCGCTCGAGGACGTACTGGATCGACGCGACGCCCGCGGTGAGCAGCCCGAGCCCGATGAAGTCGACCGGCGACTTGTCACGCTTGAGATAGGGCGGATCCTTGATGAACGCCATCGTCATCAGGAAGGCGACGATCCCGATCGGGATGTTGATGTAGAAGATCAGCGGCCACGAGTAGTTGTCGACGATCACGCCGCCGAGGGTCGGACCGATCGCCGGACCGACCATCGCGCCGAGCCCGAAGATCGCCATCGCCCCCGCACGCTTGTTGGGCGGATACGACTCGAACATGATCGCCTGCGCGGTCGGCTGCAGCGCGCCGCCGCCGAAGCCCTGGATCACGCGGTACACGATGAGCTGCCCGACGCTCGTCGCCGTTCCGCACATGAACGACGAGATCGTGAAGAGCGCCAGACACGTCGCGTAGAAGTTGCGGCGGCCGAAGCGCGCGGTCAGCCAGCCGTTGAGCGGCATGATGATCACGTTCGCGAGGATGTAGCCGGTCGCGACCCAGCCGATCTCGTCGAGCGAGGCGCCGAGGTTGCCCGCCATGTCGTTCAGCGCCACGTTGACGATCGACGTGTCGATGATCGCCATGATCAGCCCGAGCATCACCGTCAGCGTGACCAGCCCGAGCGGCGGCTCGGCCTTGCGCGCCGCCGGCTCGGCCGCGGCAAGCGCGGAAGCCGCCCGGCGGTCGGCCAGGGACGCGCTCATGACGCGCGGCCCTTGGGGCGTCTCGTTGTAGGTAATTCCGGCATGACGATCAAGTCATGTTACCACGTATGGCGTACGAGGTCACGAAGCGGATCGGCGGCCGGGCCTACCTCTACCGGGTCGAAAGCGTGCGCGACCCGGAGAGCGGCCGGCGTCGCAGCCGCTGGACCTACCTCGGACGCGCGCAGCCCGCCGATGCGCGGCGCGCGCCGGCCGAGCCGCCGAAGCGGCGCGGCGACGCCCGCGGGCGGCTTCTCGACGCGCTCGAGCGGCTGCTGGCGGCGCGCGACTTCGGCGACGTCACCGCCGACGCGATCGCCGCCGAGGCCGGTTTGGCGCACGGAACCTTCTACCGGCACTTCCGCGACAAGCGGGCCGCCTTGCTCGCGGCGATGGAGCGCGTGCGCGAGCGCCGCGGGCCGCTGACCGAGCAGCTGCGCGACGACGTGGCGAGCGAAGCGGAAGCGCGGGCGGGGCTGCGTGCGATGGGCGACGCGATCCTGCGCGCGCCCGCGACGAACCCGGCGCTGCTCCGCGCGTCGTTCCTGCTGGCGCTGCGCGACCCGGAGGCGAGCCGCGAGCGCCGGGAGCGCCGGGCCGACGGGATCGCGCGGATCGGACGGCATCTGTCGGCGCTGAGCGAGCGCGGGCTCGCGCGCGTCACGGACCCGGAGGCGACCGCCGCCGCGCTCCTGGCGCTCCTCGACGGCTTCTACCGGGAAGCGATTCTCGACGAGACGCCGCTCGACGAGCGCCGCATCGCGGCCGCGCTCGACGTGATCGAGCGCGCGGTCTTCGGCATCGCGTCGCCGCCCGCGCTCGCGCGCTGACGCGTCGCTCGCACGGGACTCCTCGCTCGCCGACGAAAACAGCGCAGATGACCGCCGCCGCGACAGCCGCCTCGCTCCGCGACCGCCTTCTCGCGTTCATGGACGCCGAGATCTATCCCAACGAGGCGGTCTACCGCGAGCAGCTCGAGACGGCGCAGAATCGCTGGGCGCAGCCGCCGGTCATGGACGAGCTGCAGCGGCGCGCGCGCGAGGCCGGCTTGTGGAACCTCTTTCTGCCGGAGAGCGAGTGGGGCGCGGGGCTCACCAACCGCGAGTACGCGCCGCTGTGCGAGATCATGGGCCGCTCGTTCATCGCGCCGGAGGCGTTCAATTGCAGCGCCCCCGACACGGGGAACATGGAGGTGTTCGCGCGCTACGGGACGCGCGAGCAGCAGGAGCGCTGGCTGCGTCCGTTGCTGAACGCGGAGATTCGCTCCGGATTCGCGATGACGGAGCCCGGCGTCGCATCGTCCGACGCCACGAACATCAGCGCCGCGATCGTCCGCGACGGCGACGACTACGTGATCAACGGCCGCAAGTGGTGGACCACCGGCGCGGCGCACCCGCGCTGCAAGGTGCTCATCTTTCTGGGCCGCTCGAATCCCCACGCACCGCGTCATCAGCAGCACACGATGCTCGTCGTGCCGATGGACACGCCGGGCGTGCGCGTGGTTCGCACCCTGTCGGTGTTCGGCTACGACGAATCGCCGCACGGCCACTGCGAGATCGCGTTCGACGACGTGCGCGTGCCGCTCGAGAACGTGCTCCTCGGCGAAGGCCGCGGCTTCGAGATCGGGCAGGGGCGCCTCGGCCCCGGACGGCTGCATCACTGCATGCGCTCGATCGGCATCGCCGAGCGCGCGCTCGAGGCGATGGTCGCGCGGGTGAAGACGCGCGTCGCGTTCGGCAAGCCGCTCGCCGAGCAAGGCGTGGTGATGGAGTGGATCGCGGACTCGCGCATCGAGATCGATCAGGCGCGCCTGCTCGTGTACGAAGCCGCGGAACGCCTCGACCGCGAAGGGAACAAAGCGGCGAAGGACGTGCTCGCGATGGCGAAGGTCGTCGCGCCGAACGTCGCGTTGCGCGTCATCGATCGCGCGATCCAGGCCTTCGGCGCGAAAGGCGTCAGCGGCGACGTCTTCCTCGCCGAAGCGTACGCCGGCGTGCGCACCCTGCGCCTCGCCGACGGGCCGGACGAAGTCCACCGCGCCGCGATCGCCAAGGCCGAGCTGAAAGGCCGGCGGTGAGGCGGGGCGATCCGCTGGAGCCGCTCGGGCTGAGTCTCGCGAGCGGCGCGACCGAGATCCACATCGTGCGCCATGCCGACGCGGTCCCCGACGACGGCGTCGCCAGCGCGGCGTACCAGGATTACGATCTGCACGCGCTCTCGGAGCGCGGCCGGGCGCAGGCCGAGGCGACGGCGGAGCGGTTCGCGGCGCTCGGCGTGGCGGCCGTTTACGCGAGCCCGATCCGGCGCGCGCTCGAAACGGGGCTCGCGATCGCGGTCCGCACGGGGATCGCCGAGGTGGCGAAGGAGCACGACCTGCGCGAGGTCGAGATCGGTGACGTGCAGGCCGGCGATCTGACGATGCGCGAGCGTCTCGAGATGCTCGCCGTCATCGCCATCCGCGACGGCTCGTGGAACGCGATCCCCGGGACGGAGCCGTCGGCCGGCGTACGGGCGCGCGTGACCGCGACGCTGGACCGCATCGCGGCGCGCCATCCCGGAAGCCGCGTCGTGGCGGTGAGCCACGCCGGCGCGATCAACGCTTTTCTGGGCGCGGTCGCCGGAACGCCGCACGACTTCGTGTTTCCGCTCGCCAACGCGGCGATCTCGGTGGTGCGCATCAACGGCGCGCGGCGGCTGCTGATGAGCGCCAACGAGACCGCGCACCTGCGCGTCGAGGCGCGGATGCGATGATCGCGCGCGACGCCGACACGATCGAGGTCCGCGACGAAGAGCGCCTCGACGCCGCGAAGCTCGAGCCGTTCCTGCGTTCGCGCCTTCCGGTCTCCGAGGGCGCCTTCGCGCTGCGGCAGTTCGGCGGCGGACACGCGAACCTCACCTATCTCGTGCGCTTCGGCGAAGCGGAATACGTGCTGCGGCGCCCGCCGCTCGGACCCGTGCCGCCGGGCGCGCACGACATGCGGCGCGAGCACCGCGTGCTCTCCACGCTCCATCAGGGTTACCCGCTCGCTCCGCGCAGCTATCTGCTGTGCACCGATCACGACGTGATCGGGGCGGACTTCTTCGTGATGGAGCGGCGATACGGGATCGCCTTCCGCGCGGACGTGCCGGAGCCGTGGCGAGCGCGGCCCGGCGTCCTGCGCGGCGTCGGGGAGACGCTGATCGACAATCTCGTCGCGTTGCACGCCGTCGACCCGGAGAGCGTCGGACTCGGCGATCTCGGCAAGCCGGACGGCTACGTCGAACGGCAATTGCGCGGCTGGATCGAGCGTTGGAACAACGCGCTCACGCCCGACGTCGGCCCGGCGGAGCCCCTCGTCGGCTGGCTTCGTCAAAATCTCCCGCGCTCGCTGCGCACGACGCTCGTGCACAACGATTACAAGCTGGACAACACGCTGCTCGACCCGGCCGATCCTGCGCGCACCGTCGCCGTGCTCGACTGGGACATGTGCACGCGCGGCGATCCGCTGATGGACCTCGGGTACCTGCTCGCGCTCTGGGCGGAGCCGGAGGACACGAACGAAAGCGGCGTGCACGGCTGGATGCCGACCTGGCGTCCCGGGTTTCCGACGCGCCGCGAGGCGATCGAGCGCTACGCGTGCGGCTCGGGGGCCGATCTGTCCGAGCTGCACTGGTACGTGATCTTCAACGTGTTCCGCTACGCGGCGATCCTGCAGCAGATCTACAAGCGGTACGTGAACGGCCAGACGCACGACGAACGCTTCGCCGAGTTCGGCGGCGCGGTGAACCGCATCGTCGAGCGCGGCCTCGCGCTGATCGAGCGCGGAAGGATCTGACGCGCCTCGCACCGTGAGCGCGCACGTGCGGCGCGCTCAGACGTGGTGCGCGCTGCGTGCGTAGAGCGCGACGATCCCCGCGAGCGCCGCGCACAGCCACGCCGCGCCGAAGAGCGCGCCGCCGAGAATGTCGGTGACGTAGTGCGCGCCGAGCGCGAGACGCGACCACGGGATCGCGACCACGCAGACGAGCAGCGGCGCGGCGAGCGCGGCGGCCGCCGCCGGGGGGAACGGCGCATGCAGCGCGAGGATCGCGAAGCCCGCGAAGAACACGACCGCGGTCGTCGTGTGCCCGCTCGGGAACGACATGTCGGGCTCGTGGTAGCCCACCCACGTCGTTTGCCGCGGGCGGCGGAACCCGAGCTTCACCACCGTCGTGGCGATCTGCGAGAGCGCCTGCGTGACGAGCAGCGTGACGATCGCGGGCCGGCCCGCATGAACGACGACCGCGACCGTCACCGCGATCGCGCTCAGGACGAACAGCAGCGGCGAGTATCCCAGCAGGGTGAAGGGCTTCGCGAGCGCCACGCCGCGTCCGCGGAGCGCATAGCCGGCGACGTCGATCCGGCTCGGCGGCCGTCGCGACACGACCACGCCGAGCGTCACCATCGCGGCGAGACACGCGATCGCCGCGCCGATCAGGGCTTCGATCACCGGTCGAGCGGTTCTCGTTCAGCTCCCGGTCGGGCCCTTTCCCATCCCGGTATGACCGCCTCCGGTCTCGTGCGCGTCGGGACCGCTCGTGTCGTCGTCGTCGCCGGCGCGGCCGCCGACGTCCGAGGCGCCCGCGCTGGGGTCGCGATCGTTGAGGTTCAGCGACTGCTCGCCGTTCGTCGCGTCGTCGTCTGCGCCGTTCATGTCGGCCTCGTTCCCCTGCGCGCCCCGAACGACGCCTGGGGCGCTAGCCGTCGCCCTCCGCGTCGCGGTGATCGTCGGCGCGCTGCGGCACGAGCGTCCCGAGGAACGCGCCCAGGATGTCCTGCGGCGCGTTGTTCTGCTCGCCGCCGATGACGCTCCAGTCGAAGTAGCGGTTGACGTCCGAGCGGCGCAGCGTGCTCTCGAGCGTCTCCAGCGCGGCGTCCGACGTGATCATCCACAGCAGCACGACCGCGTCGACCTCGCGTGCGCGCTCCATGACGTGGTACCGGTAGGCCCAGATGACGCCTTCGTCTTCCTCCACGAACGCTTCGTTGAGCTGCGCGACGCGGTTCTGCAGGAACGCGACCGCTTCGTCTTCCGTGAGCTCGTACCAGGCGGGCCGCGGGATGAACGTCGTCAGGTAGAACTGAGGCGGGCCCGCTTCCGAGTCGTCGTCGTCATCATCATCGTCGTCGTCGAGCGGGTCCAGCGGCTCCATCCGGTTTTCTGTACCCGCTGCGGCCGAGCGCGGCCTCTCGGTCGCCCGACCCGCTTCGCTCGCGGCCCCGAGCCCGCTCAGCAGAACGCTGGGATTCGCCGATGACCCGAACAGCGGTTAAGTTCGCGTCAACAGCCGCTTTTTCGCCCGGCCGCAAGCCGAGTACAGGGAGCGGTACCCCAGAGCCTTCGTCGATCGGGTTGAGACGCGGGGCGCTTTCCATGTGTCTACGGAGATCTCGCCCGTGATCTCGTTCCTCGACCCGCGCCGGTGGTCCGTCGTGACGCGAATTCTGGCCGTCGGCATCGCGTCGCTCGTCGCCCTCGCCGCGGTGCTGCTGGTCGTCGTTCAGGATCGCGTGCGCGCCGGCATCTCCGCGCAGCTGGGCGCGCGCGTCGACACGTCGGAACGCGTGCTCGAGTCGCTGACGGCGGCGAAAGGCGCACCGAGCTTCTCGAACGGCAAGCTGCGCTTCGGGACGTGGGTGTCCGACCACGACTATTCCGTCGTCGACGAAGTGAAGCGCCTGACCGGTTCCGACGCGACGCTGTTCGCCGCGCACGACGGCGTCCCGGTGCGCGTCGCGACCACGGTGATGAAGCTCGACGGTTCCGGCCGCGGGATCGACACGATCCTCATCGGGCCCGCGCGCGCCGCGTACGAGCGCGGCGAAGGCTACGTGGGCATCAACCCGATCGTCGGACGCGACTTCATCGCGCGCTACGACGTCATTCGCGACGCCCGCGGCAAGCCGATCGGTATCTGGCTCACCGCGCTTCCCGTCGCGGCGATGTACGCGGCCGTCGACCAGGCGATGCTTGCGATCGGCGTCACCGCCGCGATCGTGCTGCTGCTCGCGACCGCGCTGTTCTTGCTCATCACGCGCTCGATCGGACGCGGCCTACGCGCGGTGACGCAGGGGCTCGCCGCGGTGGTGCGCGACGACGTCGGCGCGCTCGTCGACGCGTTCCGCGGCCTCGCGCGCGGCGATCTGCGCGTGCAGTTCCATCCCTCGCGCGACGAGCTGCCGATCCGCGGCGGCGACGAGATCGCGCAGCTCGCGGCCAGCTACAACGGGCTCGTCGGAGGCTTGCGCGAGCTCGACCAGGAGTTCGCGGCCACGACGGCCGGCCTGCGCGACACCGCGTCCGGCATCGCGAGCGCCGCAGCGGCGCTGGCGATCTCGAGCAGCGAGGTCACGCTGGCCACCGAGCACGCGAACGTCGCGGTCGAGCAGGTCTCGCGTGCGATGACGGAGGTCGCCGTGAACGCGCGCTCCACCTCGGAAGGCGTGCGCCAAGGCCAGCTCGCGATCGACGACGTGTCGCGCGCGGCGCGACAGATCGCGGCGGGCGCCGCGGATCAGTCGGAGGCCGTGACCAACGGCGCCTCCGCGGTCGGCGAGCTCGACATGCAGATCGTCGGCCTCGCCGATCTCGGCGAGAACCTGACCCGCGTTTCGCGCACGCTGAGCGATCAGACCGCGGCCGGCGCGAAGGCCGTCGCCGCGACGTCCGAGGCGATGGTCGGGCTGCGTGACGACGTGACGCTGGTCGGCAAGGCGATGGCTGCGCTCGAGGAGCGCTCCAGCGCGGTGGAGACGATCGTCTCCGCGATCGAAGAGATCGCCGACCAGACGAACCTGCTCGCGCTCAACGCCGCGATCGAAGCGGCCCGCGCGGGCGACCACGGCCGCGGGTTCGCGGTCGTCGCCGAGGAGGTCCGAAAGCTCGCCGAGCGCTCCGCCTCCTCGACCCGCGAGATCGCCGCGATCCTCTCCGCGATTCGGAAGGAGACGGTCGATGCGGCCGCCGCGATGCGCTCGTCGACGAACGGGATGGAGCACGGGCTGCGGCTCGCGCTCGACGCGTCGTCCGCGCTGCAGGCCGTCGCGAGCGGAATCGAAGGCGCGGCCGCCGCGGCGCACGACGTTGCCGCGCGGACGGGTCAGATGCGCGAAGCGAGCGCGACGCTCACCGCCAACGTCGCGAGCGTCTCGGCGATCGTCGAAGAGAACGCTGCCGCGGCCGCGCAGATGAGCGCCGCCGCGGGGTCGGTCACGGCGCTGATGGAGCCCGTCGCGAGCGCCGCCGAAGAGCAGTCGGCCACCTCGACCCAGGTCTCGGCGTCGTCGAGCGAGCTCGCCGCGCAGCTCGAGCAGATGGCGGCGACGGCGCGCGCGGTGCGCGGCGAGGCGGCGACGCTCCAGGGGTTGGTCACGCGCTTCACGCTCGACGACGCTGCGCCGGCGCCGTCCGGAGGCGCGTCGGCAAACGCGAAGCCGGTGGCCGCGGCGCCGCTCGCGCCGCCGCGCGAGCCGGTCGGAGCGCGGGGCTAGCGCCGAGGCCGCCCGAGCCGCGGGCCGGCCCTAATCGTAGACGCCGCGTAGCGTCCAGCCGCCGGCCTCGCGCGCGATCCGCAGCAGCGCGCCGTCCTCGAGACAGACGTCGTACTCGTCGCGCGCGAGCGGGCTCGCCTCGCCGGTCGCCGGCGTCCACCACCCTTCCTCGACCCGCCACGGGCCGGCCAGCTCCAGGACCTCCTGCGGCGGCGAGCCGACGAAGCGCGGCGCGCCGCCCAGCATTCGCACCTCGACCGGCCGCGGATCGACGAGCCGCAGCTGCAGCGTCGCCTCGGCGGCGAGCGGCGGCGGCTCGGCGCGCGGCCCTTGCGTCGCGAGCGGCTCGAGCGCGAACGGCTCGAGCGCGAAGCGCCGTTCGAGCCGCGGACCGTCGACGACGCGCGCGCGCAGCGCCTTCCCTTCGCCGAGGACGGCGTCGAGGCGGGCGAGGACGACGCCGATCGCGTCCGGGTCGGGGTCGCCGGCCGCGAAGAGCGAGAGCGCGACGCCGCCGGCGGCCAGCTCCTCGGCGGCGAGCCGCAGCCCCACGACGGGCGCCGTCAGCGTGACCCCTTCGAGCCGGGCGCGCAGCAGCTCGAAGAGCGTCGCCGGGACCGCGGTCGGCTGCGCGACGCGCACCTGCAGCTCGCGCGTCTCGCCGTCCTCGCACTCGAGGAAGAGCCCGAGCCGGCCGGCGCGCCGCCCCGCCGCACAGAGGTCGTCGACGAGGCGTCCGACGAGGGTGCGCAGCGCGAAGAGCACCTGCTCCTCGGACGCCGCCTCGCCTTCGCCGTAGAGCGTCCGGTCGATGCGCAGCGCGCGCGGCCGCGGGCGCAGCGGGCGCTCGTCGATCCCGCGGGCACGCGCGTGCCAGTCCGCGGCGACGGCGCCGAACCGGCGGACGAACGGGCCGTCCGGGAGCGCGGCCAACTCACCGAGCGTCGTCACGCCGAGGAGCCGTAGGCGCTCGCGCACGTCGTCGTCGAGGTCGAGGAGTGCGAGCGGGAGCGGTGCGAGGAACGCGGCCGGTTCTCCCTCGCAGGCGACGCCGTCTCCGCGCCACGCCGCGGCGCGGGCGACGAAGCGGTTCGGCCCGAGCCCGAGCCGGAGCGGAAGATCGAACCCGGCCAGCGCGGCGCGCACCCCGGCGAGCCACCCCCGCGCGCCCCCGGCGATCCCGTGCATCTCGACGTACGCGCGGCCGGGCTCGTCGTCCTCGACGAGCGGCGAGGCCGCGTCGAGCGCGTCCAGGATCGCGCTCCACGTCCGCGCGTCGGCCGCCGGGTCGTCGAAGACGGTCCGCGCGTCGTGGGCGACCGCCTGCGCCTGGACGAGCGTCATCCCGCGCCGTACGCCGAGCGCCGCGGCGGCCGGCGAGCAGTCGACGACGCGCCCGCGCTCGGGACGGTCGGCGACGATCAGCGGCTCGTCGAGGACGTCCGGAGTGCCGCGGCAGGCGACGGCGAGGCGGAACGCGGGGATCCAGACGCAGACGGCCGGCATCGCAACGCCCGCTTCAGCCGCTGCGTTGACCGAACACGATGCTCGCCGCGCTCGCGCTCGCCCTCGCCCTCGCCGTCCCGACGTACGGGCCGGTCCCGCAGGCCTCGGCCTCGCCGCCGACGGTGCTGCGCGTCCCGACCGCCGCGAACGTCGCGATGATCGTCAACTCGGGCTCGACCAACACCGCCGGATACCAGCTGACCGTCAACGAGGACGGGACCGCCGCGCTCGTCCAGGGCGACGTGACGCTCAAGAAGCAGATCCCGGCGTTGCTGGTCCGGCGCTTCTTCGACGACCTGCGCGCCGCCGGTCCGGTCGACGCGCTGCAAGCCGGAGCGTGCATGAAGAGCGCCTCGTTCGGAACGACGACGCGGATTCTGTACCGCGGGAAGACCTCGCCCGACGTCTCGTGCCCGAGCCCCTCGGCGCAGACGCGCGCGCTCGCCGTCGACGCGCACTCGCTCGCCGACGCGGCCGGCGTCTCGATCCTCCCGCGCGCGCACTGAGCCGCGCCCGCGTCGCGGCCGGGGCTCATCCGGCGACGCGCGGCCGCGCCGGGACGACACGTTCCGCCAGGACGCGCTCGCGCAGGTCGGCCGGGAGCGGGCGGCTCTCGAAGGTCACGCAGCGCACCAGCGCCTCGCCCGCCGGCACGGCACGCTTGTGCTTGCGCACGACGGCGCGCACGTCGAATCCGGCCAGCTCGCCGAGATGTCCGGCCGGACCGTTCCAGCGGACGCGCTCGAGCGCGACCTCCACCCGCACCGAGGCGAAGGAGCGCAGCTCGTCCGACGCCTCGTCGCCGGCCGCGACGAGGGCGGCGTTCGCGCGATGCGCGAGGCTCGCCAGGCGCGTCCACGTCGCCGCGCCCGTCCCGCGCCCGCCGGGGAGCGCCGGCAGGACGACGGCCGCGAAGGCGCCCGAGCGGACGACGATGTCGGCGGCTCGCGCCGCCTCGAGCGGCTCGTGCGCGGGGACGATCAGGAGCCGCTCGAGCCGCACCCCGGCCGCCGCCAGCGCCGGCGGAAACAGCTCGATTCCCACGAGCGCGCCCAGCCCGCGCCGGGTCGCCGCAGCGAGGAGCCGCGCTGCGAGCGCGCTCCGCCCCGAGCTCGGCGGCCCCTCCAGCGTCCCGATCGCGCCGCGCGGGAATCCGCCGCGCAGCGCCGCGTCGAGCGCCGGGATCCCCGTCGGCACGACCGCGTCCTCGCCGAGCACGAACGCCGCCGCCGTCGTCTCCCGGTGCCGACGGTCGAGACGCTCGCGCAACGCCGCGAAAACGGGGTCGACGCTCATGGGAGCACCATGCTAGTCGAACATACGTTCGAAAGTCAACGGTCCATACCGATACAGCCAATTGCGGCTTCAAGGACGACGCATCGTGAAAAAGACGTGCAAAGCGTCTGCAAATGGAGTACAATATCGATGCATGCCTAGCGCAACGAGGCCCGCGCCTCTGGCCCACCGGACGATTCGAGAAGCTCATGACGTACGCCGCGGACCGCTCGACCACGAAGCCCGATCTTGCTGCAGTAAAACAAGCAGCCCTTACGCCGGCGCCTGAAGTCGTCGCTTCGATTCGTGCCGTGCTCGGCGCACGACTCACCGCACTGATCTCCGGTGTCAAAGACGCTCGTACGATCGATGCATGGACGCACGGAAAAGTGAAAATTCCAGATCTTGCGTACCGCCGGTTGCAAATCGCGTATGCTGCGGCGCTGACGCTGAAAGCCCGCTACGAAGCCGACGCGATCGCTTCGTGGTTTACGTGGCTTGCCGAAGCGCTTGACGACCGCAGCCCTGCAGCGGTGCTTGCAGACACGACGAAAGCCGATGTAGAGTCGAAAGGACGTGAAATCGTGCGGGCCGCGAGGTCGCATCTCACCGAGTAATCATGCTCGCGTATCGCCCACCGAAATCACGCATCTACCGCGAGGGATCGCACGAGCGCACGCGGGAGTCGCTGCCGCGGCGGGCGCATCCGGTATCGCTCTGAAATGACTACGATGCCTCGACATTGCTCGCTGCGACGACTCGTGGTTTTACGCAAGCGCTCTCGCGCGTCATTTTTGAAACGAACGAATGTGCGGGGATCGCGTATCGTTCACGTTTCGATCCGAACGCCGTCTGCCTCGCATTGTTCGAAGGCGCGCACGAGCTTCGGGAGACTGCGTACGACGCCGTCGGATCGGAACGCAAGGCGTTCTCCGCCGCCTGTCTCGTGCACCACTTGCCGGATCGAGCGCAACCATTCGACGAGGGCCTCGTTCATCGCCTGATCGCGTCCCTTCAGCGCCTCGTCTCCGGACCGGCGACCAGGTAGGCGAGCAGGACGAAGACCAGGATCTCGCGGTGCGTTTCGTCGAGCTGGTAATCGGCCATCAGCTCGTCGATGACGGCAAAGGCGCCGAATAGGCCGAGCGAGAGGGCGAACGCCGGCTCGGCGCGGCCGCGGGCGAAGCCGACCGCGACGGCGCCTTCGATCGCGGCGGCGCCCAGCAGCAGCGCGCCGAGAAGCCCCTTCGGGGGATGCAGCGGGCCGAGCAGCTTCTCGATCGCCGCGAAGTTGCCTGAGCCGATCCGCCTCGCTGCGGGAACGACCTCGAAGGCCGCCGCCAGATCGCAGAGGTTCTTCACCGCCGCCAGACCGTGCCACGCGGAGAGGACGGTGAGGACGACCCGGCGGACGGAGAGCATGATGCCCTCGGGATACCCGTGACCGCTTCGACCACGATCTCCGCGACCGCGATCGACCTCGCGCCGCTCCGCTTCATCGACCGCACGCTCGCGAACGGGCTGCGCGCGATCGTCATCCCGGACGCGCGCGTCCCCTCGGTGGCGATCAACGTCGCTTACCGCGTCGGCGGCAAGGACGACCCGCCCGGGCGCTCCGGGTTCGCGCACCTCTTCGAGCACCTCATGTTCAAGGGCACCTCGCGGACCGCGCCGGAGACGATCGACCGTCTGACCGAAGACGTGGGCGGCTTCAACAACGCCTTCACGTCGGAAGACATCACGAACTACTACGAGGTCGTTCCGTCGAACCACCTCGAGCGGCTGCTGTGGGCGGAAGCCGACCGGCTCGCCGCGCTCGACGTGAACGCGGAGAACTTCGCGACCGAGCGGGACGTCGTGATCGGGGAGTACGATCAACGGATCCTCGCCGAGCCGTACGGGATGCTCGACGAGCTGGTGAACCGCGAGGCCTACCTCGTGCATCCCTACCGGCGCGGCGTCATCGGCAGCCCGGACGAGCTGAACGCCGCCGCGCTCGCCGACGTCGTCGCGTTCCACGACACGTACTACCGTCCCGACAACGCCGTGCTCGTCGTCGCCGGCGACGTCGATGCGAAGCAGGTCGACGCGTGGATCGAGCGCTACTTCGGCGCGATCCCCACGCCATCGGCGCCCATCCCGCGCGTGCGCGTCGTCGAGCCGCCGCAGACGGCCGAGCGGACGTACGAATATCGAGCCGCGAACGTTCCGCTGCCCGCGCTGGAGATGGCGTATCACATCCCGGAAGCCGCGCATCCCGACGCGTACCCGCTCGACGTCCTCGAGACGCTGCTCGGCTCCGGCCGCTCTTCGCGGCTGTACGCGTCGCTCGTCTACGGGCGGCAGCTCGCGACGAGCGCGTACGCGGCGGCCGATCTCCGCGAGCAGCCGGGGCTCTTCGGCGTGCGCATCACGTGCGCGCGCGGGGTCGCGCTGGCCGAGGCGCGCGCCGCGCTCGAAGCGGAGATCGCGCGCGTGTGCGCCGAGCCGCCCGACGCGAGCGAGATCGCGCGGGTGCAGACGCAGCTTGCGAGCTCGCTGGTCCGCAGCCGGCAGACGAACGGCGGCGTCGCGCTGACGGTCGTGCGCACGGTGACCGAGCGCGGCGATCCGAACGTGGTGAACGAGGATCTCGCGCGCTATCTCGCGGTGACCGGCGAAGACGTGCTGCGCGTCGCGCAGACGTACCTTCGTCCGGAGAACCGCACCGTCGTCGAGTACGTGCCCGCGTGATCGACGCACCGTCGATCCCCGCACCGGGACCCGCGCGCGACGCGCTGCCTCCGGCGCCGGTCGAGCGCGTCCTCGACAACGGCTTGCGCGTCGTCGCGTTCGCGCAGCGGAATCTTCCGCTGATCGCGGCGCAGCTCGTCGTGCGCTGCGGCGGCGCGGCGGAGCGCGAAGACGAAGCCGGCTTGTCGGCGCTCGTCGCGGCGCTCCTGACGCAAGGGACGGAGCGCCGCGGCGCGACGGAGATGTTCGTGCTCGCCGATGCGCTCGGGGCGCGGCTCGACGCGCAGTCCGGCTACGACGCGTCGGTGGTGAGCGTGAGCGCGACGACGCCCGCTTTTTCGCAGGCGTTCGACCTCCTCGAGGAGATCGTGCGCCGGCCGGCGTTCGCGGCCGACGAAGTGGAGCGCATCCGTGCCAAGTCGCTCTCCGACCTGGCGCTGACCTACGCGAACCCGAGCGCGCTCGCGCGGCTCGTCGCGCAGCGCGTCGCGTTCGAAGCGGCCCCGTACGGACATCCGCTGGCCGGGACGGCGCAGACGCTGGGCGGGCTGACGCGCGAGCGCGTCGCGTGGTTTCACGAGCGGTTCTACCGCCCGGACGACGCGGTGCTGGTCATCGGCGGCGACCTCGCCGTCGACGACGCCTTTGCGCTCGCCGAGCGCGTGCTCGGCGGATGGCGCGCGCCGGACGCGCCGCTCGGCGCGCGCCCGGACGGCGCGATCCCGCCGCCGCGTGCGCGCACGCTCGTCGTGGACAAGCCGGACGCCGGGCGCACGGCGCTGGTCGCCGGCCGGGTCACGATCCCGCGGCGCTCGGAGGAGTATTATCCGGCTACCGTCGCGACCGCGGTGCTCGCCGGCTACAGCGGACGGCTGAACCAGGAGATCCGCGTCAAGCGCGGGTTGTCGTACGGCGCGCACGCTTCGCTGAGCGCGCGCCGCAGCGCCGGGACGTTCCTGGCGTCGACCCTCGTCGACCACGCGCGCGCCGCCGAAGCGACGGACGTGACGCTCGCCGCGATTCGCTCGCTGGCCGACGCGCCGGCGACCGACGGCGACTTGCTCACCCGGAAGGCGACCGTCACCGGCGCGTTCCACCGCGCGATCGAAACGATCGACGGCATCGTCGGATCGGTCGCCGAGCACGTCCTGTACGACGTACCGCTGGACGAGCTGCAGCGCTTCACGCACCGCGTCAACGAGGTCGACGCCGAGGCGGTGCGCGCGTTCGCCGAGCGCGGCATGATCGCCGACGACTTCGTGGTGCTCGTCGGCGACGCGTCGCGTTTCGCGGACGCGCTGCCGCAGCACGGGACGCTGAGCGTCATCCCGTACGCGGCGCTCGATCTGGGCTCGCCCACCCTGGGCGCGGCGTAGCAGCGCATCGCACGCTGCGCCGGAGCGCGGGCCGTTTTCGGCCCCGGCCGCGATGGTACACGGTCTCCGTGGAACGGCCGGACCTGTACCAAGACGACCTCACCGAGGAACGCCAGCCCTCGCCCGCCGCGCGCGACGTCGTCGCGGGGACGCAGACGCTCGATCCCGACATCTCGGGCGGGACGGGGCAGCCCGCACCGCGTGCGACGACCGACGGCGACGCCGAGGACGACGACGACGACGTCGACGAGGACGACGAAGAAGACGAGGACGACGACGATCTCGACGACTGAGGACTGAACCGCGATGGCGCTGCACCTCGACGTCGGGATGCTCAAGGAGACGTACTCGCGGTTCAACGCGGACAAGGCGCCGCGTCTCGCCGCGGCGCTCTCGTACTCGACGATCTTCGCGATCGCGCCGGTGCTCATCATCGTCATCGCGATCGCCGGCAACGTGATCGCGGCGACGATCGGGCACGGGCACGGGCACGCGGCGGTGCGCGACCAGCTGCTGCTCGCGATCCAGCGCTCCGCCGGGAAAGAGGCGGCGGATACGGTCCGGCAGATGGTGCAAGTCGCGTTCGCGAAGCAGAGTCAGTCGGGGATCGCGCAGGTCTTCGGCTGGATCATGCTCGTCGTCGGCGCCGCGGGACTGTTCTCGTCGCTGCAGGACGCGCTGAACACCGTCTGGCACGCCGATCCGCCGAAGCGCACGCTGTGGGGACAAGTGCGAAACCGTCTCGCGTCGATCGGGATGCTCGTCGCCATCGGCTTCCTGCTGCTCGTCACCACGGTGGTGAACGCGGCCGTCGCGTACGTGACGACGACGCTCGCGCACACGCTTCCGTTCGCGGGCGCCGGCGTGTTGCTCGGGCTCGCGAACATCGTCGTGGAGCTGGCCCTGGTCACGGTGCTCTTCGCGCTGATCTTCAAGGTTCTCCCCGACACCGAGATCGCGTGGCACGACGTATGGACCGGCTCGATCGCCACGAGCGTGCTGTTCGTGATCGGTCAGTCGGTGATCGGGCTGTACTTGGGAAGAGCCGGGATCGCGTCAGGCTACGGCGCCGCCGGCTCCATCCTCGTGCTGCTCGTGTGGATCTACTACTCGTCGATGATCCTGCTCTTGGGCGCCGAGTTCACGCGCGTGTTCGCCGAGTCGCACGGCTCGCGCGCCGGCGCCGCGAGCGCCGCGCCGGGCGCCGCCCCCGCCGGTGCGGCGCCTGCGCCCGCGAGCGGCTCGCCCGGCGCCGCCGCGTAGCGGCGCCGTCCGTCAGGCGCGTCCGCCCGTGCTGCCGCTGACCAGCCTCGTGCGCGACCACGCTTCGAACGGCTGCACGCGGCGGAACACCGTGAAGATCCCGATGACGGCGCAGAAGCTGAGCACCATCGAGACGTAGCGCGCGATCGCGCGGCCGACGCCGATCCGTTCGCGACGGTCGCCGACGACGCGCAGGTCGCAGATCATCATCCCGAGCGTCTGGCCGGCGAAGCCGACGAGCAGCACCGCGTACGCGGCGAGGGCGCACCAGAGCAGCGAGTCGCCGAGCTTCGAGGTCCAATCGCCGGTCGCGAGGTCGTTCAGCAGGCGCATGAACGTGGGCGAGACCTCCTTGGCGACCTCCGCCTGCTGCGCGGGCGTGAGCGTCGAGACGTTGACGCCGTTGACCGAGATGTTCACTCCGTGCGCCGCGGCGGCCGCCGCCGCGTGCGCGGTCGCGCGGGCGGCATCTCCGTGCGTCGGCTTCGGAACGATCGCCGACACGACGAAATAGTCGATCATCCACGCCCCGCAGCGGCGCCAGAAACCGGCGAACACGCGCCGGTCCTCCCGCCCTGCCACCGCGAACGGTGCGTTCGGCTGCGCGGCTGCGCTCGCCGGCGGGCCCGCAGCCGCCGGCGCGGATTCGGCGAGGCCACGTTGCGCGAAGCGGGCCGACCAGTGCTGATAGAGCGGATCGCGGGCGAAGGCGGCGAGCCGCGCGATCCGGTTCGTGGCGTACGGCGTGGAGCCGACCCATTCGCCGAACCGCAGCGCGGGCTCCGCATCGAGCTCGCGCCGCTGCTCGGCGAAGCTGTGGAGGTCGATCCGCCGGCCGACGTGGTGGAACGTCGACACGGCGATCGCGGAGAACGCGGTCTCGAGCGAGCCGCAGCACAGCAGTCCCACGCGATCCGCGGTGTACTCGATGACCCGCAGCCAGGCGCCGAAGGCGACCGCGACGACGGCGTTCTCGCGGCCGTTCGCGCTCAGCAGCGAGGTGAGCTTCGTGTGTCCCGCCGCGACGTGGGCCAGCTCGCGGCCGATCAGAAAACGCAGCTCGTCGGGCTTGAACGCCTCGATCCAGCTCGACGAGAAGACGAGCGCGTACGGGTCGCCGGTGCCGACCGCGACGATCGGGACGAACGGATCGTCACGGATGAAGACGTGCGGCACGTCGACACCGATCGCGCGCGCGCACTCTTCGACGATCGCGTAGACGTGCTCGAACTGTCCTTCGCGGATGCGCACGCCGCCCCCGAGGAGCCGGCCGCGGCTCAGCGCGACGAACAGCATGGCGCCGATGACGACGAGGATGAGGCTGTGGACCGTGACGGTGTTCTGGAAGAAGAACCCGACGATCCCGAGCGTGGCGGGCAGAAAGACGAGCGTGAGGACGAGGCGCCCGCGCTCGCCCGGCACGCGCACCGACTCCCGTCCCGAGAACGGCGAGTCGCCCACCGCGACCTCCTATTTCAGCATGAATCCGCTGGAGTGCGCTTGGCGGTCGTAGACGAATTTTCCGCCCTTGACGGTGTAGAAGTAGACGTTGGGCTGGACCGGGTCGCCGGTCGCCGAGAAGGTGTACGACCCGGTGATCGTGTCCATCGTCCCGCCGAACGCGATCGCGCGCAGCAGGGTCAGCCGGTTCGCCGCCTGCGTTCGCGTCTGCGCGGCATAGATGAGCTGGACGGCGGCGAACCCGAACGCGGTCACCGGCGTGAGCCGCCCGTAGCGCTGCTCGAACTCGCGTACGATTGGGACCGCGGTCGGCGCGAGCGGATAGTACGGCACGTCGGTGGAGACGATCAGCCCTTCGGCGTCGCTTCCGTACTGCTTGAGCGTCGCTTCGTCGAAGAACCCTTGCGAGGCGTAGAGCTTCCCGGCGTAGCCGTGCGCGCGCAGCGCCGGCAGCAGCGGTCCCATGTCGCCCGCGGTGCCGGCGAGCGTGACGGAGTCGGGCGCGTGCGCGACGATGTCGGCCGCGACCTTGGCGAAGTTCGGCTTGTCGAGCCCGAACGAGGTGAGCAGCCCGTTGACGTGCTGGGCTGCGGCGCGGCTCAAGAACCCGCGCGCGACGCCGGGGCCGTAGTCGCTGTCCTGCGTCACGACGAGCGGCGTCTTCGATCCCGCCGTGAGCGCGTATGCCGCGAGCAGCGCGCCTTCGTCGCCGTCCCGCGTCGGCAGCCGGAACACGTTGCGATAGCCCTTCGCCGTCACCTCGTCGTCGGTGACGGTCGGCACGACGAGCGCGATCTGCGCCGTCGCGTACGTCTGCAGCGCGGCCAGCGTCGCGCCCGCGCTCATGTGCCCGATCACCGCCAGAACGTCGGGGTTGCCGGTCGCGAAGCCGGCTTGGACGATCGCGTCGGCTGCGGTGTTGTGATCGTCGAACGCCGTGTAGAGCAGCGCGCGGTTGAACGTGCTGCGCTCGTTGTTGAGGTAGTCGCACGCGGAGCGAACGCCGTTCACGAGCTGCATGCCGAGCGCGCGATCGTCGCCGCTCTGCGGACAGATCACCGCGACGCGCAGCGTCGGCGTGTACGGCGCGATCGGAACCGGCGTTGCGACGGCGGCGGTCGTCGCGCCGACGCCGCCGAGGAAGTCGAGGCGGTTCATCGCGCCACGTACGACGCGAGCGTCGTTCCGAGAAAACCGACGGAGAAGAGCATGTTCGTCAGAAAGACCCGATCGTTCAACGTGAAGACGTCCTTGGCGAGAGCGATGAGGCGCTCTTCGTAGAGCGTCACGGCGACGGCGAGCACGACGCCCGCGTAGTAGATGGCGCTCGCGCGTGCGAGCGCGCCCGCGCCGAGGAGCGCGAGCGCCATGGTGACGTGCAGCACGATGGGCCACGCGCGCGCGCTGCGCTCGCCGAAGCGCTGCGGAAACGAGCGGACGCCGAGCGCGACGTCCCACTGCAGGTCCATCAGCGCGTAGAGGATGTCGAAGCCCGCGACCCACACCGTCACCGCGAGAAAGAGCAGCAGCGCCGGCAGGTCGACCCGCCCGGTGACCGCGACGTAGGCGCCGAGCGGCGCGCACGCGTCGACCGCGCCGAGCACGAAGTGCACGAGCCAGGTGAAGCGCTTGCACAGCGGGTAGGCCACGACGCCGAACGCGGCGAGCGGCAGCAGCTTCAGGCACAGCGGGTTCAGCAGAGCGGCGCTGACGACGAGCAGCGCGAGCCCCGCGACGATCGCCCACAGCATCACCGACGCCGGCAGCTTCCCGCTCGCGAGCGCGCGCTTCGCGGTGCGCGGGATCCGCGCGTCGAGGTCCTTGTCGAAGTAGCGGTTCGCCGCCATCGCGGCGGTGCGCGCGCCGACGACGGCGAGGGTGATCCACAGCAGCTGCCACCACGACGGCATCCCGCGCGCGCCCATCACCGCGCCGACGTACGCGAAGGGCAGCGCGAAGAGCGTGTGCTCGACGCGAATGTCGCGCAGGAACAGCCGGACGGCGTTCACTTCGCGCGCTCCGTGCGCGGGGGAACGTCGTCGGGCGAGGCGGATGCGGAGGCGAGGAGCCGGGCGAGCCGCGCCGCTCCTTGCCCCGACCAGTCGTCGGCGACGCCGCGGCGCGCGAGATCGCCGATCCCGTAGTCGTTCCAGCGCGCGGTGACGCGCGCGCGCGTGCCCTCGTCCATGCGGATCTCCGGCGGCCAATCGCGCCGGTAGCCTTCGTCCGAACGCTTGCGCGTCGCGTCGACGCCCAGCTTGTGGCCGAGCGCGAGCTCGTAGGAGCCGGCGTGGTCGAGATCGTCGACGGGGCCGGGCATGACGACGAGATCGCGTCCCGGATCGACATTGTTCAGCACGGTCCACGCGACGACGCGGACGTCGTGCACGTCGATGTCGTGATCCACCACCACGAGACAACGCGTGAGCATCATCATGTGTCCCAGGCCCCACAGCGCGCTCATCACCTTCTGCGCTTGGCCGGGATACGATTTGCGGACCGCGACGATCGCCAGGTTGTGAAAGCCGCCCTCCACCGGAAGATTGTAGTCGGCGATTTCGGGCACGACGGCCTGGAGAAGCGGCAGAAAGATTCGCTCCGTCGCCTTTCCGAGCCAGGCGTCTTCCATCGGCGGCTTGCCGACGACGGTCGCGCCCCAGATCGCGTCGCGGCGGTGGGTGATCGCCGTGACGTGCAGCGTGGGGTAGAGATCGGCGGCGCTGTAGACGCCGGTGTGGTCGCCGAACGGTCCTTCGACGCGCAGATCGTCGTTGTCGACCCAGCCTTCGATGACGAAGTCGGCGTCGGCCGGGACGTCGATGTCGACGGTCAGCGCTTTCGCGATCCGCAGCGGCGCGCCGCGCAGGAACCCCGCGAACGCGAGCTCGTCGACGACCGGCGGGAGGGGCGCCGTCGCGGCGTACGTGAGCGCCGGATCGCCGCCGACCGCGACGGCCACGGGGACGCGGCGGCCCCACTTCGCCGCGTGCGCGCGGCCCTGTTTGTGGCGCTGCCAGTGCATCCCGGCCGTCGTCCGGTCGTAGATCTGCACGCGGTACATCCCGACGTTCACGCGCCGCGTCTCCGGATCGCGCGTGAAGACCAGCGGCAGCGTGATGAAGGGCCCGCCGTCCAGCGGCCAGGTCGTAAGGGCGGGCAGCTGCGTGAGGTCGGGCGGGTCGAGGACGACCTGCTGCGCGGGAGCGCTCGCGACGCGGCGGGGGATCGCGCTGACCCCGGCTTGCGCGAGCCCGGCGAGCCGTGCCGCTTTCGCGCCCAGGCCGTCCGGCATCGCCGGATCGATCGTCCGGCGCATCCGTTCTTCGACCTCGCGCAGCGAGCGCGCGCGCAGCGCCATCGCCATGCGCTTCTCGCTGCCGAACTGGTTCGTCAGGACGGGGAAGCGCGAGCCTTCCACGTTCCGGAACAACAGCGCGGGGCCGCCCGCCTTGACGACGCGGTCGGTGATCTCGGCGATCTCGAGACGCGGATCGACCGGCGCGTCGACGGTCGCCAGCTCTCCGGCGGCGCGCAGCGCGCGCACGAAGGCGGCCAGCGATTCGAACGGCATCCGTCGATGCTTCCACGGCCCGCGCGCGTGCTCTTTCGCTTCGACGCAAGACCCGCCGCGGCGAAGCCGAACGCAGGGAGCCGCCATGGCAGAATTTCTCGCGCTCGTGCGCCGCGACGTCGACCGCTTCAGCGAGGCGGAGTTCGCTCCGCTGCTCGAGCCGGAGGCGCAGCGCGTCCGCGAGCTCTACACGGAAGGCGTGCTGCGGCGCGTCTGGAGCCGGAAGGACGTGCTCGGCGCCGTGCTCCTGATCGAAGCGGACAGCCTCGAGGCCGCGCAGGCGGTCCTCCGCACGCTGCCGCTGGCGCAGCGCGACATGCTCGGGGTGGATGCGGTCGTTCCGCTCGCGGCCTACCGCGGCTTCGCGCCGCGCGGCTGAGCGCCGCCGCGTCAGGCCGGCGCGATCAGCGCGGCCGACGCTTCGGCGTCGGCTGCGGCGTGAACCAGCGCGTCGGCGGTGCGGCGGCCGGCGGCCCACCAGCCCTCGGGGATCGCGAACGTCGTCGCGACGAGCACGTCGTCGCGGTGCAGCCGCCGCGTCTCGAGCGGCGCGCCGGGTTCCGGCTCGATCCCGGTGCCGAGCGCGGCGCCGAGTCCGTGCAGCGGGTGCTGCGCGCCGAGACCGTCGATGAGCGCGACGTGCAGCCGCGGCGTCCCCGCCCCGGTGAACGCGACGTCGCCCTCGCGCGGCGGGATCGCGAAGATCGCCACCGACGCCGCCAGCTCGTCGTCGCGCTGCTCCTGCGCGTGCTTGCGCACGATGCGGTCGAGCGCGCGGAGCGCGTTCGCCATCATCGCCATCGAGCCGATCACGGCGCGTCCGGCGGTGCGCAGCAGGTCGGCGACCGCGATTCGATCGCTGCCCGCGAAGACGGCGCCCACGGCGACGAAGACGGTGCCGTCGTGCGCCGTCCACGTCTCGGCGTACGTGGCGCCGTGCTTGCGCGCGTGCGGAGCGTGCGAGGCGACCTCGACGCGCGCGTGCTCGCTCATCTCACTCGATCCCGAGCTTCGCGAGGTAGCCCGGCAGCACGTCGACCGGATCGCCCTTGTCGTCGACCGCCAAGCCGTGCCACGCGTAGCGCACCACCCCGTTCGCGTCGATGAGGAAGTCCGCCGGGATGCGGTACTTCGTCCCGGACCGCAGCTGCACGTCGGGAGCGACCGTCGCGTCGAGCTGCGCGATCGGGAAGATCGCGACCGGGAACGGCAGGTCGGCGTTCGCCACGTACGCCTTCGCCTTCGAGGCGTCTTCCAGGACGTCGACGCCCACGAAGCGGACGCGGTCGCCGTACTTCGCGTACGCCGCGCGGACGAACGGCAAGCTCTCCTGGCACGGCTCGCACCACGACGCGAACAGGAACACGTAGGCCGGCTTCCCGCCGCCGTCGACGGGAAGCGGCGCGCCGGTCGACGCCGTCAGCGTCAGCGGCGTGGCGATCTTGCCCACCTCGTCCGAGAGGTCGAAGACGGTCGGGGCGGGGTGCGCGGCGCCGAGCAGCGCGAGCGCGCCGAGGAGCAGGAGCCAGGGGGCGCGGGACATGCGGAGAGCCCGTCCTGCGACGAGCTCTCCAGGGGTTTCCTTCCGGACGAAGCGCGCGAAAGCGTTATTCCGTCGCGGCGCCTCCGCCGCGCGGACGCCGCCGCGGGCGCCGGTCGTCGCGCCGGTGCGGCGCGCCGTTCGAGCGCGGCGCGCCGGAGCCCGCCGTCTCTTCCTCGCCCGACGGCGCCGAGCGCCGCGGCGGGGCCGCCGCTGCCGGCGCGCCGTTGGCGCCGCCCTCGCCGCCGGGCTGCAGGACGGCCTTGCGGCTGAGGTTGATCCGCCCTTGCGAGTCGATCTCGATCACCTTGACCATGATCTGATCGCCGGGCTTCACGACGTCCTCGACGCGCTCGACGCGCTGCGGCGCGAGCTGCGAGATGTGCACGAGGCCTTCCTTGCCGGGGAGGATCGCGACGAACGCTCCGAAGTTCATCAGGCGCGTGACGGTGCCGAGATAGTTCTCGCCGGCCTTCACCTCTTTGGTGAGCGCCTCGACCATCTGCTTCGCCTTCTCGGCGCCCGCCGCGTTCGCGCCCGCGATGAACACGCGGCCGTCGTTCTCGATGTCGATCTTCACGCCGGTGTCGGCGACGATCTTGTTGATCACCTTGCCGCCGGGGCCGATCACGTCCTTGATCTTGTCGGGGTTGATCTGCACGACGATCATCCGCGGCGCGAACTCGGAGAGCTCCTTGCGCGGCTCGGCGATCGTCTCCTTCAGCTTGTCGATGATGAACAGGCGCGACTTCTTCGCTTCGGCGAGCGCTTCGCGCATGATGTCGATCGTGATGCCCGCGACCTTGATGTCCATCTGGATCGCGGTGATGCCTTCGGCCGTCCCCGCGACCTTGAAGTCCATCTCCCCGAGCGCGTCCTCGAGACCCTGGATGTCGGTCAGGATCGCGTAGTCCTTGCCCTTGAGGATGAGCCCCATCGCGACGCCGGCGACGTGTCCGGCGATCGGAACGCCGGCGTCGAGGAGCGCGAGCGTCGAGCCGCAGACCGACGCCATCGACGACGATCCGTTCGACTCGAGCACTTCGCTGATCAGGCGCAGCGTGTAGGGGAACTCGTCTTCCGGCGGCAGCACCGGAACGAGCGCGCGCTCCGCGAGCTGGCCGTGGCCGATCTCGCGGCGCCCCGGCGAGCGCATCGGGCGCGTCTCCCCGACCGAATACGGCGGGAAGTTGTAGTAGTGCATGTAGCGCTTGTTCGGGATGTTCAAGATCCCGTCGAGGCGCTGCTCGTCGCTGATCGAGCCGAGCGTCGCCGCGGTGAAGACCTGCGTCTGTCCGCGCGTGAAGACGCCGGAACCGTGGACGCGCGGCACGTAGTGCGTCTTGCACCAGATCGAACGGATCTCGTCCGGCTTGCGCCCGTCGGGACGGATCTTCTCGTCCACGACCATCGTGCGCAGCTCGTCCTCTTCCATCGCCTTGAGGATCTTCTCGAAGTCCTTGTTCTTCGGATCTTCGATGAGCGCGCGGACGACGGGATCGTCTTTCTTCGCGAGCTTCGCGAGCGCGGCTTCGCGCGAGAGGTCGGCGAAGGCGGCGTTGCGCTCCTGCTTGTCGACGATGCGCATCGCCTTGGCGACTTCCTTGGCGAGGTTCTTGCGCATCCACTTGTCGAGCTTCTCGTCGGTGGTGAGCAGCGGGAACTCGCGTTTCGCCTTGCCGGCCTTCTTCGCGAGCTGGTCGATCGCTTTGACGATCTTCTTGATCTCGTCGTGCGCGAACGCGACCGCGCCGAGGAAGTCTTCCTCGGAGATCTGCTTCGCGCCGCCTTCGACCATCATCACCGCGTCGGCGGTGCCGGCGACGACGATCTCCATGCCGCCGGTCTCGTACTGTTCGAGCGTCGGATTGGCGATGTACTTGCCGTTCTCGTCGCGTCCGACGCGGACCGCGGCGACGTTCTTCTGGAACGGGATGTCGCTGACGGCGAGCGCCGCTCCGGCGGCCACGACGGCGAGCGTGTCGCTGTCGAGCTCGGGATCGGTCGAGAGGACCGTCGCGATGATCTGGACGTCGTTGCGGAAACCGTCCGGGAAGAGCGGGCGGATCGGGCGGTCGATCTGACGCGCGCTCAGCACCGCGTGCTCGGACGGACGTCCTTCACGCTTGATGTAGCCGCCCGGAATCTTGCCGGCCGCGTACATCTTCTCTTCGTAGTCGCAAGTGAGGGGGAAGAAATCGATCCCTTCCCGGGGCTTCTCCGACGCCGTCGCGGCGCAGAGGACGACGATTTGATCGCCGTAGCGGACGAGGGCGGAGCCGTTCGCTTGCTTCGCAAGCTCACCCGTCTCGATGACGAGGGGACGGCCACCGATCTCGAGCGAGACGGATTCTGGCACTGATTCTCCTAGGTTCTGTTTTCTTATTTCGCTTACGTCTGTGTAAACGTGGCCGGGTTCGTCGCGCCCCGGGACACGGCCTGTGACCGTACCGAGATCGAACAGACCGCGGACCCGCGACGCCATGCGAAAGCGCCCTGCCGGGGGGCAGGGCGCTGAGGCTCGCGGCTCGCCGATGCTAGCGGCGCAGGCCGAGGTCGGCGATGAGCTTGCGGTAGCGCTCGAGGTCCTTCTGCTGCAGGTACGCGAGCAGGCGCCGGCGCTGGCCGACCTGCATCAGCAGGCCGCGGCGGCTGTGGTGATCCTTCTTGTGGACCTTCAGGTGCTCGGTGAGCTGGTTGATCGACGCGGTCAGGATCGCGATCTGGACGTCGGCCGATCCGGTGTCGTTCGGGCCTCGGCCGTACTTCGCGGCAAGCCCGGATTTTTGGTCCTTGGTCAGGGGCACGGGGTCGCTTGGTCTCCTTTCGACTCGCGCGTCCGCAGACTCCGTGAATCCGCGACGGCGACCGGCGGATCGTATCAGAAAACGCCCGGCCAGTCCAGCGCGGCCCTACAGCGCCGAGCTCTCGTTCTGCTCTTCGAGCGCGGTCTTGATCGCGTCGCGCAGCGCGTCGATCTCGACCGGGACGCTCGTCGCCTGCTGGCCCTGGGCCTCGATCGCGGTCAGCACGCGACGCGCGCTCGCGCGCTCGATCGGGACGTACAGCGTCTTCGCGAGCTCTTCGTCGAGCCGTTCCAGCGCGCGCTTCGCCATGTTCGCCTGACCGAACGAATAGGCGTGGTGGCTCGCGTTTCCGAGAAGCTTCAGCTCGGATTCGAGCCAGTCGCGATAATCCTTGAGCAAGGCGTCCTCCTCGAAGCGCGGAAACCGCTGCGCGTGGCCGATGAGTTCGTGACGGTCGCGCACGTCGGCGACATCGCGCCCGGCACCGGCAAAGCGTTCGTCGTCGGCGAGCGGGAGATCGCGCTCTTCAACGTCGACGGAACGTTCTATGCCCTGGACAATACGTGTCCGCACCAGGGCGGCCCGCTCGCGGAGGGCTGGCTCGACGGAACGACGGTCACGTGCCCGTGGCACGCCTGGACGTTCAAGCTGAGCGACGGCGGGATGACGCTCGGCGATTTCGCGTGCGTCGACACGTTCGAGGTCCGGCTCAACGGAGCCGACGTGGAGATCAGCAAGGCGCCTCGCGCGCGGCGCTGAGGCGGCGACGCATCGCGACGCGACCGTCGCGGCGCGGCGGACAGGGCGCCGTCCACCCGCGTGGACGCCCTGTCCCGAGACCGGTTCCGGAGGCGTCGGCCTATTGGCCGCCGACCACCGACGCCTGGTAGGCGAGCGCGTAGTGCGGGATCGCGTGGGCGGCGCCGACGACGACGGCAAGAAGAATCGCAGCACCGATCATAACGATCAGCGCGGGGCGGCGGGCGGCCATGGGTGTTCCTCCTTGAAATGACGCAGGCTCGCGTCCGGTGAGTTGCTGGTATACAGTATGCACCGGAAACTTGGATCGTGGTATATCCAAGCGGCTAAGACGGCGTAAACGTTCGGCGGGACGTCGGTCAATGTGCGGTCGCGTGCTCGCCCGGGCGCCCGCGCGTTGCGCGACGCTACGCGAGAACGGTCCGCGACCTCGGTCGAAACGCCTCAGCGACAGTCCGCGAGCGGTGCGCCGCCCGCGCGGCGGCCGATCGGGACGGTCGCGCGCAGCGTCACCGACGAGGGCGGGCCCAGCCGGTCGATGCTGGTGAGGTACACGCGGTCGGCGAGGTTGTCGACGGCGAGCGAGAGCGACGACCCGTCGCCGCCGTGCAGCGTGAGCCGTCCGCCGATCAGGAACGCCTGCCCGAGCGGCTGCTGCTGCAGGTCGTCGGCGAAGGTCGGGCCGCTGTACGACAGCTCGACCGTACCTGTCAGCATGCCGACGCTGCGGTCGGCGTCGAGCGCCGCCGCGTCGTCGGGCACGTACGGGACGCGCTTGCCGACCTCCGCCGGCGATCCGGCGACGATGCGGTCGTGCTGCAGCGTGCCGAACGCGTGCAGCCGCGAGCACGGTCCGCCGCGCGTCCACTCGGCGGTGTACGAGCCCGTGTTCGTCTGCGCGATGTTGCTGCGCTGCTGCAGCGACGCCGAAAGCGTGCGGAAGTCGATCGCGTCGTGGACCACCGTCGCGGTGTAGTCGAGCGCGAAGCGCCCCAGCGGGCTCGCGACGTCGACTCCGAGCTGCGCCGAGCGGCTGCGCTCGGGGACGAGGTTCGGGTTGTTCGCGTACGTGATCGAGCCGATGCGGTAGCTGCGGATGAGCTCGTTGAGGAACGGCGCGCGCAGTCCCGTTCCGAACGCGGCCCGGAAGACCGTCGCGGGCGACGCGGTGTACCGTAGGTCGGCACGGGGCGAGAGCGCGCTCGCGTCGCGCGGTCCGAGCGCATCGGTGCGGACGTCGTCGTAGCGCGCGCCGGCGATCGCGCCGAAGCGGGGGCCGTCCCACGTCCGCTGCAGCGCGAGCCCGTCGAGCGCCTGCGTTCCCGCGACGTCGCTCTGCACCAGGCCGGTCGTCCCCGACCATTGCTCGCTGCGCCCCGTCACCAGCCGCCGCTCGGCGACGACGGTCCACGCTCCCGCGGCGTCGGGACGGTCCCAGCGCGCCCGCAGCCCGCCGTCCGAGGACGGCACGTCTTGATGGTACAGCTGGTGTCCCGGCGCAGGGGTCGGGTAGCGGTCGGCGAGGTTCTGCACCTGCGACTCGCGCGCGAACGCGGTGAGCGCCAGGGTCGCGACCGTACCGGTCGTCCAGGTCGCCGCCGCCAGGTCGAGGTTCCGCGAGAAGCCGTCGTTGGGGCGGCCGTCCTGCTGCGCGTCGTCTCCGACGATCGCTTCGAGGTCGAGCGTGTTGCCGGGCGCGGAATGCCGCAGCCGCATCTGCGCGACGTCGGCGGTGGAGATCGCGGGGCGGTCGACCGGCGAGGTCTGCCCCGGCGGGATCACGCCGTAGCTGAGCCGGCGCGTCGAAAGCGTGAGCGCGCTGGCCCAGTCGCCGATCGCGCCGGTCTTCGCGAGCGTCGTGTCGTCGACGAAGACGCCGCCCGCCGCGGCGTCGACGAAGCCGCCGTTCTGCAGCGAGGGCGGGAGCGTCGTGAGCGACAGCGCGCCGCCGATCGCGCCCGAGCCGTACAGCGCCGAGCCGGGGCCGCGGAGGAGCTCCGCGCGCGAGATCGTCGCAGCCGGAAAGGCGTTCCAGTCGACCTGGCCGCCGAATCCGTCCTGCGCCGGGACGCCGTCGACGAGCAGCGTCCCGCGGTCCTGGCCGGCGCCCGTGAACGAAAGCCGCAACTGGCCGTAGTTCGTGAACGGCGCGTTGCTGCGGTCCCGGTCGACGCCCGGCATGTCGCGCAGCGCCGCGTCGAGCGACTGCGCCGTCGTGGCGCGGATCTGCGCCTGCGACAGCGCCGAGGCCGCCTGCGGCGCGCGGTGAAGCGACTGCGGGCTGCCGCTGACGACCGTCACGGTTCCGATCGTCGCAGGGGCCGCCGTCGGGCTCGGGCTGGGAGACGGCGAAACCGCCGCGACGGAAAGCGCCGCGAGAAGCGGAGCGAGCATGCGGACCTCCGCCCCTAGGTTACCACCTCGCGCAAGCCGGCCACGTTTCGCGCGCCGCCGGCGAAGATCGCGATCCGAAGTGCCGTGACGAGCTCGTCGATCAGCGCGCAGACCGCTGCTTCCGACTCGTCGGCCGCGCGCAGGAACGGCAGCGCGAGGCCGGCGAGGTCGGCGCCGAGCGCGAGCGCTTTGGCGACGTGGACGCCGTTGCGGATGCCGCCGCTGGCCACCAGCGCCACGCCGGGGAGCGCCGCTCGCAGCGCGGCGGTGGCGCGCGGCGTCGCAAACCCCCAGTCGCCGAAGGCCTCGGCGATCCGTTCGCGCGCGGCGTCGCCGGAGCGCTTGCCCTCGACCCGCGCCCACGACGTCCCGCCGGCGCCGGCGACGTCGATCGCGGCGACGCCGCAGGCGACGAGCCGCGCGGCGGTGGAGGGCGCGATCCCGGAGCCCACGCTCTTGGCCACGACCGGGACGCGCAGGCCGGCGCAGAGCGCGGCGATCTTCGGCTCCAGCGCGCGGAAGTTCGTGTCGCCCCCGGGCTGGAGCGCCTCCTGCAGCGGGTTGAGGTGCAGGTAGAGGCCGTCGGCGCGCAGCTCCTCGACGAGCCGGCGCGCGTCGTCGATGCGGACGCCGTAGTTGAGCTGCACCGCGCCCAGGTTCGCGAACAGCATGACGTTCGGCGCCGCGGCGCGGACGTCGAACGTGTGGCGCAGCGCATCGTTCTCGAGCATCGCGCGGCCGCTGCCGAGCGCGAACGCGATCCCGGCGGCGTCGGCGCCGGCGGCGAGGCGGCGGTTGATCTCGGCGGCGCGCTCGGTCCCCCCCGTCATCGACGAGATGACCAGCGGCGCGCGCAGCGTCCGCCCGAGGAACGTCGTGCCGACGTCCACGTCGGCGAGCGCGATCTCCGGCAGGGCCTCGTGGTGGAGCCGGACGCCGTCCCACCCCGCATCCAGCCGGGAGGCGACGTCCTCTTGGAGGCACACGTCGAGGTGCCGAGACTTCCGGCGCTCCGTCGATTCGGACATCCCGAGAGGCCTCCGCGCCGCGGGCGGCGATCACCTCCCCGATGGACCTCGATCCCGGCTACGACGCCGCGACCGGGACGGCGGGCGGTGCGGCGTTCGGCGCGGCGCTGGAGCGGCTCGCCGCCGAGAAGGAGCTGACGCTCCAAGCGCTCGCGCTCGCGGCCCGGGTCGACGTTGCGCTCCTCGAGCGCGTCGTGCGCGGCGAGGCGCGTCTGGCGGTCCCGGTGCTGGCGCGGCTGGCGCGCGCGCTGCGGCTGCGCGCGATCGGCTTCCTGCAGCGGACGGGGATCCTGGGGCTCGAGGTGTACGCGGCCGGACTCGATCCGCTGTTCTTCCTCCCCGACGGCCCGATCCGGCACGACGCGCGGATCTACATGCGCGAGATCAACCCGCGCCACGCCGTCCCCGAAGGCGACATGACGACGCGCAACCCGGTGCTCGGGGCGCTCGCGGCCGACGCCCTGCTCGAGGCCGAGGCGCGGCTCGAGGTCGAGCTGGGCTATCTGCTCGCCGCGGCGACGCGCGCCGGGAGTAAGGCGGGGTAAGCGACGGGCCGCTGAAAGGCGGCGCGTCCGGCCGCTGAGAACGCCCCGATCCCATGGACATCGAAGGTAAACGCATCGCCGCGCTCGTCGGAGACGGGTTCGAGGAGTCCGAGCTGGTCGAGCCCCGCCGGGCGCTCGAAGAGGCGGGCGCGATCGTGACGATCGTCGGCGTCGACGATCGTGCGCTCACGAAGATCCGCGGCAAGCGCGGGCTCGACGAAGGGCAGAGCACGAAAGCGGAAGAGCTCGTCGCCGACGTGACCGCGGACGACTTCGACGCTCTCCTCGTTCCGGGCGGGCAGTCGCCGGATCACATTCGCACCAACAAGGACGTGCAGCGCTTCGTGCGCGAGTTCGATCAGGCCAAGAAGCCGATGTTCGTCATCTGCCACGGACCGCAGGTGCTCATCTCCGCGCAGCTCGTACGTGGGCGGACGCTCACCGGATACGCGTCGATCGCCGACGACATTCGGAACGCCGGAGGGCTCTATCGCGATCAGCCCGTGGTCCAGGACGGCAACTGGGTCACGTCGCGCAATCCCGGCGACATCCCGCTGTTCAACCGGACCATCATCGAAAAGCTGGCGGCCCAAAGCCAGCCTGCATGATCTCGGGGTGCGAGGGACGCGACAGGATGGAGTGCAGGAGATGCGCCCCTCGCACCGCGGTTCGTTTTGCGCGCGCGTACGCCGCGCCTTCCGACGAAGGTCGCTCCGCGCTCAGCTGACGGGCGAAAGCCGCGGATTCGGCCGTTCGGGACGGCCCACTTTGTGGCACTCGCGCCACCCGCTTCCGGTGTCGAGCGCGACGATGTCGGCGGTGAAATCGAACGTCCCCGCGCCCTTGAAGAACGCGCTGCCGACCGCGTAGGCGTCGACCGGGACGCGCTCGCCCTCGAAGCGCCGGATGCGCGCCGCGTCGAAGCCGCCGCTCACGACGATCTTCACGTGCTGGAAGCCTTCCGCGTCGAGCGCCCCGCGCACGTTCAGCACGAGCTGCTCGTTGACGCCGGTCGGGTTGAACGTTCCCATCTGCGGGATGACGCTCGCGTCGACGAGCGTTCCCGACGTGTCGAGCCGCACGCCCCACAGCCGCTCGCGCAACGCGCGGGCGCACGCGAGCGACGTGCCGACGCAGTCGTTCTCGAAGTCGACCAGCGCGATCACGTTCACCGTCGGATCGATGTACTGCGCGAACTTCTCCGTCGCGCGCACCGTGTCGCCGCCGTACGCGGCGATGAGCGCGTGCGGCACGGTCCCCATCCCGCGCGAGCCCCACCACTCCGCGTTCGCGTCGGTGGAGACGCCGAGCGCGCCCGAGATGTACGCCGCGTAGCCGTCGCCGGTCTGCACGAGGTGATGGTCGAAGCGCGCCGGGAAGAACAGCACGTCCTTTCCGTCCGCGGCGTCGACGATCGCGCGCGCGTTCGTCGCGATCCGCGTGCGCCGCGCGAGCACGCCCAGGTACGACGTCTCGAGATGCGCGAAGAGCGCATAGTCGCCTTCGATCGTCATCACGGTCTCGAACGGCGCGATCTCGTCGCCGTCGTAGAGCGCGCGCACGGCGAGCTGGTCCCAGCCGTCTTCCCACGCGCCGTCGGGACCGCGCCGCCCGCTGCAGAGCTTCAGGATCGCGATCGCTTCGTCGATCCCGCACAGCACCGAGCGGTTGCGCTGGAAGACCTGCATGCGCACGCGCGGATGGTAGCGGTCGGCTTCGAGGATTTCGCGCGCCCGGTTGAAGTAGACGTCCGAGTAGTATCCGTCGCGCATCTTCTCGACGGGCAGGTTCAGGATCGCCGGGTCGAGTCGGCGGCGCTCGGTGCGCAGCATGGGACGCCCGTACGCGGGCGTGGAACGAAGTCCTCGTCACATGGCCCTCAGCAACAGCGAGATCGCGCAGCGGCTGCGCGAGATCCGGACCCTGATGGAGTTCGCCGGCGAGCCGTTCTTCAAGTTCATGGCGTACGAGCGGGCCGCCGAGACGCTGGAGAACGGCGCTCCGGTCGGCTCGCAGCCGGACGAAGCGGCCCTGACCGCGCTGCCCGGCATCGGCAAGACGATCGCGGCGCGCATCACGACGATCGCGCGGACCGGAACCGATCCGTACCTCGAGGAGCTGCGGGAGAAATACCCGCCGACGCTGCTCGAGGTCCTCAAGGTCCAAGGCGTCGGCATGAAGACCGCGCAGCAGCTCTTCGAACGGCTCGGCATCGCCTCGCTGGCCGACTTGGAGCGCGCGCTCGCGGAGAACGCGCTCGACGGGTTCCCGCGGCTCGGGCCGAAGTCGATCGACAACATCCGCCGCGGCGTGCTCGCGTACAAGGGGCGTTCGCGCCGCACGCCGCTCGGCGTCGCGTTCCCGCTCGCGCGCGAGGTGATCGCGCACCTGCGCAAGTTCAGCGACGCCCAGAATCTGACCGCGGCGGGAAGCGTGCGGCGCCAGGAGCCGACGGTCGGCGACGTCGACGTGATCTGCACGTCCGACGATGCCGAGTCGGTCGTGCGCGCGTTCACGGCGTGGGAGCGCGCGGAAGCCGTCCTCGCGGAAGGGCCGACGAAGGCGAGCATCTGGCTCGACGGCGGCCTGCAGATCGACCTGCGCGTGCTGCCCGATCATCTCTACGGCAACCTGCTGCAGCACTTCACCGGCTCGCGCGAGCACAACATCCAGTTCCGCGAGCTCGCGGTGCGCAGGAATCTGCGGGTCAGCGAGAACGGCATCGTCGACCTGAACGACGGCCGTACGATCGCGTGCCGCACGGAAGAGGAAGTCTACGCCGTCCTCGGCATGGCGTACATCCCGCCCGAGATGCGGCTCGGGACCGGCGAGGTCGAGGCGGCGCGCGACGGCACGCTCCCGAGCGTCGTCGCGCTCGGCGATCTGAAGGGCGACTTTCACATGCACAGCACGTGGTCGGACGGCCGCGACGCGCTCGAGACGATGATCGCGGCCGCGGCGGCGCGCGGCTACGAGTACCACGCGATCAGCGACCATTCGTGGGGACGCGGCCGGATCGGGCTCGATCCGGGTGAGCTGCGCGCGCAGCGGGCGCGCGTTCGGGAGATCGGCGACCGTTACGGGATCCGCACGCTGTGCGCGTCGGAGGTCGACATCCGCGCCGACGGGACGCTCGACTTCGAGGACGCCGTCCTCGGCGAGCTCGACGTCGTCGTCGCGTCGGTCCATTCGGCGATGAATCTTTCGCGCGAGGCGATGACCGCGCGGCTGATCCGCGCCTGCGAGAACCCCTACGTCACGATCGTCGGGCATCCGACCGGGCGCAACGTGGAGACCTTCGCGGGCTACGACTTCGACCACGACGCGGTCTTCGCGGCGGCGGCGCGCACCGGAACGGCGCTGGAGATCGACGGTCAGCCGAAGCGGCTCGATCTCCCGAGCCCGCTCGCGCGGCGGGCGCGGGAGTTCGGCGTGACGTTCTCGTGCGACTCCGACGCGCACGGCGCGGGGGATCTCGAAAACGTCGCCTACGCGGTGGGCCAGGCGCGCCGGGCGTGGATCACGGCGGCGGAAGTGCTGAACGCGCGCCCGCTCGAGCAAGTCCTCGCCTTCGTGAAGGCGAAACGGGAGCGAAGCCAGGATGCCCAGGCCCGCGCCGGTTCCACCGTCTGAGGAGCGGCGGCTCGCCGCTCTCGCCTCCTATGCCATCCTCGACACGCCGCCGGAGGAGTCGTTCGACGCGCTCGCACGGCTCGCCGCGCAGCTCTGCGACGCGCCGATCGCGACGATCGGCTTCGTCGACCGCGACCGGCGCTGGCTGAAGTCGGCGATCGGGGTCGAGCGCGGCGACGCGCCGCGCGACGCGGCGTTCTGCTCGCACGCCATCCTCGCGCACGACGTTCTCGAAGTGCAGGACGCCGCCGCGGACTCTCGCTTCGCCGACCATCCGCTGGTGAGCGGCGATGCGAAGGTCCGGTTCTTCGCCGGCGTTCCGCTGCGCTCGCCCGAAGGACACGCGATCGGCGCGCTCGGCGTCCTCGACGTGCGCGCACGCAAGCTCGCGCCGGCGCAGCGCAAGGCGCTGACGGCGATCGCGGCCGCGGTGACGGTGCAGCTCGAGGCGCGGCGCGCGGCGCTGAGCGCCGGACTCGACGAAGGGCATCGCGCGCATCTGTACGGAGCCGGCCTCGACGTCGCGCAGGACCCGATCGCGATCGCGAAGCTCGGTGCGACGCCGCGCGAGCCAGCGACGATCGTGTACGTCAACGACGCGTTTCTGCGGCTGAAAGGGATCGCCGACCGGTCGCAGGCGATCGGTGCGAGCGTCGACGCGTTCCACGGGCCGAAGACGGAGCAGAGCCGGCTCGAACGGATGCGCGCCGAGCTGGCCGCCGGCCGGAACGCGCAGGCCGAGTTCGTCTCGTACCGGCACGACGGCTCGGCGTACCGGACCGAGGCGACGGCGCGCCCGATCCGCGACGAAGCGGGAACGGTCACGCACTACGCGATCGCGCTGCGCGACGTCACCGATCAGGTGCTGCGCGGCGCGCAGCTCGAGATGCAGAACGAGCGCCTCACCGCCATCACGTCGATCGCGCGCACCCTCTTCTCGTCGCTGGAGCCGACGGTGCTCGTCGAAGCGCTGCTGCTCGGCGTGCACGAACTGGTCGGGGGACGCGCGACCCTGTACGCGCCGCGCGCGCGCGGCGGCTTCGCGGCGACGCACGACCTCGCCTCGCACGACGACGGCGAGGTGGGCGATCCGTTCGTCGCGACGGCGTCGCGCAGCGACGTGTGCGTCCTCGACGAGCGCGAGCAGCGCGCCGCGGTGCGCGTCCCCGGCTCGGGCGGCGGAACCGCGTTCGTGCTCGACGTCGTGCGCGAATCCCCGTTCGGCACCGCCGACGTGTTTGCGCTCGGCCTCCTCGGGCAGTTCTTCGCCGTCGCGGCGCGCAACGTCGAGCTGTACCAGGAGCTCGCCTCGCGGCGCGACGCGGTCGTCGAGCTGAACCAAGTGAAGAACGACCTGATCGCGATGCTCGCGCACGATTTCAAAGGCCCGCTCACGACGATCGTCGGGTTCGCCGAAGTGCTCTCCGACGACGAGCGCTTCGACGCCGAGTCGCGCCAGTATCTCGGGATGATCTCGTCGAGCGCGATGCGCCTGGCCGCGCTCGCGACCGACACGCTCGCGCTCTCGCGGCTCGAGCAGAACGAGCTGACGCTCTCGCTGGGCGACGTCGACCTCGGCGCGCTGGCGCGCGACGTCGTGCGCGTCTTCAGCGTGACGCGGCCGATCGACTTGCGCGTCGCCGGCGGCGCGCCGATCGTGCACGGCGACGCCGCGCGGCTGCGCCAGGTGATGGAGAACCTCGTCGGCAACGCCATCAAGTACTCGCCGGGCGGCGAGCCGGTCGAGGTCGCGCTGCGCACGCGCGCCGACGGCGTCGAGATCAGCGTGCGCGACCGCGGGATCGGGATCCCCGACTCGGAGCGCGGAAAGCTGTTCGGGCGCTTCGCGCGCGCCAGCAACGCGCGCGCGCTCGGGATCGGCGGCACGGGCTTCGGGCTGTACCTGAGCAAGACGATCGTCGAGCTGCACGGCGGCACGATCGACGTCGATTCCACGGAAGGACACGGCTCGACGTTCCGGGTGACGCTGCCGCCGCGCGCGGCGCACGGCACGGCGAGCTCGCGCCGGATCGCGCTTCTCGACGTCGACGGCGACGCGCGCTCGTACGTCGCGCACGCGCTGCGCGACGACGGCTACGCCGTCACGGTGGCCGCGACCGGCGACGAGCTGCTGCGCGCGCTCACCGAGACGCGCTACGACGTCGCGCTGGTCGACGCCGACCGCCTCGGGATGCCGCTCGAGACGTTCCTGACGCGCGCGAACGGGCTGGCCCCGCTCGTCCGCATCGGCGTGCGCAGCCCCAACGGCACCGCCGGCTGGCACGCCTCGCTCACGAAGCCCTTCCTGATGAAAGACCTCTACAGCGCCGTCGACGCCGCCTGCGACCGCGCGCACGCCGAGCGCGCGAGCGCCGAATCGTCGAAGAACGGCGCGCCGGGCAGCGGCGAGCCGATGCGCCTCATCGGCCCGGCGTAACGCCCGTCAGGCGAACGGCGGGCGGTCGAGCGCCCCGATGACCTCCTGCGGGTCGGCGTAGATCGCGTCCGCTTCGCGCAGCGTCTCTTTCGGGTTTCCGCCGCACAGCAACGCGACGCACGCGAGCTTCGCCCGGTGGGCGGACTCGACGTCGTACTTCGTGTCGCCCACCATCACGGCGTCGTGCGCCGAGACGTGCGCCTTCTGCAGCGCCGCCTCGACGATGTCGGGCGCCGGTTTCGATGCGTCGGCGTCGTCGCTGGTCGACGCGACGTCCACCAGCGCGTTCAAGTCGCCGCGCGCGAGCAGCCCGTCCAGCTCGCTCTCCTTCGCCGAGGTCGCCATCACGACGCGTGCGCCGCGCGCGCGGACGGCTTCGAGCAGCGCGCGCGCGCCGCGCGTCGGCTGCACCTGCGGCAAGTAGCGCTCCTTGAAGATCCGCATGCGGGTCTTCGCGATCGCCTGCCCTTCGGGCGTGCTCTCTTCGAGGCCGGGGACGAGGATCGGGAGGACGCGGTCGCCGCCCATCCCGATCAGCGGGCGCACCTGCTCGAAGCTGATCCGATGGCCGTGCTCGGCGAGCGACTCGACCCATGCGTGCGCGTGGCCGTCGTTCGAATCCACCAGCGTGCCGTCGACGTCGAAGAGTACCGCTCGCGTCACGGGGAAGGCTGTACCCATGCCCACGCAACCAGAGCACGGGCCGGATCCGGTCGTCAACGCCGACCGCGACCGCGGCACGACGCCGCCGGAAGCCGGCGCCGACGGCAACTCGGTGGTCGGGCGTCCCGCCGTCGAGCGTCCCGAGACCGCGTTCCACGAGCCCGCCGAGTCCGAGCGCGTCGAGCGCGAGCCGTTCAACGAGAAGGAGGCGCTGAAGGAGGGCGGCAGCTTCGATGCGGTCGCTCCTCCCGGAGAACAGACGGAGAGGTGACCAGCCCTCTCCGCAAGGCGCGCCGCGCTGGTATACGAAATACCAAGCCGAGAGAAAACGAGAAGTAGGGGAAGCGGTGGAGACCATCGACATCATCGGCGGCGTGCCCGTCGGTCAGGCGGCCCGGACGACGCCCGTCGCGGGAAGCGAGGAGCGGCGCAAGAAGCGCCGGCGCGAAGGACGCGGCCGGCCGGTCGATCCCGTCGCGCTCGAAGAGGTGCGCGCGCTGCTCGGCGACGAGCCGCGCCGGCGCGACCTGCTGATCGAGCACCTGCACAAGATCCAGGACCGCTACCACGCGATCTCCGCCGCGCACCTCAACGCGCTGGCCGAAGAGATGCGTCTCTCGCCGCCCGAAGTCTTCGAGGTCGCGACGTTCTACCATCACTTCGACGTCGTCAAGGAAGGCGAGGCCGCCCCGCCCGCGATCACCGTGCGCGTCTGCGAGAGCCTCTCGTGCGAGATGGCCGGCGCGCGCAGCCTGCTGGACCTCCTGCGAAACGGCGGCTACGGCGACGGCGTTCGCGTCCTGACCGCGCCGTGCATCGGGCGCTGCGAGGTCGCGCCGGCGGTGCTCGTCAACCAGCACGCGATCGGCAACGCGACCGTCGCCGACGTCGACCGTGCGCTCGAGCGCAAGTCGCTCAGCGCGGAGGTGCCGGACTACAAGCGATTGGACGCGTACGTCGCCGACGGCGGCTACGCGCTGCTGCGCGCGTGCGTCGACGGCGAGCGCACGGCGGACGACGTCATCGCGATCATGGAGAACGCGGGTCTGCGCGGTCTCGGCGGCGCCGGATTCCCCGCGGGCCGCAAGTGGAAGATCGTGCGCGCCGAACCTGCGCCGCGGCTCATGGCGGTGAACATCGACGAAGGCGAGCCGGGCACGTTCAAGGACCGCTGGTATCTCGAGCGCGATCCGCATCGCTTCCTGGAAGGGATGCTGATCGCGGCGTGGGCGGTCGGGATCGACGCGATCTACGTGTACCTCCGCGACGAGTATCCGCAGTGCCGGAAGATCCTGCTCGACGAGCTCGCCGCGCTGCAGGCGAACCCGCCGGTGCCGCTCCCGGAGATCCATCTCCGCCGCGGCGCGGGCGCGTACATCTGCGGCGAAGAGTCGGCGATGATCGAGTCGATCGAAGGCAAGAAGGGGATGCCGCGGCTGCGCCCGCCGTACGTCGCGCAGGTCGGTGTCTTCGGCCGGCCGACGCTCGAGCACAACATGGAGACGCTCTACTGGGTGCGCGAGATCGTCGAGCGCGGCGCCGACTGGTTCGCGAGCCAGGGACGCAACGGGCGCAAGGGGCTGCGCTCGTTCTCCGTGAGCGGACGGGTGCAAAAGCCGGGCGTGCATCTCGCGCCCGCCGGGATCACGATGCAGGAGCTGCTCGACGAGTACTGCGGCGGGATGCAGCCGGGACACACGTTCTACGGGTACTTCCCGGGCGGCGCGTCGGGCGGCATCTTGCCGGCGTCGATGGCCGACATCCCGCTCGACTTCGATACGCTCAACAAGTACGGCTGCTTCATCGGCTCCGCGGCCATCATCGTGCTGTCCGACAAGGACACCGCGAAGGACGCCGCGCTCAACATGCTGCGCTTCTTCCACGACGAGTCGTGCGGGCAGTGCACGCCGTGCCGAGTCGGCACGGCGAAGGCGACCGCGCTGATGGAGCGCGACGCGTGGGACAAAGAGCTGCTCATGGACCTTTCGACCGTCATGATGGACGCGTCGATCTGCGGTCTCGGACAAGCCGCGCCGAATCCGTTCCTGTCCGTCTACCGGTATTTTCCGCACGAGGTGGCACACTAGCGTGGCGATCGCACCGCACAAGCTTCACGCCTACAAGCTGCGCAACGGCAACGGCAAGGCGCCGGCGGCCGAAAAGACGGTCGCGTTCACCTTGAACGGCCGCGAGATCCTCGCGCGCGGTGACGAGACGATCCTGCAGGCCGCCGACCGCAACGGCATCGAGATCCCGCGACTCTGTTACAAGGACGGCTATCGTCCCGACGGCAACTGCCGCGTCTGCATGGTCGAGATCGAGGGCGAGCGCGTCCTCGCGCCGTCGTGCTGCCGCATGCCGGCCGAAGGCATGAACGTCACGAGCACCAGCGACCGCGCGACGAAGTCGCAGAAGATGGTCGCGGAGCTGCTGCTCACCGACATGCCGGACCAGGGCCGCTCGCCGTACAAGCGCGATTCCGAGCTCGACGTCTGGGCCGGAAAGCTCGGCGTGAACAGCCCGCGCTTCCCGCAGCGCGAGCAGTGGGCGCCCGACCTCTCGCACCCCGCGATGTCGGTGAATCTCGACGCGTGCATCCAATGCGGCCGCTGCGTGCGGGCGTGCCGCGAGGAGCAGGTGAACGACGTCATCGGCTACGCGTGGCGCGGCGAGCACGCGAAGATCGTGTTCGACTTCGACGACCCGATGGGCGTGAGCACGTGCGTCGCGTGCGGCGAGTGCGTCCAGGCCTGCCCGACCGGCGCGCTCGCCCCGGCGAACGGCGTCGCGCTGATCGAGCCGGACAAGAAGGTGGACTCGGCCTGCCCGTACTGCGGCGTCGGCTGTCTGCTCACGTACAACGTCAAGGAGAACAAGATTCTTTCCGTCGACGGACGCGACGGTCCGTCGAACGCGAGCCGGCTGTGCGTGAAGGGCCGCTTCGGCTTCGACTACGTCCACAACCCGAAGCGGCTGACGAAGCCGATGATCCGCCGCGCCGACGCGCCGAAGAGCGCGCGGCTCGTCGATCCCGACGACATGTGGTCGCTCTTCCGCGAAGCGACGTGGGAGGAGGCGCTCGACCTCGCCGGCGGCAAGCTGCGCGCGATCCGCGATGAGCACGGTTCTTCGGCGCTCGCGGGCTTCGGCTCGGCGAAGGGCTCGAACGAAGAGGCGTACCTCTTCCAGAAGCTCGTGCGGGTCGGGTTCGGAACGAACAACGTCGACCATTGCACGCGGCTCTGCCACGCTTCGTCGGTCGCCGCGCTGCTCGAAGACGTCGGGTCCGGGGCGGTCTCGAATCAGGTCGAAGACGTCGCGCTCGCCGACGTCGCGATCGTGATCGGCGCGAACCCGACCGTGAACCATCCGGTCGCGGCGACGTTCATGAAGAACGCCGCGAAGAACGGCACGACGCTGATCGTGATGGACCCGCGGCGCTCCGACCTCGCGCGCTACGCAACGTACTTCCTGCAATTCCACGGCGACACCGACGTCGCGCTGCTCAACTCGATCATGCACGTCATCGTCGAGGAAGGGCTCGTCAACGAGAGCTTCATCCGCGAGCGTACCGAGAACTACGAGGCGCTCAAGAAGAACGTCGCGGACTACGCGCCGGAGAAGACCGCCGCGATCACCGGGATCGACGCGCAGATCGTGCGCGAGGTCGCGCGCCTCTACGCGAAGGCGAAGGGCGCGATCATCTTCTGGGGGATGGGCATCTCGCAGCACGTCCACGGCACCGACAACGCGCGCTGCCTGATCTCGCTCGCGCTGATGACCGGGCAGATCGGACGGCCGGGCACCGGGCTGCATCCGCTGCGCGGGCAGAACAACGTGCAGGGCGCTTCGGACGTCGGGCTGATCCCGATGAGCTATCCCGACTACGCGCGCGTCGACAGCGACGACGTGCGCCGGCGGTTCGAGACGCTGTGGAACGCGAAGCTCGACCCGAACGTCGGGCTCACGGTCACCGAGATCACCAACGCCGCGTACGAGGGCTCGATCCGCGGGATGTACATCATGGGCGAGAACCCCGCGATGTCCGACCCCAACGTCGAGCACGCGCGCGAGGCGCTCGCGAATCTGGAGCACCTCGTCGTTCAGGACATCTTCTTCACCGAGACGGCGAGCTACGCCGACGTCATCCTGCCCGCCTCGGCCTTCCCCGAGAAGACCGGCACGTTCACGAACACCGATCGCCGCGTGCAGCTGGGCCGTCAGGCGCTGGACCCGCCGGGCGACGCGCGCCAGGACCTGTGGATCATCCAGCAGATGTCGCACCGCCTCGGTCTCGACTGGAACTACTCGGGACCGGCCGAGGTGTTCGCGGAGATCCGCAAGGCGACGCCGTCGATGGCCGGGATCACGTGGGAGCGCCTCGAGCGCGAAGGCTCGCTGACGTATCCGCTCGAGCACGAAGGCGATCCGGGTGAGCCGGTCATCTTCACCGAGGAGTTCCCGCGCGCCGGCGGACGCGGTCTCTTCTATCCCGCGCCGTACACGCACGCGAACGAGATGCCCGACTACGAGTATCCGTACGTGTTCACCACCGGGCGGCAGCTCGAGCACTGGCACACGGGGTCGATGACCCGGCGCGCGAGCGTGCTCGACACGCTCGAGCCGGACCCGGTCATCAGCGTGCACCCGGACGACCTCGAGAAGCTCGGCGTCGAGCCGGGCGGCGCGATCACGCTGGAGTCGCGGCGCGGCACGATCACCGGCTACGCGCGGGCGGACCGCGGCATGCAGCGCGGCGTGCTCTTCATGCCGTTCGTCTACAACGAAGCGGCGGCGAACCTGCTCACGAACGACGCGATCGACCCGTTCGGGAAGATCCCGGAGTTCAAGTTCTGCGCCGTCAAGCTGCTCAAAGGCGAGCACGTCGCCGAGCCGGTCCTGTAAGCCGGCCCCGGCCGCGCGAACGAATGAGAAGAGGCCCGTGCGGGTGCACGGGCCTCTTCGTCTCGTACGCGGCGTGCGCGTGCGTTATTGGAACAGCTTGATCGCGTTCCGCAGCGTGTCGAGGACGCCCCACAGGAGCGGGATCCCGACGAAGAGCCATGCGACGACGAGCGCCGGCGTGTTGGAGGTGATGGGTGTGTCGCGACTCGCCATGTCGTCTCCTTACGCGCCGGCTTCCGCGGCCGCCGCGGTGCTCATGTAGTAACGTTCGTTCAGCGCCCGGACCGACAGGTTACAGATCAGACCGATCACGAGCAGCCCCGCCATGACGTACATCGTCACGTTGTACGCGTCCGTCTTCGCGACGCCGTGCGCCAGCTCGTACTGACGGATGTACGTGAGCAGCTGAGGCCCGACGAGGCCCGCCGCCGACCATGCCGTCAGGATCACGCCGTGGATCGCGCCGACGTTCACCGTTCCGTACAGGTCGCGCAGGTAGGCTGGAATCGTGGCGAAACCGCCGCCGTACATGCTGATGATGATCAGGAACGCGATCACGAAGAGCACGGTGCTGTGGATGTGTCCGAACGTCGGCACGAGCACGTACAGGATGATGCCGAGCACGAAGAAGATGACGTAGGTCGTCTTCCGGCCCATGAAGTCGGACATCGACGCCCAGAAGATCCGGCCGCCCATGTTGAAGATGCTCATGAGGCCGACGAAGCCCGCCGCCGCGACGGCCGAGACGCCGAGAATCTCCTGGATCATCAGCGACGCCTGTCCGAGCACGCCGATACCGGCGGTGACGTTCAGGAACAGCACGAGCCAGAGCAGGTAGAACTGCGGCGTGCGGAGCGCCTGTTCGAGCAGCACGTTGCGCGTCGTGATCATCCGCCTCTCGCTCGTCGGCGCGACGTACCCCGCAGGCGTCCAGCCGACGGGCGGGACGCGAACGATCAGCGAGCCGACCAGCATCCAGATGAAGTACAGGATGCCCATCGTCAGCATCGTCGGGGCGACGCCGTTCGACGTCGGCGACGAATAGTAGTGCATCAGGCCGACGGCGAGCGGGGCGCCGATCAGCGCGCCGCCGCCGAAGCCCATGATCGCGGTTCCGGTCGCGAGACCGGGCCGGTCGGGGAACCACTTGATGAGCGTCGAGACGGGCGAGATGTACGCGATCCCGAGGCCGCAGCCGCCGACCACGCCGTAGCCCAGGTACAGGAGCCACAGCTGGTGGGTCCACACGCCGATGCTCGAGATGACCAGGCCGCCGCAGAACAGAAGCGCGGAGACGAACATCGACATGCGCGGTCCGACGCGTTCGACCCATTTCCCGCCGAATGCCGCCGCCAGCCCGAGAAAGATGATCGCGATGCTGAAGATCCAGGTGACGCTCGCGATCGACCAGTCACCCGGCGTCGTCGAGATCGCCTTGGACGTCGCCGGCGGACACGCATGCTGCATCGTGCACAACAGCTGCGCAAGCGGCTTGTTGAAGACGCTCCACGCGTATGCTTGCCCGATGCAGAGGTGGATGCAGAGCGCCGCGGGCGGAACCAGCCACCGGCTGAATCCCGGCCGCGCGACGGAATGAGAGCGGTCGAGGAAGGCTGCCAATACACTTCTCCCATGCGCTCGGTAACCGAGCGCGGTATGCGCCTATGCGACCTTTCTCGTACAAGACGAGGCGCTTGGTACCCTGCGTGAGCGGGCGCTCCGAAGGAGGTTTCTTTGCCGCTGAGCACGTTCTCGATCGTCGCCGTCGACCGCGACCGCGGTGAGATCGGCATCGCCGTCCAGTCGAAGTTCCTCAGCGTCGGTGCCGTGGTCCCGTGGGTGCGGGCCGGGGTCGGAGCCGTCGCGACCCAGTCGTTCGCGAACACCACGTTCGGACCGCGGGGTCTCGCGCTGCTCGAACGCGGCGTTCCGCCGAACGCGGTGCTCGACGAGCTGCTCGCGGCCGACGGAGGGCGCGAGACGCGTCAGGTCGGGATCGTCGCCGCCGGCGGACGCGCGCGAAGCTTCACCGGAGCCGAGTGCATCCCGTGGGCCGGCGGCCGTACGGGGGACGGTTTCGCCGCGCAGGGCAACTGCCTCGCGGGTCCCGCCGTCGTCGATGCGCTCGCGGAGGCGTTCGTCGCGGCCCGCGGGACGCTCTCGCACCGGCTCGTCGCCGCGCTCGCGGCGGCGGAGGAGGCCGGCGGCGACAAGCGCGGCCAGCAGAGCGCCGCGCTGATCGTCGAGAAGCCGGGCGGCGGATACGGCGCCTTCAACGACCGGTACGTGGACCTGCGCGTCGACGACCATCCGCGCCCGATCGACGAGCTGGCGCGGATTCTCGAGCTTCACGCGCTGTACTTCTTTCCGGCGGAACCGGGAGACGTGATCCCGATCGACGCCGATCTCGGGGTCGAGATCGCGCGCCTGCTCGTGCGCGCGGGCGCGCACGACGACGCGACGCGATTCGACGAGCGCACGCAGGCCGCGCTCGTCGCCTACATGCACGTCGAGAATCTCGAGAACCGCGTCCGCGACGACGGCGCGATCGATCGCCAGACGCTCGGTTATCTGCGCGCGCACGCCGGCGCGCGCGACGTCAGCCTTTGACCGCCGCGGCGGGCGAGGGCGAGTCGCTCGGCGCCGCGGTTGCGAGCGCCGCGAACCGCTCGGCCTCGAGCCACGCCATCGGCCGAATGCCCTTCCACGCGCACGAGAGCATGCCGTCGGGCCGGAACACGATCGTCACCGGGAAGAACAGCTCGTCGCTCGTCATGATGCCGGGCACGAGCCTTCCGCTGCGGTCCATCGCGATCGGGTACGGAATCGCGTATTTCTTGCGGAACTTGCGGACCGTGTCGTCCTCGTCGTGGTAGTCCACGCCGACGACCGAGGTGTCGTCCGCATGGCGCGCGGCGAACGCGATCATCTCGGGAATTTCGAACGCGCACGGTCCGCACCACGTCGCGAAGATGTTCACCACCACGACGCGTCCGCGATACGACGACAGCACGAACTCGGGACCGTCGAGGACCTCCATCTTCCACTCCACGGGGACCTCGTCGGCGATGCGGACCACTCCGTTGCGCCCGTGCACGTGCAGCTTGCCGCCCGGGTCGCGGAACCCGCCGGGCGGCGGCGTCGCCGTCATGAACGGTGACTCCGTCGGCTCCGCTCGCGGCGAGGGTGACGCCGACGGCTGCGGCGACGGGTCCGTCGCGCCCAGCGCCGACGCGGCGCCTGGAACGGCCGCGGCACACGCCGCGGCGCCGGTGACGAACGACACCCGCCTCATACGCGAGCGGTGTTCGGCGCGACGAGGCGCTTCACCGCCCGGCGCGAAGCGGGGTGCGTGGCCGAGCGATCCATCGCGGGACTGCCCGTCCGGACCGCGCTGCGCGTCCGCGTCTACGTCGGCGAGCGCGACCATTACGGTCGTCAGCCGACGTTCACGGCGGTCGTCGACGCGGCGCGCAAGGCGGGCATCGCGGGTGCGAGCGTGTTCAAGGGCATCGAGGGCTACGGCGCGCACGCCGTCGTCCACGTCGCCCGCGTCATCGACGTCGCCGCCGACCTCCCCATCCTGATCGAGCTGATCGACGCCCCGGAGCGCATCGAAGCGTTCTTGCCCGCGCTGCGCGGGATGGTTCGCGAAGGGCTCGTCAGCGTCGAAGAGATCGCCGTCGTCGGCGGCGCGGCTCCGTCGGCGTGATCGACTGGCGTGCCGTCCTCGCCGTCGGCGCCGGCGCCGCCATCGGCGGCGTCGCGCGGCTGCTCATCACGCAGCTCGCGGTCGCGCGCGTCGGCCCCGGATTCAGCTGGTACGCGACGGCGTTCATCAACGTCACCGGTTCGTTCCTGATCGGCGCGGTCATCGAGACCGCGCAGACGCGCACGGGGGTCGGGCCGCTGTGGCGCGCCTTTCTCGCGACCGGCGTCCTCGGCGGCTACACGACGTTCTCGACGTTCTCGTACGAGGCGCTCACGTTGTACGCGGGCGGTTTCGGCGTCACCGCGCTGCTCTACGTGCTCGGCAGCGTCGCGCTCGGGATCGCCGGCGCGTTCGGCGGGATCGCGACGGCGCGCGCGCTCGCTCCGTGATAGGGAACGTTTCGATCGCGCGCGTCGAGACGCCGGACGACGACGTGCGCGCGCTGATCGACGAGCTCGACCGAGCGCTGACGGAAGGCTACGAGCCCGAGCAGCACCACGGGCTCGCGCTCGAGGCGATCTTCGCCACCGGCGTACGCTTCTTCGTCGCCTCGCTCGACGGCGCGCCGGTCGGGTGCGGAGGAGTCGCGCTGCTCGACGGATACGCCGAAGTGAAACGGATGTACGTGCGCGAGCGCGTGCGCGGACGCGGCGTCGCGCGAGCGGTGCTCGCGCGCCTCGAAGCCGAAGCGCGCTCGTGCGGGGCGCGGATCCTGCGGCTCGAGACCGGAGACCGGCAGCATGCCGCGATCCGCCTCTACGAGCGGGCCGGCTTCGCGCGGTGCCCGGCGTTCGGCCCGTATGCCGCGATGCCGCCGCGCGCGATCGCGACCAGCATCTTCTACGAGAAGCGGCTCGACGTCGCGGACGGTCCTTAGCGCCCGCGTCGCGTCGCGCGGCTCATCGCGTGGTGATCCGCACGGCGCCGTCGGAGGACGGCGACGTCTCGCCCGGTGCCGGCGTCGCGGCATCGGCCGGCGGTGAAACGGCGAGGAGAACGACGCGCGGCCCGAGGCCGAGCGCGAGCGCGGCGGTGATGAGGAAGAACGTCGGATGGACGTAGGGGAGGTCGCCGTGCGGAATCGCCCGGCAGCCGGCGTTCGTGAAGGCCATCGCCATCGCGAAGACGCCGTAGGCGAGCTGCAGGCGGCCGTCGGGATCGATCGCCGATCCGAACAGCGAGCGGCGATGCGCCGGCAGCGACCACCACAAGACCGGGATCGCGAGCGCCAGGCACGCGCCGCACGTCACGATCCCCCAGCCGAGATCGAACGCGCGCGAGCCCTCCATCCATCCCCAGTCCACGGTCCGCGTGCCGTTCGCGCCGCGTGCGGCCGCGTCCCGGCTCGGCGAATCGCTCGTGCTCGTTCACGCATGCAGCAGCACGCCGGCCGCGGCGGCGCAGACGACGACGATCCACGGCGGGACGCGCCACACGCCGATCGCCGCGAAGGCCGCCAGCGCGATCGCGACGCGCGTCGATGCGCCTCCGAGCGAGAGCACGATCGGGTCGTAGAGAACCGCGCCGAGGAGGCCGACCACGGCGGCGTTCGCGCCGCGCAGCGCCGCGGACGCGTGCGGCGCGCCCACGATCAGGTTCCACGCCGGCGCGAGCGCGAAGATGAGCGCGAACGACGGCAGATAGATCAGCGCGAGGCACGCGAGGGCGCCGAGCGGCCCGTGCAGCGGCGAGGCGTTCGCGAAGCCGAGGAACGACGAGAAGCTGAACAGCGGGCCCGGCATCGCCTGCACCGCGCCGTAGCCGGCGAAGAAGACGCGTTCGCCGATCAGCCCCTCACGGACGAGGCCTTGCAGCAGCGGCAGCACGACGTGCCCGCCGCCGAACACGAGCGACCCGGCCCGGACCACCGTCGCGACGAGCTCGGTCGCCGGCCCCTTCGGCAGCAGCGTCAGCGCGATGAGGCCCGCGAAGAGCGCGCCCGCGACGACGGCGGCGGCGCGCGGGATTCGGATCGGCAGGCCGCCGGCGTGCTGCGTCGCATCGCCCAGCCAGAGCGCGCCCGCGACGGCGCCCAGCGCGATGGGCGCCCATTGCAGTCCCGGCCACGGGCGAAGCGCGAGCGCGACCGCGGCGGCGCCGAGCCCGATCGTCCGAGTCGGCGCGTCGGTGCAGAGCGCTCGCGCCAGCCCGATCACCGCCTGCGCCACGACGGCGCCTGCGGCCGAGAAGAGGCCGGCGAGCAGCCCGGGGAGCCACGAGGGCTGCTCCCGTGAGGCGGCTCCGAAGCCGGCCGCGATCAGCGCCATGGCAATGGCGGACGGGGCGGTGAATCCGAGCCAGGCGAGGAACGCACCGGCGGGGCCGCCGCGGACGAGCCCCAGCAGCATCCCGACTTGGCTCGAAGTGGGTCCGGGGAGGACGGAGCAGAACGCGACGATGCGGACGTAGGCCGCCTCGTCGAGCCAGCGACGCTCCTCGACCAGGGCGCGCCGGAAGTACGCGAGGTGCGCGATCGGACCGCCGAACGACGACAGCCCGAGTCGCAGAAACGTCGCGAAGACCTCACGCTCCCGCATCTCGCCAACGTACACCCGGAGGACCCTTCCCTCATGCAGCTCGGCGACCTGACGGTCTATCACGACGGCGGCTTCTGCCGCTACGACGACGCGCGCGTCGGCCTGCTCACGCACGGTCTGCAGTACGGCACCGGATGCTTCGAGGGGATCCGCGGCTTCTGGAGCGCGCGCGAGGACGAGCTGTTTCTGCTGCACCTGCACGACCATTACGACCGGCTGGCGCAGTCGGCGCGCATTCTGATGATCGCGCTGCCGCACTCCACGCGCGAGCTGATCGATCTGACGGTCGAGATCTGCCGCCGCAACGCGTTCCGCGGCGACGTGTACGTCCGTCCGTTCGCGTACAAGGCGAACGAGGACGTCGGCGTCCGGCTGCACGACGTCAAGGACGCCTTCGCGATCGTCGCGATCCCGTTCGAGCGCTACTTCGACGCCGACCGCGGGCTGCGCGTCGGCGTGAGTTCGTGGCGGCGCGTCGACGACACGATGGCGCCGGCGCGCGGCAAGATCACCGGCGTCTACGTCAACAGCGCGCTCGCGAAGAGCGACGCGATCATGAACGGCTACGACGAAGCGATCATGCTCTCCGCGGAAGGGCACGTCTGCGAGGGCAGCGCGGAAAACGTCTTCATCGTGCGGCGCGGCGTCGTGTACACGCCCGATCCCTCGCAGAACATCCTCGAAGGCGTCACGCGCCGCACCATCATGACGCTCGCGCGCGAAGAGCTGGGCCTCGAGGTCGTCGAGCGGCCGATCGACCGCAGCGAGCTGGTCGTGGCGGACGAAGTCTTCATCACGGGAAGCGCCGCCGGCGTGCAGTGGATCGAGTCGGTCGACCGCCGTCCCGTCGCCGACGGCAAGCGCGGCCCGATCGCGAGCGCGCTCATCGGGCTCTACGATCGCGCCGTGCGCGGCGAGCTGCCGAAGTACGAGCGCTGGCTCACGCCGGCCTACGCCGGCACCGCCCCGCGCGCCGCGGTCGGCTGAGCGCCGCGGCGCGGAAGCGTCAGTAGCCGGTCGGCGTATCCGTCGGAGCCGCCGCCGGTTGCGCGGGCAGCGCCCGGTTCGGTGCGGCTTGCTGTGCCGGCGCGGCGCCCGGCGCGATCGCCGGCTCGCTCTTCACCGGCGTCCACATCGCTTTGTCCGGCGACTGCACCATCGCCGGCGTGCTCGCCGGCGTCGCGGCCGTCGCCCCGGTCTCGTCGGGCTGGGTGCCTTCGGGCAATGCGCCGAGCGGGTCGAATCCGGTTTCGACGCGCCAGCTCTCGAACTCCGAGAGCGCGCTGTACGCCATGCGCGAGACGCCGTGGATGAAGCTGCGGCCGGCGCTCAGCGAGCTGAGGTCCGTCGTCATGACGGCGATGACGTAGGGCTGCTCGTCGCTGGGATAGACGATGCCGACGTCGTTCAGCGTGTCGTGCAGCGAGCCGGTCTTGTGCGCGATCGTCGTCCCGGGCGGGAGCGGGACCGGCAGCAGCGTGTTGATGCGGTCGGCGGCGAGGATGCGAATCATCTCGCGCGAGGACCACTCGTCGATCAGCCGGTCTTTGGCCATGACGGTGAGCAGGTGCGTCATGTCGGCCGGCGTCGAGCGCAGCGCCCAGCGGATGGGCCCGTTCGAGCGGATGAAGTCGTTGAGGCGCGTGTGCGTGAGCCCCAGCCGCAGCATCGTCGCATTGATGTTCTGGCGCCCGACCAGGCGGATCAGCATGTTCGTCGCGGTGTTGTCGCTGTCGTCGATCATCACCGAGAGGAGGTGCGAGACGGTGTACGTGCTCCCGGCCGGCGCGGCGCACAGATCGCCCGAGCCCCAGTCCTTGTCGCTCGCGAGCAGCGTGCGTCGCGTGTTGAGATCGAAGCGGCCCGCGACGAGCTGGCGGAAGACCTCGACCATGACGGGGATCTTGATCGTCGACGCGGCCGGCATCTCGGCGGTCGCGTTCACGCCGGTCAGCAGCCCGGTCGCGACGTCTTCGACCGCGATCGCGACGTGGCCCGGCGCGCGTAGCGTGTAGGCGGACAGCTCGTCTTGAAACGCGGCGAGCGGTCCGGGGATGTCCGTCGCGCCCGCCGGTGAAAACGCGGCGAGCGTAGCGGCGAACGAGACGACGGCGGCAACGGCCGGTCGTGGTACGCGCATCATTGTTGATTGTCGGCACCGTCCGACAAAAGTCAAGGTGCGCGTCGAAAACAGGCGCACGTTACGAGCGGACGTACGGGACGCCGTCGGCGGCCGGAGCGCGCACGCGTCCCGCGAAGCCTGCCAGCGCGACGAGCGCGGCGAGATACGGCAGCGCTTGCAGCAGCTCGCTCGGAACGCCCGCACGCTGGAGCGTGAACTGCAGCGCCGCGAAGAAGCCGAAGAACAGCGCCGCGCCCGTGGCACCGAGCGGCGTCCAGCGTCCGAAGATGACGGCGGCGAGCGCGATGAAGCCGCGGCCCGCCGTCATCCCGTCCGAGTACAGGTCGAGCTCGGCGAGCGAGAGGTAGACGCCGCCGAGCGACGCGATCGCGCCGCCCGCGACGACGGCCCAAAAGCGCGTGCGCAGCGCGTCGATGCCGGCCGACTCGGCGGCGCTCGGATCCTCGCCGCAGGCGCGCACGTGCAGACCCCACGGCGTCCGCGCGAGCGCGAGCTGCAGCGCCGCGGCCGCGACGAAGGCGAGCACGATCAGCACGTTCGAGCCGGTCGCGCCGAGCGCGGGGACCTCGCGCGAGGCGCCCGGCTGGCCGTAGACGACGACGAGCCCGAAGCCGGCGCCGGCGAGCGCGGCGATGTTCAGCCCGGTCCCGGCGACGATCTGATCGACCGCGAGGCGCGTCGCGACGAAGGCCAGCACGGCGGCGAGCAGCGCGCCCGCCGCGACGCCGGCCAGCGCGCCGAGGACCGGATTTCCCGTCGCGCCGCTCACGACGACCGACGCGAACGCGCCCGCGATCATGATCCCTTCGAGCCCGATGTTCACGATGCCGGAGCGCTCGCTCAGGACGCCGCCGAGCGCGGCGTAGATGAGCGGCGTCGCCTTCACGAGGGTCAGCATCACGAGCGCCGCGATCGCGAGCGCCGTCCCGTTCACGTCGTCCTCCGGTTGGCGATCGCGCGGCGTCCGGCGAGCGCGACGATCACGAGTCCGGTCACGAGCGAGACGACCTCGCGCGGGACGCCCGCCTCCGCTTGCATCGCGACGCCGCCGCTCTGCAGCATCCCGAACCCCAGCGAGGCGAGGACGATCCAGAGCGGATCGAGGTTGCCGACCAGCGCGACCGCGATCGCGATGAAGCCGTAGCCCGGCGAAAGTCCCGTGTTGAAGCGGTGCAGCACGCCGGCGACGATCGTCGCGCCGCCGATCCCCGCGATCGCGCCCGAGAGCGTCATCGCGACGAACGCCGTGCGCGCGAGATCGATCCCCGCGCGCCGCGCCGCCTCCGGCGCTTCGCCGGCCGCGCGCAGCTCGTAGCCGAAGACCGTCCGCTTCAGCACCCACCACAGCACCGCGGCGAGCACGAGCGCGAGCACGAACGCGTACGTCAGCCGGGAGTCGACCATCATGTCCGGGATCTGCGCGGCTTTGGGAAGCGTCCCGGTCTCCTGCGAGCCGCCGCCGGTCTGCGCCAGCGGCCCGGTCACGAGATACGTCGTCAGCAGCGTGGCGACGAAGTTGAGCATCAGCGTCGAGATGACTTCGTTCGCACCGAGCTTCGCCCGCAGGAAGCCGGGGATCGCGCCCCACGCGCCGCCCGCGATCGCGCCGCCGATCAGCACCATCGGGATCGCGAGATACGCCGGCAGCGGAAACTGCGCGCCGAGCCAGCCCGCTGCGAATCCGCCGAGCATCAGCTGGCCCTCGGCGCCGATGTTGAACAGTCCGGCGCGAAACGCGATCGCGATCCCGAGCGCGGGGAAGAGCAAGTTCGTCGTCTGCACCAGCGTTTCGGCGACCTCTTCCGGCGTCCCGAACGCGCCGTCGAAGAGCGATCCGAACCCGACGAGCGGCGAGACGTGCGCGAGCGCCATCGCCAGCGAGCCGACGCCGAACACCGCGACGAGCACGACGCCGACGTCCCGCGCCGCGCGCGTTCGCAGCAGCGCCGTCACGCGGTGTGCCCCGCCATCAGCGCGCCGATCCGGCCGCGATCGATCTCCGCGCGCGCGAACGCCCCGGCGAAGCGTCCGTTGGCGATCACGAGCACGCGATCGGCGCACGCGAAGATCTCGTCCAGCTCGAACGAGATCAGCAGCACGCCGGCGCCGGCGTTGCGCGCTTCGATCAGCCGCGACTGCACGAGGGCCGCCGCGCCGATGTCGATGCCGCGCGTCGGCTGATAGGCGACGACGAGGCGCGGCGCGTCGGCGAGCATCCGGCCGACCACGATCTTCTGCTGGTTTCCGCCGGACAGCATCCCGGCGATCGCGTCGGCGTTCGGCGGCCGGACGTCGAAGCGCTCGATCACCTCGCGTGCCGCCTCGCCGAACTTCGCGAGCGGCAGCGTCCGCTGGCGGCCGAGCGCGACGTTGTCGCGCACCGTCCAGTCGAGGACGAGCGCCTCGTGCCGGCGGTCTTGCGGGATGACGCGGATCCCGCGCGCGAGCCGGTCCGCGGGCGTGTCGTCGGCGCGCAGGAGCGCGCCGTCGAAGCGCAGCTCGCCGCTGAACGGAACGATGGCCGCGAGCGCATCGGCGAGCGCCGTCTGTCCGTTCCCCTCGATCCCGGCGACGCCGACGATCTCGCCGGCGCGCACGTCGAACGTCGCGTCGCGCAGCACGCTGGTCCCCGAGCGCGCCGAAAGACCCCGGACTTCGAGGAGCGCGCGCGGCTGCGTCTCCAGCCGGCTCGCGAGCGCCGGAAGCTCGCCGCCGACCATCGCCCGCGCGATCGCGCCCGCGTCGGTCTCGGCGGTCAGGCTGCGCGCGACGACGCGTCCGTGGCGCATCACCGTGACGCGCTGCGAGTACGCGATCACTTCGGCCAGCTTGTGCGTCACGACGAGGATCGCCGTGCCGCGCTTCGCGAGATCGGTCACCGTCGCGAAGAACGACGCGATCTCGCTCGGCGCGAGCGCCGCCGTCGGCTCGTCGAGCAGCAGCACCGTCGGCTCGCGGTCCAGCTCGCGCAGGAGCTCGACGCGCTGCTTGATGCCGATCGGCAGCGTCTCCACGCGCGCATCGGGATCGACCTCGAGCCCGTAGCGCGCGGCCAGCCCGCGCACGCGCTCGCGCGCGGCCGCGACGTCGATCGACCAGCCGCGCCGCGGCTCGCGGTTCAGCAGCACGTTCTCCCACACGCGCAGCCGTTCGATCAGCTTGAAATGCTGGTGCACGAGCCCGACGCTGCCGCTCGCGGCGATGCTGCCCTCGTCGGGCGCGATCGCGCCGTAGGCGATCGCGGCGAGCGTCGACTTGCCGGCGCCGTTCTCGCCGACGAGCGCGTGGATCTCGCCCGGAAGCAGCTCGAGGTCGACGCCGTCGACCGCGAGGACCGGTCCGAACGCGCGGCGCACGCCGCGCAGCGTCAGAGCGGGAGGCGCTTGAACGATGCCAGCCCCTCCCGCGTGGACGGAACGACGATCTTCCCGGACACGATCATCGTCCGGAGGCGGCCGAGCACCGCGATCACGCGCGGCGTGACGACCGCGCGCGAGTAGCGGAAGTCGGTCAGGCCGACGCCGCCCTGGGCGAGCCCGAGCACGAGGTGCGAGGGCAGGTGCCGGTGCCGCACGAGGGCCTGCGTGACGCGGAAGACGCCGACGTCGACGCGCTTCACCATGCTGGTGAGGATCTTCCCCGGCGCGAGCGCGTCCTGGTTCGAGTCGACGCCGATGATGTAGGCGCCGGGACGCCCCTTGGCCTGATCGATCGCGCCGAGTCCGGCCTTCCCCGCCGCGACGTAGATGATGTCCGCGCCTTGATCGTAGAGGACGCCGGCGAGCTCCTTGCCGGAGGCGACGTCGTCGAACGAGCCGACGTACTTCACCAGCACCTTCACCGACGGATCCATCTCGCGCGCGCCGGCGGCGTACCCGGCCTCGAACTTCCGCAGCAGCGGGAGGTCGACGCCGCCGAGGAACGCGATCGTCTTCGTCTTCGTCACCATCGCCGCCAGCGCGCCGGCGAGGAACGAGCCCTCTTCCTCTTTGAACGTCACCGACGTGACGTTGGGCTCGTCGACGACGGCGTCGATGATCGCGAAATGGCGCGTCACATACCGCTCCGCGACCTCGGCGACGTCCTTCGCCATGAGGAACCCGATCGCGAAGATCTCGTCGTACTCTTTGTTGGCGAGGACGGTCATGTTGACCTGATAGTCCGCCGCCGAGCGCGATTCGAGGACCGTCGTCTGCACGCCCAGCTCCCGCTTCGCGCGCATCAGCCCGGCGTACGCGGAGTCGTTGAACGAGTGGTCGCCGAGTCCGCCGACGTCGGTCACCATCCCGACGCGGAGCACGCCCTTCGCCGCGTGCTGCTGCGCGCAGCCCGCCGCCCCGCAGAGCGCGGCGAACACGAGCGCGAGGAACGCCGCACGCGGTCGGGAGGGCATCGCGGCCCGACTACGACCAGCATTGCGGGGCGGCCTCTCCGGAACGGGGAATGGAGCGAGCGTGAACGTCGTCAGGCCGTCCGAGACCGACCCGCGGCCCCGGCTGCGCCGCATGTCGCGCGCGGAACGGCGCGTGACGTTCTGGCTCAAGACGCTCGCGCTGATCGCGGTCGCGATCTACCTGCTGGTCGGCGTCCTCGAGTTCCTCGGCAACGTCAAGGCGACCGCGCTGCTCTTCGTCGTCGCGCTGTTCTTCGCGTATCTCGTCTCGCCGCTGGTACGCCGTCTGAACGAACGGCTGCCGCTGGTGCTCGCGATCCTCTTGGTGTACGTCGCGATCGCGATCGTCGCGGCGGCGATCGTGCAGCTGCTCGTCCCGCCGCTCGTCGCCGACATCCAGGAGGCGATCAAGAGCCTCCCGTCGATCGTCGCGCACGACACCGCGGTGCTGCAGGATCCGAACAACCGGTTCTTCCACTTCCTGCCGCCTGCGGAACGGCGCTACCTCGCGACGATCCCGGCGCAGATGGGCGGGTTCCTGCAGACGAACGCGCTCGGCACGGCGCAAAAGACGCTCGCCGTCGTGCTTTCGACCGTCTCGGTCGTCGCGACGGTCGTCGTCGTGCCGGTCCTCGCCGCCTACATGCTGCTCGACGCGGAGAACATCAAGCGCGGCTTCCTCGGCCTGTTCCGGCCCCGCGCGCAAGAGAAGCTCGAAGTGCTCATCGCGGAGCTCGACAAGGTCGTCGGCGGATTCATCCGCGGCCAGCTCATCGACGGCTCGATCCTCGGCACGATGCTCACGATCATGCTGTTCGCGACGCACGTGCCCTACGCGCTGCTGATCGGCGTCGTCTCCGGGGCGTTGAACTTCATCCCGTACGCCGGCGCGCTGATCGCGTTCATCCCCGCCGTGATCCTGGCGTTCACCTACAACGGCATCACGAACGCCGTGCTCGTCGCGATCCTGATCGTGGTGATCCACCAGATCGACGGCAACTTCATCTCGCCGCGCGTGCTCAAGGAGAACGTCGGGCTCTCGCCGTTCTGGATCGTCCTCGCGATCCTGGCCGGCAGCGAGCTGTTCGGGCTTGCCGGGACGTTCCTGGCTGTCCCCGTCGCGGCGATGATCCGCGTCCTGCGCGAGCAGCTGCTCCCGCCGCCGGTGAGCCGGACCGCCGCGGCGCCGGCCCTCACGCAGGCGCCGCTGGAGCAGACGCAGCCGCCGGTGGTGCGGCCCAGGCGCGCGTCGAAGCCGCCGGCATGATCGTCCGCGAGCAGCCCGGCACCGCCGAGCCGCGCCGGAGGCGCATCGAGCGCGTCGCGGTGATCGGCGTTCCGATGGACCTCGGGGCCGACCGCCGCGGCGTCGACATGGGGCCGTCGGCGATCCGCTACGCGCGGCTCAAGGAGTCGCTCGAGAGGCTCGGGATCGAGGTCACCGACTTCGGCAACCTGCCGGTCCCGGTTCCCGAGTCGGCGTCGGAAGCCGAGCAGAACGCGAAGTACTTCCCGATCATCCGCGACGTGTGCAAGAAGCTCGCCGACGACGTCGAGGCGATCGTGCGCGCGGGCGCGTTCCCGCTCGTGCTCGGCGGCGACCATTCGATCGCGATGGGCACGATCGCCGGCGTGACGCGCGCGCGCGGGAAAGCGCCCGGACTGATCTGGGTCGACGCGCACGGCGACATCAACACGCCGCTCACCTCGCCGTCCGGAAACGTGCACGGGATGCCCGTACATTTCGCGCTCCAGGAAGGCGCGATCGATCCGGCCCGGATGTGCTTCATCGGCCTGCGCGACGTCGACGAAGGCGAGAAGCGCACGATCCGCGAGCTCGGCGTGAGAGCGTTCTCGATGTCCGACGTCGACCGGCTCGGCATGAGCCGCGTCATCGACGAAGCGCTGACGATCGTCGGCGACGGCGAGCATTCCGTTCACGTGAGCTTCGACATGGACGGCGTCGACCCGCAGGAAGCGCCGGGCGTCGGAACGCCGGTGCGCGGCGGGATCAGCTACCGCGAGGCGCACCTGCTCATGGAGGCCGTCGCGGCGAGCGGGACGCTGGGCTCGCTCGAGATCACCGAGATCAATCCGATCCTCGACCGCGAGAACAAGACCGCGATCCTCGCCGTGGAGCTGATCCTCAGCGCGCTCGGAAAAACGACGCTGTGAGCGCGCCGGCCCAGGAGATTCCGCAGGAGCGCCGCAAAGGCGAGCGCCGCCGCGCGCAGTCGCCGGAATGGCTGCACCTGCTCGGCGGCGCGCTGCCCGAAGACCGCCGCAAAGCCGAGCGCCGCAGCGCCGCGACGGGCGGCGCCGCTTCGCGCTAAGTCAGCTTTCCGGTCGTCTTTTCGAGCGCGTCCCAGCCCTTCGGGTCGAAGCGGTCGCGCCACTGGCCGTAGAGGCCGCTGGAGCGCACCACCGCGCGGAACGGCTCGAGCGCGGGCCGGTTGAAGACCATGCCTTCTCCGCGCAGCGTCGAAGCGATGTCGTTCTCCTGCGCGACGAACGCGGTTTCTTCCGCCGCGGCAGCCGCGCCCAGCTCGTGCTGCACGATCTCCTGCAGCTTCTTCGGGAGGCGGTTCCACGCGTCGGTGTTGGCGACGGTGAAGTACGTGAGCGCGCTGTGATTGGTCAGCGAGCAGTATTTGACTTGCTCGTAGAACTTGAAGTTCTGGATGGTCGGGAGCGGGACTTCGATGCCGTCGACGATGTGCGTCATCAGCGAGGTGTAAACTTCGCCGAGCGAGACGACGGTCGGTGAGGCGTCGAAGGCCTTGAACGTCGCGACGTCGAGCGGGCCGGGCGGAACGCGGATCTTCAAGCCCTTCAGATCGCCGGGGGCGTCGATCGGCCGGACGCGGTTCTCCACGTCGAACGTGCCGCCGTAGAACGTCGCTTCGAGCGTCCGAAGCCCGTTCTTGTCCGTTTGCACGGCGATGTACTCGCCGAGCGGGCCACGCGCCGCGCTCATGTACTCCTTCACGCTGTCGAACGCGAACGGAATGCTGAGCAGTGACGACGCCGGCACGATGTTCCCCAGGACGTTGCTGCCGATTTGCAGGAACTCGACCGCACCGCTGCGCGCCTGCGCGAGCATCTGCGGGTCGCCCCCCAGGGCGCTGTTCGGGAAGAGGCGGATGTCGAGCTGCCCGTTCGACGCCGCGGCGATGCGCTTGACGGCTTCCGCGGTCTGCACGTTCATCGCGTGCGACGGCGTTTGATCGTTGGCGAGCTTGTAGCTGAACTGTGCCGCCTCGCCGGGCCAGCGCAGCACGGCGATCGACGCGAAGGCGCCGGCCGCCGCGCCGCTCGCCAGGAATCGCTTGCGGGACGGTTCGCTCACGGGCGCTCCGCCAGCTCGGTCGCGCGCAAGGCGTCGCGCCCGATGACGCACAGCGTGACGTCGCGCCACGACGTCTGAAGCCGCGAGAGCCACGCGTCGGAGAAGGTGATGCCGTCGATCCCGCCGACCAGGCAGACCTCGCCGCTGCCGTTCTCGTAGCGGAACTCGTAGTCGACGTCGGCGAGATCGATCGGGGAGACGCCGTCGAGCGGGGCGCCGATGCGCGCGAGCGCGCGGTAGACGCGCGCCGCATTGTCGTCGTCGGCGTCGTACCACAGCGAGTGATCGCGCGCTTCGGCGCACTCGCCGTGCAGCTTCTTCGCGAGCCCGCCGATGACGAGCGAGCGTGCCCCTTCGCGAGCGAGCGCGCGCAGCAGCTCCGCGAATGCGGCGTGTTCTCCCATCGCGACCTCCTCCCGGCACGCGGCCGGGAAGACGGCTACCACGGCCGCGTTCGCCGTTCCCCTCGCGCGGGTAGGAGCGCCCCATGGCCCTCTTCGCGCCCCTCGGCGGCCTCACGGCGGATCAGCGCCGCGCGTTCATCGCGGCGTTTCTCGGCTGGTGCCTCGACGCGTTCGACTTCTTCCTGGTGACGCTGGTCGTCTCGCGCATCGCCACCGATTTCAAGATGGCGATCCCGGCCGTGCTCGCCGCGGTGACGATCACGCTGATGTGCCGTCCGCTCGGAGCGCTGATCTTCGGCACGCTCGCCGACCGCTACGGACGGCGCGGCCCGCTCATGGCGAGCATTCTGGCCTACTCGCTGTTCGAGCTGCTGACCGCGTTCTCGCCGAACTTCACGATCTTCATCGTGCTCCGCGCGCTGTACGGTGTCGCGATGGGCGCCGAGTGGGGCGTCGGCGCGGCGCTCGCGCTCGAGACGCTGCCCGCCGACGCGCGCGGCATCGCCTCGGGGATCCTGCAGCAGGGCTATTCGTTCGGCTACCTGATCGCCGCGCTCGTGTTCGCGCTGCTCGTCGACCGGATCGGCTGGCGCGGCATGTTCGTGGTCGGTGCGCTGCCGGCGCTGCTCGTGCTCTACATTCGCAGTCAGGTGAAAGAATCGCCGGTGTGGCAGACGGGGAACGCGCAGCGCATCGGCGAGCGCGCGAACCTGTGGCGATCGATCACCTCGCAGCCCATCCTGTACCTCTACGCGATCCTGCTCATGGCGGCGTTCAACTTCATGTCGCACGGCTCGCAGGATCTGTTCCCGACGTTCCTCACGAAGCAGCTCGGCTTCGCCGCCGGGCTCACCGGGACGGTGACCATCGTGATGAACGTCGGCGCGCTGATCGGCGGGACGCTCCTCGGCGCGGCGTCGCAGAGCTTCGGGCGGCGCGCGACGATCCTCGTGTGCTGCGTGCTCGGCGCGATCGACATCCCGCTCTGGTCGGGCGGTCTCGGGGCCACCGTGCCGCTGCTGATGGTCGGCGCGTTCATCATGCAGTTCTTCGTGCAGGGCGCGTGGGGCGTCATCCCGGCGCACCTCAACGAGCTGTCCCCCGCCGGGGTGCGCGGCACGTTCCCGGGCTTCACCTATCAGCTCGGCAACCTGATCTCGGCGTATTCCGCGCAATGGGAAGCGCTGTACGCGACGAAGCATTTTCCGTTGCCCGCTCCGGCCACCGCGAACTACGGCCACGCGATGGCGTTCATCATGCTCGGCGTCTTCGCCGCGGTTTTCATCCTGACCGCGATCGGGAAGGAGCGTCGCGGCATCGCGTTCACCGAGGCCGCCGCGACGTAGCGACCGCACGTCGCCGGGCGCTCACCGCGCCCAATCGCGGCTGCGCGCGACCGCGTCGTGCCAGCGCGAGACGAGCGTCGTACGGCGCGCGGCGTCCATCGCCGGCGTGAAGCGCGCGTCTTCGCGCCATTGACGTGCGACCGTCTCGACGTCCGGCCAGAAGCCGACGTGCAGTCCCGCGAGGTATGCCGCTCCGAGCGCGGTCGTCTCGACGATGCGCGGGCGAACGACCGGAACGCCCAGCACGTCGGCCTGAAGCTGCATCGCCAGATCGTTCGCCGACGCGCCCCCGTCGACGCGCAGCTCCGCTACGGGGGCGCCCGCGTCGCGCTGCATCGCGGCGATTACGTCGGCCGTCTGATACGCCATCGACTCGAGCACCGCGCGCGCGACGTGCGCGCGCGTCGTTCCGCGCGTGATCCCGACCAGCGCGCCCCGCGCGTGCGGGTCCCAGTACGGCGCGCCGAGCCCAGTGAACGCCGGAACGAACCAGCAGTCGCCGCTGTCCGGCACTTCGCGCGCGAGCCGCTCGACGTCCGACGACCGCTCGATGAGCCGCAGCCCGTCGCGGAGCCACTGCACGGCGGAGCCGGTCGACAAGATCGCGCCTTCCAGCGCGTAGGTCGCGCGGCCGCGCTCGAACGCGAAGGCGACCGTCGAGAGCACGCCGTGCGTGCTGCGAACGACGCGCTCGCCGGTGTTCAGCACGACGAACGAGCCGGTGCCGTAGGTGTTCTTCGCGACCCCGGGCGCGAAGCCGGCCTGTCCGGCGAGCGCGGCCTGCTGATCGCCCGCGACGCCGGCGATTCGGATCGGCCCGCCGAGCATCTCGGGCAGCGCGGTTCCGAAGTCCGCGCTCGAGGGCAAGATTTCCGGCAGCATCGCGCGCGGGATGCCGAACGCCGCGAGCAGCTCGTCGCTCCACCGCAGCGCCTGGATGTCGAAGAGCAGCGTGCGCGACGCGTTCGTCACGTCGGTGACGTGGCGTGCGCCGCCGGTGAGCTTCCAGACGAGCCATGCGTCCACCGTGCCGAACGCGAGCTCGCCGCGTTCGGCGCGCTCGCGCGCGCCTTGGATGTGCTGCAGCAGCCACGCGATCTTGGTGGCCGAGAAGTACGGGTCGAGGACGAGCCCGCTGCGCTCGGTGACGAGCCGCGCCGTGCGTTCGTCCCGGCGCAGCGCATCGCACGCCTCCGCGGTGCGCCGGTCCTGCCACACGATCGCGTTCGCGAGCGGCTTCCCCGTCGCGCGATCCCAGACGATCGTCGTCTCGCGCTGGTTCGTAATCCCGAGCGCCGCGACGTCCGCCGCGGCGACGCGCGCGTTCCGCAGCGCCCCGCGCGCCGTCTCGAGCTGCGACTCCCAGATCTCTTCGGGATCGTGCTCGACCCAGCCGGGCTGCGGAAACGTCTGCGTCAGCTCGCGCTGATCCGCGCCCAGCACTCCGCCGTCGCGGCCGAACACGATCGCGCGCGAGCTCGTCGTGCCCTGGTCGAGCGCGAGGATCACCGCCGGCGTCATCGCTCGCGCCGCCGCGGATCGCCGACCGCGGGCGCGATCCCGCGGTCGTCCGCACGTGCGCCGGTCGCCGTCGCGGCTTCGTCCAGGGTGAAGGCGTCCGCGCCGCCGGGTTCCGGAAAGACCTTGCCCGGGTTCATGATGCCGAGCGGGTCGACCGCGTCTTTGATCTTGCGCATCAGGGCGAGCGCGTCGGCGCCGACGTCGAGCTCCATGAACTGTTTCTTGAGCAGGCCGATGCCGTGCTCGCCCGAGAGCGTCCCGCCCAGCTCCACCGCGGCTTCGAAGATCGCGCGGGCGGCGCGCGCGACGCGCGTCATCTCCTCCGCGTCGCGGCGGTCGCACAGGATGTTCGGGTGCAGGTTGCCGTCGCCGATGTGGCCGAACAGCGGGATCTCCAGCCGCTCTCGCGCGGCGATCGCGCGAACCCGCCGCACGATCTCGGGGATCGCGCGCGGCGGGACGCAGATGTCTTCGCCGAGCTTGTTGCGCCGCCGCCGCGCGAGCGCCGGCGAGATGCCGCGGCGCGCCGCCCACAAGCGCTCGGACTCCGCCTCGTCGCGCGCGACGGTGACGTCCCGAGCGCCGTGCGCGCGCGCAAGATCCGCGATCCGGGCGACGTCGTCGTCGATGGCGTCCGCGTGGTTTCCGTCGGCGCCGAAGATCAGGATCGCTTCGGCGTCGAGCGGCAATCCGATCGGCGAGGCGTCTTCGACGCAGCGCATCGTCAGATCGTCGAGGAGCTCGATCGCGGCCGGCAGCACGCCGGCCGCGAGCACGGCCGTCGCCGCGCGCGCCGCGTCGTCGATGCGCGGAAAGACGGCGAGCGCGGTGCGCGTGACGCGCGGCTTGGCGAGCAGCTTCAGCGTGATCTCGACGATCGTCCCGAGCGTGCCTTCGGCGCCGGTGAACAGTCGCCGCAGGTCGTAGCCCGTGACGTTCTTCACGGTGCGTCCGCCGGTCCCGATCGCCGTCCCGTCGGGGAGCACGACTTGCAGCGCGAGCACGTAGTCACCGGTCACGCCGTATTTGAGACAGCGTGCGCCGCCGGCGTTCTCCGCGACGTTTCCGCCGATCGCGCTTTGCTTCAGGCTCGACGGATCGGGCGGATAGAACAGTCCACGGCGCTCGACCTCGGCCTGGAGACGCGCGGTGACGACTCCGGGCTGCACGACCGCGACGCGGTCGACGTCGTCGATCTCCAGGATGCGGTCCATGCGCGCGACGCCGAGCACGATGCTGCCTTCGAGCGGGATCGCGCCGCCCGAGAGGCCGCTGCCCATCGCGCGCGGCGTGATCGGGATGCGCCGCTCGGCGGCGAGCCGATGGACGGCCTGGACTTCGGCGGTGCTCGCCGGCAGGACGACGAGCGGCGGGGTGCGCTCGAAGAAGGTGCCGTCGAAGCCGTAGGCGATCAGGTCCTCGCGCGCCGTCAGCACGCCGCCCGGAACGGCGGCGCGCAGGGCCTCGAGCAGTCCGGGCGCCGGCTCGATCATCACCGGCGCGCTTCGCACGCGCGCGGCGTGAACTCCTAGCGCGCCGCGCGGCGCTCGCGTTTCTTGCGGTACATCGCCTCGTCGGCGCTGCGCACGAGCGCCGCCGCGTCGCGGCCGTGCTCCGGGAAGAGCGCATGCCCGAGCGACGCGCCGAGCCGCACCTCGCCCCCGTCGATCGTGAACGGCGCCTCGATCGCCGCGCTGATACGCGTGCATACCGCGTCGAGCTCCGCGGGCCCGGCGGAGAGGACGATCACCGCGAACTCGTCGCCGCCGACGCGCGCCACGAAGTCTCCCGGCCGCACGACGCCCGCGATGCGCGCCCCGCACGCCGCCAGCAGTTCGTCGCCGGCCGCGTGCCCGAGACGGTCGTTGATCGGCTTGAAGCCATCGAGATCGATGTAGATCACGCCGAGCTTGGCGTTGCGGCCGCCGATGAGCTGTCCCAGCCGCTCCTCGAACGCCCGCCGGTTGCCCAGGGCCGTCACGGGGTCACGGCGCGCCAGCAGCGCGTCGACGCGCCCTCGCCCGGCCGCCAGGGTCGCCACGATCCCGCCGGCGACGATCACCAGCACCATCGCGCCGATGACGACCTCGTCGAAGAGAAACGCGCTCCGCATGAGCACGCGGTTGCGCGCGATCTCGCCGCGCAGCGTCGCCTCGAGCTGGCCCTGCACGGCGCGCAGCGCGTCGAACTGGCGTTTTCCGGCGCGCAAGCCCGCGATGGCGCGATCGCGATGTCCCGAGCGAACGTCGCTGATCGCGTCGGTGAAGTAGTCCTGGATCCGCGTCGCCGCCGCCCGGAAGCGCGCCGAGGCGGCGCCGGCCGCGGCGTCACGCAGGCCGTCCGGCGTTGCGGCATAGCGTTCGTACGCGCGCCGGCCGTCATCGTAGGGCTCGAGCAGGGCCGGGTCGCCGGACGCCACGTAGCCGCGCACGCCCGTCTCCTCGTCGATGAGTGCGGTGAAGGCGTCGTCGGCCGCGAAGCCGGCGTCGATCGCCACGCGCATCTGGTTCATCCGCCCGGCGACGTTCGCGAATGCGACGATCGCGATCAGCGCGGCGGCCACGACGACCAGCCCGAGGACGCCGATGAGGCCCAAGTATCGCTGCCGAGCCGTGGCAGCGCTCGCTCGAGGGGCCATACGAGGACATCGTCCCCTCCGACGACGGTCCTACGCCTCCCTCGACTGTCCGGGTAGACTTTTCACATGACCGACGTCATCACGTCCGAATACCGGCTTTCGCCGGAAGCCGATCTCACGCGCTTCGTCGCGGCGGTCCTGGAGAAGTCCGGCGTGGCGCCGGAGGACGCGCGCATCGTCGCCGAGGTCCTCGTCGCGGCCGACCTCCGCGGCGTCGAGTCCCACGGCGTGGCCAGGCTCGAGTCGTACTACGTGAGCCGCCTTCGCAAAGGGCTCATCGAGCCCAAGCCCGAGGTCCGCACCGTCCGCGAGACGTCCACGTCGCTCCTCGTCGATGCCGGGAACGGCTTGGGTCACCCCGTCGCGAAGCGCACGATGGAGCGCATCCTGGACAAAGCGCAGCAGACGGGCGCGGCGTTCGGCGCGGTGCGGAACTCCAACCATTACGGCATCGCCGGCTACTACGCGATGATGGCGCTCGAGCGCGACATGATCGGCATCGCGTCGACGAACACCGTGCGCTACGGCGCGCCCACATTCGGGCGCGACATCCTGCTCGGCACGAACCCGCTCGCGTTCGCGATCCCGGCGAACACCGAGCCGGCGTTCGTGCTGGACTTCGCGACGACGACCGTGCCGCGCGGCAAGCTCGAAGTCTACAACCGCAAGGGCAAACAGCTCAATCCGGGCTGGGCGATCGACGAGCACGGCAACGAGACGCTCGACCCCCAGACCGCGCTGAAGGGAGCGCTGCTCCCGCTCGGCGGGTACGGCGTCGACAACGGCGGCCACAAAGGCTACGGCCTCGGGCTGCTCGTCGAGATCCTCTGCGGCGTCCTCGCCGGCGGCAAGTTCGGCCTCGATCTCCCGCTCCCGACCGACGGTCCGCAACCCGGCGCGATCTCGCATTTCTTCGCGGCGTTCACGATCGACGGCTTCCGCGATCCCGAGCAGTTCAAGGCCGACATGGACACCGAGCTGCGCGCGTTCAAAGACTCGGAGAAAGCGCCCGGTCAGGACCGGATCTACGTCGCCGGCGAGATCGAGCACGAGAAGACGCTCTACAACCGCGAGCACGGCGTCCCGGTCCACGTGAAGGTGTGGGAAGGCTTGCAGAAGCTCGCCGCCGACCTCGGCATCCCGTTCGACATCGAGAAGCGCTGAGCGCGGCCGACGTCGCCGGCGCGCGCGCCGAAAAACTGCGTTAGTTTCGGAGCTCGACCGTGCCCGCGCAGCGCAGGCCGTTGCAGGCGGCGGGGATGAAGCGAAGTGCGAGCAGGCGCGCGCGCAGCTCTTCGCGCAGCGCCGGGTCGGACGGTCCGCGCACGAAGGTCACGTCGAGCGCGCGCCCGCGGTCGTCGACGGTGATGCGGATGTCGAACGTGCCGGCGAGCCCGGTGAAGAACGCGCTGCGCAGCTGCGGGTCGATCGAGGCGGGATAGGTCTCGCCGAAGTTGCCGATCCCTTCGTCGCGCTCCGCGGGCGGAGCGCTCGGCGTGGCGGTCGGGGCCGGGGACGCCGGCGTCGCCGCCGCCGTCGTCACGGCCACCGCTGCGGCCGGCGCGACGACGGGTGACGGCTGCGCGTCGACGGCGATCCGCACGGGAATCGCGGTACGGCGCTCCTCGTCGCGGCGCGCGGGCGCGAGCGCGGCGCGGCGTTCGGGCGCGACGACCTGCGGGCGCGCCGCGTGCTCCACCGCGCGCGCGGCGTGGATCGGCGGCGCCGTTGCGACCGGCGCCGGGCGCTCGACCCGCACGACCCGATGCGGCTTCGCGAGCGGCGCGGGCGCACGGTGCTCGATGCGGATCAGGGCGCGCACGTCGAAGCGTTCGTCCGGGTCGCTCACCGGGAACGCCTCACGCACGGTTGCCGCGGCGAGCACGAGCACGCAAAGGTGGACGGCGATCGATCCGGCGATCGCAGTGCGGTCGCGCCTGCGGAGCGTTGCGGCGGTCGGCATGCTGCCTCGCGCGAGACTCCGACGGGCCCGGGCGCGCAACCTTTTTCCGCGGCCGATGTCTGAACGAAGGATGGGTCGCGAAACCGGGATCGTCCTCTACCAAGCCGAGTGGTGCCCGTACTGCGCGCGCGTGCGCAAGAAGCTCGACGATCTCATGCTCGACTACAAGATCGTCAGCGTCCCGATGGCGCATTCGGAGCGGACCGTCGTGAAGCAGGTGAGCGGACAGACGTCGATCCCGGTGCTCGTCGACGGCGACGTCGTGCTCGACGACGACGACGACATCATCCCGTACCTCAGCCGGACGTACGGCCGCAAGAGCGCCTGAGCGCTCGCTACTCGACGGGGATGTGCATCGGCGCGGCGGCGCCCCGCCGCCGGCGGGGCAGCACGAACACGAGCGGCATCAGCACGAACGTGAGCGCGCCGAGCGCCCACTGACAGTCGGCGTAGCCCATCGTCACGGCCTGCGTGACGATCTGCTGGTACGTTCCGAGCAGGGCCGTCTGGAACGAATGCGTCGTCTGCACGATTTGCTGCAGCGCCGGATTCGCGGGCGTGGCCGCCGACGCGAGCACCGTTTGATGGAACGCCTCGCGACGGGCCAGCAGCGTGATGAGCCCCGCCGTCGAGAACGAGCCGCCCAACTGCAGCGAAAGCGCCTGGAACGAGGTCGCCTTCGGAACGAGCTGCGGCGGGATCGCCCCCAGCACGGTGATCGAGAGCGGCGTGAAGATCAGCGCCAGACCGATGCCGCTGCAGATCGCAGGCGGGAGCAGCGAGCCGAAGTCGTTGTACGACGTGGTGATGTAGCCGAGCCAGATCTGCGAGATGCCGATCAGCGTGAAGCCGCCGACGAGCATGAACTTCGTATCGACCTTTCCGCTCGAAGCGAGGCGGGCCGAAAGCGGCGTGAGGATCGCGATGAACAGCGCGCGCACGAAGATCAGCTCGCCGGAGAGCGTCGCGGTGAAGCCGAGAACGCCTTGCACGTACTGCGGCAAGATGACGGTCGCGCCGAAGAGCACGGCGCCGATCGCGAGCCCGAGCAGGCTGCCCGCCGCGATCGCGCGGTTGCGCAGCGCGCGCAAGTCGACGATGGGGCGGTTCGTGCCGAACAGCTCCCACCCGACGAAGCACGCGATGCCGGCGACCGTCGTGAAGCTGAAGAAGCGGATCAGCGGATCGTCGAGCCAGTCGTTGCGCTGGCCTTCGTCGAGGATGTACTGCAGCGAACCCAGTCCGGTGGCGAGCAGCGCGAGCCCGATCCCGTCGACCGGAACCGGTGACGGATCGGTCGGATTGCGCATCATCAGCAGCACGATGAGCGCGGCCGCGATGCCGGGCGCGATGTTGATGAAGAAGACGTAGTTCCAGGAGAAGTTGTCGGTCAGCCAGCCGCCCACCGTCGGACCGACGGACGGGCCGACGATCGCGCCGAGCGCGAACACCGCTTGCGAGGCCCCGAGGAGATGCCGCGGAAACGTGTCGCGCAGCGCCGCCTGACCCGTTGCCACGAGCCCGCCGCCGAACAACCCCTGGATCACGCGATAGACGATGAGCTGCGTGATCGACGTCGCCATCCCGCACAGGATCGATGCGACCGTGAACCCGATGATCGCGGTGGCGTAGTATTGCCGGCGGCCGAATCGCGCTTGCAGCCACGGCGTGAGCGGGATGACGATGACGGCCGAGATGATGTAGCCCGTGACGACCCAGGCGCCTTCGTCCTGCGTCGCGCCGAGATTCCCCTGAATCGTCGGCAGCGCGACGTTGACGATGGTCGTGTCGAGCGTCTGCATCAGCGTCGCCGCCATGATCCCGATCGTGATCAGGATCAGCCGGGCGCCGCTTTCGCTGACGTCCCGCGTCTGGAGGGCTGTCATCGTGGTGGCCATAGCGCAGTGCGACATCGTCGCACGGAGCGTTGAACCGCGCGCGGACGAACGTCGGTTTCGACGCTTGCACGCTTCGCGCTACGCGAGCGCGAAGGCCACCGCCGCACCGGCGAGGGTCGCCAGCACGTTGACGACGTCGTTCGAGACGCCGCGCACGCCGCGGTGCAGCGTCGTCGGCGTCCCGCAGGCGTGCGGGTCGCTCTCGCAGGCGCGTTCGCACACCGGACACCAGCGCAGCTCCTGGACCGTCGCGCCGAGCAGCGAATCCACCGTCGCACCGGCGACGCCGCCCGCCGGGACCGCGAGCAGCAGCGGCGCGAGCGGGCCGGGGTCCGGCGTCAGATACGGCGCGACCATGAAGCGGTACGCGAGCAGCGCCCCGGCGAGCGCGACGAGCCCGATCCACAGCGCGCCTGCGATCTCGGCGAGCGTCCCCGGCAGGGAGACGCCCCCGGAAAGGCCCGTCTCGAGGCGGCGAAACGTGAGGATCGAGCGCGGCGGGCGGCGCGCCAGGGTGCCGATCTCGGTCGCCCACGTGTCGGCGTTCGCCGCCGCGAGGGCGCCGGCGAACGCCGCGGCTTCCGCGACGTACGGACGCTGCGCCCATGCGACCGCGGCGAGCGCCGCGATCCCGCCGTTGGCGGCGACCTGCCACGCGTCGCGCGCGCCGCCCTTCGCGACGGTGTCGAGGGCGCGCTTCCGGGCGCGGCCGACGCGCGAGAGCGCGATCGACGGGACGAAGAACGCGAGCAGCACGATCGTGAAGCCGATCCCGCCGCTGCCGTAGATCAGCGTGCCGACGACGAACGCCGCGAGCGCGCCGTCCCACGTCAGCGCACGCGCGCGCCACGCCGCGTACGCGATCGCGGCGGCGAAGGCCGCGCCGGCGGCGTAGGCCTGCGCGTTCAGGACGACGCCGCCGCGGCGAGCGCATCGAGCAGCCCGTCGACGGTGAACTCGGCGGCGACCGCGTCGACGCGGATCCCGGCCGCGCGCGCGGCCTTGGCGGTCACCGGGCCGATCGCCGCGACGGTCTTCGTGCGCAGCAGCCGGCCCGGATCGGGCACGTTGCGCGCGAATCCGTCGACCGCGCTCGCGCTGGCGAACGTCACGACGTCGGCACGCGCCGCCTTCTCGCGCAGCGACGGATCGCGGACGGGAGTCGTCGCGTACGCCGCGACGACGTCGACGACGCGGCCGTGCGCGCGCAGCGTCTCCGGAATCGTTTCGCGGCCGTCCTGCGCGCGGTACAGCAGCACGCGAGCGCTGCTCTGCGTGCGCGCGAGCAGCTCCGCCGCGACCGCCTCGCCGACGAACGAGGGCGGGATCAGATCGACGCGCACGCCGCGCAGCGCGAGCGCGTCCGCCGTCTTGGGCCCGATCGCCGCGACGCGCGCGTCACCGAAGGGCGACGCGCTGCGGTCGAGCGGCTCGCGTGCGCGCGCTGCGGTGAAGAGCGCTTCGACGCCGTTGCGGCTCGTGAAGACGACCCAGTCGTACGTCCGCGCGCGCGCCACCGACGCGCGCAGCGCCGCCGGATCGTCGGGCGGCCCGATTTCGATCGCCGGCGCGACGATCGGCTCGGCGCCCGCCGTGCGGAGCGCCTGCGCGAGCTCTTCGGCCTGCTGCGCGGGGCGCGTGATCAGGACTCGCTTGCCGCGCAGCGGCGAAGCGTCGTTCACTCCGCCGCGTCGGTCGGATCGGCCGGCGCGGCGACGGCCTCGCCGTTCGTCAGCGCGCGCAGATCGAACAGCTCGTCGAGCATGCGCGCGTGCGTCAGTGCTTCGGCGCGGTTTTCGACCGCCTTGTCGCGGATGCGCGTGATCGCGCTGTGCAGCAGCTTCGAGACGACGGTCAGCGACATCCCCGTGATCAGCGCGCGCTCGCGCGCGCCGAGCTGCGGCAGGCGCGCGAAGAGCCGCTCCACCTCCGCGGCACGGATCGCTTCCGCTTTGCGCACGAGCGAAGCGATCACCGGAACGGCGACGCGCGACTGGTACCATTCCTGGAACCGCCGCGCGTGCTCCGCGATGATCGCTTCGACGAGCGGGATCGCCTCGCGCCGCTTCTCGAGCGTGAGCCCGACCACGCCTTTGAGCCCGTCCACGTCGACGAGCCCGACGTTCGGGATGAGCGCCGCGTCGGGATCGACGTCGCGCGGCACGGCGATGTCGACGATGAACAGCGGCCGCTCCGCCCGCAGCAGCATCGCTTCGGCGACGTTGGCCGGCGTGAGCACGAAGTGGGAGGCGCCGGTCGACGTCACGACGACGTCCGCCGAGGCGAGCGCTTCGACGAGCCCCGGCATCTCGGCGACGCGGGCGACGGGCCCGAGCTGGTCCGCGATGTGCTGCGCCCGCCGATGGGTGCGGTTCAGCACGACGATGTCGCCGGCGCCTTCGGCCTTCAGCCGCCGCGCCGCCTGCGCGCCCATCTTCCCGGCGCCCACGACGAGCACGGTCTTCCCGTGCAGCGCGCCGACGTGCTCTTTCGCGCACGCGACCGCAGCGGTGGCGATCGACGTCGAATGCCCCGAGATCGACGTGCGCGAGCGCGCGGCCTTTCCGGCCTCGAGCGCGCCGCGCAGCAGCGTGTGCAGCGTCTTGCCGAGGGACTGCGCGCGCTGCGCCTGCACGTAGGCGTCCTTCACTTGTCCGAGGATCTCGGCTTCGCCGATCAGCATCGAGTCGAGCCCGGTGCTCACGCGGAAGAGGTGCTCGATCGCCTGCGTCCCCAGCAGCGTGTACATGTACGAGTCCATGTCCGACACGTCGCCGTGCCGGAAGTTGCCGAGGAACGTCTTGAGCTGCGCGACGCCGACTTCGTAGTCTTCCAGCTCGGCGTAGATCTCGAGCCGCCCGCACGTCTGCAGCATCAGCGCTTCGCGCACCGCTTCGTAGTCGCGCAGCGCGACGAGCGCCTCGCCCATCCGATGGGCCGGAAATGCGTGGCGCTCGCGCACGTCGACCGGCGCGGTGTGGTGCGAGAGGCCGAGGCACACTAGCGGCACGCGAACACCTCCGCGAGCGCGTCGTGCGCGGCTTCCACGGTGCGGTCGATCTCGCCGGCGGTGTGCGCGAGCGAGACGAATCCGGCTTCGAACTGCGACGGCGCCAGGTAGAACCCGCGGTCGAGCATGGCGTGGAAGAACCTCGCGTAGAGTGCGGTGTCCGACCGCTTCGCGGTCGCGAGATCGGTCACCGGCTCCGGCGCGAAGAAGAAGCCGAACATCGAGCCGGCCCCGGCGACTTGGTGCGGCACGCCGCGCCGGGCGAACACCGCCGCCAGCCCGTCGGTGAGGCGGCGACGCGTCTCGTCGAGCGACGCGTACGCGCCGTCGTCGAGGAGGCGAAGCGTCGCGATCCCGGCGGCCATCGCCAGGGGATTTCCCGACAGCGTCCCGGCCTGAAACACGTCGCCGTCCGGCGTGAGGCGCTCCATGATCTCACGGCGGCCGCCGAACGCGCCGACCGGAAGCCCGCCGCCGATGACCTTCCCGAGCGTCGTCAGGTCCGGCACGATCCCTTCGCGGGCCTGCACCCCGCCCCGCGCCACGCGAAAGCCCGTCATCACTTCGTCGAAGACCAGCAGCGCGCCGAAATCGTTCGTCAGGCGCCGCAGCGCTTCGAGGAAGCCCGGGACCGGGAGCACCAGTCCCATGTTGCCGACGTACGGCTCGACGATCACGCACGCGATCTCGCCCGGATGCGCCTCGAACGCGGCCCGGACGGCCGCCGCGTCGTTGTACGGTACGACGACGGTGTCGCGCGCGGTTCCCGCCGTCACACCCTTCGAGTCGGGGACGCCGACCGCCAGCGCGCTCGAGCCGGCCGAGATGAGGAAAGCGTCCGCCGAGCCGTGGTAGCAGCCGGCGAACTTCACGATCTTCTCGCGGCCCGTCACGCCGCGCGCGAGCCGGATCGCGTTCGCCGTCGCCTCGGTCCCGGACGAGCAGAAGCGCACCGACTCGACCGACGGCACCGCATCGACGATCAGCTCGGCGAGCTCGGTCTCGTACTCGGTCGGCGTTCCGTAGGACGTCCCGCGCTCCGTCGCGCGCTGCAGCGCCTCGACCACCGCCGGATGCGCGTGCCCGGCGATCATCGGCCCCCACGAGAGAACGTAGTCGAGATACCGGTTGCCGTCGACGTCGATGAGATACGCGCCGCGCGCCTCGCGCACGAAGACCGGCGTTCCACCGACGGCTTTGAACGCGCGCACCGTCGAGTTGACCCCGCCCGGGATGACGCGCTTCGCCGCCGCGAACGCGCGCTCGGACCGCTGCCGGCTCACGTGAGCGCCTCGCGCACCTTCGCGTAGTCGTCCGGCGTGTTGACGTTCACGAACGCGCGCTCGTCGCGGACGGGGACGAACTTCGTGCGCAGGCGATCGATCACCAGACGCAGCGCGCCGTCACCGCCGAGCAGCACGGGAAGCCCTTCCCGCACGAACGCTTCGCGGCGGTAGAGCGCGGCGAGCGGCTCGATGCGCCGGCGCTCGCCCGCGTGGATGGGGACGATCGCGTCGTAGTGCGGCGCGACGTGCGACGCCAGCTCGTCGACGAACGCGGCGTCGATCAGCGGCGCGTCGCCGGCGACCGCGAACACCCACTCCGCACGCATCTCGCTCATCGCCGAGAGCAGCCCCGAGAGCGGTCCGCGCAGCGGCCAGCGGTCGACGACGCGCGGCACGTCGAGTGCCCGGTCGAGCGCTTCCGGAAGCTCGCCTTTCGTCGAGAGCCACGTCTCGCGCCCCGGCGAGACGTTGCGGTACACGCGCACGAGCATCGGCGCTTCGCCGAGATCGAGCGCGAGCTTCCCGGGCAGGCGCGTCGCCTCGCCGCCGGCGAGGATCAAGACGGCGATCGCGTCGCGGCGGTCGCCGGAGAGCGCGCTCATCGCGTCCGCAGCAAGTAGTCTTTGGCGAAGTAGGTGACGATCACGTCGGCCCCGGCGCGCGCCATCGCGGTGAGCGACTCGTCGACCGCGCGCTCTTCGTCGATCCAGCCGCGCTCGGCGGCGGCCTTGAGCATCGCGTACTCGCCGCTGACGTGATAGACCGCGACGGGCAGATCGGTCGTCTCGCGCACGCGCCGGACGACGTCGAGATACGCCATCGCCGGCTTGACCATCACGATGTCCGCGCCTTCTTCGACGTCGAGCGCGACTTCTTGGAGCGCTTCCCGTGCGTTCGCCGGATCCATCTGGTAGGTGCGGCGGTCGCCGAACGAGGGCGTCGATTCGGCCGCTTCGCGAAACGGCCCGTAGAACGCCGACGCGTACTTCGCCGCGTACGACATGATCGCAACCTTCGTGAAGCCGTCGTCGTCGAGCGCGGCGCGGATCGCCGCGACCCGGCCGTCCATCATGTCGGACGGCGCGACCACGTCGACGCCGGCGCGCGCGTAGCTGAGCGCCGTCTTCGCGAGCACCTCGAGCGTGCGGTCGTTGTCGACGTCGCCGGTCGCGTCGAGGATCCCGCAGTGGCCGTGATCGGTGTACTCGCAGTTGCACAGATCCGCGATCACGAGCAGACGCGGAAGCGCGTCCTTGATCGCGCGCGCGGCGCGCTGCACGACGCCCCCCGGATCGGAGTTGACCGTCGCGTACGCGTCCTTGCTCGCCGCGTCCGGAATCCCGAAGAGCAGCACGGCGCGAACGCCGGCCGCGTCGAGCTCGCGGCACTCGCGCACGACCGCGTCGACGGAGTACCGGCTGACGCCCGGCATCGAGCCGATCGGCTGCACCACGCCCTTGCCTTCCACCACGAACAGCGGCTGGACGAGCCCGTCGCGGTTGACGCGGGTCTCGCGGACGAGGCCGCGGATCGCCGGACCGGCGCGCAGGCGGCGCGGCCGGCGGACGAGGCGGGTGCGCTCGGCGACGTTCATACGAGCCTCTTCTCGACGTGGACGCTCACGACCGGTACGACCGCGCGTCGGCCGCAGGGAGGTGCACCGGGGCCGCGCCGCTCGCGATCAGCTCGGCGCCGCCTTGCGCCAGGAGCGCGTCCGCGAGCGCTTCGCCCGCCGCCTCCGCGGCTTCGCGGGCGTCCGCCGCGACCGCCGCGTCGCGAGCGCCGCGCACGACGCCTGCGCCGTCGGCCGCCGCGATCGCGCCGGTCAGTCGAAGACGGCCGCCGTCCCAGGTCGCGTGGACGCCGATCGGCGCCTGGCACCCGCCGCGCAGCCGGCGCAGGAACGCCCGCTCGGCCCGGACCGCCAGCGAGGCGGCGGGGTCCTCGACGAGCGCCGCGAGCTGCTCCGCCAGCGGGTCGTCCTCGCGCGTCTCGATCGCCAGAGCGCCCTGTCCGGCGGCCGGCGTCAGCTCGTCCGGCGAGAACGGGACCACGTGCGCGGCGCCGATCCCGAGCCGCTCGAGGCCGGCGACCGCGAGGACCAGCGCGTCGTAGTCGCCCGCGCGCAGCTTGCGCAGCCGAGTGTCGACGTTGCCGCGGACGTCCACGTACGAAAGATCCGGCCGCAGCGCCCGCAGCTGCGCGCTCCGCCTCGGCGCCGACGTGCCGACGCGTGCGCCGGGCGGCAGCGCGGCGAACGAGGCGAAGCGCTCGCTGCAGAAGGCGTCACGCGGGTCGGCTCGGCGCGTCACCGCGGCGAGCGTCATCCCGGGAGCGAGCGCGCTCGGCAGGTCCTTGCAGGAGTGGACCGCGTAGTCGGCGCGCCCTTCGCGCAGCGCCAGCTCCAGCTCGGTGACGAAGACGTTCTCCGTCCCGATCGCCTCGATGGCGCGATCCTGCACCGCGTCGCCGCGCGTCGTGACCTCCAGGATCGTGGAGGCGATCCCGCCGGTCGCGACGAGCGCCATGACGGAACGGGTCTGCGTCAGCGCGAGGCGGCTCGCACGCGTCGCGCAGACGAGCGGACGCAGCGAAAGGGCGCGCGGGTTCACAAGACCTATTGTTCCAGAAGATGCGATCCGTCCCCGCGCGTGCCGGCTTGCTGGGTGCGCTGTTCGCCGCGCTCGTCACTTTGCCGGGACTCGGTGTCGGCACGCTATGGGACAACAGCGAGACCGCCTACGGCGAAGTCGCCCGGGAGATTCTGCTGACGCACGACTGGGTCGTCATGCATCTCAACGGGCAGCCGTGGTTCGTGCAGCCGCCGCTGTACTTCTGGATCGCCGCGCTCTGCGCGAAGGTCTTCGGCGTCGGCGCGTTCGCGATGCGCCTCCCGGCCGCGCTCGCGACGATCGCGATGGGCGGAGCGGTCGGATACGCGACCGCGCGCATCGCCGGCGTGCGGGCCGGCTCCGTCGCCGCGATCGTCCTCTCCACCAGCCTCATGCAGGCGATCGTCGGGCGGCTCGCCATCATGGACGCGCTTCTCGATTTCGCCGTCGCGGCCGCGGTGCTGTGGTGGTATCGTGCGTTCGAGCCGTCCGGGGCGCCGCGACGCCGGGACATCGCGCTGATCTGCGGTGCTCTCGCGCTCGCGTTCGGAACGCTGGCGAAGGGACCGGTCGCGCCGGTGATCACCGCGCTCGTGATCGGCGGGTGGCTCGCGTGGCAGGCACGCGCGGGCAAGCTTTCGGCGCCGCGCGCGAGCGCGGTGGCCCTCGCGCTCGCCGCGTACCTGGTGGTGACGCTGCCGTGGTTCGTCGCGCTGGCGCTGCGCGTGGGGCCGGCGGCGATCGTCGAGCTGATCGGCCACTACACGGTGGGACGCTACACCGGCGTGATCGAGAACCAGCGCGGGCCGGTGTGGTACTACCTGCCGGTCGTGGTCCTGGGCATCTTCCCCTGGATCGCGTTTCTGCCGGTCGCGCTCGTCTCGGGCTGGCGCTCGGCGCAGCGTCCGGAGGGCGCGTTCGAGCGGCTCGCGCTCGTGTGGACCGTGTTGCCGCTCGTGTTCTTCAGCTTCGCGAGCACGAAGCTGCCGAACTACGTCGCGCTGATGCTGCCCGCGCCCGCGATCCTCATCGCGCTTTGGTTCGAGCGCGTCGCCGAGGCGCGCGCGCGCCGCGCCGCGGTCGTCTCCGCCCTTACCGTCCCGCTGTTCCTGGGGCTGGTCGCGATCGCGGTGGTCGTGTTCGCGCGCAGCAACAAGCTCGACGTCGCGGCGGTCATGCCGCAGCTCATCGCGCTGGCGGTGATCATGCTCGCCGGCTCGGTGGGGACCGTCGTCGTGATGACGCGGCGCGCGTGGCTCGGCTGGGCGCCGTACGTGCTCGCGCTCACCAGCGAGGCGCTGGTGCTGTTCATCGCGCTCGTCGCCGAGCCCGCGGCCGAGCAGCTCAAGCCGATCCCGCCGCTCGCGCACGCGATCGACGCGGGCCGGCGTCCCGGCGACGTCGTCGGCATGCACGGCGCCAGCGGCGGAAACGCGCTGATCTTTTACACTGCGCCGCCGGTCGCCGACGTGTCGGACGACGACGACTTCTTCGCGACGATCTGCCGCGGCACGGGGATCTGGATCGTCACCACGCCGCCGGAGGCGCAGCGCCTCGCCGGGCTCGCTGCGGCGCGCGGACGCGACGCGCGCGTCGTCAGCCGCCGGCCGGGTGACGATCCGCGTGCGGCCCTGCTGCACGTGTTCGGACCGCCGTGCCGTCCCGGCGCGCGCGGGTGAGCGCGCGCCGGAGACGGAGCGCCGCTACTTCGCGGCGGTGACCTGCGCCGTCGTCACGGTGGAGGCTTTGTTGCCCCACGCGTTGCGGATGTAGGTGATCACCGAGGCGATCTGCGCGTCGGTGAGATTGCCCTTCCACGCCGGCATCTGACCCTGGTAGCTGGTGCCGTTCACCGTGATCTTCGCCGAGAGGCCGTTCTTCACGATCTCGATCACCTTGCTCGGATCGCCGGTGACGACCGGGTTGTTGGCCAGCGGCGGGAACGCGCCGGGGGTTCCGGTTCCGGTCGCGCCGTGGCAGCCCGCGCACGTCGAGGAGTACGTGCTCGCGCCGGCGCCCGCGGCGGCGGGCGCGTTTGCCGTCGATCCGCCGCCGGACTGCGCCATGCTGCCGTTCACGCCGTTCGGGCCCACCTGCAATCCGCCCGCGCCGTTGTTGGCGACTTGGAGCGGGGCGTTGGGCCCGATGATGTTGTGCGCGAGCTGCTGGGTGTAGACGTTGTGCTGCCCGACCCAGCTCAGCCCGATCGCGCCGATCATCACGAGCGCCGTCACGCCGAGCACCCACGGCCGGCGCGAGAGACGCCGTGACGGATTGCGGTCGATGAACGGCAGCAGGATCAGCACGACGAGCAGGATCGTCGGGCCGACGATCGTCGCGAACAGCGTCGCCATCTGCACGAGCGCCGGAGGCAGCGTGCCGGCGACGTCGAGCGTCGCGTAGAGCGCGAGGAAATACCACGCCGGATACGGCACGAACTGCGCGTTGTTCGGATCGGCCTTGTCGTCGAGGGGAACCGGCGAGAAGACCGCGAGCGCGGCGACGATCACGAACAGGATCAGCGAGACGATCGTGTCCATGAACATCTGGTCCGGCCAGAAGCGTCCCGGCTTGAGCTTCGGCGCTTCGTCGATCGGCGGACCGGCGGGGCCGTTCCAGCGGAAGATCGCGAGATGCATCCCGACGAGCGCGACGAGGACGGCCGGCATCAGCCAGACGTGGATCCCGAAGAAGCGATTGATCGTCAGCGTGCCGATGCCGCTGCCGTCCTGCAGCAGGTTCAGGATGGCGGGTCCGAGCACGGGCGCGTTCGCGGCGACGTTGATCGCGACGCGCGAGGCGAGCAGCGCGTTGAGGTCCCACGGCAGCAGGTAGCCGGTGAGCCCGAGAACCAGCGTGACGACGAAGAGGATCACGCCGACGATCCACTGCAGCTCGCGCGGCTTCTTGTAGGCGCCCCACAGCAGCACTTGCAGCAAGTGCATCGCGAGGAACGCGATCATCGCCGAAGCGCCCCAGTAGTGCAGCGAGAGCACGATGTGGCCCATCGGCACGTGGTCGATGAGGTACTTCGTCGACTCCCACGCCGTCGCCGTCGAGGGCGCGTAATAGAAGCAGAGGAAGATCCCCGTGACGATCTGGAGGATCATCGCGAACAGCGTCGCGCTGCCGAACGTGTACCAGTAGGAAGCGCCGCCGGGGACGTCCTCGGTGAGGAAGTCCTTCATCTGCGTGATCGCGCCGGTGCGCTGATCGAGCCAGGTCAACATCAGCTCCGCTGCTCCTTCAGCCGACTCGCTGAACGATCATCGTCGGCGAGTTGAACTTGTATTCGATCCACGTGATCTGCACTTTGCCTTGGTAGTCGCGCAGCGGCAGCGGATCGAGCCCGCGCAGCGCGGGGCCCGCTTCGTGCTTGCCGAGCTCGCTGTAGACCGAACCGTGGCACGGGCAGATGAATTTGTTCTGAGATTGGTTCCAGGCGTACTTGCAGCCGAGGTGCGGGCAGATCGGGCTGAAGATCACGAAGCCCATCGTCACGACGGGGTACGGGACCTTGTCGGCGCCGCTGAACAGGTCGGGGCGCGCCTGGCGCATCTGCTCGTCGGTGGCCTTCACCGCCCAGACGAACTGCTCGGTGTCGGTGCCGCCGAAATAGCCGTTCGTCTCGTGGACGTCGAAGGCGACCTTGACGGGCTGATTCGTGGCCTTTTTGAACGCGTCGGCCTGCTCGGGCGTGAGCGTCGACCACTGGTCGTTCGTGGCGTCGGACGACGGCGCGAGCGACGTGAGCACCGGGATCGCGATGCCGAGCCCGATCACGCCGCCGATCGCGATGACCGCGTTCGCCATGAAAGTCCGCCGCGTTTGTTCCTCCGGCGTCCCGGGGTCTCTGTACGCCTCTGCGTGAGCCATCTCTCTCCTCGACGGGATGCGCGGAGGCGATCGCCGGTCCGCTCACCACGGAGTGTAGACGAGTCCGCGCTCAAACTCGCGTACCTTCGTAGGAAGCGGAAAAGCTCTCCTCCGTTCGGCGCTCGTCTTACCCACGTGAGAACCGGGAACATTCCCGCCGTGAACGACAACGAGCTTCACCAGCTGATCGAACGGCTCGTCGCCGAGGAGCACGCTCTGTTCGACAAGGGCGGGACGGCGAGCGCCGCCGAGCGCTCGCGCCTGAACGACATCAACGTCCAGCTGGACCGCCTGTGGGATCTGCTGCGCCAGCGCCGCGCGCGAGAGGAGTTCGGCCAGAATCCGGACGTCGCCCACGAGCGCAGCGCCGAGACGGTCGAAAAGTACCTGCAATAGTGGGCTCCGCTGCGCCGAGCCCTTCGCGTTCGCCCTTCGGGCGATCCGCCCGCTAGAACCGGCGCGGGGGGCGGGGCGCGAAGCCCGTCCCGGGCGGACGCTGTCCGGGCGGCCCGCCGAAGCGGCGCTTCTTCGGAGGGCGCTCGGCGGCCGGCTCGACGGTGATCGTCTTCTCTTCGAACGTCGTGTTGTCGAGGGCGCGGATCGCATCGGCCGCGTGCTGGGCGCTCGGCACGAACACGTACGCGATCCCTTTGCGCCGCCGCGTACGGCGGTCGCGCGGGATCGCGATCCGCTCCGGGTCGACGCCGTAGGGCGCGAACAGCTCGGCGACTTGCGTGACGGCGACGCCCTTGGCGATCCCCCGCACCATCAGCCGCACTTCTCCAGGGCGTTCCATCGCCGCCCGCGTTCCCGCTGAGCGAGCGTTCGTCCTCGGAACGGCCGCTCAGGAGCGCCGGACGAAGGCGAGCGCGGTCAGCCGCGTGGAGACCGCGGCGACCTTCACGTCGACGAAGCCGCGCTCGCGCAGCAGGGCGCGGACGGCCGTCTCGCCGAGCGGCGCGTTCTTGCCTTTCACGTAGACGACCCACACCCGGGCGCCGGCGGCGAGCCGGCGTTCGCGACGCCGCAGGACGCCGGCCAGCGTGTCGGCGTCGTCGACGCGCGCGACGACGGCGTCCGCGGCGCCCGTTCGGACGCGCGTTCCTTCCCCCAGGGCGGCCTCGAGCGCCGGGTCGTCGACCGTGCCGTCGACGAGGACGCGCGTGGCGGCGCCGATCCCGAGCTTCGCCGCGAGCGTCGGCGCCGGGGTCCGAAGCGCGGCGGCCCAGCGGCCCGCCGCCGGGCCGAGCGCCAGCGCCACCTCGTCCGAGCCGGCCCGGAAGCGCACCACGCCGCCGGAGGCCGAGACGTCGCGCATCCCGGCGAGCGGCGCGACGGCGCGGAAGGCGCCGCGCGCCCGCAGCTCCGTGCCGTCGAGGTGCAGCGCCACGAGCCCGTGCCGCGCACCCCACCTGGCCTCGCAGCGCGCTTCGCGGCCCATTTCAGGACTCCGCGAGCGCGGGGTGGTCCTTCCACAGCGGCATCGTGCGCATGTACGCGCGGGTCCGCCGTTCGGCCTCGGCACGGTCGACGCGGTCGCGGCGCAGCGACCACTGCACCATCCGCTCGAAGCGCTCGTCGAAGTCCTGCAGCGTTCCGTCCGGCTTGCTGCAGTAGCGGCAGTGGCGGCTGTGCGGGTCGCCCGGGGCGTGGTCCTCGGGGCCGGACATCGCGTAGCCGCAGCTCTCGCAGGCGGTCGTCGTCATCGCGAAGGCTCCTCTCCCGCGCGCACGAGCGCGCGAAGCCCGCGGACGAGCGCGTCGCGCTCGTCCGCCGTCATGCGCGCGAGCGCGGCGCGCAGCGCGTCGTCGGCGAGAACGCTGGGCGCGCGCGTCGCGCGCCGCTCGCCGGCAGCCGTCAATCCGACGAATACGCGCCGGGCGTCGCGGTCGTCACGCATCCGTCCGACGTAGCCCCGCGCTTCGAGCCGGTCGACGAGCTCGGTCGTCGTCGACTTCTTCACGCCCGATGCGTCGGCGAGCTCGCCGAGCGTCGACGGTCCCACGCTCGCGAGGTGCTGCAGGATCCACAGCATGCGCGGGGTGAGGTCGGTGCCCGGAAGGCGCTGCTTCGAGACGTGAAAGCGCTGGTAGACCGCCGGATACAGACGCGCGACCTCTCCGCTTTGCTCGTCGAGATCGTTCGTCACGAACTATCCTAGCGCGCCGGGCGGGTACGCGTCAAGAGAGTCGTGCAGACCTTCACCAGCCTCCGCAAGCACCGCAACTACCGGCTCTACTTTCTCGGACAATCGATCTCGCAGATCGGGACGTGGCTGCAGACGGCCGCGCAGTCGTGGCTCGTGCTCGAGCTGACCGGCTCGCCGGCGGCGGTCGGCGTGCTGAGCTTCTGCTTCTACGCGCCGTACGCGGTGATCGGTCTGCTCGGCGGCGCGCTCGCCGACCGCGTCCCGCGGCATCGTCTCATGATGATCACGCAGTCGGCGATGGCGGTCTGCGCGCTCGCGCTCGCGCTCGTCGTCGTGCTCCACGTCGACAAGGTGTGGGTGATCGATCTCATCGCGGTGGTTCGCGGCGTCGTGCTCGTCTTCAACAACCCCAGTCAGCAGGCGCTCATGGTCCAGCTCGTCGGACGCTCGGAGCTGCCGAACGCGATCGCGCTCAACTCCAGCCTGATGAACGCGACGCGCATCATCGGCCCGGCGATCGCCGGCGCGCTCATGGCCGGCGCCGGCGTCGCGGCGTGCTTCGCGCTGAACGCCGTGAGCTACGTTGCGGTGATCGCCGCGCTCGGCGCGATGCGCGAGGCGGACTTCCATGCGCCCGCGGGGCTGCGCTCGCGCACGACGATCGGGCGTTCGATCCGCGAAGGGCTGCACTATGCGCGGCGCACGAAGACGATCTGGATCGCGCTCACGATGCTCGCCGTCGTCTCGCTGCTCGGCATCAACTTCAACGTGCTGCTGCCGGTCCTCGCGCGCGAGACGATGCACGCCGGGCCGCAGGTCTTCGGTCTCATCGCGTCGTGCTTCGGCGTCGGCGCGTTCGCCGGCGCGCTGGTCAGCGCGTCGCGCCGCCGCGCGTCGCCGACGCTGCTGCTCGCGGCGGTCGCCGGCTTCGGCGTGTCGCAGCTCGCGCTCGCGACGCAGCGCGGGCTGCTCGGGGTCTGCCTGGCGCTCGTCGCGACCGGCGTCTGCTACACGATCTACACCTCGAGCACGAACGCGATGGTGCAGCTCGCGACGCCGGCCTTCTTGCAAGGCCGCGTCGCGGGACTGTACAGCTACGCGTTCATCTCGACCGGCCCGCTCGGCGCGCTCCTCGCCGGCTGGCTCGCGGAACGCAGCACCGATCTCGCGTTCGCCGTCGGCGGCGGCGCGGCCGTTGTGATGGCGCTGTTCGGCTTCGCGCTCCGCCCGTGGCCGATGCCGACCGGCACCGTGCGCGCGCGCCGCCGGGCGCGCGTCCGCACCGCCGCCGCGAGCGGCGCCGCCGGTGCGGTCCGCGCGGACACCGCGCCCGCCGCCGAAGACGCCGCGACACCGCCGCGCGGCTAGGTGCGAGCGCGATGCCGCGGCTGAATCGCGCGGATGTCATCCGAACAGCTTGTCGACACACCGTCTGGACGTCGTGCCGTGGGCTCCGCAAGGCGGTGAATTCGTGGAGGCGCCAGGTCCCGCACATCGCGCTGTGAAAGCGCTGCACGCTTACTTCATAACTCAACACGGCTATAGGCGCGATACGTCGCATCATGTAACGCGAGTCCCGTTGACAGCCAAAGTCCGAGAATGTAGGCTCGTGGAAAGACAGGCGACTGCGGTATCACCGTGGTTGTACCGAAGGGTGTGAGACAATGCAACGATCGAAGTTCCTCGTCATGGGGTCGGCGGGTTTGCTTGCGGGCTGCGGAGGGGCAGCCGCTCTCGACATGGCTCGGCAAGGAAGAACTTCGCTATCTGTTGCGAAGCCGAACATCTGTATTGCAGGCGAGCCGAACTGTGGAAATCCCACAATCACTTACAAGTACACGTTGACGCAGTCGGTGGACGGCGGCACTGTTTCGGCAAAGTATAACGACTACACAACGGTTTCGCATGCCGGAGCAACTTCGTCATCGACGATCTATTCGGCAGCGTCGGCGTCGTCCATAACATCGACGGGGTACAGCGCAAGCCATACGGTCTCGTTTGCCGGCCTTTCCCCTACGACGGTCGATTGCACTCTGCCTGTTGTCGGCCCGCAACCCGGAACGCCCTATGCGACGGACAATGGGGTATTCACGCCGTCGATGACGGCGGACGCCGGTACTTTTACGTTCACGTTGTCGGACGGCACGCCCGTTTCATTGACGATCTCGTCGGCCGACAGTGCCGGCGAGACCTGGGACGTTGCATATAAGAACTTGCAGTCCGGCTATGTCTACAATTTCACGCTGACGCTCCCGTCCGCTCTAGCGATGCCTGTCGGCGTACAGACGGCCTACGTGCAGTCGCTTGGGACGGATGCGCTAACCCCGGAGGAACGTCTGCTCGCGTTACGGGCTTGTTGCCAGTGTCTGGTCTTCATCGGACTCTCCGCGCTGGCGATTGGAGCAGTCGTGATTTTCTTAGCGGCGAATCCCGAATTCATAGCGGCATTTGCATCCGCGGCCGCAAGGATCAACTACTGGGGCGCGGGAGTCGCGATGGTCGGAGCGTTATCTGCCCTGGCTGGCGGAGCATGCAACGGGTTCAAGTGATCGCAACGTCGCTCTTCTGATTGTGCGGAGACCGCTCGCTTTCGCTCACGGCGGGTCCGTCGTGGGGCTTATCGCCGCAGTGATCACGGCCGTCACGACGAGATCGTGGCTGGAGGTCTTCGCCTGCGCGGTGGCGCTCCTATGTGCTGCAGCGGCCATCCGTACTTGGCTGGCATTGCGTCAAGTCTCGAACGGCGCCGCGATCACAAGGCGAAAGTGAACGCGCGCACACGAGGCACCGCAGGGGAGTCCCGTCGGATTTAGACGCGAACCATCAAGACGAGCAGCTCACCGAGAGGTTCGCGTACTTCGCGGGAGCCGGCTGCGCCCAATCTTCGTGATCCGCGTGCTCGTCGTACGGGGCGCGCAGCACGGCCAGGACGTCGCGCACGACGCTGTCGTCGCCGGCTTCGCACGCTTCGATCGCCTGCTGCGCGACCCAGTTGCGGAGCACGTACTTCGGATTGACGGCGCGCATCGCGGCACGACGGCCGGCGTCGCCGCGCGGGTCGTCCTGTACGCGCATCGCGCAGAGCGCGAGCCAGCCGCGCGACGTCGCGTCGTCGCCGAGCACGGCGAGCGCTTCGGCGTCGCCGTGCGAGAGCGCGCGCGAAAAGTTCGTCCAATCGGTGCGCCGCGCTTCGAGCATCTGCATGAGCGCGAGCACGAGATCCGCATCGCCGTCGCGTGCGCCGGAGAAGCCGAGCTTCGCGCGCGCGAGCTCCATGAATTTCGCCCGGTACGCCGGTTCGTAGCGCGCGAGCCCGGCTTCGAGGTCGCCCTTGGCGATCAGCGACGACAGCGCTTCGGCCAGCGCGTAGCAGTTCCACAGGCCGATCGTCGGCTGGCGGTCGAACGCGTAGCGTCCCGTCTCGTCGGTGTGGTTGCAGATGAACCCGGGCTCGTACACCTCGACGAAGCCGTACGGACCGTAGTCCAGCGTCAAGCCGAGGATCGAGAAGTTGTCGGTGTTCATCACGCCGTGCGCGAACCCGACCGCCTGCCAATGCGCCATGAGCTCGGCGGTGCGCTCGACCACCGTCGCGAAGAATCGCGCGTAGCGGTCGTCGCCGTGCCCGCACGCGGCGAAGAAGCGGTCGATCACGTAGTCGGCAAGCGCCTTCACCTCGGCGTGCTGCTTGCGGTAGTGAAAGATCTCGAACGAGCCGAAGCGCACGAACGAAGGCGCCATGCGGAGCACGGTCGCGGCGCGTTCCACCGTCTCGCGCAGCACCGGCTCGTCGCCGGCGCTCATCGCGAGCGCGCGCGTCGTCGGCACGCCGAGCGCATCCATCGCTTCGCTCGCCAAGAACTCGCGCACGGTCGAACGAATCACGGCGCGCCCGTCGGCGAAGCGCGAGAACGCCGTCTTTCCGCCGCCCTTGAGTTGCAGCTCCCATGCGTCGCCGTTCGCGGTGCGAACCTCGCCGAGCAGGATCGCGCGGCCGTCACCGAGCTGGCCGGCCCACACGCCGAACTGGTGTCCCCCGTAGATCGCGGCGACCGGCTCCATGCCGCGCACGAGCGCGTTGCCGCTCACCAGGGCGGCGAACTCGGGCCGCGCTTCCTCGCCGGGCCGCAGATCGATCAGCGACGCCGCATCGCGGCTGCACGCGACCAGCCGGGAACCTGGGACGCCGTCGGGGATGCGAGCCTCGCGAAACGTCTCGCCGAGCGCCGCGAACGTGTTGTCGAACCGCAGCTCTTCGAGCGAGACGCCGCGCGGCGGTGCTATGGCCATCGTGAGGCAAGACCTCCCGGGTGGCCTCCGCCGTTGCGCGTCGTCACGATGACGCGCGCCTCGAACAGGGCGGCGACCGCGTCGGGCGCCCGCGTCGCGCGTGCCGCGACGGGCACGACTCCGGGAAGATGCGGTTCGGCGAAGTGAGAGGCGGCCCGGTTCGGGAGAAAAGCGACGCCATGCGTGGATTCGTGGCCGGCTTCGTCGCGGCGATCGTGCTCGCGGCGCTCGTGATCTTCCTGGCGATCGAGACGGGCAGCGTCCCGGCGCGCGCCGACGGTCCCCTGATGCCGGGCGAAAAGTGGGCCTCCAACACCTCGCTCAACGCCACGATTCGCCGCGAGGAGCCCAAGCCGCCGTATCCCTACTATCCGCCGAGCGACGCCGATCTCGTTCAGGGCGCGAAGCTCTACGTCCAGAACTGCGCGGTCTGCCACGGCGTCGATCACTCCTCGCCCGACTCGATCGCGCTCGGCCTCGGCGTGCGCGCGCCGCAGTTCACGAAGCACGGCGTCGACGACGACCCGGAAGGCGAAACGTACTGGAAGATCGAGCACGGGATCCGCTTCACGGGCATGCCGGCCTTCGACAAGTCGATGGACGAGACGTCGATCTGGCAGCTCACCTACTTCTTGAAGCGGCTGCCGAAGCAGCTTCCTCCGGCCGCGCTCGCAATCTGGAACGACCCGAAGAGCGTCGCGCCGCCGACGCCGATCCCGCAGGCGTCCCAGTCGCCCGGGCAGGGCAGCACGCATCCCTGATCGCCGAAGCGCGGATTCCGCGGTAGCGCGCCCGGGGGATCGCTTCCCGTGCCGGATCGCGCGGCGACGCGGTAGTCCTGACATGCCGCCGCGGCGAACGGAGAGGCGTGCAGACGATCCTGGCGATGATCTTCAGCTACCTCGTGTTCGTGTCGCGCGCCTGGGGGATCATGCGCTTCGTCGTCGTCTGCGACGTCGTGCTGGCGCTGCTCTACGATTTCACGCCGCTGCGGCTGAAGCTCGGCGTCGTGGAGACGGTCGCGCTGTGCGCGACGTTCGTGCTGTGGCTGGTGAACATGATCGTCGACCGCAGGCCCGCCGCGCCGCCCGCGCCGCCGGCTCCGCCTGCGTCGTAGCGCCGCGCGTCGCGAACGTGCCGTCCCGCTCGCGTGAGCGACGCCCGCGGCTACATCTTGTACGAGTGCAGGCCGCTGATCCAGATGTTTACGCCGAGATAGCAGAACACGATCGTCGCGAAGCCGAGCACGCTGATCCAGGCCGTCTTCACGCCCCGCCATTCCGGGCGGGTGTGCAAGTGCATGTAGCCGGCGTAGACGATCCACGACACCAGCGCCGCGGTCTCTTTCGGGTCCCATTGCCAGTAGGCGCCCCACGCTTCTTTCGCCCACATCGCGCCGGTGATGATCCCCAGCGAGAGCAGCGGAAGGCCGATCGCGATGACGCGGTACTGCATGACGTCGAGCCGCGCGAGCGAGGGCAGCCCCTCGAGCCATTGCGCCAAGGCGTCGCCCGCGGCCGCCGCCTGCGACGTCGCCGGCGTGTCGATGCGCGCGCTGCCGAGCGCCGGGGTCGCGGCGTACGTGCTTGCGCTGAGGGTGAGATCGACGGGCGGCCCGCCCGCCGTCGCGGCGATTCCGCGCACTGCTCCGCGGCGCGCGGCGAAGCGCGTCTCCCCGTACGCCTTCATCAGGTAGATCAGTGAGACGCAGAACGCGACCATGAACGACGCGTACGCGCTGATCACGATCGGGACGTGGATCTTGATCCAGTACGACTGCAGCGCCGGCACCGCCGGCATGTAGCCTTCGTTCCACGTCGTCCCGTAAGCGAGCGCGATCGCCGAGACCGCGACGACGGGACCGCCGACGAGCCAGAGATCGTAACGCAGCGCGAAGATCACGAAGATCGCCACGCCGAGCGCGCTGAAGAGCGAGAGCGAGCCGTAGAGGTTGGTCAGCGGCCAGATCCCGGTCATCCACCAGCGCGTGCCGAGCTCCACCAGCTGCGCGGCGCAGCCGAGGATCGCGAGCGGTGCGCCGATCTTGCGATAGAGCCCGTTGCGCGTGAGGAAGTAGGCGAAGAGCACCAGCGCGCCGGTCGCGTACGCGGCGATCGCCGTCTTGAGGAGCACTTGGTCGATGAGCTCACGCGTGGGATCCATGGCCTCTCCTCAAACCGCGCCGAGCACGGGCGCGGGTGCAGCTTCGTTCGCGTGCGGGACGCTCGGAGCGTCGCGCCGCAGCGCCTCGACGATCTCCCGGAAGCGGTCTTCGAACACGTCGTAGCCTTTGACGGTCGTCGCCGCGACGCCCACCTCGCTCGTCCCCGCACCCGACTCGCGCACGATGATGAACAGCCGCGCGGGGACGAAGTACAGCGACACGCACAGCCCGGCGAGCAGAACGAACGCGCCGATCCCGACGACCGGGATCCCGGGATCGTAGCGGTACTGGAAGCCGGAGTACAGCACGTAGCGCGCCGCTTCGAGCTTGTAGCCTGCGCCGAGGTCGACCGGAACGCCCAGCGGGAGCAGCGCCTGGCCGATCGGCCGGTCGCCGTCGAAGGCGACGACGATCACGCCCGGATCGTTCGGACGCGGATCGGCGCCCGGCATCCCGGTCGCGCGATCGATCGTGCCGACGAAGCGCTGGTACTGGATCGCGCGCGTCGTGCCGTCGACGACGAAGCCCTCGCCTTCCTTGAGCGGATGGTCCGGACCCGGGACGGGCACGCCGTCGTGCGTCACCCGGAAATCGATCGCGAAGCCGTACGTCGACTGATAGATCAGCGTTCCGTTCGCGTCGTACGGATGGTTCACGCGGATCACCGCGTCGCGCGTCACGCCGTCGCGCGCGGTCACCTTTGCGTCGGAGACATAGTCGATCGGCTGGTAGACGATTCCGGCCTTCGTGCGCACCGGATCGATGCGGTAGGCGAAGCGCTCCAGCGCGACCTTCGTTCCGTTCTGCGGGATCGTCGCGGTCTGCCCGCTGAGCACGGCGAACTGCCCGCTGTACCCGGTCGCCCAGTAGATGGTCGTCCCGACGGCGATCAGCACGAACCCGACGTGCGCCACGAGCACGCCGCGGCGCGCCCAGTTGCTCTTGTCGGCGAACGTCCACTCGGTTCCGCCGAAGGCGCGCTTGCGCACCTGCCACCCGCGCGAGGAGAAGAACGCCGCGAGCCGCGCGCGCACCGCATCCGGATCGCCGGCCACGCGCAGCCGCGCGTGCAGCGGGATCGCGTCGATCTTCACCGGGTTCAGGCGCGGGATGCGGCGCGGGATGACCTTCGTGAACGTCGCCGCCGCCATCGAGCAGATGATGAGCCCGAGCACCCCGATGTACGCGGGGCTGTGATAGATGTTCTCGATGTCGAGGCGCAGGATGAGCCGTGCGAGCGGCGGCGCGTACGCGCCCGCGTAGTACGACGGATCGCGTCCCTGCTCGACGATCACGCCGATCAGCGTGAGGACGGCCCAGATCGCGAGCAGCGAGACGCCGAACGGAACGTGCGCGAACAGCGCGACCGTCTCGCCCCACGTGCGCGCGAGCGCCGCGCGCAGCGCCGGCGCCTGGGCCGCCGGCGCGCGCGAATCAGACACTCTCGACCGCCTCGCGGGCCCAGCGCGCTTCCATGAGCACGATCAGCCAGATGGAGATCTCGAAGAGCACGTACATCGGCGCCGCGATCATCGACATCGTCACCGGGTTGCCGTCGGGCGCCAGGACGCCGCCCGCGACCATCATGCCGAAGCCGATGTGGCGGCGGTACTTGCGCAGCAGCCGGCTGTTCACCAGACCGATGCGCGCGAGCAGCAGCATCACGACCGGCGTCTGGAACACGAGCGCGAACGCGAGGAACAGCAGCAGCACGAGGTTGATCGTCGGCTCGATCCCGTACGTCGGCACCGCCACCGTCGAGGTGATCGCTTCCAGCGCACCGACCACGCGCGGGATCACGAGGAGATGCGCGAACGCGAGCCCGCACAGCGCGAGCAGCACCGAGGGGACGATGTAGCTGTAGACCGCGCGCCGCGTGCGCGGGTGGATCGCCGGCACGACGAACATCCACGTTTGATAGAGGAGCACGGGGAAGCCGACGATGATCGCGAGGTAGATCGCGAGCTTGAAGATCGCCCAGACGGCGTCGGCGGGGCCGAACGCGTGCAGCTGAAGGTGCCCGAAGTAGCGCCTGACGATCAGCGGGATGAGCTGCTGCGCCGGCCAGAGGAACACGACCGCGAGCCCGAGCACGGTGCCGACGCAGATCATCAGCCGGTTCCGCAGCTCCCGCAGGTGCTCGGTGAACGGCATCTCCTTCTGATCCCATTCGGGACCGGCGCCGCGCTCGAGCGGCGTGCGCTCGGCAAGCACGCGCGAGATCTTCGCTACGGCTTACGGATGCGGCGGCGCGATCGTCGTCGGGCCGGGCGCGCCGGTCTGCGGGTCCGGGACGGCGGTCTGCGCGCCGGCCGGGTTGGGCGTCGTCGCGAAGTTGGCGGCCTGCATCTCGGCCCGCGTCCGCGCCTCTTCGCGCGCACGCTCGGCGGCGAGATCGGCCTCGGCCTGACCGACCATGAACTCTTTCTTGGCCTGCCCCGCGCTGCGCGCGAGCTTCGGCAGCTTGTCGACGCCGAAGAGAAGGATGGCGGCGCCGACGATCAGCGCGATTTCCGTGGTTCCGAGCATTCGAGGGTCTCCAGCTACAGTGCGTCGGCGAGTGCGACGAGTTCGGAGCGGGCCGGCGCATTCCCCAGCGGCGCGAGCGACTGCTTCGCTCGTTCGATGTACCCGCCGAGCACGGCCTCCGTCTTGGCCAGCCCGCCCTGGGCACCGATCCCTGCGACGACGCTCGCGAGACGCTCGCGCGTGTCGTCGTCTTCCGCAAAGAACCGTTCGACGTCGGCGCGGAATTCCCGATCTCCGGCCGCGAGCGCGAGGACGAGCGGAACGGTCATCTTCCGCTCGCGCAGATCGTTGCCGACCGGCTTCCCGAGCGTGGCCTCGTCGGAGGTCAGGTCGAGCAGGTCGTCGCGCATCTGGAACGCGATCCCGTACGCCGTCCCGAAATCGCGCAGCGCCTTCGCCGCGAACGGCGAGCCGCCCGCCGCGAGCGCGCCGCACTCGGCGGAAGCGGCGAAGAGCGAGGCGGTCTTCTTCGTCGCGATCTCGACGTAGGCGCCGAGCGTCGCGTCGACGTCGCCGAGCGCCTCGAGCTGCAGCACCTCGCCGTCGGTGATGTCGGCGAGCGTCGAGCTGAGGATGTGCGGGATCGGGTGCGCGTACTCCGCGGTGACGTTCTTGAAGATCCACGCGAAGAGATAGTCGCCGGCGAGGACGCTGACGCGATTGCCGAAGTCGACGGCGGTCGCGTTGACCCCGCGTCGCGTGTCGGCGTGGTCGACGACGTCGTCGTGGATCAGCGTCGCCACGTGGATCAGCTCCATGAACGCGGCGAGGCGCAGGTGCTCCTCGGCGCGGCCGCCGACCGCTTCGGCGGCGAGCAGCGTGAAGCGCGGCCGCAGCCGTTTTCCGCCGGCGGCCAGCATCCGGCGCACGGCCTCGGTGATGAGCGGATTGTCGGTCGCGAACGAGGAGCGGAAGAACTCCTCGACCATCGCGTAGAGGTCGCGGTCGCTGCGTGCCGCCCGGGAGATCATCATGCGACCCCGACGTGGATCGCGATGGCGCCCATCCCGAGCCGGATCGTCCGCACGTCGCGGAAGCCGGCCTCGCGAAAGCGCTGCGCGAGCGCGACGGCGTCGGGAAAGTTCGTCAGCGAGTTCGGCAGATAGCGGTAGGCGGTCTTCGACCCGCCGACGAGCCCGCCGATCAGCGGGACGACGCCGTAGAAGTAGAGCCCGAACAGGCGGCGGACGAGCGGGTTCGCCGGCTTGGTGACGTCGAGGTTCACGAAGCGCGCGCCGGGGCGCAGGACGCGCCGCACTTCGCGCAGCGTCGCGCCGATCTCGGAGACGTTGCGCATCGAGAAGCCCATCGTCGCGCCGTCGAACGTCGCGTCCGCGTAGGGCAGCCGGGTGACATCGCCGAGGACGAACTCCGCGCGGCCCTGCGGGTCCTCGCGCCGGGCGCGGGCGCGCGCGCCGTCGAGCATCGGCGCGGTGAAGTCGATCGCGGTCACGCGGAGCGCCGGATCGCTGCGCAGCAGGTGGAACGCCAGGTCGCCGGTTCCGCAGCAGAGGTCCGCGACCGTGCCGCCGCGTGGCGCGGCGAGCTCGGCGACGGCGCGCCGGCGCCACGCTTCGTCGACGCCGGCGGTCATCAGGCGGTTCGTGCGGTCGTAGCGGGGGGCGATCGCGGCGAACATCTCGCGCACGTATAGGGCTTTGTCCATCCTCGCAGTCGGCCCGCGTTCGGCGCTTCCCCCCGGTTCCACTCCACCGGCCGGCACGCTCACGCCGCCGCTCACCGCGCCGCGGCTGCGGCGAGCCCGAAGAGCCGCCGCGCGTTCGCGCCGGTGCGCGCCGCGACGGTCTCGACGTCCGTCCCGAGCACCGAGGCGACCGCGCGCGCCGTGTCGGCGACGAAGGCGACCTCGTTGCGCTTGCCGCGATGCGGCACCGGTGCGAGATACGGGCAGTCGGTCTCGAGGACGATGGCGTCGAGTCCGACCGCGGCGACCGCTTCACGCAGCGCACCGGCGGTCTTGAACGTGACCACGCCGCCGATCCCGAGCAGCAGGCCCAGCTCCCCGGCGAACAGCCGCGCTTCGTCCGCCGTGCCGGTGAAGCAATGGACGATCCCGCGCTGGGTCGCCGGATCGTAGCCCGACCGAAGCGCCGCGACGAAGTCGTCGTGCGCCTCGCGCTGATGGAAGACGAGCGGCAATCCGCGCTCGCGCGCGTAGGCGAGCTGCGCCGCGAACACCGCGCGCTGCACGGGCCTGGGGCTGTGGTCGTAGTGATAGTCCAGGCCGGTTTCACCGACCGCGACGATGCGTTCGCCGTACCGCGCGCGCAGCGCGTCGAACGCGGCGGGGAGGTCGGCGGGCGCGTCTTTCGCCTCGTGCGGGTGGATCCCGATCGTCGCCGCCAAGCCGTATCTCCCAGCGACCTCGCAGGCCCGGCGGCTATCGTCGGCGTCGCACCCGACGGTCACGATCGCGTCGACGCCCGCGGCGCGCGCCCGGGAGAGCATCTCCTCGCGGTCCTCGTCGAACGCGCGGTCGTGCACGTGGGCGTGCGTGTCGATCATCCCGAAGCGTTACTCTCCCCGTGCAGTTGTTCCCCGAGCGCGACAGCTCGGCGCGGCGCTCCACGCGCCTTGCGGTCGTCCTGTCGCTTGCCTTGCATGCCGTCCTCGGCTATTTGGTCGTGGCGTTCTTGCTGCACGCCCCGCGCGACACCGCGCCCGAGCCGACCGCCGTCGCGGAGACGATCACCATTCAACGTCTCGCGACGCCGACGCCGCGTCCGACGCCCGCCCCCACGCCGGTCCCGACGCCGACGCCACCGCCCCTCCGGCCGCGCGTGGGCCCGAGCCCCAAGCCGCTGCGTGCGCCTCCGCGCCCGGCCCTAGCGGCGCTCACGCGTCCGCCGCGCCCCGCGCTCGCGCATCCGATGGTCGTGCCGACCCTCGCGCCGCCCGCCGCGCCGCGAACGGTCCGCGTCGCGCGCGTCCACGTGCCTGCGGTGAAGCAGCTCGCCTACGCGCCCCGGCTTCCGGTCGCGCCGAAACACCCGGCGCTCGACGCGCGTCAGCTCGCAGAGATGGAGGCGCGGTTTCGCAACACGATCGCGCAGGCGCAGCGCAATCTCGAAGCGACGCCGGGGCCGGCGCCGGTGAAGACGTACGCCGAGAAGAGCGACCAGAACTCGTACCTCAACGTCGACATGAACGAGGTGCTGAACTACGACGGTTCGTGCTCTCCCGCGGGATACGACGATCAGTTCGAGCGCCGCGGCGCCTACAGTTACTACTTCGTGCGCTGCATCATCCACTACAGCGACGGCTACACCGAGACGGTCGCCTTCCCGTGGCAATGGAAGTGGCTCGACCGCGACAATCCGTTCTTGCCCGGCGGCCCGCGGCGCTTTCCCGGTCAGCCGCCGCCGCCGGGTTTCGTGCTGCCGCACCCGTTCGCGCTCTCGCGCGCCGTGTGCGCGTTCTTCCGCGCCGAATGCGAGGCCGTGATCCAGCGCGAGCGCGCGCAGGGCCTCATCAAGGGCTGAGCGCGGCGTCAGGCCGCCGGCGGCTCGATCCGCGGGAAGAGCGGCGCGCCGGCGGTCGTCTGGGTGCCGCGTGCGAGGCCGCCCCACGTCAGCGCCTCGTCCCAGCGTCGCTCAGGCGTGCCGTCGAGACCGAGCTGCTGCCACATCGCGGTCGCTTTCGACGGCATGAACGGAAACAGGAGCAGGCTCAGCCAGCGCAGGCCCTCGCACAGCTCGTAGAGCAGCGCGTCGAGCTCGTCGTCGCGCTGCCGCTTGAAGAGGTCCCACGGCTTGCGGTCGTCGATCGCGCGGTTGAGCGCCGTGACGAGCGTCCAGATCTCGTCGAGCGCCTCGCGGAAGCGTACGCACGACACGTGCTCGTGGACGGTCTTCGGCAGATCGGCGAAGCGTTCGGCCAGCGCGCCGGCGTAGGGCTCCGGGACGATGCCGTCGCGGTACTTCGCCAGCATCGCGAGCGAGCGACGCAGCAGGTTCCCGAGATCGTTCCCGAGATCGCTGTTGTGGCGCTGCCGCAGCTTCTCGATCGAGATGGAGAAGTCGCTGCCGAACGGCGCTTCGCGCAGCAGAAAATACCGCACCGAGTCGGCGCCGAACTGCTCCAGCAGCGCGAACGGCTCGATGACGTTGCCCAGGCTCTTCGACATCTTCTCGCCCTCGACGGTGATCCAGCCGTGCGCGAAGACGCGCGTCGGAATGTCGAGGCCGGCCGACCACAGCATCGCGGGCCAGATCAGGGTATGGAAGCGCGCGATCTCTTTCCCGATCAAATGCATCCCGGGCCAATAGCGCGCGAACAGCCCGTCCGGGTCTTCGGGCCAGCCGAGGGCGCTGACGTAGTTGATCAGCGCGTCGAACCACACGTAGAGCACGCCGCCGCCCGGCAGCGGGATCCCCCAGTCGAACGACGAGCGCGAGATCGACAGATCCTCGAACCCGCCTTCCAGCACCGCCATCATCTCGTTCCAGCGCGCCTGCGGACGCAGAAAATCCGGGTTCTCGCGGAACAGCGCGATCAGGCGGTCGCGGTACTTGGAAAGCCGGAAGAACCAGTTCTTCTCCGAGAGCCATTCGACGGGACGGCGGCACTCCGGGTTCGGGCATCGCCCGTCGACGAGCTTCGCTTCCGGCCAGAACGTCTCGTCGTGCGTGCAGTACCAGCCTTCGTACACGCCTTCGTACACGTCGCCGTTCGCGCGCATCCGTTCGAAGAGGGCGAGGCAGGTGTGCGCGTGGCGCGGCTCGGTGGTGCGGATGAAATCGTCGAAGCGCGCGTCGAACGCCGGCGCCAGCTCGCGCCAGCGCGGCGCGAGGGAGTCGACGTACTGCTGCGGCGTCATGCCGGCCGCGGCCGCGGCGTTCGCGACTTTTTGGCCGTGCTCGTCGGTCCCCGTCAGCGAGCGCGCCGGCCCGTACGCGCGCGCCGCTCGTACGAGCACGTCAGCCGCGATCGTCGTGTACGCGTGCCCGATGTGCGGCGTGCCGCTGATGTAATAGATCGGCGTGGTGACGTAGAACGCGGGTTCGGACACGGCAAGCCCAGTTTTGGCTCCACGCCCCGCGTCGCCTTGTACGCCTATTCGACGCGCTCCGCGCGGCGGGCCGTGATGCGGGCGTAGAGATGGCGGCGTTCGCCGAGCCCCGCGCCGGCGAGGCGTTTCGCCGCGGCCGAGGTCGTGAGTCCCTCGGCGAGCAGCGCGTCGATCGCCGCGAGGACGTCCGCTTCGGAGGGGGCTTCCGGTTCGTCGCTCGCGTCGCGCGGGCCGCCTTCGACCACGAACGCGATCTCGCCGCGGACCGGCTCGGCCAGCGCCGCGGCGACGTCGCCGGCCGTGCCGAGGAGCTGCTGCTCGTGAAGCTTCGTCAGCTCGCGAACGAGGAAGACGCGCCGCTCCGGCGCGACGGCCGCGAGGTCGGCCAGCGTCTCGCGGATGCGGTGCGGCGCCTCGTACCAGACCGTGGTCTCCCCGAGCGCGGCGCGCAGCGCGGCGCGGCGCTGCGCCGAGCCGCGCGGCGGGAAGCCGGCGAACGTGAAGCTGCGCAGGTCGAATCCCGACAGCACGGCGGCGCAGACGAACGCCGCCGGCCCGGGAAGGACCTCGACGGCGACGCCCGCTTCACGCGCCGCTGCGACGAGCGCGGAGCCCGGGTCGCTGATCCCCGGCGTCCCCGCGTCGGTGACGACGGCGACCGTCTCCCCGCGAGCGCGCTCGACGATCGCGCCGGTCGTGGCGCGCGCATTGTGCTCGTGATACGTCCAGATCTCTTTCGCGGGCAGGCCCAGCGCGCTCAGCAGCTTGCGCGTCACGCGCGAGTCTTCGGCGACGAGCAGCGTCGCCGCGGCCAGGACGTCGAGGGCGCGCAGCGTGACGTCGCGGAGGTTGCCGAGCGGCGTCGGTACGAAGACGAGCCCCATGAGCTCCGCTTCGCCGTCGTCCGGCCGCGTCCGCCGGATCGAGCTGCGCGGCCACATCATCGACTCCGGCATCTTCAATCGCGTGCTCGGCATCCTCACCGACGACGAGCGCACGGCGTACGTGATCGAAGAGTTCGATTCGGGGCAGACGAAGACCGAGCCGTCGTACGCGCGGCTGCGCATCGAGTCGGACGACGCGCGCGTTCTCGACGAGATCGTCGAGAAGCTGCAGCGCGACACCGGCGCCGAGGTGCTGGACGAAGGCGACGTCGCGGTCGAGCCGGCGCCGCGCGACGGCGTGCTTCCCGACGACTTCTACGCGACGACGAATTACGACACGGAGGTGCGCGTGAACGGCGACTGGATGCCCGTCGCCAACCCGGAGATGGACTGCGCGATCGTGATCGACGACGGCGGGGCGCTGACCGTCGCGCCGTCCGACGTGAAGGAAGGCGACTGCGTCGTGGTCGGCCACGCGGGGATCCGCGTGAGCCTCCCGCAACGCGCGCGCCGCCGCGCGGTGTTCGAGTTCATGGCGAGCGCCGTGTCGAGCGAGAAGCCGCGCCATGCGCTGCTCGGCGAAGTCGCGCGCGAGCTGCTCGCGGTGCGCCGTGCCGGAAAGCGCGTGCTGCTCGTCGGCGGCCCGGCGATCGTGCACACCGGCGCGGGCCCGTATCTCGCCGAACTGATCCGCGACGGCTACGTCGACGCGCTGTACGCGGGCAACGCGCTCGCGGTGCACGACATCGAGTCGCAGTTCTTCGGCACCTCGCTGGGCGTCAATCTGCACGATGCGTTTCCGGCGGAAGAAGGCCACGTCCACCACCTGCGGACGGTGAACCGCATCCGCGCGGCGGGCGGGATTCGGGAGGCGATCGCGAGCGGGATGCTGCGCGGCGGCATCATGTACGAGGCCTACGTGAAGAACATCCCGGTCGTGCTGTGCGGCTCGATCCGCGACGACGGGCCGCTCCCCGACGTGATCACCGACGTCGTCGAATGTCAGCGCGCGATGCGTCACTACGTGCCGGAGATCGGGATGGCCCTGATGGTATGCACGCTGCTGCACTCGATCGCGGTCGGCAACTTGCTGCCGGCGACGTGCAAGACGGTGTGCGTCGACATCAACCCCGCCTCGGTGACGAAGCTGACCGACCGCGGCTCGCACCAGACGCTCGGGATCGTGATGGACGCGTCGTCGTTCCTGCACGAGCTCACGCTCGGGCTTTCGACCGCTCGAGCGGCAGAAGCCGGCGGCGCGCCGGGCTGAGCGCGAACGCGCGCCGAGGTTCGCGCGTTGCGGAGTTGAACGAAAGCGGCGAGCGCATCCCAGCGCGCGCACGAAGGGCAGGACCGGGATCAGCATCGAGAAGCCGCCGAGCACGTCCACGACCGCGATCGCCCGCCGGGGACCGAGCGCGCTCGGCGTCCCGTCCGCTTCGCAGGCGCAGCACGGCGGCCGCGGGCTCCTCGCGAGTCCCGACGGCGCGGTCACGTGCGAGCTGGAGCCCATCGGGCTCGACGCGTCCGGCGCCCGCTACGAGCTGCGCGTCCACAACGCCACGCCGGGCGCGCTGACGGCGACCGCGACGGCGGTTCGGATCGACGAAGGCCGGCCGGTCGCCGCGCTGGCGTTCGAGATCGAGCCGCACGCCGCGATCCGGACCGGCTTCACCCTGGACGCCTCGCTCGCGTACGAGCGCGTCGCCGCGGAGATCACCGGCGAGGGCATCCACATCGTGGTCGAGGCGCCGCCGCCGCGCGGCGGCAAGCCGCGCCGCCGCTGGGTGCTGCCGGCGAGCGCGATCGGGATCGCGGGCGTACTCGCCGGCGGGACGCTGCTGCTCGTCGCCTCCGAGCGCCCGCGCGTGGTGGACCTGCAGCTCGACGCGGTCCCGAAGGTGGGGCTCCTCGCGCACTGGGTCACCGCGGGCAACGGGCGGCGCACGTACGAGCTGCGGGACGCGAAGGGCGCCGTGCTGGCCTCGGGCACGCTGCCGTCCGCGAGCGGCTCGATGGTCCTCGGCAAGAAGCGCGACGCGACGCTGCGGATCGCCATCGCGAACGGGTTCGGAACCGACGTCCGCGACGCGGGATACGCCACCGCGACGCCTCCCCCGGCGATTCGCATCCTGGCCACGCCGCCGCCGCGCATCGTGAGCCTGCAGGTCGACCCGCCCCGGCCGAACGCGCCCTTGACGGTTCGCTACACCGCGAAAGCGCGCGACCTGCAGCTGGCGATCCTCGACCGAACCGGCGCGACGTGGTTCTCGACGACCACGCCGTCGGGCAGCGGGGTCACGCAGATTCCCGCCCCCCCGGCCGGCCCGCGCGAGCCGTACCAGCTCGTGGCGCGCGCCGAGGGCGCGTCGGGCGGCGAGGACACGCGGGTCCCGATCCCGGCGTCGATCGCCGCGACGCCGTCGCCGGCCGCGGTAGCGAACGGCGCGGCCGGGACGTTCACCGGACCCGGAAACGGCCTGCTGCAGGGCGACGCGAACGCGGTGGTCGTCGACGTCGGCGGCGGCGACGCGTTCGCGATCCGCCCCGACCCCGTCCGGGCCGGCCAGCCGTTCGTGGTCGAAGTGCCGTTCGCCGACGGCGCCCAAGTCTCGCTGATCCGCGACTCCGACGGCGCGGACGTCGCCGGCGCGACCCTCCACCAGGGCGAGCGCAGCGCGGCGCTCGTCGCCCCGACGGGCCGCGGGACGTTCACGGTCAGGGTCCTGCTGCAGCGGGGCATGGGGAACGAGACGCTCGTACGGCCCCTGCACGTAACGAGATAACCGAATCAGTACATTCGTTCGGACCTAGGCCTGTTATCCTAGGCCTGGGCGTGGGAACGTCAACGAACCCGAGGACTGCTTGCACGGAGGGCGACGATGCGAGAAGTTGCGCCGAGGGCTAGACTCCCGAAGCTGGCTCCCGACACGATTCAACGCGAACGGATTTGCGCATGGATGGCGGATCATTCCGACGTCCCCCTGCGCCTCGTGGCGGCACCGCCCGGCTCGGGGAAGACCACCGCGCTGGTGACCTATGCCGCAGCGCCGCGGCACCGCGCGGCCTACGTCGCGCTCGACGCGAGCGCGAGCGTCGCATCGTTCTGCGCCGCGCTCGGCCGCGCGCTGGGCGCCGGCCGCCTCGACGACGAGGCCGCGCTGTTCGACGCCCTCGACGCGGCGGGCCGGTGCGAGATCCTGGTCGACGAAGCCGACCGCGCTCCGGCGCCGGTCCGCGAGCTGCTCCACCGCCTCGTCTACGAGGCGGGCGACAACGTGACGTTCGTCTACGCGGCCCGCGCGCGCGACGTCGTCGACGCCACCCGCCTCGTCTCGCTCGGCCTCGGCGCCGTCCTCGACGCGGACCGGCTGGCCTTCACGATCGACGAGGCGACGCGCCTCGCCGAAGCCGCGAACGTCGACGCCGCCGAGCGCGACGTCAGCCGCCTCGTCCACGACACCGAAGGCTGGGCGTTCGCCGTGTGCTCGGCGATCCGCGAATGCGCCTCCGGCGGCCGCCCGCTGGAAGGCGCTTTCGAGCGCTGGCGGCGGGCGAACGCGCGTCTCGTGCGCCAGTTCGTGGACGCGACCCTCGCCGACGAGAACGCCGAGCTGGTCGCCGCGGCGCGCAAGCTGTTCGACGGCGAGCTGATCGACGAAGCGACGCTCGACCGCCTCGAGCAGCGCGGCCTCTTCGTGCGCTGGCTCGACGGCACGTTCCGGCCGTATCGTGCCGTGGCGAGGGTCTCGCGCACCGCCGCTCCGCAGCCGGCCGCGTCCGCCCTCGCGCCATTCTCCGTCCGCCTCTTCGGCAAGCCCGACGTGCGGATCGAAGGCCAGCGTGTGGCCTGGTTCCGCCGCCGCGACGCGCAGATCTTCGCCTTCCTCGCGCTCCAGCCACAGGGGCGGGCGCGCCGCGAGACGCTGCTGCGCGCGTTCTGGCCCGACGCGGACCGTCAGCTCGCATCGCAAAGCCTCCGCAGCGCGTGCAGCACGATGCGCCGCTCCCTCGCGGCGGTCGTCGGCTACGCCGACCTCGCGCACTACGTCGCGTTCGGCGACGAGATCGCGCTGAACCTCGACCTCTTCGCGATCGACGCGCGCCGCGTTCGGGCTCATCTCCGCGACGCCGAAGCGGCCTGGTCCGCGGGCGACGTCCCGGCCGCCGTCGAGCACGACCGCGCCGCGCTCCGGCTCGCGCGCGAGCCGCTGCTCGAAGGCGACTTGCCCGCGGCGCTCGCCGGCGTCGCGTCCGAGCTCGACGCGAACCTCACGCGAGCCGCGGCCCGCACGACGACCGAAGAGCGCGAGCTCGTCGCCGTCGGCTGATCTCCGCCGGGACGCCGGCGCGCCGGCAAGACGCGCCATTCGTTCATCGCGCGGGCGCGACGACCGCTGAAGCGCCCGGAGCGATCCTCGCTACCCCCGATCGGAGAGTCTTGCGCCGATCCGCGAGGCGCCTTGCCCGCCGCGCGGAACGGTGGACGCGATGGATCGGCGTCTCCACGAGCAGCGTTCCAATCCAGACGGCATCACACCGCCGGCGCGTCCGGTGCTGCAGCGCAGAAAATACCGGATCGGCGCGCTGCAGTTCGGCCCGTACGTGGCGCCCGCGCGCGGTCCGGAGTGGAAGCGCTGGCACGCGTCGCCCGACATCGGCCGCGTGGGGCTCGATTTCTACGTCGTCCTCGGGCTCATCACGATCATCGTCACCACGCTCGCGATGCTTCCGTACAGCGCGTAACGACTACGAAGCCGATCGGCCGCCGCTCCTCGTGACCTGCCGCGAACGGATTCGCCAACCGTCCGCCGACGCGAGCAGCAGGTACACGTCGTGTCCCGATTCGCGGATCGCGCTGCCCTCGATACGGTACGTCATCGTCCACGCCATCGTTGCAACCGCGCAGGGAGCGTCCCCCGCGCGGCACCGCCGCCTCCCCGCCGAGCCCGTAAACCCGCGCGAGAGGGCCGGTCGCGCCCCGCGAGTCAGACCGGCTCGAGGCTCAGCTTCTCGCCGACGTCCAGCGGGTTCGCATCGAGGAATCCCGGCCCGAACTCCGCGACGACGTGTGCCTTCGCCGCGCCGACGTAGAGCTGGTGCGGGCGCACTTCGCGCGCCGTCTTCACGACCTTCATCTCGCGGTCGAGGAAGACGATGTCGAGCGCGGAGCGCATCCCGAGCGTGTGCACCGCGCCGCAGCCTTCGAACCACAGTCCCTCTTCCGGCGCGATCGACGCGCGCGAGAGAAAGCCGACCGTGCGCTCGAGCCATCCGTCGCAACGCCGGACGCGCCACGCCAAGACGCGTCCCGTCTCGGCGCTGCGCACGAGCCACATGCTCATAGCGTCGCGAACGCGGTGAAGAGCGCCGTCGCGCCGATCAGATAGGGCGCGAACGCCATCGGCTGCGACGGCGCGGCGGGGGAGGTCTGTGGCCGAAGCTTCGCCGCGACGACCGCGCCGAACGACGCGAGCGCGAGCGCGAGAAGCGCGTTGGAGGCGCCGAGGAGCGCGCCGGAGACGGCGGCGAGCTTGACGTCGCCCCAGCCCATGCCGCGCCCGCGCGAGAGGAACGCGGCACCGGCGAACGGGACCGCGACGACCGCCGCGGAGATCGGCATGCGCGGGTCGTGCGACGTGAACGCGAGGATGGCGACGAGCACCAGCGGCCCGACGGAGAAGACGTCCGGGATCACGCCGTGCACGGTGTCGCAGTACCAGGCTGCCGCGAAGGCCGCCGTCGTGATCGCGACGAGGAACAGATGCGCCGGATCGGGGTGCGCGTGCGAGCCGGCGATGCCGCCGAGCAGTGCGGCACCGGCGACGAGCGCGACGACGGGCGGCGTCCCGCTCGGGGGGCCGTCGGCATGGCCGCGAATCCGCGAGCAGATCGCGGCGGCGATGACGATCCCGACGATCGCCGCGGAGGCGAAGAGGATCGCCGTCATCAGGACGTGGGGGTTCATTTGTTCAGCAGCTGGGCCAGCACGGCACCGAAGATCATGACGAAGAGCGCGGGCAGCATGCAGAGCGCCATCGGAAAGGTCATCTTGACCGGCAGCTGCGCGGCGAGCTCTTCGGCGCGCAGCATGCGGTGCTCGCGCGCTTCGTGCGCGAGCTGATCGAGGATCCCGGCGATGTCGCCGCCGAGCTTCTCCGCCTGCACGATCGCTTGCACGGTGGTCGACATCTCGGTCACGTCCACGCGCGCCGCCATCGCGGCGAGCGCTTCGGATCGCGAGCGCCCGACGCGGATGTCGGAAAGGACGGCGAGCAGCTCGTCCCGCAGCGGACCGCGGATGCCGTCGACGGCGGAGGCGAACGCGCCGTTCAGCGCGATCCCGGCCTCGACCGTCGTCGAGACGAGGTCGAGGAAGTCGGGGAGCGCGTTGCGGATGCGCTTCTTGCGCTCGGAGATCGCCCCGTTCAGCGTCGAGTTCGGGACCATGATGCCGGCTCCGCCGAGCAGCACCGTGACGACGATGCCCATCACGAGCTTGTGCATGACGAACGTGAGCAGCAGGCCGATCACCACGCCGGCGACGGTCGCGATGACGCAGCGCATCAGGAACTGCTTGGGCGTCGTCTTGTACCATCCCGCCTGGACGAGCCGGCGCTCGATCTTCGAACGCCCCGAGTCGTCGAAGAACCGCGCGAAGACGCCCATCTCCAGCTTGCGGTCGGCTTCGATCCCGGCCCGGTCGAGCTCGGCGATCGTGCGATCGACCGCCGAACGCTTCGTGAGCAGCATGACGATCAGGTAGCCGAGGACGGCCACCGACCCCATCGCCGTGAACACTGCGAAGAACATCTCAGACCTCGAACCGCATGATCCGGCGCAGCATCATGAACCCGGCGAACTCCAGGATGCAGACGATGACGATGACGATGTGGCCGACCATCGTGAAGAGGATCGCGTCGCGCATCTTGTGTTGGAAGAGCATGACGAGCCCGCCCACCACGAAGGGCAGGAGCATGATGACCCAGCCGGTCATCCGGCCCTCGGCGGTGAGCGCCCGCATCTTGCGGAACACGCGGCGCCGCTCTTTGATCGTCGTGGCGAGGTGCTCGAGCACCTTGGCGAGATTGCCGCCGGTCTGGGACTGGACCCGGATCGCGCGCGTCATCATCAGCGCCTCGTCGCTGGGCATGCGCCGCGCCATCGCGTCGAGCGCGTCGTAGATGCTCACGCCGATGTTGGCCTGCCCGACGACGCGCTGGAACTCCATGCGCGCCGGGTCGTCGAGCTCGTCGATCACCATCACGAGCGCCTGACGCAGGCCGAGGCCGGCCCGCATCCCGCTCGCCATGAGACGCAGCACGAGCTCGAGCTGATCGCCGAACGCCGAGAGCCGGCGCTTGCTGCGCCGCGCGATCTCCAGCTTCGCTGCGAACGCCGCGAAGGTGAGCGCGAGCGGGAACGTCAGCGCGCCGCGGATCGGATCGAGACGCAGCAGCAGCACCGCGGCGAGCCAGAGCGCGGCGCCGCCGCCGAGGATCGCAAGGAGCAGCTCTTCGCTTCGCACGCGGATGTCGGCGCGTTCGAGCGCGAGCCGGTACTCCTCGACCATCGGTCCGAGCGGCGCGGTGATGCGCTGCCAGAACGAGAGGATGAGGAGCCCGATCGCGCCGGCGACCCCGACGAAGATCGCGTAGGGAGCGAGAGCGGTCACCATGACGCGACCGCCAGCTTCGGCTTCACGCCCTCGGCGGCGCCGCCGCCGAGCTCGCCCAGCGCGCGGATGTCGAACGAGACGCCGAACTCCGCGAAGCGCCGCATGCACTCCGGCTGGACCCCGGTGAACTCGAAGTTGCCGACGACCTTGTTGTTCTTGTCGAGACCGCGCTGCTTGTAGCGCACGATCTCCTGCATCGTCACGACCTCGCCCTCGAGGCCGGCGATCTCGCTGATGCCGACGACCTTACGGCTTCCGTCGCGCATGCGCGTCGTGTGGATGATCACGTCGATCGCGCTCGCGATCTGCTCGCGGATCGCCTTGATGGGCAGCTCGAAGCCGGCCATCATCACCATCGTCTCGATGCGGGAGATCGCGTCGCGGGCGCTGTTCGCGTGGACCGTCGTGAGCGAGCCGTCGTGGCCGGTGTTCATCGCCTGCAGCATGTCGAGCGCCTCGGCGCCGCGGCACTCGCCGACGATGATGCGGTCGGGACGCATGCGCAGCGAGTTCCGGACCAGCTCGCGGATGCGGATCTCGCCGGCGCCCTGCAGGTTCGGCGGCCGCGCCTCCAGCCGCACGATGTGCGACTGGTTGAGCTTCAGCTCGGCCGCGTCCTCGATCGTCACGATGCGCTCGCCCTCGGGGATGTACGAGGACAGCACGTTGAGGAACGTGGTCTTACCCGAGCCGGTGCCGCCGCAGATGACGAGGTTCAGCCGCGCTTCGACGCAGGCGCGCAGGAAGTCGAGCATCGGCTCTTCGACGGCGCCCATGTTCACGAGGTCGTCGGTGGTGAGGCGATGCTTTCCGAAGCGCCGGATCGTCAGGGTGGGCCCGTCGAGCGCCAGCGGTTCGATGATCGCGTTGACGCGCGAGCCGTCGGCGAGGCGAGCGTCGACCATCGGCTGCGCTTCGTCGATGCGCCGGCCGAGCGGCGCGATGATGCGCTCGATCACGACGCGGAGCTGGCGATCGTCGCTGAAGCGCTTCGTCGTCGTCTCGATCTTGCCGTTCCGCTCGACGAAGACGCTCTGCGGCCCGTTCACCATGATCTCCGTGATGTCGGGCTGCGCCAGCAGATCCTCGAGCGGGCCGAGGCCGAGGGCTTCGTCGATGATCTCGACGCGCACGCGCGCCAGCTCTTCGGCGGAGAACACCGCCGGATAGGCGTCGAGCAGCTCGCGGACGATCCCGTCGACCTGGGCGCGCAGCTCCGCGATCTTCCGCGGCTCGTCGAGCGCGGCGCTGGCGGCGACGAGGTCGAGCCGCTGCGCGAGGGCGTCGTGGATCTCTTGCTTCAGGAGGTCGCGCGCGGTGCGCTCGACGGTCGCGACGATGTGCGCGTCGCTCGCGGCGCCGGAGATGACGTCTTCGGGGCGGGCATCGCCCTTCGGCCGGCGATTGCTGGCGCGGCGGTCGCCGAGCGGCGTCTTCGCCGACGGCTTGAGCGGCTCGATGTCGTCGGGGACGGGCAGCGCGACGATCGCCGAGGCGAGCGCCTCGACCGCCTTCGCGTAGCGCCGGTCGCCGATGAGCGGGATGTTCCCGAGGAGACGCGCGCCGAGGGCGCGCTCCACTTCCTCGGGCCGGATGACGTTGCGCGTGTCGCGCTGGTTCAGGACCAGGTAGACGCGCGAGGCCGGGATCCCGAACTTCGCGAGCTCGGTCTGCACGGCGCGCGCGCTCGTGACGCCGAGGAGCGAAGGCTCGACGACGATGATGAAGTGCGCGGCGTTCACGACGAACGGCCGGACCGCTGCGGCGTAGGGCTGCGGGGCGTCGACCAGCACGAGTTCGGTGGTCTCGCGCACGTCGCCCAGGATCGAGGCGACCTGGTCCGGCATCAGCGTGAACGCGCCGTCGATCGAGGCGGTGAACTCGATCCCGGCGACGTCGTTCATGATCGTCGCGGAGGCGAGATTGCCGCCGATGCGGCCGCCGTCGAAGGCGCGGACGCTGTCGGTGAGGACGGCGATGCAGCGCCGTCCGCTGAAGTCGGCGTCGACCAGACCGCACGCCTTCGTCTGGCGAAGGACGCGGGTCAGCTCGACGCAGAGGGTGGTCGCGCCGACGCCGCCTTTCGCGCCGACGACGACGGCGATGGTGCCGCGCATCGGACTACCGGCCGGATCCCGGCGACAGCACCTTGTCGCCGTCGACGACCATCACCGGCGAGACCGGCGCGGGCTTCGGCGTGGCGGGCGCGGCCGGCCGCGGCATCGCCATCGGCTGGACCATCGGAGCGGCCGCGGGCGCCGGAGCGGGGCGCGGAGGCGCCGGCACCGAGAACGACAGCTTCTCGACGGGCTGGCTGCGCATCGGCTCCTTCGGAGGACGCAGCGCGAGGCGGAGCGTCGAGCCGATGTCGGCCAGCGCGATGAGGTCGGCCTGCTTCGGCGTGACCTCGAGCGTCGCGGTCGTGTACGCGCCGGAGTCGGGCGCGGGCGTCGCGCCGGGCGTCGCGTCGATGTTCTGCCCGATCGAGAGCACGCGCGCGTCGCGGATGATCGTCGCCGATTTCGGGCCCTGGTCGCCGCGCGGCGGAAGCACCGCGATCACGTCGACGCGGTCGCCGGCCGTCAGCAAGTTGGAGACGCCCTTGACGCGATCGAGCGAGATCGAGATCGCGCGCATCCCCGGATGCACCTTCGCGGGGAGGCCCTGCGTCGCCGTCCGTACCACTTTCGAGCTCGTCAGCAGGCTGCCGGCCGGGATGTCGTTGACGGCGACGGTTCCGATCGCCGCGGACGGCGAGAGGAGCGCGTCGGGATCGACGGCGTCGGCCGGGCGCGTGACCCGGGCGATCATGTCGGACGTGATCACCGCGTGCGAGGGGATCGGCTTCGCGGCGACCATCACGACCTTTTTCACGGCGGGCGCGTTGGCGTGCCCGACCGAGGCGAGGTAGTTGAAGGTCAGGACGCCCGTGCCCACGGCGAGAACGCCGGCGACCGAGAGCGCGATGGTCCGCGTGTCTAGCGGACGAGCAAGTACGCGGGACATAGGAGTGCCACCCACAGGAAGAGCGCGCCGCCCGCGACGGCCACCGCATAGGGGAGCCGACTACCGGTCTCCGGGAGACGCATGGTGATGAAGGTCGTCATCAGCCGACGCGATGTGACGAGCGCGTAGACTGCGAGGACGCCGCCGCACAGGGCGGTGTAGAGGAGAAAGTCGACGGCATGAGCCGGCGTGAGACCGCAGCACCCGGCAGCGAGCAGCTTCACGTCGCCTCCGCCGAACCAGCCGCGCGAGAAGGCGTAGGTGCCGACCGCGAGACCGACGGCGAGGATTGCGAGCGCGACGCCGAGGCCCGGAAGTCCGCCGACGAAGATCGAGGATGCGAGTCCGGCGAGCGCGAGCCCGCCGCACATCGCATTCGGGATCCGTCGTTTGCGTACGTCGCTCACCGCGGCCGCCGTAGCGACCGCGGCGAGTACCGGGACGAACGGCGTCACGCGACTAGGACCCGCCGCCGCCGGGGTTCGTGAGGTCCTGAGCGATCGTGTTGAAGATCTTGTTGACGTTGCTGCCGAGGAGGCTGATCGCGGTGATCGCGGCGACCGCGATCAGGGAGACGACGAGCCCGTACTCGACGAGGGTCGCGCCCTCGTCGTCCTTGAGCATCGCGATGAACTGCTGGGTCACGTGAGAGCTCCTTCTCAGTCCTTGGGGAGGTGGTCGAACTGCGTGTCGAGGTGCGGGTTGGGGGGGACGGCCGTGACGTGAGCCGTCGCCGGCGCGATGCCGGGCAACGACGTCGCGGTGATCGTGAGCGTACTGCCTTCCGGCACAGCGGGTGCGACGTCCAATGTCGTGTGAAAGGTGCCGTCCGTGGCGAGCGTGATGCGCCGGATGAGGATGTCCGGGAGGTCGCGTGAGATCGTGGCGACGAGCGTGAGCGTTACCGGCACGGAAGCGGGTGCCGTTCCGTCGACGACGATCCCCGCGCGACCCACCGCGGGCCGTGCCGTGAGCGTGAGCGAGCCGCTCGCGTTGTCCGACACGACGGTTCCGGGGCGCGCGCCCTCCATGGCGCGCACGACCGGGGTGCGTCCGGCGAGCATACGCAGCTCGGCCACGACGTCGGAAGAAACGAGGAGGTCGCCGCTTCCGTAGGTCGGAGCTTCGCTCGCGTACTCCACGCGGTCGTTGATTTCGTACCGGCGGTCGCCGGGGCGAAGGACGATCGTGAGACCGGGGCGCGAGAGCGTGACCTCCGATGCAGACGCCGACCACGCATACGCGTAGCCCGCGGAACCGGCCACCCGCGCGAGCGGGGTTCCGGTGTGGGCGGTAGCCGGAGAGGCCGGAAGCGCCGCCGCAACGAGTGCTACGGCGAGGCGCTGCATTCGGAGAGTCACGGCGGGGTTATCCCGCCCTCGACCGGATCGAACGCCGTGAACGCCGTATTTTTTACGCGACGTCGACGGCTTGTTCACGCGTTAACGCGCCGACCGGGGGCAGAACGGACGTGAATGAAACCGCAGGCTTGGCTTCCGTCCCTCTGCGCGACGCTCGCGATCGCGAGCCCTTCCTTCTCTTTCGCGCAGCCGATCGACGCGATCTCGCTCGCGTCGGGTCGTTCGACGACGATCGATGCGCCGGGGCTCACGCGCGTCGCGGTCGGCGACGGCCGCATCGCCGGCGTCGTCCCGGTCGGGACCTCGCAGGTCATCATCAACGCGAAGGCCCCCGGACACACGACGCTGCTCGTGTGGACCCGCTACGGCCGGCACGACTACGACATCACGGTGACGGAGCAGACGCTGGACGATCTCGCGCAGATGCTGCGGATCTCGCTCGGCGACAACCTCTCGATCGAGCCGATCGGCCGCGCGTTGGTCGTCAAGGGCGTCGTCTCCGACCAGGCTCAGGCCAACCACATCGGCGACGTGCTGGCGCGCTTCAACGAGTTCGCGAAGAACGAGCACTACGACATCGTCGACGCCGTGACCGTGGCCCAGCCGCTGAACGCCATCCAGGCGTCCCTCTCGAAGACGGCCGACGCCCGCGACGTGCGCGTGGACTACGATAACAAAGGAAACGTGATCGTCAGCGGCCGGGTGAAGGACCGCGTCGCGGCCGAAGGCGTTCTGCAGCGCGTGCGGATGATGTCCGGCGCCAGCCTCGCGGTCGACGGAAAGGTCGTCGACCGGCTCGTGCTCGACACGACGCAGCAGGTCGACACCCGCGTGTACGTCCTCGAGGTCACCAAGTCGGTCGCCTCGCAGCTCGGGATCCGGCTGCAGAGCGCGACGGTCACCCCGCAGGGAACGGTCACGTACGGCAGTCCCTCGTTCCCGGTCTTCAACAACGGTGCGTCCCTCAACCCGGTGACGAAGGGCGCGATCCCGACCGCGGTCAACGAGGCGATCGGCGTCGGCAAGTTCATCAGCGCGCAGTTCCTGGCGCCCACGCTCGATGCGATCCTGAGCAACGGCAGCACGCGCGTCCTCTCGTCGCCGAGCCTGATGACGATGCCGGGGACGCAGGCCTCGTTCCTGGTCGGCGGCGAGATCCCGTACATCGTTCCGAGCGGCCTCGGCACCGTGACGGTGCAGTGGAAGCAGTACGGCGTCGTCATGAACTTGACGCCAACGATCCTGCCCGACGGCAGCGTCGACACGAAGCTGACTCCGGAGATCTCCGACCTCGACTATCAGGACGCCGTGACGGTCGCCGGCTACAGCCTGCCGTCGTTCACGACGAGCCGCATCACGACCGACGTCGTCACCAAGCCGGGCGAAAGCATCGTGATGGCCGGGCTGCTGCGCCACCAGACGCTGCGCACGATCACGAAGATTCCGGGACTCAGCTCGATCCCGATCCTCGGGCAGCTCTTCCAGTCGACGAACTATCAGAACAACGACACGGACGTCGTCTTCGTGATGACGCCGGAGGTGATCTCTCGGTGACCTACTTGCGCGACCTGCTGGCCGACGAGCTGCGCGACGAGAGCGGCGCGACGCTGGTCGAGTACGCGCTGCTGCTCGCGTTCTTCGGGCTCTTCGCGATCGCGGCGCTCACGACGCTCTCGAGCGCGATCAACAGCCTGCTGATCTTCGTCGGCGGCGCTTTGACCGGAGGTCAGACGGGATCGTGACCCGCTCCCGCGGCGCTGCGCTCCCCGAGACGGCAGTCATCCTCGGGGTCACGTTGACGCTGATCTTCGGCACGGTCGAGCTCGGGCTCATCGGGCTCACGCAGCTCTCGTCGGACGGCGGCGCGTTCATCGCCGCGCACACCGCCGTCTTCGGCGGAGACGCGGACGCCGCGGTGACGCAGCGTTTTCCCAACCTGGCCGGGCACACGACGGCGATCAGCGTCGCGGCGAACCAGCCCGACGTCACCGACGACCCGGTGTGGGGAAATGCGGCCAACGCCTCGTCGCTGACGAATCCCAACGACCGGCACGGCGGCGTGCAGATCGTGCGCCCGACGCATCAGCAGGCGACGATCAGCAACAGCTCCCAAGGGCTCGATTTCAACTCGTTTCTCTCGTTCGCCAACGCGCAGGTGGGCAGCTCGGCGATCGAGGGCAGCATGATGGTGTCGAACAAGAGCCTCGACGTCTATTCGTATACGCTGAACTCGTCGGCGTCGCTGAACGACCAGATCAGCTATTTCAGCGACGACGGCAACGCGCCGCCCTACTTCATCGGCTTCAAGGAAGGCCTGACGTGCACGTCGGTCGCCGCCGATCAGGGCTGCACGAACATCGGGATGCGCGCCTTCAGCAGCGCGGAATACCTCGACGGGCAGAACTGGGCGCAGCCGAACGACGGCATCGGCTCCAACGGCGTGTATTACGCGATGCTCCTGCACCAGCACGTCTACGCGAACATCGCGAACGAGCTCGACGGCATCGCCACGCAGATTCAGCAGGGTTTCACGTCGACGCACCTCGACCCGAGCACGGACGCCTGCATGCAGGCGTGGCTCAGCTGGGAGATCGCGATCCCGAACAGCACCGGATGGGACTGGACCGCGTACCCGCTGAACCCGCTCGGAGGCGCAGGCGGATCGTGCAGCTGACGCGGCACTCGCGCGGGCAGACGCTTCCGCTCTGGTCGCTCGGGATCGGGCTGGCGCTCGTCATCGCGTTCGCCGCGGTGCAGTACGGCCAAGTCCTGCGCTGGCAGATCCGCGCGCAGAACGCGGCCGACGCCGCCGCGGCCGGAGCGCTGTCGGTCCAGACCCAGCAATGGAACGAGCAGCTCGCGATGGTGTACGCGGCCTCGGTCGAGGAGTACCGGCTCGAAGAGCTGCTCCAAGGCATGATGCTGGCGGCGAACAACGATACGCGCTGTCAGGCGATGCCGCAGCAGCCGGGTTCGCAATATTCGGGCTGCGTCGGCGCCTTCGTCGCGCTGTCGACGGCCTACAAGGCCGCGCTTGCGCGCTACACCGCCGACGTCCAGCTCGTCAGCCGCACGTCGCAGTACACGTTCGCGAACGCCGAGAACGACGCCAACGCGATCATCGCGGATTTTCAGACGCACTGCGGAAGCAGCAGCGGCGGCGACTGCGCGTTCTCCTACACCGTCACCAACATCAGCCCGCGTTCGAACGGCCTGAACGACGTCGAGATGTCGGGCAACGTCTGGGCGATCAACGACGGGCTGCCGGGGACGCCGAAGCTCGACTACACCCCGGCGCAGATCGAGATCGTGACGTGTGCAAAGGTGCCGCCGATCGTCCCGTCCTTCCTCGGGTTTACGCCGCCCACGTTCACGGCCGTCGGCCGCGCCGCCGCGACCTCCGCGATGGTGGAGCAGGAGTGGCTCGATCCCGGCGTCATCGTCAACCCCGCGACCGGGCTCGCCTTCCAGCCGCCGGCGACGTACGCGACCGGCGGCCAGGTCGAAAGCGACGGCAAGGACTGGTTCACGGTGAACTACGGCGGAAATCCGGCGAAGGCATACGCGAGCGCCGACGCGTTCACCGTCGCGTTCCAGGCCGACGAGTTCACCGCCGTCACGGGCTGGTGGAGCACGATCCCGATCAAGCCTTACATGGGCACGCTCTCGGACAGTCAGTACGCATGCAAATCGTGACGCGTTCGCGCGGTCAGGCGCTCGCGGAGACGGCGCTCGCGCTCCCGGTCTTCATCGTTGCGATGTTCGCCGTCGTGTGGGCGCTCAAAGCGGGCGTCCTGGGCGAGCGCGTCGAGCTCGCCGCGCGCTACGGCGGGATGGTCTCCGCGGAGACCAATCCGTACGTACAGTACAGTCTTTACGCGGCGTACGAGGCCGCGGCCGGCTCGCCCGTCGGCGCGCCGTGCGCGACGGCTCCGCCCGCGCTCGTGGTGGACGGCGCGCCGATCGCGGCGCCCGGTCAGCAGACGAACGCGTTCTTCTCCGCGACGAACGACACGTCGTCCGGGACGTCGAGCTGCGGCACGGCGATCTCGACCGCCGCCGGGCTCACCGCGCCGATGGTGCTCGGGTACACCAACGTCGGCGTGACCGCCTCGAACGACATCCCCGATTTCCTGCAGAGCATCCTCGGGAGCTCGACGACGCAGTGGAGCGCCTCGGTCAACGAGCTGTACTCGCCGACGATGGCGACGCTGTTCGCGTGCTATCCCGAGCTGGCCGGCGCGTTCGAGGCGAGCGTCGCGCCGCCGTCACCGGCCGCGGTCCCGAGCACGGAGCCGATCCCGGTCCCGTCGACCGGTGCGCTGAACCTCTCGTCGTCCTGCGCGTCGCAGAACTAGGCGCGCAGCGTCGCGACGATCTGGCGCAGCGACGGCGGGCGTCCGTAGAGCAGGAGGCCGACCCGGTAGACGCGTCCGGCGAGCCATGCGAACAGGGCTGCCGCGGCGACGTTGATGACGATCGCGACCACGACTTGCCAGGCCGGGACGGCACCGACGGCGATTCGCGTGAACATGACGAACGGCGCGAGCAGCGGGATCTGCGAGAACGCGACGACGTTTCCGGCGTTCGGGTTCTCGATCGCGAGCTGGGCGAGGATGAAGCCCACGATGACCGGGAAGACGAGCGGCATCGCGACGCTGCCCAAGTCTTCGGTGCGGTTGATCAGCGACGCCGCGGCCGCGTACAGCACGGAGTACTGCACGAAGCCGATCAGAAAGAACGCGATGAACCCGAGAATCACGCCCGGGGAGACGGCGAGCGGCCCCATCGCCCCGGCCGCTTGGGCGGCGCCCGAACCGTGCGATCCGTTCGCGAACATCGTGGTGACGGCGTTGCCGGAAAGCACGCCGACGACGATCCACACGCCGAGCTGGATGAAGCCGGTCGCCGCGGAAGCCAGGATCTTCCCCGTCAGCAGGACCGTCGGATCGACGGTCGCGACGAGCAGCTCGGCGATGCGGCTCGTCTTCTCTTCGGCGACCGCCGCCATGATCGACTGCGCGTTCAGCAGGATCGCCAGGTAGATCAGGAAGACGAACAGGTACGCGATGCCCTTCGCGGCGACGGCCGCGGACTCGTCGGCGAACGGGCCGCCCACGCCGCGGACGTCGACCGGCACGCTCAAATGACTGCGCACCGCGGCGACCGGCACGCCCGTTGCGAGCGCGACCTGGAGCGGCGCGAGATCCCGCGCGAACGCACTGCGAAACTGTGAGGGATCGCGCGCGTACACGGTGACGCGAATTCCGCGCGCGTCGCGGGTGAGCAGCGCGGCCGAGGATGCTTTGCCGTGCGCGTCCAGAAAAGCGAGCGTCGGCTTTGCGGGCAGATCCGGCACGACCGCGGTGACGGAGAAATCAGGTGCGAGCAGCGAGCGCGCCGTCGTCGTCAGCGTGCGTTCTCCGGCGAGCACGACGCGGCCCGAATCGGCGCCGAAGCCGCCCAGCACGCGCGGCAGCACCGCGATGAGGACGATCCCGAGCGCGCCGATCAGGGTCGCAAAGATGAACGGCCGGGACGTGAGGCGGCGGACGAACTCCGCACCGAAGATCACACCGAGCACGCTCATGCGACCTCTCCGATCGCCCGCAGGTAGATCTCGCCGAGGCTCGGCTCGACGCGCTGGAAACGCGTCACGTCTCCCGCCGCGACCAGCCGCCGCAGCAGCGCAGCCGTGTCGGCGTCTGCCGCCACCTCGTACGAAAGCGCGTCGGGCGAGGCGGCTTGCGGCAGCGCGCGCGCGCTCGGCGTCGCGTCGAGCACCGCGCGCAGCGCGGGCGCGGCGGGCTGCACCTCGACGACCCGCGTCGGCCACGCAGCACGCAGCTCGGGCAGCGTCCCCGAAGCGCGGACGGTTCCGTCGGCGATCACGCAGAACGTCTCGCAGAGCTCCTCCAGCTGCCACATCTGGTGCGACGAGAGGATCAGCGATGCGCCCTCTGCCCGCAGCGCGCGCAGCGTCTCGAGGAGCACCTCGGCGTTGACCGGATCGAGCCCGGTGAACGGCTCGTCGAGGATGAGCAGCTCCGGGTCGTGCAGCGCCGCGCACGCCACCTGCACCTTCTGCTGGTTTCCTTTCGAAAGCTCCGCGCACGGGCGGTTCGCGTACTCGCCGAGGCCGAGCCGCTCGATCCACGCGGCGGCCTTCCGCTCGTCGTCGGGCGCCGTGAGGCCGTGGAGCCGCCCGAAGTACGCGATTTGGTCCTTGACCTTGAGCTTGCCGTAGAGGCCGCGCTCCTCCGGCAGGTACCCGAAGCGTCGTCGCATTCGTCCGTCGACGGGTGCGCCGTTCCAGGTCACCGTCCCACGATCGGGGACGAGGACGCCGAGGATCATGCGCATCGTCGTCGTCTTCCCGGCACCGTTCGGCCCGAGGAGACCGAAGGTCGTCCCCGGCGGGACCGTCAGCGACACGTCCCGGACCGCGACGACGTTCCCGAACGACCGCGCGACTTGGGAAAGGACCAGCGTACCCACACACCGATTTCCTTCGCGAAGAGGAGGACGACCTGTTGCTTTCCATCGATCTGCGCGGCCGCGTCAGCTTCGTGACGGGCGCGATGCGCGGCATCGGCCGCGCGTGCGCCGAAGCGCTCGCGAGCGGCGGCGCCGGCGTCGCGGTCGCCGACCTCGACGAAGCGCAAGCCGGAGCGACCGCGAGCGAGATCGCGGCGGCCTATGGCGTCACGGCGCGCGGGTACGGCTGCGACGTGCGCGATCCGCAGGCGCTGCGCGGCGCGCTCGACCGCGCGGCGAGCGACTTCGGCGGCCTCGACCACCTGGTGAACAACGCCGGGGTGCAGTTCGTCTCGCCGATCGCCGAGTTTCCCGACGAGCGCTACGCGAACGTTCGCGCGATCGACCTCGACAGCGTGTTCTACGCGACGAAGTACGCATGGCCGCATTTCATCGCGCGAGGCGGCGGGCGGATCGTCAACATCGCGTCGGTCCACGGGCTGATCGCATCTCCGTACAAGGCCGCCTACATCGCCTCGAAGCACGGCGTCGTCGGCCTCACGCGCGCGACCGCGGTCGAGGGCGCGCCGCACAACATCACCGCGAACGCGATCTGCCCGGGCGCGGTGATGACCGATCTCGTGAAGAACCAGGCGCCGCAGCTCGTGCAGTCCTACGGCGGCGGGATCTCGGAAGACGAGGCGCTCGAGCGCGCGTTCCTCGAGGCGATGCCGTCGAAGCGCTTCATCGAGCCCTCCGAGGTCGGCGCGCTGTGCGCGTTCTTGTGCAGCGACTTCGCCGTCTCGATCACCGGCGCGCCGATCGCGATCGACGGCGGCTGGGCCGCGCACTGACCGCCGCGACGGCTTGACGAGCCCGGCGCGCGCATGAGGCGGTTCGGGGAACGCTGAGCGCGTGACCCGGATCGGCGTCGTGAGCGACACCCACTTCCCGCGCTTCGGCCGCGCGCTGCCCGACGCACTGGCGCGCGGGCTGCGCCGCGCGCGCGTCGAGCGCATCCTCCATCTCGGCGACATGACCGATCTGCTGGCCGTCCCGCTATTCGAAGCGATCGCGCCCTTCGACGCGGTCGCCGGCAACAACGACGGCGCCGCGATCCGCGCCCGCTTCGGCCGGAAGAAGATCGTCACCGTGGAGGACGTGCGAATCGGGATGGTTCACGGCGACGGCAAGAAGGGGACGACGCAGCAGCGCGCCGTCGACGCGTTCGCGGGCGAGGACGTCGACGTGATCCTCTTCGGCCACAGCCATCGGCCGGTCGTCACGCGCAAGGACGGCGTGCTCATCGCGAATCCCGGCTCGCCGACCGACAAGCGCCTGAACCCGCCCTATTCGTACGCGATCCTGACCGTCGACGGGCGCAGCGCCCGCCTTTCGCTCAAGTTCTACCTATCGCGCGCGACGCGTGCCTGACCACTTCTAGGCTTCCTCGGCGCTTCGCGGGATGCGATGATCGAGCGGGGCCGCCGGTCGACGTCTTGCACGAGGCGTCCCACACCCGGGCCGGCGGCTCCCTCCGCATGGCCGTTTGGAACATCGACTGATTCCCGAACGGCCGTTTTTTCGCGTCCGCTCGTTCTCGCCGAGGCCGCACGCATCGCGCGCCGCGCATCCGTTCCGCACGCGCCGCATCTGCGGCGCGAAACGCACAGGAGGATGCACGATGCTTTCGTTGCTCATCGCCGCGGCGTTCGCGGTCGTCGCGGTGCTCGGCGGACACGCCGCGCAGACGGTCCCGGCCGGCGCGCACCACGGCGTCGTCGTCTCGACATTCGACGACGGCGGCGGCTCCGGCGGCAGCATCTCGGGCGGCGGTCCGCCGGGATGATCCGGGCGGCGCGCTCGCGGAGACCGCGGGCGCGCCGTTCAGCGTTCCGGTCGAAGGTGCTCGACGATACCGAGCCGCGCGCACTCGGCGACGAGCGCAGCGCGGCTCCGGACGCCGAACGCCGAGAAGATCGCGCGCGTGTGATTGTTGATCGTGTTGAAGCTTCGCCCAAACGTTTCGGCGATCTCGCGCGCTTTCCGACCTTTGCACAACTCGACGAGAACGCGGCGCTCCGCTGGCGTCAGCTGCGCCAACGGGTTGTCCTCGCGTGCGCGTTGCAGGAGCGAATCCCGCAACCATGCCTTCGGCGCGTTTCGCAATGCGTCGAGCGCGGCCTGTGCGTACTGTCGGTCGCCGGTGGCCGTCAACATATCGCTCGAGGCCATCGCCGCTCGCAGACGATAACCCAGTTGCGTCCACAACTCGTGCGCGCGGCGGAGCTCGGCCACGCCTTGGCTCGTCTTTCGCTCGGCAAGGAGAAGCTTTCCGCGTGCCTGTCGCTCGAAGGCTTGCAGGCGCCGATCGTCTTCGAGCGCCAGAAGCTCCGATCGCCGCGCGCGAGACCGCTCGTACAGCGTCATCACCTTCCGTGCAGCTTCGACGGTATTCGCGGGAGCGACGACGATAAAATTCAGCATGGCGACGCGCCGCTCGACGTCCAGCGCAACCTGATCGCCGCGCAGAAGCAACGCGCCGGCAAAATCCAGATAGCGCGCTTCGGCGAAACGATCGCCGACGACACGCGAGATATGGGCCGCCTCGACGAGCGCGATCGCGTGGAAGCTCGTGTCGACCGTCAGCGTCAATTCGAGCTGGCGCGCGTCCCATGCTCCCCGCAAGTCGCCTTCCAGCAGCGCCAGCCACGACAGGCATTCAACGATATGGAAGCGCTCGACGCGCGTTGCTTCCGACCACGGGTTGGCGTCGTACTCGCGGCGCACGAGCCGGGCGAGACGGAGGTCGATCGTCTCGGACGCGATGATCGCGAGCGCGTGGAGGATCGCCGCGCGGCCTTTCAGATCGGCGGCGGCGGCGCGCTTCGTTTCTTCCAGGGCGGCGATGAACGCGTGCGAGGCCGCTCCGTAGTTCTCGCGCCGCACGTCGATCCAGCCGAGGAGCTGGAACAGCCGTCCGCGCACCGCGTCGCGCGCCTCGGCGAGTCCCGCCTCGACGATCGCTTCGGCCTCGTCGAGGCGGTGCGTGCTCCAGCGGCTGAGGGCGCGATAGTAATCAATTTCGGGCGCGAGCGCCGGAGCGGCGCGGGGCGCCTCGCGCGCCGCGCGCTCCAGCAGCGCCTCGCCCTCGGCGCGCCGGCCCGTTCGCACGAGCGCCGCGCCGTGCAGCATGGCGACGAGCAGGGCGTCGGAGGCCGCCTTCGCTTCCTTCACGAGCGGTTCGACGGCGGCGAGCGCGTCGTCGGCGCGGTCGACCGCGAGGAGCGCGCGGGTCCGAAGGATCGCGCCGGCGAGACGCTCGTCGCGCACCGTGCCGCGCCAGCCGTCCAGCGCCTGCAGGACGTCGTCGTAGGCGCCCGTCTCCCACGCCGAACGGGCCGCCTCGAGGGCGGTCGGCCGCACCCTGAGCGCTGCGCCGCGGCGAGAAGTGGCCACGACCGCTCTTTCTCGCTCGGCGGCCCGGAAAGCCTAGGAGTTCGTCGGACTTTCCGGCCGGCGCCGGCGGCGGAATCGGCCGAAGAACGCAGCCGACGGGCTCATGGTGCCTCGGGGCGACTACGGCGCGGGGCGGCTCGCGAAGCGTTCGAGGACCGCGGTGCGCAGCGTCGCGGGCGGCACGAGGCCCTGGTCGAGCACGAAGTCGTGGAAGGCGCGGGCCTCGAACCGCGGGCCGAGCGCGGCTTGCACTTCGTCGCGCAGCTCGATGAGCTTCGTGTAGCCGTAGAAGTACGACGTCGCCTGGCCCGGCGCGCGGAAGGTGTAGCGCTCCACCTCGCTGCGGGCGAACGGCGCCGAGTACACGATCTCCCGGCGCAGAAACGCGTCGGCGTCTTCCGGCGCGATCGCGCCGCTCTGCAGCTCCGGGTCGAGGAAGGCGCGCGCCGCGCGGTGGAGGCGCATCAGCAGCGAGCACAGCTGCGCCGCCGGCGGCATGTACGGAAGGACGAGATGCTCGGCGTAGAGCGCCCAGCCTTCGCAGTTCACCGAGTTGAAGGCGAACGCCGCGCGTGCGAGGGAAAGCCCGCGCTCCAGCATCCGGTCGAACTGCACCTCGTGCCCGGGCCGCGCCTCGTGCGCGGTCAGCGTCCACGTCACGGCGTCGTGGGTGAAATCGTCGGAGCGCTCGACCCCCTCCTGGCCGGGCGGCGGCGGGACGTCGAGCGGCAGCACGAACTCGCCGACCTGACCGGTGTTGCCGACGAGCGGCGCCGGGTTCATGTGCGCGGCCGGCATCTGCGCGCTCTCGGCGAGGCTCGCGGCGCGGATCCGCGCCGGCCGTTCGGGCAACGACAGCAGGTTCTCGCGCCGCACGATCGCTTCGATCTCCGCGAGCCGCGCGCGGTAGAAGGCGACGATCTCGTCCGCGCTCCCGGTGATCTGCTCGCGCTTCAGCGCCCGAACCACCTCGCGGTAGTCCGTCGTCGCGATCCCGAGCTCGGCCGCGACGCGCGGTGCAAGCGCTTGCATCTCGGCCTGCAGCGCGTCGAAGGCGGCGTGCGCCCGGCGCGCGATCTCGTCCGGCGCGATGTCGACGCCGACCTGGTTCAGCGCGAACGCGTAGACCTCGGGCGGGAGCCGGTGATCTTGTCGCGCGCGCGGCAGCACGTCGCGCTCGACGAACCCGGCGTACGCGTCGCACTGGCCGCGAAACGTCGCGTACGCCTCTTCCCAGCCGTCGATCCCGGCCGACGCGAGCATGTCGCGAATCCCGTCGAGCAGCACCGGCCCGAGCGCGAGGGCGGTTCGCACTTCGGTGACGTACGGACCGGCGAGGCCCGCGACGGCGAACCGTTCGCGCGTTTCGCGCTCCGCCGCGACCGCGAGCGGCTCCGTGCCGTCGAGGCCCGCGTAGCGCCGGAGCCGCACCGCCGCGAGGCGCTTGCGCTGCGGGGGATTCTGCTCGTCGAGCAGCACCCGCAGCCCCGTGAAGGCGAGCCGCGGGACGTCGACGAGGGAGAGCAGGTGCGCGTCGACGATCTCGACTCCGCGCTGAACGTCCTCGGCGGCGCGTTTGAGGATGTCGATGTCCTCGCGCACGAGCGGATGCGTCTCGCCCGTGGCCGCGAGGTCGAGCTCGCGGATCGCGTACTGAACGGCGCTCCGCACGCGCTCGCGCCAGCCTGTCGACAGATCGGTGGTCGCCGTGTCGGCTTGGGCGAGCCCGAGCTGCGAGGCGGCTTCCGGCGCGGCGAGCACGTACAGGGCGACGACGGGCTCGGCCAGGGCGTCGCTGCGCCGGATCCATTCGGGCTTCAGATCGTCCACGTCCCCACGTTCCAGAAGTCGCTGGTCGCTTGCGCGGGGCGTACCCCGTGCAGGTCGTCGTTCCACGCGTCGACGTTCGCCCGCCACACGATCGTGTGGTACGGCAGCACGTCGCCGATCCGGCGCTCGATCTGCGCGTACAGCGCCTTGCGGCGTTTGCGGTCGTACGTCGATTCCGCCTCGCGCTGCAGCCGGCCCAGCTCGCGATCGACCACGCGGGAGAAGTTCGCGCCGTACGGCGGCAGCGAGCCGGGCCCGGACGTGTCGGTGTCGTCCGGGTCCGGGAACTTCGTCCACGCGTAGATCGCGAGATCGAACTTCGCGGAGGCGAGCAAACCGCCCGCGCCTTCGGTCGCGAACAGCAGGTTCGCCGGTGAGTTGTGCACCTGCACGTCGATCCCGACCGCGTGGAGTTGCTGCTGAATGACGACCTCCGCGTTCTCGCGGGGAATTACGCCGGCGACCGTCGCGATGTCGACGGAAAGCCGGTGGCCGTCGCGAACGCGGATGCCGTCCGGTCCGGGCTTCCAGCCGGCGGCGTCGAGCAGCTTCCGGGCCGCGGCGGGGTCGTAGCCGTTCGGATCGCGCTGCGGCGTATAGGCCCACGAGCGCGGAAAGACGTCACCCCAGTCCGGCAGGTCGATCCCCAGATAGTCGGTGCGCGCGAGCGCCGAGAAGTCGATCGCGCGTGCGACCGCGCGGCGCAGCCGCACGTCGTCGAACGGCGCACGGCCGGCACCGAACGCGAGCTGCTCGAATTGGTTGAACGGCTTCGCGCTCACGGTCACGCCGGGAAACGAGCGCAGCTGCCGATACTGCTGCTCGGGCGCCGCGAAGTAGAAATCGATGTCGTGCGTCTGCAGTGCGACGAGCAGCGTGTTCTCGCTCGGGATGATGCGGTAGGTGACGCGCTGCAGCCCCGGCTTGCCGGCGAACCAGTGCGGGTTCGCGACCATCTCGAGCCGTGAGTTCGGCTCGTAGCTCTGCACCATGTAGGGCCCGCTGCCGATCGGATGGAGGTTGAACGGGTCCTTGTTGAGGTCGGCCTTGCCGCGCAGCAGGTGCTCGGGCAAGATGCTGCCGCGCGCCCCGCACAAGAAGAAGCCGACGACGAACGGTGCGAACGGCGCCTTCAGCCGCACGACGACGGTGTGCGCGTCCTTCGCGACCACGCTCTGCGCCTGGTCGTACGGAAAGTGCAGCGCGACGTTGTTGCGCGGATTCATGATCTGCCGGAACGTGAACACGACGTCGTTCGCGCTGAGCGGCACGCCGTCGGAAAACGTCACGTTCGGCCGGATGTGGTAGACGATCGTCTTGCCGTCGCGCGAGATGCCGCCGTTCTGCTGCGTCGGCACGACGGTCGCGGCGTCCGGGACGAGCTCGCCGTTCTCGTCGGTGCGGACGAGGCCGCTGAAGATGAACTGCGCCAGGTCGGCGACCGCAGCCTGATTGGTGAGGAGGGGGTCGAGCGTGTCGATCGTGCGCACGACGCCGATGCGGAGGTGTCCGGGCTCGGTCCACGGATGGCGCCCGGCCGCCGGCGCGGCCGAGGCCGTCGCGAGCAGAAGTGCCGCCAGGATGCCGAGCCGGCGGCGCACGATCAGGTGCGGTTCGGCCGCGCGCGCCGGCCGCGGCGCCGGCGGCCGGAGCCGCCGCCTCCGCCGCCGTGATGTTTCTCGGTGCCGCCGTTCAGGTGCGGGCGCACGCCGTTGCCGTTCACCGGGATCGCCGTGTAACCGGAGAGCATCTCGTCGACGCGCTGGTACGCGCTGCCCAGCGCGCCGGGGAGCGACGAGCTCACCTCGATCACGCGCTCGGGGAGGTCCTCGGTGGAGTACAGCGTGACGTACTTGCCGCCGTCGGCTTTCACGTCGATGCGCCGGCGCTCCCAGCGCACGCTCTTCGGATCGACGTTGAGCATGCGGTTCGCGAAGCGCTCCGCGTCCTCGTGCGGGGCGATGCGGCGCGCCTCGGTGACCCACTGATCCCACTTCGTCGCGAAGTCGGGGATCGGACGTCCCTTGCGGTCGGCGGCGACGCGCGTCGGCGGCAGCTCGAGCCGCCAGTGCTCGATCGGATCGATCGCCTGCCACGTCGGCTTGATCTCTTTGGGCTGTGCGAACGCGTCGATCTCGACCAAGGCGGTCTCGATCTCTTCCGCGGTGCGCACCTTCGCGGCGCGCTTCGGATCGCGGCGCAGCAGCTCTTCGAACTTGTCGGCGACTTGCGCCGTCATCTTCCCTTGCGCGTCGATGTGCGGCGGGAGCCCGTACAGCGAGGGAACCGTGACGAGCTGGTGCCGCTGCGCCTGGTCGACGAGGTCGATGACGATCGCGGCGGGCTTCGGGGACTTCTCGATCAGCTCGCGCCGCTCGAGCGCCGAGGTCGTGTTCGAGAGCGGGTTCGCGATCTCGTCGAGCGGGCGCAGCGCGCGGCCGGTGATCTGCGTGTAGAGCGTCGTCGACTTCGTCGGCCGGGCATTGAGGATCACCTGGACGGACGGGACGTCGAAGCCTTCGAGATAGAGCCCGCAGTTGACGAGGACGTCGATCCCGTCGCCGCGGAACTCGCGCACGATCCGCTCGCGCTCCTCGCGCGGCGTCTCACCGGAAGCCCATTCGGCGCGCAGCCCGTTGGCGACGAACTCTTCGGCGACGTCGCGCGCGTGCTCGACCGAAGCGGTGAAGATGAGCGCCTTGCGGCCCGGCGTGTGCTGCTTGTAGGCGGCGACGATACGCGCGTTGCGGTCGACCGTGTTCACGGCCGCCGCGAGCTGGCCGATGACGAAGTCGCCGCCGCGCGAGGCGACCTCGTCGAGGTTCGTGCTCGTCGCGACCGCGTACGACTTCACCGGGACCAGATAGCCGGCGTCGATCGCCTTTCGCGCGTCCATCGAGTAGACGATCTTCTCGAAGACGTCGACGAGCCGGACGCCGTCGCCGCGATTCGGCGTCGCCGTGAAGCCGAGGATCATCGCCTCGGGACGCTGGGCGAGGACCGCGTCGACGATCGCCCGATACGACGGCGCGGCGGCGTGGTGCGCCTCGTCGATGACGAACAGCGAGATGCGCCGCTTGAAGCGCGCGATGAACTCGTCGAGCCGTTTGTCGGCGAGGGTCTGCACGGTCGCGACGACGATGCTGCACTCGTCGGAGGCGCGCCGCTCGGCTTTCTCGACGCCGATCAGCGCCTCGGGATTCTCGACCCGAAACTTGTCGACGAGCTGCTCGATCAGCTCGTCCCGGTGCGCGACGACGACCGTGACGTCGCCCGGCCGCAGCGAGAGCAGCTTCGGCAGCGTCGCGATGACGACCGATTTGCCGAGCCCGGTCGCGAGGGACACGAGCTGGCTGCGCACGCCTCGCGCGCGATGTTCGAGGATGGCCTGTTGTGCTTCGACCTGATACGGACGAAGGTGGGGCGCCTTCGGCGGGGCCGGGCGAACGTGTTCGAGCGCCGCACGACGTCGCGGCCGCGTGGGTACGGCCGGCGCCGCTTCTTGTAGTTCCATGACGCCTTTAGGGAGAGAGCGCTCCGTCGCTCCTCGACGGAGAGGCCGGTTCGAGGCGCACCGCGCGCCTGCAAGAGCCGGATCTTGGGGGCTCAGATTCACAGACCGCGGCGCAGACTCCTCGGTTGCGGGACCCGTGAAATTTTCCGACCCCGGGCCCGCGCGCCGGCGGGGCCGCCGCCTAGCGTCGGGCGGCCCGCGCGAAACCGCCGCGACGTTCCCGCGTACATCGGACATCATGACGACGTTGAACAATCCGAACCAGCACGTACGGCTCGTGCGCCCGGCGCGTCCGGCGCCGAGCGGCTCGCCGATGTTCGGCGGCTGGGGTCCGCGCGTCCCCGGTCTCTGATCGATCCCGCCGCGGCGCGGCAAGAGCTGCAGGGCGTCCGACGAACGCGCGGCTCATGCTGAAGGAAGGCTGGCGCGGCCGCTATTACGAGGACTTCGAGGTCGGCGACGTCTATCGCCACCGGCTGGGGCGCACGGTCACCGAGACCGACAACACGCTCTTCACGATGCTGACCTTGAACACGAATCCGATCCATTTCGACGAGAATCTCGCGGCGCAGACGCCGTACAAGAAGATCCTGGTGAACTCGTGCTACACGCTCTCGCTCGCCGTCGGGCTCTCGGTGAGCGATCTGAGCGAGCACGTGATGGCGAACCTCGGCTGGAACGACATCAAGCTGCCCAGCCCGGTCTTCGTCGGGGACACGATGTACGCGTCGAGCGAGATCCTCGGCAAACGCGAGTCCGGCTCGCGGCCGGACGTCGGGATCGTCACGGCGCGGACCACGGGCGAGAACCAGCGCGGCGAGACGATCATCTCGTACGAGCGGACCTTCATGGTGTACAAGCGCGGCTGCGACCCGCGCGACCGGCTCTCGTCGTGAGCGAACGGCGCGCGCAGCTGCGTGCGCGAACGCGGGAGCTGATGGCGGTGTACGACGCCCGCTATTGGCGCGGGCTCGATCCCGAGCGCCGCTATCCCGAGGAGTTCGCGCGCGCGTTCGGCGAGTCGCGGCTGCTCGGCGCGCTGATTCCCGCGGAGTTCGGCGGCCTCGGCGCCGACCTTGGCGACGCGTGCGCGATCGTCGAGGAGATCAATCGCGCCGGCGGCAACGCCGGGACCGCGCACGCGCAGATGTACACGATGGGGACGGTTCTGCGGCACGGCTCCGAGGCGCAGCGGCGCGCGTGGCTGCCGCGGATCGCGTCCGGCGAGCTGCGCCTGCAAGCCTTCGGCGTGACGGAGCCCGAGGCGGGAAGCGACACGACGCGCATCACCACGACGGCGGAGCGCCGCGGCGATGTGTACGTCGTGAACGGCCGCAAGCGCTGGACCTCGCGCTTTCAGCACTCCGACGCGATGCTGCTCCTCGCGCGCACGGCGCCTCCCGATCCGCGCGACCGCGCCGCCGGGCTGTCGGTGTTTCTCGTCGACGTGTCGGACGCCGACCCGGGAAGCATCGAAGCCACACCGATCCGCGTCTGGATGAACAACGAGACGAACGACGTCGTGTTCCGGAATCTCGACGTGCCCGCGGAGAATCTCATCGGGGAAGAAGGCGCGGGATTCCGCGCGATCATCGACGGCTGGAACGTGGAGCGGATCCTCATCGCCGCGGAATGCGTCGGGCACGGCCGGTTTCTCGTCGAGCGCGCCGCCCGCTACGTCTCGGAGCGGCACGTCTTCGGGAAGCCGCTCGGCGCGAACCAGTCGATCCAGTTTCCGATCGCGCGTGCGCATGCGGCGCTCGAGGCGGCCGATCTGGTCACGCGCGACGCGGCGGAGCGCTTCGATCGCGGCGAGCCGTGCGGCCCGCAGGCGAACGCGGCGAAGCTGCTCGCGAGCGAGGCCTCGTGGCAGGCCGCGAACGCGGCGATCGACGCGCTCGGCGGCAACGGCTTCGCGGCCGACTACGACGTCGAGCGGATCGCGCGCGAGACGCGGCTCTACACCGTCGCCCCGCTGTCGAACAACCTCATCCTCGCGTATCTCGGCACGAAGGTGCTCGGGATGCCGCGCTCGACGTAGCGACCGTGCGTGCCGCCGCACCGCGAACGATCGGCCGGATCGCATGGGTCGCCGGCGCACTGACCTTCGTCGCGCATCTCGTCGCCAACCCGCACTACGGCTTCTTCCGCGACGAGCTCTATTTCATCATCTGCGGCTTCCACCCGGCGTGGGGGTACGTCGACCAGCCGCCGCTCGTCCCGCTGAGCGCCGCCGCGACGCAGCTCTTCGGGCATTCGCTCGTGCTGCTGCGCGCGATTCCGGCGCTGCTCGCCGGCGCGGCCGTCGTCGCCGCGTGCGCGCTCGCCGTCGAGCTGGGCGGCGGCGCGTTCGCGCAGACCGTCACCGCGATCGTCGTCGCGCTCTCGCCGGTGCTCCTGAGCTTCGGCATGAAGGTGAGCACCGACGAGGCGAACCCGCTGCTCTGGACGCTCGCGGCGCTCGGAGCGCTGCGCGTCGTGCACGGCCGCGATCCGCGCTGGTGGCTGCTCGCCGGCGGCTCGCTCGGCATCGCGCTCGAAACGAAGTACAGCGCCGCATTCTTCGCCGTCGCTCTCGTCCTCGCGCTGCTGCTGACGCCCGAGCGGCGCGCGATGCGGACGCGGTGGTTCGCGATCGCGATCGGGCTCTGCGTCATCCTCGCGCTTCCGAGCGTGGTGTGGCAGTGGAGCGAAGGGCTGCCGATGCTGGAGCTGCTGCGGGCCGGACAAAACGGAAAGAACGTGATCGTCGGGCCCGCGGTCTACCTGCTGCAGGAAGTGCTGATCACCGGAGCGCTGTTCGCACTCGTCTGGATCGCGGGGCTCGTGCGCCTCGCGGCCGACCGTTCCGCGCGCTTCCTCGCGCTCGCGTGGGCGCTCCTGATCGCGATGATGATCGCGCTGCACGGGAAGCACTACTATCCCGCCGCGGTCTACCCGATCCCGTTCGCCGCCGGCTGCGTCGCGCTCGAGGCCTGGACGCGCCGCGTGCGGCTGCTGCGCCCCGCGGTCGCCGTCGTGCTGGCCGCGTCCGGGCTGTCGCTCGCGCCGCTCGTGCTTCCGGTCCTGCCCGAGCGCGACGCGGTCGCATACGAGCTTCGCGTGATGCACGCCGGTCACGTGCCGGAGGAAGCGCTGCAGACGGAGCACGGGCGCACCGCCACGCTGGATCCCGATTTCGCCGACATGCACGGCTGGCCCCGGCTCGCGGCGACGGTCGAGCGTGCCGTCGCGACCTTGCCGCCGAACGACCGGGCGCGCGCGGTGATCGTCGCGTCCAACTACGGCGAGGCGAGCGCCCTGGATTTCTTCGGCCGCGGTCTGCCGCCGGTCATCAGCGGGCACAACGAATACTATCTCTGGGGCACGCACGGGCGCAGCGGCGACGTGCTGATCGACGTCAACGGCGACTGCGGCGCGGGCTCGGGCGTCTTCGCGCACGCACGCCGGCTCGCGACGTTCGACGATCCCTGGGCGATCGCGTGGGAGCGCCACATCCCGATCATGCTGTGCGAAGGGATTCGCACGCCGCTCGCCGTGCTGTGGCCGAGGAAACGCGAGTTTCGCTGACGGACCGAGGCGCATGGAGCAGCCCGCGCGTGCGCGTCCCCTCGCCGATCTCCGCATCGTCGCCGTCGAGCAGTACGGCGCCGGGCCGTTCGGGAGCGTCCATCTCGCGGAGCTGGGCGCCGACGTCATCAAGATCGAAGACCCCTCCGGCGGCGGCGACGTCGGCCGCGCGGTGCCGCCGTACCAGCACGGCGACGACTCGCTGTTCTTTCAGACGTTCAACCACGACAAGCGCAGCGTCGCGCTCGATCTGACCTCCGAGAGCGGACGCGCTGTCTTTCACGACTTGGTGCGCGTCTCCGACGCCGTCTACTCGAATCTGCGCGGCGACATCCCGGCGCGGCTCGGGCTGCGCTATGCCGATCTCGCGCACGTCAACCCGCGCATCGTGTGCGTCTCGCTCTCCGGGTTCGGGATGACGGGGCCGCGCGCCGCCGAGCCGGCCTACGATTACATCCTGCAAGGGCTGTGCGGCTGGCAGTCGCTGACCGGCGATCCCGAGGGACCGCCCACGAAATCCGGACTTTCGATCGTGGACTACAGCGGCGGGCTCGTCGCCGCGCTCGCGCTCCTCGCCGGCGTGCACGCCGCGCGCCGCGACGGCGCCGGATGCGACTGCGACACCTCGCTGTTCGACACGGCGATGAACATGCTGACGTACGTCGCGTCGTGGACCCTCGCAGCGGACGGCGCGTACGAGCCGCAGCGGCTTCCGTTCTCGGCGCACCCGTCGATCGTGCCGTTCCAGAACTTCCGCACCGCCGACGGCTGGATCGTCGTCGTGTGCGCGAAGGAGAAGTTCTGGGACCGGCTCGTCGACGTTCTGGGCATCGAGCAGGTGCGTGACGATCCGCGCTTTCGCGGCTTCGCGGCCCGGCGCGCGAACCGCGCGCTCGTGACGACGACGTTGCAGGAGGCGTTCGCGACGCGCACGACCGCCGAGTGGGTCCGCGCCCTCACCGCGGCCGGCGTTCCGTGCGGCCCCATCAACGACGTGCGCGCCGCCCTCGCCGATCCGCAGACCGCCGCCCGCGGAATCGTCGGCGAAACTCCGCACGCGGCGTTCGGCGCGGCCCGCTGGATCGCGAGCCCCGTCCGCGTCGGCGACCCGCCGTCCGGGCATCGCGCCGCGCCGGCGCTCGGCGCCGATACCGACACGGTGCTCCGCGAGCTGCTCGGCTACGACCGCGAGCGCGTCGACGCGTTGCGCCTCGACGGCGCGTTCGGCCGGAGCGCCGCCGCGACGTAGCCGGGATGCGGCGCGCCGGCCCGCGTCGAAACGCTCGCTCGATGCAGGTGAGCTGGGAAGCGCTGACCGCGATCGCGTCGCTCCTCTCGACGCTCGCGGTGCTCGCTGCGGTCGTGGTGGCCGCTCGTCAGGTTCGAGTCGGGGCCGCGCAGGTCGAGCGCCTGCGCGCCACGAGTTCGCCGCGTGTCGGCTGAATGGGTCAGCGCGACGGCCGCGGTCGCGACGCTGCTGGTCGTGGCGGCGTCTGCGTTCGCGGCGCTCACGCAGCTCCGTCACATGCGCGGCTCGAACCAGATCACCTCGATGCTCGAGCTGCGCGAGACGGTCGAGTCACGCCAATTCGCGGAAAACTACCGCGTCGCGATACGCTTCCTCACCGAGAATTACGACGATCCCGAGCTGCGCCGCAGAATTCTCACGGCGGAACGGCTCTCCGCCTTTCCGGAATTCGAAGCGGTGTTCGCGGTCGGCGGGTTCTTCGAGAACTGCGGCTGTCTCGTCAAGTACGATTTCATCGACAAGGAGATCTTTTGCGACCTGCTCTCCGCGATGTGCGCGGGAGCGTGGAAAGCGTTCGCGCCGTTGGTCGCCCACCGCAGGCTCCGGGACGGGAACGCCGTCTACGACAACTTCGAGTACCTCGCCGTTCTGTCGGAAGACTGGATCGCAAGACACCCCGAGGGAGCTTACCCGCCCGGGGTGCGGAGGATGTTGCCGCCGCCGTTGTGGCCCGAAGCCGCGGAGCTGACCCACGGTCCGACGGCGCGTCGAGGCGCTCAGCGCGTGTCGTCGTAGCGCACGGTTCCGGGTTCGGCGATGCGGACGCCGTCGGTGAGCCGGTGCGGCTGTTCCTTCGAGCCGACGATGTGGCGGACGTCCACGCCGTACAGCAGCACCGCCGCATCGGCGATCAAGCGCCGGTGGCAGCGCCACCACAGCGTCTCCGAGCACGCGACCGCGGCCGGCGCGTTCGACGAGGCGGCGAGCAGCGCGCGGAGCGCGTCGCGAAACTCCGCCGTGCTCATGAAATCGGCGTACGCGCGGAAGGCGGGCGTGCGCAGCGCGATGTTCGGTGAATCGGCGTTCGGCGTCCGGCGGCCGCCGAGCTCCGGAGCCGGAACGTACGCGATCCCGCTGGCGGGAAGCCAGTCTGCCATCGCCGCCGCGGCGAACCAGGGCCAGCGACGCGACCCTGGAAAGCGGCGCACGTCGACGAGGCGTTCAACCCCGAACGATGCGAGCCGTTCGGCGAACTCCTCGGCGCTCGACGTTCCGTGACCGATCGTGCGCAGCGTCAGGACGGCACCTCCGGGTGATGCGAGCCGGCTGCCGGGATTCGGCCTCGGCGGCGTCGGAACCCACGTCTCATGATGAAGGCGGCCGAAGCGATCACGTTCCGCGGCGTCACGCCGATCCTGCGGATCTTCGACGAAGCGAAGGCGCGCGAGTTCTACGTGGACTGGCTGGGGTTCGACGTCGACTGGGAGCACCGCTTCGAAGCCGACCTTCCGCTGTACATGCAGGTGTCGCGAGGCGGGATCGTGCTGCACCTCAGCGAGCATCACGGCGACGCCTCGCCGGGCACGCAGCTCATCGTGCAGGTCGAAGGGATCGACCAGCTGCACGCCGAGCTGATCGGAAAGCGCTATCGCTACGGGCGTCCCGGCATCGTCGATACCGAGTTCGGCACGCGCGATCTGCAGGTCCACGACCCGTTCGGCAATCGCATCCGTTTCAGCGAGAAGACGGCGCGGTGAGCGTCAGCGACGAGCGCATCGCCGAGCGCCGCATCATGTTCGGGCCGCTGTCCGACGCGCTGCACGCGCTCGCGCTTCCCGGGCCGGTGGCGGTGCTCGGCTCGCCGCGGTCGGTGGCGCTGATTCCCGACGACGCGCTGCGCGGGCGCATCGTCGACCGCTTCGACGGCGCGCGCTCGCACAACCCGCGTGAGACCGTCGACGCGGCGCGCGCGTTCGTCGACGCGCGCGGCAGCGCGACGGCGATCGCGATCGGCAGCTCCAGCGCGATCGATCTCGGGAAGGCGGTCGCGGAGACGAGCGACGTCACGCTCGTCGTGGTTCCGACCGCGCTGGGCGGCGCGGAGATGTCCCGCGGTTACGGCATGGTCGAGGGCGATCGAAAAAAGGGCGGACGCCTCGCCTCGCCCGCACCGATCGTGATCTACGACGCGGCCCTGTTGGCGTCGCTGCCGCCGCGCGAGCTGGGCTCGATCGGGATCAACGCCTGGGCGCACACGATCGAAGCGAGCTACGCGAAGACGCAGCACGCGCTCGGAACCGCGGCCGCGCGCACCGCGGGACGCGCGCTTCCGGCGCTGCTGAAGCACGCGGCGCAGCAGCGCGACGAAGCGCTGCACCGCGAGCTGTTCGAAGCGGCGCACCTCGCCGGCTTCGCGCTCGACACGCGCTCGATGGGCCTGCATCATGCGGTCTGCCACGTGGTCGGCGGGCTGACGCAGATCCCCCACGGGATCGTCAACGCCGTCGTCTTACCGCACGCGATTCGTGCGAACGCGCGTATCGCGCCCGGCGCCGTACGCGGAGTCGGCGATGCGTTCGGTATCGGCGATCTTGCCGCCGAAGCGGAAGCGATCGCGGAGGCGTTCGCGCTGCCGCGATCCTTCCGTGCGCTCGGCGCGCCGGGCGATCTCGCCGAGCGTGCCTTGCCGCTGGTGATGAAGCAGCCGCTCTTGGACAACAATCCGGCGCGCCCCGAAGAAGCGGACGTGCGCGAGCTGTTGTCGCGCGCGTACGGCTGACCCCTCTTACGCCGTGATCCCGGCCCGGCGCAGCACGCGTTTCGCCGACTCTTCGATCGGCGCGTCGATCATCGTTCCGTCGACGACGGCGGGCGAGCCTTTTGCCGCCGCGTCGACGACGCGTCGCGCGTAGGCGACCGCTTCGGGCGACGGCGTGAAGCCGTCGCGCACGGGGGCGATCTGGCTCGGGTGGATCAGCAGCTTTCCGTCGAAGCCGAGCCGCCGCGCCAGCGCCGCGTCGCGCGCCGGGATCGCGGGATCGCCGTACTCGCGCGACGGACCGTCGATCGCCCAGCGTCCTGCAGCGCGCGCGGCGACGACCATCCGCGCGCGATGCGGCAGCATCACGTCCGCGTCCGGCTCCGAGCCGAGCTCCGCGGCGAGATCGTACGGACCGAACGCGAGCGCGAGCACGTGCGCCGCCTCGGCGATGCTCTCGCAATGCGCCATCCCGCGCGCGGCCTCGATCAGGACGATCTGCGGAAGATCGCCGACCGCGTCGCTGACGACCGCGCAGTCGCGCGCGTCGCGAACCTTCGGCACGACGATCGCGGCGGGACGCCGCGCGCCGGCGAGCATCGCAAGATCGGCGCGCCCGTCCGGCGTGTCGGGCGGGCTGACGCGCACGGCGACGCGCGCGTGGTCGCCCTCGGCGTCCAGGTACGCGCGAACATGGTCGCGCGCGTGCTCCTTGCGGTCGGGGGCGACCGCGTCCTCGAGGTCGAGGATCGCGCCCGTGCCGCCGGCGGCGAGCGCTTTGCCGAACCGGTCCGGGCGATCGGCGGGGACGAACAGCAGCAGCGAAGGATCGAAGGCCATCGGCGCGCGCTTCCGCGAACGGCGTCCGATGAGCCTTCCGCTGGGCGCGTTCGGCGTTCCGCGCATCCCGATCGATCGGGCGCGCATCACCGGCGCGCTGCTGCTCGTGGCCGGCGTCGTGCTCGTCCGGCGCTGAGGCGTCAGGCGACCTCTTCGGCGGAGACGCCCGTTGCGAGCCCGTCGCGGAGGTCGTCGGGCAGCGGAGACGCCTTCCATGCGCCGTTCTCGCGGCGCACGTGCACGCGCACTTCGAACCCGCGCGCGGCCACGACACCGTCGGCGAGCCGCACGACTTCGTGCTCGATGCGCATCGAGCTCGTGCCGAGCGCCGTCACGGTCGACCGGATCGCGATCTCGTCGTCGTGGCGCAGCTGGCTCACGAACGTCGCGCCGCTCTCGACGAGCGGGATCGGAAAGCGCGGACGCCCGTCCTCGCCCGGGAGCGCACCGGTCGCGGCGCGCACGAGCGCGTGCGTTCCGACATCGAACCACACGTAGAAGGTCGGCGAGAACACGATCCCGGCCGCGTCCGTCTCGCCGAAACGGACGCGGGTTCGAACTTCGCTCGTACGGCCGCGCATCGTGGGCACACGTTCCGTGCGCCCGGCGCCTTCGCCCTTTCAGGCGCTTCGCCGCCGTCGTGCGCCGGAGCGCCGCACCAACTCCTAAGCGATGCGCACGTACTCGTAGTCGACGGGGCGGTCCTTGATGCCCTTCTCCGGCGGCGCGATCCACGCGGCCATCTTCCCCGGCTCGGTGACGCGGTGCATGAGGCTCGCGATGTACGCGCGGTCGCCGGCGCTCGGAAGCCACGATGCGATCTGCGCGTCGTAGCGTTCCTGCGGGATGATCGCTCCCGACGGATCGGTGGGGACTCCGGCCCACGCGCCGATCGTGCGCCGGAAGCGCGTGCTCGGCAGCGCGAAGCGGAACGCGTGGCCCGCCGCTTCGACGAGGCGGTTCCAGCGCGCGAGACCTTTCATGCAGTCCTCGACGTACGAGGTGCGCACCACCTCGTTCATCGCGTTGCGCAGCGGGATCGTGTCGATCCGAACGCCTCCGGAGCCGTCGGGGACGGTGAGCTCGATCGTCGACTCGCGCTCGACGTGATCGGCGTACTTCTTCTCGTCGGGACGGCCTTTCACGCCCTGCGCGAAGTAGGCCGCGGCGTTCGACGACGCTTCGGAACCGAAGAGATCGAGCGACGAGCTGAACCAGAAGTTCAGGTAGCGCTGGACCGTCGGAAGATCGATCGCGCCGGCGCGGCGGATCGCCGCGGGCTCGTCGGTCCCCAGCTCGCGCATCACCTCGAGCGTGCGCTTCACGACGCGCGAGATGCCGGTGTCGCCGACGAACATGTGGTGCGCTTCTTCGGTGAGCATGAAGCGGCACGTGCGCGCCAGCGGGTCGAACGACGATTCGGCGAAGGACTTGAGCTGGAACTTCCCGTCGCGGTCGGTGAAGAACGTGAACATGAAGAACGAGAGCCAGTCGGGCGTTTCCTCGTTGAAGGCGCCGAGCATGCGCGGCTTGTCTGGATCGCCGGAACGTCGCTGCAGGAGCGCTT